>NZ_BONR01000007.1 GCF_016862815.1 Demequina activiva | reverse complement strand
TCCTCGCTCCCACCCCGCCACGCTAGCCCACCGGACTCGACCCCAAGCGAACAGAACGACACGAACGAACCAACCGCCACCACGAGGGCCAACCTTGCCCGCTTCATGGCGCCCATCCCAACGTCCCACGACACCCCCTCAGCACCACTCCTGCCCCGCAGCCACCGCCGCACCGCCGCGCACGATGTCAAGAACTCTTGACACGGTGTCACCGCTGCCTTACATTCATCCATGTCAAGAACTCTTAACATCGGAGACGGGCATGACCTTCGAGCAGAAGACCCAGTGGGCGTACGGCTTCGCCGCCCTGGTCACCACGCTCGCCTACGCCGTGTGGCTGGCGGTGCAGCTGCAGGACACCGCGCCCCAGGACGTCACCTACGTCCCGGCGCTGCTGTGGACCCTGCTGGCCTCGTTCATCATCCACTCGTTGGGACGCGGCATGGCGTATGGCCGCCGCCCCAAGGACCGCCTCAGCGACGAGCGCGACCGTGAGGTCACGCGTCGCGGCGACGCCCTCACCTTCTACGTGTTCTCCGTGCTGGCCGCGATCCCGCTGGCGCTGGGCATGGCCGGCCTCGACGCGTTCTGGATCACCAACACCCTGTTCCTGGCCTTCGCGATCGCCGCCGTGTTCGGCGTGATCGCCAAGTCCGTCATCTACGCCCGGGGAGCGTGAGCACCATGGAGTTCTCTCAGCGCCACACCCTCGTGGGCACCGCGATCAGCATCGTCGCCATGCTCACCTACCTGACCATCCTCGTTGCGCGCGCCGTCACGGACGGCCTGCCGCTGGCGGAGGTCGCCTGGCAGGGGCCGATGCTGTGGTGCGTGGGCCTGGGCGGCGCGCTCTACGCCGTCGCCTTCGCGGTGATGCGAGCGCAGCACCGCGGGCAGCGCGTCAGCGACGAGCGCACCGAGCGCATCGACGTCCAGGCCGAGTTCGCCGCCTCCGGCATCACCGGACTGGCCGTCCTCGCAGCCATCGTGATGCTCGCGCTCGACGTCGACGCCTTCTGGGTCGCGAACACTCTGCTGATCGTCAGCTGGCTGGGCTCACTCGCCGGTGCGGCCGTCGCCATCGACGCCTACCGCGGAGGGCTGGACAAGTGACAGTCAACGAACGCGCCGTGTGGGCCACCCTCATCACCTTCCCGCTCGTGGGCGCCGTCTACTTCGCGGTGGTGCTCACGCGCGCAGCGGAGATGCCCGTGGATGAGGTCAGCTGGGTGGTGCCCATGATCTGGGCGATGGGACTGCTCATCGGCATGGTGATCCTGGGCACGATCGCAGCGTCGATCGCGACCGCGATTGCCGCCGAGGCCCGCGGTGAGACCGCGGAGCTCGAGGAGGGCGACGTCCGCGACAAGCAGATCGAACTGCTCGGCGATGCCAGGGCCTACCAGCTCTCGGGATTCGGCGGCCTGGCCGCGATCATCCTGCTGATGGTGGGCGCGGAGCCGTTCTGGGTCGCCAACACGCTGTTCCTGTCCGGCATCCTCACCGGGATGCTCGCCGCGGGCATCAAGATCCGGGCGTATCGGAACGGACTCTGACCATGCCCAAGACCAAGGTCACCAACTCCATCCGAGCGCTGCGGTTCGCGCACGGGGAGATGACGCAGGCCGATCTCGCGGAGCGCATCGGCGTCACCCGCCAGACGGTCATCGCCATCGAGCAGGGACGCTACTCGCCGTCCCTCGAGATGGCCTTCCAGATCGCGCGGGCGTTCGCCGTCCCGCTCGATGACGTCTTCCAGTACCCCGAGGAGGACCAGGCGTAGTCGCCCAGCGCCGGCCTGACGCCCGCGCCCCGACTGAACTCGTGCATCGGCCGTCCACACGGCCGGGCGCAGCACACCCTCACAGCGGTCACCGCAGGTGACCTCTACTCAGTGCACCCAGATTCGGGTGCAGGCAAAGGAGAGACCATGACCACCACTGACACCGTCCGGACCGCTCGCGGCGCCGGCGCCGCGTACCTCGGGCTCGGCATCACCGGGATGCTGGGCTTCCTGGTGCTCCGTCCACAGCTGTTCACCGACAGCCCTGCGCAGACCCTCGCGAACCTCGCCGATCAGCAGGCGCTCGCGCACACCGTGGTCGCCCTCGAGATGGGCATCGTGATCACCCAAGCGCTCGCCGCGATCTGGTTCTACCGACTCCTGCGGGACGTGCGCCCCGTCGCCGGGTTCGCCGTCGCGACCTTCGGCCTCATGAACGCGGCGGCCATCATGGCGTCCGGCGCCTTCATGATCACCGCGGTCACCATCGCCGGGGACCCATCGCTCGTGGAAGGCGCCGATGCTGCGGGCACCGTCAGCGTCCTGGCCACCCTGAGCGAGTCCTCCTGGGCCATGGGCACCATCTTCTTCGGACTGTGGCTGATTCCCATGGGGTGGGCTGCGATCACCACGCGACGCTTCCCCGTGGTGCTGGGCTGGCTGCTGGTCGCGGGTGGCGTGGGCTATGTGCTGTCGGGGCTGCTCGGCAACGGCGTGGCGAACGCTCCCACGTGGCTCGCCGAGGGCCTCGCCTATCCCGCGACGGTCGCGGAGTTCTGGATGATCGGCTACCTGCTCATCGTCGGCATCCGTCCCCGCACGGTGACGGCCCCCACCCGCACCCCCGTCAAGGCCGCAGCGTGAGCGCGGCACAGGAGATGGAGCACACCATGAAGCAGGAGACAGAGATGACCGCGCACACCCTCCCTGACACGATGACCGCAGTGACGCAGAGCCACTACGGCGAGGCCGACGTCCTCGCTCCCGAGCAGATCGAGCTCCCATCCCCGGGCCCCGACCAGGTGCTCATCCGCGTCGAGGCGGCGGCGCTCAACCCGGCGGACGTGTTCCTCATGAGGGGGCGGCCGGCCCTGGTGCGACTCAGCATGGGCCTCACCCGGCCCAAGGTGGGCGTGCGGGGATCCGACGTCGCCGGCACCGTGGTGGCGGTGGGCCACAAGGTCACGCACTGGCGGACCGGCGATCGCGTCTTCGGCGAGGCCGCCAGCGGCTCCCTCGCACACTTCGCGACAGCCGCGCAGGATCGGATCGCGCGCATCCCTAACGGCGTGACGGCGGCCGATGCCGCAGCGAGCGTGATGGCGGCGCTCGCCGCGCGCGACGGCCTGACGGCCGGCGGGCTGGGCGAGGGCGTCGACGGCGCCGGCAAGCGCGTGCTGATCGTCGGGGCGTCCGGCGGAATCGGATCCTTCGCGGTGCAGATCGCCAAGGCCGCCGGCGCGCACGTCACCGCCGTGTGCTCGGGACGCAATGCGGACGCGGTGAGGGCGCTGGGAGCGGACGCGGTCGTGGACTACACGCAGGAGGCCGTCACGGACCTGCCCGCGTGGTTCGACCTCGTCTTCGACAACGTGGGAGCGGATCCCATGGCATCCCTGCTGCGTCTCACCACCCCCACGGGCGTGGTGCTGCCCAACAGCGGTCTGGACGGCCCCGACGGCGGAGCGCTCGCGCGCGTCGTGAAGGCGTACACGCGACACCTGCTGCTGCGCCGGCGCTACCGCGCGTTCTACTCGGCACCGTCGACGGCCAAGCTCCAGGCCATCGGCCAGCTGCTCTCTGAGGGCACCATCGCACCGCTCGTGGACTCGGTGATGCCGCTCGAGCGCGGGTCCGAGGCCATGGCACGTGTGGCCTCCAAGCACGCGCGAGGCAAGGTGATCGTGACGCCGTGAGCGCAAAGTCCTGAGATCCCACCAACTCTCCAGAATTTGGCACCATTTTCATCGCCTGCGGCGAGAAAAGATGAAGAACGCTCCACCAGGGCGGACACACCCCGACCAGCCGATGCGCGGGCACCCCAGCGCCCCACGCATCGGCCGCCGTCGCGATGCTGGCGTGGAGGATCCTTCCTCACGAACGCCTGGAAACGATGAAAATGGTGCCAAATTCTGGAGACGGGAGGGGGTCCGGATCGGCGTAGGTTGGAGACATGCCCCGTCCCCGCAGTCGCACCTTCGCGTCGCTGGGCTTCTTCAACTACCGGCTGTGGTTCGCCGGTGCACTGGTCTCCAACGTGGGCACCTGGATGCAGCGGGTGGCCCAGGACTGGGTGGTGCTGACCGTCCTCACCGCGGACTCCGGCGTCGCCGTGGGAGTGGTCACGGCCCTGCAGTTCCTGCCGTTCCTGATCTTCGGTCCGTTCGCAGGCGTGCTCGCGGACCGCATCGAACCCCGGCGGCTGCTCATGGTCACCCAGGCCTCCTCCGCGGTCCTGGGCGTCTCGCTGGGAGCACTCGTGCTGCTGGGTCACGTGGAGCTGTGGCACATGTACGCCTTCGCGTTCGCGCTGGGCGTGGTCTCCGCGTTCGACATGCCGGTGCGGCAGACGTTCGTGAGCGCGCTGGTGCCGCAGGACTCACTGCCCAACGCCGTGGGCCTCAACAGCGCGTCCTTCAACGCCGCGCGGCTGATAGGCCCGGCGCTGGCCGGCTTCGCCGTCGCCGGGATCGGCAGCGGCTGGGTGTTCATCATCAACGGCCTCACGTTCGTGGCGACCATCGTCGCGCTGCTGCTGATGCGCACGGGCGAGCTCACGCCGTTCACGCGCGCGCCCCGCTCGCCAGGGCAGATCAAGGAGGGCCTGCGCTACGTGCGCGGCCGGCCGGAGCTCGTGGTGGTGATGATCGTGGTCTCGACGGTCGCGATGCTGGGCCTGAACTTCCAGCTCACCAGCGCGATGATGGCGCGCGTGGAGTTCGGGCGCGGCGCGGAGGAGTACGGGATCATCGGCTCCGTGCTCGCCATCGGCTCGCTGTCCGGCGCTCTGCTGGCGGCGCGTCGCAGCGAGGTGCGGCTGCGGCTCATCCTGGGCGCCGCGATGCTGTTCGGCATCTCCAGCGCGGTGATGGCCTCGATGCCCACGTTCACGCTGTACCTGATCTCCTCCACGGCGGTGGGGTTCTCCGCACTCACCATGCTGACCAGCGCGAACGCGTTCATCCAGACCACCACCCCGGCTCACGTCCGGGGACGCGTGATGGCGCTGTACTCGGTGGTGCTCATGGGCACCACGCCGTTGGGCAGCCCGCTCATCGGCTGGGTCGGGGAGCATGTGGGGCCGCGATGGGCCATCGGCGCCGGTGCGATCGCGTCCATCCTCGTGGCAGGAGGCGCCGTCGCATGGTCTGTGCGGTACTGGAACCTCGAGGTCACGGCGCACCGCCACCGCCCGCTGCTGGAGTTCAGCTATCCGCACCGGCCCACGGAGCGCGAGGACGCCCTGCTGCGACTGCGCGCCCAGCAGATCGAGGACGTCACCAACCAGACATAGCCCCGGGCACGCCGAGGGCCGCGCTCCCTGGACGGGAACGCGGCCCTCGAGCCTGCCATCACGGTCTGTCAGGCGGGCGGCGGGGTGCCGCCGGACTCCTCGGTGCGCTGCGTGACGGTGCCCTGCTGCTGCGGTGCGGGAGCCTGGCGGGGCTCCGTGGTGCGCGACTCGGTCACCGTGGTGCGCTTGCGGTTCTGAGCGTTCACGACGAGCGAGATGATCACCGCGAGCACGCCCGCTCCCATGAGGATCCACCCCACGAGGTACAGGTTGACGGCGTCAACGCTCTCGTTGAGGGCGAACGCAAGAATCGCGCCCACCGCGATCAAGAAAATGCCGGAACCAATAGCCATGGCCTTGCTCCTCCTCTGTGGCGGCGTCGCCGTGAGCGCGTGAGCGCTGGGGGCCATCCCCAGGCGTCGCCTGCACCCTCGCCAACGGCCGCGCTGGCCCCCGTATTCCCGCCCGGCCGTCGCATCGGCCCTCTAGCAGGGCCGATGCGCGCTTTAGCGGAGCGCTGCAGGGTCGAACGTGGTGGTCGGCACGGCCGAGGCGACCGGTGCGGGCGACGTGCGGCGGTTCTCGTACGCGAGAGCGATGGGAGGCAGCGCCGGGCCGCTGGTGACGCGACGTCCGGACCAGCGCACCACGAACGGGATCAGCAGTGCGCCGTAGACCACGTGCACGGTGCCCTCGAACGGCTGGTTGGCCTCGACGAACACCGGGTACAGCAGGGGCGCGAGCACCAGGAAGTTGAGCATGTAGATGAAGGCGCCGTACAGGCATGCGGTCCACACACGGGTGACGTTGGACTCGAACTCGGAGGCCAGCAGGCCAAAGATCGCGCCGTACGTGATCGACAGACCCACGTGGACCGCCCATCCCACCGCCAGACTGGTCTGACCGGTGGCGAAGTACTCGTCGGGCTGCACGATGGTGGCGATCATGTGGATGATCGTGTCCGCCGGCAACTGCGCGTCCGCCAGGAACCACATCTGCAGCAGACCGAACAGCACGCCTGCCGCCAGGCCGCCGATGGCGCCCCTGAGCACCATGTAGCGGCGGGTGTCCCACCGGCTGCTCTTCGACTCCTCGTTCTGGCCCGCGACCTGTGCCGTGGCCTGGCCCCTGCCCTGTGTCGTGCTCGAACCGCTCATGATGTCCGCCCCTCAGCGTCAACGTGGCGCGTGTGTCGCACCTGAGCAGTGTTCGCGGCCGCGGCGCCTGCGGATTGGACCGAGGGTGATCACTGTCCGCCGATCCCGTCGGATTCGCTGCCCTCCCCGCACGCGTCGAACAGCGCCTGCAGCGCCTCCCGCGTCGCACCGGTCGCGAGGTACTCGACGGTGATGCGCTCGCCCGCGACCTCGTACGTCGCGGTGAACACGAACGTCTTCTTGGACTCCGCGAACGCATGCGCATCGCAGCGCGTGGCCGTGATGGTCACCGGCACGGTCGCACTCGACTCGCTCGACTCGAGGGTCACCGGCAGCGCTTCCGGTGCCGGCTCGAGCGAGAAGATGACGTTGCCGGACAGTGAGACCAGGCGGGCAGGCTCTGCGGACGCACCACGGGAGAGCACCACCTGGGTCTCGAGCGCGTCCGCCACGGTGTCCAGCTGCCCGGAGAAGGATGGCGCGGCGGCGTCCGTGGCGATGCGCTGGCGACACTCGACGGCATTGATGTCCGCCAGCACCGCATCGTCGAGCGTGACGTCCCGGTCCGCGAGCACCTCGCCCTCGTAGGCCCTCACCTGCACCGTGGCGACGGAGTCGCCGCTTCCGGCGGGGCAGAGCGCCGGACCCAGCGGCACGCGCACCCGCGAGACCCACCCGGGCTCGAGCAGCACGTTGGTGGGCACGGTCCCGGATGGCCCAAAGTACGGGGAGGTCAGCGAGGCCGCCGTCACGATCCCCCGCTCGTCGCCGGGTGTCTCCACCTGGACCTCGACCATGCGATCGGCCTGCAGGGTGCGGGGGAAGGCCACCCCGCCATTCGTGGACACCGGTGGTGGCGACGGGCCGTCGGCGGAGCTGGAGGCAGGGGGGTCCGGCGCCAGCGAGCATGAGGCGACTGCCGCCACCACAGCGACCGCGCCTGCCAGTGTCCGCATGCTGCCCACGGTGACAGTGTGGCCCGGTCGCGCCGCCGGGGCGCGCCGACGTGCCCATGCGCCACAATGGCTCCATGCCTGAGATCCTGACGCTGCAGAACGAGCGCTGGCGCGTGGGCCTGGTGCCGGAGACCGGAGGGTCCGTCGCATTCGGCCAGCTGCGCATCGGTGACGAGTGGCAGGACGTGATGCGTCCCACGCCGGACAGCGACCTGACCGTCGCCGCGCACACCGCGTCCTACCCTCTGGTGCCGTGGTCCAACCGCATCCGCTCCGGCCTGCTGCGCTGGGCGGGCCGCGAGTACCAGCTGCGCGTCAACTTCCCCGACGGGACCGCCATCCACGGCGCGGGCAAGGACTACCCGTGGACGGTCGCGGAGGCCTCGGACACGCGTGCGGTCCTGGAGTTCGCGTCCCGCGACGTCTACGGCGTGAACTGGCCCTGGACCTTCACCGCGCGCTTCACGTTCGCGCTCGACGGCGACCGCTTCACGTGGACGTACGGCGTCGAGAACACGGACCACGAAACCTTCCCCGCGGGATTCGGTCACCACCCGTACTTTCTGCGTCAGGTCGCGGGCAGCGCCGATGCTCGACTGCAGGTCGAGATGGACAAGGCCTACGAGCTGGTCGACTGCCTGCCCGGTGGCGAGGCCGGGCAGATCCGGCCGGACGCGGACTTCCGTGAGGCGCGCGAGCTGGGCCACGCGTTCGTAGACGACTGCTTCGCGGGCCGGCGCGGGGAGCGACTGGCCACGATCGAGTGGCCGGGCGCACTGGCGCTGGACTGGCACGCGGACCCGCTGATCGAGCACGCCGTGCTGTACATCCCTGAGGGCCGGGACTTCTTCGCGTTCGAGCCGGTCTCCAACGCGAACGACGCCTTCAACCTCGACGCGGACGGAGTGGCCGGCGCGGGCGTGTTCCTGGTGCAGCCGGGAGAGACCCGCACCGCGTCCTTCTCCCTCACCGCGCGCGACGTCTGAGCGGGTGAGCCATGACCGGTGATGCGCGGCGCAGGCCGCTCAGCGTCACCGCTCTCATCATCCTCACCGCCCTGGGCGGGCTGCTGGTGCTCGCACTCGGCCTGCTCATCCTCGCCGCGCTCGCGTTCGCGGAGGAGCCAGTGGCTCAGACGGCCGATGTGGTGGCCGTGGGGGTGGTGTTCGCGGTCCTGGGCGCGGCCCAGGTGGGCGTCGCGGTCGCGCTCGCGCGGCGTCGCAACGGCGCGCGCGTGATCCTCACCGTGGTGCTGGCGTTCGGGCTGCTCTCCGCGGCCTACGACGCCCTGAGCGGACGCCAGGAGGACGGCACGCTGACGGCCGCGCTCGTGGTGCTGAACACGGTGCTGGTGTTCTTCGCGTGGGACGCACCCGCCCGGCGCTGGTTCCAGTCGGAGCGCGAGCGGCGCATCGGCCGCAGCGTCTCCCGGACCACGCGCGGGCCGTGGCGACGAGCCGCCGAGGTTCTCGCGCAGGTGGCGGTGCTGGGGCTCACCATCTGGGTCACACCCGGCGTGAGCGCGGATGCCTGGTACTCGGTGGTGCTTGCCGCCGTCGCCGTCGCGATCGTGACGTGGGCGCTGCAGCCGGCCACGCTGTTCGTGGCCGGCAGGTTCGGATGGGTGGGCGCGCTCGCGATGGCGCTGTTCGCGCAGGCGGTCACTCTGGGGCTGGCGCTGTGGTGGTCGCCCGGCATCGAGGTCGCGTCCGTGTGGTGGGCCCTGTTCGCCTCGTGGGTGTTCGCGATCCTGACCGCGGTGCTCTCGTGGGCCTTCTCCGTGGGCACGGACGACTACCTGCTCGTCCACGCGTCGCGCATGGCGCTGGATCCCTCGGAGCGCCCGGAGGACGGCCAGCGGGGGGTCATCTTCGTCCAGCTCGACGGCGTCCCGGCGCCGCTGCTCGAGGAGCAGATGCGCGCTGGCAACCTTCCCACCATCTCCCGCTGGATCCGCTCCGGGTCCCACACGTGGACCGGGTGGACGGCTCGCGTGCCGTCCACCACGCCCGTGTCGCAGGCGGGCATCCTGCATGGGGGCAACGAGAACATCCCGGCCTTCCGCTGGTGGGACCGCGAGCTGGGCCGGCTGCTGGTCGCCAACCGCCCGGCCGATGCGGCGGTGATCGAGGCGCGCGTGTCCAACGGCCGTGGACTGCTCGCGGATGACGGCGTGTCGATCTCGAACCTGTTCTCCGGCGACGCGACGCGCTCCTACCTGACCATGAGCGCTCTGGGCAGAGCAGGCCGTGCCGTGAACTCGTCCCACTCGTACTCGACGTTCTTCGCGCACCCCGCGGGCTTCTCCCGCGCGCTGGTGCTCACCGTGGGAGAGATGCTCAAGGAGCTCGCGCAGGCGTGGCGCCAGGAGCGGCGCGACGTGCAGCCGCGCGTCCATCGCGGCGGCGCGTATGTGCTGCTGCGAGGCGTGACCAACGTGATGCTGCGCGACCTCAACCTGTCGCTCGTGGTCGAGCAGATGAGCCGCGGGGCCAAGTCCGTGTACGTGGACTTCGTCGACTACGACGAGATCGCCCACCACGCCGGGGTGACTCGCCCCGAGTCGCTCGCGTCGCTCTATGGGCTCGATGGGGTGGTGGGCACCCTCGAGCGTTTCGCCGCGTCCGGCCTCGCGGCCCGCGACTACGACATCGTGCTGGTCTCCGACCACGGCCAGAGCCAGGGCTCCACCTTCCTGCAGCGCTCCGGTGTCTCCCTCGAGGCCTTCGTCGCGGCGCACACGGGCGGGCGTGCCGTCGATGTGGGCCGTGACCGCGAGGGCGCCGGTGCGCCGGCCGAGCTGCTGGTGCGCGAGCTCGCCGGGGAAGGATCGCGATCCGCACGCGCTGCTCAGCGCGCCATCGCACGCTCCGACCAGAGGGACGATGCGCGGGACGTCGATGCCGTACCGGTCGCTCCCGGCTCCACCGAGCCGTCGCTGGCCGTCGTGGGCTCCGGCAACCTGGGCGGGATCTGGTTCACGGATCAGGATCACGGGCTGGAGCTCACTGAGATCGAGCAGCTGCATCCGGGACTCGTGGGCGCGCTCGCCGGGCATGACGTGATCGCGTTCGCGGTGGTGCGGACCGCCGATGGCCCGGTGGCGATCGGCAGGAACGGCAGCCGCGAACTCCACACCGGCGTGGTGACCGGCTCCGATCCCCTCGCCGGCTACCCCGAGCAGGCAGCCTCGGACTTCGCCCGCGCATCGGCCTTCCCCGACGCTCCGGACATCTACGTCAACTCCATCTACGACCCCGTACTGGACGAGGTCGCCGCGTTCGAGGAGCTCGTGGGCTGCCACGGCGGCGTGGGCGGCTGGCAGACCCAGCCGCTTCTCGTCTACCCAGCCGAGTGGCGCATCGGCCGGGACCTGGTGGACCCGCGCGGCAGGCTGCATGGCGCGGATGCCGTGCATCGCCAGCTGGTGCGGTGGCTCGAGGAGCTGGGTCACCGAGCCGAGCTGGCCGATTCTGAGGCGAGCGCCGAGCGCGGCTAGTATGGTGGCCTGCACCGCCTGAGGCGGTGCGCGCGGGTGTAGTTCAATGGTAGAACTTCAGCTTCCCAAGCTGATAGCGCGGGTTCGATTCCCGTCACCCGCTCTTCCTCGAACGTCCGCGCAGAGCGCCCCCTCCCTTCACCTCACGCCACCAAGTTTTCACCTTCGGTCGCGACTGTGACCGGTCCCAGCCCAGAGGGCCATCCCCTAGGCTGTGGCCATGAGCGCTGAAGGACTTGCCCAGGCCCAGCAGAAGATGCGCGAAGGGGGCGTCACCCCCGCCGCGATCGACGTCTTCACGCACTACTACGGCGAGCTCGAGGCCGGCGCGACCGGCCTGATCCGCGAGGACACCATCGAGCCGCTGACTGACCCCGACCACCTGGCGGACGTGGACGTGGATGAGGACGCCGCTCGCGAGGCGCTCGCCAAGACCGCCATCATCAAGCTCAATGGCGGACTGGGCACCTCGATGGGCATGGACCGCGCCAAGTCGCTGCTGCCCGTGCGCGGCGACAGCACCTTCCTGGATCTCATCGCCGGCCAGGTACGCACGGCGCGCGAGGCCACGGGCGCCCGCCTGCCGCTGGTGCTGATGAACTCCTTCCGCACCCAGGAGGACTCGCTCGCCGCCCTCGCGAAGCACCCCGACATCGCGATCGAGGGGCTGCCGCTGGACTTCCTCCAGAACCGTGAGCCCAAGCTGCGCGTGGACGACCTCACCCCCGTCGAGTGGCCCGCGGATCCGTCCCTCGAATGGTGCCCTCCCGGCCACGGCGACATCTACACGGCCCTGTTGGCCTCGGGAGTGCTCGAGCGCCTGCTCGACGCCGGATTCCGCTACGCCAGCGCCTCGAACTCGGACAACCTGGGCGCCGTGCCGAGCGCCCGCATCGCCGGCTGGTTCGCGGCCTCCGGCGCTCCCTACGCCGCGGAGCTGTGCCACCGCACCGCGGCGGACCGCAAGGGCGGCCACCTCGCCGTGCGCAAATCCGACGGTCAGCTCATCCTGCGCGACACCGCCCAGACGGCGCCCGAGGAGATGCACTACTTCACGGACGAGCACCACCACCCGTTCTTCCACACCAACAACCTGTGGTGGGACCTCGAGAAGCTGCACGCAGCGCTCACCGAGCGCGGCGCGGTGCTGGGCCTTCCTTTGATCCGCAACACCAAGACGGTGGACCCCACGGACCCCAGCTCGCCGGAGGTCTATCAGGTGGAGTCCGCGATGGGCGCGGCGATCGAGGTCTTCGAGGGCGCCACCGCCATCGTGGTGGGCCGCGACCGGTTCCTGCCCGTCAAGACCACCAACGATCTGCTCACGCTGCGCTCGGACGCCTACCGGCTCGACGAGGACGGCGCACTGCGTCTCGACGTGGACGCAGCGCCGCTGGTGGACCTCGACTCGCGCTTCTACAAGACCATGACGGGCTTCGACGCCCGGTTCCCGGCGGGTGCACCGTCGCTGCGCGCGGCGCAGTCCCTGACCGTCAAGGGCGACTGGACCTTCGGTGCCGATGTCGTGGTCACCGGCAACGCCTCGCTGGAGGACGCCGACGTGCCGGGCACCGTCGCGGACGGCGTCACTCTCGAGGGCTGAGGCCTACTCCGCGGAGCAGGCTCCCTGCGCCATGCCGCCCGTCGCGGTGTACGACATCGCGGTCTGATTGCCCCCCGCGTAGGTGATCTCCAGGCACCAGTCGGTGGCCGTCGTGCCGGTGAAGGTGAGCGCGTGCTGCGTCTCCAGATGCGGTGCGATGGTC
Source organism: Demequina activiva (assembly GCF_016862815.1). GTDB lineage: Bacteria > Actinomycetota > Actinomycetes > Actinomycetales > Demequinaceae > Demequina > Demequina activiva. Next base: position 18,590 of record NZ_BONR01000007.1, on the reverse strand, counting down.
TCGCCGGCGACGCTGTAGCCGGCGTCGACCTGCTCGACGTCGGGAAGCGCGCCCGTCTCGACTGCGTGCGTGGCGGCAGCCGCGCCCACGGCGGTCACGTCCTGCTGCGCCTGGGCATCGATCGCCTCGGGCGAGGTGGTCTGCGTGAGCAGCAGGTACACGCCGGCGACGGTGGCGATCAGTCCCAGGTAGCCCAGCACCAGCCCGGCGATCGCAAAGCTGCGGTGGCGCGCACGGCCCCTCTTGGCCGCGCCGAGACCCAGGTGACCAAGGATGATCGCGACAGGGCTGAGCAGGAGTGCGCCGGTGATGAACGCCGTGACGCCCATCCAGTCGCGGTCGGGCTCGCCGACGGGCTCGGCCTGAGGCTCCTCGACGCCGGAAGGCCGCTCAACGCCATCGGTGTCGCTGGCGGTGCCCGCCAGAACCACGGGATCCAACACCTGTGTCGCTTCGTGGTCCTGCGCGTCCGGTGCGTCCTGGACGGGGTCGATCACCTCGGTGGGGGCGGGATCCGCCGATGCGGGCGCCGGCGCAGGCTCGGGTGCTGGCTCCACGACGGGCGCTTCCGCCGTCGCCTCGGGAGCTGCGTCGGTGGTGGCGCCGGGGGTCTCCTCCGAGGGCTGCGCCGGTGACTCGTGGACGGGCTGGCCGATGATCGCCTCCCAGGGCGACGCGGCCGGACCATCAGCCGCTGGCGACTGCGCACCGGGCGCGGCCGCGCCGGGCTGCTCCGGCTTGTCAGGGTTGGACATGGCACCTCCTTGCGAGGGTGTGGTCCCTCCTGCTCACAACGTACCGCCGGCCGCCCTCGCTCACGCGTAGACATTCGGCGCGGGCTGCAGACCGTGGGGCGTGTCGCTTCCACGCGCCCGGGGGAGAGGCACCTACCGTGTGGATAACGGCTCCTTCGGGGCCGGGCAAGGCGAAGGCCCCCCGCAGTAAGCGTGCGGGGGGCCTTGCCATGACCGAAGAGTTCTCGCAGCCTGGGGAAAACTCCCCGACCGCGACGGCCGCGATTGACGATGCGGCGACACCGCCCGTGGGCGGTGACCTCTTGGCCGATGCGACGGGCCGCGAGCCCCTGTGCCGTCACCCACAGTTCGCCGCAGACCGCCCCGTGGGACGGTCCCCGACGACGTGAGCTCACGTTGTCCGACGCATCCGGTCGTTCGGCGACCCACCTGCCGGTATACCAGGGAGTATGGCTCGGATGACCCGAACCGCACGCCACCCGGCGCCGGCCCCCGTTCCGGTCCGTGGACCTTCCCGAGGCGGTGGAACCGAAGTTCCGATGGGACTAGTCGTACTCGCGTCTCCGGAGGCGCGCAAGCCCGGGAGGGCACTTTTTTCTGTCCACTTTTTCCCCACAGGGTTATCCACCGATAATGCTGGCTGTTTACCCGAACTTCACATGGCTGTGGACAAAATCTGTGGAGAACAGGGGTTGTGGAAAACCCTGGGGATTCAGCCCTGGCGGTCCCGCTCCGCCACCTGCGACAGCATCGCGTTGTAGGCGCGCAGCTCCGCGTCGTCGTCGCGATCCGCCTGGCGGTCCTTGCGGCGCGACTCCTTCTCGTCGGAGCGGCGCCACGCGAGCACCACCCCGATCGCGAGCAGCACCACCGGCAGCTCGCCGATCCCCCACGCGAGCGACCCGCCGTACTGCTGGTCCGTGATCGCATCCGGCCCCCAGTCGCGACCCATGAGACCGAACCACGTGGGCGCCAGCAGCACCTCGGACATCATCAGCGAGACGCCAAAGAAGGCGTGGAAGGCCATGGTCGCGAACAGCAGCACGATGCGCAGCGGGTAGCGGGGACGGTTGGGTCCCGGGTCGATGCCCACGAGCGCGTTGGCGAACAGATAGCCCACCAGCGTGAAGTGCGCCACCATCGCGAGGTGGCCCACGTGGTTGCGCAGCGCGAACTCGAACAGTGGCGAGTAGTAGAACACCACCAGCGAGCCCGCGAAGTTGACTGCGGCGACCACCGGGTTGGACAGGAAGCGCAGCAGCCGTGACTCCAGCACGCCGCGGAGGTACTCGCGCGGGCCGCGGGAGCCGTCCTTGCGCGCCGGCAGGGCGCGCAGCGCGAGCGTCACCGGCGCGCCCAGTGCCAACGGAAGGGGCGCCACCATCACCAGCAGCATGTGCTCCACCATGTGTCCGCTGAAGGTCACCATCCCGTAGATGGTGGGAGCACCCTGCGTGATCCACACCATCGCCGCGATCCCGAGCAGGAAGGACGCGGTGCGGTACCAGGGCCACGAGTCCCCACGGCGCCGCAGCCGAGTGGCCCACACGAGGTACATGACCGCTGCGGCGCCCACCGCGAACGCCGTGATGATCTCGAGCCGCCACAGCAGGATCCAGGTGAGGAACGACGGCGCCGGCGGCAGCGCGTAGCCCGTGAGGTAGTAGGCCGGGGTGGGGTCCTCGAGGGGCTCGATCGGGAGGGGCGGCGCAGTGCCTGACAGCACCACGGCGACCATCACCACGGCCACCAGTGCGCCCACGTCGACCATCATCACCCGCCAGAACCGCTCACGGACGTGCAGCTCGGACAACCGGGGCAGTGCCGTGCGGCGGTGCCACGCGGCCAGCGCGATCGCGACGCTCATCAGGGCGATCTTGAGCAGCAGCAGTCGCCCGTAGCCCGTGGTCACCAACTCTGCGGGCGAGGCGAGCCGGATCCAGGCGTTCGCGGCGCCGGACACGATGATGGCGACGGCGGCCCACAGCGAGATGCGGGAGCCTCGCCGCACCGCCGCCTTGGCGTCCGCGCCCAAGGGCCCGCGCATGAGCAGCAGCGTGGCGATCACGCCCAGCCACAGCGCGGAGGCCGCGAGATGGATGAACATCGCCGAGGTGGCCAGATGGTGATCCGTCGCCCCGGCGGCGTGCCCCGTCTGCGCCTGCCAGCCGAGCGCCCACACCACGGGTGCCAGGGACCACGCGGCGGCCACGGGTGTGCGCACCACGGACGCCAGCACGGACACCACGACGGCCGCGAGCGCCATCTGCGCGTACGCCTGGCCCAGGTCGATGCCGGTGGCGAAGGACCACACCTCCTCGACGAACCGCTCCGGAGGAACGCCGTCACCGCGAATGTTCGCGTAGGAGGCGAACAGGAAGACGACGGCCGATGCCGCCCACACCACGGACGCCCAGCGCGCCACGGACGCGGCTCGCGAAGCGGCAGGGTGACCGGCGGGCAGCATGGCTGCCATCGCGACGAGCCCGCCCACCGTGAGCGCCAGCGCGACGTCACGGATGCCGCCCGTCGCGGTGACGAGGAACTCGGCGGGCATACCGCAAGGGTACGCGCGCACGGGGAGCGGAAACCGCGTCACATCCAAGCCGATGTGGGACAGTGATGCCATGAGCACCATCACGCTGTGGATCGTCATCGCCGTGTTCGTCGTCATGGGAATCGGGATCGGCATCGCCGTGGTGCTGATCACGTCCACGAGCCGCAAGGGCCCCGCATCCGAGGCGTCGGCGATCGCGGAGGCTGAGGCGGGGATGCTCACGCAGCACGGCTCGACCGCTCCAGCGGAGCCGGCGCCCGCGCCCGACTTCGAGCCCGCCCCGGGCTCGCCCCACCCTCGCGCCGTGCTGACCGACGAGCCCGGCGTGGTCGCCAGTGCTGACGAGGTGCTCGACGCGCAGGCCGAGGCGTCCGACGCCACCGCCGCACAGCTGGAGCAGGCGGCACGCGAGGCGGAGGCCGCCGCGGAGGCGGACGATCCCATGCGCGGCACCACCCCGGCCGACCAGGAAGACCCGCGCCAGCCGTGAGGCGGCCCATGCGCTGGTGCGCCGTCGCGGGCATCGCTGCGCTGGCCTTGACCGGCTGCGTGCGCGCGACCGTCGACACCACCGTGAACGCGGACGGCACCTTCTCACAGCACTCGGTCGCAGCCATCTCGGACTCCGCGGCCAGCCAGCTTCAGGGCATGCTGGGAGGTGGACTGCCGGGCGACATCGAGTCAGAGGTCCCGGAGGACTTCGACATCGAGGCGTTGCTGGGCGGCGCCCAGGACTCCCCCGAGCTCGCGGAGCTCGAGGAGCAGTATCCCGGTCAGGTCGAGGTCGACGACTACGACGACGGCGAGCTCAGCGGCGTCGAGATCACCCTCACCGACCTGCCGCTGGACGAGTTCAACGCGGCAGGTGCGCAGGCCGGCGGTGCGCTGGGCGCACAGGCCACCCTCGAGGAGGTCGAGGACACCTACGTGGCGACCATCGCCCCTCCCGCGGACCTCGATCTCGCCAGCGCCGGAGTCACCGAGGCGAGCCTGAGCCTCATCGAGTCCAGCGTCGAGATCGCCGTCACATTCACCTTCCCTGGCCTCGTGGAGGAGGCCAGCGCGGGAGAGGTCGACGGCAAGACGGTGACGCTGGGGCTCACGGACCTTGCCGCAGGCGAGGAGATCGTGATCGTCGCCGGCGCGAACGACGCGATCGACTGGGGACCGTGGCTGCGCTGGGGCGGCATCGTGCTGGCCTTCGCGCTCGTCATCGGGGGCGCCGCGGCGCTGGTGATCCAGGACCAGCGCAAGCGCCGCCGCAGCTCGCTGCCCCCACCTCAGGCCACGGAGTCGCCCACCGGGCCGGGCATGCTGAGCGACGAGCGGGACTGAACCCGCGCATCGGCCGTCTCCCGGTCTTCCTGACCGAGTGGAAAGTGAGAGCATGAGCGGGTGCTCGCTCCCTACCGCTCGATCCTGATCCACCCCGGCGCCAAAGCCTTCGCCTCTGCCGGCCTGCTGTCGCGACTGCCCATCGCGATGTTCAACATCTCGTTCATCCTGATGGTGCAGATCCAGTACGACAGCTACGAGATGGCGGGACGCGTCGCAGCGATCGGCATCGTCGTGTGGGCGCTGCAGACCGTGCCCACGTCGCGGCTCGTGGACCGGATCGGCCAGCGGGCCGCCATGCTGCCTCTGCTGGTGCTGCACGTCCTGGGCGTGGTGCTGGGAATCTGGACCGCGATGAACGGCGGCGCGGAGTGGGTCCTGTGGATCGCCGTGGCGCTGGCCTCGCTGTCCGGGCCGCTGGGCTCGCTCACACGCGCGCGCTGGACCAACATCCTCGACTCGGATGAGGACATCCACACCGCCTTCGCACTCGAGGGCGCGCTCGACGAGGTGCTGTTCATCTCCGGGCCGGCCCTGGCGACCATCCTCGCGACCACCGTGTGGGCTCCCGCGGGGCTGGTGGTGTCGACCATCGGCATGGTGGTGGGGCTCACGATCCTGCTGTCCCAGCGCTCCACCGAGCCGCCCACGCGCACCCAGACCGGCGGAACGAGCCTTGGGCTCAAGGTGCCGCCGGCCGTGGTCGCGGTGACGTTCATCGCCCTCGGACTGGGGCTCATGTTCGGCGCCTTCGACATCTCCGTGGTGGGCTTCTCCGAGGAGCTGGGGTACAAGAGCTGGTCCGGCGTGGTGCTGGGCATCGTCGCCTTCGGATCCTTCGTGGGCGGGCTGCTGTACGGCACGCGGCACTGGCGCATGGCGCTGTGGCAGCGCACCGTGGTGGGCACCATCGCGCTCGCCGTGGGCTTCACCGTGCTGGCGTTCTCGCCCAACCTCGTGGTGTTCGCGATCATCGGTTTCTTCGCCGGCGCCGCGATCGCTCCCACCCTCACCAACGCGGACACCGTGGTGCAGCGCGTCGTCAAGCGCGACCAGATCACGGAGGGGATGTCCTGGCTGCGCATCGGCATGGGCATCGGCGTCGCGGCCGGCGCGTGGGTCGCCGGCTACCTCGTGGACTCCGTGGGCGCGCACGCAGGGCTGTGGCTGAGCGCCGGCGCCGCGATCGCGATGTTCGGCGTCGCGCTGGCGACCGCGCCCGTGATCCGGCGCGACACCGAGCGGCCCGAGGTGCGCGACTCCGAGGACGTCCACCCGCCGTCGCAGCGCGACCCCGGGGAGTGGGTCGAGCAGCCGCCTACGCCGCCCAACGTCTAGCGGGGCGGCGCGCTCGCCCCGACAGTCCGAACCACTCTGCCGGGCGACGCGCCGCGGCGGGGACCGCATCGGCCATCGTCACTGGCGTGTCGCTCCAGGTGTGGTTCGCACTGTCGCCGGAAGCGGCCGTTGCACCGGTCACCAGTCGTGGACGGTGCCGTCCGTGAGGCGGTTGACGGGCAGGTAGGCGGGGTCGTACGCGTGCTCCCGAGCAGCGTCGCGGTCCAGGGTCACGCCCAGGCCGATGCGCTCGCCCGGGTGCAGGAGGCCGTCCTCGAAGCGCAGCGAGGTCTGGAACACCTGGAGCGTCGCCTCCGAGTGCTGCATGTACTCCTGGATGCCGAAGTTGTGCAGCGCGAGGTCCAGGTGCAGGTGCGCGGCCTGGCCCACGGGGGAGACGTCGGTGGGGCCATGGAAGCCGGTCTTGACGCCGTAGATCGACGCGAAGTCAGCGAGCTTCTTGAGGTGCGTGATGCCGCCGGTGTGGGTGACGGCGGAGCGCACGTAGTCGATGAGGCGCTCCGTGATGAGCGTCTGGTAGTCGTGGACCGAGTTGAAGACCTCACCGATCGCCAGCGGGGTGGTGGTGTGGTCGCGCACGTAGCGCAGCGCGGCCTGATCCTCGCCGGGGGTGCAGTCCTCGAGCCAGAACAGGTCGTAGGGCTCGAGAGAGCGGCCCAGCTGCGCCGCCTCGCGAGGCGTCATGCGGTGGTGGCCGTCGTGCAGCAGGGGCAGCTCTGCGCCAAACTCGCTGCGCACCGCCTCGAACACCGTGGGGACGTGGCGCAGGTAGGCGCGCGTGTCCCAGGACTCCTCGACCGGCAGCGCTCGCCCGCCCGAGCCGCGGCGTGCGGGCTCGTGGTCATAGCGCTCGCCGTCGCCTCCGGCGGATGCGGCCACGCCGTACACGTTGTCGAAGCCCGGGATCCCCGTCTGGACCCGGATCGCCTTGTAGCCCATCTCCTGGTGCTCGCGGATCGAGTCGAACAGCTCCTCCGTGTCGCGTCCGGAGGCGTGGCCGTACGCGAGCGCACCCGTGCGGGACTGGCCGCCGAGCAGCTGGTAGAGCGGGAGCTCCGCCACCTTGGCCTTGATGTCCCACAACGCCATGTCCACCGCCGCGATGGCCGCCATGGTGACCGGACCGCGCCGCCAGTATGCGCCGCGGTAGAGGTACTGCCACGTGTCCTCGATGTTCATCGCGTCGCGACCCTTGAGCAAGGGGATCACGTGGTCTGCCAGGTAGACCGCTACCGCGAGCTCGCGACCGTTCAGGGTGGCGTCGCCGAGGCCCGTGGTGCCGTCCTCGGTGGTGATCTGCAGGGTGACGAAGTTGCGGCCCGGCGAGGTGACGATGACCTCGGCGCTCTTGATGGTGGTCATGGTCGGAACTCTAGGGCTGAGCAGGGCTGGTGGGACAGCCTCGAGACGGCCGATGCGACGAACACCACACCGGACCGCTCACGGACACCTCAGCAGCCGCAGTACTCGACCGCAGAGTCGAGGGGGGTGGCCTCCCCGAAGTAGACGTCGAACGGGCCAGGGCCGTAGTCGACGCCCCACGGCTCATCCTCGCCCAGGCGCGTCAGTTTGCCTGTTCCAGTCAAGTCCAAGCGCGCGTTGTAACTAGCGATGGAACCATCGATCGGGTCCGCTACGTAAGTGATCCAGCCCACCAGCAGATCGTGGCCATCGAACGCGGCGGAGCGCAGCTGGGCGTCGAGACCCGGATCGTCGAACCTGAACTCGCGGATCCGGTCCACGTCCAGGTCGTACGTGAGAAGCGTCATGGGCGCGCCCACCACTCCTCCGCCCGCGAGCTCGTCCATCCTCCGAAGCAGCACGCGGTTGCCGTCGACGGTGGTCGTGAATGTGTCCAAGCCGATCTCCTGCACCGCATCGTCGGCGGTGGGCTCCTGCTCGACCAGTGCTGTCGCGACCCAGCCGTCCTCGTCGGCTCCATCGCTCCAGCGGTAGAACTTCACGCCCGCCTCCGACTCCGCGCGCCACAGCTCGTCGCCTCCGGCGTTCGCCATGACGAATGTGTAGTCGTAGGCCGTCGCGCCGTAGACCGCCATCACCAGGTCGTCAACCTCCCCAGTGCGCAGATCGACCACCGCTCCGGCGCCCCGGTCGTGGTCATCGGTGACGTCACGCCACCAGATGGTCGCGGTCCCGAGGTCCTCGCGCCACGAGGTGACGCGAGCGCTGCCCCACGCGCGCTCCGGCAGCTCGAAGAGCTCGAAGTAGACGTCCTCGGGGCTCGCCAGGTACAGGACCGCCTGCGGCAATGGCTCGTCGATGTAGGTGTTACTCCACCGCGCCGCAGCAACGTACAGACCCCAGCCGTCGCCCACGGCGTCCCACACCCAGTCCTCCATTACGTGTGCGCGCGGGTAGAGCACGCCGTCGCTGTAGTCCGTGGGCTCGTCGAGGTACCCGCGTTCAGCCGCGAGCGCGGGCAACGAGTCCTCCGCGATCCCGTCGGGGCTGTCGTCGAAGCGAGGGTCGGGGGTCTCGGCAGGCGCCGGCGCTGTCGATGCCGTCGGCGACGGCGCAGGTGCGGGCGTGGGCTCGGCCGATGCGCTGGGAGTCGGGTCAGGGGTGATCACCGGCAGCGCCGGCTCGGCGCGGTTGATGGTCGCGATGCCGAAGGCACCCATGCCCACCACTCCCACGGCCACGACCGCAACCGCCGCCGTCAAGGTCGCGCGCACCGTGCGCCGGCGTCGCGCGCCGGCACGCACCGCCGGATACACCGTCGGGCCACTCTCCGGGACCTGCGCGCGTGCAGCGTCGTAGGTGCCGCGCAGCTGCTTCTCGAGCTCGTCCATCACACTCTCCTCGTCTCGACGCGTACAGCACCCGCGCCGTCGGGGTCAGCGTCGGTGCCCAGGGCGGCGTTCAGCTTCACGATGCCGTCGTGGACGTAGCGCTTGACCGATCCCTCCGTGAGCCCCAACCGCGCAGCCGTCTCAGCGATGCTGAGGTGCTCCAGATAGCGCAGCACCACGCACGCGCGCTCGCGCGGGCTGAGCAGATCCAGCGAGCGCTCCACATCCGTGCGGTGCTCGACCAGCGTCGCCGGTCCGGGCGCCGGGTCCGCCTCCTGCGCGCCCACCTTGGTGAGCGCCCGCCGCTCGGCGGCCTTCCTGCGGGTGCCGTCGATGAAGCGCGAGGAGATCACGCGCCGCGCGTAGGTCTCCGCCGCGATCACATGGGAGAACTTCCGGCGCCTCCCGAAGGTCTCGATCAGGGCGTCCTGCACCAGGTCCTCGGCCTGCACGGCGTCCCCGGTCAGCATGCGGGCGTAGGCCACGAGGTCGCGGTACCTGGTCGATACCAACTCCTCGAGCATCGGCTCCCACGCCGCCATGTGTGGACCCCCTCAGATCGGTTGGCTCTCGACCGTACAGCGATTCGCGCGCAGGAAAAGTTGGGGTGCGGATTGTGACAGCTCACTGAGGGACCTACGTCCCGGCCCGCACCGCCGCGCCGGGCATAGCCTCGGAGATGTCGTGGTGACGCCGCAGTCACCTCACGAGCGTGGCGCAGGCGACCATCCGGGGACTAGGTCGCCTGCGCCGCAACTCTTTCCGGCACGGGCGTCTCCCTCCCCCCTCCCCCGAGGCGCCGTGTCGGAATGCTCTTTGCGACGCGGCGCCCGCCTCTCCTCCCAGTGCTGGGCGCCGTGTCGCAACGAACCCGCGTCCTAGGCTCGACCCATGCAGCCAGACGAGGTCTTCACCGCCGGCAACATAAATGCGGCCGTGGTGCGCATCGGCGATCGCGTGCATCGGCATGCAGGACCGCAGGCCCCCACCATCCATCGGCTCCTCGAGCACGCGCGTGCACACGGCGTGAGCTGGGTGCCCGCCGTGCATGGGTTCGACCATGCGGGGCGCGAGGTCCTCGACTTCATCCCCGGCGAGGTGGTGCATGACCAGCCGGAGTGGTTGTTCGACGAGCAGATCCTGGCGACCGTGGCACGCGCGCTGCGCGAGTGGCACGATGCCACCGCCACCTTCCCTCGCAGCGACGCCGACGTGTGGTGGTGGCAGCCCGGCAAGCACCCGCAGGAGGTGATCTGCCACGTCGACTTCGCGCCCTACAACCACGTGTTCCGCGAGCGCCGGTGGGTGGGCGCGATCGACTACGACCTCTGCTACCCCGGCCCGCGCGCGTGGGACCTCGCGTACACCGCGTACCGCTACGTGCCACTCAGCCCTCATACGGCCGATGCGGTGGCGGACGGGCAGGGCGCGGACAGGTCGTTCTTCACTCACCCGGATCAGCGGCGCCGGTTGGCGCTGTTCTGCGAGGCCTACGGGGCGGTGGACGGCGAGCCGACCACGCCTGAAGCGGTGCTCGCACGGCTGCCCGAACGCTTGGACGCCATGGCCGACTGGTGCGAGCAGCAGACCGATCCGGACCGCCTGCGCGACGGCGTGATGTACCGGGCGCACGCGCGGTGGATCGAGCGTGGCGTGCTGGGCGATAGCCTCGGCGCATGAGCCCTCGCATCGCCATCGTGACCACCGTCGAGATGCCCGTCCCTGACGCGGACGAGGAGCTGCTGCTGCCGCTGATGCCGGAGGCGGAGCTGGTCTCCTGGGAAGACCCGACCGTGGACTGGTCCGCGTACGACCTCGTGCTCCTGCGCTCCACCTGGAACTACACGGAGCACCTCGATGCGTTCCTCGCGTGGGCGGCGCGAGTCAGCACCGTGTCGCGGCTCATGAACCCGCTGGCGACCATCGAGTGGAACACGGACAAGCGCTACCTGGACGATCTTGCGGCGCGTGGCATCCCCACGGTGCCCACCACGTTCGTGGCGCCCGGCGAGGCGGCGGATGCAGCGGACTTCGAAGGCCACATCGTCGTGAAGCCATCCGTCGGTGCCGGCTCCAGCGGAGCCAAGATGTTCAGGGACGACCCGGCCGGCGCATCGGCCCATCTTCATGCCCTCCACCGCGACGGCCGCACCGCCATGATCCAGCCGTACCTGAGCGCCGTGGACACCGCTGGCGAGACCGCGCTGATCTACGTGGGCGGGCAGTTCTCTCACGCGGCGCGCAAGGCCGCGATCCTGTCGCAGGGGATGTCCTGGTCCACGGGACTCTACGCGGACGAGAAGGTCATGGCGACGGAGGCCACCGAGGCCGAGCGGGCCCTCGCGGACCGCATCGTCGCGGACCTGCCGGGCCTGGCGTACGTGCGGGTGGACCTGCTTCCCACCGAGGACGGACCCGTGGTGCTCGAGCTGGAGCTCACGGAGCCCAGCCTGTTCCTCGCGCTGGGCGACGGCGCGGCCGAGCGCGCCGCTGCCGCGTTCCGGGCGCTGCTGGGCTGACGCGCTACCGGGCCACTCGCTCGCCAGTGGAGAGCGCGACGCACCAACGCCTGCTGCGAGTGCTGGCTCAGGGAGGGGCTAGGCCCCAAGGTTGGACTGTGATGGTGCGGCGTCCACGACTACGATCTCCGGGGTCGCGTCGAACGCCCGGCGCGCCCAAGCGTTCCAGTCGTAGTCAAGCCTCACGCCGGCAACGGCGAGGGAGAACACTTCACCCTCAGTCCCCTTGAAGTACAGCGTGATGGCCGGGGTCGGGGTCCGTCCCCACACGCGGTTGCTCCGTTCTAGCGAGAGGAGGAGGCGGGCGCCCGTGGGGGAGCGTAGCCGGCGTCCAATGACGAATCCCAGCGGTCGGCCAATGGATAGCGCCTTCGTGCGAGTGACCAGCACTACTGGTATCACCCCGATGCACTCCAGGAACGCCCGGACGTTCGCCCCGCACAAGTACAGGAGGCCCGCAGCACTGAGTGGCAAGATCGTCGACGTCCACCAGCCCGGCCTGCCGAACTCAGCACTCGACACCACGGCCCACAGAACGAGCCCACATATCGAAGCGACCAGCACCGACGCCCCGAGCTGCCGGAAGTGGAAGCGCCAATCTATGGACGTTCGATCCAGTCGGACACTGAGGACGGTCACGGTCGAAGCCACGCAGTCACGGTAGTGCACGTCCGCGGCGCGTCATCAGCGAACGAAACCAGCCGATGCGCTCGCTGAGACAACGCGGCCACTAGGCCTGGCCGGCCACTGGCAGCAACGCGACGCCCTGCTGATCAAGGCCGCACGGCCTGACCCACAACCGGCCCCAGTCATCAGTACCTTCCAGAAAGATGAAGATGGGCGACCCGAACTCATCCACATCGTGAAAGACGTACATCACGTACGGTTCGAGCATCTCAAAACGACCGACGGTCTCGAGGAGGTCCTCACCGTCCTCGTCGCATCGGGTGGTGACGTCCGACCGTTGCTCCTCTGTTGGGATGTCGAGACGGAACTCGAGCGAATCCTCGCCGGTGAACTCCAGCCAGTTCAGCCCGTCGTCAGACTCGTAGCGTTGCGCAGGCTCATCCAGGGGATCCACCGAAGGGATGCACCCGGACAACACCACCAAACCAACGACCAACCCGAACAACCGCCTCCAAGTCATGGCGTCTATCTTCCTTCCAGACTCGGAAAGAAGCGGCATCAAACCGGGGACGGTTCAGCATGAGCGCAAGCGCGATGAAGCGCCTACCCATCATCGACTCCGTACTGACTCAGCCCCGGAGGCAACTCATCGACGATGCCCATGCGGACCGCAAGTGACTCGATCTCACGGATGTCCGCGGGCGCGACAACCTTCTCCTCCTCAACAATCAGCCACGCCAGGGTGCGTAACCCTTCGCCTAGCTCGGCGTGCTCTAGGAGTTCGTCGACCTCGCCAGCCTCGTCGGAGGACAGAATTGGTCCGAGCGCGATGAGCAATCCGCGGACGCGGCCGCGGATCTCTTCAAAGTCGGGAGTCGCCATCATGGGTTCATCGGCAGGTTTGTCGGAAACCCCGTGACGATGTCACCGTTTCGGAGGATCACCCGGATGTCGACGCCGTCCCGGGTACCGGTGACGATCGTGCTATTGCCACGACCCTTCCTGAAGATCGAGCGGGGGTCAGTAGCGACGTCCGAGATCTCGTGCATCACGCGGTCCCCAGACCATCCCTTGGGGAACGGTGTCTTGCCGGGGAGCCCGGGCCAAAGGTGGCCGCCACCGGTCGCGTCTCCGTTCAGGATGTGATTGCGACGTGTAGCAGACGCCAGGTCAACGAAGTCGTCTGCTGTCTTTGCGGCGGCCCCTGCTTTTGTTCCGGTGGTGGCTGCGCGTGCTCCGGTGGCGCCAGCACCGACACCGAGGGTGGCGACGATAATGAGTCCGCTGCCGGTGTAGCTGGCTCCGTAGTAGATGGCACCCAGTGGTTCGTCGCCGCCCCACACCCCCACGGTGGGAATCGCGGGCGCTGCGCTCCCGGTCGCCAACGGGGCGAGGGCAAACACGGGAATCCCCAGCATTAGGAGGTTGACGGTGTCGATGCCGACGTTCAACGCACCACCCGCAGCATTGACGATCATCTTGGGAATGAACAGCACGTCGCCCTGTGTTTGTGCGGCAGCATCAAGATAGAGCGAGGGGCGCTTGCGTGCGCTGCCCCCACGGTCCCACTCACTGTTTGCTCCACCACCCAAGGCACTAGCATCCAGCTCAACGCCCTGAGTGCCATAGAAGCAGGCATCCTGATCCAAAGCGCCACCCGACGCACATGCTGGCTCGAGCCCGGTCGGGTCGGTGTAGCTGATGGGGTTGTTGTCGGCATACCGGTACGGGTCCAGGGTGCGTGGGTCGCCGTGGCTCATCAACGTGTCCGGTGACAAGAACCGACCCAACGCGGGGTCGAAGTAGCAGGCATTCAAATAAGTGAGTCCTGTGGCGTCGTCTTCGACTTGACCGAGCCAGCAGTGCTCAGTGTCGATCCCGTCCACACCACGCGTGACTCCGTAAGGGATGCAAGCGTTCCTCGTCACCGTGCCGTCAGAGGCCAAAGCAAGCTGGAGCGAGCCCTGCTCGTCTCCCATCAGCGTCAGCACCCCCACCCCGTCACGGTAGCCCACCGTGACAGCTTCAAACTGGAAGAACCGACGCGCCTGCACTGTGGCCGCCGTGGAGGGGTCGGTGTCGGTGACTTCCATATCTCCCACCCAGACGCTGGCTGTCGTGCCGGTGATGCGTGCGACCCGCTGACCTGCCCCGTCATACATGAACGTGTCGCCATCGACGGCCGTCAGATTCGAGGCTGCATCCCACGACAGTGTCTGCGTCGCTGCGTCCACCGTGCGCGAGACCCTTCGCCCGGCATCGTCGTATCCGAACGTGCTCGCCCCGCGGAGGTCGCGGGGTGCGGATGAGCGGCGCGGGGCGCGAGAAGGCGGGCATGGCATCGGGCGGGCTGTCCAGCATCTTCAAGTGACTGTCCGTCGTGGGCCTCGATTACGGCCTGCCCATGGGGCAGGCAGCGCTTTCTAGCGCGCAGTGGGCCGCCGGTTGCGACTTCGCCCGGCCGCTAGAGCTGCGAGGTCGTCAGTGGCTGCTCTGGGATCATTCGCCGGCGATCTCGGCATCCTTCGACTCATCGGCACCACGTCGCTGCTCGCCCGACTGATACATCGCCGCCGCCAATTGCTCGTGCGCCTCGTGACGCGGCCCCGGCCGAGCCAACCCCACCACGGCAAGTGCAAGCACGCGCTCAGGCCATGCAGTGTCCGCATCGGTTCTCGCCCAACGAGGCGAGGCCTACTGCTCTTCCGCTCGCTTCACGACCAGGCCCGGGATAGCGGCGAACTCGCGTGCGGCCCACGTCTCCCAGTCGTACTCCAATCTTGCGTGCGTCACCGCGATTCGGACCTCTCCGATACCAGTTGTCGTCAGGACGATTGCGACCACCCGAAGCCTCGATCTCTTGAGATCCACGGTGTGTCGTTCGATGGTCAGAACGGTCGTCGAGCCGGAGGGCAGGACTCGACTACGCCTGGTCACAGGCGAGTACCTGGAGGTTACGCGCACGTCCCGCCCCACAACTATCGTCGCCACGGGCGCGACCCCGAGCGCCCGAAACAATCGCGAAAGGTTGTCGGCAGTGAGATAGGCAAACATCGCGACGCCAAGGGGAAGGACCGCCTGAGCCCACCAACTGGGGCGCCCATACTCGGCACTCGTGTAGACGGCCCAGGCGAATGCGGTGGTCACGAGGGTGCCCACAAACGAAACTGCAGTAGTGCCGACGATTCCACGAAGGGTCACACTCGCCCGGTCGAGGCGGACGGCGAACCGCTCGCTATCTAGTTCTTCCATGGTCTCCAATCGAGGTATCGCCGGCCCCATGTTTCCACGGCCCGGTCGAAGGCCCACGTCGCGGCCGCGTCACCCGCCACGCCCCCTACCGCAGAGGCTCCGAACTGCACTGCCGCTCCACAGGCGCCGGCACCGATTGGGCCGCCGCCGGAGCACGACACTGCCGCCCCGGCCGTCTCCGACGCGGCCGCGGTTCGTGCCGATTGCGCACCCACCTGCCCGCCAACTTCACCCACGGCCGCACGAAGCACGACAAAGGCCGCTTGTTCAAGCGAGTTCAACTCGCTAGAAAGTCCGGTATCGGTTAGGCGGTTGTGCGAGTCGACGAGCGAAGCAGCCGTGCCAATGACTCGCCATGTGGGGCCAAGCGACTCTAGGTGGGAGGCTATTGCGATGCCCCGGCGTACGGAAGCGTTCTCTAGGACGACTCGGCCAAGGACCACACCTTGTTCCACGTAAGCGTTCAGCGAGCGGCCTAGTTCCACCACATGCCTGCCTTGGTCAACGATGCACTGTGCCGGATCACCTCCGACCCCGCACGGCAAGTAGTCATCCAGCGCCGCTGGGAGCACTGACGCAACTGCTTGAGATGAGTCACCCTTCCCGGAGTCCCACTTGGCAGCGATGCCATCGTCGGGCTTAGCCGGTGGGTGGTACACGCCCTGGACAACGTCGTTCATGCTGGGCGCGTTGTTATACGCCTGACACTTCGTGGTCGCCCCACAGTCGGGTTTCAACCCCGACGCATCCGTATACGACACGGGGTTGTTGTCGGCGTACCGGTACGGGTCGAGGGTGCGTGGGTCGCCGGGGCTCATGAGGGGGTCGGGCGACAGGAACCGACCCACAGCAGGGTCGTAGTAGCGGGCATTGAGATACGTCAGCCCGGTGGTGTCGTCTTCGACCTGACCGAGCCAGCCCCGCTCCGTGACCAGAGCATCCGTCCCGCGGGTCACACCGTAAGGCGTGTAGGCGTTGCGGGTCACGGTGCCGTCCGCAGCGATGGCGACCTGGGCACTGCCCTGCACGTCCCCCAGCAGCACCGTCACACTCACTCCGTCACAGTAGCCCGACGCCTCTCAAGCGACCTCAGCCCCCAACAGTGACCGCGAAGATCGAGCACCGCCTGCGGGAACGGGCCGATGCGCTCACGAGGTTGCCGCGGTGGCCGCCACGGCCGCGGCAATCGACAGGCGGTCCCGGGCGCGCCAGCACGCCTCGCCTACGCGGCTGGCTCGTCCGGTGCCGGCAAACATGCGTCACCTTCGATCACCAACTCGCTCCGACCATCCCAATCCTCGCCCCAGTAGTGGACCTCGGCATCGTCCTCAGAGAACACGATCGTCATGAAGATGGCTTCAGCCGCAGCCGGCACCGGAATCGAATGCACCGCACCGTGCCCCTCGCTCACAAAGGCCCGATCTCGGTAGAACTCCGGATCGAAATCGTCGCTGACCAACTGCCGCGGTTCAATGGTCGCGTAGATCGCGAGTGGACTGTCACACCGCGACACAACGGTCCCGGTTTCAGCTGGATCCACACACCCGGCCAACACCACCGCGGCGGCGCCACCGAGCAATGAGGCAACCAGCCACTTCCGCAGCTTCATGGCACCACCACCCCGGTCGCCTCAGATCGAGGGCCCACCATCGAGAAGCTGGCTCCGTCGACGTCCATCGCCACCGTGCCGTCAGGGCCACCGGCACACGGGAGCGAGCCCTGCACGTCACCGGTCAGCGCCGTCACACCCACCCCGTCACGCTAGCTCACGCTCGCCACACCGAACTGATCGAACCGGCGCGCCACCGGCCGATGCGCGGCAAGGGCGGGCCGCCACGCCAGCTCGGGCTCAAGGCCTGAGCAAGACCACCACGAGCGCGCCCACCACGACAGTGGACCACACTGCTGGCTGCACCAGCGTGGCGATGATGGCGCCGCGTTGGAACGATGCCGACGAACGCGGCTGCAATGCCAGCATCGTCTCCAAGTCCTCATGCCAGTGCAACGGAATACCACGCTCGGCCAGCGCCTGCTCGACCTGTTCGGGCCGACCCTGTGGCACCTTGATATTGATCGCCGTGGCCACGCTCTGCGTGACGAACCGGCCATCGGTCTCCACCATGATCCATGCCATGGAGGGGCGCATGTGGACTGCCTGAATCTGGTCGACCGGAATCCTCGCCCGCCCCAACACCGTCTCCAGCACCACCGCATCGCGCGTGAGCCACGCCCCCTGGTGACCGGTGGCGTGGAACAGCAGTCCGACAAGGCCGAACTGCATTACCGTCCACCCCAAGCCAGCACCGAGCGACAGCATGAAGAGAATCGCGAACAAGACGACGGCCATCGAGCCCGTCAAGACCCGCGACAGGCGTGCAGGACGGATCAACGCGAACCGGCGCGCGCGCGAGCCAGAGCCGGTCACCCCGCACCCCCCATGCCGGCAAAGTACGTGCCGGGCAGGTTCGTGGTGCTCACCAACCCCGAATACTGAACGCGGCCGACCTGCGTCACCTGGGTACCCCACGTCGTAGCGAAACGCCAAGCGTCGTCAACTAGCTCCGGTGCCATTCCGCGATAGGTGAGCGAACCCATCCCTGCACCGCCCACACCAAGCGTCAACGCGGAGATGGTGCCGTAGCCCACCGCCTGCTCAGCGCTCCAGTCACGATAGGCCAGTCCATCAGCGATCGTCACGCTCACAACCACGGCCGTCACCACTGCACAGGTACCAAACGAGACAGCGATGCACACACCCGCAGCAACGACTCCAGCACCAATCATCACCTTGTCTCCGTGGTCTTCCCAAAAGCTGGCGACGGTAGTGGTGACGTTATCGAACCATTGCATCGCGTCGTCCGAGTTGGCATGGGAGTGAGCCCCGATGCAGGCGCGGCGCACGCACGAAGCGCTAGCGGACGATCCAGGCGGGGCATTGTCGTCGAGAAGCTGACCTCCGGTCGCGTGCCCGCCATGCTCGCTGGGTCTGGCCGGCGGATGGTGAACACCCTGGACGACGTCGTGCACGTTGCCCGCTTGGTGGAATGCCTGACAAGCGATGGTGGCTCCACAGTCGGGCTTCAACCCCGACGCATCCGTATACGACACGGGGTTGTTGTCGGCGTACCGGTACGGGTCCAGGGTGCGTGGGTCGCCGGGGCTCATGAGGGGGTTGGGCGACAGGAAGCGGCCCACAGCAGGGTCGTAGTAGCGGGCGTTGAGATACGTCAAACCGGTGGTGTCGTCTTCGACCTGGCCCAACCAGCCCCGCTCCGTGTCAAGAGGATCTGTGCCGCGGGTGACACCGTAGGGGCTGTAGGCGTCGCGGGTCACGGTGCCGTCGGGGGCGATCGCGACCTGGGCGCTGCCCTGC
>NZ_BONR01000006.1 GCF_016862815.1 Demequina activiva | reverse complement strand
GGCGGCAACGACTGAGGTCGCGGCGCCTGCCGTGGTCGACAGCGCGGGGATGAGTCCGATGGTGGTGATGGCGAGGGCGGCGAGCCCGAGCCAGACGGCTGGGCGGGAGATGGTCCGCATGAGCGCTCCTTTACGCGTTCGTACCGGCGTCACGCCGAGGAGCGGCTGCCGGCACAGGCCGGCACGCGACCCCACGGCGGGTCAGTTCGAAAACGATATCCACGACCATGCCCGGCACCAACGAGTCGAGCCACATCGGCACGAAAGTTGCTCTTCCTCGGCGCGCCGAGCGGTGCGCGAGACGCGGCGGCCAGCGATCAGTCCGCGGTCGCGGCGACCCAACGATCGAGGACATCCGACGCGGCGCCCGAGTCGATCGCGGTCGCGGCGTGCTTCATCCCGGCGGAGAACCGCTCGGCGATCGTTCCAGACGCCGTCCCCTCGAGGCGCGCGTCGGCGACGATGCCCGCGGCGGCATTCAGGATGACGGTGTCGCGCACGGCGCCCTGGGCGCCCGCGAGCACGGAACGGGCCACCGCGGCGTTCTCCTCCGCCTCGCCGCCGCGCAGCTGGTCGATGGTGATGCTCGGCAGGCCCAGGTCGGCCACGGGGTCGAGCCGCATCTCCATGACTTCGCCGCCGCGCACCTCCCACAGCGTCGACGCCGCCGTGGCCGCGAGCTCGTCGAGGCCGTCGTCGCCGTGGAACACGAGCGCCTCGCGTCCCTGCGCCGCGACCACGCCCGCGAGCACGGGCGACACCCGCATGCTGGAGGACCCGATCGCCGTCGCCTGCGGCTGAGCCGGGTTGGTGAGGGGACCCAGGATGTTGAAGGTGGTGGGGACGCCGATCTCCTTGCGAATCGGCATGGCGAAGCGCATCGACGGGTGGAACACCTGCGCGAAGCAGAACGTGATGCCCACCTCGGTGGCGAGCTCAGCCACGCGCTCAGGCGAGACGTCGAGCCGAACGCCGAGCGCCGCGAGCACATCCGCGCTACCGGACTTCGAGGTCGCGGCCCGGTTGCCGTGCTTGACCACCGTCAGCCCGGTTCCCGCGATCACCAACGACGCCATGGTGGAGATGTTGACCGTGTGCGCTCCATCGCCGCCGGTGCCCACGATGTCGATGGTGCGCCCCGGCACCTCGAAGCGAATGGCGTGGTCGAGCATCGCCTTCGCCAGGCCCGCGACCTCCGCGGGCGTCTCCCGCTTCACCCGCAGTGCGGCGAGGAAGGCAGCGACCTGGACCGGGGAGGCGGCGTCCGTCAGCACATCGTCCATGACGGCCGCGGTCTCCTCGGCGGTCAGGTCCTCGTGGTCGACGAGCCGCGACAGCAGGTCCTGGAGAGTGGCCACGGTGCCTCCTCAGGCGTCAGGCGATCGAAGCTGTCAAGAAGCGTGCGCGGCAGGAGCGAAGAAGGAGTCCACGGTGTCGCGGACGGCGAACGGGTCGAGCGGGTGGGCGACCGCGGCATCCGCCTCGGACCACGTGGCGAGCCAGGCGTCGCCAGGCCGACCGACCAGCAGCATGATCGGCGGGCAGTGGTAGATCTCGTGCTTGATCTGCCGGCAGATCCCCATGCCGCCGGACTTGGCAGCCTCGCCGTCCAGGATCAGCAGGTCGAAGCGCGAGGAGTCGACGGCTGAGATCACCGCATCGTGCGTCGCGGTCTCGAGCCACTCGATCTCGCGCCCATGGGTGGTCGAGCCCACCGCGAAGCGGACCTTCTCCCGGACGTTGCGGTCGTCGCTGTACAGAAGGATCCGCGCCTTGGTCGTCGTCGGTGCGGACTCGCCGCGCTTGGCCACGTCACTCATGACGACCATTCTGGCACGAAGTGGCACGCGTCCCGTCGGCCTGCCGAAGGAACCTGCGAGAGCGGCCGCGCGTTCTGGCCTCCAGGTCCAAAGTCATAGGCAATAATGGGTCGCATGTCCCAAGCGACGACGAGTGTGCCGTCACCTATCCATGCGACGCGCCCCAACCAGGTAGCAGTCGGAACCATCGTGTGGCTCAGTTCCGAGCTGATGTTCTTCGCAGGTCTGTTCGCGATGTACTTCACGCTCCGTGCCCAGGTCCCGGAGGAATGGGCGGAGCAGACCGAGCTGCTGAACGTCCCCTTCGCCTTGGCGAACACCACGATCCTGGTGCTGTCCTCCTTCACCGCGCAGGCAGGAGTGTTCGCGGCCGAGCGCTACCAGCGGCGCCGCGAGGGATCGTTCTGGAACATCCGCGGATGGGGCATGCACGAGTGGTTCGTGCTCACCTTCATCATGGGTTCGGTGTTCGTCGCCGGCCAGGTCTACGAGTACGCGCTGCTGGTGTCCGAGGGGCTCACCATCTCGTCCAGCCCGTATGGCTCAGTCTTCTACCTCACCACCGGCTTCCACGGCCTCCACGTGGTGGGCGGACTCATCGCGATGCTGTTCGTCCTGGGGCGTTCGTTCGCCGCCAAGAAGTTCGGCACCCATGAGGCCACCACCACCATCGTCGTGTCCTACTACTGGCACTTCGTCGACGTGGTCTGGATCGCCCTGTTCGCCGTGATCTACCTGGTTCAGTAGGGAATTCTTCGATGCACGCAATCGCCCGCAGGCGCCACCACCGAGCAGCACCACTGCTGCTGGTCCTGGCGCTGCTCGCTCTCATCACCGGGATCGCGGCCGTCGCCGCGCCCAGCACCGCCCAGGCATCCACCGAGGCCTCCGCGGACGACGTGGTCGCCGGCGAGCGCCTGTTCGCCGCGAACTGCGCGTCGTGCCACGGCCTCGACGCTCAGGGGCAGGACGGCGTCGCGCCGTCGCTGGTGGGCATCGGTGCTGCAGCCGTCGACTTCCAGGTGGGCACGGGCCGCATGCCGATGCAGGCGTCCGGTCCGCAGGCGCCTGTGAAGCCGGTGCAGTTCTCGCAGGACCAGATCGAGCAGCTCGCGGCGTGGGTGGCATCCCTGGGCGCCGGACCCGCCATCCCCACGGCGGACGAGGTCGATCCCGCCCTGGGCGACCCGGCGAACGGCATGCTCGTCTTCCGCACCAACTGCGCGATGTGCCACGGCTCCATCGGTGGAGGCGGTGCCCTGACCCAGGGCAAGTTCGCCCCGTCGCTCCTGGAGACCACTCCCACGCACATCTACGAGGCGATGCTCACTGGGCCCCAGTCGATGCCTGTCTTCAACGATGCGAACATCACGCCGGAGATGAAGCGTGACGTCATCGCCTACCTCGACTTCCAGAGCAACGGCTCGCCCGGAGGCCTGAGCCTGGGCGCCATCGGTCCCGTGTCCGAAGGACTGTGGGCATGGCTCGTCCTGCTCGGATTGATCATCGCCAGCACCATCTGGGTAGGAGCCCGTTCCTCATGAGCGCCCCCGACAACAACCACGAGCACGACAGCACCACGGATCCGGCCAACGGCCACGAGAACCCGGGCCTGCCGTATCACCGTCCCCGCCGGGCGGATCAGGACCCCAAGGCTGACAAGAAGGCCGAGCGCCAGGTCGCTGCGCTGTTCGGCATCTCGATCCTGGGTACCGTCATCGCCCTCTGGGCCTACTTCAGCATGAACGATGCTGATCCCGGCGAGGTCAGCGAGATCCAGCAGGTCAACATGTGGATCGGCCTGGGCCTGTTTCTCGCCATGATCGGCATCGGGCTGGGCGCGATCCACTGGGCGAAGAGCCTCATGCGGGATCACGAGATGGTGGAGGAGCGCCACGAGCTGCGCAGCTCCGACGAGTCCCGCGAGGGGGCCATCCAGCACCTCAAGGACGGCGCCACCGACTCCGGCCTCGGAGGCGTCAAGCGCCGCGGCGTCCTCAAGGGCTCGCTCATCACCGCGCTCGCGATCGCTCCGCTCGCCGTGCTCGTGCCCCAGATCGGCAACATGGGCGCCGACTGGAACGTCTCCAAGTTCCGTCACACCATGTGGGGTCCGGGCGTCCGCCTCGCACGCGACCCCGACGGCGCGCTCATCCGAGCCGCGGACGTGACCATCGGCTCCGTGTTCCACGTGATCCCCGACGGCCTCAACGACCTCGACCACCACTACCTCCTTCAGGAGAAGGCCAAGGCCGTGGTGCTGCTGGTGCGCCTGGACCCCCAGGACCTGAACCTCCAGGAGGGCCGGGAGGACTGGTCGTTCGACGGCATCGTCGCCTACTCGAAGATCTGCACCCATGTGGGCTGCCCCGTGGCGCTCTACGAGCAGCAGACCCACCACCTGCTGTGCCCGTGCCACCAGTCGACCTTCGACGTCGCGAACGGCGCCAAGGTGGTCTTCGGACCCGCGAAGCGTCCTCTCCCCCAGCTGCCGATCGCCGTCGACGACGAGGGATACATCGTGGCGCAGGCAGACTTCGACGAGCCCATCGGACCGTCGTACTGGGACCGTCTCAAGGGCGGCGACTCCGTGCCTGCCGACACCAGTGAGGAGGGCGGCCACTGATGGGCGCCAAGCTCGACCGCGCTGCCTCGGGCACCGCCAACTACGTCGACGAGCGCACCTCGATCGGCGGGTTCGTCAAGTTCTTCGCGCGCAAGATCTTCCCCGACCACTGGTCCTTCATGCTGGGCGAGATCGCGCTGTACTCGTTCATCATCCTCCTGCTCAGCGGCGTGTTCCTGACCGCCTTCTACGTCCCCTCGATGACCGAGGTGCACTACGAGGGACCCTTCGCCACGATGCACGGCGTCGAGATGACCGAGGCGTTCGCCTCGACGCTCAAGACCTCGTTCGAGGTGCCGGGCGGACTGCTGATCCGCCAGATCCACCACTGGTCCGCGCTCCTGTTCATCGCCGCGATCCTGGTGCACATGTGCCGCGTGTTCTTCACCGGCGCCTTCCGCAAGCCTCGTGAGCTCAACTGGCTGGTGGGCTTCACCCTGTTCGTGCTGGGCCTCGCCGCCGGCTTCACCGGCTACTCGCTCCCCGACGACGTCCTCTCCGGCAACGGACTGCGCATCATCGACGGCATCATCAAGGGCGTCCCGCTGATCGGCACGTACACGTCGTACTGGCTGTTCGGCGGAGAGTACCCCGGAGTCGACATCATCCCGAGGCTGTTCACGGCGCACATCCTTCTGGTGCCGGGACTCATCCTCGCCCTCATCGCCCTGCACCTGTTCCTGGTGTTCCTGCACAAGCACACGCAGTACCCAGGCGGCGGTCGCAGCCACCGCAACGTCGTGGGCCTGCCGCTGTTCCCGGTGTACACCGCGAAGGCCGGCGGATTCTTCTTCGTGGTGTTCGGCATCGTCGCGCTGGTCGCCTCGGTGTTCACCATCAACCCCGTGTGGAACTACGGCCCGTACGACCCGTCGCCGGTGTCCGCAGGAACCCAGCCGGACTGGTACATCCTGTTCGTCGATGGCCTGCTGCGCATGTGGCCGGGCTGGCTCTTCGGACTTCCCACCGAGTGGGAGCTGTGGGGCTACACCCTGTCGCTGAACATCATCCTGCCCGCGGTCATCGTCCCCGCGCTGTTCTTCGGGATCATCGCGCTGTATCCATGGATCGAGGCGTGGGCCACCGGCGACCGCGGCGAGAAGCACGTGCTGGACCGCCCCCGCAACGTGCCTGTGCGCACCGGGATCGGCGTGGCCTTCATCGTGTTCTACGTCCTGCTGGTCATCGAGGGCTCGAACGACATCGTGGCGAACCTGTTCCATCTCTCGCTCAACGACATCACGATCTTCATGCAGTGGGCGATCTTCCTCCTCCCGCCGCTGGCCTTCTGGATCACCAAGCGCATCTGCCTGGGTCTGCAGCGCAAGGATCGCGAGCTTGTGCTCCACGGTCACGAGACCGGCACCATCGTGCGCTACGAGCACGGCGAGTACGTCGAGGTGCACGAGCCCCTGGATGCGCAGGAGACCTGGCTGCGCGTCTCCTACGAGAACTACACGCCTCTCGAGATCGAGCCCGAGCGCAACGACCACGGCGTGGCCCGCAACGGCTACAGGTGGGACCGCTTCAAGCAGCGCCTGTCGCGGTTCTACTTCGAGGAGCGCATCGAGCCGGTCACGCCGGCGGAGCTCGAGGCCGCCCGCCACCACCACGGCGGTGCGAGCGCCCACGGGAAGTCCGATGCCGCCGAGGCGGAGTCCGCCGACAAGCGTCTCGACGCCGAATGGAACGAGCTCGACGGGGACGCCAAGAAGTAGTCCGACACCGCACCGACCACAGGGCCGGTCATCCCTCGCGGGGTGACCGGCCCTGTGGCGTCTCCCCCAGCCATGGGCCCGCCGCCCCAGGGAATCCGCGCCCGCGCATCGGCGTTGACACGCACGGGCACAGTCGCCCGGCCCAGGCCCACGGCGATAGGCTCGATACGACACCCCGGAAACCCGCGCGGCGCCCCGCGTCGCGCTCAACGCAGGAGGAAGAATGGCTGATTACACACTGCCGGACCTCTCGTACGACTACGGCGCTCTCGACCCGCACATCGCCGGCGAGATCATGGAGCTGCACCACTCTAAGCACCACGCTGCGTATGTCGCAGGCGCGAACACGGCGCTGGAGAAGATGGCAGCGGCGCGCGACTCGGGCGACTTCGGCGCCATCGCCGGTCTCGAGAAGGCTCTCGCGTTCAACCTGGGCGGTCACACCAACCACTCGGTGTTCTGGACCAACATGTCGCCCGACGGCGGCGACAAGCCCACCGGAGAGCTGGCCGCCGCCATCGACGAGCACTTCGGCTCCTTCGATGGCTTCCAGGCCCACTTCACCAACAACGCGATGACCATCATGGGCTCCGGCTGGTCGATCCTCGCCTGGGACACGATCGGCAAGAAGCTCATCATCGTCCAGCTCTACGACCAGCAGGGCAACGTTCCCGTGGGACTCGTCCCGCTGCTCATGCTCGACATGTGGGAGCACGCCTTCTACCTGCAGTACAAGAACGTCAAGGCCGACTACGTGAAGGCGTGGTGGAACGTCGTGGACTGGGCCAACGTCCAGCAGCGCTTCATCACCGCCACCGCCACGCAGGGACTGATCGTCCAGTAGCAGCGCGCAGACTCACCACGCGGGCCGGGCTCTCCCACAGGGGAGCCCGGCCCTTCGTCATTCGAAGAAGCGCCGAGGCGGCTCCCAGGGTGCGCCGCGACCGCGGTAGGTTGGCGCCATGTCCGTGAACGCGATGAGCGACTCGAGCTCCAGCAGGCCCATGCTCGCCGCAGAGCAGCGTCCCTCCCTGTGGTTGCTCCTCGTCACACTGATGCTGCTGCAGTTCGGATATCCCCTCACCGAGGCTGGGCCATGGTGGACGCTCGCGTACCTGTTGCTCTACAGCGGGGTGATCGGGTTCGGCGTCCACACGGTCCGGCCGAACCCACGACGCTACTGGCCCATCGCGGCCGCATCGATCACCCTGGTGGCGGGTGGCACCTGGTTCGCGCTCCAGCAGGACAGCAGCGCCGCCACGTCGGCGATGCTCTCCAGCGTGGGGCTGCTGCAGCTCACCCTCCTCGTGGTGCTGCTGACCCGTCTGATCCACCCGCCGCCGGACGCCCACACCGTGGACCTGCTGCTGATCGCGGTGTGCGCCTACCTGCTGCTGGGCGGCGTCTTCGGCGTCGGCGCAAGCCTCATCGAGGTCGTGCAGCCCGGCAGCTTCGTCGACAACGCCCCGGGCGCGGGGGCCGTCGCCTGGCAGAGCCTGTTCTACGGCAGCTACGTCACGCTGGCGACGTTGGGCTACGGCGACGTCACCCCGGTGGAGCCCTGGGCGCGGTCGCTGTGGTCGTTCGAGGCCGTGGCGGGAACGCTGTTCCTCGCCGTCGTGATCGCCCGGCTGGTGGGAGTCGCGGGCTTCGCGGCTCGCGACCAGCCCCGGCACGAGGGCGAGTGAGCGGCTCTCAGAGCGCCAGCACCATCGTGTCGGAGCTGCCTTCGCGGCCCATCACGACGAAGCCTGCAGACTCGTAGATGCGGCGCGCGGCCTCGTTTCCGTCCTCCACGCTCAGGCTCAGCGCGGGGTGGCCTGACTCACGGGCATGCGCGATCGCTGCGCGCAGCAGACGCGGGCCCAGACCCCTCCCACGCGACTCGAGCGACACGGCAAGACCGAGCTCGGGGACGTCCTCCGCCACGAACCCGTAGCCGGGCGCATCGGCCGTGAACAGTCGCCACCACACGGCTCCCTGGGCTGCGCCGCCGTCGTGGCGGGCAAGCACGCCGCCATCACCTGCGCGATGGCCCCATTGGGCGGCATAGCGCGAGACATGGGCGTCTGCGATGGCACGCTCCCAGGTCCACTCCCCGGTGCCGCGCCAGTCCATGCTCGCCACGAGGAGTGGTCGGAGAGCGGGCCAGTCAGCGTCGGCGATCGGACGCATGATCGGCGCATCGCCAATGCGCGCGTCAGCCGCGCGGCAGCCGTCAGTGGGCGTGCTGTCCCACCGAGAACTCGAACACCCATCCGACGAGCCCCACGACTCCCACGAGCACCGCGGGAACCATGATCCACCAGCCCACAGCCATCGCCACGAAGGCGAGGGCGGCGCCGATGCCGATCACGAGCGGCCACCAGCTCCACGGCGCGTACACGCCCTGGGAGCCGGCGAGCTGAGAGATCTCGCCCAGCTCATCGTCCTCAGGTCGCGTGCCGTGACGCTTCTCGAGCATCTTGAAGTAGATGCCCACCATGACGAACATTCCGCCGGTGAGCAGGATGGCGGTGAGGCCCACCCACTCCGAGAAGCCGGTGAAGATGCCGTATGCGGTGCCGGCGAGGAAGAAGAAGATCGACGGGATCCAGAAGACGTTGGATTCGAGGCGCATCGCTCAGCTCTCCTTGTTCGCCGCGCTCGCGCCCGGGGCTCCCGCCACCGGGGCGTGGTCGGAGCTCGACCCGTAGTGCGCGTGGTGGTCCCGCGCGGCCGCTTCCGGGTGGTGCAGGTCGAACGCGGGGCGCTCGGACCGGATGCGCGGGATGGACGTGAAGTTGTGGCGCGGCGGCGGGCAGCTCGTCGCCCACTCGAGCGAGTTGCCGTAGCCCCACGGGTCGTCGACCGTCACCTTGGGAGCGCGCTTGGACGTGATGTACACGTTCCACAGGAACGGCAGCGTGGACAGCGCCAGGATCACGGCTCCGACGGTGGAGACCTGGTTCATCCAGGTGAAGCCGTCCTCGGGCAGGTAGTCAACGTAGCGACGCGGCATGCCCTCCGCTCCCAGCCAGTGCTGGATGAGGAACGTGGTGTGGAAGCCGATGAACAGCAGCCAGAAGTGCAGCTTGCCCCAGCCCTCGTGCAGCATCTTGCCGGTGAACTTGGGCCACCAGAAGTAGAAGCCCGCGAACATGGCGAACACCACGGTGCCGAACACCACGTAGTGGAAGTGCGCCACCACGAAGTAGGAGTCGGAGACCGCGAAGTCGAGCGGCGGGGCGGACAGGATCACGCCGGTGAGGCCACCGAAGAGGAACGTGATGAGGAAGCCGACGGACCACAGCATGGGGGTCTCGAAGGTGAGCTTGCCCCGCCACATGGTGCCGATCCAGTTGAAGAACTTCACGCCCGTTGGCACGGCGATCAGCATCGTCATGAACGCGAAGAACGGCAGCAGCACGGCGCCGGTCACGTACATGTGGTGCGCCCACACGGTCACGGACAGCGCGGCGATGGCGATGGTGGCGTAGACCAGGCCGTGGTAGCCGAACAGCGGCTTGCGCGAGAACACCGGGAAGATCTCGGAGACGATGCCGAAGAACGGCAGCGCGATGATGTAGACCTCAGGGTGTCCGAAGAACCAGAACAGGTGCTGCCACAGCACCGCTCCCCCGTTGTCCGGGTTGAACACCTGGGAGTCCAGCACGCGATCCGAGCCGAGCGCGAACAGCGCGGAGGCCAGCGGCGGGAAGGCCAGCAGCACGAGCATCGACGTCACCAGGATGTTCCAGGTGAAGATCGGCATGCGGAACATGGTCATGCCCGGCGCGCGCATCGTCACGATGGTGGTGATGAAGTTGACCGCGCCGAGGATGGTGCCGAAGCCGCCGAGCGCCAGGCCGAACACCCAGAGGTTGCCGCCCACGCCGGGCGAGTACACGGCATTGGACAGCGGCGCGTAGGCGAACCAGCCGAACGAGGCGGCGCCCTGCGGCGTGAAGAAGCCTGCAGTGGCGATGAGGCCGCCGAACAGGTACAGCCAGTACGCGAACATGTTCAGTCGCGGGAAGGCGACGTCGGGCGCGCCGATCTGCAGCGGGGTGATGACGTTCGCGAATCCCGCGAACAGCGGCGTCGCGAACAGCAGCAGCATGATCGTGCCGTGCATCGTGAAGAGCTGGTTGTACTGCTCCGCGGACTGCACCACCTGCATGCCGGGCTCGAACAGCTCGGCGCGGATCAGCAGCGCCATCACGCCGCCGATGATGAAGAACAGGAACGAGGTGATCAGGTACATGTGCCCGATCGTCTTGTGGTCCGTCGAGGTGATCCACTTCACCACGAGCGAGCCGGACCTCGAGGGCGCGGCCGGAAGCGCGGGGGCCTCCGCGCCGGCGTGGGTCTCTTCGTAGGCGACGGTGGCCATCACTCGGTCTCCCCGTGATCGGTGGCGATCTCCACGACCTGGTCGCGGCTGAACTCGAGGCCCAGCGCGCCCTCGTTGCCGCGGTCGCGCAGCTCCTGCATGTAGGCGTCGTAGACGTCGCGCTCGACGACCTCGACGTTGAAGAGCATCGACGCGTGGTACTCACCGCACAGCTCGGCGCACTTGCCCTGGTAGGTGCCCACCTCCGTGGGGGTCACCTGCCACTCGTTGGTGCGGCCGGGCACGGTGTCCTCCTTGTAGAGGAAGGCCGGGATCCAGAACGAGTGGATGACGTCGCGCGAGTTCAGGTAGAAGTGCACGGTCTCGTCCACGGGCAGGTACAGGGTGGGCAGAGTGTCCTCCACGCCCTCCTCGCCCGTGAGCTGCGCCTGGACGCCCGGATCGTAGACGTCGTCGCTCAGGTAGTTGAAGTCCCAGCTCCACTGCTTGCCGATCACCTGGATCTCGATGTCGGCATCGCCGGAGACATCGGTGATCTCCGCGATGTCCTCCGCGGTGTACTTGAAGAGCACGCCGATGGCCATCAGCGGCACGAGCGTGTACATCAGCTCGAGCGGCAGGTGCACGCGGTTCTGCACCGGGAGCTTCTCGTCTCCCTTGCGCTTGCGGTACACGGCGACGCACCACAGGATCAGGCCCCAGGTCAGGACGCCCACTGCGAGAGCGGCGATCCATGAGCCGTTCCAGAGGGTGATGATGGTCCCCGTCTGGTCCGTGATCTCGGGCGTGGACGGCAGCGCGCCGTTCTCGATCCCCTGCGAGCAACCTGCAAGCAGGGCCGCGAGGCCGAGCGCACCAGCGCCTGTCAGCGCTCTCCGGGGCATGGCAAATGGTGGCTTCTTGGACACCCGGTCAGTCTAGCGCGCGATACCGTGAGGGCATGCCAGCCCCTCGCGTGTTCCTCGACGCCGGCGGCCGCTCTCCGGTGACGAGGAGGGTGGCCGACGCGCTCCAGGCCGGCCTTGCCGACGGGTGGGCCGATCCGGCCCGCCTGACCGCCGAATCGCGCCGTGCTCGGGCCGTGCTCGACGGCGCGCGCGAGGCGATCGCCGATGCGCTGGGCGCCTCCCCCGCTCACCTCCACCTGGTCCCCGGCGCCCATCTCGCCTTCGACCGCGCTATCGCCGGAATCGATCTCGCACGGCGCGGGCGCGACGTGATCGTGGCGAGCGCGATCGAGCGCACCGCAGTGCTCGAGGCGGCTGAGCACGTGGCCCCGGACAGGGTCGAGCGCATCGGGGTGGACGCCGAGGGACACGTCGACATGGACGCCTTCGCTACCGCGGTGTCGAATCCGTCCACGTCGCTTGCGCTGGTGCAGCACGCGAATCATGAGATCGGCACCGTGCAGCGGATCGAGCCGCTCCACGCGTTCGCGCATGATGCTGGGGTGCCTCTCGTGGTCGACGGCTCGGCCTCGATCGGCCACATCGAGCCGCCCGAGCATTGGGACGCCCTCCTCGCCGACCCCGCAGACTGGGGTGCACCGTTGGGGCTGGGCGTCGTCGCGATGCGGCCTCAGACGCGCTGGCTCGCGGCGTGGGCCGGCGACGACATGGCGCCGGGCGGGGTGTCGATTCCGCTGGCGCTGGCGGCGGCCGTCGCGCTGCAGGAGCGCCTCGAGACGCTCGAGGCCACGCGCACGCGCCTCCACGCTCTCAGCGACCGCATCCGTCGCGAGCTCGCCCAGCTCGAGGGCGTGACCATCGTCGGAGCCGAGGACGAGCGTCTGCCGCACCTCGTCACCGCCGCGTTCATGTACCTCGATGGCGAGCCGGTCGTGTCACGCCTGGACCGCGAGGGCTTCGCCGTGGGCTCCGGCTCCGCATGCGGATCGGACACCTTCGAGCCCAGCCAGGTGTTGGCCGCGATGGGCGCGCTCACTCACGGCAACCTCCGTGTGGGCCTGCCTCCCGCAGTGCAGGAGGCGGATGTGGAGCGCTTCCTCGCCACCATGCCGCGCGTCATCGAGGATGTCCGGCGCACCATGCAGGCCTAGCGGTTCGCCAGCGACGCCGCCCGCACATGCGAACGGGCGGCACGGCCTGTGGCCATGCCGCCCGTCGGCGTGAAGAACTGTCGACTCAGCTGAAGGAGTCGCCGCAAGCGCAGGAGCTCGAGGCGTTCGGGTTGTCGATAGTGAAGCCCTGCTTCTCGATCGTGTCGGCGAAGTCGATGGTCGCACCGTCCAGGTACGGCACCGACATCTTGTCGACGACGACCTCGACGCCCTCGAAGTCGCGAATGGCGTCACCGTCGAGCATGCGCTCGTCAAAGTACAGCTGGTAGATGAGCCCCGAGCATCCTCCGGGCTGAACCGCGAGGCGCAGGCGGAGGTCGTCTCGACCCTCCTGCTCCAGCAGGCTCTTGACCTTCCCAGCAGCCGCATCCGTGATGACGACTCCGTGAGCGACAGCCTCCGTGGCAGTGTCCGTCATAGGCCGCCTCCTTTCCTCGTTCGTGCCTTCTAGGGTACGCCCGCGCGGGCCATGCGCGACACCCCCAGCTGCGCGCGTCGCCTCAGGGACGTCGCGACCAGGTCTGGGCGACGCGCCTCACACCCTGCCGCAGCCCGTCGAGGCCCGTCGTGGCCTCGTGCGCTGAGGCCACCCCGGCGTTCATGAGGTCCCGACGGCCGATGCGCGTGCTGGGGGCAAGGATGACCGCGGGAACGCCGGTGCGAGCCGCGAGTGCGCTGGCCGCCGGCACGGCGCCCTCGTCGAGCGTGCGCGGCAAGAGCCGAGGCACCACCGCGACCACCAGGTCCGCGTGCTCCGCCGCCGCCTCGGCGCCGCTCAGGCTCGCCAGGATCTGCGCAGCGGGCAGGAGCCGCCCACCCAGGGCCGCGAGGCAGTAGGCGAGCCCGCCCGCGGCGCCGGTGCCGGGCTGGTCGGAGAGCCGGGATGAGCCGAGCAGCGAGCGCTGCGCCGCGAGCGGGTCCGCCTCGCGGGCGATGAGCGCCCATCGCTCCTCCTGCGCCTGCGCCGCGCGGCCGATCGCCTCATCGCTCTCCCGGCCGTCCCTCAGGGCCGCGCTCATGCCATGGAATCCCAGCAGGGGCCGCTGGGAACCCACCGCCACCACCAGGTCCAGCACCGAGGTGGCAGCGCGCATCTGTGCAAGGCCGCCCAACCAGACATCGGTCGCGTCCCCGGCGGGTGACTCGTCCCCGACGGGGACCACGACGGTGCGGGACGGCACTGCATGGACATGCTCCGCCGCGAGTCCCAGCAACGCGGCGGCCAGAGCGTGCGGCTCCCAGCGCCGGGCGCCGTCCGCAGGCGTCAGCACCAGGGATCCGCCGGCGTCCACCACCTGCGCTCCGCCGACCGCGCTGCGTGCCCCGGGCAGCGCATCGGCGCTGCGCGCCCCGCCGTCTCCCAGGGCGAACGCCTCGACCACGGCGTCGGCGACGGTGGCCTTCCAGGCCTCGCTGACCGTTCGCGCCACCTCCGGCGCGGTGACGACAGGAACGTCCGTTGCGGGCCAGGACTCGGTGAGGACCACGATGCGCATGCCTGCATTGTGCCGTGGGGAACGTGAGAAGATGGACGGCATGACCACGACGTTCACGGAACCGTCCGAGTCCCCCGCGCTGCTGCTGCTCGGCAAGCGCCGCGACCCGCTGTCCGAGCGGGGCGTCGACTGTCCCGGTGGTCTGCCGGAGGCGTCTGACCCCGACCTCGTCGAGCGCGCCCGCGCCGCGAAGGCCGCGCTGGGCGAGCGCGTCTTCATCCTGGGCCACCACTATCAGCGCGATGAGGTCATCCAGTTCGCTGACGTGACCGGTGACTCCTTCAAGCTGGCTCGGGACGCAGCGGCGCGTCCTGAGGCGGAGTTCATCGTGTTCTGCGGCGTGCACTTCATGGCGGAGAGCGCGGACATCCTCACCTCCGACGACCAAACGGTGGTGCTGCCTGACATGGCCGCTGGCTGCTCGATGGCGGACATGGCGAACATCAACCAGGTGGAGGACGCCTGGGAGCAGCTCGCCGAGGCCGGAATCGCGGACCGCACCGTGCCCGTGACCTACATGAACTCGACTGCCGCCATCAAGGCGTTCTGCGGACGCAACCAGGGCGTCGTGTGCACGTCCTCGAACGCCGAGGTGGCGATGCGATGGGCCTACGACCAGGTGGGTGGCGTCGACGGCGACGGCAAGGTGCTGTTCCTTCCGGACCAGCACCTGGGTCGCAACACCGCCGTGCTGCAGCTGGGACTCGCACTCGAGGACTGCGTGGTCTACGACCCTCGCAAGCCCTACGGCGGCAACACCCCGGAGGAGCTCGAGCGTGCACGAGTGATCCTGTGGAAGGGCCACTGCTCGGTCCACGGGCGCTTTCGCAAGGAGAACGTCGACGCGGCTCGGGAGAAGGTGCCCGGCATCAACGTGCTGGTGCACCCGGAGTGCACCCACGAGGTCGTGACCGGCGCGGACTACGTGGGCTCCACGGAGTTCATCATCAAGACCCTCGACGCGGCGGAGCCCGGCTCGAGCTGGGTGATCGGCACCGAGCTGAACCTGGTGCGCCGCCTCGCGAACGCGCACCCCGACAAGGACATCCACTTCCTCGAGGACACGGTGTGCTTCTGCTCGACCATGAACCGGATCGACCTCCCGCACCTGGTGTGGGCGCTCGAGTCGCTCGTCGCCGGTGACGTGGTGAACCGCATCGTCGTCGACGAGCAGACGCAGACGGAGGCGCGCGTCGCGCTTGACCGTATGCTTGCCCTGCCCGCCAAGGACGCATCCCAGGACTAGCCGGCCACGCATCGGCCGCACGCAAGGAAGACATGACTCCCCGCCACCACTCCGAAGACTCCACCGTCGAGGTTCCCTCGACCGATGCCGCCGCCGAGGGCGTCGAGCAGGCGCCCGTGGGCAAGGGTCGGCCCACGCCCAAGCGCAAGGAGCAGGAGGCCGCGAACAAGCGCGGCCTGGTGGTGGACATGAAGGCGGACGCCAAGGAGCGCAAGGCCAAGGACCGCGCCCGCCGCGAGGCCGAGTACAAGGCCATGCGCGAGGGCGACGAGCGCAACATGCCGGCCGAGCACCGTGGCCCCGAGCGCCGCTTCCTTCGCGACTTCGTGGATGCCCGCACGAGCATCGGCGAGTTCCTGCTGCCCATGGCGATCGTGTTCGTGGTGCTGTCGCTGTTCACCGGTCAGATCGCCGGACCGATCAGCTTCCTGCTGGTGCTCGCCTTCTATGTGATCGTGCTGGCGGCGGCCGTCGAGACCTTCATCACCGTCAAGCGCTGCAAGAAGCACTTCATCGCGAAGTTCGGCGAGGACAAGCTCCCGCGCGGCTGGACGTTCTACATCATCTCCCGCGCGCTGAACCTCCGCCGCTTCCGCACGCCGCGTGCCAAGGTCAAGCGCGGCGAGTACCCCGCCTGACCCGGCCCAGGGGCTTTCTGACCACTCGGTAGAAAACAGGCGCGGAGTCGTCGTAGGCTGGCCGCATGATCAACTATCGCTATCTCGGCAACTCCGGCCTCAAGATCACGGAGCTCACCTACGGCAACTGGCTCACTCACGCCTCCCAGGTCGCGAACGAGCAGGCCGCGGCCTGCGTGAAGGCAGCCCTCGACGTCGGCATCTCGTCCTTCGACACCGCGGACGTCTACGCGAACACCGCCGCGGAGACCGTGCTCGGGGACATCCTCAAGGGCGAGCGTCGCGAGAGCCTCGAGATCTTCACCAAGGTCTACTGGCCCACCGGCCCCAAGGGCGCGAACGACGTGGGGCTGTCCCGCAAGCACATCATGGAGTCCATCAACGGTTCCCTGACCCGCCTGCAGACCGACTACGTGGACCTCTACCAGGCGCACCGCTATGACTACGAGACGCCGCTCGAGGAGACCATGACGGCGTTCGCGGACGTGGTGCGCCAGGGCAAGGCGCTGTACATCGGTGTGTCCGAGTGGACCGCGGATCAGATCCGTGAGGGCGTGAAGCTCGCTGACCAGCTGAACATCCAGCTCATCTCCAGCCAGCCCCAGTACTCGATGCTGTGGCGCGTGATCGAGGACGAGGTGGTCCCCGCCTCCGAGGAGTCCGGCGTCAGCCAGATCGTCTGGTCCCCCGTTGCGCAGGGCGTCCTCACCGGTAAGTACAAGCCCGGCCAGGCTCCCCCGGAGGGCTCCCGCGCCACAGACGAGAAGGGCGGCGCGGACATGATCAAGCGGTTCATGAACGACGACGTCCTCACCCGTGTGCAGAAGCTCGAGCCGATCGCGCAGGAGCTCGACCTGACGATGGCGCAGCTCGCGATCGCGTGGGTGCTGCAGAACCCCAACGTGTCCGCAGCCATCATCGGTGCCTCGCGTCCCGAGCAGGTCACGGAGAACGCCAAGGCCTCCGGAGTCGAGATCCCGGCCGAGCTCATGACCCGCATCGACGAGGCTCTGGGCGACATCGTCGAGCGCGACCCGCTCAAGACCGTCGAGACCAACCCGCAGGAGCGCCCGGCCTGACGCCGCGCCCCAGACACACATCGGCCCCGGACGTCCAAGGACTTCCGGGGCCGATGCGCATCAAAGGAGAAAACAATGCGTGCACCTGGCAGGGGGCACACACTCAATGAACGGTCCGCCGCTGCGGCTTGTTCCCACGCCTCGGGCGAACGATGAGCGACGCGTCTACGGTGGACAGATGACCCTCGACTGGCCCGCAGTCATCGACCTGGTACACAGCCTCGACCTGCCCGTCGAGAGCGTGATCCTGACCGGTAGCGTCCCCTTGCTCGCGCATGGCGCGATCTCCCAGGTGGGCGACGTCGACCTGGTCGCGACCGGCTCCGCGTGGGACGCCCTGGCACAGCGCGGTCCCGAGCGCGATGGCGAGCTCGGCGATCGCGTGATCGACCTGCCGGGCGGCATCCAGGCGTTCTCCGGCTGGCACGGGCAGAGCGCCGATGCGGTGGCCGCACGGGCGTCGCAGGTCGACGGACTGTGGGTCGCCTCGATCGCGGACGTCGTGGCATACAAGCGCCGCTTGGGCCGGCCCAAGGACGTGGAGCACCTTGCGGCACTCGAGCGTTGGGCAGACGAGATGACCGACGCCGGCGCCACCATCGATCGCGATCAAGCACCGCTGCGCGACCGCGCCGACGCGGGCACCCGGCTCGCTCCGGTCGTGGCAGCCCTGGCCCCTGCCGATCCGATCGTGCTCGCGCTCCCGCGCGGCGGCGTGCCGGTCGCTGCCCCGGTGGCCCGAGCACTTGGCTGCCCCCTCGATGTGCTGGTGGTGCGCAAGCTGGGACTGCCCACCAACCCCGAGTACGCGTTCGGCGCGATCGGCGAAGGTGGCGAACCGTGGATCGATGACCGCATCGTCGCCGCCGCGGACCTCCTGCGCGAGGAGGTCGACGCCGTGGTCGAGAAGGAGAGAGCGGCGCTGGCGAGCAAGATCGCGCTCTACCGAGAGGGCCAGCCAGCCCTGTCGCTCGACGGGGCGACGGCGATCGTCGTCGACGACGGCGCCGCCACCGGATCGACGGCGCTGGCAGCCATCGCGGTCGCGCGGTCCATGGGGGCCGCGCACGTCATCGTCGCGGTGGGCGCGGCTCCCCCGGACGTGCTCGCCATGCTGAGCCGGCACGCCGACCGTGGTCTGGCCGCGATCACGCCCGAGCCCTTCCTGTCCGTGGGCCAGTGGTACGAGGACTTCACCCAGACCGCGGACGACGAGGTGCTGGCGGCGCTGCGGCAGTGAGCGCCGCGATCACGCACCCAGCGACGCGTTGAGCCTCGCGACCCACCCAGGTCCCTGGTACACGAACCCGGTGTAGGTCTGCAGCAGCGTCGCTCCAGCCTCCAGCAGGGCACGCGCGTCCCGCTCGTTCTCGATGCCGCCCACCCCGATGATCGTGACGGCATCGCCGGCGCGTGCCTTCAGACGAGCCACGACCTCGACCGCCCTCGCCCGCACCGGCGGTCCGGACAGCCCTCCCGGGCCGCGTTCGTGCGCGATGGTCGTGTTCGTGGCGATGATCCCGTCGAGCCCGAGCTCGACGGCCAGGTCCGCGACCGCATCGACGTCCGCGTCAGCGAGATCAGGCGCGATCTTCACCAGCAGCGGCACGCGCTGTGCGGTCGCGCCGTCCGCCGCCTCGCGCACGGCGGTCAGGATGGGCCGCAGCGACTCCGTCGACTGCAGGTCGCGCAGGCCCGGAGTGTTCGGGGAGCTGACGTTGACCACCAGATAGTCGGCATACGGCGCGAGGCGAGTCGCCGAGTAGGCGTAGTCGCTCGCCGCATCCTCCGCCGGCGTCGCCTTGGTCTTGCCGATGTTCACGCCCAGCACCACGCGGTGCCCGGCCGCCGTGGAGCGCAGGCGCGCGAGGCGTGCCGCGACGGCATCGGCGCCCTCGTTGTTGAACCCCATGCGGTTGCGCAGGCCGTGCACGTCCAGCTCTCGCCACGAGCGCGGGCGCTCGTTTCCCGGCTGCCCGTGCGCCGTGACGGTCCCGACCTCGACGAACGCGAAGCCTGCGGCGGACAGCCCCACGACCGCATCGGCGTTCTTGTCCATCCCCGCAGCCAGCCCCAGGCGCCCGGGGAACGTGATCCCCATCGCCTCGACGGGGGCCGGCGCTCCCCGCTGGGCACGAATGGCGCGCCCGAGCCGGAAGGCCCACGCCCCGTACCTGAAGGCGCTGACGCCGAACGCATGGGCCCTCTCGGCGTCGATCCGCACGAGCAGCTGGTCGTAGAAGAGCCTGTACACGCGACCAACGTAGCGCGGGATAGGCTCGTTTCATGACCTCACTGAACGCCACAAGCGACACTGTCAGCACCATCGACGCGGACGCCCTGATCGTGGGCTACGACGGCGATGTCACCTCCCACCCGCAACTGCCCGAGGACGTCCGCGCGGCGATCGCCTCGTCTGCGTCGGCCCTGGAGCCCTCTGGCAAGGTGGGCTCCACCGTGGTGCTCCCCGGCACGGACGTCAGCGCCACCCGCATCGTCGTGGTGGGCGTGGGCGACGGCTCGGAGGGCGACCTGCGTCTCGCAGCCGGCGCAGCATCACGAGCATGCGGCAAGCGTCCGGCGAGCGTCGTGGTGGCTCTTCCCGCCGCCGACGACGCGCACGCCTCCGCCATCGCCGAGGGCGCGCTGCTGGGCGCCTACACCTTCAACGACTACAAGTCCGACGACGCGGTCGCGGGCTATCAGGGAGCCGACTGGCACGTCGCCGGCGCGTCCGACGCCGCGATCACGCGGGCGTCGATCCTGGCCGCCGCCGTCTCCGGCACCAGGGACCTGGTCAACACTCCCCCGCTGGACATGTACCCCGCGGCGGTCGCCGAGGCCGCCCAGGCCTACGCGCAGCAGTTTCCGATCGACGTCGAGGTGTGGGACGTGCCGGAGCTCGCCGAGCAGGGCTTCGGCGGGATCCTCGGAGTCGGCATGGGCTCGTCGCGGCTCCCCCGTCTCGTCAAGGTCGAGTGGGCACCGGAGGGCGCGACGAGCTCGGTCGCGCTCGTGGGCAAGGGCATCACCTTCGACACCGGCGGCATCTCCCTCAAGCCGCCGAAGGGCATGGAGACCATGAAGTCGGACATGTCCGGCGCCGCGGCGGTCCTGCACATCGTGATCGCCGCAGCACGGGCCGAGCTGCCGGTCAAGGTCACCGGTTGGCTGTGCCTGGCGGAGAACATGCCGTCCGGCACCGCGCAGCGCCCGTCTGACGTGATTCGCATCTACGGCGGCAAGACCGTGGAGGTCCTGAACACGGACGCCGAGGGCCGACTCGTGATGGCAGACGGCCTGGTGCGCGCCATCGAGGACAACCCCGACGTGGTGCTCGACATCGCCACCCTCACCGGCGCCCAGGGAGTCGCGCTGGGCTCGCGCACGTCAGGCGTCATGGGTGCGGACGAGATCCGCGCTGAGGTCGTGGCCGCTGCGGACTCCGTCGATGAGGCCTTCTGGCCCATGCCGCTGCCCGCGCACCTGCGCGACAGCCTCGACTCGAAGGTCGCGGACCTCAAGAACATCGGCGACCCGATGGGCGGCATGCTGTCCGCAGGCGTCTTCCTGCAGGAGTTCGTGGGCGACACGCCCTGGGCGCACCTGGACATCGCGCGACCCGCGTTCAACGAGGGCTCGCCGTGGGGGTTCAACCCGTCGGGCGCGACCGGAGCGTCCGTGCGCACCATGTTCCGCTTCCTGGAGAACCGCGCCGGCCTCTAGTCGGCGACGCGTCGAAGGGCGCCTGCGGCCACCCGGCCGCGGGCGCCCTTCGCGTCTCAGCGACCCTTGCGGTGCTGCTCGTTCCACTCTCGCATCCGCGACGGGTAGCCGGAGAGGTTCACATCGAACGCCGGCACGCCCAGCTGCTTCGCGAGCTTCATGGCCGTCGCGGTGTCCGGCACCCGACGTCTGGTCCACTCCCCCGAATCCGCCACCACGACCATGGTGGTCTGGGTCACCCGGGTGGGCGGCTCCACGAATGCCTCGCAGCCCTGGCGGCTCCCCACGAACTCACGGAAATGCGCGATGGTCTCCGCCCGCGCCTCCTTGGAACCGGTGCCCGTCGCGGCCGCATCGCCGCCCTTGGAGCCGAACATGCGCGAGAAGAAGCTCATGCCCCCAGGGTAGTCATCGCCCAGGGTTCGCGTCACCGCTGACAGGTGGCAAGATGGGTGATACCGACATCCTCACAAGGAGTGCATACAGTGACCGAGTCCACCCCTCGCTCGTTTGACCTGCTCGTTCTCGGCGGAGGCTCCGGCGGATACGCCGCCGCGCTGCGCGCCGCTCAGCTCGGCCTCACCGTGGGCCTCGTCGAGGAGTCGAAGGTGGGCGGCACGTGCCTCCACAACGGCTGCATCCCCACCAAGGCGCTGCTGCACGCCGCCGAGCTCGCCGACAACGCGCGCGAAGGCTCGAAGTTCGGCGTGAAC
This sequence comes from Demequina activiva, assembly GCF_016862815.1. GTDB lineage: Bacteria > Actinomycetota > Actinomycetes > Actinomycetales > Demequinaceae > Demequina > Demequina activiva. The sequence continues at coordinate 115,825 of NZ_BONR01000006.1, read as the reverse complement.
GCGACGCTCGACTCGATCGACATGACGGTCGTCAACCAGTACAAGCAGGGCGTGGTGGACCGCCTCTACAAGGGACTGCAGGGTCTGATCAAGTCGCGCAAGGTGACGGTCATCGAGGGCCACGGAACGCTCGTGGGCCCCGATGCCGTGGAGGTGCGCGGCGAGCGCTACACCGCCAAGAGCATCGTCCTCGCGACGGGCTCCTACGCGCGCTCGCTGCCGGGCCTCGAGATCGGCGGCCGGGTGATGACGTCGGACCAGGCGCTGGGCCTCGACACCGTCCCGAAGAGCGTGATCGTGCTCGGCGGCGGCGTCATCGGCGTCGAGTTCGCCTCCGTGTGGAAGTCCTTCGGCTCGGATGTCACCATCGTCGAGGCTCTCCCGCACCTCGTGCCCAACGAGGACGAGGTGCTCTCGAAGGGACTGGAGCGCGCGTTCCGTCGTCGCAAGATCGACTACAAGCTCGGCGTGCGGTTCCAGGGCGTCGAGCAGACCGACGCGGGCGTCAAGGTCTCCCTCGAGGACGGCACCGTCCTCGAGGCGGACCTGCTGCTGGTCGCCGTCGGTCGCGGTCCTCGGACGTCCGGACTGGGCTACGAGGAGCAGGGCGTGCGGGTGGACCGCGGGTTCGTGCTCACCGACGAGAACCTGCACACCGGCGTCGCGAACATCTACGCGGTGGGCGACATCGTGCCCGGCCTCCAGCTCGCACATCGCGGCTTCCAGCAGGGCATCTTCGTCGCGGAGACCATCGCGGGGCTGTCGCCCCAGAAGATCGTGGAGTCCGGCATCCCTCGCGTGACCTACTGCGAGCCCGAGGTGGCGTCCGTGGGCGTCACGGAGGCGCAGGCCAAGGAGATCCACGGCGACGATGCCGTCGAGACCCTCGAGTACAACCTGGGGGGCAACGGCAAGAGCCAGATCCTCGCCACCCAGGGCTTCATCAAGCTGGTCCGGGTGAAGGACGGCCCCGTGGTGGGCGTCCACATGCTCGGCGCTCGAGTCGGCGAGCAGATCGGCGAAGCACAGCTCATCGTGAACTGGGAGGCGCACCCCGAGGATGTGGCGCCGCTCGTGCACGCTCACCCGACGCAGAATGAGGCGATGGGCGAGGCACACCTGGCCCTGGCCGGCAAGCCCCTTCACGCCCACGACTGATATCGGAGACAATTCCCATCATGAGCAATGACGTCACACTTCCGGCCCTGGGCGAATCCGTCACCGAGGGCACCGTCACCCGCTGGCTGAAGTCCGTTGGCGACTCCGTCGAGGTCGACGAGCCCCTGCTCGAGGTCTCGACGGACAAAGTCGACACCGAGATCCCCTCGCCCGTCGCCGGCACCCTCAACGAGATCCTCGTGGACGAGGATGAGACCGTCGAGGTGGGCGCCGTCCTGGCACGCATCGGCGACGCAGGCGCGGCTCCCGCCGAGCCCTCCGCTCCGGCACAGGAGTCCGCACCTGCCGAGCCCTCCGCCCCCGCCGAGCCCTCCGCTCCGGCACAGGAGTCCGCTCCGGCACAGGCGTCCGCGCCTGCCGAGCCTTCTGCACCTGCGCAGGAGTCCGCACCCGCTGAGCCGTCGGCGCCCGCTCAGCCCTCCGCTCCTGCGGCGTCCGAGTCCGCGCCCGCGGCCTCAGGCGGCGGCAAGGAGGTGACGCTGCCCGCTCTCGGCGAGTCCGTCACCGAGGGCACCGTCACCCGCTGGCTGAAGTCCGTTGGCGACTCCGTCGAGGTCGACGAGCCACTGCTCGAGGTCTCGACGGACAAGGTCGACACCGAGATCCCCTCGCCCGTCGCCGGCACCCTCAACGAGATCCTCGTGGACGAGGATGAGACCGTCGAGGTGGGCGCCGTCCTGGCACGCATCGGCGAAGCAGGCGCCGCTCCCGCCGAGCCCTCCGCTCCGGCACAGGCGTCCGCACCCGCCGAGCCCTCCGCTCCAGCACAGGAGTCCGCTCCTGCACAGCCGGAGTCGACGGCCGACGAGCCCGCGCAGGCGGAGCCCGCGTCGAGCCCGGCAGCCGAGGCCGCTGCGCCCGCCGCCCAGGAGTCCGCACCTGCGGAGGCCTCCGCCCCCGCCGCGTCTCCGGTGGAGTCCGCGGAGCCGTCGGCCTCGTCTCCGGCCGCGCAGTCTGCCGAGCCGGCGTCGACGGGATCGGGCTACGTCACGCCCATCGTGCGCAAGCTCGCCAAGGAGCGTGGCGTCGACCTGGCGTCGATCACCGGCACGGGTGTCGGTGGCCGCATCCGCAAGGAGGACGTGCTGAGCGCGGCGGAGAAGCCGGCAGCCCCGTCGGCCCCCGCATCGGCTCCTGCCGCCGCGGCGAGCGCACCCGCACCGACCACGGAGCCCGTGGTCTCGGAGCTGCGTGGCCAGACCGTCAAGATGACCCGCATTCGCAAGGTCACCGCAGACAAGATGATGGAGTCGCTGCACGGCATGGCGCAGCTCACCTCGGTCATCGAGGTCGACTGCTCCCGCATCTGGGCGCTGCGCTCGCAGAGCAAGAACGCGTTCAAGGACAAGCACGGGGTCAACCTCTCGTTCCTGCCCTTCTTCACGAAGGCCGTGTCCGAGGCGCTCATGGAGCACGCGAACGTCAACGCGTCGGTGAGCGAGGACGGCAAGTCCATCGTCTACCACCCCGCGGTGAACCTGTCGATCGCCGTCGACACCGAGAAGGGCCTGATGCTGCCCACGATGCGCGAGGCAGATGCGAAGTCGCTGCCCGAGCAGGCGCTGGCCATCGCGGACCTCGCCGAGCGCGCCCGCTCGGGTGGCCTGAAGGCCGACGAGATCTCCGGTGGCACGTTCTCCGTGACCAACACCGGATCTGTCGGGACGCTCTTCGACACCCCCGTCGTGCCCGCTCCTCAGGCCGGCATCCTCGCCACATGCGCGATCGTCAAGCGTCCCGTGGTCGTCAAGGGCCCCGATGGCGAGGACGTGATCTCGATCCGCCCCATGTGCTACCTGCCGCTCAGCTACGACCACCGCCTCATCGACGGTGCGGACGCTGCTCGCTTCCTGCAGTCGGTGAAGAAGCGCATCGAGGAGGGGGCGTTCGAGGCCGACTTGGGCCTCTGACGCCGCACGCATGCGCGTCGTGATCGCCGGCTCGTCCGGACTCATCGGAACGGCTCTCAAGGAGTCGCTGCGAGCCGACGGTCACGACGCCATCGCGCTGGTGCGCCGGGAGGCGCGCGGAGCGCACGAGAGCGCCTGGGACCCGTCGAAGGGCGAGGTCGACCACCAGGTGCTGGCTGACGCTGACGTCGTGGTGAACCTCGCGGGCGCCTCGATCGGCAGCCGTCGCCTGACGGACTCCTACGCCCAGGTGGTGCTGCAGTCGCGCCTGGACTCGACGGGCACCCTCGCACGAGCCCTGGCCGACGTGTCGCACACCGGAGTTCTCCTCCAAGGTTCCGCCATGGGGTACTACGGCGATCGCGGTGAGGAGCGCCTGTCCGAACGCTCGGAACCCGGCACCTCCTTGCTCGCGCACATCGTCACCCAGTGGGAGGCGGCCGCACAGCCCGCCGTCGACGCCGGGGTGCGGACCGCGTTCATTCGCACCGGACTCGTGCTCGCCCCGCACGGCGGCTTCGCCGAGCGGCTGCTGCCGCTCGTCACGCGAGGACTGCTGCGCTCGCTGGGCTCGGGCGATGCCTGGCATTCGTGGATCACGCTGCACGACCACATCCGGGCGTTGCGATTCCTGGTCGACACCGACCACCACGGCGCCGTGAACGTCGTCGCACCGTCCCCCGCGCGCGACGCCCACCTCATCCGAGCGTTCAGCGAGGCCGCCGGCAAGCATCCGGGGCTGCCCGTGCCGGCATGGGCTCTGCGCATCGTCGAGGGCCCTGCGGTCGAGGACCTGCTCTCCAGCCAGCATGCGACTCCCGGCGTGCTGAAGCGGTGGGGCTTCACCTGGGACCACCCAGAGATCGAAGCCGCCGCCGCGAGCGTCATCCGCGTTCACTGACGGAGCTCAGCACCCAGCCGTCCTCCCAGCGGAGCTCCATCGTCACGCTCTGCGCATACCCTTCTCGCTCGACGGCCGTGCCGCGATCGACCACGCGGTGGTCGCTCACCTCGTAGTCGACGCTCGCGGTGGCATGGGTGTCGGTGGCCTCGACCACCGTGGCCTCCAGGGCGGTCAGCTCGAGCCCCTCGAAGCGCAGGGCGCGTGCCTCGAGCTGGTGCGCCAGGTCCGACAGCTGATCGGCCACGGCTCCCTCCGCGGAGATCTCCCGCAGCGCGGCAGGATCGCCGGTCGCGAGAGCCTCGAAGCGCGCCTGCGTCATCGAGAGGGCGGTGCCCACCGCATCGGGCCGCTCGCCTGAGACGCTCGCGCTCTCCGTCCGCTCCCCCCTGGCGCTCACGCTCACCGGCCGTTCGCTGCGGCCATCCGTGGCGACGGACGTCGAGCCCGCCGTCGGATCCGGGAGTGCCGCGTCGACCGCCCGCGGGACCGCGACCACGATTCCCACGGCGCACGCAGCGACCACCACCCCAGCGGCCCCTCGCAGCACCCATCGGCGCACGCGCCAGGGTCGCCCCTGAGCGATCCGTTCCGTCTGCTCGCGCACCCTCGCGCGCGTCGACGCCACCACATCCTCGGACACCGGCAGGGCCACCGGGCCCGCGGGACCGCAGCGGCGCAGTGCGCGGACGGCCACCTGGGCTGGCGGGCGGCGCGACGGGTCTCTCACCAGCATGGGGGCGGTCCAGGCCTCGATCCTGGTGGACGCGTCCTCTGTGGCGCACCAGCGCAGCAGCATGCCCAGCGCGTAGATGTCCCCAGGCGCGGTCGCGCCCTCGCGCCGCTCGGGGGCGCGGAAGCCGGGCGTTCCGGACTCATGTTCGAGCATGGCGCTCATGGTGTCCACGAGCATCACCCCGTCTCCCGTGAGCAGCACGTTCGCAGGAGCGACGTCGCCGTGCACGAGCCCCGAGCCGTGCATCGCCTCGAGCGCCTCGCCAATCTTCGCCCCGAGCCATACGCACTCCTCGAGCGCAAGCGGGCGACGGCGGCTCGCGAGCTCGGCCAGATCGATCGCGTCGATGCGAGGCACGGCGACCACGACCTCGCCGTCTGCGCCTGCGTGGACGCTGGACGCCGTCAGGACGGCGGGATGAGCGAGCTGGGCGAGTGCGCCGGCACGGGACTGCGCTCGTGCGAGAACGTCGTCGCCGCGCCCAAGCGAGCGCAGCAGCGTGCGGCGGGTCGGCTCAGTCTCGCGGGCGCTGGTCATGCATCCACGATGCCGCGCGTGGCGGCACCGCGGACGTTATCCACAGGATCAGCGCGGGATGCGTCTGGTCCAGGGCCACCACACGGGACGCTCGATGTCCGCCACGAGCCCGGGCACCAGCAGCGAGCGCACCACGAAGGTGTCGACCAGGACGCCGAGGCCGACGATGACCGCGATCTGCGCGAGGAAGATGAGCGGGATCACTCCCAGCGCGGCGAAGGTGGCGGCGAGGACGATGCCCGCAGAGGTGATCACGCCTCCGGTGACGGCGAGGGCGCGGCGCACTCCTGGCCGCGTCCCGTGCTGCAACGACTCCTCGCGCGCGCGCGACATCAGGAAGATGGAGTAGTCCACGCCCAGAGCCACGAGGAACACGAAGCCCAGCAGCGGCACGGCGGGGTCGGACCCCGGGAAGTCGAACACGTGGTTGAACAGGATCGCGGACAGGCCGATGGTCGCCGCATACGACAGCACGTTCGCGAGCACGATCAGGGCGGGAGCGACGATCGCCCGCAGCAGCATCACCAGCACCACGAAGATCACGGCGAGGATCGTGGGGATGATGATCATCGTGTCACGCTGCGTGGTGATCCGGGTGTCGAGCTGCTCAGCGGCAGATCCGCCCACCAGCACCGCCTCGTCGACGGGATGCACGGCGTCGCGCACGTCCTGGACGATGTCAGAGGCCTCTGCGGAGCTCGAGGACACCTGGGTCACCGCGACCACCTCGACCATGCCGTCCACGACGATGGGGTCCTCCGGACCGGCGACGCCGGGAGGCGCGCCCTGAGCGACGGACGGCGTCAGGATGTACGCCTGCTCGACTCCGTCGACGCCGCTCGCGGCGTCGACCACCGCATCGGCCTGATCCTGCGGAGCGATGATGCGGATGGGTGACGTCGCGCCCGCGGCGAAGTGGTCCTCGAGCACGGCGGTGCCCTGGACCGAGTCCGTCTCGCGGGTGAACACGTCCTGCTCGCCCAGGCCGCCCGCCTTGAACGTGGGCAGGAACGCGGCGAAGGCCACCAGGCCCAGAGCGGCGAGAATCCACGTGCGGCGCGGCCGCGCGTCGACGCCGCGGGCCACCCTCGGCCAGAAGCCAGAGCCAGCGGACGGGTCCGCCGCGGCGGCCCCGGCCTCGGCGGAGTAGCGCGGCATCGCAGGCCAGAACACTCCCCTGGCGTGCTTGCCGCCGATCAGCAGCAGCGCAGGCAGCAGCGTCAGCGCGGCCACCAGCGCGGCCGCGATTCCCAAGGCGCCGGCAGGGCCGAGCGCGGCGTTCGACTTCAGGTCGCTCAGCAGCAGCACCAGCAGGCCCAGGATGACCGTGCCCGCCGATGCGGCGATGGGCTCGAGGGAGCGTCGCCACGCGCGCCAGAGGGCGGAGTACGGGGACTCGATCCGCAGCAGCTCCTCGCGATAGCGGGCGACGAGCAGCAGCGCATAGTCGGTCGTGGCACCTACCACCAGGATGAACATGATGCCCTGGGACTGGCCGTTGAGGGTGATCACGTCCGCATCGGCGAGCGCGAACACCGCCAGGATGGCGCCCGTGAGCGCGATCAGAGACGTGGAGAGCACCAGGAACGGCAGCACGGGGCTGCGGTAGACGACCAGGAGGATCACCAGCACCACGGCGAGCGCGACCACCAGCAGGATGCCATCGATGCCAGCGAAGGCCGCCAGCAGGTCCGCGAGGACGCCGAGCGCGCCGGTGAGGTGGCCATCCAGCTCGGAGTCGAGCTCCGCCCACTCGGCCCTGATGGTCTCCGCGACCAGCTGGCCCAGCGACTCCTCGCCCACGGTCTCCTCGATCACCGACGGATCGATGTTGAAGGCCACCAGCGCGGCCTCGCCATCCTCCGAGGGCACCACCTGAGGCATGGACTCGGATGCGGGCGGCGACAGCACGTCGCCCACGGTCCTGCCCTGGGTGTCGCCCTCGATCGGCACGCTCACCACGGCAGCGACGAACTCCTCGACAGTCGCGATGTCCTCGGGTCCGGAGATGCCATCGACCACGAAGATGCCGGGGACGGCCTGCACGGGAACGAACTGCGCGTGCAGCTCGGCTGCCTGGGTCGACTCCGCGGACTCGGGCAGGAACGCCGCAGCGTCGTTCTCCTGGACGTCGGAGAGCTTGCCGAACGTCTGCCCGCCCGCACCCCCGATCGCGAGCCAGCCGACGATGACGAGAACGACGAGGATGGGCCGGAGCCACGCGCGAGAGGACATGTTCATATCGTGCCTCAACGCGGGGAATTCGACCGCATTCCCACCGGTTAGCCTGGAGACCTATGGACATCATCGACCTCGACCTCGGGACGCGTGCCGTGCCGTATCACGAGGCATGGGATCTGCAGCGCGCCGTCCACGCCGATCGCGTGGCTGGCGCACGCGCGGACACGGTGATCGTGGTCGAGCACGAGGACGTCTACACCGCGGGACGGCGCACCGCAGCGTGGGATCGACCCGTCGATGGCACGCCTGTGGTCGACGTCGACCGCGGCGGCCGCATCACGTGGCACGGTCCCGGCCAGCTCGTGGGGTACCCGATCGTGCGCCTGCGCGAGCCGGTCGACGTGGTCAAGTACGTGCGGGCGCTCGAGCAGGCGTTCATCGACCTGTGCGCCTCCTACGGCCTGGACACCCTGCGGGTCGAGGATCGCTCCGGCGTCTGGCTCCCTGCGACGGACGTCCGGCGCGAGCGCAAGATCTGCGCGATCGGAGTGCGCGTCGCCAAGGGCGTGACCATGCACGGCTTCGCATTCAACTGCAACCCCGCGCTCGCCGAGTTCGACCGCATCGTGCCGTGCGGGATCGCCGATGCGGACGTCACCTCGCTGTCGCAGGAGCTGGGTCGCGACGTCGCCATCGCGGACGTCGTGCCCGCAGCCCTGGGATTCCTGGAAAGCGCCCTGACGGACGTACGCTGGGAGACGGCGCAGCCCACAGGCAGCGCCACGCCTGTCCCCGATCACCCCAAGGAGACCGTGTGACCATCGCACCCGAGGGACGCCGGATGCTGCGCGTCGAGGCTCGCAATGCGGAGACCCCGATCGAGCGCAAGCCCGAGTGGATCCGCACCAAGGCCACCATGGGCCCCGAGTACAACGAGCTCAAGGGCCTGGTGAAGTCCGGCGGCCTCCACACCGTGTGCGAGGAGGCGGGCTGTCCCAACATCTTCGAGTGCTGGGAGGACCGCGAGGCGACGTTCCTCATCGGCGGCGCCCAGTGCACCCGCCGGTGCGACTTCTGCCAGATCGACACCGGCAAGCCCTCCCCCCTGGACCGCATGGAGCCCACCAAGGTGGCACAGTCGGTCCAGCAGATGGGCCTGAAGTACTCGACGGTCACCGGAGTCGCGCGAGACGACCTCGCCGACGGCGGTGCCTGGCTCTACGCGGAGACGGTGCGCAAGATCCACGAGCTGAACCCCGGCACGGGCGTCGAGCTGCTGATCCCCGACTTCAACGCAGAGCCCGCGCAGCTCGCCGAGGTCTTCTCCTCGCGGCCCGAGGTGCTCGCTCACAACGTCGAGACCGTGCCGCGCATCTTCAAGCGCATCCGCCCGGCGTTCCGGTACGAGCGTTCGCTGCAGGTCATCACTGAGGCTCAGAAGGACGGCCTGGTCACCAAGTCGAACATCATCCTGGGAATGGGCGAGACGTTCGATGAGGCCGTGCAGGCGCTTCAGGATCTGCACGACGCCGGCTGCGACCTCATCACGATCACCCAGTACCTGCGTCCCAGCCCGCGCCACCACCCGGTCGAGCGCTGGGTCAAGCCGGAGGAGTTCGTCGAGCTCTCCGACGCCGCCGAGGAGATGGGCTTCCTGGGAGTCATGTCCGGGCCGCTGGTCCGCTCGAGCTACCGCGCGGGCCGGCTCTGGGGCCAGGCGATGACCCGCAAGGGCCGTGCCATCCCGGAGGCGTTGGCGCACCTGGGCGAGCCCATGGAGGCACGCCAGGAGGCATCGACCCTGCTCTCGCGAGCAGCCCGCCCGTCCTGCTGAGTCACCTCCCCTCCCTCCAGAATTTGGCACCACTTTCATCGCCCAAGGGCGTTGATGAGGAAGAAGTCTCCACCGCATCGGCGCCAATGCAGCCGATGCTCGCCGCACCGTCCGTGGGCGCGTCTCGCTTCGACCCAGTCCCGGCTACCCGACAGGCGCCTGTGCGTCCGATGCTTCGGCCGCGATACCGCTCACCGCAGCGGAGCGTTCTTCATCGTTTCGTACCTTGAGCGATGAAAATGGTGCCAAATTCTGGGGAGGGGAACAGGGTGACCTGAGCGACTACACTGGGCGCCATCATGGCTAAGGAACCCGAGAAGAAGCCCCGCTGGTACAAGCTGATCGCGCAGGCCTACCAGGCCGCCGCGCCGCACGACAGGTGGCTACTGCCGCTGATCATCATCATCCCGGTGGCGATCATCGCGCTGTCCGTGGTGATCGGACTGCTGTTCGACAACACGATCGTGCTCGTGTACGTGATCATCTTCGGTGTGCTGGCCGCGGCTCTCGCGGGCCTGTTCACCCTGACGCGCCGCTTCGAGAAGGTGATGTTCCAGCGCATGGAGGGGCAGATCGGCGCCTCGCTGTCGATCGCACAGAACATGCGCGGCAGCTACCAGTTCGCGGACGACCCCATCTCGGTGGACCCGCGCGGGAAGTCGATCGTGTTCCGTGGCGTCGGCAAGGGCGGCGTGGTGCTCATCGCCGAGGGCGGCAACGCAGCCACCAAGCAGGTCGCCGCCGCCACGCGACGCATCAACAAGCTCGTGCCGGGCGTGCCGGTGCACACCATCTACGTGGGCACTCATGCCGATGAGGTCCCGCTCAGCAAGCTCACCAAGGCGGTCAAGGGCCCCAAGAAGGTGCTGTCCAAGAGTGAGCGGGCCGCGGTGACGGCCCGCCTGGATGCCATCGGCGGGCAAAGGCTGCCGGTCCCGAAGGGCGTTGACCCCATGCGCGCTCGCCCCGACCGCAAGGCGATGCGCGGACGCTGAGCCGTCCCGGGCTCAGCCCGGAAGCGAAAGGCCGATGCGCGCTCCCCTGACACGGACGCGCACCTGACGCATGTCCGCGACCCGCGGCAGAGCGCGCGTGAGCGCGGAGTCATTGCCTCCCACCACGACCACGGTGCAGCCGGCCGCGCGTCCGGCCTCGATGCCGGCGTCGGTGTCCTCGAACACGACGCAGTCACGGGGGTCGACACCCAGCTCTCGCGCTGCGCGGGAGAATCCCTCGGGATGAGGCTTGCCGTGCTCGACGTCGTCGGCGCCGATCACGATGCTCGGAGCCTCGATCCCCACCGCTTGGAGGCGGGCGCGGGCCGGAGCGTGCATCGCGGAGGTCACGAGCGCCCAGCGACCGTGCGGTAGCGCCCGCGTGAAGGAGCGCGCCCCCGGGATCTCGACCACGCCGTCGAAGCGGGTGGCCTCCATCTCGTGTATGCGTTCCTGCCAGTGGGCACGGCCGTCGGAGTCGTCCACGTAGCGGGCGATGGTCGCGCGCGAGGGCCGGCCGTGCGCGAAGTGGCGCACCTCCGCGGCGTCCAGCCCGTGGGCATCCGCGAACTCGTTCCACATGACGTCGACCAGCGCATTCGAGTCGACCAGCGTGCCGTCCATGTCGCACAGCACGCCTGCCACGTCGAGGTCAGGCATCGCCACCTCCTCGCGTGCTGACGATGCGGGTCTGCGCTGCACGGTCGTGAAGCCCTCGGCCGTCCGGATCCCACACCACCGCGGGGATCACGAGCAGCAGCAGGACGGTGCGCGCGAGCGCCTTGGCCACGCCAACGTACGGAGCGCCGTCGATGCGCACCACCCGAACGCCGACGACGCGGTGTCCCACCGTGGTGCCGATGGTCGCCACGAGGATCAGGTGCTGAAGCGCCCAGATGCCGAGCGTGGCGAACTGATCACCGGAGAGCAGCACGCGCTCGATACCCGTGGTCACGACCGCGGCGGCCGATGCGGAGGTGAAGAACGCGGAGGAGATCAGCAGGCACAGCACCCAGTCGATGACGATGCCGAGCAGCCGCCTTCCGACGAGCGCGCTGGGGCGCGGGGAGGGGGCTTCGGACACCTGACCATGGTAGGCGCGGTGGGCTAGGCTCGACGACGACGCCGTGACAGCGCCGATGCTGACGCGCGCTCCCAGGTGGTAGGAAACAGTTTTGTAACACGCCATGAACCTGGGGGAAACGGCCTACCCCTAGGGTGGGCCTTGCTAGCCCGAGCACACCTGACATTGCAAGGAGCAAACGGATGTTCAAGACTGCCGAAGAGGCGATCGCTTTTGTGAAGGACGAGGCCGTCGAGTACATCGACATTCGCTTCTGTGACCTTCCGGGTTCGATGCAGCACGTCAATGTCCCCGCAGCCCAGTTCGAGACCGTCCTCGAGGATGGCGCGGCATTCGACGGATCCTCGATCCGTGGCTTCCAGGCCATCAACGAGTCGGACATGAAGCTCATCGCGGACCTTCAGACCGCCTACGTCGACCCCTTCCGCAAGGCGAAGACGCTGGTCGTCAACTTCTCGGTGGTGGACCCGTTCACCGACGAGCCCTACTCCCGTGACCCGCGCAACGTCGCGATGAAGGCGCAGGAGTACCTGAAGTCCACCGGCATCGGCGACACCGCGTTCTTCGCCCCCGAGGCCGAGTTCTTCATCTTCGACTCCGTGCGCTTCGACACCAACCAGCACGAGGGCTACTACCACATCGAGTCCTCCGAGGGCTGGTGGAACACCGGCAAGGAGACCGAGCTCGACGGCTCCCCCAACCTGGGCTACAAGACCCGTTACAAGGGCGGCTACTTCCCCGTCTCCCCCGGCGACCAGATGGCGGACATCCGCGACGAGATCTGCACCGTCCTGGGCGAGGTCGGCCTCGAGCTCGAGCGCGCGCACCACGAGGTGGGCACCGCCGGCCAGCAGGAGATCAACTACCGCTTCAACACGCTGCTCCACGCTGCGGACGACATCATGAAGTTCAAGTACGTCGTCAAGAACGTCGCGTGGAAGAACGGCAAGACTGCGACCTTCATGCCCAAGCCGCTGTTCGGCGACAACGGCTCCGGCATGCACGTGCACCAGTCGGTCTGGAAGGACGGCGAGCCGCTGTTCTACGACGAGTCCGGCTACGGCGGCCTCTCCGACGTCGCCCGTTGGTACATCGGCGGCATCCTCAAGCACGCCCCCTCGCTGCTGGCGTTCACCAACCCCACGGTGAACTCCTACCACCGTCTGGTGCCGGGCTACGAGGCTCCCGTCAACCTGGTGTACTCGGCGCGCAACCGCTCCGCTGCGGTCCGCATCCCGATCACGGGCTCGAACCCCAAGGCCAAGCGCATCGAGTTCCGCGCGCCTGACTCGTCGGGCAACCCGTACCTCGCGTTCGCGGCACTGCTGATGGCGGGCCTGGACGGAATCAAGAACAAGATCGAGCCGCCGGCGCCGATCGACAAGGACCTGTACGAGCTGCCCCCGGAGGAGCACGCACAGATCCCGACGGTCCCCGACTCGCTCCCCGCGGTGCTCAACGCCCTCGAGGCGGACCACGCGTTCCTCACTGAGGGCGGCGTGTTCACCGAGGACCTCATCGAGGAGTGGATCGACTTCAAGCGCACCAACGAGATCGACCCGCTGCGCTTCCGTCCGCACCCCCACGAGTTCGAGCTCTACTACGACGTCTGAGTCGTAGCGCACACGGCACGAAGGCCCGCCACCCCGACAGGGGCGGCGGGCCTTCGTCGTCCATGGGCGCCGGTGCGCGGTCAGTCGTCCCAGCCGCTACGGCCCGGGCGCTGGTCGCCCTTGCCGTGGCCCTTGTCGCCCCAGTGCTTGCCGTGGCCCTTGCCGTGGCCCCTGTCAGGCACCACGCCGTTGACGTCCTCGGTGCTGCGCGCGTACGTGAGCAACGAGTAGGCGATGGCGTCGATGTTGGTGTCGAACGCCTCGAGGTTCAGGTTGCTGAGGTCGTCGCACGCCGAGTGGTAGCACGGGTCGTACGCCTCGCCCGCGGTGCCGCCGTACAGCGCGGCCTCCTCCTCGGTCTTGATGCCCTCGGCCCCCGTGAACAGGCCACCAGCGGGAATGCCCACGTCGATGAACCCGGCGTAGTCGGAGCGTCCTGAGAACTCCGTGCCCTGCGAGGGCTCGCCGGCACGCTCGAAGAACTCCTCGAACGTCGCCTCGATCGCGTCGGAGCCCTCGGGCCCGGCGAGGCCGAAGTCGGAGCCGTCGCCGTCATAGATTCCGAAGATGTGGTTGGGCGAGGCGACCATGTCGAAGTTGAGGTAGAGGGCGATGTCCTCGATCTCCTCGTCGCTGAGCGCCTCCGTGTACTCGTACGAGCCGATCAGACCCGACTCCTCCGCACCCCACCACGCGAAGCGCAGCTTGTTCTCGCCGCGCACCTTGGCCATGGCCTGGGCCACCTCGAGGATCGCGGCGGAACCGGAGCCGTTGTCGTTGATGCCTGAGCCCTCCGCGACGGAGTCGAGATGCGCTCCCGCCATCACGACGTTGTCGTCATCGCCCCAGCGGGACTCGGCGATCACATTGGAGGTCTCGCGGGTCTCGACCTGGGCATCGACCGCGAGGCGCACCTGGGCGCCCTCGGCCTGCGCGAGCTCCGCACCGATCTCGTAGGACGCCCCCACCACAGGAATCGTCACTCCGGGTCCGCCGAGCGTGCCGAGGAGGTTCTCTGCCCGACCCTCCTGGCCCTCGTTGAAGATCACGGCGCCCACGGCGCCCGCGGCCTCGGCGTTGGCTGCCTTGTCTCCGAACGCGCAGGTCCCGCGTTGCAGCAAGGCGATGCTGCCTGCGGTGAAGTCCGCGAAGTCCTCAGGCTCGCACCCAGAGGTCGAGGTGTTCGCCTCGGCGCCCGGGGGCACCACCACGTCGACGGCCTCGACGGCGGCGGTCACGTCGCCGGAACCCGAGTACTCCATGGTGCTGAAGCCCGGCTCGGCGTCAGTCGCGTAGGTCGTGGGGACCGGAGCGATCTGCTCAAGCACCGGCTCCGACAGCTCCTCGAACAGCTCGAACGAGAACGGCTCGATGGACACCCGATAGCCGGCCTTGCGCATCACTGCGGCGACGTACTCGGCCGACGCGTCGTATCCACTGGTTCCCGAGGCGCGCGAGCCGCCGTTGGCGTCCGCGATCTCCTGGAAGGCCTCGAGGTGCTCCATCGCTCCGTCTGCGTCGACGCAGTCGAGAAGCTTGTCGATCGAGCCGTTGGTGCGCCGTTCGCACGGGTCGTAGCCGCCGTGATGCGGCCCTGCTGCAGCGCTGGGCGCCGTGAGTGCGATCGCCGCACACGCAAGCGTGGCCGCGCCGATGGACTTCTTCAGCATGCTCTCTCCCTGTCTTGGGTGGTGGCCCCGCACGCTCGAAGGCGGCAGCGACCTCTGGCAACTCCCAGTCTGATTTGTCGCATATGAGAGTTTCTGAGAGGCACCGTGTGGCGCATGCTGCGCGCGGTGCGCACAGCGCTCGGAGCAGCCGTGAGCGTGGGCTCAGCCGCGGCGGTCGGTCTGCTCGCCTCCGTTGGCCTGCGCGCGGCGAGCGAACCGGGCGATGCGAGCTCGGGCATCGGCCGTCTCCACCGCAGTCCCGATGGACCGCGCCTCATCCGCGAGCTGCTCCGCAAGAGACCGTTCGGGGGACGCGCGGACCAGGCGCTTCGCGTGCCCGTACGCCGCGGTCGCGCCGTCCAGCCATGACCATGCCACGGCCTGCGCACGCTCGCGCACCGCATCGGCGATCTGCTCGTGTCCGTCGCCGTCGACGACCTCGGCGACGAGTCCCCACTCGAGCGCCTCCGACGCGGTCAGCATGCGATCGCTCAGCAGCAGCTGCAGCGCACGACGCTCCCCCACCGCGCGCGACAGCTGGGCGGTCACGGACAGATCCGGCGTCAGGCCCACCTGCGCGTAGCGGCTGCCGATCACGGAGTCTGCACCCACCACGGCGTAGTCCGAGCACAGCAGCAGCCCCAGCCCACCGCCAGCGGTGGTCCCATGCGCCGCGGCCACCACCGGGACAGCGCTGGTGACGAGTGCGACGATGCCCTCGTTGAGGATCTGCGCGAGCGCCGTGACCTCCGCGGCGCGGGGCGAGCTCGCCATCGCGTGCACGTCGCCGCCGGCGCAGAATGCCGGCCCGGCCGCGTCGATCAGCACAGCGCCGATGTCGTCACGCCTCGCGATCTCCCGCGTGGCGTCCGCCCACGCGCCTGCCATCGCAGCGTCGATCGCATTGAGGCGGTCGGGGCGGTTCAGCGTGAGGTGCGCCAGACCATCGGACACGCGGAACAGCACAGGTGCAGACAAGGGTCCTCCTAGATCGTCGCCGCCAGCTCCGTCGCTTGGCGAATGGCACGCTTGGCGTCCAGCTCGGCGGCGACGTCAGCACCGCCGATCACGTGGGTGGCCACGCCGTGCTCGCGCAGCGGCTCCACCAGGTCGGTGACGGAGACCTGCCCGGTGCACAGCACGATCGTGTCGACCTCGAGCACCCGCGCCTCCCGAGCGGACCGCCTGTCGTCGGGGTCCACGGGCACGGTCACGTGAAGGCCTGCGTCGTCGACGCGGACATACTCGACGCCTCTGAGCATCGCGACGCCGCCCTCGCGCAGCTCGGCACGGTGCACCCACCCGGTGGTCCTGCCGAGGCCCACGCCCAGACGCGAGCGCTTGCGCTGGAGCAGGTACACCTCGCGGCGCGGGCTCTGCGCTGCGTGTGGCGCGAGCCCGCCCGCATGCTCACGCGGATCGCCCACGCCCCACCGTGCCCGCCAGTGATCGACGCTCTCGTCCGCGTCGCGCAGCAGGAACTGGGCGACATCGAACCCGATGCCGCCCGCACCCAGCAGGGCCACGCGCTCACCCACATGCGCACCCTCCCCCACCACCTGCTGGTAGGTGAGCACCGATGGGTGATCGATGCCGGGGATGTCAGGCACCCGCGGCACGACCCCGGTCGCCACGACCACCTCATCGAAGGCCGCCAGCGCATCGGCTGTGGCGCGGGTCGCGAGATGGACGTCGACCGAGCGCAGCTTGAGCATGCGCGCGTAGTACGCCAGGGACGTCGAGAACTCCTCCTTGCCTGGAATGCGCGCCGCGAGGCGGAACTGGCCCCCGAGAGCGTCCGCAGCCTCGAACAGCTCGACCCGGTGTCCACGCCCGGCGAGCTCGACCGCGGCAGCCATGCCTGCGGGCCCGGCGCCCACGACGGCGATCCGCCGCGCTCGCCTTGTGGGTCCCAGCACCAGCTCCGTCTCGTAGCCGGATCGAGGGTTGAGCAGGCACGTCGCGCGCTTGCGGGAGAAGGCGTGGTCCAGGCAGGCCTGGTTGCAGGCGATGCAGGTGATGATCTGATCGCTGCGGCCGGTTGTGGCCTTCGCCACGAACTCGGCGTCCGCGAGCAGTGGCCGGGCCAGCGTGACGAGGTCCGCGTCCCCGCGCGCGAGGATCTCCTCGGCCGCCTCTGGCCGGTTGATGCGGTTGGTAGCCGCCACGGGAATCGCAACGGCGGCGCGCAAGCGGGCGGCGACGTCGACGAAGGCGGCGCGCGGCACCGAGGTCACGATCGTCGGCACCCGCGCCTCGTGCCAGCCGATGCCCGTGTTGAGGACGCTGACTCCGGCAGCCTCGAGCGCGTGCGCGAAGGCGATGGTCTCGTCCCAGGTCTGGCCACCCTCCACCAGATCGAGCACGCTCAGGCGGAACTGCACGATAAAGTCCGCGCCCACCAGGTCGCGCGTGCGGCGCACCACCTCGAGGGGGAACCGCATGCGCCGCTCGGGCGTGCCGCCCCAGGCGTCCGTGCGGCGGTTGGTGCGCGCGGCCAGGAACTGGTTGATCAGGTAGCCCTCGGAGCCCATGATCTCGACGCCGTCGTAGCCGGCGCGACGTGCGAGAGCGGCGCCGCGCGCGAAGGCGGTCGCGGTGCGGTCCACCTCGCGGCCCGTCATCGCGCGCGCGCGGAACGGCGTGATGGGCGACTTCCCCGCCGAGGCGCTCGCGGCGAGGGGATGGTAGGCGTAGCGCCCGGCGTGGAGGAGTTGCAGCAGGATGCGACCGTCGTGCTCGTGCACGGCCTCGGTCACAGGTCGGTGGGCGGCTGCGGCGCGCGCGTTCGTCATCGCTCCTGCGAACGGCGTCAGCCATCCCGTCCGCGTCGGCGCGAAGCCGCCGGTGACGATCAGAGCGACACCAGCCCGGGCCCGCTCGGCGTAGAAGGCGGCGAGCTTGGGCAGGTCGCTTCTCGAGTCCTCGAGCCCCAGATGCATCGACCCCATGACCACGCGGTTGCGCAGGGTGACATGGCCCAACTCGAGGGGGCTCAGGAGCGTGGGGTAGGCGCCGGGGCCGGCGTCGTCCGTCACTCCCACGCACGCCTCCTCGCGTCTCGGGGCGCCCACATCGGCGCGTCCTGCTCCACTCTACGTGCGCCGTGCGCGGGCTCCGGTTTCGCGCCTCGACCCGTGCGCGAAGGTGCTTAGGATGGACGGATGGAATCCGCAGCGACTCGGACCGAATGGTGGCGCACCGCCGTCATCTATCAGATCTACCCGCGATCGTTCGCGGACGCCTCGGGGGACGGAATCGGTGATCTCGCCGGCATCACCTCGCGGCTCGACGATCTCGCCGCCCTGGGGGTCGACGCGATCTGGCTCTCGCCGTTCTACACCTCGCCGCAGCGCGACGCGGGCTACGACGTCGCGGACTTCACGGACGTGGACCCACTGTTCGGCACGCTCGAGGACTTCGACACGATGCTGGAGCGGGCCCACGACCTGGGCCTGAAGGTCATCGTCGACATCGTCCCCAACCACACGTCGAGCGAGCACGCGTGGTTCCAGGCCGCGCTGGCCTCGCAGCCTGGCTCGCCGGAGCGTGCCAGGTACATCTTCCGCGACGGTCGCGGCCCGGACGGCGACGAGCCGCCGAACAACTGGGAGTCCGTGTTCGGCGGGCCCGCCTGGACCCGGCTCACTCGCCCGGACGGCACTCCCGAGCAGTGGTACCTGCACCTGTTCGACTCCAGCCAGCCGGACCTGGACTGGACCAACGAGGAGGTTCGGGTCGAGTTCGACCGGATCCTGCGTTTCTGGATGGACAGGGGCGCGGATGGCTTCCGCGTGGATGTCGCGCATGGGCTCGCCAAGGCGCCCGATCTGCCCGACTTCGTCATCACGGAGGACATCGATTCGATGGGCGCCGCGCAGATGGGCCACCCCGCCTGGGCGCAGGAGGGCGTGCACGAGATCTGGCGGCGCTGGCGCGCAGTGGTCGACAAGTACGACGACCGCATCCTCACCGCGGAGGCCTGGGTCGAGCCGCTGGCGGACATGGCCGCCTGGGTTCGTCCCGATGAGATGCACCAGGCCTTCAACTTTCCCTACCTCATGACGGGTTGGGATGCGCGGGCGCTGCGCGACGTGATCGATGCATCGCTCGACGCGTTCGCATCCGTGGGGGCCCCCGCCACCTGGGTGCTGTCCAACCATGATGTGGTGCGCCACCCGTCGCGCCTCGCACTGACTGCCCCGAACCCTCAGGGACAAGGCATCGGCGTGGACACCCCCGGCCTGGGAGACGCGTCGACCGGACTGCGCCGGGGCCGCGCTGCCACGCAGTTGATGCTCGCGCTGCCGGGCTCCGCGTACATGTACCAGGGCGAGGAGCTGGGCCTGCCGGAGGTGCTCGACATCCCGGCGGACGCACGCCAGGACCCCACGTGGCATCGGACCCAGGGTGAGCGGTACGGCCGCGACGGCTGCCGCGTCCCCATCCCGTGGAACGCCGATGCGCCCGCGTTCGGCTTCTCGCCGACAGGGGCGTCATGGCTTCCTCAGCCGGCGGTGTGGGCGGACCTGGCACGCGACCAGCAGGAGGGCGCACATGGGTCGACGCTCGAGTTCTACCGCAGCGCGCTCCGGCTGCGGCGGGAGCACGGCCTGGCGACGGCGCAGCTGAGCTGGCTGGACGTGCCCGAGCACGGACTGGCGTTCCAGGTGGGCGATGTCACCGTGATGACGAACCTCGGAGATGCGCCTCTCGACCTGCCCGGAGGTGACGTGCTCCTCGCCTCTGGGGAGGTCGACGGCGCGCTCCCTCCCGACACGACCGTTTGGCTCACGCGCTCCTGACGCTCGTCGCTGCGTTGGCGCCCAGCGTGGCTCTGCACGCGCACGCAGGCGCATCGGTGGGCCCGATGGCGAGGTGATCGGGGCTTGGATGCCGGGATACCATCGCCGCAGGCACCTGCAGCGCCTTGATCGCTGCGGGCCTCGCGCTCAAGGAGGAGACGATGGCGAAGATCGAGAAGGTCGCAGAGCTCGCCGGCGTCTCCACCGCCACCGTGTCCCGCGCGCTCGCCGGCAAGCCCACGGTGTCCCCCGCGACGCGCGCCCGGGTGGAGCGCGCCGCCAAGGAGCTGGGCTACGTCGTGTCGGCGAGCGCATCGAGCCTGGCCTCGGGACGCACTCGCAGCGTCGGTGTGGTGCTGCCGTTCCTCAGCTCGTGGTTCTACATGACCGTGCTGCGCGGGGTGCAGCGGGCATTGTCGGACGCCGGCTATGACCTCACGCTCTACCACCTCGACACGAACGTGGGGGCGGACCTTCCTGCCGAGCACAACCCACGCCGACGGCGGCTCTTCGAGGAGTTCCTGCGCCGCAAGCGCGTGGACGCGCTCATCGCCGTGAGCCTCGAGCTCGACGCGAACGAGCTCGAGAGCATGCGCAGCCTCGGCAAGCCCGTGGTGGGGATCGGGGGCCCCCTGCCCGGCGTGCCCACCCTGTCCGTCGACGACCGTGCGATCGCACGGCTGGCCACCGAGCATCTGCTCGCGCTCGGCCACCGCCAGATCGCGCACATCGCGGGCGACTCCGACTTCGAGCTCGACTTCCACCTGCCCACCACGCGACGCGCGGGATACGAGGACGCACTGAAGGCCGCTGGCCTCGCCCCCGACCCCTCGCTGGTCCGCTCTGCGGACTTCACCATCGCAGGAGGCTACGACGCGACGCTGCAGCTGCTCGGCGATCCATGGATCCACCCCACTGCGATCTTCGCGGCATCGGACGAGATGGCCATCGGCGCGATGCTCGCCGCGCGCGACCTGGGTCGAGAGGTCCCGGCAGATGTGTCCGTGGTGGGCATCGACGGCCACGATCTCGCCGGATTCTTCGGGCTGACCACGGTGGACCAGTTCCCCGAGGTGCAAGGTCGGCGCGCCGTGGAGACGCTGCTGCATCAGCTCCAGGGCGACGATTCCCCACCGGCGAACGAGGCCCTGCCGTACGAGCTCGTGGTGCGCACGTCGACATCGAGTCCTCGCGACGCTGCGGCGCGGTGACGCACCGCCCTCCCGTCTGACGGCCGTGGAGCCGTCTGCACCCGGCCACTCGAGGTGATCGCGGGCGAGCGTCGAGCGTCAGTGCTGCGATGCCGGAGCGCGCGTCAACGCCGACGGCCGCCCAGCATCGCGCCCAGGAGCATCGCGACCAATGCTCCCGCGAACGCGAAGCCGGCGACCCACAGGCTCCGCTCCATCACCAGCGGAGCCGTCTCCTCGGTGATGATGTCGCGCCAGATGGTCGACAGGGGCCCGTCCGTGCCGCCGGGGATGAAGGTGATGATCGTGTCAGGGCCCAGCAGGGCGATCGCGCCGCCGAACAGCAGGCAGATCAACCCCAGCGCCAGGAGCAGCTTCGCGACGAACCATCGACGGCGCTGAGACACCAGGATGCCCACGAGGAGGAGCGCGATGCCTGCCCACAGGCCCCACTGCGCTGCCCATTCGATCTGACGGTAGGTGTCGCGAGTGACCTCGAACGTCCCGGCGCTCAGCACCTCGACGCTCACCGTGCTCACGGAGACATCCGGGATGGCCTCGCCCACGACCGGGATCTCGTCGAGACGCGCGTTGATGGTGTCCGAGACATCGACGTCGAGAACGAGCGGTGCGGGCTCGCGCAAGGAGTCGGTCAGCTGCTCGGAGAACTGGCCGTGCGCTGCCTCGACCTCGCTCAGCACGCTGGTCTTGAACGCTTCGGTGCCCACTGCGGCCGCGATGCCGGACTCGAGCGCGGTGCGAACCACCGGGCCGTTCGCGTCGACGCCTGCGTCCGCGAACGCGGCGACGGCCCGGTCCGTCATGCGCTCCGCCACGAGGCTGCGCACGGCAGGAGACTCGAGCGCACGCTCGGTGATGCCCCGCAGCGCGGTGCCGTCCTCGACGGACGTGACGACCACGGAGCTCACCGCCCACGAGGCGATCAGGAACGCGCCGGCCAGCACGCACAGCGCGGAGACAACCGTCCTCAGCAGGCTCACGTGCCACTCTCCCATCCGAAGAACACTCGCTCCGTGACAGCCCGCGCGTGACGGGTGGCCCGGCCGTGGCGGTCGAGGAGCTCGGCACCAGTGTCGCGGACGTTCATGATCTCTGCCAGCACCTTGAGCTCGCGAGTGTCGCCGGGCAGAACGTCCGGCGTGCGCTCACGGCCTCGCAGCGCCAACGCACCGCGCAGATCGGTGGCGAGCACCCATGCCTCGTCGAGCTCCGCGGCGTCCTCGGCTGAGATCAGCTCCGCAGAGACCGCCGCGTGCAGGGCTTCACGCGTGCGCGTGGTCCGCAGCGCCTCAACACGGTGAGCATGCTGGAGCTGGAGCAGCTGAACGGTCCATTCGACGTCGGACAGTCCGCCCGGTCCCAGCTTGAGATGCCGGCGCGGATCGACGCCGCGTGGCAGCCGCTCGGACTCCATGCGGGCCTTGAGCGTGCGCATCTGCTTGAGAGCGGAGGCAGGCAGCTCGGCGGGATAGCGCACGGCGTCGATCATCGCGGTGAAGCGCTCCAGGAGCTCGGGCGACCCCGCACAGGGTCGTGCGCGCAGCAGCGCCTGCGCCTCCCAGGGGTCGGACCATCGCTCGTAGTACTCGGTGCTGGAGGCGAGCGACCGAGCCAGCGGACCGTTGCGTCCCTCGGGACGCAGGTCCGCGTCGATCTCGAGCGCCGGCTGCGGATTGACCTGCTTCAGAAGTCGCTGGATGCGCTTGGCCACCTTGACCGCGAGTGACGCGGCGTCCGGGTGATCGCCGTCGAACACGAACTGCACGTCCGCGTCCGAGGTGTAGGACATCTCGGAGCCGCCGTAGCGTCCCATCGCCACCACGATGAACTCGATGGGGAGATCGTCCATCCCCTCCTCGCGCGCCACCACCGCACTCGCGATGCGCAGCGCGCCGGCGATGAGCACGTCCGCCGCCGTCGACACCGATGCGGCGGCCTGCACGGAGTCGATGATGCCCAGCACATCCGCCGCCGCGGTGCGTGCCAGCTCCCGGCGGCGCAGGCCCCGAAGGGCGGTGATGCACTGGTCGGCGTCGTCGGAGCGCGTGAGGATCGCATCGGCCTCGCGCGCCAGACGTTCGGGCGCTCGCGGGGACAGCGCCGCGGTATCCCCCAGCCAGGTGACGTCCTCCGCCGAGGCGAGGAGCGCATCGGTCACGTACACGGAGGTGGACAGCAGGCGCGCCAGGCGCTCTGCCGCCGATCCCGAGTCGCGCAGCAGCTTCAAGTACCACTGCGCGTCCTTCAGCTGCTCGGAGAGCTTGCGGAACGCCAGGAGCCCGGAGTCGGGATCGGCGCCCTGGGCGAACCAGCCGATCATCGCTGGCAGCAGCTGACGCTGGATCGCGGCACGGCGCGACACGCCCTCGGTGAGCGCCGTGATGTGGCGCAGCGCCGCCTGCGGATCGTCGAAGCCCACCGCGGCGAGACGATCGCGCGCGGCGGCGTCGTCGAGGCGCGCCTCGTCCGCGCTGAGCGACGCCATCACCGGCAGCAGCGGCCGGTAGAACATCTCAAGATGCATCGCGCGCACGTCGCGGCGAATGTCGTGCCACACCTCCTCCATGTACTCGACGGTGGCGAAGCCGGACGCTCGCGCCAGCACTCGCTTGTCCGCGTCGTCCACGGGCATCAGATGAGTGCGCTGGAGCTTGCGCAGCTGCAGGCGGTGCTCCCATACCCGCAGCTGCCGGTACGAGCGGTCCATCTTGGCGGCATCGGGCCGTCCCACGTAGCCGCCACGACGCAGGGCTGCCAAGGCGTCCAGCGTGGTGCGCGATCGCAGGGAGGGATCGTGGCGGCCGTGAACCAGCTGCAGCAGCTGGATGGTGAACTCGACATCGCGAAGTCCACCGGGGCCCAGCTTGATCTGCCGCTCCTGCTCGTGAGCGGGAACATGCTCCTCGACGCGACGCCGCATGGCCTGCGCGCTCTCGACGAAACCGTCGCGCTCGACGGCGTTCCACACCAAGGGGGACATCGCATCGAGGTAGTGCTGTCCCACCTCCGGGTCGCCTGCGATGGGCCGGGCCTTGAGCAGCGCCTGGAACTCCCAGGTCTGCGCCCAGCGCTCGTAGTACGCCTGATGCGAGCCGATGCCGCGCACCAGCGCACCGTCCTTGCCCTCCGGGCGCAGGTTCGCGTCGACCTGCCACAGTGCGGGCTCCGGCCCGGGCCGGTCGCAGGCACGGGAGGCCGCGGCGGCGAGCCGGGTCGCGATCTTGAGCGAGACGTCGTCCTCCGCCCCCTCGGCGGGCTCGGCGGCGAAGATGACGTCGACGTCGGACACGTAGTTGAGCTCGCGCGCGCCGCACTTGCCC
Source organism: Demequina activiva (assembly GCF_016862815.1). Classification (GTDB taxonomy): domain Bacteria; phylum Actinomycetota; class Actinomycetes; order Actinomycetales; family Demequinaceae; genus Demequina; species Demequina activiva. The sequence continues at coordinate 91,849 of NZ_BONR01000006.1, read as the reverse complement.
ATGCCGATGATCGCGAGCCTCGTGAGGGCATGGTCGGGCTCGTCCGCACGCGCGATCGCGAGGCCCGCTTCGAGCGCCGCCCCAGCGAGGTCGGCCAGAACGGCCGCCACGGCGGGGAAGACGGTGGCGGGGACGTCCTCGAACAGGTCGACGGCAGCGACCCGCATCAGCTGGCGTCGGTAGGCGACGCGCATCGCGGCGACGCCGTCCGACCCCGCCATCGATGCGACAGGAACGTCCGCATCCGGGTCCGCGCCTACCGCCTCGAGCAGCACCCGCCGCTGGTCCACGGTGCCCAGAGCATCGTCCTCGGGCCAGGCATCGAAGTCCGCGATGTACTCCGGGTGGCGGACCAGGAAGTCACCCAGCGCCACGGATGCGCCCAGCAGCACCCCCAACCGCGCTCCGGCGCGGCGGTCGCGCAGCGCGACCAGGTCCTCCAGGTGGCCGCTGTCGCGCGCCGCCTCCGCGAGTCGCAGCAGCTGGAGCAGACCGGTCTCGGGATCCGCGAGGTACGACACCGCGAGCGCCGGATCCTCCAGACCCACCCCGGCGACGTGCTCGATCTGCTGGATCAGGCTGAGCGCGCGCTCGGTGTCGGAGACTCCGGCGCGCCGCAGCCTCGTCGCGAGGGAGACCTCTCGAGAGCTCACGGCTCCCCTACAGCACGGGCAGGTACTGCTCGAGCTCGTACGGCGTCACCTGAGCCCGGTAGGCCTGCCACTCCGCGCGCTTGTTGCGCAGCACGAAGTCGAACACGCGCTCGCCGAGCGTCTCCGCGACGAGCTCCGAGCGCTCCATCACCTCGATGGCCTGCGACAGCGACGAAGGCAGCGCCTGGTAGCCCATCGCCTTGCGCTCAGCCGGGCTGAGGTTCCAGACGTCGTCCTCCGCGCCGTCCGGCAGCTCGAGCCCCTCCTCGATGCCCTTGAGCCCTGCGGACAGCAGGACGGAGAACGCGAGATAGGGGTTCGCGGCCGAGTCCATCGCGCGGTACTCGACGCGCGTCGACTGGCCCTTGCCGGGCTTGTGGATGGGGATGCGCACCAGCGCGGAGCGATTGTTCGAGCCCCAGCACACGAAGGAAGGGGCCTCGGCGCCGCCCCACAGGCGCTTGTACGAGTTCACGTACTGGTTGGTGATCGCGCTGATCTCCGGCGCGTACTGCAGCAGGCCTGCCATGAACTGGCGGGCGACCGGAGACAGCTGGTGGTCCGCACCGGCCTCGTAGAAAGCGTTGCGGTCGCCCTCGAACAGGCTCATGTGAGTGTGCATCCCGGAGCCGGGGCCGTCCGCGAGCGGCTTGGGCATGAACGACGCGAACACGCCCTGCTCGAGCGCGACCTCCTTGATGACCGTGCGGAACGTCATGATGTTGTCCGCCATGGTGAGCGCGTCCGCGTACCGCAGGTCGATCTCGTTCTGGCCGGGTCCCGCCTCGTGGTGCGAGAACTCGACGGAGATGCCCATCGACTCCAGCATGGTGATCGCCTCGCGGCGGAAGTTGTGAGCGGTGCCGCGCGGCACGTTGTCGAAGTAACCGGCCTTGTCGACCGGCTTGGGCAGCTCCCCCGGCTGGGGCTTCTCGAGCAGGTAGAACTCGATCTCGGGGTGGGTGTAGAACGTGAAGCCCAGGTCCGATGCGCGGTCGAGGTTGCGCTTGAGCACCTGGCGGGGGTCGGACAGCGCGGGCTCGCCATCGGGCGTCGAGATGTCGCAGAACATGCGCGCGACGCCGTGTTCGGCGCCACGCCACGGCAGGATCTGGAAGGTCGAGGGGTCGGGCTTGGCGAGCATGTCCGCCTCGTAGACGCGGGTCAGGCCCTCGACAGCTGAGCCGTCGAAGCCGATCCCCTCGCTGAAGGCGTTCTCGAGCTCGGCCGGCGCGATGGCCACCGACTTGAGGATGCCGAGCACATCGGTGAACCAGAGACGGATGAAGCGAATGTCCCGCTCCTCGACGCTGCGGAGCACGTATTCCTGCTGCTTGTCCATGTGCCCATCCTGCCCTACCTGTGTTTCATTCGCGTCACGCGACCCGGCCACGCGCCGGCGGCTACGCTGACCGCATGCCAGGCTTGAGAATCGCACTCGCCCAGATCAACACCTGCGTGGGCGACATCGCTGGTAACGCCGCGCTTGTCATGGATCGCTGTCGCGCCGCCCACCGGCTGGGAGCGAACCTCGTGATCTTTCCGGAGATGACCACCACGGGCTATCCCATCGAGGACCTCGCGCTGCGCGAGAGCTTCCAGCGCGCGGCCGAGCGCTCCGTGGAGAGCATCGCCGCTGCGCTCGCGGACGAGGGCCTTGCGGATCTGGTGGTGATCCTGGGCACGCTGGGCGTGAGCCGCGGCGGCAAGCCCTTCAACCAGGCGGTGGTGATCCGCGACGGAGCGGTCGAGGCCCGCTACAACAAGCATCACCTCCCCAACTACGGGGTGTTCGACGAGCGCCGCATCTTCGCCGCTGGCGAGGATCGTTGCGTGGTCGACGTGAGGGGCCACCGCGTGGGCGTGGTGATCTGCGAGGACATCTGGCAGGACGGCGGGCCCGTGTCCCAGATGGACGATGCGGACATCCACCTGCTCGCCGTGCTCAACGGCTCGCCGTTCGAGGAGGGCAAGGGGCATGTGCGCACCGAGCTCGCCCAACGCCGTGCGCGAGAGGTCCGCGCACCTGTCGCCTACGTGAACCTGTGGGGAGGTCAGGACGACCTCGTCTTCGACGGCCACAGCTTCATCGTCGGCGCGGATGGTCGCGCCCTGGCATCCGCGCCCGGCTTCACCGATGCGCTGGTGGTGTGGGAGGTCCCTGACGACTTCGACACTCCCGCGCCGTCGACCATCGCGGAGCGCACCACCGACACCGAGCAGGTGTACTGGGCGTGCGTGACGGGACTGCGTGACTACGTGCTGAAGAACGGCTTCGGCTCGGTGGTGCTGGGACTGTCAGGCGGCATCGACTCGGCGTTGACGGCGGCGATCGCCGCGGACGCCCTCGGCGGCGGCAACGTCGTGGGCGTCTCCATGCCGTCGCCGTACTCGTCCGAGCACTCGCGGGACGATGCCGCGGACCTCGCCAAGCGCATCGGCGCGGACTACCGGGTCGAGCCCATCGCGAGCCTGGTCGACGCGTTCCAGGCACAGCTCGCCCTCGAGGGCGTCGCGGAGGAGAACCTGCAGGCACGACTGCGCGGCGTGATCCTCATGGCGCTGTCCAACCGCGAGGGGCACCTGGTGATCGCGCCGGGCAACAAGTCCGAGCTCGCGACCGGGTACGCCACGATCTACGACGCGGGATCGATCGGCGGCTTCGCTCCGCTGAAGGACGTGGACAAGTCGCGGGTGTGGGACCTCGCCCGGTGGCGCAACGCCTACGCGCGGTCGCGCGGCGAGGTGGAACCGATTCCCGAGAGCTCGATCACCAAGCCGCCCAGCGCGGAGCTGCGGCCCGGCCAGACGGATCAGGACTCCTTGCCCCCGTACGAGCTGCTGGATGAGGTGCTGGACGCCTACGTGGAGCACGCCGAGGGCCGCGAGGAGCTGCTGGCGAGGGGCTTCGATGCGGCGGTGGTGGACAAGGTGCTGTCGCTCGTGGACCGCGCCGAATGGAAGCGCCGCCAGTACCCGCCCGGCCCCAAGGTGACGGCGCTGGCCTTCGGGCGCGACCGCCGCCTGCCCATCACGAGCCGCTGGCGCGAGAACGGCTGACCGTCCCATTCTCGGGCACGGGCGCAGCCGCCTAGAGTGAAGGCATGGAACGCAAGAAGGTCCGCATCCACCACTTCGCTCAGATGAAGCAGCGCGGCGAGAAGATCACCATGCTCACCGCGTACGACTTCCCCACCGCCCGCGCCTTCGACGAGGCTGGCGTGGACATGCTGCTCGTGGGCGACTCCGTCGGCGACAACATGCTCGGGTACGACTCGACCGTGCCGCTCACGCTGGACGAGATGATCCCGTTCGCACGTGCCGTCGCGAAGGGCGCGCCGCACAGCTTCGTGGTGGCTGACCTGCCGTTCGGCTCGTACGAGGTCTCGCCGCAGCAGGCCGTCGAGTCCTCGATCCGGATGATGAAGCTCTCTGGAGCCCAGGCGATCAAGTTCGAGGGCGGCCGCCGCATCGCCTCGCAGGTCCGGGCGGTGACCGATGCGGGCATCCCCTTCTGCGGCCACCTGGGCTTCACCCCGCAGTCCGAGAACGCTCTGGGCGGGCGCCGGATCCAGGGTCGCGGAGACGGCGCGTACGACGAGATGCTCGCGGATGCGCTGGCGCTGCAGGAGGCGGGGGCGTTCGCCGTGGTGCTGGAGATGGTGATCGCGCCGGTGGCGGAGAAGATCACGGCAGCCCTCGACATCCCCACGATCGGCATCGGCGCGGGGTCAGGCACCGATGGCCAGGTGCTCGTGTGGTTGGACGCCCTGGGCGTGGGCGACTGGCACCCCAGCTTCTCGCATCAGTTCGCGCAGGTGGGCGCCGTGATGCAGCAGGGAGCCGCCGGCTATGTCGAGGCCGTCAAGGCTGGCTCGTTCCCGTCGGAGGACCACACGTTCGATGAGTGACCCCGTGGCCGCGGTCGAGAGCACCGGCCGCAAGCGCTGGGGCGTGTGGGTGCTAGCAGCGCTCGCGATGGTGACCGCTCCCGTGCTGCTGCTGGGACTGTGGGCCGAGGCCTCCCTGTGGCTCGAGGCCGGTGGCCGGGTCACCATGGCAGGCTGGACGCTCACGCTGACCCTGTGCGCCGTCGCCGCACTCACCGCCATGGCAGCAGGCGTGACCACTCAGGCCCGCTGGGGCTGGATGGGCCTCGGCGCGTCCGCGATCGAACTGGCCGGCGTCATCGCGCTGAGCCCGGCGCCCAGGGATCCGAACGTGGCGTGGAGCGGGATCGTGCTCGTCCTGACGCTTGCCGCGATCTGGTGGCACGCCATCGGCTCCGCCGTGGGATTCCTGGTGGCAGCGCTCAGAGGACGAGCCGCGTCACGCTAGTCGTCGCCCCGCCATTCGGCGTCGTCCTCGTCCCATGCCTCCGTGCGCTCCTGCGCCTTCTCGAGAGCGCGCGCGGCCTCCTCGGCCGAGCCGTAGGGACCCATCAGGTGCTCCCACGAGCTCTGCCTGCCCTTCTCCACCATGCGCGTGCGCGTGTTGAAGAAGTACTCGACCTGCTCCGTACCGTCGAATGACATCCGCATCGCCTCCATGAATAGACTGCCAGGTATGAGTCCCGTCCGCGAGAGCGTCGTGAAGGGTGTCGTGTCCCCGTGGCGCGACGTACCGCGGTCCATCCCCCGGCCGGAGTACGTGGGACGAGCGCGGGCCACCCGCTGGAACGGTGGCGACGTCCACGATGCCGAGATGCTCGAGCGCATCCGCGTCTCCGCGCGCATCGCGGCTCAGGCGCTCGCGGAGGTGGGGCGCAACGTCGTCCCGGGCGTCACGACAGACGAGCTCGACCGCATCGGCCATGAGTTCGTCCTGGACCACGGCGCCTACCCATCGACCCTGGGATACCCGGGCGCCGCCGGGCGCCCCCCGTTCCCCAAGGCCCTGTGCACCTCCGTCAACGAGGTGATCTGCCATGGGATCCCCGATTCGACCGTGGTCGAGGAGGGCGACATCGTCAAGGTCGACATCACGGCCTTCAAGGATGGCGCCCATGGAGACAACTGCGGATCCTTCATCGCCGGCGACGGCTCCGACGAGGCGCGGTCGCTGGTGGAGGTCACCCACGAGGCGATGATGCGCGGCATCAAGGCGGCGCAGCCCGGGCGCGAGGTCAACGTGATCGGACGCGTGATCGAGAAGTACGCGAAGCGTCACGGATTCGAGTCCGTGCGCAGCTACACCGGTCACGGTGTCGGTCCCGCCTTCCACACGGGCCTGGTGATCCCCCACTACGACGCCGCACCCGCGCATGCGGACGTGATCGAGCCGGGCATGGTGTTCACCGTGGAGCCGATGCTGTGCGCGGGCTCCGAGTCCAACCACGAGTGGGACGACGGCTGGACCGTCGTCACGGACGACGGCTCGTGGGTCGCCCAGTTCGAGCACACGATCCTCATCACCGACGATGGCCCGGAGGTCCTGACGCAGCCATGAGCAAGCACATCGCACTCGGAGTCGACATCGGCGGCACTGGCATCAAGGCCGCGCCCGTCAACCTCAAGACGGGAGAGTTCGAGGAGGAGCGCTACCGCATCCCCACCCCCGATCCATCGACGCCGGACGCGGTCGCCAGGACGGTCGCCAAGTGCATCGCGAAGTTCTCCCCCGGTCGCAAGACCGCGATCGGCGTCGCATTCCCCGGAGTGGTCCAGAACGGCGTGGTGAAGACGGCGGCCAATGTGGACGACGCGTGGATCGGCACCAACCTGCGCGACATCATCCGCGACTACGCCGGGCATGACGTCTACGTCATGAACGACGCGGACGCGGCGGGCTACGGCGAGTACAAGCATGGCGCCGCACATGGACAGGACGGCGTGATCCTCATGACGACGCTCGGCACGGGCATCGGCTCGGCGCTGATCGTGGACGGTCAGCTCGTGCCCAACACCGAGCTGGGCCACACGGACATCGGCGGCGAGGAGGCCGAGTCGTTCGCGGCGGACTCCGCTCGCGAGCGGCTCGGGCTGGATTGGGACGCGTGGTCCAAGAACCTGCAGCGCTTCTACTCAGAGATGGAGAAGCTGCTGTGGCCGGATCTCATCATCGTGGGCGGCGGAGTCTCGAAGTCGCACCACATGTTCCTTCCCCACCTCACGCTGCGGGCTCCCATCATCCCCGCTGAGCTGCGCAACGGTGCGGGCATCGTGGGGGCGGCGGCATGGGCGGCCTCCGAGCACAAGAAGGACGAGAAGAAGCGCAAGGACGCGGACAAGAAGTCCTCGAAGAAGAGCTGACCCGAGCGCCTTCGGCTAGCGCGCATCCGCCGGTCAGGCCTGCTGGAACTCCAGGGAGTTGCCGAACACATCCGTGGTGTGGAAGCGCCGGATGCCCGGCAGCGAGTGGTCGGAGCGCTCGGTCGCGTGGCCAGCGTCGTTCAACGCCGCCTCGATCGCGCCCAGATCCTCGACGACGATCGCCGGATGGCCGGTGCGGATGGGCTCGAAGCGATCGTCCGGGACCAGGTGCAGCACCACGTCCCCGGCCTCGAACCAGCAGGCGTCGGGGTGGCGGATGGTGTCGGGGCGCGGGACCTCGACCATCCCCAGCACCTCGCCGTAGAAGCGCCGCGCCTGCTCCTCGCCACCCACCGGGATGGTCAGCAGGACGTGATCGATGCCCGTGAACTCGGTGATCGTTCCCGCCATCCGGCGGTCCTTGCGTCGCACACCCGAGTGCACCATCTCGGGATCGACGATGGTGAGCCGGAACACCGGTGGACCCATGCAGTACAGCGCCACGAGCAGGAACCACCCGCCCTCGACCAGGAGGCGAGACTCCGTCAGGGCCTGGAGCGACAGCGCGACGGTGAGCAGCGCCCAGCCCAGCGGGATGAACGTGTCGCCCTTGCCGGCGCGCTCCACCAGGCGCCACGCGCTTCCGAACAGCAGCACCAGCATCGCGACCAGCAGCACGAGTCCGATGAGCCCGAGCTGGAGCCAGACGTCCAGGAACGCGTTGTGGGCGTGCGTGGGGCGCACCCACTTCACCTCGGTGCCGATCTCGGAGTACGGGTACTGCCAGATGGGCCAGTAGCCCACGAAGCCCCAGCCATCGGGACGCTGCTGGGCGAACGCGATCACGTCCTCCCAGATCTCGGTGCGGCTGGTGAGGTCCGAGTCGCGGCCTAGGAGCGCGAAGATCCCCTGGCTGTACTTGAGGGTCAGCACGGCCGCCACGGCGCTGAAAGCAAGGATGGTGAACGACAGGACGCGCTTGGTGCGCAGGGGCACCCTGCGGATCACGATCGCGCCCACCGCGATCGCGACGAGGTATGCCGCCGATGCGGTGACCGTCGCGGACTGCGTCAGCAGATGGACGCCCGCGGCCGCGCCGATGGACACCCACCCCTCCGTACGGCCGATGCGCCGCTCGAGCATGAGCACGAACGTGACGATCACGAGGAACAGGGCGATCGCACCGAACGGGTTGCGGTTTCCCACGAAGCCCTGGATGGGGCCGCCCTGGAAGAGCACGCCGTCGGACCACACGACCTCCTTGAGGCCGGAGCCCTCTCCCGCGATGTTGACGAGGTCCGGCATGAACGGGCCGATCTGCCCCAGGAACAGCGACGCGACCACGATCTCGAAGATGATCCCGAGCGCCAGGCTGATCTGGAGCCCTCGGTACAGCCTCACCATGAACTCGGTCGCGGAGGTGCCCCGGGCGGTCACGATCGCGATGTAGGTGGTCACCAGCATCACCACGACGGCGAGCAGGGTGATCGCGCGAGTCGCGGACCACAGGATGCTCAGTGCCGCCAGGCCCACGAACGCCCCCACCAGCAGCGGTGGGCGCAGGTCGCGCCAGGTGGTGCGGAAGGCCACGACCACCGTGACGACCGTCAGCGCGCACATCGCCCCGTACATGGGCAGGCCCACGAGGTAGCGGAAGCCCTGTCCCGACATCAGCAGCACCACGACCCAGATGGTGATGGCGCTCTGTCCCGCCGTCGACGAGAGGCGGCGGCGAGCGGCCTGCATCGGGGTGCTGGGCATGGGCGGGGCTACTCCTCGAGGGTGGGCGCCCACGTCGGGCGCGGCGAGTCTGGCTGGCTCTCGCCGGATGAGCACCCGATTCTATCTCGCTGGGCGGTGGTGGCTCGCGAGGTGTCGGAAGCGCCGCGCCTGCACTACTCGACGCCGCCCACGGTGGCGCCAGGCGGGTACGCGCCCTGAGCGATGTCGTCCCAGAACTGATCGACCAGATCCGGGTCCAGCAGCACGGTGGAGCCCACCCCGTCGACGCCGTACCCCATGTCCGCGATCGGCGGCGTGCCTGTCACGGCCTCGCCTCCGAGTCCGGAGCGAAGCACCCATGCCATGCGGCCGATGTCGATCACGCCGGTGTCGTCGTTGAAGGTGAAGGCGCCGAGCGCCGCCGAGGTGACCGGCACGAGCTGGAAGGGGTTGAGCAGCGTCGAGGGGCTGAGCACCTCTTCCGCGACGGCACCCACGACTTGGCGTTGGCGCTGGGCGCGGCCGATGTCGCCGAGCGGGTCGCTGTAGCGCATGCGTGAGAACGCGAGGGCGGTCTCCCCGTCAGAGAGGTGACAGCCCGCCTCCCACTCGAGCTGGCTCAGCTCGTCGGAGACGTCCTGGTCGTAGCAGAGCTCGACGCCATCCACCGCGTCGACCATGTCCGCGACTCCCATGAAGCCCACCTCGAGGTAGCCGTCGATCGTGAGTCCGCTCAGGTTCTCGACCGTCTCGACCAGCAGTTCCGGGCCCCCGAACGCGAAGGCTGCGTTGACCTTGTTCGCGCTGTATCCCGGGATCTCGACGTACGAGTCTCGCGGAATGCTGATGAGAGCCGTCGGACCGGACTCGGGCTGGTGGAGCAGCATGATGGTGTCCGTGCGCGCACCCTCGGTGGGGTCGCCAGTGTCGAGGCCCTCACGCGAGTCCGAGCCCACGATGAGGTAGGTGCGTCCGGGAGTGTCCGGCGCTGCGCTGAGCGCGGGCACCGTCTGGATCTGCCCCTGGGCCCACAGCATGAACCCGATCACCGGGATCGCGACCAGCAGGATCAGCACGAAGGCCGCCGTGCAGCAGCGGTGGCGGCGGCGCCTGCGCGGCCGGGGCGCGGCTGGACGCGCGCCCTGCCCTCCGGCTGGTCGCTGCGGCGGGCGTGGAGCGGGACGCCCAGCGGGCTGCGGTGGACGGCCTCCCTGCTGCTGCGGACCCTTCTGCGGCGGCATCACGCGCGTCTCGTCGACCGCGTCGCGACCGGGAGGGTAGGCGTGCACGCGGCGTGGTCCGGACCCGGAGCTCGAGGGCTGCTTGGGCTGGATCGACGGCGGCATGGGCCGGCGTGCGCCCGGGGCGCCGTCACGCTTGCTGCGGTCGCCACCGCCCGTGGAAGTCACCCTGCGAGGCTAGCGCTCGCAGTGCCAGATGCGGCGCGCGACGTGCCGGGGCGGCCACCACCCCGCGCGCACCTAGGTGGCGCAGCCGGCGCCCCGGGTCTGAGCCTCGATGTACGCGAGCACCTCATGGGTGAAGCCCTCGATGAGGTCGGCCTCGACCCAACGCTCGAACTGAACCTCGAGCTCTTCGCAGTCGCCGGCGCGCGCCCGATCATCGATGTGAACCTTGAGGTGCTCGCCCTCACCCAGCGGCGCGAGCTCCCAGAAGGTGGGTGCTGCCGACTGGGTTGGGGCCGCAGGCGCGCCCTCCGTGGTCTCCACCGGCGCGGGTTCGACGGAGCCGTCAGCCGCAGGGGCCGAGCAGGCCGCGAGGGACAGGGAGGCCACGATGATCGCTGCGTTGCGCATGCCGACACGGTAGTCGCGAGACGCGCGACTTTCGTCTGCAGCACGCGCACAAGTGGCGAAGTCGACATCCGCCGCCCGCCGGACGCTCAGGAACGGGCGGCCTCCACCGCCGCCCGCACGGTCTCAGGGTCAGTGCGCAGGGTGCCGTCGCCGCGGAGGCTGGGCGACTGCGCGCGCAGGTGCACCTCGCGCACGGGAGCCGATGCGAGCAGGGCGCCCACGTTGTGCGGACGCACTCCCCCGCCGGCGAGCACTGCGGGCCCGAACGGCGCCGCCGCCAGCCGCGCCAGCGCATCGGCTCCTTGCGCCGCCGTGGGCGCACCGCCAGAGGTGAGCACGCGCTCGACCCCCAGTCGCGCGAGCCCGGCATACGCCGCGTCGAGGTCCGCGGCGTCGTCGATGGCCTTGTGGAACGTCACCGGGACCGGCTGCGCTGCCTGGACGATGCGCGCGACGGTCTGCTCGTCGACGGCGCCCTCCGCCGTGAGAGCCCCGGTCACGATGCCCACCCTCACGCGCGCCGAGGCGGCCAGGTCGCGGATCGCCCGCGCGTCCTCGACCATCACCGCGACCTCGTCCTCGTCGTACACGAAGTCACCGCCGCGTGGCCGCACCATCACCTGCACTCCCACGCGTGCCACGCGCGCCAGCACCTGCCGGATCATCCCGATCGACGGCGTGGTTCCTCCTTGGCCCAGGTCCGCGCACAGCTCCACGCGGTCGGCGCCCTCGCGCTCGGCGACCACCGCACCCTCGACGTCATCGATCACGATCTCGACCAGGACGGAGCTGGCAGTGTGAGGAGGCACCGTTCGATGGTACTGGGAGGGCACATTCGTGACGCGCAGGGTCAGTCGGCGGCCTCGGCATCGAGCGCATCCACCAGCAGCCCCACCAGGGCCTCGACCTGAGCCGAAGCCGAGGGCTCGGCGTCGTCGCCCACAGCTCCGTCGAGCGCGCGAGCCGCGAGTCCGGACTTGCTGTCGATGAGCTGCGCGATCCTTGAGTCGACGGTCTGCGTCGCGATGATGCGCCACGCGGTCACTGGCTCGGTCTGGCCGATGCGGTGGATGCGATCGATGGCCTGCGTCTGCTCTGCATCGGTCCACGACAGCTCAGCAAGCACGAGGTTCGACGCAGCCTGCAGGTTCACGCCTACTCCGGCGGCCATGAGCGAGCACACGATGACGTGGACATCAGGATCGTCCGTGAACGAGGCGATGCTCCGCTCTCGCGCCTTGGCGCTCTGGTCGCCGCGCAGCGAGACATAGCCGATCCCACGGTCCGCGAAGGTCTGCTCCGCCTCGTCCATGACGTCGACATGCTTGGCGAAGAACACGACCTTGCCGACGTTGCGAACCAGCTGCGCCGCATAGTCGGCCGCAAGCCCGGCCTTCGCCTGGCCGATGCGACGGACCAGAGCGAACACGGTGTCGCCAGACTTCTTGGAGGCCGCATCCTTGAGCTCGGCCGTTGCGATCGCGCGTGCGATGCCGAGGTCGACGCCGTCGACCGGCTCGCCGTCCTCGCGGGCGCTGACGGCGCGCCGGTACTGGGCGACCATCCGTTCGGCGAGAGCGGCCTCGGCAGCACGGATGGTGCGACCGGCGGGTCCGTCGAGCTCGACGGGCAGGTCAGCGACGCGCCGCGACGGGATGTCCGCCGCGACGTCGACCTTGCGCCGGCGGACGATCCCCTGATCGATGACAGCAGAACGCGCGGCCGCGAAGAATCCCCGGTCGCTCGGATCCAAGCCTGTCGCCTCGAGCGCCGCCATGAGCGGCCCTCGCGGCTTGTCCTCGTCGATCCAGCCGAGGAACTGCCAGATCGCCCGAAAGTCCTCGATGTCGTTGATCAGCGGCGTGCCGGTGAGCGCCATGAGGAGCGGGCGGGTGGTGCGCTGCTGGATGCGCGCTGACAGCTCGAGCACATGCTGCGAGCGTTGCGACGACTTGTTCTTGATGAAGTGCGCCTCGTCCACGACCATTCCGCGGAATCCGTGGGTGCCGAACCACCCGGCATGGCGGTCCAGGATGTCGTAGTTGACGATCACCACGTCAGCGAAGGCATCCACGTCGTCGCCGTCACCGTGGACCACCGTCGCACGGCGGCCCGGAGTCCACATGTCGACCTCGCGCGCCCAGTTGGTCTTCACGACGTTCGGCGCCACCACGAGAAGCGGGTACGCGTCGGCGGCCTGCGCGGCGAGCAGCGCCTGGGCCGTCTTGCCGAGTCCGGGCTCGTCGGCGAGCAGGAAGGTGCGATGCCCTCGTGCAGCGGCTCCGACCACCTGGTCCTGGTGCGGCATCAGAGAGCGGCCGAGCGGCAGGCGTGTCGCTCCGGCGGTCGACCCTCGCTCGGGCAGCGCCATGCACGCGGGCACTCCCGGCGAGTCGTGCTCGAAGGAGCGGAACAGCGGGGTGAGGAGCTCCCACCCTGCGAGACGTCGAGGCCGTGCGGCCTCCTGCTCGCGGGCTGCACCGAAGGACGGTGCCAGGAAGGGGTTCGCCATCTGGCGCGACAGCGCGGACTGCGGCACCACCTGCTTCTCGGCACCAGGCGACGGCGCGGCAGGAGGCTCGTGCGCAGGCTCGGGCTCGTCCGGTACGTCGCGTCCCGCCTGGCGCAGCACGTCGAGCCTCAGGCCGCGAGCCGCGTCGCTCACGCGCGCGTCCTCCGCGAGCAGCGTCAGCAGCGACGTGTCGCGCGCGGCAGTCTTCGCGAGCAGTTCCCCGACGCCGTCGAGCCTGCGCAGGCGTTCCTCTCGCGCGGAAGAGCTGAGCGATGCGTCGTCCTTCACCGCCGCCCGCTCCTCGCGCACCAGCAGCGCCACGACCTGGAAGGTGGTGCGCACGCTGGCGCGAACAGGAGGACGCTGCAGTGCGCGGTCGACATCGTTCGCGAGCGCTGCGAGCAGCGGGATGAGGCCCTTCTCGCGGGGCCTGGTCGCCTGCTGCTTCCGGCCACCGCCTCGAGGGCGCGGCGTGCCGCCCTTGGCGCGCGCACGGCCGGAGCGCCCCTGAGCTGATCGAGACACTGAGCCTCCTGTTCGTGGTGTCGCCATCGGGACGGCACGCCTCGCGTTCGAGACGAGTCCGCCACGCGGCGGCTGGACCGCCGTCCGCTCCCTCGTGTCTCCACGCAGGTGCGCGTCGGCGGAGCAACCCGCCTGCACGCCGAGCGCCGGAGCCGCGCCTGTGACCCCGACGCGGACGCTGGTGGCCACTGCTGCGCTACCGGGGGTGGTGCCCGCTCTCGATCGCCGGGGTGAACGACCGCTGATGTGCCCTGATCGGGACATCGTGCGGGACAGGCGCGGGTGAGCCGCCTGAGGCGACTCTAGCAAACGCTGACGCCAGCACCCTCTGACGAGAGCTGCCGCGAGCCAGCCCTGAGGCGGATGAGCTGGCCGATACGCCGGGTTCTGTCGGGTGCGCGCATTGCTGCACTCGCACCGGGCGACCATCCATCTACGCCCTGGATTGCTCCAGGGCTCCAGCGACCTACCCGAGAGCATCGGGCGGGCAGCCCTCAAGCGCTCTCTGTCTGGCCTTGCTCCGGGTGGGGTTTACCGTGCCGCTCCTGTCACCAGTCGCGCGGTGAGCTCTTACCTCACCCTTTCACCCTTACCGCCCGGCGCCTTGCGACGCCGGGAGGCGGTCTTCTCTCTGTGGCACTGTCCCGCGGGTCACCCCGGGTGGCCGTTAGCCATCACCCTGCCCTGCGGAGCCCGGACGTTCCTCGGGATCCGTGAAGGACCACGCGGCCGCCTGGCCAGCTCATCCGCGCCTCCAGACTACCCGGGGTGGGCGGCCACGCTCACCCGAACGGTCCGAGCCCGGCATCCGGCCCGTACCCTGGTGGCGTGCTGATCCTGCTCCCGCCGTCCGAAGGCAAGACCGCGCCCGCCTCCGGTCCCCCGGTGGATCTGGAGTCGCTCGCCCACCCGGGCCTCGCGCGCGCACGCCGTCGCGTGGGCGACGCGCTCGCGAAGGTGAGCGCCCAGCGCAACGCCTACGACGTGCTCGGCGTGGGCGCGAGCCTGGGAGCCGAGGTCGAACGCAATCGCACGCTCTGGGACAACCCCGCCGCTCCCGCATCGGCCGTCTACACCGGCGTGCTCTACGACGCCGCCGGCGCCGCGCACTGGACCGGCGCAGACCTCGAGCACGCCGCCGAGCGCGTGCGGATCGTGTCCGCGCTGTGGGGCGCCGTCTCCCCCTCGGACCTCATCCCTGCCTACCGCCTGTCGATGTCGACGAGCCTGGGGCGCATCGGCCCCCTGGCGTCGTTCTGGCGCCAGCACCTGGCCGCGGAGCTGGGACACCTCGCCCACGGCCGCCTGGTGGTCGACTGCCGCAGCTCGTCCTACGTCGCCGCCTGGCGCCCCGCAGGGATCCCCCACGTGTCCGTGCGCGTCGAGCGCGAGCTGCACGGCAGGCGCACCGTCGTCAGCCACATGGCCAAGCACACTCGCGGCCTCCTCACGGGCGCGCTGGTGAGGGCCGATGCGGTGCCGGAGACCGCTCAGGACCTGGCCGACGCCGCGCGCACCATCGACGGTGTGATCGACGTGACGCTCACCGAGCACGAGCTGACGCTCGTGGTCGCCGCCTGAGCGACTCGCGACATCCCGCACCCCCGGGACCTGAGTAGCGTGGTGCCATGACAGCAGAAGACCGGCTCTTCCCGGGCTCGACGTTCATCTCGACCGTCCTGGACGCCCTCGAGACCAAGACGGCGATGAGCGGTCAGCTCGCTCGGGTCTACATCATGCGAGCCGCCATGGCCGGTGCGCTGATAGGCGTCATGTACCTCACCTACTACGCGGTCCTGGCGGGGTTCGCGGAGGTGGGCGACGGAGACCTGATCGCGATCGGCCGCATGGTGGGAGCCGCCGTGTTCGGGTTCGCGCTGGTGTTCATCTACTACAGCAAGTCCGAGCTGCTGACGTCGAACATGATGATCGTCGCGATCGGCGCGTACTACCGGCGCACCACGCCGCTGCGATCCCTGCGCATCCTGCTGTACTGCTACGCCGGCAACGTCATGGGCGGTCTCGCGGTGGCCCTCATGGTCGCGGCGTCGACGCTCGCGGACGGCGCCGTGGGCGATCAGATGCAGATGAGCGTGGACCACAAGCTCGACTACGTCGCGGGCGGCGTCGGCGGGTGGTCGGACCTGTTCATGCGCGCGGTGCTGTGCAACTTCATGATCAACCTCGCGATGCTGCTGGTCTACAACGGCCGCATCCGCGACGACCTCACCTCCGCCGTGACGATGGTGATGAGCGTCTTCGTGTTCGCCTTCGTGGGCTTCGAGCACTCGGTCGCCAACACGGTGCTCTTCACGATCATGGGGCTCAGCAACGGGATCGATGTGGGCCTGGCGCTGGGGAACGTAGGCATCGTGCTCCTCGGCAACTTTGTGGGCGGAGGGCTGCTGATCGGCTGGTACTACGCCTACGCCAACGACGCTCAGCGGCTCATGCGCAAGCGCAGCGGCGACACGGAGGCGTGACAGCCGCGAACGGCCGATGCGTCAGTCGCCGGGGATCTGCGGCGGCGCGTAGCGCAGGCGGTCGCCATCCAGCAGCGCGTTGGTGCGCGCGACGAAATCCTCGACGTCGACCCCCCACAGCGGCACGTCTGCGATGGAGCGACCGCCCGCGGTGAGCGTCACGCGCGGATCCGCCTTCGACCCCATCACCGAGCTCAGTGCGGGAGTGACCACCACATCCGCGCCCTCCACGCGCTCGACGGGGCGCTTGAGCCAGCCCTCCTGGACGGAGGCGGGGCGCCGGATCGCGCCCGAGGGCTCGAGCACCAGCAGCGCGCGGCGCGTGCGCACCAGGTTCGCGAGCGACAGGACCACGAACAGCGCGCCGAGGAGGGCGACCAGACTGCCCAGCCCCCACAGCACGGGCGAGGCCACGAGCCCGACCCACACCCCCGGTATGCCGGCGAAGGCAAGTCCGCCGAGCAGGATCGCGACGCGGACCGCGAGGCGCCGCAGGATCGCGTGCCAGGGCTCGCGCAGCAGCACCGTTCGGTCAGCCATCCGTCGCCTCAATGCGTGGGAGCGCCCACGCACAGCACGTGACGCTCGGCGATCTCGCCGTCGGAGCGCACCCTCAGCTGCAGCAGCGTCAGCGACGCGGGCTGCGGCCAGATGTGTCCCCAGTGGTCCACGGGCATCGCCGTCGAGACGCCCACGGCGGACTTGATGGCGACGGCGTGGGAGGCGACGGCCCACGCACGCGCGATGTCGCTGCCGTCGGCGCACAGCTGCGCATGCTCGCGCGCCGCGTCCCGGAGGAAGGCGTCGAAGCGCTCCCCCACCTGAGGCATGGACTCGCCGCCGGGCGCCGCGATCTCGCCGAACCTCCAGCGGTGGATCGCGTCGCCGAAGCGCTCGGCCACCTGGTCTCCGGTGAGGCCTTCCCAGTGGCCGAAGTCGATCTCGCGCACGCGGTCCTCGGTCTCGACATGGGCGCCGATGCGCCGGCCCAGCGCAGCACCCGTCTCCTGGGTGCGGGTCATGGGAGAGGCGAACACGCGAGTCACGTGGGCGACGCGGTCCCAGTCGCGACGGCCGATGCGGTACACGGCATCCGCGGCCTTGGCCGCCTGGATGCGTCCCTGGGAGTTCAGCGCCGGGCCCACCACGCTCGAGCCGGACAGAGCGTGCGAGAGCGTCATGTCCGTCACGCCATGTCGCACCAGAACCATGGTGAGCGGGCTGACGAGGTCGCCGCCGGCGACCGCGAAGAGCGAACGTCCACGCGTCTGAGAGGACTCGACGGGGGTGTCATCCGCGGTGGCGGACTCAACGTGGTCGTCGTACTCCGGTCCTGCGTCGGGGCCCGTGTCCTCCGGATGGCGATCCGTCACGCGCGCTCCTTGCGCACCAGGATCCGTCCGCACTCCTCGCATCGCACGATCTGCTCGGCCGGCGCAGTGTCGATCGTGCGCAGGTCCGCGGGGTTGAGAGACATGTGGCAGCCCATGCAGGTGCCGCCCTCGAGAGCCGCCGCGCCCACGCCACCGTGCTGCTCGCGGAGCCGCTCGTACAGGCTCACGAGCCCGGCGTCGAGGCCCTCTGCGGCCGCCGCGCGCTCCTGCGCGGCCTCCTCGATCTCGGAGTCGATCGACCGGAACGTGACATCGCGCTCGTGCTCGAGCTCCCGCAGCCGCTTCACGCCGTTCTCGCGGCGGGCCACGACCTCGGCCTGGGCGGCCTCCGCTGACTCGAGGCTCTCCATCACCTCGAGCTCGACGTCCTCGAGGTCGCTGGTGCGGCGCTCGAGGATCTCCAGGTCCGCCTGAAGCGCCTGCAGGTCCTTGGGCGAGGTCGACGAGGAGGCAAGCCGCGCCCGGTCGCGCTCCGCTCGATCCCTCACGGACTGGACGTCGTCCTCCGCCTTCGCGACAGCCCGGCGAAGATCGTTCACCTCGGTGCCGCGCGCCACCGCCTCCTCCTCGAGTCCCCGGTCGAGCTGGACGAGCTCGTCGATCTGGGCGAGCACGGGCAGCGTCGCGCGACGATGCTGCGCCTGCTGGATGCGCAGGTCCGCATCCTGGACGGCCAGGAGCCTCAGCTGATGGTCGTGGGGGGCAGTGGGCACAGGGGTCCTCCGTGAAAGGGGTGTCAGGCGCTGAAGCGCGCGGTCCAGGGGTCGGTCGAGAGAGTGGACACGATCGTGTCCACGGCGGCGGCGTCCGCGACATGCTCCGCGGCGTCAGCGAGCCACGCCCACTCGGACGCATAGTGCGAGACATCCACGAGATACGGCCGGCCGTCGTGGAGCTCGGCGTACTCGCGCGCCTCCGACGCCGGGTGGTGACGCAGGTCCGCGGTGACGTAGGCATCGGCGCCGCTGCGGCGCACCGCGTCGAAGAAGCCGTCTCCGGCGCCGCCGACCACGGCGACCGTGGTCACGAGCGCGTCGAGGTCCCCCGCCACGCGCACGCCGTGCTCGGTCGCAGGCAGCACGGACGCGACGGCTCGGGCGAACTCCTCGAGAGTCAGCGGGCCCGCGAGCATGCCCACCCGTCCGGTGCCCTCGGAGGCACTGTCCGCGGCGGGGAGCAGGGGGACGGCGTCGACGACGCCGATCGCGGCGGCGAGCGCATCGCATACTCCCCCGGCCGCCGCATCGGCGTTGGTGTGCGCGTTGTACAGGCTCACGCCGGCCTGGATGAGGCGGTGCACCACCGCGCCCTTGGGCGTCGAGGCCGACACGGACGTGACGCCACGCAGCAGCAGCGGATGGTGGGTGACGATGAGGTCCGCGCCCTGGTCGAGCGCCTCCTCCACCACGGCGAGCGTGGGGTCGACGGCGAACAGCACGCGAGTGACCGCGGCCTGGGGGTCTCCGACTGCGAGACCATTGACGTCCCACGGCTCTGCGAGCTCGGGACGGAAGCGAGATTCGAGGATCCCGGCGATGTCAGCGACCGTGGCCATGGGGCCACGGTACCGGCCTCAGCGGACCGCCGCCGACTCGCTAGGAGGAGTCGGAACGGCGCTCGTCGGATGCGGACTCGACCAGCCGGTCGATCTTCGCCTCCAGGCGGTCGATGCGCTCCTGGAGCTCGGAGTGGCGGTCGACCTCGCGCTGCTCCTCCTCGCGGTCGCCCTCGCCGGACGTGACCGAGACGAACCACGCGGCCACCGAGGCCGTCACGACGCCGATGAGCGCGATGCCGAGCAGCATCATGATGACGGCGACGATGCGGCCGGTGATGCTCACCGGCGAGAAGTCGCCATAGCCCACCGTGGTCACGGTGACGATCGCCCACCACAGCGCATCGCCGAAGTTGTCGATGGCCGAGTCCTCGACCTCGCCCTCTGCCGAGAGCACCGCGACGGAGCCGATCCACAGCAGCAGCACCACCGAGATCACCACCGCCTGCATGGTCCGCATGCGACCCTTGGCGGAGGCGAAGGCCGCTCCCTGCGTGAAGGCGGTGAGGACCTTCAACGGGCGGGCGGCCGGGATCAGCACCGCGATCACGTCGAGGGGATGGGTCCACAGGAACTTCCAGGACTTCTCCGAGATCACGGTGCGCACGACGATGTCGACCAGGAAGACCAGCCAGATCCATCCCTGCACCGCGAGCAGCGTGCCGTTCAGGGCTCCGGGGATCGACTCGAAGAAGATGATGCGCGCAGACCACACCACGAGGAACACCATGGCGAGCACGGCCATCCAGGTGTCAGTGCGCTTCGCGTAGGCGTCATATCTGGCGCCCATGGGCTCGGCCACGGTGAAGGCTCCCCTCGTCCGGCTGTCGCGTGGGCCCTGCCGGACTCGAACCGACGACACCTGCGGTGTAAACGCAGTGCTCTAACCAGCTGAGCTAAGGGCCCGCGCCCCATTCTTGCGCATCGGCTCGACGGGTCGAGTCAGCGCGCCGCAGGTCGACCCAGCTGAGCGATGGCCTCGCGATAGGCGTCGATCTCTCTGGCCTGACCCGTGGGGTTGATCACGGACCACGCGACCGAGCCGTCCGCATCGATCAGGAAGGTGCCGCGCGTGGCGAGGCCCTTCTGCGGATTGAACACGCCGTAGGCGCTTGCCGCCTCGCCGTGTGGCCAGAAGTCGCTGAGGAGCTCGCCGGTGTAGCCGTGCGCGTCCGCCCACGCCTTGAGCGTGTAGATCGAGTCGCAGGACACCACGATCACCTCGAGCGCGCGGTCCTCCGTGAGGTCCGATGCGTCCCGCAGGTCGATCAGCTCGTTGGTGCAGGTGTCCGAGAACGCGAAGGGCACGAACACCAGCAGCACCGCGGCACCGCGGTAGTCGCTGAGCGTGACGTGGCGACCGTGCTGGTCCGTGAGCGTGAGATCCGGGGCGGGATGGCCGACGAGTCCGTCGCTCACTTGCTGCGCCCCTTCTCGGCGAGCTGGGTGCACGACCACCCCTCGCCCACGACGAATGTCGACGTCGCGTGCAGCCCTGCGAGCGACGAGGCCTCCTGGACGTCCCCAGGGAGCACGTGGCCCGTGGTTCCCGCCTTGGGGGTCAACAGCCACACACCGCCGCCGTCGTCGAGCAGCGACTGCACGTCCATGAGCAGATCGGCGAGGTCGTCGTCGCCGTCGCGGAACCACACCAGCACCGCGTCGGTGACATCGCCGAAGTCCTCGTCGACGAGGTCCTCTCCGGTGAGATCCTCGATCGCGGCGCGGAGCGACTCATCAGCATCGTCGTCATACCCGAACTCCTGGATGACCATGCCGCGCTCGAATCCGAACCGGTCGATGATCCCTGCATCCACGGTGCTGGCACCGTCCTGTGACGCCACGGTGGCGACGCTCCCTTCGTTGGCGATGCGCGCAGGTGCGCGCCCAGGACTCACAGTAGATGCCGCCGGCGATGCGTGGCAACGGCAGCGCTCCTCGGCGCCCGTGGACTGCGTCACAGGGGCTGGCGTGACAATCGAGCCAGATATGGCAAGAATGGCGGGAGCGGCGGCACATCCGCCTCCACCCCTATGCGTTCGGCGCACCACCCCTGCGCCCAAGAGGAAGGTCACCGGTGGCATCACACGGCGAGGTTGACAAGGACCCGAACGAGACCGGCGAGTGGCTTGAATCGCTCGATGGACTGATCGAGAGCGGCGGCGAGTCGCGGGCCGAGTACATCCTCGACCGGATGGTGGAGCACGCGGCGTCGCAGCAGCTGTCGGTGCCGCTGAGCCTCAACACTCCTTACGTCAACACCATCCACGTGGACGACGAGCCCGAGTTCCCCGGCGACGAGGAGATCGAGCGGCGCTACCGCGGCTGGATCCGCTGGAACGCGGCGGTCATGGTGACCCGCGCGCAGGCCGGCGACAAGGGCGTGGGCGGCCACATCTCCTCCTACGCCTCGGTCGCGACGCTCTACGAGGTGGGCCTGAACCACTTCTTCCGCGGCAAGGACCACCCGGGCGGTGGCGACCAGGTGTACTTCCAGGGCCACGCGGCCCCCGGCGTGTACGCACGCGGCTTCGTCGAGGGACGGTTCTCCGAGGAGGACCTCGACTCGTTCCGCCAGGAGAAGTCGGCGAGCGGGCGCGGCCTGTCCTCCTACCCCCACCCCAGGCTCATGCCGGAGCTGTGGGAGTTCCCCACCGTCTCGATGGGCCTGGGCCCCGCATCGGCCATCTACCAGGCGTGGACCAACCGATACCTGCACCTGCGCGGCATCAAGGACACGTCGCAGCAGCACGTGTGGGCGTTCCTGGGCGACGGCGAGATGGACGAGCCCGAGTCGCGCGGCATGCTGCAGCTGGCAGCCAACCAGAACCTCGACAACCTGACCTTCGTCGTCAACTGCAACCTGCAGCGCCTCGACGGCCCGGTGCGCGGCAACGGCAAGATCATCCAGGAGCTCGAGGCGTACTTCCGCGGCGCCGGCTGGAACGTCCTGAAGGTGGTCTGGGGCCGCAACTGGGACCCGCTGCTGGAGCGCGACGACGACGGCGCCCTGGTCAACCTGATGAACACCGTCCCCGACGGCGACTTCCAGACCTTCCGCGCCGAGTCCGGCGCGTTCATCCGCGACCAGTTCTTCGGAGGCGATCCGCGCGCCAAGGAGCTCGTCAAGGACATGACCGACGACGAGATCTGGGCGCTCAAGCGCGGCGGCCACGACTACCAGAAGCTCTACGCGGCCTATGCCAAGGCCACCACTGAGGCGAACGGTAAGCCCACGGTCATCCTCGCGAAGACCATCAAGGGCTACGGGCTCGGCACCAACTTCGCCGCGCGCAACTCCACGCACCAGATGAAGAAGCTCGCCGCTGCGGACCTCAAGGTCCTGCGCGATGCCTACGACCTGCCGTTCACCGACGAGCAGCTCGAGGAGGACCCCTACCGGCCGCCGTACTACCACCCGGGGATGGACGATCCCGCGGTGAAGTACATGCTGGAGCGCCGCAAGGAGCTGGGTGGCTTCGTGCCCGAGCGCCGCGACCCGAAGAAGTCGCTCGAGATGCCCGACGACAAGGCCTACGAGCTGCTCGCGAAGGGATCGGGCAAGCAGCAGATCGCCACCACGATGGCCTTCGTGCGGCTCTTCAAGGATCTGGTCAAGGACAAGGCCTTCGGGCACCGCCTGGTGCCGATCATCCCCGACGAGGCCCGCACCTTCGGCCTGGACTCGATCTTCCCCTCGGCCAAGATCTTCAACGTGCTGGGGCAGAACTACCTGCCCGTGGACCGCGAGCTGATGCTGAGCTACAAGGAGTCCGAGGCCGGGCAGATCATGCACACCGGCATCAACGAGGCCGGCTCGGCCGCCGCATTCCAGGCCGTCGGCACCTCCTACGCCACGCACGGCGAGCCGCTCATCCCGTTCTACATCTTCTACTCGATGTTCGGCTTCCAGCGCACCGGCGACCAGTTCTGGGCGGCGGGCGACCAGTTGACCCGCGGCTTCATCATCGGTGCCACCGCGGGACGCACCACCCTCGCGGGCGAGGGCCTGCAGCACGGCGACGGACACTCTCCCCTGCTGGCCGGCACCAACACTGCCGTGGTGCAGTACGACCCGGCGTTCGGCTACGAGATCCGCCACATCGTCAAGGACGGCATCCAGCGGATGTACGGGGACGACGATCGCGACCCGAACGTCATGTACTACCTCACCGTGTACAACGAGCCCATCCAGCACCCTGCCGAGCCGGAGGATGTCGACGTCGAGGGCATCCTCAAGGGCATCTACAAGTTCGCGGACGCCCCTGCCGGCGACGGACCGGAGGCACAGATCCTGGCGTCCGGCGTCGCGGTGCCGTGGGCGATGGAGGCCCAGGAGCTGCTGGCCGCGCACTACGGCGTCCGCGCCACGGTGTGGTCCGTGACCTCGTGGAACGAGCTGCGACGCGACGCGCTCGACGCCGAGCAGCACGAGTTCCTCTACCCCGATGAGGAGGCTCGCACGCCGTACCTCACGCAGAAGCTCGAGGGCGCGAAGGGCCCCTTCGTCGCCACCACGGACTACGACCACCTGGTCCCCGACCAGGTTCGCGCGTGGATTCCGGGCGACTACGCCACGCTCGGAGCGGATGGCTACGGCTTCTCCGACACCCGTGCGGCTGCGCGGCGCTACTTCAAGATCGACGGACCATCCACCGCGGTGCGCGTGCTCCAGCAGCTCGCCAAGCGCGGCGAGATCGACCGCAGTGCCGTCAAGGACGCGATCGAGCGCTACGAGCTCCACGACGTGACCAAGGGCACCTCGGGCAACGCGGGCGGAGACGCCTGAGCCTGACACTGCTCACGACGAGGGCCCCGCACCATCACCGGTGCGGGGCCCTCGTCGTCGCGGGAGGGATGACGTCAGCTGCGGCCGCTCCGGGGGTCGTCCTCTGGCGCAGGACCCTCCTCCGGAGCGGGCGTCTGCCCGGCCGATGCTTCCGTCTCCGGGCCGCCCCCGTCGCCAGATGACTCCGTCACCGTGGGCTGATCGGCCTCCGACGGCAACGGCTCCGGCTCCCGCTCCGGCTCCGGCTCCGGCTCCGGCTCCGGGGAGACTCCCGCCTGCCCGGGTGGCGTCTGCGCGTGCACCGCGCCGGCATCGGCGTTCGTCGAGGTGGCAGGGGCATCGTCGTCTCGACGGGCGGCCCCACCGCCCGCCGCGCTGGCGCCGGCTGCGGCACCAGCGGCGCCAGCGCCTCCCGTCCGTCCGCGTGACGGATCGTCCTCGATGGGTCCTCCCGTGCCGATCGAGTCCTCCGGGGGCAGGTCTCGGGAGGTGGTGGCGGCCAGGGCATCGGCGTGCGAGATCGAGCGGCGCACCACCACCGCTACCACGATGATCGCCACCAGCAGGACGGCGAGAAGCGCCCACAGCACCGCGAGCATCACGCCGCCGAACGCGCTGGGGGCCAGCACGCGGGCGTAGCCCGCGCCCGTGCATCCGTCTCCCTCGCCCTCGATCTGTGCGGAGAAGTGATACGTGCCCGTGAGATCGAAGGCGTACTGATCCTTGAACTCCGCCAGCGCGCTCGCGACGTCCACCGTGCCGCCCCAGTCGGTCGATCCCGACGGGCTCGCGTACGTGGTCGAGTAAAGCGGGATGGTGAAGCCGCCCACCTCGAGACCCACGTCGACCGCGGCCTCCGTCGCGGTCTCCGGCACGGTGCCCATCCACTCGACGGTGTCGGTGGTGGTGACATCGAAGGGGTCGAGCGCGGAGGTGTCCGCGGGCGAGACGGGGTCCGCCTCCTGTGAGGAGGTGCCCTGGAACGTGCAGCGCTCGGACAACGCGCCGCCGCTCACGAACTCAGGAATGCCGGTCAGGGCGACGCCGCCCAGCAGCGAGGCGATCACGATCACCGTGATGCCGCCTCCGCGTGCAGCGCTCAGCCGCTGCGTGGTCAGCGCCATCGCGCCGACGATGCAGACGGCGAGGATGCCGAACAGAGAGAGCCGATCGGGCGGGATCACTCCCGTGAGCCACAGCAGTCCTGTCGCCACCACGCCCAGGAGCAGTCCCAGCAGGGCGCCCGTCCAAGGCCTCGGTCGAGCTTCCGTCATCGTGATGCTCCCTTCCGTGTGCTCTCACGCTATACGACACCCCGTGCGCTAGCAGGACAAACGCCCCGCGCACGGCAGCGCGTTTGGATGGAGCGAACAAGCAGATGCGCTCCGAATCGGGGTTCCTGCGGTCGATCGTGGCGCGTCGTTGTCGATCGCCTACAAGAGTCCCTATGCTGTGCCCCATGGCGATGACTCAGGCGCGGTCCGAGACGCTGCGACGGCTCCGCTCCGCGACGGGCCGGCTCTCCACGGCGGCACTCAAGAGTCTCGACACCGAGTACCTGTGGTTCCGGGAGCTGCCCGCACAGGAGCGCTCGTGGGTGGGCACGGTCGCGCAGGCCGGGATCGACTCGTTCGTGTCCTGGTACGCGGACCCGCAGCACAGCCAGCGCAGCGCCACCGAGGTGTTCGCCGCGGCTCCCCCGGAGCTCACGAGGTCCGTGTCGCTGCAGCACACCCTGTCGATCGTGCGCACGGTCGTGAGGGTGGTCGAGGAGCACGCCGGGGAGTTCGCGTCACCTGGCTCGGAGCGCGAGGTGCGGGAGGCGATCCTGGTCTACTCGCGCGAGATCGCGTTCTCCGCAGCCGAGGTCTACGCGCGTGCGGCCGAGACCCGCGGCGCCTGGGACGCGCGTCTCGAGGCGCTGGTGGTCGACGCGCTCGTGCGAGGGGAGGTGGACGACGACCTCCCCTCCCGTGCCGCCGCGCTCGGCTGGAAGCCCGGCCCCACGCTCGTGATGGTCGGCCTCACCGACGGCACCCTGGGAGAGGTGCAGTCCGCGGAGCTGCGACGCACCATCCGCCGAGCCGCCCCTGGCGCGCTGGTGGGAATCCACGGCGAGGATCTCATCGTGATCGCGCGGGCGGACGACGGCCACGAGTCGCTCTCGACACAGCTGCTCACGTCGTTCGGCCCGGGGCCCGTCGTGATCGGACCGGCCGCGATCACGCTGGTCGAGGTCGCGCGATCCACGCGAGCGGCGCTGTCCGGGGTGGTCGCCGCACCTGCGTGGTCGCTCACCCCGCGCCCCGCCGCTGCCGACGATCTGCTGCCCGAGCGCGTCCTCGTCGGCGACGCCACCGCGCGTGAGCGGCTCATCTCGATCGCCTACGACCCCATCCAGCGCGCGGGCGGCGCGCTCGGCGACACCATCGCCACCTATCTCGACTGCGGGCGCTCGCTCGAGCTCGCCGCGCGCACCATGTTCGTCCACGCCAACACGGTCCGCTACCGCCTCAAGAAGGTGGCGCAGCTGACGGGATGGGACGTGCTGTCCACCCGCGATGCACACGTGCTTGAGACTGCCTTCGCTCTCGGTCGCCTGCGCGACTCGAGCCACACGCCTTTGTAGACTGTCCACAATTCGACGCGCACGAATCGGTGACACACGTCCCGGCGCGCATCCTCGAGATGGGAGATGCTAGACGCATGATCGCCGTACTCTTCCCCGGCCAGGGAGCCCAGAAGCCCGGAATGCTGGAGCCATGGCTCGCGCACGCCGATGTCGCTGCACACCTGCGCGAGTTGTCGGAAGCCACAGACACGGACGTCGTCGCGCACGGCACGGTCTCCGACGCGGACACCATTCGCGACACCGCCGTGGCCCAGCCGCTGCTGGTCGCTGCCGGTCTCGCGACGGCCCGCGCGGTGCTGGACGGCGCGATCCCGGGCCTCGTCGCCGGCCACAGCGTGGGCGAGCTGGGTGCGGCCGCGCTCGCCGGAGTCGTGAGCGAAGCCGAGGCGATGCGCCTGGTCACTGTGCGCGCGCAGGCGATGGCCGCAGCCGCGGCCGCCGCCGAGCCCACCTCGATGGCCGCCGTGCTCGGCGGCGTCGAGCAGGACGTGCTCGACCGGCTCGAGCAGCTGGGGCTGACGCCAGCGAACATGAACGGCGGCGGTCAGATCGTCGCCGCGGGCTCGAAGGCCGGCATCGAGGCCCTCGCCGCCGAGCCGCCGGCGCGCACGCGGGTGATCGAGCTGCAGGTGGCTGGGGCGTTCCACACCTCGTACATGGAGCCGGCCGTGGCGGCCCTCGCCGAGGCCGCACATTCCGTCGCCCCCGTCGCTCCGGCCACGGCGCTCCTGTCGAACGCGGACGGAGCCGAGGTGGCGGACGGGCCGGATGCGCTCGCGCGCATCGTCCGCCAGGTCGCCAACCCGGTCCGCTGGGACCTCTGCCAGGCGCGTATGCTCGATCTGGGCGTCACCGGCATCATCGAGGTGGCCCCCGGCGGCGTTCTCACCGGCCTCGCGAAGCGCTCCCTCAAGGGCGTGCCTGCGGTGGCGCTGACCTCGCCAGACGACATCCCCGCAGCCCGAGAGCTCCTGGAGCAGCACGCGTGACGACCATGAACATCCGCCGGGGCCCCGAGTTCTCGCGCATCGCCGGACTGGGCGTCGCTCGCGGCGAGAATGCCGTCCCCAACGAGGACATCATCGAGCCCATCAACTCCTCAGACGAGTGGATTCGCAAGATGACCGGCATCGCGACTCGCGTGCGTGCCAACGCGGACACGTCGGTGATCGACCTGTCCGAGCGCGCCTCCCGGGAGGCACTCGAGGCTGCCGGCCTGGAGGGCGGCGACATCGACGCGGTGATCCTGTCCACCATCACCTATCCGCACATGACGCCCGGCGGCGCGCCGGTGCTCGCGGATCGACTCGGCTCGACCGGAGCCGCGTTCGACATCTCCGCCGCCTGCGCCGGCTACTGCTACGGCATCGGTCAGGCCGATGCGCTGGTGCGGTCCGGCTCGGCGCGGAACGTGCTGGTGGTGGGCGCGGAGAAGATGAGCGACTTCGTCGACCCTGCGGACCGGTCCATCTCCTACCTGCTGGGCGACGCCGCCGGAGCGGTGGTCGTGAGCGGCTCCGACACCCCCGGGATCGGCCCCACGGTCTGGGGCTCGGACGGCTCCGGTGCTCAGCTCATCCGCCAGACGGCGTCGTGGCTCGAGGTCCGGGACGACGCCGACACCGCGTTCCCCACGCTCTACCAGGAAGGTCCCAGCGTCTTCAAGTGGGCCTCCTTCAAGATGGCGCCGGTCGCGCTGCAGGCCATCGAGGCGGCAGGCATCACCCCGGACGACATCAAGGCGTTCATCCCGCACCAGGCGAACGTGCGCATCATCGATCAGATGGTCAAGCAGATCGGCCTGCCCTCGCACGTCGCCGTGGGCAAGGACATCGTCGACTCAGGCAACACCTCCGCCGCGTCGATCCCGCTTGCCACGGAGCGGCTGCTTCGCGACGGCGACGCGACGTCGGGCGACCTCGCGCTGCAGATCGGCTTTGGCGCGGGCCTGGTCTACGCCGCGCAGGTCGTCGTCCTGCCCTAGGACGCTGGCCGCTACTAGAGTTCCAGAGGTCAACCACGAACCCGATGCCCCCGCATCACCACCACAAGGAGAGAAACATGGCAGACAAGAACGAGATCCTCGCCGGCCTTGCAGAGATCGTCGCCGAGGAGACCGGCCTCGAGACCGCCGAGGTCCAGCTCGACAAGTCGTTCACCGACGACCTCGACATCGACTCGCTGTCGATGATGACCATCGTCACCCTCGCCGAGGAGAAGTTCGACGTGCGCATCCCCGACGAGAAGGTCAAGGACCTGACCACCGTGGGCGACGCCGTCGACTACATCGCCGGCGCACAGGGCTGACCCCTTCCCGCAGTTTCCGCACCACCCCCATCAGGAGCATCACATGACCACAGTCGTCGTCACCGGACTCGGAACCACCAACCCGCTCGGCGGGGACGTGGACAGCACCTGGGAGGCCGCACTCGCCGGCCGCTCTGGCGTGCGGACGCTCGACAACGACTGGGCGGAGACCTACGGCATGGCCGTGAACTTCGCCGGTCAGCTGGTGGTGCCCACGTCGGAGGTGCTGTCTCGTCCCGAGACCAAGCGCATGGACCCGTCCGCCCAGATGGCGATCGTGGCCACGCGCGAGGCATGGGCCGACGCCGGCTCGCCCGAGGTGGACCCCGAGCGCCTGGGCGCCGTGGTCTCCTCGGGCATCGGCGGGGTCTGGACGCTGCTGAGCGCGTGGGACACCATGAAGGAGAAGGGCGCCGGGCGCGTCCTCCCCATGACGGTGCCGATGCTCATGCCCAACTCCCCCGCCGCGTACGTGTCGCTCGAGCTCACCGCTCGCGCCGGTGCGCACGCGCCCGTCTCCGCATGCGCCTCCGGCGCGGAGGCGATCGCCATGGGCTACGAGATGATCCAGCAGGGCCGCGCGGACGTGGTCGTGTGCGGCGGCACCGAGGCAGCCATCCACCCGCTGCCGATCTCCTCATTCGCCGCCATGGCCGCACTGTCCAAGCGCAATGATGACCCCGCTGGAGCGTCGCGTCCGTACGACACCGAGCGCGATGGCTTCGTGCTGGGAGAGGGTGCGGGGATCGTCGTGCTCGAGTCGGCCGAGCACGCCGCGGCGCGGGGTGCACGCGTGTACGCACACCTGGTGGGACTCGGCCGCACGGCGGACGGCCACCACATCGCCGCGCCCGAGCCGGAGGGCAAGGGCCAGACTCGCGCCATGGCACAGGCGCTCGAGATGGCTGGCCTGACCGTGACCGATGTCTCGCACGTCAACGCTCACGCCACCTCGACCCCGGTGGGCGACATGATCGAGGCGCGCGCGATCCGCGGGCTGCTGGGCGCGCACGCCGAGAACGTGCTGCTGAGCGCCACCAAGTCGATGACGGGCCACCTCCTGGGTGGTGCGGGCGCACTGGAGTCGGTGTTCACGATCAAGGCGCTCGAGACGCGCACGGCACCGCCCACCATCAACGTGACGTCGCCCGACCCCGAGCTCGAGGTCGACCTCGTTCGCGACTCCCCGCGCGCGCTGCCCTCGGACGGCGACGTGGCCGCGATCAACAACAGCTTCGGGTTCGGCGGGCACAACGTCGCCCTGGTCTTCACGAACGCCTAGACCGCGCATCGGCCAGGGTGGCGAGTCGCCCTCCCCACGGCCGTGACATGTGAGGACCGTGGGGCCACGGTCCACGCTCTCGCGTCGCCTGCGTCCCACGAGCACCGGTCGCGTGCTGGCGTGTCGCGTGACGGCTGATGCGGGGTGAGGCCGTGCGCGGCTCCCCTCAGAGGTCTGTGGGCGTCGCCTGGTGGAATCGCAGCCGCCAGCGGCCGTCGTTGACCCACACGCTGCTGCGGTGCGTCGCTCCGCGCGATGCCCGCGACGGCACTGACGTGTAGCGCACGAGTGCCACGTCCTCGCAGATCGCGACGGCGGTGAAGTCCATCAGCGGCAGCTGGATGTCGATCTCGACGGGCTGGAGATCCAGGGTGTCCTCACGGGTGAACGCGCGTCCCGAGCGGCCGATCTCCGAGAAGTTCTCCGCCAGCACGGCATCCATGTAGCGCGGGTCGAAGCGCGTCTCCGGCCGCCACATGGCCTCCTCCATCGCCTGGAGGGTCAGCGCCTCGTCTCGGGTCAGCTCCTGCATGTGTCCACTCCTCGTGCGCCGCTGGGCGTTTCCGCGGCGGATCCTCCTCCGCGCTGGTCAGCCGACGCGGTGGAGCCACCGTACCGGAGCACCGGAGCCGGCGTAGCGGAACGGCTCGAGCTCCTCGTCCCACGCCGCGCCCAGAGCGAGGTCCATCGCGCGCTTGAACTCGGTGACCGAGGCGCCGGACTCGAGGACTGCGCGGATGCGGTCCTCGGGCACCACGATGTTGCCGTGAACGTCCGTGACGGCGTGGAAGATTCCCAGCGACGGGGTGTGCGACCATCGGCCGCCGTCCGAGCCGAAGGACGGGTCCTCGGTCACCTCGTAGCGCACGTGCTCCCAGCCTCGCAGCGCCGAGGCGAGGCGTGCACCGGTGCCAGGAGTGCCCTGCCAGGCGACCTCGGCGCGATACAGCGCCGTGCCTGCGGGCTGGTCCGTCCACTCGAAGGAGGCGCGCGGACCCAGCACAGACTGAGCCGCCCACTCGATGTGCGGGCACATGGCGCGCGTGGCTGAGTGCACGAAGAGAACACCGCGGGTGATGGCAGCCATGACTCTTCCTTCCTGTTGAGGTGCGTCTTCCCCTACGACCTCGAAGGAACTCCCGACTGCCCGGGTGTGTGTCTATGGTGCCTCATCCTGCGGCGATGCGCCAGCGTGCCGCCCCGGCGTGTGGAAACCTGGGCCCATGGCCACGGTGATGACGGTCCAGCAGACCCGCGATGCGGAGGCTCGGGCGATGCGAACGGTCTCCGAGCGCACGCTGATGGCACGCGCGGCCGATGCGGTGGCGGCGGAGGCAGAGGCGATGCTGGCGGAGCGCACGG
Source organism: Demequina activiva (assembly GCF_016862815.1). Taxonomy (GTDB): domain Bacteria; phylum Actinomycetota; class Actinomycetes; order Actinomycetales; family Demequinaceae; genus Demequina; species Demequina activiva. Next base: position 60,565 of record NZ_BONR01000006.1, on the reverse strand, counting down.
GACGCATCCGCGGTGCGCGCGTGGCCGTGCTGGCGGGATCCGGCGCGAACGGTGGCGACGCCATGCTGGCGGGTGCGCGCCTCCACTACCGGGGGGCGGAGGTCACGGTGGCGCTGGTGGGATCGAGCGGGCACGAGCAGGGCCTGGGAGAGGCGCAGGCGGCCGGCGCATCGGTCGTCGACGCACGCACGGATCCCTCGTCAGCCTCCGCTGCAGTCGTGAGCGCGGATCTGGTCATCGACGGGATCGTGGGGATCGGCGGGCGGCCCGGGCTGCGCGAGCCGGCCTCGACGCTCGTGGCCGCGATCCCGCACACAGCGGCCGTGCTGGCGGTCGACGTTCCGAGCGGCGTGGGCGTCGACGACGGTGCGATCGACGGACCTCACGTGAAGGCGGACGCCACCGTGACCTTCACCGCGGCCAAGCCGTGCCTCGTGACCGAGCCTGCGCGCTCGTCGGCTGGACGCGTGGTGATCGCGGACGTGGGCGTGCCCCGACGCTGAAGGCGCACCAGGGGCTACTGCGCCGCCTCGAGCGACTCGCGCAGCTCCCGCATCGCTCGCTTGCGGACGTCGCGGGCCAGGCGGTCGAGGTAGAGCTTGCCGTCGAGGTGGTCGACCTCGTGGTTGATGAGCCGGGCCCAGATCTCCTCGCCCTCGACCACCACCTCGTTACCGTCGAGGTCCGTGCCCACGGCACGGGAGTAGGCGGGACGCTCGCACGGGTACCACAGCCCGGGGACGGACAGGCATCCCTCGTCCCCCAGCTCCTGGAGCTCCTCGGAGCGCTCGACGATCTCCGGGTTGAGGATGTAGCCGATGTCGCCGTCGATGTTCCAGGAGAAGGCCCTCAGGCTCACCCCGATCTGATTCGCCGCGAGACCCGCGCGCCCGTCGTGGTCGACGGTCTCGAGCAGGTCCTCGACGAGCGTGCGGACACGGTCGTCGGTGGTGGTGATGGGTTCGCACACGGTGCGCAGGACGGGGTCGCCGGTGGTCCGGATCTCACGCATGGCCATGCCCGGCATTGTCTCACGGCACGACGCCCGCTCCATCGTGGCTGGTCAATCCTCGGAACCGCAGTCCCGCTGTGACACCCTGGGAAGGTGACTGAGCCCACGACATGGTCTGCGCGGCACGTGCGCGAGCGCTGGCCCGTGCCCACGGAGTCCGACGACAAGTACTCGCGCGGCGTGGTGGGGGTGGTCGCCGGGTCCGACGCCTACCCGGGCGCGGCCGCGCTCGTCACCTCAGGAGCGGTCCGTTCCGGCGCCGGCATGGTCAGGTACGTGGGACCGCGGCGCGCCCAGGACCTGGTGCTCAGCCTCCGTCCCGAGTGCGTGGTGCACGATCCTGGCGACGCGGCCGAGTCGCTGCCGCGCGCACAGGCGTGGGTCGTGGGCCCAGGCGTGGCGGACTACCCCGAGCAGGACGCCGCGATCGGCGCGGTCATGGCCTCGGGAGCGCCCATGGTGGTCGACGCCGGCGGGCTCGAGGCCGTCGCTCGCTCGCGCGCGTCGGGGTCGCGCGAGACGGCTGCGGATCGGGTCCTGCTGACTCCGCATGCCGAGGAGCTCATGCGCACCCTGCAGGCGCTGCGCCACGACGTCACCGTCATGGACATCGCGGCCGACCGTGCTGGCCATGCTCGGCTGCTCGCGGAGACTGCTCGCGCGACCGTGCTCCTCAAGGGCGCGCGCACCATCGTCGCCTCGCCCGGTGGGCTGCTCATCGAGCTCCCCGAGGCCCCTGCATGGCTGGCGACGGCCGGCGCCGGCGACGTGCTCGCCGGGATTGCCGGCACGCTGCTGGCGGCGGGTCTGACGGCGGCCGATGCGGGAGCAGGGGCGGCGTGGATCCACGCCCGGGCTGCTGAGCGGGCCGGCGCCGGCGGACCGGTCGCCGCGCTGGACATCGCCTCCGCGCTTCCCGCCTGCATCGCGTTTTTGCTGGCACGGGACTGAACGGTTCGCCGCTGCCTCGGAATGTGGGGACGCCCCCTTGGCGTTCTCGTGGGTGCAGGACACCCCTAGGAGAAGGAGCAGAGCCATGAGTGGTTCAGACCGTTTGGACAACGCCGCCGAGGACGCCAAGGGCAAGATGAAGGAAGGCGCAGGCAAGGCGACGGACGACGAGCAGCTTGAGGCCGAGGGCAAGTGGGACCAGACCAAGGCAGACGCCAAGGACAAGGTCGAGGACGCGAAGGACGCCGTCGCGGAGAAGTACAACGAGGCAACTGACCGCGACAAGTGACGGGGGGCGCTCAGGCGCTCTCACCGCAGCTCAGCGGCGGCCATCCCACGGGGGTGGCCGCCGCTTCTGCTTATCGGGGCCGAGCCCCGTCGCGGCGCGGCTACACGAACGCGTAGAAGGTGAACACCACCACGGCGATCACCGCAAGCACCAGCAGCACGATCACGGCCGTCCTCAACGCCGCGAAGCGATCGACCGAGGGCAGCAGGGCGCGTGTCGCGGCGGACGTGAGCGCGCACGGGAAGAGGATGATGACCACGGATGCGGCCGCGGCAGCCCAGGGATCGTCCTGGCCCATGGCGATGAGCACCACGGGGACCACGGCCAGGACAGCGGCCATCGCTCCGAAGGCGACCGCCGCCTTGCCCAGCTCCTGGTCGTTGGTGCGGGCGAAGACCACGCGGCCCACGGTGTGTGCCACGAACGCGATGCCCACCACAGCGATGAGGATGCCCACCGCGGCGATCACGGCCAGTGCTGCGGAGTCGACCGTCGCGCCCGGCTCGTCGGCGATCGCCGCATACAGCGCCACGCCAGGGCCCCACACCACCGCGCTCAGGATCACGTAGATGGGTATCCCGGTGGCCGTCGCGAGCCACGCCGCTCGGGTGTTGCCGCCGTAGGGCCTGCTGGTCTGGGTGTCGTCGCTCATCATCCCAGCGTAGGTGGGCGCACGGTCAATGACCAGGTCAGACGGATGGCCCCTGCTGGCCGCCACCGGCGCTGGGCGTAGGCGGCTCGGTGCGCGGCGCATCCGCCTGTCGCTCAGGCGCGCCCTCGCGCGCCCCTTGCGCCTCGCGCGCCTCCTGCGCCAGGCGCGCCTCCTGGGCGACGCGCTCCTCCTGAGCCTGCCGCGGCTCCATGGCCTCGCGCACCACCGAGTGCGCCGTGCGCTCCAGCGGTTCATCGTCGTTGCGCCCATCGATCTTCGAGCTGCGCTGGCGGTTCTTGGCGCGCGTGAACGTGTCCCACCGCTGAAGGTTGCTGCGCTTGGCCGAGGTGGTGTGCTCGAACAGGTAGCGCGCGTTCTGATTGCGGTAGCGGCGGTAGAGCGTCGTGTAGACGAACCAGCCGATCACGAACGGCGCTGCGAACAGCACCAGTCCGAACAGCGCGGCACCGCCCTCGCCGTCCGAGGCCAGGACCACGGCCGCGCTCCCCTGGACCTGAGCCGCGATCACGCCGCCACCGTCACCAGGAACGCCATGGGCCACATCACGGCCGCTGCCAGTGCAGTGGACAGCAACGTCACACCCCACAGGCGAGACTTGTTGATGGGAACCGAGCCCATCACGTTCCCGTGGCGACCGTTGACGGCGATGTAGTGGACCATCACCTGGCCGTCGTCCTGCGTCTCCGCGTAGCTGTACAGCCAGATGGGCAGGAACAACGACGCCCACCGACTGCCGTGGACGTCCATCTCCTCATGCGTCCAGCGCACGCCGCGGTCATAGCCTGTGATGTCATCACGGATCGACTCGCGTGCCATGGTGAGGAACTGCGAGTGCGCCTTGCGCGCGACGTCGTCGATGTTGAGGTCCCGCTTCTCTGCGGAGGCCTCGCCCAGGTAGTTGCTGTCGAAGGCCACCATGTTCTTGACATCGAACGGCAGCAGCGAGTTGATGATGTTGTTCGTGTTCGAGCGATTGTCGATGTTCGACCGCGTCGCGGAGGACTCGACGATGAGGTCGTCGATGTGCAGGTCGAAGTCGCGGACCACGTCGTACACGTCCGCGTCGTAGTAGGTGGTGCGCGAGTTCTTGCCGGTCTGGACCGTGTACTTGCGCGTCAGCACCTCTCCCTGCCCGTGCAGGCGAGCGTTGACGTTGCCGTCGACGGTCATGTACGGCAGGTACACGCCTAGCACGTTGTCCGCCTTGAACTCCTCGCGGAACTTCTTGAGGGCGAAGAACGTGCGCTTGCCCGCGAACTCGCCGATGCGCGCCATCGCGTCCTGCTTGGTGACGTGGAAGGGCAGGATGCCGTCCGGCACAGCACCGTTGGGGATCTTGTCGTTGATCGACAGGATCGAGCGGCACCAGTGGCAGCGCGCCTCGAGCGTGCGTTCGGTGTCGACCACGACCTCCGACCCGCAGCCTGTGCACTTGATCGTGATGAGAGTGTCCGCGCTGGTGATGTCCGTCGCTCCCGACGTCATCACGCGCCCTGCGAGGTCGCCGATGCCCTCACCCAGACCGTGCGCCTCCTCGAGCCGCATCCCCACCCATTCGTAGCGACAGAATCCGCAGATGAGGCTCATGGTGTTGCCCTTGCGGCTGACCTCGGTGCTGCCGCACCGCGGGCAGTCGTCGTGGCCGTGCGCCTGGCCGGTGGTCGTGTCGATCAGGCGCGGGTCAGCGTTCTCGCTGATGGGCGGCTCGCCGGCGCCGCGGGGCTGCGGCGCGGGCGAGCCCGGGGAGCTGGTGGGCTCAGTCATGGGTCCTCCGAGGAACAGCGGCTAGAGGCCCAGAGCCTTGCGCTTGAGCGCGTCGAAGTCCTCCTGGGTGATCAGGCCCTCGTCCAGCATCGACTTCGCCTCGCGGATCTGGTCGGCGGCGCTCGCGCCGCCTCCCCCGCCGCCCTGCTGAGCCGGCGCGGCCTGCTGGCCAGAGCCTGCTTGACCGATGCCCTGCTGCGGGACCGGCTGCTGCCCAGGCTGGTTCTGCATGAGGCCACCGAGCGCGCCACCGGCCGCGTTCATGCCCATGCCCATGAAGGCGAGGCCGTCGCCGCCGCCGTTCTCGCCAGCGGACTGGATGCCGCGGGCGGCGGACTGCCGCAGGAACGAGTCGCCACGGCCACCCGAGAGCGCATCGGCCTTCTGCACGTCCTCCAGCAGCTTCGCTGTGGGGGCGTCGTACTCGATGGCCAGCAGCGCGGCGGCGTGGATGGTGATGCCCCGCTCGAGGGTCCACTTGTAGTGCTCCTCGACCACCTCGGACAGCGACCGCGCGAAGCCGAGTGCGTCGCCCTGGATCTTGGAGATCCGGTTGCCGCGCTCGCCGTCGTTCGTGTAGCGAGAGAACGCGGCCGACAGCGATCCCACGACCTCGTTGAACAGCTGCTCGGATACCGGGTTGTCGACGGCCGTGATGTCGAAGATCCCGGCGTTCTGGGTGATGTACTCCGCGGGCACGATGGACTTCGCGAACAGGATGGGGTCCACGACCTTGAGCGTGTAGGAGCCCCGTGTGACGGCGCCGGCCTGGGTGCCCAGATAGTGGTCATCCCAGTAGATGGGTCCCTGGGTGCCGAACCGGTTGTTCGGCACCTCCTTGAGGTTGACGTAGAAGGCCAGGTGCTGGGCACCGGGCTGGCCGCCGTACTTGAAGCGCTCCCAGGAGCTCTGCAGCGTCGACGAGAAGATGCCGCCGCCGGTGAACAGCGACTTCGCCTGCTGGTCATCGTTCGAGTAGATGTAGCCGCCGGCCTCGCCCACGAAGTTCGTGATCCGGCCGTCCTGGAAGGTGAGCAGACCCATGCCCTCCGGCACCACGATCTTGGAGCCGTCGGTGATGATGTTCTCGGAGCCGCGGACGTTGGAGCCGCGACCGGCGTTCTGTCCCTTGGGCACCGCGGGGAACATCACCGCCGTCGCAGGGACGTTGTCCGGCGGGATCAGGAAGTCGATCCACTGGTCGGCGAGCGTGCCGCCGATCGCCCCTGCTGCAGCCTGGATGAATCCCATGGGTGGTCCCCCTCTTCGCGGTCTGTGGCGCCAGGCTATCGCAGGTTCGCACACCGCGCCCAGGGTGAATATCGCGTCCAGCGGACCCCGCAGCAAGCACCTGTCACGGGTCGATCAGCAGGATCCTCACCGTCGCCGTGTCGCCGGCGTCGAGCCCCTCCTTGCGCCGCACCGGAGCCTTCACCGGCAGGATGTACGAGGCGTGCTCCTGAGACGGGAACATCGAGGTGTCCCACGTGCTCGAGCCAATGGTCACGCGCACCTTCACAGCGCCGAAGCCCCGCCCGGGACCCACCTGCTGCGCCTCGACCTGGTCGGCGATGTCCTCTGGGACGGTGAGGAACACCCATGCGGCGCCGTTGCCGGTCCAGCGCCACAGCACGGCGTCGAACAGGTAGTCAGGCATGTGCGGCGGGTGTGAGGAAGGTGACGGAGTCGAGTCCGGGTGGGCACAACGCGGCGATGAGCGCGTCGGTGGCGGCGAGCACATCTCGCCCGTAGACCTGCTTGGGCGCGTTCCCGCAATCCGGCGAGGTGGAGATCGTCACCATGCGCCCACGCTAGCAATGAGGGATGACATAGAGGGGGCAAGACTGGGATTTGCCTGACTAGGGCGCTTCTTCCTCCAGTCCATGCCCGTGAGGACCACCTCGGCGGCATCCAGATCTTGCAGCACCATGCGGTCGAGCTGGTCGCGCTGGAAGCTGAGGCTGGCGCGCGCTCATCGGCCGGGTGGCCCGCGAGCGCGCGTGCCGCCGCGCCTGCGATGTCAGGCCAGGGTGAGACCATGTCGGAAAGAGCGGGTGGCGGCAGGAGGTGGCGGGTGCGCGGCGAGGCGACGGTGCTCCACGCGGATCTCGACGCGTTCTACGCCTCGGTGGAGCAGCGGGACGATCCCGCGCTGCGGGGCCGTCCCGTGATCGTGGGCGGCGGAGTCGTGGTCGCCGCGAGCTACGAGGCGAAGGCACGAGGGGTGCGCACGGCGATGGGTGTGCAGCGGGCGCGCGCGCTGTGCCCCGACGCAGTCATCGTCCCGCCCCGGATGGAGGCCTACTCCGCGGCCAGCCGTGCGGTCTTCGAGGTGTTCCATGACACCACCCCCTCTGTGGAGGGGATCTCGATCGACGAGGCGTTCCTCGAGGTGGGGGGACTGCGCCGCATAGCAGGAGCCCCCGTCGAGATCGCCACACGGCTGCGGGAACGCGTGCGTGGCGACGTGGGCCTTCCCATCTCCGTGGGCGTCGCGAGAACCAAGTTCCTGGCGAAGGTCGCGAGCGCGGCAAGCAAACCTGACGGGCTCCTCGTGGTGGAGCCGGAAGGCGAGGAGGCGTTCCTCCATCCGCTCCCGGTCGAACGGCTCTGGGGCGTCGGCGCGGTGACCGCGGAGAAGCTGCACGCGCGAGGCATCTACACCGTCGGACAGCTGGCGGAGATCGAGGCGGCGACCGCCGAGCAGTGGCTCGGCAGGGCAGCCGGTGCCCAGCTGCATGCGCTGGCCCGGCTCCGAGATCCGCGGCCAGTCGAGACGACCAGGCGCCACGGATCCATCGGCTCGCAGCGCGCGCTCGGTAACCGGCCCCATTCGGGCGGTGAGCTCGAGCTGATCGTCACCCAGATCGTCGACGGGCTCGGGAAGCGCCTGCGCGATCGGGGATCCTCGTGCGCCACCGTCGTGCTGCGCCTCCGCTACGGCGACTTCACGAAGGCGACTCGATCGCGCACCCTCCCCGCGCCCACCGATCACACCGAGACGCTGCTGACGGTGGCCCACAGCCTGCTCGCCGCGGCAGATCGCGACATCGCCGAACGCGGCATCACCCTGATCGGAGTCTCGCTTTCACACGTCACTCGCGCTGGCACAGTTCAGGGGGAGCTCTCCCTCGACTGGAACGAGGGCGCGCGCACCGACGCCAGGCTGGACGTCGCGCTCGACGCGGTACGCGATCGGTTCGGCTCCTCCGCGGTCACCCGCGCGGCGCTCATCGGTCGCGACCCCGGATTGTCCGCGCCGCGGCTTCCCGAACACGAGTAGCGCAGTGCGAAGCGCTCGTGGCGGCGCGCAGTCCGTGCCCTGCCACTGAATCCGTGGAAGAGGACCGCCGTGATGCTGCTGACGGGTTCCGGCCCGACCCGGCTGACCCCGACGCGCTCTCGACCATTCGGCGCACCCCAGGGGATTCTCAGCGAGACCTCTGCCAAGTGGCGGGGCACCCCAGTAGCGAGTGCACACCGACGTGGGCCAGGTGGGGCTCGAACCCACGACCGACGGATTATGAGTCCGCTGCTCTAACCGGCTGAGCTACTGGCCCGGTGACCACCCCGCGGGCGGCCGCGCGCCAGTCTATCCGCGCCCGCGCATCGGCCCTTCGCGGGTGTCAGCGAGCCTGCCCGAGTCATGTAAACTCGTGCATCGCGATCCTCCATAGCTCAATTGGCAGAGCAGCCGACTGTTAATCGGCAGGTTGTTGGTTCGAGTCCAACTGGAGGAGCCCCTGAGAGCCGGTCCGCGATGCGGGCCGGCTCTTCTGCGTTCCTGGGGCGCTACGCCTCCGGGAGGTGAGCGGGGATGGTCACGGACCCGTCGTCAGCAAGGGTCCAGAACGGGTTGACCGCCAGCTCCCATACGTGGCCGTCCGGGTCTGCGACATAGCCGCTGTAGCCGCCCCACTCGGTCGCCACCGGCGCCCTGATCTCGGTCGCTCCTGCCTCCAGCGCGGACGCGAAGCGCTCGTCGACCTCTGCCTGGGACGGGTAGTTCTGCGCGAGGGTGATCGCTCCGGTCCCGAGCGAGGCGCGCGGCCGGCCCAGGTCCTCCGCGAGATCCGTTGCCGCGACATGACAGCCCTCCCGCGATTCACACCGCCGAGACGGCGTCCTCCTTGAACGTGCTCTCCTTGACCGCGCCGCCGCTGATGATGCGGTGGCGGATGGCCCCGGAGAGCGCATCCACGAGCAGCGTGACGGCGATCACCACGACGAGCGCGATGCCGATCTGCTCCCACTCGCGCCGGCCGAACAGCTGGCCCAGCAGCTGGCCGATGCCCCCCGCGCCGATGATGCCCAGCACGGCCGAGGCACGGATGTTGATCTCGAAGCGGTACAGCCAGAACGCCACGACCTCGGGCAGCACCTGCGACCAGTACGCCCAGCGCAGCACCGCGAGCTTGCGGGCGCCGGCGGCCCGGGCGGCCTCGACCGGGCCCGTGTCGATGCCCTCGAGCGCCTCCGCGGTGAGCTTGCCCAGCGTTCCGACGGCGCCCACTCCCAGCGCGACAGTTCCGGCCACCGGCCCGAAGCCGAAGATGGGCAGCATGATGATGATCGCGAACACCAGCTCCGGCACGGCGCGGATGAGGTTGAGGAAGCCACGGGTGACCTGGACGGTGACGCGGCCTGAGACGTTGCGCGCCGCGAGGAACCCGAACGGGATCGAAACGATGGCGCCGATGAGCGTTCCCACCCACGCCATGTACACCGACTCCATCATCTTCTCGAGCGCGAGTGTCCAGTAGCCGGACCACGGCTCGGCGAAGGGGTTCTCGAGAACGCCGTCGAGCATCAGCTGGAAGTAGCGCCAGCCATCCGTGAAGACTCCGGTGATCTCGCTCCACCTGGCGTTCGAGAGCCACACCGCGCCCCCGAAGATCACCAGCAGGGCGAGCCAGGTGAGCGTCGCCTTGGTCTTGGACGGCTCGCTGGGCCGGGGCGTCGTGACGGCCGACGCCGTGGCTGGCTGGGTGCGGTTGGTCGCGGCGCTCACACGAACCTCCGGCGCAGATACTGCGAGAGCTGGTCGATGAGCAGCACCACCACGAACAGCGCGACCACGATCGCCGCGACGTTCTCGTACTCGAAGCGCGAGAACTGCACGTTGATGACGGAGCCGATGCCGCCACCGCCGGCGATGCCGATCACGACCGAGGCGCGGATGTTGAGCTCGAAGATGTAGAGGCAGTACGACAGGTAGTTGGGCAGGATCTGCGGCATCACGGCCCAACGGGCGCGCGCGGCGGTGCCGGCGCCCGAGGCGTCAGCTGCCTCCAACGGACCGGTGTCGACGGCGTCGATGGTCTCGCTCGTGAGCTTCGCCGCGATGCCGATGTTGAACAGGATGAGCGCCAGGATGCCGGCGAGGGATCCCACGCCCACCAGGGCCACGAAGATCAGCACGTACGCGATGTCCGGCAGCGACCGCAGCACCGACAGGAACCACCGCGTCGCGCGGAAGCCCCACGCGGAACGGTTGGTGACGCGCGAGGCGAGGAACGCGAACAGCAGTCCGAGGCTCACGCCCACCGCGCTCGCCACGATCGAGATGGCGATGGTCTCGACCCATGCGTCCCACACCCGCCAGATGAACGGCCAGTTGGGGCTGAGGAACTGCTCGATGACCACCCAGCCGTTGGACCAGTTCTCGACGAGCGGCCTCAGCGAGAAGCCCAGGGAGTGGCCGGCCCACCAGGTGAACGCCGCGGCGACCACCAGGCCGCCGATCACCACCGGGGACGGCGCAGGCTTGCGGGGGCGGTCCGTCGCTGCCGCGCGAGGGGGCGCTTCGACGCTCATGCGCTCTCGGTGAGGGTGTCGTCCGCGGTCAGCGAGCGCCCGTAGATGCGCTCGAACACCGCATCGTCCGCCTCCGCGCCGGTGCCGTCGAACACGACCTTCCCGTCGCGCATGCCGATCACGCGGTCGCCGAACGCGCGCGCCAGGTCCAGGAAGTGCAGGTTCACGACTGTCGTGATGCCCAGGTCGCGGTTGATGCGCTGCAGGTCCTTCATCACCATCTGCGCCGTGGGAGGGTCGAGCGAGGCCACTGGCTCATCCGCGAGCATCACCGTGGGGTCCTGGGCCAATGCGCGGGCGATGGCGACCCGCTGCTGCTGACCGCCCGACAGCTCGGATGCGCGTGTCCACGCCTTCTCGACGATGCCCACGCGCTCGAGCGACTGGAAGCCGCGCTCCTTCTCCTCCTTGCTCCACAGCCCCAGCAGCGAGCGCCACCACGGGATGTCGTGCAGCTGGCCCATGATGACGTTGTTCATCACGGAGGTGCGCTTCACCAGGTTGAACGACTGGAAGATCATGCCGATCTTGGATCGGATCGCCCGCAGCTCACGCTTGGAGGCCCCGGAGACCTCCATGTCGTCCACCGTGAGGGTTCCGGACGTGACGGGCACCAGCCCGTTGATGGTGCGGATGAGAGTGGACTTTCCTGCGCCGGACAGGCCGACGACCACGACGAACTGGCCGTCGGGGATCTGCAGGTCGACGCCGTCCAGTCCGATCACGCCGTTGGGATACCGGACGGTCACGTCCTTGAGCTCGATCATGGATTCACTGTTTCACGAAATGGTTCCGGCCATGAGACGCCGTCGCGGTGACCGCCGCCCACGCGGGGCTGCGGTCACCGCGACGGTCAGACGTCTCAGCCTTCGCCGAAGTTCGCCGCCACCTGGCGGGCCTCGTCGAGTGCAGCGGTGTCCGCGGGCTCGAGGCCCTCGATGTTGTAGACCGCGTCCAGGGCGGCGAGGCCCTCCTCAGTCTCTGCGATCGCCATCAGCGCCTCCGTGATCTGCTGCTGCGCCTCAGCGGACAGGTCCGACGAGAGCACCACGCCGTCGTTGGGGATGTTGGTCGAGTACGCGAAGACCACGACCTGCTCGCCCACGTCGGGGAACTCGGCTGCGAGCTCAGAGCGCGCGTCGTTGAACGAGGTGCCGACCACGGCGTCGCCGTCGTACACGGCCTGGACCGCCTGCGGGTGGCCGCCGGCGAAGAACGAGCCGGTCAGGTCGACCAGCGGGTCGATGCCGAGGATCGACTCGAGCTGCGTCGCCGGGTAGTAGTAGCCGGACGCCGAGCTCTCATCCACGAACGCGATCTGCGAGCTGGGGTCGATGAGCGCGAGCGCATCCTCGCCCTGAGGGCCGTCGTAGCCGGTCGCACCGTTGCAGTACGAGTAGTTCACGCCCTCGTCGTCCGCCTCGGTGGTGACCTCGTCCATGCAGAACGTGTCGGGGTCGTTCGTCATCCACTGCGTGACGTAGCTGGAGGAGCCGTAGCGGACCGACTGCAGCACGGGCACCGCGCCGGCCTCGTCGACGGCCTGGACCATCGCGATCGGGCCCAGGAAGCCGATGTCCGCCTGGTCGGTCTGCATCGCGACCACCACGGCCGCGTAGCTGTCCGGGATGAACGTGGTGACCTCGACGCCGAGCTCCGCGGCGAGCAGCTCTGCGAGCACGTCGCCATCGGTGACCAGCTGGTCGACCTCGTCGGACGGGACGAGACCCAGGATGAGCTCCTCGGGAAGACCCTCGCCGCCCTCCATGGCGTCGTCGGTCTCCTCGGCAGTGGCCGTCGAGTCCGTCGTGACGTCGTCCTCGGGCTCGTCGGAGCTGGCGCAGCCGGCCACGACCAGCGCGGTCGCTCCGACCAGCGCGGCGGCGGCCAGGGGGTTGAACGTGGTTCGCACAGTGTCACCTTTCGGTTCGGGATCTCATGCGACGCCGAATGGCGTCGTCAGACGCCGCGGCATCGCGGCCTTCCATCGAACCTATACACAGCCGCGCAGCGTTCGCGCGCTTGAGCCCAGAATTTTCACATCGGTAACAGCGCGTTCACGAGACTGTGGCCGTCCCGTGACATCCGCTGTCCACTCGGCGTCACGGCTCGCGCAGGGACCGGCGCGCTGTCTCGAGGCGGATGATCTCGGCGAACGCGGCCTGACCCTCCTCGGTGCCTGCTCCGGCGCGCTGCATGCGGCCGCGGAGATCCCCGATCCGGCGTGTGATGCTGAGATCGAGCACGCGAGCCAGCACTGTCGCGCCCCAGTGGCCCAGCGCGTCCGGCCGGTCGTGCGGCAGCGGCGTCACCGCGAGCTCGGAGACCACGACCGCGAGCGTGGGACCGGCCTGTTCCGCGACATCGTTGGCCCAGTCGGAGCCCACGCTCCCCGGAACGCCAGTGGCCTGGATGGCCTCGTACACGGCGCGGTACTGCGGCACGGTGTAGGCGGCGGCGTCGAGATCGGCGATCACCTGCGCGCCCAGCGGGTCGCTCGCCACCTCGCGCGGAGACTGCAGCAGCACGCCGAGAGACATGGCCTCGGCACGCACCACGGGATCCCGAGGATTGGGACGGGCCGATGCGACGGCGGGGTCCACGGGGATGGCACCGGTGGCGGCGGGTGGCTCGTGCGACGAGCCCTGGCGCGCGCGACCGGCGTCCTTCACGGCGCGCGTCACGGCGTCCACGTCCATGCCCAGCCAGCCGGCGAGGCGCCGCGCATACTCCGGCTGGAGCGCACGATCCTTGATCCCCCCGACCACGGGAGCGGCAGCGCGCAGGGCCGCCACCCGGCCCTCGGCGGTCTCGAGGTCGTGCGAGCTCAACGACGTACGGATCACGAACTCGAACAGGGGCACGCGCCGATCGAGCAGCGCCCGCACCGCCTCGTCTCCCCCGTCCTGGCGCAGGTCGCACGGATCCTTACCGTCCGGGTCGACGGCGACGAACGTCTGGGCGAGGAACTGCTGGTCCAGCTGGAAGGACTTGAGCGCGGCGTTCTGGCCCGCCTCGTCGCCATCGAACGTGAAGACCACCTTGGCGCCGGACTCGCCGATCTTGGTCTGCGGCCCACCGGTGTCGCCCATGAGCCTGCGCACCACCTTGACGTGGTCCGTACCGAACGCGGTGCCGCACGTGGCGACGGCGTTGGTGATGCCGGCCAGGTGGCACGCCATCACGTCCGTGTAGCCCTCGACCACCACGGCCGTGCGCTCGGTGCGGATCGCGCTCTTCGCGAGGTCGAGGCCGTAGAGCACCTGGGCCTTCTTGTAGAGGGCCGTCTCGGGGGTGTTGAGGTACTTGGGGCCCTGATCGTCCTCGTGCAGTCGACGAGCGCCAAAGCCGATCACCTCTCCCGTCACGTCCCGGATGGGCCACACCAGACGTCCGCGAAAGCGGTCGTAGACGCCTTTCGCCCCCTCGGACACCAGCCCGGACGCGCGCAGCTCGTCGATGGTGAAGCCGCTCGACTTGAGGTGGTCGCTCAGGTGCGACCAGCCCTGAGGCGCATAGCCCACGCCGAACATCTCCGCCGCCGCGCGATCGAACCCTCGCTCGCGCAGGAAGTCCCGTCCGATGCGCGCCTCAGGGCTCGCGAGCTGCTCGGCGAAGTAGGCGGCAGCGACCCGGTGGGCCTCGAGCAGCCGCTTGCGCTGGCCGCTGGTGCCCTCTCGCTTCGCACTCCCGCCCGCCTCGTAGCGGAGCTGGACGCCCGCGCGCTCGGCGAGGTACTCGACGGCCTCCGCGAAGGGCAGCCCGTCCAGGCGCATCACGAACTCGATGACGTCGCCGCCCTCGCCGCAGCCAAAGCAATGCCAGCGGCCGGCGGCGGGGCGAACGTTGAAGGACGGCGTGCGCTCGTCGTGGAACGGGCACAATCCCTTGAGCGTCCCCACGCCGGCACTCTTGAGGGCGACGTGCTGGCCGATGATCTCCTCGATCGGCGCGCGCTCGCGGACCGCCGCGATGTCGTCCCGATTGATGGTGCCTGCCACGGCATCACCCTACTCGCGCCACCACTGCCGCCCGGCCGCGAGCGGCACCCGCGCATCGGCCCACCGCGAACAGCGCACGCCCCCGCCTCCAGAGGTCAGTAGGCTGTTCGGGAACCTCCACGAAAGGATCCCGTTGTGAGAGTCGATGCCTTCCTCGCTGACTCGGCCGAGGTCGTCCAGGGCAAGATCTACGCGCTGGGCGCCGGATGGAACACCATCTACGTGCGCCAGTTCCCCGCCGCCCACCGCCGCCTCGCCGTGGGCGCGACCGTGCATGTGCCGTTCACCGCGACCAACGTGACCCACCAGTTCGAGCTCAAGCTCGTCACCGAGGACGGCAAGGACTACCCCATCGGCGTGCGCGCGGACTCCGAGGGCAAGGCCGCCCCTGTGCGCGCCATGGGTGGCGAGTTCACGCTCGGGCGTCCCCCGCAGCTCGCTGACGGCGACGAGCAGGTCGCCTGCTTCGCGTTCACCATCGACGGACTGCGCTTCGCCGAGGCCGGCATGTTCGCCTGGGTGATCTCCGTGGACGGCGAAGAGGTGTCGCGCCTGCCCATGCGCGTCAAGCAGGCCCAGCAGCAGTAGCCCGAGACCTCACTTGGAGCTGTATTCGGGGCTGATCTACCCCGCCGTGCTGGTGTGGTGTGCCGTGCTGGCCGCGACGGGCATCGTCACGATGGTCTGGGTGCGCGCCCACCGTGTCCTGCAAGGGGTGGTCACCGGCATGTGGATCGTCACCGCGATCCAGCTGGTGACGGTCCTGGTGCTGCTGATCAGCGGCAACGATGCGGGCATCGTGCTGACGCTGGGCTACCTGCTGGCGTCGGTGGCGCTCATCCCGCTGCTGGGAATCGGCCGTCTGGGCGCACCCGACGCCGCGGCACTCGACCCCGACCCGAACCGCCCGGTGCTGCAGCCGGACCAGATCGCCCGCGTCGACGGCGGCGCGGCGCTCATCATCGCGATCGCGGCCGCCGTGCTGGCGTGGCGCGTGGCCGTCCTCCTCGGCGCCGCATGAACCCCATCGGCCGCATCCTGCTGATCGTCGCGTACGCCGTGCTCGGCCTTGCCGCGACGGGCCGGTCCGTCGTGCAGATCTCGACCAGGCTCTCCGAGGCGCCGCTGCCCTACCTGCTCTCGGGCGCATCGGCGATCCTGTACGTGCTGATCGCGATCGCTCTGTGGCGCGGATGGCGACGCGTCGCGATCGTCGGGACCACCGTCGAGCTGGTGGGCGTCATCGTGGTGGGCGCACTGGGCTACCTCGCGCCGGACCTGTGGCCGGATGAGACGGTCTGGACGGGCTTCGGCTCGGCCTACGGGTGGGTGCCCCTGGCCCTCCCCGTGATCGCCTTGGTGGTGCTGGTGCGGGGCTCACGCGCATCGGCCGTGGTCGACGCGTCGGGCGGGGCCTGACTGGCCCCAGCCCTCACGGGCTGAGGCAGTACTTGTGGTGCCAGTTGTACGCGGACGTGTCGGTGAGCGAGGCGACCTGGTCCACGGCGACGCGCAGTCGCTCGGCGTCTCCGGAGGCCTCCGCGTAGTCGAGAGCGAACTGCGGCTCCATCGCGGCAGCTCCGCGGTCCGCGATCGCCCGCACCAGCTCCTGCAGCACCTTGCGCTGCTTCGCGTAGGTGGGGCTCGTCTCGCGCGGCGCCATCAGGAAGTGCACGGCGATGCCCTTGAGCATGAGGATCTCGTCCAGCGTGTCCTGCGGCACCACCAGCGACGCGTCGTGCCGGGTCAGCGCGCCCTCGCCGTGCTGCGCCCGGGTGGCCGTGATGATCGCCTGCGCGAAGCGGCCGATGATCTGGCTGGTCATGTCCTTCAGCGCGGCGAGCGAGCGGCGCGACCCGTCGTAGTCATCCGCCCACCACTGGAACGCCTGCAGGCGCGCGAGCGCGTCGAGGAGAGGCTCGTCCTCCCCCGCTCCGTACCATTCGCGCACGTGAGCGATCACGTCTCGCGCCTGGCCCGGGTCGCGGAGCGTGGACAGCTTCATGGAGCGGTACACGATCGAGTCCTCGAGGTCGTGGACCGAGTATGAGATGTCGTCCGCGACGTCCATCACCTGCGCCTCGAAGCTCTGCTGGGTCCCCACGGATCCTTCGCGCAGCCACTCGAACACGGGCAGATCGTCCTCGTAGACACCGAACTTGCGGGACTCCGTGCCATCCGGCCGGCGCGGCGCGGCTGGCTCGCGCCACGGATACTTCACCGCGGCGTCGAGGCTCGCGCGCGTGAGGTTGAGCCCCACGCAGCGGCCCGTGGCCGGATCGATCGACTTGGGCTCGAGGCGCGTCAGCAGGCGCAGCGTCTGGGCGTTGCCCTCGAAGCCGCCGATCTCCCGACTGACCGCATCGAGGGCCCGCTCCCCGTTGTGTCCGAACGGCGGGTGGCCCAGGTCGTGTGCCAGGCACGCGGCGTCGACGATGTCGGGCGAGCATCCCAGGGCCTTGCCCAGCTCGCGTCCCACCTGCGCCACCTCGAGGGAATGCGTGAGGCGCGTGCGGACGAAGTCCCCGGAGCCGAGTCCCAGGATCTGCGTCTTCGCTCCGAGCCGTCGCAGCGCGCTCGAATGCACGATGCGCGCACGGTCGCGCTCGAACGGCGTGCGCTCGGCGGCCTTGGCCGGCTCCGGGATCCAGCGCTCGACATCCGCGTCGCGGTAGCCCTCGGGTAGGTCGGTCACACCTCGATGCTATCCGGCACCCGCATGAGCGCCGCGAACGCCCCGCGTGGGCGTCATCGGATGTTCGCCCTGGCAGCCGCGCCACGTCAGCGCCGATGCGCGCATGTCCGAGCGCCGTCCTAACCTGAGCGCATGGGAAAGGTACGCGTCTTCATCGCCAGCTCGATCGACGGCTTCATCGCCGGACCTCATGACGACATCGCGTGGTTGGAGGCGGCGAGGCCACCGTGGGCTCCCATGGCGTCCGGCCGCTGGGCCGACTCCCCCACCGACGCCTTGGGCTTCGACACCTTCATGGCAGACGTGGGGGCGATCCTCATGGGCAGGCGCACGTTCGACGTGGTCTCCGCGATGGGCGGCGACTGGCCGTATGGCGACACGCCGATGCTCGTGGCGACCGGACGGCCGCTGGAAGGCGCCCCCGCGACGGTGACAGGCGCATCGGCCCCCATCGCCAACCTCGTCGACGAGGCGACCAGGATCGCCGGCGGCAAGGACATCTACGTCGACGGCGGCAGCGTGGTGCGCCAGGCGCTCGACGCGGAGCTGATCGACGAGATGGTGGTGACCGTCCACCCCACCGTGCTCGGGGCCGGTCACGCGCTGTTCGCTGGTGCGCAGTCGCGCCACCACATCACCGTCGCGGACGTGCGCCGCTATGGGGACGGCATGGTGCAGCTCACGCTCGTGCCGGCGCGTGAGCCGCGCGACGAGCGCCCCGTTCCCGACGACGGCGGCCCTGCCGATGCGGATGGCGAGCTGCCGAACGGTCTCGCCTAGCCGCCGGAGACGCTGAGCTCGGCCTCCCGCAGGCGCTCCTCGAGGTCCGGGGTGATCTCCTGCGTGTCGAGCCAGCCGTCCGGGCAGGCCGGCCGCTTGGGCGTTCCCTGTCGCCCGCGGGCTCCCTCGGCCGCCGCGCCCGGGTAGGGCTCGTCGAGCGGCAGCGAGTCGAGCAGCTCACGCAGCTGTGCCAGCGTCTCGACCAGCCCGAGCGAGCGTCGCAGGTCGCCGCCCACCGGATAGCCCTTGAGATACCAGGCCATGTGCTTGCGGATCTCGCGCATGGCCTTCTGCTCGTCGTCACCGAAGAAGCGCACCATCAGCTCGCCATGACGGTAGATCGTGTCCGCGACCACGCGCAGTCCCGGCTGCACGCGATCGGCGCGCCCCTCGAAGGCCGCCTGGAGATCCGCGAACAGCCAGGGACGGCCCTGGCACCCGCGTCCCACCACCACGCCGTCACAGCCGGTCTGCTCGACCATGGTCAGCGCGTCCTCGGCGGCCCAGATGTCGCCGTTGCCGAGCACCGGGATGGTGGTGACGGCTTCCTTGAGGCGCGCGATGGCGGTCCAGTCCGCGGTTCCGGAGTAGTACTCAGCGGCCGTGCGCGCGTGCAGCGCCACCGCGGCTGCGCCTTCGCGCTCGGCCATGCGGCCCGCGTCCAGGTAGGTCAGGTGGTCGTCGTCGATGCCCTTGCGCATCTTGACGGTGACGGGGATGTCGCGGCGCGAGGCCTCGCGGACGGCGGCGCGCACGATGTTGCGGAACAGGTCGCGCTTCCACGGCAGCACCGCTCCCCCGCCCTTGCGGGTCACCTTGGGCACCGGGCAGCCGAAGTTCATGTCGATGTGGTCCGCCCGGTCCTCCTCCACCAGCATCCTCACGGCTGCGCCGATGGTCGCGGGGTCCACCCCGTACACCTGCACGGAGCGCGGGGTCTCGTCGGGGTCGTGGTGGATGATGCGCAGGCTCTCCGGCGTGCGCTCGACGAGAGCGCGCGACGTCACCATCTCCGCGACGTAGAGTCCGCCGCCGTGCTCGCGGCACAGCCGTCGGAACGCGGCGTTGGTGATGCCGGCCATGGGCGCGAGCACCACGGGGGTGTCGACCTCGAGAGGGCCGATGCGCAGAGGCGGCAGGACGCGGGAGGTCGCCTGAGCGGAGGTGGTCATGCCTCCATTGTCGCCGATGGATCCGGCTCGATGTCCTCCACAGCGATCGCGTCGCGCCCCACCACCAGTGCGGCGATGCCGGTGGTCAGCGGCACGGCCAGCACCAGGCCGATCGAGGTCACGAGCGTGCCGACCACCTCCTCCGCGATCTCCGCACCCGTCAGGGTGGTGCCGAGCGGCGAGTCGTAGAGGCTGATGAGCATGATCGCCGGCAGCGCAGCGCCCACATACGCGAAGGCGATCGTGTACACGGTGGAGGCGATGTGATCGCGGCCGATGCGCATGCCGCGCTGGAAGAGACTCCATCGCGAGATCTCTGGCCGGGCCGCGCGCAGCTCCCAGATCGCCGAGGACTGGGTGACAGTGACGTCGTTGAGCACGCCCAGACCGGCGATGACGATGCCGCACAGCACGAGACCCTGGAGGTCGACCGAGCGTCCAGACAGCTCGAGGTGGCTGCCCTCCTCCGACCAGATGCCGGTCAGCCGTGAGGCGCCCACCGCCCACCATGCCAGGACGGCGGTGATCGACAGCCCCGCGATGGTGCCCAGGTACGCAGTGGTGGTGCGCGCGTTGATGCCGTGGGCGAGGTAGAGGAGCAATGCCAGCGCGCCCGAACCGGTCACGAGGCCCGTGATCAGCGGGTTCGCACCGTCGAACAGCGCTGGCACCGTGAAGAAGATGACCACGCCGAAGGCCGCCACCAGGCCCAGCAGAGCGCCGATGCCCCGCCATCGGGCGATCGCGATCACGAGCAGCACGTAGACGACCAGCAGGAACAGCATGGGGCCGTCGCGCTCGAAGTCGCCGAAGATGAGCTCGCCCGTCTCGAGCTCCAGGGCGCGCACCTGATCGCCCACCTCGTACTCGAACGTGCCGAGATCGGCGGGAGGCAGCTCGCGAAGCTCTCCCGACGGGTCGTCAACGACGGTCACCTGCGCCGCGCCGGTGGACTCGTCGACGGAGCGCACCTCGACGCTGACCCATTGCGCGCCCGAGTACGTCACGGGCACGGACCGCAGCAGCGACCAGTCCGAGGGCCACACGGCGAGCGCGCCGAGCGTGGTGAGGAACAGCACCGCGCCCACGATCACGGCGAGCACGATCGTGGTGCGCTCGGACGCGCGAGGCGCCCGCTCGAGCGCGTGCGAGTGTCCGGCGCCCATCGTGGCGTCTACGCCCCGATCAGGCGCGTCGCGAGGTAGGCCTGCACCTGGGACAGCGCCACGCGCTCCTGCTGCATGGTGTCGCGGTCGCGAATGGTCACCGCCTGGTCATCCTTGGTGTCGAAGTCGACCGTGATGCAGTACGGCGTGCCGATCTCGTCCTGGCGGCGGTAGCGCTTGCCGATCGCCTGCGTGACGTCGAGGTCGACGTTCCACGCGCCGCGCAGCTCCTTCGCGAGCGCCTCGGCGGTGGGCAGCAGCTCCTCGGACTTGGACAGCGGCAGCACCGCGGCCTTGACGGGCGCGATGCGCGGGTCGAGGTGCAGCACGGTGCGCTTGTCGACGCCGCCCTTGGTGTTGGGCGCCTCGTCCTCGTCGTAGGCCTCGACCAGGAAGGCCATCAGCGAGCGGGTGAGGCCGGCGGCGGGCTCGATGACGTACGGCGTGTAGCGCTCGTTCGTGGCCGCGTCCAGATAGGACAGGTCCTTGCCGGAGTGCTCGGCGTGCGTCGACAGGTCGAAGTCCGTGCGGTTGGCGATGCCCTCCAGCTCGCCCCACTCGGAGCCGGTGAAGCCGAACCGGTACTCGACGTCCGTGGTGCCCTTCGAGTAGTGCGAGAGCTTCTCCTGCGGGTGCTCGTACAGGCGCAGGTTGTCGCGCGCGATGCCCAGGTCGACATACCACTGCAGGCGGGTGTCGATCCAGTACTGGTGCCACTCCTCGTCCGTGCCGGGCTTGACGAAGAACTCCATCTCCATCTGCTCGAACTCGCGGGTGCGGAAGATGAAGTTGCCAGGCGTGATCTCGTTGCGGAAGGACTTGCCGATCTGCCCGATGCCGAACGGGACCTTCATGCGCGAGGTGCGCTGGACGTTGTCGAAGTTGACGAAGATGCCCTGGGCGGTCTCGGGGCGCAGGTAGTGCAGGCCGGACTCGTCCTCGGTCACACCCAGGTAGGTCTTGAGGAGGCCGTTGAACATCTTGGGCTCGGTCCACTGGCCACGCGTGCCGCAGTTGGCGCACGCGACCTCGGCGAGCCCGCCCTCGGGCGCGCGGCCCTTCTTCTCCTCGAACTCCTCCAGCAGGTGGTCCTCGCGGTAGCGCTTGTGGCAGCTGAGGCACTCGACCAGCGGGTCCACGAAGGCCTTGAGGTGGCCCGACGCCTCCCACACCTTGGGCGGCAGGATCACGGAGGAGTCGAGGCCCACGATGTCATCGCGGCTGGAGACCATCGACCGCCACCACTGGCGCTTGATGTTCTCCTTGAGCTCCACTCCGAGCGGCCCGTAGTCCCACGCGGAGCGCGTGCCTCCGTAGATCTCTCCGCAGGGGAACACGAAGCCGCGGCGCTTCGCGAGCGAGATCACGTTGTCGAGGCGGGACGGCTGTGCCACTGAGGTGCTCCTTGAGGGTCGGCGGGAATGCGCGCACAGTCTATCGGTGCCCACCCACGGCCGAGGCGAGGCCGCCTGAGATGCACGTCAGACGGCGCACGCTGAGTGACAATGATTATCAATCGTGCTACCGTTCCTCTCATGCCACTCTCCCGAATCCTCCTTGCTGGCGGCGCCATGACCACCCTGGTGCTGGCAGGCTGCGCTACCGAGTCCACCCCCGAGAACGCCTCCGGAGGCGGTGACGCCTCGCTCGCCGTCGGTGCGTCGTTCTACCCGCTCCAGTTCGTCGCCGAGCGCGTGGGCGGCGAGGACGTCGAGGTCGTGTCCCTCATCTCCGCAGGCGTCGAGCCTCACGACGCCGAGCTCTCCCCCGCGATCGTGCGCTCGATGCAGAGCATGGACTCGGTCCTGTACCTGAGCGAGTTCTCCGCTGCCGTCGACGATGCGATCGACACCACCGGCGTGCGAGCCCTCGACGCGCACCACATCGTCGAGGAGCACACCGAAGCCGTCGCCGCGCGCGCAGAGTCGGAGCACGACCACGAGGACGGCGCTGCGCACGACGAGGACGAGGCTCACGAGGATGAGGCGCACGCCGACGACGACGGCCACGGCCACGGAGACGCGGACCCGCACTTCTGGCTCGACCCCACCCTCGTGTCCGAGCTCGCCGACGACGTGGCCGCGGAGTTCGCGGAGCTCGACCCCGACAACGCGGCGGACTACGAAGCGCGCGGGGAGGAGCTCAAGGGCGAGCTCGCCGCGCTCGACGACTCGTTCACCCAGAGTCTCGAGATCTGCGAGCGCCGGGACGTTTTCGTGAGCCACGAGGCGTACGGCTACCTGGCGACGCGCTACGACCTTCACCAGCAGGGGCTGTCCGGCCTCGATCCCGAGGCGGAGCCCTCGCCGGCCCGTGTGCGTGAGATCCGCGACCTGGTCGAGGACACCGGCGCGACCACGATCTTCACCGAGTCGCTCGTCAGCGCGAACGTGGCGGACTCGCTCGCCGAGGACGTGGGCGTCAGCACGGCCGTGCTCGACCCGCTCGAGTCCATCACGGACGGGGACGACTACCTTGGTGTCATGACCCGCAACCTCGAGGCGCTCAGGTCCGGACTTGACTGCGGCTGACCCCTACGACCACCACGACGCCTCGCCCGCCATCACGGCGCGCGAGGTGCGCGTGCGCCTGGGCGGGCTCGAGATCCTGCACGGCATCGACCTCGATGCCTATCCGGGCGAGGCGGTGGCGATCATGGGAGGCAACGGCTCCGGAAAGTCCACCCTGGTACGCGCGCTCGTGGGAGCCCTGCCTGCGTCCGCGGGCTCCATCTCGGTGTTCGGGAGCCCGCGCTCCCGCGCCACGGCAGCGCGCATCGGCTACGTCCCCCAACGCGCATCTGCGGGGGGCGGCGTCACCGCGACCGCGCGCGAGGTGGTGCAGTCAGGTCTGCTCGGCGCGGGCCAGCTGCTGCTGCCGCGGGATGCGAAGGCCCGGGCCCTCGCGGCGCTCGACGACCTCGGAGTGGCGAACCTTGAGAGCCGGGACATCGCCTCCCTCTCCGGTGGCGAGCAGCAGCGCGTGCTCATCGCGCGTGCGCTGGTGCGCGACCCCGATCTGCTCATCCTCGACGAGCCCATGGCTGGCGTCGACGTTCCCAGCCAGGAGGCGCTGTCCCAGGCGCTCACCGCACGGCGCGATGCCGGTGCGTCCATCATCATCGTGCTTCACGAGCTGGGCGTGCTCGCGCCCCTGGTCCACCACGCGGTGGTCCTCGAGCACGGATGCGTCACGCACATCGGCGAGCCGCCGCGCGCTCTCGGCGTCCACGCCCTTCCAGGCCACGATCACGTCCACGCGCACGCCGACCTGCCCCAGCCGGACGGCTCGACGTTCTCCTGGGAGGTGCGACCATGATGGACCTGCTGACGGACCCGCTCGTCCAGCGGATGATGATCGTCGCGATCCTGGTGGGAGCCACGGCCCCGGTCGTCGGCACCTACCTGGTCCAACGGCGCATGTCGCTCCTCGGTGACGGCATCGGCCACGTGGCTCTCGCCGGAGTGGCGGCCGGATGGCTCGCCGGCTCGTGGGCCGGGCTCGCACAGCAGGACGCGCTCGCGATCCCCGGAGCGATCGTGTTCGCCGTCGTCGGCGCGGTGGTCATCGAGCGCATGCGTGCTCGCGGCATCGCGGCTGCGGACGTGATCATGGCCATCATGTTCTACGGCGGCATCGCAAGCGGCGTGCTGCTGATCTCCGCCGCCGGCGGCTCGAACGCCAACCTCATGGGATACCTCTTCGGCTCGATCTCGACGGTCGGCTGGACGGACGTGTGGACCACCGCCGCCCTGTCCATCGCGATCCTGGTGATCGGCGTGGGCCTGCGCGCCTCGCTGTTCGCCGTCACCCATGACCAGGAGTTCGCACACTCGGTGGGCCTGCCGGTGGGCGCGCTCAACATCGTGGTCGCCGTCCTGGCCGCCGTGACGATCACGGCCTCGATGCGCGTGGTGGGCGTGCTGCTCGTGAGCGGCGTCATGATCCTTCCGGTCGCAGTCAGTCAGATCGTCACCCGGTCGTTCTCGCGCACCATGGCCGTGGCGATGGCGATCGGCGTGGGAATCTGCGTGACCGGCGTGGGCGTGACGCTCTTCCACGATCTGCAGCCGGGCGCCCTCATCGTGGTCCTGGGAGTGCTCCTGTACACCGTGGTAGCGTCCAGTGCCGGACTCGCGAGACATCGCCGCCGTCAGCGCGATCACGCGATCCACCGGCTCGATGACGCCTCGCAGACGGAAGGTGCGCCCGCATGACCGACGCGGATGAGACCCCCGTCCTGCGCATGACCAAGCAGCGCACGGCCATCCTGGACGCGCTCGCCGGCACCGACGAGTTCCGTTCCGCGCAGGCGTGGCACGACATGCTCCGCCACGACGGCTCCTCCGTGGGGCTGGCCACCGTGTACCGCTCGCTGCAGGCGCTGTCGGAGTCAGGGCAGGTCGACGCCGTCGTGACGCCGTCCGGCGAGACCCTGTACCGGCGCTGCGGAGCCCTGGATGAGCACCACCACCACCTGCGCTGCCGCGTGTGCGGCACCGCCGAGGACATCGAGGTGCCCGAGTTCGAGGAGTGGGCCACGCGTATCGCCAAGGAGCGCGGCTTCGAGCGGATGGACCACACCGTCGAGATCACGGGAGTCTGCGCGGCCTGCGCCGCCAAGGGCCACTGATGGTCGGCGTTCCGGATGCCCTGGAGGGGCTGGGCTGGTGGGCGATCGTCGCGTTCCTCTTCGTCGTGGTGCTGCTGCGGGCGCAGGGCACCTACTGGGCGGGGCGGTGGCTGCGCCGAGGCGCTGACTCCGTCGCGGACCGGCCGGCCGAGCCTCCGGAGGACCCGCATGGCGACCCCGCGCGGAGGCTTCGACCGCCCACCCGCTCCTCGCGACTCGCGCGCATCCTGTCGGGGCCCGAGATGGACCGGGCACAGCGGTTCCTCGAGCGATGGGGCTTCGTGGGCATCCCGCTGAGCTTCCTGACGGTGGGCTTCCAGACGCTCGTGAACGCGACCGCGGGCTACATCCGCATGCGCTGGGACCTCTACACCTTGGCGATGCTGCCCGGCTGCATCGCGTGGGCGTGCGTGTACGGCGTGGTGAGCCTGTCGCTCATCGAGATCTGGAGGACCTCGCCGTGGCTTCTGCTGGGGGTGCTGGCCGCCGTCGTCCTGGTCGCGTGGGCCACGACTAGGCTGCGCCGAAGCGCCGGTTCCGGCGCGCGTACTCCTCGATAGCGGTCCACAGGTGAGTGCGGTCCACGTCGGGCCACAGCACGTCGCTGAACACGTACTCGGCGTACGCCGCCTGCCACGGCAGGAAGTTGCTCGAGCGCTGCTCGCCGCTCGAGCGCCAGAACAGGTCCACGTCCGGCATGTCAGGCTCGTCCAGATGCGCGGCGAGCGTCTTCTCGCTCACCCGGGACGGGTCGATCTCCCCCGCCGCCGCCTTGATCGCGATGGCACGCGCCGCATCGGCGATCTCCGCTCGCCCGCCATAGTTGACGCACATGGTGAGCGTGAGGACGGAGTTGTCCGCCGTCATCTCCTCGGCGCGCTCCAGCTCGTCGATCACCGACTTCCAGAGCCGAGGGCGGCGGCCGGCCCACCTCACGCGCACCCCCCACTCGGCCATCTGGTCCCGGCGCCGGCGAATGACGTCGCGGTTGAAGCCCATGAGGAAGCGCACCTCGTCCGGGCTGCGCTTCCAGTTCTCGGTGCTGAACGCGTACGCGCTCACCTGCTTCACACCCATCTCGACCGCACCCGCGACCACGTCGAGCAGTGCCGCCTCTCCCCTGGCGTGCCCCTCGGTGCGCGGCAGGCCCCGCTGCTTGGCCCACCGGCCGTTGCCGTCCATGACGATCGCGACGTGGGCCGGGACGGCCGATGCGGGCAGGGCAGGCGGCGTCGCGCCACCAGGGTGAGGGAACGGCTGCGCGAAGGTCACGGGCGTCAGCCTAGCGGCGCGTCCAGCGTGGGATGGCGGAGCACCACGGGCTCGCGGTCCACTAGGGGCAGGCTCCGCACCTTGCGCTCGAGGTGGAACTGCGTGTATGCCGCGATCAGTCCTGCGGCGTCGCGACGGTGGCGCTGATCGGAGGCATCGGCGCCCCGCCAGTTCCCTTGCAGGAGCGCCTCGAGCAGCGAGAACGTCTCCGGAGCGGGCGCCGCGGAACCTGGCGGGCGGCATGCCTCGCACACGGCGCCGCCGCCAGCCACCACGAACGCGCGGTGGGGACCCTCGCGCCCGCAGCTCGCGCACGCGTCGAAGCTGGGCTCGTACCCTGCGAGCGCGAGCGAGCGCAGCAGGAACGAGTCCAGGACCAGGCCCGGATCGTGCTCGCGGCGGCTCAGGGAGCCGAGTGCGCCGTGCAGCAGACGGTACTGGTCCCATGCGGGCTCGCGCTCGTGGTCCACCAGCTTGTCCGAGGTCTCGACCATCGCCGTCGCCGCCGTGTAGAGGCCGTAGTCCTCCACGATGCGCCGGGCGTAGGGCTCCTTGGTCTCCACCTGACTGACGATGTCGAGATTGCGACCCTCGTACAGCTGCACGTCGATGAGCATGAACGGTTCGACGCGCGATCCCCACCGGCTCGACGTGCGACGAACGCCCTTCGCGACCGCACGCACCTTGCCGTGACGCTTGGTGAGCATCGTGACGATGCGGTCCGCCTCACCCAGCTTGTGGGTGCGCAGCACGATCGCATCGTCTCGGTACAGGGGCACCCCACCATTGTCGCGCGCCGCGACGCCGGTCCGACGCATGGCGCGCCACCCGGCAGGGCCGGAAAAGTTCACCTGGCACCCCCACAAGTGGGGATACCGCACAGTGGTGGCCGTGGGTACCGTCGGTGCCACGACCTTGGTCGTCGCGCCGTCACTGGGGGGAGGCGACGCGAGGAGGGGCGGTGCTCATCGCACCGCCCCTCGTCACGTCTGCGGGCCCTCGGCGCCGTCAGTCCGGCAGCACGCGCCCCAGCGAGATCGACTCATCCTCGGTCCATCCCAGCGAGGCGTAGAGCGCGGCCACCGCGACGTTGCTCGCGCGCACCTGGAGATTGACCTTGCGGCATCCCAGCGCGTGGAGCTCGGACACCGCGTGCTCCACGAGCGCGCTGGCGATCCCCTGGCGCCTGCGCCCGGGGGCCACCGCGAGGTGGTACAGCCACCCCCGCACGCCGTCGTAGCCCGCCATCAGCGCACCCACCACGCCCGTGCCCGGCTCGTCGGCGACCCAGAACAGCTCGGGGTCCCGAGCGAGCTTGCGCGCGATCATGCCGCGAGGCTCGTTGCGTGGCGGATCATCCGCGAACACCTCCGCCCACAGCGATGCCACCGCATCGGTGTCGGCGACGTCGAAGCGCCGAATCACCGTGGTCACGCGCCCTCCTCCTCCGCTCGCGCCGAGATGCCGGCCAGCAGCATCTCAAGACCCACGTCGAAGGAGGATCCGAAAGAGTAGCCCGGCCGCATCACGTGCTCGGACGTCAGTCGCGCCAGCTGGGGGTACGCGCCAGACGCGAAGGCGGCCACCACCTCGTGCGCGACCTCCGCGATCTGTTCACCGCCCTGCGCCGGGAGGTTCGCCTCTTGAAGCGAGAACCCGTAGACGTAGCTGTCGAGCACGGCGTACGCGTGGGCCATGCGATCGAGCGGCAGCCCGCCGCGATCGAGGGTGGCGAGCATCGCCTCGTGGTGGCGCAGCAGTTCGGGTCCAGGCGAGGTCCGCGACTCCAGCAGCGGTACGGACCACGGGTGCTCAACGAGCACTGCGCGCGTCGAGCGGCAGCGCTGCCGCAGCGCGTCGATCCAATCGAGGTCGGGCGACGGCAGCTCCATCTGCGCGAAGACACGGTCCACCATCCAGTCAAGCAGGCTCTCCTTGCCGTCGACATGGTGATAGAGCGTCATCGGGCGCGTGCCCAGGTGGTCCGCGAGCGCACGGATGGTCAGGGACTCGAGTCCCGACTGGTCCGCGAGCGTGATCGCCGCGTCGACGATGCGCTCGCGGGACAGCTTGACCTTGCGTTGTGCCTGATCAGTCACGGGTCTCCTCTGAATCTGCCCCAAGGGCTTGATTATCGTACTAAGTACGTCTACAGTCGAGACTATCACTCGTACAAAGTACGACAACTCACGACACGGGGAGAGACATCATGACCGCCCACAGCATCACTACCGCCTCCGAGAACTCCGCTGGTGCAGAGCACCACGGCACCGTCACGATGCGCGCCGCAGTCCAGCGCCGATACGCCGGACCCGAGACGATTCGCATCGAGACGGTGCCCACTCCTCAGCCAGGTGCGGGCGAGGTCCTCATCGCGGTCCGCGCCGCTGGCGTCGACCGCGGTGTGTGGCACGTCGCCACGGGCCGACCGCTGGTGATGCGCCTCATGGGCTTCGGCCTGCGCCGCCCGTCCCAGCCAATCCAGGGCTCGGACGTCGCGGGCGTGGTCGTCGCCGTCGGCAACGGCGTCACACGCTTCGCGGTGGGCGACGAGGTGTTCGGAAGTGCCGCGGGATCGTTCGCGGAGTACGCCGTCGCCAGGCAGGACAGGCTGACCACGAAGCCCGCGGGCATGGACTTCTCGCGCGCTGGCGCGCTGCCGGTCTCCGCAGTGACCGCACTTCAGGCGGTGGAGGAGTCCGCGAAGGTCGAAGCCGGCCAACGCGTCCTCGTGCTGGGAGCCTCCGGCGGCGTCGGTTCGTACGCGGTACAGATCGCGGTCGCGGCCGGCGCGTATGTCACTGGCGTCGCGAGCGCGGCCAAGGCGGACCTGGTGCGCGAACTAGGCGCTGAGCGCGTTCTCGACTACCGGACCACTGATGTGACCTCGCTTGACGAGCACTACGACGTGATCATCGACGCTGGCAGCCTCACCTCGCTGCGCCGCCTTCGGAGGATCCTGTCGTCCGACGGCACGCTGGTGATCGTCGGTGGCGAGGGCGGCGACTCACTCGTCGGCGGCGCCGGACGCACGCTCTGGGCGCCGCTGGTGTCGCTGTTCACCTCGCAGAGACTGATGGGGTTCCTCTCCGAGATGACAGCCGAGCGCCTCGAGCGCGTCCGCGCGATGGTCGAGTCCGGCGAGGTCCGAGCGCCCGTGAGCCGTACCTACCCACTGGACAGCGCAGCCGAGGCCGTGAAGGACCTGGCCGCCGGCAAGGTCTCCGGCAAGGCCGTGGTCACCGTCGGCTGAACCGAGGTTCGCGTCCGCCCAACCGCCTCACGGCAGGGCGGACGCGAACCACGCAGGCGCTGAGCCCGCCTCAGCGGGCGGAGCGGTTGACCGCCGAGATGATCGCCTTGAGCGTCGCGGTGGTGATCGACGGGTCGATGCCGACTCCCCACAGGATGTCGTCGCCGATCTGGCACTCGACATAGGCAGCGGCCTGGGCGTCGCCGCCGCCCGTCATGGCGTGCTCGTGATAGTCGAGCACCTCGACCTTCACTCCCCGCGTGCCCAGAGCGGCCACGAACGCGTCCACCGGACCGTTGCCCGAGCCCTCGACCGTCACGGTGGCGTCGCCGTCGCGGATGTCCGCCGCGAGCGTGTCCGGCCCCTCGTCCGAGGAGGACGCCCGGGTGCCGTGGAGCGCGAAGCGTCCCCACTGCGCCTCCCGCGCCGCAGCAGGCAGGTACTCATCGTGGAAGATGTTCCAGATGTCCTCGGCCGTCTGCTCCGACCCGGTCGCATCGGCCGCTACCTGGACCACCCGGGAGAACTCGATCTGCAGGCGCCGCGGCAGGTCGAGGTTGCGCTCCGTCTTGAGCAGATATGCGACGCCACCCTTGCCGGACTGCGAGTTGACGCGGATGACGGCCTCGTAGGAGCGGCCCACATCCTTGGGGTCGATCGGCAGGTAGGGCACGCCCCACACGATGTCGTCGACGGTGGCGCCCTCGCGCTCCGCGCGCGCCTTCATCGAGTCGAAGCCCTTGTTGATCGCGTCCTGGTGCGAGCCGGAGAAGGCGGTGAACACCAGGTCCCCTCCCCACGGGTGGCGCGGGTGGACGTCCAGCTGATTGCAGTACTCGACGGTGCGGCGGATGCCGTCGATGTCGCTGAAGTCGATCTGCGGATCGATGCCCTGGCTGAAGAGGTTCATGCCCAGCGTCACCAGATCCACGTTGCCGGTGCGCTCGCCGTTGCCGAACAGGCAGCCCTCGATGCGATCCGCGCCGGCGAGGTAGCCCAGCTCGGCGGCGGCCACAGCGGTGCCGCGGTCGTTGTGCGGGTGCAGGCTCAGCACCACGGAGTCGCGGTAGTCGAGGTGGCGGTTCATCCACTCGATCGAGTCCGCGTAGACGTTGGGCGTCGCCATCTCCACCGTCGCCGGCAGGTTGATGATCACCTTGCGGTCAGGCGTGGGCTTCCACACGTCCAGCACCGCGTTGCAGACCTTCACCGCGTACTCGAGCTCGGTGCCGGTGTAGGACTCGGGGCTGTACTCGTAGAACACCTGGGTGTCCGGGATGGTCTCCTCGAACTTCTGGCACAGCATCGCCCCATGGGTGGCGATGTTCATGATCTCGTCCTCGTCGGCACGGAACACGACCTCGCGTTGGAGGATGGAGGTCGAGTTGTACAGGTGGACGATCGCGTTCTTCGCGCCCCTGATGGACTCGTAGGTGCGCTCGATGAGGTGCTCGCGAGCCTGGGTCAGCACCTGGATGATGACGTCATCCGGGATGTGGTCCTCCTCGATGAGCTTGCGGACGAAGTCGAAGTCCGTCTGGCTCGCGCTCGGGAAGCCCACCTCGATCTCCTTGTATCCCATCCGTACCAGGAGGTCGAACATGCGCATCTTGCGCTCGACGTTCATGGGCTCGATGAGGGCCTGGTTGCCGTCGCGCAGGTCGACGGCGCACCAGCGCGGGGCCTTGTCGATGCGCTTGCCGGGCCACGTGCGGTCCGGCAGGTCCACGGTGATCTGCTCGTGGAACGGGCGGTACTTGTGGATCGGCATGGCCGATGCGGTCTGGTCGCCTGAGGTGTAGTAGTCACTCATGTCTGGGGTCCTTCGTCGGGGTCTGTGGCTGGTGTCAGCCGGCGCGACAGCCTCCGCGACGAGGAGCCGGCCTGGTTCTAGGCCTCGTCGCGGCGACGAAGGAGCAGCGAGAGTGCACGCATGCGTTCACCATAGCGGACGGCCGATGCGCGGGTCACCTGTCGATGCGCTTGTCCGCCCTTCGGGACACCGCGCCTGCTCACGATATCCCCCTCTTGACGTTCGTACTAAGTACCACTATCGTGGAGATCACTTCTGGTACTAAGTACGAAACATCGTGAGGAGACAACCATGACCACCGACAACGCCACCACCACGAACTCCATCAAGGACGCGCCGTGGTACGCCGTCCCCACCATCCTGGCGATCCTCATGCTGAGCTCGGGCTGCTTCTTCGCGCTCCTGGCGCTCGGCATCTCGACCCTGGCGGGAACCGGCTACTGAGCTGACACGCCCATGGGCCCCGGTCACCGTGGAGGTGGCCGGGGCTTCGTGCGTCGTGGGTGGATGCCCACCCGCTCAGAAGCCCAGGCGACCCAGCTGCTTGGGGTCGCGCTGCCAGTCCTTCGCGACCTTGATGTGGAGATCCAGGTACACCCGGCGTCCCAGCAGGCGCTCGATGCCCTCGCGAGCCTGGGCGCCCACCTCCTTGAGCCGCGAGCCGCCGCGGCCGATGATGATGCCCTTCTGGGAGTCGCGCTCGACGTACAGCTGGGCGCGGATCTCGAGGACGTCGCGCGTGGCCATCTCCGCGTCGGGCTCGAGCATCTCCTCGATGACCACTGCGATGGAGTGCGGAAGCTCGTCCCGCACGCCCTCGAGCGCTGCCTCGCGGATCAGCTCGGCGACGCGGACGTCCTCGGGCTCGTCCGTGACCTCGCCGTCCGGGTAGAGCGGAGGCCCCTCGGGAAGGTGCTTGACGAGCACGTCCACGAGGGTGTCGATCTGGATGTCCTTGATCGAGCTCACCGGAACGATGTCCGCCCAGTCCCCCAGCTGCGACACCGCCAGCAGGTGCTCCGCGACCTTCTCCCGCGACACGGCGTCCACCTTGGTGACGATCGCGACCACGGGGGCGCGCGCCTCGGATACCTCCCGCGCGATCCACTGGTCGCCGGGGCCCACCTTCTGGTCCGCCGGCAGGCAGAACCCGATCACGTCGACCTCGGAGAACGTCTCGCGCACGAGGTCGTTCAACCGCTCTCCGAGGAGGGTGCGCGGGCGGTGGAGTCCGGGGGTGTCCACCACGACCAACTGCGCGTCGTCGCGCGTCAGCACGCCACGGATCGCGCGCCGTGTGGTCTGAGGTCGGGAGGACATGATCGCGACCTTCTCCCCCACCAGCGCGTTCATGAGCGTGGACTTGCCCACGTTGGGCCGTCCCACGAAGCAGGCGAAGCCGCTCCGGTGCTGGCTCTCAGTCATCCTGGTTCTCCTTGTCTTGGGGCGCGCGCTCGACCACGACCGAAGTGAGGCGCCGGCGACGGCCCTCGACACGGTCAGCGGTGAGCACCAGCCCATGAGCCCGTGCGCTCGCGCCCGGAATGGGGACCTTGCCCAACGCCTTGGACAGCAGGCCGGCGGCGGTCTCCACATCATCATCGTCGATCTCGAGCTCGAACAGCTCGCCCAGCTCGTCCAGCGGGTAGCGGGCGGGGACGCGGAAGCGGCCCTCGGACACCCGTTCGGCCTCGGGCGCGGAGCGATCATGCTCGTCGACCACCTCGCCCACGATCTCCTCGAGGGCGTCCTCGATCGTCACCAGACCGGCCACGCCGCCGTACTCGTCGACCACGATCGCCATGTGGAACACCTCGTCCTGCATGCGCCTCAGCAGATCGTCGACGGGCACAGACTCGGGGACGAACTCCGGCTCGCGCATGAAGCTGTCCACGGGACGCTCGAGCGCCGTGGCGTCATCCCAGGTCAGCTTCACCACGTCCTTGAGGTAGAGCACGCCCACCGTGTCGTCCACGTCCTCCCCGATGACCGGAACTCGCGAGAAGCCTGAGCGCATGAACAGCACCATGGCCTTGCGGGCGCTGGTGCCGGCGGCGATGGTGATCATGTCCGTGCGAGGGACCATCACCTCGCGGGTGAGGGTGTCGCCGAGGCTGACCACGGACCGCAGGAGCTCCGCGTCCTCCTCCTCGAGCGCGTCCTGCGCGCGCTCCACGAGGTCCTCCGGCTCCGCGAGCGGCGGCATCTGCAACGCGGGCACGATCGCGCGCACGGGCGTCGTGATGCGGATCAGGAACCACGCCACCGGGGCGAGCAGCGCGAGCGAGTTCAGAGGATGGCGG
This sequence comes from Demequina activiva, assembly GCF_016862815.1. Taxonomy (GTDB): domain Bacteria; phylum Actinomycetota; class Actinomycetes; order Actinomycetales; family Demequinaceae; genus Demequina; species Demequina activiva. The sequence goes on along the minus strand of NZ_BONR01000006.1, from coordinate 26,971 downwards.
CGGGCGATCTGGCGCGGGAACGCCCGGATCAGCAGCAGCGAGACGGACACGGCGATCGCGGCGGCGACCACAGCGACCACCAGGACAGGCCAGCCCATGTCCACCACCAGGTCCGCGACGATGAGCGTGAGGCACACCATCGCGATCGCCTCGAGCGTCGCGTACGCGACGGAGGCGGCATCGTCCGTCTGGGCCGGGATGGCGGCCAGGCGCGCGGCGGAGGTGGGTCTCCCATCGGGCCGCCTGCGCTGCGCGAGCTCGCGCTCCTGGGCGTGCGGAATCTGCTCGAGAGCGGCGACCACGGCGTGGAGCACTGCTGCGCCGATCACGCTGAACGCGCCGGCGAGGACCAGCGTCAGCAGGATGGTTCCGCTCACGTGTTCCCTACGCGCGTTCCGCGAGGAAGGTCAGGAGCAGTCGTCGCTGCAGGGCGAACATCTCCTTCTCCTCCTCGGGCTCGGCGTGGTCGTAGCCGAGCAGGTGGAGGATGCCGTGCGTGGTCAGCAGCAGCATCTCCTCCTCAGCCGTGTGGCCCGCTGCCGCAGCCTGGCGCGCCGCGACGGTGGGGCACACGACGATGTCGCCCAGCAGGCCCGGCGGCGTGGGCTCGTCCGCGGTGCCGGGGCGCAGCTCGTCCATGGGGAAGCTCAGCACATCCGTGGGGCCGGGCTCGTCCATCCACTGGAGGTGCAGCTGCTCCATGGCAGCCTCGTCCACGAACAGGATGGCGAGCTCTGCGCCGTCCGCGACGTGCATCTCCTTCAGCACGTAGGTGGCGAGCTCGGAGAACTCGACCTCGTCGACGTCCGCGTCCGTCTCGTTGTTGACGTCGATCACTGCTGGCCCTCCGGTCGGGTGAAGCGTCGCTGCTGACCGCCGCCGCGCGGAGCGCGAGACTCGTCGTCCTTGGCATACGCCGTGATGATGTCGCTCACCAGGCGGTGGCGCACCACGTCCTCGGCGCTGAGCTCGCAGATCGCGATGTCGTCGATGCCGGCGAGCACCTCACGGGAGGACCGCAGCCCGGACATGGTCCCCCCGGGCAGGTCCACCTGGGTGACGTCTCCGGTGACCACCATGGTGGAGCCGAAGCCCAATCGCGTGAGGAACATCTTCATCTGCTCGCGCGTGGTGTTCTGCGCCTCGTCCAGGATCACGAACGCATCGTTGAGCGTGCGCCCGCGCATGTAGGCCAGCGGCGCGACCTCGATGGTGCCGGCCTCCATGAGGCGCGGAATCGACTCGGGGTCCACCATGTCGTGCAGGGCGTCGTACAGCGGCCGCAGGTAGGGGTCGATCTTCTCGTTGAGGCCACCAGGCAGGAAGCCCAGGCGCTCGCCGGCCTCGACGGCCGGCCGCGTCAGGACGATGCGGTTGACCTTCTTGGCCTGCAGGGCCGCCACGGCCTGTGCCATCGCCAGGTACGTCTTGCCGGTTCCCGCAGGCCCGATGCCGAACGTCACCGTGTGATTCTCGATCGCGGTCACGTAGTCCGCCTGCCCCTGCGTCTTGGGGCGGATGGTGCGACCGCGTGAGGACAGGATGGAACGGGACAGCACGGAGACCGGAGAGGCCGCCGATGCGCCCGCGCCTGCCGCTCCCGCCGCGCCTCCAGCGTCGGCTGCCGCAGCGGCGACGCCCCTGGCGGCACTGAGGATTCGCACGGACTGGCGCGCGACGTCAGGGGTGAGCGGCACTCCGGCGGCCATGACGGAGCGCAGCTCCTCGATCGCGGTCGCCGCCGCCGCCACGTCCGCCTCATCGCCCGTGAGCGAGATGCGGTTGCCGCGCACGTGGAGGTCCACGCCGGGGAAGGCTCGCTCGATCTCCTTCATCACGCTGTCACCGCTGCCCATCAGCTCGGGCATGCGCTCGGCGTCCTCGATGACCACCACTCGATTCGCGCTCACACCAGGCTCCCCTCGAGGCCGGCGCCGCCCAGGACGTGGCCGTGTGCATGGAACACCGTCTGGCCCGCGGAGGCTCCGGTGTTGAAGATCCATGTGTACTCCCCACCGCACTCGCGGTCCGCGATGTGCTGCGCCGCGGTCGCCATGGCGGCGAGCTCGTGCGGAGCCGCAGCGGCGATCGCCGCGACGTTCGGCGCGTGGGTGCGCGGCACCACGAGAACGTGGGTCTCGGCCTTGGGCGCGATGTCGCGGAACGCCACCACGTGGTCGTCCTCGAAGACCTTCTCCGCCGGGATGTCGCCGGCGATGATCGAGCAGAACAGGCAGTCGTCACTCATACGGCTAGCGTAGGCCCCCGTCTGCCGGGCCGTCAGCCTCACCGGAGGCGACGTCCCAGGTCCCCCGTACCGCAGCGAGCGCCGCGATGGCGGCAGGGCCGGCGCTCGAGGCGCGCAGCACGTGCGGCCCCAGCACCACCGGCCGTGCACCCGCGGATCGCAGCTGCTCGAGCTCGTCATCGGAGATCCCGCCCTCGGGACCCACGATCAGCCACACCGGCTGACGCGGGTCCTCCCAGGGCACCGCCGTGAGCGGCCCGGCGGCGGCCTCGTGCAGCACCAGCACGCACGCGCCGTCCCCCACCGCGTCAGCCACCAGTCGGGTGAGCTGAGCGGTGCTCACGACGGCGTCGACCGACGCCACCCGTGCGCGGCGGGACTGCTTGGTCGCGGCGACCACCAACGCGGCCCACTTGTCCCTCGCCTTGTCCGCCTTGGGCCCGCGCCACTGCACGATGCTGCGCTGCGCCCCCCAAGGCACGATGCGCGTGGCTCCGAGCTCGATGGCCGACTCGACCGCCTGCTCGTCGCGGCCACCCTTGGCGAGCGCTTGGACGAGCACCACCTCGGCGTCGTGATCCTGCGCCACGGCGGCGACGCGCACGCGCATCTGGCCACCACCCGCCTCGATGATCTCGCCACTGGCGCGACGGCCGAGCCCATCGACCAGGTCCACCGCCTCACCCACGGCTCGCCGCTGGACGGTCACTGCGTGCCGCCCCTCGTCCCCATCGACCGCGAGCACGTCGCCAGGGCGCGCATCGGCGGCCTTGGGGCAGAGGAAGACGGGGGCGCTCACGACGGCGCTCAGCGTGGCTTGAACGCGCCGCGCAGGCGCGAGAACACCCCGCCGCCGATCGGAGCGAGGTTCGAGGACGGCATCTCCTCGCCGCGCAGCGCCGCGAGCTGACGCATCAGCTGCTCCTGCTCCGCGTCCAGCTCGGTGGGCGTATGCACGTCGAGGTGGACGAACAGGTCTCCGCGGCCCGCACGCTGCAGCCTTCCGACGCCCAGGCCCTTGAGCTTGATGGTGGTGCCCGCATGCGTGCCGGGACGGATCTCGACCGGCTGGTCTCCGTCGAACGTGTCGACGGACATCGCTGCGCCCAGCGCCGCCGCGGTCATCGGCACCTCGAGGGTGCAGTGCAGATCGTCCCCCCGGCGCTCGAACGTGGGGTGCTGCTTCTCGCGGATCTCGACGTACAGGTCGCCCTTGGGTCCGCCGCCCGTGCCGGCATCCCCGGCACCGGCGAGCCGGATGCGCGTGCCGGTCTCGACGCCGGCGGGGATGTCCACGGACACCGTGTGGCGGGAGTGCGTGCGCCCCTGACCGGAGCAGTCCGCGCACGGCTGCTTGATGATCGAGCCGTAGCCGCCGCACGTGGGGCACGGCGACTGCGTCATGACCGGTCCCAGAAGGGAGCGCGCGGTGCGCTGGATCATGCCCTGGCCATTGCACTGACGGCAGGTCTCCGGTGAGGTGCCGGGAGCGCAGCACGATCCCTTGCAGGTCTCGCAGCGGTCCGCGAGGTCGACCTGAACCTCGCGCTTGACGCCGAACACCGCCTCCTCGAGCGTGACCGTGGTCTGGACGAGCGTGTCGCCGCCCCGCTGCGTGCGCGAGGCGGGGCCGCGCTGGGCAGCGCCGCCGAACGGCGAGCCGCCTCCACCGAAGAACTGCTCGAAGATGTCCTCGAAGCCGAACCCCTGAGGGCCGCCCTGCGCGCCAGCATGCCCGGCGCGCGGGTCCACGCCGCGGTCGTACTGAGCGCGCTTGTCCGCGTTGCCGAGCACCTCGTACGCCGCTGCGACGTCCTTGAACTTGTCCGCGGACTCGGGGCCCGCGACGTCAGGGTGCAGCTCGCGCGCCAGCTTGCGATAGGCCTTCTTGATGTCCGCCTCGGTGGCGTCGCGATCGACGCCCAGGGTGGCGTAGTAATCGTTCACTCGTTCTCCACGACTCTCGACAGGTAGCGGGCGACGGCACGCACGGCGGCCATCGTCCCTGGGTAGTCCATGCGGGTGGGACCCAACGCGCCCAGCAGCGACGTCGCGTCGCCGCCGGGGCCGTATCCCGCCGCGATGATGCTGGTGCGTGCGAGGGACTCGTTACGTGTCTCCGCGCCGATGCGCACGGACACGTCCTGGCCCTCGCCGGCCATCTCATGCAACAGCCGGAGCAGCACGACTTGTTCCTCGAGCGCGTCCAGGACCGAGCCGATCGCGTCCGACTCGAAGTCAGCACCGGCACGCGCCAGGTTGGACGCGCCTGCGAAGACCACGCGCTCCACGGTGCCGCCACGAGCGGCGGCGACCACGGCATCGGCCACCGGGGAGGCCCAGGCCACCTGTTCCGGCCGCGCCGTCCACCCGTTCAGCGACGCCTGCAGCGCCGCCGGCGTGTGGCCCACGGACACCTCGTTCACCTCGCGCGCGATCCGCTCGAACTCCTCGTCGGGAACCGCCTGACCCAGCGCGACCGTCGACTGCTCGACTCGCGCATCGGCGGACACGACGACCACCAGCGCGCGGTCGATCCCCACGCGCACGAGCTCCACGCGGCGCACCGCGGACTCCCGCAGGCTCGGGTACTGGACCACGGCGACCTGGCGGGTGAGCTGGCTCAGCAGGCGGACCGAGCGCTCGACCACGTCGTTGAGGTCCACGGCATCGGACAGGAAGGTCTGGATCGCGCGCTTGTGAGGATCCTGAAGGGCCGATGCCGCGAGGGAGTCGACGAAGAACCGATACCCAGCGTCCGTGGGGATGCGCCCGGCGCTCGTGTGAGGCTGGGCGATCAGGCCCTCCTCCTCGAGCGCGGCCATGTCGTTGCGGATGGTCGCGGGCGAGACACCCAGCGCCGACTTCTCGGCGAGCGCCTTCGAGCCCACGGGCTCGGACGTCGCGACGTAGCCCTCCACGATCGCGCGGAGGACGGCTTGGCGGCGGTCCTCGCTCACGGCGCTCCCTCCTGCTTGGCACTCGACACTTCCGAGTGCTAATCCTAACGCGGCGCCCCGGCGGGTAGGTTGAGGCCCGGAGGGACCGCTGATGAACCATGCACCGCAGGACGGCATCGACGACGAGCCGGACACCGCCGTCGCAGCGCTCGCGCATCTGGGCGCGATCCTGGGGCCCGTGATTCCATGGCTCGTCTGGCTCGCACGTCGCGGCGACGATCGCTGGGCCGCCCGCGAGGCCGCCACCGCCACCAACTTCGGTCTCCTGGTGCTCGTGGCATTCATGATCGCGACTGCTGTCCGAGAGTTCGTGCCTCTGGTGGCGTTTCTCGGTACATTGGGCCAGTTGGCAGTGCTCGTAGTCGCGGTCGTGCTGTGCTACCAGGCATTCCGGACCGTCAGGCGGGGGCTGTCGGCGACGTATCCCTACGACATCAAAGTGGTGAGAACGCAATGACCGACGACAACACGACTCCCCCGCCCGAGCAGCCGGCCGCCGGCCAGCCTGCCGCAGCGCAGCCGGTGTCCGAGTCCGACGAGCGCACGATGGGTCTGCTGACCCACCTGTCCGCCATCCTGATCGGATTCATCGGCCCGCTGATCTTCTGGCTCATCTACCGCGAGCGCAGCGCCTTCCTGAACGACCAGGGCAAGGAGGCGCTCAACTTCAACATCACGGTGGCCATCGCATACGTGGTCGCGTGGATCCTGACCACCGTCACGCTGGGCATCCTGTTCTTCCTGCCCTTCCTGGTGTGGATCGTCGCCCTGATCTTCCAGATCATGGGTGGCATCGCGGCGAACAAGCACGAGAACTACCGCTACCCGTTCGCGATTCGCCTCGTGAAGTGACCCCCTGACGGGGGCACCCCCACGCTTTTCAGGGCCCGTCATCGGCCGGCAGACCGATGACGGGCCCTGATGCGTCATGGGAGCCTGGAGCCATGAACGAACAGACGCCCAACCCCACGCTTGCCGGGGCACCCCAGCTGCAGCACTCCTCCGCACCGCACGCTCCTCACGCGCCGCAGCCCATGCTCGAGTCGGAGGCCCGCACGTGGGCCATGCTGATCCACCTCATCGCGGCAGCCGCCGTCGTGCTCAGCGCGGGCTTCCTGGGCTTCGTGGTGCCGCTGGTGCTGTGGCTCATCTACCGCGAGCGCAGCGCGCTGGTGGACTTCCACGGCAAGCAGAACCTCAACCTTCAGCTCACGGTGCTCGTGGTGTCCATCGGCGCCGTGGTGATCGGCCTCGTCACGCTGTTCTTCGGCTTCATCCTCACCATCCCCGCATGGATCGCGTACGGCATCTACGCGCTCGTGATCTCGATCGTGGCGGGCGTGAAGGCCAACCGCGGTGAGTACTACCGCATCGGCCTCGTGATCCCGTTCGTGAAGTGACGGACCCTACGTCAGGGCACGCACTGCGGCATCGGCGAGCAGCCGTCCGCGCACGGTGAGCCTCAGCGTTCCCGACAGCGCCGCACGTCCGTCGAGGACGCCATCGCCCACCAGCGCAGCGATGGCTTCAGCACGGGGGTCGGGAAGATCCATCACCGGCATGCCCTGTGCGAGCCGCAGCCGCAGCATCACCGACTCGAGAGCGAGATCGGCCGCGGTGAGCGGCTCCCGCTCCGCCTCGGGACTGGTCCCGGCGGCGACGCGCGCGGCGTACACGCGAGGCAGCTTGACGTTCCACCAGCGCTCGGCGCCACGCTCGGCACCGTCGGCGCCGATGCGCGGCCCCAGATAGCTGTGCGCGCCGGGGCCGATCCCCCACCAGTCCTGGCTGGTCCAGTACGCGACGTTGTGACGGCAGGCCTGCTCCGGCGTGCGCGCCCAGTTCGACACCTCGTACCAGGAGTATCCCGCGTCGCGCAGGCGCGCATCGGCCGCCTCGTACATGTCCGCCTGGGTGTCGAGGTCCACCGCCTCGATCTGACCCGCGCGCAGCTGGCGGCCCATGCGCGTTCCCGGCTCGATCACCAGCGCGTACGCGCTGACGTGATCGGGCTCGAGGGCGATGGCCGCATCCAGGCTGGCCCGCCAGTCGTCCAGGCTCTCGCCTGGCGTGCCGTAGATCAGGTCAAGGCTCACGGCCAGGCCCGCCTCGCGCGCCCACCGCACGGCGAGCGCCACGTTCTGAGGGCGGTGGGTCCGCTCGAGAGTCGCCAGCACGTGCGGCACGGCGGACTGCATCCCAAAGCTCACCCGGGTGAAGCCGGCCGATGCGAGGGTCGAGAGCGATGCGGCGGTCACCGAGTCCGGGTTCGCCTCGGTGGTCACCTCTGCGTCCGGCGCCAGGCCCCACGTGTCGCGCACGCCCTCGAGCATCGCGACCAGCGCTGCCGGGTCGAGCATCGTGGGCGTGCCGCCTCCGAAGAAGACGGTGCGGGCGGGGCGCAGGTCGCCAGCCATCGCGGCACGCGCCTGGGCCATCTCCCCCAGCGCCGCGCCCACATAGTCGTCTCGCGAGGAGAACTCGCCCTCGCCGGGCGCGTAGGTGTTGAAGTCGCAGTACCCGCAGCGCACGGCGCAGAACGGGACGTGGACGTAGACGCCGAAGTCGCGCATCGGCGTGGCGGGACCCGCCGGAGCCGGGAGCACGACTACTTCTTCTTGCCCTTGTCCGAGCCGTCGTCCGACGTGGAGAGCGCGGCGATGAAGGCCTCGGGCGGCACCTCGACCGAGCCGATGTTCTTCATGCGCTTCTTGCCGGCCTTCTGCTTCTCGAGGAGCTTGCGCTTGCGCGAGATGTCGCCGCCGTAGCACTTGGCGAGCACGTCCTTGCGGATCGCGCGGATGGTCTCGCGCGCGATCACGCGGGCGCCGATCGCCGCCTGGATGGGCACCTCGAACTGCTGGCGGTCGATGAGGTCCTTGAGCTTGGTGACCATCGACAGGCCATACGAGTAGGCCGCGTCCTTGTGCACCACGGCGCTGAACGCGTCCACCGGCTCGCCCTGCAGCAGGATGTCGACCTTCACGAGGTCCGCGGCCTGGTCGCCCGCGGGCTCGTAGTCGAGCGAGCCGTAGCCCTTGGTCCGCGACTTGAGCTGGTCGAAGAAGTCGAACACCACCTCGGCCAACGGGAGCGTGTAGTGCATCTCCACGCGCGTCTCGGACAGGTAGTTCATGGTGCCCATCTGACCGCGACGCTCCTGGCACAGGTCCATCACGGTGCCGATGAACTCGCTGGGTACCAGGATGGACGCCTTCACCACGGGCTCGCGCACCTGCGAGATCTTGCCGCCAGGGAACTCCGAGGGGTTGGTGACGGTCACGACCTTGCCGTCCTCCATCTCCACCTCGTAGACCACGTTCGGGGCCGTCGAGATGAGGTCCAGGCCGAACTCCCGCTCGAGGCGGTCGCGCACGATCTCGAGGTGCAGCAGGCCCAGGTAGCCGCAGCGGAAGCCGAAGCCGAGCGCGACCGAGCTCTCCGGCTCGTAGACCAGTGACGCATCGTTGAGCTGCAGCTTGTCGAGAGCGTCGCGCAGCACGGGAAAGTCCGAGCCGTCGAGCGGGAACAGACCCGAGTAGACCATGGGCTTGGGGTCCCGATATCCCCCGAGCGACTGCTGAGCACGATTGTGGGCCTGGGTCACGGTGTCGCCCACCTTGGACAGCCGCACGTCCTTCACGCCCGTGATGAGATAGCCCACCTCGCCCACGCCCAGGCCCTTGGTGGGCTTGGGCTCGGGGCTGATCACGCCGATCTCAAGCAGATCGTGGGTGGCAAGGGTCGACATCATGGCGATCTTCTCGCGCGGCTTGAGCGAGCCGTCCACCACCCGCACGTAGGTGACGACCCCGCGGTAGGTGTCGTAGACCGAGTCGAAGATCATGGCGCGCGTGGGGGCGCTCGCGTCGCCCACCGGCGCGGGGATGTCGCGGACCACGCGGTCCAGCAGCGCCTCGACTCCCTCACCCGTCTTGCCGGACACGCGGAGCACGTCCTCCTCGTCGCAGCCGATCAGCTGCGCGAGCTCGGCGGCGTAGCGCTCGGGGTCCGCCGACGGCAGGTCGATCTTGTTCAGCACCGGGATGATGACGAGGTCGTTCTCCATCGCGAGGTACAGGTTCGCGAGCGTCTGCGCCTCGATGCCCTGTGCGGCGTCCACGAGCAGGATCGCCCCCTCGCACGCCGCGAGGGATCGGGAGACCTCGTAGGTGAAGTCCACGTGGCCAGGGGTGTCGATCATGTTCAGCGCGTGCGCGGTGCCGTCGACCTCCCACGGCATGCGCACGGCCTGCGACTTGATGGTGATCCCGCGCTCGCGCTCGATGTCCATGCGGTCGAGGTACTGCGCCTTCTGGAGCCTCGCCTCGAGCACGCCCGTGATCCCGAGCATGCGGTCGGCGAGCGTGGACTTGCCGTGGTCGATGTGCGCGATGATGCAGAAGTTGCGGATCAGCTCCGGCGCCGTCGCGGCAGGCTCGATGCGGGGGTCGGGTGTCACGGTGGTGTGGGATCCCTCGGGTCGGGTGAACAGTCAGCGGCCATTGTCCCACGTTCCCATCCGTTCTCATGCGACGGGCGAACGTGCCGATAGACCCTGGTGACAGCGGAGATGGCCCGCTGCGGCGACACCCGAAGGAGGCGGACGGCGTGACGCATCATGACTCCATGTTTCGGCAGACGTTCAGGACGTCGCCGATCGGCATGGCGATCGTCACTGGTGACGGTCGCATCGAGGAGGCGAACGAGCAGTTCGCGTCCATCCTCGGCTACGAGCCCGGCGATCTCGCCGGACGCGTGGCCCAGACCTTGGTCCACCCCGATGACGTGGGTCGAGACGCGGAGCTGCGCGGACAGCTGGCCTCGGGAGAGCTGCCCTACTTCCAGCTCCAGACGCGGGCGCGGCACCGGTCGGGCGACACCGTCTGGACCCGGTCGACGGTCACCCGCGTCGACTCAGGCGACGATGGCGCGGTCTACCTGCTCCAGATGGAGGACGTCAGCGAGGTGCGCCGCGCCAAGGACCTCCTCGAGCGGCGCGCACAGTTCGACCACCTCACGGGCCTGCCCAACCGCTCCCTGCTGCTCGACCGCACGCAGCGTGCGCTCGACAGCCACGAGGGGGCCGACGCCACCGTCGTGTGCATCTTCCTCGACCTCGATCACTTCAAGCTCGTGAACGACTCCCTGGGCCACCACGCGGGCGACCGGATGCTCGTCGAGCTCGCGCGGCGCCTGCGCGAGTCGGTCCGCCCGGTCGACACGGTGTCGCGGCTCGGGGGCGACGAGTTCGTGGTGATCGGCGAGAACATCGCGGGCCAGAAGGCCGCCGAGGGCCTGCTCGCCGTCGTCACCGCCGCGCTCCAGGCGCCGATCGAGGTCGACGGCCATCGTTTCGCTCCCACCGTGAGCGCCGGCCTCGCCCTCGCGCAGCCCGGCATGACGGCGGAGACGCTCGTACGCAACGCGGACATCGCGATGTCGCACGCGAAGAACGCCGGGCGCAACCGTGTCGAGGTGTTCCGCGAGGAGCTGCGCGACAGTGCGCTGGTCCGGCTGTCGATCGAGACCGAGCTGCGCACGGCGATCCAGGAGGGCGAGCTGGTGGTCCACTACCAGCCCGTCGTCGACCTCGCCACGCGCGAGACGGTCGCGTTCGAGTCGCTGGTGCGCTGGCGCCACCCGCAGCGGGGCCTCCTCCTGCCGCAGGACTTCATCGAGATCTGCGAGGACTCGAACCTCGTGATCCCGCTGGGCGCCTTCGTCATCCACGAGGCGTGTCGCTTCATCGCGGCCAACCCTGTGTTCCGCGGCAAGGTGCTCGTCAACGTCTCCACGCGGCAGATCGGCGGCGCAGACCTGACGCGTGTGGTGCGCAGCGCGCTGAAGGAGACCGGCGTCCACCCCTCCCGCCTGGGCCTGGAGATCACCGAGTCAGGCATGCTGCTTGCGACCCAGTCCGCCGCGAGCGACCTCAGCGCCCTCGCGACGATGGGCGTGGACCTCATCCTCGACGACTTCGGCACCGGATACTCGGCTCTTTCCTCCGTGCTGCAGAACCCCGTCTCCGGGCTCAAGCTCGCACGCGAGTTCACCCTGCGACTGGGAGACCGCTCCACGGGCGACCGCATCAGCACGGCCATGGCGACGCTCACCGACAGCCTGCGCATGTACGGCATCATCGAGGGCGTCGAGACGGAAGCCCAGTACCGCCAGGCCCGCGAGCACGGCTGGCTGCTGGGACAGGGATTCCTGTTCGGGCACCCGCTGCCCGCCGAGGAGATCACGTTCACCTCCGCAGGCACCTCCCACCTCACCGAGCTGCGCGACCGCACCGAGGCCGTCGAGGCCTGACCCGACGTCCGCCCTCCGAAGGCCGGAACCCCCGCCGGTAGGGTGCCCCTGTGGAACCGCTGATCCTCGCCGCCCTCGCCAGCGCAGCCGTCGCGGCCGTGGCGGTCCGCGCCCGTCGGCGGTCCTCGCGACCGGACCGGGCCTCGCGACGCTCGCACAGCCGCGCCTCATATCCGGGCGACTTCGACGGCCGCGTCGACGTCGCGTACTCCCCCCGTCTCGACGGACGTCCGGACCCCGGCGAGGTGGTGTGGACCTGGGTGCCCTACGAGGAGGACCACTCGCGGGGCAAGGATCGCCCCGTGCTGCTGATCGGCCGTGACGGTCGCTGGCTGCTCGCGCTGCAGCTCACGAGCAAGGACCACGACCTCGACGCCGCCCAGGAGGGGCGCTGGGGCCGGCGCTGGATGGACATCGGGACCGGGGCGTGGGACTCGCGGCGTCGTCCGTCCGAGGTCAGGCTCGATAGAATCGTGCGGGTGGACCCCTCCGCAGTCCGGCGCGAAGGGGCAGTTCTGGACAGGCGCCGCTTCGACGCGGTCGCACGTTCGCTTTCCGAGCTGCATCACTGGTAGGATAGGAAGCCGTGTGTGGGCGCGCGCTCGCGCTCCACCCTGAAATTTCCAACATCTCTGAAGGATTCCTGTGGCTAACATCAAGTCGAAGATCAAGCGCATCGGCACCAACGAGAAGGCTCGCCAGCGCAACGTCGCCGTCAAGTCCGAGCTCAAGACGCACGTGCGCAAGGTGCGCGAGGCGATCGCCGCAGGCGACAAGCCTGCCGCCGAGACCGCGCTCAAGACCGCGACCACCAAGCTGGACAAGGCCGCCTCGAAGGGCGTCATCCACGAGAACCAGGCCGCGAACCGCAAGTCGGCGCTCGCGAAGCAGGTCGCCTCTCTCTGAGCCTCAGCGCTCACCGCTCAAGCCCCGACGCGCCCTGGCGCGTGCGGGGCTTCTGCGTCTGCTCTCGCTAGTGTCACGTCCGTGACGCATTCCCCGGGCGCAGCCCCCGTGCCGTGGCATCTTCCTGCCACGGGGCGCCATGCCCACACCCGGTCCACGCGCGTGCTGCTGGGGCGTCAGGGCATCTTCACCGCTGACCGCGGCCTCTACGGCTATGAGCTGCTGTTCCGGGCACCTGGGCGGATGGGCCTGCGCGTGGACCTGTGGAACGCGCGGCAGCAGGACCGCGCGACCGAGCATGTGATCGCGGCAGCGTTCCACATGGCGACGCACCCCCCGATCGACATGCTCGCGTTCATCAACTTCACGCGCAGCTATCTCGTGGATCGCGCCGATGTGGGCTTCCGGCCGGACCAGGCGGTGATCGAGGTGGTCGAGTCCGCGTTCGCGGACGAGCCGCTGCGCCAGCGCCTGGGCGATCTGCAGCGCCGCGGGTATCGGATCGCGATCGACGACTTCGTGGGGACCGCTTCCCAGATGGCGTTGCTCAGCCATGCCGAGTTCGTCAAGGTCGACGTCAGGGATCTGGTCGCGCAAGGTCCCGATCTCGTGGCGCGTGCCCGTGCTCACGGCTCGACCCTCGTGGCGGAGCGTGTCGAGACTCGCGCCATGCTCGAGTGGTGCGAGGAGCTGGGCTTCGACCTCTACCAGGGGCATGGCTTCGAACCCGCGATCGTGATGGACCGCGGACACGCCGAGCTCGCCGCCTGACGGAAGCGGAGTCCGCGCTCAGGGAGCGGCCAGCTCCGCGACTGTGCGCACCGCACGCTCGAGGGCGAAGGCGGGCGCCCGGCCGCCGCCCTTGATCTCCGCGTCTGCCGCAGCGATGGCCTCGATCGCGTCCGCGAGCGACTCCGCGTTCCACCGTCGCAGCTCCCGCCGGGCACGGTCCACCTGCCAGGGAGGCAGGCCCAGGTCTCGCGTGGGGTCGAGCCCCCGACCGCGGGACGCGCCCACCTTCGCCAGCGTCCGCAGCTTCGAGGCGAGAGCGGCGTTGAGCGGCACCGGATCCACGCCCGCGGCCAGCGCGTGCCGCACGAGCGTCACTGCCGTGCTCACCTGTCCCGCGACCGCGGCGTCCGCGACGCTGAACGCGGTCGCGTTCACACGGGTGCCGTAGTACCGCGCCACGGCGTCCTCGTCGATCGCGCCCTCGACGTCTCCCAGCAGCTGCTGCGTCGCGGCCGCGAGCTCGGGGAGATCCGTGCCGACCGCGTCGACCAGCCTCCTCACCACCGCTGCCGGGGCCGGGCGTCCGGCTCTCTCGAACTCTGCGGCGACGAAGTCGGCGAACTCGTTGTCACGCTTGACCGCCGGGCACGTGTACTCCGGGACGCCGCCCTTGCGGAGCGTGTCGAGCAGTCGCTTGCCACGCACCCCGCCGCCGTGACGGATCACCACCACGACGTCGGGCTCAGGGGCGGCGGCGTACGACAGACCGTCCGCGAGGAACGCGTCATTCATCGCCTCGGCACCCTCGACCACCACCAGGCCCGGCTCGTCGAACAGCGAGGGGCTCGCTGCGGCGAGCAGGGCGCCGCTCGTGTACGCGCCGGCGTCGAGCGTCGTGATCGCAACGCCCGCACCCATCGCGTGGTGGATGCGCTCGACCGCGCGCGCCGCGAGCAGCGACTCCGGCCCGCTCACGAGCACGACGGGGGCTGGCTTGGCACGGTGCCAGGTGGCTTCCGGGGCGCGGGTGCGGGGCGGCATGGCACTAGCGTGCCACGTCCCTCGGACACTGCGACCACCGCAGTCCTCGCTCGTCCCGAGCGAGCGCCACCGTGCCGCACAGGTCCGTGCGCAGCACCACGCCGTCGCGGGCGTACAGCTCCAGCGCAGGCGCAGCCGGATGACCGTAGGTGTTGTCTGCGCCCACCGACACCATCGTGACCGTGGCGTCGATGCGTGACACCAGTGCTGCGTGCTGCACGGCGGAGCCGTGGTGAGCGACCTTCACCACGTCCACGCTGAGGTCACCGTCCCACCGACCCACGAGCGCACGCTGCCCCGCCTCCTCGAGGTCCCCGAGCGCGATCACGCTCGCGCCATCGGCATTCGCCAGCACCACCACGCTGGCGTCGTTGGCCCCCAGTGCCGTGTCCCGATGCAGTGACGAGAGCACCACGACGTGCGCCTGGCCGGCGGTCAGGGCCTGTCCCTCGTGCGGCACGTCGACCGGCACGGCGGCGTTGGTGAGCGCCACGTGGGCGGCGCCGCCGTCACCCGCGGCCGAGATCCAGGCCGCCTGCACCGGCGCGGTGGCCAGCACCGCACCCACGGCGCCGTCGTGGTCGGCGTGTGGATGCGTGAGGATGAGCAGCGGCACCGCGTCGACGCCGTGGTCACGCAGGCATCGCCGGGCGAGGTCCCCGTCGGGACCCGTGTCGATCACGATGGCACTCGACGGGCCGGCGCGCAGCAGCATCATGTCCCCCTGACCCACGTCGCACGCGACCACGTCCCAGTCCGCCATGACCGTCGCGCCGCGCGCGCCCTGCAGCCAGATGCCTGCGGCCAGCGTCGCGCACCCGATCACCGCGAGGATCCACCGCGCGCGGCGCGCTCCGGTGAGGGCCGTGGCAAGGATCCCCGTCACCACCACGAACGCGGCCAGGCCGACTCCCCACGAACCCTCGGGCCACGCGAGACGTGCCGCGGGTGCCCAGGCCACAGCATCCGCCACCCCTGCGATGGGTCGAGCCGCCAGGCCGGCACCGTGAGCGAGCACGGCCGCGCCCTCGGCGCTCACGGGCGCGACCACGAGCGCGAGCGCGCCCAGTCCCATCACTGCGGGCACCGCGAGGCCTGCGATGAGATTCGCGGGGACGGCGTACGGCGTCAGCCCCGGCTCGATCACGAGCACCAGCGGGGTGACTGCCGCCTGCGCCACAAGCGGCACCGCCATGACCCGCGCGAGCGCGGGAGGCAGACGTCGTGCCAGCATCCGCGCCACGAGGGGCGACCACAGCACGATCGCAGCCACTGCCGCCACGGACATCGCGAAGCCCAGCGACGTCGCGACCGTGGGCATCACGAGCACCAGCACGAGGACCCCGGCCGCCAGCGCCGGGAGGCCGCGCGCCGGACGACCCCAGGCGATCCCCAGTGCTACGGCGCACGCCATCGCGAGGGCTCGGACCACGGACGCCTCCGGACCCACGACGGCGGCGAACAGGCCGGCGACCCCCACGACGGCGCAGGCGCGCACCGGCCTCGGAGCACGCAGAGCGGAGACGATGGCGCCGACCGCGATGATCAGGATCGCGAAGTGCGCGCCGGACACCGCGGTGAGGTGAGCGAGCCCGGCCGTGCGCATCCGCTCCACCTGCAGTGCCGGCATCGTCGAGGTGTCGCCGGTCACCATGCCGCTCACGAGTCCCCTCACGGCGGGGTCCACCCGCGCGACCGCCTCGTGCAAGGCGCCGCGCCACTGGAGCAGCGCGCCGGGTGGCCCCACGGCGACGATGCGGGCACTCCACAGGACCGCGTCCCCGGTCCCCTGCCACGAGGCGGCTCCCTCGACCAGCACGCGGGTGCCTCGGTCGAGCGGCTCGTGCAGCACGACGCTCAGCGTCGCCCCGGCCCGCAGCGCGCACCCGCCCTCCGCGGCAGCCTCCTGGCGTCCACCGGGCTCCCACGCCATCACGTGCGCGGGCGCCATCCAGCGCCGCTCGCCGCCTGACAGAGCGCGGGGCTCGTCGCTCATCACCACCTCCACGCGCACGGTCCCCGCCGCGTCGAGCGCCTGCGCGTCGCACCGGGCCGCATCGCGCTCGCCGCCCGCGACCACCACGGCGACAGCTGCAGCCACCGCCGGCAGCGCGAGCATGGCCGCGACCGTGGGCCGCCAACGCGCGGTCGCCAGCGCAGCAAGTCCCACAGCCGCGACCCCCAGCAGGCACGCGACCAGCGCGGCGGCTCCCTCCCTGTCGTGCGCGACGGCCCAGGCCACAGCCCAGGCCGCGATCGCGGACGGGACCAGCCTCGCATCGTGGGTGCCCGTCACACCTGCGCGAGCCCCTCCCATTGAGCGACCAACGCCGGGCCCACGCCACTCACGCGCTGAAGATCATCGAGCGAGGTGAAGGGCCCGTGCGCATCTCGATCGGCGACGATGCGCTCCGCGATCACGGGTCCCACCCCCGGCAGCTCCTCGAGCTGCGCGGCGCTCGCCGCATTGACCGACAGGGGGCCCGTGGCATCCGCCTGCTCGCCTGCGGTCGGAACGTGGACGTGCTCGCCGTCGACCGCCTCGCGTGCGAGATTGACGCCCGCCTGGTCCGCCGCGGCGAGCAGCCCGCCCGCAGAGGCGATGACGTCCGCCACGCGCGAGCCTCCCGGAACCTCGACCAGGCCCGGCTCGGCCACGGCGCCGCTCACGTGGACGATGACCGCAGGCGGGACAGTCTCAGTCCCCTCGGACGTGACGTTCAGCTGGTGTCCCGGATCAGCGGTCACAGGGTCCGATGCGCTGGGCGCGTCGAGACCGACGGGTGCGCCGCGCCCGGGGCCGGCGAGCCACCATGCGACCGCGCCCACCGCGACGAGCACGACGGCCACGGTGGCGGCGACGCGCGGAGACAGCGTCCAGCGCACGGTGGCGGACGTCTCGGGGATCTCGCGCCCATAGGCGGCCTCGTAGGCGCGTCCCGCAGCACGCGCGGCGCTCTCGCGCCACTGCCGAAGAAGGTCGGGCTGGGGCGGCTCCCGTTGCGCGTCACGAGCGCGATCCAGTGCGTCGTCGTCGGGGAGTCGCTGCGGTGGGAAGGTGCTCACGCCGCCGAGAGTAGGCGTGCCCTGCGCGCGTGGCGTTCACGTCTCGCCGCTCCCGTGGACGAACCGCAGCTCCCGCCGTCCTGGGGATGAGCCGTCAGCGGATGGGCTCGGGGAGGTCCACCACGACAGCCGCCAAGGTGCCCGGGCCGGTGTGACTCGCGAGCACTGCGCTGACCGGGGTGCGCACCAGCATCGCCAGGTCAGGATGGCGTGCTTCGAGGCTCTTCGCCGCCTCGTCGCCGAAGTCGCCCTCGCCCAGCACCATGACCGCCGCGGCGGCGCGGGTCATGCCGGCGACGGCTTCCTCCGCGAGCTGCATGACCGCAGCCCGCGCGCGCTGGGTCGATCGCACCCTCTCCACCATGACCACCTCGCCGCCCTCGAGCTCGAGCACAGGGCGAACGTTGAAGACCTTCCCCACCGCGGCGATGGCCGGGGACACCCTGCCCCCGCGCTTGAGGTGCTCCAGCGTGTCCACCGTGAAGATGCACCGGGCCGACGCGGCGACGTCTCGAGCCACCTGCGCCACCGCATCGGCCGTCCCGCCGCTGCGCGCGACGGAGGCGGCCGCGATCGCGGCGAAGCCCGTGCCCATCGCGAGGCTCGCGGTATCGACCACCGTGACGGGCACGTCCACGGCGTCGGCAGCCGCCTGGGCGCCATTGACGGTGCCGGACATCTTGCCGGAGATCAGCACCGCGACCACGTGCTCGGCGCCGTCCGCCGCTGCCAGCGCAAACGCCTCCTCGAACTGCGCGACGGCAGGCTGCGACGTGCGCACGTCACGACCGTCGAGCAGCGCGGTCAGCACCTCCTCCGAGGTGACCTGCTCGCCCTCGAGCCGCGACTCGCCATCCACGATCACCTGCAAGGGCACCACTCGGATCCCCCACTTGCGTGCAAGCGCAGGGGGCAACGATGCCGCCGAGTCCGTGACGACGGCGACGTGACCGGACATGCCTTCGAGCGTACTCATCAGGGGGTGCGGTGCGCGCGGCGCAGGGCGCGCAGCGTCACGCAGGGACGATGTTGACGAGCTTGGGCGCTCGCACGATCACCGTGCGAATCGCCGCTCCGTCGAGGGCACGCTGGACCGCGGCTGAGCCGAGCGCCGCCTCGCGCAGCTCGTCCTCGCCGATGCCAGGAGGCACCTCGAGGCGGTCGCGCACCTTGCCCTTCACCTGCACCACGCACGTCACGGTCTCCTCCACCAGCAGGGACTCGTCGACGGCAGGCCAGCCCGCGTGCGCGACGTTCTCGTGACCCAGCATGGACCACATGTCCTCGGCGCAGTACGGCGAGAACAGGCTCAGCACGATCGCGACGGCCTCCGCGGCCTCCCTGACGGCGGGATCCGCGGGGCCGGCCCCGGAGTCGATGACCTTGCGGGTGGCGTTCACGAGCTCCATCACGCGGGCGACCACGACATTGAAGCGGAAGCCCTCGACCAGCCCAGCGCAGTCGGCCACGGTCCGGTGCGTCACGGCGCGCAGCGCGGCGTCGCCGGCGGCAGGGTCGGAGTCCGGCGCCGACGCGACGTCGCGGGCGAGGCGCCATGCGCGAGCGAGGAACTTGGCGGAGCCTGCAGGCGAGACGTCGGCCCAGTCGATGTCGTCCTCGGGCGGGCCCGCGAAGGCCATCGTGAGGCGGATCGCGTCCACGCCGAACTCGTCGAGCTGCTCGGACAGCCGCACCAGGTTGCCGCGCGACTTGGACATCGCGGAGCCGTCCATCTGCACCATGCCCTGATTGAGCAGCGCGCTGAAGGGCTCCTCGAAGTCGATCATGCCCATGTCGTGCAGCGCCTTGGTGAAGAAGCGCGCGTAGAGCAGGTGCAGGATGGCGTGCGTGACGCCGCCCACGTACTGGTCGACCGGCGCCCAGCGCTTCGCGTCGGCCGGGTCGAAGGGGCCGTCCGTCTTGCCTGGCGAGAGGTACCGCAGGAAGTACCAGGACGAGTCCACGAAGGTGTCCATGGTGTCCGTGTCGCGGGTCGCCGTGCCCCCGCAGGACGGGCAGGTGGTGGTCACCCAGTCCGTCGCGGCGGCCAGCGGCGACTGGCCCTTGGGCTTGAGGTCGAGGCCCTCGGCGGCCGGCAGCTCCACCGGCAGCTGGTCGTCCGGCACCCGCACCTCGCCGCACGCGTCGCAGTGCACGATCGGGATGGGCGTGCCCCAGTAGCGCTGGCGAGAGATCAGCCAGTCGCGCAGGCGGTAGTTGGTCGATGCCCGGCCCACGCCGTCAGCCTCGAGGCGCGCCACGATCGCGGCGATCGCGGCCGTCTTGTCCAGGCCGTCGAGGTCGCCCGAGTTGATGAGCGTCCCGTCACCGGTGGTGGCGATCCCGGACTCTGCGGGCTCGGGCAGGCGGTCGCCGTGCTCGTCGCGGCAGTCCAGGACCGCGCGCACCGGCAGGTCCATCGCTCGTGCGAAGTCGAGGTCGCGCTGATCGTGCGCGGGCACGGCCATGATCGCGCCGTGTCCATAGTCGGCCAGCACGTAGTCCGAGGCCCAGATGGGCAGGCGCTCCCCGTTCACCGGGTTGACGGCGTAGCGGCCCAGGAACACTCCGGTCTTGTCGCGCTCGGTCGACAGTCGATCGATGTCGCTCTCCGTCTTGACCCGCTCGGCGTAGGCCTCGAACTCCGCTTGCACCGCCGCATCGGCCGTGCTCGCGAGCTCCGCCGCGAGGTCGCTGTCCGCGGCGACCACCATGAAGGTCGCCCCATACAGGGTGTCCGGACGCGTGGTGTAGATGTCGACCGGCTGGTCGCGGCCCTCGATCACGAACGTCACGTCCGCGCCCTGCGAGCGACCGATCCAGTTGCGCTGCATCGCGATCACCTTGGACGGCCACGTGTCCTGCAGCCCGTCCAGGTCGTCGAGCAGCCGGTCTGCGAAGTCCGTGACCTTGAAGTACCACTGGTTGAGCTTCTTCTTGGTGACAGGGGTGTCGCAGCGCTCGCACAGGCCACCGACCACCTGCTCGTTCGCCAGCACGGTCTGGTCCTTGGGGCACCAGTTGACGTTGCTGTGCTTGCGATAGGCGAGGCCACGCTCGTGCAGGCGGGTGAAGAGCCACTGGTTCCAGCGGTAGTAGTCGGGCCGGTGCGTCGCGAGCACGCGGTCCCAGTCGAAGGAGCACGCGTAGCGCTCCATCGAGGAGCGCTGCTGCGCGATGTTGTCCTCGGTCCAGCCGCGTGGGTCCAGTCCACGGGTGATCGCCGCGTTCTCCGCGGGCAGGCCGAACGAGTCCCAGCCGATGGGGTGCAGCACGTTGAAGCCGCGCTGCGCCCAGTAGCGCGCGATCACGTCACCGAGCGCATACGCCTCGGCGTGGCCCATGTGGAGGTCGCCCGAGGGGTACGGGAACATGTCGAGCACGTACTTCGTGGGACGCTCGTCCCCCTCGGCGCCGGAGCGGAACGGCTGGGTCTCGCGCCACACGGGCAGCCAGCGCTCCTCGAGGGCACGGAAGTCGTAGCGGGTCTCGTCGGTCTCGGGGGTCGCGGAAGTCACCCCGAGATTCTATCGGCGCTCGCGCGCCGTCCGTACGGACGGCCGATGCGCGGGCGAGGACGCAGTGTCAGGACACCTGGGTGACGGAGACGGTGACGTCGAGGTGCTCGGTCGAGCCCGCGACGACGCCCGACAGCGGGCGCACGTCTCGGTACTCCCGCGCACGGCCCACGATCACGTGGTGGTCCCCCACCTCGCGATCGTTGGTGGGGTCGAAACCTATCCACTCGCCTGCCCACCACTCGACCCAGGCGTGCGACTCGCCCTGGACGGTCTCGCCGATCTCGGCGTCTCGCTTGGGGTGCAGGTATCCGGAGACGTATCGCGCGGGGATGCCCACGGCACGCAGCGTCCCTGCAGCGAGTTGAGCGAAGTCCTGACAGACGCCCGAGCGGGCCTCCCACGCGTCGATCGCGGCGGTGTGCACCGTCGTCGACCCGGGGACGTACTTCATCTGGTCGTGGAGGTGCTCGCACACAGCCCTGGCCGTCGCGTCAGGCGACAGCTTCGTGGCGACGTCGGCGGCATACTCGGCGAGCTCCTCGGGAGGAGCGGTCATGGGACTGCTGTCCAGGTACTCGCAGAGCAGATCCTTGAACTTGGGTCCTTGCAGGGTGTCCCACGACGCCTTCTCCGCGCGCGGCTGCTGCGGAAGGATCTCGACGAGGGACGATCCCACCACCGTGAGCGTCTGATGCGGCTGCAGCACCTCGAACGCGAGCACGTCGCACTCCCAGTAGTCGCGGTAGCCGTGGCTCCACGACACTGGGGAGATGTCGATGCGCGAGTCCAGGACGCGCTGGCGCGGCAGCCAGGCGGGCGTCAGGCGTGCCTCGTTGTACGAGGACGGCGCCTCGGCGGCGTACCGGAAGTGATTGCGGTGCTCGATCCTCAGCGTCGTCACAGCGCCTCCTGGTTCCACGTCACGGTCGCGGCCGGCAGGAAGTACCGATCACGAATGAGGTCCGATGCGGTGGCGCAGGCGCGCTGCACCTCCTGCATCTGCGGTACGAGATCGTCGAGGATCTCGCGCACGGGGCTGTACTCGAGGTTGGTGCGGGCGCGACCAAGGGCAAGGCGAGCGCGGCCCGCGAGCGCACGGTTGGACTCAGCGCCCTCGATCTGGCCCAGCACGGTCTCGGCGCGGTCGAGGTTGTACGCGATCGACCGCGGGAACAGCCGGTCGATCAGCAGGAACTCCGCGGCACGCTCCTCGGTCACGAGCGCCCGCACGGTCCGCAGATAGGCCTCGTGAGCGGAGCACGTGCGCAGCAGGGTCGTCCAGTTGGGGCCTGTGGTGCCTTCGAGGTTGCGGGTCATGAGGAGCCTGGCGATCATGTCCGCCCGCTCGAGCGAGCGTCCCAGCTCCATGAAGTGCCACGCATCGTCTCGCGAGGTGGTCGCGCTCGACAGGCCCCACACGACGGCGGCTCGCTCGCGCACCCACACGAAGTACTCGTGCGGCTGGGACGCCCGGTTCCAGCGACGCAGATCCATGCGGGTGATGTTGAGCGACTCCCACACCTCGGTCGAGATGACCTCGCGCGCCCGTCGCGCGTTCTCACGCGCGGCACCCAGCGTGCCGGCGATGGATGACGCGCTGTCACTGTCGAACGCCAGCTGCCGCAGCACGTCCGTCCGGCTGACGGGCTCCTCGAACTGACAGTTCATGACTGCGAGCAGCGACGCGTTCGCGCTGGGCTCGTCCACCCAGGGGTCTTCGAGCAGCACGTTCAGGTGCACGTCGAGCAGGCGCGCGGTGTTGTCCGCGCGCTCGACATAGCGGCCTATCCAGAACAGGGACTCGGCGATGCGGCTCAGCATGGCTCGCCCCCCTGCTCGCGCTGCTGCTGTTGCTGCTGCGCCTGCTGGCCGGCGACGTAGTCCTCGGGATGGGCGGTCTGCGGCACCGAGGACATCCCGCTCAGCTCGACGCGCGACTCCGGCGGGTGCTGTCCCGACCCACGGTGGCGGACGCCGCCCAGCACCCACGTGTCCTTGGATCCGCCGCCCTGGGACGAGTTGACGATGAGCTGACCTCGCTGGAGTGCCACGCGCGTGAGGCCGCCAGGAAGAACCCAGACGTCGTCCCCGTCGTGGATGGCGAAGGGGCGCAGGTCCACGTGGCGGGGCTCGAGGCCCTCGTCCGTAAGCGTGGGGACCGTCGACAGCTGCACCACTGGCTGCGCGATCCACCCGCGCGGGTCGGACAGGATCTGCTGGCGTACCTGCTCGAGCTCCTCCGGCGAGGCCTTGGAGCCGATGGTCACGCCCTTGCCGCCGGCACCGTCGACGGGCTTGACCACCAGCTCGTCGAGCCGGTCCAGGACCTCCTCGCGCGCATCGGGCTCCTCGAGGCGCCACGTATCGACGTTGGGCAGGATGGGCTCCTCGCTGAGGTAGTAGCGGATCAGGTCCGGCATGTACGTGTACATCAGCTTGTCGTCCGCGACGCCGTTGCCGATCGCGTTGGCGATGGTGACGTTGCCCATGCGGGCCGCGTTGACCAGCCCGGGTGCGCCCAGCGCGCTGTCGGGACGGAACACGACCGGGTCCAGGTACTCGTCGTCCACGCGCCGGTAGATCACGTCCACCCGCCGCCTGCCAGCGGTGGTGCGCATGTAGACACGGCCGTTGACCGTCTCGAGGTCGCGCCCCTCGACCAGCTCGACTCCCATGGTGCGTGCCAGCAGCGAGTGCTCGTAGTAGGCGGAGTTGTACACGCCCGGCGTCAGGACCACGATCGTGGGGTCGTCGACGCCCTCAGGCGCACTCTTGGCGAGCGCGGCGCGCAGCCGGCGGGAGTACTCGAGGACGGGACGGATGCCCATCGCACCGAACATCTCGGGGAACATCTGCGACATCGCACGGCGATTGGACAGCACGTAGCTCACGCCGGATGGCACCCGCACGTTGTCCTCGAGAACGCGCCAGATGCCGTGCTGGTCGCGCACGAGGTCGATGCCGGAGACATGGACGCGGACGCCGTTGGCGGGCTCGATGCCGGCGACCGAACGGTAGAAGTACTGCGACGTCGCGATGAGCCGGCGCGGCACCACACCGTCCTGGACGCAGTGCTGCGAGCCGTACACGTCCGCGAGGAAGGCCTCGAGAGCCTTGACGCGCTGCGCCACTCCCGGCGAGATGATGTCCCACTCGTCTCCGCCGATCACGCGCGGCACGATGTCGAGCGGGAAGGGCCGCTCCTCGCCCGCGTGGTCGAACGTGACGCCCTGCGCGAGATAGGTGTTCGCGAGCGCCTCTGCACGGGAGTACAGGTCGTCGCCGGACATGCGATCGATCTCGGCGTAGACGCGGGCATACGGCTCGCGGACCGCGCCCTCGACATCCATCGCCTCGTCCCACGCGGCGACCGGGGTGTACCCGGTCCACGGGGTGTGGTCATCATCGGCGGTCATAGCCCCACGTTAACCGGGGATCGTTGCAGGTGCGTTTCCGGATGCGGTCGCGCAGGTGTCGGTCCCCGGCACACGGACGCGTGCTGCCCACCCTTCCAGCGCCGGCGAGCCCGCCGCTACAGTGACGTGCATGACTGTAGATCCCCTCTCCGCGGAGTACGCCCAGATCGTCGCCGAGGGCTACTCGTTCGGCGGGTCGAGCATCACTCTGGGCGCGCTGGTGCAGGGCGAGGACGCCACCGAGTCCGCGCAGGTGCGTATCCCGCTGGCGATGATGAACCGGCACGGACTGGTCGCCGGCGCGACCGGAACAGGCAAGACCCGCACGGTCCAGGGCCTCGCCGAGTCGCTGTCCGATGCCGGGGTGCCCGTGTTCGTCACTGACATCAAGGGCGACCTGTCCGGCATGGCGGTGGCGGGCGAGCAGCGCGACTTCATCGACGCTCGCGCCGCGGACATCGGACAGGCGTGGGAGCCGCGTGCGTATCCCGTCGAGATCTACGGGCTCGGATCGTCCGACGCCGCGGGCATCCCGTTGCGCACCACCGTGACCGACTTCGGCCCGTTGCTGATGTCGAAGGTGCTGGGGTTGACCGACATCCAGGAGTCTGCGCTGGGACTCGTGTTCCACTGGGCGGATCGCAGCGGGCTCGCGCTGCTCGACCTCCAGGACCTGCGCGCCGTCATCCACTACCTCACGTCCGACGAGGGCAAGGAGGAGCGGGACTCGATCGGCGGCGTGTCCTCGCAGACCGCCGGAGTGCTGCTGCGCGAGATCGCGAACCTCCAGGCGCAGGGCGGCGACGAGTTCTTCGGCGAGCCGGCCTTCGACACCGCTGACCTGCTGCGGACCGCCGAGGACGGTCGCGGCGTCATCTCGATGCTCGCGCTGCCCCGCCTGCTCGACAGGCCTCAGCTGTTCTCCACGTTCCTGATGTGGCTGCTGGCCGACCTCTTCCAGGACCTTCCCGAGCTGGGGGATCCCGAGAAGCCATCGCTGGTGTTCTTCTTCGACGAGGCGCATCTGCTGTTCGCGGACGCATCCAAGGAGTTCGTCGCGCAGGTGGTCCAGACCGTCCGGCTGATCCGCTCCAAGGGCGTGGGGATCTTCTTCTGCACGCAGACACCCAAGGACATCCCGGCCGATGTGCTCGGCCAGCTGGGATCGCGGGTCCAGCACTCGCTGCGCGCCTTCACTCCGGACGATGCGACCGCGCTGCGCGCCACGGCACGCACGTACCCGACCTCCGGGTACGACCTGGAGCAGGTGCTCACGACCATGGGGATCGGCGAGGCGGTCGTCACCGTTCTGAGCGAGGACGGCGCGCCGACGCCCGTGGCGTGGACACGGCTGTGCGCACCGCGCGGAAGCATGGATCCGGCACCGCAGGACGTGGTGGCGCGCACCGTGGCGTCGAGCCCGCTGCGCGCGCGATACGCCGAGTCGCTCGATCGTGAGTCCGCGTACGAGGTGCTGGCGGAACGTGCGGAGAAGGCAGCCGCGAGCGCCGCGAGGCGCGAGGAGGCGACCCCGCAGCGCTCCGCGGGCACCCGCCGCGCGTCGGGGAAGCCGTCGAGCGTCGAGAAGGTGCTCGAATCGAAGCCAGTCAGGGACTTCGCGCGCACCGCGGGGCGCGAGATCGGCCGCTCGATCATGCGGTCGATCTTCGGTGTGTCCTCCCGCTGACGGCCACCGGGCCCTACCATTCGTCGTATGGGGTACCCCGAGGACCTGCTCGCACCGCAGGAGAAGCTGCTGCTGCACCGTCACCAGCACTGGAAGGCGCTCGTCGGCGCCACGATCTGGCTGCTGGTGCTCACGGGCGCCGCAGTGGCGCTGCTGGTGTGGCTCGCTCCCGGCGCCACCGGCGGGGCGCAGACCGCGCTGTGGTGGGGCGTCGCAGTGGCGTGGGTGGGCCTGGTGGCATGGCTGTGCGTCGCGCCGTTCGTCGCCTGGGCCACCACGCACTTCGTCATCACGGACCGCCGCATCCTCTACCGCACCGGGATCATCACGCGCTCCGGGATCGACATCCCGGTCGCTCGCATCAACACGGTGCAGTTCCGTCACGGGCTCATCGACCGGATGTTCCGCACCGGCACGCTCATCATCGAGTCCGCCTCGGATGACCCTCTCGAGTTCGACGACATCCCCGAGGTCGAGAAGGTCCACGCGATGCTCTACAACGAGCTCTATGACGAGCTGCACGACGACGAGTCTCCGCGGTAGCGCACACAGCACGGCCGGGCGGCGCGAGGACCGCGCAATGCGCGGGTAACCTCGCCCTGCCTACACTGGCCGGAGCCCCGAGGAGGTTCCGATGGCCGCCAGCCACGTCACGCCGCTGCACCGCGCCGATGCGCGTCGCACGCCGCTCGCGGGCGTCGCCGTGGCAGTGGTCACCGTCTCCGACAGGCGTGCAGCAGGAGAGGCCGAGGACACGGCCGGCCCTGCCATCGCGGACGCCCTTCACGCCGCCGGCGCCGCCGTCGAGGCGTGGATCGTCCCCGATGGACTGGAGCCCGTGCGCACCGCGCTCGAGCAGGCGCTCACGGCGCAGGCCCGCGTGGTGCTGACCACGGGAGGCACGGGCGTGGCGCCTCGGGACGTGACCCCCGACGCCACCCGACCCTTCCTGGACCGCGAGCTTCCCGGTATCCCGGAGCTGCTGCGTGCCAGCGCCGTCTCACGGGTGCCCACCGCCGCTCTCAGCCGTGGGCTCGCGGGTGTCACGGCGGGCGCTGCGCCCGCCGTGATCATCAACC
>NZ_BONR01000005.1 GCF_016862815.1 Demequina activiva | reverse complement strand
CGCCGCCTCCACCGGCGGGCGCCCGTCGCGCCAGTTCGCCTTCGACGGCACGCAGCAGGGCGTGCTGGGCGTGGACATCGGCGCCACTCACGCCCACATCGGGATCAGCGATCTGCACGGCAGCCTGGTGCGCGACATCGAGGTGTCGATCGCGGTCGCGGAGGGCCCCGAGAAGGTGCTGGGCTGGGTCATCGACGAGGGCCGGCGCCTGCTCGACGAGCACGGGACGCAGGACTTCCTGCGCGCCGTCGGCGTGGGGCTTCCCGGACCGGTCGAGCACACCACCGGCCGCCCCGTGGACCCGCCCATCATGCCTGGCTGGGACCGGTTCGACGTGCCGGGGATGCTGGGCGACGCCTTCGGTGTCCCCACGCTGGTCGACAACGACGTGAACGTCATGGCCGTGGGTGAGCGCAACGACCACTGGCCCGACGTGGACGACCTGCTGTTCCTCAAGGTGTCCACGGGCATCGGCGCAGGCATGATCGCCGGTGGTCGGGTGCACCGCGGCGCCCAGGGCATCGCTGGGGACATCGGGCATGTGTACGTCGCTGGCGCAGACGACGTCCTCTGCCGATGCGGTTCGACGGGCTGCCTCGAAGCCGTCGCCGCCGGTCCGGCGATCGCCGCCGAGCTGCGCACGAAGGGCCTCGACGTGACGAGCCCGCAGGACGTCGCCGCCGCCGTGAACCAGGGCAACATCGAGGCCGTGCGCGCGGTGCGCGAGGCCGGGCGCGTGATCGGCCAGGTCCTCACCACCTGTGTGAGCCTCATCAACCCCGCCGTCATCGTGCTGGGCGGTCCGGTCGCGAACGCGGGCGACCACCTGCTCGCCGGCGCGCGCGAGGTCATCTACACGCGCTCGACGCCGCTCGCGACCGGCAGCCTGCAGATCGTGCGCTCGCGCGGCAGCGACAAGGCTGCCGTGTCAGGCGCGTCGTCGATGGCGATCCAGCACGCGCTGTCGGTGGACAGCGTCGAGGCCTTGGTCCGCGCCACCACCCCCTGAGCGCTCACGCGCGGCGACGGCCGATGGGAGCGTCACGCGCGCATCGGCCGCTCGCCCCAGCGCCTCAGCCCCCAGCACGCGAACGGCCCCCCGCGCCGGAGCGCGGGGGGCCGTCGTCGTGCGTGGGGCGGGTCAGTCCTTGGAGCTGAAGGCCGCGTCGAACGCCGCATCCGGCGCATCGAACGCGTAGCGACGCACGAACTCGAGCGCCTCGGGAGCGCCCACGAGGCGGTCCATGCCGGCGTCCTCCCACTCGACGGAGAGAGGTCCGTCGTACTGGATCGCGTTGAGCATCCGGAACGAGTCCTCCCACGGCACGTCGCCATGCCCGGTGGAGATGAAGTCCCACCCGCGACGCGGGTCCGCCCACGCGAGGTGCGAGGACAGCCGGCCGTTGCGACCGTTCAGACGCTTCTTGGTGTCCTTGCAGTGCACGTGGTAGATCCGGTCCTGGAAGTCCCACAGGAAGCTCACCGGGTCCACGTCCTGCCACACCATGTGGCTGGGGTCCCAGTTGAGGCCGAACGAGGGGCGGTCGCTCATGATCTCCAGCACGCGCTTGGCGGTCCAGTAGTCGTAGGCGATCTCGCTCGGGTGGACCTCGAGCGCGAAGCGCACGCCCACCTCGTCGAACACGTCCATGATGGGGTTCCAACGGTCGGCGAAGTCCTGGTACCCGGCCTCGACCATGTCCGCGGGCACGGGCGGGAACATCGCGAGCGTCTTCCAGATCGAGGATCCGGTGAAGCCCACGACCGTCTTCACGCCCAGCTTCGAGGCCATGCGCGCCGTGTCCTTGATCGCGTTCGCGGCGCGCTGTCGCACGCCCTCGGGGTCGCCGTCGCCCCACACCGCGGGAGGAAGGATCTCCTCATGACGGCGGTCGATGGGATCGTCGCACACCGCCTGCCCGGTGAGGTGGTTGGAGATCGCCACGATCGCGAGACCGTGACGCTCCATGAGGTCGAGCCGTCCCTGGACGTACTCGTCGTCGTCCCAGCGACTCACGTCGAGGTGATCGCCCCAGCATGCGAGCTCGAGGCCGTCATAGCCCCACCCGGACGCCAGGCCTGCGACCTCCTCGAGCGGGAGGTCGGCCCACTGGCCGGTGAACAGAGAGATCTGTCGCGCCATTGCTGCAGTTCCTTTCGTATCTATGCCTGGGTGGAGACCCACGCGCTGCCGTCACCCGCGCTGCGCTCGACCGCGTCGAGCACCCGCTGGACCTGGTAGCCGTCGGCGAACGACGGCGTGGGCTGAACGCCCGCAGCAAGGGCCTCCACCAGGTCCTTCACCTGGTGGGAGAAGCCGTGCTCGTAGCCGAGCATGTGGCCCGGGGGCCACCACGCCTCGAGGTACGGGTGGTCCGCCTCGGTGACGTAGATGCGGCGGAAGCCCTGCTCGGTCGCAGGTGCCGTCGCGTCGTAGTACTGGATCGCGTTCATGTCCTCGAGGTCGAAGAGGATGCTTCCCTTGTCGCCAGCGACCTCGACGCGCAGCGCATTCTTGCGGCCCGTCGCGAAGCGAGTGGCCTCGAACGTGCCGAGCGCGCCGGAGTCGAAGCGGCCGTTGAAGGCGGCGTAGTCGTCCACGGTCACGGGGCCGCGGCCCTCGCCGGCGCTGCCGGACAGTCCCTGGCCCTCGCCCATCGTCGGCCGCTCCTTCACGAACGTCTCCATCACGCCGGAGACGGAGTCGATGGTCTGGCCGGTGATGAACTGAGCCATGTCGATCGCGTGCGCTCCGATGTCGCCCAACGCGCCGGATCCGGCCTTGGACTTGTCCATGCGCCATGTGAGCGGCGCCTCGGGGTCGGACAGCCAGTCCTGAAGATACTGAGCACGCACCTGGCGGATGGTTCCCAGGGCGCCGCGCGCGACGAGGTCGCGGGCGAAGGCCGCAGCAGGCACGCGGCGGTAGGTGAAGCCCACCATGGCGAGAACGCCGCGCTCGGCAGCCGCGGTGGCCGCGGCATCCATGCGCTTGGCCTCCTCCACGGTGTTCGCGAGCGGCTTCTCGCACAGCACATGCTTGCCTGCCTCGAGGGCGGCGATCGCCATGTCGCAGTGCAGGTTGCCAGGGGTGACGATGTCGACCACGTCGATGTCGTCGCGGGCGATCACGGCGTCGAAGTCCTGCGACGCCTCCGCCCACCCCCACCTCTGGGCGAGGGCGGCGTTCTTGTCGGGGTCACGGCCCACCATGACCGTCATCTCGGGGATGGCTGGCAGGTCGAAGAATCGGGGGGCTGTCCTCCAGCCCTGGGAGTGTGCGGCGCCCATGAATCCATTGCCGATCATGGCGACGCGCAGCGGCGCGGGCATCGTGCTCTCGCTTTCTGTCGTGGCGAAGAAGGGGGTCGAGATGGTGACGGTGCGGTGGCTGCGCCTCAGGGCACAGCCACCGCACCATCGGTCAGCTCAGCCGGTCAGGACTCGAAGCCGATGTCCATGAACTCGTCCACGTTCTCCGCGGTCACCACGGGCGCATCGAGGACGATGCGGTGCGGCACTCCGGGGGAGACGAGGTCGCCCATGCCCTGGTTCAGTCCGAGCAGTCGCGCGAGCGCGATGCCGTCCGCAGCCTGGGTCGACGGGTAGATGACCGTCGCCTCGAGCACCGACTCGCCCGACGCGATCTCGCGCATGGCGTTGGCGGAGCCAGCTCCACCGACCATGAAGAACTCGTCGCGGCCGGCCTCGTCGATCGCAGCCAGGACGCCGATGCCCTGGTCGTCGTCGTGGTTCCAGATGGCGTCGAACTCCGGGTTCGCGGAGAGCAGCTGCGCCGTGACCTCCTGGCCGCTGTCGATGGTGAACTCTGCCGCCACGCGAGCCGAGACGGACAGTCCGCACTCGGCCAGAGCGTCGCTGAAGCCCTGCGAGCGGTCCGTGGTGAGCTGGAGCGAGTCGATGCCGGCGATCTCGCCGATGATCGCATCGGGCTGGTCGCCCAGACGCTCGCACATGTACTCGCCGGCGCTCACGCCCATGCCGTAGTTGTCACCCAGGATGGTGACGCGAGCGGCGTCGGTGGACGAGAACTCGCGGTCCACGTTGACCACGGGCACGCCCGCGTTCATCGCGTTGATCGCGGCCTCGGTGAGCGCCGCGCCGTCGGTGGGCAGCAGCACGATCACGTCGACGCCCTCGTTGACGAAGGTCTCGACCTGGCTGATCTGCAGGTTGGCGTCGTTGGTGCCCTCGGCGATGCGCAGGTCGACGTCGTCGTAGGACTCCGCCTCCGCGATCGCGGCCGAGTTGATGGCGCCGAGCCAGCCGTGGTCGGCCGCCGGGCCGGAGAAGCCGATGACGACCGTGTCGCCGGTGCCGCCCTCGTCGCCGCCGGTCTCGGTGGTCTCCTCGGTGTCCTCGCTGCCGGTGTCGTCGCCGTCGGCGTCGTCCGTGCTGCAGCCAGCCAGCAGTGCCACGCCCGCGAGCGCCGCCCCGGTGGTGGCCATCATCCGCAGTCGCTTGGAGCGGAATGCGTACATGGTGTTCCTCCTCTATGGATCACTGTCGTCGTTGCCAGCGATAGGGGTCACGCCGTGCCGGGGATCGCGGTGCGAGTCGGCTCGATGTCCACACTGACAAGCCTCAACGTAACAGAATCCGGCAAGTGGTGGGCAACTTCTGCATGCGTACCGTCATAACGGTTTGGCAACGAAGAACTCTGCTCTCGCGCGCGCGATCATGGGTAGTGTCATGCGCGTGCGCGAGGGTCATCGGCGCTGTCAGAGTTCCTTCCGGGGCTCTGTGCGCTGTGTTATCTTCAAGCCGTGATCAAAGACGACCGCCAAAAGTCATTACTCGAGGTCCGAGGGCTCGTGAAGAGCTTCGGCCCGACTCGCGCGCTCAAGGGCGTCGACCTGGATGTGCGACCCGGCGAGGTCCACTGCGTGCTCGGCCAGAACGGCGCGGGCAAGTCCACCCTGATCAAGACGCTCTCCGGCGCGCATCAGCCCGACGAGGGCGAGATCATCTGGAACGGCGAGCCCGTGCGCATCGCGAGCCCCGTCGCGGCGCTCGAGCTGGGCATCGCCACCATGTACCAGGAGCTCGACGTGGTGGACGGACTGTCCATCGCAGAGAACATCTTCCTGGGACACGAGCTCGCCAAGGGTGGCGTGCTGAGCAGCCGGGAGGCCGCGAAGCGCACCCGTGAGCTGATGGAGCGCCTGGGCCACCCGAGCCTGTCGCCGTCGCGCGAGGTCGGGACCCTGTCCCCCGCCAACAAGCAGATCGTGTCCATGGCCCGCGCTCTCTCGCATGACATCCAGCTGATGATCATGGACGAGCCGAGCGCCGTGCTCGACTCCGAGGAGGTGAACAACCTCTTCCGCGTCGTGGGCGAGCTCACGGATCTCGGCATCGCGGTGATCTACATCTCGCACAGGCTCGAGGAGATCGAGCGCATCGGCGACCGCATCACGGTGCTGAAGGACGGCGCCTCGGTGGGCTCGAACCTCGCTGTCTCGGCGACGCCCACGAACGAGCTGATCCCGCTGATGACCGGCACCGACATCGAGCACGCCTTCCCCCAGCGCGCGCCCGTCGCCGACGACGCTCCGGTGGTGCTGGAGGTCGAGAACCTCTCCCTCGCGGGTGTGTTCGACGGCGTCAGCCTGAGCGTGCGCGCAGGCGAGATCGTGGGCCTGGCGGGCCTCGTGGGCTCGGGCCGCTCCGAGATCCTCGAGACCATCTACGGCCATCGCAAGGCCACGACCGGCACCGTCAAGGTCCACGGCAGGACGCTCAAGCCGGGGTCCGTGGCGTCCGCGGTTCGCGCGGACGTGGGCCTGTCACCCGAGGAGCGCAAGAGCCAGGGCCTCCTGCTGGAGGAGCCCATCTACCGCAACGCGACGCTGTCGACGTTCGCTCGGTTCGCCAAGAGCGGCCTGCTCGACGAGGGCGCCGAGCGCCGCGCCACCGAGGAGCAGATGAAGGCCCTCGACCTGCGGCCCGCCGAGCCGAACCGCATCACCCGCACGCTCTCGGGCGGCAACCAGCAGAAGATCATGCTGGCGCGCTGGCTGATCCACGGCACCGAGGTGCTCATCCTCGACGAGCCCACCCGCGGCGTCGACGTGGGCGCCCGCGTCGAGATCTACGGACTGATCCGCGACCTGGCAGCAGCGGGCACCGCCATCCTCGTGGTCTCCTCGGAGATCGAGGAGGTCCTGGGGCTCGCCGACCGCGCTCTCATCATCGCCGACGGGCACGTGCTCGCCGAGCGTTCCACAGCAGATATCGACGAGCACGGAGTGCTCGACCTGGTCATGAAGGGAAGTGCCGCGTGAGCGAGCAGACCACCACCCCCGACGCGAGCGGCGCACCCGACGCCCCGGAGAAGACCTCCGGGGCCTCCGCCGCGAATCCCGTGAAGCGCTTCTTCGCCAGCCCCGCTGGCCGCAGCGTGGGACTGGTCGTCGCACTCCTGCTGCTGATCGCGGTGGGCGCCATCACCGCTGGCGAGAACTTCATGAACGTCGACAACTTCTTCGTGATCGTGCGCTACGCCGCCGTCATCGGCGTGATGGCGATCGGCATGACCTTCGTCATCACTGCAGGAGGAATCGACCTGTCGGTGGGATCCGTCCTGGGGCTCTCCTCGGTCATCGCGACGCTGGGCGCGATCCAGACCGCATCGGCCGGCTTCTGGCCGTTGATGGTGTTCGTGGCGATCGCGGTGGGCGTGATAGCAGGTCTCACGAACGGCCTCATCATCGCGTACGGCAAGGTCGTCGCGTTCATCGCGACCCTGGCGATGCTCGTGGGCGCTCGAGGACTCGCGGAGGTCATCTCGGGACGGTCCACTCAGGTCGTCAACAACCAGGGCTTCCTCGACTTCTTCCGCGGCGACTTCCTGGGCGTCGACTGGATCGTGTGGATCTTCGTGGCCGTCGCGATCGCCGGGTGGTTCCTCTTCAACCGCACCACGTTCGGCCGGCGCACCGTCGCGATCGGTGGCAACCCCACTGCGGCGCGGCTCGCGGGCGTCAACGTCAAGCGTCACATGGTGTACCTGTACATCATCTCGGGAGCGTGCGCGGGAATCGCTGCACTCATCACGCTGTCACGCACCACTGCCGGAACGTCGACGCATGGCCAGCTGGTCGAGCTCGACGTGATCGCCGCCGTGGTCGTCGGCGGCACCTTGCTGGTGGGTGGCCGCGGCACGATCGGCGGCACCGTCCTGGGCGTGATGCTGTTCGCGGTGCTGGTGAACGTCTTCACCCAGAACAACCTCTCCAGCTCGTGGCAGCTGGTCGCCAAGGGCGTCATCATCGTGGTCGCGGTGATGCTGCAGCAGCGCCTCGCGAACCGCCAGGCTCCGTCCACCGCCTAACGGGCTGGTCGAACTGGTGACGGCCGCCGGTCCCCCACGGGGGACGGCGGCCGTCGTCGTTCCAGGAGCAGCGTCGCGCATCGGCCGCGCGCCCGCACGGCCGATGCGCGGGTGAGCTCAGTCGCGAGGCTCGCCCGTTCGGCCGGCGCGCTCGTGGGAGTGCTCCGTGACGGCCAGGTCAGGGCCGTCGTGTGCGGCGACCGCCGGGTCCAGGGCGACCGGCGCATCGGCCGGGACTCCCATGGGCGTCTCCGGCGGCACGTGCAGGCCCTCCGGCGCGTCCACCTCGTCGAGAGGTGCGGCGAACTGCGCCTCGTACAGGCGCGAGTACGCTCCCTTGGCCGCGAGCAGCTCCGCGTGGTTGCCCTGCTCGACGATCGACCCGCTCTCCATCACCAGGATGAGATCCGCATCGCGGATGGTCGACAGGCGGTGGGCGATGACGAACGCCGTGCGGTCCTTGCGCAGCTCCGCCATCGCGCGCTGCACTAGGAGCTCGGTACGGGTGTCGACGGAGCTGGTCGCCTCGTCGAGGATGAGCACCTGCGGCTGAGCCACGAACGCGCGGGCGATCGTGATGAGCTGGCGCTCGCCGGCGGACAGGTTGGTCGCATCGTCGTCCAGCACGGTGTCGTAGCCGTCGGGCAGCGAGTGGACGAACCGGTCCACGTATGCGGCCGTGGCGGCGTCGAGGATCTCCTCCTGCGTGGCGTCGGTGCGGCCGTAGGCGATGTTGTCGCGGATGGTGCCGCCAAAGAGCCACGTGTCCTGCAGCACCATGCCCGTGCGTGAGCGCAGGTCCGCGCGGGTCATGGTCGCGATGTCGGTGCCGTCGAGGGTGATGCGCCCGGAGTTCAGCTCGTAGAAGCGCATGATGAGGTTCACCAGCGTGGTCTTGCCTGCGCCCGTGGGCCCCACGATCGCGACGGTGCGGCCCGGCTCGACGGCGAGGTTCAGGTGATCGATCAGCGGCTTGTCCTCGACGTAGCGGAAGGACACGTCCTCGAACACCAGCCGGCCGTGGTCGTCGCTCGGACTCTGCGCCGGCTCGACGTCCGGCTCCTGGTCCTCGGCGTCGAGCAGCTCGAACACCCGCTCGGCTGAGGCCACGCCTGACTGCAGCAGGTTGGCCATGGAGCCCAGCTGGCTGATGGGCTGCTGGAACTGGCGCGAGTACTGGATGAACGCCTGGACGTCTCCCAGGGTCATCGTCCCGCTGGCGACCTTGAGACCGCCCACGACCGCGATGACCACGTACACGAGGTTCCCGATGAACTGCGCGGACGGCATGATGATGCCGGAGATGAACTGCGCGCCGAAGCTGGCCTCGTACAGCTCGTCGTTCTTGACGGCGAACTCCTTGGCGGTCTGCTGCTGGCGCCCGAACACCTTCACGAGGGCATGGCCGGTGTAGCCCTCCTCGATCTGCGAGTTGAGCTCGCCGGTGTGCTTCCACTGGGCCACGAACTTGGGCTGACTGCGCTTGGCGATCTGCGCCACGACCACGGCGGTCAGAGGGATGGACACGAGGGCGACCAGGGCCAGCTCCCACGAGATCGAGAACATCATGATGAGGATGCCGATCACCGTGAGCACGGAGATGAACACCTGGCTCAGCGTCTGCTGCAGCGTCTGGGAGATGTTGTCGATGTCGTTGGTGACCCGGCTCAGCATGTCGCCGCGCTGGTGCGTGTCGAAGTAGCTGAGCGGCAGGCGGTGGACCTTGTCCTCGACGCTCTCCCGGAGCCGGAAGATGGTCCGTTGCGTGACTCCGTTGAGGATCAGACCCTGCGCCAGTCCCAGGATGGCGGAGCCGATGTAGATCACGATCACCCACAGCAGGATGCTGTGCAGTTGAGGGAAGTCGATCGCACCGGCGAGGAAGCCCTCGAAGATCACCGTGGTGGCGTTGCCCAGGATCTTGGGGCCGGCGACAGACAGCGCGACGGAGCCAGCGCCCAGCACCACCACGAGCCACACGAGCATGCGCTCCGGCCCGAGCAGCCGCATCAGGCGCAGCCCGGACTCCTTGAAGTGGTGGGGCTTCTCCGTGGGCGCGCCGATGCCGGGGCCGCCGGGGCCGTGCTGGCGCTGCTGCGCGGGGCGCGGCACCTTGGTGTCGACGGCCTCGGTGGCCTCCTCGGTCTCGCTCATCCCGCCACCTCCTCTGCGCGCAGCTGGGTGCTGACGATCTCCTGATAGGTCTCGGAGCTCTCGAGGAGCTCCGCATGGGTGCCACGGGCGACGATCCGTCCGTCCTCCATCACGAGGATCTGATCCGCGTCGACGATGCTCGAGACGCGCTGCGCGACGACGATGATGGTCGCATCCTCGATCTCGCGACCGAGCGCAGCCCGCAGGCGCGCGTCCGTCGCCGTGTCGAGGGCGCTGAAGGAGTCGTCGAAGATCAGCACGTCCGGCTGACGCACCAGCGCACGGGCGATCGACAGCCGCTGGCGCTGG
Organism: Demequina activiva; assembly: GCF_016862815.1. Taxonomy (GTDB): domain Bacteria; phylum Actinomycetota; class Actinomycetes; order Actinomycetales; family Demequinaceae; genus Demequina; species Demequina activiva. Next base: position 146,972 of record NZ_BONR01000005.1, on the reverse strand, counting down.
CCGCCGGACACGGTGGTGCCGCCCTGAGCGACCGGGGTGTCGAGCTGCTGGGGCATTGCTCGCACGAAGTCCTCGCCCTGAGCGATGCGCAGGGCGTCCCAGAGCTCGTCATCCGTGGCGTCCTCGCGTCCGTAGCGCAGGTTGCTGGCCACCGTTCCCGCGAACAGGTACGGCCGCTGCGGCACCACGCCGATGCGTGACCACAGCGACTCCGGGTCCGCCTCGCGTACGTTCACGCCGCCCACCCGCACGTCGCCGGCGGTGGCGTCGTACAGGCGTGGGATGAGGTTGACCAGCGTGGACTTCCCTGCGCCCGTGGAACCGATGATCGCGGTGGTGGTGCCGCGGCTCGCCGTGAAGCTGATGTCCGCGAGCACGGGCTGCTCGGCGCCGGGATATGTGAACGTGACGTTCTCGAACACCACCTCGCCCGTGCCGGGGACTGTCGCCGCTGATGCCTCCCGTCGCACGCTGGACTCCGTCTCCAGGACCTCCGTGATGCGGTCGGCGGACACGGCGGCGCGGGGCACGAGCACGAAGAGGAAGGTCGCCATCATCACCGAGAACAGGATCTGGATGAGGTAGGACAGGAACGCGGTGAGCGCGCCCACCTGCATCTCGCCCGCATCGATCCGATACGAGCCGAACCAGATCACCGCCGCGGAGCTCAGGTTCACGATCAGCAGCACCAGCGGGAACATCGCGGACATGAGCCGGCCCGCCTTGAGGGCGGACTCCGTGACCAGCGCGTTGGCATCCCCGAAGCGCTGGTCCTCCACGCCCTCACGGACGAAGGCGCGCACCACGCGGATGCCGGTGAGCTGCTCGCGCAGCACGCGGTTGATGCCGTCGATCCGCACCTGCATGCGGCGGAAGTGCGGCACCATGCGCCACACGATGAGCGACACGATGATGAGCAGGACGGGGATCGCGACCGCCATGATGAGCGACAGCTCGACGTCCTGCTGGAGAGCGAGCACCACTCCGCCGATGAGCGTGAAGGGGGTGGTCATGAGCAGCGTGCACGTCATCAGCACGAGCATCTGCACCTGCTGGACGTCGTTGGTGCTGCGGGTGATGAGCGACGGCGCCCCGAAGCGCTGCACCTCAGCCTCGGAGAACGTCGCGACGCGGCCAAAGATGTCACCGCGCAGGTCACGGCCCACCCGCATGGCGATCTTGGCGCCAAAGTAGACGGCGGTGATGGTGCACGCGATCCCGACGAAGGACAGCACCAGCATCCATCCGCCCATGCGCCAGATGTAGCCGGTGTCGCCGGTGGCGACGCCGTTGTCGATGATGTCCGCGTTGAGCGTGGGCAGGTAGAGGTTCACGATCGCCTGCGCGCACTGGAACACGATGACTCCGACCAGCAGCCGCCAGTAGGGCGTGATGGACGTCACGAGCAGTCTCCACAGCATGGGGCTCACTCCAGCTCTGCGGCGATGCCGCGCAGGATCACGTCTGCGAGCGCGACCGGATCGGTGTCCGTCTCCGCACGCAGGAAGGGCATGGACACGCCGAAGACGACCACGCGCAGGTAGTCGACGGCGGTGGCGACCGGGATGCGCAGCTGGTCGCGGTGCGGCTCCAGGAGATCGGCGACCACGCCAGAGGCCTCGCTCAACGGTGGGCGTCGATGCGACATGCTGTCGCGGTGCCGCGCGTGATCGCGCGGGCCCAGGGCTCCCATGAACGTCACCACTCCGAGGACGCGCTGGTGCAGCAGCGTGACGACCTGCTGGACCTTGGACTCGAGCGTCGCGCCCGGGTCGATCTCGGCGAGCGCCGCGAGGACCTCGGACGGGTCCATGATGGCCTCGACGGCGGCGTCGATGAGCGCGTCCTTGTCCGCGAAGGCGCGAAAGACCGTGCCTTCCGCGATGCCGGCTGCCTGCGCGATCTGCCGGGTGGTGACCTCGGCGCCATGCTCGCGGATCAGTGGGATCGATGCGGACACGATCATCGCGCGCCGCTCCTCGGGCGCCATGGGGCGAGCGCGGCCTGGTCGGGCGGAAACTGAGGGACTCACGCGCCCACGATAAATGAGTGAGCACTCACTCAGCAAGTCGAGCGAGGGCTCAGGAGGCCGGCGCCGCGTCGTCCCGAGCAGCCGTCACGAGGCCCAGGAGGATCGCGATCCCTGCACCCGCGAGCGTGTAGCCCACCCTCTGCACCGCCACACCCGCGGCGGCCTCACCCCCGAGCACCGCGGTGGCGCAGACGATCGAGATGGCGACGTAGGCGACGAACTCCGTCCGCCGAGCCACGAGGGCCGACGCGAGCCCCCACAGGAGAGCCACCAGCGCGATCGCGAGGGCCGCCCACGGCGGCAGCACCGTCGCCAGCACGGTGCCGACTGCTGCGCCCATCACGGTGCCCGCGACCCGCACACGCCCGGCGCGAATGGTGGCGTCACGCATGGGCACGAGGACAGTGGCGATCGCCACCACCACCCACACCCCATGCACCAGTCCGAGTCCGATCACCGCGGCCGTAGCCGTGGCGGTCGCCGCACCCATCACCACGAGATGCCACACCATGGCGTGCCAAGGAATCCTCTGGCTCTGCAGCGGGCCGAGCCCGAGGAGCCGCAGGATCAGCGCGAACAGCCCAGCCGCCGCAGCGGTCCCTGCACACGCGAAGGCCGGGCTCAGCTCCTGGGTGCCTGTAGCCGCCACTGCCACCAGCACGGGCACGACGGCCGTCACCGCACCATGCCTCATCGCCGAGGGAGCCGTCACGGCCACCGAGAGTGCGACCCACGCAGCGGAGGCGATCGGACCGCTCACCACGAGCGCACCGGCGACACAGCAGGCAACCGCCACCGCGAAGAGGGCCAGCTCCCACCACGGCGCTGCGGTGAGGGCGAGCCCCAGGATGGCGACGGCGCCGAGGAGCGCCCCCACCGCGAGGTCGACCCCGCCCAGAAGTCCCGCGCTCGCGACAAGAGCGGCGAGCAGGGCAGCGGCCTTGCTGGCGGCCCGCACAGCGCCCGCCGGGGGGACCCACCGGAGAGCGCGCCGCGCGGCGAGAGTCACGCCTGGCGCAGCCTGCGAGCGAACGTGACGGACCCGCCATCCTGGGCGATGGGCTCGAACCCCACCCGGGGGTAGAACGCCTGGGCTCCCTCGTTGTCCTTGCCCGCCACGAGGTGCACGCCTGGAGCTCCGCGCTCCGCGAGCAGCGCGCAGGCCGCCTCGATCAGGCTCCGGCCCGCTCCCCTGCCCTGCGCCTGCGGCAGCAGGTCGATGTGCAGGTGCGCGGGGAAGGCGTCGACCGCGTCGATCAGCATGCGGTCCGGGTCCTTCGCGGACGGCAGCAGCCACCGGTCTCCCTGGGTCTGCTGCTCGCGAGGGGGACGCGACGGCCACCACGACTCGACGAACCAGTCCTGGAAGGCCCGCGTCGACGCGGTGCCCAGGACGTAGCCGACGGCACCGTCGCCCTCATCCCACACGAGGGCGAACCCGCCGGGGCCATGAAGGTATGGCGTCGCGTACACGTCCGCGATCGCCTCGTCGTCACAGAAGAGGCCCGTCGCATCGGAGCCGCTGGCGCCCGTGAGGAGGCAGATGCGAGCGATCGCGTCGTGGTCGGCCTCGACGGCCGGTCGCACGCTCAGCGCGCCGCCCAGTCCATGCCGCGCTCGATCAGACCGCTGACCTCTGGCCGCTCGAGCACATCCAGCGTGTGGCCCAGCGTGGTCGCGAAGATGCGCCCCTGGCCCCACTGCCGCGTCCACGCCACCGGCATGGTGAGCGGCTCGTCCCACTCGTCGCCCTCCTGCGGCGTGAGCTCGCAGTCCAGCAGCGTGCGGATGTGCGAATCCGTGAGCACCCAGTACTGCTCCGTGGTGATGTCGAAGTCGGCCATCGACTCCGTGATGGGGTGGGAGCGGCCTCGCTCGGTCACGCGCACGGTGTAGTCGCGATAGGGCTCGAGGTCCGTGCGGCCCCGTTCCGACCCTCGATGAGGATGGGCCGCGAACTGCGCGCCCACGAGCTGAAGGTAGTCCGTGGCGTTGCGGTACGAGTCGATCAGACCGCCATGCCAGCCCACCAGCCCTGCGCCGTTCGCGACGGCGCCGCGCAGTCCGTCCACCTCGTCGACGGTGGCGCTGCCCATGGTCACGGCCTGGACGATGAGGTCGTAGCGAGCCATGGTGCGGGCGTCCGCGTAGAGCTCGGGCGTGTCCTCGACGTCGAGGCTGAAGCCCATGCGCTCAAGGACAGGGATGAACGCGTCAGTCGATCTCACCGGGTCGTGCCCGGGCCATCCGCCTCTGACGATCAAGCACAGCCTGCTCATCCGTGTCCCTCCGCGTCGCTGCGATTGTGTCCCATGATAGGGCCCGGTCCGGGCCCCGCCAACGTCGCGCTGTCAGGGGCGCGTCGCCGTCGCTCCTGGCACGCGCTCCACGGTGTGGACGCAGCGCCACGACTCGTCGCCCACGCCCTCAGCCCAGGGGGCTGGTCCGGTCGCCAGGCCCTTCGAGGCCAGATCGGTGCCCAGCACGAGGACGGAGGGACCCGCCCCCGAGACCACCGCGGCAAGGCCCTGCTCGCGCAGGTGCGCGATCATCGCGGGAGCCGCGGCCATCACCTCCGCGCGGTAGTGCTGGTGAAGCCGCTCCTCCGTCGCCGCAAGGAGGTCCTCCGGACGGCCCGCCAGCGCGTTCACGAGCAGAGCGGCGCGGCCCACGTTGAACGCCGCGTCCTTGTGAGGCACGAGCTCCGGAAGGACCGAGCGCGCGTGGGTCGTGGACAGCACGGATCGAGGGACCAGCACCGCGGTCTCGATCTCGTCCGCCACCGTCAGGGGCACGGCGTGGGCACCATCGGCGTCCATCCACGCGACGGTGGCGCCGCCATAGATCGCCGGCGCGGCGTTGTCGGGGTGTCCCTCGAAGCGGGTCGCGATCTCAAGCGCGACCTCGGCTGACAGGGCCTCGGGCTCGGCGATCAGCCCTCGCGCAGCGGAGATGCCGGCCACCACCGCCGCCGCCGAGGAGCCCAGGCCGCGGCCATGGGGAATCCGGTTGACCGCGTGGATCTGCAGTCCCACCTGGGAGGCGCCCACGTGGTCCAGCGCCTCGCGCAGCGCGCGCACCACGAGGTGGGTCTCGTCGCGCGGCAGGGAGTCCGCTCCTTCTCCCTCGATGCTGATCTCGACGTCGGCGGAGGCGACCGCTCGCACCTCGATCTCGTCCGCGACGCCCAGCGCCATGCCGAGTGCATCGAAGCCGGGCCCCAGGTTGCCCGCGGTGGCGGGCACCGTCACCCGGACCACGTCGGCGGCGAGGCGCATGGCTACAGCCCCAGCGCCTGCGCGGCGGCGGTGACGTCGACGGGGATGACGGTGGGCTCGACCTCGTGCCCGGCCAGCGCGGTGGCAGTGTCCTTGAGCCCGTTGCCCGTGACCGTGCAGGTGATCGTGGCACCGCGGGGCACCTCGCCCAGCGCCGCAGCGGCGAGCAGCCCGGCGATGGGCGCGGCCGAGGCGGGCTCGACGAACACGCCCACGTCCGCCGCGAGGCGGGCCTGCGCGGCGAGGATCTCGGTGTCGGACACCGCGCGGATCCAGCCGCCGGACTCGTCGCGCGCCGCGATGGCGAGATCCCACGAGGCCGGCTTGCCGATGCGGATCGCGGTCGCGACGGTCTCGGGGTCCTTGATGGGATGGCCCGCGACGAACGGTGCGGCGCCAGCGGCTTGCACGCCCCAGATGCGCGGCGTCACGGCGGCATCGCCGTGCTCGACGGCCTCGCGGAAACCCATCCAGTAGGCGGAGATGTTGCCGGCGTTGCCCACGGGCAGCATGTGGATGTCGGGTGCGTGCCCCAGCTGGTCCACGATCTCGAAGGCGGCGGTCTTCTGACCCTGGAGCCGGTACGGATTGACGGAGTTCACGAGCGCCACCGGATAGTCCTCCGACAATGACCGCACGATGTCGAGGCACTCGTCGAAGTTGCCGTCCACCTGCACCAGCTTGGCTCCGTGGACGATGGCCTGCGCCATCTTGCCGGCGGCGATCTTGCCCTGCGGGATCATCACGACGCACTGCAGCCCGGCATGCGCGGCATAGGCCGCGGCGGAGGCAGACGTGTTGCCCGTGGACGCGCACACCACGGTGTGGTCGCCGTCCTTGACCACCTGGGTGATCGCCGAGGTCATGCCGCGGTCCTTGAAGGAGCCGCTGGGGTTCATGCCCTCGACCTTGACGAACACGTCCGCGCCCACCTCGGAGGAGATGCCCGGTGCGTGGACCAGCGGCGTCCCGCCCTCGCCGAGCGAGACGATGCGGTCGGCCTCGTCGAACGGCAGACGGTCCAGGTACTCGCGGATGATCCCGCGCCACACGTGCGCCACTACAGCTCTCCCTCGATTCGCAGCACCGACCACACATCCTTGACGTGCTCGGAGAGCCGCAGGTCCTCCACCGTCGCTCGCAGCGCGGACTCGCGCGCGCGGTGCGTCGACAGGATCAGTCCGGCGTGTCCCTTGCCAGCCATCTGCCGCACGGACTCGATGCCCACCTCGTGCGAGGCGAAGATGGTCGCGACCGCCGCGAGCACGCCCGGGCGGTCCGGCACGCTCATGCGCACCGCGTAGCGGGTGCGCGCGGCGTCCATGGGCAGCACCTCGTGCAGCGCGTAGTTGGACTCGAGGGGGCCCTTGCCCCCACCCACCTTGTGGCGCGCGACGGAGACGACGTCGCCCAGGACGGCCGATGCCGTGGGAGCCCCGCCGGCGCCCTGGCCGTAGAACATGAGCTCGCCGGCGGCCTCCGCCTCGACGAAGACGGCGTTGAAGGCTCCTCGCACGTTCGCCAGCGGGTGCTCGACGGGAACCAGCGTGGGATGCACGCGCACGGAGACGCCGTCCTCGACCTGCTCGGCGACGGCCAACAGCTTGATCACTCGGTCGGTCTCGCGGGCCGCCTGGATGTCGTCCTGCGTGATGGCCTCGATGCCCTCGCAGTAGACGTCGTCGAGCGCCACGCGCTGGTGGAACGCGAGCGACGCGAGGATCGCGGCCTTCGCTGCGGCGTCGTGGCCGCCCACGTCAGCAGTGGGATCGGCCTCGGCGTAGCCCAGGCGCTGGGCCTCGGCCACCACGGCGTCGTAGTCGAGACCCTTGGACGTCATCTCGTCGAGCACGTAGTTGGTGGTGCCGTTGACGATGCCGAGAATCCGCGTGACGCGGTCGCCCGCGAGCGACTCGCGCACCGGCCGCACCAACGGGATGGCGCCGGCGACGGCGGCCTCGTAGTAGAGGTCGGCACCGGCGGCGTCGGCCGCCTCGTACAGCTCGGCTCCGTGCGTCGCGAGCAGCGCCTTGTTCGCCGTGACCACCGCGGCACCGCGCGCCAGCGCGCGCAGGATCAGCGACTTCGCAGGCTCCTGCCCGCCCATCAGCTCGACCACCACATCCGCCGCGTCGACGAGGGCCTCGGCGTCGGAGGTCAGCGCCGACGCCGGCACCACGGCGTCGCGCGGCGTCGAGGTGTCTCGCACGTACACGCCTGCGAGCTCGACAGGAGCGCCGATGCGCGCCGCGAGGTCCTGCGACTGGTCGAGCAGCAGGCGGATCACCTGGGTGCCCACGGTGCCGCAGCCGAGCACGGCGATCTTCACGGGTTCGGTGGGGGCAGACACGGCCACAACTCTATCGGAGCGGCACACGGTCACGAACGTCCGCGCATGGGGCGGCCGATCCGTCATCATGGGGCCATGACCGCGAGCCCTCAGACCGGAGTGCGCGCGCGCGTGAGCGAGGAGCTCGTGCTCCTGAGGCGCTTCATCGTCACGCAGCTCCAGTCGCTCGTCTTCGCGATCCTGCTGTTCGCCGCGATGGCCGTCACCGACGTGGTCGAGCTGCCGATCGCGCGGTACGACGCGCTGCTCGTCGCCGGCATCGCGATCACGCTGGGGCTGTGGTGGTCCGGGTACGAGACCGCCCGCGAGGTGGGCGTCATCGCCGCCTTCCACCTGCTGGGACTCGCGCTCGAGGTCTTCAAGGTCGCGCAGGGCTCGTGGACCTACCCGGACGAGGGCGTCACGATGGTGGCAGGCGTCCCGTTGTACTCGGGCTTCATGTATGCCGCCGTGGGCTCGTACCTCTGCCAGGCGTGGCGGCGCTTCGACCTGCGCATCACGGGCTACCGCAGCGTCCTCATGGCGATCCTGGCTGTCGCCGCCTACCTGAACTTCTTCACGCATCACTGGATCTGGGACCTGCGGTGGGTGATCGCTCTCGCGTTCGTCGCCGCGATGTGGGGCACGCACGTCCATTACTCCATCGGACCGCGCCGGCTGCGCATGCCCCTGGCGATCGCCTTCGTGCTGATCGGCTTCTTCCTGTGGGCCGCGGAGAACATGGGGACGTTCCTCGGGGCGTGGCAGTACCCGGACCAGGCGGATCTGTGGCGCGCGGTCCACATGGGCAAGCTCGGGTCGTGGGCACTGCTGGTGACGCTCAGCTTCGTCATCATCGCGTCGCTCAAGCAGTACGAGGGGACGTTCTATGGCCACCCGGGCGACGCGCCCACGGTCGAGCGCGCGGACGGTGACGACCACGCGGATCGCTGACGTAGGCTCGCGTCCCATGAGCGAACGCCCCGCCAGAGTCACCATGGTCTGCACCGGCAACATCTGCCGCTCCCCCGCGATGCACTACCTCGCGCAGCGGGAGTGGGGCGATGCGGCGGAGGTGACGAGCGCAGGGATCTACGCGGAGATCGGCATGGATGTGCCCTCACCGATGCGGGCATCGGCCGGCCGTCACGGTCTCGACATCCCCCGGCACCGTCCTACACAGCTGGATCGCGGGATCCTGAGCCGCGCTGACCTGGTGCTCGTCGCGACGCAGCAGCATGCGCGCTGGATCGAGGGCGAGTGGGGCGGCGTGGCCGAGCACTCGTTCGGCCTCAAGGAGGCAGCCGAGCTGAGCACGAGGGCCGATGCGCCCGAGGGGGCGACGCCGAGCGAGCGTCTCGTGAATGCGGCCGCAGCGCTGCATGCGGCCCGGCTCGCAGATCCGGCGCCGCTGCGCAGCCTCGACGACCCGTGGTCACGCGACCAGGCCACCTACGACCGGGTCATGGACGAGATCGTCGAAGACCTGGGGGCCATCACCGCGTGGGTGGGCCTGACACCTGACTAGGCTCGGCTGTCAGCCCTTGCCAGCCATGTTGCCGGCGAGGTCCGCCATCACGAACGAGCGAACCTTGCGACGGAGCCTCGCTCCTCGCGAGTCGCCCTCCTCGGTTCGAGGGTCCTCGCGCTCGGTCTCCTCATGCGGCACCGGAGCGAGACTGAAGTCGTCCGCGATAGCGCTGAGATCCGGTGTGGTGCGGTCGCCTTCCATGGCGCCTCCTCGAACTCGCAGGAACGTCTCGATCATCGTCTCACGCCGGCTCCCGCGCATCGGCCGTGGGGACGATTAAGCGAGACATGGAAAGACGGCGACCCGGGCGCTGAGGGGGGGGTTGCCCGGGCCGCCGCCTTCCGCGGCCTACAAGCCTGGAGTCTGCGGGCGGCCCTGCGCGCCGAATGCCTCCGCGCGCTCGACCGCCTCACGAGAATCCTGCGAGGCCTCGTTCCCCAGCCCGTCCTGACGGGCGGGATCGCCGCCCTCGGACTCGGGGATGTCATCGAAGGGAGTGCGGCCCTTCGTGGCTCGCTCCTGCTCCACCTCGTCCGCGAGGTGCTGCAGGGCCTCTGTGTCCTTGTGACTGTGAACCGACATGGCCGACTCCCTTCGGTGGAACCTCGACGCCACGGTGGCGTCTCGCGCCGCGACTCCCGTCGTTGGCGCTTATGAAGGGAACGTCTGGGCTGCACTCAGATACTTCACAGGTTCAGCGGCCAGGACATCACCCGTCAGGGTCGGATGGTGCCGCCTGACTGCTCGACGCGCGCGACCGGCGTGGCGCCGAGCTTGGGGTCGCCATCGTCCTGGTGGTCCTCGCGGGTCTCGCCGTCGTCCTCCGGCGTGTCGTCATCGGGAACCGTCATCTTGCGGCCGGCCTGCTCGCGCTCGGCCTCGACCTCGTCCGCGATCTCCTGCAGGGTCTCCGTGCCCTCGCTCACGTCCTGGTTGCTCTGCTCCTCGGGGTTCGGCATCTCGCTCTCCCTCCGTCTCATGAGCGACGCTTTGCCGCCTCTTGGGGGAACGAAGACGCACCCCGAGACCTTCCGCGATCGGCCCGAACGCTGGATTTGCAGGGATGATTCTCAGGTGGAGTCACGAGCGAGCGTCGACTGCAGCCTCGAGCAGGTCCGCCAGCTGGCGCAAGCGAGCCGCCACGTCGCTTCCGAGCTCCGTGAGCTCGTAGTCGACGCGGGGCGGCGCGGTGGACCGCGCCGAGCGGATCAGCATGCCCTCCGCCTCGAGCCCCCGCAGTGCCTGGGACAGCATCTTCTCGCTCACACCGTCGACCTTGCGGCGCAGCTGTCCGAAGCGGTGCGGCCCCTCGCCCAGCGCGAGCAGCACGAGCGACGACCACTTGCTCGTCACGTGCTCGAAGGCCGCGCGAGACTCGCAGTCGCGAGCGAACACGTTCGCGACGAGCGCTTGCGAGGGGCCCTCTGGGGTCATGACACGAGGATACGTCCATCACTGCGGAATGGATAGCGCTATCGAATAGTTAGCGATACCGTCGCATCCTCCTACGAAAGGCACCACCATGACCACCTACGCCGTCACCGGGTCCAGCGGGCAGCTGGGCCGCAGGATCGTCCATGCACTGCTCGACCTCCACGTCTCGCCCTTCGACGTCATCGCCCTGGCCCGGGACACGGCCACGATCGATGACCTCGCCGCGCTCGGCGTGCGCGTGCGCCACGCCGACTACGACGAGCCCGCCAGTCTGGAGGTCGCCCTTGAGGGCGTGGACCGGCTGGTGCTCGTCTCAGGCTCCGAGGTGGGCAAGCGGGCCGAGCAGCATCGCGCGGTCATCACCGCCGCGCAGCAGGCCGGAGTGAAGCGCATCGCGTACACGTCCCTCCTCAAGGCAGACTCGTCCTCCGTGGGCCTCGCGCCCGAGCACGTGGAGACTGAGCGAGCGCTCGCGGACTCCTCGATCGAGACCGCTGTGCTGCGCAACTCCTGGTACACGGAGAACTACACTGCGCAGATCCCCGGCTACCGCGAGCGTGGCGCGATCGTCGCGGCCGCCGGCGACGCGTCAGTGTCGACCGCCACGCGGGCGGACCTCGCGGACGCCGCGGCGGCAGCGATCACGGCGGATGCAGTCAAGCCGGTGTACGAGCTCGCTGGCACCACCTTCACGTTCGCACAGCTCGCCCACACCATCAGCAGCGTGACCGGCACGGAGGTGACCTACACGAGCGTCTCGGTCGAGGAGCTCGCCGCCGGGATGGTCGAGGGAGGCATGGACGAGGGCACCGCTCAGTTCTGGGCATCGATCGACGCGTCGATCGCTCGAGGCGATCTCGCCACGGATTCGACGGACCTGCGTGACCTGATCGGTCGCGAGCCCACGTCCCTCGAGGAGGCGGTGCGGGCCGAGCTCTGACGCACGCGCATCGGCCCCGTCCTGCACGCTGCGGAGGCGGGGCCGATGCGATTCCCGTCCTCAGCAGGCCCGCACCGGTCGCGAGCCCGAGGGGGCTCCGCGGGCCGGGGATCAGTCGGGCGCGACGTCCCAGCCGAGCAGATCCTCCATGGTGTCTCGCCGGATGAGCACCTGCGAGGAGCCGTCGCGCACGGCGACCACCGCCGGGCGCAGGATCGCGTTGTAGTTCGAGGCCATCGAGCGGCCGTAGGCTCCCGTCGCGGCGACCGCGAGGAGGTCCCCGCGGGCGGTGTCGGCGGGCAGGTGCACGTCACGCACCACGATGTCGCCCGACTCGCAGTGCTTGCCGACCACACGGGACAGCACCGGCGGCGCCTCCGACTCCCGGTCCGCGAGCTCGGCGGCGTACTCGGCGCCATACATGATGGTGCGCGGGTTGTCGCTCATGCCGCCGTCCACCGCGACGTACTGCCGGTCGCCGCCGCCCTCGAGCGCGACATGCTTGACGACCCCCACGGTGTACAGGGTGATGCCGGCGGGGCCCGCGATCGCGCGCCCTGGCTCGATCGAAAACGTCGGCCACGACCCGCCGACCGTGGCCACCGCGGCCGCCACCGCATCGGCGATCTCCCGAGCGGCCACCGACGGGTCGAGCGCCTCCGCTTCCGGGGTGTAGGCGATCGCATAGCCACCGCCGAGGTCAACCTCCGGCACCTCCACGCCCGACTCCGCCGCGAAGGCGGCCCGCAGGCCGAGCATCCGCTCCGCGGACTCGCGGAAGGCGTCGATCGACAGGATCTGGCTGCCGATGTGCGTGTGGATGCCGCGCAGCTCGAGCCCCTGAGCCTCGTGAACGGCGCGCAGCGCCCCGAGCGCGGCTCCCGAGGCGAGCGACAGGCCGAACTTCTGGTCCTCGTGCGAGGTCGCGATGTACTCGTGGCCACCGGCATGCACTCCAGTGGTGACGCGCACCAGCACGGGTGCGACCACACCCGCCTCGACGGCGAGGGCGGACAGCACCTCGACCTCGGTGAGCGAGTCGACCACGATGTGGCCCACGCCCGCCGCGAGCGCGCGACGCAGCTCCGCGTCGGACTTGTTGTTGCCGTGCAGGGTGATGTGCGCCGCCGGCATGCCGCCGCGCAGCGCGAGCTCGAGCTCTCCCCCGCTGGCGACGTCGATGCGCACGCCGTCCTCGTGCATCCACGCGCTGATGCGGCTGCTCAGCAACGCCTTGGAGGCGTAGTAGACGTCGCACGTGGTGCCGTGAGCGGCGAACGCCTCGCCGAAGTGGCGGGCGAAGGAGCGAGCGCGCGAGCGCATGTCGTCCTCGTCCACCACGTACAGCGGCGTGCCGTGCTCGCGCGCGAGATCACGCACATCGATCCCGCCCAGGCGCATCGCGCCGTCGTCTGCGCGCTCGTGCGTCGCGGGCCATACCGTGCTCATCGCTACATCCGCTCCGGCGCACCCACACCCAGCAGGCCCAGGCCGTTGGCGAGCACCTGGCGGGTCGCATCGTTGAGCCACAGGCGGGTGCGGTGCAGGTCGCTGATCTCCTCGTCGCCCTGCGGAGTCACGCGGGTGCGGTCGTACCAGCCGTGATAGACACCTGCGACCTCCTCGAGGTAGCGCGCCACCCGGTGCTGCTCGCGGAACTCGACGGACTGGGTGACCACGCGGGGGAACTCCCCAAGGATGCCCAGCAGCTTGGCCTCCCATTCGTGCTCGAGCAGGCTCGCGTCGAAGCCGTCCTCGCGCCGGATGCCGTACTCCGCGGCGTTGCGGGCCACGGAGGACGCGCGTGCGTGGGCGTACTGGACATAGAACACCGGGTTGGCGTTCGTCTTGGAGGAGAGCAGGTCCAGATCGATGTCGATCGACTGGTCCGCGCTCGAGCGCGCCAGGGAGTAGCGGGCGGCATCGACGCCCACGGCCTCGACAAGGTCCTCCATGGTGACGACGTTGCCGGCACGCTTGGACATGCGCACCGGGGCGCCATCCTTCACGAGGTTCACCATCTGGCCGATGATGACCTCGACGATCTCCGGCGAATGGCCCAACGCGGCGGCGGCGGCCTTGAGGCGCGCGATGTACCCGTGGTGGTCCGCACCGAGCAGGTAGATGCACAGGTCCGCGCCGCGCTCGTGCTTGTCGCGGATGTACGCGATGTCGCCCGCGATGTACGCGGCATTGCCATCGGACTTGATGACCACACGGTCCTTCTCGTCGCCGTAGTCCGAGCTGCGCAGCCACCACGCACCGTCCGCCTCGTACAGCGATCCCGAGGCCTTGAGCTCGTCGAGCGCGCGCTCCACCTTGCCGGAGTGGTGCAGCGAGTCCTCGTGGAAGAACACATCGAAGTCGACGCCGAAGTCGTGCAGGGACTGCTTGATCTCCGCGAACATGAGCTTCACGCCTCGCTCGCGGAAGAACTCGATGCCCTCGTCGCGGGGCCGCTCGAGCGGGTTCTTGTCCGCCGCGGCCATCGCCTCCACCATGACCTCGTCCGCGATGTCCTGGATGTACTGGCCGCCGTAGCCGTTCTCCGGCGGGTCCTCGCCCGCGACCACCGCGTACAGCGACTCCGCGAAGCGGTCGATCTGGCTGCCGTGATCGTTGAAGTAGTACTCGCGGATCACGCGGGCGCCGTGGAACTCGAGAAGCCGCGCGATCGAGTCGCCCACGGCCGCCCATCGCGTTCCGCCCAGGTGGATGGGTCCCGTAGGGTTGGCGGAGACGAACTCGACGTTGACGGTGGATCCCGTCAGCGACTCGCCGCGACCGTAGTCGGCGCCCAGGTCCACGATGCCGCGAGCCAGCTCTCCGGCTGCACTGGCGGCCAGGCGGATGTTGATGAATCCCGGTCCAGCGACCTCCGCGGTCTCGATCCCGTCCACGTCCGCGAGGCGCTCCACCAGCGTGGTCGCGAACTCGCGTGGATTGGTGCCGGCCTTCTTCGCGAGCTGCATGGCGACATTGGTGGCCCAGTCACCGTGCTCGCGCTGACGGGGACGCTCGACCTTGACCTCGGGCACATCGAACGGCGACAGCTGGAAGTCGCTGTCGTCGATGCCCTGCAGGAGGGCATCGCGGATCTTCTGGGAGAGCTCTTCGGGGGTCACTCCCCGAGTCTATCGGCGCTCGTGGGGCCCGCTCACTCGAGCTCGGCCTGGACGCGCTTGGGCAGCGACGCCCGCACGATCGCGTACGCGGACTCGAGCGCCTCGAGCACGAGCTCCCGGGGCACCGACGCCTCATCGATCGCGATCGAGATCCACAGTCGCTTGTTGGCGTAGTAGCCCGGCGTGACGGCCGCGTACCGCTGCACCAGGGAGGAGTTGACGTCCGGATCGCCCTTGAGGGTGACGATGCGCTCTCCTCCGGGCGCGGTGCCGAGCCGTCCGAAGTGCTTGCCTCCCACCTGGAACGTCTGCGATCCCCAGTCGGGGTACGGCACCGTGACCGCGCCGGGCAGAGCGGCCAGGGCATCGGCGATCCACGCATCGACCGCAGGGAGCTGAGCGTCCATGACACGAACGCTACGCAGTGCCTCTGACATCCGCCCGGGCGGGTGGCGCAAGATCGACCCGCGCGCCGCGCTCGATCACCGTGAGCCTGTCGCGCATGCCCCGCTCCCCGAACCACGCGAGCAGATCGGCGCGGGGCTGCGCGAAGTGCGCCCAGTCGTCGATGTGCACCGGCACCAGGGCGGCGTGCGGCCACAGAGCGCCGATGCGCGAGGTGCGTTCCGCATCGGCCGTCAGCAGCATGTCGCCCAGGCGCTCGACCTTGGCCCCGCCGGCGAACACGAACGCGAGCGCGACATCGGGGAAGCGTTCGGCGACCCTCGATGCCTTCTTGACCGACGAGTTGTCGCCAGAGATGTAGACCGTGGGCCATCCCTCCGCCTCGAGCACGAAGCCTGTGACCTGGCCGGTGATCTGCTTGACCACCCGCGGCCCGTGTCGCGCCGGGACGGCGGTGATGGTCACCGGGGCATCGCCGTCGGGAATGATCGCGTGGTCCCAGCGGCGCATGCCCTGCGCACGTGCCAGGCGCTCGCCGCCCGTGGGGGTGGTCAGCACATGCTGCACATCGTCCAGCATGGCCCGTCCCGCGACGTCGAGATTGTCCTCGTGCTCGTCGTGGCTGAGCAGCACCACGTCCACGTGGCCCACCTGCTCCCGCGTCAGCGCCGGGCCCTCGAGCTTGGTGAGGTTGCCCACAGGGCCAGGCGGGTCGAACGTGGGATCCGTGAGGAGGCGCAGGCCCGCGTACTCGATGAGCACGGTGGGGCCGCCGATGAGCGTGGCCACGGGGACGGCGGTCATGCGGCTAGTCAAGCACCTCGACGTGCTCGACCGTGCACTGGACCGGGAAGGACTCTGCGCAGGGGCCCGTCCACACCTCGAGCCGGTCGCCGGACTCGATGGCCGATGCGCTGGTCACCGTGCCGCCCACGCTCACCTGCTCGTCGAGCACGAACGTGGTGCCCTCGAAGTAGTCGTAGCCGGCGTCGGGCTCGAACGCGATGCGAGTCGCTCCCCCGCCGTGGTCCGCGGCAGTGGCCGTGCCCACTGCCTCAGGCTCACGCTCCGGGGTCGAGCCGTCAGCACCGCACGCCGCCAGGGCTGCAGCCGCTGCGGTCGCCACGGTGACGGTCAGGGCTCTCATGCAGAGGTGACGCTCGACGGGCCCGGAGCGTTGGGGTCCGTCGAGGCACGCACCACCAGGGTGGGCGCCAGCACCACGTGCTCGCGCACGGCCCCACCGTCGAGCGCGGCCTCCCTGAGCAGCAGATCCACCGCGATGCGGCCCATCTCGGCGCGCGGCTGCCGCACGGAGGTGATGGGCACCACCGAGGCGGCGGCGAAGCTGATGTCGTCGTAGCCCACCAGCGCGACGTCCTCGGGGATCGACAGTGGTCGCGGACCCGAGAGCAACGCCTTCTCGAGCCCGATGGCGATCAGATCGTTCGCGGCGATGACCGCATCGCAGTCCCCACTCCTCACCATCGCGGCCACCCGCGCACCACTCGAGACTCCCGACTCGAGGGTCAGGCTCGGGGTCTCCAGCTGGATCAGGTCGAGGCCGGCGCGGCGTGTCACCTCGCGCGCGCCCTGGACGCGATGGTCGATCGCCACCAACGAGCGGGCGCTGCCCACGAACACCAGGCGACGTCGACCCAGCGCAACGAGGTGCTCGGCGGCGAGAGCGCCGCCGAGGCGGTCGTCCGATGCCACCGAGGCGACGCTGGGGTCGTCCGTGACGCGGTCGACCAGCACCACCGGGATGTCGCGCGCGCGCATGCGGTCGATCGCGAGGGACGGATCGCCGGCCGGCACGATCAGCATGCCCGCGACGCGCTGGCGCTCGAACTGGCCCAGGTGGGCGGCCTCGCGCTCCTGATCGAGACCGCTGTTGGCCATCAGGACCGTGTATCCGTGCTCGTGCGCGGCGGTCTCTGCGCTGCTCAGCACATCCGTGAAGAACGGGTTGCCCGCGTCGTGAACGATGAATGCCACCACGGTGGACTGGCCCATGCGTAGCTGTCGAGCCGCGTCGTTGGGCACGTAGCGGAGCTCCCGGATCGCCTGCTTGACCCGGTCCGCCATGGCGGGGCTCACGGTGTCGGGACGGTTGAGGACGTTCGACACGGTGCCTACCGAGACATGCGCGAGCGCCGCGACGTCCTTGACGCTCACCGCCACCGCGACCTCCTCGGCTCCGAGTGCTCGCATCATCCCACACCCTCCGGACAGAGCACCGGGTGCTGCGCCGACGGGGCCGTCCCGCCGGCACGCCAGCGCATCGGCCGCATCGCCCGTGCTGGTAGCCTTGACCGTCGCGGTATCCATCCCGCAGGCCCCCGTAGCTCAGCGGATAGAGCGCCGGTTTCCGGTACCGAAGGTCGCAGGTTCGATTCCTGTCGGGGGCACGTCGCATGCTCGCGACACAGAAGCCCGAGGGGGCGCTGAAAGGCGTCGGTCCCTCGGGCTTCGTCGCATCCGGGCGACGACGTCGAGCGCGCCTACCGCCGTCGCGGCGGCAGGGCCCACATCAGCGCCAGCCCTGCGACGATCTCCGCCGCGGCGAACGCGCGAGTGTCGCGGGCGTTGCCCACCAGAGGGCCCAGCGCACGCTGCCACCACGCGGGTCCGGACTCCCAGCGCTCGATGTGCTGCACGGGCTGCAGCACCCCGATGACGCCGTCCCCGATCAAGGTCACGGCAGCGGTCTCTCCCAGCCGTACTGCCAGTGTGCTTGCCATGCCTGCCTCCTGAGACAGTCCCACGCGCCGGCGATCGCCGGCGCGTCTCACCGCGCGCGCAGCAGCCGCGGCACCACGATCACGAGCGCGGCGCCCAGCACCGCCTCCACGGCGGCGAATCCCGGGGTGTCGACCACGTCGCCGAACACGCGGCCCGCACCACGCTGCCACAGCCCGCGCTTGGTGACCTTGCTGTCCGGCGTGGACCCCGCGAGCACCACGATGCCGTGGTTCAGCAAGGTGAGTCCGGCGGTCCGGCTCACCGTGACGGCGATCTTCGAGGCATCCATGGCGTCAGTCTCCTAGTACGACCGCGAGCACGGCCAGCTCTTCGTCGGTGAGCTCGATCTCAGCGGCTCCGGCGGAGTCGAGGATCGAGCTGGGGCGCGACGCGCCCGGGATCGGGATGACCACATCCGCGAGCGACAGCTCCCAGGCGAGCACCGCCTGCTGCGGGGAGATGCCGCGCGCGTCCGCCACCTGCTGGAACGGCGCGTGCTTGGTGCCCACGTCCGCTGCGTTCGAGATGCCGCCCAGGGGGCTCCACGGAAGGAAGGCGATGCCGAGCTCGGCGCACAGCTCGAGCTCGGGATAGCTCGAGACGAACTTGGGCGAGAACTGGTTCTGGACCGACGTGAGCCGGCCGCCGAGCACCTGGTGCGCCTCACGGATCTGCGCCGGGTTCGCGTTCGAGATGCCCGCCATGCGGATCACGCCCTCGTCGAGCAGCTCCGCGAGCGCGCCGATGCTGTCCGCGTACGGCACGTTCGGGTCCGGCCGGTGGTGCTGGTGGAGACCGATCGCCTCGACGCCCAGGCGCCGAGCCGATGCCTTGGCGGCCTCCTTGATGTAGGCGGGGTCGCCGTTCTGGTACCAGGTGCCGTCGCCGGGGCGCAGTGACCCGGCCTTGGTGGCCACGAGCACCTCGGACGCGTCGGCGGGCCCGGAGTACGCGGCCAGCGCGCGCGCGATCAGCGACTCGTTGTGCCCCACCTCCCCCGGGTTCAGGTGATACGCGTCGGCGGTGTCGATGAGCGTCACGCCGGCGTCGATCGCGGCATGGATGGTCGAGATGGCGCGAGCCTCATCCGGCCGGCCCTCGATCGACATGGGCATGGCGCCCAGTCCGATCGCGCTGACGGTGCGGTCGCCCAGCTGGCGCTGCTGCATGGAGTTCTCCTCGAAGGTCACGTGTCCACGTTCGAACGTATCGCCTGTGGAGCACAACGCAAGTTCCGCGCGCAGGCTTCCCCGCGCATCGGCGCTCTAGTCGTTCTCGCTGGCGATGACCAGGTCGTTCACGGCAGCCTCACTGCCGTCGACCGTTCCGCCGGCGACTGGCAGCGCGCACTGACGGTAGGTGTCGTCCTCGAGTCGCCACACCACCACCACAGCGCCGTCGCCCGTCTCCCGGTAGGCGTCGGCGGCATCCTGCCACTGCTCGCGCATCGCCTGGGAGACGTCCTCCAGCGGCACGGGGACCTCGCCGTGCGTGTCGGCCACGGCGTAGTAGTCGGCGTACTCGTCCGTCTCGTAGACCTCGCCACCCAGGATCGGCGACCCGTTCGTCTCGTCGTAGGCGGCCTCGCACGCCTCGATCGCGTCCGCCTCGACGGCGCTGGGGCCACCGGCGACCAGGCTCCATCCGACGGCGACGATGAGCACCAGGCCGGCCACGCCGCCCGCAGCTGCCAGCGGCACCCACGAGCGTGGCTGGGGTTCGGGCTCGTCAGACATGCGCTCACTCTACGATGGCGGCATGGACTCGCTCGACGACCTCCGGTACGTCCCGCGGGTCGGGCTGGCCCTCGGGGGCGGCGGGGTCCTGGGAGCCGCCCACGTGGGCGTCCTCCAGGTGCTGCTCGAGCGCGGCATCACCCCCACGGTGGTCGCCGGGACCTCCGCCGGCGCCGTCATGGGCGCCGCCTACGCGGTGGGCCTGGATCCCTACGACCTCGAGGCGCGCACGTACCGCGCCGGCTGGGGGACGTTCGGCACCTTGTCCCCCAAGCCTGGCTTGGGATTGCTGACGGCCGATGCGCTGCGTCAGACAGTGCGCAACGTCGCCGGGGACGCCGTGATCGAGGACCTGCCGCTGCGCTATGCGGCGGTCGCGACCGACATCGAGACGCGCGAGGTCGTGGTGCTCGATCGCGGCCCGCTCGCGGACGCGATCGCGGCGTCCATCGCCGTTCCCGGGATCTTCCGGCCGGTGCGCGTGGGCGGCCGCATGCTGATCGACGGCGGCGTGGTGCAGAACCTGCCCATCCAGACAGCGTTCGAGCTGGGAGCGGACCACGTCATCGCGGTGAGGCTTGCGCCGGAGTGGGACGGCCTGGGCGTCGAGCACACCGCACTGCAGGTGCACGAGTGGGCGATCCGCTCCGACGTCACGCTCGTCCGGCCCATCCTGGAGCGCCGTTCGCAGTGGCTGCCCCGCGACCTGCCCGGGCTCGTCGAGCTGGGACGCGAGGCCGCCGAGCGAGCCCTGGCGGGCTACCCGGTGGTCAGTCCACCGCCCGAGCGTCCTGCAGCGCCCGCGACGCCGGAAGGTGAGGAAACGCCTGCGCCACCGCGGGGTATCTCACGGTTCCTGCATCGACATTGAGACCGCGCGACAGCGCGGGATCTGCGGACAGCGCCCGCTCCCAGCCGCGCGCGAGCGCCTCGACGTAGGGGAAGGTCGCGTGCGTCAGCGCCGCCGTCGCGGTGGCCCCCACCGCTCCGGGCATGTTCGCCACGCAGTACAGCAGTGACTCGCCCACCCGGTAGACCGGGTCGTCGTGGGTGGTGGGACGGGAGTCCTCGAAGCATCCGCCCTGGTCGATCGCGACGTCCACGAGGACCGAGCCTGGACGCATTCGCGTCACCGTGTCGTGGCTCACGACCGTGGGCGCCGGACGGCCGGGCACCAGCACCGCACCGACCACGAGATCCGCCTGGAGCACCTCCTGCTCGATGCTGTCCGGGGTCGACACCACCGTGCGGACCCGGTCGCCGTGCTGGGCCGCGAGCGCGGCCAGGCGCGACTCGTCGAGATCGATCACCACCGCATCGGCGCCCATGCCCACCGCCTGGGCGAGAGCGTTCGAGCCGGCGATTCCCCCACCGATCACCACCACGCGCGCTCCGGCGACGCCCGGCGCGCCGCTCAGCAGCACGCCGCGGCCGCCCTGCGAGCTCAGCAGGTGGTACCCGCCCGCGAGCGTCGCGAGTCTGCCCGCGATCACGCTCATGGGCGTCAGCAGCGGGAGCGAGCCGTCCGCGAGCTGCACCGTGTCATAGGACAGCGCAGTGGTGCGTGCCTCGACGAGCGCGGCGGCGAGAGGCTCGTTCGCGGCCAGGTGCAGGAACGTGAAGAGCACGTTGTCGCGCAGCAGCGGGAACTCGTCGGGGACCGGCTCCTTGACCTTGAGCACGAGGTCCTGAGCCCAGGCCTCCTCCGCGCTGCCCAGCCTCGCACCCGCGTCGGCATACGCGGCATCGGTCAGGAACGCCGCGGCGCCCGCGCCTGACTGCACCAGCACGTCATGGCCCGCCTCGACCAGCCTCCGCGCTCCCTCGGGAGTGAGGGCCACCCGCGTCTCGCGGTTCTTGATCTCCTTCGGAACGCCGATGCGCATGCCGCCTCCTTCTCGCGAACCGCAGCCCGGGCAGGTGGCCAGGGCCGTCGGCGAGCGGGTTCGAGCCGGATCGCGGCCCGCTGCCCGTGTGCTTCCAGCCTGCTACATCTGCTGTCGCGGCGCGCGGCGACACTCCCTCGCAGGGGTGAAGGCACATCACCCGCTGGATGCGCGCAACGGCTCTCACGGCCGATGCGCGGGACCCCGCGCGGTCCGTAGCGTCTGAGGCGTCTCGAAGCAACGTCCCGAACAGGAGCCGACATGATGTTCACCACCCGCCCCACCGCCGTGGCCGTCGCCGCGAGCGTGACCGCCCTGATGCTCGCCGGTTGCTCGGCCCTTCCGACGGACCTGGATGGCGCCACCGAGACACGCACGGTGGCCGTCGACGAGTTCTCGCGCATCGAGCTGAACGGCGCCGCAGACGTCGCCGTCACCGTGGGACCCGAGGCCTCGGTCACGGTGACGGCGGACACCGCCCTGCTCGATCGCACCCGCGCCCGCGTGAGCGAGGGGACGTTGCGGCTCGACGGCGCACCGTGGACGTTCGACGGGCCGGACAGCAGCATCCGCTACCTCATCACCGTGCCCGTTCTCGACGCGGTCGAGCTCTCCGGCGCGGGCACGATAGAGGTGTCCGGCATCGACGCCGCGACGTTCGCGATCGAGCTCACCGGAGCGGGAGACGTCACGGCCGCGGGCCGCGCGGACACCCTCGACCTCTCGCTCGACGGCGCGGGCGACATCGACACGACGGGGCTGGAGGTCGCGACCGCCAGGGTGGATCTGTCCGGCGCAGGGGACGTCGACCTCGTGGCCTCGCAGCGCCTCGACGTCGACCTGTCAGGCCTCGGGGACGTTCGTCATGCGGGCGGAGCGCAGGTGAACGCAGATGTGAGCGGGGCAGGCGGCGTGCATGCTCGAGAGCCGAACGCCGACTGACACGACGAAGGCCCGGCTGCGGGGCCGGGCCTGCTGGTCGGTGAGCCAGGCGCGGCGTCAGCCGCGGGTGGAGCGGTACGGGTCGCCCGAGCTCCAGTAGCCGGACTCGTACACGCCCAGGTGATCCGTGCCCGGGAGGTACTCCCAGTGCCATGGCTCCCACTTGGAGGACTTGGCCCAGCCGGGGTTGACCCAGCCCCACATGCGGCCGTTCTCCTCGAGCCAGGACTTGGTGTAGCCGCTGGCGTCGGAACGGCACAGGTCGATCGCCAGGCCCCAGCCGTGCACCGACTTGCCCGGCGTCGCGGCGAGCCAGCCCTGAGTGGCCTTGGTCGCGTACTGGCCCGACAGCGTGCGGTAGGAGTCGCTCAGGCAGATGTCGCGGCCGAACTCCAGCTTGAAGCGGTGGTTGAGCTCGGCGAATGCGACCGCGGCGTCGTTGCGCAGCCTCTCGCCTCCACCGACCGAGCACAGCGAGTCCTCGCTGAGGCGGCCGTTGCGGCCCTCCCACCCGAGCGTCGGGTCGCAGTCGGGCAGGTACTGGCTGATGTCGTACTGCGAGGCGGCGGCGAGCACGGCCGTGCCGGACTCGGGAGAGGGCAGCGGCAGCTCGGTGTCCAGCAGCTGCGGACCATCGCCCAGCAGCGCGCGGGCCGTCGACGGCGCCTGGCCCTCGACCACGCCCGGGACGGCCTCCACCGCTCCCGCGCCGGGTGCGATGGTGCCCATGATCGGGTACACCACCATGGCGAGCGCGAATCCGGCGAGCACACCCGTGCGCGTCAGGACCTTGCGGCGCCGGTGCGTGGTGCGGACCTGGATCTCCTGGGTCTCCTTGATCCGGCGAACGCGACGCGAGCGGTGCGCTGGCACGGGCGCCAGGGCATCAGCGTCTGAGCTCACACGAGCCTCCAGAGGAGTGGTCTGCCATCGGATCGGTTCCGAACAGTGTTCCGAACCTTTCGAGCGAGTGTAACCAAACGGTAACGATGAGGCCAGCCCGGGACCCGTTCGTGTTGCCCACTCCACACGGTCAGCGCGAAAGTTTCGCGATCAGCGGGTGCCCGGACGCGCCTGCTCGCGCGCCATCGAGTCGCGCACCTCGCCTACCAGCTCCTCGATGATGTCCTCCAGGAACACCAGCCCCACGGGTGCTCCATCGGCCTCGACCGAGGCGAGATGGGCGCCTGAGTTGCGCATCAACGCGAGGATGGTCTCGACCTCGTCCGCGGGCGCCACGACTGGCAGATCCCGCACCCGCCATTCCTGGATGGGCTCCTCCCGCTCGCCGGGACGCGCGAACAGCGTGTCCTTGACGTGGAGGTAGCCCACGAACCGTCCGCCATCGCTGACCGGCAGCCGCGAGTAGCCCGACTCGGCCACCGCGCGCTCGAACTCGTCCACGCTCACGCCGGCCTCGACTCCCGTCACCGCGGCCACGGGCACCATCACGTCAGCGGCGGTGTGGTCCGAGAACTCGATCGCGCCTGTCAGCAGGCCGGACGGATCCGACAGCGTTCCCTCCTCGCTCGACCGCTCGACGATCGAGTGCACCTCGTCAGCCGTGAACGCGCTGGTGACCTCGTCGCGCGGCTCGATGCGCGCCAGGCGCAGGATGCCGTTCGCGATCCAGTTCAACGCCCCGATGATGGGGCGCAGCACTCGCGCGATCCACACCAGCGGCGGACCGAACACCAGCGCCGCGCGGTCAGGGCTGGACACTGCGGCGTTCTTGGGGACCATCTCGCCCACGACCACGTGCAGACCTACGACGACGGTGAGCGCGATCGCGACGGCGAGCACGTGAGAGGCGCCTTCGGGCACTCCGAGCGCGTGCAGGGGCCCCTCGAGGGCGTGCGCGATGGCGGGCTCGGCGACCACGCCCAGCGACACCGAGCACACCGTGATGCCCAGCTGTGCGCAGGCCAGCATCAGCGAGACGTTCTCCATCGCCCACAGCACCGTGCGCGCGGACCGCGAGCCCGCCTCCGCCCGCGGCTCGATGGAGCTGCGTCGCGCAGAGATCACCGCGAACTCCGCGCCCACGAAGAAGGCGTTCGCCAGCAGGAGGCCCACGACGATCAGCACCATGCCCAGGCTCACGTGCGCTCCTCCACGTCTTCCTTCGGGAAGGGCGTGAGGCGCACGCGGTCGATGCGACGCCCGTCCATGCGCTCGACGCGAATGCGCGCGTCCTCGCACACGACCTCGTCGCCCACGTCCGCCACCCGGCCCAGGGTGGCCATCACGAAGCCCGCGACCGTCTCGTACGCCGGCGACTCCGGGATGGACAAGGAGGTGAGCTCCTCGACCTCGTCGGGGCGCAGATCCCCGGGCACCACCCAGGCACCGCCCGGGCTGCGGTGGGCGGCCGCGCGACGCCGGTCGTGCTCGTCCGCGACCTCGCCGACGAGCTCCTCGACCACGTCCTCCAGGGTCACCATGCCCGACGTGCCGCCATACTCGTCGACCACCAGCGCGCACTGCGGGCCCAGCCCGCGCAGCTCGATCAGCAGCGGGCGCATCTGCATGGTCTCCGGGATCCGCGGCGCCTCGACCATGAGCTGGGCGACAGGCGTGCGATCGCGCTCGTGGAATGGCACGGCGATGGCCGCTCGCAGGTGCACCAGGCCCAGGACGTCGTCGATGCCGTCGCTCAGCACTGGGAACCGCGAATGCCCCGAGGCCCGAGCGATCGCCATCACGTCCGCGGCGGTGGCGTCGCGCGCGAGAGTCTGCAGCCGGGTCCTGTCCGTCATCACGTCGATCGCCGTCAGCGCATCCAGGTCGATCGTGTTCTTGAGCAGCAGCGCTGTCGACGGGGCGAGCGTCCCCGCCTCCGCGCTGCGCCTCACGAGCGCGGCGAGCTCCTGCGGCGATCGCCCGCCGGACAGCTCCTCACGCGGCTCGACGCCCATCGAGCGCAGGATCGCGTTCGCCGTGCGGTTGAGCAGCGAGATCAGCGGACGCAGCGCGGTCGTGAAGCCCATCATCCACGGCGACACCGTGCGCGCCGTGCGCATCGGGTCCGCGAGCGCAGCGTTCTTGGGGACGAGCTCGCCGACGATCATCGAGAAGGCATTGACGATCACCAGGGACGCGACGCCGGCGACACCCGCGACCGCGGCACGGGCCAGCGGCGTCGAGGACAGCGGCACCTCGAGCAGTTCGACGAGCGCAGGCTGCGCGGTGTAGCCCAGCAGGATCGTGGTGAGCGTGATGCCCACCTGGGCCCCGGACAGCTGGGTCGACAGCCGTCCCAGGGCCGCGCGCACGCGCCGCCCCTTGCGGTCGGAGTCGTCGACATGCGCAGGATCGAGGGCCACGAGCGAGAACTCGGCGGCGACGAACACGGCCGTACCGAGGGTGAGCAGCACGCCGAGCCCGACGAGCAGCCAGGCCGTGATCATGACGGCTGACAGTCAGAGTCCATAGTGACGACCAGCATAGCCAGCAGCCGTTAGCATCGGCGGGGAGCCCACCAAGGAGGAGTGCAGCATGGAGCAACGCGCCGTCGAGGTCGCCTCTCTGACCAAGCGGTACGGCACCATCACCGCCGTCGACGACCTCTCCTTCACCGCTGAGCCGGGCCGGGTCACCGGGTTCCTGGGGCCCAACGGCGCCGGCAAGTCGACCACGCTGCGCATCCTCGTGGGGCTGGTGGCTGCGACAGCCGGCTCCGCGACCATCGGCGGCCGCGGCTACGCCCAGCACGCGCGTCCCGGGGCGATCGTGGGCGCGCACTTCGAGGGAGCGTTCCACCCCGGCAGGACGGCACGCGAGCATCTGCGCGCCTACGCCCCCCTGGTGGGGGCGAGCGACGCACGGTGCGACGAGGTGCTCGAGGCCGTCGGCATGACCGATGCGGCCCGGCGCCGCGTGGGGGGCTACTCGCTGGGCATGCGCCAGCGACTGGGCCTGGCCACCGCGCTGCTGGGCGACCCGAGCGTGCTGGTGCTCGACGAGTCCGCGAACGGCCTGGACCCTGCCGGCATCAAGTGGCTGCGGTCGTTCCTGCGTCACTTCGCGGACTCCGGTGGCACGGTGCTGCTCAGCTCTCACCTGCTGTCCGAGGTCGAGCAGACCGTGGACGACGTGGTGATCATCGCGTCGGGCGCGCTGCGCCACCAGTCGTCCCTCGCGCAGCTGCGCGCCCTCGCGCGGCCCGCGGTCCGGCTGGTCTCGCCCGCCACCGACGCTCTTGCAGACTTCGTGCGTGCACGCTTCCCTGAGTCCGGCGTCATCGAACGCGCCGGGCAGGCGAGCATCGCTGGCGTCTCGGCGGCGGACGTGGGCGCGGCGGCATACGCCGACGGGCTCGAGGTGCATGGCCTGAGCGAGGCCGGTGAGAGCCTCGAGAGCGTCTTCCTGGGCCTCACCGGGACGGAGTCGATCGTATGAGCGCCGCGATCACCTCCGAGCTGCGCAAGCTCCGCTCGACGCGACTGTGGTGGGTGCTGCTCATCTCCATGGCGGTCGGCGTCGCCTTCATCACCGGCTCGATCGCCTTCTCCTTCGCCTTCGCGGACGAGCTCGGCGGCACCAGCGCGACGGGCGAGCCCGTGATGATGGATCCGCTGGAGACCGCCCGCACGGTCTACTCTCTCCCGGTCTCGTTCGGCTACGTGTTCCCGGTGATCCTGGGCGCGCTGGCGGTCACCAGCGAGTTCCGGCATCGCACCATCGACACCACGCTGCTGCTCGCGCCCAGCCGCGCGCGCGTGATCGCCGCCAAGTTCATCGCGGTGCTGCCCTTCGCGCTGCTCTACGGCGTCGTGGGCATGGCCAGCGGCGTCGCAGTGGGTGCCGGCGCCTTGATGCTCGGCGGTGAGCCCACGGGACTGGACAGCGTCGAGGTGTGGCAGATGCTCGGCATGAGCGTCGTCGCGCTCACCGTCTGGGGCGTCGTGGGCGTGGGCTTCGGGTCCGCGCTCACCAACCAGGTGGTGGTGATCGTGGTGCTGCTGGGCTGGACGCAGCTCGTGGAGCCCATCGTCCGCGTCGCGCTCGCCTTCATCGAGCCCGTCGCCGGCGCCGCGAAGTTCCTGCCAGGCGCGGCCGGCGAGGCGATGGCTGGCGCCAGCTTCTACACCAGTGTGGGCGCCGGAGACCTGCTGTCGCCGTGGGCGGGCTTCGCCGTGCTGCTCGGCTACGCGGCCATCGCGGGCGTGATCGGCTGGCTCGTGACGTTCCGGCGGGACATCGCATAACGATTCTCCCAAATCGTGGCACGCGGCACTCAGGTGAGGCGTTTAGGCTGGAGAATGCCAGTACACAGTTGTCATCGACGCATGAGCGCCAAGAAAGCGAGCGGCCCCGGACGTGTCCACCGACACCAGCGCGCCAGATACTGACCGCACCACCGTCACCCGGAGCGCCGGAGCACCCTCCGTCGCCTCCCTGATCCTCGGCGCAGACGCCTCAGGATCCACGCCGTCGAGCCCGAGCGCGGCGCCAGCCGCGGAGCCGTCAGCCACTGCGGTCGACTCCGCCGCCGAGGCCGAGCCGGCCAGCGCTCCCGCTCCCGCGAGCGAGCCGAGCCCCGCGCCCGCCCAGGCGTCCGCGCCCGCAGCGCCCAGCGCATCGGCCGCCGGAACCGCACGCCCCCGCATCGAGCAGCCCTCGACGCAGGAGATGCCCACGCCCGCCGCACAGGTGGACGCCACCGCCGCGAAGGCAGACGACAGCCCGGCTCCGGAGGCGGACGTCGAGTCGACCGCGACGCAGCCCATCGCGACGGCGCAGGCTCCCACGGCCGCGTACCTCCAGAGCCACGACCACCAGGCCCTGGCCGCCAAGGACGTCGAGCACGGCCTGTCGCGCCTGCGGGGTCCCGCGGCCCGCGTGGTCACCAACATGGAGGCCAGCCTCTCCGTCCCCACCGCCACGTCGGTGCGCACCATCCCGGCCAAGCTGCTGATGGACAACCGCACGGTCATCAACAACCACCTGTCGCGCACCCGAGGCGGCAAGGTCAGCTTCACGCACCTCATCGGCTACGCGATCGTCGAGGCGCTCACCGAGCAGCCCGCGATGAACGTCGCCTACGCGCAGGACGAGGGCAAGCCCGCGA
This sequence comes from Demequina activiva, assembly GCF_016862815.1. GTDB lineage: Bacteria > Actinomycetota > Actinomycetes > Actinomycetales > Demequinaceae > Demequina > Demequina activiva. Next base: position 118,516 of record NZ_BONR01000005.1, on the reverse strand, counting down.
TCCGCACTCCAGAGCACGTCAACTTCGGGCTCGCGATCGACCTCGACAAGGGCGACGGCGTACGCCAGCTCCTGGTGCCGAACGTCAAGGACGCGGACCGGATGGACTTCGCGAAGTTCTGGTCCGCGTACGAGGACATCGTCCGCAAGGCGCGCACCGGAGCGCTCCAAGCCGGGGACTTCCAGGGCACCACCATCACGCTCACCAACCCGGGCACCATCGGCACGGTGCATTCCGTGCCGCGCCTCATGGAGGGCCAGGGCGCGATCATCGGCGTGGGCTCGATGGACTACCCCGCCGAGTACCAGGGCGCCTCCAACGAGACCATCGCCCGCCTGGGCGTGTCCAAGGTGATGACCCTCACCTCGACCTACGACCACCGCGTCATCCAGGGCGCCCAGTCCGGCGAGTTCCTCGCGCTCGTGCACAAGAAGCTGCTGGGACTCGACGGGTTCTGGGACCGCGTGTTCGTGGCCCTGCGCGTGCCCTACGAGCCCGTGCGCTGGGTCCAGGACTCGGCGACCAACGAGGAGGCGGAGGCCGCGAAGCCCGCGCGCATCGCCGAGCTCATCCACGCCTACCGCTCGCGCGGCCACCTGATGGCGGACGTCGACCCGCTGTCCACCCGGCTGCGCAAGCACCCCGACCTCGACGTCCAGACCCATGGCCTCACCCTGTGGGACCTGGACCGCCACTACGCCACCGGCGGGTTCGGCGGCCAGAACACCTGGAAGATGCGTGACGTCCTGGGTCGCCTGCGCGACGCGTACTGCCGCACCGTGGGCGTCGAGTACATGCACATCGCGGACCGCGCTCAGCGCGCCTGGCTCCAGGAGCGCCTCGAGAAGGGCTACACCAAGCCCACCCGCGAGGAGCACCTGCGAGTGCTGCGCCGCCTCAACGCCGCGGAGGCCTTCGAGGCCTTCCTGCAGACCAAGTACGTGGGCCAGAAGCGCTTCTCGCTCGAGGGCGGCGAGTCCCTGATCCCGCTGCTCGACTCCGTGATGTCCGCGGCCGCCGTGGCCGGCATCCAGGAGGTGTGCATCGGCATGGCGCACCGCGGGCGCCTCAACGTGCTCGCGAACCTCGCCGGCAAGAGCTACTCGCAGATCTTCTCCGAGTTCGACGGCACCGCCGTTCCCGGCTCCGTCCAGGGCTCGGGCGACGTGAAGTACCACCTCGGCACCGAGGGAACCTTCACCGCGGAGTCCGGCGAGACCACCAACGTCTACCTGGCGGCCAACCCCTCGCACCTCGAGGCGGTCAATCCGGTGCTCGAGGGCATCGTGCGAGCCAAGCTCGACCAGCTGTCCGCCGACCCGGCCACGGACGGCTTCCCCGTCCTGCCCGTGCTGGTGCACGGCGACGCGGCCTTCGCCGGCCAGGGGGTGGTGATGGAGACCCTCAACCTGGCAGGGCTGCGCGGCTACGCCACTGGTGGCACGGTCCACGTCATCATCAACAACCAGGTGGGCTTCACCACCGGGCCTGGCGACTCGCGTTCGACGCGGTACTGCACGGACATCGCCAAGGGCTACCAGATCCCGATCTTCCACGTGAACGGCGACGACCCGGAGGCCTGCGTGCGCGCCGCCCGGCTGGCGTTCGAGTACCGCGAGGCGTTCGGTCGGGACGTCATCATCGACATGGTCTGCTACCGCCGCCGCGGCCACAACGAGGGCGACGACCCCTCGATGACGCAGCCGCGCATGTACGACCTCATCGAGGCCAAGCGCTCGGTGCGCCACCTCTACACCGAGGCGCTGATCCGGCGTGGCGACATCACCGAGGACGAGGCCGAGGCCGTGTCGCAGGACTACCTCGCCCAGCTCGAGCGCGTCTTCATCGAGACTCGCGACGGCTTCCAGGGGACGGACACGGAGTCCATCTCCGGCCTCGAGCTGCCCAGCTCGCAGTCCTCCGACGCCGGCATGATGGTGGGCTGGCAGACGGCGGCGAGCCCCGGTCAGATCGAGCGCGTGGGCCGCGCGCACACGCGCCCGCCTCAGGGCTTCGCGGTGCACCCCAAGCTCGCGAAGCTGCTCGAGCGCCGCGAGGCCATGACCCGGGAAGGCGGCATCGACTGGGGCTACGGCGAGATCCTCGCGTTCGGCACGCTGCTCCAGGAGGGCGTCCCGGTGCGCATGTCGGGGCAGGACACGCGCCGCGGCACCTTCGTGCAGCGCCACGCCGTGTTCCACGATCGCGCCACCGGCGCCGAGTGGGCGCCGCTGCGCTACCTGACCGCAGACCAGGCGCCGCTGCACATCTACGACTCGTCGCTGAGCGAGTACGCGGTGGTGGGCTTCGAGTACGGCTACTCGGTCGAGCGGCCCGATGCACTGACGCTGTGGGAGGCGCAGTTCGGCGACTTCGTCAACGGCGCGCAGACCATCATCGACGAGTTCATCTCCTCCGCCGAGCAGAAGTGGGGGCAGTCCTCCTCCGTGGTGCTGCTGCTGCCGCACGGCTACGAGGGCCAGGGTCCGGACCACTCGTCCGCCCGCGTCGAGCGCTTCCTGCAGCTGTGCGCGGAGGACAACATGATCGCCGCGATGCCCTCCACCCCTGCGAGCTACTTCCACCTGCTGCGGCGCCAGGCGTATGACCGCCCGCGGCGCCCGCTGATCGTCTTCACGCCCAAGTCGATGCTGCGACTGCGTGCGGCGCAGTCCGCGGTCGAGGACTTCACCACCGGCACCTTCGAGCCGGTCATCGGCGACACCGTGGACCCCGCAGGCGTGGATCGCGTGCTGCTGTGCGCCGGAAAGGTCTACTACGACCTGGCCGCGCAGCGCGACAAGTCCGGCGACACGTCGACGGCCATCCTGCGGCTCGAGCAGCTGTACCCGCTCGACCACGACGCTCTCGAGAAGGCGCTCGCCCCATACGGCGATGCGCCCCTCAGGTGGGTCCAGGAGGAGCCTCGCAACCAGGGCGGATGGACGTACCTCTCCCACGCGCTGCCCAACGCGCTGGGCCGTGAGGTCACGGGCATCACCCGCCCCGCCGCCGCCTCCCCCGCCTCCGGACTCAGCTCGCGTCACAAGGAGGAGCAGGAGGACCTGGTGACGAGGGCGCTGTCGCGATGAGGAACGTGTTCTTCGTGGGCGACGAGCTGGTCGCGGGCCACGGAGACCCCAAGGCGCTGGGATGGTCGGGGCGCGTGGTCGCGCGGACGCTGCCGCTGAGCGCGGACCTGCGCTTCCACACGCTCGCCGTGCCACGAGAGACCACCGGCGAGCTCGCTAGCCGCTGGGATGACGAGGTGCTGCGGCGCCGCGGTCCTGCCGAGGAGTCCACGGGCAGCGACCACGTGGTGGTCGCGATCGGCCGCCACGACGTGTCTCAGGGCGTCTCCCCCACCATGACCCGGCTGCACCTGGCGAACACGCTCGACCGCGCATCGGCGCTGGGCCTCAAGGCGATGCTCGTGGGACCACCGCCCATCGCCGCCGTGGACCGCCGAGCCATCGCCGAGTACGCGGCGCTGTGCGAGGAGTCCGCCACCCGGCGCGACGTGCCCTACGTCGACATGTACGGCCCGCTCGCGCGGCACGACCAGTGGGCCACGGACATGGACACGTCCGGCGGCGAGCTGCCGCTGCAGGCCGGCTACGGCCTCATGGCCTGGCTGGTGCTGCACTCCCAGTGGCACGAGTGGCTGGGGATCGACCCCACCGTCGCGCAGCGGGACTGACTCCATCCCCTGGCAGGAGCCTCAGGACTCGGTCTGCGCTCTGCGCCGTTCCTGCCCAGCAGGACAGGTCGGGCCGACAGGCGCGGAGCTTCGCAGCCGCTAGACGATCACGCCCGCGTTGCGCAGGCTCACCAGCAGATCGTGGGGGCGCGTGGCGATCGCGACGGCATCGTCGACGCTGACCATCTGCTCCTGCACCAGCTGGAACAGGTGCTGGTCGAAGGTCTGCATCTTGTAGTAGTCGCCCTCGGCGATGAGGTCCGCGATGGGCGGCTGGCTGGACGGGTCGACGATCGCCTCCGCGATGCGCCCGTGGTTGACCATGACCTCCGCGGCGAGCGTGCGGCCGGAGCCGTCGCCGCGCCGCACCAGGCGCTGCGAGATGATGCCGCGAAGCGTCTGCGACAGGGTCGCGCGCACCTGGGACTGCTCGTGGGGGGTGAAGAAATCGATGATGCGGTTGATCGTGTCCTGCGCATCCACGGTGTGCAGGGTCGCGAGCACCAGGTGGCCGGTCTCCGCGGCGGACAGTGCGGCGCGCACGGTCTCGATGTCGCGCATCTCGCCCACCATGATGACGTCCGGGTCCTGACGCATGGCGCCGCGCAGCGCGTTGGTGAAGTCGAGGGTGTCGGAGCGCACCTCGCGCTGCGAGATGATCGCCTTCTTGTCGCTGTGGAGGACCTCGATCGGGTCCTCGATGGTGATGATGTTGACCTCGCGGTAGGTGTTGATGAGGTCGATCATCGACGCCAGCGTGGTGGTCTTGCCGGATCCCGTGGGGCCCGTGACGAGCACCAGCCCGCGCGGCTCGAGAGCGAGGTCCGCGATCACCGCCGGCAGCCCGAGGTCCTCCATGGGCGTCGCGCCCACGGCGACGCGGCGGAACACCAGGCAGTCGGTGCCGCGCGCGACGTAGGCGTTCACGCGGAAGCGCCCCACGCCGGACAGGGAGAACGCGAAGTCGGCCTCGTGGGTGTCGCGGAACTGCGCCACGAGGTCCTCGGGCAGCACCTGCGCGACCATGTTGCGGGTGTCCGCTGGCGTGAGCGGCGGCACCTGGAGCTTGCGCAGACGGCCGTCGACGCGGATGCGGGGGGCGGAGCCCACTTTGCAGTGCAGGTCGGAGCCGCCCGTGCTCGCGAGCGCGTGCAGGAACGGGATGACGGAAACAGGCTGATCGCTCACGGGAACTCCATCGGCACTCAGGGGCGTGGTCTTGAGGGGAGGCTAGCTGCGCCCGCGCACGGACGGAAGTGGAGTGTGGGAAGATAGATAGTCTTCTTCACAGCCGTACCCTGCCAAAGAAAGGGGGATCCCGATGAGCAAGCGAGGCCGCAAGCGCAAGGCGCGTGCCAAGGGCGGAGCCAACCACGGCAAGCGCCCCAACGCCTGACAGGCGAGCAGAAGGCCGCATCGGTGTCACCGATGCGGCCTTTCGCATGCCCGGACCGTCGATGCGGGCACGGGCTTCGCGCAGCGACGTCAGTGGTCGTCGCGTGCGCTGCGGATCGACGCGAGGATGCGTTGGCGCAGCTCCTCGGGCGCGGCGTCGCCGCCGGTGCGCGACGTCAGATTCTTGATCTTTTCCTTGATCTTGTGCTCCGCCTCGCAGGGCGGGCACGTCTTCAGGTGATCGCCGATCCGCCGAAGCTCGTCGTCAGGCAGCTCGTCATCGATGTATTCGAACAGTCGATCGAGGGCCTCCTCACACTCCCTTCCGGGCATGGCACACCTCCCCACTGTCCTTCTTGGTGGCAGGGCGCTTGTCGTAGATGCCGCGCTCGGCCGCGTACTCTCTCAGCTTCTCTCTCAGAAGTTTTCGTCCGCGATGCAGCCGCGACATGACGGTGCCCACGGGCGTGTCCATGATCTCGGCGATCTCCTTGTAGGCGAAGCCCTCGACGTCGCTCAGGTAGACGGCCATGCGGAAGTCCTCCGGCAGATCGGCGAGCGCACGCTTGATCTCGTCGTCGCCGATCTGGTCGAGCGCCTCCTGCTCGGCGGACGCGAGGCCTGAGCTGGTGTGCTCGGCGGCTGCGGCGATCTGCCAGTCCTCGACCTGCTCGGCGTCGGACACCTTGGGCTGGCGCTGCTTCTTGCGGTACGTGTTGATGAAGGCGTTGGTCTGGATGCGGTACAGCCATGCCTTGAGGTTGGTGCCGGGCTTGAACTTGTCCTGCGCGGCGAAGGCCTTGGCGTACGTCTCCTGCACCAGGTCCTCGGCGTCGGAACGGTGTCGCGTCATCCGCAGCGCCGCCGCGAAGAGCTGGTCCATGTAGGACAGGGCCTCGGTCTCGAAGTCCAGCTGCGCGTCGGTCATGATGCGCGAGCCTACTCCAGCGTGGGCGTCGCTCGCATCACGCGGCGGACGGATTGCGGTGGCCATCATGACCCGCTCAACACGGTTGAAGGAGCAAGCATTCCCGGGTCACCAGAATGTGACCTCCGGGGGCGCCTGATACGGCGTGTGGTGCGAACGGTGCGGACGAGGACACGTCTGCCCTGTGCGCCGGGCGCGCGGGTTGATAGCGTAGGGAGCATGTTCCGACACCTCGCCCGACCCCTGCTCGCCACCTGGTTCGTCTACGGCGGAGTCCAGTCCGTCCTGGAGCCCGAGAAGCGAGCGGAACGCGCCGCCCCCGTGGTCGAGCCGCTGCTCAAGGAAGCCGGCCTCGAGGACGTCAGGACCACGGATCTGGTGAAGGTGCACGGGGCCGTGTCGATCGCCGCTGCGACGGTCCTCGCACTGTCGCGCACGCCGCGCACCGCCGGCCTGGTGCTCGCGGGGCTCACCGCCGCCACGGTCGCCACGGCGCGTCCGTTCTGGCTCGAGACCGACGAGCAGAAGCGTGAGGAGCAGCTCGAGCTGTTCCTCAAGAACGTGTCGCTGTTCGGCGGCACGCTGCTCGCCGCATCGGCCGGGCACAGCCCTCGCCGCAAGGAGCGCGCCAAGGCCAAGAAGGACAAGCTGGCTGCCAAGAAGGACAAGGCGGCCGCCAAGGCTGAGGTGTTGAGCGCCAAGGCGTCCAAGAAGCTCAAGAAGTGAGCGCAGCCGCGCCCACTCGCGGTACCGGTCCCGGACAGCTCTGGGACGCCCCCGCAGCGGCGGGACGGCTCGACGCCACGGTCGATGTGCCGGGCTCCAAGTCGCTCACCAACCGCTTCCTGGTGCTCGCGGCGCTCGCCGACTCTCCCGTCACGCTCACCGGCGGTCTCCGCTCGCGCGACAGCTCCCTGATGGCCGCAGCGCTGCGCAGCATGGGCGTGGGGATCGACGATGCGACGGCTCAGTGGCGGATCACGCCCGGGCCCCTGCGTGGCGGCGTGCACGTGGACTGCGGGCTCGCCGGCACGGTGATGCGGTTCGTCCCGCCGCTGGTGCTGCTGGCCGATGCGCCCGTCACGTTCGATGGCGACGAGGGCGCCCGCGTGCGCCCCATGGGGCCGCTGCTCGACGCGCTGCGCGCGCTGGGCGCGACCGTGGAGGACGGCGGCCGTGGCACCCTGCCGTTCACGGTGACGCCTCCCTCCGAGGTCCCCGCGAGCGTGGAGGTGGACTCGAGCGCGAGCTCGCAGTTCGTCACCGGACTGCTGCTGGTCGCCGCGCGGGTGCCTCACGGGCTGACGGTGCGACACGTAGGCGAGACGCTCCCGAGCCTGCCGCACATCGACATGACGTGCGCGACCCTGCGTGATGCCGGGGTGCAGGTGGAGCAGCCGGACGAGCGCACCTGGATCGTGCGGCCCGGGCCAGTGCTGCTGGGCGATGTGCGCGTCGAGCCCGACCTGTCCAACGCCGGCCCCTTCATGGCCGCTGCCCTCGTGGCGGGCGGCACCGTCCGGATCCCGGGGTGGCCTCGGTCCACCACGCAGCCGGGCGCGCTGTATCCCGAGCTGCTCGAGCGCATGGGCGCCACCTGCAACCTCGAGGGCGATGTCATGACGGTGACGGCGCCCGGCGGCGTGATCCACGGCATCGAGGCGGACCTGGGCCCCGCAGGTGAGATCACTCCCACCATCGCCGCGCTGTGCGCCCTCGCGGACTCCCCCAGCGTGCTCACCGGGATCGGCCACCTGCGCGGGCACGAGACGGACCGGCTGGCGGCGATCGCCGCCGAGGTGGACCGCGCCGGCGGGCGCTGCGTCGCCGGGGACGACTCCCTCACGTTCGAGGGGCTTCCCGCCGGCGGGCTCCAGCCCGCGGCTCTCGAGACGTACCACGATCACCGCATGGCGACCTTCGCCGCGATCCTGGGCCTCGCGGTCCCGGGGCTGCAGGTGCTGAACGTGGGGACCACCGCCAAGACCATGCCGGACTTCCCGGACATGTGGAAGGCGATGCTGCGGGCGTGAGGCGCGAGTACGACGAGTCTGACGCCCGGGTGCGCCCCAACCGGCGGGGCTCGCGGCCGCGCTCGAAGCGCCGTCCCGCGCACGACGATGCGGTCGCGGGCGTCGTGATCGGCGTGGACCGCGGGCGCATCGCGGTGCGGCTGGGCGACGGCCAGGACGTCACTGCTGTCAAGGCTCGCGAGCTGGGGCGGCGCGGCCTGGTGATCGGTGACCGCGTCTCCGTCGTGGGCGACACCTCCGGATCGGACGGCACGCTCGCCCGCATCGTCCGTCGCGACGAGCGCGACAACTCGCTGCGGCGCACCGCGGATGATGCGGAGACCGCGGAGAAGGTGATCGTCGCGAATGCGCAGCAGCTGGCGATCGTCACCGCGTTGCAGGACCCGGAGCCCAATCCCCGCATGATCGACCGCTGCCTGGTGGCGGCGTTCGACGCCCGCATGCGAGCGATCCTGGTGCTCACCAAGGCGGACCTGGACAGCGCCGATCCGCTGAGGGCCGCGTACGAGCCGCTGGGTGTCACGGTGATCGAGACGGCGATGCGCACGGAGCCCGACGGCACCCGCGTGATCGACGGCGCCGAGCGCCTGCGCACGGAGATCCTCGACACCACCTCCGTGTTCGTGGGGTACTCGGGCGTGGGCAAGTCGACACTGGTCAACGCGCTCGCTCCGCTGGCGGATCGCGCGACCGGCGGCGTCAACGATGTGACCGGGCGAGGGCGGCACACCTCGAGCTCTGCGATCGCGATCGAGCTGCCCGGCGGTGGGTGGATCGTCGACACCCCTGGGGTGCGGTCCTTCGGCCTCGCGCACGTGGACCCGGAGCACTTCATCGCCGCCTTCCCTGACGTCGCGGAGGCCGCCGCCGAGCGTTGCCCGCGTGGGTGCATGCACGAGTCCGCCGAGGCCGGATGCGAGCTCGACGCGTGGGCCTCCACGCCGGATCAGCATGCGCGGGTGGACTCCATCAGACGCCTGCTGGCGAGCCGCGCTCAGGCTGACGCCTGGTAGAGCCTGGCAGCCGCTAGCCTGGTGCCATGCAGCCCCGGGGAGAGTATGCGGACGACCTCGCGCTCGCGATGAAGATCGCGGACGACGTCGACAGGCTCACGCTCGCGAACTTCGCATCGGATCGCCTCACGATCGAGTTGAAGGCGGACGACACGCCCGTCACCGCGGTGGACCGCGAGGCGGAGCTCATGATCCGCCGCTACCTGGACAGCGAGCGCCCGGACGATGCGGTGTACGGCGAGGAGTTCGGCTCGAAGGGGGGCGGCCCGCGCCAGTGGGTCCTGGACCCCATCGACGGCACCAAGAACTACATCCGCAGCGTGTCCGTGTGGGGCACCCTCATCGCATTGCTGGACGACGGCGATCCGGTCATGGGCGTCGTGAGCGCTCCGGCCCTGGGTGCCCGTTGGTTCGCCGCTCGAGGCGACGGCGCCTGGATCGGGACCAGCATGCGCAAGGCGCGCCCCATCGGCGTCTCCACGGTCACGGACATGGCGGAGGCCAGCCTCTCGTACTCGTCGCTGAGCGGATGGGAGGAGCGCGACATGCTCGAGCCGTTCCTCGACCTCACCCGATCGGTGTGGCGCACGCGCGCGTACGGCGACTTCCTCAGCTACATGATGGTGGCGCAGGGCCTGGTCGACATCGCGTGCGAGCCGGAGCTGGAGCTGTACGACATGGCGGCTCTGGTGCCCATCGTGGAGGAGGCCGGCGGCCACTTCACGTCGCTGTCCGGAACGCCTGGACCCTTTGGCGGCGACGCTCTCGCGACCAACGGTGCGCTGCACCTGCCGGTGGCGGACATCCTCAACCGGCGCTGAGGCTCGGCCTCAGTCGATCGCGTCGATCTCGGTCGCGTCGAACCACAGCAGGTCCCGCATCTCGAGCCGGTCGAGCGCCTCCCCGTCCCCGGTGGCTGCGGCGGCGCCGTCCTTCGCGGCGTCCTGCTCGTCCACGAACGCGCACGCAATCGTGCTGGGATCCACGCGGCCTTCGAGCGCGACCGCCGCCGGGTGGCCGTTCGGCACCGGCGTGACGTCCGCACGCGGGTAGTCGACCACCACCACCGCGCGGCGCGGCGAGCGCAGCTCCAGCACCGCATCGACTGCTGCGATGTCTCGCACCTGCTCGGCCAGCAGCTCCTCGTCGTCGTCCACCGCGATGTCCAGCAGCCTCCCAGTGACCGCGTAGCCCGACTGGGGCTCCCACCGGCCCGACAGGGCCGCCGGGAGGTCGGACAGGGTCACGGGCACATACACGCGCATGCGTTCAGTGTCCCACCGGCGCCGTCGCCATGCGGGGACGACGCGGCGGCGCGGACGTGGCGGAAGCGGGCAGGACCGCCTCCGCAAGGCCCGCGATGGCCTTGCGCGCCTTCGAGCGCGGTGCGCATTCCGCCAGCACCCGTCCCGTCATGGCTGCGGCGTCGCACGCGGCGGGATCCCAGGGCACCACGCGAATGCGGTCGACGGACGCGAATCGCGCGAGCAGGTCCGCGACCGCCTCGGCCGGCCGGGGCCCAGCCACGTCCGCGCGCACCTTGTTGACCACGACGGTCGGCTCGCCGTCCATGCTCTCCCGCAGCGCACCGATCCCGTGGATCAGTCGCTGCATGGACAGGGGCTCCGCACCGCCGACGGCGACCACGTGGTCCGCCACCGCGAGCACCGCCAGCGTCACCCCGTTGCGCTCCGGCATCCCTTCGGAGCCGAGTGGCCCCGCGCTCTCGAGCGAGAAGCCCACATCCACGACCACGGCGTCGAAGGCTCGGCACGCCGCTCGGAGCACCTCCGTCGTGGCCGACGGCGCGAGCTCCGCCCACCGCTCCGCTCGAGTGATGCCGGTGAGAGCCCACAGGCCAGGCAGTGCCTCGATGCTGTGCCGCTCGATGATCGCCGCATCGATCGAGCCGTGCTGGGCCTCACGCACGGCGCCGGCGACGCCAGCCACCTCGTCCGTGAGGCCCAGTGCCTGAGCGACGGCGCCGCCGTAGACATCCGCGTCCACCACGAGAGTGCGGGAACCGCGACGCGCATGCTCGGCCGCGAGGTTGACAGCGATCGTGGTGCGGCCAGGCGCACCGGCCGGCCCCCACACGGCGACGAGGGTTCCGGGCTCACCACGGTCCCTCGCGCCGTCCTGCGCCCGCGGTTGCACGGCCGCCCGCAGCGCCATCGCGCCCACGATCTCGTTCGCGACCACCTGCGCGTCGGCTCCTGCGGGCACGACGGTGCCGAGACCGACCGCGCGCAGCTGCTCGCCGGCCTCAGGCGTCGACGGCACTCCGATGACTGCGACCCCGCTGTCCAGCAGCGCCGCGACGGAATCCCTGGTGAGGCGCGGCTGCTCCGCGACCACCACCGCGCCGGCGACACCGGCACGCGCAGCGCCCACGGCCTCCGCGAGGTCCGCGCATCGGCGCACCACCGCGAGCCGCGGGTGCGCGTCGATGGCGGCGGCGAGCTCGCCCTCGTCGCGAGCCGCCACGGCGATGATGACGCCGATGGCAGCCATCACGAGCCTCCGCGGCCCACGATCGTGACGTCGCCGCCTGCGCTGAGCGCATCGAGCACCGCCTGCACCTGGTCCTGCGGCACAGCGAGGTAGACGGTCTGGCCGCCCGACACCGCGAAGCCCCCGCTGTCCCGGTCCACGTCGGCGACCACCACGTTCTCCGCGACCAGCGAGGCGGTCGGCAGCGCATCGGACGCTGGTGGTGCGATCCACAGATCGACCGTCGCTCCTGCGACGAGGTCCGGGGCGAGGGGAGCGTGCGCGACCACCCCGATCACGCGCCCGTCATAGGCTCCCTCGGGCTCCACGGAGGACTGTGGGACCAGCTCGCCTGCCGCCACCGTGCGGGTCACCACGTCACCCCACGGCTGGGCAGTGTCGACGGGAAGGTAGGCGCCGTCCTCGATGCGGACCCGAACGACGTCGAGATCCTCCCGGTCGATCACCGTCCCTGGCACGAGCGTGCGGGCCGCGACGTAGTGCGGCTCGGTCTGGTCCGCAGCCCTCACGGCAGCCGCGACTCCGACGACCGCGACCGTCATCAGCAGGATGCCCACCAGGAGCCGAGGATCGCGCCACGTGGGCCGGCGCAGCCTCCCGGCGACCGAGCCGTCGTCAGCCATGTTCCCCCCAGCCGTCCATGCCGCGCGCGGCGATGTCGTTCGCGCCTATCCTGCCCAGAGTTCACGGTGTTGCCAAGGCCCTGTGGACAATCCCGGCCTCCTCACGGCCCCATGCGAGAATGTCGGCATGAGCCCCCGTTTCCTCACCCTGGACGACGTCCAGGAAGCGCTCAACATCTCCTCTCAGCAGGCCTATGCGCTCGTGCGATCGGGCGATCTTCCTGCCATCCAGGTAGGCGGTAGGGGCGTGTGGCGCGTCGAGGCCACCGAGCTGGAGGGCTACATCGAGCGCCAGTACGAGGCCTCTCGTCGCCGGGCCGCGCAGGCACGCGGCGCGGACGCCTAGCCCTGCGCCACCTCGAGGATCGAGGCCAGCGGGACCGTCGTCGTCACGCCCGCGTCCGTGAGCACGTTGATGTGATCCGCGCCCACGCCGACGATCACGCCAGCCACCTCGACCCCGGTGCGCACCGCGACCCGCGCCCGCTCACGACTCAGCGCACGCAAGGCGTGCGCGATGCTGAGCCTGCTCTCGACGGCGCTCAGCACGTCCGCACGGCGTGGCAGTCCGTCGAGCACCGCCACTGAGGCCAGCGACACCAGGTGCTGGCGCCCGCCGTCCGTCACAAGAGCCCAATCCCCTCCCGAGTCGACCAGCACTCCACTCACCCGGGTGCCGTCGCGCAGCACGGCACTCACGGACCCTCCCCGTGCCGCGGCCACGCGCGCGGCCACCGTCACGCTCGCACGCTCTCCGCGCGTGCGCTCCGCCACCTCGTGACGCCACTGCTCGTCAGCCTGAGCGTCCGCCTGAGCCTCGAGATCGCGGAACAGTGCTTCCCATCGCATGGAACCCAACCTAGGGCGCGGCTTTCTCCACAGCCACAGACACGTCGCCATGGACGACAAAACGCGACTCGTGTATATCTACAGGTATCAAACAGCATCAAACGAGACGAAGGGTCACCCATGAGCTCCCGCCGATCCCCCGGAACGCGCCTCCAGCGGCTGGCCGCCATCGTCGCCGTCCTCTTCACCCCGGCGATCGGCTGGCTCCTGGCGGTCCAAGCCGCGGCGGCAGTGGGCGGACTGGGCTCCCCCGCTGCGGCCATCGCCGACATCCTGGTGGCGGCGGCGGCCGTGGCCGGGGCCGCCACCTCACTCGTCCTCACCGCAACCACGCTCGCGATGACCGTCGCACCCGTGCACTCGCGCGCTCGCCGGCTGGCTGAACGCGCCAGCCCCGCCGCATGGCGTCGCGTGGTCGCGATCGCCGTCTCGGGCTCTGCGCTCACGGGCCTCGCGATCCCCGCGGCCTCCGCACCCCTGCCCACCGACGGATCAGAGAGCACTCCCGCACCGATCGACGCCGGTTGGGTGGCGCCGCGCAGTGCACAGGCACCGGACGCGGGATGGGTGCAGCCCTCGGTGGACGCGGCGCCGCCGCGCCAGGCGGCGGCCGACCCACCCGCCGAGAGCGACGGCTCCGGTCCACGTGACGAGGATCAGGCGAGCGCACCACGTCCGCCCGAGGATCGCGGGGTCCATCGCGTCGAGCCAGGCGAGTCGCTGTGGAGCATCACGGCTCGGGTCACCGGCGGCACCGATGCCGAGGTGACCGCGGCGTGGCCCGAGCTCTACAGCATCAACCGCTCGAGCATCGGCGATGACCCCGCGCTCATCCATCCCGGAGACGAGCTGACCCTGCCCGCGGGGTGGCGGCGATGAGCGCCCAGCCCGCGTACGCCGTGTCGAGCGTCCGTCCGTACGCTCGACAGCGCCGCGTGCTGGGCGACCCCACTCCTTTGGCCTGCACGGTGGCCAAGGCGGCGATGGAGGCGGTTCTCGGTGGCACCAGCCTCGATGCCTACGTGCGCTGGGTGGAGCCCTCCGTGTTCGCACAGGTCGCCCGACAGCGCTCCCTGGCGCGCCGAGCCTCCCGACGGTCGCCTGGGACGGTCTCCGTGCGGCGCGCCCGCTCGTGCCGCGTCTCAGCGACAGCGGCTGAGGTCGCGATCGTGGTCGAGGTCGACGGCCGCGTCCGGCCAGTCGCCATGCGCCTCGAGGACGTCACCGGCCGGTGGCTGGTGACCGAGATCCACCTGGGGTAGTCAGGGGACCCGCGTCACGCCTCGTTCTTGCCGTGGCACGCCTTGTACTTCTTGCCGGAGCCGCACGGGCACTGAGCGTTCTTAGCGGTGCCGGGGAACGTCGCGCCGTCGTCGGAGGCCTTCGTCGGCGTCTTCGGACCCGACTTCTTGACCTCACCCGTGCCGTCGTCCGACGGTCCTGAATAGCTCAGCGCCCCCATGGAGGACTGCATCATCGCGCCAGGAGTCGCCGAGCCACTGGCCACGACGCGACGCTGCTGCCCTGCCGCCGCTGAGGTCGACGGTGCGGCAGCCGCCGTCGCCGCCGCGCCCTGCTCGGTGAGGCCCTCGCCCTCGGCGGGCTTGACCCGCTTCTCGACGCGATACAGGACCTGGAGCGACTGCTCCTTGATCGCATCGGTCATGGCCTCGAAGAGCTGGTAGCCCTCGCGCTGGTACTCGGTGAGCGGGTCACGCTGGCCCATCGCGCGCAGGCCGATGCCCTCTTTGAGGTAGTCCATCTCGTACAGGTGCTCGCGCCACTTCGCGTCGAGCACCTGCATGACGATCTGACGCTCCACCGTTCGGGTGAGCTCCTCGCCCAGGCGCTCCTCCACGGCCTCGTACTGGACCTTCGCATCGGCCGTGAGCTCACGCGTGAGGAACGCGGTGGACAGCCGGTCGCGACCGCCCGCCTCCTCGATCAGCTCCTCGTTGGTCACCGACACCGGATAGATCGTGTGGAGATCCTTGCGCAGCGCGTCGAGGTCCCAGTCCTCCGGAGTGCCCACGAGGGTGCCGGCCTTGACGTAGGCGCCCACCACATCGTCGATGAAGGTCATGATCTGGTCGCGGAAGTCCTCGCCATCCAGCACGCGACGGCGCTCGGCGTAGATGACGGAGCGCTGCGAGCTCATGACATCGTCGTACTTGAGGATGTTCTTGCGGATCTCAGCGTTGCGTCCCTCGAGCTGGGCCTGCGCGCTGCGCACGCCGCGCGTCAGCACCTTGGACTCGATGGGCATGTCGTCGGGCAGCGCGCCGGAGTTCATCATGGTCGCGGCCAGGCCGGACTGGAACATGCGCATCAGGTCGTCCTCGAGCGACAGGTAGAACCGCGACTCGCCCGGGTCGCCCTGACGGCCTGAGCGTCCGCGCAGCTGGTTGTCGATGCGGCGCGACTCGTGGCGCTCGGTGCCCAGCACGTACAGGCCACCCGCGGCGAGGACCTCATCGTGCTCGGTCGCCACGTCCGCCTTGGCCTTCTCGAAGACCTCGTCCCAGACCTTCTCGTACTCCTCGGGCTGCTCATGAGGGTCGAGGCCGCGCGAGGTCATCTCCTGCACGGCGCGGAACTCGGGGTTGCCGCCCAGCATGATGTCGGTGCCTCGGCCAGCCATGTTGGTGGCGACGGTGACGGCCCCCTTGCGACCGGCCTCGGCGACCACGGAGGCCTCCTGCTCGTGCTGCTTGGCGTTGAGCACCGAGTGCTTGATGCCGTGCTTGCGCAGCTCCTTGCTGAGGCGCTCCGACTTCTCGACGGACACGGTTCCCACGAGCACCGGCTGGCCATTCTGGTTGCGCTCGACGATGTCCTCGATGACGGCGTTGAACTTGGCCTGCTCAGTCTTGTACAGCAGGTCCGCCTTGTCCTCGCGGATCATCGGCTTGTTCGTGGGGATGGGCACCACGCCCATGCCGTAGGTGGCGTTGAGCTCTGCCGCCTCGGTCTGGGCGGTGCCCGTCATGCCCGCGAGCTTGTCGTACTGACGGAAGTAGTTCTGGAGCGTGATCGAGGCGTAGGTCTGGTTCTCCGCCTTGATCGCGACGCCCTCCTTGGCCTCGATCGCCTGGTGGAGGCCCTCGGAGTAGCGACGGCCCTTGAGCAGGCGGCCCGTGTGCTCGTCGACGATGTCCACCTCGCCGTTCTGGACCACGTAGTCCCGATCGCGCTTGAAGAGCTCCTTGGCCTTCACGGCGTTGGTGAGGAAGCCGATCAGCGGGGTGTTGGCGGGGTCGTAGAGGTTCTCGATGCCGAGTGCCTTCTCCACCTTGTCGATGCCGGGCTCGAGCATGCCCACGGCACGCTTCTTCTCCTCGACCTCGTAGTCCTCGTCGATCACCATCTGGCGCGCCAGGCGAGCGAACTCCGAGTACCACTTGCCGTTGTCTGCCTGGGTGGGGCCGGAGATGATGAGCGGCGTGCGGGCCTCGTCGATGAGGATCGAGTCCACCTCATCGATGATCGCGAAGTGGTAGCCGCGGTGCACCAGCTGCTTGGGGTCCAGCGCCATGTTGTCGCGCAGGTGGTCGAATCCGAACTCGTTGTTGGTGCCGTAGGTGATGTCCGCGGCGTACTGTGCCTTGCGCTCGTCCGGGGTCATCCCGGACATGATGCAGCCGGTCTCCATGCCGAGGAAGCGGAACACGCGACCCATGAGGTCGGACTGGTAGCTCGCGAGGTAGTCGTTCACGGTCACGACGTGGACGCCGTTGCCGGTCAGGGCGTTGAGGTAGGCCGGCAGGGTGGCGACCAGCGTCTTGCCCTCACCGGTCTTCATCTCCGCGATGTCGCCCTGGTGCAGGGCGGCGCCGCCCATGACCTGGACGTCGAAGTGGCGCAGACCCAGGGTCCGGCTCGACGCCTCGCGCACGGCGGCGAAGGCCTCCGGCATCAGGGACTCGAGGGACTCGCCGTCCGCGTAGCGCTCCTTGAACTCGTCGGTGAGGGCGCGCAGCTCCTCATCGGTGAGCTCCTGGTACACGCTCTCCATGGCGTTGGTGAGGGTGACGACCTTCTCCAGCCGGCGGATGATGCGGCCCTCGCCCATGCGGACGACGCGATCGAGAACTGACACGTGCAACTCCTAGCGATTCGAATCCGTCCACCATCGTAGGCGGTCACGGCACCGTCGCCGGTTCGTCTCGCTGAGGGCGCAACAGCACCACCGCGCCCGCGAGCGCGAGACCTCCGAGGGCTCCCCACCAGCCCAGCCGCTCCGCGAACACGATCGCGCCCAGGACCGCGGCCACGAGCGGCTCCAGCAGGGTCACGACGGTGGCCACGAACGGCGGCACCGTGACCAGACCGGACAGATAGGCGACGTACGCGAGCGCCGTCGAGCCGATGCCCATGGCCAGCGCCACCGTCCAGGCCTCCACCCCAGCCGGGACGCCCCAGCCGAGCACGGCGGCCACTGGCAGCAGCATGACGCCTCCCGACAGGAAGGACAGCGCCGTGAGACGGACCGTCGTGAGTCCCGGCACCGGGCTGCGGTTCAGCACTGTCACCGCGGCGAAGGACGCGCCCGTGAGGAGCGACACGAGGACACCGGCGATCGCGCGGTCCGATGCTCCCAGCGACGATCCCAGGAGCGCGAGCAGGCCTGCGAGCGCCAGGGCCAGCGCGCCCAAGGAGCGCAGCGGTGGCCACGACCGCTCGCGCACGGCATCCCCGACCGCGACCCACACCGGGGCCGAGCCGATCGCCACGAGGGTCGCGAGGCCCACTCCCGCGAGCGAGATCCCGGTGAAGTACAGGACCTCGAACAGGCCCGTGAGTCCACCGGTGAGCAGGATGCGCGTGCGCGCGGGACGGTCGAGGCGTCCGATCCCTCCTCGCAGCAGCACCCAGCCGGTGAGCACCACCCCCGCGATGAGCATGCGCCACATCGCCACCGACGCGGGCGGGACCGCGCCGCCGTCGGACAGCACGGTGCCGAGCACGCCGCCGGTGCCCCACAGGGTCGCCGCGAGGACGACGAGCATGAAGTCACGGGTGCGCACTCCGTGAGACTACTGGCGCGGTACGGCACCGCCTCGGCGATGCCGCACCGCCAGGTCAGGCGCTCTCGCGGCCGGCGCTCTCGGTCTCGTCCTCAATGCGGATCACGCCGTAGGTCCAGCCGCGACGACGGTAGACGGCCGATGCGAGTCCTGAGTCCGCGTCGAGGAACAGGTAGAAGTCGTGGCCCACGAGCTCCATCTGGTCGATGGCCTCGGCGACGGTGATCGGCGAGGCCTTGTGCGTCTTGGAGCGGATGGTGATGGGGGTCCCGTCTACCGGAACCTCCACGGTGGCGTCGTGGGGCGCGCCCTCCCAGGACTCCACGCTCTCGACGCGCTCCTCCTCCGAGGACCCCGACCGCGCATCCGTGCCGTCGGCTGCGAGGTCCTGCGCGACCACCGCGTGCAGGGAAGGCTTGCTGTTGTGGCGCTTCGCGCGGCGCTCGTGCTGCCGGCGCAGCTGCTCGACGATGCGTGCGGACGCGCGTTCGAGGGCGACGTGACGATCGTCTGCGGCGGCCTCTGCGCGGATCACCCCGTGGTCGTGGAGCGTGATCTCGACCCTCTCGCGATCGGAGGCCAGGCGCGGATTGCGCTCATGCACCACGTTGATCTCTGCACGGGTGGCACGGGGAGCGAGCGACTCGACCTTCTCCATCCTCTCGAAGATCTTCTGGCGCATGTCCTCAGAGACCTTCGTGTGGCGTCCGACGATCGCGATGTCCATGGTGAAAACTCCTTCAGCAGCGGGGCGGCCAGGCGGCCATGGCAGGGGTGGTGGCGGCGCGTTCTGTGCGCCTGCGGCATCACCTCCAACTGTCTGGAAGGTGACGACAGTCGTCGTCTGCTCCTCACCCTAGACCCCGCGCCGGATCGGCGCGACCAGTGTCGACGAACGTTGCCGTGACCGCCCCGATCGCGCTCCCGCCGCGCCCCTCCAGCGCCCCCGCACACGCCGCGAGCGTGGCGCCGGTGGTGAGGACGTCGTCCACGAGCAGGACCGCGTGGGCCGGCGCGACGCGACAGGTCACCGACCTGCTCGCATCGCGCCAGCGACCGCGAGCCGAGCTGCCGCGGGACTCCCCCGCGCCGATGCGCAGCGCCCGCACCACCTGTGCCTGCAGGCCTGACTGCCTGAGCCCGGCTGCGGCGCCGCGAGCGAGGATCCACGGCAGGTCGACGCCCCGGCGCCGCGTGCTCGCTGCGCGCGCCGGCGCCGGCACCACGGCCACGGAGCGCACGCCTGCTGCGGCCAGCTCGGCGCCCACGACACGGCACGCGCGCGTCATCGACGTCGCCAGCCATCCGTCGAGGTCGCGCCGCGCCCCGTCCTTCCACGAGCCCACCACGCCCGCCACCGGACCGTCGTGCGCGGCGATCGACCACACCGGCAGGCCCGCCCGACCCTCGATGTCCAGGCGCGGCGCGCAGGTCTCCACCCGCACCGGCGGCTCGTGCCAGGCCGCGGCGCACGCCCCGCACAGCCGCACGTCCGGCTCCGAGCATCCGGGGCACGCCACGGGAACCACCACGCGCGCGAGGTCACGCACCGCCTGGGCGAGGGCGCGCCCCGCAGTCGCAGGTCTCATGACCCCAGGCTGGGCGCTCATGCGAGCCACCGCAGCGCGACGGTGCGCCGGCTGAGGACACGAGCGCGCATCGGCCGTCCTGGGGACGCGCTGGGCCCCTCAGCCCGAGTACGCGAGCTCGGCCACGCCTTGCGTGACCGGCGCCCAGGAGGACCCCGAGCGTTCCTCGACGGTGCCGTCCGCGGCGACCACCAGCACTGTCGACTCGCCCGAGCGCACCGCCATGTCGACGGCTTGCCTCACGGACAGAATCGTCGACGTGCCGCCCCCCACCTGGACCAGCCACAGCGGTGAGGGCGAGCCGTCGAGCGGCTCGCCCAGCACGCCCACCGTCGTGTCGTCGACCCACACCACGTCGACCCCTGCGCCCACGCCGGCGCCGGCGGAGATCGGCTCCCCCAGGCTCAGCGGAGCGCCGTCTGCGTCGCGCACGATCGCGGCCAGCTCGACAGCCGGCTGCCCACCCGAGCGGGAGATCACGGCCAGTCGCGCGTCGTCCCGCGACACCGACAGGCCAATGACAGAACGGGTCTGGAGCCACTCGCTGGCCAGCTCCACCGACGTGCCGTCCGGGGCCACCGCGACCAGCCCTCCGGCGCCCGTCCGCTCCGCGGTCCACAGGTAGCCGTGGCGGTCGTAGGAGGGCGACACGAGCGCATCGCCCGTACGCACCGTCTGCGCCTCGAGCAGGCCCGTGGGCTCACCGAGGCCGCTCGTCGCCTCGACCAGCACCGTTCCCGCGGCACCGAGCGACGGCGTGGTCACGAGCGCGCTGCCACCCCTCACGAACGCCACCGTGCCGCCGTCGTACGCCATCGCCACGCCGTAGGACCCCTCGCCGAGCCCGCCGGAGGCCAGCGGGCCCACGAACAGGTCCTCGCCGTCCCACATCCCCAGCTGATCGTTCACGATCGCGGCAGCCGTCTCTTCGGGCACCGGGGCCGTGGCGAGCGCGATGGAGCCGTCGCCCGCGATGGGCAGCCCGCCGATGCGCACGTCCACGTCCGTCACGGACGGCAGCCCCGTCAGGGTCTGGCGCATCTGCTCCTCGGCCAGGGCCCGCTCGTCCGCCGTGCCGGCCGACTGCACCGTGAGGTCCACGGTCGCGACGCCGCCGCTGACCACCACCGACTCGACCGCGAGCGCGGCGGTCGCCGGGAAGCCGGTGAGCACCGCGTCAGCGAGCCAGGTGGACGGCCCCTCGATGAGCTCGCGGGCCGCGGACGTCGCCACGTTGTTGTCCGGGAGCCACCGCAGCTCCGGCACGATCGTGGTGCGGTCCGCCGTGGCGAACACCAGATCCACGGGGCGGAAGAACCGGTCGAAGTTCGCCTGCGTCAGCAGCACGCCGTCCTCGAGTCGCGAGATGCGCCACTGATCGTCGTCGTCCAGCGCCACGGTGAACTCCAGGCGCGCGACCTCGTCGCCCGCAGCGTCGACGCGGCGCCCCGACTCGTCGACGGCCGATGCGAGGGGAACCTCGTAGGTCACGGTCCGGCTCGGCTCGTCCCAGTCGGGCGTCACGGTTCCCGAGTCGTAGACGAGGGTCTGGACGGTGGGGTCCCACTGGGCCGCGGCCTCCTCCGTGAGGAACTCGCGCGCGACCGAGAAGTCCGTCGCGACCCCGCCCGCGGATGCGGTGAGGAAGCCGCGGACGATCGCCTCGGGGTCGTCGCCGGGGTTGGGCCCCTCCTGGATGGGCACCAGCGGCTCGACGGGCGACACGTCCGCGTCGCCCTCGTTGACCGGACCGGAGTCCGGGATCGAGGCGCACGCCGCCAACGCAAGGACGGCGGCGCACATGATCGCGAGCCCTCGCAGCCTCATGGCGCCACCTCGGCATCCTGCTCGCGCCCGCTGCGCGGAAGCGTCGGCACCGCGAGCGCGACCTGCGGTCCGACATCGGCGAACTCGCGCTCCCGCAGCACCAGCTTGAGCGGCGAGTTCTTGCCGAGTCCCTCCGACGTTCGCGGCAGCAGCAGCCGGAAGCTCGCGCCCTGGCCGGGGGAGCCCCACGCCTCGAGCGTGCCGTCGTGAAGCATGGCGTCCTCACGGGCGATCGACAGGCCCAGGCCCGTGCCGCCCATGGTGCGCGCCCGCGCGGAGTCCGCTCGCCAGAAGCGGTCGAAGACCCGTTCCATCTGGTGAGGGGTCAGGCCGAGTCCGTAGTCGCGCACCACCACGGCCACGCCGCGCCGGTTCGCGGCGACCGCGATGTCGACGGGCCGGTCCTGGCAGTGCTCGATGGCGTTGGACAGGAGGTTGCGCACGATGCGCCCCACCCGCGGCCTGTCGATCGACGCGGTGTGGGCGCCGGGCCCGATGTGCAGCCGCAGCTCGACGCCCATGTCCTGAGCGATAGGAGCGACCGCCTCGACCTCGTCGCGCACCACATCGGCGAGGTCCACCTCCTCGAACTCGAGCTGCGCGGCGCCCGCATCGATGCGGGAGATCTCCAGCAGATCGCTCAGCAGCGCCTCGAAGCGGTCGAGCTGCGTGCTCAGCAGCTCCGCGGAGCGAGACACGTGAGGGGGAAAGTCTGCGCGCGCATCGTGGAGCACGTCCGACGCCATGCGGATCGTGGTCAGCGGCGTCCGCAGCTCGTGCGAGACGTCGGAGACGAACCTGCGCTGCAGGCGCGACAGGTCCTCCATGCGCGTGATCTGCCGCTGGAGCGACTCCGCCATCTCGTTGAAGGTCTGCGCCAGGGTGGCCATCTCGTCGTGGCCGCGCACCGTCATCCGCTCGCTCAGGCGGCCCTCCGCCAACCGCGATGCGACCCGCGCCGCCTGCCGCACCGGGCGGACCGCCTGCAGGGTGACGAACCAGGTCATCGCCACCACCAGCGCCACCAGCACCACCGCGCCGATCGCCAGCACCTGCTGGATCAGCGACAGCGTGGCGGCCTCGTTCGCGAGCGAATACACGAAGTACAGCTCGAAGGGCCCCGCGACCGGGATCTCGAGCGGGCTGCCCACCACTACGCCCGGGTCGTCGGTCCCCGGCAGGCTCACGAACTGCCACGGCTGCGTGACGCCCTCCTCGACGGCCTCGCGCATCGCGGCGGACACCACGAAGCGCAGGTCCGTGGTCGACTCACCGATGGTGAGCGGCACGGCCGAGGTGTTGTCGGGGCTGCGCAGCATCACCAGCCCACGGCTCTGCCCGCCCAGCGCACGCAGCTCGAGCTGCAGGTCGTAGACGAACTGCTGCAGATCCGCCGGGTTCGCCGCCGTCGACGTGTCCGCGCGCTCCTGCGCGGTCGCGGCGTCGCGGGCGCTCTCCGCCAGGACGGTCTCCACGCGGTCGTCGACCAGCCCGTCGCGGATGTCAGTGGTGACGTACGCGCCCAGCAGCACCACGGTCCCGATGCCCACCACGAGCGTGGAGACCACCACGCGCAGCGACATCGATCGGGTCCATCGCCGCACCGCAGTGCGCAGCGGCGCCACCACGGCGGCGCCCACGGACCGCGCCGTCATCCTCACGGCTCGTGCGAGCCCGCCTTGTAGCCCACGCCGCGCACCGTCTGGATGATCTCGGGGTTCTCCGGGTCGCGCTCGACCTTGGCGCGCAAGCGCTGGATGTGGACGTTGACCAGGCGGGTGTCCGCCGCGTGGCGGTAGCCCCAGACGTCCTCGAGCAGCACCTCGCGCGTGAACACCTGGCCGGGCGCCCTGGCCAGGGTGACGAGCACGTCGAACTCCAGCGGCGTGAGCGGGATCACCTCGCCTCCGCGCGTCACCCGGTGACCTGTCACATCGATCTCCAGGTCTCCGATGCGCACGACGGCCGGCACGGCGTTGTCGTTGCGGCGCAGCCGAGCACGCACGCGAGCGATGAGCTCGCGCGGCTTGAAGGGCTTGGGGATGTAGTCGTCGGCACCGGACTCGAGGCCCAGCACCACGTCGACGGTGTCGGACTTCGCGGTCAGCATGATGATCGGCACGCCGGACTCGGCGCGGATCTCGCGGCAGATGTCGATGCCGCTCTTGCCTGGCAGCATGAGGTCGAGCAGGATCACGTCGGGAGCCTGCTCGCGAAACGCCGCCAGGGCGTGGTCGCCGTGGTCGCAGAAGACCGGCTCGAAGCCGTCGCCGCGCAGGACGATTCCGGTCATCTCCGCGACAGCAGGATCATCGTCGACCACCAGGATGCGTGCCGTCATGGAGCCATCTTGCCACGGGCCCGCTCCCGCACGGCGCGCACCGCCGCTGCGGTCCGAGCAGTCATGGCAGGATGGGCCGAGTCGACCAGGAGGTGCAGTGAGCGACAGCACGTCACGCGGGGCCGCAGACGCCCCGCCGCAGCCGGACGCGGGCTGGACGCCGCCCTCCGCGCACGACTCGCCCACCGCGCAGGGCTGGAGCGCACCGGCCACGCCGCCACCGCCCGGTCCGGGCGGACAGGGGACGCCCGCGTCGCACCCGCATGCGCCTCCCGCGCCAGCGCCCACCTACCGTTCGTGGCAGCCAGGCATCATCCCGCTGCGCCCGCTCACGTTCGGCGACTTCCTCGCCGTGCCGTTCAAGGCGATGCGCTTCAATCGCGCGGTGGTCCTGGGAGGGCCGCTGCTGTTCGCGCTCGTCGCGGGCCTGATCTCCGTGACCGCCACATGGCTGCTCTTCACCGACCCCCAGCTGGGTCTGCTGGACTCCACCCCCTCGGTGTCCGGCATCAACGGCCAGACCGTCGCGATGCTCGTGCTCGCGCTGGTCGCCACGCTCCTCGCGGACGTGCTCTCGAGCTCGATCGTCGCGCCAGGCGTCGCGAGGGCGGTGCTGGGCGAGCGCATCGGCCTGGGGACGGCATGGACGCAGATGCGGCGCAGGCTGGGCTCGCTCCTCGTGCTCTACATCGCGAGCACCGTGGTGTACGTGGCGCTGATCGTCGTCGTCGCCCTGCCGCTGCTGCTGGGGCTCGCCGCCGGGGACTCGACCGGCGCGACCATCGTGCTCACGGTGCTGCTCGCCTTCGTGCTGCTGCTGCCGGCGGGGCTGGTCGTGACCATCCTTCAGGGCATCGCCCGCGCCATGGTGGTGCTCGAGGGGCTGGGCGCCATCGCCGCGATCAAGCGCACGGTGCGGCTGCTCAAGGGCAGGTTCTGGTGGACCGTGCTGATCGTGTTCGTGACCGCGCTGCTCATCAACGTGGTGGTGGGGGTGCTCCAGCAGGCAGGCCAGATCGCCTCGCTCGCGGCGCTGTTCGTGGCCCCCGACAACATGGCGGTGCTGGCGGTCACCTACTTCGTGGCGTACGGCATCACGTTCCTGGTCTCCTCCGTGCTGCTGTACTCGTACATGGGATCCGTGTTCGCGCTGCTGTACACGGACATGAGGATGCGCCACGAGGGCTTCGACCTCGACCTCGCGCGAGCGGCGGAGGCCCGCGCGGCCGCGGCGGCCGGGCGCTGAGCCGATGCTCCTGGACGTCCCGGTCGACCCCGATGCCGACACGGCCCGCGAGTGGGCGGTCGACGAGCTCGCCAAGCCTGAGTACCGCGAGGGCTCGGGCTTCTCGCTCGACGCCCTGTGGGACTGGCTGGGCGACCTGTTCGACCGCATCGGTGACGCGGGCGGCTCGCTCGGCATCCCCGGCGCGCTAGTCGTGGGACTCATCGTGGCGGCCGCGCTCGCGCTCATCACCTGGCTGGTCCTGGGGCCGCTGCGGCGGTCGCGCCAGGGCGCCAGCGCGGGCGCCGTGTTCGACGACGACTCCCGCCCGTGGCGACAGATCCGGGACAGCGCACGCGACGCGCAGTCCCGCGGCGACTGGGATCTCGCCGTCGTGGAGTGGTTCCGCGCGGCGGTGCGGCTCGAGCTCGAGCGCGGCGCGATCCTCGACTCTCCCGGCGTCACGGCTCACGAGGCGGCGCTGCGCGTGGGCGACGCGGTGCCGCGCGCCCGCGCGGAGATCTCCATGGACGCCGATGCGTTCGACCGCGCCCGCTACGGCGCCGGTGGCCTGAGCGAGGCGCAGGCGCGCCACGCGGAGGCGACCTTCACCGCGGTCGAGTCGTACCGGCGCACCGAGGCGGCACCGTCGTGAGCACCACGGAGCTCCACCACGCGACCCAGGGGCCAGGGGTGGTCGCGAGCGCACGCCGACGCCCGCTGGCCATCGTCGCCGCGGTGCTGTTCGTGGCTCTCATCGCGACGCTGGTGTGGACGTCGCGGCCCGAGGACTACGTGACGCTGTCGACCGGCAACGCGTCCGAGGACGGCACGCGGGCGATCGCGCAGATCCTCAGGGCGCAGGGCGTCGACGTGCGCCAGAGCGACACCCTCGCAGGGGCGCGCGTCACCAGCCCGGCCACCTCCACGCTGGTGATCGCGGACTCCACGTTCCTCGCGGACTATCAGCGGGACTCGATCGCCGAGTATCCGGGTGACCTCGTGCTGGTCCGCCCCTCGCAGGAGCTGCTCGACGACCTGGACACGGGGCTCAGGGTGACCTGGTCGCTCGACCAGGAGATCGTTCCCGCGCAGTGCTCTGATCCCGATGCGCAGGCCGCGGGCGAGGTCCAGCAGCTCGAGGAGGCCGTCATCGCGGGCGCCCGCTCGACGGCCGAGACCTGCTTCGAGAACGGCGACGGCGAGGCCGCCTACGCGGTCATCGACCAGGGCGAGCGACGCATCGCCGTCCTGGCGTCGTGGCCCACGATCACCAACGAGCACCTCGACGAGCGCGGCCACGCCGCCCTGGGACTGCGGATGCTCGGACGCCACCCGACCGTGATCTGGTACGTGGGCGACCCATTCGATCCGAGCACTCTCACGTGGAGCGGCTCCGGCGACGACGGCGCGGCGCCACCCTCGGAGCTCGTGGCGAACCCCGACTTCCTGCCGCCCGCGTTCGGCCCGGTGATGTTCATGCTGGGCATGACGGTCGCGGTGGCGGCGCTGTGGCGGGCGCGACGCTTCGGGCGCCTGGTGCGAGAGCCCCTGCCCGTCGAGGTGCGCGCCTCCGAGGCCACCCGCGGGCGCGCCCGCCTCTACCGCCGCGCACAGGCGAGCGGACGCGCGGCGGCAGCGATGCGCGCCCGCGCCGCGATGCGCATGGGACGGCGCCTGGGGGTGCCGCGCTCAGCGGGCTCCGAGGCTCTCGTGAGCGCTGTCGCCCGCGCGGCCCAGAGGGACCCGCGCGACGTTCACCGCATCCTGTACGGCGACGCCCCTGCGGGCGACGCCGCGTTCATGTCCGTCATCGACGAGCTCGACACCCTGGAAAGCGAGGTTCACCGACCGTGACCGAGACCCCTGAGAACCCTGTCACCGCGCCTGACGAGGCCGAGACGCCCCCCGAGGACGCATCGGCCGGCGCCGTGGCACCCACCGTCGCTCAGGCCGAGGGCGAGGAGCCGAGCGCACCCTCGGACGACGCGGCCGATGCGCGCGCCTCGCTCAGCGCACTGCGCGCCGAGGTGGGCAAGGCCGTGGTGGGCCAGGACCAGATCGTCACCGGCCTCGTGATCGCGCTCCTGTGCCGCGGGCACGTGCTGCTCGAGGGCGTGCCTGGCGTCGCGAAGACGCTGCTGGTGCGCACGCTGTCGCACACCGTGAGCCTGGACTTCAGCCGCGTGCAGTTCACGCCTGACCTCATGCCAGGCGACGTCACCGGCTCGCTCGTCTACGACGCCCGCAGCGCCGCGTTCTCGTTCCGCGAGGGGCCGGTCTTCACCAACCTCCTCCTCGCGGACGAGATCAACCGCACGCCCCCCAAGACGCAGTCGGCCCTGCTGGAGGCGATGGAGGAGCGTCAGGTGACCGTCGACGGCGAGGCCAAGGCGCTTCCCGAGCCGTTCATGGTCATCGCCACCCAGAACCCCGTCGAGTACGAGGGCACCTATCCCCTGCCGGAGGCGCAGGTGGACCGCTTCCTGATGAAGCTGCCCGTCCCGCTCCCTGCGCGTGACGCGGAGACCGACGTGCTGCTGCGTCACGCGGCGGGATTCGACGCGCGCAACCTCGACGCCGCCGGGGTGTCCGCAGTCGCGTCGCTCGCGGACCTCGACGCGGGCCGGGAGGCCGTCGCACGCGTCGCGGTCTCCCGCGAGGTCGCGCAGTACGTGGTCGATCTGTGCCGCGCGACCCGCGAGGCGCCGTCGGTGGCCCTCGGAGCGTCTCCGCGAGGCGCCACCGCGCTGCTGAGCACCGCGCGCGCGTGGGCGTGGATGCGTGGAGGCACGTTCGTCACCCCCGACGACGTCAAGGCGCTCGCCGAGTGGACGCTGGGGCACCGCATCCAGATGCGCGCGGAGGCCGAGCTCGAGGGCGTCACCAGCGCCGCCGTGCTGCAGTCCGTGCTGGCCTCCGTGCCCGTGCCGCGCTGAGCCATGTACATCACCGGCTGGACCGTCGCCCTGGTCGCCGTGGGGACCATCCCCGCGGCCTGGGCGCAGGATCGCACCTTCGCCTGGCTGTGGCTGCTCGGCGCTCTCGCTCTCGCCGGACTCGACGCGCTGCTCGCCCCGCGCCCGCGCGTGCTGGGCGTGCGCCGCACCGTTCCCGGATCGGTGCGTCTGACCGAGCGCACCGCGACCACGCTCGACGTCGTCAACACCGGCGGTCGGCGCGTGCGCGCGACCGTGCGCGACGCATGGCAGCCGTCCGCAGGGGCGAGCGCGAACCGGCATCGAGTCGCGCTGCGGGCAGGCGACTCCGTCCGGCTGTCGACCCCCATGCTCCCCACTCGCCGCGGCGACCGCGACGCGGACCTGGTCACCATCCGCACCACCGGTCCGTTCAGGCTCGCCGGTCGCCAGCGCTCCCTCGAGGCTCCCGCGACGCTGCGGGTGCTGCCCGAGTTCGCGTCACGCAAGCACCTGCCCTCACGGCTGGCGCGGCTGCGGGAGATCGACGGTCAGACCGCGGTGCAGCTCAAGGGCGCGGGCTCCGAGTTCGACTCGCTGCGCGAGTACGTCATCGGGGACGACGTCCGGTCCATCGACTGGCGCGCGTCCGCCCGTCGCGCGGACGTCATGGTCAAGACGTACCGCCCGGAACGCGACCGTCGGGTCATGATCGTGCTCGACACGTCACGGCTGTCCGCGGCCCGCGTGGGCGACGCTCCGCGCCTGGATGCGTCGATCGAGGGGACCCTCCTGCTGACCGCCCTCGCCACCAAGGCAGGCGACCGCGTCCAGGTGAGCGCGTTCGATCGCGTGGAGCGCGCCCGCGCTCTCGGCACCGGAGGGCCCGCCGTGATGCCGGCGCTCGCGAACGCGCTCGCCACCGCGGAGCCCGCACTCGTCGAGCCCGACTGGCCCGCGATCGCACGCCTCGTGCAGAGCCGGCTGTCGCAGCGCGCGCTCGTGGTGCTGCTGACGACGCTGGATCCGTCCGCGGTCGACGGCGGGCTTCTCGACACCGTCGCCGCGATCAGCGCCAAGCACGCCGTCGTGGTCGCGTCCGTCGACGACCCCGAGCTCGCGGCGCTCGAGGCCGGGCGGGACGATGCGCACGACTACTACGCGGCAGCGGCCGCCGCGCGCACGGCCGTCGAGAGCGACGCGATCGCTGCTCGGGTCCGCGAGCTCGGCGCCGAGGTGCTGACCGCGCTTCCGGACGACCTCGCGCCCGCCCTGGCGGACCGCTACCTCGCGCTCAAGGCGTCCGGGCGCCTGTAGCCGGACCGCGCATCGGCCGGGCGGGGCGTGACCACGAGGCGACGCGCGCCTCAGCCCGCGAGCGCCGCCTGGTCCGTGGCGAAGTCGCCATCGGTGTCGCCCGTCACCTGCGCGGCCACCGCGTAGCGCCCCACCACGAACACGTAGATCCAGAACGCGACGAACGCGAGAGCGCCGATCGCGATCTTGACGGGCCACAGCAGGTCTGATCCGGTGATGAAGCCCTCGATGAGCCCGGACAGGAACAGCACTCCCACCAGGCCGATGCCGACGCTCACGGCGATGCGGCCCTCCTCAGCGAGAGCACGTCCGCGCGGTCGGCTCCCCGGCACGAGCATGGTCCAGAACAGGCGCAGTCCTGCTCCCGCCGCCACGAACACCGCGCTGAGCTCCAGCAGGCCGTGCGGGATGATCAGCTGGAAGAAGATGTCGAGCAGGCCCGCCTCCGCCATGATCGCCGCCGCGACGCCCAGCTGGATCACGGTGTTGTACAGGAGGATCAAGGGGTACACGCCGGTGACGCCCAGAGCGATGCACTGGAGGGCGATCAGACCGTTGTTGGTCCACACCGATGCCGCGAAGCTCGACGAGTCGTACTCGTAGTAGTAGTTCGCGAACTCGCCATTGGCGATCGCGGCGCGGGTCTCGGCGTCGCCCACCAGCGCCAGCGCCTCGGGATGCGTGACGGTCCACCACGCGGACAGCGCACCGCCCGCGACGACCGCGATCAGCACGGCGACGCCCCACCAGCGCACGCGGTAGAAGGCGGCGGCCAGTCCCAGCGTCAGGTACTGCCGCACGCCCCTGGTCGAGACCTCGTGGGCGCCGGTGAGCCACACGCGGGCGTTCGCCAGCGTGATCGACAGGCGGGTGACGAGTCCCGGCTCGGGCGCCGCGGAGCGCAGCGCGGAGAGGTCGCCGGAGGTCGCCTGGTACAGCCGCGTGAGCTCGTCAGCCTCCTGGCCGGTGAGGCTGCGCCGGCGCGACAGGTCCTCGAGCCTGCGCCAGCGGTCCTCGCGCGAGCGCGAGAAGGCGTCGATGTCCACGCCGCTACGATGCCATAGAACGGCGAGCGAGAGGCGCAGGCATGGATCCCATGGACGACGAGATCCTCACGGGAGAGGGCGTCGCGCTCAGCACGGGTGCCGCCGCCGTGACCAACCGGATGCTCTCCGGGGTCATCGATCTGCTGGTCTACGGCGTGCCCACGCTGATGCTGACGCTGTGGATGGCGGGCGCGACGCTGCTCGCCAACGCCGCGATCCAGCGAGCGGTCATGATCGGCACGGTCGCGATCATGCTGATCGTGGTCCCCGCAGTGGTGGAGACCTTCACCCGCGGGCGCTCCGTGGGGCGGCTCGCGTGCGGGCTGCGGGTGGTGCGGGACGACGGCGGTCCCATCTCCTTCCGCCACGCGTTCGCGCGATCGCTCACCGGACTGGTCGAGGTGTTCCTGACCCTGGGCGTGCTCGCGATCACGGTGTCCGTGCTGAGCGCCCGCGCCAAGCGGCTGGGCGACATGCTCGCCGGCACGTACGCGATGCGGGTGCGTGGCAGCACCCGTGCGCTGCCGCCGGTGCAGATGCCGCCGCACCTGGCGGCGTGGGCGCGCAACGCTGACATCGCTCGCCTGCCGGACGGCTTCGCGCTGACCTGCCGCATGTTCCTCGCACGCGCTGCCACCCTGCACCCCGGGTCCCGCGCGCGCCTGGCGACCGAGCTGAGCGGGCGCATGAGCGACTACGTGTCCCCGCCGCCGCCGGCGCACACGCATCCCGAGGACCTCGTGGCGGCCGTGCTCGCCGAGCGCGGACGGCGCGAGCACGGCATCGAGGAGCGGCGCCGTGCGAGGGCCGATGCGGAGGCCACCCGCCTCGACGTCCTCCCGTACGGCGTGCCCGACGTGGTCAACTGATCGACGCCGCGCGGCGCCCGACGGCGGGGGTCAGTAGCGGTAGTGGTCCGGCTTGAACGGGCCGTGCTGCGGAAGGCCCAGGTAGTCGGCCTGGTCCTCGGTGAGCTCCGTGAGACGGACTCCCAGGGCGTCGAGGTGCGAGCGCGCGACCTTCTCGTCGAGCACCTTGGGCAGGCGATGCACGCCCAACGGGTACGCCTCCAGGTTCACCCACAGCTCGATCTGAGCGAGCACCTGGTTGGCGAAGGACGTGCTCATCACGAAGCTCGGGTGGCCCGTCGCATTGCCGAGGTTCAGGAGGCGGCCCTCGGACAGGATGATGACGCTGTGGCCGTCGGCGAACGTCCACTCGTCCACCTGGGGCTTGATGGGCTGATGCTTCGCGCCGGAGCGCGCCAGGCCCGCCATGTCGATCTCGTTGTCGAAGTGCCCCACGTTGCCCACGATCGCCTTGTCCTTCATGGCGGCCATGTGCTCGACCCTGATGATGTCCTTGTTGCCGGTGGTCGTGATGAAGAAGTCCGCGCGGTCCACGACGTCCTCGATGCGAGCCACCTCGTAGCCGTCCATCGCCGCCTGCAGCGCGCAGATGGGGTCCACCTCGGAGACGATCACGCGCGCGCCCTGGCCTCGCAGCGCCTCTGCAGCGCCCTTGCCCACGTCCCCGTAGCCCGCGACGAACGCGACCTTGCCGCCCATGAGGACGTCCGTGGCGCGGTTGATGCCGTCGGGCAGCGAGTGACGGATGCCGTAGCGGTTGTCGAACTTGGACTTGGTGACGGAGTCGTTGACGTTGATCGCGGGGAACAGCAGCTCGCCTCGCGCGTGCATCTGGTCCAGCCGATGCACGCCCGTGGTGGTCTCCTCGCTCACCCCCACGATGCCGGCGGCCATCCGTGTGAACCGGGTGGGGTCCTGCTCCAGCGAGGCGCGCAGGACGTGGCGCATGCCCTCGACCTCGATGTTGTAGGCCGGGTCCTCCTCCTCGAGCGGCGGCGGCACGTGACCGGCCTTCTCCGCCTTCACGCCCTCGTGGACCAGCAGCGTGGCGTCGCCGCCGTCGTCGAGGATGATGGTGGGTCCGTCGTGCCCGTCCCACGTGAGGATCCTGTCCGTGTACTGCCAGTACTCGCGGATGGTCTCGCCCTTGACGGCGAACACCGGGACGCCGCTCGGCGCGGAGAACGTGCCGGGACCCACCACGACGGCGGCAGCGGCATCGTCCTGCGTCGAGAAGATGTTGCACGAGGCCCAGCGCACCTGCGCGCCCAGGGCCGTCAGCGTCTCGATGAGCACCGCAGTCTGGGTGGTCATGTGCAGCGAGCCGGCGATGCGCGCTCCGGCGAGCGGCTGAGAGTCGCCGAACTCCTCGCGCAGCGCCATGAGCCCCGGCATCTCCTGCTCGGCCAGACGGATCTGGTGGCGGCCGGACTCGGCCAGCGCAAGGTCCGCGATGATGTGCTCGACCGTGGTCACTCGTGATTCTCCTTGGGGGTGTCGTGGGCAGCCGCGACCGCGTGGCGCAGGTCCGGCTCGATGAAGATCAGGCGCGCCGCCGGCACGGCGTCGCGAACGCGACGTTCCGCGTCATCCACGTGCTCAGCGATCTGCTCGATGGTGGCGCCCGCCGCGAGGCCCACCTTAGCGGCGATCATGACGTCGTCCGGACCCAGGTGCATCGTGCGCAGGTGGATGATGTCGCCCAGGTGCGAGGCGTCGAAGGCGGCGCGGATCGCGGCGATGTCCTCGGGAGTCGCGGACTCCCCCAGCAGCATGGACTTGGTCTCCCGCGCCAGGATGATCGAGATGACGAGCAGCAGCAGCCCGATCATCGCGGTGCCGAGGGCGTCCCAGACGCCGTCGTCGGTGATCAGCGTCATGGAGACTCCGAACAGCGCGAAGACGAGCCCCACCAGGGCTCCGAGGTCCTCGAGCAGGATCACCGGCAGCTCGGGCGAACGCGACCTGCGGATGAAGCGCGCCCATCCGAGCGTGCCCCGCACCTTGTTGGACTCGATGACAGCGGTGCGCAGGCTCAGGCTCTCCAGGCCGATCGCGACCACGAGCACCACGACCGGCACCCACTTCCACGACTCGATGGGCTCGGGGTGCTGGAACTTGTGCCACGCCTCCCAGAGGGCGAACACGCCGCCGAGGAGGAAGAGCACCACGGCGACCAGGAAGGCGTAGTAGTAGCGGTTGCGGGCGTACCCGAAGGGGTGCTCCGGCGTGGCCTCCTTGCGAGCCTGACGGCCGCCCACGAGCAGCAGCACCTGGTTGCCGGAGTCCGCCACCGAGTGGATCGCCTCCGCCAGCATCGAGGAGGACCCGGTGAGCGCCCACGCGGCGAACTTGGTGGCGCCGATGCCGAGGTTGGCGCTCAGCGCCGCGACGATCGCCTTGGTGCCGCCCTCGGCGGACATCTCAGGCCTGCCGAATCACGCCGAGGACCGCGTCGCGCACCTGCTCCATCTGGT
Source organism: Demequina activiva (assembly GCF_016862815.1). Classification (GTDB taxonomy): domain Bacteria; phylum Actinomycetota; class Actinomycetes; order Actinomycetales; family Demequinaceae; genus Demequina; species Demequina activiva. The sequence continues at coordinate 84,825 of NZ_BONR01000005.1, read as the reverse complement.
CTGCGTCTGCCGCCTCGACGTTGAGTCGCAGCAGCGGCTCCGTGTTCGACGGACGGACGTTGAACCACCAGCGCGGCTCGCTCGACCAGTGCGAGAACGTGAGCCCGTCCATGTCATCCACCTCGACGCCGTCGCCCTCGAAGGTCGCACGCACGCGCGCGATGGCGGCCGGGACGTCCTCGACCGTCGAGTTGATCTCGCCGGAGGCGGCGTACGGGCTGTACGACTCGAGCAGCTCGGACAGGGTTCCCGGCTGCTCCCCCAGCGCCGCGAGCACGTGCAGGGCCGCGAGCATGCCCGAGTCCGCGAAGTAGAAGTCGCGGAAGTAGAAGTGCGCCGAGTGCTCTCCACCGAACACCGCGTCCAGACGCGCCATCTCGGCCTTGATGTAGCTGTGCCCCACACGGGAGCGCACCGGAACCGCGCCTGCCGCAGCGAGCTGCTCGGGCACCGCTCGCGAGGAGATCAGGTTGTGGATCACGGTGGGCGTGCGCCCCTCAGCGATCTCGCGGGCGGACTCGCGCAGCCCCACCAGGGCCGTGATGGCGGACGCGGGCACCACCTCGCCTCGCTCGTCGACGGCGAAGCAGCGATCGGCGTCTCCGTCGAAGGCCAGCCCGATGTCTGCGCCGTGCTCGCGAACCGCGGCCTGCAGGTCCACGAGGTTCGCGGGATCGAGCGGATTGGCCTCGTGATTGGGGAACGAGCCGTCCAGCTCGAAGTACAGCGGGATGATCGTCAGGGGCAGCTCGGGCAGTCCGGCGTCGGTGCCGAGCACCGCGGGCACCGTGTGGCCCGCCATCGCGTTCGCGGCGTCCACGACCACCGTGAGGGGACGCACCTCGCTCAGATCCACAAGCGAACGCAGGTAGGCCCCGTACTCCGCGAGCATGTCCCGCCGGACCAGCGTGCCCCGCTCCGCTGCGACGGGGATGCCGTCCGCGAGCAGCTCCGCGGCGGTCTCCCGCACGTCGCCCAGGCCGGTGTTCTCCCCCACGGCGCGGGCCAGCCTGCGGCACATCTTCATGCCGTTGTAGGCGGCCGGATTGTGGGAGGCGGTGACCATGACGCCCGGTCGTTCGAGGGCGCCCGAGGCGTGATAGAGACCGTCCGTGGAGCACATGCCGATGTCGATGACGTCCACGCCGCGGTCGCGCAGGCCGTCGGCCACCGCCGCCACGAGCGACGGACCGGAGTCGCGCATGTCGCGCCCGATCACGACCTCGGTCTCGCCGTCGGGAATCACCACGCGGTCCGCGAACGCCGCGCCGATGGCGCGCGCGACGTCGACCGTGAGGGTGTCGCCCACGATTCCGCGGACGTCGTAGGACTTGATGAGGCCACTGAGGTCAGGTCGTGTCGTCACGCGCTCAGGTTAGCGTCAGGCGTCTCCTGAGACGACCCTCAGATGTCCGCGGCGCGGCTCGGATGCCAGCGGCGGCGGGGGCACGGCGGCCACACGCGGTCGTCCCGCTTCGCGAACGGCACGTGCGAGCGCGTCGAGATCGTCCGGAGACGGGCCCGAGTCGACGAACTCCTGGTGGATGTGGACCACGTCCCAGCCGCGCGGCGCGGAGAAGCGCTCGGCGTGCAGGGCGCACAGGTCGTAGCTGTGGGGCTCGGCCTGGGCGGCGAGCTGACCGACCACCACGGTCGAGTCCGCGTAGACGTAGGTGAGCGTCGCCGCAGCGGGGCGGTCACAGATGGTGCGAGAGCACTGACGCGTCGACTTCACGCCTCCGGACGCTACCCTCGCGGACGGGTCGTACCCGAGTGCCACGCCGATGCGCGGGTAGCGTGGGCGGCATGAGACGCAGGGACCGGCACGAGCGCGGGCTGCGCCGACCCCTCCTTCCGTACGACGCTCCCGCCTACCGGACCCGAGCCGAGGTCTTCGACGACGAGGTGCGCGACGCCGCCGAGCGTCTGGAGCCGCGCTGGGGACGGGCGTGGGGCCGCATCGACTTCGCGTCGGAGGATGTGCCGCCCTCGGACCCGACTCCCTGGGAGGACGGGGTGCCGCTGGGACGCGTGTTCCCGTCCGAGCTGGGGCAGCCCACCCGCGTGGTGCTGTACCGGCGACCCATCGAGCTGCGCGTCGAGGACGGGCACGTGCGATCGCTGGTGCGCGACGTGCTGGCCGAGCAGGTGGCGGCGGTGGTGGGGCGTGCTCCCGAGGACGTGGATCCGGACTACGGCACGAGCGGGTAGCTGCCGACGGTCACCGTGACGTCCCGTCCGTCGAGCTCGGTCACCACCGGCTCCACGGTGGTGATGAAGCCCGCGTCGGCGTCCGTCACGAGCAGCGCCCACGCGGCAGCGTGGGAGCTCGTGATGACCGTCCCGGGCTCCCAGGAGCCCGGCAGCGACGCCAGCACACCAGCGCCGAGGTCCACGGACACCGTCTCGCCGTCGATCTCAGCCGTGAAGGTGCCGCCAGCGGGAGAGGTCGCGACCAGCGTCACGTCCGCGTCGGGCACCACCAGGGCGCGGCTGCGCGTCTCGCTCACGTCCTGGCCGCCCGTCCACGCATGATCGAACGCCAGCGAGCCATCGTCGAGGGGTGCGTCGCGCGCCACCAGCACACGAGCCCCGGCGACCACGGGCGCGGTGGCCTCGATCTGGATCGCCGCGAGTGCGGCCACAGGCACCTGGATCTCGGTCACGACACCGGGCTCGAGGACCACCGCCTCGTCGCCCAGCCACGGCTGCGGGCCGTCCTCCGTCACGAGCGCGAGCGTGACCTCCGCGCCGTCGGGGGCCATCAGCGACACGGAGGCCGGCGCATCATCGGTCGACGCGCCGGCGACGGGGATCGCGAGCGACGTGGCCGGCTCCACCGGGGACACCCAGTCCGTCCCGGCCGCCGTGAAGCCGTCGAGCCGCGAGTCCTGCAGCGCAGCGCTCACACCGACGCCTTCCGCACGGATGTGCACCGCGGTGGCCGTCACCTCGGGAGCGATCGACTCGAGCAGGAGCGTGCCCTGGCTGTCGGGGCCCAGCAGCACCGAGGCGTCCTGCTCCGCGAGTCCGCCCGGTCCGTAGATCTGCACCCGCGCACGGACGGCCGATGCGGTGGGGTTGGTGAGCACGAGTCGTGCGCTGGCGCCGAGTGCCGTGGAGCCGCCCACCAGCCACTGGTCCTGAGCCGGCGGGGTGCAGCCTACGCCGGCGAGCCCGGCGATGTCGCCCGTGCCCACGCGCTCCACGCTCACCGCCTGCGGCGCATCCACGGCGACGCCTGCGCCCACGGGGCGTCCAGTCGGAGTGACGTCGTAGGTCACGTCCGCTGAACCCGAGTCGAGCACCTCGTCCCCTGATGAGATCGCTCCGACGGGAATCTCGAGAGGGCCCGGGCACGCCAGCGGCTGCCGGACGGGAGCGATGGGCACCACCGCGGTCGCACCGCCCTCGCCTCCGGGCTCTGGCGCCGCGAGCGTCGCTGCGCCGAGCACGCAGGCCAGAGCCACCGCGGTGGCGACCATGCGGATCATCAGGAGTCCTCCTCACGGGCGCGGCGCGACGGCACCGGGATCGCCGCGACGAGCGACCACGCGACCGTCACGACGCCTGCCCAGAACCACACGCGATAGGTGCGGTCGTCGTACTGGACGTGCACGTGCCCAGCCTCGGGCACAGAGAACACCTGCCGCCCCAGCTCGTCGCCGGTGCCGGCGAGCGGCGCCCCGTCGAGTGTGGCGGTCCAGGCATCGTCCGCGGCCTCCGCGATCACGAGCGTTCCGGCGGCCGGGGCCTGCCAGTCGGCCGCGGTCCTGCCCATCGGGACGGAGACCGGGACAGTGTCCGGACCCACGAACGTGGCACGGCTGACCCGTGCGTCACCCTCCGCGGCGCCCACTCGCCATGACGTTCCACGATCCGCCGCTCCCATGAGCCGCAGGTCGGGGCTCTGCGCGAGCACGTCCGCGATGCCGTCCGCGCCCGGCGCGGCCACGAGGACTCCGATTCCCCACTGGGCGAGCGCGTCGATGCCCTCGTCGCGTCCCGCGACGAGGGCGGCGACCGCGTCGCTGAGCGAGGCGGGTCCTGGCAACGGCGGCGAGTCCGGTCCGCGCACCGCCGCCTGTCCCGAGTCCAGCAGCGTGCCCGCCGTGGACACGGCATCGGCGCCGTCGGTGCCCAGCACGGCAAAGACCACTCCGTCCGGGTCCGAGTCGAGCACCAGCACGCGTTGACGTTGATCCGTGCCCTGCTCGAGGGCAGCGACCAAGGGCAGCACATCCGCGTCCGCCGGTGAGACGTCGCCGAGCGCTGCGCGTCCGGGCCACACCTGCGCCGCGGCAGATCCCACCGCCGCGCCCGCGACGACGATGATCGCCACGACGGCGGTCGCGCGTCGCATGCCGCCGGGGCGATCGGCGGCATGCGGCCGCCACGCGGCCGCGGCGACCACGATCGACCCGAGCGCCGCGATGCTCATCGCGGAGCCGTACCACCCCGATGGGGCCGGGGAGTCGGCACCGGCGTCGGGTGAGAGGGTGAGTCCCTGGACGGCGGTCGCGGCGAGCACCGCCACCGCGACGGAGCCGAGCGCGCCTGCGCTCAGCCACCGCCGGCGACCCACGAGCGCTCCGGCGACCGCGGCCGCGAGCATGAGGACAGGCAGGGCACGCAGCGCCCAGACGAACGGCGCGGGCACGCTCCCCGTCTCGCCGATCCCTCCCAGCAGCAGATCTGCAGCCGAGAGCGCCTCGGCCTGGCCGGACGGCCCAGGCTCGCGCGCGAGGATCGCCCAGGCCTGGCCAGAGGCGAGACCCGTGCCCAGCGCTGCCGCGAGCGAGGCTCCGGACACGGCGAGCGGGGGCAGCGCGGCCCCCCACACCCGCCACCGCGCCCGACCCGCTGCCGTGCCAGCGATGGCGACCACGACGAGCACGAGCACCAGCAGCACTGGAGAGGCCATGACGACGATGGCCAGGGCGGCCGCGGCGCCCATCGCGGCGCTGCGCGAGGCGCGCACGGCAGGCGGGTGCTGGGCGCCGTCGCTGAGCGACTCCGGCCGATGCCAGCCGCCCGCTCGAACGAGTCCCAGCACGGCGAGAGGGGCCACGACGTGGACGATCACCGCGCCCACGCGACCGGCGGCGGCGGACTCGAGGGCGATGGGCCACAGCGCGTAGGCCGCAGCGGCGAGTCCTCGCGCCCAGAGCGACCTCGTGAACGCGCCGGTCGCCGCCCACGCCGTGAGCCCGGCGAGCAGCGGCGCGAGCAGCAGGAAGGCTCCCAGCCACACGGCGAGCCCTCCCGGCGCCGCAGCGAAGGGAAGCAGGAGCGTCGCAAGTCCGCCGTCGATGGCCGGGGCACCGAACGCCTGGTCGCTCCAGCCCGTGAGCGCTCGATCCCACAGGACGCCCAGGCTCGTGTCGGTGACCCCCAGGATCGACCCGGTGAGCATCTGACCTCGCACCAGGCCGGGCAGCCACGAGGGGTGGAGCGACACGCTGAGGGAGACGAGCGCGAGCGCGAGGGTGGCGAGCGCGAGGCGACGCCGCGTGGCCAGGCCTGCCAGCTCGGCGCGCACGGCATCGCTCGGGGCCTGGCGAGCCGCGATGCGGCTGCGCGCACCCCACTCGAGCGCACGGACATGCCGGGCCACCTGCCGGGGGCCGGCGAGCAGGCGGAGCTCGGCGGCCGTCGACCGCCCTGCGCGCCGAGCACGGGCGCGGGCCGACGGGAGGCGAAGGAGCAGACCCAGCAGCCGCCACGGCACCAGCAGGTCCGCGATCAGCAGGCGCGGCTCGTTCTGAGCGATGCGGAGCACCGCTCGCGCGAGGCTGGCGAGGATCGCCCAGAGGACGAGGAACGGCGGCGCCCACCACGGGGCGTAGACGCACGCGTGGAACCATTCGGCCGCGCGCCGCGTCCCGTACGTCGCACGGCGTCCCCCGCCAGCGCCGTCACGGCGGCCGTAGAGCCTCTCCTGGCTGTGGCGAATCCGGGCGTGGGGAACGGCGACCACATCGAACCCTGCGCGCCACGCGCGGCGGCAGTAGTCGAGACTCGCCGTCCACCCCTCGGGGTCCGCCTGGGGCGCTCCGAGGACATCCCACAGCTCACGACGCACCAGCGCGCCGCCGAGGGACACCGCGAGCACGTCGTCGCGCTCGGCGTACTGGCCCTGATCGACGTCGTCGCGCTCGACCAGTCCGATGCGACGGGCACCGACCCTGGTGGTCGTGGTGCCGAGCCCCACCAGACGGTCGGGGGCGTCCCACTGCACCTGCGCCGCTCCCACGACTCCGGCGAGCTGGCGCTTGCGCGCGGTGGCCGTGAGCGCGGCGAGCGAGCCCGGCATCGGCGCCATGTCGTCGTGGAGAAGCCAGATCAGCTCGGAGCCGTCGCCCTCGTGCTGGTCGAGGATCTGCTGGACGGCCGCTCCGTAGTCAGGGGCGTCCACGCGCTGAACCTCCACGCGCGGGTCCCAGCCGGCTGCGGGCGGATCGAGATCAGCGACGAGCGCGAGATGCACCGCATCGGGCGCGGGGTCCTGGGACAGGACGGCGTCGAGGGCGGCCGCGAGGTGAGGAGAGCGGCCGTCCGTGACCATCACCGCGCGCACGATGATGCGCGCGGGACTCATGCCGTCCCCACGCAGGCCAGCCGGTCAGACAGCGCGGCGCTTGAGCTTGCGCCGCTCGCGCTCCGACAGCCCACCCCAGATGCCGAAGCGCTCGTCGTTCGCGAGCGCGTAGTCGAGGCACTCGGATCGCACGTCGCACGACGCGCACACCTTCTTGGCCTCGCGGGTGGACCCGCCCTTCTCAGGGAAGAAGGCCTCGGGGTCTGTCTGAGCGCACAGCGCACGCTCCTGCCACGACAGCGGTCCGTCGTCCTCGACGGCGTCGAAGATGTCGACCACAGCGGCCAGGGTTGGCGCCGGCTTGTCCGCGTCCGAGGGCACTGCGCCACCGTAGATATTCCACATGGGCCGTCCTCCGATCGCCACAGCAGGAGATCCTGCTTGTAGGAATTACACCGTTGTTATCCCTATGCGTCAAGCCGAGACTAGCGCACGCCTCGCAGGAAGCCCAGGCCCCACGCCAGGTGCATGGTCGGCAGCACGAGGGGCATGCGCAGGGCCGCTGGCACCCCCGTACGGGGAAGCAGCAGGGCCGATGCACCGAGGACGCCCACGAAGTACGCCGCTGCTGGGGCGAATGCCAGCAGCGCCCAGGCGCTCCCGGCGACCGCGAGAACAGTCCCAGAAATGAGGGAGATCGCGACGGCCACGGTCGCGACCGGGGCCGCGAGATAGCGCGCGGAGCGCGTCCCCGGATGGCGTCGCACCACCTCGCGGCGCCATTGCCCGGAGGTGAAGAACTGCCGCGCGAGCGCCCGCCAGGTGCTGCGCGGCGTGTACGGCACTGCCATGTCCGGCACGAACCACACCTCGTGGCCGGCCTCGCGCAGCCGTCGGTTGAGCTCCCAGTCCTGCGCGCGCACGAAGTGCTCGTCGTAGCCCTCCACGTCCGCCAGGGCGGCGCGTCTGAACGAGCCCAGATAGACCGAGTCCGCGGGCCCTTCGACGCCCCCTTGGCGGTGGCCGGCGCCGCCGAGGCCCACGCGCGAGGCCATCGCGACTGCCACCGCCTGCGCGAACGGCTCCGTGGCCGTCGGCACCATGCGCCCGCCCACGTTGGCCGCTCCCGTGCGTCGGAGCGCATCGACGGCCAGCGCGAGGTAGCCGGTCGGCATGTGCGCATGGCCGTCCATGCGCACCACGACATCGTGCGACGAAGCGGCGATGGCGAGGTTGAGCGCCTGCGGCGTCCGCCCGCTCGGGTTGTCGACAACGGTGACCCGGGGATCGCGAGCGAGAGACGCGGCGATGTCCTCGGTGCCGTCAGTCGACGGCCCCACGGCGATGACCACCTCGACGTCCCCTGCGTATCCCGTCTCCAGGACCGCGCGCACGGCGTCCTCGAGCGCGCGCGCCTCGTTCCTCACCGGCATCACGACGCTCACGGGCGGAAGCTCGGGGAGGGCGGGCATGTCGATCACGCCTCGCAGACTATCCCGACAGGGCCGCGGTCCGGGCTCCAGGGCGGCACGGCGCGGTCCCCCTACACTGGTGCGTTGACGCGGAAGGAGCGGGTGTGACACGAGGCGCAGCGCCGGTACGCCACGGCAGCCGTGCTCGCTCGCAGTCCATCGGCCGCATCCTTGCGGTGGCGGTCGCGGCGGCGCTCGGCTTCGCGATCGTGTTCGCCCAGTCGCTCGCCAGCTCGGTGAGCGCATCGATCACCGCCGCGGACATCGACTCGCTGGTCAGCACGTCCCCCGACACCCCCGTCGAGCACACGGACGGTCAGCCGCTCAACCTCCTGCTCATGGGCTCGGACGTCCGCACGGGCGAGAACGGCGACATCGGCGGCCGCGTCGCGGACGGCATGCGCAACGACACCACGATCATCGTGCACCTGTCCGGCGACCGCGAGCGTGCGCAGATCGTCTCGATCCCCCGCGACCTCCAGGTCGAGATCTCGGACTGCACGCTCTACGACGGCACACGCGTCGGTGGCGGCTACGGCGACTTCAACGTCGCCTTCTCGAACGGCGGCTCCGGCGGAGACGCCGCGGAGGCCGCGGCGTGCGTGATCAACACGGTGCACGACCAGTTCGACCTGCGCATCGATCACTTCGCGGTGGTGGACTTCACGGGCTTCATCGACATGGTCGATGCGCTGGGCGGCATCCCCATGTGCGTCCCCGAGCGCATCGTGTCCTCCAAGGCTCACCTCGACCTGGAGCCGGGGCCGCAGGTGTTCGACGGCGTCACCGCGCTCAACTACGCGCGGCTGCGGACTGCGGAGGTCGGTGACGTCTCCGGCTCCGACCTGCAGCGCATCCAGCGCCAGCAGCAGCTGCTCGAGCAGACCGTGCGGACCGCGCGCTCGCAGAACCTCTTCGCCGATGCCGCAGCCGTGACGCGGTTCGTGCGCGCCGGGGCCGAGTCGCTCACCACGGACGACGAGCTGGGCTCGCTGTCATATCTGGGCGCGCTGGCCTACGACCTGCGCGGCCTGCGACCCGAGGACCTCACCTTCGCGACGATCCCGTGGGAGTACACCGACGACCGGCTGAACGTCGTGATGACGGCGGACGCCGAGCTGATGCTCGACGACCTGCGTCATGACCGTCCGCTGTCGGTGGCGGCACAGGGCGACTCCACCTCCGAGTGGGATGACGGCCTGGCCGAGCCGACCGAGGAGGCGACGGCAACCCCCGCGCCCGACGCCGCCTCGGATGACGCTGCGGACGCTGGCGAGCCGGAGTCGGTCGAGGACATCCTCGCTCTGTGCCGCAACTGACGGGAACGCTCCCCGTCACCTAATCGTTACCCGGCCGGTACCCTGTCCTCAGCCTCACCCCACAGCCGCTCACGGAGGAATGAATGGCGTCACGCCGCCGCGCCCTTGCGCGCCACGCCTCGCACGCGCCGCGCCATCGCGCTCTGACGGTGATGGGCACAGCGGTCGCTGCGATCCTCGGCTTCACCGTGGTCGCGGGCGCCAGCTACGCGCTGCTCGCGCAGGGCGCCCTGGACCGGCAGGACATCGGCGCGCTGACGGCGCCCACGAACGCCGAGGGCGAGCCGCAGGAGGCTGCGGAGCCCACGGACTTCGCCGCCGGCGAGCCCATCAACATCCTGCTGATCGGCTCCGACGAGCGCAACGGGCAGAACGGCAACATCGGTGGCTTCGTGACGGACGGCATGCGCGGCGACACCACCATGGTGATGCACATCAGCGGTGACCGCACGCGGATCGACGTCATGTCGATCCCCCGCGACCTGCGGGTGCGGATCTCGGACTGTCAGCTGTTCGACGGCTCCGTGGTGCCCGGATGGACCGGCAAGTTCAACATCGCCTTCGCCAACGGTGGCGTCAACGGCGATCGTGCGGAGGCGGCCGCCTGCGCGATGCGGACCGTGACCGACTTCACTGGCATCGAGTTCAACAACCACTACGTGGTGATCGACTTCGCAGGCTTCATCGGCATGATCGATGCCCTCGATGGAGTTCCCATGTGCATCCCGCAGGACATGAGCTCGTCGAAGGCGAACCTCGAGCTCGAGGCGGGCCCCCAGGTCCTCGACGGCACCACCGCGCTCGCGTTCGCACGCGCCCGCACCGGCGTCGGGCTGGGCGACGGCACGGACCTCATGCGCATCGATCGCCAGCACGAGCTGCTGACGAACACCGCGCGCAAGGCGCTCGGCATGAACCTGCTCACGGACGTTCCCGAGCTCACGCAGTTCATGCGCGCGGGAGCCGAGTCGCTCACCCTCGATCCTCAGCTGGGCTCGATCACGAATCTCGCGGGGCTGGCGTACCACCTCCGTGGCTTCGACACCTCGAACCTGACGTTCACCACGGTGCCGTGGTCGTACGCGGGCGATGGCTCGGGCGACGTGGTGATGAACGAGTACGAGGCTCAGCAGATGTTCCAGAGCATCGTCGACGACGTGCCCCTGCCTGGCGAGGAGCCTGAGGCCGAGCCGTCGCAGACGCCGAGCGCAGACCCGTCGGGCGAGCCGTCGGCTGCGCCGACCATCAGCGCGACGCCGTCCTCGACGCCCGTGCCGTCTCCCACCGCGACGGAGCCGCTGCGGGAGACGCAGGCGGAGATCCTCGCCTCGTGCGAGGTGCCGTAGCCCGCCGCCTGCAGTGCGCGCGGCCGATGCGCGCGCTCAGTCCTCCTGGCGGAGCGCCTCCGCCTTGGCGTAGGCGACCTTCCTGAGGTCGTCCCGGAAGCGATCCATGCTCGCGCGCAGCTCCGCTGCCTCAGCGTCGTGGCCGGCTCCCAGGATCCGCACGGCCAGCAGCCCGGCATTGCGCGCGCCGCCGATCGACACCGTGGCGACAGGGACGCCCGCCGGCATCTGGACGATCGACAGCAACGAGTCCATGCCGTCGAGGTGCTTGAGCGGCACCGGAACGCCGATCACGGGCAGGGATGTCACCGCGGCGAGCATTCCCGGCAGGTGAGCCGCTCCCCCGGCGCCGGCGATGATCACCCGGATCCCCCGCGCGGCGGCGTCGCGACCGTACGCGATCATCTCGTCCGGCATGCGGTGCGCGGACACGACGTCCTTCTCGTACGGCACGCCGAACTCCGCGAGCGCCTCGGCGGCCGCGCGCATCACCGGCCAATCCGAGTCGGATCCCATCACGATCCCCACCACGGGCGTCTCAGTCATGCCGCACCTCCGTCCCTCACGATAGCCGCGGCGGCGACTGCCCTCGCATAGGTGCTCTCCGCCTCGTCCCCGCTCACGGTGACGTGACCCACCTTGCGACCCGGACGCACGCCCTTGCCGTACAGATGCACCTTGGCGCCCGGGTCCGCCGTCTCCGCCAGCGCAGACGGCAGGTCCGTGCGGGCACCGCCCAGCACGTTGGCCATGACGGTCCACGGCGCGGTCGCGGACGTGTCGCCCAACGGCAGGTCGAGCACCGCGCGCAGGTGCTGCTCGAACTGGCTCGTGACGGAGCCGTCGATGGTCCAGTGCCCGGAGTTGTGGGGACGCATCGCGAGCTCGTTGATCACCAGTCCCTCGGCCGTCTCGAAGAGCTCGACCGCGAGCGCTCCGGTGACGTCGAGCTCCGCCGCGATGGTGCGGGCGATGCCCTCCGCCTGGCGCGCTAGCGTCGGATCGAGTCCCGGAGCCGGAGCGGTCACCTCGGAGCACACGCCGTCGCGCTGGATCGACTCCACGACCGGCCACGCGCGGGCATCCCCGCTGGGACGGCGAGCGATCTGCACCGCGAGCTCCCGCACGAACGGCACCTTCTGCTCGACCAGCAGGCGGGGGCCGCCGTCCGCGGCGGACTCGATCCAGTCGCGCGCATCGGCCGCGTCGCTGATCACTCGCACGCCCTTGCCGTCGTAGCCGCCACGCGCCGTCTTGAGCACGGCCTCGCCACCGTGCGCCGCGAGGAACTCCTCGATGTCAGCGAGCGTCGCGACCTCCCGCCATGCGGGGTTGGGCAGCCCCAGCTGGTCCATGCGGCGACGCATCTCGATCTTGTCCTGCGCGAACCGCAGCGCCCCCAGGCCAGGGCGGGCGGGCACGCCTGCGGCCTCGCACGCCTCGAACACCTCCGCGGGGATGTGCTCGTGCTCCCAGGTGACGACGTCGGGCCGGGGCGACGCGAGCACGCGCTGCACCGCGTCGGGGTCCGTGGGCAGGCCCACGACGGTCTCGTGGGCCGCGGCGGCGGCGCTCGCCTCGTCGGACTCGACGAGGATGCGCAGGGTGATGCCGAGCGCGGTGGCGGCAGGCGTCATCATTCGCGCCAGCTGGCCTCCGCCGATGACGGCGACGATGGGGGAGGTCATGCCAGAACCCTACCGGCGACTAGGCTCGTCGCTCGTGAGCGCAGCGACGTGGGCCAGGCAGCGGGCGGGACAGCTCGCGCGCTTCGGCGCGGTCGGCATCACCGGCGTGGTGGTCAATCTCGCGGTGTTCAATCTCCTGCGCGCGGGACCGTTGGCGCCGGGTGCCGAGGTCGCCGGCGACGACGACCGCGTCGTGACCGCGAAGGTGATCGCGACCCTCGTGTCGATCGCCTTCGCCTGGTGGGCGCACCGCGGGTGGACGTTCCGCGGGGGCAGCCGCCACCGGCCTGCTCGCGAGGTGGTGCTGTTCGGAGCCGTCAACGCGGTGGCATTGGCGCTCGAGGCGGCCGTCGTGGCGATCAGTCATCACGGACTGGGCCTGACGAGCCTCCTCGCGGACAACGTCGCGTCGATCATCGGGATCGGCGTGGGAACCATCGCCCGCTACGCGGGCTACGCGGTCTTCGTGTTCGAGGACGATCCCGCTGCGCGAGAGGCTGCGCGCGCCGCCGAGGGGCCCGAGGCGGGCGCTCAGCGCTGACGGCGTCGCTGCGGCACGGTCCCCGAATGCGGGACCACCGTGTCGAGGTCCACCATGTGGGGCACCCCCTGCAGGAACACGGCGAACGAGGCCGGGACGCGGTGCGCGAGCTCGAGGCGGCCACCGTCGGCGGTGACGAGGTCACGCGCCAGCGCGAGTCCCAGTCCAGTTCCCTTGCCGCTGGTGACCTCGCGCTCGAAGATGCGGGGCGCGATCTCCTCCGGCACGCCCTCCCCCTCGTCCCTCACCTCGATCACGATCGCGTGATTGGTGCCGGACTCGCGGGTCGTGACGGAGGTGGTGCCCCCACCGTGGTGCAGCGAGTTCTCGATCAGCGTGGCGAGCACCTGCGCGAGCCCGCCGGGCGTGGCGAACACCGTGGCATCCGTGTCGTGGATGACCAGGCGACGGCCCGCCCCCACGAAGGCCTGGGCCCACTCCTCTCGCTGCTGGTCCAGCACGTCTCGCAGCACCACCAGCTCCGTGCCGGAGCCCAGGGCGCGACGAGAGCGGCCCAGCAGGTCGTCGACCACGCCCACGAGGCGCTCGACCTGCTCGAGGGACTTGTCGGCCTCCTCGCGCACCTCGTCCTGCGTGGTGGTCACGGCGATCTCCTCGAGCCGCATGGTGAGGGCGGTCAGCGGCGTGCGCAGCTGGTGCGAGGCGTCGGACGCGAACTGCCGCTCGGCCGCCAGACGAGCTGCCATGCGGTCCGCACTGCGGGCCAGCTCGTCCGCGACCTGGTCGATCTCCTCGATGCCGGAGCGGTCGATGCGCGGGCGCACCTGGCCCGTGCCCAGCTGCTCGGCGCTGGCCGCGAGGTACACGAGCGGTGCCGTGAGCCGGTTCGCCTGCCAGATCGCGATCGCCACCCCGGCGCCCACGGCGATGGTGCCCAGCACGATCACCAGGCCCACGTAGCGAGCCGCCTGCCAGAACACGTCCCACCACGACACGGACATGACCACCACGAGGCCGGATTCGGTCACGGTCGAGTCGGAGAAGGCCGATGCGGGCTCGGTTCCCGCGGTCAGCTCGGTGCCGTCCGGCAGCTGCACGTAGATGTACGAGCCGGCCCCGGGGGCCGAGCTCACGTACGAGGAGAGGTTGTCCTCGGTGATGGTCTCCCCGGCGCGATAGCGCACGTCGAGCGCGCGAGCGGCGGTGCCGGTGCGCAGGTCGAGGTCGCGCAGCGCATCATCGCGGACCAGCTGCGCGGAGAAGAATCCCAGCGGGATGCCCAGCAGGATGACCGCGACCGCGAGAGCGGAGATGGTGGCCTGCAGGACCCGGCGACGCATCGCCTGCGCCTACTCGTCGTTCTCGAACCGGAAGCCCATGCCCCGCACGGTGGTGATGTAGGTGGGGTCCGAGGCGTCGTCGCCGAGCTTGCGGCGCAGCCACGACACGTGCATGTCCAGCGTCTTGGAGGGGGCGCCGGCGTCCGCGTCCCACACCTCGCGCATGAGCGTGTCGCGCGAGACCACGGAACCGGCGTTGGCGACCAGCAGGTGCAGCAGGTCGAACTCCTTGCCGCTGAGCTGCAGCTCGCGGTCGTCGACGAACGCACGGTGGCCTGCCACGTCGACGCGCACGCCGCGCACCGACATCTCCGCGCCCCCGTCCTCCGCCACGCGCCTGCGCAGGAGCGCGCGCACACGCGCGAGCAGCTCGGCGAGGCGGAACGGCTTGGTGACGTAGTCGTCGGCGCCCGCGTCGAGGCCCACGACCAGGTCGACCTCGTCCGCTCGGGCCGTGAGCATGAGGATCGGCACCTGCAGGCCCTTGTCGCGGATGCGTCGCGCGACGTCCACGCCGTCGATGTCAGGAAGGCCCAGGTCGAGGATGACCAGGTCCGCCTCGTCGGCGGCGCCCACACCGCCCATGCCGTTGCCGTGCCACTCGACGTCGTAGCCTTCGCGACCCAAAGCGCGGGTCAAGGGTTCTGAAATGGTCGGGTCATCTTCGACCAAGACAATTCGCGTCATGGGGCCACACTACCGGCGCCGCCCCACTTTGCAATGTCGACCGAGGCGCGTCGCCGGACACGGACCCTGTGACGGCTGGGCGCCTCGGGACTACCCTGGTGCGCTGTGACGCCCTCCCCTTCCGACGCCCGAGCGACGGAGCCGCGCATCGGCCGTGCTGGGAGCGCGCTGGCCGCCGCACCCGAGCGCCTGGTCCTGGTGGGAGTGTCCCTGAGCCTCGCCGCCGGCATCGCCGTCACGGCGTCCCTGCACCACTGGTGGACCGTGCTGCCGCTGGCGCTCGGGATCGCCGTGGTCGCATGGCGTCCACTCGCGCCCGCGCCGTCGACCACGATCGCTGAGGCGCGAGGGGCCGCCGTCGCCGTCATCGGCACGGCTGCGTGGACGCTCCTCGGCTTCGCGCTCGCGGCGGAGTACCTGCTGGTGGTCCGGGACCCCGGCTTCCTCACGCTCTCGGGACTGTGGCTGGTGGACCATGCCAGCACGGACATCCCGGCGGCGGGAGCGGTCGAGGCCGCCGCCGCGGGGGCCCAGAGCCTGCCGGACGCCTCCGAGGCCTGGAACCTGCGCGGCGACGTGATCCAACCCCAGGGCGCGAAGATGCTGCCCGCGACCATCGCGATCGGGGGGTGGGTCGCCGGCGACACGGGGGTGCTCGCGGCCAACGTGGTCGTGGGCGCCATCGGGATCCTCGCCGTCTACGCCGCTGCGAGGCGCTTCCTGGGCCCGTACGCAGCGCTCGCGCCCGCGGGCGCTCTCGCCCTCACGGTGTCGCACATCGGGCTGTCGCGCCCTGCGTACACCGAGCCGCTCACCCTGGTGCTCGTGATCGCCGGCCTGCTGTGGGCCTGGCGCGGGATCGAGCAGCGCTCGCTCGCGCTCCTGGCGGCGGGCGGCCTCGCCAGTGGAGCGACCATGCTGGTGCGCATCGACGGGACGGCGTTCGCGATCGGTGCGTGCGCGGGAGTGCTCGCGGCTGTGGTGCTGGCGGGCCCGGCCGGAGGGTGGCGCGCGAGAGCGGCCGCCGCCTTCGTGCTGCCGCAGGCGCTCCTGGTGGGGGTGGGGTACGTCTCCCTCCAGGTGTGGTCGCGCGAGTACATCGACCGGCTCGGTGAGCGCTCGACGGCACTGAACCTCGCGTACGTCGCCCTCGCCCTGGTGACCGTGCTGATCGGCCTGGCGACCGCATCGGCCGCGGGCGAGCGCCTCGTGGCACGCCTGCGCTCCGCGATGGGCGGGCGGGCTGCCGTCGGAGTCGGGACCGCCGTCGCCGCGCTGCTGACGGTGCTCGCGTCGCGCCCGCTGTGGACCGTCGCGCGGCGCGGCACCGAGTCCGACGGCGACACCTTCGCCAACGGCGTGGTCGAGAGCTTCCAAGCCGCGCAGGGACTCCCGATCGACGCCACGCGCACCTATGCGGAGTCGACCATGAGCTGGCTCGCGTACTACCTGACGTGGCCGCTGGTCGTGCTCGCCGTCGTGGGCTTCGGCATCGCCGCCGTCCGGGCGCTGCGCGGCAGCGGCGGCTGGGCGATCGCGCTGGGCGCGGTCCTCGCTCCCAGCCTGCTGTACCTGGTGCGGCCGTCGATCATCCCGGACCAGATCTGGGCGATCCGGCGCTTCGAGCCCGCCACGCTGCCCGGATTCCTCCTCGCCGCAGCGCTGGGCGGCTGGGCGCTGGCGGCGCTCGCGAGCCGCGAGCGCACGCGCGCCGTGCTGCGTGCCGTGACGGGGGCGGCGATGGTGGGCCTCCCGCTGACCACCTGGATCGCGGTCACTCCTGACCAGCCCACGCCAGTGTCCTCGGCGGTGAACGTCACCACGCGGGAGATGATCGGCGCGCGCGACATGATCCAGGACCTGTGCGCGCTCTCCCCCGGACGTCCCATCGTCCTCGTGGGCACATCCGAGCTGTACGGCGGGCTGCGGGTGATGTGCGACGTCCCGGTCGTGCTGGCGCTCAGCACCCAGTCGGCGGAGAACCTCGCTGGGATGGCGGCCGCGTGGGACGAGTCGCCGCTGGTGCTCACGCGCGGCGAGGACAGCGTCCCGTGGACGGGCGAGGCGGGCATCGTCGTGGACGCGTCCGTGCGCCACTCGTCGTACACGCTCGGCGGGATCCCCCGCAGCTACTACGAGCGCGACTACCGCTGGCGAGCAGGAGTCGTGGACGCCGACGGACGTGTCGAGCCGCTCGGCGTGCGGTGAGGACGGGCTGCCTCCAGGTCACGATTCGGTAGCAACCGCACCAGGCGTTCGAAACGTTGCGACCGTCTCCCTAGAATGACGAGCGCACCAAGCCACCCGGCCGCGACGGCCGCTCCCTGGAGGACGACGATGTCTGACACCACCGCTGCCCGCACCCCCGCATCGGCCCGCGTGGGGGTCGCGCTGCTCGTGATCGCCGCGCTCATGCTCGTGGGACTGATCGGCTACGGGATCGTGAACGGCTCCGGGAGCCAGGCACGGGAGGGCTTCGTGCACGCCGAGGACGGCCAGTTCATGCTCGATGGCGAGCCCTACTCCTACGCCAGCTCGAACGCGTACACGCTGATGCTGGAATCGGAGCCCGGGGTCGAGGTCTACCTCAAGACCTTCCAGGAGGGCGCGATGCCGGTCGCCCGAGCATGGGCGTTCCTGGACATCGGCACCGAGGACGGCGACCTGAACGTCGAGGGCAACAACCCGGGCACGTACTTCCAGTACTGGGACGCGGAGGCGGGCGCCCCTGCGTACAACGACGGACCCGACGGGCTCGGCAAGCTCGACTACCTGATCTGGTCCGCGGGCGAGAGGGACGTGAAGCTCATGCTGCCGCTGGTCAACAACTGGACCGCGTTCGGAGGCATCGACCAGTACGTGCGCTGGGCAGGCCTGGACCACCACGACGACTTCTTCACGGATGAGACCATCCGCGGCTGGTACAAGGATTGGGTCACGCACCTGCTCAACCGCGTCAACCCCCTCACCGGCATCGCGTACAAGGACGATCCCACCATCATGCTGTGGGAGATCGGCAACGAGCTGCGCTGCTCGGACAGCGGCCCCTACCCCTCGAGCGACGCATGCGGCTCGGACATGATCGTCGCGTGGGCGCAGGAGATGGCGGCTCACGTCAAGTCGATCGACCCCGACCACATGGTCGGGTTCGGCGGCGAGGGGTTCCTCTGCACCGAGCCCGACAGCGAGGACACGCTGTTCAACTGCACCGAGTCTGCGGACCCGGTGGCGCTCCTCGAGGACCCGAACATCGACGCGCACGGCATCCACGTCTACCCCAACCACTGGGAGCCCACGACCCCCACGGACGACTGGGAGGAGTGGGGAGCGTGGTGGATCGAGCAGCACGGTCAGATCGCGGAGGAGGCCGGCAAGCCGTACTACATCGGCGAGTACGGATGGATCGACCAGTTCGAGCGCATGGCAGTGTTCGATCACTGGCTGCAGACCTTCTACGACGCCGGCGGCGACGGCTCGCACTTCTGGATCATGCAGCCCGAGGCGAGCATCGCCGCTCCCACCGACAGCGTGGGCTTCACGCAGAAGTGCCCGGGGCCGGCATGCGACCTCGTGGGCAACTGGACCCGCCATGTGCGCGACGGTGAGGCGTGGGAGAGCTTCGCGCCCCTCGCGGAGACGGACTACGCCACGACGACGGCCGATGCACCGGTCACGGTGAACGTCCTGGCCAACGACAAGGTGTACGCGGAGGCCGGCTGGGACGAGGCAGGGCTCGACCTCGACACCGCCGCCGCCGGCGTGCAGTCGTCCGTCAGCACGGAGGATGGCACCTTCGAGGCGTCCGGGGGCGAGATCACGTTCACGCCAGCACCGGGAGCGTCCGGAACGGTCCGCGCGACCTACACGGCCATGGATGCGAACGGTCTGATCAGCGGCGAGGCGCGCCTGTCGATCACCGTGGGCGACTAGGAGTTCTCCACAGATCCGCCGCCGGGGTCGCGCCCGCCCCAGGGCCACCGCCACGCTGGCGGCATGCGCGTGACAGTCCCTGGCGATGTCGATCTCGAGGTCCGCACCGGCACCGCTGCCTCGCGGATCGCCCAGGCCGCGGGGCTCAGCGAGCTGTGGTGCGGGAGGGTACGGCTCGACGATGACCATCCCGCGGGAGTGCCTCCTCTCGTCCACGGCGCGCGCCTCAGCGCTCGTCCCGAACCCGAGCGATGCGCGCCGCCAGGTGCGTCCGGTCCCACGCTGAGAGTGATCGCGGGTCCCGATGCCGGCGGTTCCGTCACGGTGGGGCCGCGAGGCGTGGTGGTGGGGCGCTCGGACGAGTGCGACCTGCGCCTCGCGGACCCTGCGGTCTCCCAGTGGCACGCTCTGGTCTGTCCTACCGGCCGCGTGCGCGACGCGGGGTCGTCCAACGGCACCCGCGGCGCTCGTCGGCTGGCGCGCGGACAACCGCTGCGACTCGGACGCAGCGTGGTGGTGCTCGACCTCCCGTCGAGCATGGCGGACGCGCCGCCGCAGGAGCGCCCACGGCCTGCGTGGGGCACGCTCGCTGCCGGAGGTGCCGCAGGCGTGATTATCGCCGTGGCGACCGGCCGGTGGTACCTGGCGCTCCTGGGCATCGCCGCGCCCGCCGCGATGCTGGTGCCGGCGCTCGTGCGCCGCCTCCGCCCCACACACGCCTCGAGCGGTGCCGAGCCGTGGAGGCCGCCGGAGGGCCCGGTGGCGGTGGTCGGAGACGATCGCTGGGCCCGCGGCTACGTGCGTGCCGTGGCCGTCGAGCGAGGCCGGGCGCCTGCCGGCGAGGCGTGGGCGGAGCCGTGGATGCGGTGGCTGGGCGAGCCGAGCGCCGGGGACCGCATGGTGCACGTGCCTCGCGGCGCCACGGCGCCCACGTGGTGCCGCACCACCGTCGCGGTGGGGCCGCACGGACGCGTCGAGCGCACGCCGGACGGGGAGAGCGCGCTCCCACCGCTCGCGATGACCGCGGTGACGGCCGATGCGCGGGCGCGCGCGGCCGCTGCCGCGCGCGGTGACACCACACTGCCCGCGGCGCTGCGGTGGGCGGACCTGCCCTCGCCGACGCAGGAGCGGGCGCGAGGCGCGCCGCGACGGCTGACCGTGACCCTGGGATGCACCGCGACCGCGACGTTGCAGCTCGACCTCGACGCCGACGGCCCCCACCTGCTGATCGCCGGCACCACCGGCTCCGGCAAGTCGGTGACCCTGGAGACGCTTGTCGCGGCGCTCGCCCTCGCGCACCCGCCCGCCGACCTCGAGATCGCGCTCGTGGACTTCAAGGCAGGCGCGGGCCTGCGCTCATGCCTGACGCTCCCTCGCGTGTGCGGCGTGCTGACCGATCTCGACGGTGCGCTGGCGACACGGGTGATCGACGCCCTCAGCGCCGAGCTCGCGGCGCGCAAGCGCGCGGTCGCCGAGCGCGGCCTCGCCTCGATCGCGGAGTGGGAGCGACGCGGCGATGCGCCTGCGCGGCTCCTCGTGGTGATCGACGAGTACCAGGAGATCGTGACCCGGCACCCGAGCTTCCTGCCTGACCTCGCACGGCTCGCGGCTCAGGGGCGCTCGCTGGGCCTGCACCTGGTCCTCGCGACTCAGCGCCCCGCGGGGGCCGTGACCCCCGAGGTGCGTGCGAACGTGTCGACCACCATCGCACTGCGGGTGGCCGGGGCGGCCGAGTCGCGTGACCTGGTGGGAACGCCCGAGGCGGCGGACCTGCCGCCGGGCATCCCCGGCAGGGCGCTGATCTCGCGCGCGGGCGCCGTCGAGATGGCGCAGATCGCTGCGCCCATCGCGGATCCGAGCCCGGCGGTCTCGCGCGTGGGAGCACCTGCACCGCCCGGACGCTCCCTGGCCCACGTCGCGGCCAGTCGCTGGAGACGAGCGGCGCCGGCCCGGGCGCTCTGGCTGCCGCCGTTGCCTGCTCGATGGGAGCCCGCACCAGGCGATCAGGTGCGGCTCGCGCTCGCCGATTGGCCCCGCGAGCGCCTCCAGCGCGAGGTCGTCTGGCGCCCCACCGACGGCCCGGCGGTGATCGTGGGGCCGGCGCGCTCGGGCCGCACCAGTGCGCTGAGCTCTCTCGCTCAGCAGGCGCGTGCGGTCGGCATGCGGCCGGTCTGGCTGCCCAGCGACCCGCGTGAGGCCGCACGCACCGTGCACCTCGTGGGGCGCGCGTCCGACGCGCTGCTGGTGGTCGACGACGCCGAGCGGGCGCTGGCGCGGTTGGGCCAGGCGGACGACGGCGCCGCCGCTGACGCGCTCCTGGCACGCCTGGCGCTGCGAGCGCCCACCGCCGTCGCATGCGCGACCCACGCTCCCATCCGGCTCGCCGCCGCCGCTGCGATCACCGCCGTGATCCCCGGGCACGATCCCGGCGCGGCCGCACCCTGGGGAGCTCCTCGTGACCGTGCGCTCTCCTCGTCGCATCCCGGCAGGGCGTGGCTGAGCATCGGTGGCGCCTGGGTCGAGGGACAGCTGTGCCACGGCGACCACCACCCCGCCGAGCGCTGGGTGCGCTCGCTGCCGGATCACGTCGAGAGTGGCTGGGCCGTGGGCGGAGACCGTGCCTCGACACTCACGGCGCCGCGCGGCCGGGTGGCCGTCGTGGGCGCCGCCGGGGCGGCACGCGACGCGGTGGCCGCGTCCCTGCCTCACGCGACGGTGACCTGCCATGACGCACCGCACCTGGTGCCGCCCGTGGATGCGGTGCTGCTGCTCGACCCCAGCCCTCGCGCGCTGCGCATGCTGGCGCCACGCGGCTGGCAGGGCATCGCGGAGCCCGTGCCCCGCGACGGGCGCTGCGCGCTCATCGTCGATGCCGTCGCCACGGCGGTGCAGCTGCGGGCACGGTGAGCACGCGGACGGCGCGCGCCTGCCTCGGGGTGGACCTACGCGGTCGGGCGAGTCCGCGCATCGGCGATCAGGGCGGCGGCGCCCACGACGCCGGCAGCGATCGCCGCGATGCCGGCGGCGAGGAGCAGCTCCAGCAGCAGCACGCCGGCCGCGATCTGGAGCAGCTGCCACGTGACGGCAAGGCCGCGCGGCCACGTGCGGCCACGCGCGTAGGCCGCTGCGGCAACCGCGAGCGCTGCACCAGCCGCGAGTGCGAGCGCCGCGATCGACAGAGCGGCGTCGGCAGGAGCGGCGCCGTCGATCGCCCGCGCCACGTAGATCACCGCGGCGACCACCAGCGCGAGGGCCTCGACCGCGATGATCGCCGTGGCGGTCCAGCGCAACGCCGGGACGTGCTCACGCGTTGACTCCATAGGCGACAACGGTAGCGGCTGAGCACTGTGAACCATCGCACAGCAGAAACCCCTTGTCATCTGTTGTTAACAATGAGAAAATCGACACAGTGACCCCGCGATGGCCGCGGCACGACCCCACCACCACCCTCGTGGGCCCTGCCGCGCCTCCGATACCCCCTGGAGGAATCATGGACTGGCGTAACAACGCTGCCTGCCTGGATGTTGACGACCCCGAGCTGTTCTTCCCGGTGGGCAACACCGGACCCGCGCTCGTGCAGATCGAGAAGGCGAAGGCAGTGTGCAACACCTGCCCCGTCCGCGACACCTGCCTCCAGTGGGCCATGGAGCACAATCAGGACTCCGGTGTCTGGGGCGGCCTGTCGGAGGACGAGCGCCGCTCGCTCAAGCGCCGCGCCGCGCGCGCTCGCCGCGCCGCGAAGTAGCGCCCGCTCAGCGCTCGTCGTCGACGCGGGCCTCGAGCCGGACCGACGACCCCACCTCGGTGCGGTGCCAGGCGATCGATCCGGAGAGCTCGTTCTCGACGAGCGTGCGCACGATCTGCGAGCCCAGGCCTGACGGCTCCCCTGCCAGACCCACGCCGTCATCGGCGATCTCGACCGCGAGGCGCCCGCCGTCACGGCTCGAGGTGACGGTGATCGTCCCGAACTCGCGGGACTCGAATCCGTGCTCGACGGCATTGGTGACCAGCTCGGTCACCACGAGCGCCAGCGAGGACGCGTACTGCGCGGGAATCAGGCCGAAGTCCCCCTCGCGCACGATCTTCACCTGCACCCCCGGCGACGCCACATCGGCCGCCATCCGCATCGAGCGCTGAGCCAGGTCGTCGAAGTTCACGAGCTCGTCGAGCGTGCCCGACAGCGTCTCGTGCACCAGAGCGATGGTCGACACGCGGCGCATCGCCTCCGCGAGAGCCTCCTTCGCCTCAGGTGCCTCCACGCGTCGCGACTGGAGCCGCAGCAGCGCTGCCACCGTCTGAAGGTTGTTCTTCACGCGATGGTGGATCTCGCGGATGGTCGCATCCTTCGTGATGAGCTCGCGCTCGCGACGCCGCAGCTCGCTCACGTCACGGCACAGCAGCACCGCTCCGGTGCGCTCGCCGTGGTCCGTCACCGGAATCGCCCTCAGAGACAGGCACGCACTGTTCGCCTCGAGATCCGTGCGCCATGCGGCGCGCCCCATGACCACCATCGCGAGGGTCTCGTCGATGTGGCCCTTGTCGAGCACGATCTCGCTGGTCACCCGCGGGAGCGAGCGGTTCATCAGCGACCCGGTCACTCCCAGGCGGTGGAAGCACGACAGCGCGTTGGGGCTCGCATAGGTGACATGCCCGGCCGCGTCCAGCCGCAGCACGCCGTCGCCCACACGCGGCGCGCCCCGGCGCGGGCCCGTCACGGAGGTCTGCACCGGGAACTCCCCGCGGGTGATCATGCGCAGCAGATCGTCGGCCGCGCCCTTGTAGTTGAGCTCGAGCCGGCTGGACGAGCGCGACACCGCCTGCGACACCTCGCGGGTGAGGACAGCGATCGCCTTGCCGTCCATGACCACCGGCAGAGCGTCCTCGCGCACCGCGTACGTCTCGTCCCACCGGGGCTCGCGCGACGCGACGATCTCCTGGTCGTCGAGCGCCCGCTGGAGGTGCGCGATGCGTCCCGCGGCAGCCATGGTGCCCACGACATCGTCCTGGTGCACGGTGGGGCCCGTGGACGGTCGGCACTGCGCGACCGCGACGAACCCCTCCGGCACCTGCCGCCACATCACCAGGTCCGCGAAGGACAGATCGGCGATGATCTGCCAGTCGGCAGTGAGCAGGGCCAGCCAGTCGGCCTCGGCATCGGTCAGTGGGCCGTATCGCTCGGCCGTCTCTCTCAGTGTCGCCACGGGTCCAGCCTAGGCAGTAATGAGCGCGATACTCTGTGGCGAGCCCCAAGGAGAGCCATGAGAATCACTCACGAGCACGTGTTCGACGCCGCGCCCGACGCCGTCTGCGCGATGCTGGCGAACCGCGAGTTCGCGAGCGCACGCGGGGCAGCCTCGGGCGCACGCCACCCCGAGGTCGACGTCGAGGGCACCGCTGACGAGGGCTTCACCGTAGCGATCCGTCAGGGCATGCCCGCCTCGACGATCCCCGCAGAGTTCCGCTCGTTCGTGGGCTCCGAGATCACCGTGCGCTACACCGAGGTGTGGGAGCCCCCGCAGGGCGAGGACCGCCACGGCACCTTCGCGGTGGAGATCGTGGGCGCGCCGGGGCATGCGGCGGGATCGCTGTCGCTCGTGCCCGAGGGCGCGGGCTCGCGCTTCCTGGTCGACGGCTCGGTGACCGTCAAGGTGCCGCTGTTCGGCGCGATGATCGAGAAGGCTGTGGGTGAGTCCGTGCTCAAGGGCCTGCGCGCCGAGCTCGCCGCCGCGGACGAGTGGCTCGCCCGCGAGGCATGAGGCTTCCCGCGCCCGTCGCCGTCTTCCTGGGCGCCGCCGTGGGCGGCGGTGCCCGCTTGGCGATCGAGGAGCTCGTCCCGAGCACTTCGGGCATCCCCTGGGACATCGCAGCCATCAACGTCGTGGGCTCGTTCGCGCTGGGCCTGCTCGCCGCGCGCCTCGCCGAGCGGGGACCGCAGTGGTGGGCGCCATTGGCGACCACCGGCGTGCTGGGCGGCTTCACGACCTTCTCCGCAGTCGCGGCACTGCACTGGACGGCCGATGCGTCCGTCCCCGTCGCGCTCGCGGCTCTGGTGGGCGTCACCGCGGCCTCCGTGGTGGCGGCGGCGCTGGGGTGGCGCCTGGGCGCTCGGACGCTCGGGCTGCGGTCGATCCCCGCGTCGGACGTGATCGACGAGGACGTGCTGTGACGACGCTGACCTGGATCCTCGCGGCGCTCGCCTGCGGGCTCGGCGCGACCATGCGCTACGGGATCGCCCACCTCGATCCCGAGCCCCGCTTCCCGTGGACCACCGTGGTGTCGAACGCGATCGGCAGCGCGGTGCTGGGCGCGGTGGCGGCGGCGCTCGGCTCAGGAGCGAGCACATCCGTGGGGCTCGTCGTGGGTGCGGGCTTCGCGGGCGGGCTCACCACCTTCTCGACGCTGGCTGTCGACGCGGTGGTGCTCCTCCATGAGCGGCGCACGAGCGCGTTCTGGTGGTACCTCGGTGGCACCCTGACCGTAGGGGTCCTCGCAGCGTTCGCGGGCTTCGCGGTGTGGTCGACCGCCACCGCCTGACGCCGTTCATCACGATTCGATTACGGAAATGGCCGTGGTCGAGGGCCGCCGGTCCACCACGACAGGATGGAACGGCCCTGCAGCGATGACCCGAAGGAGTGCGAGCGCGTGCGACCGTGGAGAACCCGACTGGCCCTGCGCCGGTCCCGCGTGCAATGGGCTCTCCTGTCCGTCGTGCTGCTGGTCGCCACGCTCGCGTCGACGCTGCTCGCCACGCTGTACCTGCTCGCGGTTGCCACCGAGACGTTCGCCGCGCGCGCCGCGCTGACCGATGCGCCCGCGGAGGACCTTCGGGTCGTGGTGCGCGTGGCCCCCGATGCCCCCCTCGACAGCGTCGCCGCGGCGAGCCAGACGTCGATCGACGAGTACTTCGGCCCCGTGCCGTACTCCACGTCGACGCATGCGGAGTCCGCGCTGCTGTCCCTGCCAGGAGATGACGAGGACGGCGACGCCTCGGGCGACATCACCCTCACCTACGTCGCCTCGATGGACGGTGTCGACCAGCAGATCAGGATCACCGAGGGAGCTGAGCCCACGGCTCCGGGCGAGGCACTGGTGCCCTACCAGCTGCTCGAGGCATGGGGCCTCGAGGTGGGCGATCCGCTGACCCTGGCCGGCGTGTTCGGGATCGACGACAACCCACCGCTCACGGTCGCCGGCGCCTTCGTGGCCCTCGAGCCAGGCACCGACTTCTGGCGCTTCGACAGGCTGCAGGGCGCGGGCTACGACCCCGCCACGGCCGTGCCGTTCTCCGGGGGTCGCATCGTCACCGACGGCTACGGTCCGCTGCTGACCGACGCGGCCACCGCCGATCAGTACCGCGTGGCCACGGTCACGTTCGAGTATCTGCCTGACTTCTCCTCGACCTCCGTCGGCCAGGCCTCGGAGCTCGTCGAGCGCACGGAGGCCCTCGAGCGATCGGCGGTCTCCGCAGTGGGCGTCACCGGCAACGACGTGCGCGTCACCTCGCAGCTCGACGCGACGCTGGGTGCTGTCGTGGGCTCGCTCGCCGTGACCCGCTCGAGCGTGCTCGTGACGGGACTGCTGCTGCTGGTGCTGTCGGTCGCGGCGCTCGCGCAGACCGCTCGGCTCATGAGCGAGCGGCGGCACGCGGAGCAGTCGCTCATGGTGGCCCGGGGATCCTCCGGCCGCCAGCTCCTGGGACTTGCTCTCATCGAAGCCGTCGTGGTCTCCGCGATCACGATCGCGGCGTCGCCGCTGCTGGCCTCTGTCGCCTACCGCGCGCTGGCCTCGCGCGACGCGATGGCACGTGCGGGCATGAACCAGGATCCCGGCATCCCTCCGCTGACCTGGGCCGTCACGGGAGTGCTCGGCGTGGTGCTGATCCTGGTGATGGTGGCGCCGCTGCTGCGCCGAGGCGCCAGCTTCATCGAGGCGGAGTCCGCACAGGCGCGACCCCGGCGCGGCGCGGCCTTCCAGCGCGGCGGCCTCGACCTCGCGCTCCTCGTGCTCGCGGGACTCGCGTACTGGCAGCTGCGCTCGTACGAGTCGCCGGTGATCGCTGATGGCGGCGTCGCGAGGCTTGACCCCCTGCTCGCCGCTGGTCCGGCGCTGGCGCTGCTGGCCGGCGCGCTCGTCGCGGTCCGGCTGATCCCGGCCGCGTCCAAGGCGCTCGAGGCCCTCGCGGCGCGCGGCCGCCGAGCCGTGATGCCGCTGGCCGCGTGGGAGGTGGGGCGCCGCTCCGCACGTGCCGTCTCCGCGATCCTGCTGCTGACTCTCGCGATCTCGATCGGGGCCTTCTCGATGGCCTACCTCGCGTCCTGGCGCCAGTCTCAGGACGACCAGGCGCAGTACCACCACCCGGCCGATGCCGTGGTCACCGACGTCCCTGGCACGGCTCTGGCGCAGGCTGCCCAGGTGTCAGGCGAGGACCTGGCCGCGAGCGCGGAGCCGGCCCTGAACCGCTCGAGCGTGATCTCGACGCAGACGGACCTGGGGTTCGGCGACGAGGAGCTCACGGGGCGGCCCACCCAGCTGGTGGCCTCGACCGCGACCGGGCTCGAGGTGTACACCGAGGGCCGCGCCGGCGAGGACGGCGCCGCGGCGATTCCGGCCGCCCTCGAGACCGTGGTTCCCGAGTCCCGCAGCGTCATCGAGCTGCCGGACGCCGCGGACGGGATCGCGATGACGGTCACGCCGTCGACGTCGACCACCGCGCTCACGGACATCCTGGTGTCGCTGCGCGCGGTCGTCACGGACGCCACCGGTGCGGTCGCCACGCTCGATCTGGGCACTCTCGCGGTCGACGGCGAGCCGCAGCAGGTCGAGGCGACGTTCGCGCCGCTCGAGGACCTCGATCACCTCGCCCGCCCGTTCTCGATCACCGGCCTGCAGTCGGTCTGGCTGTCGACCGCAGGCGAGTCGGTGAGCGCGGGTGACATCTCCGCTGAGGGCGCGCTGACGCTGCGGCTGTCCATCGACGAGATCTCAGCACTGACCTTCGACCAGGCGACGCCGGTCGACGGCGTGGACCCGGTGTTCGCGGCGACCGCCGTCGAGGTCGACCTGGGGGCGCCGTGGTACGCGAGCGAGTCGAACGTCAGCGTGACCTCCCTCGAGCCGGATGGGGACCAGCTGCGCGTCGAGATGCTGACGAGCGCCACCGCTCTGCGCTTCCGTCCGGCTGCGCTCGCGCAGACCGCCCAGCCGGTGGCCGAGAGCGTGCCGATCGTGCTCACGCGCTCGCTCGCGACCCGGTTGTCCCTCGAGCCGGGCGAGCAGGTGAGGATCGGCCTCGAGGGCAGCTCCGTCCTGGCCACCGTCGCGGACGTGGTGCCTCTGCTTCCCAGCGAGCGGCCCCGTCAGGAGGCCGTCATCACCGATCTCGACGCGCTCCAGGTCGCCCTCGTGCAGGCCGGCGCCGCGACTGCCGTCCCGGACGCATGGTGGATCGACGTCGCTGACGACGACCTCGACGCCTACGTCGGGACGCTCCCTGCACAGGCCTCCGTGACCACTCAGGTGGGCGAGGCGACGGCCCTCAAGGAGGATCCGCTGAGGGTCGCGACGCAGGCCGCGCTGTGGCTGGTCACGGCGGCCGCGATCGTCCTCGCGGCCGTGGGCTTCGCCGTGCACGCGGTGGTCACCGTGCGGGCGCGACTCGTGGAGTTCGCGCAGCTGCGCGCCGTGGGCCTGGGACAGGGCCAGCTGGTGCGGGTGGTCGCAGTCGAGAGCGTGCTGCTGACGGTGCTGGGCCTGGCATTCGGCCTGGGGCTGGGAGTGGCGCTCGCCTACCTGGTCGCGCCACTGGTGTCCGTGGGAGCGGACGGGCGCCCACCGCTGCCGTCCGTCGTGGTCGAGATCCCCTGGACCACCGTGGGGCTGCTCGCGGTCGAGGCGGTGGTCGTGGTGATGGTCGCGATCATCATCGTCGCCGCGATGATCCGCCGCATCCGGCCGGCCCAGACTCTGCGATCGGGGGAGCAATGAGCACCGTGATCGACACCTCGACCATGGACGTCGACAGTCCACGCGGTGCGCGCTCGGGCCGCGGCGGCGCGGTGCTGGGCGGGCTGGGTCTGCTGGTGCGGCGACGCATGTGGCGCGACCGCGCGCTGCTGGTCGGCTCCGCCGTCGTGATCGCGATCGCGACCCTGATCGCCTACGCAGGCCCGCAGCTGGTGCTCATGACCATCGACGACGGCGCCAAGGATGCGGTGGCGGCGGCCGGCGCCGGCGCGGACATCGACGTCACGGTCCCGGTCGGCAACACCGGCGGCGACAACATCACCACCGTGCGCGGCATGCCGGCCGCAGAGCTGGAGCGCACCGCACAGGAGGTTCCCGCGCGACTGCCAGCGGAGACGGCGGCGCTCGTCGACGGCGTGTCGACCTGGGTGGCCTCCCCCGAGATCGGCCTGTCCTGGGGCGCCTCGGCCGAGGAGGTCGACGCGGCGCTCGACGAGGACCGGGCCATCGACCGCGACAGTCGGCTCGGCGACCAGGTGACGTTCGGCTACGCCGACGCGGCCGTCGTGGAGCTGGTGGACGGCGCACTGCCGGCGGAGGCGACCGGCGAGGGAAGACGAGTCGAGAGCGAGACCGCGGGCATCGGCGTGACGCCTTCGCTGGGCGACAACGGCGAGGCGGTGTTCACCGAGCCGGAGATCATCGAGATCGCCCTGACTCCGCAGGTGGCCGACGTCCTCGAGATCAGCGTGGGCGACGTCCTGATGCTCGAGGACGCGACGGGCGTCCAGGTCGCGCTGCGCGTGACCGGCATCGTCGTGCCCGCCGATCCCGATGCCGACGTCTGGGAGCGGTTCCCTGACGCATTCGCTCCGGCCGTGGTCGACAACCCTGCCCGCCCGCTGTACCGACGCGGCACCGTCCTGGTCTCGGCGCCCACGCTCGACGAGCTGTCCACGCGGCTCGGCACGCCCTTCTCCGGCACGATGGAGCTCGCCGTGACCCCGGAGGCGCTCACGCTCGACAACGCGCGCGTGGTCGCGGCGCAGATGCGGGAGCTCACCCAGCAGGGTGACGTGCTGGGCGACGAGGCGACCGTCACCGCGCAGGTCTCCTCCGACCTGGGCCCGGCGCTCGACGCGTATCCCGCTCGAGCGCGCGCCGCACTCGCTCAGACCTCGGTGGTCGTGGCGGGCGTGATCGCGGTCGCGGCGGTGGTGATCGCTCTCATGGCCCGGCTGCTGCTCAGCCGGCGCGAGGGCGACATCGCGCTCGAGCGCGCACGCGGCGCCTCGGTGCCGTCCGTGGCACTGCGCATGGGCATCGAGTCCGTGATCGTGGCCGTGGTGGGTGTCGCGGCCGGATACGGAGCGGCGACCGCCGCCGTCGGCGCGGTGCCGTGGAGCAACGGACCCGCCTTCGTGGTCGCGCTGGTCGCGATGCTCGCGGCTCCCGCTCTCGGCGCCGCCGTCGCGCGCGCGTCGTGGACAGGGCGCCGCGAGCCCGCGAACCGGCAGGACCGCGCGCGCAAGAGGCGGGCGCGGGCGTCGCGAAGGCTCACGCTCGAGGCCCTCGCCGTGGTACTGGGGATCCTCGCGGTCGTCACCCTGCGCTCACGCGGTGTGCTGCAGACCCAGACCACCGGCATCGACCCCTTCCTCGCTGCCGCGCCCGTGCTCGTGGCGCTGGCGATCGTCGTGGTCGTGGTGCGCCTCTACCCGATTCCCATGGCGCTGATCCAGTGGGGAGCCCGCCGCACCCGCGGCGTCGCTGGCGTGATCACCCTGGCCAAGGCTCGCGAGCGCATCCCCGTGCTCCCGCTCCTGGCGCTCACCCTGGCGATCGCCGTCGCGGTCTCGGGCGGCCTGCTCGTCGGCACCGTGCGCTCGGGCCAGGAGCAGGCATCGTGGGAGCGCGTGGGCGGACAGGTGCGCATCGACGCCGAGCTCGACGAGGCGTCCGTGGATCAGCTCGAAGGAGCGGGCGCGGTGGTCTCTCGCGAGTACACGCGGGAGTTCACGAACACCGCGCTCGGCTCGGAGTACGCCGAGGCCTTCCTGCTGGCTCAGGATGCCGCGTACCCCGACATCGTCGCGGAGGCCGGCCTGGAGGACCCGCAGGAGCTGCGCGACCTGCATGCCACCAGCGCCGAGCGCTCTCCAGGCGACCCGGTGCCGGTCCTGGTGAGCCAGGAGATCGCGGACATCGTGGTGTCTGAGGACCGTTCGGAGATCTACATCGGCCGCACCTGGGTGCCCATCCAGGTCGTGGGCGTCGCCACCGTGACGCCGGACGGCTGGGCCGAGGGCCCGTTCGTGGTCGCGCCGCTCGAGGCGCTCGAGGAGTTCGAGTACGAGACCCCCTGGACCACCAATCTCGCGTTCGTCGGCGGTGACGGAGCCGTGGAGGCCGTCGAGTCCGATCCCACGATCGCGGACCAGGCCGTCACCACTCGCGAGGGCTGGCTGTCCGCCGTTCGCGACTCCGCGCTCATCGGCGGCGTCGAACGACTCATGACGATCGCGGTCGCGACCGTCGGCCTGCTGGCCGCCGCCGCGCTGCTGGTGACCGTCCTGCACGGCGTGCGCACGCGTGGCCGCGCGCTCGCCATGCTGCGCACCCAGGGCATGGGAGCCGGCTACGGCTGGTGGCTCGCGCTCGCGGAGCTCGGTCCGCTCACCGCCGCAGCGGTCGTGGGCGGCGCCGGCGCGGGGCTGGTGATCCTGCTGCTGCTCGGCGGCGCGCTCGGCCTCGAGGTGCTCGCAGGAGGGCTCGCCGCGCCGCCGCTGGTGGCGAGTCCCGTGTTCATCGGCGCCGTCGCCGCCGGCGTGCTCGTGCTGCTGTTCATCGCGGTCACCGCCGAGGTGCTCGCCCACCGTCGCGAACGGCTCAGCGACGTGCTTCGCTATGGAGAGTCCCGATGAGGGAGGAACGATCATGACCCAGACCACAGCCGCCACGTCCCAGGTGGAGTACGGCGCGAACGCGCTCATCGTGTGCGACAACCTGGTGAGGATCTACCAGGTCGAGAACATCGAGGTGCAGGCGCTGCAAGGGCTTGACCTGCTGGTCGACAAGGGCGAGATGATCGCCATCGTCGGCCAGTCGGGATCCGGGAAGTCGACGCTGCTGAACGTCCTGTCCGGCCTCGACGTGCCGACCGCGGGCGCGGCGCGCGTCGCTGGCTGGGACCTGCTGCGCATGAGCCACGCGGACCGCCTCACGTACCGCCGGTCCGTGGTGGGGTTCGTGTGGCAGCAGACGGCCCGCAACCTGCTCCCCTACCTCTCCGCACGCGAGAACGTGATGCTGCCCATGGCATTCGATGGCGTGTCCGGCCGCCGTCGCGGGGAGCGCGCGGACGAGCTGCTCGCGGCGATGGGCATGGCCGACAAGGGCGCTCGCCGCCCCGCGCAGCTGTCCGGCGGCGAGCAGCAGCGGGTAGCGATCGCGGTGGCGCTGGCGAACGAGCCCGAGGTGATCTTCGCGGACGAGCCCACCGGAGAGCTCGACTCGAGCACGGGCGACGACGTGTTCGCGGCCCTGCGCGCGGCCAACCAGGAGCTGGGCGCGACGGTCGTGGTGGTGACGCACGACCACGCCGTGAGCTCCCAGGTGCAGCGCACGGTGGCGATCCGGGACGGCCGCACCGCGACCGAGGTGGTGCGCCGCACGCACGTGGACGACGAGGGCCAGACGCAGACCATCCACGAGGAGTACGCGGTGCTGGATCGCGCTGGGCGCATGCAGCTGCCCAAGGACTACCGCGACGCGCTGGGCCTCAGGGACCGCGTGCGCCTCGAGCTCGAACCAGACCACGTGGGCGTCTGGAACGACACCGCGCCCCACCGGGAGCGGCCCGCCGAAGCGCCGGTCGCCCAGGCGCCCGCGGCGCCTGCCACGCCGCCCCAGCGCGACGTGCCGGCGCAGGACGCGGCGACCGGCGCATCGGACGGGCCGGATCCGTACGCTCCCCCGGCGCCCACACCGCCCCCACGTGCCTCGAAGCTGCCGGAGAACTTCGACATCGACGCCGCCCGCGGCGACGATGCACCGTATCTGCCGCGCACCTCACCGGACCCGCGGACACGCAACGAGGAGGCCCAGGATGACTGACCAGGCCACGCCCATGGTGACCGTCGAGTCGGTGACCCGCACCTTCGGCCACGGATCCGGGAAGGTGATCGCGCTCGAGGACGTCAGCTTCGAGGTGCCTCGCGGGCGCCTGGTCGCACTCGTGGGCCGCTCGGGCTCGGGCAAGACCAGCCTGCTGAACTGCATCGGCGGTCTCGACCGGCCCAGCAGCGGACGGATCGTGGTCGACGATGTCGAGGTGACGACGCTCTCGGAGCGCCGCCGCACGGCCCTGCGTCGCGACACGGTGGCGTTCGTGTTCCAGACCTTCGGCCTGGTCCCCATGCTCTCCGCCGCGGAGAACGTCGGGCTGCCGATGCGCCTGCAGACAGCGAAGACGTCCGTCCGCGAACGGCGCGTGGCCGAGCTGCTGGACCTCGTGGGCCTGTCCAAGCACAAGGACCAACGCCCCGCAGAGCTGTCTGGCGGACAGCAGCAGCGCGTCGCCATCGCGCGAGCCCTCGCCAACGAGCCACGCCTGCTGATCGCCGACGAGCCCACGGGGCAGCTGGACGCCGACACCGGTGCCGCGATCATGGCCCTGCTGCGAGACGTCATCGCGGCCGAGGGAATGACGGCGCTGGTCTCGACCCACGACCAGGGCATGATGGACATCGCGGACGACACCGTGCGCCTCGCGGACGGCCGGCTCGTGTCGGCGGACGACGCCACCTTCGTGGGAACGGGCTCGCGGGCGACGGGCTCGGAGCATCAGGGCAGGGTGATCTGACACCGGGCCCGGAGCGTCACGCTCGGGCGCGTGAGCGTCGGAGCGCAGCCGCGACGAGCGGCCAGCCCACGACCACGGTCAGCACCACGGCCGCTGGGGCGAGAGCTCCGGAGGCGGACACCAGCGCCACCGCTCCCAAGGCGGTGCATCCCGCCAGTCCCGCAGCGCAGACCCAGACGGGGACTCGCAGGGTCGCCGTCCTGCGCGCCCGTCGCTGCCGGATCGCCGCGAGGTTGGCCACGGCGTAGTAGAGCAGGATGCACGCCACCGAGACCAGGATCAGGCTCACTCCCTGCGACCACACAAGCACCACGGCGACCAGGGCGATCACGCCCTCCGCGCGCCACGGCGCTCCGCTCGCGCCCTGGTGCGCCAGGGCCCGAGGGAGGTCGCCCTCGCGAGCCATCGCCATGGCTGTGCGACCTGCGCCAGCCATCACCGCGAGCATCGCGCCGCCGATGCTGAGCGCGGCGGTCGCGGTCACCGCCCACACGGGCAGCCCGGCCGCTCGCGCGAGCTGCTCGATCGGTGCCGCCACGCCTGTGGTCTCGACGGTGCCGCCGCCGGTGGGCGTCGCCGGGACGATCAGGTCCGTGCCCAGGCGATCGAGCGCCCACGCCACGGCGGCGTAGAGCACGAACACGAGCCCCAGGGCGATGAGGATCGCACGGGGGATGGTCCGGCCGGGATCGCGCACCTCCTCCCCCAGCGTGGCGATCCGTGCGTAGCCGGCGAACGCGAAGAACGCGGCGGCGGCGCCCACCAGCAGCGGCGGCAGCGTCACGAGCGCGTCCTGATCCGTGGCCAGCGGTGCCCCGACCACGTCGACGTCACGCAGCACGGACAGCGTCACGACGGCGGCCAGGACGGTGACCACGACGATCGCGATGACGGTGGCGCCGGCCGCCGTCTTGGTGATGCCGCGGGCGTTGAGGGCCCAGCACAGCACGATGGCCGCGGTGGCGGTCACGTGCGCCTGCCCTGGGAGCACATAGGCGCCCAGCACCAGTGCGCCCACGGCCACCGAGACGGTCTTGCCCACGACGAACGCCGCTCCCGCGACGTGCCCGGCCAGCGGATTGAGCTCCGCGCGGCCGTACGCGTAGGCGCCTCCGGCCACGGGATGGCGCGCCGCCAGCTGCGCCGTCGACAGGGCGTTGGCCAGCGCCACTGCTCCCGCGAGCACCACGGCGAGCAGATACCAGCGGCCCGCGGCGAGCACGTCCCCCCACATGTCGGAGAAGACACCGGCGCCCAGCATGGCTCCCACGCCGATGCCGATCGCTCCCAGCAGTCCCACCCTGCGCGTCGAGGTCACGCCGAGAGTCTAGGGCGCGCACGCCGGCAAGGGGGGACACAGCACGAAAGCCCGGGCCATGAGGCCCGGGCTTTCGTGATGCTGGAGTAGCGGGGACAGGATTTGAACCTGCGACCTCCGGGTTATGAGCCCGGCGAGCTACCGAACTGCTCCACCCCGCGTCGGCAGATACCTACATTACCCGACGCGGGGCCAGCCTCCAAATCGCCTACTCGTTCTCGAGGTTCGCGATGCGGCGCTCGGCGGCCACCGCATCCTCGAGCGCGGCCCCGAGGTCCGCCTGCGAGTCGCCGTACGCGGCGAAGTCGCCCTCGGCCAGGGCAGCCTGCCCCTCCTCGATCGCCTGCTGCGCCCGGGTGAGCGCCGACCGCAGATCCGCCTGCGCACCGGCCAGGTCCCCGGCGGGCTCGTCGTCGGAGGTCTGGGTGGGCGTGGGCTCGGGGGTCGCCGTGGGATCAGGGTCCTCGGTGGTGTCCGGAACCTCGGGGTCGACCTCGACGTCCGGCTCGACCACGTCATCGGGCTCACCCGGGAGGTCCGGCGCGGCGCCGGCGCCGAACACCTGGTCGAGAGCGCCTTGCAGCGTGTCCGCGAAGCCCACCTCGTCGCCGAACGACACGAAGACCTTGCGCAGCAGCGGCACCTGGGTGCCCCCGCTGGACTGGACGTAGACGGGCTGGACATAGAGCAGTCCGCCGCCCACCGGCAGGGTCAGGAGGTTGCCGCTGACCACGTCCGTCTCGCCCTGGCGCAGCAGGTTCAGGGTCTCCTGTGCGCTGGGATCCGAGTTGAAGTTGTTCTGCACCTGGCCGGGACCGGGGATGGTGGTGTCTCGAGGCAGCTCGAGCAGGCGCATCGTGCCGTAGCCCGCCGCCTTCTCGCCGGCGGTGGAGCCCGTCTCCGAGTCCACGGCGAGGAAGCCCGTGAGGATGTTGCGGTCGGTGTTGCCGCCAGGGATGTACGAGCTCGTCAGCGAGAACGACGGGTCGTCCTGCCCGGGCATCTGCAGCGTCTGGTAGTACGGCGGCTGCAGGGTGGCGGCGGGGTTGGCGGCGTTCTCGGTGACCGTCGGGTCCTGCGGAAGGTCCCACTCGTCCTGACCGGAGTAGAAGGCCGAGGCATCGGTCACGTGGTAGCTCTGCAGCTGGTGACGCTGGATGTGGAACATGTCCTGGGGATAGCGCAGGTGCGACATCAGGTCGCCGGAGATCTCGGAGATGGGCTCCACGGTGCTGGGGAAGATCTTCTGCCACGTCTGGAGGATCGGGTCCTCCTCGTCCCACGCGTACAGCGTCACCGAGCCGTCGTACGCGTTGACGGTCGCCTTGACCGAGTTCCTGATGTAGTTGAGCGTCACCGGGAACTGACTCGTCTCCGAGCCTGCGAACAGGCCCGTGCCCTGCACGGCCGCCGAGTAGGGGAACGAGCCGCTGGTGGTGTAGCCGTCGACCACCCAGACGACCTCGCCGTCCACGACCGCGGGGTAGGCGGTCTCATCGATCTCGAGGTACGGCGCGACCCGCTGCACGCGCTCGATGGGGTCGCGGTAGTAGAGGATCTGCGACTCCTCGGTCACGCGATCCGAGAAGAAGATCTGCTCCTCGCCGAACTTGATGGCGTACATGAGCTTCTCGAGGAAGGAGCCGATGCTCGGGCCGCCGTCGCCGTCGTAGGTCGTGTTGACCTGGCCGGTGGGCGAGTCGTCGTCCGGGTAGTCGAGCTCCCAGGGCTCCGTGCCGGCGGGGGCGCCCACGATCGAGTAGTCGGGGAGCGTCTGGCCGAAGTAGATGCGGGGCTCGTACTCGCCGAGCTGGCCGGTCGACGGGATGTTGCCCTCCCAGAACGCCGGCTGGCCGTCAGACGTGGTGGCGTTGCCGTATGCGGCGACCACGCCGTATCCGTGGGTGAAGACCGTGTGGTCGTTGACCCAGTTGCGGTTGTCGTCGCTCAGGCCCGCGAGGTCGAGCTCGCGCACCGCGATGACGGTGTCGCTCAGCTCGCCGTCGATCTCGTAGCGATCCACCTGGAGCGTGTCGCCGAAGTTGTAGTACTGCTTGTTCTGCTGCAGCTGCTGGAAGGCCGGCGACACGACGTTCGGGTCGAGCAGACGGATCTGGGTGGTGGTCTCGGCGTCCGCTCGCAGAGCGTTCGCCTCCGCCTCGGTGGCGGCGTCGTAAGGAATGGTCTCGATGCCGTCCAGGCCGAACGCGTACAGCGTCGCGTCGATGTTGCGCTGGATGTACTCGGCCTCGAGCGTCTGGGCGTTGGGCTCGACCTGGAAGCGCTGGACGATGGACGGGTAGATCCCGCCGATCACGAGAGCCGACAGCACCATCAAGGACACGCCCACCGCAGGGATGCGCCAGTCGCCGCGCCAGATGACGGCCAAGAACATGAGGCCCACGAGCACCGCGATGCCCACCAGGATCGCGCGACCAGGGATGATCGCGTTGACGTCCGTGTACGAGGCGCCGAAGAACCGCTCGCCCTGCGAGTTCAGCAGGGAGAAGCGGCCCAGCCAGTAGTTCGCAGCGATCGCGAGCATCACGATGAGTCCGGAGATCGCCAGCTGGATGCGCGCACCGCGCGAGGCGACGAAGCTGCGGCCTCCGCCGATCCCGCCGTACAGCAGGTGCACGAACGCCGCGAGCAGGGTGCACAGGATCGCGATGGTCAGGACGAAGCCCACGATGGCCTGCAGGACGGGAAGCGTGAAGACGTAGTACGACGCGTCGAGGCCGAACTGCGGGTCCTCGACGCCGAAGGGCTCGCGGTTCCACCATGCGAGGAAGTCCGTCCATCGACTGGCCATCGCGAGGCCGGCGACGAGGCCCACGAACGCGGGCAGCGCGACCATCACCAGGCGCTCGAGCGGCCGGATCTGCTCGCGGTACTGGTCGAGCGCGGTGCGCTTGCCCGTCACCGCCGGGCGCACGCGGCGCGCGATCCACAGCGTGAGCCACACCGCACCGGCGGCGACCAGGCCGAAGCCGAAGAACATGCCGAGCCTGGCGAGCCACTGCGTGGAGAACACCTCGGTGTAACCCACCTGGCGGTACCACGAGATCTCCGTCCACACCTGAGCGGACGCCATCACGATCACGAAGATGATCGCGACCGCGATGCCGGCGAGCGCCAGGGGCGAACGGCGGCGGCGCGGAACCTCCACGGGACGGCGCGGAGGGGTGGGTCGGTCGTCGAACGTCACTGGTCTGTCCTTCTGAGGTTGAGGTTCACGTCAAGCGATCTCATGGGGCCTCGCACGTGGCCAGGGCCGACGTGTCGCCGGCCCCGATCGCGGTGATCGCGGCATACGCGTCGTCGAGGGTGTCCACCGAGAATACGTCGAGGCCGTCCGGAACGTTCCCGGCCACCTCGCCGCAGTTCTCGACCGGCGCGAGGAAGCTGCTGGATCCCGCGTCCCGCGCGCCGTACATCTTCATGCGAATGCCGCCGATGGGGCCCACGTCGCCGGCGGCGGAGATGGTGCCGGTGCCGGCGACCTTCGCGCCGCCCAGCTCGTCGATCTCCGTGAGCTGGTCCATGATGCTCAGGGAGAACATCAGCCCCGCACTGGGCCCGCTGACCTCAGCGACGTTCACGGAGACGTCGACGGGCAGGTCGAACTGCGGGT
The DNA here is from genome assembly GCF_016862815.1 of Demequina activiva. Classification (GTDB taxonomy): domain Bacteria; phylum Actinomycetota; class Actinomycetes; order Actinomycetales; family Demequinaceae; genus Demequina; species Demequina activiva. The sequence continues at coordinate 46,221 of NZ_BONR01000005.1, read as the reverse complement.
CGATCCAGATTCCCATGATCGCCTCGCCGAAGCCGTCGTCGAGCGTCCCGAAGGTCGCCTCCTGCTGCTCCCCGCCACGCAGGTAGTCGACCGTGATGTCAGCGCCCGGGGACCGGTCGCCGACGGCGTCGGACAGTCCCGTGAAGGTGCCGACCTCGGCGCCGTCCACTCCGGTGATGACATCGCCGGGCTCGAGCACGCCCAGGGCGTCGGAGGTCTCATCGACCTCGGCGACGGTGAGGGTCGCCGGCACGGGCTCGCCCAGCGCTTCCAGCGCGGCCACCGTGGCCGCCTCCTGCGAGGTGATCCACGCCTGCTGGGACTGCTCCTCGAACTCGTCCTCCTGGTCGGGGGTGCCGAACACCTCCTCCTCGGGGGTCACATAGGCCGACGGCGAGGCCCAGTCGCGCAGCACGCGGCCCAAGGTGAAGGGGGTCTCGCTCGTGCGCGCCACCGTCACCGTCGTGAGCCGGAGCTCGCCCGAGGCGGGGAAGGTCGGGGCGCCGCTGATCTCCACCGTCGGCACGCCATCGTCCTGCGCCAGGGTGTCGAACGTGGGGCCGGGCCCTCCCAGCGCGAACGAGGCCGGGAGCACGGACAGCACTGCCACGAGGATCGCGCCACCGAGGCCGCACACCGACATCACGAGAGTGCGGCGGTCCGTCGGCACGAGGTCGTCGGGCGCGGGCTCGCGGTCACCAGCGTCGAGCGCCGTCGCACCGCTGTCCTGGGGGGTGGCGACGGTCGCGCTGCGCTCGGGCGGGAGTGTCACCCGCCCATCATTGCTTATAGCGAACGAAGCGCCCAATCCGCCTCCTCGAACGTTAAGTTGAAGAGCACCGCGCGCCAGGCGCGGTCCCAACCTCCAGGAGACTGCGTGAGCGACGACGAGACCCCGTGGATGCGCCTGCTGCGCGAGCTCTTCGGCGATGACGCGGAGGCGGCGCTCGAGGAGCTCGAGCGCATGGGCATGGACCCCCAGGCGCTCGCTCAGGCGAGCGGGATGCTCGCCAATCCCGCGATGATGGACCACGTGCTGGGACAGATTCGCTCGCTGGTGTCGCAGTCACAGGGCGAGGACGTCAACTGGACTCTGGCGCATGACGTGGCCCGCGGGGTGGCGGCGCAGGGCGGCGACCCGACCGTCTCGAGCGCGACCGCGAGCGCACTCCGCGCGGCCGTCTCCCGAGCGGAGCTGTGGCTCGACGCCGCGACCGACTTCGATCCGTCCGGGCTCGAGCCCCGCGTGTGGAGCCGTGCGGAGTGGGTCGAGGCGACCATGCCCACCTGGCGGGTGCTGGCCGGTCCCGTCGCCACGAGCGTCTCGCAGGCGCTGGGCGGCATCCTGGGCTCCGACGACGCGACGGCGCACCTCGGTGGCGACGCGTCCGGCATCGTCGGCTCGGTGAGCCCCACGGTGACCGGCATGCACGTGGGCCAGGCTGCGGGCGAGATGGCGCGGGAGGCGTTCGGCATCACGGACCTGGGGTTCCCGCTGCTGCCGGAGCCGCGCGTGGTGCTGGTGCCCAGCGCGATCGACGACTTCGCGGCCGGACTGGGCGTGCCCGAGGAGGAGGTGCGCAGCTACATCGCTCTGCGCGAGGCCTCGCACGTGCGACTGTTCACCGCCGCGCCCTGGCTTCCAGGCCACCTGCACAATCTGATCGAGCGCTACGCGGCAGGGATCTCGATCGACACCGAGGCGCTCGACGATGCGGTGCGCGGCGCCGGATTCACGGAGCCCGCGAAGCTCCAGGAGGCGCTCACGCACGGAATCTTCGCGTCGCATCACTCCGACGAGCAGCGGGAGACCCTGCGCTCGATCGAGACGCTGCTCGCGCTCATCGAGGGCTGGGTCCAGGAGGTCACCGTGCGCGCAGCGGCACCGCACCTGCCGAGCATCGGTGCGCTGAGGGAGATGATGCGCCGCCGGCGCGCCTCGGGCGGTCCCGCAGAGGACACGTTCGCGACCCTGCTGGGCCTGGAGCTGCGACCGCGCCGTCTGAGGGACGCTGCGACGCTGTGGGCCGCGCTCACGCAACGCGTGGGCGACGCCGGGCGCGACCGCGTGTGGGCGCACCCGGACGTGCTGCCGCCGGCCGAGGCGCTCGACGATCCCGCCGCCTGGGTCGAGCGGTTCGTGTCCGGCGAGAGCGAGGACGACGTGGATCGGGAGCTCGAGGCGTTGCTGTCCGGCGGCCTCGACGGCGCCGCGGGTGACGAGCCGTCCGACGGTCCTGGCGGCGAGGACGAGAGCGACGACCGCTGAACCACGCACGACACGGCCGCCTCAGGTTGTGCGGAATCGTGACCGCTTCCGTCTAGGCTTGTGCGTGATCGGCCCCTCGTGGCCAACGGAACGCGACGCGCGTCGTCGCGTGTGAGAGAAGGAGAAGGCTATGGCCGACAAGTACCAGGGCGAGTTCTACTGCGTGAAGTGCAAGGACAAGCGCGAGACCGAGGGCGACGTGGTCGTCTCGGAGAACGGCCGTCGCATGGCGAAGGCCACGTGCCCCGTGTGCGGCACCAAGCTGAACCGTATCCTCGGCAAGGCGTAAGTCTCCCTCCACCACGGAGACATCAGAGGCGGGCGGCCCACGGGCCGCCCGCCTCTCGCATGTCCGCAGCCGGCGGTCACGACCCCTTCCGGCTGTGGAGAACCGCATCGGCCCCCTCCAGCGGTGCCACGCTGGCGATCATGAGACTGAGGCCAGCGGCTCCCGTCCTCGCCCGCACCGCGACCGAGGCGCAGGTGGGCATCCACCGGCCCGTGGTGCTGTCCGGGCTGAGCCCGGCCCAGATGCACTTCCTCGGCTCCCTCGAGGGGGGCCGGCTGGTGAGCGCTCGCGAGGAGCGCACGCACGCCACCGTGCTCGCGGCACTCGACGAGGGCGGGATGCTCGCGCCGCGCGGCGCTCCGGCCGCGACCGTGCGCTTCCACAACGCTGGAGCCATCGCCGTCGAGGCCGCCGTGATGCTCGCGCGGCTGGGCTGGAACGTCTCCTTCGCCGATGCGGGCGCCGCGCACGACCGCGGCGGTCGCGAGCCGGTGGCGCCGGGCTCGAGCTTGGGGGCGCACGCCGCGCAGCGGGTCCGGCGTGCCGTCGCTGCCGCCTCGGTGCGCGGGGCGCAGGCGCACGCGGATCTCGACGTCCTCGTGACCGTGGGCGTACCAGCGACGCGCCACCGCACGCTGCTCGCGGCCGACGCCCCACACCTGCTGGTCTGCTGCGACGAGCACGGAGCGACCGTGGGGCCTGTGGTGATCCCCGGCGCGGGGGCGTGCGCCCAGTGCCTGGGCATGCACGCCGCCGACCAGGACGGGCTGTGGCCCAGGATCGCGCTGCAATGCGAGGCTCGGCGACCGCGCACGGACCCGCTGACCGCCGGCATGGCCGGCATGCTGGTCGCCCGCCTGGCCGCGGACTTCGTCGCGGGCGTCGCGACGTCGCGGTGGAGAGTGGACGGGCATGGCGTCGAGCAGCTGCCGGTGCCGGCCGCGCACCCAGGCTGCCGATGCGGCGTCGCCTGACCGGCCTCAGTTGTCCGCGACCACCCTCAGCACCTGCGCCCCGAACTGGTCGAGCTTCACGGCGCCGACGCCGTTGATCTGAGCGAGCTCGCCGCGCGTGCGCGGGCGCTGCACGGCGATGTCGATGAGCGTGGGGTCGGCGAACACCGTGAAGGCGGGCTTCGACGCCTCCTGCGCCACGCCCAGCCGCCACTGTCGCAACGCCTCGAACAGGTGGGCCTGATCCGCGTCGAGCCCCTCGAGACGCTCCGCACGGGACGCACGACGCGTCGCGGGGCGGGCGGCCTGCGGCCACCACTTCTCGAGGAAGCGGGTGCGCTTGCGCGTGGCCCTGCCACCGCTCTTGCGGGCCCGCGCGTAGCTCAGATGCAGGTGCTCGCGCGCACGGGTGACGGCCACGTACAGCAGTCGGCGCTCCTCAGCGACGGCCTCGTCCGTCTCCGCGAGGGAGATCGGCATCAGGCCCTCGGAGCAGCCCACGATGAAGACGGCATCCCACTCGAGGCCCTTCGCCGCATGCATCGTGGTGAGCGTGACCCCGTCCACGACAGGAGCGTGCTGGGCCTGGGCGCGCTCCGCGAGGTGCTCGACGAACTCGCGCATGGTCGCCTCGCCCCCGGCGTCGGCAGCGAAGTCGTCCGCGAGCTGCGCCAGCGACTCGAGCGCCTCCCAGCGCTCGCGCACCGCGCCGCGAGCGGCTGGCGCCTGCTCGCTCCAGCCCGCCTCCGCCAGCGCAGACCGTACCCGTTCGCCCAGCGGGAGCTCCGATGCCGCGACCGCCTCACCTCGCAGCAGCACCATCGCCTTGCGGACCTCGTCGCGATCGAAGAAGCGCTGACCACCCCTCACGAGATAGCCGATGCCGCGCTCCGACAACGCCTCCTCCAGCGCCTCCGACTGACTGTTGGTGCGATACAGCACCGCGATCTCGGCAGCGGCCACTCCCCCGGAGATCAAGGCACCGACGCGGTCGGCGACACCGGCCGCCTCCGCAGGCTCGTCGTCGTAGGCCGTGTAGATGGGCTCCGGGCCCGAGGGCCTCTGCGCGACGAGCTCCACTCCGGAGCGGACGCCGCCACGCTCGGCCATGAGGCCATTCGCGAGATTCACCACCTGCGGGGTCGAGCGGTAGTCCCGCACCAGCCGCACCACAGCGGCGTCCTCATAGGTGCGGGTGAAGCCCAGCAGGTGGCGCGGGCTCGCGCCCGCGAACGAGTAGATGGTCTGCGCGGGGTCTCCCACGACGCACAGCTCGCGGCGCTGTCCCAGCCACTGCTCGAGCAGGAACTGCTGCAGCGGCGACACGTCCTGATACTCGTCGACCACGAAGTGGCGGTACTGGCGGCGAATCTGCTCCCCCACCTCACCGTGGCGACCGATCATGTCCGCGAGCAGCAGGAGGATGTCCTCGAAGTCGAGCACCACCGCGTCCGACTTGGCCTCCTCGTACGCCCTCATCACATCCACCACCTGCGCCGCGGCGAGTCCCGCGGGCGTCGGGCGTCCCTGGCGCGCGATGGTGGCGGCGTAGTCCTCTGCCGCGACCAGGGAGACCTTGGCCCACTCGATCTCGCTGGCGAGGTCGCGGACCGTCAGCCGGTCCGGGCTCAGTCCCGCGTGGCGAGCGGCGCGACCCACGAGGGGGGCCTTCTGCTCCACCAGCTGGGGTATCTGACCTCCCACCACCTGGGGCCAGAAGTAGCTGAGCTGGCGCAGGGCGGCGGCGTGGAAGGTGCGCGCCTGGACGCCGCTCGCGCCCAGCGCGCGCAGCCGTTGGCGCATCTCGCCTGCGGCGCGCGCTGTGAAGGTCACCGCGAGCACCGACTGCGGCGCGTACGCGTCGACGCGCACGCCGTACGCGATGCGGTGGGTGATGGCGCGGGTCTTGCCGGTGCCCGCTCCGGCGAGCACGCACACCGGACCGTGCAGCGCTGTCGCGACCTCGCGCTGCTCGGGGTCGAGCGCGTCGAGGATCTCGTCTGCGGACATGGACCGCATTGTGTCAGGTGGCTGCGACACGGATCGACGCGCGCGAGAGCGCGATCAGTCCCCCTGCACGCGCGTGAGCGCGGCTCCATCGCCGTGCCACGCGTCGAGCATCGAGCGCGCGATCGAGCCGCGAGGAGCGAGCACGACGGAGCCGTCGCGCACCCGCTCCACGAGCTGATCGCGGGTGAGCCACATCGCGTCCGAGATCTCGTCCTGGTCGAGCCGGAGCACCGTGCTCACCGCTCGCGCGCGGAATCCCACCATGACGGAGGCGGGGAATGGCCACGGCTGCGAGCCGATGTACTCCAGGCCCGTGAGAGCGAGGCCGGCCTCCTCCGCCACCTCGCGGTGCACCGTCTGCTCGAAGCTCTCGCCCGGCTCGACGTAGCCGGCCAGGTGCGAGTACCGGCGCGCCGACCAGTAGCTCGCGTGCGCCAGCAGCAGCCTGTCGTCCGCATCGGTGATCGCGACGATGACCGCCGGGTCCGTGCGCGGGTAGTGGTCCCGCTCGCAGGACGGGCACCGACGCACCCACCCTCCGGCTCCCACGACTGTGGGAGTCCCGCACCGCGGACACCGGGCGTGCGCGGCATGCCAGTGCGCGATCGCGGTCGCGGTCAGGACCAGGTCCCGATCGCGGGCTCCGCGCGGGTGGGCGTCCAGGGCGCCCAGCAGCGCGCGCGCCGGCACGAACTCGCGCTCCTCGCCCGCATGCGCGCCCTCCTCGCCCGCATGCGCGCCCTCCTCGGCCGCCACCGCGACATAGTCCCGCTCGCCGTCGTGCCCGAGGTAGGCGACGAGCGCATCGGCGCTCCACCCACCCGGCTCGACCAGATGGAGCCCGTCGGCGCCTGCCAGCACCGTGCCCTCCCGGATCACGACCGCGTGCGCGTGACCCACGTGGTCGGACTCGCGGCGGTGCGCCGCACGGTCGACCGTCATGGGTGCGGCGAAGGAGCCCGGGGAGATCACCGCACCAACCTACGCCACCGCGCCGTCGTGCCTGGTCGGGCGGCGTGGGCTGTGGCGCGTCTCACGCAGGAGGTTCTATCGTGAGGGCGTGCCTCGTTCTCCGCTCGCGCTCGCCGCGCTCGCGTCGGTCGCCGTGCCCGGCCTCGACGTGTATGACGTGCTTCGAAGCCCGCACTCCGATGCGGACTTCGACGTCGTGGTGGTCAAGGACGCCACCGGCACTCGCTGGATCGTGCGGGCGCCCAAGCGCCCGGCCGCCGGCGCGGCCCTCGAGGCGGAGCGCAGCCTGCTGACGGCACTCGCGCGCGCCCACGACACGGGACTGATCCCGTTCGACGTCCCGCGACCGCGTGGCGCCGCCGCCCTCGCGGACTCCGAGGGCGGCAGGGCCGTGGTCTACTCGGAGGTTGCCGGCAGCCCCCTGGTGCTGGCGCGGGTCGACGCCGGTCCCGGCCTCGCGGCTGACCTGGGCACGTCGATCGCGAAGATCCACGAGCTCCCTCCCACCCTCATCGAGGACCAGGGACTGCCCACCTACACCGCGGAGGAGTACCGGGAGAGGCGCATGGCGGAGCTCGATGCGTGCATCGACACCGGCAAGATCCCCCCGCGACTGGCGGACCGCTGGGAGCACCAGCTCGAGAATGTGGCCTGGTGGAGGTTCGAGCCCACGGTGGTCCACGGAGACCTGGGAGAGCACCAGATCCACGTGCGCGGCGACCGCGTCACGGGCGTCGCCGACTGGATGGATGCCCGTGTCGCGGATCCTGCGGACGACCTCGCGTGGCTCGCCGCCTCGGCTCCGGAGGACGTGCTCGAGTCGATCGTCGAGGCCTACCGCATGGCGCGCCGCGAGACTCGGGACCCGCATCTGCTGGACCGCGCCCGGCTCTCGTCCGAGCTCGCCCTGGTGCGATGGCTGATGTACGGCGTGCGCACGGACAACGCGGACGTGATCGCGGACGGCGAGGGCATGCTGGCGGACCTCGAGGCGCTCCTGTTCGACGACCCGACCGCCTAGGTCGCCTGGGGTCCGTCCATGGCGTCGAGGCGCTCGAGCGCCTCGTAGGCCCGAGCCAGACGCGCCGGTTCCGGCTCGTCCCACCAGTACGGTCCGCGCTCGCCCAAGCCGTGCTTGGCGATGTTCACCCTCTCGCGCGCCGCAGCGACGGCGGCGTCGTCTCCCGTCCGGCGTGCGGCGCGCACGGCCGCTCGACCGCGCCCCAGATGAGACTGGAGCGCCGCCACCGTGTCGCGGGGCAGCACGGGGTCCGTGCGGCGCCAGCGTCTGCCCTCGATGACGAGCCATCGCTCGTCCGAGGCCGGACCCTCCGCTGGGGGGTCGTGCACATCAGCCATCGGCGATCACTCGCCGCGCAGCAGCGCGACGATCTCGTCGCGCTCCAGGAGCCGTTCTGGCCACACGGTCGTGTCCGCGCCCACGTAGTAGAACGCGGCGTCGACCTCCTCAAGAGGGATTCCCTTCCACGCTGACCATGCGAGTCGATAGATCGCCAGCTGCACCTCGCGCGCGGCGCGCTCGTCTGCGTCTGGCGGCGGCGCGCCCGACTTCCAGTCGACCACCGTCACCTTGTCGAGGCCCTGGCCCGGCGGGAAGACGGCGTCGATGCGCGAGCGGATGGTGACGCCGCCGAGCGGCATCTCCACCTTGACCTCGATGTCGCTGGGCTGGCGGCCGGCCCACTCCGAGGCCTCGAAGGTCGCCCGCAGCGCCGCGATGTCGTCCCCGTCGTCGCCGTCGTCTGCGAGCATCGCGTCCGGCTCCCACAGCGTGGGATGACCGTAGTGCGCCTCGATCCATGCGTGCATGGCCGTGCCGCGCGCCGAGGCGAGAGTCGGCTCCTGCGGCACCGGCCGGCGCAGCTGTCGCGCGAAGGCGTCGCGATCACGGCGCATGGCCACCAGGTGGGACGCCGTGAGGTGGCCCGGCATGGGCACCGCCGCTGCCGGGCCGCCGCGTCGCGCGCGCTCGGCGAGCATGGCCTCGATGTCGCGACCGAACGGCAGGTCCTCCCATGCCGTGGCAGGCTGCTCGCGAGCGTCGAGCGCCTCTCGCACGCGTGCGGCGAGGTCTCGACGCGTGGCCTGCTCGGCACTCGGCGGCCCCGGCCACAGCGCCATCGCCGGCTCGCGCACGGGCCGCTCAGCGTCCTCCGCCGGCTCGGGCGCCCAGGAGGTGTCGTCCACGACTCCCGCGTCGCGCAGCTCGGCGAGGAACAGGGACGGCGCCGAGCGCGAGGCGGCAGCGGTCCACCACGAGCCGCTCAGCAGCACGTGCGAGCGGGCCCGGGTGAGCGCGACGTAGAACAGTCGCCGCTCCTCGTCCACGCGGTGCGCCCCGGCCTCCGCCTTGAAGTCCTCGATCGCCTCCTTGAGGCTCGCGCGATCGACCACGTCGCCCAGGTCGAGGGGAGGGAGGTCGTCGCGGTCGAGCCGCAGCGGGTAGGGAAGCTGGCCGGCCTCGGACATCCATCCGCTGTCCTTGACCATGATGCGACGGCGGCCATCCTCGGAAACGACCGTGGGGACGGCCCCCGACGGGAACTGGCTGCGGCCGCGCGTGCTGGCGCCCTGGGTGAGTCCTGGAACGGCGACGATGTCCCATTCGAGGCCCTTCGCGCTGTGACACGTGAGCACCTGGACCGCACCGGGCTCAGGCTCCTTGACCGGAGCCGTGAGGCCACGCTCCTCATCGCGCGCAGCGTCGAGCCATGCGAGGAACGCGCCGAGCGTCGCGCGCTCGGCCCCTGCGGCGAAGGTGCGGGCGGCGTCGAGGAATGCGTCGACATTGCGCGATGCGCGACCATCCGGGCGGCTCACCTCTGCCTCGATGTCCAGGCACCACGCACGCTCGGCGAAGGCGATGGTCTCCGTCAGAGACAGGTACGTGTGCTGGCGGATCGCGCGCACCACCTCGCGCAGCGTCGCGAGCCGGGCGAGCCCTTCCGGGGTGAACGAGCGCCCCTCACGCGAGACCCATGCGGGCCCGGGCAGCGAGTCCAGCCCATCGACGATGGTGCGGGCGTGCTCCCGCAGGCCGGGCACGCTCCTGTCCGCTCCGGGCGAGCGGTCCGCGTCATGGTCGGACCAGTCCTTGAGCGCCATGAGGTCGCGCGGCCCGAGAGCGATGCGCTCGCCTGCCAGCAGCCGCATCAGCGAGTCGCCGCGCGAGGGATCGTGGGCGACCTGGAGCAACGCGATGAGCTCCGCCACCTCCGGGGTGTCGATGAGCCCGCCGAGGCCGACCACCTCGTAGTCGAGCCCGGCCTTCGCGAGCGCCTCGACGATCGAGCCGAACTGCGAGCGGCGCCGGCACAGCACGGCAGCCGTGGGCTGGACGCCTGACCTCCCGATCTCGCGGCGCCTGGCGACGATGAATGCCGCAACGGCGTCGGCCTCGTCGCTCAGGTCCTGCGCCATGTGCGCCACGACGCCAGGCGCGGCGCGCCTCGGCTCGGGCCGGCCCAGGTACTGCCCCGTGGACCGCAGGGGCTCCACTCGCACCGCACCCTGCTCCGGCAGCGCGCTCGCCACCATGTTCGCTGCCGCGAGCACCGCCGCCTCGTTGCGCCAGGACACCGACAGGCTCCGTCGGGAGACGTGCTCGGCGCCGCCGAACTGCTCCACGAACGCGGACAGCGCGCTCGCCGAGGCTCCGCGGAAGCCGTAGATGGCCTGGTTCGGGTCCCCCACGGCCATCACGGGGTGATCCGCGCCGAACATCCGCGCGAACAGCCGCAGCTGCGCGGGTGACGTGTCCTGGAACTCGTCGAGGAGGACCACCCGGTAGCGGCTGCGCTCGATCGCCTGCACCGTGTCGAGGTCCGCGAGCGCGACGCCGTAGGCCACCTGGTCGGAGAAGTCGAGGTACGACCCCTCGCGCTTGCGGCGCAGGAACTCGTGAGCCATGGGCGCGAGATCGATGAGCGTGGTGAGCTGCTTGAGCGCGTTCGCCTCCGGGGTCGGGTTCCCGTTCGCGTTGACCAGTGCCGTGCCACCGCGGGCACCGGGCAGCGCGGCGAGTCCGTCCAGTGTGCCTCGCGCCCAGTCCCGTACCTCGAACGGGGTGGTGAGGTGCTCGCGGGTCTGGGCGGCGAACGAGGAGACGGCGCGCGTCAGCGTGCTCACGGACGCCGCGGTGTCGACGGGGTCCGACCACTGCGACACCACCGCGTCGGCGATCTGCCACAGTGCCGCGTCGGTGAGGGTGGCGGCGTCGGGGTCGGTCCCCAGCCGCAGGCCATGCTCGGCGACCAGCGACGCCGCGTACCCGTTGTAGGTCGCGACGCTCACCGGAGGACGGGCCGGGTCCGCGCCGAACACGGACGTGATCCGGGCGGCAGCCCGCTCGGCGATCTCTGCCGCGGCCTTGCGGGTGAACGTGAGGCACAGGATCTCGTCGGGGCTGATGGGACGCCCGAACAGGCGCTCGCCGTGGTCCAGCAGGTAGACCATGCGCATCGACAGCGTCTCCGTCTTGCCCGACCCGGCGCCAGCGACGATGAGGGTGGGCTCGAGCCCCGCCCCGATGATGGCGGACTGCTCGGGCGTGGGGCTCGTGTCGGGCGAGATGATCGCCGCGAGCTCCGGCACCGTGCGGCTGTAGCCGTCGACGTGGCCGGACTCGATCGGCTCCGTCATGCGTCGCTCACCTGGTGGCCCTCGGGCTGGATGGGACACGCACGCCGTACCGGGCACCGCCCGCACATGTCGTTCTCGACCGCGAGGAAGTGCGTCCCGCGCATCGTCTCGACCACGCTCGCCAGCCGGGCGCGCTGCGCGTCGACGTCGATGGGCGGCTGCTCCCTGATGGAGTAGCCCTTGTTGCCCCCGCCGACGAACACGAGCGCGGCGCCCTCGGCATGGTCGACGCCCTCGAAGGCCTCGTGCGCGGCGGCGAGCTGGTACATCGACAGCTGGGCGTGCGTGGACGGGTCTCCTGCGTACTGGGGATCGCCGGTCTTGAGGTCGACGATGCGGGTCGCCTCGCCTCGGGTCTCGACCCGGTCGGCGGATCCTGTCAGGAGGGCGTCCTCGATCGCGACCTCGAAGCGCTGCTCGAGCCCCACCGCGTCCGCTGGGTTCGCAGCGAAGTACTCCGCGAGCCGGTGGATCATCGCATCGGCCTTGGCGCGCAGCACCCGATCCGGCAGCGACTCCGTGCCTGCGATCTCGGACCAGCGCTCGTCGAGAGCGGCGCGCAGCTGCTCCTCGGTGCCGGCGGGATGCGCCTGGGCGAGCTCGTGCACGAGCGTGCCGAGCTGCTGCTTGTCCGAATCCTGCCCCACTCCCCCAGCGCTCTCGAGTGCCCACCGCAGCGCACAGCGCTCGACGCCTTCGACCTTGGACGGGGACACGCGCACCGCCCGGTCGGGCTCGAAGAAGCCCTCCGCGGTGGACGGCGTCGCGACACCGCTCCAGGAGGACGGGTGCGCGCCCGGCACGCCGAGCGCGGCGAGGCGGGCCAGGGCCATGGCGTGGGTGTCATCCCCTACGGCCGATGCGCGGCCGCCCTCCGCGCGCAGTCGCGCCACGGCGTGCCGGAGGTCCGACACGCGCGGCACGGTTCCCGTGGCCGCACGCGTCACACCGGTCGCGGCCTCGAGCCAGTCGACGAAGCGCGACGGCCGCGTGTCCTCGTCCTCGACGCACGTGAGCACCACCCGCGAGCGAGCGCGGGACAGCGCCACGGCGAAGGCTCGGGCCTCGTCGTCCAGCACGGTGCGGCGTGCCGACGCGGCGAGCCGCGACCGCGCCTCGCCAGTGAGCGGCTCCGCTGGCGCACGGTACGCGAGGATCTCCGCCAGGTGCTGGGCGCCGAGCACGGAGTCGCGCAGCCGCAGATTGGGCCACACGCCCTCCTCGACGCCGGCGATGGCCACCAGGTCCCATTCCCGGCCGGAGGCGGAGGCGGGGGTGACGAAGGCGACGGCCTCAGTGCCCTGCGCCCGCGCACCCAGGCTGTCGACCGCGAACTCCTGTGACGTCAGGTGGGCGACGAAGCCCTCGGCGGTGATGCCGGGCCTGCGCTCCTCGACGTTCTGCGCCTCGCGCAGCAGGGCGATCACGGCGTCGAGGTCGGCATCGTCGCGCGCGGATCCCGCGAGCGCGGCCTCGCGCCAGTGGTCCGCGACGCCCAGCGCGGACCACAGAGCCCAGATCACCCGGCGCGGCGACGTCTCGCCTGCCGCGTGCGCGGCTCGGGCATGCTCGACCGCGCGGCTCGCGCGAGCGGCGGCGCGCGCCTCCTCGCCGGGCAGGCTTGCCCACCGGGCGGAGTCGGCCAGCGCATCCACGAGGAGGTCTGAGGCGGCGCTCCTGCCCCCGGCGGCGCGATCCTCTCGCAGCAGTCCGCGGCGCAACCGCCGCAGACCCACCGGGTCGAGCCCGATCAGGCGCGAGGACAGCACCTGGGTCGCCAGCTCCTCGCTCCATGGCTCACGGCCGGCGGCGACCAGCATCATGCCCAGCAGCGGAGCGACCACCGGCTGCTCGTGCAGCGCGACGCCGTCACCCAGCGACTCGCACGGGACGTCCGCCGCGAGCAGATCCGCGCGGAGGCTTCGCAGCTGGCCGTTCGAGCGCGCGATCACCGCCATGCGCCCCCACGGCACCTCGGGTCCATCGATGCCGTGGCGCGCGCGACGCAGGGCGGCCGCGATCGCGCGGGACTGCGCGTAGTGGTGGGGCGCCACCAGGATCTCGAGGTCGCCCGACGCCTCGTGGGAGTCCGCCGCCGCGCCCCTACGCGCGGAGCCGACCGACTGGATGCCGATGCGTTCGGCCACGTGGTCGTAGGCCCTGGCGACGGTGGGCGGCTGGCGGTGGTCGCCGTCGAGTCGCACGGTGGTGGCGGCGAAGGCGTGGCGGCCCGACGCCGCCGTGGCTTGGGCGAGTGCGGATGGCACCGCGCCGCGGTAGCCCTGCACCGCCTGGTCCGCGTTCCCCACGAGGCACAGACGCGAACCTCCGGCTGCGAGGGCTTCGAGAAGCGCGATCGATGCCGCGGTCGCATCCTGGTAGTCGTCGACCACGACCAGGTCCCAGGATGGTCGCGGGCCCCAGCCCCGCTCCCAGCCGTCGAGGGCGAGCGCGGCGTCCCGCGCAGCGCTGGCGGGGTCGTATCGGAGGCCGCGCCCCTCGAGCTCCTGCCACCCGACGGTCTCGAGATACTCCTGGTAGACAGCCGCCGCGCGGTCCCACTCGAGGCGCCCGGTGCGCGATGCGAGCTCGCGGAGCGCATCCGGCAGCAGGCCCGCCTCGGTCGCACGCATGATGAGGTCCCTCAGCTCCGACCGGAAGCCGGGCAGCGCTGTGGCCTCCGGGGGCAGCACGGCGGACCAGTCGGGCGCCGCGCCCGCCCCGCGCCGATGGCCCTCGAGGAGGTCGCGCAGGATCGCGTCCTGGTCCGCGCCCGTGATGAGGCTGGGAGGGGGCTCGCCGATCGCGTTCGCCTTCGCGGACAGGATCGCGTGAGCGACGGAGGCCGCAGTGTGCACCACCGCCACGCCGGAGGCCCGGTCCACGCTCGCCGCGACGCGGTCGCGCAGGCGCGCGGCGGCGCTGCGCGTGGGTGCCAGCACGAGCAGGCGCTCCGGCGGCATCCCGAGCCGGGCCGCGCGGGCGGCGGCCGCCACGACCACCGTGGACTTGCCGCTGCCGGGCGGCCCGACGACCACGACGTGGCCCGAGCCGCGTACGGAGCGTTCGACTGCAGCGGTCTGGCTCGGGTCGAGATCAGGCGCGCGGAACCCTTCCTCGGGGAGGGCGAGCAGGGCGGCTGTCATGTGCCCATCTCAGCATCCGCCACTGACACAGCCGAGGCTCATCGCCCGGCGGCCTCCAGCTGCACGGCCGCCCGGCGCTTGGCCCTGCGCTCGAGGGCCAGCAGCGCGACCACGACGGCGATGCCGAGGAGGAACAGCCCCACCGCGACGCCGACGTCTCCTGACGGCGCCTCGAGCGCGCCGTCCTCGTCCTGCCACGGCCACAGGGCCCGCAGCGAGCCCACCATCAGCCCCGTCATCGCGGCCAAGGTGAGCGAGCGACGGTGCGCGAGCAGCCACTGGAGGCCCGTCACGAACGCCGACAGACCGATGATCGCTCCGATCGAGAACGCACCCAGGTACACGAGATCGCGGTCGTTCACCGCGGCGATCGTGGGCGCGTACATGCCGAGCACCACGAGCAGGAAGGATCCGGACACGCCGGGCAGCACCAGCGCGCACACCGCGACGGAAGCGGCGCCTGCGACCATCAGCAACGAGGGATCGGACCGCTCGGTTCCGGTGAGCCCGGTCAGCAGGAACGCCGCGACGGCCGCGACGGCCGCGATCGCGTACTGCGGCGCTCGCCAGCGCTCGACCATCCCGATGGGCACGGCGAGCGAGGCGACGATCAGCCCGGCGAAGAGAGCCCGCATCTCCTCGGGGTGGTCCTCGAGGAATGGCGCGATGGCCGCGGCGACCAGCACGATCGCGGTCAGCATGCCGATGCCGAGCGGGAGCAGCACGCGCCACCGCACATGGCTCATGTGCTCGCGCGCGAGGTCCCTGTCGCGGCGTGCCCACGCGACCGCGCCGCGCACGAGCGAGCCGGCGGAGTCGATGAGGGTGTCGTAGACGCCCAGGACGAGCGCCATGGTGCCGCCGGACACTCCCGGCACGATCTCCACGGCGCCGATGACGCCGCCGCGAGCCACGTTCAGGATGAAGTGTCGAGGACCCCGCTGAGGCGGGAGGCCCGAGCCGGGCCCGGTGTGCGCTGACATGGGCGCGAGTCTACCCAGCGTCCTGCTCGCGAGCCGCGGGCGAGGCGGTGGGCTGCGGCGTCTCACTGGGCTCTGGGGCGGGCTCGTCGGGCCAGGGCCACGGGTTGGGCTCGCATTCCTCAGCGAGGTCGCGCTGGTCCGTCATGATGAGCGCACGGCCCGAGGCGCACACGCCGTCCTCATCGCCCAGCAGGTGACCCACGCCATGGTTGACCTGGAACGCGCGCGAGCCGGTGCGGTCCTCGCCGTAGGCGTCGAGACCCGCGGCCCAGTCGTAGTGGCTGATCATGATGAGGCCGCGATCCGCGCAGGTGATCGCCTCCGAGGGGCTCGGCTCCGGGGTGGGAGTCGGCGTCGTCTCCTCGTCCACCGCAGCGCCGATGCTCGCTGGGGCGTGGGGGTTGAGGCATGTGGCGGCGGTGGTCGTCGGGCTCGCCACCACGATGCGCATGTCAGGCGCGCCGGAGGTGGGCACGAACTCGTACCGCCCGCGAGCGCCCCACCCGCGGTGGTCGTTCAGCACGGCGAGCACGAACTGGCTCAGCGCCCTGCCGTTCATCTCCAGGCCGTCCTCGTACTCCACCCGCACCCACTTGACGGAGGCGGCGTCGCCGCTCGGCTCCCCATCGGTGGACCCGACGGTGAACGTGCCCTCGCCCTCCTCTGGGACGGCCAGGGACGTGAGCCCGGCCAGTCGGTCCGCCTCGTCGAGCTGGCGATCGATGGGCTCCACGGGCGGCACCGAGACATCGGGTGTGGGTGAGGGCGTGGGAGTGGAGGACGGTGAGGGCGACGGCGCGGGCGCCGCGAGCTGCTCGCCGATGAGGCCAGTGCCCCATCCCATCGCGATGCCGGCGACGAACGCGACGAGGATCACCAGCACCACGGCCCGAAGGCCGGGCCCACCGGTTCCCCTGCGCGCGAACATCGCCCCGTCCCCTCGATTCACGCCTCTACGATAATCAGTGACGCCATCATCACTGACCACAGGAGGCCACGGTGGAGATCCGGATCGGTATTCAGAACGTCGCTCGCGAGATCGTGCTCGAGACGGACATGGGCTCGGACGAGGTCGCGAAGGCGGTCGCCGATGCGCTCGCTGGGGCGACCTTGGACGTGTCCGACACGAAGGGCCGCCGGCTGGTGGTCCCTGCCGGCGCGCTCGGCTACGTGGAGATCGGCGAGGAGAGCAAGCGGCGCGTGGGCTTCAACGCCTGACGTCCTCACGGCCGCCCTGCGACCAGGTGCAGGGCGGCGTCCGTGACCGCCGCGGCATCGGCCGTCTCCACGTCAACGGCGCCGCCCGGCTCGTCCGGCTCCAGGGGCTCGAGCGTCGCGTACTGGGAGTCGAGAAGGCCCGGCGGCGCGAAGTGGCCGTCGCGCTCGGCGCGCAGGCGCACCCGCGGCTCGAGGACGCTCTGAGGCGCCGCGAGGTGGACGAACATCACGTCGCCGGCCACGGCCCGGAGGAGGTCGCGGTAGGAGCGCTTCAGCGCTGAGCACGCCACCACGGCCTCGTCGCGGCTCGCGAGCCAGGAGGCCACCTCTTCGAGCCACGGCCAGCGGTCCGCGTCGGTGAGCGCGATGCCCGCCGTCATCTTCGCCACGTTGCTCGCGGGGTGGAAGTCGTCCGCATCGGCGAACTCCGCGCCGATGCGCTGGGCGAGGCTCGCGCCCACGGTCGACTTGCCGCACCCGGTGACGCCCATGACCACGACTCGCATGCCGACAAGAGTAGACGTGCCTGCCGGCGCACCCCTGTCCCCACCGAGTTCGGCGCGCCTTGCGTGGAGGGGGGCGTGGTGGAGGGCCGCACGGTAGACTGGTGAGCGACCCGGGGCTGACCGGTCGTCATGAGATGCGCGGTGCCGCTGAAGAGAGCGAAGGCCGCAAGGACAATGATTCGCGATCGGCTGCCCGCCGAAGACGCGCCCGTGTGGGCGCGCGCGATCAAGGATCCACATGACTGACACCACCACGGACGCTCCCGCGCCCGCCCCCGAGAAGACGTTCGCCGAGTACCCCATCAACCCGCTGATCGCTCAGGCGCTCGCGGACAAGGGCATCGAGACGCCGTTCCCCATCCAGTCGATGACGCTGCCCGTCGCGCTGTCCGGCCACGACATCATCGGCCAGGCGAAGACGGGAACCGGCAAGACGCTCGGCTTCGGCGTGCCGCTGCTGCACCGCACCGCGTCTCCCGGCGAGGCCGGCTTCGACGAGCTCGACGAGCCGGGCAAGCCGCAGGCGCTCGTCGTGGCCCCCACCCGCGAGCTCGCAGTGCAGGTGGCAGGCGACCTCGAGACCGCATCCAAGAAGCGGTCCACGCGCATCGTCCAGATCTACGGCGGCCGTGCGTACGAGCCGCAGATCGAGGCGCTCCAGCGCGGAGCCGAGGTCGTCGTGGGCACCCCCGGCCGCATGATCGACCTGCTCAACCAGGGCCACCTCGACCTGCGCTACGTGCGCACCGTGGTGCTCGACGAGGCGGACGAGATGCTCGACCTGGGCTTCCTGCCTGACGTCGAGCGCCTGCTCGCCGCGACACCGGCCTCGCGCCACACCATGCTGTTCTCCGCCACCATGCCCGGACCGGTCGTGGCCCTGGCCCGCCGCTACATGACGCAGCCCACGCACATTCGCGCCGCCGACCCGGATGATGACGGCGCGACCGTCAAGGCCACCGCGCAGTTCATCTACCGCGCGCACGCGATGGACAAGGTGGAGGTGCTCGCCCGCATCCTGCAGTCCGAGGGCCGCGGCCGCACCGTCGTGTTCGCCCGCACCAAGCGCACCGCCGCGAAGGTCTCGGACGAGCTGCGCGACCGCGGCTTCGCTGCCGGCGCGATCCATGGAGACCTGGGTCAGGGCGCACGCGAGCAGGCGCTGCGCGCCTTCCGCAACAGCAAGATCGACGTGCTGGTCGCCACGGACGTGGCTGCGCGCGGCATCGATGTCGACGACGTCACCCACGTCGTCAACTACCAGTGCCCCGAGGACGAGAAGACGTACCTGCACCGCATTGGCCGCACGGGCCGCGCTGGGAAGACAGGCATCGCCGTCACCTTCGTGGACTGGGACGACATCCCGCGCTGGGGCCTCATCAACAAGGCTCTCGACCTGGGGTTCCCGGAGCCCGTCGAGACCTACTCGAGCTCCCCCCACCTGTACGAGGAGCTGCGCATCCCCGCGGGCACCAAGGGACGCCTGCCCCGTGACAAGCGCACCCTCGAGGGCCTCGAGGCCGAGCGGGTCGAGGACCTGGGCGAGACGGGCAAGAAGCCCGGCGGCGACCGTGGTCGCGACGGCGGTCGAGGCGGCCGCGACGGCGGTCGCGGAGGCCGTGACGGCGGACCGGGCGGCCGCTCGCGCGGCGGCCGCGGTGGCCAGGGCGGCGGACGCGGCGGCAGCCGTGGCGATCGCCCGGCCGATGCGCCCCGCGAGCAGGCATCCGGCGCCGGCTCTAGCGATCGCTCCGAGGGCGGCCAGCCCCGCAAGCGCAACCGTCGCCGTCGCCGCTCGGGCGGCGCTGGCGGACAGGGCGGCCAGGGCGGGCAGCCCGCGCAGCAGCAGGACTGACCTCCACACTCCACGAAGGGCTCCGTCGACCACGCGTCGGCGGGGCCCTTCGCGTGCGACTAGGAGGGCTCGCTCAGGCGCGCCAGCAGACGCTCGCGCACGGCGGGCCACTCCTGGGCGAGCACCGAGTACACGACCGTGTCGCGCAGATGCCCGTCGGGCATGATCATGTGATGGCGCAGCACGCCGTCCTCGCGCGCGCCCAGCTTCTCGATGGCCGCGCGCGACTGCGCGTTGCGACGGTCAGTGCGCAGCTCGACCGCGATGCATCCGAGATCCTCGAACGCTCGAGAGAGCAGCAGGAGCTTCATGGCGGGGTTGACCCGCGTGCCCTGCACCTGGCGCGCGAGCCACGTGGAGCCGATCTCGACGCGGCGGTGCAGCGCGTCGATGTTCATGTAGGTGGTCATGCCCACCGCTCGCCCTGACGCGCTGTCCACGACCGCCCAGGGCGCCATCCAGCCCTCGCGCTGAAGAGCCAGGCGTCGCTCGATCTCCTCGTCCACCGCATCGGGCGGCGGGATGCGGGTGTAGGCGATCCTCGCCAGGTCTCCGGCGGCGATCGCACCCGCGAGCTCGGGCGCGTGGGCGAGCGTCAATGGCTCGAGGCGCACCCAGGGGTTCTCGAGCACTGGCGCGGCGGCGAAGGGCATGGCGCGATTCTAAGGACGCGCAGCCTCCAGTCGCGCATGGGCGTGGGGAGACGTCAGGTTCTCGCCCAGCCGGTTGAGCTTGCCCGTGCCGTGGTAGTCGCTCGCCCCGGTGCGCACCAGCCCCAGCCGGTCGGCGATGCGTCCCAGGCGGTCCCGCTGACGCTCGTCGTGGTCGCGATGGTCGACCTCGAGTCCCGTGAGTCCCGCGCGCGCCATGCGCTCGATCACCGAGGTGGTGACGATGCGCCCGCGCGCATCTGCACCAGGGTGGGCGAACACCGTGACTCCGCCTGCCGCCGCCATGGTCCGTACCGCGTCCGTCACCTCCGGGGCGTAGTGCGGGACGTAGTAGCGGGAGCCGGGGATGAGGATGCTGTCGAAGGCCGCACTGCGGTTGGGCACCACGCCCTGGTCCACCAGAGCATCGGCGATGTGGGGGCGACCCACGGTGACGGCGCCGCCGGAGCGTTCGATCACGGCCTCCCAGGTGATCGGGAAGTCGACGCCGATGCGCTCGACGATCTCGCGGGCACGATGGACGCGCGCCTCGCGCGTGCGCCGGAGCATCCCCTCGACACCCTCGTCCGAGGGATCGTGCCAATAGCTCAGCAGATGGATCGAGATGCCATGGTGGCGGCAGGACACCTCGATGCCGGGCACGAAGCCGAGCCCCAGCGACGCAGCCTCGGCGGCAGCCGCCTCCCAGCCGTCGACGCTGTCGTGATCGGTGAGTGCGACGATGTCGAGCCCCGCATCGGCGGCCTCTCGCATCACCTGTGCCGGGCTGCCCGTCCCGTCGGAGACGGTCGAGTGCGTGTGGAGGTCGATGCGCATGACAGTCAGCGTACGGGCGCTCAAGCGCGCTGCGCCCGCATGCGACCATAGGGCGGTGAGCGAAGAGCAGTCAGACAAGACCAACAAGGCCCGCGCCCTGCGCCCCGACAACGCCGAGTTCAAGGCGTGGATCGGCTCGGAATGGGCGGAGCCCGAGGACCGGGAGACCACGGCGATGGCCTCCGCGTCCTTCGCCGCCGAGCGCCGCCAGAGACTGTCCGAGCGCTTCTCCGGCACGCGCATCGTCGCTCCCGCCGGCGAGCTCAAGGTGCGCAGCAACGACACCGACTACCGCTTCTCCCCTGACCGCGACTTCGCCTACCTGACGGGGCTGGGCACCGACCGCGAGCCGGGCGCGGTTCTCGTGATGGAGCCGGTCGAAGGCGGACACGAGGCGACGCTCTATCTGGTGCCGCCGGCCGGGAAGGACGACGACGACTTCTACACCGACCCCCGCACGGGAGAGTTCTGGATTGGCCGCCGGCCCGGCCTCGAGGAGTTCGCGGCGATGACGGGCATCGCCACCGCGCCGCTGTCCGAGCTGCCGAGCGGCATCCGCCTGCACGCCCAGCCGGTCAAGGCCGTTCGTCGCGCGCTGTCCGAGATGCGCCTGGTCAAGGACGAGTGGGAGATCCAGCAGCTGCGTGATGCGGTGGACGCGACCATCGCGGGCTTCGAGCGCGTGGTGGGGGAGCTGCCGCGCGCGATCGCTCACAAGCGAGGCGAGCGCGTGGTCGAGGCCACGTTCGACGGCCACGCGCGCGAGGAGGGCAACGCCGTGGGCTACGAGACCATCGCCGCGTCCGGTGATCACGCCACCACGCTGCACTGGATCACCAACCACGGCCAGGTTCGGAACGGCGACCTGCTGCTGCTCGACGCCGGGGTCGAGGTCGAGAGCCTCTACACCGCGGACATCACGCGCACCATGCCCGTCAACGGCGAGTTCACCGAGGTGCAGCGGCGTGTGTACGGCGTGGTCCTCGAGGCGGCTGATGCGGCGTTCGCGGCGGCGCGTCCCGGCGTGAGCTTCCGCGACGTACACGAGGCGGCGATGGAGGTCATCGAGGCCCGGCTGACCGCGTGGGGCATCGTCCCCGAGTCGAAGGACCCCGAGTCCAAGCTGTTCCGCCGCTGGATGGTGCACTCCACGTCGCATCACCTGGGACTCGACGTGCACGACTGCGCGGCGGCGAAGCGCGAGCTGTACATGGACGGGCCTCTCGAGCCCGGCATGGTCTTCACCATCGAGCCCGGCCTGTACTTCAAGGCCGACGATCTCGCGGTGCCCGCGGAGCTGCGCGGCATCGGCGTGCGCATCGAGGACGACGTGCTGGTCACCGAGGACGGCGTGGAGAACCTGTCCGCCGCCCTGCCGCGTGACGCCGATGCGGTGGAGGCCTGGATGCGGAAGCACCGCCGGGCGTAGCAGCGCTCTCGGGACCAGGGTCCCGAGGCCGCCCCAGGGGCCGCGCCTAGCCTGACGGCATCGCCGCGCCAGCGGCGCAGTCGTCGAGCACTGGAGCCACCATGCACGCCCCCGCCTCGCGCGCGCAGCGCGCTCTCGCCGTCGTGTGCGGCGCACTGCTCGCCCTGACAGTGCTGGCGCTCGTGGGAGGAAGGACGCTGAGCGCCTACGTGGCCGCCGCCTCCGAGCCCTCGGTCGCGACCGTCGCGGGCGCGAGCACCGGAATCGCCCCAGCCGCCCCGTCCCGGGCCACCGGGGCATCGGCCGTGGATCCGGACGCGGATCTGGTGCTGTTCTGGGGCGACGGCTGCCCCAACTGCGCCGCTGAGAAGGAGTGGCTCGAGACGGTCGAGGCCCAGCATCCCGAGCTCCGGATCGTGCAGTACGAGGTGTGGGGCGACGCCGCCAACCAGGAGCTGTTCGCCGCCGAGGCCGCGCGCCTGGGCTTCGAGGCCGGGTCCGTGCCCACGACCGTGATCGGCGAGCGCGTGTGGATCGGCTGGACGGATCAGATCGAGCAGGACATGGCCGGCGCGATCGCGACCGTCGAGAACGGCGGCGCGCCGATGCCGGGGGTCTTCGGTACGGCCGGTGCCGGCACCTGCTCGCAGGACGAGGGCCTGTGCAGCGCAGAGTCCCCGCAGACGGTGATCGACGTGCCGCTGGCGGGCGAGGTGACGCTCAGCGCGGACTCGCTGCTGGTGTCCACCATCGTGATCGGCTTCGTCGACGGCATCAATCCTTGCTCGCTGTGGGTGCTGTCCGTGCTGCTCGCGATCGTGCTGCGCACCAACTCCCGGCGCCGCCTGATCGCCATCGGCACCACCTTCCTGGTGGTGACGGCGGCGATGTACGGGCTGTACATGGCGGCCTTCTACTCGGCGCTGGCCGTGGTGGGCTTCATGGGCTGGATCCAGCTCGCCGTGGCGGCCGTGGCCGGCGTGTTCGGGGTGGTGTCGGTCAAGGATTACTTCGCCTTCGGCAAGGGGGTGTCCTTCACCATCCGCAAGGAGGACAAGCCCGGCATCTACCGGCGCATGCGCGAGGCCGCAGGCAAGAAGGCGCTGCTGCCGGCGCTGGGAGCCACCGTGGTGCTCGCGGTGGGGGTGTCGCTGCTGGAGACGCCGTGCACCGCCGGCTTCCCGGTGCTGTGGACGGGGATGCTGCACGCGAACGGCGTGGGGCCCGCGGAGACCGCCGGCCTGTTCGTCGCGTACATGGTGCCCTTCCTGCTGGACGAGCTGCTGATCTTCGGGATCGCCGTGGTGACGATGCGCTCGACCAAGATCCAGGACCGGCACGGCGAGCTGCTCAAGCTCTTCGCCGGCGTCACCATGCTGGTGCTCGCCGCAGTGATGGTCATCGACCCCACGCTCATGGAGAGCCCCGTCGCGGCGCTGTCGCTCTTCGCCGCCGCGTTCGGTCTCGCACTCGCGATCCATCTGGTCACCGTGCGGGTGCGTGCGTCGCGTCAGCCCGAGCTCGAGCCCGAGAGCGATCCGCTGGCGGCCCTGGGCGGCGACAGGCCCTAGCGTCCGGGCATACGCGCGCACGCCGCGGCGTTGTCCAGGCGCCCCCAGCCTGGAGAGAGATGCCCACACGCCTGTCCGTCCTCGACCTCGCGCCCATCGCGCCGGGCGAGACCCCTGCCGATTCCTTCCGCCACTCCGTCGCACTCGCGCAGGCCGCGGAGACCGCCGGCTACGAGCGCGTGTGGTACGCCGAGCACCACAACATGGAGCGCATCGCGTCCTCCGCCACGAGCGTGCTGATCGCGCACGTCGCGGCGCACACGACGTCCATCCGCCTCGGCGCGGGCGGCGTCATGCTGCCCAACCACTCGCCGCTCACGATCGCGGAGCAGTTCGGCACGCTCGCGGAGCTCCACCCAGGGCGCATCGACCTAGGGCTCGGCCGCGCGCCTGGCGGGGATCGCCTCGTGTTCGGGGCGCTGCGACGCACACCCGAGGCCTCCGATCGCTTCCCCCAGGATGTGCTCGAGCTGCAGGGCTATCTGGGCGACGAGTCGAGGGTGCACGGCGTGGTCGCCACGCCAGGCAAGGGCACGCACGTACCGCTGTACATCCTGGGGTCGTCGCTGTTCGGCGCCCAGCTCGCGGCGCAGCTGGGGCTCCCGTACGCCTTCGCCTCGCACTTCGCCCCCGCCGCGCTGCACGAGGCCGTCGCCGCGTATCGCGACGGGTTCCAGCCGTCCCAGCAGCTCGCCGAGCCGCACCTCATGGTCGCGGCGAACGTCTTCGCCGCCGAGGATCCGGCGCAGGCGCAGGACCAGTTCGAGCGCTCGCGTCGCTGGCGGGTGCGCGGCATGCTCAAGCGCGGCCCCTCCGTCCCGGAGTACTCGGACGCGGACATCGACGCGTTCCTGGTCTCGCCGCAGGGCGTCCAGCTCGCGGACATGATGCGCATCACCGCGGTGGGCACAGGGGCTCAGGCGCGCGCGTGGCTCGACGAGTTCGCTCGGTCGCTGGGAGCGGACGAGGTCATCACCGCGCACGGCGCTCTGGAGGCCGATGCGCGGGTCGATTCGGTACGGCTGACCGCCGCAGCCTGACGCGCGCTGGCGGGACGGAGGCCTCTACGCCGCCCTCTCCGCCAGCATCTTCACGCCCAGGCGCATGTCCTCCGGCGGCAGGCAGAACGGCAGGCGGAAGTACTCCGCGCCGGCGCCGGGGATCACCTCGGAGGCCGGGCCCGGCGCCACCGGGACGCCCGCATCGGCCGCGCGAGCCGCGAAGCGCTCCGTTGACCGCACCGTCGTGCTAGGGAATACTGGCGCACGTCCGCGAGCTCAAAACGGGTACGAGAACTACGGTGGTCCAACGGTGCATGTCGACACGATTCTTCGAACTCGGAATGGATTCTCGAACTTTGGAATCTGGCCACGGATCCCCTCGGACACCAACCCGCAAAAGTGGCTGGCCAACTTTACCGAAGAAGAATACGACCATGCAATTGCGTTGCTAAATGCATTCGTCTACTTTGACGACGAGCACACCAACCAGCTCTTGCGCTCCGCGTATCACGACATCTCGAGTCGAACCGATAAGGACGCTAGCCCCGTCTTTCCTACTCGCGCGAGTTGGGCCGAGTACCGCGAGGGACTGATTGTCACATTCCCAACCGGTGAAACACCGAACCCCACCGATTCGGGACATCTTTTCGCAAGACGCGCTCGACAAAGACTCGGTATCACCGAGTCACAGTTGATGATGCCAGAAGATGCTGTCGCAAGCCTGGCGTTCGGCCGACGGCGTCCTCTTATGCTGATCGACGACTTCGCAGGCAGCGGCGACCAGTTCATCAAGACGTGGGAGCGAAACTACCCACTGCTTGACGGCCGCGAGTACTCGATGGCAGGACTCGCAAACGAAGGGCGCCTGTCGAGCGTTGTGTACTGCAACGCCGTGTCTACATCGACTGCAGCGACACGTATCGCCGAAGTTGCCCCGCAAGTACACCTCGCTTGCGCACACCTGCTTGCGGCGGAAGCCTCCGTCACCCACCCTGAGTGCTACCTTCTACCCTCAGACGTGCGAGCAACAATTGTTGACACGATTGCCTCCGCATCCGAGCGCGCGGGAATCCAAGAGAACGCACGATACGGATACAAGGAACTGGGCTTGGCCATCGCCTTCGAACACTCCGTGCCCGATGCGACGATCCCGCTGTTCTGGGCTGAGACCCCCGGATGGACCTGCCTAGTGAAGCGGAGGTAGCGATACTCATGGAAGTCAACGACCAGGTAGAGGCGCTCCACGCGAATTTTGGTGGAGTAAGGGCAGAGTATCTTCGTCACGAACTGTTCGGCTTGTTCACGAGGCCAACCTACTGGCCCGAGTTATTGACCATGCGTCCAGTGTTCCTAATCGGCGGCCGGGGGACTGGCAAGACTACAGTCCTGAGGGGCCTGTCCTACGAGGGTGAGGCAGCGCTACAGGGAGAGGACCTAGATCGCTGGAATCACGTCGGCGTGTACTGGCGAGTCAACACCAATGCTGTGAGTGCCTTCGAACAGCGAGGATACGACGAGCACAAATGGGAAAGCGTGTTCGGCCACTATGTCAACCTTGTACTCGCGGAGAAGTTGGCTCGCTTTCTTATCTGGCACGATGATAGGGTCAATGCTGGCCCCTCAGACCGCAGCGCCTGCCGCGCCACTGCGACTTCTCTTGGGCTAGAATCGTGCTCCTCGGCCGCAGCGCTCGCGAGATCGATTCATGAGGCGCTGCTCGATCTTGAGACTCGCATCAACAGTTCATCGGCCCTAGATGCGGTCACGCTCTCCCTGCCTGGCAGACCGCTCGACGAATTAGCAGCCGAGGTCTCGGCGCTGAAGCCCGGCGGTGAGCTTCCCGTTTATTTCCTAGTAGATGAGTTTGAAAACCTGCTGAACTATCAGCAGCGCGTCATAAACACGTTAGTTAAGCACTCCGGCGATGCGGCCTACACCTTCAAGATTGGGGTCAAGGAAACTGGGCATCGGGAGGTTGGCACCTTAGGAAATGGCCAGGCAATTTCGGAGCCAGCAGATTTTGCTTCTGTCGATATCGCGCAGAGCCTCCGTGGAGACGCCTTTGAGGAGTTCGCTCGGAACATCTGCCAGCTACGGCTCAATCGCGTCTTCGATGGAGCCGAAGCGCCGGAAATCCGTGCGCTCCTACCAGGACTGACGGTCGACGAGGAAGCATTGCAGCTCGACGGCGAGCCGGCCTCGAGGCGAGTGATCGAGAGCCTGTCTGAGCAGGGAGCGTCGCAAGGACTTGTCGAGCAAGTTGAGGCTCTGCCAGTGAGTTACGTTCTGTTGCTTGATTATCTTGCGCGCGCTGAAGAGCGCACTCTTGTAGATACTTGCTCCGCCTACGTCGGAAATAGGACGAAGCTTCGAAACGCGTACAACAACCACGCCTATGCGATGCTGTTCACACTTGGAAGAAATAAACTCGGGAAGAAGAAGTTCTACTGCGGCTGGGGAACCTATACTCTGCTTGCCGATGGCAACATCAGGTTCTTGTTGGAGCTGGTTTTCGAGGCGCTCAATCGCCACCTCGAACTTGACAACTCTCTTGAGGATCCTGTATCACCCAGAACGCAGACAGCGGCGGCGCACAGTGTGCCTGAAAGGGCTTTACTACAACTCCCGGGTCTCGCTGCCGAGGGTGCGCAGCTCGCGCGACTGGTTCTAGGATTGGGCCGGCTTTTTCAAGTTCTTGCTGCGCATCCGGAGGGTCATGCACCCGAGGTCAATCAGTTCACTCCAACGGGCAATATTGAAGGTGCATTGCCGCTTCTCAATGCCGGAGTGATGCATATCGCCCTCACTCGCTTTCGAACCGACAAGCGGGCGTCAGCGTCAGGTGAGGTGAGCGACTTTAGCTACCAGCTTCATCCCATATTCTCTGCGTACTTCAACTACAGTCATCGTCGAAAGCGCAAGTTGAAGTTGCGCGCTGGCGAGATTCTGGGTCTTGGCTCTGACCCACGCCGCCATCTCGACGTCATCCTCAAGCGCGCGAGCAGGTCGCCTCACGACACCGCCGCCAGCGAGAACACGCTTTTCTCGGAGGTGTTCCGTGCCGAGTCTTGATACGTTGCTTCGCACTCGGGAATGCGAGCCGCAGCAGTTTCACGTGCCCGCAGCAGCGGTGTACATATATGGCTCGGGGGCAGGCCCGCGAGGAGCAATTGACAACGAGTGGCGCGCTAGCGAGGAGTCCGCAGGAACGCTCTTTCTCGTCCTGAGCCCATCGGGCGAAGCGCGCGTTGAGGCGACGCTTGGAGAAGCTTCTACGACGGAGCTTGACCTGTACGAGCTAGACCATGTCGTTGAGTACCTCTCCGGCATCGGCCGGCCAATGTACTTGGACATCACTCAGTTGCCTTACGCCCTGTGGGCGCCCCTATTGAAGGCAGCACTCGATGTGCCGCAGGCACTTCACGTCGTCTACCGCGCGCCCAACGAGTACGTCGAGAGCGACTTCAATGAGCGGGGCGTACTCTTCGACCTGAGCGAAACAATTCGAGGCGTGCGTCCGCTTCCCGGGTTCGCCAAGATTTCAGCCGAGCACGAAGACAACAAGCTTGTAGTCCCTCTCCTAGGGTTCGAAGGCAATCGCCTCGGCTACATCGTAGAGACCGTTCAGGAGCCTGCTGAATCGGTACATCCCGTGGTCGGCGTTCCTGGCTATCGGCTCGACTACCCGTTCTCTGCATGGGCCGGCAATCAGGATCCCCTCGCAGACGGCTTCATGTTCCGGAGAGTGAGATTCGCGAAAGCAAGTTGTCCATTCTCCGTCTTTGGGCTGCTGGAGGATATCGCACGCGATGAGGACGATCCGTACCTAATCGTGGCACCCATTGGGACCCGACCGCATGGGGTGGGTGCGATTCTGTTTGCACTGACGAACCCTGGGCGCGTCGAGATCGTCTACGATCACCCTGTGCCGAGGGAGGACGCCGCTCGCGGAGTCCATCGTGTGTGTACGTACGACATCTCCGGTTTCTTGCTTGATCGCGCGGCGGACGAGTCGCGCGTCGATCACTAGGGAATAGCCATCGACGCTCACTACACGCCGTTCGAGATTGCGGCGGCGATGGCGGCCGCGCTTCCCGACGACCAGAATGGTGTGATCGGGGACCTCGCCGTAGGCGGAGGAGCTCTACTCGACGCCGCTGAAGACCGCTTCGGAAGCCGGCGACAGTACTTTGCGACCGACGTGGACCCGACCGTCACCGAGGCACTGAGCCGATCACGGGCCTACTGGCACATTGGCCGTGCCGACCTACTCTCCTCGGCCAGCCCTAAAATGTCCTGCCGCCACGATGATGCCTGTCCGCAGCCCACCCAACTTCTTCTGAATCCACCATTTAGCTATCGCGGCAACCGCGGGTTCCACTCAACCCTGCGGGGAGACGAGCTGCGGTCTTCGCGTGCCTTGGCCTGCGTGATAAGCGCTTTGGATCGCTCCCCTATGGCGCTAGCCGCAGTGGTCCTGCTTCCGCGCTCGGTCTTGACTTCTGAGATCGACAAGAGGGCACGCGAGGCGGTCCGCGCGGTCTACAGTCTTGAACTGCTGGCAGAGTATGGCCGAGGTACGTTTGCTGGAACAAATGCATCCACTGTGCTCGTTAGGCTCACCCAGGAGCCGGGGGTGAGACGACAGGCGTCCTTGGAGGCGGTGATCCCGCCCTTCGTCCGCAAAGCCACCCAATCGGTAGAGCTTTACCGAGGCACGACGCCGGTGCACTTGAGCGACTCCGGCAGTTCACCACCAGTGGAGTTCATTCACTCCGATAATCTTCGCGGCGGAAAGGTCGCAAAGGCGAGTCGGCGGACGACCCGCGGACGCCGGATCCGGGGTCCGGCCGTTCTGCTTCCAAGAGTTGGACGTCCCGCGGTCGACAAGATCGCCGTGTTGGACCGGGCAGACGAAGTGGTTCTGAGCGACTGCATATTCGCGCTCAAGTCGAGCACACTGGGTCCAGATGAACTCCGCGCACGAATTGTCGAGAACTACAGCCTTCTGGAGGGCAGTTACGGCGGGTCATGTGCTCCCTATATCACGCGCGTTCGCCTTGAGCACTTCTTGAGCACAGTTGGTCTTGTACCGAAAACTTGGTCATAGCTCTAGCGACCATCGCGCGGGCGGGCCGACTCCACCGACTCCACCGACTCCACCGACTCCACCGACTCCACCGACTCCACCGACTCCACCGACTCCACCGGAGGCTACGCCGCCCTCTCCGCCAGCATCTTCACGCCCAGGCGCATGTCCTCCGGCGGCAGGTAGAACGGCAGACGGAAGTACTCCGCGCCGGCGCCTGGGATCACCTCGAAGGCCGGGCCCGGCGCCACCGGGACGCCCGCATCGGCCGCCCGAGCCGCGAAGCGCTCGGCGTTGCCACCCGGGATCCTCACCCACAGGCACGGTCCGCCGTCGGGCATCCGGAACTCCCAGTCCAGACCGTGCTCCGCGATCGCGTCGACGGTCGCGGCGAGCGACTCCCGCATGGAGTCCAGCCGCCACGCGAGGGTCGCGTCGTAGTGCGCTGTCAGGAATCGCGTCGCGAGCTGCTGGAAGAAGGCCGGGCTGCCCAGGTCCATGGCCGCCTTGCGGTTGCGCAGCTGCGTGGCGAGCGTGGCGTTGGTGTGCAGCCAGCCGATGCGCATGCCGCCCCAGAAGATCTTCGACAGCCCGCCGATGGTCACCACCGTCGCGCCGGTGCCCAGCGCGGCGAAGGGGGTGCGCGGGGAGCCGGTCAGCGCGAGCTCCCCGGTGATGCGATCGTCGATCACGGTGGTGCCGGCTGCCTCGGCTGCGGCGAGCAGCCGCGCCGCGTCCTCGGCTGCGAGCGCCGTTCCAGTGGGGTTCTGGAAGCTGGTGAGATACGCGACGTCGGGGCGGGCCGCGCGGATGAGCTTCACCGACGCGGCGACGTCGAGGCCGTCGGGCGTCATGGGCAGCGCGAGGGGCCTCGACCCTGCGGAGGCGATCGCGTCGAACACGCCTGGATACGCGACGGCCTCCATCGCGACAGGGCAGCTCGGGCCAGCCAGCGCCGTGACCGCCAGCCAGAGCGCCTGCTGGCCGCCCGCGGTCACCACCACCTCGTCGGGGTGGGCGTCGATGCCGCGAGCGCGCAGGTGCTCGACGATCGCCCGCACCAGGTCCGGGTCGCCCAGGGCGGCGTAGCCCGTGCCGGCGGAGACGGAGCCGTCGATCATCGCGGCCGGGTCGCGCAGCGCTTCCGAGACCACGGGCGCCGGCGGAGGGCACGCCGAGCTCAGGCCCACGAGCGGCGCCTGTACGCCGGGGAGGATGCGTGCGAAGCGGTCCTGATAGGACATGCCATCGAGCCCTCGCGCTCGCGAGCCGAGCGTGGGCGCGGCCCCGGGCCGCACCTCGAGCCACTCTTCGTCGCGGAGCCGCTGGTAGGCGGCGGTGACGGTGTTGCGGGACAGGTGCAGGGCGTCGGCCAGCGCACGCTCGGACGGCAGGCGGGTGCCGTGGTCGAGCGAGCCGGCCTCCGCGAGCGACACGATCGCGTCCGCGAGCTGGCTGTAGAGCGGTCCGGTCCCCGACTGCCAGTGGTCGAGGACGTCGCGAAGCTGATCGGCTGTGGTGCGCATGGGGCCATCACACCGCAAACTGGCCCCTTGGAGCAAGAGCCAGTCGCGATTGCACTGGCTCTTTCATCGAGGGGCCAGTCACCGCCATGCTCGAGCCATGACGATCACCGATCCCCTGAACCGAGTCCACACCAACCCGGTGACCCTGGGCCGCAGCCGCGAGCGCATCGGCCTCATCACGGAGGCCGCGCGGCGCGCCGGCTCGTACGTGGCCGGCGCCGCCCATCGGCCCGTCTTCCCCAGCGCCGATGCCGTGGCCGGCCTGGACGTCTTCCGGCGCCCCCTCCAGGACGACCCCATCCCGGCCCGTGAGGTGCTGGCGGAGCTCGACACCTTCGGCTCCCCCGCCACCACGGTCCTCAACGACGGCCGCTACTTCGGCTTCGTCACGGGCGGCACCGACCTGGCCGCAGGGGCGGCCGCCATCCTCGCCGGAGCCTGGGACCAGAACGCCGGCGGCATGTCCCCCGTCACGTCCGTCCTCGACGAGGTGGCGTGCGGGTGGGTGATCGACGCGCTCGGCCTTCCCTCCACGGCCGTCGCGTCCTTCAACGCGGGAGCCACCGTCGCGAACCTCACCGGCATCATCGCCGCTCGCGACGCGCTCTACGCGCGCCAGGGCTGGGACGTCGCGCGAGACGGTCTCGCCGGCGCCCCGGCCCTGCGCATCGTCGTGGGCGAGGAGGTCCACGCCTCCGCTCTCAAGGCGTTGCGACTGGCCGGGTTCGGGGAGAGCCAGATCGAGCGCGTCCCCACGGACGCCGCCGGCGCCATCCGCGCCGATGCGTTCCCGGCGGACACTGACGACCGCACCCTGGTGCTCCTGCAGGCGGGCAACGTCAACACGGGCGCCTCGGACCCGTTCGAGGAGATCATCCCGGGCGTGCGCGAGCGCGGCGGATGGGTGCACGTGGACGGGGCATTCGGCCTGTGGGCCGCGGCCTCGCCCCGGTTGCGCCACCAGGTCGCAGGCGTCGAGCTGGCGGACTCGTGGGCGACGGACGGCCACAAGTGGCTGAACGTCCCCTACGACTCAGGGATCGTCATCGTGCGCGAGCCGGAGGACCTGACGCGCGCCATGGCCGGCGACGCGCCCTACCTGCGCGGCGCCGCATCGGCCCCCATGTATAAGGGCATCCAGATCTCCCAACGCGCCCGCGCCATCGACGCATGGGCCATGCTCGCCTCGCACGGACGCCACGGGCTCGCCCAGCTCGTCGAGCGCGCGTGCGACCTCGCGGGACGCTTCGCCGGCGCACTGCAGGCGGGCGGTGCGACCGTGCTGGCGCCGGTGTCGCTCAACCAGGTGCTGGTCCAGTTCGGCGACGAGGACACGACGGCGGCCGTGATCGCGGCGATCGAGCGCGACGGCACCTGCTGGGCAGGCACCACGGTGTGGAAGGGACGGCGGGCCATGCGTGTGTCCGTCTCCGACGTCGCCACCACAGCGGACGATGTGGACGCGAGCGCCGCCGCGATGCTCCGGTGCTGGGAGGCCGTGCGGGCCTGACGCTCGCGCGGCTCCCCGGCGGGCGCGGGTGGCGCCGTTAGGCTGACCCCATGAGTCAGCCCGCAGAGCGCGTCTACGTCGCACGCCTCGCCGGCACCACCGTCTTCGACCCCATCGGGGACGCCGTGGGGCGGGTGCGCGACGTCGTGATCCTCATGCGCCGAGGGGCAGCGCCCGTGGCCGTGGGCCTGGTGGTCGAGGTTCCGGGGCGACGTCGCGTGTTCCTGCCGCTGACCCGCGTCACGTCGATCGTGCCGGGGCAGGTGATCTGCACGGGCGTGCTGAACCTGCGCCGGTTCAAGGCGCGCGCGTCGGAGACGCTCGCGATCGCGGAGCTGTTCGAGCGTTCGGTCACGATCAAGTCCGGACGCGAGAAGGCCTTCATCGAGGACATCGCGATCGAGCCGATGCGCGGCGGCACCTGGGCCGTGACGCGTCTGTACGTGCGCAAGGCCGAGCGCCGCAAGGCGGTGCTGGGCTTCTCGCGTCGCGGCGAGGCCGTCGTGGTCGAGCTGGACCAGGTCACCGGCCTCATGCGACGCGACGAGGTCCAGGGGGCGCAGCTGGTCATCCAGAGCTTCGCGGACAACAAGCCTGCGGACCTCGCGGCCGCGCTCATGGAGATGTCCCCCGAGCGCTCTGCGGAGATCGCCGCCGCGCTGGACGACGAGCGCCTCGCAGACGTCCTCGAGGAGCTGCCCGAGGACGACCAGATGCGCCTGCTGGGCACGCTGCACAGCGATCGTGCCGCGGACGTGCTCGAGGCGATGGACCCGGACGACGCCGCGGACCTCCTGGGCGACCTGCCGGAGTCGCAGGCGGAGGCGCTGCTGGGCCTGATGGAGCCGGAGGACGCTCAGCAGGTGCGGCAGCTGCTCGCCTACGAGGACGACACCGCCGGCGGACTCATGACCACGGAGCCCGTGATCGTGGGACCGGAGACCACCGTGGCCGCCTGCCTGGCCCTGGTGCGCAAGCAGGAGCTGCCGCCCGCGCTTGCCTCGATGGTGTTCGTGGTGCGCCCGCCACTCGAGACTCCCACCGGTCGCTACCTCGGTCTCGTGCACATCCAGCGCCTGCTGCGTGAGGCGCCGCACGAGGCGATCGGCAGCTACACGGATCCCGCGATCGAGGCGCTCGAGGCGCAGGACTCGCTCCAGGAGGTGTCGCGCCGCATGGCGGCGTACGACATCCTCGCGCTGCCCGTGGTGGATGACGACCGCCGGCTCCTGGGCGCGATCTCGATCGATGACGTGCTGGACCACCTGCTCCCCAACGACTGGCGCGAGCACATGGACGATGCCGACGCCGCGGAGGCGGCATCATGAGCGACCGCCTCGATCGCCCCAAGGGCGAGCAGCGGAGGTTCGGCCGGCGACGGCGCAAGGACTCCGACCGGTTCGGGGCGGTGTCGGAGGGCATCGCGCGGTTCCTGGGGACGCCTCGGTTCCTGGTCTACCTCACGGTGTTCTGCATCGTGTGGCTGCTGTGGAACTCCTTCGCGCCGGCGGACCTGCGCTTCGACTCAGCCGCGAACGGCTTCACCGCCCTCACGCTCATGCTGTCCCTGCAGGCGTCCTACGCCGCGCCGCTGATCCTGCTGGCCCAGAACCGCCAGGACGATCGCGACCGCGTCTCCGCCGAGCAGGACCGTCAGCGCGCCGAGCGCTCCCTCGCGGACACGGAGTACCTCGCGCGCGAGGTCGCGTCCCTGCGCCAGGCCATCAACGAGACCGCCACGCGCGACTTCGTGCGCTCGGAGCTGCGGGCGCTTCTCGAGGAGCTCCAGCAGACGGAGCAGGAGGAGTCCCAGCCCACCGAGCCGGGCGTGCGCTGAGCTGGCGGCTCAGTCCCAGGGAAGCGCTCGCGAGCGCGAGCGGGTGAACATCGCCGTGGCGACCACGGCGCCCGAGCTCACGAGCAGCGCAGCGACGAGCGCCAGGAGGGGCTCGCTCGCGTGCATGCCGATGATCGCGTCGGGCGCGATCGAGGACTCGAACGCCGTGATGAGCGACTGTTCGGGGTGGAGCGCACGGTCGAGCGCCGTTCCCACCGCCGATGCGAGCATCCAGGCAAGCATGGCGATGCCTGCGGCCGCGAACGCGACCAGCCATCGATCCGCGAGGCCTCCCAGGCGCATGCCGGCACCGGCCAGCACGCCGATCACGATGGTCGCGGCGAGGATCTCCTGGCCCACCAGCACCTGCAGCGCCACGTAGAGGACTCCCCCTGCCAGGCTCAGGACGGCGCTGAGCGCGAGGGCCCGTGGCCACACCCGTTCGCGATCAGGTTCGACCGGGGCGTGAGGCAGCGCGTTCGCGCGGGGCGGATGGATGCGCTCCGCTGGGCCCATCGCGGCGCCTCCGCGAGACTGCCGCGGCGCGGACGAGCCGCGCTCCGGATAGAACGTCTGTGAGTACGACACCGTCACCCCTCCCGTGAAACCGGCGCTCATTGCATGCATCGTTGCATGTAATCGCGGCGTCGGCAACGGTGCGCGGCGCGTCGCGTGCAGTATCTCACACGCCCCTGCGCAGAGGCCTGAGAATGCACCGGCTAGAGGACGGCCACCGCGCCGTCCCCGCCGGTTCGCTGCCAGCAGCCCAGCACCTACGATGGACGCATGCCTACCGTCGAGCTGCTCCGCGACGCCCTCAGCACCGTCATCGACCCCGAGATCCGCCGCCCGATCACCGAGATCGGCATGGTGCGCTCGGTGGACCTCGATGGCGCCACCGCCGTGATCGGCATCGACCTCACCACGTCCGGATGTCCCATGAAGGAGCGCATCACGGACGACGTCAAGGGCGCCGCCGGCAAGGTCGCCGGAGTCGCCGACGTCCGCATCGAGCTGGGCGTCATGAGCGAGGAGCAGCGCCTCGAGCTGCGCTCCAAGCTGCGCGGCGGCAAGCCTGAGCCCGTCATCCAGTTCACTCAGCCCGGCAACATGACCCGGATCTACGCGATCGCCTCCGGCAAGGGCGGCGTGGGGAAGTCCACTGTGACCGCGAACCTCGCCGCCGCCATGGCGCAGGACGGCCTCAAGGTGGGCGTGCTCGACGCGGACATCTTCGGGTTCTCGATTCCCGGGATGCTGGGAGTCAAGGGCCAGCCCACGCGCCTGGACGACATGCTCCTGCCTCCCATCGCGCACGAGGTCAAGGCGGTCTCGATCGGCATGTTCGTGCCCGAGGGCCAACCCGTGGTGTGGCGCGGGCCCATGCTGCACCGCGCGATCGAGCAGTTCCTCGCGGACGTCTACTGGGGCGATCTCGACGTGCTGCTCCTGGACCTGCCGCCGGGCACCGGTGACATCGCGATCTCCGTCGCCCAGCTGCTGCCTCACGCCGAGCTCGTGGTCGTGACCACGCCTCAGTCGGCGGCCGCTGGAGTCGCCGAGCGCGCCGGCTCGATCGCGACGCAGACGTCGCAGAACGTCGTGGGCGTGATCGAGAACATGGCGTGGCTCGAGCAGGCGGACGGCTCGCGCCTTCACGTGTTCGGAGAGGGCGGCGGACAGATCGTCGCTGACAGGCTCTCGAAGACCCTCGGCACCACGGTGCCGATGCTGGGTCAGGTGCCGCTGGACATCGTGGCGCGCGAGGCGGGCGACGCCGGCACGCCCGTGGTGGTCAGCGACCCTCAGTCGCCTGCTGCGCAGGCGATGCGCGAGATGGCACGCACGCTGAGCGGACGTCAGCGCGGCCTCGCAGGCCGCTCGCTGGGCGTCACCCCCGTGAGCCGCTGAGTCCCTCGACTCAGCCGCCCTGCATGCTCAGACGGGGTCGACTCGCCTGCCCCAGCCCACGATGATCGCTGCCACGACGCCGGCGAACAGGCCGCCGGTGGACACCGGAGGCGTCGCGAGCGCCACGAGGAGTGCCTCGTTGAAGCCCGGCCCCTGCGCTCCCAGCTCCGACAGCAGCGGGATGTCGCCGCCGACCATGCCCGTCACGCCCATGAGATGGATGCCGATCACCGTCACCAGGAACGTCTCGGCCTGCAGCAGCAGACTCGGACCGGTCGCCAGGTAGCGCACGGCGAAGCCCACGGCGGCGGCCAGGAGCGCGCCCAGGATCGTCATCGCGAGCACGCTGGGCTCGCTCGCCACCAGGACGGACAGCAGCAGGCCCACCACGAGCGCGACGATGAGCCCAGCGGTCACCGGACCCACCCGATTCTCGCGCACGCGGTCGAGGATCGACCTGCTGTGGGACGGCTCCACGGCGGGAGCGGACGCGGGCGGCTCCGCGGCCGGTGCGTCGCTCGCCGCGTCTGCTGGCGGCGCGACGTCCTGGGCACTCGCCGATGCGGGCGCGGCTGCGTTCGCGGCTGCGGGTCGCCTGGTCGCGGGCGCCTTCGTGGCCGCTGGCTTGCGTACGGGAGACTTCCTCGGGGCTCGCTTGGGGGCGGCCGGAGCCTCCTCGGAGCCCGAGGGGGCAGATGCGTCGTCGGCCATGGGTCGTCCTCCTGCTCGGAACCGGTTCGCCCATGGTACGCCGCTCGCGTCGACGCCCTCGCCATCACGGTCCTTCCTGGCACAATGGCCCCTATGGGGAGCGAGGCCTCCATGGAGGGCCCGGATTGGGTCGATCCGTGGACACGGGGGCAGGGGGAGGCCCGTGCGCGCGCGCTGTTCTCCCAGACGTGGGACGGCGAGGCGAAGGGGGTCTGGTCCGCACCCGGTCGCATCACGATCATCGGCGAGCACACGGACTACAACGGTGGCCTCTCGCTTCCCACCGTGACTCCCCACCGCACCTATGTGGCCGGCAGGGCTCGCGAGGACGGCAGGCTGCGGGTGGTCTCGGAGGCGGGCGACTGGCTCGAGGGCCCTGGTCGCACCTGGGAGTGCGACATGGACCTCATCGATCCCACGACGGCTCAGGGGTGGCCCGCGTACTGCGCCGGAGTGGTGTGGGCGTTGCGCGAGCGGGGCTTCGACGGACCTGGCCTCGACCTCGCGATCACGTCATGCGTGCCGCCGGGTGCGGGCCTGGCGTCATCGGGCGCGGTCGAGTGCGCGACGGCACTGGCGGCGAACGCCCTGTGGCGCCTGGCGCTCGATTCGGACGAGGCGCACGCCGAGCTCGCGGAGGCCTGCCTCCATGCGGAGGAGGCCATCGCGGGCGCGCCCACGGGCGGGCTCGACCAGCACACCCAGCTGCGCTGCCGCGAGGGCGAGGCCCTCGAGCTGGACTTCAGCGAGCACCCTCCGCTCGCGCAGCATCGTCCGCTGTACTTTCCCGACTACGGGCTCGGACTCCTGGTGATCGACGTGCGCACCGCAGGCCGCCGGCGCACCGAGGGCTTCGTGGAGCGTCAGCGCCAGTGCGCGGCTGCGGCACAGGCGCTGGGCGTGGCCTCGCTTCGCGAGCTCGCCGGGGCGCCGGACGCGCGCATGCGCATCGAGGCCCTCGCTGATCCGGTGCTGAAGGCGCGCGCACGGCACGTGGTCGCGGAGATCGAGCGCGTCTCCGACGTCTGCGCCGAGCTCGCCAACACGGGCCCGGCACACGAGCGGTTCGTGCACGTGGGCAAGCAGCTCTACCGCTCGCACGCCTCGCTCGAGGTCGACTTCGACGTCTCGAGCGCGGACCTCAATCTCGCCGTCGACTCCGCCTTCCGCGCGGGAGTGCTCGGTGCGCGTCTCGTGGGCGCCGGGTTCGGCGGCAGCGCGATCGCACTCGTGCGCCGCGCAGAGGCGGACCACGTCGCGGCCCGCATCGACGAGGCCTTCGTCGCGGAGCACCGCCCGCGACCGCGGTTCCTGATGGTCTAGGCGGCTACAGCGCGTAGTCGACGATCAGGGGCGCGTGATCCGACCACCGG
This sequence comes from Demequina activiva, assembly GCF_016862815.1. GTDB lineage: Bacteria > Actinomycetota > Actinomycetes > Actinomycetales > Demequinaceae > Demequina > Demequina activiva. The sequence goes on along the minus strand of NZ_BONR01000005.1, from coordinate 7,913 downwards.
GTGTCGTACGACGGCGCGCGGTCCACGCGGACGTCCGTGACGGCCGCTGCCAGTGCCGGTGAGGCGAACTGGTAGTCGATGCGCCATCCCGCGTCGTTATCGAACGCCTTGCCTCGCATGGACCACCACGTGTACGGCCCCGGCTGGTCGCCCACGTGCGTGCGGTGGGTGTCGACCCAGCCGGCCTCGACCCAGCGATCGAGGTAGGCGCGCTCCTCCGGCAGGAAGCCCGCGGACTTCAGGTTGCCCCTCCAGTTCTTGATGTCGTTGTTCTGGTGCGCGATGTTGATGTCGCCCATCACCACCACGCGCTCGAACTGCGAGCGCAGGGCGTCCATGCGCGCCGTCGCGGCGTCGAGCATCGCGTACTTCAGGTCCATCGAGGGCGTCCCTGCGGTGCCGGAGTGCTGGTACGTGGAGACCACGCGCACGGGCCCCGCGGGCGACTGCACGGTGGCCTCGATCCAGCGTCCCGTGTGGACGGGCTCGCGCATGATCTCCCCCAGCGCCTCCACGCCCGACACCACATCCGTGAGCTCGGAACGCGAGGCTATCGCGACGCCTGCGCGGCCCTTGATCTCGCAGGCCTCCTCGACGACCTGCCAGTGCTCGCCGACGAGCGGCCCCGTGATCTCGAGCGGCGCGCGCACCTCCTGGAGGCACACCACGTCCGCACCCGAGCCGTCGAGCCACTCGGCCATGCCCTTGCGCGCGGCGGCTCGCACGCCGTTGACGTTGACGGACACGATGCGCATCAGCGGATCCCTGCCTCTCGTTCGGCGGCCTCGACCACATTCGACAGCAGCATCGCGCGGGTCATGGGACCCACGCCGCCGGGGTTGGGCGAGTACCAGGAGGACTTCGCCACCGCACCGCCGCTGATGTCGCCGGCGACCTTCGACTTCCCGGTCTCCGGGTCCGTCACGCGGGAGACTCCCACGTCGATCAGCACGGCGCCGTCCTTCACCATGTCCGCGGCGATGATGCCAGGAACGCCCGCAGCAGCCACGATCACATCGGCTGCGCGCGTGTGCGACGCCAGGTCCGCGGTGCCGGTGTGGCACAGCGTCACCGTGGCGTTGACGGCCTTGCGGGTCAGCAGCAGGCCGATGCTGCGGCCCACCGTGGTGCCGCGTCCCACGACCACGATGTCCTTGCCGCGCAGCGAGACGCCATGGCGCTCGATCAGCTCGATAATGCCCTTGGGCGTGCAGGGAAGCGAGGAGGTCACCTCCTCGGACACTCGCAGCACCAGGCGGCCCAGGTTCGTGGGATGCAGTCCGTCCGCGTCCTTGTCGGGGTCGATCAGCTCGAGCACGCGGTTGGTGTCGATGCCCGGGGGAAGGGGCAGCTGGACGATGAATCCCGTGCACGCCGGGTCCTCGTTGAGGCGCGCGACCGCTGCCTCGATCTCCTGCTGCGTCGCGGTCGCCGGGAGGTCTTCGCGGATCGACGCGATGCCCACCTCTGCGCAGTCCGCGTGCTTGCCGTTGACGTACCAGGTGGAGCCCGGGTCGTCCCCCACCAGCAGCGTGCCGAGGCCCGGAGCCGCGTCGCGGTCCCGCAGGACCGCGACGCGCTCGGCGAGCTCGGCCTTGATGGCGGCCGCGGTGGCCTTGCCGTCGAGTCGCTGAGCCGACATCTCCGCAGCCGCCACTACTGCTGCAGCCCGTCGTACAGCGGGAAGTCGTCCGCGAGGCGCTTCACGCGAGCGCGCAGGCTGCTCACGTCCGCACCCTTGCCGGCGATCAGCGCCGTCGCGATGACGTCCGCCACCTCGGTGAACTCCTCGGCGCCGAAGCCGCGTGAGGCCAGCGCAGGCGTGCCGATCCGAAGCCCGGAGGTCACCATCGGCGGGCGGGGGTCGAAGGGCACCGCGTTGCGGTTGACCGTGATGCCCACCTCGTGCAGCAGGTCCTCGGCATCCTGGCCGGTCAGCTCGGAGTGGCGCAGGTCCGCCAGCACCAGGTGGACGTCCGTGCCGCCCGTGACGACGGACACGCCGGCGTCCGTCGCATCGGGCGCGAGCAGGCGTTCGGCGATGATGCGCGCGCCTTCGAGCACGCGGTCCTGGCGGTCGCGGAACTCGGGTGCCGCGGCGGCCTTGAGCGCGACGGCCTTCGCGGCGATGACGTGCATCAGCGGACCGCCCTGCTGGCCCGGGAACACCGCGGAGTTGAGCTTCTTCGCATACTCCGTATCGCGCGACAGGATCATGCCCGAGCGCGGCCCACCGATGGTCTTGTGGATCGTGGTCGACACCACGTCCGAGTGCGGCACGGGGCTGGGGTGGAGACCTGCGGCGACCAGACCGGCGAAGTGAGCCATGTCCGTCCACAGCTTGGCGCCCACCTCGTCCGCGATCTCGCGGAATGCGGCGAAGTCGAGGTGACGGGGGTACGCGGACCAGCCGGCGATGATGACGTCGGGACGCTCGGCCAAGGCCTGCTCGCGCACCTGGTCCATCTCGATGCGGTGAGTCTGCTCGTCGACGCCGTAGGCGGCGACGTTGTAGAGCTTGCCGGAGAAGTTCAGCTTCATGCCATGCGTCAGGTGACCGCCGTGGGGAAGGGACAGGCCCATGATGGTGTCGCCCGCGTTGATCAGGGCGTGCAGCACCGCGGCGTTGGCGGTGGCGCCCGAGTGCGGCTGAACGTTGGCGTACTCGGCGCCGAAGAGCGACTTCGCGCGGTCACGCGCGATGTTCTCCGCGACGTCGACCTCCTCGCAGCCGCCGTAGTAGCGGCGGCCGGGGTAGCCCTCGGCGTACTTGTTGGTGAGCACCGAGCCCTGCGCCTGCAGCACGGAACGGGGCACGAAGTTCTCGGACGCGATCATCTCGAGGTAGGTCTGCTGGCGGGTGAGCTCGCGGTCGAGGACCTGGGCGATCTCGGGGTCGAAGTCCTGCAGGGTCGCGTTCATGACCTCTGCGGTGGCGCTGGAGTCGGTGCTCATCTCGTTCCTTGTCTGCTTGCCGCGGCGGCAGGGCCGCCGGTTGTCCGGTGACCTTGGCCCAGGCGTACGACCAACAGTCCTAGAAGAGTGCCGCTCCCTCGTGGTGACCCACTGCGCCAGTCGCGACGCGCGCCAGTCTAGCAACGCGCATCGGCCGCGTGCGAGCCCGGCGCTAACGCGAGCGCGCGCGGTCCCTCCACCACCGCAGGTCCATGAGCGGGCGTGTCCAGGCGACCACGCGCGGCTGGGTCACTGCCCACGCGAAGAGGGCCGATGCGAGGGCCAGGACGGGCAGCATCACCGGCCCCGAGAGCGCTTCCGGGTAGCCATGCAGGTGGGCCGGATACAGCAGGAGCGGGTGCAGCAGGTAGACCGGCAGGGTGGCGGCGCCGATCACGGCGAGACGCCGCGACTGCGGCCCGCTGAACGACAGCAGTGCGAGAGCGAGCGCGCCACCGAGGGCAAGGACCGCCGCGCGCTGGACGATCCCCGCGGCGTTCGTGAGCCCGAACACCTGATAGCTGTCCGTCAGGAACAGCACGCTGCGATCGAACGTGGGTGAGGACACCCACGACCAGACGAGCGCGCCAGCGAGCGCGATCGCCGCCGCGATCCGCACGGGACGGGTGCGCAGCCGCGCCCACCACGCGTCGCGCCACAGCAGGCCTGCGACGAAGAACGGCGCGAACGCGACGATGCGCGACAGCGCCAGCGCCAGCGTCGAGCCCACCACATCGAGGGTGCCCACGAGCAGCGCGGCGCAGGTGGTCACCGTCACCGCTGCCGGAAGGCGGCTCAGCCACGGCGCGGCCACACGCCACGCGAACACCGCGGCGAGGTACCACAGGGTCCACGGTGGCGTCAGGGGGGTCAACGCGGGGCTCTCCGCCGTGAGCGCGGCCGCCAGCGCCACGTGGATCACGGTGAAGACCGCCAGCGGGAACAGCAGTCGCGTCGCGAGGCTGCGCAGCGAGATGTGCGTGGACCACCGGGTGACGTAGCCGGTCAGGAACACGAACGCAGGCATGTGGAACAGGAACAGCCACTGCAGCACGGCCTCGGAGACGCGACCCTCGAGCGGCTCGATCGCGTGACCGAACACGACCAGGACGATGAGCGCGCCCGCGACCGTGTCGATCGAGCGGTCGCGTGGCGCGCGCTCTGGGGCGTCGCCTGCGGCGGCATGCGAGGTCGCGGGCGTGGGGGTGGACAGTGCGGTGCTCACACCCTCATCGTCACCGCTGCGCCTCTCAGATGACGCTCAGATGGACGGCCTCAGTTGTCGCCGCGCACCGCGTTGTCCGCGTCGTCGTCGACGATCGCGCCGGCCTCGAGCACCTTCTTGAGGTACGCGTAGGTCAGATCGCCGGCGACCTGGTCGAACTGGTGCTCGTAGCCCGCCTTGTTATACAGCGCGATGTTGTGCTTGGAGTTCTGGCCGGTGAAGACCCAGACCTCCTTGGTCGACTCGGGCAGGTGGCCCAGCACCGCGAACAGCAGCTGGGTGCCGATGCCCTGCCCTTGCTTGTCCGGCGTCACCGCGAGGCGGCCGATGGTCGCCTTGTCCCCCTCGATGCCCACCCTGATCGAACCGATGAGGCGTGCACCCTCCCATGCGCCCAGCGTGACCACGTCCTCGGACTCGAGGTCCACCAGCAGCTCCTCGAGCGTCTGCGTGAGGGCGGGGATGTTCGGGTCGTTGTAGAGTTGAGCCTCCGTCACGAACGCCGCGCGGCGCACGGTGAGAAGCTCTCCCACGTGGTCGGCTGTGACGACATCGATGCGCACCTGATCTTCGCTCATGTCTCCATACTGCCAGTGTGAGAGAACTCTCAGAGTGACGACATCCGTTTTGTCTACAATGGGCCCGCACGGCGGGACAGGCGCACGCGACCAGAACGGGAACCCATGCCAGCATCACTCCGACCCACGTTGAACCGCAGCATTGTGGCTCTCCTCATCGGCGCCATGGTCGCCGCTCTCATGGTGGCGGCGTCCACCAGCGCGCAGGCGGCGCAGACCACCAGCGAGGCGAGCATCCAGCGAGGCGACTCGACCACGGCGTCGATCGACCTGAGCGACGAGGGCGTGGCCGGGCCGGCGCATCTCCAGTACAAGCTGAACGGCGCCTGGCACACGTTCCCGATCCATCTCGCGATCCAGGATGGCGTCGCGACCCACACGTGGTCGCCGTCAGGCACGCGGACCTACCGCTTCACCTCGAACGGCCAGATTTTCGACACCTTCACCGTCCGCGTCGAGCCCATCGACCTCACCTACTACCGTCACGACGCGTCCATCGATCGCGGCGACGTCGCCGAGGTCACCGTGCGCGCCTCACACGGCGGGTCGGGCTCCGGCGTGCTGCAGTACAGCCGCGACGGTCGCACCTGGGGCACGTCCTCGATCGGCGTCGAGTTCGGCGACGACGGCAAGGCGAACATCCAGTGGCGCCCCTCCTCGACGCGCTACTACCGCGTCAACGCGTTCGGCGCGAGCACCGGAGCCTTCCGCATCTACGTGGCGCAACCTGCGCGCTACTCGCTGTCGTCCTCGGTGAGCGCGAACACGGTGAAGGACAAGGAGGCGGTGTGGGTCACCGGCGTGGTCAAGGACCGCGGCAGCAACCCCGGCGCCACGCGCGTCCGCATCCAGCAGCGCACGGGCGGATCCTGGTTCACCGTCACCACCCTGACGACCTGGGGCAACGGCTCGTTCCGTCACCAGGTCAACCCCAGCAGGACCACCGACTACCGCGTGGTCGCGCTGCCGGGGACGTCGAGCCAGGTCATCGGGCCTGCGCTGACGGTGACGGCCTCCTCCGGCTCGCGCACCCTCGAGGAGCGCCGGCAGGACGTGGCCTGGCGCCTGGGCTCGCCGACGTCCTCCATCAAGAACCTCGGTGCCGCCTACCTGAGCAAGGCCGACTATCCCGGTGGGGCGACCGCGGGCCGCTACCAGTTCTTCCAGGACGGCATGCTCGTCGAGGTCACGAACCGCTTCGGTACCCGCACCTGGATGGTGCTCGACGACATCGAGACGGCATACCGCAACCGCCACTGGTGGGGCGGGTCGCTCGGCCTTCCCTTCGGCGACGTCACCTGCGGCTACCTGGAGAGCGGCTGCCTGCAGCAGTTCTCGGGCGGCGCCGTGTACGAGAACGGCTCCTCGATGAGCCCGGGGACGTACGTCGCGTACGGCGCGCCCGACCTCGCCTCGCCCCTCGCGGCGGCCTACTCGCAGGCCGGCTACGAGGAGCCGTCCTGGCGGAGCAACAAGTACAACTCGTGGATCGGCGACAACAACGCCTGGTGCTCGGTGTTCGTGACCTGGTCCTTCTACGCGTCGGGTCAGGGCTCCAAGATTCCCTACAGCTCGAGCTACCCGAGCTTCGTCAACGAGCTGCGCTCTCGGGGCGTGCTCGACATGAGCCCCTCCACGGCGGAGCTGGAGCCCGGCGACGTGGTGCTGTTCGACTGGGGCACGGGGACTCCATCGCACGCGGCGATGGTGCGCTCGGTGTCCGGGGGCAGCACGCTGTTCACGATCGAGGGCAACACCACCGACGGATCGGGTGACCCGCAGCGCGGCGTCTACATGCGCACGCGAGGCCTCTCGAGCGTGTGGGCGACCTACTCGCCGCGCGACCTGTGACGGAGCAGGCGGCGGGGCGGTCCCCATTACGCTGAGGTCATGGCCTCCGCTTCCTGGATTCTCAGTCTGTCGTGTCCCGATCGTCCCGGCATCGTGCACGCCGTCTCCGGCCTGCTCGCACGCCACGAGGGCAACATCACGGAGAGCCAGCAGTTCGGCGACCCTGACACGGGGCTGTTCTTCATGCGAGTGGAGTTCTCCTCGAGCGCGGATCGCGCCACGCTGGAGGGCGCCATCCTCGAGGTGCTGGCGCCCTTCGACATGACGTGGACGCTCGACGTCGCCGGCCGGCGCATGCGCACGGTGGTGATGGTGTCCAAGGCCGCCCACTGCGTCAACGACCTGCTGTTCCGCGAGCGCGCCGGGACCCTTCCGATCGACATCGCTGCCGTGGTGGGCAATCACGAGACGCTGCGCCCGCTCGCGGAGTTCTACGGCAAGCCCTTCCACCACATTCCGGTGACCGCGGACACCAAGCCGCAGGCGGAGGCGCAGGTGCTCGCGCTCGTGGAGTCGCTGGACGTGGAGCTCGTGGTGCTGGCCCGCTACATGCAGATCCTCTCTCCCGAGCTGTCGACCGCCCTGCACGGCCGGGCCATCAACATCCACCACTCGTTCCTGCCCAGCTTCAAGGGCGCGCGCCCGTACTTCCAGGCGCACGACCGGGGGGTCAAGCTGATCGGGGCCACCGCGCACTACGTGACCGCGGACCTGGACGAGGGGCCCATCATCGAGCAGGACGTGGACAGGGTGGACCACACCGCGACGCCGGAGACGCTCACGGCGCTGGGAGCGGACGTCGAGCGCCGCGCCCTGGCCCGGGCCGTGCGCTGGCATGCCGAGCACCGTGTGCTGCTCGACGGGCACCGCACCATCGTCTTCAGCTGAGATCCACGCGCGGTGTTGACCGCGTCACACTCCCTCAGTACGCTCCCCTGCGGAATGACAGCCATCGAGCAGGGGGGTCCATCCATGCACGCCAACACGCGTGTGAGCCTGACCGCAGCACTGACGAGCGTCGCGATGCTGGTGGCGTTGATGCTCACCACGATGGTGGCCGCGCCCGCGCGGGCCGCGACGTCATTCGCGGACGTCTCCAGCGGGCACGTCTTCGCCAAGCACATCCAATGGCTCGCGGACTCGGGCGTCACCTCCGGCTACGCCAACGGCACCTTCGGCCCCTCCGACGCCGTGACGCGCGGACAGATGGCAGCCTTCCTGTACAAGCTGGTCGGATCGCCTGAGCAGAGCCTTCCCGCGACCCCGACATTCTCGGACGTGCCGCGCTCCCACGTGTTCGCGCG
>NZ_BONR01000004.1 GCF_016862815.1 Demequina activiva | reverse complement strand
GACGGGCGCCCGCCGGTGGAGGCGGCGTGCGCGACCGATCGGATCAGGCGTGCGCGCTGGAGGGCCTCGACGCGGGCGGCGACCGTCGACCGTGCAAGGCCCGTGAGCGTCGCGAGCTCCGACCGCGTGCGCGGCTGGCCATCGCGAAGGATCTGGAAGATCTCCGACTGCGCGGAGCCCGACAGAGTCTCCTGTCCGCGAGGGTCGATCATCCCCCGATCCTATCGGACCCCACACGGAAGTACGCCCGGTTCCGTGCTCGCTTGTCCACACTTTTGGCAGGCGCTCGTCATAAGGGCCCGCACCCCTCTCGCGAGCTCAGAAGGAGTCGCGCTCGCCGTTCGCATCGAACGTGTACGAGGGGATGAACTCCACGATCACCTTCGACGCGTCGATCCCAGCGTCCTCCATGTTCGCGTAGACCTGGTCGATGTCCGGCAACGGCGGAGTGCCCTTGACGATGACGTGGATGAGGTCGTTCTCGCGCGAGGTGACGGACACGATCGACCACTTGGACTCGGCCGTGACCTGCTCGACGTAGTCCTGGATCTGGCCGATGCGCGAGCGGTCGTTGATCGCCTTGGCCGTCGAGTAGGTGAGGGGCCCGGTGACCAGGAGCACCAGCGCCGCCGTGGTGATGTAGGCCTTGACTCGCCGGCGCCTCTCGGCTTCCTTGTCCTCCGCCTCCAGCATGCGCAGCCGAGAGAAGCCATAGATCGCCATCACGATCGAGCCGGTCGCCAGGATCGCGGCGACGTTGGTGACGAACAGCAGCACGGCGCCCAAGGCCTGGCCAGGAGCGCCGGACTCGAGGGCGAGACCCGCCGCACACAGCGGGGGCACCAACGAGATGGCGATCGCGACGCCTGGCAGCGTGTCCGAGATGTCCGAGCGCACGATCGCGATCGATCCCACGGCACCCACGGCCAGCGCCGCGAACAGGTCCACCAGACCGGGGGAGACGCGCCCCGCGACCTGCGCGTTGGTCTCCGCCGTCACCTCCTGGACCACGATGAGGCCCAGCAGGAAGCCCACGCCCATGGCGCCGATCGCACCCGCGATCATGATGGCGATCGAGCGGGCGAGGTTCGTCCTGTCGCCCAGGACGGTGGCGATCATGGTGCCCTGGATGGGGCGCATGAGGGGAGCGACGATCATGGCGCCGATGACGGTCGCAGTGGAGTCCGCGACGATCCCCGCGGTCGCGATCGCGGACGCCAGGATGAGCAACAGCCAGAACCGCGTGTGCTGCGCGCGCACTGTGGGGCCCTCGAAGAAGGCCGCCTCCCGGAGGTACTCGACAGTGTTGAGGGTGGCGCCCCACCTGGTCTCGCGGACCATGGTGGTCCACCGGCTCATGACGCGAGCAGCTTCGCCTTCGCCGCCGCGAACTCGGCGTCGTCCAGCACCCCCGCAGCCTTCAGATCGGCCAGCTGCTGGAGCTGGGACATGAGGTCGTTGGCGGGCGCAGGGGCCGCCTGCACCTGCGCGGCCTGCTGCTGCTCGACGTAGGCCTGCTCCTGCTGGGCCTGCGCGCGGCCCTGCTGGCGGCGGGCGACGTTGCCGGAGACGGCGGTGGCCGTTCCGGAGATGACGGCGGTGCGCGCCATTGTCCCGATCAGTCCGGGACGTCCGATCCTTCCTCGCATGTCTAGCTCTCCTCGTTCTCGAGTGCGTCGAGCACTTCCTGGACCACCGGGCCTGGCACCCGGATGGAGTCGATCAGCTCGCCGCCGGCGGCGGCGATGGCGTCGCGCAACGGACGGACCCAGGTGTGCTCGAACACCAGGATCGCGGCGGCTGCACCCACGGGCAGCTCCGCCGTCAGCAGGTCGACGTCCTCGTCGGAGATCAGGCCCAGGGCCTCGCCCATGAGCGCTCCCACGCGGGCGACGTCGCCGTCCGCGTCGTCCTGGCCGAACTCCACGATGGTGGTCTCCTCGTCCGAGACGCGCTGGACGAACACTCCGTCCGCGACGCTGATGGTGCCGGCCTCGACCAGGCGCTCCAGCTCGGGGATGATGTCCCCCTGGAAGCGACCGGACTCGAAGCCGATCGTGACGACCTCGATAGGTCCTAGTGTCATCGTTCGCTCCTCGTGCGGGTAGGGGACGCGGCGCCATCCGGCACCGCCTCCTCGGAATCTATTCCCCCAGGTCTCAGCCAGCAACCGGGAGCAGCCCGACACGCCGCGCACCACCCTGCCGAGCGCACGGGCGGCACGCGCATCGGCCGTGCTGCGGGGGCCATTTGGGCCGAGCGAACCGCAGTGGTAGCCTGAACAGGCCTCCCCCAGTCGGCAACCAGCCGCGGCGGACGGCGTTTCCCACGGCATTCATGCGTCAGCGGACGACGGCGTACGCGCACACCCGGACGCCTGGGAGGGAAATCGCACTCATCAGGAGCCAACCAGGCCCGTGCGAAGAAAAGGACTATCAGTGACAGACACCAACGTGGCCGCCGCCGATCACGGCACGGCTCTCAGCGCGATGAAGCTCCCTCAGTTGCAGGCACTCGCCTCCGAGCTTGGAGTCTCCGGCGTCAAGAAGATGCGAAAGAGTGACCTCGTGGAAGCGATCAAGAACGGAGGCGTGGTCCCCACCAAGGCGGACGCGCCTGCAGCCGATGCGGCGCCCGCCATGGGCGCGGACGCCCCGGCTGCCGACAGCTCCCAGCAGGACCAGAGGCAGGACTCGCAGCAGCGCGGCGAGCGCAAGGAGCGTTCGCGCTCCCGCCGTGCGGACTCCGCGCAGAGCGCGCCGCGGCAGGCCGGGACGCAGCAGAACGGGGACGCGAACGCCCAGCGCTCCGGCAACGAGGACGCGGACGAGCGCGCACGCCGCGCCGCCGAGGCCGTCCAGATCGCGGGCAAGGGCGAGGACGCTCCCAAGAACGACGACGGCAACCGGGGCGGCAACGACCGCAACGAGAGCCGCGGCGATGACCGCAACGACAACCGGGGCAACCGCAACGACGGTCGCGGCAACCGCAACGACGATGAGGACGACGAGCGCGGCGGCCGCCGGCGCCGTGGACGCGGACGCGGACGCAACCGCAACCGCGACGAGCGCGGCGGCGACACCCAGCCGCAGGCGCGTCAGGATGAGGACGAGGCTCGCGACGACGAGGAGCTGAGCCCCGTGGGCGGCATCGTCGACGTGCTCGACAACTACGCCTTCATCCGCACCACTGGCTACCTGTCCGGCAAGTCGGACGTCTACGTCTCGATGAACCAGATCCGCAAGTACGGTCTGCGCAAGGGCGACGCCATCACCGGCACCGTCCGCCCGCCGCGCCCGGGCGAGCGAGGTCAGCGCCAGAAGTTCAACGCCCTCGCCACCGTCGAGACCGTGAACGGCGTGAGCCCCGAGGAGGCCAAGACTCGCAAGGAGTTCGGCGACCTCACTCCGCTGTACCCGCAGGAGCGCCTGCACCTCGAGACCGAGTCGCGCAACCTCACCAACCGCGTGATCGACATCGTCGCGCCCATCGGCAAGGGCCAGCGCGGGCTCATCGTCTCGCCGCCCAAGGCAGGCAAGACCCTGGTGATGCAGTCCATCGCCAACGCCATCAGCGCGAACAACCCCGAGGTTCACCTCATGGTCGTGCTGGTCGACGAGCGTCCCGAGGAGGTCACCGACTTCCAGCGCTCGGTCAAGGGCGAGGTCATCGCCTCGACCTTCGACCGTCCGGCAGGCGACCACACCCAGGTCGCCGAGCTCGCGATCGAGCGTGCCAAGCGCCTCGTGGAGCTGGGCCAGGACGTCGTGGTGCTGCTGGACGGCATCACTCGACTGGGCCGCGCCTACAACCTGGCCGCGCCCGCATCGGGCCGCATCCTCTCCGGTGGTGTCGACTCGGCAGCGCTGTACCCGCCCAAGAAGTTCTTCGGCGCCGCGCGCAACATCGAGCACGGCGGCTCGCTGACCATCCTCGCCACCGCGCTGGTCGACACCGGCTCGAAGATGGACGAGGTGATCTTCGAGGAGTTCAAGGGCACCGGCAACATGGAGCTGCGCCTGTCGCGTCAGCTCGCCGACCGCCGCATCTTCCCGGCCGTGGACGTCAACTCGTCCGGAACGCGCCGCGAGGAGATCCTGGTCTCCACCGAGGAGCTCAAGGTCATGTGGAAGCTGCGCCGCGTGCTGTCCGGCCTCGAGAACGTCGCCGCGACCGAGCTGCTGCTGGGCCGCCTGCGCGACCACAAGACGAACGCCGAGTTCCTGGTGCAGGTCGCCAAGACCACTCCGGGCAACGACAGCGACAACGAGCTCACGTCGAAGTAGAGCGCGCCCCACGAAGGGCCGGGTCGCATCAGCGGCCCGGCCCTTGTGCGTCCCCCCTCGCGCATCGGCCGTCCGGCGGGCTCCGGGAGTGGCCAGGGTGCCGCGACCGTGGCACAATAGAGGGCTGGCCGTCCGGTTCACCGACCGCGAAGTACGCGCGAGGACCCGGAGGCACCTTAAAGGGAGATCATGAAGAAGGACATCCACCCCGAGTACGTGACTACCACGGTCACGTGCACCTGTGGCAACACTTTCGAGACCAAGTCCACCGTGACCGATGGCTCGATCCACGCTGAGGTCTGCTCCGCGTGCCACCCGTTCTACACGGGCAAGCAGAAGATCATGGACACCGGCGGTCGCGTCGCGCGCTTCCAGAAGCGCTACGGCAACCAGAAGTAACCCGGAACTCCACGCGACGACGACGTGGCTGAAGCCTTCGCCGCCGTCCAGCCTCTGCTGGACGAGTATGCCGACATCGAGCGCCAGCTCGCCGACCCCGCCGTCCATGCGGACGCCGGGCGCTCGCGCACGCTGGGCCGTCGGTTCGCGGAGCTCGGCCGCGTCGTCGCCGCGCATCGGGCCTGGGAATCGGCCCAGGACGACCTCGAGGCCGCCCGGGAGATGGCCGACGCGGACCCCGAGTTCGCGGCCGAGGTCCCCGGACTCGAGGCCGCGGCCGAGGAGGCGACCGAGACTCTGCGCCGGATCCTGATTCCGCGCGACCCCGACGACTCCCGTGACGTGATCCTCGAGATCAAGTCCGGCGAGGGCGGCGAGGAATCCGCGCTCTTTGCCGGCGACCTGCTCAAGATGTACCTCAAGTACGCCGAGGCCAAGGGCTGGAAGGCGGAGATCCTCGAGGCAACGGAGACGGACATGGGCGGGTACAAGGACCTCTCCGTCGCGATCAAGGCCAAGGGCGCCGTCGACCCCGAGAACGGCGTGTGGGCGCACCTCAAGTACGAGGGCGGCGTGCACCGCGTGCAGCGGGTGCCCGCCACCGAGTCGCAGGGCCGCATCCACACCTCCGCTGCGGGCGTGCTGGTCTACCCGGAGGTGGAGGAGGTCGAGGAGGTCGAGATCGACATGAACGACGTGCGCGTCGACGTGTACCGCTCCTCCGGCCCCGGCGGCCAGTCCGTCAACACCACGGACTCCGCCGTGCGCCTCACGCACGAGCCCACGGGCATCGTGGTGAGCTGCCAGAACGAGAAGAGCCAGCTCCAGAACAAGGAGTCGGCGATGCGCATCCTGCGCGCCCGCCTGCTGGCGGCGCAGCGCGAGGCCGCTGCCGCAGAGGCGCAGGACATGCGCAAGTCGCAGGTGCGCACCGTCGACCGCTCCGAGCGCATCCGCACCTACAACTACCCGGAGAACCGGATCGCGGATCACCGCACGGGTTACAAGGCGTACAACTTGGATCACGTGCTCGCCGGCGAGCTGGGTCCCGTGGTGCAGTCAGCGATCGACGCGGATGAGGCCGCCCGTCTGGAAGCGCACCACGCCTGATGCCCAGCGTCGGAGCGCGCCTGCGTGAGATCACGCGCCGGCTGGCAGAGGCGGGCGTGCCGAGCCCAGAGGCCGATGCGGTGGCGCTGATGGCGCATACCTTCGGCTGGGAGCCCAGTCAGGTGCGCACGGCCGCCGCGCGCGACGACCACTGGCCCGAGGACCCGCTCGACTTCGACCTGCTCGAGGCTCGTATCGAGCGGCGCATGAGCCGCGAGCCGCTCCAGCACATCACCGGCAAGGCGTACTTCCGCGACCTCGAGCTCCAGGTGGGCGACGGCGTGTTCATCCCGCGCCCCGAGACCGAGCTCGTCGCGCAGGCCGCGATCGACGCGGCGCGCGCCGCGACGCCCAACCGTGACGGCATCGTCAAGGTGACGGACCTGTGCGCCGGCTCCGGCGCCATCGGCCTGGCGGTCGCGAGCGAGGTCGCGCACACCGAGGTGACGATGCTCGAGAAGAGCGAAGGCGCGCTGGTCTACATGCGCCTCAACGCCCGCTTCATGCCCGACGACGTGCGCCCGCGCGTGCGCACCGTGCTCGGCGACGCCCGGCGCTGCCTGCACCTGTTCGACGGCTGTGCGGATGTGGTGGTGAGCAACCCGCCCTACATCCCGCCGGACGGCGTGCCGCGCGACCCGGAGGTGCGCGACTTCGACCCGCCCGAGGCGCTGTACGGCAAGGGCGCGGACGGCCTGGATCTGCCTCGCGCGATCATCGACGAGGCCGCGCGCCTGCTGCGTGTGGGCGGGACCCTCATCATGGAGCACGCCGATAATCAGGGCCCGGCGCTGCGTGCGTTCGTCAATCGGTCCGAGTTCTGGGCGGACGCCCGGACGGAGCAGGATCTGACGGGACGCGACCGCATGCTCATCGTGACCCGCGTGGGCGTCTGACACACTTGTCGACGTGATCTACCCCTGCTTCGACCCCGCCACCTGGGGCCCGAGCCTCGACGCCGCGGTCGACGCGGTGCAGCGCGGGGCCGTGATCGTGCTGCCCACCGACACCGTGTACGGGGTGGGCGCCGACGCCTTCAACGCCGATGCCGTGGCCGCAGTGCTCGCCGCCAAGGGCCGGGGACGCCAGATGCCGCCCCCCGTGCTCATCCCGAACCTTCGGACGGTCGACGGCCTCGCGCGCGACGTGCCCGCGTCCGCGCGCGCGCTCATGGATGCCCTCTGGCCCGGCGCACTCACGGTGATCGTGCACTCCCAGCCCACGCTCGCGTGGGACCTGGGCGACACCCACGGGACGGTCGCGCTGCGGATGCCGGACCACGGCGCCGCGCTCGCGTTGCTGGGCCGTACCGGCCCGCTTGCGGTCACGAGCGCCAACCGGACCGGCGAGCCCGCCGCGACGACGGCGGACGACGCGCAGGCCCAGCTGGGCGACGCCGTGGCCGTCTACCTGGACGGCGGGGACAGCCCGCTCGGCACCGCCTCGACCATCGTCGATGCGACGGACCCGGCCGGCCTGCGGGTGCTGCGGGACGGGGGAGTGAGCCGCGAGCGGCTGCAGGAGATCGCGGGGGCGGAGGCCTTCGCGCCTGAGCCCCCGCCCCCATCGGCCTCCGAGGATCCGGCAGGGGAGCCCGCCGGGTGAAGGTCTATCTGACGCTGCTCGTGGTCGCCGCGCTGGTCGCGTACGCCGCGACTCCTGCGATGCGCCACCTGGCGTTCCGCGCAGGGGCGGTGACCGCCGTGCGCGATCGCGACGTCCACACGTTGCCCACCGCGCGGCTGGGCGGGATCGCGATCTTCCTCGGAATCGCGGCCGGGATCCTGATCGCGAGCAACATCCCGTTCCTCGATCCGGTGTTCGACGCCTCCGGCGCCGTCTGGGGCGTCCTCGGAGGGGCCGCCCTGGTGTGCGCGCTCGGCATGGCGGACGACATCTGGGACCTCGACTGGATGGCCAAGCTCGCGGGTCAGGTCCTGGCTGCGCTGATCATGGCGTGGAGCGGCGTGCAGCTCGTGACCGTGCCGATCGCGGGCCTCACGATCGGCAGCTCGTACCTCTCGCTGGCGGCCACGGTGATCGTGGTCGTGGTCGCGATCAATGCCGTGAACTTCGTGGACGGTCTCGACGGGCTCGCCGCCGGGATGGTCGCGATCGGCGGCGCGGCGTTCCTGACCTACACGTACGTGCTCGCCCGCTCCGCGTCGCCGGGAGACTACTCATCGCTCGCGACGCTGATCCTCGCGGGGCTGGTGGGCGCGTGCCTGGGCTTCCTGCCGCACAATCTGCATCCCGCCCGCATCTTCATGGGCGACTCGGGGTCCATGGTGCTGGGGCTGACGATCGCCGCCGCCGCGATCGTCGTGACGGGCCAGATCGACCCCACCGTCGTGTCCGAGCGCGAGCGCATCCCGGCCTTCATCCCCATCGTGCTGCCGCTCATGGTGGTCGCCGTGCCGCTGATCGACATGACGCTCGCGGTGATCAGACGGGTGCTCAAGGGACAGTCGCCGTTCATGCCCGACGCCCACCACCTCCACCACGTGCTGCTGCGCGCGGGCCACTCGCACCGGTGGGCCGTGAGCGTGCTCTACCTGTGGACCGCGGTGCTGTCCTTCGGCACGGTCTCGCTGGTGTTCCTGCCCACCGGGCAGGCACTGGTGCTCATCGCCTGCGGCATCGCCGTGTGCGCCCTCATCACGTTCTCGCCGGCCTTGCGGCGCCGCCTGTCCCGCGGGTGGCGCAACGCCGGCGACAAGGTCAAGCCGCTGCAGCGCATCACCCCCGAGGGCTACCATCGCGACGACCATGTGAGCCTCGAGACCGCGTCGTCCTCGGCTGCCCCGACCACCCGCGCATCGGCCGCCGATGCCTCATCCCAGGAGAAGCCGTGAACGAGGAATCCGTCACCTACCGCCGCGCGCTGCGCGTCACCGTCATCGGGATCGTCGCGCTCGCGCTCATCGCGGTGCCGGTGGGACTGCTGGTCGCCGGCGCGCCGGGCCTCGTGGCCGCCGAGATCGGTGTCGCCGTGGCCGCGCTCTCCGGCCTCACCACGCAGCTCGCGATGGTGATCGGCCACGACCGCGAGGCGCACGTGATGGCAGGCATCATCGGCGGCTCGTGGCTGCTCAAGATGCTGATCATCATCGTCGCCCTGCTGCTGCTCCAGAACGTCGCCGACTTCCACAAGGAGCTGTTCGCGGCCTTCGCCGTGGTGGGGGTGCTCGGAACCCTCGCGGTGGACTTCTGGGTGATCCGCTCGGCGAGGATCCCCTACGTCGATCCCGGCGCCGGCTCGGGGTCGAAGTAGCCCGGCGGATACGTTAGGATTCTGGGGCATCACGGTACCGGCGCGCTGGCTCCCTGTCCGCGCCACCAGCTTCACGACTCCTGGAGAGAATTCTGTGGCGAATCTAGCCCTGGGTGCGGCCACCGCGGCCTCATCCGAGCTCGCGGCCGATGACGGCGACTCCTCGGGCCTCCTCGGGTGGCTCACGTACTCAGACGGCTTCCACGCCCCCACGGTCGAGGAGTTCTTCCCGCCGGCGCTCTTCGGCGAGGGAACGATCTTCGAGTTCAACCGCATCATGCTGGCGCGCGTCATCGCCGCCGCGGTGCTCATCCTGATCTTCTGGCTGGTGTCCCGCAAGGCGAAGGTGGTTCCCACCCGCGGCCAGTCGGTGGTCGAGATGCTGCTGGACTTCGTCCGCACCCAGATCGTCGAGCAGGTGATGGACAAGGAGAACGCCAAGCGCTTCCTCCCGTTCCTGACCACGCTCTTCCTCGCGATCCTCGCCTTCAACATCACCGGCGTGATCCCGTTCATCAACATGGCCGGCACGTCGCTCATCGGGCTGCCCATCGTCATGGCGATCTGGGTCTACGTCCTGTACCTGGGCGTCGGCATCAAGCAGCACGGGCTGGGCGGCTACCTCAAGACCAGCCTGTTCCCGGCCGGCGTCCCCAAGGGCATCTACCTGCTGCTGACGCCCATCGAGTTCCTGCAGGTGTTCATCCTGCGCCCTGCCACGCTCGCGCTGCGACTCGCGGCGAACATGATGGCCGGCCACCTGCTGCTGGTGCTGTGCTTCGCCGCCACCCAGTACTTCTTCTTCGAGGCCGCCGGCGCCATGAAGGCCATGGGCACCGTCACCTTCGTCGCAGGATTCGCCTTCACGCTGTTCGAGATCTTCGTCGCGGCGCTGCAGGCCTACGTCTTCGTCATGCTGTCGTCTGTGTACATCAACATGGCCATCGAGGAAGAGCACTAAACCACCCCAGATGTGCGGCGCCGGAGGGCGTCGCTTCAACGGAAGGAAACACCAGTGGACACCACCACTCTCGCGGAGGTCTCGGGCAACGTCGCGACCATCGGCTACGGCCTTGCGGCCACCGGTCCCGGCATCGGCCTGGGCATCCTCATCGGCAAGACCATCGAGGGCATGTCGCGTCAGCCCGAGGTCGCCGGCCAGCTGCGCGCCACCATGTTCATCGGTGTCGCGTTCGTCGAGGTGCTCGCCCTGCTGGGCCTGGTCACCGGCTTCCTCTTCACCTAAGCCATGACCGCACTCAACCTCATCGTCGTCGCGGCGGAGGAGACGGGCGAGGAGACCTCGTACAACCCGCTCATCCCCGCGAACTACGACATCCTGTGGTCGACGATCATCTTCCTGATCATCGTCGGGGTCTTCATGTGGAAGATCCTGCCGAGGCTCCAGGAGGTGCTCGACGAGCGCGCGGAGAAGATCGAGGGCGGCATCCGCAAGGCCGAGGAGGCCCAGTCCGAAGCGGCCGCGGCGCTCGAGGAGTACACCGCTCAGCTGACCGAGGCCCGTGCCGAGGCCGCGCGCATCCGTGAGGACGCGCGCTCCGAGGCCGGCCAGATCGTCGCGGAGACGCGCGAGTCGGCAGCCGGGGACGCTCAGCGCCTGGTCGAGACCGCTCAGAAGCACATCGACGCGGAGCGCCAGCAGGCGATCGTGTCGCTGCGCACCGAGGTGGGAGCGCTCGCCACTGAGCTGGCCTCCCGCATCGTGGGCGAGTCCCTCAAGGACGATGCCCGCCAGCAGCGGATCATCGACACCTTCCTCGACGACCTCGAGGCCCAGGTGTCGGCGGACAAGGCGAAGGGATAGAGCCGATGCGCGGAACCAGCCAGGCCTCTCACGATGCCGTGATGCGCGAGTTCGACGCCGTCGCCACGGCGGCGGGCAAGGACGGCATCACGATCGCGGAGCACCTGTTCGCGGTGGTCGACGCCCTGGACTCGTCGGGCTCGCTGCGGCGTGCCCTGACGGACCCGGCGCGGCCCGGAACGGACAAGGCCACGCTGGTCCGGCAGCTGTTCGGCTCGTTCGACTCGCGCGCCGTCGACGCCGTGGCGTCGTTCGCGAACCAGCGCTGGTCCGCCGAGGCGGACCTCGCGGAGTCGATCGATGACGCCGGCGAGCTGGCGCTGTTCGCCTACGCGGAGAACGCCGGCACGCTCGACGCGGTCGAGGAGGAGCTGTTCCGCGTGGAGCGGCTGCTCAGCGCCGAGCGTGACCTGCTGGTCGCGATGAGCAACCGCTCGGCGACCAAGCAGCAGCGCCTCGCGCTGCTCGAGGGCACGCTGGGCGGCAAGCTCCACCCCGTCTCGCAGGCGCTGCTCACCCGCGTGGTGGGCGTGCCGCGCGGTCAGCGGCTCATCCCCGCGCTGCACTCGCTGCTCGACACCGCCGCGGCGCGTCGCGGCCGCTCGGTCGCGAACGTGACCGCCGCCGTGGAGCTGTCCGCGAAGCAGCGCACGCGCCTGGCGTCGATCCTCGAGCAGGCGTATGGCCGCGAGATGCAGATCAACGTCGCCGTGGACCCCGCGGTCCTGGGCGGCATCCGAGTTCAGGTCGGGTCCGAGGTGGTGGACAGCACTGTCCTCAGCCGGCTCGACGAGGCACGACGACGACTCGTCGGCTAGCGAAGACGACACCGCGACCGCGGTAGTGACAGGAGAGATGAGACATGGCTGAGTTGACGATCAGTCCCGATGAGATTCGGGACGCGCTCGACAGCTACGTGAAGTCGTACGAGCCCTCGGGCGTCGTGCGCGAAGAGGTCGGCCGCGTGATCCTCGCCGGCGACGGCATCGCGCAGGTCGAGGGCCTGCCCGGCTGCATGGCGAACGAGCTGCTGCGCTTCGAGGACGGAACCCTGGGCCTCGCACTGAACCTCGACGTCCGCGAGATCGGCGTCGTGGTGCTGGGTGAGTTCACCGGCATCGAGGAGGGCCAGGAGGTGCACCGCACCGGCGAGGTCCTCTCCGTCGCCGTCGGCGACGGCTACCTGGGCCGCGTCGTGGACCCGCTGGGCACGCCCATCGACGGCCTCGGCGAGATCGAGACGGACGCTCGCCGTGCGCTCGAGCTCCAGGCGCCTGGCGTCATGGACCGCAAGTCGGTGCACGAGCCCCTGCAGACTGGTCTCAAGGCCATCGACGCGATGATCCCCATCGGCCGTGGTCAGCGCCAGCTGATCATCGGCGACCGCCAGACTGGCAAGACGGCGATCGCGATCGACACGATCATCAACCAGAAGGACAACTGGGAGACCGGCGACCCCTCGAAGCAGGTGCGCTGCATCTATGTGGCCATCGGTCAGAAGGGCTCCACGATCGCCTCGGTGCGCGGCGCCCTCGAGGAGGCCGGCGCTCTGGAGTACACCACGATCGTCGCCGCGCCCGCCTCGGACCCCGCGGGCTTCAAGTACCTCGCGCCCTACACCGGCTCGGCCATCGGCCAGCACTGGATGTACGACGGCAAGCACGTCCTGGTCATCTTCGACGACCTGTCGAAGCAGGCCGAGGCCTACCGCGCCGTGTCGCTGCTGCTGCGCCGCCCGCCGGGCCGCGAGGCGTACCCGGGCGACGTGTTCTACCTGCACTCCCGTCTGCTCGAGCGCTGCGCGAAGCTGTCCGACGACATGGGCGCGGGCTCGATGACGGGCCTGCCGGTGATCGAGACCAAGGCGAACGACGTCTCGGCCTACATCCCCACCAACGTGATCTCGATCACGGACGGCCAGATCTTCCTGCAGTCCGATCTCTTCAACGCGAACCAGCGTCCCGCCATCGACGTGGGCATCTCGGTGTCCCGCGTGGGCGGCTCCGCGCAGGTGAAGGCGATGAAGAGCGTGTCTGGAACGCTCAAGATCGACCTCGCGCAGTACCGCTCGCTCGAGGCCTTCGCGATGTTCGCGTCGGACCTCGACGCGGCCTCGCGCCAGCAGCTCACCCGCGGTGCGCGCCTGATGGAGCTGCTCAAGCAGCCCCAGTACTCGCCGTATCCCGTGGAGGAGCAGGTCGTCTCGATCTGGGCCGGCACCAAGGGCAAGCTCGACAAGATCCCGCTGGCGGACGTGCTGCGCTTCGAGCGTGAGCTCCTCGACCACCTGCGCCGCTCGACCTCCGTCCTCACCGACATCGCCGAGTCCGGCAAGCTCACGGACGAGACCACGGAGGCCCTCGAGTCCGCCGTGGACGACTACCTGTCGACGTTCCTGGCCTCTGAGGGCACGGAGCTGACGACCGATGCGACGATCGAGGGCGGCGGCGACGTCGAGTCCGAGCAGGAGCAGATCGTCGCGAAGAAGAAGAAGTAGCCGATGGGCGGACAGCAGCGCGTCTACCGGCAGCGGATCCGGTCGACACAGTCGCTGAAGAAGATCTTCCGTGCGATGGAGCTGATCGCGGCTTCACGCATCGGCAAGGCTCGCGACCGTGTGACCGCCGCGGCGCCGTACTCCAGGGCGATCACGCGTGCGATCAGTGCCGTGGCGACGCACTCGAACGTCGAGCACCCGCTCACGTCCGAGCGTCACGACACGAACCGCGCCGCCGTGCTCGTGGTGAGCGCGGATCGTGGCATGGCGGGCGCCTACTCGGCGAACGCGATCCGTGAGTCCGAGCGTCTGCGGGAGCGGCTCGAGGCGGAGGGCAAGGAGATCGTGCAGTTCGCTGCCGGTCGCCGTGCCGTGTCGTACTTCAACTTCCGCCACCGCGAGCTCGCCGGCAAGTGGACCGGTGGCTCGGACAGCCCTGATGTCGAGACGGCCAACGAGATCGCGAACGCGCTTTACGAGGCGTTCACGGCCTCCGTCGAGGACGGCGGGGTGGCGGAGATCCACATCGTCTACACGCACTTCGCGTCGATGGTCTCCCAGGAGCCGCGGGTCATCCGCCTGCTGCCGCTGGAGATCGTCGAGGGCGTGGCCGAGCCGGGAGAGGACGTCGAGCCGCTGTACGCGTTCGAGCCCTCCCCGGAGGCCGTGCTGGACGCCGCCCTTCCGCGGTACATCGAGGCGCGTGTCTACACGTGCCTGCTGCAGTCCGCCGCGTCCGAGCTGGCCAACCGCCAGCGCGCGATGAACACCGCCGTGTCCAACGCCGAGGACATCATTCGTCAGTACACCCGGCTCGCCAACTCGGCGCGCCAGGCTGAGATCACCCAGGAAATCAGCGAGATCGTCTCGGGCGCCGATGCGCTCGCGGCCTCGTGACCGGAAGCGAGACACCCATGACCCCCACCGCGAAGACCGCGAAGAAGCCGGCGGCCAAGAAGCCGGCCGAGTCGCAGGACTCCTCCACCAAGCCCGTCGTCGGCCGTGTGGCTCGCGTGATCGGCCCCGTCGTCGACATCGAGTTTCCCGCTGACGCCATCCCCGACATCTACAACGCGCTCACCGTTGACATCGACCTGAGCGCGCAGGGCGAGGACGAGGGCATCCTGCACATGACCCTCGAGGTCGCTCAGCACCTGGGCGACAACATGGTGCGCGCGATCGCCCTGAAGCCCACCGACGGCCTGGTGCGTGGCGCCACGGTCGAGGACACCGGCGAGGCCATCTCCGTGCCCGTGGGCGACGTCACCAAGGGCCACGTGTTCAACGTGACCGGTGAGGTGCTCAACGCGCAGGAGGGCGAGACCATCGAGGTCACCGAGCGCTGGCCCATCCACCGCAAGCCCCCGGCCTTCGACCAGCTCGAGTCCAAGACCGAGATGTTCGAGACGGGCATCAAGTCGATCGACCTCCTCACGCCGTACGTGCAGGGAGGAAAGATCGGCCTGTTCGGTGGTGCGGGCGTCGGCAAGACGGTCCTCATCCAGGAGATGATCTACCGCGTCGCCAACAACCACAACGGTGTCTCCGTGTTCGCCGGCGTCGGCGAGCGCACCCGTGAGGGCAACGACCTGATCGAGGAGATGACCGAGTCCGGCGTCATCAACCAGACCGCCCTGGTGTTCGGCCAGATGGACGAGCCGCCGGGCACGCGTCTGCGCGTGGCCCTGTCCGCGCTGACCATGGCGGAGTACTTCCGTGACGTGCAGTCGCAGGACGTGCTGCTGTTCATCGACAACATCTTCCGCTTCACGCAGGCGGGCTCCGAGGTGTCGACCCTGCTGGGCCGCATGCCGTCCGCGGTGGGCTACCAGCCCAACCTCGCGGACGAGATGGGCCAGCTGCAGGAGCGCATCACCTCGACCCGCGGACACTCGATCACCTCGCTGCAGGCGATCTACGTGCCGGCGGATGACTACACGGACCCGGCGCCGGCCACGACGTTCGCGCACCTCGACGCCACCACGGAGCTGTCGCGTGAGATCGCGTCGCGCGGCCTCTACCCGGCGATCGACCCGCTGACGTCGACCTCGCGCATCCTGGACCCGCGCTACGTGGGCCAGAAGCACTACGAGACGGCGAACTCGGTCAAGTCCATCCTCCAGCGCAACAAGGAGCTGCAGGACATCATCGCGATCCTCGGTGTCGACGAGCTGTCCGAGGAGGACAAGATCATCGTCGCCCGCGCGCGCAAGATCCAGCAGTTCCTGTCGCAGAACACCTACATGGCGGAGCAGTTCACCAGCGTCCCCGGCTCGACCGTGCCGCTGAGCGAGACCATCGAGGCGTTCTCCGGCCTGGTCGAGGGCAAGTACGACCACATCTCGGAGCAGGCGTTCTTCAACATCGGTGGTCTCGAGGACCTCGAGAAGAACTGGAACCGCATCCAGAAGGAGATCGGCTGACCATGGCCGGCCCCCTGACCGTCGACATCGTCGCCCCGGACCGCACGCTGTGGTCCGGGACGGCGGAGCGCGTCATCGCCCCCTCCGTCGAGGGTGAGATCGGCCTGCTCGCGAATCACGAGCCGGTGCTCGCGCTCCTCAAGGCCGGAACGGTGCGCGTGCGCACCGGAGAGTCGTCCGACGTGGAGTTCGAGATCACGCAGGGCTTCGTGTCCTTCGACCACAACGTGATCACCATCGGCGCGACGCCGGCGGAGACCGACGAGGCCTGACGCCCCATGCGCGTCGTCATCGCGCGCTGCGCCGCCCGCTACAGCGGGCGGCTCAGCGCGCATCTGCCTCTCGCCACCCGGGCGATCATGCTGAAGGCCGACGGCTCGGTGCTGCTGCACTCCGACGGTGGCTCGTACAAGCCGCTGAACTGGATGAGCCCGCCGTGCACCACGCGCGAGGTCGAGCCCTCCTCGGAGCAGGCCGACGCTGGCGTCATCAAGGTCTGGACCGTCCAGCACGACAAGACCGACGATCGGCTCGAGATCGAGCTGCACGAGATCCTCGCGGACACGCAGCACGATCTGGGGGTGGATCCCGGACTGGTCAAGGACGGCGTCGAGGCGCATCTGCAGGAGCTGCTCGCGGAGCAGATCGCCCTCCTGGGAGATGGGCACACGCTCGTGCGCAGGGAGTACATGACGGCGATCGGGCCCGTGGACATCCTCGCGCGCGACGCGAGCGGCGCGGCCGTGGCCGTCGAGATCAAGCGCCGTGGCGAGATCGACGGCGTCGAGCAGCTCACGCGGTACCTCGAGCTGATGAACCGCGACCCGCTGCTGAGCCCGGTCGAGGGAGTGTTCGCCGCGCAGGAGATCAAGCCACAGGCCCGCGTCCTGGCCGAGGACCGCGGCATCCGTTGCCTGATCCTCGACTATGACGCGATGCGCGGGGCGGACGACCCGACCACGCGCCTGTTCTAGTCCGCGGCCGGGCGAGCGCGGCTGGCGCCGCGATCCTGGCGTTACCCTGGACGCCATGGCCAGGACCAAGCCCCAGCGCGCACCGCGTCGCATGCGCCAGCCGCTCAAGGATCACGAGCCCGGCGCGCACCTGCACGCGACGTTCTGGAGCCATGCGAAGGCGGGGCTCGTCTCGCTCGCGCCCTTCGCGCTCATCTACTTCACGGCGCAGCCGCTCGAGGACGCGATGAGCTTCCTCGCGTCGGGCGGCTTCACCATCGCTCCCACGCTGCTCGCCGCCTACAGCTGCGGCTGGGCGCTCATGAGCATGGCGCTGCTGCACTGGCTGCGGTTCAGCGAGTCGGTGCCGCGCCACTACATCACCTACGGCGTCGCCGGCGCGGTCGCGCTGCCGCTCGTGGCCATCGCGATCCTCACGCTCGTGCGGCTCGCCTTCGAGGACTCGGCGGACTTCTGGAACGCTCCCACGTTCGGCCTGCTGATGATCGCGTCGCCCCTGCTCGGCGCGCTCGGAGCGGTGATCGGGCGGCGGGTGCTCGCACCGGGAATCCACTGGCACCGCTGGCTCGAGCGGGCGCCGCTGCCGCCGGCGCTGGAGTTCGTCGAGGGCAAGCGCGACAAGGACGACTTCACCCGGATGTGACCGCAGGGGAGGGCTGGTCGGGGTGGCGCCGCGGGCGCTGAACGCATCTGGCTGACCGGGTGGTAGAAAATATCGAAACGTTCGGGATACACTCGCGGGCATGACGACTCCCACTCAATTTCCCGACGGCTTCCTGCTCGGAGCCGCCACCGCCTCCTACCAGATCGAGGGCGGCGCCCACGAGGGCGGACGCGGCCCCTCGATCTGGGACACCTTCTGCGCCACCCCGGGCAAGGTCGTGGGCGGCGACAACGGCGACGTCGCGTGCGACCACTTCCACCGCTGGGCCGAGGACATCGACATGATGGTCGATCTGGGCCTCCAGGCGTACCGCTTCTCGATCGCCTGGCCGCGCGTCCAGCCGGGTGGCACCGGCGAGTTCAACGCTGAGGGCATCGCGTTCTACCGCGGCATCGTGGACCGCCTCAAGGACAAGGGCATCAAGCCCCTCATCACGCTCTACCACTGGGACCTCCCGCAGGAGCTCGAGGACCGGGGCGGCTGGCTGAGCCGCGAGACCGTGGACGCGTTCGTGCCCTACGCCGTGCGCATGGTCGAGGAGTTCGGCGCCGACGTCGAGATGTGGACCACCTTCAACGAGCCGTGGGTGAGCTCGTTCGTGGGCTACGGCGCCGGTGCGCACGCTCCGGGTCACGCGGACGACGTCGAGGCCCTGACCGCGGCGCACCACCTCAACCTCGCGCACGCCCGCGCGTACCGCGCGATGAAGGCCGTCAACGCGGACCTGCAGGTGGGACTGGTCAACAACTGCCACACGCCGCGCCCGTGGGACCCGTCCAACCCCCGGGACATCGCCGCGGCGCAGCACATCGACGCGCTCGCGAACACGATGTGGCACCAGCCGTTCATCGACGGCACCTACCCGGAGGTGCTGAAGCCGAACACCGCGCACCTGACCGACTGGTCCTTCGTGCACGAGGGCGACCTCGACGAGATGAAGGGTGCCGTGGACTGGTTCGGGGTCAACTACTACGCCTCGCACCTGGTGCGCCACAACCCGAACAAGGCTGAGGCGCAGTCCAAGCTCGCCACCCTCGCGGACGGCCACAAGGCCGGCGCGAACTCGCCGTGGGCCGGCGACGAGGAGATCGAGTTCATGCCGCCCACCGGCAAGGTCACGGCGATGGGGTGGAACGTGGATCCCTCGGCCATGCACGCGCACCTGCTCAAGACCTACCGCGAGACCGGCAAGCCGCTGTACGTCACGGAGAACGGCTCCGCCTGGGACGACGTGGTGGACGAGGACGGGCGCGTGCGCGACACCGACCGCGTCGAGTACTTCCACGGCCACCTGAGCGCCGTCCAGAGCGCGATCGCCGAGGGCGCGGACGTGCGCGGCTACATGGCGTGGTCGCTCATGGACAACTTCGAGTGGGCGCAGGGCTACGCCAAGCGGTTCGGCATCGTCCGGGTCGACTACGACACCCTCGAGCGCCGCTACAAGGACTCCGCCTACTGGTACCAGGAGGTGCTGCGCCGCCGCGAGGTGGTCCCCGTCGAGGAGGCGGACGCGCTCGCGCAGACGCCCCCGCGAACCTTCTGACATCCCGCCTCAGGTGAGGCACGTGTGCCCGGTCGATGCGCGCATCGGCCGGGCACAGCCGTCTCCACGAGCGGTCCTCACCTCGCCGTAGACTGGTCGCCATGCCGTCCAAGCGCCGCTCCTCGAAGCGTCCCTACGGGCAGCCCCACCCGGAGCTCGACGTCGAGCGCGTCGCGAACGCGACCGGAGGGCGGCGAGAGCGTGGGCCCGGCGGCGAGGAGTACATCGTGGTGACGCCGCGGCTCAGCGACAAGACCTACGTGTGCCCCGCCTGCGCGCAGGAGATCCCCGGCGACACCGCGCATGTGGTGGCGTGGGCGGCGGACGGGCTGTTCGGACCGGAGGCCGCCGCGGCCCAGCGCCGTCACTGGCACACCCATTGCTGGAACACGTTCGGGAGGACGAGTGGCTGACGACGCCGACATGACCGAGATCCGCTCGACGACGGTGCTGCCCGCGATCCGCGAGGACATCGTGCTGCGCACCGAGGACGGACTGGAGCTCGTGGGCGAGCTGGCGCTGCCGGCGGACGGCGAGGTGCGTGCCACCCTCATCACGCTGCACCCGCTGCCCACCCACGGCGGCTTCATGGACTCCCACGTGCTGCGCAAGGCCGCGTGGAGACTGCCCCACCTCGCGAACGTCGCGGTGATCCGCTTCAACACCCGCGGCACGGCGTCGCCTCGCGGAACGTCCGACGGCGAGTTCGAGGAGGGCGTGGGCGAGGAGGCCGATGTGCGGGCCGCGGTGGACTTCGCCGTCGCCCGCGGGCTTCCGCACCGGTGGCTGGTGGGCTGGAGCTTCGGGACCGAACTGGCGCTCATGCACGGCGCGGACCTGGACGTCGAGGGCGCGCTGCTGCTGTCGCCGCCGCTGCACCGCGCGAAGGACGAGGACCTCCAGGACTGGGCCGCCACCGGCAAGCCCGTCACGGCGCTGGTGCCGGAGCACGACGACTTCCTGAAGCCGGACGAGGCGCGCGAGCGGTTCGCTCCGCTGTCCCAGCTCGAGCTGATCCCGGTCGAGGACGCCAAGCACCTGTGGGTAGGGGAGACCTACGTGCGGATCGTCCTCGACGCCGTCGTGGAGAGGGTCGCGCCCGAGAGTGCGCCGCTGCCCACCGAGGTGCCCGCGGACGTGGTGGAATAGAGGCGACCAGCCGCCCGACCCCGACCACCACGCAGGGAGTCACCGTGAGCCTGATCCCCGACGGACCGCCCATCGTCCTCCTCAACGCGTTCCCGGTGGACCGGGCGCAGTGGGAGCCGCTGATCGCCGCGTGGGGTGACCGCGTCCGTGGCGACGTCATCACCTTCGACATGCCCGGCATCGGCGAGATGCCGCTCACCGAGGAGGAGCCGGGCCTCGAGCTCATCGCCGATGCCGCGGTGCTCGCCATGCGCGAGGCCACCGGCCACGATGCCGCCATCTGGATCGGCTGCTCCATGGGCGGCTACGTGGCGATGGCCGTGGCCGAGCGCTCGCCCGACGCGGTGGCCGGCCTGGGGCTGATCGCCACCAAGGCGACGGCGGACTCCGAGGAGGCGCTCGCCACGCGCGAGGAGGCCGCGCATGCGGCGGAGGCAGCCGGGGGAGCGCCGGACCCGCACGCGGCCGCGGCTGGGCTCGTGGGCACGGAGGGACCGGCTCGCGAGGAGCTGGTCGATTGGGTGGCGGCGAACGTGGCGCGTCACAGCGGCGAGGGGATCGCGTGGGGTCAGAGGGCCATGGCGGCGAGGCCGGACCGCACCGAGGTGCTGCGCGCCGTCGACGCGCCTGCCGTCGTCGTCGGCGGGACGAAGGACGCCATCATCCCGCGCGAGGCGCTGGACTCGATGGCGGCGGCGCTGGGAGTCGACCCCGTGATCGTCGAGGGAGCGGGTCACCTCGTGGCGCTCGAGGCACCGGTCGAGACCGCCTCTGCACTGCTGCCGCTGCTGCGGTAAGGAGCACGCGCCACCGGTCCGGCTCAACGGCCCCAGTCGTTGCCGCCGGCCAGGCGCTTCCTGAGTGCCTCCTCCATGGGCATGGACTCGCCGTCGCGCCCGCCCTTGCCCAGCTCCAGCGGGGGATCGGCGGGCTCGAGGTGGGCTCCCGTGATCCGCGCCTTGAGGCTGGGGGCCACGGACAGCACGTAGAACAGCCCGTCCGTGCCTACTCCCACGCTCTGGTCGCGCTTGAGGTACCAGCCCTCGACGTCGGTCCGGTATCGCCCGCCGCCGCCCTGGTAGGGCCTCGCCGTGAAGCGCACGGGCTCGATGCCCGCCGCGCGGGCGTCCTCGGCGAACTGCCGCACCAGCACCGCCGCCTGACGGCTCTCCGCCTGGCGCTGGCGTTCCAGGGCCTGCGCTCGCCGCAGATGAGGCGAGACGGGCGGCTCGGCGTCCATCAGTCCTTCTTGTCGGCCTCGGAGGGCTCCTGGTCGGCCTCGGGAGTCGCCGCGGAGGGCGCTGACTGGGCCTGAGCCGCAGCCTTGGCCAGGCCCGCGACGGGGTCCGCGCCCAGCAGGCCCCGAAGGTCGTCGAGGTAGCCCGTGATCGACTCGCGCTGCTCGTGCAGCTCCTCGACCTCGCGGGCGGCGTTGGCGCGCTCGCGCTCGGCGTCGGAGACCGCCTCGGAGATGATCGACTCCGCGTGCTCGCGCGCACCGGAGACGATCTCGTCCGCGTTGTTGCGCGCGTTCGACAGGAGCGTCTGCGAGTGAGTCTCGGCCTCGCGGCGCACGGTCTCTGCCCGGTCGAGGGCCACGCTGAGCCGCTCCTCCGCCTCGTCCGCGCGCTTGCGGGCGTCCGCGACCATCTCCGCGGTCTCTGCCTGAGCCTCCTCGTGGCGGCGGCTCAGCTCCTGCTCGGCGTTCTCGCGGCGCTGCGCGATCTCCACCTGCAGGTCCTCGCGCGTGCGACGCGCCTCCTCGGTCGCGGCCTCGGCATCGGCGTGGGCGGCGTTGCGCTCCGCATCGGCCTCCTTCCGGCCCGCGGCCACGATCGCCTTCGCCTCCTGCTGCGCGTCCGCGATGCGCTGCTCGGCGTCGTCCTGGGCTGCCTGGGCGGCGCGTGCGGCATCGCGGTCCGCGGCCTCGCGAGTCTGCGTCGCGTAGGTGTCCGCCTCGCGCCGGGTCTGCTCCACGTAGGTCGCGGTCTCGTTGCGCTGGTGGGCGTCGAAGTCCTCGGCCTCACGACGCACGCGCGCTGCATGGTCGTCCGCCTCCTGGCGGGTGGTGGCCGCATAGTCGTCCGCCGCCTTGCGCGTGTTGGCGTCGTACGCGTCCGCCTCCTTGCGCACGTCGCGTGCGTAGGTCTCGCCCGCGGCGCGGGTCGAGGCGGCGTAGTCGTCTGCGCCCTTGCGGGTGCTCGCGTCGTAGGCGTCGGCGTCCTGGCGGGTCAGGCGGTCGTACTCGTCGGCCTGGGCGCGCACCTCCGTGAGGTGTGCGTCCGCCGCTGCGCGCGTGTCGGCGTCGTAGGCGTCGGCGTCGGTGCGGGTGGTCCGGTCGTAGTCGTCGGCCGCTGCGCGGGTCGACGCGTCGTACTCGTCGGCCTCCGCGCGCACCGTGTGGCGGTACTCGTCCGCCTCGGCGCGCACCTTGGCGAGGTGGTCGTCGGCGTCGGCGCGGGTCTGGGCGTCGTACGCATCCGCCTCCGAGCGCGCCGTGGAGGCGTACTCTTCGGCCGCGGCGCGGGTCTGGGCGTCGTAGCGCTCTGCGCCTGCGCGCGTCGCCTGGTCGTACGCGTCCGCGTCGGCGCGCTTCTGCGCGTCGTACTGGTCCGCCTGCTCCCGCTCGGCGGCAGCGTACTCGTCGGCTGCCTTGCGCGCCGCGGCCGCATCGGCCTCCGCCGTCGCCGCCAGCGCGGCGGCGCTCCCACGCGCGTCCTCCTCGGTCGCCGTGCGGTACTCGTCCGCCGCGGTGCGCTCCGTGGCGGAGTAGTCATCCGCCTCACGGCGAGTCGCGGCGGCATAGCCCTCGGCATCGCCGCGGGTGAGGTCGTCGTACTCGTCCGTCTCCGCGCGCAGGGCCTGAGCCTCGCGCTCGGCCGCGGCGCGCACGTCGCGAGCCTCCGTCGCCGCCTCCGCGCGCACGGACTCGGCCTCGCGGTTGGCCTGCGTCAGGAAGGTCTGGGCCTCATTGCGCAGGCTCGCGGCCTGAGCCTCGGCGGTGGACCGGATGTCGGACGCCTCCGCCTCAGCCGCGGACTTCGCCTCAGCCGCCTCCGCCTGCAGGGCCTTGGCCTCCTCGCGGGCCGAGGCGAGGGCCTCGTCCGCCTCGGCACGCAGGCGCTCGGCGTCCTCCCGTGCCGTCGCCGCGATCTGCTCCGCCTCGGCGCGAGCGGCTTCCACCAGCTCCGTGGCCTCGCGCTGCGAGGCCACCCGGGCCTCAGTGGTCTCACGTTCGGCGACGGCCCGGATGGTGTGCGCCTCGCGCTCAGCGGTCGCACGGCGCTCGGTGGCATCCGCCTCGATCGCCGAGGCCTCGCGCTGAGCGTCGCGCCGGGCCTTGTCCAGAATCTCCGTCGCCTGACGCTGGGCGGACTCGCGCGCGCTGGTGGCGTCGGACTCCGCGGCGGTGCGGATCTCCTCCGCCTCGCGGCGGCTCTGCGCGAGGATCTCCGCCACCTCGTTGTCCGCCCGCGCGCGCAGCTGCTGCGCGGCGACGTTCGCTCTCGCCACCGTGTCCTGCGCGTGGGTGTTGGCGCGCTGCACCACATCCGAGGACTGCTCCTCGGCGGAGCGCAGCAGCTGCTCGACCCGGGCGCCCAAGCCCTTGTAGGTGGGCTGCTCGGACTCCTTGAGCGAGCGCTGCGCCTCCTCCAGCTTGCTCCTGACCTGCGCGCTGTCGTCCTGGGCCTGCTGAGCGGCGGACTGGGCCTTGCGCACCGCGTCCTCCAGCTGAGCGACGTGCGCCGCGACGGCCTCGCGGTCGTACCCGCGCATCGCTACTGGAAACGGGAGGGTGTCATCGGGCATTCTGGTCTCCTTTGGCGGCGCCAGGCGGCGCTGCACGATCCGTCCACCAGGGTAATGGCCGCGCGGAGCGCAGACAAAGCCGCGAACTGTGTCTCTCAGTCGTTGTCTCCTAGAGTGGACGGGAACACAGGAGGAAATGTGAGTCTGAGGACGACTGCGCTCATCGCAGGTGTGATCGGCGTGCTGCTGCTCGCCGTGGGGCTGATCGCGAACGCTCAGCGCCCGCCGCGGGACGTGACGCCCAGCGCCGCGGTCGACACCGGGATCGTCGTGGTGGAGCCGGAGATGATCGCCTTCGCTGGCGAGGATCGCATCGGCTTCTCCGGCGAGGGAGACCTGGTGGCGCTCACCGCGCGACCGGCCGATGCGCACGCCTGGCTGGTGGGCCGAGAGGCCACCGAGCTGACGGGGCAGCCCGACTGGGAGAGCCTGTCGACCGCGGACGTGGCGATCGAGGAGCCGCAGCCCACGGCGTCGCCCTCGGCCTCGGCGTCCCCGAGCGAGGCCGCGTCGCCCAGCCCCAGTCCCTCCGCCTCCGCAGGCGAGGAGGCCGAGGATGCCGAGCCGGTGGACGTGCTCGCGCAGACCTCCCAGGACCACTGGCGCGACGAGCGCCGTGGCCAGGACCGCCTGTCCATCGTGGCCGCAGACGTGCCCGCGGGCGAGACCCTCGTGGTCGTCAGCCGTGACGGCTCACCCCTGACCAGCGTCGACATGTCCGTGACGCGTGATGTGCAGGACGGCTGGATCACCCCGCTGATCTGGTGGGGCGTGTTCCTGACCCTCGCCGGCATCATCGCCCTGGTGCTGCGGTTCATCGATGTGCGGCCCGCCCAGGCCAAGGGCGAGGAGTGGATCGCCAAGCGCCAGAAGGTGGGTGAGGAGGACGATCCGTCGCCCGGCACCCGGCGTGCGCGCCGCGCCGCGGGCGAGCACCTGCCCGAGACCTCCCTCGACGAGGAGGCTGTGACGTCGGCGAGCGCGGGATCCGCCCCCAGCGCGCCCAGCAGCCCGCCTGCGTCGTCGAACACGGATCCCGCGTCGGCGCCCAGCGTCGACCGCGATGGACAGGAGCGCCCATGACCACGCGCGTCCCCCAGCTAGCCGCCGTCGCGTCGCTCGCGGCCCTCGCTCTCGCCGGGTGCGTCTCCGACGTCCCGGCCCCGGTGACATCCGCCCCGCCCCTGGAGGCCAGCGGCGCGCTGCTCGACGAGCAGAGCGCGCGCATCATCGACCAGACCATGGCGGAGCTCGCCGCGGCGGACTCGGCCGAGGACACCGAGGCACTCACGGACCGTGTGGGCGGAGACGTCGTCACCCTGCGCGGAGTCGAGTACACGCTCGCCGCGGAGGAGGACGGCCCAGCGCCCACGGTCCTGCCCGCAGAGATGCAGGCGGTGTACGTGTCCGCCGCCGAGGAATGGCCGCGGACCATGGCGACGGTCTCGGAGCAGCCCTCCGAGGACGAGACCCCGGTGGTCATGCTGTGGGTCCAGGAGGATGTCGACACGGACTACCAGCTGCGCCACTGGGCGCACATGATCCCCGGCGCCACGCTGCCGGCGATGCCTGGAGCCACCACCGGTGCGGCACAGCTCGCTCTCGACGCCGATGCCGTCTCGCCGGCACCGCAGGAGGCCATCGAGGCATATGCGGAGCTGCTGCGCGCGGGCCCGGACTCCGATCTCGACGCGACCTTCGCGCCGGACACGTATCGCGAGCGCCTGTTCGCGGCGCGCGACACCCTCACCGAGGCGGCGAACGAGGCTGACGGCGAGTACGTCGAGACCATCCAGCCCGACCTCGAGGCCTCGTATGCGATGGCGACCGCGGATGGCGGGGCACTCGTGTTCGCGCCGCTGACGATCTCCTCGACCTTCACGGTCGAGGACGCGACCGTGTCCATCGACGAGGCCGACGAGCCTCTCCTCGAGGGCGAGCTCGACGACACCGTCAAGCACCGATACCTGGACTACCTCGTCATCTACGTGCCCGGCTCCGGCGAGACCGACGCGCTCCCCGCCGTGGTCGCCGCCGAGCACACCCTGATCAAGGTCTCCGACTAGAAGAGGTGAGCGTGACTTCCGACAACCCCGACGTGCCCCTGCGAGGCTCCGTCGACCTGTCCCAGCTGATGGGCGCGTCCCAGGCGCCCGCGACCACGAGCGCCCCCGCGTCCGCGGGTGGAGGGCTGCCGGTTCCCGCCGTGGTGACGGACCAGAGCCTCCAGGAGCTGGCTCAGCAGTCCACGCAGGTGCCCGTCATCGTGGTGTTCCTGTCGAGCGCCTCCCCGGCCTCGAAGGAGCTCGTGGAGCGCATGCGGGCGATCGTGGCGCGCTACGACGGTGCCTTCCAGCTCGCGACGTGCGACATCGACGTGCAGGGCACGGTGGCGCAGGCGTTCCAGGTGCAGGCGGTGCCCACCGTCGTGGCGCTGATCGCGGCGCGACCCGCGCCCCTCTTCCAGGGCAACGCGGAGCAGGAGCAGATCACCGGAGTCCTCGACCAGGTGCTCGAGATCGCTCAGCAGAACGGTGTCACGGGCCGCGTGGACGGACCGACGCAGCCCGCTGGAGAGCCGGAGCCCGAGCCTCTGCCGCCGCTGCACCAGGAGGCATACGACGCGATCGAGCGCGAGGACTACGCCGCCGCGATCGACGCGTACGACCGCGCCCTGAAGGAGAACCCCAAGGACGCCGATGCCCGCGCCGGGCGCGCCCAGGTGGCGCTCATGGAGCGCTCGCGCCTCGCGGACCTCGACGCGGTGCGCCGGGCGGCCGCCGATGCTCCCGACGATGTGGACGCGCAGCTCGCGGTGGCGGACCTCGACGTCATGGGTGGACAGATCGAGGATGCGTTCGGACGGCTGATCGACCTGGTGCGCCGGACGTTCGGCGATGATCGCGAGCGGATCCGCCTTCGCCTCGTGGAGCTCTTCGAGGTGGTGGGACCCTCAGACCCGCGCGTCGCGCAGGCACGCCAGGCCCTCGCATCGGCCCTGTTCTAGCCCCCGCCCCCGAATGTTCGCGTCGCGCGGCGCGAACATTCGGGATCGAGGGTCGTCAGCGGCGCGGACGGAAGATGACCGCCCCCAGCGGAGGCAGCCTCACCGTCGCGCTGAAGTCGTACGGCCCGTGAGCCTTCTTCGTCGCCTCGACCTGACCGAGGTTGCCCACGCCGGAGCCGCCATAGGCCTCCGAGTCCGTGTTCAGCACCTCGTCCCACACGCCCGCTGAGGGCAGCGCGAGCCGGTAGCCCTCGTGCGGCACACCTGCGAAGTTGACCGCGACCGCCACCGGCTCGCCCTGGCTGTCCCAGCGCAGGAACGACATCACGTTGTGCGCGGCGTCGTCAGCGTCGATCCAGGTGAAGCCCTGCGGGTCCGCGTCGCGCTCCCACAGTGCCGGCGTGGCGGCGTAGAGCGCGTTGAGGTCGCGCACCATGTCCTTGAGGCCCGCATGCAGGTGGTCATCCAGGTGCCACCAGTCGAGAGAGCGGCCCTCGGACCACTCGGCCTCCTGGCCGATCTCGCAGCCCATGAACAGCAGCTGCTTGCCGGGGTGCGTCCACTGGTACGCGAGCAGTGCGCGCACTCCCGCGACCTTCTGCCAGTGGTCCCCGGGCATGCGCTGCATGAGAGATCCCTTGCCGTGGACCACCTCGTCGTGGCTGAGCGGCAGGATGAACTGCTCCGAGAACGCGTACATCAGCGAGAACGTCACGGTGTGATGGTGATGCGAGCGGTTGACCGGAGCCTCACGCATGTAGCGCAGGGTGTCGTTCATCCAGCCCATGTTCCACTTGAGCCCGAACCCGAGCCCCCCGGCGCTGGTGGGCTGCGTCACGCCTGGCCAGGCGGTCGACTCCTCTGCGACCATCACGATCCCGGGGCAGTTGCGGTACGCCGTCGCGTTGGCCTCCTGCAGGAACGCGATCGCGTCGAGGTTCTCGCGGCCTCCGTGCACGTTCGGCCGCCACTGGCCGGCCTGACGCGAGTAGTCGAGGTAGAGCATCGATGCCACCGCGTCGACGCGCAGGCCGTCCGCGTGGAACTCCTGGAGCCAGTACACAGCGTTGGCGACCAGGAAGTTGCGCACCTCGCGCCGCCCGAAGTCGAAGATGAACGTGCCCCAGTCGGGCTGCTCGCCACGCAGCGGGTCGGGGTGCTCGTACAGCGGAGTGCCGTCGAAGCGCCCCAGCGCCCACTCGTCCTTGGGGAAGTGGCCGGGCACCCAGTCGAGCAGCACGCCGATGCCGGCGCGGTGCAGCTCGTCGATGAGGTAGCGCAGCTCGTCGGGGGTGCCGAATCGCGCGGTGGGCGCGTAGTAGGACGTCACCTGATAGCCCCACGAGCCGCCGAACGGGTGCTCCATGACGGGCATGAACTCGACGTGCGTGAAGTTCAGCTCCTTGACGTAGTCCACGAGCTCGCGGGCGAGGTCGCGGTACGACAGCCCGGGTCGCCATGAACCGAGGTGCACCTCGTAGACGGACATGGGGGAGCGGTGCGGCTCCGCGCTCTCGCGACGCGTCATCCACTCGACGTCGCCCCACTCGTAGGTGGTCTCCGTCACGATCGACGCGGTCTGCGGCGGCACCTCGGTGCGCCGGGCCATGGGATCCGCCTTCTGCTTCCAGTGGCCGTCCTTGCCGAGGATCTCGTACTTGTACGCCGTGCCGTCGCCGATGCCGGGCACGAACAGCTCCCAGACGCCGGACGAGCCGAGGGAGCGCATCGCGTGCGACGCGCCCTGCCAGTGGTTGAAGTCGCCCACGACACGCACCGCGCGGGCGTTGGGCGCCCACACGGCGAACGAGGTCCCGGTGACGTCTCCCAGCACCGACGGGAAGCGGCGCACGTTCGCGCCCAGCGCGTCCCACAGCTTCTCGTGACGGCCCTCGCGAATGAGGTGCATGTCGAGCTCGCCCAGCGTGGGCAGGAACCGGTACGGATCGTCCTGCACCTGCGGCTCGCCGTCGTACGTCACGTGGACGCGGTAGTCGGGGGCGTCGTCGCCGGGCATACTGACGCGCCACACCCCGGCGTGCTCGTGAGTCGCCGGGAACGAGCCCTCGAGCGTCTCGACCTCGACGGCCGTCGCGAGGGGACGCAGCACGCGGATCGTCACGCCGTCCGAGCCCACGTGCGGGCCCAGCACCGCGTGTGGCTCATGGTGGGTGCCGGCTGCGACATCCTCCAGAACGCTTGTGTCGAAGTCCTTAGCTGCCACTGCCCACCGCCTGCCCATCGAGCCGGATGACGCGATCGTCGCCCGTGAAGGGCACGACCGCGTCGCTGTTGGTCGTTATCTCCGACACTAGCGCGATTGCGGTGAGGTGGCGCCATCGCCGCGGCGCCCACGCCTGCGCATCGGCCCTGGTGGGGGAGATGCCGGGCACGGCCGGTGCGATCACAGGGCGCGCACTCCGGCCACGTGGGCCATGGTGACGGCGGGATCGAAGCGCACGTAGAACTCCCTGCCCCAGGTGTAGGTCGCGTCCGTGAGGGTGTCGTCCACCACGAGCCGCGCATCGTCGGCCAGGTCCAGGGCGTCCATGTCGAGAGTGATGATCGCGTCGTGGACCACATGGGGGTCGAAGCTCACGGCGACGATCACGGTGTCCGCGCGTCCGGTGGGGGACTCCTCCGCAGGCACGTGCCGGGAGAAGCACAGGATCTTGGGGTTCGAGCTGCGGTGCACGGTGAGGCCACGCAGGCGGCGCAGCGACACGTGACGGGAGCGGGCCCCGTTGAGGCGCTCGATCACGTCCTGGACGCCCAGGTCGTGGGCCTGGGACCAGTCGCGCGCCTTGTACTCGTACTTCTCGTTGTCGATCTGCTCCTCGACGCCGGGCCGCGGCACGTTCTCGACCAGCTCGTACCCGGTGTAGATGCCGTAGGAGGGGGAGCCGGTCGCTGCGAGCACCGCGCGGGCCTTGAAGATCGCCGCTCCGCCCGACTGCATGTCCGGCGTGAGGATGTCGTGCGTCGTGGGCCAGAAGTTGGGCCGCATGTAGAACGACCCCTTGCCCGCGAGCTCCTCGAGGTACTCGCCCATCTCCTCCGCGTTCTGGCGCCACGTGAAGTAGGTGTAGCTCTGGTGGAAGCCGATGCGCGCGAGGGTGTGCATCATGGCGGGCCGGGTGAAGGCCTCCGACAGGAAGATCACCTCGGGGTGCGTACGCGCGATGTCGGTGATCAGGCGCTCCCAGAACGTCAACGGCTTGGTGTGGGGGTTGTCGACGCGGAAGAGCGTGACGCCGGCATCGATCCACACCTGCAGCACGTCACGGATGGCCTGGTAGATGCCTTCCGGGTCGTTGTCGAAGTTGAGCGGGTAGATGTCCTGGTACTTCTTGGGCGGGTTCTCCGCGTACGCGATGGTGCCGTCCGCGCGGGTGGTGAACCACTCCGGGTGCTCGGTGACCCAGGGGTGGTCGGGAGAGCACTGCAGGGCGAGGTCGAGCGCGACCTCGAGGTCGTGCTCGTGAGCGCGGCGCACGAAGTTCTGGAACTGCCGCATGGTCCCCAGCTCCGGGTGGATCGCGTCATGGCCGCCGTCGACGCCACCGATCGCGTAGGGGCTGCCGGGGTCGCCAGGCTCCGCCTTGAGCGAGTTGTTGCGCCCCTTGCGATGCGTGAGCCCGATGGGGTGGATGGGAGTCAGATACACCACGTCGAATCCCATGGCTGCGATCTCCGGGAGCCGCTTGGCCGCGGTCGCGAAGGTTCCCCCGCGCCACTCGCCGGTGCGCTTGTTGAACCTGGCGCCCTCGGAGCGCGGGAAGATCTCGTACCACGCGGACACCAGCGCCTTCTCGCGTTGGATCAGCAGGGGGTACTCCCGGGACGGGCTCACCCATTCGCGCAGCGGGCGCTCGGTGAGCTCCTCGCGAACGGCCTCGTCGATCGCGGGCGCGAGCCGCGACTCGGGGCTGAGGTCCACGTTCTGCAGCGTCGTGATGGCGTCCTCGAGCAGCGCCTTGCGGCCGGCCGTGCGGCGCACGGCCTTGACGGCGCGGCGCAGCACCGCCACGCCTTCGTCGAGCATCAGCTGGACGTCCACTCCCGCTCTGACCTTGACGTCGGCGGCGTGCGCCCAGGTCGCGTACGGGTCCGACCATGCCTCGACCCGGAAGGTGTGGTGGCCCTCGAGCTTGGGGATGTACGCGACCTCGTAGAGCGAGTTGCCCCAGTCCTTGCACGGCATGGGGAGCACGTCGCGCTTACCGTCGGGCCGCGTGACCACCACGGTCGCGCCCTCGGAGTCGTGGCCTTCACGGAAGATGGTCGCCCAGATGGGCACCGCCTCTCCCACCACTGCGCGGGCCGCCCAGCGGCCCTCCTCGAGCGATGGGCCCACGCCCACCACGGGTATGCGACCGACGGACAGCTCTCCTGGGAACGCCATGACTCGAACCTACCTGCACCGAGGGGGGTGGGTCACCATGGCGGCCGGCATTGCGCTCCGTCCGGCGTGCGCCGCCTGGCCGATGCGGGGGTCCGGTCAGGCCGTGGCGCGCACCACGAGCGGCGCCGGAAGCGTGATCGACGAGGCCTCCCGGCCCTCGACGATCGCGCAGAGCTGATCGACCATGTGCTCCGCGATCTGGTCGAACGGCTGGTGCATGGTGGTCAAGGGCGGGTCCAGGCGCTCGGCCAGGCCGGAGTCGTCGAACCCCACGACCGCGACGTCGCCCGGCACGGCGCGCCCGTGCTTGCGCAGCGTGGAGATCGCGCCTGCCGCCATGCGGTCCGAGGCGGCGAACACCGCGTCGATGTCCGGCGCGCGCTCGAGCAGCCGCTCCATGGCTGCCGCCCCCGATGCCGTCGAGTAGTCGCCTGCCTCGACCAGGGCGTCCTGATACGCGTCGCCCATCTCCTCCCGGTACCCCACGAGCCGGTACTTCCCGCCGGGCGTGTCCGCAGGCCCGGCGATCATGGCGATCCTGCTCCTTCCGGCGTCGACGAGGTGCCTGGTGGCCTCCCGGGCGGACCCGATCTCGTCGACCGAGACCGTGGTGACGTCATCCTGGTGGCCCAGCGGGATTCCGCACGCGACGGTGGGGATCCCGGACGCGATGAGCATCTCGAGCATGGGGTCTCGCTCATGGGAGGAGATCAGCAGCACGCCGTCCACGTGCCCCGCGCCCACGAAGTGGGCGACGTTCTGGCGTTCCTCATCCGTGCCGGCCAGCAGGAGCACGAGCGTCTGGTGGCGCTTGGCGACGGATTCCGCGGCGCCGCGCAGCAGGATCGAGAACGTGGGGTCGTCGAACAGCAGCTGAGTGGGCTCCGTGAGGAGGAACGCGACGGAGCCGGCCTTGCCCGTGGCCAGGGAGCGGGCGTGGTGATTGGCGTAGTAGCCCGTGGACTCGATGGCCGCCTCGACGGCTGCCCGGGCCTCGGGAGACACCCAGTGGCCCCCGTTGATCACGCGCGACACCGTGCCGCGCGAGACGCCGGCTGCCGCGGCGACGTCGCGGATGGTCGGCTTGCGTCGCTTGGCGCCATCGTCGCGTGTCACGGTGGTAGAGCCTAGCCGCGTTTGACTCCCAGCGGGAGTCCGGCTGTGCACGGTCACAGTTCGGTAACGGGACCGCTCTCGGTTTGCATCCGGGTGGGCCGAGGCGTAGAACTGTGACCGGTCACAGTTCCTGATTCGCTGTGACGCGAGCAGCGGCGCACGGCGTCGCCCGACCCGATGGAGCGTCAATGACGGCAGATGCCTGGCCCGCCCTCGATGGCCTGGTCTACGGCGGGGACTACAACCCCGAGCAGTGGCCACGCGAGGTGTGGGATGAGGACGTCCGCCTGATGCGCGAGGCCGGGGTGAACCTGGTCTCCGTGGGCATCTTCTCCTGGGCCATGCTCGAGCCCAAGGAGGGCCTGTACGACTTCGCGTGGATGGACGATCTCCTCGACCTGCTGCACGCTCACGGCATCTCCGCGGACCTGGGCACCCCGAGCGTGTCTCCGCCGGCGTGGTTCTTCGACGCGTACCCCGACGCCCGCGTCACCACCAAGGACGGCACCGTCATGGGATTCGGCTCGCGCGGCATGGCCTCGCATGCCTCGCCCGAGTACCGCGCCGCGATCGAGCGCATGGCGGGCGAGCTCGCGCAGCGCTACGGATCGCACCCCGCCGTGGTGCTGTGGCATGTGCACAACGAGTACGGCGTGCCGGTCGCGGAGGACTTCGGACCTCGCGCGGTCGCCTCGTGGCACCGGTGGCTCCAGGAACGCTACTCGACGCTGGAGGGCCTCAACTCTGCGTGGGGAACGGCCTTCTGGGGCCAGCGCTACGACGACTGGGAGCACGTCGTCGCCCCTGCCGCGACGCCCACGATCGCGAACCCGGCGATGAGGCTCGACTGGGCGCGCTTCACGGACGATCAGCTGCGCGAGTGCTTCCGCATCGAGCGCGACGCGATCCGCGCGCATGCCACGCAGCCCATCACCACCAACTTCATGGCCCATCAGTCCTGGAACACGGACCTGTGGAAGTGGGCGCAGGAGGTCGACGTGGTCGCGGACGATCACTACCTGTGGTCGCCCGACGAGGACGCGCACATCGGCCTCGCGCTGTCGGCGGATCTG
This sequence comes from Demequina activiva, assembly GCF_016862815.1. Lineage (GTDB taxonomy): Bacteria > Actinomycetota > Actinomycetes > Actinomycetales > Demequinaceae > Demequina > Demequina activiva. The sequence continues at coordinate 256,086 of NZ_BONR01000004.1, read as the reverse complement.
ACGCGATCGGTCGCGGGCGGTGCGCCATGGATGCTGCTCGAGCACTCCACCTCCGCGGTCAACTGGCAGGGCCGCAACATCGCCAAGCGACCGGGGGAGATGCGCCGCAACGCGCTGACGCACCTGGGTCGCGGTGCGGACGCCATCATGTTCTTCCAGTGGCGCGCGTCGCGCTCGGGCGCGGAGAAGTTCCATTCGGCGATGGTGCCCCACGCGGGCACGGACTCACGGGTGTTCCGCGAGGTGGTCGAGTTGGGCGCGCATCTCAAGGATGCCGCCGAGGTCCAGGGATCGCGCGTGCACGCCGACGTCGCGGTGCTGTACGACTGGGAGTCGCTGTGGGCGCAGGACCTCGAGTGGCGTCCCTCCGACGACCTCCAGTTCCGCGAGCGCATGCGCGCCTACTACGAACGCCTGTGGCGCGACGGCGTGACCGTCGACTTCGCGCACCCCGAGCACGACCTCAGCCGCTACCGGCTGGTGGTGGCGCCCGCCTCCTACCTCCTCACCGCATCGGCCGGGCGCAATCTGACGCGCTACGTCGAGAACGGGGGCACGCTGCTGGTGAGCGCGTTCTCCGGGATCGTCGACGAGCACGACGCGGTTCACGAGGGCGGGTTCGGCGCTCCCCTCAAGGACGCGCTGGGCGTGACGGTCGAGGAGTTCCTGCCGCTGCGCGAGGGCGAGAGCTGCACGGTGGACCTGGACGGCACGGCGCTGCCCGCGGACGTCTGGAGCGAGCACATGCGTCTGGCGGGGGCCGATGCGCGGGGAACCTTCCGTGACGGACCCGCCGCGGGGATGCCCGCCATCACGCGTCACTCTCACGGCGCGGGGCACGGCTGGTACGTCGGCACACGCCTCAGCGCCGCAGCCCTCGCGGGGGTGATGCCTGCCATCTATGCGGACGCCGGCGTGGAGACTGCGGCGCAGGCCGAGGACCTCGAGGTGGTCATCCGCCGCGGGGACGCACACGACTTCGTCATCGCCGTCAACCATGGCGCCGCTGACGCAGAGCTGGAGATCTCGGGAACCGATCTGCTGACCGGTGCCGCGATCGACGGGACGCTCGAGCTGGTGGGAGGCGGCGTGGCCGTGGTCCGCACTGCTCGGCAGGGAGGCGGTCACGGCTGATCGGTTCCTCGGCGGCACGAGCCGCCAGGTCACGAAACCACCACAGAACACCACAAACCTCGCAGGCCGCTTAGCCTGAGAGAACCAGTCGGTCGCAGCGACGCGATCTCGCTCGAGAAGCGCGATGCGGCCCATCCTTGGAAGGAAGAGAAGATGCGCAAGCAGATTGGAATGGGAGCCGCGTTCGTGGCGACCGCAGCGCTCCTTGCTGCGTGCAGCAGCGACCCCGAGCCCGCAGAGACCCCCTCGGCTGAGGCCGAGACGAGCGAGACCGCCGAGGCCCCCTCCGGCGAAGGCGCCGAGCTCGTGGTCTGGACCGACGCCGAGCGCGAGGAGGCGCTCGCCACCGCCGCCGAGCAGTTCGAGGCGGACACCGGCGCGACCGTGACGCTGGTCCAGAAGAACTTCGAGGACCTCCGCAACGACTTCATCGCCCAGGTCCCCACCGGTGAGGGCCCCGACATCACCGTGGGCGCGCACGACTGGCTGGGCGCTCTCATCGAGGCGGGCGTCGTCAACACGCTGGACATCGGCGAGAAGGCCGCCGACTTCCAGGAGGTGGCGCTGGACGCCATGACCTACGACGGGCAGCTGTACGGCCTGCCGTACTCCACCGAGGCCATCGCGCTCATCCAGAACGCTGACCTCGTGGGCGACACGGCACCCACCACCTGGGAGGAGATGATCCAGATGTCGGTGGACGCCGGCTTCGAGGACCGTCCGTTCATCCTGTTCACCAACGGCACGTCCGGCGACGGCTACAGCGCGTACCCGCTGCAGACGTCCTTTGGCGCACCGGTGTTCGTCCAGGACGAGTCCGGCTCGTACACGACCGAGGTCGGCATGGGCGGCGAGGCCGGCGAGGCGTTCGCGCAGTTCCTGTACGACAACGGCGCGGACGGGACCGGCTACTTCACCGACACGATCGACTACGACACCTCGAACGAGCTGTTCTCGTCCGGTGAGTCGCCGTTCATCCTGCAGGGTCCGTGGATGCCGTTCTTCGACGGCGGCGACATGAACCTGGTGGTCTCGCCCATGGTCACCGCCGGTGGCGAGCCCGCCGCCCCGTTCGTGGGCGTCCAGGGCTTCTACCTCAGCTCGCAGAGCGACAACGCCCTGCTCGCGAACGACTTCCTCGTGAACTACATGGCGACCGAGGACGCCCAGCGCACGCTGTACGAGGCGGACCCCCGCGTGCCGGCGCTGACCGCGCTGGCCGAGGAGGTCTCGACGGACCCCGTCACCGCCGGATTCGTGGAGTCCGCGGCGCTCGGAGTGCCCATGCCGTCGATCCCCGAGATGGGCAACGTGTGGGAGATCTGGAATGCCGCTGAGATCCAGCTCATCACCGGCAGCGCCGATGACCCCGCCGCTACCTGGAACGACATGGTGAGCGAGCTCGAGGCGAGCATCGGCTGACCCGACTGACGGGCCCGGCTGCGGCGGTGCAGTGCCGCCGCAGCCGGGTGCCGAGGCCGCCCTTCACATCGTGAGTTTGACCGTAGGACAGGAGCACCGATGACGGTCGAGACCGGCGCTGAGCGCCAGGACATCGAGCCCCAGGAGTCGCACGCGCGACGCTGGCGCGGGCTCGGCTGGGGCTTCGTGGCGAAGCTCCTGATGATGGCGCTCGTCAATGCGCTGGGCCTGTCCCTCATCCTGTCCGCGCTCAACGTCGAGGCGTGGGGCATCCTCGTCGCGTCCACGGTGCTGCTCGTCATCGCGGACCTGGTGTACTTCATGCGGCGCACCCTGCCGCTCAAGTACATCCTTCCCGGCCTGGTGTTCCTCTTCGTGTTCCAGGTGTTCACCCTGGGCTACACGGGGTATGTGGCCTTCACCAACTACGGCACCGGCCACGCGGGATCGATGGAGCAGGCCGTCGACGCCGCACTGATCCAGGACGAGCGGCGCGTCGAGGACTCCCCGTCGTATCCGCTCGCGATCGTTCAGAGCGATGGCGAGCTGGGGTTCGCCGTGACGGATTCCGAGGGCTTCGTGCTCGTGGGCACCGAGGAGGACGCGCTCGAAGCGGTCGACGGAGCGAGCGTCGACGAGTCCGGCACCCCCACCGAGGTCCCCGGATGGGAGATCGTCCCTCGCTCGGAGCTGTTCGCTGACCAGGATCTTCAGCAGCAGGTGGTCGACCTCCGCGTGCCCGTCTCGGACGAGGCCGTGGACGGGTCCATTCGCACGCGCGACGGACTCAGCGGCGCGATCTACACCTCCTCCCTCGAGTGGGACGAGGACGCGCTCACCTTGACGGACACCGAGACGGGAACGGTGTACCGCGCGTCTGACACCGGCAACTTCGTCGCGGACGACGGCAGCACGCTGCCCGCCGGCTGGGTCGTCACCGTCGGCTTCGACAACTTCGTGCGCGCCGTCACCGATGCCACGCTGGCCGGACCGCTGCTCAAGGTCACGGCGTGGACCTTCGTCTTCGCGATCCTCACCGTGCTGACCTCGTTCGGCCTGGGCCTGCTGTTCGCGATCATCTACAACGACCCGCGGATCCGCGCCCGCCGCAGCCTGCGGACCCTGTTCATCCTCCCGTACGCGTTCCCGGCGTTCATGTCAGCGCTCTTGTGGCGAGGCATGTTCAACCGTGAGTTCGGCATCATCAACGACTGGTTCTTCTTTGGCGCGGACATCAACTGGCTGGGGGATCCGTTCCTGGCCAAGGTGGTGATCCTGTGGGTCAACCTCTGGCTCAGCTATCCCTACTGGTTCCTCGTGTGCACCGGCGCGCTCCAGGCGCTGCCGGGCGAGACCATGGAGGCCGCGCGCATCGACGGCGCCGGACGGTGGCGCCAGTTCCGCTCGATCACCCTTCCGCTGCTGATGGTGTCGACCGCACCGCTGGCGATCGCGTCCTTCGCCTTCAACTTCAACAACTTCACGATCATCTACATGCTCACCGAGGGCGGTCCACCGTTCCCTGGAACCTCGGGGCTCGGCTCGACGGACATCCTCATCTCCGCCATCTACAACATCTCCGGCGTCGCCGGCGGCGCTGCCGACTACGGCCTCGCCTCCGCACTGTCCATCGTCGTGTTCGTGATCGTCGGCATCATCTCCGCGATCGCCTTCCGCCAGACCCGCAAGCTCGAGGAGATCCAGTGATGTCCGAGCAGACCGTGACCGCGACGGCCGGCGACACCCGGCCGCGCAGGACGCCCACCCGACGCTCTCGCTGGTGGGGCGAGGTGGGGTGGAAGTACCCGCTCGCCGCCGTCATCATCTTCTACTCGATCTTCCCGCTGGTGTACGTGCTGTCCGCGTCGCTGTCGGACTCCGGCACGCTGTCCGGATCGAGTGCGCTGTTCAGCGACCTCTCGCTGGCCAACTACGCGGCGCTCAGCGACACGTCGTACTGGACCTGGGTCGCCAACACGCTGATCGTGGGCGCCGCATCGTCGTTCGGTGCGGTGCTCATGGGCGCCGCCGCGGCCTACGCGTTCTCGCGCTTCCGCTTCACCGGCCGGCGCCCGGGGCTCACGGCGCTGCTGATCATCCAGATGTTCCCCCAGACGGTCGCGTTCATCTCCGTGTTCCTGCTGCTGACCGCGCTGGGCAACGTCGCGCCGTACCTGGGCATCAACTCCAAGATCGCGCTGATCTGCGTGTACCTGGGCGGCGCGCTGGGCGCCAACACCTTCCTCATGTACGGCTTCTTCAACTCGATCCCCACAGAGATCGACGAGGCGGCGAAGATCGACGGCGCCACGCACGCGCAGATCTACTGGAAGCTCATCATGCCGCTCGTGACGCCCATTCTCGCGGTGGTGGGACTGCTGGCGTTCATCTCCGCCTTCGGCGACTTCATCCTCGCGAAGATCGTGCTGGTCTCCGAGGATCAGTGGACGCTCGCGGTGGGCATGTACCAGTGGGTGTCCAACCAGCTCACCAGCAACTGGGGCCTGTTCGCCGCCGGTGCCGTCATCGCGGCGATTCCCGTGCTGATCCTGTTCCTCTCGCTCCAGCGCTACATCGTCGGCGGCCTGTCCGCAGGCTCCGTCAAGGGCTAGGCGGCACTCGTGGCTCGTCCTGCGCTGCACGCGGCGCGACACCGGCTGGGACCGCTCCCAGCAGACGATGCCGCACCCGTCTCGGAGCCGGATGCGCTCGACACTTACGTGCGCGGGGCCCCGATGGCCCCCGCGCTGAGGGAGCCGCGGGGCGAACGCCGCCGCGGGTGAGAGCCGGGCTCGCCGGCTCGCGATCAAGGACGATCGAAGGGATGGACGCATGACCATGCGACACGGATGGAGGGCGGTCACGGCGACCGCTCTCGCGGGCGCGTTGGGCGCCACGGCACTCGCCGGCACGGCGATGGCGGCGGAGGGCGACGAGCCGGTCGAGGCCGGGATCACGGTGCCCAAGGTCGACGGCCTCAGCGACGACTTCATGAACGGCGTCGACGCCTCGTCGATCCTCTCTCTCGAGGAGAGCGGGGTGACCTTCCGCGACTTCGACGGCGCCGAGGCGGACGTGTTCGACGTCATGGCCAGCGCGGGTGTGAACTACTCGCGCATCCGAGTGTGGAACGACCCGTACGACGCGGAGGGCAACGGCTACGGCGGCGGCACGGTGTCGCCCGAGCGCGCCACCGAGATCGGCGTGCGGTCGACCGACGCGGGCATGCGCGTGTTCGTGGACTTCCACTACGCGGACTTCTGGGCGCACCCCGGACAGCAGCCGGAGCCCAAGGCGTGGGACGGTTTGACGGTCTCCGAGAAGGCCGATGCCATGTACGACTTCACGGTCGACACCCTCACCATGATGGACGAGGCCGGCGTGGACGTGGGCATGGTGCAGATCGGCAACGAGAACTCCGGCCTGTTGCTCTCCGAGACGTCATGGCCCGCCTCCGGCGAGCTCTTCGATGCCGCGTCCCGTGGCGTGCGGGACGCACTGGGCGAGGACGTCAAGATCGCGATCCACTTCACCAACCCCGAGCGTGGCAACTACGGCTCGCTTGCTCAGAGCCTCGCGACCTACGACACCGATGCGTCGACCGCAGGCGTGCAGCCCATCGACTACGACGTGTTCGCATCGTCCTACTACGCGTACTGGCACGGCTCGCTGGAGAATCTCACGTCGCAGCTGAGCGCAGTCGCCGAGACCTACGGCAAGGAGGTCATCGTCGCGGAGACCTCGTGGGCGTACACGCTCGAGGACGGCGACGGCTACCCGAACAACATTCGCACCGCGTACGACCAGTACTCGACGTCGGTGCAGGGTCAGGCGCTCGCGGTCCGCGACGTCATCGACGCGGTCGCTCAGGTGGGCGACGCCGGTCTGGGCGTCTTCTACTGGGAGCCGGCCTGGCTGCCCGTGGGGCCGCCGAGCGAGGTCGAGGCCAACCGGGCGCTGTGGGAGGAGTTCGGCTCGGGCTGGGCGTCCTCGCATGCCTCCGAGTACAGCGCCGATGCCGCCGCGAACTACGGCGGCTCTGGCTGGGACAACCAGGCGCTGTTCGACTTCGAGGGCAACCCGCTCGAGTCGCTGCGCGTGTGGGACTACGTCCGCTACGGCACCGTGGGTCCGCGCGACGTCGATCAGGTGGCCTCGCCCACGATCACCGTCGTGGATGGCGAGTCCTGGACGCTGCCCTCGACCGTCGCCGTCTCCTACACCGACGGCACCACGGAGCAGCAGTCCGTGACCTGGGCGGCTCAGCCGTCGTGGATCACGGGTGCGGGCACCTACGAGGTGCCGGGCACCACCGAGGCCGGTCTCGATGCCGAGGCGGTCGTGACCGTGCTGGACGGCGCCACCGACGGTCAGAACTGGGTGGTCAATCCCGGATTCGAGGACGGCGTCACGCCATGGACCGGCACGGGCGCGGGTTACACCATCAGCGCCACGGATGATCCGTTCGAGGGCTCGCGGTCCACTCACTGGTACCGCTCCGGTGGGGACTTCACCTTCACGATCTCGCAGGAGGTCACGGGCGTCCCTGCGGGCGACTACCGCCTGTCCGCCCAGGCACAGGGCCGCGCGGCCGTGGCAGGCGAGTCGACGTCGATCTCGCTCGCTTCCGGCATCGAAAGCGCGTCCGCGCCGTTCGTGCTCAACGGCTACGAGGGCTGGCAGAACCCGCGCACCGGCGTGGTGACGGTCGCGGAGGGCCAGACGGTCACCGTGTCCGCCACCTTCGACCTCACCAGCGAGGCATGGGGCACCATCGACGAGTTCGAGCTCGTCGAGGTGGTCCCGGTGGTCGAGGCGGACACGAGCGCGTTGGAGGCCGTCGTGGCCGAGGGCGAGGGCGTCGACCGGGACGGCTGGACCGCTGTGTCTCTGCTGGCGTTCGACCGTGCGATGGCGCGGGCGGACTTCATCCTTGCGACGTCCGCACCCAGCCAGGACTCGGTGGATGCTGCGACGCAAGCTCTGCGCGACGCGATCGACGGCCTCGAGGAGGGCGACGGCTCCATCCCGGAGCCCACGGTCAGGCCAGTCGCGGTCAGCCTCGTGGAGGGTGACCCGGTCAAGTTGCCCTCGACGGTGACGGTGGTCGCGTACGACGACTCGACCACGAGCGAGTCCGTGACCTGGAGCGACGTGCTTGACCTCATCGCTGGGCCGGGCACGTACACGGTCGACGGTGTCACCGAGTCCGGCCTGGACGCCCTCGCCACAGTGACGGTCGACACTCGCGACTGGATCGACAACGGCGGGTTCGAGAACGGCGTCGACGACGTGGCTCCCTGGGAGCTGGTCGCCGAGCCGTGGCCGAGCGACGACGGCAGCTACTGGGTCAGCGCATCGGCCGGCTCGGCGGGAGACCAAGGCGACTTCGCGCTGAACTTCTACGTCCAGGCGCAGCCGTACACGTTCACGGCGCTGCAGGCCGTCGACCTGCCCGCCGGCACCTACGTGCTCACGGGCAGCGGCATGGGCGGCAGCGATGCAGGCGATCCCGCACAGGTCGAGCTGGTGGCCACCACGGACGGTGCTGAGCAGACCGCAGCGCTGTCGCTCACGGGGTGGCCCACGTGGGACACGCAGACTCTCGAGTTCGAGGTCAGCGAGGAAGCTGTGGTCGAGGTCGGCGCGCGCGGCGTCGCGGACCAGGGCGACTGGGGCTTCCTCGACGGCTTCACACTGGTGAGGTCCGCCGATGCGGCTGCAGACGTGAGCGCCTTGCAGGCTGCCGTGGACGAGGCGGAGGGAATCGACCGCGCGGCCTTCACAGCGGAGTCGCTCGCCGTGCTGGACCTCGCGGTCCAGCGAGCGGGCGTGGTGCTCCAGGCGAGCAGTCCGTCGCAGGCGCAGGTCGATGCCACGGTGGCCGGCATCGACGCGGCGCTCGCGAGTCTCGAGCGGGTCCCCGAGCCGATGTGCGAGATCGACTACGCCATCAACGGCCAGTGGCCGCGAGGCTTCATCTCGCAGGTGTGGATCTCGAACATCTCCGACGAGGCCATTCAGGGATGGGAGCTGTCATGGTCCTTCTCGGGCGACGAGCAGATCACGAACCTGTGGAGCGGCGAGCTGGTCCAGGACGGCACGCAGGTCACCGTGTCGAACCTGGCGTGGAACTCGACCATCAGGCCGGGCAAGCGCCTGACGTTCGGCTTCGTGGGCTCCACGTCGGAGGGCGCGTTCCCGGTGGACGCGTTCTCGATGAACGGTCAGCCCTGCATCCTGGCTGACTAGGAGCCCCGCACCCGCGTCGGCGGGCCGCGCTCAGCGGCCCGCCGACGCATGCGGCGCGACTGCCGTCAGGGGCGCGTCACGTACAGCTGGATCGACGTGGGCTCGATCTGGGTGCTCTCGCCCGGTCGCAGCGACTCGTCCTCGACGCCTTCGGGCGTCTCCCAGGCCGAGTCCCACGCGAGGTGCCACACGGGGCCGTCGTCCATCGGGATGGTGATCTCGACCTCGTCGCGCGAGCCGTTGATGATCAGCAGCGCATCGGCCTCGCCCGGCTCGCCGAGCGAGCGCATGAACTGGACCACGCGGGTGGCCGGGTCCTCCCACCACTCCTCGGTCTCCGGCGCGCCCGAGTTCGTGAACCACGCGGAGTCCGCGCGCGGGTTGCCGTCGCGCAGGTCGTGATCCTGGCCGTCGTAGAACTCGGCCGGCCGCAGCACCCGATGCGCGCGGCGCAGCGCGATCAGATGAGCCACCGAGGCGCGCAGATCGTCCTTCCACTCCGCGGGAGACCAGTCCACCCAGCCGATCTCGTTGTCCTGGCAGTAGGCATTGTTGTTGCCGCCCTGGCTGTTGCCGTACTCGTCGCCGCTCAGGATCATGGGTGTGCCGGCCGCCAGCAGTGTGGTTCCCAGCAGGTTGCGGATCGAGCGACGTCGCATCGCCAGGATCTCCGGCTCGTCGGTCGCGCCCTCGAAGCCGTGGTTCCACGAGCGGTTGTTGTCCGTGCCGTCGCGATTGTCCTCGCCGTTGGCCTCGTTGTGCTTGCCGTTGTACGCGGTCAGATCATGCGCCGTGAAGCCGTCGTGCGCCGTCACGAAGTTGATGGACGCGAACGGTCCACGCATGAGCGGAGGCTCGGTGTGGCCAAAGAGGTCGCTCGAGCCCGCAAGCCTCGTGGCGAGCTCCGGGGCGGTGGGGTGGTGGCGTCCACCCTTGGCGGTGTCCGTGAGCCAGTACGAGCGCATGCGGTCGCGGAAGCGGTCGTTCCACTCGCCCATGGGTGCCGGGAAGTTGCCCACCTGCCAGCCCCCGAGCCCCACGTCCCAGGGCTCGGCGATGAGCTTGACGCCGCCGAGGAGGGGATCCATCGTGATGCCCACCAGGAAGGGGTGACGTGTCGAGAAGCCGTGCCCGGTGCGTCCGAGCGTCACCGCGAGGTCGAAGCGGAAGCCATCCACGCCCACCTCCTGGACCCAGTACCGCAGCGAGTCCAGTGCGAGCTGGACCACCCGGGGGTGCGTGAAGTCGAGGGTGTTGCCGGTGCCGGTGGTGTCGTCATAGTGGCCGGGGTTGGTGGGCTGGTGGCGGTAGTAGCTGTGGTTGTCGAGGCCGCGGAAGTTCAGCACGCGGTCGCCCCAGCCGGCCTCGGCGGTGTGGTTGTAGACCACATCGAGGATCACCTCGAGCCCGGCCTGGTGCAGCAGGTCCACCATGCCCACGAACTCGTCGAGGACTCCCTGTGCTCCCTTGGCCCGTGCATCGGCCGTCGCGTAGGCGCTGTGGGGGGCGAAGAAGCCCATGGTCGAGTAGCCCCAGTAGTTGCTCAGGCCCGTGTCGTCCAGGTGCGGCTCCGACGCGAACTGGTGCACCGGCAGCAGCTCGACGGTGGTGACGCCCAGCGAGGTCAGGTACTCGATGGCGGCAGGGTGCGCGAGGCCTGCGTAGGTGCCGCGCAGCTCCTCCGGCACGGCCTCCATCTGCTGCGTGAAGCCCTTCACGTGCAGCTCGTAGATGACGGCGTCCTCCCACGCGATGCGCGGGTGCGGGGTCTGCCACGAGCCGCCCGGCTCCGCGGTCACCACGGAGCGCGGCACCAGCGAGGCCGTGTCCGTGCCATCGCGGTTGGACAGCAGCGCCTTGGCGCCCGGCGTGTTCATGGGCGTCACCTCGCCCTCGAAGCCTCGCGCGTAGGGATCCTGCAGCAGCTTCGCGGGGTTGTAGCGGTGGCCCTTCTTGGGCTGCCAGGGACCGTGCGCGCGGAAGCCGTAGCGCTGGCCCTCCGCGATGCCGGGCACGAACGCGTGCCACACGCCGGCCTTGGGGCCGAACAGCGGGACGCGCGTCTCGTTGTCGTCGTCATCGAACAGGCACAGGTCCACGCCGGTGGCATGGCCGGCATAGATGCCGACGTTCGCGCCGCCGTCCACGAGGTGAACGCCGAGGCGGTGGGGGAGCAGGGAGGGGGTGACGCCTTCTGGGGACATAGGGCCATTGTGCATGTGCCGGGTGACATTGCAGTGTCGCAGGCATGTCGAGTCTTGCCGACCTGGTCGGCACTACGCTTCCAGCCATGCCAGAGCAACCCGTCCTGTCGCCCGCACGCGCCCGCATCACGGCCCTCACCGAGTCCGGGCCCTTCCAGCGCACCATCATCGTCCTCATCGTCCTCAACGCGATCATCCTGGGCCTCGAGACCTACCCCGCCGTCATGGACAGCTGGGGCGGGGTGCTCGAGGCCGCGAACGCGATCATCGTGGGCCTCTTCGTGGTGGAGATCGCGCTGCGCATGTACGCCAACGGCGCGGCGTTCTGGAGGGACGGCTGGTCGCTGTTCGACTTCTTCGTGGTGGTCGTGGCGCTCATCCCGGCCGGCTCGGGATCAGAGGTGCTGCGCGTGCTCCGGCTCCTGCGGGTGCTGCGGCTGCTGAGCGCGGTGAAGTCCATGCGGATGGTGGTCAACGCCCTGATGGCGGCGATCCCCGGCATCGTCTCGATCGGCGCGCTGCTGGTGATGATCCTCTACATGTTCGCGGTCAGCTCCACGGTGCTGTTCGCGGACATGCGCCCGGAGGCGTTCGGGGACCTGTGGTCCTCCACCGTGTCGCTGTTCCGCATCATGATCTCCGACGGCTGGCCGGACCTGGTGGTGCCCATGTCGCAGGAGGCGGGCTGGATCGCCGGCTACTTCATCGTCTTCAACGTGGTGACCACGTTCATCGCGCTCAACCTGTTCGTGGCTGTGACGGTCGAGGCCATGAACCGCCGCCACGAGGTGGAGGCGGACCTGACCGGTGGCCACGGTGAGGAGCGTGCGGACGACGTGCAGTCGGAGGTCCTCGCCGAGCTGCGCGCCTTGCGCGAGCAGGTGTCGCGCCTCGAGGCCGCGACAGCGCAGCAGTAGCGGGGCGGCCTACACGGCCGTGCGCGAGGCGGCCGATGCGACGCCCAGCCACGAGTGCGGCACTCCCTGGAAGCACCAGCCCAGCTTGGGTGCCCTCTCCGAGATCCAGATCGCGGGGACGCGCTTGTCGCCGCGTGTCGAGCCGCCGAGCATGAAGCAGTGGTTCTTGTGCAGGAAGCCGGGATGCGCGGCCATGATCGACAGGCCTTCCGCGATGGTCAGCGGCGTGCGCTCGCGTGCGCCGATCCGGGGGAGCGCCTCACGCGGGGCGACGTCGCGGTACTCGTCGCCGCGCTCGACGTCCACCAGAAGGTAGACGGGGGCCTCCGGCACGGTCAGCTCGGGGCGCGCGCGGTACGGCGCGAGGCCCTCATCGCCGTGGTTGCGGTCCAGGATGCCCTCGCGCTCGGAGTCGGTGAGGCGCATGCCAGGCACACGTGGGGCGGGGTCGACGAGCGCGTCGGTGACGACGGCGATGTAGGGCAGGCGGCCTCCGCGGGCATCGGTCTCCTGAGAGAGGGCCGATGCGCTGGCCCGCACGGGCTCGAACAGTTGCCTGAACGCGGCCTCATCGATGCCGGCGAGGCCGGGCAGTCCGGCCGCGATGAACGCATCCACCTGATGGTCGAGAAGGATCGAGGGCATGGGCGTCTCCGTTCGTCGGCGATGGCGGCTGAGGCTCAACGCGCGGTCGATCACGAGCGTTCCCCCGGTAGGCTGGCCCCATGCGCATCCTGGTCACCGTCAAGCACACGCCTGACCTCCAGTCGAACCGCTCGTTCACCGAAGGCACCGTCACCCGCACCGCGGAGGATGGCTCCATGAACGAGCTCGACGAGAACGCCGTCGAGGCGGCGCTGCAACTGGTCGAGGCCGCCGGCGAGGGAGAGGTCTACGCCCTCACCGTGGGTGGCCCCGACGCGGTCGCCGCGGTTCGCAAGGCCCTCCAGCTGGGTGCCCACCACGCGATCCATGTGAGCGATGCCGCCATCGCCGGCTCCGACGTGTTCGGCACCGCGAAGGTGATCGCCGCGGCCGTGCGCAAGGTGCACGACGAGGCCCCGCTGGACCTGGTCATCACCGGCATGGCTGCGCTCGACGGCCTCACCTCGATGCTGCCCACGGCGCTCGCGGCCGAGCTCGACTGGTCGCAGCTCACGCTCGCATCGGGCCTGACCGTCGCGGACGGCGAGGCGACCATCGTGCGCCACCTGCCGGACGCACGCGAGACCGTCTCCGCGCCGCTGCCGGCCGTCGTGTCCGTGACGGACGAGGCCAACAAGCCGCGCTATCCCAACTTCAAGCTCATCATGGCCGCGCGCAAGGCCGAGGTCGCGACGTGGAGCCTGGCAGACCTGGGGGTCGACGCATCCGCCGTGGGTGCCGGGGCCGCCCGCACCACGGTCGTCGACGCGTCGGAGCGCCCTCCGCGCGAGAACCGCGTCAAGATCACCGACACGGGGGAGGGCGGCAACGCGCTCGCGGACTTCCTCATCGAGAAGGGACTCGCATGAGCGTCGCCGTCCTGATCGAGCACCGCGAGGGACACGTCTCCCGCCCGTCGCTCGAGGCACTGACCCTGGCCCGCACCCTGGGCGAGCCCGTCGCGGTGTGGTTGGGCGACGCCCCCACGGCCGATGCGGTGGCCCAGCTGGGCGAGTACGGCGCCACCGAGGTGAGGGTCGCCGCGGTGGGAGCCGATGCGCGCCTTCCCGCCAAGGCGGCCGCCGCGGTGGCCGCAGCCACCGAGGACGCCACCGTGGTGGTGGTGATCTCGACGTTCGCGAACAAGGAGATCGTGACGCGCCTCGCGGTCCTGACGGGCGCAGGCGTGGTCGTGGACGCCGCCGGCGCCGAGCTGGTGGAAGGCAAGGTCGAGACCACTCAGACCGTGTTCGCGGCCACCTGGAACGTGCGCACCCGCATCGATGCGGAGCGCGCGATCGTGGGCGTGCGACCCAACACCACGCAGGCGAGCCCGGCCGCGTCGCCGGTCGAGCCCAACGTCGTGGACATCGCCGTCGAGCTGCCCGAGACGCGTGAGACGGTCGTGTCCGTCGAGCCCATCCCGCAGGCCGATGGAGTGGCTCTCGACGAGGCACCCGTGGTCGTCTCCGGCGGCCGCGGCACCGGCGGCGACTACAGCCTCATCCAGGACTTCGCCGAGCTGTTGGGCGGCGCCGTGGGCGCCTCGCGCGACGCGACTGACGAGGGCTGGATCAGCCACGAGCACATGGTGGGCCAGACCGGCACCACGGTGACTCCGGCACTGTATGTTGCGTGCGGCATCTCCGGCGCGGTTCATCACCGCGGTGGCATGCAGGCCTCCGGCACCATCGTGGCGATCAACATGGACCCGGACGCGCCCATCTTCGAGATCAGCGACTTCGGTGTCGTGGGATCGCTGTTCGACGTGATCCCTCAGGCGATCGAGCGCATCGCGGCTCACCGCGCGGGTTGACCGCGCGACGCTAGCCGCGGGTGTCGATCGACAGCCCCAGCTCCTCCCACTGCTCGATCTCCGCGCTGAGTCCCTCGGCCTTGCCACGGCCCTGAGTGATGGCGTGCCGGCCGGCGAGCAGGTGCGTGGGAGGCTCGTCCATCTCGCTGAGCTGGAGCAGCACCCGAGCCAAGGCGTGAGGATCGCCGGGCTGATTGCCCGGCAGCGCGTGGATGCGCTCCCAGTACGGCTCCATGATCTCGGCGTAGTCCTCGAGGCCATCCTCGACCTTCGCGCCGGACGGGATCCACTCGGACCGCACCGGTCCGGGCTCGACGATGCTCACCTTGATCCCCAGGTGTGCGACTTCCTTGCACAGCGACTCCATGAATCCAGAGATCGCGAACTTCGACGCGCAGTAGTAGCCCATCCCGACGGAGCCGCGCACGCCCGCGATCGAGGAGATGGTGATGACATGGCCGGCGCGACGCTCTCGCAGGTGAGGCAGGAACGCAGTGGTCACATGCGCGGCTCCCCAGAAGTTCGCGTCCATCAGCGCGCGGGCCTGGGCGGGGTCGGACTCCTCGATGGTCGCGAAGTACCCGATGCCAGCGTTGTTGACCAGGACGTCGACACCGCCGGTGAGGCGTTCCGCATGGGCGACGGTCCGTGCGATCGCGTCCTGATCCGTGACGTCGAGCGCGAGCGCGGTCACCGTGTCGGGATGCGCGGCGACCAGGGCGTCGAGTGTCTCGGGGCGGCGCGCGGTGGCGACCACGGTGTGGCCGGCGGCTGCCGCAGCCTCCGCGGTCGCGCGCCCGATCCCCGTCGAGCAGCCAGTGACAAAAAAGGTCGCCATGAGTCCTCCTCGGGTGCTCCTCTCACGCTACCTGCGCCCAGGCAACACGACTGACACGCAGGTTTCACCCAGAGTTTTCCTGTTCGGGGTGCGCTCTCAGACTTCCCTCTCTACCGTGGGGCATACCGGACAATCAGGGAGATTTCATGCGTCGTCGCGTCACCGCCTCCGCCGTGCTGCTCGCCATGGGGGTGACCGCCGCATCGGCGCTTCCCGCCACGGCCGAGACCCCGGCGGAGCTCTTCATCTCGGAGTACATCGAGGGCTCGAGCTTCAACAAGGCCGTCGAGATCTACAACGGCACCGGCGCGGACGTGGACCTCGCGCCCTATGTGCTGACCCAGTACTCCAACGGCAACACCTCAGCCTCCGTGAACCTCGACCTCGACGGCACCCTCGCCGCAGGCGACGTGTTCGTGGTCGCGCACGGCAGCGCAGACGCCGCCATCACTGCGGAGGCGGACCTCACCACCGGTGCGGGCCTGTTCAACGGGGACGATGCGCTGGTGCTCACCAACGCCGGAGCGGTGGTCGACTCGTTCGGCCAGGTGGGCGTGGACCCCGGAAGCGAGTGGCCCGGAGGCGGCGCGGACGACACGCTGGTGCGCAAGGCGGAGATCTGCGCAGGTGACACCGACCCCAGCGACAGCTTCGACGCGTCCCTCGAGTGGGACGTGCTGCCCACCAACACGTTCACCGAGCTCGGCTCGCACACCGCGACCTGCGATGGCGGTCCCGTCGGGGACGCAGCGCCGAGCGTCGCGTCGATCTCGCCCGCGGATGGCGCGCTCGGCGTGAGCGCCGAGGCCGCCGTCGAGGTGACCTTCTCTGAGCCCGTCGACCTGGCGGCCGGTGCGATCACGCTCGAGTGCACCGAGACGGGCAGCGTGGCTGCCGCCGTCGCCGGTGGTCCCACGACGTACACGCTCACTCCTCCCGCAAGCCTGGCCCTGGGCGAGGACTGCACCGTCACCGTGACCGCATCGGCCGTGACCGACGTGGACGCTGACGACCCGCCGGACTCCATGGAGGCGGACGTCGTCTCGACCTTCTCCGTGTCGCCAGGCGCGATCACCATCGGCGAGGTCCAGGGAACCACGGACGTCTCGCCGTACGCGGGTCAGACCGTGACGGTCGAGGGCGTGGTCGTGGGCGACTATGAGGGCGCGAGCCCGGCCCTGCGCGGCTTCTACCTGCAGTCGCCGGACGGCGCCACCGACGGTGACCCCGCCACCTCTGATGGCATCTTCGTGTTCCACGGCAGCGAGGACACCGTGGCGCTGGGGGACGCCGTCTCCGTGACCGGCGAGGTGTCCGAGTTCAACGGCCAGACTCAGATCGGCTTCCCGGACGACATCACCGCTCTCGAGGGGGAGCTCACCGCCTCGCCTGCGGACGTCGCGCTGCCCTTCCCGGACGCCGGGTTCGCGGAGCGTTTCGAGGGCATGGCGGTCACGTTCGACCAGCAGCTATACGTCACCGAGCTCTACCTCCTGGGACGCTTCGGCGAGGTCACGGTCTCCAGCGGCGAGCGCCTGGACCAGCCCACCGCCGTGGTCGAGCCCGGGGCGGAGGCGAACGCGTTGCAGGCGAGCAACGATCTCAACCGCATCAAGGTCGACGACGCGCTCAACAACCAGAACCCGGACCCCATCATCCTGGGCGGGGGCGGCGAGCCGCTGAGCGCGAGCAACACCCTGCGCGGCGGCGACTCGGTCACCGGCCTCGAAGGCGTGATGACGTACACGTGGGCGGGCAACTCGGCGTCCGGGAACGCGTGGCGCGTGCGGCCAGCATCGCCCGAGGCTGATGCGCCCGAGTTCGTGAGCGAGAACCCGCGTCCGACGTCGGCTCCCGAGGTGGGGGGCGATCTCACGGTCGCGAGCTTCAACGTGCTCAACTACTTCCTGTCCATCGACGGCACCGGTGTCGAGTGCGGCCCCGTGGGCTTCGAGCAGGAGTGCCGCGGCGCGAACACGCCGTTCTACGACGACCTCTATCCGGAGGACATCGAGCTCACGCGCCAGACGGACAAGCTCGTGGCCGCGCTGCTCGAGCTCGACGCGGACGTGATCGGCATCATGGAGATGGAGAACACACCGGGTGTGGAGCCTCTCGCGTACCTCGCCGAGCAGCTCAACGCCGAGGTCGGAGCCGGGACCTGGTCCTACGTCGACACCGGCGTCGTCGGCACCGACGTGATCCGTGTCGGCATGCTCTACGACACCACCGCCGTCGAGGAGATCGGCGACTTCGCGGTGCTCGACTCCACGGTGGACCCGCGCTTCGACGATGGCCGTAACCGTCCATCGGTCGCGCAGACCTTCGGCGAGATCGGCACCGGCGAGACCTTCACCGTCGTCACCAACCACTGGAAGTCCAAGGGCAGTTGTGACGACGCCACGGGTGCGGACGCCGATCAGGGCGATGGGGCCTCGTGCTGGAACGAGACCCGCACCCTCGCGGCGGAGGCGATGGTCGACTGGCTCGACACCTACCCGACGGGTACGCAGGACGACGACGTGATGATCATCGGCGACCTCAACTCGTACGGTCAGGAGGACCCCATCGACGTGCTGCGCGACGCGGGCTACGTGGAGCTCGGCGGCGGTGACTACTCCTACGTGTTCGATGGGCAGTGGGGATCGCTGGACTACGTGTTCGCGTCCGCGACTCTCGCCGAGCAGGTGACGGGAAGCGCCCACTTCCACATCAACGCGGACGAGCCCTCGGTGCTCGACTACAACGTCGACTTCAAGTCGCCCGCGCAGATCGAGTCCCTGTACGCGCCGGACATGTACCGGACCTCGGACCACGACCCCGTGCTCGTGGGCCTGGACCTCTACACGCCGCAGCCGATCTGCGAGATCGACTACACCATCCACGGCCAGTGGCCGCGCGGCTTCATCACGCAGGTGTGGATCACGAACACCTCCGACGAGCCCATCGAGGGCTGGGAGCTCGCGTGGGAGTTCGCGGGCGACGAGCAGATCACCCAGCTGTGGAGCGGCCAGCACCAGCAGGACGGCGCGTCCGTCACGGTCGAGAACATGCCGTGGAACGCGACCATCAAGCCGGGCAAGCGACTGACCTTCGGCTTCCTGGGATCGACGGCGGATGGCGCCCTGCCGGTCGAGGAGTTCACGCTCAACGGCGGTGCCTGCACCGTCGACTAGCGCGCTGAGGCGGTGAGACGCGCGGCGAGGCCGGCCTACAGGAGTGGGTCGGCCTCGCCCGCGTATCCGGGGTTGCCTACGGGCTGTGCTGTCGCATCGGCCGTCTCGTAGCGCTGGTAGAAGGCGACCGACGCCTCGAGCCCCGGCTCCTGGACCATCGCCCAGACGGCGTCGAAGCGGCCCTCCTCGAGAGCGATGGGGCCCGCGAAGCACACCGCGACCCGCGCGGCGCTCGAGCCATGGACGTGACCCCGGGCGTGGACCACGCCCTCGTCGCCGTTCGGGTTCGGGAACGGGGTCAGCGTGCGCTTGCCGGCGCCGTCCTCTTCGACCGCGAAGGGCGTCAGAGCGCCACCGGCCATGGACGCGACCGCGTGGTCGAGTGCGAGGACGGCGAGCGCGTGGAGGCGGTCGGAGCCAGGGATGTCGGCCATCCCGCCACTGTAGATGCGACCTCCCTCCCTCCCAGAATTTGGCACCATTTTCATTGCCCAAGCCCGGAAATGAGGAAGGATCCTCCACCCCGGCGTGACGGGCCGATGCGCGGGTCTCCACACCGCAACCGGGTGCCAGCACGCTCTGGCGACGAGCGCATCGGCCGTGCCCAGGCTGTACCGGTGGAGTCTTCTTCCTCGTGAACGCCCTTGAGAGATGAAAATGGTGCCAAATTCTGGGAGAGGGGGCGGGGGCCTGGGGTGGTGCCTAGACTGTCCGGCATGACCCGCCACTACCTCGATCACGCCGCGACCACCCCCATGCTCGCGAGCGCACGCGAGGCGTACGTCGAGGAGCTCGCGCGAGTGGGGAACCCGTCCGCGCTGCACACGTCTGGCCGCCTCGCGCGCTCCGTCGTCGAGGACGCTCGCGAGCGGATGGCGGCGGCGCTGGGCGCTCACCCCACCGAGCTGATCTGGACGTCGGGCGGCACCGAGGCGGACAACCTGGCCCTCAAGGGCCTGTTCTGGGCCCGTCATACGGCCGATGCTCGACGCACCAGGGTGGTGACCACGGCAATCGAGCATCACGCCGGGCTGGACCCGGCCCACTGGCTCGAGGCCGAGCACGGCGCCCAGGCGGTGGTGCTTCCCGTGGATGCCGAGGGGCTGGTGTCGCTCGCGGCCCTGCGCGAGGAGGTCGCCGCGCACTTCGACCAGATCGCTCTGATCTCGGTCATGTGGGCCAACAACGAGGTGGGCGCGATCCAGCCCCTGCGCGAGATCGTCAACATCGCCACCGAGCACAACATCCCGGTGCACGCCGACGCGGTGCAGGCCGTGGGCCACGTTCCCGTGGACTTCCGCGCCTCGGGGCTGGCCACCATGGCGGTCAGCGCGCACAAGTTCGGCGGTCCCGTGGGCGTGGGCGCGCTGGTCGCTCGCCGTGACCTCGCGATCACTCCGCTCACCCACGGCGGCGGCCAGGAGCGCAAGATCCGCTCCGGCACGCTCAACGCCGCGGGCTTCCACGCGGCCTCCGTGGCCGCGCAGGAGGCGGTGGAGACGCTCGACGCCGAGGCCGAGCGCCTGGGCGCGCTGCAGCGCCAGCTCATCGACCGCATCCGCCACACCATTCCCGATGCGCGACTGTCCGGGCCGGAGCCCGGCCCTGCACGACTGCCCGGCAACGTCCACTTCATCTTCCCGGGCTGCGCGGCGGAGGCGATGATGTTCGTGCTCGACAGCCACGGAGTCGAGGCCTCGAACGGATCGGCGTGCTCGGCGGGCGTGGCGCAGGCCAGCCACGTATTGATCGCGATGGGCCGCTCCGAGCGCGACGCGGCGTCGACCATGCGATTCTCGCTGGGCCACACCACCACCCAGGACGACATCGACGCGCTGGTGGCGGTGCTGCCGGAGGCCGTCGAGCGAGCCCGCAGGGTCGCCGGCACTTTCGACTCACAGGTGTTCGGGTAGCGGCGTGCGCATCCTCCTCGCGGGTGCCACCGGAGTCATCGGCGAGCGCCTGGTGCCTCTGCTCGTCGCGGCGGGTCATGGCGTCGTGGGTCTCACGCGCACGCCGTCCAAGGTCGCGCAGCTCGAGGCGGCAGGCGCCACCGGCGTGGTGGTCGACATCCTCGATGCGGCCGCCGTGCGCGCTGCCGCGGTCGCCGCGGCGCCCGACATCGTGATGCACCAGGTGACGGACCTGCCCGACCGCGCCCTGGCGATGCCGCTCAAGGTGCGTGCGCTGGGCCGCGTGCGGACCGTGGGGACGGACAACCTCGTGGCGGCGGCCGCCGCCACCGACGCTCGGGTGATCGCGCAGTCGATCGCCTTCCCGGTGCCGGCCATCGCGCAGCGCCCCGTGGACCACCTCGAGCGCGCCGTGCAGGGCGCCCGAGGACTGGTGCTGCGCTACGGCCAGTTCTGGGGGGAGGGAACCTGGGCGCGCTCCGCACCGAAGGGCGGCCGGGCTCTGCACGTCGACACCGCCGCTCAGCGCACGGTCGAGGCGCTGGACGAGCCCGGTGGGATTCTCGAGGTCCTCGACTCCGGCGTCACACGAATCGGGTGACGCGTGACGCGCCTGCGGAATGCCTTCGGATGGGGTCGGGTGTTCTGGAAGCATCGCATCATGAGCAGACCCCGGCACGCCCTGGCGAACGTCCGCGATCTCGCTGACGCGGCGCCCGGCCTCGTCGCAGGCATCGCCTACCGCTCCGATGCGCCGGTCGCGGGCGACGGCCCTCCCGAGGGCCTCGACGTCTGGCCGCCTGCGACGGTCGTGGACCTGCGGGCACCAGGTGAGAAGGCAGCGCAGCACCCGCTCGCCGTTCACGCGCGCGTGGTCGACGTCGACATCCTGGCCGCCGCGGACCTCACGGGCGAGGCGGCGCGCAGCACCCTCGGTTCGCTGGACGAGCTCTACAGGCTGATGATCGGGCCCGACACGGCCCCGGGCGTGGTGCGCGTGGTCGAGGAGGTGGCGCAGGACGACGCCCCCGTGCTCTTCCACTGCTCAGCGGGCAAGGACCGCACCGGAGTGTCCGCGGCGCTCATCCTGCGCCTGCTGGGCGTCACGCGCGCCCGCGTGGTCGCGGACTACACGGCCACGGCGGCGCACATGCCGGGTGTGCTGACGCGCATGCTGTCCGGGGCTCCCGCGTCCATCGGCGACACACCGCTGGCCTCCGTGCCCAAGGAGGTGCTCGACGCGCCCGCGCACGCGATCGAGGCCGTGCTCGATGCCTGGGATGAGCATGACGGCGGCGTGGAGGGGTGGTACCTGGCCCATGGCGGAGACGCAGCGACGCTCGCCGCCCTGCGCGCGCGCCTGCTGGCCTGAGCCTCCGCGCGCGGCACCCGGCCACGGCTCCAGCCCTCGCATCGTCCGCTCGTAGGCCGCGTACCATGGATGGGTCCCGGCACCCCATCAGAGAGACCCCTATGCGCGTCCTGGCAGCCCTGTCCGGCGGAGTCGACTCCGCCGTCGCCGCCGCGCGCGCCCTCGAGGCGGGCCACGACGTGGTGGGCGTCCACATGGCACTCAGCCGCAACCGCGACGAGTTCCGCTCGGGGTCCCGCGGCTGCTGCTCGATCGAGGACAGCAACGATGCGCGCCGGGCCGCCGACAAGCTGGGGATCCCGTACTACGTGTGGGACCTCTCCGACGAGTTTCACGACACCGTCGTGAAGGACTTCCTGTCCGAGTACGCCGCGGGCCGCACGCCCAACCCTTGCGTGCGCTGCAACGAGCACATCAAGTTCGACACGCTCCTGGAGCGCGCGCAGGCGCTGGGCTTCGACGCCGTGGCGACGGGGCACTACGCGCGCATCGAGATCCGCGAGGACGGCGTCCGTGAGCTGCACCGTGCGGCAGATCCCCTCAAGGATCAGAGCTATGTGCTGGCCGTGATGGGTGCGGAGAAGCTGGCGCGCTCGATGTTCCCGCTGGGCACGGCGGCCTCGAAGGCCGATGTGCGGGCCGAGGCGGCCGCGCGCGGCCTGGGGGTGTCGAACAAGCCGG
The DNA here is from genome assembly GCF_016862815.1 of Demequina activiva. Lineage (GTDB taxonomy): Bacteria > Actinomycetota > Actinomycetes > Actinomycetales > Demequinaceae > Demequina > Demequina activiva. The sequence continues at coordinate 233,716 of NZ_BONR01000004.1, read as the reverse complement.
ACAGCTACGACATCTGCTTCGTCGCGGACGGCGACACCAAGGGATTCCTGCAGCGGTCGCTGGGGGAGAGGCCCGGCGAGATCGTGGACGAGTCGGGCGCGACGGTGGGCAGCCACGACGGTGCCTACGCGTACACCGTGGGCCAGCGGCGCGGGCTGGGCATTGGCCGCCCCGCCGCCGACGGCGCCCCGCGCTACGTCACCGACGTGGATACGCAGCGCAACGTGGTGACGGTGGGGCCGGAGACGCTGCTGTCCGTGTCCACGCTCGTCGGGGAGGAGGGCGTGTGGCTCGCCCCCGACGTCGACGCCTCGACGCCCGTCCGATGCGAGGCGCAGGTCCGCGCGCACGGGCACCCTGCGGCTGGCTCAGTGGTGCGCGAGGGAGACCGCCTCACTGTCGAGCTCGACGAGTCCATGCGCGGCGTCGCCGCCGGCCAGTCGCTGGTGGTCTATGACGGCACGCGGGTGCTCGGTCAGGCGACCATCGCCAAGCGCGACGTCTGAGCAGGGGACCGCTCGAACGCAGTCAGGAGACCGTGACCACGATCTTCCCGCGCACGTGCCCGCCCTCGAGCTCGCGATACGCGTCCGCGGCCTCGGCAAGCGGGTAGGTGCGGGCCACCTCGATGCGCAGGTCGCCAGCATCGATCATGCGAGCGAGCTCGGTGAGGTCCGCGCTATCCGGCCGGACCCAGCCGTAGATGCCATCGAAGTCGGTCGCGGCGCGTGCATCGGCGATCGAGGCCACGACGCCCTCGGGTGCGAGCAGCGCCTCATTGCCTTCCAGCGACTCCCCGCCGGCGAAGTCCACGATGGCGTCGTAGCCGTGGGGCATCATCTCTGCGGCGCGCTCGATCAGGCCGTCGCCGTACTCGATGTGCTCGGCGCCCAGGTCGCACACGTACGTGTGGTTGCGCGCGGACGCGGTGCCCACCACGTGAGCGCCCCATGCCTTCGCGATCTGCACGCCAAAGCTGCCCACGCCGCCGGACGCGCCGTGGATGAGCACCCGCGAGCCCTCGCCCACGCCCGCGCGGCGCAGCATCTGTAGCGCGGTCAGGCCGGCCAGCGGCACGGCGGCTGCGAGCTCGTGGCTCACGGTGCGGGGCTTGTGGGCGGCGGTGCGGGCCGGCACCGCGACCCGCTCGGCGAGGGTGCCGCCGGCGACGATGTCCTTGCGGGCGTAGGCGAACACCTCGTCGCCCTCCTTGAACTCAGGCGTGTCGAGGCCGGGCTTCACCACCACGCCTGAGACGTCCCAGCCGGGGACGGCGGGCAGGTTGATGTCGATGAGGCCCTCGAGGTAGCCCTCGCGGATCTTGTAGTCCACGGGGTTGAGTCCGACGGCGCGCACCTCCACCACCATGGAATCCGGGCCGATGTGCGGCTCGGGAAGGTCGGTCAGCTGGAGGACGTCCGCGCTGCCGAAGGTGGAGTAGGTGATCGCTTTCACAAGGGCGGGAACGTGGGCCGGGGGCGTGCCATTCCCCTCGGGGCCTATGAGGCGGTGAGGAGGGCATCGAGCCGGTCGTGGCTCGCGCTGAAGCCTTCGACCATGCCGCCGTCCTCGATGATGTGGTCTCGAGTCGCCTGGTCGGGGAGCGTGTAGGTGATGGTCGCGACGGTCTGGCCGTCGATCTCCTCGAACGTGGTCTCGATCTCGGGCGAGGGGAGATCCTGCCCCCAGTCGTCTCGCTGCACCATGCGGTGCGGCGGCTCGACCTCGAGGAAGACCCCCTGCATGGTGATCTCGTCCCCGGACGGGCTCGCGTAGCGCCACGTGAAGCGGCCGCCGGCGCGAACGTCCATGTGCGCCTCGACAAGAGCCATGTCGCCGGGCCCCGTCATCCAGTTCACGAGGTGCTCGGGCTCGGTGTGTGCGGCGAACACCAGATCGACGGGTGCGTCGAAGGCGCGCTGGATGCGCAGTTGCGTGTCGCCGATGGGCTCGACGGTGGTGCTGGTCATGGTGTGTCCTTCTCTTGGAGTTCCGCGAGGTAGGTGGCGAGGCGGTCGTGCCGGGTCTCCCACGTGCGCTGCATGGTGGTGGTCCAGTCGGCGACGCGTCCGAGTGCCGCGGGCTCGAGCGCGCGCGGCCGAGTCTGGCCGTCCTGGGTCATGGTGATGAGGCCAGCGTCCTGGAGCACTCGGAGGTGCTTGGAGATGGCAGGTCCCGACATCGTGAACGGCGCGGCGAGCTCTTTGACCGTGGCCGGTCCGTCCGCGAGACGCTGCAGGATCGCCCGCCTGGTGGGGTCCGCCAGCGCTGCGAAGGTCACGCTCAGCTCATCGTCGATCACGAAAGATAACCTAGCGGTTAGATAACCGGATGGCAACCTTTGGGCATGATTGCGTCGGGCCGGCCTCGATCCTGTCGTGGCGGTGAGGTGGCGTCGCGATCGCCGATGGACGTCCACCGGATGAGGTCGCGGCGCTCGGACGGCTCAGGTGGGGCGCACACGCACGGGGCCGGGACCGCCGCGATGGCGGGCCCGGCCCGTGTGTGTGTCTCGGAGCCCTACGACGCCGAGATCTGGATGCGTCGCGGCTTGGCCTCCTCGGCCTTGGGCACCGCGATGGTGAGCAGGCCGTCCTTGTAGGTGGCCTCGATGCCGTCCGCGTTCACGCGGTCCGGCAGTCGCACCGCGCGGTGGAAGCGCCCGAACCGACGCTCGATGCGCTTGAAGCCCTCCGCGTTCGCGTCCGCGTAGAACTCACGCTGACCGGCGATGGTCAGGACGCTGTCCTCGATCGACACGTCGACCTGCTCGGGCGCGATGCCCGGCAGCTCCACGTGGAGCGTGAAGCCGTCCTCGTTCTCCTCGACGTCAAGGGCGGGGCTGAACGCGCCCGCGAGCGACGCCTCGGAGTCGCCGAAGAACTGGCGGACCATCTGGTTGAAGTCGTCCTGCCACAGCGACGAAGCCGTCGCCGGGATCGTGTGACGAGTGACCTCCCGTGCCATGGTGAACCTCCTGAAAGTGTCGTGTCACCGCCGGTGCGGCGGCGTCGGACTCAAAGTTGAGCCGATGAGACTCATGTTAAGAGTTGAGCGGGGTCCGCGCAAGTCTTGTGGGGCGCCGCGGGCGGCCCTGCAACACACGGGCGTGACACGCGGGGCGCAGGGGACGGCAGGGCATGCACACGCGTCACGCGTGCCGCATCAGTCACGGCCGTGTGGTGAGGTGCGGCGAGAGGGCGGGGGTCAGAGGCCGGTCGCGCCGGACAGCTCGCCCGGCACGGGGCGCGAGCGGTGACCCAGGATCACGACCACGACGGTGATGAGCGCGCTCAGCAGCATGCCCGCGCTGATGTGGACCTGCAGCAGCAGCGCGCCTGCACACGCGCCGGCACCGATGAGCAGGATCGCGCCCATGCGACGCTTCCAGAAGTTGAGGCCCTCACCGCCGGCCGCGGAGTCCGCCGCCAGGCCGGTGATGGTCGACGTCACCACCACGGTGGTGACGTCCTTGACAGCGATGTGCCGCGCCACCGCCGCCTGCAGGCCCATCGCGGCACCGAGCGCGGCGGTGATGGACAGCGCGAGGGGATGCGGCGGCTCGTGCTCGAAGAAGGCGACCACGGCAGCGAGCGTCAGCACGATCGCGACGAAGGAGAACAGCGCCGTGGTCTTGTGCGACCAGCCGGCGTCGAAGCTGCGCAGCGTGCGCCCGCCCACGGCCGCACCCACCATGAAGGCGATGAGCGCGATCACGGGGCCCAGCACCGGCAGTCCGTCGACGCCGGTGAGGCCCATGCCGAGGATGACCACGTTGCCCGTCATGTTGCCGGTGAACACGCGGTCCAGTCCCAGGTAGCCCACGGCATCGATGACGCCGGTCGAGAACGTCAGCGCGAGCATGAGGCCCACGTGGGTCTTGGCGACGTCGCGTCGCAGGCGGTCGCCCATGTGTTCCTCCCGGGTAGTCTCGAACAAGACTAGGGCACGCACCAGGCACGGGAGGCGATCGGTGGGGGACTTCGAAGGAGTGCTGCGCCGCGGCGAGGGCGTGCCCGCGGACGCGGTCTACCTGCCCGTCGAAGATGGCACCTTCACGTGGGGACGCCTGCCCTGCCAGGCCAATGCGCCCGTCCTCACGGTCGAGCCCGGGGCGACCGTGGTGGTCGACACGCTCTCGCACGAGGGCCTGCTGCCGGACCAGGGCAGCGACCCGCTCGCGTTCTTCGCGGCGCACGGGGTGGCGGCCGATGCGGTGCTCGAGGAGGCGTCCGAGGTGGCGTCGAGCGGTGCGCGCCATGCCGACGAGGACGGCCCACACGTGGTGACCGGTCCCATCGCCGTGCGCGGCGCGCGCCCCGGAGACCTGCTGGTGGTCGACATCGTGGACCTCACTCCCCGCGTGCCGTACGGAGTGATCTCCAACCGGCATGGCCGCGGCGCCCTCCCGGGTGAGATGCCCGCTGGTCCGGACAACGTCAGCGTGTTCTCGCGCATCGGCCGCGATGCCCAGGGCGCGTGGCGCGGATGGCTGCCCGCGCGCGACGGCGGCCCCGATGCGGTGGGATTCCCGCTCGCGCCGTTCCTGGGGATCATGGGCGTCGCGACGGCGACCCAGGGTCGCGCCCACTCGGTCCCACCCGGACCGCATGGTGGCAACATCGACGTCAAGGAGCTGGTCGCGGGCACGCGACTGTATCTGCCGGTCCAGGTGCCGGACGCGCTGTTCTATGCCGGCGACCCGCACTTCGCTCAGGGTGACGGCGAGGTCGCGCTCACGGCGCTCGAGGCCTCCCTGCGCGCCACCGTGCGCCTCGAGATCGTGCCTGAGCGCGAGGCGCTGCGGGCCTTCGGGGAGATCGCAGGTCCGCTCGGCGAGACGGCCGACCACCTGATTCCCACCGGCATGGATGCGGACCTGGACGAGGCGATGCGTGCGTGCGTGCGCCAGGCCGTGGCGATCCTCAGCGCGCGCTACGGCATGGACGCGCATCTGGCCTACGCGTACCTGAGCGCTGCGACGGACTTCCGCATCTCCCAGGTGGTGGACCTGGTCCAAGGCGTCCACGCGATGATCCGCACATCCGACTTCGAGGCGGTGCCCGAATGACCACGCCCGACCACCCCGAGCGCGACACGGCTCGAGACCTGCAGGGCATCGTCGGTCTGCCCGAGGGCGTTGAGCCTCCGCCGCAGTTGTTCGACGCGATCTGGGCGTACGAGGCGGCGCTGATGGACGACGACGTCGAGCGCTTGGGTGCCTTCTTCGCCCAGGGGCCGGATGCCATGCGCGGGGACGCGACGGGGCTGCTCGTGGGCCGCGACCGCATCGACCGGTTCAGGTCGGGACGCGGGGGAGCGCCCGCCCGCACGGTCACCGAGATCCAGGTGCGGCCCATCACCGAGACGCATGCCTACGTCACCTCCGTCAACCGCCCCGACCGCGGCGGGCGCGGCCTGGTCACCCAGCTGTGGGAGCGCAGCGGATCCGAGGACGCGACGCCGGGCGGCTGGGTGATCCAGGCCGCGCACGTGAGCGCCCCGCCACCCGCGATGGACTCGCGCATCTGGCGCGTGGTGGGCTCGCCGCTGGTCGAGGGTGCCGCCGAGGGCCCGCTCACCGGGGTGTGTCTCGCGGTGAAGGACGTGTTCGCGGTGCCCGGCCAGCGCATCGGCGCCGGGGTGCCCGCGTACCTGGCGGAAGCGACCGTCGAGGCGGCGCCCGCGGCGGCCGTCGCGTCGCTGCTCGACGCCGGCGCGACCGTCGTCGGCATCGCGCAGACCGACCAGTTCGCCTACTCGATCGCCGGGCGCAACGGCGCGTACGGGACCCCGCCCAACGTCGCCGCTCCCGGCGGACTTCCCGGCGGGTCCTCGTCCGGGCCGGCCAGCGCCGTCGCGAGCGGCCAGGCGGACCTGGGGCTGGGCACGGATACTGCCGGCTCCATTCGGGTCCCGGCCTCCTACCAGGGGCTTTGGGGCATCCGTCCCACTCACGGCGCGGTCTCGCTCGCTGGAGCGCTGCCCCTCGCGCCTGCCTACGACACCGCTGGCTGGCTCGCGCGAGACGGTCACGTGCTCCTCGCGGCAGCCCGCGCCAGCCTGGCTGGCGCGGGCCAGCGAGGCGTCGATGGCCGGGTCGCCGCCGTCAACGTGGGCCTGTTCGACGCGGCGGACGAGGGCGTGCGCCACGGTCTGGGCGCCGTGATCGACGCGCTGTCCGATCGCGACGTGTTCGACGCACTCGAGCCCGTCGCGGTGCCGCTGCCCCGGGATCTGTTCGAGATCTTCCGGTACACGCAGTCCGCAGAGGCCGCCCGCTCCTGGCAGGCCTGGATCGATGCGCATCCCGGAGCTCTCGCGCAGGACATCTCCGAGCGCTTCGCATGGGCGGCCGCGGTCACCGAGGAGCAGGAGCGCGCCGCGCTCGCGGCGAAGGCCGCTGCGCGCGAGGCCATCGACGAGGCATTGGGCGACACCATCCTGCTGCTCCCGGCGGCGAGCTCGACCGCTCCGGCGACCGACGCATCGGCCGACCGCCTGCAGGCGGTGCGGGAGGCGACGCTGGGGCTCACGGCGGTGGCGGGCATCACGGGACGGCCCGCGCTGTCCGTGCCGCTGCTGGAGCTGGATGACGGCCCCGTGGGCCTCAGCCTCGTGGGGCCGCGCGGCAGCGACGTGGCGCTGATCGAGACAGCGCTGGCATGGGTCGAGGCCCTGCAGTAGGGCTCACGAAACGCGCAGGTAACCGGCGCGCGGCATGATGGGACGGTGAGCATCCCCGCATCGATCAACCCGCCGCCGCGGCTCCTGATGGGACCTGGGCCCATCACCGCGGATCCGCGCGTGCTGCGCGCCATGTCCGCCCAGCTGGTGGGCCAGTACGACCCGTGGATGACGGACACCATGAATGAGGTCATGGGGCTGTACCGCCAGGTCTACATCACCGACAACCAGCAGACCCTGCTCGTCGACGGCACCTCGCGCGCCGGCATCGAGGCTGCGCTGGTGTCGCTGCTCGAGCCGGGGGACAGGGTGCTGGTGCCCATCTTCGGCCGGTTCGGCCACCTGCTGGCGGAGATCTGCCGCCGGGCCGGTGCGGACGTGCACACCATCGAGACCGAATGGGGACAGGTCTTCACGGAGGAGGCGCTCGAGGCGGCCCTGGTGGATGTGCAGCCCAAGGTGCTCGCGGTGGTGCACGGCGACACGTCGACCACGGTGGCTCAGCCCCTGGAGGGCCTGGGGGAGCTGTGCGAGCGCCACGGCGCGCTGCTGTACGTCGACTGCACGGCGACGCTGGGCGGCAACGAGTTCCGCACGGACGAATGGGGCATCGACGTCGCGACGTCCGGCCTGCAGAAGTGCCTGGGCGGACCGTCCGGCTCCGCGCCGGTGACGTTCTCCCCGCGCGCCGTCGAGGTGATCGAGAGCCGCAAGTCCATCGAGGAGGGCATCCGCGCGGAGGGCGACCCCGTCTCCGCGCATCCCATCCGCAGCAACTATCTGGACATGGCGCAGATCTTCGACTACTGGTCCGAGCGGCGCCTCAACCATCACACCGAGGCCACCACGATGCTCTACGGCTCCCGGGAGTGTGCGCGCATCCTGCTGCAGGAGGGGCTTGCGCAGTCGTGGGCTCGTCACGACCTCCACGGCCGCGCGATGCTCGCCGGCACCACGGCCCTGGGCCTGGAGCCCTTCGGTGCGCTCGCGTATCGGATGACCAACGTGGTGGGCGTGCACATCCCCGATGGCGTGAACGGCGATGAGGTGCGCGCCGCGATGCTGGAGGACTTCGGGATCGAGATCGGCACCAGCTTTGGTCCCCTCCACGGCAAGGTGTGGCGCATCGGCACCATGGGATACAACGCGAGGACGGATGCGGTGCTGCAGACTCTCGCGGCGCTCGAGGCCGTGCTGCGCCGGGCCGGGCACCGCGCCGCCGCAGGCGCCGGGGTGGATGCCGCGTACGACCTCTACGGGACGGCGGTGTGAGCGCTTTCGACGCCGCCGAGGTGCTCGCGCGCTGCAACGTGCTGGCGACGCACACGGCGTCCAACGACGGCATCGAGCGCTCGTACCTGACCCCTGAGCACGCTCGCACCAACTGGACGGTAGGCGAGTGGATGGCCGATGCGGGCCTGGAGGCCTGGCAGGACGCCGCCGGCAACCAGCGGGGCACCTTGGCAGGACCGACGGCCGATGCGCCGGTGCTGCTGCTGGGCTCTCACCTGGACACAGTGCCGGGAGCGGGTAGGTACGACGGCATCCTGGGCACGCTCATGGCGATCGCGGTCGCGGGGCGCTTGCGCGAGCGCGGCGTGTCGCTGCCCTTCGGTCTCGAGGTGATCGGCTTCGCGGACGAGGAGGGCACGCGCTTTGGCCGCACGCTGCTGGGATCCTGCGCGGTGGCCGGGACGTGGCAGGACTCGTGGTGGACCCTGCGAGACGCGCACGGCGTGACCCTGCGGGATGCCTACAGGGCGTTCGGGCTGGACCCGGATGCCGTGGGGGAGGCCTCGCTGGTGGGGCAGCCCATCATCGGGTACCTCGAGGCCCACATCGAGCAGGGCCCGCTGCTGCAGGACGCGGGCAAGCCGTTGGGCGTGGTCGAAGGCATCATGGGCGCGCGACGCTTCGAGTTCGAGATGGTGGGCGAGGCCGGGCACGCAGGCGGCATGCCGTATGGGCGCCGGCGCGATGCTCTGTTGGGCGCCTCCGAGGTGGTGTCCGCCGTCGAGACGCTCGCGCGGGATGCCGGAGCGATCGGCACGGTGGGCAGGCTGCGGGCCTTCCCCGGCGCCATGAATGTGATCCCGGGGCGGGTCGAGTTCTCGCTGGACCTGCGGGCGGAGACGGATGCTCTTCGCGATGACGTGTGGCGCGAGATCGAGGAGGCCGGGCTCAAGGCCGCCGCTGCCCGGAACCTCGCCTTCGAGGTGTCCGAGCTGCACGCCGCGCGCGCGACCCACGTGGCACCCTCGTTGGCTTCCGCCGTGGAGGCGGGGATTCGCTCGACGGGCGACAGCGAGCCGATGCGCCTGCTGTCCAAGGCGGGACACGACGCCATGGCCATCGCGGATCTTTGTGATTACGCGATGCTCTTCATCCGCTGCAAGGACGGCATCTCCCACCACCGCGACGAGGACGTCCGGGCTGACGATGTCGAGGTGGCGCTGAATGCGTTCGAGGCGAGCGTGCTCGAGCTGGCGGCGCGGTACTCCTAGACGCGGCCTTGTCGCTGCAGCGGGTGCACAGCAGTACTCCCTTTGGAGTGAATCGCCAATCCACCCGCACCCCAGAGCGGCCGTGCGCCCAGCCAGCGGCGGGCGCAAGCGCCGCTCGATGGCCGACCGTGCGACCCGCGTGCAGACCTATCGGTGTAGGTGGCCGCGAAACTTTCAGTGAGTGCTTCGATCTGACCCTCTAGCGTCGCGCCTACGCGCCGCCCGTCAACCCGCGACCTCCTTAGGGGGCACAGGACTGTGCTCCGAACCAAGGGAGGGCGCCTGTGGTGCTGGGACGGGTTGACCGACGACCCTGTGACGCTTTAGCCTCCGGGATCGGAACGAAGCCCCCGAGTGACCCGTAGTAGTGGCCGAGTTGTGTTGCTCGATCAAGTGAAGAGTGCGCTTGCGAGCCCAGCCAGGACTCGGGTACCATGTTCTGGCCGGCGTACGCTCGGCCTTCTGGAATCCGGTGGGCCTTGCGATTGCGCCGGTTTCTCATATCCGCGGAGTCCGCGCCTTCTTCGGGTAGTAGGAGAGCCCTCCTCCGATAACCTCGCCAGAGCTCCAGTGGATTGCGAAGCACGGGAGTATCTGCTTCCAGAGGAAGCAGAGTTCGTCAGGTGCAGACCCACGCTTCATCGTCTCCGTCGCTGTGTACGCAACGATATCTGCGAGTTGAATGATTTCCCGGTCCCAAGAGCTCAGGTCGGTGTCCACCCACAGTGGCTTGTCCAGCACAAGGTCAAAGTTGGGCCTGACATAGAGGTGTTGGGAGAGGTCGTCGCGGACTCGATTCATCTCGCCTGATCGAAAGAAGCGCTCGTGGTCCGCCTGCTGATCCGCGACGATGATGGCGGAGTCGCCAGCGTAGAGTCGCTCAAGGCCAAGCGCGATTCGCTGATGAATGTATGCATACGCGACACCCAGCGGACTGCGCTGATGGTCTTGCCCCTGCTTCAGAATCTCCACCTTGTCGACGGTTACAGCGAATATGAGCGGCCGATACTTCGAGAAGATCAACCCGAGATCGTGAACAAGCGCGGACACCTTCTCCGGCGAGTCAAGCCGGCCGAAAGCAGCGGGTTTGCTGAGAATCTTGCCGTTTGCCACACTCCGGCTCGCTCGGTAGAGATAGCGTCCCTTGATCTCACTGTCGCCCCAAGCTAGATCGAGAACGTCCTCGCCGAAGTGCTTTGCCTTGACCTCTACGAGCTCGTTAGCAAGCGTGGAGCGAGATGAATCTCTGATCCCAACCGTCGCAAATACGAAGTACGGGCTCACTCCGCTCTTCAGCGCCCCGGGCGACTCAGGCGCGGTGGCCATCGAGTGATCGCCACATTCATCCGCATAGAAGACGATCACGCGTAGACCCTTTCTCCATAGCAAGGCTTTTCCTGTCACGGAGCCTACTAGTGGAGCCAACAGGCGCGGGGCATTCACGACTGCAATTTGGCACAGGGCCATTGGGACGGACTTCGGGCGGACGCCCGCCGCCAGCCACTAGCCGGCGAGAGACTCGGCGAGCATCACACCATGGATTGTCTGTCACCACGCGCCCGACACGTAGGCATCGAAGTTGAGCGCCGACCAGGACGTCGACCTCGCGGGGCGTGCGATGCGGGCGCACCGTACGGGGCGTGCCGGGCGAGCAGCACGCGCAGGACGCGCTGGCTTCGGGGGCTCACCGCTCGCGCCGGCAAGGAACCCGACCACAGCGCCGCGTGCATCGCGGAAGCTCCCGCTCACGAAGTGACCTACATGCTGTCCCCTTAGCGAGTATGACGCAGTCGCCAAAAAGCTACGCGTTCACTTTGCCGGCGAGGTCACGGCACGTTTCTCCGTCGTCGTCCAACCAAGCGACAACTCTCCCCTGAGGGCCGTAAATCGGTTCTGTAGTGGCGCGCTAGACCGCCGGTCTGACACGCGCGCGGGGGCGAACTGGCAAGGCCCCTGTTTGCAAGCGCTGACGGGGTGGATCGACAACTCGCGGGCTTGACGGCGCTCCACGATCCGCGAGCAGCTCCCAGCGGTCCCGATCGGTGCGACGTGTGTTTGCGAGTTGAGCGCGCCTCAGAAATCCCAAGGTGTGATCCTGTGAAGAGTGAAGCGGAGATGTCGCCGCGCTAGTCTCGGCGCATGGGAGTAATCCACTATCCGGGGTTTCGCGATGTACGTGAGACACGAATAAGGATCAACGACACAGTGATGGGGCTCTTGGTGGGCGCCCACATCTCTTCGAAACTGCTTGAACTTACCGATGGATCCTCGCACACTCTGGGCGAGCTCTTCCCAGAGATCAAGCACGTCAGGCGATTCAACATGACACCCCAGGAGGCCAAGCGGATCCTCTCCAATAGCGATGAGCTACTAGCCCAACTGGCCGTTCCGGGAGTTCTTGCGGTGCACGAAGACATGATGCGCCAATCCGTTGACTCGCTCAAAGCGGTGGCGCCCAAACGCAAACACCCGAAGGGAAACTTCAACGCAAAATCAATGCACGATCATTTCGACTCGCTTGCAGGCGGCTACCTGGCGATGGACTCGAAACAGGTATTCAACTATGTGCGCAACTCACGCAACAAACACATCCACCAAGGCGGATTTGCTGACCGTGAGTTCGAGGACGATTGCGCGTTGATCACGGAGGACTCAAAGAGACTCTGGCTCAAGCTTACTAGCACAAAGATCCGCACATACGCCATCGGTGACAGGGTGGAACTCGGCTTCAGCCATTTGATTGCGGCCCTAGCCGTTTCGAAACGCCTTTCCGAACAAGTGAACGACGGACTCAGGCACACGCTGCCGCGAGATGAGTGGCTACGGATTATTGAGGCCGACTGGTTCGACGGACCCCATGCGCCCAAGGGCGCGAACGAGGCTCAGAGACAGCGAAAGCTTCGCGGCTTTGTGTCGATGTACTACGCCCCGCTCGAGGTAACCGCTGAAGAGATCGCCGAGATCGTGTCGTCTCGTTAGTCCCAACAGAAAAAGGGCGAGGGGCCCGCCTTGCGGCTGGCCCCTCGCTTAGGAAACACGGCGCTCTAGCACTGAGCTACGGTCCTCCAACCGCCAGGAATTGAACCTGGGTCTCCCGTTTCTGTGAGCATTCCGGTCGCGAACCGGGGGTGGTCTTGCCAGATGCCCTCACTTGCGTGTGCCACAAATGTATCACCGTCGCGGGGTGCGCTCAACAGAGTGCCTGCACCATCCGCGGCTGATCGGCAGTCGTTCAGCCACGCTTCAGAATCGTCGACACCGGCGGCGCTGTCGTAGCAGTCACCAGGGACGGCTTGACGAGTTATTCCATTGGGAGCCTCGGTTCACTCTCGCGCGGCAGCGGCGCAGTCAGCGCTTCCGAAGGTCTTGCGCAAGCATCACGATGATCCCGCTGGGCCCGCGCACATAGGTGAGCTTGTAGAGCTCCTCGTAGGTCGCGACTCCGCGCAGCGGGTGGCACCCATGCCGGGCGGCGATCGCGAGCGACGCGTCGATGTCGTCTACCGAGAACGCCACGCGGTGCATGCCGATCTCGTTCGGCTGCGTGGGCTCGGTCTCGATCGCGTCAGGGTGGATGTACTCGAAGAGTTCGATCTGGCCGTGGCCGTCCGGGGTCTGGAGCATCGCGATCGTGGCGTGATTGCCGTCCAGGCCCACGGCGGTCGAGGCCCACTCGCCGCTGACCTCGTCCTGGCCCACGAGGGTGAGCCCTAGGTCCGTGAAGAAGTTGACCGCGGCATCAAGATCCCGCACGGCGATTCCCACGTTCTCCAACCGAATACCCATGCTTCGCATCGTACGGGTGCCACTGCTGCCTGCTCTGGACCCGGGTCCGCGCACTAGCGTCGAGGCATGACCGCACTTCAGTTTCGCCAGGTCGACGTGTTCGGCGCGGACCCCTACACCGGCAACCCCGTCGCGGTCGTCCTCGGCGCGGATGGCCTCTCCACTGAGCAGATGGCGCGCATCTCCGCGTGGACCAACCTCTCCGAGTGCACCTTCGTGCTCGAGCCCACCGAGCCGGATGCGGACTACCGCGTCCGCATCTTCTCCCTCACCAACGAGCTGCCGTTCGCCGGCCACCCCACGCTGGGCACGGCCCGCGCATGGCTCGACGCCGGAGGCCAGCCGCACAGCGAGGGGGTGGTGATTCAGGAGTGCGGCGCGGGCCTTGTGCCTATTCGGGTCAGTGGGGAGCAGCTCGCGTTCGCGGCCCCGCCGCGGATCCGCTCCGGCGCAGTCTCCTCAGAGGATCTCGAGAAGGCCTGCCGTCTGCTGCGCATCGCTCCAGCGGAGGTGCTCGACGCGGCGTGGGCGGACAACGGTCCAGGCTGGGTGGGGCTGCTGCTGAAGGACGCCGATGCGGTGCTCGCCCTGGACCCGGATCTCTCGCCTCAGCCAGGGCTCGTCATGGTGGGCGTCGCAGGCCTTCACGCCGACGCCGATCCGGGCGTCGCCGACGTCGAGGTCCGCACCTTCTTCAACGACACCGACGGACCGCTGCGGGAGGACCCCATCACGGGCAGCTTCAACGCCTCGCTCGCGCAGTGGCTCACTGAATCGGGGCGCCTTGCCGCGCCATACGTCGCGAGGCAGGGCACGATGCTCGATCGGCAGGGCCGCGTGACCGTCTCGGGGAGCGACGGCGAGCTGTGGATCGGCGGCCTCACCCACGTGGCGGTGACCGGCACGATCGACGCGTGACGCGCTCGAGCACCCTCCGGGCGCATGCGCGCCTATCCTGAGCAGGTGAACACACCCCGGCACATCGGCATCGTCCTCAATCCGTCCAAGACCAGCAGGGACGACATCGAGGAGCCGCTCACCGCGCTGCTCGAGGAGCGCCCCCAGATCGAGGTCTCGTGGTTCGAGACCTCCGTCGAGGATCCCGGTCACGGAATGACGCAGGATGCCCTCGAAGCCGGGTGCGACCTGGTGATCTCCGCGGGAGGCGACGGGACCGTGCGCGCCGTCGCGGAGTGCCTGGCCGATGCGGACACCGACACCCAGCTGGGGATCATCCCCCTGGGCACCGGCAACCTGCTGGCCCGCAACCTCGGCATCCCGTTGGGCAGCATCGACAAGGCGCTCACCGCCGCCATCGAGAATGCGCCCCGCACCATCGACCTGGCATGGACGCAGGCCGACTGCGGCGACGGTCCCAGCCGGCTCGCCTTCACCGTCATGGCCGGCGTGGGCGTGGACGCGAACATGATCACGGAGACGGACGAGGACCTCAAGGACAAGGTGGGCTGGCTCGCCTACGTCGAGTCCCTGGGACGTGCGGTCTCCGCGAGCGACGTGATCTCCATGACCCTCGAGGTCGACGGCGAGGAGGCCACCAACGAGGACGCGCACACCCTCATCGTGGGCAACTGCGGGATCCTCACCGGAGGCGTCACGCTGCTGCCTGACGCGGACCCGGCGGACGGCGAGCTCGACCTGCTGGTGCTGAGCGCGGACGGCGTCGCCGGATGGCTCGACACCATGCGCTCCATGATGTGGGACAACGGGCTCAAGCGTCTGGTGGGAGCCACCGATGGCGCCGAGAGCAGCGAGTCCGTCGCGCACCGGCGCGTCACGTCGGTCAGCGTCGACTTCGGCAAGCCCCGCATGCTCGAGCTCGACGGCGAGGACGTGGGGGAGACCTCGCGGGTCGAGTTCAGCATCCAGCCCAGCGCCCTGCAGGTCCGCGCGCCCCAGGACTGACGGCGCGAGGCGCGTCAGTCGTCCTGATCCGCCCCGCCGCCCAGGTCCGAGCAGTCGACCTCGAGCGTGAGGTGCTGGCGCAAGTATTCGCGCGCCCCCTGGTCGCCGCTCACGGATTCAGCCAGTTCGCCCCAGTGGTCACGACCGATGAGCACGGGATGGCCTGGCTCGCCGTCGTAGTGCGCGCGAGCGAGAGCCTCGCGGCCGTCTTCCGCGCTCGCAGCGATCACCCTCTTCCCGGCCTCCGCGGTCTGACCGGGAAGGTCCACGAGGGTCAGCAGCACCGCATCGGCGCTTGACGTCGCAGCGGCGCCCAACCCCACCTTGAGCGATGCGGACTGCCCTCGGTGCCAGTCCGTGGCGACCACGGCGATCGCGCCGCGGGGCAGCAGCTGCGCCGCCGCCTCGGCCTGTGCGCCCAGCACCACGATCACCTCGCGGCACCCCGCGTCGTGCAGCGCACGGCAGGCGATCACCAGCCACGGCTCGTCATCGGGAGCGCGACGCAGCGCCTTGGGACCCCCGGCGCGGGCACCTTCTCCGGCGGCCAGCACCACTCCCGTCACATCCATGACCGCCACCCTAGGTGGTGAACTCGGGAGCGGTGGTCCGCGGGAGCTCGACCACCGCCGTGGTGCCGGAGACGCCGTCCGACTCGAGGGTGACGGAGAATCCGTTGCGGTCCGCCAACTCTTTGACCATCGACAGCCCCAGACCCACGCCTGCCACTTGGTTCGCCTTCGCGTACTCGCCACGCTCGAACCGTCCGAACACCCTGGAGAGCTGATCGGGCGGGATTCCCGGGCCGGTGTCGATGATCCTCAGCACCACAGGATCCGCGTTCACGTCGATCTCCACCGTGACGGAGCCGCCGCTGGGAGTGAACTTGACGGCGTTGCTCAGCAGGTTGATGACGATGCGCTCCAGGTCCGCGCGCACGCCCATGACGAACACCGCCGGGGTGTCGCTCAGGCGGAGATCGACGCCGTGATCGCGCGCGGTACGGTGCAGGTCCGTCACCGCATCCGCCGCGACCGCACCCAGGTTGCATGCCGTCGAGCGCGCCTTGGACTGAGCGGTCAGGGCAAGGATGTCCTCGACCAGCACGCGCAAGCGCACCGCGTTGCGTTCGATGATCTCGAGATGCTCGCGGCTCTCAGGATCAGGATCGGAGTCGTCCAGCAGCACCTCGACGAACCCGAGAATGCTGGTGATCGGGGTGCGCAACTCGTGGCTGACCGCGGCGACGAACTCCTCCCGCTGACGGTCGGCGGCCCTGAGCGCGATCGCCGTCTCCCGCTCGTCACGCAGCGCCTTGCGCACGGCCCTCTCCGCGCTTCGCCTCACCGTCACATCGTCCACATGGACCGTGATCAGCGTGCTGTCCGCCTCGTCGTCGATGCGCGCGACTGTGAGCGCGAGCACGCGGTCGCCCACCCGCGCCTCAAAGGGATGGGCCTCATGCGTGCCGGCCTTCGCGGCGGCGCGCACGGCGACCAGGACCGCCTGGGTCGCCTCCTCCTCGCGGGTGAGGGGCCCATTGCGACCGGACGGATCCTCGAGCGGCCCGCGCAAGGCGATGCCCAGCGACGCCTGCGCACGTCCGTTGCTCTGCAGCGCGACAACCTCTCCGTCCTGCGACTCCTGGAGCATGAGCATGCCGATGGGCGCACCTGTGATGCCGCGCTGGAGCAGCTCCTCACGACGCCTCACGCGCTCCGAGCTGATGAGCTGCTCGACTCGCGCGGCAGACACGTAGATCGCAAAGATGACGAAGGTGAGCAGATAGCCCTGCACCACCACCCGACGCTCGAGCTCACCCCATTGGTCCAGCGCGAACGGGCCACCGCCGAACATGGTGAGTGTGGTGACGGCCGTGGCCATCAACACCAGCTCCACCGCGAGCGCGCGCGTCGACAGCACGAACGCGCCCCACATCAGGACGGGAAAGATCAGAAAGGTGATGGGCAGCTGGTTCGCTGGCGCGAACACCACGAGCACCGCGAAGCCCAGCACCACTGGTTGGAGCCACCGATACGACGACCCGTGCGAACGGATATCCGGGCGCCAGGCCAAGGCGATGGGGAGGATGCTGAGCAGTGCGGAGACGTGGCTGGCGAACACCGACATCGCCGTTCCGAGGAACTCGTCCCCGGCGAACACCGTGACGGCGGTGGCCGCCGTCACGCCCGCCACCGCAGCGCCGCCAGCCGCGGCGAGCAGCAGCGTCGACACGTCGCGCACCGCCAGAAGTCGCGGCGGCGGGCCCGAGCGCGTCAGCAGCCACACCACGGTGAGAGCCTCGAGCGCGTTGACGAAACCGAAGGCGATCGAGAGGTCCCACGCGCGGCCGGCGACCACGTTGGACAGACACGTGAACAGCACGATTCCCGCAGCGCCAGGCAGCCGCCATGACCGCGGGATCAGCATCAGGGTGATCGCCGCGGCCCCTGCCGCTGGCCACCATGCGGACGTGCTCTCGCCGCGAGCAGCGAGCTCGACGGCGCCCACACCGAGCAGGAAGGTCACCGACACCATGACGAGGTAGCGCTCGATCAGCCATCGTCGCCCCTGCCGAGTCACCGCGGCCATGCGTCCTGCCTCCCGTGTTGCGTCGGCCTTCAGTTTAGGCTTGACCACGTCGCAACTTGCGACGGCGCACTCGCACGGTGCGTCACAGCAGTGAAGGAGCATGTCGTGGCGAAGGTGATCGTGATCGAGGATGACCCGGACATCTCCCTGCTGGTGTCCCACAAGCTGCGGTCCTCGGGCCACGACGTCGAGGTCGAGACCGACGGGCAGGCCGGGCTGGCTGCGGTGCGATCCGTCAAGCCCGAGCTCGTCATCCTCGATTGGATGATGCCTCGCATGAATGGCATCGAGGTGTGCGAGGCCATGCGTGCGGACCCCGAGCTCGCGGAGATCCCTGTGCTCATGCTGACGGCCAAGGCTCAGGAGATCGACCTCGAGCGTGCCTACGGCGTGGGAGTCGACGAGTACATCCAGAAGCCGTTCTCGACGCGAGAGCTGGTGGTCAGAGTGGAGCGCCTTCTCAGTGCCTGAGTTCGCCGCCACGGGCTTCGAAGCAGTCGCGGCGATCCTTCTCGCCGGCTCGGTGGTGCTGGTCGTGGCGATGATCGTGGCGGCAGTGTCGATTCGCGCCGTCGGATGGCTCGTGGCGGCGTCGCGCCACGGCCGGGACCAATGGGCGCGCACCTTCCTGTTCGGCGTGCTCGCCGACGGTGAAGAGCAGGCTCCACGGGGTCCGCTGCGTCAGCGCGCCGTCGCTGATACCGCGATGCGCCTGTCCAGCAAGCTCCGCGGCGCTGATCGTGCGGCCCTCGCGAACTGGCTGCAGAGTCATGGGTACCGGCAGCGAGCGGTGGAGATGATGCGATCCAGCTTCGCCATCCGCAGGGCGCGTGGGACCCGGCTGTTCGTGGCGGCGCTGTGCGATCGCGAGACGGGCCCGTTGCTGGAACTGCTTGAGGATCGCGACGCGCGCGTGCGCGCCGCGGCCGCGCGGGCGCTCGGCCAGTGCGGCATCAGCACTGCGGTGCCGTTCCTGGTGCGCGCCGCCCAGTCAGGCACGCGTCCGCTGCCCGTCTCCGTCGCCGCCATGTCGATCATCCACACGGCTCCGCGTTCCGCTCGAGGCCTGGGCCTCGCATGGGACTCAGACAACCCCGCGATCGCGGCCATGGCAGCGGAGGTCGCGGGATTCCTGCACCTGACCGACGCGCGCGTGCGCATCGAGAGGCTGCTCGTCGCCGGTGACTCGCCTGTGGTCGTGAGCGCCGCGACCGCGCTCCAGCGCCTCGGCGACCCGCGCTCCACGGATGCCATCGCTCGCTCGCTGGAGCGCGAGGACGTCCAGCCGTGGGCTCGCATCGCTCTCCACGGCATCTACGCGGACATGCACGGCGTGAGGCTCGAACCATGAACGTGCTGCACACCATCTTCACGGTGGTCACAACGGTGGCGATCTTCTACTACCTGATCCATCACCTGATCTTCGGCTCCGTGATCGTCCGCGCGGCCTTCCACGTGGGACGGCAGCAGCGGTGGGAGGACGAGCAGGCGCACGCCCTCACCTTCTCGAACCCGTTGGCACCGGGTATCTCTGTGCTGATTCCTGCGCACAACGAAGAGGCCGGCATCGTGGCGTCGGTGACCTCGCTGGTCGAGGCGCACTACCCGCACGTCGAGATCATCGTGGTCGACGACGGCTCGAAGGACGCCACGGTCGAGCGCCTGCACGAGGCCTTCGACCTGTACGAGGCGGAGCTTCCCGTCACGGAACCCCGCGTCGGTCAGGTGGGCAGGGTGCTCAAGACGTATGCCTCCCGCAAGGCTCCCGGCCTGAAGGTGCTGTCGAAGACGTCCGTGGGTCGCCGGTCCGATGCGATCAACGCCGCGTTCCGTCGCAGCACCCAGCCATTGGTGTGCATGATCGACGGCGATTCGATCCTCGAGCCGGACGCACTGCTCCGCGTGGCGCAGCCGTTCGTCGACGATCCATCCGTGGTGGCCGCGGGCGGCGTGGTGCTGCCCTCCAACGGCTCGAAGGTCGAGCGCGGCCGCGTCACCGACGCACGCGTGCCGCGGACGTGGCTTGAGCGCACCCAGGTGCTCGAGTACCTGCGGGCCTTCCTCGTGGGACGCTCCGGATGGTCCGCATCCAACGGTCTGATGATCATCTCCGGAGCGTTCGGCATCTTCCGGCGCGAGGTGATGGCGGAGGTGGGCGGCCTCGACGAGGAGTCGCTGGCCGAGGACGCGGAGCTTGTGGTCGCCGTGCATCGCGCACACCGACGGCGACGCGAGGACTACCGGGTGGTGTTCGTCGCGGAGCCGGTGTGCTGGTCGGAGACCCCCTCGACCGCGAAGGTGCTCGCGCGGCAGCGCCGTCGCTGGTCGCATGGTCTGGGACAGATGCTGTCCCAGCACCGCGACATGATTGGCCGCCCGCGCTACGGACGCCTGGGCGTGGTCACCATGCCGTACTTCCTGCTCTTCGAGCTGTGGGGTCCCGTGGTCGAGCTGCTCGGCCTGTCCACCGCAGTGCTGGGCGTCGCCGTGGGGTGGGTCGATCCGTGGCTGTTCCTCCTGTTCGTCGCGGTCTCGTTCCTGCTGTCGATAGCAGTGTCGCTTGCAGCGCTGCTGGTCGAGGTCATCGCTTTCGGTCGCTACCAACGAGTCTCGGACACCCTGCGCCTCGCGCTGGCCGCAGTGTTCGAGCCGTTCTGGTTCCGGCCCATCCACGCGATCTGGCGCATCCGTGGTCTGGTCGCGTCGATTCGTGGCGAGCGTGCTGTATGGGGCGAGATGACGCGCAAGGGCTTCGCGGACGGACAGTAGCGCGCCCGTGTGCGCGAAGTGACGTCCCGCCTACGATGGGCGAATGAGGTTCGACAAGGAACGCCTGCTGGAGTGCCTGCGCGTCGAGCGCTGGGCCGATGCACTGGCGGGCAGGGATTTCGAGACGGCCGATGCACTGCTCGCGGCCGCCATGGAGGCCGCCACGCCGTTGAGCGAGCCGGAGATCGACGAGGCGCTCGCGGCACACCCGCGCATCGGCGAACGTGCGCAGGGCGACAGCGCGGAGGCCCGGTACTCCCGGGCCGAGCAAGGCGACGCCGACGCCGACGCGCAGACTACGGAGGCGCTGCGCGAGGGCAACGAGCGCTACGAGGCGCAGTTCGGGCGCGTGTTCCTGATACGCGCCGCCGGCCGGGACCGGCGCGAGATCCTCGAGGAGCTGAATCGACGGCTTCTCAACGACCCCGGTGTCGAGACCGATGAGGTCGCGGACCAGCTGCGGCAGATCGCCGCCATCCGACTCGAGCAGATCTGGGAGGACGCATGAGCTTCGTGACCACACACGTGCTGGACGCCGTGAGCGGGAGTCCCGCCGCGGGCGTCTCCGTCGCCCTCGCCAAGCGCGGGGGAGAGGGCTGGGAGCCCCTCGCGTCCGGCGTGACGGATGCCGATGGGCGCATCGGCGACCTCGGCCCCGACGCCCTGGACAACGGCATCTACCAGGTGCGCTTCGACACGGGCATGTACTTCTCGACTCGGGAGGTGCCCACGTTCTATCCCGAGGTGACCATCACGTTCGAGGTCGCCGGGGGCGAGCACTATCACGTGCCGCTGCTCCTCAGCCCCTTCGCGTACTCGACCTACCGCGGCAGCTGAGGGCGCGCATCGGCCGGAATGCTCCGGCCGTGCCGATGGTTGGCCACACCATGATCCCTACAGTCACGCTCAACGACGGCACGTCCATCCCGCAGCTCGGATTCGGCACCTTCCAGGTGCCGCCGGAGAGCGCGGTCGAGACCGTGAGCACCGCGCTCGAGGTGGGCTTCCGCCACATCGACACCGCCCAGGGCTATCAGAACGAGGCTGAGGTGGGTGAGGCGATCGCCAACTCGGGCATCGCCCGCGACGAGGTCTACGTGACGTCCAAGCTCACCAACTCGATGCACCGTCGCGACGACGTGCTGCGCTCCTTCGACGAGACCCTCGAGAAGCTGCGCCTGGACCGCCTGGACCTGTTCCTCATCCACTGGCCGGTGCCCACGCAGTTCGACGGCGACTTCGAGTCCACGTGGAAGGCGATGCTGGAGCTGCTCGAGGACGGACGCCTCACGTCCGCGGGAGTGTCGAACTTCGAGCCCGATCACCTCCAGCGCATCATCGACGACTCGGGCGTGACTCCCGTGGTCAACCAGATCGAGGCGCACCCGTTCTTCCGCAACGACGCCGCGCGCGCCGCCTCGCACGAGCACGCGATCGCCGTGGAGGCGTGGGGCCCTCTCGCCAAGGGCGAGGCCTTGAAGGACGAGGTGCTGCAGGGGATCGCTGCCGAAGTCGAGCGCGAGGCGTCGCAGGTGACGCTGCGCTGGCACATTCAGCGCGGAGACATCGTGTTCCCCAAGTCGATGCACCGGGACCGCATGACCGAGAACCTCGCGGTCTTCGACTTCGAACTGACGGACGAGCAGATGCAGCGCATCGACGCCCTCGACAAGGGCGAGGACGGCCGTCAGGGTCCCAACCCCAACACGTTCGATCGGGTTTGAAGCAGATACACGCGTAGCGTGGGCGTTGAACTCTCTCGAGGAGGACTGCCATGCATCAGCGCACGCTCGGCCAAGGCCTGACGGTGTCCGCGATCGGCCTCGGAGCCATGGGCATGTCGCAGTCCTACGGGCCCAACCCGGGATCGCGCGAGGACATGATCGCTGTGCTGCGCGGCGCCGCTGAGCGCGGTGTCACGTTCTTCGATACCGCCGAGGTCTACGGCCCGTACGTGAACGAGGAGTTGGTGGGAGAGGCCCTCGAGCCGCTGCAGGACTCGGTGGTGATCGCGACCAAGTTCGGCTTCGACATCGCCGGCGGCGAGGGGGGCCTCGACAGCCGTCCGGAGCAGATACGACGCGTCGCTGATGAGTCGCTGGCCCGACTCCGCACCGAGCGCATCGACCTGTTCTACCAGCACCGCGTGGATGCGAACGTGCCCATCGAGGACGTCGCTGGCGCAGTCGCGGAGCTCGTCACCGCGGGGAAGGTCGCGCATTTCGGGCTGTCCGAGCCGTCCGCCGCGACCATCCGCGCGGCGCACGCCGTGCATCCCGTCTCTGCGGTGCAGAGCGAGTACTCGCTATGGACGCGGGACCCCGAGGCGGAGGTGCTGCCCACGCTCGCGGAGCTCGGCATAGGCTTCGTGCCGTTCAGCCCGCTCGGCAAGGGATTCCTCACGGGCACCGTGAATGCCTCCACGGACTTCACCGAGGGTGACATCCGCTCGACGATCCCGCGTTTCAGCGAGGACAACCGAGCGGCGAACGAGGCGCTCGTCGCGCGCGTGCGCGGCATCGCCGATGCGCAGGGCGCCTCTCCCGGTCAGGTGGCCCTGGCGTGGCTGCTGGCTCAGCAGCCCTGGATTGTGCCCATCCCCGGAACGCGACGGCTGGAGCGGGTGGACGAGAACGCGGCGGCGACCGCCGTCGCACTGTCCGCGGACGACATCGCGGCGCTCGACGGGCTCGCCGCCGCCGTCGGTGTCGCGGGCGACCGCTACGGCGAGGCGCACATGCGCCTGGTCGACGGCTGACGCGGGCTGGCGGCAACTGGGCGCCGCAAAGCGTACGCAGATGGCCGGTGTCGCCAAACTGTGTACGGTTTGAGGTCCTCAGTTGCAGCGCCGCAACGACGCGGTCCTACACCGCGAGGTCCCGGCGACGGAAGCCCACGAACCCGATCACGGTGAACGCCAGCGTGAACAGCGACACCAACATCAGGCCGGTCCAGTCTGGATCGGGCAGCAGCACGTCGGGGACGTGCCAGAGGGGGCTGATGCCCAGCACCCAGTCCGCGAGCCCGAATGAGGGGCCCAACAGGGTCAGGACCAAGGACGCCGCGACACCCGCCCACGCCGCCACGGCGACATGGGGCCTCGCGCCCACCACGAACACGGACACCGCGACGATGGTCCAGGTGGCCGGCACCATGACGAGCGCTTGAGCGAGCACCTCGCCAAAGTCCACGCCCAGGTCCGAGCTTGAGGCGAGCGCGGCCACGACGGTGCCGGCAACGGCCATGTAGAGCACCGGGAGCGCGAACGCGAGCGCCACGTTCGCGGCGTAGTACCGCGGGCGTGCGACAGCCGTCGCCATGACGGGCTCGACGCGATCCTCGACCTCCTCGGAGCGCACCCGCAGCATCACCTGGACGCTGGGTATCGCGGCGAAGATGCCGATCATCGAGAGGATCATCACGACGAAGGCGGCGACCAGCGCCTCAGCCGACGCGGCGCCTCCCGCCAGCGCCACTGCCATGGGACTGGTGGGGTCGATCAGGTCGACGATGGACGTCGCGAAGTAGCCGAACACGGCCCCCAGCAGCACGAAGGCGATGGCCCACGTCAGCGCCGAGCCGCGGCTGAGCCGCCAGGCGAGCCCCCACGGGCGGCGGACCTTGCCGCGGGCAGGCCCGGGCCGCGGCTCCACCAGGCCTTGGCCGAAGTCTCGACGGTTCTCGAGCGCGAACGCCACCGCAAGGAGCACCGCGGTCAGCGCGATCCCCAGCGCCAGGGGCCACCACAGGTTGTCACCGGAGGGCGCGGTCTCCTGCATCCAGCCCAGGGGGTTGATCCAGATGGTCCACGACGGTGCCTCGACCGAGTACGCGAAGCCGCGCAGGATGAAGAGCGATCCCAACGTGGCGACAGCGATCGCGTTGGACGTGCGCGCATCGGCGCCGATCTGCGCGGTGACGGCCGCGAGCGCGGCGAACATCCAGCCGGTCACGGTGAAGGTGGCCGCGAGGAGCAGCGACGGCTCGGTGCCGCCACCGCACAGGATCGTCAGCAGCGCCGCGACCACGCCCAGCACGAGGGAGCCCAGGAGCGACATCGCGACGCCCGTCATCAGTCGCGCGGAGCGGCCGAGCACGCCGGACGCCAGCAGCTCCGCCTGCCCAGAGTCCTCCTGACCGCGCGTGGCCCGCGTCACGGTGAGGACCGCACCCATGGCCGCGAGGAAGCCGCCCAGCGCGAGCGCGCGCCACGCGTTGAAGCCGTCCGCTGTCAGCAGGTCGCCGGGAGGGCCAAAGATCAACCCGATCGCAGGGTTCGCGTCGACCGCCTGCTGGAGGCCCTCGCGGTCCTCCTGGTCCGGGAACACCCATGGGTAGACCAGCACCGACGATGCCGACAGCGCGCTGACGATGAGGATCCACGGCGCGATCAGGCGGCCGTTGTGGTGGAGCGAGACGGGCAGCAGCAGGCGCGTGCCGGTGGCGGCGCCTGAGCGGCGCCGTCGAGTCCGGACGGCCGATGCGGCGGTCGCCGTCATCGCTTGACCTCGGCGTAGAGCTGGAGGAACAGGCTCTCGAGACTGGGTGGCTCGGCGGTGAGGTTCGACATCCCGTAGCCGGCGAGCAGCGTCATCGCCGCTCCCGCCTGGTCCGGCTCGACGGTGGCCGTGAGGTCGTGGCCCTCGGTCGACACGTCGTGCAGCGGCGACAGGTCCGAGCCCGGGTCGGGCAGGCGCTCGAGCCTGACCCGGATGGAGGTGCGGGTGTCGGTGCGCAGGTCGTCGAGCGTGCCGGTTCGTACGATCACGCCGTCACGGATGATGCTGAGACGGTCCGTGAGGTTCTCGACCTCGGACATGATGTGGCTGCTGAGCAGCACGGTGGTGCCACGCCGCTTGGCCTCGTCGATGCACTGCTGGAACACCTGCTCCATGAGGGGGTCAAGCCCTGAGGTGGGCTCGTCCAGGATCAGCAGCTCGGCATCGGATGCCAGCGCGGCCACGAGCGCGACCTTCTGCTTGTTG
This sequence comes from Demequina activiva, assembly GCF_016862815.1. Lineage (GTDB taxonomy): Bacteria > Actinomycetota > Actinomycetes > Actinomycetales > Demequinaceae > Demequina > Demequina activiva. Next base: position 208,470 of record NZ_BONR01000004.1, on the reverse strand, counting down.
CCCTTGGAGTACTGGCGGCCGCGCTTGGTGGTGTCGAGCTCGAAGCGCTCGGTGAGCTCCTCGCGCCGCTGCTCGTCCAGGCTGCCGCGCAGGCTCCCCAGCAGATCGATGGCCTCGCCGCCAGTCATGCTCGGCCACAGCGACACGTCGCCCGGAACGTACGCGAGGCGGCGGTGCAGCTCGACCACGTCCTTCCATGGGTCCCCGCCCAGCAGCCTGACGTGCCCCGCATCGGCCCGCAGCAGTCCCAGCAGCACGCGGATGGTCGTGGACTTGCCCGCGCCGTTGGGGCCCAGGAAGCCGTGCACCTCTCCTCGCGTGACGGTCAGGTCGAGGCCGTCGAGCGCCGTGAAGGAACCGTAGGACTTGACCAGCCCGTGGACGTCGATCACAGGGGAATCAGCGGTCATGAGGCGGGCCTCTCCGTTTCGATTGGCGGTGTTCCTCCATTAAACTCCACGCCTGTGGAAATAGGCAACCGCTGGCGCTAGAGTCTCTGGAATGGCACAGGACTCTGAGGCCGGACAGCCGCCCCGCGGGCGGCGCGGCGGCGACGCGCGCACCCGCGAGGACCTCCTGGACGCGGCGTTGGCGCTGTTCGCCGAGCATGGCTACGACGGTGCGTCGATGCGCGCCATCGCTGCTCGGGCCGGCACGGATCCCGGCATGATTCGGCACTACTTCGGCGACAAGGAAGGGCTGTTCGTCGAGACCGTCCTGGATCGCACGCCCACGGTCACCCGGCTGCGGGCGGCGTTCATGGACGGTTCGCCCGGCCAGGGCCGCCGCCTCGCAGACGCGTACTTCTCGCTGTGGGAGGATCCCTCGAGCGGGCCGATGCTGCGGGCCCTCGTGCGCTCCGCCCTCCCATCGCGCCGCGCACCCGAGTTCATGCGCCACGTGATCGGTGGGGCCGCGCTCGACGAGCCGGACACCGGCGACCCCGCTCTGCGCGGCCTCGGGTTGGCCGGCGGTCATCTGCTGGGCGTGGCGCTGATGCGCTACGTGGTCGAGATACCGCTCATGGCGACCATCCCACGCGACGAGCTTCTCGACCAGATCGGCCCCGTGATCGACGGCTACCTCGCGTCCGGCCTGCCGCGCCGCTGATCCGGCTTGCCGCTACGGCGCGACCGTCACCGTGCCAGCATCGGGGATGAGCACCGCAGGGCCCTCGAGGTCGCAGAAGGATGCGATGATCGCGATCTTCTCGTAGTCGGTGCCATCCGCCGTGGCCATCGGCACCTCCTGGTCCTCGTGCACGGTCATCTGCGCGGTGAAGTGGTCCCCGCCAGAGCCGTCGGCCTGCAGCACCGTCCCGCCTGGGAGGCGAACCTCGTACACGTCCGGGTCCACCGAGACGTTCATCTCCGTGGTTCCCGACGGCCAGAACGGGAGCCGGGCGGTCCCATCGATCAGCACCGCGACGCAGCCACTGGACTGCACCTGGAGCCGTCCGCTCATCAGAGTCGTCTGATCCCCGAAGCCGTCGACGACGATCTCGAGATCATCGGTGGTGAGGGAGGCGACTCCGTCCTCCTGCGCAGCGCAGCCGGCGACGAGCGCTGCGAGCGTCGCCGCCACCACCACGCTGGTGCGGCCGGCCATGATCGGAGACTAGAGGGGCCATCAACGTGGCCGCAAGGCAGGGGCGACGTTCAGGCGGCGAGCGACCCGGAGAACACCTGCCACGCCAGCGCCGTCTTCGCGATCAGGCTCAGGGCGATGTAGACGCGCTCGCCGCGCAGGTAGTCCGCCCACCTTCCCCGGGCGCGGTATTGCAGCCACTGCACCACCGCGAAGCAGTTGAAGAACACGAACAGGGACACGACGATGCCCCACACGAAGCCGGGGATGCTCGCATCGCTGGTGTTGCCGGGACCGATCAGGTTGATCACGATGATGATCCACGGGACGATCCCCACCATGCTGCCGAAGATGAACGGCAGCAGATCCCCATCGCCCGGCGTCGCGTAGCGCTCCTGGAGCCAGCCGAACAGGATCATGCTGGCGTTCACCGTGAACAGCGCGGCCAGCGCCGCGTAGTCCGCGATCCCATTGAGCTGGAGTATCAGCACGATCATGATGGACGAGGACAGCGAGTACTCGACCCACCGGAACGTATTGCGGTTCTCGCGAAGCCCCGCGGTGTACCGCGGGAACACGCGCGGCGAGATGATCAGGAAGTGGAAGAACGCGGACAGCAGCAGGAACCCCGCGACGGCGTAGGCGATGCTGATCGAGAACAGCGTGACCGGTTCGCCGAACGCGTCCGATCCAGGCGGGCCGTTCAGGTAGGTCGCTCGAACGGGAAGCGAGGCGTCGTTGGCGAGCACCAGGATCGCGACCAAGGACGCCAGGTGAAGGAGCCCCGCGATCAGGTTGAACGGTCGCAGCTTGGCAAGCGCAGTGTCCACGAGACTCTCCTCAGCGTCGAGTGACGGCCGGTGACGGCCTTGCTCGACTCAACCCGTGCATCGGCCGTCTGATTCCACGGCCGGTGCCGAGCTACGCGCGGTGCTCGCGGTAGTACGCGATGAGCGCCTGGGTCGAGGCGTCCTGCGAGGCGAGTGCCGCATCGTCCCCTTCGATCGCCGGAGCGATCTCGAGGGCGAGCTTCTTGCCCAGCTCCACGCCCCACTGGTCGAAGCTGTTGATGCCCCAGATCACGCCCTGGGTGAAGGTGATGTGCTCGTAGAGCGCGATGAGCTGACCGAGCACGGCCGGGGTGAGCGCCGGGGCGAAGATCGACGTCGTGGGGCGATTGCCCGCGAACGTGCGAGCCGCCACGAGCGCGCCCTTGGTGCCCTCCGCCTCGACCTCCTGGGCGGTCTTGCCGAAGGCCAGCGCCTTGGTCTGCGCCAGGAAGTTGGCGAGGAACAGGCTGTGGACGTCCTGCTCCCCGTCCGTGAGCGGGTACGCGGGGTTCACCACGGCGATGAAGTCCGCCGGGATCAGGCGGGTGCCCTGGTGGATGAGCTGGTAGAACGCGTGCTGGCCGTTCGTGCCGGGCTCGCCCCAGAAGATCTCCCCGGTATCCGTGGTGACCGGGCTGCCGTCCCAGCGCACCGACTTGCCGTTGGACTCCATGGTGAGCTGCTGCAGATACGCGGCGAAGCGGTGGAGCTGCTGGGCGTAGGGCAGCACGGCGTGCGACTGAGAGCCCAGGAAGTTGACGTACCAGACGTTCAGCAGGCCCATGAGGACGGGCACGTTCTGCTCTACAGGAGTCTCCGCGACGTGGCGGTCCACGGTGTGGAAGCCCTCGAGCAGCTCGCCGAACACGTCCGGGCCGAGCGCGATCGCGAGCGACAGGCCGATGGCGCTGTCGACGCTGTAGCGGCCGCCCACCCAGTCCCAGAAGCCGAACGCGTTGGCCGGGTCGATGCCGAACTCCTCGACCTTGTCCAGCGCGGTGGAGACCGCCACGAAGTGATGCGCCACGGCATCGGCCTTCTTGTCCTCGTCGGAGAGGTCCACCCCGGCCTCGGCCAGCGTGGTCCACAGCCACGCGCGTGCCAGCCGCGCATTGGTGAGCGTCTCGAGCGTGGTGAAGGTCTTGGAGGCGACGATGAACAGCGTGGTCTCCGGGTCCAGGCCCTTGACCTTCTGCGCCATGTCGGTGGGGTCGATGTTGGACACGAACCGAGCGCTGATGCCCGCGTTCGCGTAGAGCTCGAGGGCCTCGTAGACCATCACGGGGCCCAGGTCCGAGCCGCCGATGCCGATGTTGACGATCGTCTCGACGCGCTTGCCGGTCACGCCGGTCCACTCGCCGGAGCGGACGCCGTCCGCGAATTCGTTCAGGCGTCCCAGCACCTCCTGGACGTCCTGGTCCACGTTCTGGCCGTCCACCACCAGGTCCGGCGCCGCATCGGCCGGGCGGCGCAGCGCGGTGTGGAGCACGGCGCGGTCCTCGGTGGTGTTGATGTGCTCACCGGCGAGCATGGCCTGGTAGCGATCGAGGACGCCCGTCTCCTGCGCGAGCTTGACGAGGCTCGCGAGGATCTCGTCGGTCACGAGGTTCTTCGACAGGTCCACGTGAAGATCGCCCAGCTGCAGGCTCATGCGCTCGACCCGGCCCGGATCCTCGGCGAACCAGCCGCGCAGGTCAGGGGCGAAGGCGTGCTTGTGGGCGTCGAGCTCGGCCCAGGCGGACGTGGTCGTGGCGTCGATAGGTGAGTTCACGGTTCCCAGGCTAGTGGGGTCGCGCGGCGCCGTCACCAGGGCGGTGGTCCCGGTGCCGAGCGCGAGTCTCAGACCGGGCGCGGAGAACCATCGCAGCGTGGCTCCACGCCAGAATTGCTGGTCCGTCCTGGCAGTCGTCGAAGGCGGGATTCCCGCCGCGTCCTGCACTCACTGACTGCTGGGGCGCACCGAGGCGGCTCAGGTCGGCCCGAAACTCTCGTCGAGGCGGCCGGGCCAGCCCGCATCGGCCAGGCCCGCGCGGTCCAGGAGGTCCCGCCAGTCGTCGCGGGCGTGCTCGAGCGCGTCGTCGAACATGCTGAGGTTGCCGCGCGCTGCGATCAGCACGGCCGCGTGGATGCGCTCGGGGTCCACCTGGGGTGCGACCGTCAGGCGCTCGAGGCGGCCCAGCACTGCCGGCGAGACGGTGGGGAAGTCCTCGACCAAGCGCTCGCGGATGCGGTCGGTGACAACGGGCATGGGCGCGATTCTTCCACGGTGTGGAGGGACGCCCCGCGCGAAGGCGCGCGTCAGTCCGGGTCGAGGCCCGGCGTGACCACCTGCTCGCCTTGGACGTAGACGCCGGAGATCGCCGGCTGGCGCAGGCCCATGAGCAGCGTGAACAGCTCTTCGAGGGTCGCCTCGGTCTCGTCGTCGGAGCGGATGCCCATGGACAGCATGCCGTCCAGCGGCTCCCAGCGGGACTTGTCGATGAGCAGGAAGTCCGCGTCCTTGCCCACGTCGAAGTTGCCGAAGGCGTGCTCCATGTCGAGCGCCCGCGCCCCGGCGAGCGTCGCCGCGAACAGCAGCTCCGCAGGATGCAGCGCAGTGCCGGCCTCCTCGCCCTCCGAGATGTGGACCTTGTAGCAGTCACCGGCGACGCGGGAGATGAGCCACTCGTCTCCGGCGCCGATGTCCGTGCCCAGCGCCACGTTGACGCCCGTGTCGACGGTCGCGCGCCACGGCATGGTCCCGGAGCCCAGGAACAGCTGAGAGGTGGGGCAGTGAGCGATCGACGTGCCCGTGTCCGCCATGCGCGCCAGCTCGCGCGGCTGACTGTGCACCGCGTGGGCCAGGATCGAGCGGCGTCCCAGCAGCGTGCGTCCACCCTCCTCCGAGCCGGGAAGGAAGCGGCCGTCGTACGTGTCGAGGTAGGTGTCCACACCGTAGGTGCCTAGCACCGCGGCGATCTCGCCGTCGCCCTTGCGGTTGTTCTCGTTCAGGTGACTGTGGAAGTAGACGCCCCGCATGCGGGCCTCGTCGTACAGCTCGCCCATCGCGGCGAGCGTGTGCGCGGTCACCGACAGCGAGAAGCGCGGCACGATCCCCACCTGGACCCTCGCCGTCCGGGGGTCACCCGTGTCGACCGCGTGCCAGCGGTCGATCTCGTCCGCCACCAGGTCGATCGCGCGCTCCTCGGAGGTCATCAGCGCCTGCGCCGCCGGCGGCCCCACGGTCTGCACCCCCCGACCGGAGACGGTGCGCAGCCCTGAGGCCAGCGTCTCCGGGTACAGCGCGTCCTGCGCCACCGGGAACGCGCTGCCGAACACCAGCGCCGCGGTGGTCCCGGCGGCGATGCGACGGCGAGTGAAGTACCGGGCGGCACGGTCCGCGAACTGCGCGTCCTCGTACTGTGCCTCCGTGGGGAAGATGCAGTGGTCCAGCCACTCGAGAAGCTGGCCCCCGCCGTGCGCCGCGGTCGCGTAGGACTGGGGGAAGTGCACGTGGGCGTCGGCGAATCCGGGGATCAGGTAGTCGGCTCGCGTGACGCGCGCGTGAGCGTAGGTGGCCGGCAGGGCGCTCCAGGCGCCCACCCAGACGATGCGCCCCGCACCATCGACGGCGAGGGCACCATCGGGGATCGACACCAGGTGCGCCTCGACCTCGGACTGCTGCGGGGCGCCAGCGATGTGGAAGATGTGGGCACGGTAGACGTGGGTCACGCGTGGCTCCGCTCAGACCAGGCCGCTGTACTGCTGCCACGCGGAACCCGCATCGGGCGCATCGTCCCTGATCACGGACGCCTGGATGAGTCCGTACGGGCGGTCGTCCGCGTGGAACACCTCGTTGTCGTTGTCGATGCCGAACCTGCCCAGGTCGTACAGGAAGTGGTGCTTGTTGGGCGCGGACATGCGCACCTCGACCACATCCTCGAACTGCTCGAGCACCGCGCGTCCCATCTCGTACAGCGTCTGCTGCAGTGCGAGCGACTGGAGCTCCGCGAACACCGCGACCATCGCAGCCTTGATGCCCGCGTAGGTCGCGTTCCAGTCCACGTCCGTGCCGGCGAAGCGCCACTGCGCCTCGAGCGCGGTCGCCATCACGCGGTCGTTCGTGGGCTCCAGCACCGTGAACTCGTCCTGCAGGAAGCCGTGGAACTCGCTGCCCGTCGACTTCAGGATCACCAGATCCTTGAGGCCGCCTGTGACCCAGGTGCGTCGCGCATCGGCCGGTCCCTCGACCGTGACCGCGGCCGTGCGGATCTCCTGGCCCGAGCGCACCCAGGTGTGGTCGTGACCCGCGCCGGTGCCGTCAGCATCGACACGCGTCCAGCCGTACTGCTCGACCTCGACGCGCGCGCCGCTCACCGGCTCGACGTCGTCGACGAAGTGCGTGGCCAGGGCCAGCGCGTAGCTCTCGATCGAGGCGAGCCCCACGGTCTTGGCGTACGCGTAGGCGGTCTGCTTCTGCGTGTCCGTGGGCAGCACGGCGTGCTGGTCGCCGGTCAGGTGCGCATCCTCGAACGCGCCGCGCAGGCACGTCGACACGTTGACGTCGGTGATCTCGTGGCGCGCGGTGTCGCGCTGGATACGGACGATGCGGTTCTCCGCCTTGCCGTACTGGTGGTCGCCCAGCCTGATGCCCATGCGTTCCTCTTCTCAGCGGGCTGCGGCGCCCGCACCTTCCATCGTGGCACTCGCGCGGGTCAGAAGCCGTCCGGGATTGGGCTCCTCATCCACGTGCGGGTGCGCCTGCGCGCCGCCCACCCAGGTGCGCGTGGCCTGCCCCGTGAGGGTCTCGCCGTCGAACGCGCTGACCTTGTTGCGGTGCTCGAGGTCCTTGGCGCGCACGGTCCATGTGCGCTGCGGGGCGAAGGACACGAGGTCCGCTCGCGCACCCTCCCGGATCGCGCCCTTGTCCGTGAGGCCGGCGAACGCCGCTGGCTTGACGGTGAGCCACTCGAGCGCCGTCTCGAGCGCGATGCCGCGGTCGCGAGCGCCGGAGATCACCGCGGCCAACATGGACTGCAGGCCGGAGATCCCGCCCCACGCGCGGCCAAAGTTGCCCTCCAGCTTGAGCTCGGCCGTCGCAGGGGAGTGGTCCGAGGCCACGAAGTCGATGGTGCCGTCCTTGAGGGCGTCCCACAGGGCCTCGCGGTTGGCAGCGCCGCGAACCGGAGGGCAGCACTTGTACTGCGTGGCGCTGTCGTCGATCTGATCCGCGTCGAACACCAGGTAGTGGGGACAGGTCTCGACGGTGAGGCCCAGCCCCTCGGCCTTGGCGCCGCGGATCTGATTCAGTGCCTTGGCGCTCGACAGGTGGAGGATATGCGCGCGGCCCCCGGTGGCGCGCAAGGCGCTGATGACGCTCGCGATGGCGCTGGTCTCCACGCGGTCAGGCCGGGAGGCCTCGAAGTCGTCGTAGTGGATGCCGCCGCCATAGGGCTCGAGGTGGTCCGGGTCCTCGGCATGGATGATCACCATGCCGCCAAAGGCGGCGGTCTCCGCGAGCGCCTCCCGCAGCTGCGCCGTGCTGAGGTGCGGGAACTCGTCCACGCCCGAGGGCGACATGAAGGCCTTGAACCCGAACACCCCCGCATCGTGCAGCGGCTGCAGCGATCCCAGGCTGTCCGGGATCGCTCCGCCCCAGAAGCCCACGTCGACGCTGGCCTGGGGCTCGGCCGCGGCGCGCTTGAGCTCGAGCGCCTCCATCGTGGTGGTAGGCGGTATCGAGTTCAGCGGCATGTCGATGATCGTCGTGACGCCACCGGCGGCCGCCGCACGGGTGGCGGAGGCGAAGCCCTCCCACTCGGTGCGGCCGGGTTCGTTGACGTGCACATGAGTGTCGATCACGCCGGGGATGAGCACCTCGTCGCTGGGGATGGAGACGATCTCCCGTGCGCTCCACTCGGCATGCCGGGGGCCGATGCGCGTGATCACGCCGTCGCTCACCCCCACCGCAGCGGAGCGCCACTTCCCGTCGATCAGCACGCGGTCCGCGCGCACCACCAGGTCGAAGTCCGTCATGGCGCGAGAGTACGGCTCCGATGTTGCGCGCGCGTGTCGAGCCGGTGACCACTCGCGACGACCTCAAGCGCCGCCGCACTCCCGCAATGCCGGCGAAACGTGCGGCTCGTATGCTCGGGACATGCTGGACATCGCCTCCGAGTTGGAGCGGGAGCTCGCCGCCGGGCATCGCCTGGGAATGGTGACGGTCGCGGCCGTGCACGGCTCCGCGCCGCGCGCCGTGGGATCGTCGATGGCGGTCACCGACGACGGCCGGGTGATCGGCGCGATCTCCGGGGGCTGCGTCGAGTCCGAGGCCTACGAGCTCGCGGTCGCGGCGCTCGCGGGCGGTGACCCGTCCACGACGACGACGCTGGGCCTGTCCGACGAGGACGCCTTGCTCGCCGGACTGTCCTGCGGCGGCCACCTCACCGTGGTGGCGAGCGTCCTGACACCGGCCGATGCCCGCGTGCGCGAGCAGTTGAGGCTCGCGGGTCGTGGAGAGGCGGCGGTGGTGGAGCTGGTGCACGGTGGCGGCACCCTGCGGTGTGAGCGGCCTTCCGCTCCGCGCCTGATCATCGTGGGCGCCGTGGACTTCTCCGCCGCGCTCGCGACGGCAGCCCGGCCGCTCGGCTATCGCGTCACCGTCGTGGACGCCCGGCCTGCCTTCGCGACCGCCGCGCGCCATCCCGAGGCCCACGAAGTGATCCGCGCCTGGCCCGGTGACTACCTCGCCGACGCCCACATCGGCCCTCAAGACGCGATCTGCGTGCTCACCCACGAAGAGCGCTTCGACATCCCCGCCCTGGTCGCGGCGCTGGCCACGAACGCCGCGTATGTGGGAGCGATGGGCTCACGACGCACCGACGCTCGCCGCCGCGAGCTGCTGCGCCAGGCCGGGGTCAGCGAGCGGCAGCTCAACCGCCTCCGCAGTCCCATCGGCCTGGACCTGGGCGCCGTGACGCCGGCGGAGACGGCCATCTCGATCGTCGCCGAGCTGGTGGCTGAGGCGCGCGGCGCGAACGCTCCTCATCTCAGCGACACCGCTGGGCCCATCCACACGCGCGCGCCGATGGCGGCGCCGTCGGAGCTGGCCTGACGGTCGCGCAGGCTCAGCCGTGTGCGGTCAGGCGCCACACGCGGTCGCGGGACATCGGCAGCTCATGCGGCCGTACGCCCACGGCCCGCCGGATCGCGTTCGCGAGCGCGGGCGCGACGGGGTTGTAGGGCGACTCGGACATCGACTTCGCGCCGTACGGTCCCAAGGCATCGGACGTGGACGCGAACAGCACTTCGGTGCGCGGGATGTCCGCCATCTGCGGCACCCGGTACTGCCGGAACGCGGGGTTCTCGACGGCGCCGTCCGGGCCGATCAGCACCTCCTCGTACAGTGCGGATCCGATGCCCTGCGCGACACCGCCCTCGATCTGGCCCCGGCACTGCTCGGGGTTCATCACCAGGCCGGCATCGGCCGCGTGAACCGAGCGGAGGATGCGCACCTCACCCGTGTCGCGCCGCACCGCGACGCGGAAGGCCTGCACGTCATAGGCGACGGACCTCACGCGCTCGTCCAGGTGGGACTCGGCCCAGGCCGCGTCGCCGCGCCGATGCGCGGGTTCGACTGACGCGACCAGGTCGCCAAAGCCCACGGAACCCGTGGGGGTGGTGACGCCGTCCGGCCCCAGGGTGCACGCCGCCGCATCCGCTCCCGCCACGCGCGCTCCGGCCTCCACGAGTGCCTCGCGCAGCGACGTGCACGCCGCGTGCAGCGCCTTGCCGGCCACCGTGATGCCCGTGGAGCCGAAGGCGCCCGTGTCGTACCGCACGGCGTCCGTGTCGGAGAAGCTCATGTCGATGCGTGAGCGCGGCACGCCCAGGGCCTCGGACGCGATCTGCGAGTGCACGGTCACCGAGCCGTTGCCGAACTCCACAGTGCCCACGCCCACGCGGTACACGCCATCGGCGCTCACGCTGACCGTCGCGACCGCCTGGTGGCCGCGCGGTGGCACGGTCGCAATCATCGACGCGGCCATTCCCTCGCCCACGGCCCATCCGTCCGGCGCGGGCACGTCGTCGGCCTCGTCGAGGCCCTCGCGTGCGAGCTCGAGGCACTCGTCCAGGCCGTAGGAGCCGAAGACCAGGTCCTCCTCAGGCTTGCCTGCGACCACGAACGGGTCGCCGGGCCTCACGGCGTTGAGTCGTCGCAGCTCGAACGGATCCATCTCGAGCTGCAGCGCGAGCTCGTCGAGGGCGGACTCGATCCCGAAGATCACCTGGCCCAGCCCGTAGCCGCGGAACGCGCCGGAGGGGACGTTGTTGGTGTACACCGCCTCCGCGTCCAGGCGCTTGGCGGGCGCCCGGTAGACCGCGATGGACTCGGAGCAGCCGTGGAACAGCACGCCGATCGCGTGGTTGCCGTAGGCGCCGGTGTCGCTCAGCACGTCGACCGCGAGTGCGGTCAGCTGCCCGCGCTCGTCCGCGCCGGCACGCACCGACACCCGGAAGGGGTGGCGCACGGAGGTGCGCACGAACTCCTCCTCGCGCGTCATCTCGTAGGAGACCGGCCGTCCCACGTGCAGCGTTGCCACGGCAGCGAGGGGCTCGGTGAACATCTCCTGCTTGCCGCCGAACCCGCCTCCCACGCGCGCCGTGAAGACGCGCACCGTGTCCGCCGGCCGGTCCAGCACGCGCGCGAGCTCGTCGCGCACGAGGAAGGGAACCTGCGAGGACGTCCGGAGGGTGAGGCGGCCGTCGTCCGCGACCCACGCGATGGACCCGTGCGTCTCGAGCTGGGCATGAGTGACACGCGACGTGCGCCAGGTTCCCGAGCTGGAGACGGCCGATGTGCGCAGCGCCTCCTCCACGTCCCCCACCTGCTCGTGGGTCGCCGCCACCACGTTGCTGTCGCGGTGCAGCAGGGGAGCGCCGGGTGCACGGGCCTCCTCGGGGTCGAGCACCGCCGGCAGCACCTCGTACTCGACGCTCACGAGCCGGGCCGCCTCGACGGCCACCTGCGCGGACTCGGCGATCACGGCAGCGACGCGTTGGCCGACGTACCGCACCACGTCGTCGAGGATCCGGGTGTCGTCGGGATCATCCGTGCGGTGCTCGTGGCGCGCGGTCGAGTGCAGCGTTCCCGGCACGTCCTCGTGCGTCAGCACGGCGAGCACTCCGTCCATCGCCAGCGCATCGGACGCATCGACCGCCACCACCCGCGCATGCGCGTGCGGGGAGCCCACCACGGCGAGGTGCGCGAGGCCCGCCGGGACCTCATCGAAGGTGTACGGCTCGCGACCCTGCACCACGCGCCGGGCGGCAGGGGGCGAAGCGGACGTCCCCACGCCCTCGGCCACCACGGCGCCGGCCGCGCGTTCCAGTCCACGAGCGCACCCGCCGCAGCCGTCCCGCTCCCCGCACAGGCCGTGCCGGATCGACTCCTCCACGGCACGGTAGCCCGTGCAGCGGCACAGGTTCCCGCGCAGGGTGCGCGGCAGATCCTCGAGCTGCGCGGGTGTGAGCGCGGACGCGGTGACCGCCATGCCAGGGGTGCAGAAGCCGCACTGGAAGCCGAAGTGGTCCACGAGCGCGTCCTGCACGGGGTGCAGATCATCTCCCGAGGCGAGGCCGCCGGCGGTGGTGACGTCCGCATCGGCCGCGCGGAAGGCCGGCGTGATGCAGGAATGCACGGGGACGCCGTCGACCACCACCGAGCACGCGCCGCAGTCGCCCGAGTCGCAGCCCTTCTTGACCTCGGTGTGGCCGGCCTCGCGCAGGTAGGTGCGCAGGCACTGGCCCGGGCGCGGCTCGCGCGTGACCTCCTGGCCGTCGACCCTCACGACAGCTCCTCGCGCAGCTCGGCCAGCAGCACCGCGCTCACCTGCCGGCGCCAGTCCGCGGTGCCCAGCGGGTCCGTGTAGTAGCCCTCGGCCGCGAGGGCATCGGCGGCGAGCTCCTGAGCGCTCGGCGGTGACGGATAGCGCAACACCACCGGGGTCAGCGTCGCGGCCGTGATCACGAAGGTGCAGGCGCCGTCGACGTCCCGGCGTGCCGTCAGCAGCGCTCCCGAGCGGCCGTGCTCGTTGAGCGCGATGCGCCTGTGGGCGGTGCGAGCCGTCAGCGCACGCGCCGGGATCACCACGTCGCGCAGCACGTCGCCGTCCGGCAGCGAGGAGGTGCCGTTGCCGCTGGGGATGGCGCCCACGTCCACGCGCGAGTCCGTGCCGTCGCGGTGCCAGACGGTCGCGACGCCATCCAGCGTGGCGGCCATCGCGATCATCGCGCCCGCGGCGTAGCTGCGGCAGATGTTGCCGCCCACCGTCGCGGCGGACTGCACCTTGAAGCTCGCCAGCAGGGAGTCGGCGCACTGCGACAGGAGCGGGGCTGCGGCGAACGTCTGCTCCCGCGCCCACGCATCGAGCGCGCCCACGGTCGTGAGAGCGCCGATGCGCAGGTCGCCCTCCCTGGTGAGGCCCAGCTCATCCCACCCGAGCGGCGACAGATCCACCAGTCCCGTCACGCCCGGCTGATCCTCGGAGAACAGCCACGTTCCACCGGCCAGCAGCGCCTCGCCCGGCGCCAGCGCGAGATCCGCGCGCGAGCGCGCCGCCCGCACTGTCCGCACCGCCGTCAGGTCCACGACTCCACCTTCCACCCTGGGGCTCGACCGAGCCAGCGCATCGGCCGTAGAACACGAATGTGCCACGACCTCACAGCGGTTGAGGACCAAAGATGAAGGATTTAACCGACGCGAAACACCAGGGGCTTCGTCGCGGAAACACGGTTCCCGTAGCGTCCAGCGGGTGACGCCCCGCGAGGGGAGCTCGGCAATGGCGGCGAGTGCGGCACCGTGCGTGGGATGGCCCGCGCGCGTCACCATTCAAGGAGGAAACGCATGTCCCTGCTCCCACAGACCTTCGGGTCCACGGCGAAGAAGGTCGCCGCCGCTGCGACAGCCACCGCGGCCGCTCTGGCGCTCGCCGCATGCTCATCCGGCGAGGACGCCGCATCCGAGCCCACCGCCACCGACGGCGGGGAGACCACGGAGGCCATGGAGTCGTTCGGTGAGCTCACCGTCCAGCTCTCGTGGATCAAGAACGAGGAGTTCGCCGGCGAGTTCTTCGCTGACTCGAAGGGCTACTACACCGAGGCCGGCTTCGAGACCGTGAACCTGATCCCCGGACCGTCGACCGGCGTCGCCGAGCTCGTGTCCGGACAGGTCGACGTGGCACTGTCCGACGCGGTGTCGATCGGCTCCGGCATCGGCAACGAGGGCGCGCCGCTCAAGATCATCGGCGCCACCTACCAGAAGAACCCCTTCACGGTGCTGTCGCTCGCTGACGGCGGCGACATCGCGACGCCGGAGGACATGATCGGCAAGCGCATCGGCGTCCAGGACTCCAACACCGCGCTGTTCATGGCGCTGCTGGCGGCCAACGGCATCAGCGAGGACGACCTCGAGATCGTGCCCGTGCAGTACGACCCCGCCCCGCTGATCTCCGGTGAGGTCGACGGCTTCATCGCGTACCTCACCAACGAGTCGCTCACCGTCGCGGCCGAGGGCTACGAGACCACCAACCTGCCCTTCGCGGACAACGGCCTGCCGTTCGTCGCGGAGACCTTCACGGTCACCGACGACGCGATCGCCAACGACCGCGAGATGCTCAAGGCCTTCCTGGTCGCGGAGATCAAGGGCTGGACCGACGCGGTGCTCGACCCGGCCGAGGGCTCGCGCCTGGCAGTCGAGGAGTACGGCGTGGACCTGGGCCTGAACCCCGAGGTCTCCCTCCAGGGCTCGATCACGCAGTCCGAGGAACTCGTCGTCTCTGACGAGACCGCGGAGAACGGTCTGTTCACCATCTCCGAGGCGCTCCAGACGGAGACCATCGCGTCGCTCGAGGGTGCTGGTATCTCCGTGGCCGCTGACCAGCTGTTCGACATGAGCCTGCTGGCGGAGGTCTACGAGGAGTACCCCGAGCTCGTGGACTACGCGGGCTGATCAGGACTCTCGCAAGGGAATCTGTGCAATGAGCACCACGACTGAGGCCGGTGCCCAGGGTTCGTCCCTGGGCACCGGCCTGCACATCGAGGGCCTCAACAAGGTCTTCATCACGCGCTCGGGACCGGTGACGGCCCTGCAGGACGCCCACATCCAGACCGAGCAGGGCTCGCTGCTGGCGCTGCTGGGCCCCTCCGGTTGCGGCAAGTCCACGATCCTGCGGATCCTCGCCGGGCTGGAGTCGCCCACGTCGGGCACCATCAGGGTGGACGGACGCACTCCCGAGGACCTGCGCGCCTACAACGAGCTGGGCATCGCGTTCCAGGACAGTGCGCTGCTGCCGTGGCGATCGGTCTACAAGAACATCCGGCTGCCGTTCGAGGTGGCGGGCGTCTCCGTCGACGACTCCTACATCCGCGAGCTCATCGAGCTGGTGGGGCTCACCGGCTTCGAGAAGGCCAAGCCCGCGCAGCTGTCCGGCGGCATGCGCCAGCGAGTGTCGATCGCGCGGTCGCTGGTGCTCAAGCCCTCCGTGCTGCTCCTCGACGAGCCGTTCGGTGCGCTCGACGACATGACGCGCCAGAAGCTCAACATGGAGCTGCTGCGCATCCTCGCCGCGAAGCCCGCGACCACGCTGCTGGTGACGCACGGCATCACCGAGGCGATCTTCCTCGCGGACCAGGTCGCGGTCATGAGCCCGCGTCCCGGCCGCGTCAAGGAGATCATCGACATCGACCTGCCGCGCCCGCGCACGCCGGACATCCAGCGCTCTCCCGAGTTCCACGCCTATGTCGACCAGGCCTCTGACCTGCTGTTCGGCGCCGGCGGGGCCGCCGCCGAGGAGGACTGATGCCCCGGGCAGTGCCGCCGTGGGCCGCGGGGCTCATCGGCGCGGTGGCGATCGTCTCCGTGTGGTGGGTGATCGGCGCCATCGCGCAGGGGCGGTCCGGCGAGACCGCCGGCATCCCCACGCCGCCGCAGGTGGCGCAGAGCTACGCGGAGTCCGGCTGGGCGTTCTACTGGAACAACTTCTCCGTCACCCTCAACGAGGCCGCTCAGGGCTACCTGTGGGGCAACGGGCTCGCGCTGCTGCTGAGCGCGTTCGTGCTCGTGGTGCCGCGACTCGAGGGCGTCGTGATGCAGCTGGCCGTGGTGTCCTACTGCATCCCCATCGTGGCGATCGGCCCGCTGCTGCTGCTCATCCTCGGCATCCCGGCGCCCGGCGAGCCGTCCTCGACGGCCATCTTCCTGGCCGCGATGAGCGTGTTCTTCACCACCGTGGTGGGCTCGTTGCTGGGCCTCAAGTCCGCTGACAAGGCGTCGCTCGACGTCGTCTCCGTCTATGGCGGCTCGCGCTTCACGCAGCTGCGCAAGGTGCGGCTCATCTCCGCGCTCCCGGCCGTGCTGACCGCGCTGCAGATCGCGGTGCCTGCCGCCTTCCTGGGCGCCATCCTGGGCGAGTACCTGGGCAAGGTGGAGGTGGGCGTGGGCCCCGCGATGGTGATCGCCCAGCAGTCGCTGAACGCCCCGCGCGTGTGGGCGATCGCCCTCGCGTCCGGCGCGGTCGCGCTGATCGCGTACCTGCTGGTGGGGATGCTCACGCGGTTGAGCGCTCCCTGGGCGAGGGGAGTGGCCGCATGACCGAGACAGCCGTGCCGTCCACGACCACCGAACCTCGCCAGGTGACCGACCTGTCGCGCGCGATGCGCCAGGAGTCCCGCCGCGCCACCCGCAAGGCGCTGCTGACCTCGCTCGGGACCTTCCTGGGCACCATCGTGACCGTGCTGGTCCTGTGGCAGGGCGCGATCATCGTGTTCGGGCTCTCGCCATACGTGGCGAAGGGCCCGGTCGACGTGTGGCGTTTCCTCGTCTCGGACCCCGACGCCGCGGATCACCGGGCAGAGCTGGGGGACAACCTCGCCGTCACCATGACCGATGCCTTCGTGGGCTTCTGCGCGGGCCTGTTCGTGGCCGTCCTGGTGGCGGTGATCTTCCACCTGTCGCGCGGGGTCGAGGCCGCGCTCATGCCCATCGCGCTGCTGCTGCGCACCGTGCCGCTGATCGCGTTCGCGCCTGTGATCATCCTGATCTTCGGCCGCGGGTTCGCGACCACGGCGGTGATGGGCGGCATCGTGGTGCTGTTCCCAGCGCTCGTCAACGTCGCCTACGGGCTCAAGGCCTCCTCTCCGCAGATGGAGGACGTCGTGACCGTCTACGGCGGCGGCGCGGTCACCAAGCTGCGCCGCGTGGCCTTCCCGTCCTCGCTGCCAGCGTTCTTCGCGGCGGTGCGCATCTCCGTGCCGGGCGCCATCACCGGAGCGCTGCTCGCGGAATGGCTCGCGACGGGAGGCGGCATCGGCGGCGTCATCAACGGCTACTACGCGCAGGCGAAGTTCAACGACATGTGGGCGTCCGTCGTGGTGGTCACGGCGGTGTCGCTGGTGCTCTACAACCTCATCGCGATCCTCGAGAACACGGTGCTGACGCGGATGGGCATGCATCCCACCAAGCGCATGTGAGGGACGGCCGCCGCACCCTGCTCGCCACCACCACCGCCCAACCTAGGCACGCCAGGTACTCGGCTGGGTGCGCAGCGGCCACATGAGGCCGGTGACGGTCATGCGTGTGGCGGAGCGAACCTCAGATGCCTCGTGACGCGCCACGCGCGCGATCCGCGTACGCCAGTTGCCTCGTTTCCAAGGGCGAGGGCGAGGGCGAGGAGCGCGGAATCGCGGCTAGAGGCGGTCCGCCAGAGCGGCCGATGCGCGCGCCACCTTCGCCGCGACCTCGCCCTCGTCGACACCCACCAGATGACCGGAGTCGACCACGGCGCGGCCCTGCACGATCAGCCTCTCGAGCGGCGGCAGCGCGCCCAGGCCCAGCGCGGCGACCGGATCCGCGATCCCCGCATGCTCGACGCCGTCGATGCGCCACAGCGCGAGGTCAGCCAGCTTCCCGGCCTCGACCGAGCCGATCTCGTCCTGACGGCCCAGCACCCGGGCGCCACCCATGGTCGCCACACGCAGGGCGTCACGCCCGCTCATCGCATCGGCCCCGTCGCGCAGACGAGCCGCCAGCACGGCGGCGCGCACCTCGGTGCCCAGCTGGCCGGACTCGTTCGAGGCTGCCCCGTCCACGCCCAGGCCCACGGGCACCCCGGCGCGCAGCATGTCGCGCACGGGCGCGATGCCGGCCGCGAGGCGTGCGTTGGAGGACGGGCAGTGCGCCACGCCCGTGCCGGTGGACGCGAAGCGGTCGATGTCGGGGCTCGACAGATGCACGCAGTGCGCCATCCACACGTCCTCGCCCAGCCAGCCCACGGACTCGAGGTAGTCGGTGGGGGACATGCCGAACCGCTCGCGGCAGAACGCCTCCTCCTCGACCGTCTCCGCGCCATGCGTGTGCAGGCGCACGCCGAGCCCGCGCGCGAGCACCGCTGCCTCGCGCAGGAGGTCCGCGGTCACCGAGAACGGCGAGCACGGCGCGATCGCCACGCGCACCATGGACTCGAAGGCGGGGTCGTCGTAGCGGTGGACCGCTGCGGCGGAGGCTTCGAGCGCGTCCGCCGTGGTCTCGACCGCGAAGTCAGGGGGCAGGCCGCCGGCGGACTCGCCCAGGTCCATCGAGCCGCGCGTCGCGTGCAGCCGCAGCCCCAGCGTCGCGGCCGAGTCCACGATGGCGCCCACGATGTCGCCGCCGCCGCGCGGGAACACGTAGTGGTGATCCGCGACCGTGGAGCAGCCCGATCGCGCGAGCACCGCCATCGCGCCCAGCGCCCCGTCGCCCACCAGGTCCGCGTCGATGCGCGACCATGCGGGGTACAGCGACACCAGCCAGTCGAACAGGATCGAGTCCTGCGCGAACCCGCGCGTCAGCCATTGGTACAGGTGGTGGTGGGTGTTGACGAGGCCGGGCGTCACCAGCAGGCCCGCGCCGGGAATCACCTCGCGCGCGCCGTCGATGACCTCGCTGGGCGCGCGGCCGGCGGCGACCGTCTCGATCAGTGCGTCCTTGATCACCACGTAGCCCGTGGCGTGCTCGGTACTCGCGCCGTCCACCGTCGCGATGTACGCGCCGTCGATCACCGTCCGCGTCACGCGGCCTCCTCACATCGGGGCGCCGCTGCGCGCCACGTCCAGTCTACGAACCTGAGCGGCCCACGGCGGGCATCACCACGTTCGCGCCGCACAGCACCACGCCGATGCGCGACCCTGGCTCGGGCGTCCAGCGTCCGGTCAGCAGCGCGGCGAACGGCGCGGCGACTCCGGGCTCGACCACGACGCGCATCAGCCTCCACAGCCGCGACTGGGCCTCGAGCACGTCCTCATCGCTGACGACGACGGACAGCGCGTCCGCGGCCGAGAGCGCGGCCCACGGCACGTCGCCGATGCGCCGGGCGCCCAGGTGATCGGCCGCCACCCCGGAGACGGGAACCGTCACGGGCTGGCCTGCCTCGACCGCGGCCGCGTAGGACGCGGTCCCCGCGGTCTCGCACCCCACGATCTGCAGGCGTGATCCGCACCAGGCTGCCGCGCCGCCTGCGAGGCCTCCGCCGCCCACGGCGAGCATCATCGCGTCCAGCCCGCCGCCTGCCTGGGCGTCGAGGTCGAGCTCGCGCGCCACTGTGCCGGCGCCTGCCATCACCACGGGGTCGTCGAACGCCTCGATGGACGTGCCGCCGTGCTCCACGAGGTGCTCCGCGGCCGCGTCGCGGGCGTCGCCGTAGGTGACCCCGATCGAGTGCACCGTCGCTCCCAGGGCGAGCAGCCGCTCGACCTTGGACGGGTTCGCGGTGGTGGGGACGAAGATGTGGGCGTCGTGGCCGAACTCGCGTGCGGCGTACGCCACCGCTGCGCCGTGGTTCCCGCCTGAGGCGGCGACCACGCCAGCCGGGGCGACCTCCTGGGTCGCGACGTAGTGCACGGCTCCTCGAGCCTTGAAGGCCCCGGTGACCTGCAGGTACTCGAGCTTGAACACCAGCGTGGCGTCGATGCCGAGCGTGTGCCCGGGGATCTCGATGATCGGGGTGCGGCGCACATGCGTGGCGATCCGCTCGGCGGCGCGCTCGATGTCGGCGGGCGACACGGCGGGCGTGGCGGTGACGGTCATGCCACCAGTCTGCCCCGGTCGCGTGCGTGACGGTGTCCGCGGATCGTCACTGGCCGGTGACGGAGAAGTGCATCCAGTCCTCGCGGCCGGTCCAGTGCCCGCCCCAGCCCCAGCCGATCCCGGTGAAGGCCGTGTAGACCACGGACGCCTCGTCGATCATGCCCTCGCGCTCGCGCTCGCGGTCCAGGTAGGCCTCGGACAGCTCGGGGAACAGCTCCTCGCCCTTGAAGTAGGGGTTGTGGAAGGGGTTGATGTCGACGGCCTTGCCGTACGCATGCTCGGACCACACCGTGGATGCGCCCACCACGAGCCTGCAGGTGAACGCGGAGGTGATGTTGTGGTCGCCCGTGGTGGGGGAGTCGCGCTCCTCGCGGGAGATCACCCGCATCTCCTCGATGGGGAACCCGGCCGCGAAGATCTGCTCGAAGGCGGTAGCGACGTCCTCGATGTGGTCCTCGTGCACGATCATCTCGCCGGTGTGCACCCGTTCGTCGAAGCCCCAGTACGGCATCGTCACGTACGCGAGGTCGTCGATGTGAACGGGGCAGTTCCGGTCCCACGAGGACCTGACGGCGACGTCCGCAGGCACCTCCATCGAGATCTCCGCGAACCACTCGTCGTCGGGGGGATCGGGCAGCCAGGCGCGCGGCGCGAGCTGCCGGTCCTCGAGGTCTGCCGGTGTGTCGCCGCGTGCGCCCAGGCCGTCCTCGCCCACGGGCAGCGGCACCTGGCCCAGCCACAGCGGGCGGTCGTGCTCGGGGTCCTGCGCGGGCGTCTGCGTGACGGTCACCGTGGGTCGCGGCACGGCGACCGTCTCCGGCTCTGCGGTGACGGTGGCGAGCGCGGTGACGGTGGGTGCGGGCTCGGAGCCCAGCAGCGAGCACCCGCCCAGCGCTGCAGCGCTCAGGGTGACGAGGACGGTATGGCGCAACGGCATCGGCCCAGGATAGGCAACGAGCGAGGGGCTTGGCGAGGGCCGATGCTGGTGCGAGGTCGCGGGGAGCGCTCGCGGCGCGCTCGATGTCGCAGGTGCGTGGTGAGATAGGGGCGTGAGCGACACTCAGGATCCCCGCGCCCTCCACCAGGACCTGGTCCAGCAGGTCGAGGAGCATCGCGCCCGCTATTACGGCGACGATGCGCCCACGATCTCGGACGCCGAGTACGACGCCCTCGAGCGCGAGCTGCGTGACCTCGAGGCCGCACACCCTGAGCTGATCGAGCCGGATTCCCCCACGCAGACGGTGGGCGCGGCGCGGGCTGAGACGGGGTTCGCCTCGGTGCAGCATCGTGAGCGGATGATGAGCCTCGACAACGCCTTCTCGCTCGAGGAGGTCCAGGCGTGGATGGCGCGCATCGGCAAGGAGGCCGGGGACTGCCTCATCGTGTGCGAGCCCAAGATCGACGGGCTGTCCATCTCGTTGACCTACGAGGACGGCGAGCTCACGCGCGGCGTCACCCGCGGCGACGGGACCACGGGGGAGGACGTCACCGCGAACGTGCGCACCATCGCCTCGATCCCCAGCACGCTGACGGGCGATCACGTGCCAGCGCTGGTCGAGATCCGCGGAGAGGTGTACCTGCCCATCGACGCGTTCGAGCGGCTCAACGAGAAGCTGGTCGAGGACGGCAAGGATCCGTACGCGAACCCGCGCAACACGGCTGCAGGCTCGCTGCGCCAGAAGGATGCGTCGGTGACGGCGCAGCGTCCCCTCGACGTGACGACGTATGCGCTGGGAGCGTTGGACTGGGGTGCCGCGGAGCCGCACCCGAGCATCGGCTCGCAGTCCGGCATCTACGACGTGCTCTCGAGCTGGGGCCTGCCCGTGAGCGAGTTCTCGGCCGTGCTGCGCGGTATCGGTCCCATCGAGGAGTACCTGAAGGACCTCGAGGCCAAGCGTCACTCGCTGGTGCATGAGATCGACGGCGCGGTGCTCAAGGTCGACGACCGTGCGGTGCAGGCGGAGCTGGGCTCGACGTCGCGCGCGCCCCGCTGGGCGATCGCCTACAAGTTCCCGCCCGAGGAGGTGCACACCACCCTCGAGGACATTCGCGTGGACGTGGGGCGCACCGGGCGCGTCACGCCGTACGGCGTCATGACTCCGGTGCTGGTCGCGGGCTCGACCGTGACGTACGCGACGCTGCACAACCGGCATGAGGTCAAGCGCAAGGGCGTGCTGATCGGCGACACCGTGGTGCTGCGGAAGGCGGGCGACGTGATCCCGGAGATCGTGGGGCCCGTGGTCGCCGCGCGCACCGGGGACGAGCGGGAGTGGACCATGCCGGAGGCATGCCCCTCGTGCGGCACCGCGCTGGCGGAGCAGAAGGAGGGAGACAAGGACCTGCGCTGCCCCAACGCCCGTGGCTGCCCGGCGCAGATCGTGGACCGGATCGCGTTCATCGGCTCGCGCGGCGCGCTCGACGTGGAGGTGCTGGGCGAGAAGGCCGCAGCGGCGCTGGTCGAGTCCGGCGTGCTCAGCAACGAGGCGGGACTCTTCTCGCTCACCCAGGAGGATCTGCGGCGGGTGCCGCTGTTCACGCTCGAGTCGGGCTCGAAGAAGGACGGCGTGGAGCGCAAGGCCGGCGACGTCTCCACCAACGGGCTGCGCCTGCTGGACAACCTCGCCGCCGCGCGCGAGCA
Source organism: Demequina activiva (assembly GCF_016862815.1). GTDB lineage: Bacteria > Actinomycetota > Actinomycetes > Actinomycetales > Demequinaceae > Demequina > Demequina activiva. The sequence continues at coordinate 186,317 of NZ_BONR01000004.1, read as the reverse complement.
GCCGCTGTGGCGCGTGCTGGTGTCCCTGTCGATCAGGCACGTGGGCCCCACGGCGTCGCGCGCGCTCGCGACCGCGTTCGAGACCATGGACGCGATCCGTGCCGCGAGCGAGGAGGAGCTCGCTGCCGTCGAGGGCGTGGGGCCGGTGATCGCCGAATCCGTGCGGCGGTGGTTCGACGTCGACTGGCACGTCGACATCGTGGACGCCTGGGCCGCGGCGGGTGTGCGCATGGCCGACGAGCGCGACGAGACCGTCGAGCGCACCCTCGAGGGCCTCACCATCGTCGCGACGGGATCGCTCGAGAACTTCACCCGCGACTCCGTGAAGGAGGCGATCATCGTGCGCGGCGGCAAGGCGGCCTCGTCCGTGTCCAAGAACACGGACTTCGTGGTGGTGGGCGCGAACGCCGGCTCCAAGGCGGACAAGGCGGAGCAGCTCGGCGTGCGCACTCTCGACGAGGCCGCTTTCGAAGCGCTGCTCGCCGGCGGGCCGGAGGCAGTCGCCGAGTGAGCCCCCGCACCGTCCCGTGCGGCCTGCGTTAGATTGGAATCCACCTACGACCGTGGGAACCCGAAGGAGAGCCATGGCCGAGATCATCCGCACCGTCGATCCCAGCGAGTCGAGTCGGCTCATGGAGATCGGCCAGCTCACTGCGCTGGCCTACCTTGCCGACGGCCTCGTGGACCAGGCGCACCCCTACATCCCTCAGCTGAAGGACGCGCACACGCGCGCGACGGACGCAGAGCTGCTGATGATGGTCGACGGCGAGGACGGCGAGGGGCCCGTGGTGGGGACCATCACGGTGGTGCCGCCCGGATCGAGCCTGGTCGAGCTGGCCACGGGCGACGAGTTCGAGCTGCGCATGCTCGCCGTGAGCCCCATCGAGCGCGGCCGCGGCATCGGCGCCAAGCTCACGCAGCGAGCCATGGACCGGGCGGTCGAGCTGGGCGCGTCGCGGGTGGTGCTGTCCACGATGGAGACCATGCACGTGGCCCACCGCCTCTACGAGCGCATGGGGTTCCAGCGCCGCGAGGACCTCGACTGGACCGTGATCGACAACGACGACGGCACGGTGCAGAAGCTCTCCCGCGCGGAGGCGGACCAGGCCGAGCGTGCCGGCACCGCGATTCACCTCATCGGCTACTCCTGGGAGCCCTGAGCGGCCCGAATCGCCGCGCCTCCGTCGCCACTAGACTCGTGGCCATGTCTTCCCTTGAACGCGCAGACGTGGCGCGCCTCGCGGCGCTCGCCCGCATCGACATGACCGACGAGGACCTCGACCGACTGGGCGGCCAGCTCAACGCGATCGTCGACGCCGTCGCGACGGTGGCGGAGGTCGCCGGCGAGGACGTGCCCGCGACGAGCCACCCCATCCCCATGAGCAACGTGCACCGCGAGGACGTGGTCCGCCCGTCTCTGGCGCAGGACGCCGCACTGTCCGGCGCCCCCGAGGCGGAGGACGGCCGCTTCCGCGTGCCGCAGATCCTGGGCGAGGAGGCCTGATGAGCGACATCGTGGACTGGACCCGAGCCACGGCCGCACAGATGGCCGCCGCGCTGCAGGCAGGCGAGATCACCTCAGTGGAGCTGACCCAGGCGCATCTGGACCGCATCGCGGCGGTCGACACGGACGTGCACGCGTTCCTGCACGTCGACACCGACGGTGCCCTCGCGACCGCGCGCGAGGTCGACGCGGCTCGCGCGGCAGGGGAGAGCCTGCCCCCGCTGGCAGGGGTGCCCATCGCCATCAAGGACATCCTCGTGACCGAGGGACTGCCCACCACCGCCGGCTCGCGGATCCTCGAGGGCTGGGTCCCGCCGTACGACGCCACCGTCACGCGCAAGATCCGCGAGGCGCGCATGCCCATCCTGGGCAAGACCAACATGGACGAGTTCGCGATGGGATCGTCCACCGAGCACTCGGGCTACGGACCCACGAGGAACCCCTGGGACCTCGACCGCATCCCCGGCGGCTCCGGGGGCGGCTCCGCGGCCAGTCTCGCCGCGTGGGAGGCGCCCCTGGCCATCGGCTCGGACACCGGCGGCTCCATCCGCCAGCCGGCGTCCGTCACGGGCACCGTGGGCGTCAAGCCCACCTACGGAGGGGTGTCCCGCTACGGCGCCATCGCGCTCGCATCGTCCCTCGACCAGCTGGGACCGTGCGCCCGCACCGTCGAGGACGCCGCCTACCTCCACGAGGTCATGGGCGGCCACGACCCCATGGATGCCACCAGCCTGAACGAGCCCGTGCCGTCGTGCGTCGAGGCGGCCCGTCAGGGCCGCGAGCAGGACCTCACCGGTGTGCGCATCGGCGTCATCAAGGAGCTCTCGGGCGAGGGCTACCAGGCTGGAGTCGAGCAGCGCTTCGAGGAGAGCCTCGAGAAGCTCAAGACGCTGGGCGCGACCGTGGTCGAGGTCTCGTGCCCGTCCTTCACGTACGCGCTCGCGGCCTACTACCTGATCCTGCCGTCCGAGGCATCGAGCAACCTCGCGAAGTTCGACTCAGTGCGGTTCGGGATGCGCGTCGAGAAGGCCACCATCGAGAAGACCATGGGCGCCACCCGCGCCGAGGGCTTCGGCGACGAGGTGAAGCGCCGCATCATCCTGGGCACCTACGCGCTCAGCGCGGGCTACTACGACGCCTACTACGGCTCTGCCCAGAAGGTCCGCACCCTCATCCAGCGCGACTTCGCGGCCGCGTTCGAGCAGGCAGACGTGCTGGTGAGCCCCACCACGCCCACCACGCCGTTCAAGCTCGGGGAGCGCATCGACGACCCGCTGGCGATGTACCTCAACGACGTCGCGACCATCCCCGCGAACCTCGCGGGCATCCCCGGCATGTCGCTGCCGTCCGGCACCGCACCCGAGGACGGACTGCCCACGGGCTTCCAGATCCTCGCGCCGGCGCACGAGGACGCACGCATGTACCGGATTGGCGCGGCGCTCGAGAAGGCGCTCGCCGAGGAGTGGGGCGGCCCCTTGGCCTCGCAGGCCCCCGAGCTGGAGGTGGCCGAGTGAGCACCATGACCTACGAGCAGGCGATGGAGCAGTTCGACCCGGTGTTCGGCATCGAGGTCCACGTCGAGCTCAACACCGCGACCAAGATGTTCTGCGGCTGCGCCAACGAGTTCGGCGCCGAGCCCAACACCCAGGTGTGCCCGGTGTGCCTGGGACTGCCCGGATCGATGCCGGTGACCAACCAGAAGGCCGTGGAGTCCGCGATCCGCCTGGGCCTGTCGCTCGGCTGCCAGATCCGTGAGTCCAGCCGCTTCGCACGCAAGAACTACTTCTACCCGGACCTGGCGAAGGACTACCAGATCAGCCAGTACGACGAGCCCACCTGCTTCGAGGGCAGCCTCGACGTGGTCCTCGACGACGGCACCGTGGTGACCGTGGGGATCGAGCGCGCGCACATGGAGGAGGACGCCGGCAAGAACACCCATGTGGGCGGCACCGGCGGCATCCAGGGCGCGAGCCACTCGCTGGTCGACTACAACCGCGGCGGAGTTCCGCTGGTCGAGATCGTCACCAAGCCCATCACCGGCGCCGGCGCGCGCACGGCGGAGGTCGCTCGCGCGTACGTCGCCACGATCCGCGACATCGTGAAGGCGCTGGGGATCTCCGACGGCCGCATGGAGCAGGGCTCCGTGCGGGCGGACGTGAACCTCTCGCTGCGTCCCAAGGCCGCCGCGGGCGAGGACCAGGACGCGGTGCCGTTCGGCAAGCGCTCGGAGACCAAGAACGTCAACTCGCTGCGCGCCATCGAGAGGGCCATCCACCACGAGGCCGCCCGCCAGGCCGAGCTGCTGCTCGCAGGCCAGCCCGTGATCCAGGAGACCCGCCACTGGCACGAGGACACCGGCTCGACCACGCCGGGCCGCTCCAAGGAGGAGGCGGAGGACTACCGCTACTTCCCGGAGCCGGACCTGCTGCCGGTCGAGCCCAGCCGCGAGTGGGTCGAGGAGCTGCGCGGCACGCTGCCGGAGCACCCCGCCAAGATGCGCGCCCGCCTCAAGGAGCAGTGGGGCTTCAGCGACACGGACATGCGCGATGCCGTCAACGCCGATGCGCTGGACCTCATCGCGGCGTCCGTCGAGGCCGGAGCGAAGCCGCAGGCGGCTCGCAAGTGGTGGATGGGCGAGCTGGCCCGCACCGCGAACGACCGCGACGTCCCCTTGCGCGACCTGCCCGTCACGCCAGAACACGTCGCCGAGCTGCAGTCGCTGGTGGACGCCGGGACCATCAACGACAAGCTGGCCCGGCAGGCGCTCGAGGGCGTGCTGGCGGGGGAGGGCTCGCCTCGCGAGGTCGTGGAGTCCCGCGGTCTCGAGGTGGTCTCCGACGACTCCGCCCTCGAGGCGGCCGTCGACGAGGCGCTCGCCGCCCAGCCGGACGTGCTGGCGAAGATCCAGGACGGCAAGATCCAGGCAGCCGGCGCGATCGTGGGGGCCGTGATGAAGGCCACCCGCGGCCAGGCCGATGCGGGACGCGTGCGGGAGATCATCCTGCAGCGCGCGGGGGTCGAGGGCTAGGTCGGCGCTGGCAGCTCGGCTGCCCCCGGGTGGCGCGCTGTCCCCGACAGGGCCATGCTGAGTCCAAGGACGTCACTTCCGGCGCCCGCGGCGATGCCTGTCGCCGCATACGAGGGGGAACGCTCGCTCGGGCGCCCCGGAAAAGAGACGGACATGGACAACTTCTGGGACCTCGTGGTGTGGACCTTCTGGATCTTCATCTGGATCACCGCGATCATGGTCTGGTTTCGATGCATCTGGGATCTCTTCAGCGACGTGACCCTGGGCGGGTGGGGCAAGGCCGGCTGGGTGATCTTCCTGGTACTCGTGCCGTGGCTGGGCGCCCTGATCTACATCATCGCGCGCGGTCGCAGCATGTCCCAGCGTCAGATGGACGCGATGGCGGACGCCCGTGCACGCCAGGAGGAGTACATCCAGAAGGTCGCGGGAGGCTCGAGCTCTCCGGCTGAGGAAGTGGCCAAGGCGAAGGCGCTGCTGGACTCCGGCACCATCTCGCAGCAGGAGTTCGAGGCGCTCAAGGCCAAGGCCCTCGCCTGACGCCACCGGTGCTGAGAGCCCGTGCGGTGACCGCTAGGACGCGGCCGCCGCACGGGTAGGCGTCGCGGTCGACCGGCGGACGGTGAGCGACGTGGGCAGCTCGATGCGCTGGGGCACCTCCGCCCCCTCGTAGGCGATCGCGGCGGCCGTGCGTATCGCGGTGCGCGCCATCTCCATGAGGGGCTGATGGACCGTGGTGAGCGCAGGTCGCATCCACTCCGCCAGCACCACGTCGTCGAAGCCCACGACGGACAGGTCCTCGGGGATCCGCAGGCCGCGCGCGGCTGCTGCCTCGTAGACGCCGCTCGCCGTCTGATCCGTGCCGGCGAAGATCGCGGTGGGGCGGTTCTTGAGCCGCAGCATCCGCCTGGCGGCGCTCGCCCCCGACGCCGCCATGAAGTCCCCGTAGTGCTGAAGGCGCGGATCCTGCGGGACGCCACGAGCGCGCAGGGCATCCGCGTAGCCCGCGAGCCGGTCCTCCGAGCAGCCCACGCCCTCCGGACCCGTGATGATGCCGATGCGCCGGTGGCCTAGCCTGAGGAGGTGCTCGGTGGCGAGGCGTCCGCCCGCGCGGTTGGCGGCGACGACGGTGGGCATGCCCGAGGGCTCCGCGCCCGCGGGGTCCACCAGGACGATGGGCGTGTGCAGCCGGCACAGCTCCTCGGCGGCCTCGGGCGCCAGCTCGGAGACGACCAGCACCACCGCATCGGTCCGGCGCGTGGCCAGGTGCTGGACCCAGTGCCGCGATCCGGCCTGGCGTCCATGCGTGGAGGACAGCACGATCGACGCGCCCACGCGACGCGCCTCCTCCTCGGCTCCTTGGAGGAGGGGCATGGCCCAGATGGGATCCAGGTCGCGGATCACCACGTCGATGAGGCCCACGCGCTGGCGGCGGGCCGTCCCGCGCCGCTCGTAGCCGTACTCGTCGAGCAGCCGCTGGATCGCGGCTCGCTTCTTGTCGGACACGCCGGAGCGGCCGTTGAGGACCTTGGACACGGTGGGAACGGACACACCCGCCTGCTGGGCGATGTGCGCGATGGTGACCCTGGGTGACTGACGCCGTTGTCCGTCGGTGGTCATGGCGGCTACTCGAGCACGGCGCTCAACGGTCCGGCGCCGCCGCGGTCCAGGTGGATGGTGGTCTCACGGCCCCCGTAGGAGACGCGGTAGTCGCCGGCGAAGCCGCTGAGCGCGAACTCACCGTCGCGGTCGGTACGCAGCTGAGTCTTGGCCAGCCACCACTCGCCCTTGATGAGGCGCTGGAGGGCGTCGTACGCGGGCTTGCGAGTGCCGTCCGCGCGCACCACTCCGGCGGGTGCGCCCAACCACGCGCCCTCGTCGGTGAGGCCCCAGTAGGTGAGCGACTCCACCGCGGGGTGCTCGACGACGGTGCGGTAGTGACGCACCATCTCATCCGCCTGGCGAGACTCGCCCTCGGGCGTCGAGGGCCAGGAATCGATCTGGTAGTCGTTGAGATCGACGATCTCGGGCGGCATGAGGTGGCCGGACACCAGCGTCGTCTCTGTCATCTGGAGGGGCAGCCCGAAACGGCCGAACCGGTCCAGGATCTCGCGGATCTGCTCCTCGCCACGGAAGCCCTGGTGCATGTGAGTCTGCACGCCGAGCGCGTCGATCTCGATGCCGGCCTCGAGGCACTCCTCGATCACCCGCTCGTAGTCGGAGGACAGGTCGAAGTCGTTGAGCACGAGCCGTGCGTTCGGGTTGCCCTCGCGTGCCGACTCGAACGCCATCCGGACGGTCTCGATGCGGCCCTTCGACTGCGCGAGCCGCGTCACCGCGTTGTGCTCGGCCGTGAACACCGGGAGGATCACGGACTCGTTGATCGCGTCCCACAGGTCCACGACGCCAGCGAAGTCCCTCGCCTCGCGGGTGATGCGCGCGCGCATCACGGCCTCCGCCTCGGCGTCGTCGAGCTCCAGGAGCCATTCCGGAGCGAGCGTGTGCCACAGCAGAGGGTGGCCCTTGATCTGCACGCCGCGCTCGACGAACCAGCGAGCAGCGCGCATCATGCGGTCCGTCTCCGGCTCGCCCCGGCGCGGCTCGAAGCCGCGCCAGTAGAAGGGCAGCGTGGTCGCGTTGTACAGCTCGAGGTACAGCGGCGCCAGGTGGGCGGCCGATGCGGCTGAGGCGCCGCCGAAGACGCTCGCCTTCTCCTCGCTGTCGCCATTGGCGAGCGAGATCAGGTCGAAGCCGATGTTGCCGAACCCGAACTCGTGCCGGACCTGCTCGACGGAGACGTCCGCATCCGCCGCAGTGGTCCCGTCCGCATAGGTGACGCGAACCGTGGCCGAGCCCCGCCGGTGCGCGTACGCGTCGCGTACGGCTCCGGCGGAGGCTCGATCAGCACGGGAGTCGAGCATGGTCATCGCACTGCGGCGGTCGTGATGCGGGGCGATGCCGTGGAGACCTCCTGCACGGGACCGGTGAGCTCGATGGTCGCCTCCGACGCACGCGTGCCCGAGTCTCCGGTCCACAGCTGGACCGAGCCCGGCTCGACGACGCGGCGGTAGGACCGGTCGCTGAACGCGAGGCGCGTGGTGGGCACCGTGAACTCGACGGTCGCGGACGCCCCTGCAGCGAGGTGGATGCGCTGGAAGCCCAGCAGCTGGGCCACCGGCCTCGTGACGCTGGCGGTGACGTCGTGTCCGTACAGCTGGACCACCTCGTCGCCGTCGCGCTCGCCCGTGTTGGTCACCGTCACCGTGGCGGTGATGGTGCCGTCCGTGGGTGCGTCCGACGCCTCGAGGGCGCCGTGCTCGAACGTCGTGTAGGACAGGCCGTGTCCAAAGCACGCGGGCGGGTTGCTCGCGAGGCTCGTGACGTCGCCGTTGCCGCCCAGCTTGGGGTGCAGGTACGTGTACGGCTGGGCGCCAGCGGAGCGGGGGAGCGACAGCGGCAGGCGGCCCGAGGGGTTCACTCGGCCGGACAGCACGCGGGCGATCGCGCCTGCGCCCTCCTCGCCGGGGAAGAACGTCTGCACCACCGCGGCACAGCGTTCGAGCGCCCACGAGATCGCGTAAGGACGGCCGGTCATGAGCACCAGCACCACCGGGGTGCCGGTGGCCAGCACGGCCTCGACCAGCTCTCGCTGGACGCCGGGGAGCTCGAGGTCGTCCGAGTCGTTGCCCTCGCCGGACGTGCCGCGACCGAACAGGCCCGCATCGTCACCGACCACGAGCACGGCGGTGTCCGCCTCGGTGGCGACGCGCACGGCCTCGTCGAAGCCCGAGCGATCGTCTCCCTCGACGGCGCATCCGGCCGCGAAGCTCACGGTGCCGGAGAACTCGTCGCGCAGCGCGTCGAGCACGGTCGGTGCCTCGAAGCCCAGCTCCACGCCCGGCCTTAGCGCCAGCACGTGGTTCGCGAACGAGTAGCAGCCGAACAGCGCCTGGAAGCGGTCCGCGTTGGGACCGATGACGCCCAGCACGTGGCGATCGTCCTGCGCCGCGAGCGGCAGGGTGCCGTCGTTCGACACCAGGATCGCCGACTTCTCCGCGAGCTGGCGGGCCACCTCGCGGTGAGCGGGGGAGTCGAGGTCGACGCCCGAGGGCGGCTCTCCCTCGAAGGTCTCGTCGAGCAGACCCAGCCGTTCCTTCTGCACCAGGGCGCGCGTCACCGCGCGGTCCACGATGGCCATGTCGACGTCGCCGGCCTCGATCGCGGCCTTGAGCGGCCCGAGGTAGGCGTCGCCGGTCGGCAGCTCGATGTCGACGCCCGCCGTGAGGGCCTGGACTGCGGCCTCACCGTGGTTGGCGGCGATGCCGTGTAGCAGGTGGAGGAACGCGACGCCGAAGTAGTCCGCGACCACCGTCCCGTCGAAGCCCCACTGGTCGCGCAGCACGCCGGTGAGCAGCGTCTCGTCCGCCGCGACGGGCACGCCGTCGATCTCCGCGTACGAGTGCATGACCGAGTTGACGCCGCCATCGAGAACTGCCATCTCGAAGGGGACCAGCAGCACGTCCTGCACCTCGCGGCGACCCGCGTGGACGGGCGCGAAGTTGCGACCCGCCTGCGACGCGGAGTAGCCCACGAAGTGCTTGAGCGTCGCATCGACGCCCTGTGACTGCATGCCCGTGACGTACTTGGTGGCCACTTCTCCCACCAGGTACGGGTCCTCGCCGATGCACTCCTCGACCCGCCCCCAGCGTGGGTCGCGGACGACATCCAGGACGGGCGCGAGCCCCTGATGGATACCCAGGTCCCGCATGGACTCGCCGATGAGCGCTCCCATGCGTTCCACGAGCTCCGGGTCGAACGTCGCTCCCCACGCGGGAGGCGCAGGGAACGTGGCAGCCTTCCATGCGGACAGCCCCGTGAGGCACTCCTCGTGGACCAGCGCGGGGATGCCCGCCTTGGTGCCCTGGACGAGCGCACGCTGGCGCTCCCACAGGTACTGCGCACGCTCATCCGGGTCCACGGGGTTGGTCCCGTAGACGCGGGTGAGATGTCCGAGGCCGTGCTGCATGGCGTCGTCGAGCTTGCCGGTGCCGGTCAGCTCTCCCTGCAGGGGAGCGACGGAGTCGCCCTCCTCGCCTTCCCAGAAGCCCACGATCTGTGCGAGCTTCTCGTCGACGGACAGCCTGTCGACGAGATCGCGCACACGCTGACTGATGCCCTCTTTGCGCATCGGCCCCTAGCCCTTCACGGCGCCGGAGAGGCCATCGACGATGCGCCGCTCCATCATCAGGAAGAACACCAGCGCAGGGATCATCGCAAGGAAGGTGTAGGCCATGATGCCGGCGAAGTCGGCGGCGTTCTGGCCCTGGAACTGGGTCACGCCCAGCGGCAGGGTGGTGGGCGCGTCGCGACCGGTGAGGATCACTAGGGGCAGCAGGTAGCCGTTCCACGAGCCGAGGAACGCGAGCACGCCCACGGTCACCATGCCCGGCTTGGCCAGCGGCAGCACCATGCGGAAGAAGAAGCCCACACGGGTGAGGCCATCCATGAAGGAGGCCTCCTCGAGCTCATCCGGCAGGGCCGCCAGGAACGGACGCATGATGATGACCGTCACGGGCAGCGCGAACGCCACCTGCGGCACGATGAGTCCCCAGTAGCCACCCACCCAGCCGAGGTCCTGGATCAGCAGGAACAGCGGGAAGATCGCGACGGTGAGGGGGAACATCAGGCCGGCCGTGAAGATGATGAAGATGCCCTCGCGCCCGCGGAAGCTGTAGCGAGCGAGCGGGTAGGCCGCCATGGTGCCGAACAGCACGACGCCGGCGGTGGTGGCCACCGCGACGATGAGCGAGTTCAGCGTGTACTGCCAGAAGTTGCCCTGCGTGAGGATGTTCCAGTAGTTCTGCCACACCCACGGATCCGGCAGACCCGTGGGGTCAGCAGCGAGCTGGCCGTTGGTGCGGAATCCGCCCAGTGCCAGGTAGATGATGGGGCCCAGGGTGAAGCCGACGGCGACCAGCGCCACGAAGATCGTGATGTAGATCGACGAGTCGCCCTGGAGGCGGGTGCGCGTACGGGACGTGGTCGAAGGCGCGCGGCGCTTGCGCTCGACGGTGGTGTCGGTGGCCATGATCAGGCCCCCTTTCGCGAACCGGCCGTGTCGCGACGCATCACCAGGGTGAGGTAGATGATCGCGGCGGTCATGGAGAAGATGAACATGATGATCGCGAGCGCAGAGGCGTAGCCGCCGTCATTGCGCTGCGTGCCGATGTCGACCATGAGGGTCGCGATCGTCGAGTACTGACCCGTCGATCCGCCCTTGTTGAGCACCCAGGCCATGTCGAACAGCTGGATGGAACCGATGATCGACAGGAACGCCCACACGCGCACGGTAGGACCGATGAGCGGGATGTTGATGCGCCACTGCACCTGCCACCAGCTGGCGCCGTCGATGGACGCCGCCTCCTGCAGCTCCTCAGGGACGCCTGCCAGGCCGGCGAGGAAGAGGATGATCGCCAGGCCGATGTACTTCCAGCTGACGATGAAGAAGAAGGTCCAGAAGCCCCACGTCGGATCCTCGAGCCACCCTTGAGGTGGCGTGGGAAGTCCGATCGCCTGCACCCACTCCGTGACGGGGCCGCGGGGGTCGAGCAGCATGAGCCACATGAGACCGGCGGTCACCTCTGCGAGCACGTAGGGAGCGAAGATGATCAGACGGGTGGGACCACGTCCCGGGAACTTGCGGTTCAGCACCAGCGCGATGAGCATCGCCACCGGCAGCTGGATCAGCATCGACAGCGCGATGATCTGAACGTTGTTGCCCACGGCGTTCCAGAAGGGCTCTGCGTAGGCCTTCCAGAAGATCTCCTGCGTCTCGGGGTCGGTGCCACCGATCAGGGCGCGGGTGTAGTTGTCGAAGCCGATGAACTCCGCGAGCTCGAACGGCTGGCGGGAGTCCCACTTGTACAGGCTGTAGCGCGCGGCCATGACCATCGGGAAGACCACGAAGGTCAGGAAGATCAGGAGCGCGGGACCCACGAAGATGGCGATCTCGAGCCACTTGCGGCGGGTGTCCTTCTTGGCGTTATCCGTGGCGGGGGTGACAGGGTGCGGCCCCGCCGCCGACGCCTTCGCGTCGACGACGGGGCCCTTGCCCGTACCCGAGGCCTCCAGTGCAGTCACCAGGGAGCCTCGCTTTCTTGTGTCAGGGGGACGGGTTGTTGATTACTGAGTGAGTGCGGCGGCCGTCATGAGGTCCACGACGTCCTGGGCGTTGCCCGTGCCGGCGAAGATGTTGACGATTCCGTCGTTCATCGCGCCACCCACGTTGGTGCCGAAGGAGGTGTCGAGCCACAGCTGCACGTACTCTGCGTTACCGGCGACCTGCGAGAGCTCCACGAGCACCGGGTTGGTCACGGCCTCCGCCGCGGCGGGTGCCACGGGCAGGATGCCAGCGGCCTCGGCCGCACCAGCCTGGTTCTCGTCGCTCATGATGAAGCTGAGGAACTCAGCGCACTCCGGCGGAGCGTCGACGTAGCAGGAGAATCCGTCACCGCCACCAAGAGCTGCGGTGGGGTCACCAGCGCCGCCATCGGTCGCGGGCATCGGGAACCAGCCCAGGTCGTCCTGAAGGGCCTGGATGCCCTCCTCGGTGCCGTCGGTGAAGCCCTCGTACACGAAGACGTTCCAGTGGCCCATGAGCTCCATCGCTGCCTCACCGGTGGCCACGAGGCCCGCGGAGGAGGTGGCGCCGGTCTGAGCGACCGTCGAGATGAACTGGTCCTGGAACGGGTCGGTGCCGAGGAACTCCTCGAGCTGCTCGCCAGCCTCGACCCAGCAGGGGTCGGAGAAGTCGAACGTGGTGCCGGCCGTCGAGATGACGTCCTGCGGGCATGCACGCAGAGCGAAGTTGTACCACCAGTGAGCGGCGGGCCAACCGTCGGCAGCACCCACCGCGATGGGGGTGATGTCCGCGTCCTTGAGCGCCTGCACGGCCTCGCCGAGCTCCGCCATGGTGGTGGGCTCCTCGGTGATGCCAGCCTCCTCGAAGAGGGACTCGCGGTACCAGATGCCCTCGACGCCGAACTGGAACGGCAGGCCGTAGGTGGAACCGTCGTACTGCCACGGAGCGACACCGCCGCCCAGACGCTCGATGTCGTCCGCGAGGGTCTCGCTCAGGTCCATCAGGTATCCGGACTCGACCTGGGTGGCGAGCTCGCCACCGCCCCATGCCTGGAAGAGGTCGGGGGCGTCGCCGGACTGCAGTGCGAGCGGGATGCGCGTGCGCTGCAGGTCCTCGTTCTGGATCTGCTCGATCTCGATGGTGACGTTGGGGTTCTGGGCCGTGAAGTCGTCGGCCATCTTCTGCCAGTAGTCGCCAAGGTCGTTCTGACCGTTGTCGCCTGCCACAGAGTTGTGCCACCAGGTAAGGGTGACGGGCTCCGAGTTCTCCGACGTCTCCTCGGTATCAGGGGAGTCGGTGCCCTCGGGGGTGGTGTCGCCGTCATCTGAGCTGCACGCAGCCAGCAGAAGCGCGGCGGAGGTTGCGAATGCCACTGCGGCACCCGCACGACGCATGTTCGCCATGTTGGTTGTTCCTTTCAGTCCTCGTTGACCAGCCGAACACCGGAAGTCTGTCCTGCCGCCCATGCCGGTGTCAAACGATTTCGATAACGTTTTCGTCACGAGCGTGTGTCCATGTACCATTCAACCCATGGAAGCAGCGCCGCGAGTCAAGATGGCTGACGTCGCTGCGCGCGCAGGAGTGTCCGTCGCGACGGTGTCCAAGGTGGTCAACGGCCGCTACGGAGTCGCCAAGGAGACCGTCGAGCTGGTCCAGGGCGTGATCGAGGAGATGGGCTACGCCGGGAATCTGAGCGCCTCGAGCCTGCGGATGCAGCAGACCAATGTGCTCGGCATCCTGGTCGCGAGCTTCGAGCCCTTCAGCGCGGAGCTCTTAAAGGGCGCCGCCGCCGCGGCCGAGGGATCGGGCTACGAGCTGCTGGCGCACTCCGGTGGAGACAACCACGGGTGGGAGCGTCGCTCGCTCGCACGGCTGGGCGGCACGCTGATCGCTGGGGCGGTGCTGGTCACCCCCACGGTTCTGGACGCGCGCACGGTGGTCCCGGTGGTCGCGATCGACCCGCACTATGGTCCCAACCGACTGCCCACCATCGACGCGGACAGCTTCACGGGTGCGGAGCAGGCCACGGAGCATCTGATCTCCCTGGGCCACCGCCGCATCGCGTTCCTCGGCGGCCGTTCGGAGCTGGACTCCGCTCACCTGCGCGAGGCGGGATATCGCAACGCGATGGCGGAGGCCGGCATTCCGGTGGATCAGGCGCTGGTGCGCGAGACGCGGTACGTCCCCGACCGTGCGGCCGAGGTCACCCGTGAGCTCCTCATGATGAAGGACCGGCCCACGGCGATCTTCGCGGCCAACGACATCACCGCGATGCGTGCGATGGACGTCGCGCACGAGTTCGGTCTGGCGGTGCCGGAGGACCTCTCCATCGTGGGCTTCGACGACGTCCCCGAGGCCTCGCTGGCCACCCCGTCTCTCACGACCGTGCGCCAGCCCATGCAGTCCATGGGCGCGGCGGCCATGACGATGCTCCTCGACCTCATCAATGGAGTCGAGCGCGAGCCGCACGTGCGCATGGCCACCGAGCTGGTGGTGCGCGGCACGACCACGGAGCCCCCGGTCGAACTGGTGACCGCGGTCGAACCCGCACTCGTGGTGCCGGCAGCGCGCGGCGCCGTCGACGCGTGAGCGTTCCGCCACCCCACGGCGGGCACCACGCGCCCCGCGTGACGCCCGTCGACGCCGCGGCCGGCGACGGCCTCGTGTGCGCCCTCACCTTCGACGACGGGCCCAACGGTCGCGACACCCTCAGGCTGCTCGACGCCTTGAGGGCGCGTGAGATCACGGCCGTGTTCTGCGTGGTGGGCGAGCAGATCGAGCGCGGCGACGGCGCGCAGGTGCTGCGCCGCATCGCCGCGGACGGTCACGTGCTCGCGAACCACTCGATGTCCTTCGCCGACATGGGCGAGTGGCCCGCCGATAGGGTGTGGGTGGACCTGACGCGCACGCTCGACGTCATTCGCGCCGTCCTGGGGCCTCGACACCCTGTGCCGTACTGGCGGGCACCCAACGGGTCGTGGGGAGCGACCGCGGAGGTGGCGGTGGAGCTGGGCATGCAGCCGCTCGGCGTGGTCAATCACATCGGCGACTGGGCCGAGCAGGACCCGGAGGTGCTGGCGGATCGCCTGCGCGCCGCCATGACGCCTGGCTCGATGGTGCTCGCTCACGACGGCGGCGGGGACCGGGCCGGCACCGTGGACGCGGTGATTCGCGTGGTCGACGAGCGACTCGCAGACGGCTGGAGCTTCGTCCTCCCCGCCGGGTGAGGCGCTCTAGGCGCCCGCCTCGTCCCGACGCCGGATGAAGGTCGCCATTCCTGGCACGGTGAACGCGATGCGGCCGCGGACCGGCGAGTACACGATCCCCTTGTCGATCAGCCGGGTACGGATCGCGCTGAGAGCCGATGCCGGCTTGCCGAGCCGGTCCGCCACGTCTCCCGAGCGCGATGGGCCGTCGCCGTCGATCGCCATCGCGCGCAGGTAGGCACGCTCCGCGGTGGTGGCACGCTCCCAGCGAATGTGGAAGAAGCCCTGGTCGAGCTCGGCGAAGCCGATGGATCGGGCGAGGTTCGCGTCGCCAGCGCCGATGGGGGAGAAGGCGGCCACGTTCCACGCCGCGCGCCCGAAGTGCTGCAGGAAGTAGGGGTAGCCGCCCGCCGAGGCGAGGATGACGTCCAACCCGGACTCCGTCCACGACTCTCCGAGCGCCTCGACGGGCGCCACCAGGGCGCGCCGTGCATCGGCCCGTGCCAGCCAGGTGATCGCCCGGAACTCGAAGAATCGCTCGGCGTAGGTGCGCGCCTCCGAAAGCACGCGCGGAAGTGCGGGCAGCCCTGCGCCGCACAGCAGCAGCGGCGCGCGGGACTCGTTGGCTTCCTGACCCACGGCCAGCAGTGCGCGCAGGTCCGCGCGGCTCATGTCGTGCATCTCGTCCACGGCGATCAGCACGCCGGTGCCGTCCTGAGCGCACGCCTGGGCGAGCGTGCGCAGCATGTCTGGCAGCGAGTGCTCGATGGACTTCCCATAGTTCAGGAGGTGGCGCGGCTCCACCTCGATGCCGGCGGAGACGTCCTGCAGTCCCACCGAGATGGAGAAGGACTTGAAGGCCCCGAGCGCGCGCTTGATGTGGTCGCTGGCACTGGGCCGGTCCAGCCGCAGCATGAAGGGGGTGAGGCGGGTGACGAGCTGCTCCGCGAAGGTGGCGGAGGTGGACGCCGCGGCCTCGATCCTCACCGCGATCCAGCCTCGGTCCGAGGCCACCTCGCAGAAGCGTCCCAGCAGCACCGTCTTGCCGGTGCCGCGCAGTCCGTGCAGCACGATGCCGTTCGCGCTTCGTCCCAGTGAGGATCGCTCGATCGCGGTGACGATCGCCTGGACCTCCTCGTCGCGACCGGCGAGCGTGTGAGGAGGGGTGCCAGCTCCGGGGTTGAACGGGTTGCTGTTGGGATGCATAGGTCAACGTATACGGGAGTATGCGGATTCTCGCATAGTCAACCGCGAAACTTTCGTTGGAGCGTCCCCGAGGACGCATGCCACGTGCGGGGGAAGCGATGGGGCGAGCGCGGTGGTGGAAGACTGGAGCCATGATCACCGTCGCCGTCCCGCACCAGAAGATCGCCGATGCGCTGGGGGAGGTGGGCGACGACGCTCGCGTGATCGTCTGGGATCCCAGCGCCGGTCCGATCCCCGACGAGGAGCGCGAACGCGTCACCATCGCGTGCATCCCGCACCTGTCCGGCGGGCGCGAGGTCTACCAGCGCCTCGCTGAGTGCCCTGACCTGCGGGTGATCCAGATCCCTTCAGCGGGCTACGAGCACGCCGTGCCCTTGGTGCCCGCTGGCAAGAAGCTCGCGAACGCGCGCGGCGTCCATGATTCGCGCACGGCAGAGATGGCGCTCACGCTCGCGCTCGCGAGCCAGCGCCGGCTGCCGAAGTTCCTGGACGCGCAGCGACGTGAGACCTGGGACGCGGACCCGTACGCGCCGTCGCTCGCTGACAGGCGCTGCCTGGTGGTGGGCTACGGCAGCATCGGCAGCGCGCTCGGGGCGCGTCTGCGGGCGAGCGAGGCGACCGTGACCGGAGTCGCCCGCACTGCCCGCACCGCGCCTGACGGCACGGATGTGCGAGCGATCGAGGACCTCCCTGCACTGCTTCCGGACACCGAGATCGTGTTCCTGGTGACTCCGTTGACCGAGCAGACCGAGGGGCTCGTCGACGCGATGTTCCTCGCGGCGCTCCCGGACGATGCGCTGGTGGTCAACGTGGGCCGCGGCAAGGTGGTGGACACGGATGCGCTCCTGGCTGAGCTCCAGACAGGACGCCTGCGTGCCGCGCTCGACGTGACGGACCCCGAGCCGCTGCCGGACGGGCATCCGCTGTGGAGTGCACCCGGGTGCATCGTGGTCCCGCACGTCGCTGGCTTCGCCCTGCTCACGGACAAGCGCTACATCGCGTTGCTGCGGCGGCAGATCGAGGCAGCGCGCCACGGGGACGACCCGGTCAACTTCGTCGCGATGGGAGCCTTCCCGGCCTGACCGTCAGGACGCGGTGGACGCGCCGTCCTTCCACGCGATCCATGCCTGCACGATCGCGTTGATCTCGTCGCGTCGCTCCTCGGCCTCCGCGATGGACACGATCTTCATCGCGCGCCCCTCCTTGCCGCTGCCCTCCAGGTGACGGAACGTGCCGGGGATGAGCGCGCCTTCGTGGAACATCAGAGTGGCGTGATGCGTGGACTTGGGGAAGAAGCTGGCGAGGTTGCCCTTGTACGTGAAGGTGGGGGTCGACCACTTGATGGTCTCCTCGATGCGGTCGTCGCTGGCGAGGATGATCTGGCGGATGCGCTGCACGACATCCTTCATGGGGTTGTCGTAGTGCCCCATCCAGCGCTCGACCTCCTCGTGCGTCATGTCTCCGACGCTACCGCTACCCGCGATCCTTCGCCCGGCGATGGAGCGCGAGTGTCGTCTCGCGCTCGGCCTTGTGGTCCACCATCGGTCCTGGATAGTCAGGGGTGTCGAGCTCTGGCACCCAGCGTTGCACATACCGGCGCTGGGGATCGTGACGGTCGAGCTGCGCCTCGGGGTTGAAGATGCGGAAGAACGGCGAGGCGTCGCGCCCGGTGCCGGCGACCCACTGCCAGTTGAGCTGATTCTGGGCGTGGTCGTAGTCCACGAGGGTGCGGCGGAAGTGGTCAGCACCTCGCTGCCACGGGATCCGGAGATCCTTGATGAGGAAGCTCGCGACCACCATGCGCACGCGGTTGTGCATCCAGCCGGTCTGGGCCAGCTGACGCATCCCGGCGTCCACCAGCGGGAATCCGGTGCGGCCGTCACGCCAGGCGACGAACGCCTGGTCCGCCTCGCGGCCGGTCACCCAGTCCTCCTCCAGCATCACTCGCGACAGCGATTCGCGACGCGCCTGCGGCTCGTGCCAGAGCGTGTCCGCGTGGAAGTCGCGCCACGCGATCTCAGACTCGAACACGCGCGAACCGTCGGAGCGCTTGGGAGCCGTCAGCGCGAGTACCGTGCGCGGGTGCACCTGCCCGAACGCGAGCGGCACCGACAGTCGTGACGTCGAGTCGAGATCGGGCCGATCCCGCTCGTCGTCGTAGTGGATCAGGGCGTCGTCGATCCACGACTCGAGCGCGTCGAGCACGCGCTGCTCGCGAAACTCGTGAGGCTCGAGCAGAGGGTCCTCGGCATCGCCGTGCGCGGCGTGCTGATCGAGGTCCACGTCGCTGTCGAGCGGGACGAACCCGCGCGGATCCGCTGCGTCAGCGGGCTGGCGCCAGCCGTGCTGGCGCCAGGCGTCCCGGAACGGCGTGAAGACTCGGTAGGGCGTGCCATCACCCTTGGTCACGCGGCCCGGCGCGACCGCGTACGGCGATCCCACGAACCGCAGCTCGCGGCCCTCGGCCTCCAGCGCCGCGGCCACGGCCTCCTGCTGGGCCACTCCCGCAGGACTGAATTCGCGAGCGGCCAGCACCACCCCCGCATCGGCCTCCTGCGCGGCGGCGAGCACCACATCGGCCGCCTCTCCTCGCCGCACCGCGAGCGCGCCGCCGGTGCTGTCGCGCAACGACCAGAGCGTGCGGGCCAGGTGCGCCCGTCGGCGACCTGACCAGAAGTGCAGGGCCGGTGTCCATGCGAAGACTGCGGCAGCGGGGCCGTCAGCCTGGGCATCGATGAGGGCTGGGTTGTCGTGCAGGCGCAGGTCGCGCCGGGCCCACCACAGGTGTGTCATGCCAGGCACAACGTCGCACTGCGGCCGCGGTGTTCCCCGGCGATCGAGACGGGGTCAGACGGGGGCCTCGATGACGGTGACGGTGCCGGAGGGCGCGATGGCGATCGAGTCCGGAGGGCACACGGGCCCGGGGACGATCACCTGGGCGTCGTCAGCGAAGGTGAGGGTGACGTCGCCTGGGGTGCAGCCGTACTCGAGCAGCACCACCCCTCCGTAGGGACCGATCGAGGTGAGGTCGTCGCCCGTCGAGACCTCCACCGCCACGCCGCTGTCGTTGGTGATGGCGAGGTCACCGGAGTCAGAGCAGCCCGCCAGCAGGACGCACCCGGTTGCGACTGCGGCGGCGAAGCCGACGATGGTGCGCATGATGGTCCTCTCGGTGAGCGTGGGAGCGACGCTGCTCCTGGGGCGGGTGACACTGCCACGCCAGGTATCCCGATCCTCGCCGCACACCGGGCCTCGACGCAAGCGCAGACGGGCGCATGCACGAGGGTCCCGCCCGGCGGTGTGCCGGACGGGACCCTGTCGTGCGCTGAGGTGAGGTCAGACCGCTGCAGCGGAGTGAGCGTGGCTCTCGATGTGAGCCACGGCGGCCTCTGCGAAGTTCCTCAGGACGGCGAGCTGAGCCTCGTCCTGCAGCGAGCCGTCCGCGCCGAAGGCGTCCGCGCTGAAGTGGAAGAAGGTCTCGGGCTGGCCCAGCGTGGGGGAGTCGAAGTGGCCCAGGATGTTGCGCAGGTGCTGCTGCGCCATCGCGGTTCCGGTGGAGCCGATCGAGGCGCCCATGATCGCGACGGGCTTGCGCGTGAAGGAGTTCTGGCCCCACGGGCGCGAGGCCCAGTCCAGGGCGTTCTTGAGAGCACCCGGGATCGAGCGCGAGTACTCGGGGGTGACGATGATGACGCCGTCCACGGCCTCGACCGAGTTCTTGAACTCGGTGGCGACCTCGGGCCAGTTGCCGTCGAGCTCGTAGTTGTACAGCGGCAGGTCAGCGATGTCGAGGAACGTGAACTCCACGTCGTCGTTCACGAGCGTGGGCAGCACGTTCGCGACCTTGCGGTTGATGGAGTTGCTCGCGGTCGAGCCGACGATGATGCCGATGCGGGGCATGGTGAGTCCTTCCAAAGAGGGGGTGGGGAGAGGCGCTGCCTGCGTCGGCTGCGCCATCACCTCCAACAATACGTGACGCTTCAACTATTCCCGACCATGTCGGATCTCATCGCGTCGGATCTCACCACGAGGGGCGACGGCAGCGTCGCGCGACGGCGCTCAGGGGGCGGGGGCGCGAACCTCGTCGACGACCGGCACGCCGTCGACGGCGCTCCGAGGTCCGGTCGCGGCCTCGAGGATGTCAGGCACGAGGACATCGGGCTCGAGGGCGTCGGGCAAGGTGCGCGCCTCCCGCTCGATGCCCGTGCGCGACTGGTGAGCGACGAACCCGGCGGCGATGGAGAGCAGCTCACGCGCCCCCACGGTCAGTGCGTCGTCTCCGCACGCGTCGTCCTCGCCGAACGAATCGGGAGCGATGGTGAGCGTGATCTCCGGCTGTGACTTGAGGTGGGCACCCGAATCCGCGAGCACGGCGCGCAGGTGCTGGATCGCGCTGAAGCGCGGCGCCTGACCCTCGCACACCCCGGCGATCACCACCGGAAGGCCCGCGAGCGCGTTGGGGGCAACGGCGCCTCCGGCCCAGTCCAACGCGTTCTTGAGAGCGCCGGGAACCGATCGCTCGTGAGCGGGGGTGAGCACGAGCAGGCCATCCAGGTCCGCCACGGCCCGCTTCCACGCGAGCGCCGTCGCTCCGGCCGGAACATCGGTGTAGGGAGCGTGGTGCGGCACCGCGGTCAGATCCAGCTCGACCAGGCGAGTCGACGAGGACGCCGCCTCATGCATGAGTCGCGCCACGCGGCGGGTGGTACGCGCCCGGGGGAGTGGTCCGAGCAGCAGGCCGATCGTCGCCATGGAGTGCCTTCCTCTGGGGAGCGCGCGGGTGGCGTGCTCGCGTGCGCGAGTCAACTATGGAGCGGACGGGCGCATTCCCGCATGCGACAGCGTCTGCACCCGCCAGTCAGCTCAGGTGCATCCCTGCGTACACCTCCGCGCCGTCCCGCAGCAGCGCCGCGGCGCCGGGGGCGACCTCGTCGTAGTTGCGGCGAAAGCGCTCGTCGTCCACATACATCTGGGTGAGCCCGCGGTACGTCTCCGCGGTGGGCGTCCAGAACAGCGAGACCCACCGGTAGTGCTGAGCGACGATCTCCTGGACCTCCTCGCTGTCGGGCGCGAATCCCACGCGAATGGCGGCGCCGAGCGCCTCGACGATCTCGCGGTGCGTGTCGAGGTGGCGCTGCTGGCCGTCCTTGCCCAGGCTCGCCCAGCGCTCGTTGGAGCGGTCCACCTGACTGTCGCCCCAGCGCTCGCGAGCCTCCGGCTCGTACTGCTGGTGGTCGAAGCCGTCGAAGATCTGGCTGGTGGTCATGGTGGTCCCCTTCTCGAGTGAGTCGATGGTGCGCGCGACGGTGGCGGCGAGGCGCGCATACCGATCGCGCTCGGCGGTGAGGCCGGCGAGGTGGTCGCGCAGGAGCGCCGCGGTCACGGCCGGGTCGTCCGCGTCGACGATGCGGCCGATGCGATCGAGCCCCGTGCCCAGCTCGCGCAGCACGAGGATGTGCTGCAGGCGCAGCAGCTGCTCGCGCCCGTAGTGGCGGCGGCCGTCGTCACTGGTCCACGCGGGCGGCAGCAGGCCGATCGCGTCGTAGTGGCGCAGCGTGCGGCTGCTGACGCCGCTGAGCCTCGCCACCCGCGCGATGTCGATGGTGGCGTCCTGCGCGAGCGAGGCGCCGGCGAGTGCTGTCGTGTTCATGCACACAGCCTAGAAGTTGACGTAGCGTCAACCGCAAGTCCTGTTTTGGCGCCGCTGCCGCAACCCGCGCACGGGCCGTCCTAGACTCGCGTCTATGACGCAGACGCCAGACATCAAGCCCCGCTCCCGCCAGGTGACCGACGGACTGGAGGCGACCGCGTCGCGCGGCATGCTCCGGGCCGTCGGCATGGGCGACGGAGACTGGGAGAAGCCCCAGATCGGCATCGCGAGCTCGTGGAACGAGATCACGCCGTGCAATCTGTCCTTGCAGCGCCTCGCGCAGGCGTCCAAGGAAGGTGTGCACGCGGGAGGCGGCTACCCGCTGGAGTTCGGCACCATCTCCGTGTCCGACGGCATCTCCATGGGTCACGAGGGCATGCACTTCTCGCTGGTGTCGCGCGACCTGATCGCAGACTCCGTGGAGACGGTGATGAGCGCCGAGCGACTCGATGGCAGCGTGCTGCTCGCCGGCTGCGACAAGTCCCTGCCCGGCATGCTGATGGCGGCCGCGCGACTCGACCTCGCATCGGTGTTCCTGTACGCGGGCTCGATCATGCCGGGGCACGTCAAGCTGTCCGACGGCACCGAGAAGGATGTCACGGTGATCGACGCCTTCGAAGCGGTGGGCGCGTGCGCGCGCGGGCTGATGAGCGAGGAGGATCGCCTCGCGATCGAGAAGGCGATCTGCCCGGGCGAGGGAGCCTGCGGCGGCATGTTCACCGCCAACACCATGGCATCCGTGGGCGAGGCGCTGGGCATGTCGATCCCCGGCTCTGCCGCGCCGCCCAGCGCGGACCGTCGCCGCGACATGTACGCGCGCATGTCCGGCGAGGCCGTGGTCGAGATGCTGCGCCAGGGGATCACCGCGCGCGACATCATGACCAAGGAGGCGTTCGAGAACGCGATCGCCGTGGTCATGGCGTTCGGCGGCTCCACCAACGCAGTGCTGCACCTGCTCGCGATCGCCAACGAGGCGGAGGTGGACCTGTCGCTGGACGACTTCGCTCGCGTCGCCGCGAAGGTGCCGCACCTGGGCGATCTCAAGCCCTTCGGTCGGTTCGTGATGAACGACGTGGACCGCGTGGGCGGCGTTCCCGCCGTGATGAACACTCTGCTCGAGGCTGGCCTCATGCACGGTGACGTGATGACGGTCACGGGCAAGACGCTCGCGGAGAACATGGAGGACCTCAAGCCGGAGAAGATCGACGGCCGTGTGGTCCGCGCGCTCAACAACCCCATTCACAAGACGGGCGGCATCACCATCCTCAAGGGCTCGCTGGCCCCGGAGGGTGCGGTGGTGAAGTCCGCCGGCTTCGACGACGACGTGTTCGAGGCGACCGCCAGGGTGTTCGATCGCGAGCGAGCAGCCCTGGACGCGCTCGAGGACGGCACCATCCAGGCGGGCGACTGCGTGGTCATCCGCTACGAGGGCCCCAAGGGTGGACCCGGCATGCGCGAGATGCTCGCCATCACGGCCGCGATCAAGGGCGCCGGGCTGGGCAAGGACGTGCTGCTGGTGACGGACGGCCGCTTCTCCGGCGGGACCACGGGACTGTGCGTGGGTCACATCGCGCCCGAGGCCGTCGACGGCGGGCCCATCGCGTTCGTGCGCGACGGCGATCGCATCACGCTCGACGTCGCCCACGGCACCCTCGAGCTCCACGTCGCGGACGAGGAGCTGGCCGCTCGACGCGAGGGCTGGGAGCCGCTGACGCACACCTACACGCGCGGCGTTCTCGCGAAGTACACCAAGCTCGTGGGCTCGGCGTCGAAGGGCGCGGTGCTGGCCTGAGGGCTGCTCCCCGCAACGAGAGCCCCTTCACCGCGCCTCAGCTGGCGCATCAGGAGGAACGCCTCGTCCCTGAGGGATCGCCGCTGTGCGGGCTCAGTTCGCGCGCGGCGCTTCCGTGCATCCCTGAGATGGACGGCGCCGGGTCCGATGCTTGGCTGGAGTCCCCGTGGCAGGCTGGCTTCATGAGTCACGACACAGGACCGCTCGACCACACCTTCACCGCGCCCATCGGCGTCGAGGTCAAGGGGGAGGTGTGGGCCTGCGTCGAGATGCCGGGATCCGCGGACTTCTTCGGCACGGGCAAGGCCGTGCGCGTGGATGCGACGGTCGACGGGGTGCCCGTGACGAACGCGGGTCTCATGGTGACCGGTCGCGGCGGCCACATGCTGTCTCTGAACGCGAAGCTCCGCAAGCAGCTGGGCAAGGACGTCGGCGACGAGGTCACGGTGCACCTCACGCAGCGCCTGACGTGACCGATGGGGCGCATCGTGAGGCGGGAATCGACAGTCACGGACCGATGGGGCGCTCAGGTGGGGAGGAGCGGCACGTGTCTCACGATGAGAGACGGTGAACCACAATGTGAGATTGTTGGTCCAGATGGTGACATCCGCACGCGAGCAGGCGTAGAGTCTCACTCATGCAGACGATTCTCGTAGTTACCGGGCGCGCGGACATCTAGTTCAAGCCCAGGCATCGTCCGCGCGCATACCCCGACAGCCACCAAGGCCGAGGGGTTTTTCCATGCGAGGCGGATGCGAGAGCCGCCTCATCACCTCAACTCAACGGGAGAGAAGATGGCACAGGTCAAGGCCCCCAAGCCTTCGGCTCTGATGAGCCCCGCGCCGGCGAGCACCCGCGCGCCTGCGACCGCCACCGCCACGGCGCATGCCGGCGAGCGGATGTCGGGGGCGCAGTCGCTGATCCGGTCGCTGGAAGCTGCGGGCGCGACGGACGTCTTCGGGCTTCCCGGCGGCGCGATCCTGCCCGCCTACGACCCCCTCATGGACTCGACGCAGCTGCGCCACATCCTGGTGCGGCACGAGCAGGGCGCCGGCCACGCCGCCCAGGGCTACGCGCACGCCACCGGCAAGCCGGGTGTGTGCATCGCGACGTCCGGGCCTGGCGCCACCAACCTGGTGACTCCCATCGCGGACGCCAACATGGACTCGATCCCGCTGGTGGCCATCACCGGCCAGGTCGCTGCCGCGAGCATCGGCACGGACGCCTTTCAGGAGGCGGACATCGTGGGCATCACCCAGCCCATCACCAAGCACAACGTGCTGGTGACCAACCCGGACGACATCCCGCGCGCCGTGGCCGAGGCGTTCTACATCGCCACCCACGGCCGGCCGGGACCCGTGCTCGTGGACGTCGCGAAGTCCGCGATGCAGGCGCAGACCACGTTCAACTGGCCGGACCGCATCGAGCTGCCCGGCTTCAACGCAGGCGCCCGTCCCCACGCCAAGACCGTGCAGGAGGCCGCGCGACTGCTGGCCACCGCTCGCCGGCCCGTGCTGTACGTGGGCGGCGGCGTGATCCGGTCCGGCGCATCGGCCGGTCTGCGCAGGCTCACGGACCTGTCCGGCGCCGCCGTGGTGACCACGCTGATGGCACGCGGCGCACTGCCCGACTCGCACCCGCAGCACCTGGGCATGCCCGGCATGCACGGCACCGTGGCCGCGGTCGCCGCCCTGCAGAAGGCGGACCTGGTGGTCGCGCTCGGTGCGCGCTTCGACGACCGTGTCACCGGCAAGCTCGACAGCTTCGCCCCGCACGCGACCATCGTGCACGCGGACATCGACCCCGCGGAGATCGGCAAGAACCGCGCCGTTGACGTTCCCATCGTGGGCGACCTCAAGGACGTGTTCGACGCCCTGGTGCCCGCGTTGGACGCCGAGCACACCCGCCACGGCAAGCCCGACCTCGAGGCCTGGTGGGCGCAGATCGACGACTGGCGCGACACCTACGGACTGGGCTACACGCCCACGGACGATGGCCACTCGAGTCCGCAGTACGTCATCCAGCGTCTGGGGGAGATCTCCGGACCGGACACGATCTTCACGTCGGGCGTGGGCCAGCACCAGATGTGGGCCAGCCAGTTCATCAAGTACGAGCGGCCCAACACGTGGATCAACTCCGGCGGCCTGGGCACCATGGGCTTCTCCGTGCCGGCCGCGATGGGCGCCAAGGTGGGCGAGCCGGACCGCACGGTGTGGTCCATCGACGGCGATGGCTGCTTCCAGATGACCAACCAGGAGCTGGTCACCTGCGCCATCAACGAGATCCCCATCAAGGTGGCGATCATCAACAACTCGTCGCTGGGCATGGTGCGTCAGTGGCAGACCCTGTTCTACGAGTCCCGCTACTCGAACACGGACCTGCACACCGGCCACGGCACCCGGCGCATCCCTGACTTCGTGAAGCTCTCCGAGGCCATGGGCTGCGTGGGACTGCGCTGCGAGACGGATGCGGACGTGGACGCCACCATCAAGCGTGCGATGGAGATCGACGACCAGCCTGTGGTCGTGGATTTCACGGTGTCGCGCGACGCGATGGTGTGGCCCATGGTGGCCGCCGGCACCAGCAACGACGAGATCCAGTACGCACGCGGCATCGCCCCCGAGTGGGACCGCGGCGAGGAGGAGTAAGGCTCATGACCACCCACACCCTCTCGGTGCTCGTCGAGAACAAGCCCGGCGTGCTCGCGCGCGTGTCCGGCCTGTTCAGCCGCCGCGCCTTCAACATCCACTCGCTGGCCGTGGGCCAGACGGAGCACCCGGAGATCTCGCGGATCACCGTGGTGGTCGACGTGGACGAGCTCCCGCTGGAGCAGGTCACCAAGCAGCTCAACAAGCTGGTGCACGTGCTCAAGATCGTGGAGCTCGAGCGTGACCGCTCCGTCCAGCGCGACCTCATCCTCGTGAAGGTGCGCGCGGACGCCCGCCAGCGTGCGGACATCCTGCAGATCGTGGACCTGTTCCGCGCTCACGTGGTCGACGTCGCCACCGACTCGCTCGTGATCGAGGCGGTGGGAGCCCCGGAGAAGCTGCAGGCGCTGCTGTCCGCGCTCGAGCCGCACGACATCCGCGAGATCGTGCAGTCCGGCACCGTCGCCATCGGCCGCGGCGCCCGCTCCATCACCGAGCGCGCCTTCGAGCGCGTCAGCGCCTGACAGATTTCCACCGGCCGATGCACTGGCCGGCTTCCGTACCCCACCCCGCTTCACTCAAGGAGACAACGAACCATGGCAGAGATGTTCTACGACGCAGACGCGAAGATCGAGCTCATTCAGAGCAAGAAGGTCGCGATCGTCGGATACGGCTCGCAGGGCCACGCGCACGCGCAGAACCTGCGTGACTCGGGCGTCGAGGTGCGCATCGGACTGCGCGACGGCTCGCGCTCGACCGCGAAGGCTCAGGACGACGGCTTCACCGTCTCCAGCGTCGCGGACGCCGCGGAGTGGGCGGACCTCATCATGATCCTCGCGCCGGACCAGCACCAGCGCACCATCTATGCGGACGAGATCAAGCCCCACCTCACCGCCGGCAAGACCCTCGCCTTCGCGCACGGCTTCAACATCCGGTTCGGCTTCATCGAGCCACCCACGGACGTGGACGTCATGCTCATCGCCCCCAAGGCCCCTGGCCACACGGTGCGCCGCGAGTACGTCGCGGGCCGCGGCATCCCGGACATCATCGCCGTGGAGAACGACGCGAGCGGTCAGGCCTGGGACGTGGCCGTCGCCTACGCGAAGGCCATCGGCGGCACCCGCGCCGGCGTCATCAAGACCACCTTCACCGAGGAGACCGAGACGGACCTCTTCGGCGAGCAGTCCGTGCTGTGCGGTGGCACCAGCCAGTTGGTGCAGTACGGCTTCGAGGTCCTGACCGAGGCTGGCTACCAGCCAGAGATCGCCTACTTCGAGGTGCTGCACGAGCTCAAGCTCATCGTGGACCTCATGCACGAGGGTGGCATCACCAAGCAGCGCTGGTCCGTGTCCGACACCGCCGAGTACGGCGACTACGTGTCCGGCCCCCGCGTCATCACCCCCGAGGTGAAGGAGAACATGAAGGCCGTGCTCGCTGACATCCAGTCCGGTGCGTTCGCGGAGCGCTTCATCGGCGACCAGGACAACGGTGGCAAGGAGTTCTCCGAGCTGCGCGCCAAGGGCGAGGGTCACCCCATCGAGGAGACCGGCCGCGAGCTGCGCAAGCTGTTCGCCTGGAAGGCGGACGTGGACTCCGACTACGTGGATGGTCAGACGGCACGATGACCCAGACGTACAAGCTCGCGGTGGTCGCGGGCGACGGCATCGGCCCGGAGGTGATCGCGGAGGGGCTCAAGTGCCTGGCTGCGGCGACCGAGGGCACCGACATCGCGTTCGAGACCACCGAGTTCGACCTGGGCGCGCAGCGCTGGCACGCCACCGGTGACACCCTGACGGACGAGGACCTGGCCGCCATCAAGGGCCACGACGTCATCCTGCTGGGTGCCATCGGCGACCCGAGCGTGCCCTCCGGCGTGCTCGAGCGTGGCGTGCTGCTGCCGCTGCGCTTCGCGCTCGACCAGTACGTGAACCTGCGCCCGTCCCGTCTGTACCCGGGGGAGGTCTCGCCGCTGCGCGACGTCGACGAGGTCGACTTCGTGGTGGTGCGTGAGGGCACCGAGGGCCCGTACGTGGGCAACGGCGGCGCGCTGCGCGTCGACACTCCCCACGAGATCGCGACCGAGGTGTCCGTCAACACCCGTCACGGCGTGGAGCGCGTGGTGCGCTACGCGTTCGAGGTGGCCTCGAAGCGCGATCGCAAGCAGCTGACGCTGGTGCACAAGCACAACGTGCTGGTGCACGCCGGGCACCTGTGGCGCCGCACGGTCGAGGCCGTCGCGCCGGAGTTCCCGGACGTGACGTGGGACTACCTGCACATCGACGCCGCCACCATCGTGATGACCACCAACCCGCAGCGGTTCGACGTGATCGTCACCGACAACTTGTTCGGTGACATCCTCACGGATCAGGCCGCCGCCATCTCTGGCGGCATCGGCTTGGCGGCATCGGGCAACGTCAACCCTGACCGGACCGCGCCGTCCATGTTCGAGCCCGTGCACGGCTCCGCGCCGGACATCGCGGGCCAGCAGAAGGCGGACCCGTCCGCGACGGTGCTGTCCGTGGGCCTGCTGCTGGACTTCCTGGGCTACCCGGAGCTGGCAGCGCGCGTGGAGAGCGCGGTGGCGGCCGATGCGGCAGCCAAGGGGGACGCCCAGCGCTCCACCTCCGAGGTGGGCGACGCCCTGGCCGCTCGGATCCGAGGCTAGGCACACCATGCGCGCTGGCAGTCACGGGGTGCAGGATCCGGGTGGATTCCAGCACTCAGTGGCTGCCAGGGCGCTACCCCAGCACGAACAGAAGGAACTGACGTGACCGACACCACCGCATCGGCCGCCGCCACCGCCTCGAACGCCGCCGCGTTCGAGGTCCGCCGCCACGAGGCACCGCTGCCCGTCGCGGAGCGCAACGCGGCGCTCGCGGACCTGCGCTTCGGCACCCAGTTCACCGATCACATGGCCCGCATGCAGTGGGTGAACGGCGAGGGCTGGGGCGACCGCCGCGTGGTGCCGTACGGCCCGCTGCAGCTGGACCCCGCGGCTGCCGTGCTGCACTACGCGCAGGAGATCTTCGAGGGCCTCAAGGCCTACCGGTGGGCGGACGGCTCCGTGCATCTGTTCCGGCCCGAGGCCAACGCGCAGCGCTTCAACAAGTCCGCTCACCGGCTCGCGCTGCCGCAGCTGCCGGTGGAGGACTTCATCGGCTCGATCGAGGCGCTGGTGGCCGTCGACGAGCCGTGGGTGCCGGGGACCGAGGAGTCCAGCCTGTATCTGCGTCCCTACATGTTCGCGTCCGAGGCGTTCCTGGGCGTGCGGCCGGCGCACGTGATCGACTACCTGCTGATCGCCTCCCCGGTGGGCCCGTACTTCCCGGGCGGCATCAAGCCGGTGTCGATCTGGGTGGCGCAGGGCTTCCATCGCGCTGGGCCGGGAGGCACGGGAGACGCGAAGTGCGGGGGCAACTACGCCGCCTCGCTGCTGCCGCAGCAGCAGGCCATCGAGGCCGGCTGCCAGCAGGTGCTGTTCCTCGACGCCAAGGAGGGTCGCTTCCTCGAGGAGCTGGGCGGCATGAACGTGTTCGTGGTGCGCCGTGACGGCACCATCGAGACCCCGCGCCTGACCGGCACGATCCTCGAGGGCATCACGCGCTCGAGCGTGATCCAGCAGCTCGAGGACGACGGCCGCAAGGTGATCGAGAAGGACATCACGCTGGACGAGGTGCGCACCGGAGTGGAGTCCGGCGACATCGCCGAGGTGTTCGCGTGCGGCACCGCCGCCGTGGTCACGCCCGTGGGGCGCCTCGCGTCGCCCGACTTCGACGTGACCATCAACGACGGCGTCGCCGGCACGGTCACCATGGGCATCCGCCAGCGCCTCACCGACATCCAGTACGGTCGCGACGAGGACACCTACGGCTGGATGCGTCGCATCGCCTGAGTCACGCTCTGGTGGGTCTGCCCGGCCGATGCGTGCCTCACCCCGCGCATGGCACGAACCTTTCTCGTGGCACGGGGGAGATCCACAGGTCGCCCAGGCGGGCGATGTCGTGGTCGAAGAGCACGATGCGGGCGCGCCCGAGTCCGAGAAACCGGGCGACGAGGTCGAGGCTGGGCTTGTGTGTCACGAGCTCGAGCTCGCCGCCGGAGTCGAGCGCGACCACCAGGCCGTCGTCGCCGGCTGAGATGACGCGGCCTGGCCGTGCGGCCGAGCCCAAGGCCATCTTGACGCCGGTGAAGTTGGGCAGGTGGCCGGGGTGCTGCAAGGCGCAGTGCCCACGCGAGCTCGTGCTGGGCATCGCGGGGATGCCGGGGATGGGGTGGGTGATGAACATGACTGCTCCTGTATCCGTTCTTCCCTGCGTGGATGTCACGCAGGGCGGATCTTCCTCCAGGGGCACCGTGTCGGGACGCGGTTGCCAGTGGGCCGGCTGGAGGGCTTGTGGCCGCACTTCTTGATCCACCAGGAAGGTTAGCCCATGCCGCTGACACGCGCCGCAACCCGGGTCCTTCGGCACCGTAACCTACGGATGCGTAGGTTATCCTGGAGCATGCCTCAGATCGAACTCTCCGCCCCGGGCCTCGCCACCGCCGACGACGCCCTCCACCTGACCGCCATGCTGGACGCGCGAGCCGCGTCGCACCCCGAGCGAACGTTCGCGGAGGTGAAGGGCGACCACGACACCTGGACGCCCGTGTCGCTGGGCGAGTTCCGTTCCCAGGTGCGTGCGGTCGCCAAGGGTTTGATGGCCGCCGGGGTGAATCCTGGCGACCGCGTGGGCGTGGCGGGGGAGACCAGCATCGAGTGGTCCATCGTGGACTTCGCGATCTTCGCCGCTGGCGGGGTGACGGTGCCCATCTACCCGTCCTCCTCTGCGTCGCAGTTCGCGTGGATCATCGAGGACGCCGGCATCACCGTGATCGCCGCACAGACCGCCGAGCACCAGGACGCGATCGCCCGAGTCGCGCCCTCCACTCGTCTGTTCCCCCTGGACGCCTCCGGCATCGAGGTGCTCGCGACCCAGGGCGCGCGCCTGTCCGACGCAGACCTCGACGCCCGTACAGCGGATGTGGTCTCCGATGACCTCGCGACCATCATCTACACGTCCGGCACCACCGGCCGCCCCAAGGGAGCGATGCTCACCCACCGCAACCTGGTGGAGCACGCCGCCAACGTAGAGCTCGACCCCAGCTTCGGAGCGTTCGTGCAGGGTCAGACGCGAGTGCTGCTGTTCCTGCCGCTCGCCCACGTGTTCGCGCGCTTCGCGATGATCCTCGCGCTGAGCGCCGGCTCCGTCATCGGCTACACCCCGTCGCACAAGACGCTCGCCGCGGACCTCAAGAGCTTCCGGCCCACGTGGATGCCGCTGGTACCGCGCGTGCTGGAGACCATCTACAACCGTGCGGACACGTCGATGCGTGGCATCAAGAAGACGCTGTTCCGCTGGTCCGCCACCGTGGCGCGGCAGTACTCGCGTGCCCAGGAGTCGGGCGGCCCCGGTGCCGCGCTCAAGGCGCGCTACGCGGTCGCGGATCGACTGGTGCTCGGCAAGATCCGCGAGCTGCTGGGCGGCCAGCTGGGCTACGTCCTCGCTGGCGGCGCCAAGCTCACCCCCGAGGTGGGTCACTTCTTCCGCGGCATGGGCGTCACCACCATGCAGGGCTACGGACTCACCGAGACCACCGCGGCGGCCACCGGCACCCCCGTGGAGGACAACCGCATCGGCACCGTGGGCCGCCCCATCGCCGGGTGCTCGGTTACGCTCGCGGACGATGGCGAGATCCTCGTCAAGGGCGTCAACCTGTTCCGCGGCTACTGGAACGCGCCGGAGGCCACCGCCGAGGTGATGCGCGGCGACTGGTTCGCCACCGGCGACCTGGGCGAGGTGCGCGACGGCGCGCTGGTGATCACGGGTCGCAAGAAGGAGATCCTGGTGCTGTCCTCGGGCAAGAACGTCCAGCCTGCGGTGCTCGAGGATTCCATGCGGTCGCATCCCGCCATCCAGGACTCGGTGGTGATCGGAGACGGGCGACACTTCGTGTCCGCTGTGATCGCGCTGGATCCCGTGCTGCTGCCCGCGTGGCTCGAGGCGCATGATCTGCCGGCGATGGACGTCGCGGAGGCGTCGGTGAATGAGAAGGTGCGCGAGCTCATCGGCCGTGCCATCGCCGCGGCGAACGAGCAGGTCTCCAAGGCCGAGGCGATCAAGGAGTACCGCATCGTCCCCCGCGAGTTCTCCGAGGCGCGCGAGGAGCTCACCGCCTCGCTCAAGGTGCGCCGCGCGGTGGTGCTCGAGCACTTCGCGGACGTGGTCGAGTCCATCTATGCGAAGGTCAAGCCCCAGGCCTCCGGAGACGCCTGACGGCACGCCCCGTGCGGCCGATGGTTGGGTCGAGTTCGCGTATCCGGCGAGCGCGTCGCAGGATAGAGGCGGACGCTCTCATCGACGCACGGAGGCTCGGATGCCAGCAGGATTGACCATCACCAGTCCAGACATCTCGGACGGTCAGCGCATCGACGACCGCTTCGCGGGCGAGCACTTTGCGCAGACGCCTCGCATCGAGGTCTCCGGCGTCCCTGCGGCCGCGGTGGAGCTCGCGCTCGTCTGCCACGATCCGGACGCGCCCATGCCGGACGGCTTCACGCACTGGACGCTCTACGGGCTGGCGCCGTCGTCCGGCGCGATCGACGTCGCCGGTGCTCGACCCGGTCCCAACGATGCGGGACGGCGAGGCTATGTGGGCCCGTACCCACCAGCGGGCCACGGCGATCACCGCTACTACTTCTGGATCTACGCGCTGTCGCGGCGGGTCGAGGGTGAGCCCACGCGCCGCGCCTTCATCGACGCGTACGGCGACGCCGTGGTGGAACAGGCTCGCCTGGTTGGCACCTACTCGGCGTGAGCGCGACGAGGGTGGATGAGGCGGCCTACCGCGCGGCGGAGTCAGCGCTGTGGGCGCATCACGGGATCGATCCCGTCGAGCGCTTCGTGACGGCACGCGGCACGGGCACCCGAGTGCGTGCTGTTGAGTTCGGCGAGGGACGCCCGGTGGTGCTGGTGCATGGGATGCCCACGGCTGGCGGAGTGTTCGCGCCGCTCGTGGCCGCGCTCACGGGGGTGCGGGCGATCGTGGTGGACCGGCCCGGCTGCGGGTTGAGCGACCCACTCGAGCTGTCGGGGTTGACTCCGGAGCGGCTCACCGAGGCCAACGAGGCGTGGCTCGAGGCCGTGGTCGAGCAGGTCGCGGGTGAGCCTGTGGACCTGTTGGGCAGCTCTGCAGGCGGCATGGCGGCCGTGTCCTTCGCGGCGCGCCGGCCCGAGCTGGTGCGTTCGATCACCCTGGATGGTGTGCCGGCGCTGCGGGGCATGCGGTTGCCGGTGAGCATGCGGGCCGCGACGTTCGGCCCGGTGGCCAAGGCGACCGTGCGACACCGCGTGGTCGAAAGGGACCTGCGGCGGTCCATGCGGCAGATGGGGCACGGCGAGGCCTTCGACGACGGCCGCCTGTCGCAGGCAGACCTGGACTGGCGTCTCGCTGTCGCCCGGCATACTCAGACCATGCGCCACGATCTCGCCCTGCTGGGCCGCGTCGCGTCCTGGCGCGGCCCGCGCGCGGAGTGGGCCCCCGGGCCGGCGCACGTGCGCGCCCTCAGCATGCCGTCGCTGTGGGTCGCCGGTGACCGTGACCCCTTCGCGTCCCCCGACCGTGTGCGCGCCTGGGCGCGCCACGCACCCCAACCGACGGTGCGCATCGTCCGGACTGGCCATCAGCCGTGGATCGACGGCGCCGCCGAGCACGCTGCGCTGCTCACGCAATGGTGGGCGCGCTCGAGCGCTCGTGCCGCATGAGCCCCGTGGACGCGCTGCAGGACATCTGGGAGGACGCGACCACGCAGGTGGTCGCGTCCACTCTTGCGGCGCTGGTGCCCTTGGCCGTGGTGGTGGTCTGCCTGCTGGTGCCGCAGGCGTGGCACGTGGTGAGGCACGTCGTGACCATCGCTCACGAGGCCGGGCACGCTGGTGTCGCGGCGCTGCTGGGGCGGCAGGTGCGTGGCATCCGGTTGCATTCAGACACGTCCGGCCTCACCACGCATTCGGGGGACACCAAACGCCTGCCGTTGGCGCTCACCGCCTTCGCTGGCTACCCGGCGCCCGCCGTCCTGGGCCTGGGAGCGGCTGCGCTGCTGGGCGCCGGCTACGCCTTTGGGCTGCTGTGGGCCACGCTGCTGGTGCTCGTGGTGGTGCTGGTGTTCATCCGCAACGTCTACGGCTTCCTCGTGATGGTGGTCGCGATCGGCGGCCTGGGGTGGCTCGCCTGGGCCGGGCCGGATCCCTGGCGGGTGGGCGTGGCCTATGGCGTCGCGTGGCTGTTGCTGCTGGGTGCCGTGCGCGCGGTGATCGAGCTGCACGGGTCGCGGCGGGGCGCCGCTGGCAAGGGATCGGACGCCGATGCGTTGGCGCGCACCACCCGCGTGCCCGGCCTGGTGTGGGTGGCGGTGTTCTGGCTGGTGACGGTCGCGTGCGCGGCAGGCGGTGCGTGGCTGATGCTGGGTGACGTCCTCGGAGGCTGAGCCGTCGCGACCGTCGCGCGGGATCGCGGCCGTCAGTCGACGTCGTAGATGACGGTGACCTGGCCGGTGGACAGGGGAGTGACGGAGCTGACGGTCAGCGCGCGGGAGCGGTACGGCGCGGTCCACAGCGGGATGCCGGAGCCGATCGCGACGGGAGCGATCCGCAGGCGCACCTGCGACACGCAGCCGGCATCCATGAGCGCGCCAGCGAGCTCGAGGCTGCCCCACACGATGATGTCTCGGTCATACAGGCTGGTGAGCCGGTCGCACGTGTCGAGCACGTTCCCGGTCTCGAGCGTGGCTGGCGCGAACTCACCCCAGGGTGCGGCCGCAAGCGTGGAGGAGACCACGTGCTTGGGCAAGCGGTTGATGGGCTCCGCGAGAGGGTCGCTCGCCGCCTCCGGCCGTGGCCAGTAGCTGACGAAGAGGCTGTAGGTGGTGGCACCCAGCAGGATGGCGTCGGCGTGCTCGAGCTCGGACAGCGCCTGGTCCACCATCGGCCCGGTCTCGGAGACCGAGCCGTCCACCCAGTCGAGTTCGCCGTTCGGACCCGCGGCGAAGCCGTCTGCGGTGACGTGCTGCTCGACGATGATGCGTCCCATGCGTCGAGGCTACGTTGGGTGGTCCAGCCGCGCGCGGTGGGCCGTCGAAAGTTGCGTGGGCGACGCCGAGTACCGACGTCCGAATCAACTAGCGTGCGCTAAATGCTGCGAAGCGCGCCGCAAGCCGTTCCTTGCTCGGTCTTTCTGAGGACCTCACCGGTGGCTGGATCTGGAGATTGTGCATCTCTTGTAAGCCGTGCTTAAGCATCGGCCCGTCCACCTCGTTCAGTAGATCCGTGTTGATCTTGATCGTGTAGTCAGGCGTGACACCGAGGAAGTCGCGATCGTAGGCCGCGTGGTGGATCTTGCACATGGCCATGCCGTTCGTGACGACAGCATCTCCTGTCGCCTCGGAATCGGCCGTGATGTGCGCCGCATCCAAGAGCTCGGCGTGCTTGAAGCGGCACACCGTGCATTGCGTGTCGTAGGCCTTGAGCACCATGCCCCTGAATGCTGGCTGGTGAACGCGCCTCTTGGCGATGTACTCGGCCCAGTGGCGCTCGACTGCGGAAGGCTCGTGATCGGCCAAATCCGCGAGCTCCTCAAGGCTCACCAGAACGTAGGCATTTTCGAGATCAACATGCGCGACGCGCGCGGGGTAGATCGCTTGATAGAGGTTCGGTCGCAACTTGCGAAAAAGAACGATCGTGACACCGAGGCGATGCGCGTCAATCAATTTCCGGTTGTCGCCCCCTACTCCGCCGGCGCGGAAGTCATATCGCCAGACCCCAGGGGCGACTTGTTCGTCGCTGTAAGGACCATCGGCCGAGGACACCACGCTGAGCGTCGCGTCGAGGGCCTGCGGATTGCGAATACCTCTCGAGTAGTCGATGAGCGGCATTGGCTGGCCATCTACCTGGAAGCCGAGCAAATCGCTGCGATCTACGAGTGATGAAGACGGAAACTGCGCCTCGACAAGTTCAAGCACACGGCTCCGCAGCGCGGCACTCGCGGGAGACTCCATGTCCGCAGCTTGGCAGCTGCCGCCAGGGCCGGCAAGGTCCGCCGCCAGGAATACCCACCCAAACGCACACGTTCTCCGCACCATGACAACCATCGGCATCATCGGCTCTGGCAACATCGGTTCGAACGTCGCGAAGGCGGCTGTGGAGCACGGCTTCGATGTCGTGATCTCGAACTCCCGCGGGCCGGACACGCTTCAGGATCTGGTGAGCGAGCTCGGCGATCGGGCTACGGCCGGCACCACGGAGGAGTCGATTCGCCGGGGTGACCTGGTTCTGGTCGCGATACCTCTGAAGGCGATCGGCGCGCTGCCCGTGGAGCCGTTCGAGGACAAGATCGTGATGGACGCGAACAACTACTACCCGCAGCGCGACGGTCGCATCGAGGCGTTGGACAGCAACGAGTCCACGACCTCGGAGCTGCTGCAGAAGCACCTTCCGCACAGCCACGTGGTCAAGGCTTTCAACAACATCAACGCCAAGGACATCCCGGCAGACGGCCTGCCCAAGGGCTCTGCGGACCGGCGGGCCCTCACCGTGGCCGGCAATACGGACTCAGCCAAGGATGCCGTCGCACACTTCATCGACGCGCTGGGCTACGACGTGCTCGACCTCGGCGGCCTGGACCAGAGCTGGAAGGTCGAGCGCGACACTCCCGCCTACGGCAAGCGCGCGAATCTCGAGGAGCTCAAGGAGCTCACCACGGACGTCGAGCGCGTGCAGCAGGTCTGACGCGCCGCTCTCGCCTCACCCCCCAACCCCAACAAGGAGGCATCACCATGAAGGCTGTACTCAACGGCAAGGTTCTCGCCGAGGCTCCCAAGGACGACCTGGTGCACATCGACGGCGCCTGGTACTTCCCGCCGGAGGCCGTCCACTCCCAGGAGATCGAGCAGAGCGACACCCAGTACACCTGCTCGTGGCGCGGCGCCGCGCAGTACTACCAGACCAACGACGGCGAGCAGAAGGACGTCGCGTGGGCCTACCCGAACATGCCTGACAGCGCCAAGGAGCGCGTGGGCAAGGACGTGTCGCAGTACGTGGCGTTCGACCGCGCAGTCGAGCTGATCGAGGACTAGCATTCCATCCGTTTCCGTGGGGCGCTCTCGAGCCGAGGGCGCCCCGCGGTCGCGTCAGCGGTCTGCGCGCACGCCCGCGATGATCCGCTCGACCACGTCCGCGCCCAAGGCGGCCAGCACGGCTGGGTCCTGACCCCTGAGCGGGCCGCGCGTCGCGATGTCCGCGAATCCGTGCACCGCGGACCAGCATGGCCACTCGGCGTGCTCCCGCTGCGCGG
The DNA here is from genome assembly GCF_016862815.1 of Demequina activiva. GTDB lineage: Bacteria > Actinomycetota > Actinomycetes > Actinomycetales > Demequinaceae > Demequina > Demequina activiva. The sequence goes on along the minus strand of NZ_BONR01000004.1, from coordinate 148,760 downwards.
CGGTGAGGATCCCGGCGTCCAGGCACGCATCCAGCGCCTGGAGCAGCAGCAGGAACGGCGCCGGGATCTGCTCCGCGACCATGACGGATGGCGCTTCGCCGCCCGGATCGAAGGTCAGCAGCGCGAGCTCGAACCAGCCGGGTTCGGCGAGTGCGAAGTCGATGTACCCCAACCCCACCCCGCGCAACCGGGCCACAGCCGCGTCGCGGTCTCCGGGCGCATCGGCCGTCTCCGTCGCGATACGCGCCACGATCGCCTCCGCCAGATGATCCTGTGCGGCCAGAGCCACGGCGAGCACCAGCGCTCGGTGGTCCTCGAAGTGCCGGTATGCCGCAGCGGGGGAGACCCCCGCCTGGCGCGTCACATCGCGCACGCCGACGGCGTCGACACCGCCCTTGCGGGCGAGCGCCAGGCCCGCGCCTACCAGCGCGGCGTGCAGATCGCCGTGGTGGTACGAGCTCGTGATCTGCGGCACCTCTTGCGCCTCCTCGCCATCGCGTCTACAGTCAATCCTTGTCGATGTAAACACTGTGAACATAGCGTGAATGATGCGACAGCGCCACCAACGGCGCAGCCTGGGAGGGCACATGACGGATCTGGCCATCGAGACCGAGGGTCTCACCAAGATCTACGGCGACCTGCGCGCCGTCGACGGCATCGACCTCGCCATCGCGCGAGGCGGCGTGCACGGCTTCCTGGGCCCCAACGGCGCAGGCAAGACCACCGCGATTCGCATGCTCGCCACGCTCATCCGCCCTGACGCGGGCCGGGGCACCGTGCTGGGTCACGACATCGTGAAGGAGGCGGACGCCGTGCGCAGCCTGGTGGGCCTCACCGGTCAGTTCGCGTCCGTGGACGAGGACCTGACGGGGGCGGAGAACCTGCGCCTGATCGCGCTGCTCTATGGCTACCGCGGCCAGGCCGCGTCGCGCCGCGCGATGGAGCTGCTCGAGGCCTTCAGCTTGGCCGATGCAGCGGGCAAGCAGGTGAAGAACTACAGCGGCGGCATGCGCCGCCGGATCGACATCGCCGCCTCGATCATCGTCAGCCCCGAGCTGCTGTTCCTCGACGAGCCCACCACCGGGCTGGACCCTCGCGCCCGCAACGAGGTGTGGGACATCATCCGTGCGCTCGTGGACTTCGGCACCACCGTGATGCTGACGACCCAGTACCTGGACGAGGCGGACCAGCTCGCGGACCGCATCTCCGTGATCGACACCGGCAAGATCATCGCGGAGGGCAGCGCCACCGAGCTCAAAGCATCGGTGGGCGCGGGCTCGCTGCACGTGCGGGTGATGCACCGCAACGACCGGGACACGGCGCGCGAGCTGCTGATGCGCGAGCTCGACGTCGACGTCGCACGCGAGGCCGATCCGCAGGCGCTGAGCGCCTCCGTCGAGGACCGGGCCCGTGCCACCCGCGCGTTGAGCGCGCTCGAGGCGGCCGGCATCGACGTCGCACAGTTCTCGCTGGGCCAGCCCAGCCTCGACGAGGTGTTCCTGGCCCTGACCGGCCACCCCGCAGAAAAGACCGCGACTGATGAGGAGGTGGCCGCATGAGCACCACCGAGACCCACACCCAGGCCACTGAGGAGGCCCCGAAGCCGCAGGCGCACGCGATCGCCACCGCCCTGGCCGGCGGCGCGCGTCCCGCACGACCCAGCGCGCTGTCGACGTCCGTGACCTTCGGCTGGCGCGCGCTGCTCAAGATCAAGCACGTGCCCGAGCAGCTGTTCGACGTCACCCTGTTCCCGGTCATGATGACGCTGATCTTCACCTACCTGTTCGGCGGTGCGATCGCTGGCTCGACGCAGGACTACATCGCGTACCTCGCGCCAGGCATCCTGGTGCAGTCCGTCCTGTTCATCACCATGTACACCGGCGCGACGCTGCGCGAGGACATCGACAAGGGAGTGTTCGATCGCTTCCGCTCGCTGCCCATCTGGCGGCCCTCCGCCCTGGTGGGCATGCTCCTGGGCGACGCCGTGCGCTACACGATCGCGGCGACGGTGACCGGCATCGTGTGCTGGTTCGTGGGGTGGCGTCCGGAAGGCGGGATCGTGGGCGTGCTCATGGGCGTGCTGACGCTGCTGATCTTCGCCTTTGGCCTGACGTGGCTGTGGACCTTCCTGGCCTTGCTGCTGCGCTCCCAGCGTGCGGTGATGGGCGTGTCCATGATGATCCTCATGCCCTTGGTGTTCGGCTCGAACATCTTCGCGGACCCCTCCACCATGCCGGGCTGGCTGCAGGGCTGGATCTCCGTCAACCCGGTGGCTCACCTCGTGGACGCCGTTCGCGCGTTCATGGACGGTGGCTCCGCAGCCGGGGAGATGGTGTGGGTGATCGGCTGGTCCGCCGCGCTGGTGGCCGTGTTCGGCACCCTGACGATGTGGAAGTACCGGGACCCGCGCTGATCTCCAGCGGTCCGCGACAGTTCGCACCACTCCGCGCGCGACACGCGGGGGATGGCCCCCAATCCCGGGGTCTCCGCCCCGCGTGTCGCCGCTGACGTGGTTCGAACCGTCGGAGAAGGCATCGGAGTGGCAGGCACTCCGGCGTGGATGAACCCCATCAGGCCCGCGGTAGGGAATGATCTTCCGGTGCCTGTTTCCAGTGACCTTGAGCCCCGCACCTACTTCCGTACCCTCGATGCCGCCATGGCGGACTTCGAGCTTCCCCTGGGCGCCGTGGACCGCGCCCGCCTGGCCGTCCGCGGCCTCGACTTCGAGCACGTCTACATCCCCGAGTCCCGCGCCTACATCGCTCTCGAGGCGCACGGCCGCACCAGCCCCGTCGCCTACGTGATGCCGCACTATGTGGCGCTGCATCCGGCCGATGCTCCCAGCGAGTTCGTCGAGATCGCCGAGCCCGAGGAGCTGCGGCTGCCGGACGCCGCGCCCGCGGCGACCACCACGCCTCGCGCGGTCGCTCCTCAGCGCGCCCGCGCATCGGCCGTCCAGGACACGCAGGCCGTGACGAAGGCCGAGCGTCTGGCGGCCCAGCGCGCCCGGGCCACCGAGCCGGTCGCGACCCCGTGCCCCACCTGCTTCACGCACCTGCCGGCGACCGGTCTGTGCGACTGGTGCGGCTAGGTCTGAGGCACGGCGGCACGCCCGTTCGCGCGGGTCGCGGCCGCCGTCGCCGCAGGTAGGCTGACGGGATGGACCACCACGCGCCCGAGCACCACGCGACCGCCTTCGCGGTCACGCGCAACCCGGCGCCGGCATCCGACGCTGAGCGCGCTCGGCGCATGGACTCCCAGCCGTTCGGCACGGTCTTCTCTGACCACCTGGCCAAGGCCACCTGGACCGCCGATCGCGGCTGGCATGATCGCCGCATCGAGCCGTTCGGCGACCTGGTGCTCCACCCCGGCGCGACCGTGCTGCACTACGGCCAGCAGGTGTTCGAGGGGCTCAAGGCCTACCGCTGGGCGGACGGCTCGATCCACCTGTTCCGGCCGGAGGCGAACGCCGCCCGCTTCAACGCGTCCGCGGTGAGGATGGCGCTGCCCCCGCTCCCGGAGGAGGACTTCCTGGGCTCGATCGAGGAGCTGCTGGGGGTGGACGCGGCCTGGGTTCCGGATGTCGAGGAGACCTCGCTGTACCTGCGGCCCATGCTGATCGGGACCGAGCCGTGCCTGGGAGTGCGGCCCTCGGCGACAGTCGGCTACGTGCTGCTCGCCTCGCCCGTGGGCGCGTACTTCCCGAACGGCGTGAAGCCCGTCTCGATCTGGGTAGCCCAAGGCTTCCACCGCGCGGGTGCGGGAGGCACGGGCCAGGCCAAGACCGCGGGCAACTACGCCGCCTCGATGCTTCCGCAGCAGCAGGCACAGGACCACGGCTGCGATCAGGTGCTGTTCCTCGACGCCTCGCGCGACATGTACGTCGAGGAGCTGGGCGGCATGAACGTGTTCGCGGTCCGCCGCGACGGCACCATCTGGACTCCGCGGGTGACGGGCACCATCCTCGAGGGCGTCACGCGCGACTCCGTGATCGAGCTGCTGCGCGGCGACGGCCGCGACGTCATCGAGCGTGACATCTCGATCGATGAGCTCCGGGACGGCATCGCCTCCGGCGCCGTCCAGGAGGTGTTCGCGTGCGGCACCGCCGCCGTGGTGACCCCCATCGCGCGCCTGGTAGCGCCGTCCTACGACCTGGTGGTGGGTGACGGGGGGCCGGGCACCGTCACCATGGCACTGCGCCAGCGACTCACCGACATCCAGTACGGCCACGCCGAGGACACGCACGGCTGGATGCGCCGCGTGGTCTGAGGCCCCACCCCAGACGCCCATCGCAAGGAGACACGCCCCGTGGACGACGACGCCCGCGACACCGCCAGCCAGACGCCGGCGTACGCACCCGAGACCGGACCGAGCGTGAGGGTGAACCAGCACGGTTACGAGCCGGGATCGCCCAAGCGAGCGACCCTGGTGAGCGAGACGGACGATGCCGTGTCGTGGGAGCTGCGCGAGTACAGCGGGGAGGTGGTCGCCCAGGGCGCGACCACGGTCCTGGGCGTCGACGAGACCGCAGGGCTGCACGTCCACGCGATCGACTTCACCGACGTGGACGACGAGGGAACCTACTCGATCGAGGCTGAAGGCGAGGCCAGCTACTCCTTCGTGATCCGTGAAGGGCTGTTCGCGCCGCTCATGGTCGATGCCCTCAACTACTTCTATCTAGCGCGCTCCGGCATCGAGATCGAGGCGACGATCGTGGGCGACGAGTACGCCCGCGAGCCCGGCCACATCTCGCGTCCCGGCGGCGACGACGTCAACCAGGGCGACTTCGCCGTCGCCTGCCAGCCAGCGGCGGAGTCGGAGAAGGTCTACGGCGAGCCCTGGACGGGCGACTACACGCTGGACGTGCTGGGTGGCTGGTACGACGCCGGCGACCACGGCAAGTACGTGGTCAACGGCGGCATCGCGGTCGCACAGCTGCTGGGCGTGTGGGAGCGGGCCATGCGGGCGGGCCGCGGGGCGCAGAAGGCGCTCGCGGACGGCACGCTGCACATCCCCGAGCACGGCGACGGCGTGCCGGATGTGCTCAACGAGGCGCGCTGGGAGCTGGACTTTCTGGTGTCGATGATGGTGCCCAAGGGCGAGGAGCTTGCCGGCATGGTGCATCACAAGGTGCACGACCACGGGTGGACGGCCATCCCGATCCTGCCCGTGGACGATCCCAAGCCCAGGCTGCTGCACCGGCCGTCGACGGCCGCGACGCTCAACCTGGCGGCCGTCGCCGCGCAGGGCGCACGGCTGTGGGAGGCCTACGACTCGGTGTATGCCGCGGGGCTGCTCGACGCGGCGACTACAGCCTGGAGGACCGCGCTGGAGCACCCGGACCTCTTTGCGCCCGTCGAGGACGGCCGCAATGGCGGAGGCCCGTACGACGATGACGATGTGACGGACGAGTTCTACTGGGCTGCAGCAGAGCTCTTCCTCACCACCGGAGAGGCCGAGTACGCGGAGTATGTCACGACGTCCCCGGTCCATACCGCGGACTCGTTCCCGGTGGGCGGCTTCAGCTGGGATCAGCTCGATGGGATCGCGAAGATCCAGCTCGCGACCGTGGACAGCGACTTCGCGGATCGTGCTGCGGTGGCCGATCAGGTGATCGCCGGCGCACAGGCCATCGCCGGTGTGCAGCGCAGGCAGGCGTTCGGCCAGGCGCTGCCGCCGGACGGGTACGTGTGGGGCTCCAACAGCCAGATCCTCAACAACATCGTGGTGCTGGGCGCGGGCTACGACCTCTCCGGCGACGAGGAGCTCCTGGCGGCCGCCCGGGAGTCGATGGACTACCTGCTGGGACGCAATGCGCTGGGGCTGTCCTACATCACGGGCTATGGCGCGGTGTTCGTGAAGAACCAGCACTCGCGGTGGTTCGCCCACCAGGTGGACCGGGCGCTGCCGCGACCGCCTGTCGGCTCCGTCGCGGGCGGCCCCAACGCGAACACGCCTACGTGGGACGAGACCATCAGCGGCCTCTACCCGGACAAGGACTGCGCACCGCAGCTGGCCTACGTGGACGACATCCAGTCGTGGTCCACCAACGAGATCACCATCAACTGGAACTCCGCGCTGGCCGCCGCCGCGGCGTTCCTCGCGTTCCCCGAGGCGCGGGTCAAGCTCTAGGTTGCCGCGCGTAGGAGTCGGTCCGCGTCCTGCGTAGCACTGGCGTCACGTTCTCACGCCAGCGTGCGTCCTGCATCGCGCATGTCGCCGATGGGCCGGTCCCGCACCGGTGAAGGTCACCCGCGATATCCAGGACGCGCCAGGTCCGCAGCCCCGGGCATGACGGCACTGTGCGACGCAGGAGGCCTACTCAGCGTCGCCGGACTGGAGTTGCTCCTGGAGAGCAGTCACGTTGTCGAGGTGCTCCTCGAAGTTCGTCGCGAACCGCACCCCGCCCGATGGGAACCGGACAAAGTACAGCCAATCTCCGTCAGCAGGACGCGTCGCCGCGGTGATGGCGGTGGTTGACGGCGCACCGATCGCCGTGGGAGGCAACCCCTGGTTGACGTACGTGTTGTATGGCGTCTCAGCCGCGCGATCCTCGGACGTGGTGCGGTGGGGGTCGGAGAAGTCGATGCCGTTTCGCTCGCCCTCGAAGCGAAGCGTGGAATCGAGCTCAAGCCGCATTCCCGCGTCGAGCCGATTGCGGATCACCGCTGCCACCTTGGCCATGTCTTCCGGCATCTGCGCCTCGGCCTGGGCGATCGACGCGATCACCAGTGTGTCGTGCCACTGCTTGCGTGGCACTCCCTCTGCCTCGAGGAGGTCCGCGTTGGCGCTGGTCAGTCCGGACCCGACCAGTTCCTCGAGGGTGAGGGACTCATTGTCGGGATCCGCCCACTTCGAGTAACGGCCCGGCAAGAGCCACCCGTCGGGCTCCCCCTGTGCCTCAGGGGGCAGCGCATCGACCACGGCCGCTCGCGCGGTCGCGACGTCCGTGTCGAAGGCATCGGCGAGACGCTCGATCACGACGTCCGCCCGGTCACCGGGATAGACGTCGAAGATTCCGTGGATCTCGGAGCCCGACGCCTCGTCCTGGCTCGCCTCGGCCGAGGGCACGGGAGATGCTGACGGCGAGGCCGCGCCTGTGATCGACGGAGCCAACGTGCCCGCAGGGCCCACCGCATCGGCGCCACGGAGCTGAATCACGCCAAAGGCGCCGGCGCCCGCGATCCCCACGCCCGCGACGGCAGTGACCGAGCCGCGCGCCACGCGATGGCGGCGCACTCGCCGTGTGACGGTCGCGTGGCTCGAGGCCAGGCCGGTGCTGGAGAACCGCTGGGCCCCTTCGCGGGCGATCGCGGCGAGCTCGTCGTGTGCGGTGTTCATCGGGGACCTCCGGTGGTGGTGTGGACGGGTACGGTGTCCGGCTCGGTGAAGTCGACGTCCGTGCAGATCACGCGCAGCCGCTTGACGCCGTCGGAGAGGTAGCGTTTGACGGAGCCCACCGCGAGGCCCAGCTCGCTCGCGACTGCCGCGACGGGCAGGTCCTCGAGGTAGCGCAGCACCACGCAGGCGCGCTCGCGCGGGGGAAGCGTGAGGATGGCCGAGTGGAGGTCCAGGCTCGCCGTCACCGCACCAGCCGGGTCGGGGGAGACGGCCGATGCGGGACGTGCGTCCAGATCCCCGGCCTCGCCGCTCTCGCGCTGAGGCCGGGCCTGGGCGCGTCGGTGGCCGTCGACGAAGGCTGAGGAGATCGCGCGCTTCACGTACGCGTGGGCGGACGTGAGGTCGCCCACCTTGCGGCCGGAGCGGAACGTGCGGACCAGCGCGTCCTGCAGCAGATCCTCGGCGTCGTTGGCGTCGCCGGTGAGCACGTACGCGTAGCCGAACAGTGCGGCTCCGCGCTCGCGCATCAGCTCATCCAGCGTGCGGCTCCAGGCGCTCATGCATCCATCCTGACGTGGCTCATGCCCGGTCATACGCATTCGGCCGTCCCCAGGTTGGGTGCGGGCTGTAGGTCTCCCCAGCGGAGCGCCGATGCGCGGAGGGTTCTCGAACTCGTCGCATACTGTTCTCGACATGCCACGCACTAATGCCGAGTACCGCTCCGGAGCCACCGCCCCCGAGTACACGTTGACCCGCAAGCGGATGCGCACCATCCGCCTGCGCGTGGTGCCGCCCACGGGAGAGCTGAAGGTGAGCGCGCCGCACGCGACGTCGGTGGCGCGCATCGATGCCTTCGTGGCCTCCAAGACCCGTTGGATCGCGGCGCGCCGCGCGGAGATCGAGGGCATGGCGCCGCGTCTCGAGCACGGGGTGCAGGCTGAGGCGTGCCGCGAGGAGCTCGAGGCGTGGCTCGAGGATCTGCTCCCGCACTGGTGCGAGCGATTCGGGGTCGAGCAGCCGCACATCTCCTTGCGGATCATGCGATCGCAGTGGGGCAGCTGCCGGGCCGCGACCCAGCGCATCACTCTCAACCTGGAGCTGGCCCGCCGCGGCCACGACATGGCCGAGTACGTGCTGGTCCACGAGCTGAGCCACCTGCTCGAGATGAACCATGGCCCGCGCTTCTACGCGCTCATGGACCGCCACCTGCCGGATTGGCGCGAACGCAAGGCGCGACTGGGCAGGCTGTAGAGCGGCAGGCGGCTACTCGCCCTCGCTGTAGGTGCTGGCGCCCTTCACGTCGACCCAGGACGTGGAGTCGAAGCGCGTGACGCCCAGCAGCGACACCTGGTTGTGGAGCACCATGACCACGTCCGCGCCCACCTCCTCGGCAAGCTCGGCGATCTCGAGATCGCCGCGGTAGTGGCGCTCGTCCACCACGTGCAGCTCGCTGACGCGCTCCGCGAGGTACACGGAGAACGGGTTGCCGTACGAGTCCTTGAGCAGCAGCACCGTGGTGTCCGAGGGAGCCTCGTCGTTGACGATGCGCAAGTAGCCCGAGTCGCCGCCCAGGAACACGCGGAAGCGGTTGGCGTAGAGGGAGTCCTCCTCGAGGCGATACGTGTTGATCAGCGGCGCATCGCACGCATCGTCGAGGCACTGGTGCGCGCTGAAGCCACCCACGGGCTCGAGCCAGGAGATGTAGTCGGGAGCGGGAGTGACCGCTGCGGTCACCCGACGTCCTAGAGTCCCGTAGAACGGTTCGTCCTCGTAGATCACGCGCTCGTAGTCGCGGGTGTCATCCGGCACGTCCACGCCCAGCTCGCGCGCGGCGGCCGCAGTCTGATCCACCGCCATGAGCGCGGCATCGCCAGTCCAGTGGTGGTCCGTTCGGAAGTAGGACACGTTGAAGATGTCCGGGTCTCCCACCGTGTCCGCGAGGTCCACCATCGGATCCCCCGTGTCGAGCGCGTCCATCAGTGCCGGCTTCTCCGTTAGCAGCTCGTTGCCCCACGCCTCGGGGAGCACCTCGGGGCGGATCTCCTCCTTGCGCGGGGCGTACATCCACATCAGAGGGATGTCGCGCTGCGCGAGCTGGTCAGACAAGGCCTGGGCGTTGTCCGCCATGTCCTCCGGCACCGAGCGGTCCAGGTGGTTCTCGAACATGAACTGGTCGGGGCCATCGATGAAGACGTCATCGACGATCGGATCCTGGAACACCTCGTGCTGCGCCACCGCGTGCACGGACAGCCACGTCGCACGTCCAGCGAGCTGATCGCTGGCCCAGTCGTCGACTCCCGCCATCCAGGACTTGTCGATCACCGTCTCGACCTCGGGCTTGTCGAACTCCGCGAGCGCACGCCCGTCGAGGTTCGACACTCGTCCGTCCTCGCGCGCGACCAGGCTCACGAAGCCGGCGGTGACGATCACGCCCAGGGCCACAGCGGGCAGGATGGTCCACCCGAGCGCCCTGCGGCGGCGGGTCGAGGCGTGCTGGGGATCGGCTGCCATGTCAGAACCTGAAGTAGATGAACGGGGCGTAGGTCAATGAAACCATGTAGGCGGTGGCGATCAGCGTGCACACGACGACCACGACGGACCAGCCCAGAGCGGCGGGAGCGCGCAGCACCCGCGTGGCGCGGGTGGGCGCCAGGGCCGCATCCGCCGGCGCGTCGTCGGGCAGCGCGATCTGGTCGCGCAGCCGGTCCATGAGCCGCTTCGCCACCCCCGCCGCCAGCACGATCGACACGATCGCCAGTCCCGCGCTGCGCTGGAGCGCGAGCGTCGCGTCGGCGTCCCACAGCGGCACTCCGCCCAGCCCGAACATCGACGTGTAGTACTGCCACGCCTGGCCCACGTCCACGGAGCGGAACAGCACCCATCCCAGCATCGCCACCAGCACCCCGTACAGGTGCTGCAGCGGGCGCGGCAGGCGCTCGAGGTAGCGGCCGAACACGTAGCGTTCGAGACCGATGAGCACGCCGTAGTAGAGCCCCCACAGCACGAAGGTCCACGCGGCGCCGTGCCACAGCCCCGTCAGCGCCCACACCACCATGAGGTTGCGCCACACCCGGGGCGGCGACACGCGCGAGCCGCCCAGCGGGATGTAGACGTAGTCCCGGAACCAGGAGCCGAGCGAGATGTGCCAGCGCTGCCAGAACTCCCGCGCGGAACGGGCCAGGTAGGGGTAGCGGAAGTTCTCGTGGAAGCGCACGCCCATCATCGCCGCGAGGCCGATCGCGATGTCCGAGTACGCGGAGAAGTCCAGGTAGATCTGCAACGAGTACAGCAGCACCGCGAGCCACGCCGCGCCCACGGAGGTGGGGTGGCCGGTGGCGAACTGCGAGTCGACGATGGGCGCGATCGAATCCGCCAGCACCGCCTTCTTCGCCAGGCCCGTCGCCACGCGGATCGCGCCGTACGTGAACAGCCCCGGGTCGAAGCGCGGCTCGCGCAGCTGAGGGCCGATGTGCGCCCACCGCACGATGGGACCTGCCACCAGGTGCGGGAACATCGTGAGGAACGCGGAGAAGTCGAGCAGGCTGGGTGCGCCGTCGTCGCGCCTGCGGTAGATGTCGATCAGGTACCCGATCGACATGAAGGTGTAGAAGCTGACGCCGATGGGCAGCGGGAGATTCACGCTCTGCGCGGCAGAGTCGAGCCCGAAGGACTCGAGCGCGAACTCCAGGTACTTGAACACCGCCAGCGGCAGGCAGATCACCACGATGCCAGCGGTGAGGATCCAGCGCCGCGCAGGCCCCTGTGCACGCAGCAGTGCCTTGCCCAGCAGGTACGTCACCAGCGCCGTGCCAAGGATCAGCAGCACGAGCACCGGCTCGCCCCACGCGTAGAACACCGCGCTCGTGGCCAGGATGGGCACCGTCCGCCAGCGTGCGGGGAACACGTAGAAGAGCAGGATCGCGAGAGGCAGGAACGCGAAGACGAACAGCGTGCTGGTGAAGACCACCCGGCTAGCCCCCGTCCGTCATCAGCTGCTCGACCACACGTCGTGCGGCGAGACCGTCGTCCCACGGACAGTACCGGGCGGCGAACGCGTCCAGGTCGTAGCCGGGCAGCGACCCGTCGCGCAGCGCGGTCCCGATCGCGTCGAGGGCCTCGATCGTGGTGCGCGTGACCGGCCCCGGCAGATCGGTGTCGAAGTCCAGGTAGAACCCGCGCAGCTCATCCCGGTAGCGCTCGAGGTCAGGGGCGTGGAAGACCATGGGGCGCCGCAGGTTCGCGTAGTCGAAGAACAGCGATGAGTAGTCGGTGACCAGCACATCCGCCGCCGCGAGCAGGTCCTGGGTGTCCGGATACGCGGACGCGTCGTGCACGGCGTGCGAGGCGGCCTCGGGGATGCGCACCACGGTGCGGTCCACCACATGCTTGCGCACCAGCAGCACCGCTGTGCGGCCGAACCGCTCCGCGAAGGCCGTGGCGTCGATGTTTCCTGCCGGCCCATCGCCGCCGCGCGAGCCCAGCAGATCGTCACGGAAGGTGGGGGCGAACAGGACGATGCGCGCATCGGCCGGGATGTGGAAGGCACGACGCACGCGCGCCTCGGCCCGGGCGCGAGGGGCGCCGAACAGCGCGTCGTTGCGCGGATAGCCCAGCTCCGCGATCGAGCCGCGGTAGCGGAACGCGGAGCGCATGATCGCGCTCGTATGAGGGTTGGGGGACAGCAGGGTGGTCCACTGCTGTGCGGCGGTGGTGGCGCGGTGGACGTAGCCCTCGTCGCGGCCCGTGATCTGATCGAGGTCGTGCAGCATGCGCTTCAACGGGGTGCCATGCCACGTCTGGATGTACACGCGGCGCGAGTCCGAGCGCACGTAGTGAGGGAACGACTGGTTCGACACCCAGTACTTCGCGAGGCCCAGGTGCAGGAAGTACCTCAGCGACAGCCGCTTGACCACCTCCGCGCCGCCGCTGATGGTGGACGGCCGCCCGTTGAAGGCCCAGATGGGGCGCATCCCGGGGCGCGACCGCTGCACCTCCTCGTAGATCGCGCGAGGGCTGTCGCCGAACTGCTTGCCCACGCCGGACTCGAACACCACCCGGCGGTGGTCACGCGGCAGCACGCTCGCCACGCGGAAGACCGCCTTGCACAGCGGCAGGTAGAGCGAGGACGCACGCAGCCGCCGGTAGATCGCGGCGCCGATGCGCTCGGCTCGGGCCCGCACGCGGGCCGCGCTGCGCCGCGTCCGCGTGCGCCGCGCGTGAGCGATCGCGTCGAAGATGCGCTCGTTCGCGCCCTGGTCACGGGCGGGGTAGTAGGAGTCCGCCACCCGCACCGTGTCCTCGGACGGCTGCATGTCCCGAGCCACCACCGCCCGCAGCGCCGCGAGCACTCCCGTGCGCGTGAAGGCGATCTCTCCCGGCAGGTCCGCGTCGAGGTCGAGATGCGATCCCATGCGCCCCAGGAACCGGTCCCGATCGAACTGGAAGTACAGCACGGGACGGTGCAGCAGGGCCGCGTCGAAGCCCACCGAGGAGAAGTCTGTCAGCAGGGCCGCGGAGTCCAGGATCATCCCCTGGACGTCTTGCTCTCCGGGGTGCACCACCTGCACGCCCGCGTCCTCGAAGGCCTGGACGAAGGCCCGCATGTTGGGATGCAGTGACAGCGTGACCTGCAGGCCCGCGTCCTGGCACACGCGTCGGAACTCGGGATCGGTGAGCAGGCCGTGCCATTCGCGGTGGTACTCGGACGCGGCATACGCCTCCGGATCCGTGAGCCAGTCGCGCCACGTGGGGATCACCAGCAGCCGGCGTGCTGGCGCGGCATGCGGCGCCAGCAGCGTGTCGAACCTCGACAGCCCCGTCACCGCGATCTGTCGAGGCTGGTAGCCGAAGTCCCGCACCAGCAGGTCGCGCTCCCGCTCCGAGCTCGCGATCACCAGGTCCGTCTCGAAGCCGGGCGCGTCACGTCCGTACAGATCCGCCATCCACTTGGTGCCCATCACCCCGTGCTGGAGGAAGATGCGCAGGCCGCGCACGTCCGCGCGGAACGACTCCGCGCGGACGGGATAGAGGTAGTCGGGGTGGTGCGAGCCGATGATCCTGTCCGCGTCGAGCACCGCGCGAGCGTGGTCAGCGCTGCCCGCCGCGATGACGGTGCCCACGCTGGCCGCGCGCTCGAAGTCGGGGCTGCGGGGAGAGACCACGGCGCGGATGTCGACATCGGGACGTTCGCGGGAGGCCCACGCGAAGAACGCCGCCGCCGTGTCCTGGAAGCGCTCGGGCCTCTCGCCGATCACCCACAGGGGGCGTCGCGAGCGTCGGGTGGCACGGCGCCACAGCGCCCTGGCGCGGGCGCCACGGCCATGCGTGCGGATCACCTGCAGCACGTCGCGGGACAGCCGTTCCTGGCGCAGCGAGAGCCGTGCGGCCTTGAACGTGAGGAACGGCGTGATCGCGTGCCCCATGTCGCCCCGCTCCAGATAGCCCGTGCGCAGGCGCTGCACCCCTGCGGTGCGAGCGCCCGGAACCATCGCCCTGACCGGATCGAGGCCGTCCCAGGCGAACTCGAGCCACGCGTCGAGGACATCGGCCGCGCCCAGCCGCTCGACCACGTCCGCCCATGCGACGCGCGCACGGAGGTCCACCGTGCGACGCGCGCCGTTGCCGCCCGGGTTCGCCGACACATGCACCGGCAGCGCGGTCTCCGAGGCGCTGCCGCGCTCGCGCAGCACCAGCGAGACCTCGGGGACGCCATGCGCCGGCAGCCACGCCCTGGCCCGCACCGTGATGCCGGAGGAGTGGCACCACAGGGAGCGGGTGACGACCTTGGGCGTCGAGGGCGCCGTGGTGCCGCTGCGGATCACGAGGTTGCCGCGCTTGGTGACCGAGGCGATCGCCGCAGCCTCGCCCTCGACCACGGGCGCGAGCTCAGCGTGCCCCAGCAGTCGCCCAGGCCGCACTGGATGCTGCACGCCGCCCGACGTCACGCGCAGGTGCCACACGCGCTGGTCCTCGGAGGCGAAGTCGCGAAGGTCGATCAGTACGCGCGAGCGATCCTCCGTCACGGCGAGCGGATGGGACTGTCCGTCATCAGCCACGGCAACCGCGGCATCGGCCGTGCCGACGGGTCTCCAGTGAAGGGTGACGACGTCACCGCTCTGTGCAAGCGCGACCGCGTCGCTGCGCGTGGCAAAGCCCACGGGAGCCATCCTCCGTGTCCGCGGATGGCGCGGACCCCACTCGTACGATTCGTGGAGTCTAACAACGCAGACCTGGACCGACTCTCAGAGGCGGTCCCGTGCCACCGAGGCAACGTGTGCCACAATGACACCGATGCACACCGCGATCATCATTCCGTAGCGCGTCGGCGAGAACCTCCCGACGCGCAGCCTCCCGCACCCTGGGAGGCTTTTTTGTTGGGACGGGACTCGCCGGTGGCGGCGGACAGACATGAGGAGCACGACGATGACGGATCTCACGGTCGAGGTCTACGACACCACGCTGCGTGACGGGGCTCAGCAGGAAGGCATGAACCTGTCCGTCGCGGACAAGATGGCGATCGCCCCGCTGCTGGACGAGCTGGGCGTGGGCGTCATCGAGGGCGGTTGGCCCGGCGCCGTGCCCAAGGACACCGAGTTCTTCGCGCTCGCGGGCAAGGAGCTGACGTTCCGTCACGCTCAGCTGGCGGCGTTCGGCATGACGCGCCGTGCCGGAGCCACAGCAGCGGCAGACCCCCAGGTGCGCGCGCTGCTCGACTCCGAGGCGCCCATCATCACCCTGGTGTGCAAGGCGGACATCCGCCACGCCGAGCGCGCGTTGCGCGTGTCCCCGGACGAGAACCTCGCGATGATCGAGGAGACGTTCGCGTTCCTCACCGGCGAGGGCCGTCGCGTGATCATGGACGCCGAGCACTTCTTCGACGGCTACCGTCACGACGCCGAGTACTCGCTGCGCACCCTGCAGGCCGCGGTCGCCGGAGGCGCGGACGTGCTGTGCCTGTGCGACACCAACGGCGGCATGCTGCCGGACGACGTCAGCGAGATCGTGGCCGCCGTGGGCCAGCGCCTGGACACGCCCCTGGGCATGCACGCGCACAACGACTCCGGCTGCGCCGTGGCGAACTCGATGGCGGCGGTGGCGGCCGGCGCGACCCACGTGCAGGGTTGCGTCAACGGGTACGGGGAGCGCACCGGCAACGCGGATCTCGTGGCCGTCGTGGCGAACCTCGAGATCAAGCGCGGCATCGTCGCGCTCAAGGGCGATGGACTCGTGGAGTCCACGCGCATCGCGCACGCGATCTCCGAGATCACCAACATCGCGCCCTTCGCGCGCCAGCCCTACGTGGGCGCCTCCGCCTTCGCGCACAAGGCCGGCCTGCACGCCTCCGCCATCCGCGTGGACCCCGATCTCTACCAGCACACGCAGCCGGAGAAGGTAGGCAACGGCCTCCGGATGCTCGTGTCCGACATGGCCGGACGCGCCTCGATCGAGCTCAAGGGCAAGGAGCTGGGCTTCGACCTCGCCGGCCAGAACGAGCTGCTGGGCCGCGTGACCGATCGCGTCAAGCACGCCGAGGCCGCCGGCTACACCTTCGACGCTGCGGACGCGTCCTTCGAGCTGCTGCTGCGCTCCGAGCTGGGCGAGAACCCCGCCTTCTGGGACGTCGAGACGTGGCGCGTGCGCGTCGCATCGAAGCCGGGCGACCCCACGGACGCGGACGCCGAGGCCGTCGTGAAGATGCGCGCCGGGGGAGAGCGCATGGTCGCGGTGGGTGAGGGCAACGGTCCGGTCAACGCCCTGGACCATGCGCTGCGCACCGCGCTCGCCGGCGTGTACCCCGAGATCGAGGAGTTCGAGCTCACCGACTTCAAGGTGCGCATCATGGAGGCCTCCCACGGCACGGACGCCGTGACCCGCGTGCTCATCACCACGGTCCACCAGGAGACCGGCGAGCTGTGGCGCACCGTGGGCGTGGGACCCAACGTGATCGAGGCGTCGTGGGAGGCGCTCGCGGACTCCTTGGTCTACGGACTGCTGAAGGCGGGCATCGACCGACGCTGACGGCCCCTCACCAGCGGAGCCCTTGCGCGCATCGGCCGTTCTCCATCGCGAGACAATGGACTCCATGCACGGTGAATACAAGGTTCCTGGCGGCAAGCTCGTGGTGGCGGACGTCGAGGCCATTGGCGAGGGAGACCTCGCGACCCTGGACCGGGTGGTGATCTCCGGCGACTTCTTCCTCGAGCCAGCGGAGGCGATCCTCGCGATCAGCGGCGCGCTCGCCGGGCTGCCGGCCAGCGCGTCGGTCGCGGACCTGGCCTATGCCATCGAGCGCGCGGCACCGGAGGCGCAGTACGTGGGCTTCAGCCCCGAGGCCGTGGCGATCGCGGTGCGCCGGGCGCTGGGGCACGCCACCGGATGGCAGGACCACAGCTTCGGAGTGCTCCACGACGAGCCCCGCGAGCCGCACCTCCAGATGGCGCTCGACGACGTCATCACGCGCGAGGTCGCCGCAGGGCGGCGCGGGCCCACGCTGCGGATCTGGGAGTGGGCGTCCTCGGCTGTGGTGATCGGGTCCTTCCAGTCGCGCCGCAACGAGGTGGATCCTGAGGGCGCCGCGCGGCACGACATCACCGTGACGCGCCGCGTCTCTGGCGGCGGAGCGATGTTCATCCAGCCGGGCAACACCATCACCTACTCGCTGTCGGTGCCGTCGTCTCTGGTCGAGGGGCTGAGCTTCGAGCAGTCCTACGCGTTCCTCGACGACTGGGTGCTGGGCGCGCTGGCGGACGTGGGCATCCGGGCGCGCTACGTGCCGCTCAACGACATCGCTTCGGACCAGGGCAAGATCGCGGGAGCCGCGCAGAAGCGCTACGCCGCCGGCGCCGTGCTGCATCACGTCACGATGGCGTACGACATCGATGCGGCGGCGATGCTCGAGACCTTGCGCATCGGGCGCGAGAAGATGTCGGACAAGGGGACCACGAGCGCGAACAAGCGCGTGGACCCGCTGCGCAGCCAGACGGGCATGACCCGCGAGGCGATCATCGACGCCTTCCTCGCCCACTTCGCATCGCGGTACGCGACCGAGCCGAGCTCCGTCACTGCGGACGAGCTGGCGCAGGCGCACGCGCTGGTGGAGTCGAAGTTCTCGACACAGGAGTGGCTCGACCTGGTGCCCTGAGCCAGCGACGCCCCCTCGTAGGCACGTCATGTTCACGGAAGTGAGTTCTGCAGCGCGTGGAGGCACGTGATGGTCACGTGGGGGTGGGCGGACGGCCGCGTGCGTTGGCCGCCGGAGCTCGCCCGCAGCGGTCGGGCCCACGCCCAGTCATGTGCATGAGTTGCCTCGTCGCCGGTCGACTCGCGCCGGTTGTGCACATCAGTTGCCTACGTCGGAGCGGTGAGGGGAGGCAGGTGAGCCTGTTGCCGGCTCAGACCGCGACGCCCACGGCCGCGCCAATGCCGTAGGTGATCGCCAGCGCGAGCGAGCCGCCCAGGACGTTCCGCGCGATCGCGCGCGGGTAGGGCGAGTGCGCCAATCGAGCGGAGAGGGTGCCGGTCGCGGCGAGCATCACCACCACCGCCGCAGCCGTGGTGGGCACCTGCCAGGCGGGCGCGACGAGCACGATCAGCAGCACGGGAACGATGCCGCCTACCAGGAACGAGATCAGCGACGCGATGCCGGCATGCACGGGGCTGACCAGCTCGTCGGGGTCGATGCCCAGGTGCATCAGAGCGTGGATCGCGAGCGGGTCCTTGGCGGTCTGCTCGCGAGCGGCCACGATCGCCGTCTGCTCGCTCATCCCTGTCTCCATGTTGAGACGCGCGAGCTGCTCGAGCTCCCACTCGGGACGCTCGTCGTGCCACCGCCGTTCGCGCGCCAGCTGAGCCTTCTCCGCATCCCGCTGGGAGGAGACGGAGACGAACTCGCCCACGCCCATCGACAGAGCGCCTGCAGCGAGAGCGGCGATGCCGGCGGTGAGGATCGCGACGTCGTTCTCGGGCGTCGCAGCCGCGACGCCCACGACGAGAGCGGCGACGGAGACGATGCCGTCGTTCGCGCCCAGCACGCCTGCTCGCAGCCAGTTGAGCCGGCCGCTCAGGCGTGCCTCCTCGGGCTCGTGCGATGTGTCCATGCCGCCAGGCTACGGCGGTGCGTCCGGCGGCGCTAGGAAGGCGAACCTGTCTTCGGCGCACCGAACTTCCTGGTAGCGAGGTGGTAGGAGGCGGTCGTGGGACGGCCGATGCGCCGGTTCAGGAGCGGCGGGAACGCACCACTGCGCTGGCAGAGAAGGTGAGCACGCCCACCCACAGCACGATGCCGGCGACGGCGACGCCCGGCAGTCCGTAGAACGAGCCCACCATCGCACCGACGGCGGCGAGGCCCATGCCCACCGCGGAGTCCGCGAACGCGGCCGTGAGGATGCGGTCGTCGCGCTCGTCCGCGACGCCGTTCGCGACGCGCGAGCCGAGTCCCAGGCGCGGGCCCACGATCCACAGGATCAGGATGATCCCCAGCATGACGGACGCGCCTTGGATCATGCCCTTGCTTACGGAGTCGTAGCCGGCGGCGTAGGCGATCGCGGCGAGCACGCTGGCGGCTGCGGCGCCGGCGACGAAGGCGGCGGCCTTGGCGATCAGGGGTGAGGCCTTAGTCGACATGGAAGATCTCCTCGATGGTGGTGTCGAAGTGGGCGGCGATCGCGAAGGCGAGCGGCAGCGACGGGTCGTAGCGACCCTTCTCTATCGAGTTGACGGTCTGGCGCGACACGCCCAGCTGCTGGGCGAGAGCGGCCTGGGACAGGCCGCGTGCCTCGCGCCGCTCGCGAACGTCGTTGCGCATCGGCCCTCCTCCGGTGATGACAAGTGTCCTTGACATGACAAGCGTGCTTGACAACGAGGTCGTCTGTCAAGCGCGACGAGGCGACGTGCCTACTGGGGGCCCACGTGGAGCAGTTCGATCACCGGGGCGCCGGCCTCGTCGGACGCATCCAGATCGACCAGTGCGGTGACCGCCCAGTCATGGTCACCGGCAGGGTCGTCGAGCACCTGCCGCACCACCCAGGTGCCCTCGGGAAGCGAGGCATCCGGAGCGGCAGCGAGGGCTGCACGCGCCCGGCCCTCGTCGTGATCGCCGCCGGGCTCCACGAAGGTCACCAGCGCCGCAGACCGCGCATCCGGCCCGATGCCGATCGCGTGGTCGCCCTGCTCCTCGAACAGCGGATCGAGCGCCTCGCGCCACGCGGCGGCATCCCAGCCAGCGCCCGCGTCGAGGGCTCCCAGTGCCTGGTAGTCCTCGCGAGCGGCGAGCTCGACGCGCTGGAACAGCGCGTTGCGCACCAAGCGCCTCAGCACGCGCGGGTTGCCGGACATCGGCCGTGCCGGCCCCGCCATCGCGGGGGTGGCGGCGGCCGATGCGGGATCCGCGTCATCGCCCATCGTCACCTCGGGATTCATGAGGCGCTCCCACTCATCGAGCAGCGACGAGTCCGTCGAGCGCACCAGCTCGCCCAACCACTCGGTGATCGCGACCACATCCTCCGTCCGATGCTCCTCGGGCACCGTCTGCCGCATCGCGCGGTAGGCCTCCGCCAGGTAGCGCAGCGCCACGCCCTCCGTGCGCTCGAGCCCGTAGACGGAGATGAGGTCGCCAAAGGACATCGCCTTGTCCAGCATGTCCCGCACCACGGACTTGGGGGAGAGCTCGGCGCCCAGGATCCACGGGTTGGTGCGGCGGTAGGCGACGAACGCCGGCTCGAGCAGGTCCGCGAGAGGCTGGGGCCACGTGACCTCCTCGAGGAGCTCCATGCGCTCCTCGTACTCGATGCCGTCCGCCTTCATCGCGGCGATCGCCTCACCGCGTGCGGCATGCTGCTGGGCCACGAGGATCTGGCGCGGGTCGGACAGCGTCGCCTCGATCACGGACACCACGTCCTGCGCGTGCTCGGGGGACTCCACATTGAGCAGGTCCATCGCCGCCAGCGCGAACGGGGACAGCGGCTGGTTCAGCGCGAAGCCGCGGGGCACGTCGACGGTCAGTCGCACGGAGGGGCGCTCCCCGCGGGGGTGCGTGGGGTCGGGGACGCGGATGCGCTCCACCACGCCCGCCACGCGCAGCGAGCGGTAGATCCGCAGCGCCTGTCGCAGGTGGCCCTGCCTCTGCGCCTCGGTCTCGTGCACCGCATCGATGAGGCTGCGCATCGCGAGCACCGGGTCCTGAGCCTCGCGGTCGAGCGCCGGGTTCGCCACGCCACGTGCCAGCACGTTGAGGACCATCGCGTGGGTGACGGCGAAGTGACTGGTGAGCGGCTCCGGAGGGGCGTCGCGCAGGCGCTCGAACGTCGCATCGGTCCAGTTCACTGAGCCGGCGGGCGCGCTCTTGCGAACGATCTTCTTACGCTTCTTGGGGTCGTCGCCGGCCTTGGCCAGCGCCTTGCGGTTCTCGATCACGTGCTCGGGTGCCATGACGATGACGTCGCCCTCGGTGTCGAACCCGGCGCGTCCGGCACGCCCCGCGATCTGATGGAACTCGCGTGCGGTGAGGTGGCGCATGCGTTCGCCGTCGTACTTCACGAGCGACGTCAGCACCACGGTGCGGATGGGCACGTTGATGCCCACGCCCAGGGTGTCGGTGCCGCACACCACCTTGAGCAGGCCCTGCTGAGTCAGTCGTTCGACTATGCGACGGTACTTGGGCAGCATGCCTGCGTGGTGCACGCCGATGCCCGCGCGCAGGAACTTCGAGAGCGTCTTGCCGAATCCGGTCGCGAAGCGGATCCCCGCCAGCGCATCGGCGATCGCCTGCTTCTCCTCCTTCGAGGCCACCTTCATGCTCAGCAGCGCCTGGGCGCGGTCGATGGCGTCCTTCTGCGTGAAGTGCACGACGTACAGCGGCGCCTGGCCCGTCTCGACCAGCCGCTCCACCACCTCGGGCAGCGGCTCGACGCTGTAGTCGAACGCGAGGGGAACCGGGCGCTCCGCGGTGGTGACCTCCGCGACTGTGCGGCCCGAGCGCTCGGTGAGGTCCTCCACGAGCCAGGACGTGTCGCCCAGCGACGCGGACATCAGCACGAACTGTGTGCGCGGCAGCTCGAGCAGCGGCACCTGCCACGCCCAGCCGCGCTGCGGGTCGCCGTAGAAGTGGAACTCGTCCATGACCACCAGCGCGGCATCGGTCGCAGCGCCGTCTCGCAGCGCCAGGTTGGCGAGGATCTCCGCGGTGCAGCAGATGATGGGGGCGTCCGCGTTGACGGCCGAGTCGCCCGTCATCATCCCCACGTTCTCCGAGCCGAACAGGTCGATGAGCGCGAAGAACTTCTCGCTCACCAGGGCTTTCAGGGGCGCCGTGTAGTACGTGCGGCCGCCGGTGCCGGCCCGGTGAGCGGCAAGTGCTGCGAAGTGCGCGCCTGCGGCGACCAGCGACTTGCCGGAGCCGGTGGGCGTCGCGAGGATCACGTGAGAGCCGGAGACGATCTCCATGAGCGCCTCGTCCTGGTGCGCATAGAGCGGGAGGCCCGCTTCGGTGGCCCAGGCGTCGAAGGCCTCGTACAGCGCGTCGGGGTCAGGCGGCGTGCCCTGCGCGCCGATGGGCAGGCGGGCGAGGAGGGGAGCGTCGGAGGAGGTCATCGCGTCCATTGTGACTGACCGGTGCGTGGACATGGCTTGCCTCCAGCGGCAGAGGCGGCCGTAGCCGTGACCGTGACGTGCCTAGTTCGAGGGGCGGGCGCCCATGACGGCCGTGCCCACGCGCACCATCGTGGCGCCCTCGGCGATGGCCCACTCGAGATCGCGCGACATGCCCATCGACAGGTGCCACGCCTCCCGCAGCGGCATCTCGCCGCGCTCGGAGCGAATCAGCGCCGTGTCGCGGAGCTCGCGCAGTCGGCGATAGCCCTCCCGCACCGGGCCCTCCTCCTGCGAGTTCAGCCCGATCGTCATGAAGCCCGTCACCGTGAGCGAAGGCAGGGCCTGGACGGCCGATGCGAGGGCCAGGGCCTCGTCCGGCGCTACTCCCGCCTTGCTGTCCTCCCCGGAGACGTTCACCTGGATCATCACCTCGAGGTCGCGCTCGGCCTCCAGGCACAGCCGCGACAGCCGCTCGGCCAGGCGCAGCGAGTCCACGGTCTGGACGCAGTCCGCGAACTGCACGGCGATGGCGGCCTTGTTGCGCTGCAGCTGGCCGATGACGTGCACGCGCGCGCCGGACGCCCGCAGCGCGTCGCCCTTGGCGGCGAGCTCCTGCATGCGCGACTCGCCCACGAGCGACCCGCCGGCCGCGACCACGGCAGCGGCAGCGTTCGCATCCCACGTCTTGGTCGCCACCAGGAGCTGCACACCCGCACCGGCGCGCCCGCACGCCGCCTCCGCGATGTGCACGCGCGCCTTGACCTCGGCGAGCGACGCCGCCGGGTCCCAGTCATCCTGAGGAGGGTGCAGGTCTGTCATGAGTCCTTCCCGATGGGCGCGGTGGTCGCGCCAGTCAGCCGCACCAGATCAGCTGGCGCAAGAGAGATGTCGAGCCCGCGCCTGCCGCCGCTCACATAGACGCGCGCGAGGTCCAGGGCGGACTCGTCGATGACGGCAGGCAGTCGCTTGCGTCCACCGAGTGGCGAGATGCCGCCCACGACGTAGCCGGTGGCGCGTTCCGCTGCGGCCGGCTCGGCCATCACCGCGCGCTTGGCCCCGGTCGCCTTGGCGACGGCCTTGAGGTCGAGCGAGCCTGATACCGGGACGAGCGCCATGGTCAGCGTGCCGTCGACCTGCACGCACAGGGTCTTGAACACCGCTCGCGGGTCGACGCCCAGCGAAGCGGCGGCCTCGAGGCCGTAGGACAGCTCGGAGGCCGGATCATGCTCGTACGGGTGAAGGTCGTGTGGCACCCCGGCCTGCACCAGCACGGCGACAGCGGGCGTCGAGGCATGGTCCTTCCGGGGCATGGCCACCAGTGTGCCCTACAGTGTCGGGCGTGACCGAGAGCGACCTGACCCCCGTGGACATGTGGACCGACGGCGCCTGCAAGGGCAATCCCGGCATCGGCGGCTGGGGTGCGTGGATGAGGGCCGGCGGCAAGGAGCGCGAGCTGTTCGGCGGCGAGCAGCACACCACCAACAACCGCATGGAGCTCACGGCGGTGATCGAGGGCCTCAAGACCCTCAACAAGCCCTGCGCGGTGACCCTGCACGTGGACTCGCAGTACGTGATGAACGGCGTGACCAGCTGGATGAAGGGCTGGAAGCGCAACGGCTGGAAGACCCGCGACAAGAAGCCCGTCAAGAACCAGGAGCTGTGGATCGCGCTCGACGAGCAGGTGGCCCGACATCAGGTCGAGTGGGTGTGGGTCAAGGGTCATGCGGGCGATCCCGGCAACGAGAGGGCCGATGCGCTGGCCAACAAGGGCGTCGAGGCGGCCCGCCGCTCCTAGGAGCACCAAGGCTGACTTGCCGTGCGCCAGGATGGGCACATGGCCACTGACTCCCGCACCGCAGCGATGCCGCTGCTGGTGCTCCTGGGACTGGTGTGCCAGGAGGCCGGCGCTGCGGTCGCCGTCACGATCATCCCTGACATCGGAGCGTGGGGCGTCATCGCGTCACGCCTGCTGTTCTCCGCGCTGGTGCTGCTGCCCTTCGCGTTCCTGCGGCTGCGGCGCGGCGCACCCATCCACTGGCCCACGGTGCTGGCCTTCGGCGTGTCGCTCGCGGCGATGAACGCCTTCTTCTACCTTGCGCTCGCCCGTATCCCGCTGGGCGTGACGGTCACCATCGAGGTGATGGGCCCGCTGGTGCTGAGCGTGTTCGCGAGCCGCAGCTGGAAGGGCCTGCTCTGGGCGGGCCTGGCCGCGACCGGGGTGGTGCTCCTGGGGGGTGGAGCGCAGGACCTCGACCCTGTGGGCCTTCTGTTCGCCGCCGGCGCCGCCGTGATGTGGGCCGCCTACATCCTCACCGCGCGGGCCGCAGGCGCGGCGATGCCGGGGCTGGTGGGGCTGGCGCTGGCGGCAGCTGTGGGCGCACTCATCACCGTGCCGATCGCGGGCGTGGTGGTGGGCGCAGCGCTGCTGGCGCCGCAGGCGCTCGCGCTGGGCCTCGCGGTGGCCGTGCTGTCCTCCGCCATTCCTTACGGGATCGAGCTCAGCGCACTGCGACGCATGAAGGCCGAGACCTTCGCGATCCTGCTGGCACTCGCGCCGGCGATCGCCGCGATCGCCGGCCTCGTCCTGCTCGATCAGCGCCTCACGTGGGTGGTCGCGGCCGGCATCGCCCTGGTGACCGTCGCGGGTGTGGGGGCCGTCGCATCGGCCGGGCGCAAGGCCGTGCCGGCGGTCGAGGAGGCCATGCTCGACGTCGCCGCCGACGGCGCCCATCGTCGTCCATCCGAGGAGTGAGCCGCCGGGCCGTTCGTCCCGTCTGAGCCGCTCGTCGACCGTTCTAGACTGACGCATCATGACGAGCGCGCCCACCCGCGCACGCCGCACCGGACTCCCGCTGGCGGCGCGATGGGTGGTGCTCGGCGGGCTGCTCGCCCTGGCGCTGGTGCTCGGCATGGGCTTCGCTCACGCCTCCGCGGGCGGCTCGGCCAGCATGGCGAGCGACGCCACGGATGGCCTCCACCATGGGCCTGCGCTGACGGCTGTCGCCGCTGATGCGGACTGCCCCGGCTGCATCGACCACGACGAGGGCGCGATGATCGCATGCCTCGTGACGATCGTGGTGGTCGCGCTCATGTCCGCGCTGCGGCCCGCACCCGTGGTCTGGCTCGCGATTCGCCAGCCCCTCGCTACGACCGCGGTGCGCGTGCCGCCCGGCCCGGTCCGGCCACCGGATCTGTCCGCACTCGGCATCTGTCGGACGTGAGGTGAGCGCTGCGCGGCCTGCGGACCTCCGCACCGGCTGCGCCCACGCTCATCCCACCCCCCTGACAGAAGGAACTTCCATGCTTCACACCCGAACCCAGGCGCGCATCCGCGTCGCCGCCGCATCCGCGGCACTTGCCCTCCTCCTCGCGGCGTGCACCGCCGCCCCGGCGCAGGAGGCTCCGGTCTCCGAGTCGTCGAGCCCGGAGGCTCCGAGCCCGGAGGCTCCGCAGCCCTCGGCGGACGAGATCCTCGGGGCCTACGGCCTCGCCGGTCTCGACGCCCGCGAGGTGATCGACACGCTCGACGCCACGGCGCTCGCGGAGCGAGAGTCCGAGCTGTTCGCCTCGATCCGGCCGGATGAGCTGCTGATCTCTGACGCCAGCGGCGCGGAGGTCGCTCTGCCCATGCCCGAGGACGAGTTCTACGTCTCCATCGCTCCCTACGTCGACACCACCCACGAGTGCTACTTCCACTCGCTCACCACGTGTGCAGGCGAGATGCGCTCCGAGGCGGTCGACGTGCTGGTCACCGACGCCGCATCGGGCGAGGTGCTCCTCGAGCAGTCCATGGTGACCTTCGACAACGGCTTCGTGGGCCTGTGGCTGCCCCGCGGCACGGAGGTCGACCTGACGATCACTCGGGACGGCCTCACCGCCACCGAGCGCCTGAGCACAGATGATGGTGAGGACGCCACCTGCGTGACCACGATGCAGCTGGCGTGAGACGAGCGCGGTGCCGTCGGGGTGACGGCACCGCGCGCCCTCGCCCCAACCGCGCACGCGCTGGCTACGTTGAGTGGGTCATGGCAGGCCGGACGAGCGCACGATGACCACGTGGCGAGCGACGCACGACGCGTTGGTGCGCGAGCGCGGGCGAGCGCTGTTCGGGTACGCCTCGACGCCGACCGGCGACGGCACGGCTGCGGACGGCGACGTCGTGGTGCCGTTCACACGCGCACTCCTCGCCGCCTGGCAGTGACACGCCACGGACGCAGAGCGACGCCCCCCGGAACGGTCCGAGGGGCGTCGCAGGGGAGGGGCGAGGACTACGGGCGCATCACTGCAGGCGCGTCCTCGCCGGGATCGGTGGAGCCGCCGGTCGCGGGTGCACCCACGGCCTGAGCGACGGGAGCCTCTGCGCCGGACATCGGCGCTCCGGCGAGATCGGCATCCGCCAGCTCCTCGGGAGTGAGGGGCCGGTGGCTGTCGGAGGGGTGGGCGTTGACGAGGATCGCCGCGGTCAAGGCGGCGAGCACCAAGGCACCCACGGACACCCACATGGCGGTGGTGAAGCCCGCGACGGCCGCCTCATCGAGGTCTGCCGCCGGGCCGCCGTTGTCGAGGATCCATGCCGAGGTCGCGGAGGCAGCAATCGTGTTGAGCAGCGCGATGCCGATCGAGCCGCCCACCTGCTGGGTGGTGTTGAGCGTCGCGGACACGACTCCCGCATCGGACCCGCGCACGCCGCCCGTGGCGGTGGCCATCGATGGCATGAAGGTCAGGCCCATGCCCAGTCCCAGGAACAGCAGGCCAGGGAACACGTGCAGCCAGTAGGAGGAGCCGACCTCGATCTGGGTGAGGAACGTCAGCGCTCCCGCGGCGATCAGCAGCCCAGGGATCATGAGGCGCCGCGGGCCCACGCGAGGCAGCAGGCGGGCAGAGATGCCCACCGCGCCGGTCATCATGCCCACGACCATGGGCAGGAAGGCGATGCCGGTGGCCATGGGAGAGAAGCCCTGAACGCCCTGCATGTAGTAGGTGAGGAACAGGAACACGCCGAACATGCCGATCTGCGACAGGCCCACGGCGCTGAGCGCGCCCAGGCGGTTGCGGTCGCGCAGCAGGTGCAGCGGCAGCAGTGCGTGCGGGGTGCGGCGCTCGACAGCGACGAACGCGGCCATGAGCAGCACACCCACGGTGAGCGATCCGAGCACGATGGCAGACGTCCAGCCGTCCTGCTCCGCCTCGCTCAGGCCGAACACGATCGCAAGCAGACCGCCGGTGGCGAGGAGCGCGCCGGGGATGTCGAGCCGGACCCGCACGCGACCCCCGACGGGGTCGTGGAGGAACAGCGCCGCGCCCACGACTGCGAGCGCTGCGATGGGAACGTTGACCATGAGCGTCCAGCGCCAGTCGACGTACTGGGTGAGCGCTCCGCCCAGGATCAGTCCGATGGCGGCGCCACCGCCGGCGATCGCGCCGTAGACGCCCAGGGCGCGTGCGCGCTCGCGGGCATCCGTGAAGGTGACGTTGAGCATCGACAGTGCGGCCGGTGCCAGGAGCGCGGCGAACACTCCCTGCAGGGCGCGGGCGGTGATGAGCATCTCGAAGCTCTGCGCGATGCCGCCCAGCGCGGACGCGGCGGCGAATCCTACGAGCCCCACGATGAGCGTGCGCTTGCGACCCCAGACGTCGCCCAGGCGCCCTCCCAGCAGCAGCAGGCCGCCGAACGCGAGGGTGTAGGCCGTGATGACCCACTGGCGGTCCGCATCCGAGATGCCCAGGTCCGCCTGAGCGGTGGGCAGGGCGATGTTCACGATGGTCATGTCGAGCACGACCATGAGCTGCGCGAGCCCGATCGCGGCGAGACCCCACCAGCGGCGGGGGTCGGGGGTGGTGTCCATGAGGAGCCTTCCGGGGAGGTGGCGTGCAGGCATGTCCGATGCGCGCCGTGGCGTGGGGGCGTGCCCGTCGGTGGGCGATGTCGTAGCCTCGGCCGAGGACGGCGACGATGGGGGATGGTGGTTGCGTTCCTTGTGGAATCAACTAGCCGTCCGGTAAGTTATGAGAGTGACGCTAGTGCGATTGCTAGCCGGTCGTCAAGTAGACTTCTTGTGAAGTTTCTTCGGCAGCAGAGGGAGAGCCATGGTCGAGTCAGGAACGCGCAAGCGCGGTGACACCCGCGCGCGCATCCAGACCGTCGCGCTCGAGCGCTTCACGGACAACGGCTACGACCAGACCTCGCTGCGCGAGATCGCCGAGGACCTGGGCGTCACCAAGGCGGCGCTCTACTACCACTTCCGCACCAAGGAGGAGATCCTCGACTCGCTCCTCAGCAAGGTCTCGGACGAGATCGACGGGTTGGTGCAGTGGATGCAGTCCGGGCCCTCCACACGGGAGCGTCGTCTCGAGGTGGTTCGCCGCCTCGGTGACATCACGCGCGGCACCGGCGGCGGCGTCATCCAGTGCGTCCAGCAGAACGAGGTCGCGCTCAACAACCTCCGGTCGACCACCGCGCTGGTGCATCAGATCAAGCAGCGCCTGTGGACGGCGGCGCTGCCGCCCAACGCGAGCGTCGAGGACAAGCTGCGCATGCGCATGGCGATCATGTCAGTGCTGTTCGCCAACAAGCCTGGCAGCGACCTGGGTGGAACGGCAGCGGATCGCACCGCAGCGGCGCTCGCGGTCGCCGAGGACCTGGTTCCCTGACCTTCCGCGAGCGGTGCGCCGCCGTCAGGCCAGCACCGCGTCGCAGACCTCGATGAGGCGCTCTCGCAGCGGCGCGGCACGGCGAGCGAAGTCGCGCTGACGGGCGGCATACTCGGACTTTCCGGCGGGC
This sequence comes from Demequina activiva, assembly GCF_016862815.1. Lineage (GTDB taxonomy): Bacteria > Actinomycetota > Actinomycetes > Actinomycetales > Demequinaceae > Demequina > Demequina activiva. The sequence continues at coordinate 120,052 of NZ_BONR01000004.1, read as the reverse complement.
GTCTCGACGGCGATCGCCGAGAGCCCGTAGGACGACACGTCGTAGGGCGAGGCCTGCATGTCCACCCGCCGCACGTCGCGCGCCAATGCGAAGCAGTCCAGCAGCAGCTCGCCCGGAACCGCTGGACCCAGCTTCAGGCACCACTTGTAGAGGTCCATCGTGGCGTGCAGGCAGCCGGGTTGTTCGGAGTCGGGCTGCGTGGAGCGCGTGAGCTGCGTCGAGTTGCGCGGCACCGCCTCCGGCGTGAAGAAGCGGAACGCGTCGAAGTGCGTGCACACCAGCGGGTTCGCCTCGACGGCGGCATCTGTCCCCTCCGACCCCAGGCGCAGCGGCAGGCCGTGCCGGCGCTCGACATCCGCCGATCGGTAGACCATGGCCCACTCGTGCATCCCGAAGCAGCCCAGCAGCGGCGCGCGGCCGGCCGTCGCGACCAGGAGGCGACGAATGTACAGCGCGGTGTCGCCGCGCTCGGCAGCGAACGCCGCCCTATCCAGGGACGTCTCCCCGTCCCGCGTGACGTACCAGCGCTGCTCGGCATGCGCATCGGCCGCCTGCAATGCGACGCCGATGCCTGGGTGCCACCGGCGCAGCTGTCCGGGCTTGGCGTTGTAGTACTCGAAGAGGAAGTCCTCGATCGCGTGGGACTCGCCGCGCGCGGCGCGCTCGCGGCGGCCCTCGGTGAGCGCATCGGCCCGATCGCGATGCGCAGTTGCGCGCGCGGCCCAGTCCGCCGGGGACAGGACGGTCGCGGCGAGGGTGGGCATGGCGCCCATTGTCTCAGCCCAGATCTCTCAGGTGAGCGCAGTGCGGTCCCGCGTGAGGTAGGCCTCGGCCGCGGCGTTGGACGTCACCGTCATCAGTCGCTCGAGTGGCCCCTGGCCCAGCCATGCCCGCCATGCGCACGCGAACGCCACGAGGCCGGCGCAGGTGACCACCAGGGAGACGTTGGAGGGCTCGAGGATCATCTCGTTGCCCACGAGCGCGATCACGAGGATCTGCAGCACATACACCGTGAGTGCCATCGACCCCGTGGCGCGCAAGGGCCACAGGAGCCTCGGAATGCGGCGCGCGAGCCAGAGGCAGGAGCCGGTGACCGCGAGAGCGACGCCGATGTTCTGGGTCATCTCGACCGGGGTGTACGAGTGAGACGTGGAGGACAGCCAGGGTGATTCCAGCGGCCCGTCGGAGAGCAGGGCCTCGACCACGCGTGCACCGACCGCGAGCGCGACGCCTCCGGCGACCAGCCACAGCGCGGTCACGTCCCGCCGCAGCGCCAGCCTTCCCACGATCAGTCCCACCAGCAGGTAGGCGAGCCACACCAGCAGGGGATACCGGTACGACCACAGCGCGTCGAGCACGGGCAGCGGCCGCGAGGGCTCGGCATCCACCGCATCGGACAGGACGCGCGCGACCCACCCGCCTGCGAGCACCAGCACCGCGATCAGGGGCACCAGCACCCGCCTGCGCCACGCGAGCGCCGGCAGCGCCACCAGGAAGGCGATGCCGAGGTTGGTCAGCACGATCGCCACGAACGTGTCCAACAGCATCAGCGCGACGCCCATCACGATCAGCAGGCCTCCGCGCACGGCCACACGGATGCGTGTCCGCGTGAGCTGCTCGGAGCCGACGTCGGCCACCGGAACGACGCCGCGCTGCGTGAGCATGAGGGTGATCGACACCCCGGCCAGCACGGCGAACAACGATGACGGGAAGCCGTGGGAGATGACCAGCCACCCCCAGCCCTCGGTGTCTGGGGCGCGGGTGCCCTCGTCGCCGATGTGCGCGGCGATCATCCCGAGCACGGCGATGGCACGCGCGACATCCAGTCCGTCGATGCGCGCGCGGACCCTGGTGGTGGATGGGGAGGTCACCGCGCGCATACGCCCAATGCGCTCTCCGCCCACCGGTAGTGCCCGCCCAGGCACTCGTGCGCGACCAGGCCCAACGACTGGTCGCCGGCCCACGCGTGGGCGCCCACGTCGAACAGCGTGCCGTCGTCCAGGCCCCGCACGGCGTCGAGCATGCGGGCGTGCGAGTCGACCAGACGGCCGCGCAGCTCGGAGTACGGCCGATGCGCGTGCTCCGCGAGGATGGCCGCGTTCAGCTCGGCGAGGCGGTCCCAGGTGTAGCCGGGAGCAGGGAAGGTGGGCTCGACGCCGGCCGCCTCCTTCGCGGTCCAGGACAGGAAGAGCAGGTGCCAGCCGTGCAGATGTGCCAGGACGTCCGCGACCCGCTCGCCGGAGAAGTCCTCGCTCACCGCGAAGTCGGGGAGCGCATCGGCGTGGCGCAGCAGCGCGGCCAGCTGAGCGTCGGCATCGGCCATCAGCGCATCGGCCGTCGTCGGCTGGATCTCCGTCATGCTGGCATCGTACGCACGGCGCGGAGCAAGAACCTGAGTCGCGACGCGGCTAGGCTGGAACCCATGCGCATCGCGAGATTCACGACAGGTGACGAGCCGCGGTACGCGGTCGTCGACGGCGACCCGGGCCAGGAGGAGCTGGTGGTCCTCACCGGCGATCCCATGTACACGCCGGGGGAGGTGGCCAACGAGCGCATCAAGCTCACGGACGACGTGCGCCTGCTCGCGCCGGTGATCCCTCGCTCGAAGGCGATCTGCCTGGGCAAGAACTACGAGGCTCACGCGAGGGAGATCCCGCATCGCGGCCCTGCGTCCGAGGTCCCCATCCTGTTCCTCAAGCCCAACACCGCGGTGATCGGCCCCGACGATCCCATCGTGCTGCCCCACTACAGCGACGATGTGCAGCTCGAGGCGGAGCTCGCCGTGGTGATCGGCCGGCTGTGCAAGGACGTCACGCCTGAGCGCGCCACGGACTACATCTACGGCTACACCTGCGCGAACGATGTCACGGCGCGCGACCTGCAGCGCCAGGAGGACCAGTGGTTCCGCGCCAAGGCCTTCGACACCTCCCTGCCGCTCGGTCCGTGGATCGAGACGGACCTGAGCTGGGACGATGCGCAGATCAGCTCGCGCATCAACGGCGAGACGGTGCAGACCGGGAGCACCCGGGACATGATCCGCGACGTGTCCGAGGCTGTCGCGATGGTCTCCGAGGTGACCACGCTGCTTCCCGGTGACATCATCCTGACCGGCACGCCGTCCGGTGTGACGAAGCTGAACCACGCGGACGTCGTAGAGATCGAGATCGAGGGGCTGGGAGTGCTGCGCAATCCGGTGATCCGCCGATGACGGCTGTGAACGATGCGGTGGAGACGAGCGAGGTGAGGGTGCGGTTCTGCCCGTCTCCCACGGGGACGCCGCACGTGGGGCTCATCCGCACCGCGCTGTTCAACTGGGCACACGCTCGCCACCACGGCGGCACCTTCGTGTTCCGGATCGAGGACACGGACGCGGAGCGCGACTCGCAGGAGTCTTACGAGCAGCTCCTCGACGCGCTGCGATGGCTGGGCCTGGACTGGGACGAGGGTCCCGAGGTGGGTGGTCCGCACGCGCCCTACCGTCAGTCCGAGCGACACGAGCTCCACATGGATGTGGCGCGCCGCCTGCTCGAGGGCGGCTACGCGTACGAGTCCTTCTCCACGCCGGAGGAGGTTGAGGCGCGCCACCACGCCGCCGGCCGCGACCCCAAGCTGGGGTACGACGGCTTCGACCGCGACCTCACCGAGGAGCAGAAGGCCGCGTACCGTGCCGAGGGTCGCCAGCCGGTGATCCGCGTGCGCATGCCGGACGAGGACATCACGTTCACGGACCTGATCCGCGGCGACGTCACGTTCCCCGCAGGGTCGATCCCGGACTTCGTCATCGTGCGCGGCAACGGTGTGCCGCTCTACACGCTCGTCAATCCTGTGGACGATGCGCTCATGGCGATCACGCACGTGCTGCGCGGCGAGGACCTGCTGTCCTCGACGCCGCGGCAGATCGTTCTGCATCGCGCGATGGTGGAGCTCGGCGTGTCCGAGCGGGTGCCGCAGTTCGGGCACATGCCCATGGTCACCGGCGAGGGCAACAAGAAGCTGTCCAAGCGCGCGCCGGAGTCCAACCTGTTCCTGCACCGCGACCGCGGCTTCATCCGCGAGGGCCTGCTGAACTATCTGTCGCTGCTGGGCTGGAGCATCGGCCCGGACCGCGACATCTTCACGCCCGCGGAGCTGGTCGCGGCGTTCGACATCTCTGACGTCACGCCGACGCCGGCGCGCTTCGACCTCAAGAAGGCCGAGGCGATCAACGCCGAGCACCTGCGCGCGCTGCCGTTGGGTGACTTCGTGGACCGCATGGTGCCCTACCTGCACGCATCCGGACACCTGTCGACCGCCGACACCCAGGCGCTCGCCCCGCACGAGGAGCAGACGCTCGCCGAGGCGGCGCCGCTGGTCCAGACCCGCATGAACCTGCTGGGAGAGGCGCCGGGAATGCTGGGGTTCCTGTTCGTCGAGGACGAGGCGCTGCCGTACGACGAGGCGGCGATCGCGAAGCTGCCCGACAACGCCGCTGAGGTGCTCGACGCTGCCATCGGCGTGCTCGAGGGCCTGGATGACTTCAGCGCCGCCGCGCAGCAGGAGGCGCTGCAGGCCGTGCTGGTGGACCAGATGGGCATCAAGCCGCGCTTCGCCTACGGCCCCTTGCGCGTGGGCGTCACCGGCCGGCTCGTGTCACCGCCGCTGTTCGAGTCCATGGAGATCCTGGGCCAGGAGCACTCGCTCGCCCGTCTGCGTCGCCTGCGAGCCTCGCTCTAGGGGCGCGGCATGCTGGCTGGGCCCGTGCGGGGCATCCTGCTCGACATCGACGACACCCTGGTCGACACTCGCGGCGCGTTCCGTCACGCGCTGCTGCGCGTGGCGGACGAGTACCTGCGCGATGGGCTCGACCCTGACGAGGTGGTGCGGTTCTGGCGCGAGGATCGCTCCGGCTGGTATCGGGCCCACACTCGTGGCGAGCTCAGCCACCGCGAGCAGCGCAAGCGTCGAGCCAACGAGCTCCACGCCGAGTACGGTGGCCCGCCCCTGGACGAGGACGCCTACGACATCTGGGATGAAGGCTTCGAGCGGCACTTTCGGGAGGGGTGGCGCGCGCACGAGGACGCGCTGCCGCTGCTCGAGACTCTCGAGAGCGCCGGCATCGCCTATGGAGCGGTCTCGAACGCGGACACGGACTACCAGATCATGAAGCTTGCGGCGTGCGGCCTCGAGCGCGTCGAGATGTTCGTGGGCGTCGACACCTTCGGCGTCGGCAAGCCTGATCCCCGCGTCTTCCACGAGGGCGTGCGACGGCTGGGCCTTGCCCCGAAGAATGTCGCGTACGTGGGGGACGAGCCGGACATCGACGCCGTGGGAGCGGCCGATGCGGGGCTCACGGGCGTCTGGATCGACCGGCCCGGCGCCGGCCGGGTGGCGTTCGACGAGGCGAGCCCGGGCTTCGACAGGATCGTGCGCGTGTCCGCTCTTGACCAGGTGGTTCCATCGCTGGAGCTGACGCCCTGACGTCACGGTCGCCATGGAGCGCATCTCTGGTGAGTTGTCGTGCGCACGTGCCACCATTCGTGGACAGGGCGACGGCGGAGACTCCGCCCGACGAAAGGCACACCCATGAAGTACCTCATGCTGGTCCTCACCGAGCCCATCGCTGATCCGATCGAGGGCGACGACGACCCGACCGCCTGGGTCGAGGAGCACGACGCCACCGGAGCGCGGTTCTTCGGCGACCGGCTCGCCCCCGCTTCGCAAGCCAGAACGGTGCGCGTCCGGCGCGACGGGACCTCCGTGACGGACGGTCCGTTCGCGGAGACTCACGAGCACATCGCGGGCCTGGACATCCTTGAGTGCGGCAGCCTCGACGAGGCGGTTCAGGTGGCGCTGGGCCATCCGATGGCGCGCGGCGGCGTGCTCGAGGTGAGGCCGTTCTACGACTGGTCGGAAGAGGACGCTTGACCCTCCCGCAGGGGGAGACGCCAGCATCGGTGACATGAACGAGGGATTGCTAGGTATCGGGGACTTCGCCCGGCACACGCGCCTGTCCATCAAGGCGCTGCGTCACTACGACGACCATGGCCTGCTCGCCCCCGCTCATGTCGACCCCGTGACCCGCTACCGGTACTACTCGCCGGACCAGCGGGCACGGGCGACGCTCATTGGCGACCTGCGGCGCATCGACGTGCCGCTGGCGGTGGTGGCACGAATCCTCGACGCCTCCCCGGGCGACGCCCTGACCGTCTACCAGGACTGGTGGTCGGGCCAGGAGCGTCGCCACGCCGACCGCCGCGGCATCGGCCGCTACGTCATCGCGCGCCTGCGCAGAGAGGGGCAACCCCCCATGGACATCCACACCCGCACTGTGCCGGCCCGCAAGCTGGCCGTCATCTCGAAGGAGCTGTTCCAGCCTGAGCTGGAGGAGTTCATCATGTCCGCGTTCTCCACCCTGTTCGAGTGGGCTGAGCGCCATCCGGGCCTGAGAGCGCTCGACACGACGCCGGAGGAGCCCACCTATGTCATCTTCCATGGCCCGGTGAGCCCCGACGCGAGCGCCGTCGTCGAGGTGTGCGTCGTGATCGATGGCCCCGCGGAACCCGAGGGCGACATCGTGCTGCGCCGTGAGGACGAGCACGCGGAGGCCTACGTGCCGGCCACCAAGGCGGGCATCGAGTACCCCGCGATCCTCGCGGCCTACGACGCCGTGGCGGCGTGGGTGTCGGAGCACGGGGAGATGATCGCCTCCATGCCGTCGCGCGAGGTGTACGTCGCCGATGTGCTGGCTGCGGCTGCGGAGGACGTCGTGTGCGAGATCGCCTTCCCCTACCGGCCATCGCGGTAGCGTGAGAGGCGCGACGCCGTCCTCTCCGCCGGGCCGTGACGCCGGCGCGGACGCGGCGTAGGGTTCCCCTGAGGGCGCCGACGCGCGAGACCCCGGCAGCGCTGGTGCCCGGGGAGGGCGATGGAGACCATCGACGTCGAGTCGATCGAGACCGCGCCGCGCGAGCGGTGGCGGCCGCCGCCATGGCGCGCCCGCCAGTGGAGATGGATGGTAGGCGTGCTCGCCGTGGTGGGCGGGACGTTGGCGCTCGACGCATGGGGCCCGGCGGCGTCCGACGCCTCGGGCGAGGACTCCGCGGTCGACGCGGCGCCCGCCGCGGGGCTCACGGCTCGACAGGAGTCGATGATCCTCCACCACTTCTGGCTCGACGAGCTCGAGATCGCCGCATGCATGCGCGAGCGTGGCTTCGACTACCGCCCGGATCCTGACTCCGACGCGGATCAGCTCGCGATCGTGGGAGGCGCCCTCGGAATCGATCCTGCGGGCGGCGCTGGGCCGCTGCCAGCAGTGCTCAACGCGCGGGCGCTGCAGGGCCTCGACGCGGCGGGAGCCCAGGAGTGGGCTGAGGCGGTCGGCGATCGGGTGGCCGATGGCGGTTGCGACCCGGCTCCGCAGCTGCTCTACATCGACAACGAGGAGGCGCTCGACGCCGCCCTCGCCGCCGCGCGGGCAGACGAGGCCTTTGTGGCATTCGTGGCCCAGGCGCTCATCCTCGAGGGTGACCCCGTGGCGCAGCTGCGCGCCGCGGTGCTCGTCGACGGCAATGCGGCGCCGGGCCCGGCGCCGCAGACCTGGACCGCCGCGGGCGATCGGATCGTCGCTGCCGTCAACGCCTCCCAGGTGTGGATCGTGAGCGAGCGGCTGGGGACGGACGCCTTCGTGGACCTCGTGGGCCTGACCGGCCAGGGGGAGGCCCTGATGGTGCGTGTCGCGGCGGACCCCCAGGCGTTGCTGCCCGTCGAAGGCCCTGCCACCGGGCCGATTCTCGAGTGTGGGGACCACCTCGTCCAGACGGCGCTACTGCCGAGCGCGGATCCCGAACGCGACGATGCCGTCGCCCACCTCGTGCTCGATGCGATCGCCGCGCAGGGCTGCGCGTCGTCGGTTTTGCGGGAGGGCTCGAGCGCGGTAGAGTAGTGCGCCGGTCGGCCCTCGGGTTCGACCGGTGTGTTCGGCCCCGGCCGAACGGATTGGCCTATGGTGTAATTGGCAGCACGACGGTTTCTGGTTCCGTTAGTCTTGGTTCGAGTCCAGGTAGGCCAGCTGGAGAACAGCCCGCTACGGCGGGCTTTTTTCATGCCCTCGCGACCCTCCCCGTCCCCGGATCGGCTGCCCTTCATCACAAAGTGATAACAGTGTTATCGAGAGCCGCCGCGCCCGCCTGCCGAGCGCAAGTCTGGTGTCACCAACTCAGGGAGGACACCATGACCACCACCACGATCCTTGCCCGCGCTGCTGCCGCAGGCGCGGGCCTGCTGCTGCTGGCGGGCTGCTCGACCGCCTCGGACGGTGAGAGCTCGACGGTCACCTCGGCCACCGCATCGGCCGACCCCGGTGCGAGCGCCGCAGCTCTCGACGACCGTCCGCTCGACGAGCAGCTCGCGGAGGCCCTCCGTGCCGGGGACGCGGCTCTGGTCGCTCTCGCCGTCGAAGCCGGTGCGGATCCCGGACTCGAGGTCGCCAGCGGCACCACCGCCCTGATGGCTGCGGTGATCCGCGACGACGCCGCCCTCGTGGACGTGCTTCTCGACGCGGGCGCGGACCCTGCGGCCGTGGGCTCGAGCGGCTACACCGCGCTGCACCACGCGGCCGCCAACGACGTCGACCCGGCGATCATCGCTTCGCTCGCGTCCGCAGGAGCGCCGTTCGACGTCTTCGCGACCACCTCTGTGAACGGCTCGCCGCTCCACCTTGCCGCCTATGACGGCAACGTCCGCGCGGTGCAGGCTCTGATCGAGGCGGGCGCGCCCATCGACCTGCCCAATCCCGGGTTCGGCGCGAGCGCGATCTTCGTGGCCGCCTTCGCCAACCACCCGGACGTGATCGAGACCTTGGCGCTGGCAGGTGCCAACGTCAACCTCGTGGAGGCCGACGGCGACACTGCGCTGGACGTGGCGCTCGCGTCCGGTCACGAGGAGGCCGCCGCCGCGCTCCGGCAGTATGGGGCGGCGACGAGCGGCGAGCTCTAGACCCCGCCAGCCCCGACAGTTCGAACCGCGAGGGAGGCGACACGCCGGGCGAGGCGACCGGCGCGCCGGCGGGCCCCAGCGTGTCGGCCCGCACGTGGTTCGAGCTGTCGGGGGAGGGGCTGGACCTAGCCGACGGTGAGCGTGACCCGCTCGCCGGTCCAGTCGGCGCTCACGCTGTCGCCCTCCGAGATGCGGCCTTCCACGATCTCGCGCGCCAGCTCGTTGAGCAGCCGGGTCTGGATGAGCCGCTTGAGAGGCCGGGCCCCGAACGCCGGATCGAAGCCGTCGCGCGCCAGCGACTCCCGCAGTGCCGGGGACACGCCGAGCGCGATGTCCTTCTGCACGCGCAGGCGCTGCACCGCCTTGCCCACCTCGGTGTCCACGATGCCCTCCATCGACGCAGCGTCGATGCGGTCGAAGATCACCACGTCGTCGAGGCGGTTCAGGAACTCGGGGCGGAAGGCCTGCTTGAGCACCGCGAGGAGGTCATGCTCGAGCGCCTCCCGATGCACGCCGTCCCACCCCAGCACGATGTCGCTGCCCAGGTTGGAGGTCATGATGAGGATCGTGTTGGTGAAGTTGACCGTGCGCCCGCGTCCGTCCGTGAGGCGGCCGTCGTCGAGCACCTGCAGCAGCACGTTCCACACGTCCGGGTGCGCCTTCTCGACCTCGTCGAACAGCACGATGCTGTACGGACGGCGACGCACCGCCTCGGTGAGCTGCCCGCCCTGGTCGTAGCCCACGTAGCCCGGGGGGGACCCGATGAGGCGGCTCACGGCGTGCGACTCCATGTACTCGGACATGTCGATGCGGATCATCGCGCGCTCGTCGTCGAAGAGCTGCTCCGCGAGTGCTCGCGCGAGCTCCGTCTTGCCCACGCCGGTCGGGCCCAGGAACAGGAAGGAGCCGATGGGTCGGTGCTCGTCCGCGATGCCCGCTCGGGCGCGCCGGATCGCGTCGGACACGGCCGTGATCGCCCGGTCCTGGCCGACGACGCGCTCGTGCAGGCGCTCCTCGAGATGTCCCAGCTTCGCGGATTCGTCCGTGAGCAGCTTCTCGACGGGCACGCCGGTCCACTTGGCGACCACGGCGGCGATGTCCTCGCCGGTGACCTCCTCGCGCAGCATGCGCTCGTTCGGCTCGATGCCGTCCAGCTCGGCCCGAGCATCGGCCATCGCCTTGTCCGCCGCGGGGATCTCCCCGTAGCGGATGCGGCCGGCCTTCTCGAGCTCGCCCAGCCGCTCCGCACGCTCGAGCTCGCCACGCAGCGACTCGAGGCGCTCGGTCGCGCTGGAGACCCGGACGATGAGGTCCTTCTCGCGTGCCCACCGCATGGTGAGCGCCTCGGACTCGTCGCGCAGGCGAGCGATGTCGCGGTCGATCTCCTCGCGCCTGGCCTTGGCCGCGTCGGCCTTGTCCTTGGCCACCTGGGTGCGCTCGATCTCCAGCTGCATGATGCGCCTGCGCGCGCGGTCGAGCTCGATGGGCATCGAGTCGAGCTGCATCTTGAGGGCGCTGGTCGCCTCGTCGATCAGGTCCACGGCCTTGTCCGGCAGGAAGCGGTCGGCGATGTAGCGATCGGACAGCCGGGCCGATGCGACGATCGCCTCGTCGGTGATCTTCACGCCGTGGTGGACCTCGTACTTCTCCTGCAGGCCGCGCAGGATGGCGACCGTGTCGTCGATGCTGGGCTCGCCCACGTAGACCGGCTGGAAGCGGCGTTCCAGGGCGCTGTCGGTCTCGATGTGCTCCCGGTACTCGTTCAGCGTGGTCGCACCGATCATGCGGAGCTTGCCGCGGGCCAGCATGGGCTTGAGGATGTTGCCCGCGTCCACGGATCCGTCCGCCTTGCCGGCGCCCACGATGGTGTGCAGCTCGTCGACGAACAGGATGATGCGACCCTCGGCCTGCTCGACCTCCGCGAGGATGGCCTCGAGGCGCTCCTCGAACTGGCCGCGGTAGGCGGCGCCGGCCACCACCGAGCTCATCGCGATCTCGATCACACGACGGTCCTTCAGCGACGAGGGCACGTCGCCGGCGACGATGCGCTGTGCGAGACCCTCGACGATCGCGGTCTTGCCCACTCCTGGCTCGCCGATCAGCACGGCGTTGTTCTTGGTGCGACGGGTGAGCACCTGCATGACGCGCCGGATCTCCTCGTCGCGGCCGATCACGGGGTCGAGGCTGCCGGACTCGGCGAGCGCGGTGAAGTCCTGGCCGAACGTCTCGAGGGCGCTGGCCTGCTCCTCCTGCTGAGGAGCCTGCGAGGTGGCAGTCATGGTGATCCTCCTGGTCCGAAACCTGAGCGGCAAAAGTTGAGCCGCTTACGCTCAAGTTTACATAACGCCGATGCTCGGGGCAAGCGGGAGCCCGGGCCGACGGGGGTGGGGCGCTAGCGCAGAGCGCGCTCCAGCCGCCACAGGACCTTGAACACCTGCGAGCGCCGGCGCAGCTGGTTGATGGACCCGGCGATGGTCAACTGACGCGCGGGGTCGTGGAAGAGCACCGAGCCTGTCGCCCCCGAGTGGCCGATGAGGGCCGGCATGGGCGAGAGCGGCGAGAACGCGCGGGGAAGCCGGTAGCGCATCGCGCCCAGCCCGTACTCGAGCGGGAAGAACAGGGGACGCCAGGTGCCGGTCGCCTGGTCCAGCAGCTGAGGGGAGAAGAGCCTGGCGCCCATGATGGCGTCGAGCAGATCGAGCTGATCCTCCGCTGTGGAGACCAGTCCGCCGTCGGCGCCGAAGGACGCCATCGCGTGGCGTAGCTCGAGCGGACCCTCGCCGTAGTGGATCGACTGGACCTGGTCGTACCGCGCGAGCGTGTCGGCGCTGTAGGCGTAGGTGTCCTCGAGTCCCAGCGGATCGCAGACCCGGCGGGCGACGGCATCCTCGAAGCTGCCGTCCTGGCCGTCGATGACCAGGTGGAGGAGCTGGTAGTTGGTGTCGGAGTAGAAGGCCCGGCCGTGGTCGCCCGGGTCGCGGTCGGGCGTGCGTCCGCGGACGATGTCGAGTGCCTCGGCATGGGTCCAGGCGAGGTCGCCGCGGAGCATCTCCTCGAAGATCGCACGCTGGCCCATCCGCGCGCCCTCGAAGTAATCCGCGATCCCCGAGGTGTGGCCCAGGAGGTGGCGCACGGTGACGAGTGCCGAGCGATCCACTCCTGCGCCGCCGTGCAGCCCGTCCATGGTGCCCTGTGGCAGCAGCGAGACGGCCGGTGTGTCGAGGTCGTAGCGAGACTCGTCGATGTGCTGGAGGACGATGGCTGCGGTGACGAGCTTGGTGACCGAGGCGACGAAGTACTGCTCCTTCGCGTCGGGGTGGAGCCAGGACCACTCGAAGCCAGGCATTCTCACGGCGAATCGCACGCCAGCGGCGTCGCGATGGGAGGCCGCCTTGGCGGCGATGCGGTCGAGGCGCGCGGTGGCGGCGGAGGCGTCCATGGGACGATCCTGCCCGGTACGAAAGGCGCCGCGCATCCGTCGCCAGGCCGATGCGCATCCTCCGATGAGGCGATTGGCGCAACAGCGGACCGATGGGCTATCATCGTGTCTCGGTTCGCCGCGGTGTTGGGCGGACAGCTAGGGCCCCGTTGTGTAGCGGCCTAGCACGCCGCCCTCTCAAGGCGGTAGCGCGGGTTCGAATCCCGTCGGGGCTACGAAATCAACTCCTCACCGGATCTCGGTGGGGAGTTCTTCGTTTCCGGGACGGTGTCGTCACAGGGGTGTCGCACGATCAGCCCGCCGGTGCTACCTTCGCCTGCAGTTGCGCGTGACGCGCACGTGACAGGAGAGGATCTCCCACGCGATGGCCCTGGGCGAGTACTTCGCATCGACGCTGATCGTCGCGCGCAAGGGTGCCACGTGGGCGTGGGAGCAGATCTATCGGGATCTCTACGGCCCCCTGTTCGGTTTCTTGCGCGGTGTCGGCCCGCCGGAGGAGGCCGAGGACCTGGTGTCCGAGACGTTCCTCAGCGTCGCGCGCGACATCCACGCCTTCGACGGCGACGAGGACGCGTTCCGGGCGTGGGTGTTCACGATCGCGCGCAGGCGAGCCGTGGACGCCTGGCGCTCCCGGGGCCGGACGGTGGAGATGGCGGATGGCGACCCGTTCGATCTAGGCGATCAGCGTGCGGGCGGCGATGTGGAGGCGGAGGCCCTGTCCAGCCTCGCGCTCATCGAGCTCAGCGCCGTGATCAAGAACCTCAGCGCGACGCAGCGCGAGGTGCTCATGCTTCGCGTCGTCGCCGACCTGTCCGTGAAGGACACCGCCGTCGCGATGGAGAAGTCCGAAGGCGCTGTACGCGTGCTCCAGAACCGCGCGATCACCGCGTTGCGGGCCTCTCTGGGGCGCGACCGCGCCCCGTCCCGAGACTGCGCGTAACCTTTTCCGGCCGGCAGACGATGTCCCGTATGAGATGAACGAGACACGCGAGTTCGACAGCCGCCAGATCGATGCGCTCCTGAGCGGGCGCGACGTCGCGGACGAGCGCTTGGCGCCGCTCGTTCCCACGATCAGCCGGATGCGCGCCACCGCCACTGCCGTCCCCTCGGACGCGCAGGTCGCGGCGGCCGCCGCCTCGATGGCCGCTGCGGTCCCAGCGGCGCCCTCGACCGGAGTCAAGCGATCACCGTGGCGACGCCGTGCCGCCGGCGCGGTCACTCTCGCCGCGCTGTTCGGCGCCGGTTTCGCGGGGGCTGCTGCAGCGGATGAGTCCGCGCCGGGCGACGCGCTCTACGGTCTCGATCGCGCTCTCGAGGCGGTGGGTGTCAACGCCGGTGGCGCGAGCGAGCGGCTCCTCGAGGTGCGCAGCCTCGTGGAGGACGGCGATGTCGAGGGCGCGCTCGAACACGCCGAGGACTCGCTCGACGGCGTCGACGGCGAGGCTGCTGAGGGCCTGCGCGTCGCGGCCGATGCGGTGCTGAGAACGGGCTCGGAGCAGTCCCAGCAGGTGCGCGAGCAGGTCGCCGCGATGCTGCTGTGGATGAGCGAGACGGATCTCGAAGGCAAGGACTTCGGTCAGGCGGTCTCTGAGAGGGCCCGCCTGATCGGACGTGGCGCCGATGCCGGCGAGGCGCCGGGGGCGAACGCCCCCGGTCGTCCCGGCGGCGCGGGCCAGCCCGACGCGCCAGGCGCACCGGACGAGGTGCCGGCGGACGGGGTGGAGAATGGATCTGCCCCTGAGAACCCAGGCAAGCCCGACGACGCAGGCAAGCCCGACGACGGCGTCGGACCCGGGGACGCGGGCAAGCCCGACGACGCAGGCAAGCCCGACGGCGCGGGCAAGCCCGACGGCGCGGGCAAGTCCGACGACGCAGGCAAGTCCGACGACGCAGGCAAGCCCGCCGGTGCTGGTGGCAAGGGTTCCTGAGCTCAGCCGCGCGGTGAGGGCTGAGCATCGACGAGCGCGTCGATGTCGCCTTGCGATGCGAGCCGGGAGCGCCACGTCGCGATGAGCTCGCGCGGCGGGTTGCCGCACGCAGGGTCCTCGGAGGGGCTGCGGGGCCTGCGCCTGGCCACCGCGTCGTAGACACGGTCGCGGAGCCCTCGCGGGGCCCAGCGGACGATCGCGCCGGCCCTCCACGGCCACCCAAGGCCACTGAGGACCTCCGCGACGGCATCGGACCGCACGCGCGGGCCGTGCACGGTGGCGACCACGAGGGTTGAGGCCGCGACCTCGGGTTCCAGGCCCATGGCGCTCAGAGCCGAGCGCCCTACCTCACCAGCGCTGCCGATGATGAGGAAGCTCGCGTCTGTGTCGTGCCGAATCAGCCACGCGACGAACCCGTTGCACAGGCCGCAGTCGCCGTCGAAGATCACGATCGATCGCGCCATGCTCTCCACGATATCTTGACGCCGGACTCTCGACTGGCACCTTCGACTGGCACCTCTCTTCGCCGCGCGCTATTGTTATCGGTTTTGATAATGATGGGATTAACCCGGCACGAGCCCCCGCAGGCATCTCTTGGGCGGGGGCATTCTGGACATTCCGCCCATCTGTGACACTGCTGGCTCGAACGCGGTTACCCCAGGGTGTATTCCGTGATCAATGCCACACCGTCGTTCTCTAGAAATTGTTGAAACTTCCACGTAACGTGATCCAGTCCGAGCGGCGATTCCGCGCGAACAATGGGAGGTCCCTCCACAGGGAGGGGCCTCTTCGCCTTTGCGCACGCATCCGCGAAGCGCTCACACAGCACGACGAACGACGGACTGAGGGCCGTCGATCCCTGGGAGGGACAACTATGGCAAACGCCAACGAGACCATGGCCACCGTGATGACGATCGAGGGCGCCACGGCGGCCGCTCTGGTCGACTACGACTCGGGCATGACGCTCGCCACTGCCGGTGGCGGAGTCGACCTTGACCTCGCTGCGGCGGGCAACACCGAGGTCGTCCGCTCCAAGATGCGCGTGATGGACTCGCTCGGGCTCGACGACAAGATCGAGGACATCCTCATCACGCTGGGCAAGCAGTTCCACCTCATCCGCCTGGTGACGTCGCCCTCGGGTCACGGACTGTTCATCTACCTGGTGCTGCAGCGCGACCGTGCGAACCTGGCCATGGCGCGCCGTCAGCTGCAGTCCGTCGAGCAGGCGCTCTCGATCTAGCTCACCTCTCCGACGCGGACGACTATGGTCGTCCGCTCGGGAGGTCCGCTCACATGGCAGACATCCTCAAACTCGTGGTCGCCGGGCCGTTCGGTTCGGGGAAGACCACCTTCGTCACCACCGCGTGCTCCGATGCGATCGGCGCCGAGCGCGCCGTCACCGACGCGACGTCGCGGCTCAAGGAGCAGACCACCGTCGCGATGGACCACGGCACCGCCCGCATCGCGGCGGATTCCGGCGAGCAGTTGATCACCCTGTTCGGCACGCCCGGGCAGGAGCGCTTCAGCTTCATGTGGCCCATGCTCGCCCAAGGCATGGCTGGCTACGTGCTCCTCGTGGACGCGAGTCGCCTCCAGGCCCAGGCACAGCTCAAGTCCATCGTGCGACGGTTCGCCGAGTTCGCGCCGAACGCGCCGTTCATCCTCGCGGCCAACCGCTGGGATCCGGCGCAGGTGAGCCGTGAGCAGCTGGCATCGTTCGTGGGAGTGCCGAGCGACCGGATCGTCGCGTGTGACCCCCGCAGCACGGACCAGGCTCATGCGGTGCTCGCACAGCTCCTGGGCGACATCGAGTCCCGGACCGTCGTCGGAGCGGGGGTGGCGGGCTCATGATCGTCCCCAAGCACGGGCTGATCTCCGCCGCGCGTCTGCGGCAGGAGGTGCACGGCATCACCCGCGTGATCATCGCCCGCACGGACGGCATCGCGCTTTACGACGACGTCCCGCTCAAGGAGCGCGACGGAGGAGCCGCGCTCACCGCAGCGCTCCTGGGTCTGGCCGCGACCGCGACGGCCGCGTTCGGCCTGGGCGCGGCGCGTGCATCCATGACCGTGGGCGAGGACGGGACCATCGTGTTCGCCGCCGTCGACGCAGGGCACGTGCTGGCCGTGATCCTCGACCCGGAGGGCGACCCGCTCGCCGCTGGCGAGGCAGTGCTGGTCGAGGCGGAACGCCTGCGGGCGCTGTCAGGAATGGCGCGCACCACGTGATCGCTCGCGACAGGTGCGCCGCGTTCGCCCGTGAGCTGCACGAGCATCCTGGCGTGCACCGAGTGATCTTCGCAGGCGCGGACGGCCTCGCCCACTACGACGACGCGCGGCTCGAGGACCGCGAGAGAGGGGCTGCCGCCGCCGCGACGCTCGCGGGCGTCGCAGGCCTCGTGGCCCAGAGCCTCGGTCTCGACGAGACCGAGGGCTCCGTGATCTACGGCACCTCGCGTCAGGTCATCACCCGTGCGGTGAGCGACGATCTGCTGCTCGTGGTCCTGGCAGATGCGGGAGAGCCGGGCAACGGCGTCTACCGCGAGGTGCGCCGTGTGAGTCGCGCGATCGCAGACGAGGGTCTGACCTTCTGAGCGGCGATCACCGCGCGAGGGCGTCGACGTCCTCGTCACTGTCGTCGAGCGCGGCGTCGAGCGCGGCCATCTCGCCGCTGAACTGCGCGCGCAGTCGAGCCTTCTGATCGTCATCGCAGAACGCTCCGTCGATCCCGGCCATCGCGATGCGCCTCGCGTCCGCCGCACCCAGTCCGAGCGCAGGCAGCGCCTCCCGGAACTCGCGGCCGACGTCCGTGCGGAAGAACAGCGCATCGTCCGTCGAGAAGGAGACGTTGAGGCCCGCGTCGATCATGCGGCGAATCCGGTGCTCGGAGTCGATCGTCCAGCCGGAGCAGATCGTCGTGGAGATGGGTGTGCATGCGAAGGGAATCTGCCGGTCGCGTGCCCGGGCGGTGAGATCGTGGTCCTCCACGATCATGTATCCGTGGTCCACGCGGTCCACCTCGAGCACGTCCATGGCGACGCGCACGTTCTCGGCGCTGTCCAGATGTCTCTCGCCGGCGTGCGCCGTGGTGCGCAGCCCCCCGGCTCGGGCGAGCGCGTATGCCTCGTGAAAGCGACCCGGATCCTCCGTGAGCTGGGGCGTGAGGTCGTCCTGGCCGATGGCCGCGACCTCGGGAAGCGGGTGCGCGAGCACCGTCTCGACCAGCTCCACGGCGGAGGCGGGGCTCTCGTGTCGACTGATCGCAACCACGATCCGGAAGCCCACGCCGAGGTCAGCCTCCGCGGCGCGCAGGCCGTCGATGATCGGCTCCAGGACCGTGCGGTACGCCAACCCTCGCGGCGCGAAGTACTGGGGGTTGATCGCGTACTCCCGGTAGCGCAGAGCCCCGGAGGCGACTGCGGCCCGCACGCCGTCGTAGGCGACCTGTGCGAAGTCCTGAGGATGAGTCATGACGCGATGGGCGGCACGAAAGGCCACCAGGAAGTCCGCCAGATCCTCGTAGTCGAACAGAGCCTGCGGGTCGGTGGTGGGCAGCTCGACGCCCTCGCGGTCAGCCAGCGAGATCAGGCGCGCGGCGTCCATGGTGGACGCGAAATGGCAGTGCAGCTCGGTCTTGGGCAGCAGGCGCAGGTACGTGTCGAGGTCCATGCCCTCACTCAACAGCAGGGACGTTGCGGCGCCATGACGGAGGTGTTGCCGTCGTGGTGCGCGCGCAGACGGGCCCGGCGCGTGATGCCCACGCGCCGGGCCCGGTCCTGGTCCGCCGTGTCAGCCGGTGGTGCAGGGCTGGCCGTTCAGCCAGAACTGCTCAGGTGGTGCATCGGCCAAGGTTCCCGGCTCGCCGATGAAGCCGATGGTGGTGCGCTGGCCCGGCTTGAGGACGCCGTTCCACCTCTTGCCCTCGGCACTCACCCATGCGCCGTCCTGGCTCCAGTCGGCGCTCCACGCCTGCTTCGAGACGGAGTCGTCGGCCGGATACGCCCACGTCAGCTCCCAGCCTTCGATGCGCTCGGCCGAGGTGTTCTCGATCCAGATCTGCGTGTTGTAGCCCCGAGGCCACGAGCCGTGGACGGTGTACGACACGGAACACGGCTCGACGACGGTCGCTGCCTGGCCATGGTCCGCCATCCACGATGCCACCCAGCTCAGCGCGGAGTTCCAGTTCACGGTGATCTCGTTGGTCGACCACGACTGGATGTGATCCACGTAGCACCACTGCGGCGCGCAGTCCCGGTCGGGGTAGAGGCCCGAGATGGTGGGATCCCAGGTGCCGTAGTCGGCGTTGGGTCCACCAGCCACCGAGCCCGACGGTGGGTTCGGAAGCGCCGCGTTGAGCTGGTTCGCGAACCAGCGGCTGTGCTGGTTCTGGCTGGTGACCTCGCCGTAGTCCGTGATGTACGACCAGTTGAGCGCATTGCGGCCCAACAGGTAGTCCATCGACTCGACCACTGCGTCCGCGTACGCGGTGTCTCCCGTGAGGTCGAACGCGGTGCCCAGGATCACCTGGTTGTTGAGCACCGCGGAGTTCGAGCCCCACTCGAAGCCGTCGTCCGCGAGGGCGAGGCCGAACTCCTGACCCTGCTGGGTGGCGAGCAGCTCGTCGGCACCGGCGATCACCTGATCGATGATGTCCGCCCGGTGGGCGTAGTCGTTCGGCACCGTCGCAAGGTCGATCTTCGCGAGCGCGGCGAGCGAGCCCCAGTAGAAGCCGTCCGCGACGTCGTCCGCGCCGTCGACGTCGGAGCCGGCCAGGAAGTCCTCGAACTCCTGTTCGCCCGTAGTGAGGAACAGCTCCGCCGCGGCCCAGTAGAACTCGTCGGAGACGTCGTCGTCGTCGTACGGCCCGCCGCCGTCCGCGCCGTCTGCGACCGGAGCGTACAGATCCGGAGTGCCGAGCGCCGCGTCCCACGTCGAGCGTGCCGTCGCGAGCAGCTCCGCTGAGAAGTCCTCGTCGTACGGGGCGAACAGGCGCGCACCCTGCGCGGCGGTCGCCGCCAGGTTGAGCGTCGCCGCCGTCGACGGACGGTGCAGCTCGCGCACCTGAGGATCGTTGACCGGCATCAGCGGCAGCCCCGTCCAGCCGTCGTCGTGGATCTTGTGGTGCACCATCCCCGCGAACTGGGCGCCCTCGGGCACCTGCATCGACATCATGAACTCGAGCTGCCAGCGGGCCTCATCGAGGACGTCGGGCACCTCGTTGCCGGTCTCCGGCAGGTTCAGGGTCGAATCGCCGAGGGCGCCAGCGTCCGCAGCCGCCGCCGTCTTGGTGCGCTCGTAGGTGCCCAGCAGCTGCGCGGTCGCGATGCCGCCGTTGACCACGTACTTGCCGTGGTCGCCCGCGTCGTACCAGCCGCCCACGACGTCGAGGGTGTAGTCGCAGCCCTCCCAGCCGTAGCCGTCCGTGTAGACCGCCGCCGCATCGGCTGCGTTCTGGCAAGGAACGTCGAGGTCGCCCTTGTTCGCGACGCCGTCCGCGGGCGAGGACACATGGCCGGCTGCGCGAGCGTACTCGTCTCCCACGATGTCACCGTCGATCTCGATGCCGGAGCGCGCCAGATAGAAGTAGTTCAGCGCGTCGTACCTCAGCTGCTGGTATGCATCGGTCCCGATCTCGAACTCGTAGGACTCCTCGCCGTCGGCGACGAGTGTGTAGGTGCCGGCTGCGGTCACGGAGGAGAAGTCGATCCCGTGCACGTTGAGCCCAGCCGATGCGTCAGTCCCCAGGGGCGAGGTGTCGCCTGATGCGACTGCCGAGCCCTCGCTCACCAGCTCCCAGGGAACCGGGTCGGTCGCCTCGGTGACGAGGGTCGCCTCCTTGGGGCCATGGGTGAGATATCCCACCTGGTTGACGCGGACGCGGGGGCCGGTCTCCGGCTCGTATGGCTCGACGGCCACGCCGCCCAGGTAGGACGCGTTGTCCAGGCAGAACTCCCACTCGAAGGCCGCTCCTCCCACCTGGAAGCCCAGGCGGGGATCCACGGGGTCGGCATTGGCCTGGTGGCCCGTCTCGTAGCGAGTCCACTCGTCGAGGTTTCCGGCGGCGATCTCCCCGTAGGAGGCGTACGCGCCGCCCTCCTGCTGGACGATCGCACGCACGGGGCCAGCAGCCTTGGCATCGAAGCTGAACGCGTAGTCGCCCGCCACCAGCGACAGGTCCTGGTAGATCGCGGCGTCCCAGGGGTTGGTGGTGCCCGCCGGGACCGTGGCGCAGAACACGCCGTCCTCGACGCGAGCGGTGCCATCGACGAAGCCGTAGGCAGTCCAGCCGTTCAGGCCGTCGTCGAACGTGCCATTGACCACCTGCTCGATCCCGGCCGATGCGACCGATACGTCGTCGATGCACACCGTGCGTGGCCCGTCGCTTGCCTCGCCCACGAAGACGATGAGCTTGGCCGGGTCGACGTCGGCGTCGACCGTAAAGGGGATCGACACCTCGGCGGTGCCGTCGACATCGATCTCCTGGCTCACGTGCTGGTCGGCGTCAGTGGGGCCGGACAGCTGCACGGGAACGGGACCGTCGGCGTGGATCGTCATCGTCAGCACGTTGTCGCCGGCCGCGATGGTGAAGCTGTCGTTGCCGATGCCGCCGTTGTAGAGGCCGGCGCCCGTGCTGTCGCCGCACAGCATGCCACTGTCGACATAGGGTTGGCCGCCCTCGCCGCCGCCCACGCCCCAGCCCCAGAAGCCGCCGTTGCCGTCCTCGAAGTCTGTGGGGGGAAGATCTGCTGATGCCGGTGTTGATGCCGCGAGGGCGATCAAGGCTGCGGTGGCCGCTGCTGCGGACGCGCGTCGCCAGGGAAGGTGTGCCACGGTGCTCTCCTTTGAGCCATCGTTGTCGCTGCCATGCCCCTCAGCTGGCGCTCGAGCGCGAAACGCTTCGATGCGTGTGTACGGAACGTAGCAAGAATCGTTTCGAGCCGCGAGCCGTGGAACGTTCACATCGCGAAGTCGGCGTTCTGCCTGGGCGGATGCCAGCGGCTGAGATCGTGCACAGCGCTGCGGGACAGGTGCTCAGGAGGGCGATGCGGCCTCCGCCTCGGCCTCCACCAGCAGGTGGCGGAGGTGCTCGCCCCAGCGGTGCGCGGCCTCCTCCTGGCCAGGCAGCAGCAGGGCGGCGGGCTCGGCGGAGCGTGTGGTCAGCGCGACGGTGAAGCCGCGCGGCTCGTCCAGCGCCGCCCAGCCGGCCTCCTCGAAGGCGCGGGCGATCCCACGCACGGCGCCACGGCCCAAGGGGCCTCGAATCCGCGTCTCGAACGCCGCGTACAGGCGCGGCCCCGCGGCCAGTCCCTCCAGCCAGTCGCGCAGCGGCGGATGTCCCAGGTCGGCACTCAGCCCATCGACGCCCTGGCGCTTGGCCGCTGCCGATGCGCGCGTGGTGTCGGTCGGAAGGCCCATGGCGTGGACAGGGGCACCAGCGACGACCAGCCGGCATGACCCGATCGCCGCGGGGGTGGCGGCATCCGTCGCGAGCGCTTGCGTTCCCCTGCCCAGGCCGGCCGCGATGGCGCGTGCGACGGTCGATGTGTTGCCCCACATCGACTCGTACACGACCACGGCGTCCATGACACCCGGTCTACGCCCGCGCGTGCGTGCGCGCGAGGGACCAAGGTCCCGCCGGCCACGGTGGGAGGGTCCGCGGCGTCCGTGCCCCCGCTCGCTCAGCCGCGCCGCGCCCAGCGTGAGAGGGGCGCTCACGCACCGCTTTGTGTCCCAGGCCGTGGGCTCGACGCCCATCTCACGGGAAGGAGGGGGAGGCGGTCAGTGCTCGGTGCGCCGCAACACGTCGCTCAGCTGACGAGCGGCGTCGGTGACGGCTGCGGCGTGGGCGCCGGCCGGGTGGGACGTGAGGCGCTCGATCGGCCCGGAGATGGACACCGCCGCGATGACCGTGCCCCCGGTTCCCCATACGGGTGCGGAGACGGAGGACACCCCGGCCTCGCGCTCGCCGGCGCTCTCGGCATAGCCGGATGCTCGCACGCTGTCGAGGTCGGCTGCCGTGAAGGTGGCGTGCGCCAGCGCCTGATGCATGCGAGCGGGCTCCTCCCATGCGAGGAGCACCTTGGCGGCGGAGCCGGCGGCCATCGTCATGGTGGTGCCCACCGGGATCGAATCGCGCAGCCCCACCGGTCGGTCCACGGCGGCGATGCAGATGCGCTGGTCCCCGTGCGGCCGGTACAGCTGGCTGGACTCGCCGGTGCGGTCGCGAAGGGTGGTGAGCACGGGCAGTGCGGCGGAGACCAGCCGGTCCTCGCCCACGGTCGCTGCGAGCTCGGAGAAGCGCCGTCCCAGGATGAACGCGCCGGTGGTGTCCCGGCCCACGAGGTGGTGGTGCTCGAGCGCCAGGGCGAGCCTGTGCACCGTGGGTCGCGCAAGATGGGTGGTGGAGACGAGCTCGGCCAGCGTGGCCGGGCCCTTCTCGAGGGCGCCGAGGATGGCCGCGGTCTTGTCAATGACACCGACGCCGCTATGATTGTCCATAGAGCGATACTAGCGTCTCAAAATGTGAGATGTCCATCTTGGAGGTAGACATGGGAACCACCCTGGCGGAGAAGCTGTGGTCCAGCCACCTAGTCCACGAGGGCGAGGACGGCGCGCCGGACCTCATCTACATCGACCTGCACATGTGCCACGAGGTGACCAGCCCCCAGGCCTTCGAGGGGCTGCGACTGGCCGGCCGCCAGGTGCGTCGCCCTGACCTCACCATCGCGACCGAGGACCACAACACCCCCACGCTGGACATCGACAAGCCCATCGCGGACCTCACCAGCCGCACCCAGATCGACACGCTGCGCAAGAACGCCGAGGAGTTCGGCATCCGCATCCACTCGTTGGGTGACGCGGACCAGGGCGTGGTCCACGTGGTGGGCCCCCAGCTGGGTCTCACCATGCCGGGCATGACCGTGGTGTGCGGCGACTCCCACACGTCGACCCACGGCGCCTTCGGAGCGCTCGCGTTCGGCATCGGCACCTCCGAGGTCGAGCATGTGCTCGCCACTCAGACCCTGCCGCTCAAGGCGTTCAAGACCATGGCCATCAACGTCGACGGCGAGCTCCCCGAGGGCACCACGGCGAAGGACATCATCCTCGCGGTGATCGCCAAGATCGGCACCGGCGGCGGCCAGGGCTACGTGCTCGAGTACCGCGGGGAGGCCATCCGGTCGCTCTCGATGGAAGCGCGCATGACCATCTGCAACATGTCCATCGAGGCGGGTGCCCGTGCGGGCCTGATCGCCCCTGACGAGACCACGTTCGAGTACGTCAAGGGACGCCCGCACGCTCCTGAGGGCGCGGACTGGGATGAGGCCGTCGAGTACTGGAAGACGCTCGTCACCGACGAGGACGCGACGTTCGATGCCGAGGTCAACCTCAACGCTGCGGACCTCGAGCCCTTCGTCACCTGGGGCACCAACCCCGGCCAGGGCCTGCCGCTCAGCGCCACCGTGCCCAACCCCGATGACATCGCGGACGCGGACGAGCGCGAGGCCGCCATCAACGCCCTGAAGTACATGGGGCTGACCCCGGGCACGCCCTTCAAGGAGATCCCGATCGACACGGTCTTCCTGGGCTCGTGCACCAACGGTCGCATCGAGGACCTGCGCGCCGCCGCGGCGATCATTCAGGGCCGGACCAAGGCGCCGAACACTCGCTTCCTGGTGGTGCCGGGATCCGCTCGCGTGCGCCTGCAGGCGGAGGCGGAGGGCCTGGACCAGGTCTTCATCGACTTCGGAGCCGAGTGGCGCAACGCCGGCTGCTCCATGTGCCTGGGCATGAACCCGGACCAGCTCGCCCCGCAGGAGCGCAGCGCGTCCACGTCCAACCGCAACTTCGAGGGACGCCAGGGCAAGGGCGGACGCACCCACCTGGTGTCCCCGCTGGTCGCCGCCGCCACCGCCGTGCGCGGCACCCTGTCCAGCCCCGCAGACCTGGAAGGTGCCGACGTCCTCGTCGGCGCCTCCGCGTAAGGAGAGCCGCCATGGAGAAGATCACCACCCACACCGGAGTGGGCGTCCCGCTGCGCCGCTCCAACGTCGACACGGACCAGATCATCCCCGCCGTCTACCTTAAGCGCGTCACCCGCACGGGCTTCGAGGACGCGCTGTTCGCCGCCTGGCGCGGTGATGAGGACTTCATCCTCAACCAGCCCGCGTACACCCACGGCTCGGTGCTGGTGGCCGGACCGGACTTCGGGACCGGCTCCTCGCGCGAGCACGCCGTGTGGGCGCTCAAGGACTACGGCTTCAAGGTGGTGCTGGCCAGCCGCTTCGCGGACATCTTCCGCGGCAACTCCGGCAAGCAGGGTCTGGTCGCGGGCGTCGTGAGCCAGGAGAACATCGAGCTGCTGTGGAAGCTGCTCGAGACCGAGCCCGGCAAGGAGATCACCGTCTCGCTCGAGGACCGCACGGTCACCTGCGGCGAGCTCACGGTCCCCTTCGAGATCGACGACTACGTGCGGTGGCGCCTGATGGAGGGCCTCGACGACATCGGGCTGACGCTCCAGAACGAGCAGGCCATCACCGACTTCGAGGCCACCCGCGGCTCGTGGCGTCCCACCACGCTTCCCGCCAAGACGGAGCCCAAGGTCGAGATCGAGGCCGCCAGGCCGGTGCAGTAGTCCATGGCTGACGGCGAGGCGGCCGCCCAGCGGCGCCGCATCGCCCGGCACCTGCCGCACCGGGCGGCCGCCGCTCTCGCGGTGCCGGCCATCGCGTCCAACGTGGCCGTGCCCCTCGCTGGCCTGGTCGACACCGCGGCGCTCGGTCACTTCGCCACCGCGACGGACCTCGGAGCGGTGGGACTCGGCGCGGCAGTGATCTCCACGCTCTTCTGGATCTTCTCGTTCCTGCGCGTGGGAACCACGTCTCTCGTGGGGCGCTCGCTCGGTCGCGGCGACCGCGCCGGAGCGGTGAGGCATATCCAGCGCGCCGCGGCACTCGCCGGTGCGATGGCGGCAGCCTGGCTCGTCCTGATGTGGGTGCTCGTGCCGGGCATCCTTCACCTGCTCGCCCCCGACGGCCCCGCTCGCGACGCGGCACTGGCCTACACGCTCATCCGCGGCCTGTCCCTGCCCGCGCTGCTGGTCACGCTCGTGGTGACCGGATACTTCATCGGCGCCAAGAACACGCGCATCCCACTGCTGATCGCCTCGACCCAGGCGGTCGCGAACATCGTCCTCGACCTGCTGCTCGTGGGCGGCTTCGGCATGGGCGCCGCCGGCGCCGCATGGGGGACCTTCGGCTCCGAATGGATAGGCGCCGCTCTCGCGGTCGCGATGTTGTGGCGTCACCTCGACGCGCGGCAGCGCGCGACCGTTCGGGACTGGCGCGACGCGACGCTGCGCACCGGCTGGAACGCCCTGCTGCGCTTCAATGGCGCACTCATGGCGCGCACCGCCCTGCTCACCGGGGTCGTGACGTTCGTCGCCTCGATCGGCGCGCACTTCGGGCCCGAGGTGCTGGCCGCCAACGCGATCATGCTGCAGATGATGCACGTCGCGTCCTACGCGCTCGACGGCTACGCGAACGCGGCGGAGACGCTGGTCGCGCATGCGGCTGGGGCGGGGGAGGTGCCGCAGTTCCACGCCGCCGTGATCGCCACCGCGATACCCATGGCCGCCATCGGGGTGATCCTGAGCTGCGCCTACTGGTTCGCGCGTTCCGGGATCCTCGACGCGCTGACGGACCTGCCTGGCGTGCAGTCGACGGCGCTCGAGTACTGGCCGTGGATCGCGCTGCTGCCCGTGCTCTCCTGGGGTGCGTATTGGCTCGATGGCGTGTTCCTGGGCGCGGGTCAGTCGCCCCTGATGCTGGGCGCGATGGCGCTGTCCGTGCTCGGAGTGTTCGTGCCGGTGATCCTGTGGGGCACTCAGCAGCCGGGCGGGCTCACCAACGCCACCGTGTGGACGGCCTTCGTGGCCCTCAACGTCGTGAGGGTGGTGACGCTCGGCGCCGTGTATTCGCGCCTGACCAGCACTGTCGCCCGGGCGGCGTGATCGCGCGCACGCGGCGACATGCCATGCTCAGGGGATGAGCGCATCGGCCCCCGCCCCTACCGTGCCGCGTCTGGGACCCGATGCTCTGACCGTGGCGAGGGTCGGCGCGGCCGCACTCGTGTGCGGAGCCGCGGTGCTGCTGTTCGCCGTCCACGTGCGCCCGCTGGGATATCTGCCGCTCGTGCTGGGCCTTGCGCTCGCCTTCGCGGTGGACCGCGCTCTCGCGAAGGACCTGCTGCTGATCGCGACCGGCCAGCTCATCATCTCCGCGATCTCCCTCGAGGCGGACCTGTCCGACTCAGGGATCGCGAAGTTCGCCGTCGCGCTGAGCCTCGCCGTGCTGGTGCCGTGGGCTCTCGCTCGGTACTGGCTGAAGCATGACGCGGTGAAGTTCCCCATGTTCACCGGGCGCCGCTGGTCGCGGGCGCAGTGGATCTACCTGGGCGTCGTGATCCTCGCCGGCTACCTGATCCTGCCGTTCTACTTCATCGGCTCCGGCGCCTACCAGAACTGGCCGGAGATCACGGGCGCCAACGAGATCGCCCGGCTATTCGTGGGCGTCAACGCCGTGGGGATCTGGGACGAGCTGTTCTTCATCTGCACCGTGTTCGCCCTCCTCATGCGTCACTTCCCGATGTGGCTCGCGAACGTGCTGCAGGCCACCGTGTTCGTGTCCTTCCTCTGGGAGCTGGGCTACCGCGAATGGGGCCCGCTGCTGACCATCCCGTTCGCTCTGGTGCAGGCGTGGATCTTCTCGCGGTTCAAGTCCCTGCCATACGTCCTCGCGGTGCACCTGCTCTTCGATGCCGTCGTGTTCGCCGTGCTCGTGCATGCGCACCACCCGGACCTGTTCGACATCTTCATCACCGTGCCCGGGCAGTAGTCACGAGCTCAGCCACTCGCGCGTCCCGAAGCTCGCCAGGGCCGGGGCCACCGCACGGGCGGACCACGCGAGATCCTCGGCGAGGCGCGCATCGTCCAGCCCCAGGCTGGCGATCCGGAAGGCGAGCGATCCGTGGAAGAAGTCTCCCGCTCCCAGCGTGTCGACGGCGTCGACCGGCTCGACCGCGACCTCCCCGCCGCCACCGAGGACGTGCCACAGCAGCGGCCTCTCACCACGGGTGATGACCGCGCGCTGGACGCCCAGCGACGCGAGCCAGGCGAAGACATCCGCCGGATCGCTCGAGCCGCCTGGAGCAGAGAGGTCCGTGGACGCGATCACGAGATCGCATTCGCGCGCCACGAGCTCCGTGTGCGGCTTGAGGCTCCCGGCGTCCATCAGCACGGGGATGGCCGATGCTCGCGCGGCACGGGCGAGGGGGATGGCGATCTCGGGGTGATAGCCGTCGACCAGGACGGCGCGCACGCCGTCCAGTGCCGGCGGCGCCACCTCGTGGCGATCGGCGCGAGTCGCCGATGCGCTGGGGGAGACCACGGCCCTCTCGCCGGTGCCGCGCGTCACCAGGATCGACGCTGTCACGGGTGCGCCGTCGGCGCCTCCCGCGTCCGCCAGCTCCACGCCGCACCCGGCGAGGTCCGCGCGGATGATCCCCGAGAGCGGGTGATCCGGCAGCCGCGTGTGCAGCGTGGGCGATCCGCCGAGGTGGGCGAACGCGACGGCGGCGTTCGTGGCAGGGCCACCGGCCGCGACGGCGAAGTCCAGCGCCACGACCTTCTCGTTGGCACCGGGAAGGCGCTCCACCTGCTGGATCACGTCCAGCGTGGTCAGGCCTGCGAACAGGGCGCGAGGTGCGGACGATGGCATGAGGACATCGTGGCACGTGAGCATGACGTGCCTCGTCGAGCGCGGTCGCGCTCAGCGCACGAGCATGACGTGCCTACGTTGGGCGACGTCGGGGCGGCAGGTGCGGGGCACGGGGGCGGCCGGGGCGCGAATGCGGGCTCTCAGGCGCGCATGGGGGAAGATGGTCCCCATGACCGATTCCATTCGTGTGCACGGCGGTGTGCCCCTGCGCGGCGAGATCAGCGTGCGCGGCGCCAAGAACTTCGTGTCGAAGGCCATGGTCGCCGCGTTGCTGGGCTCGACCCCGTCGACGCTACGCAACGTGCCTGACATCCGGGACGTCAACGTCGTCTCCGAGCTGCTGCGCCTGCACGGCGCGGCCGTCGACTACGACGTCGAGAGCGGTGTGCTGCACGCGGACACGTCGCAGCTGCAGTCCGCCGATGCGCTGCAGATCGCGACGCACGCGGGCTCGAGCCGCATCCCCATCCTGCTGTGCGGGCCGCTGCTGCACCGCCTGGGCGAGGCGGTCATCCCCGACCTGGGAGGGTGCCGGATCGGTGACCGGCCCATCGACTTCCACCTCGAGATCCTCCGCAAGTTCGGCGCGCAGGTGCAGCAGGCCGGCGACGGCCTGCACCTGACCGCCCCGGACGGCCTGCACGGCATCAAGCACACCCTGGACTACCCGTCGGTGGGCGCGACCGAGCAGCTGCTGCTCACGGCCGTGCTCGCACAGGGAATCACGCGGCTGGACAACGCCGCCGTCGAGCCCGAGATCAAGGACCTCATCGACACGCTGCAGAAGATGGGCGCGATCATCTCCGTCGACACGGACCGGTCCATCACGATCGAGGGCGTCGAGCGACTGGGCGGCTACGACCACACCTCGCTCGCCGACCGCATCGAGGTGGGTTCGTGGGCATCGGCGGCTCTCGCGACCGGCGGGGACATCCTGGTGCACGGCGCTCAGCAGCGCACCATGGGCATGTTCCTCAACGTCTTCCGGAAGGTGGGCGGCGAGTTCGAGGTGACCCAGCAGGGCATCCGGTTCTGGCACCCCGGCGGCGACCTCAACTCGATCCCGTTGCAGACGGACGTGCACCCCGCCTTCATGACGGACTGGCAGCAGCCGCTGGTGGTCGCGCTCACCCAGGCCAAGGGCCTGTCGATCGTGCACGAGACCGTCTACGAGAACCGGTTCGGCTTCACCGAGGCGCTCGTCAAGATGGGGGCGCACGTGCAGCTGTACCGCGAGTGCCTGGGCGACAACCAGTGCCGGTTCGGTCAGCGCAACTTCCTGCACAGCGCCGTGATCTCCGGCCCCACCCCGCTGAAGGCGGCGGACATCGAGGTGCCGGACCTGCGCGGAGGCTTCTCGCACCTGATCGCCGCGCTGGCGGCCGAGGGCACCTCGACCGTGTCCGGGATCGGGATCATCGACCGCGGCTACGAGTCCTTCCGCGACAAGCTCGCCGCGCTCGGCGCAGCGGTCGAGTAGGCCATGGCGCCCAGGATTCCCGGGGGCTTCCGCGCTGCCGCGGTCCTCGTCAAGCCCCCTCTGCTCGCCGTCACGCGGCGCGTGTGGTCAGGTGCCGAGCACCTGCCCACGGACCGCGGCTTCATCGCTGTCTCCAACCATGCCTCGTACGCCGATCCCTTCACCTTCGCGCACTTCCTGTACGACCACGGCTTCGCGCCCCACTTCCTTGCGAAGGCCTCGCTCTTCGACATCCCCGTGGCCGGCCGCGCTCTCCAGGGCCTCGATCAGGTGCCCGTGCATCGCGGCAGCGCGCGGGCGCGGGACGCGGTCGACGCGGCGGTCACGCTGCTGCGCCGCGGCGACTCGATCGCCGTGTTCCCCGAGGGCACTCTCACCCGCGATCCCGAGCTGTGGCCCATGGTGGCGCGCACGGGCGCCGCGCGCATGGCTCTCGAGAACGACGTGCCGGTGATCCCCGTCGCCCAATGGGGCGCGCACGAGCTGCTCCCGCCGTACTCGAAGAAGGTCAACCTGTTCCCGCGCAAGACGGTGACGGTGATGGCCGGTCCGCCCGTCGATCTCGAGGAGTTCCGTGGACGTGACCTCGACATCCAGGTGCTGCGCTCGGCGACCGACAGGATCATGGCTACGCTGACTTCCATGCTCGAGGAGATCCGTGGCGAGAAGGCGCCCGCGAAGCCGTGGGACTCGCGGCGCGAGGGCGGCGGCCGATGACGCGGGCGGCCGTGCTGGGTGCCGGCGCCTGGGGAACCACGTTCGCCGCGGTCCTCGCCGATGCCGGCACCGAGGTCGCCCTGTGGGGCCGCGACGAGGACGTCGCAGCGCAGATCAACGCCGAGCGACGCAACGAGCGATTCCTGCCCGGGATGGACCTTCCCGAGGGCATCCATGCCACCGCCGATGCGCGCGAGGCGCTGTCGGGAGTGGACGTGGTCGCGGTCGCGCTGCCCGCGCAGAAGGTGCGCGGGATCATCGGTCCGTTGGCCGACGCCGTGCCGGATGGGGCGGTGGTCGCGTCGCTCATGAAGGGCATCGAGGTCGGCACCCATGCGCGCATGAGCGACGTCCTGCGGGACGTGTGGGAGCTGTCCGCCGAACGCACCCTGGTGGTGTCGGGCCCCAACCTGGCACGCGAGATCGCCGTCAAGCAGCCCACCGCGACCGTGGTAGCCGGCACGGACTCGAGCGCCGCGGAGATGCTGGCCGCAGCGACGGCGTCCTCCTACTTCCGGCCCTACACGAACCCCGACGTCGTGGGCGTCGAGCTGTGCGGCGCGTTCAAGAACGTCATCGCCGTGGGCGTGGGAGTCACGGATGGGCTGGGCTTCGGCCACAACACCACCGCGACGGTGATCACGCGAGGACTGGCGGAGATCACTCGTCTGGGCGTGGCGCTCGGAGCGCACCCGGACACGTTCTCCGGGCTGGCCGGGATGGGCGACCTGATCGCGACCTGCGCGTCGCCGCTGTCACGCAACCACACCTTGGGCGCGCACATCGGTCGTGGCCTGAGCCTCGAGGAGGCGATCGAGCGCACCGGCGGCACGGCCGAGGGAGTGCAGACATCGCTGTCGATCCAGGAGCTCGCACGGGAGCATGACGTGGACGTGCCCATCTGTGACGCCGTGGTCGCGATGCTCCACCGCGGCGAGCCCATCAAGGAGCTCCTCACGCAGCTGCTGTCGCGGCCGCGCAAGGCGGAGCTGACCTAGCGTGGACGGAGCAGGCAAGCCCACCGTCGCCGTCGTGTTCGGCGGGCGATCGTCGGAGCATGGGGTCTCCTGCGCCACGGCCGGGGGAGTGCTGGGCGCGATCGACCGGACGCGCTGGAACGTGGTCGCGGTGGGCATCACGGACCAGGGCCGATGGGTCCCGGTCTCCGCAGCCGCCGAGCAGTGGCTGCTGCGTGATGGCGCCCTGCCTCACGTCGCGCACGATGAGCGCACCGTGCTGCCTCCGCGCGACGCGGCCGAGCGCACGTGGCGAGTACTTGGCGCGGACGGGTCCGTCGAGCCGCTCGCGGACGTCGACGTGGTGTTCCCGCTGCTGCACGGACCCTTTGGCGAGGACGGCACCATCCAGGGCGCTCTCGAGCTGGTCGATGTGCGCTACGTGGGCGCGGGCGTGCTCGCGTCTGCGATCGGCATGGACAAGCAGTACATGAAGACCGCGCTGCGAGGAGCCGGCCTGCCCGTCACTCCCGACGTGGTCCTCCAGCCGGGAGAGAGCGCCGATGCGCGCCGGGCCGAGCTCGAGGGTCTGGGGCTTCCGGTGTTCGTCAAGCCCGCGCGCGCGGGATCGAGCATGGGCATCACCAAGGTCACCGACTGGAGTGCGCTGGACACCGCACTGGCCGCGGCGGTCAAGCACGATCCCAAGGTCCTGATCGAGCGTGCCGTCGTGGGACGCGAGATCGAGACGGCGGTGCTGTCGACGCCGGACGGCATCGTGGCGTCGCCAGCGGGCGAGATCGTCACGCGCGGCGACCACGACTTCTACGACTTCGACGCGAAGTACTTCGACGAGGCCGCGGTGGACCTGCGGTGCCCCACCGAACTGCCGGACGATGTCGCGACCGTGGTGTCGGACATCGCCGTGCGCGCGTTCCGGGCCGTGGGAGCGGAGTCGCTCGCGCGCGTCGACGTGTTCGTGGGCGAGGACGGCACGGTGACGGTGAACGAGATCAACACCATGCCGGGATTCACGTCGACGAGCATGTACCCGCGCATGTGGGCTGCAGCCGGTCTCGCCTATCCGGCTCTCGTCGAGGCGCTGCTCCAGGGCGCGCTCGCGCGGTCCACCGGCCTGCGCTGACGGCCGGCGCGCACGTAGGCCTAGAAGTACTTCGCCTGCAGGTAGCTCAGCACCGCCTGGTGCTCCGAGGCGCTCAGCTCGCGGTCGTAGACGAGCACGGCTGCGGTGTCCATGTCGAGGAACGGCGAGCCGTCGATCTCCGCGCCCAGGCGGATCCGCGTGGTGCCGGTGGTGAACGCACGGGTGCCGGTGTCGATCTCGACGCCGTCGCGGTAGTGCACGAAGGTGTCGTCTCCGTAGGTGATGGACTGGATCATCCAGCCCGTGCCGGTGCCGTCGACTCCTGAGTCGAAGTCGGTGCACCACCCCTGCAGGCCCAGGTCGCCGTCCTTGGCGACACCCACGCCGAAGGTGTCGTCGCAGCCGTTCTTGCCCCAGGAGAACCCGCCCCAGCCGTTGGAGTCGTAGTTGACGACCGTGACGACGGTGCGGTCCGCGTTGCCGGTGGGCATGGCCAGGTTGCCCAGGCGCTCCAGCGCGTCGCCGTCCCCGTCGAACGCGATGGCGGGCGCGCCGCTGGGGGTGGTGGTCAACGTCGGGTCGCCGGTGGCGGTGAGGTCGTTGCCGGCGTCGGACATGTCGGTCCAGCCGGCGACGGTGCCCGAGCCGGCGACGCCGGTGTCGGCTTCGAGGCACAGGGTGGTGGCGGCGCCGAAGGGTGCGGAGCAATCGCTGGGGGCGGCCTGGGGTGTGGCGGAGGCCTCGGTCGAGGCGGTGGAGGCGTTGTCGGAGTCGTCGATCGCCGTGACGGCGTAGAAGTACTCGGTGCCGTTGGTCAGGGCGTCGTCGACGAAGGTGGCCTCCGTACCCGTGGCGACGGGGGCGTCGGCCTCGGTGTCGATCGCTCCTGCCGTGGTGGCACGGAACACCTGGTAGCCGGCGAGATCGGGCTCGGATTGAGCATCCCAGGCCAGCGTGATGGTGCTGTCGCCGGCGGTGGCAGCCAGCCCGGTGGGCGCCGCTGGTGGGGTCGTGTCGGGAACGATGACGTCCGGGGTCGCGGAAGCCTCGTTGGAAGGGTTGGACTGCAGTCCGGCGTCGTCGAAGGCGGTGACGGCGTAGAAGTACTCGGTGCCATTGGTGACGGTGTCGTCGACGAAGCTCGTGCCAGTGACGGTGGCCAACGGAGTGTCCGCAGCGGTGTCGATCGCGCCCGCCGTGGTGGAGCGGAACACCTGGTAGCCGGCAAGGTCTCCGTGGGGGTCGGTCGACGCGGTCCAGGACAGCTCGATCTGACCATCTCCGGCTGCCGCGTCGAGCGCGCCGGGCACCGCCGGCGCCACATCCTCCACCACGCCCGTCACGTACTTGACGTCGAGATAGGCCTCCACCTGGTCGAGCTGCTCGTCCGTCAGCACGCGGTCGTAGACCAGCACGGCTGCGGTGTCCATGTCGAGGAACGGTGCGCCGTCGATCTCCGCGCCCAGGCGAATGCGGGCGGTGCCGGTCGTGAGATGGCGGGTGCCGGTGTCGATCTCGACACCGTCGCGGTAGTGCACGAAGGTGTCGTCGCCGTAGGTGATGGTTTGGGTCATCCAGCCCGTGCCGGTGCCGTCGACATCGGAGTCGAAATCCGTGCACCAGCCCTGCAGGCCCAGGTCGCCGTCCTTGGCGACGCCGACGCCAAAGGTGTCGTCGCAGCCGTTCTTGCCCCAGGAGAACCCGCCCCAGCCGTTGGAGTCGTAGTTGACCACGGTGACGACGGTGCGAGCGCCGTCCTCTTGGGGCATGGCCAGGTTGCCCAGGCGCTCCAGCGCGTCGCCGTCCCCGTCGAACGCGATGGCGGGGGCGCCGCTGGGGGTGGTGGTCAACGTCGGGTCGCCGGTGGCGGTGAGGTCGTTGCCCTCCGGGGACATGTCGTTCCAGCCGGTCACGGTGCCGCCTCCCACGACCCCGGTGTCCGCCTCCAGGCACAGAGTGGTGTCGCCACCGAAGGGCGCCGAGCAGTCGCTGGGGGCGGCCTGCGGGGTCGCGGAGGCCTCCGTCGATGCCGCGGAGGCGTTGTCGGACTCGTCGATCGCGGTGACGGCGTAGAAGTACCCAGTGCCATTCGTGACGGTGTCATCGACGTACTCGGTCTGCGTGACCGTGGCGACGGGGGCGTCGGCCTCGGTGTCGATCGCGCCCGCCGTGGTGGCACGGAACACCTGGTAGCCGGCGAGATCGGGCTCGGACTGAGCGTCCCAGGTCAGCGTGACGGTGCTGTCGCCGGCGGTGGCGGACAGCCCGGTGGGCGCCGCTGGTGGGGTGGTGTCAGGAACGGGCACCGCGGGCGTCGCGGCGACCTCGTTGGAGGCGGCGGACTGCAGCCCTGCGTCGTCGATCGCGGTGACGAGATAGAAGTACTCGGTGCCGTTGGTGACGGTGCCGTCGGTGAAGGACGTTCCGGTGGCCGTGGCCAGGGGAGTGTCGGAGCTGGGGTCGATCGCACCGGCCGAGGTGGAGCGGAACACCTGGTAGCCGGCGAGGTCGCCGTTGAGGTCGGTCGACGCGGTCCAGGACAGCGCGACCTGGCCGTCGCCGCCGACGGCGCTCAACCCCCCTGGCGCGGACGGCGGGACGTCCTCGACGGTCCCGGACAGGTACTTGCTGTCCAGGTACGCGGAGGCCTGGTCGAACTCGGCCGAGCTCAGCGCGCGGTCGTACACGAGGATCGCCGCGACGTCGATGTCGACGTACGGCGCTCCGTCGATCTCACGGCCGAGCGTGATGCGATCCGCCGCGGTGTTGAAGGCCGCCGCCTTCGAAGCGATGGTGGAGCCATTGCGGTACTGCGTCAGCTGGCCGCCGTCGTAGACGCTGCCCTGCACCAGCCAGCCCGCGCCGTTGGCGTCGATGTTGGAGTCGGCGTCCGCGCACCAGCCCTGGACCGCGAGGTCGCCGTCCTTGGACACCACGTTGCCGTACGTCTTGCCGCAGGCGTTGACGCCCCAGCTGAACCCACCCCACCCATTCGAGTGGTAGTCGACCACGGTGAGGACGGTGCGATCGCTGTTGCCGAGGGGCATGCCGTTGAGGCCGCCGCCGCGTTCGAGAGCGTCGTCGGCACCGTCGAAGGAGACGGCCGGGAGCCCGCTGGGCGTGGTCGCAGCAGCGAACGCCGGGGCGCCGAAGGCGTCTGCGAAGTCGTTGCCACGGCCGGACTGGTCCAGCCACCCACCCACCGAGTTCGAGCCATCCATGATGACGTTCAGGTCGGACTCCACGTGCATCACGAGGCCGTCGAGCGGCAGGTCGCTCGAGACCGGCTGGGTGTCGACGGTGAAGCTCACCGAGTCGGTCGCCTCGGGGTGGGCGTAGACCTCGTGGGCGGAGCTCGCGATCGTGGCCTCCACCACGTGCCCGCCATCCGCCACGTCGGTGAAGGTGTGGGTCTGGGCGCCCGCCGCAACGGTGACATGACTGCCCCCGTCGAGTGTGAGGTGCACGTGATCACCGGGAGCGAGATCGCCGCTGGTGGTCCATGTGACGTCGACGTTCGAGTCCCTCACGGTCTCGCCGGACGTGGGCGACGTCAGCGTCACCGACGGGGGAACGGTCGCGCCCTCGAAGTACTGCTGCCGGAGGTACGCCTCGACCTGGTCCCGTTCCGCGTCGACCAGCGCGCGGTCGTAGACCAGGATCTCGGCGACGTCCATGTCGATCCTGCGGTTGCCGTTGAGCTCCCCGCCCAGCCGGATGATGCCCTGGGCGGTGTTGTAGACGTGCGAGCCCGAGCCGATGGGGACGCCGTCCTTGTAGTGGACGTAGCCCGAGCCGGACTTGACGATGGACTGGACGAGCCATCCCCCGCCGTCTGCCGGGGCACCGGAGTCGGCGTCGTTGCCGGAGCCCCAGCCCTGGATTCCGAGGGTGCCGCTCGCGGTGCGCACCGGTCCCCAGGCCTGGTTCGTGTAGGGGCTGCCGTAGGTGAAGCCGGCCCAGCCGCCGAAGGCGGAGCCGCCGTCGTACTTGACCACCGCGAACACCGAGCGGTCGTCGTCCCCGGTGGGCAGGCCGGAGAAGAACGAGCGGCCCAGCACGTCGTCGACGCCGTCGAAGCTCACGACGTCGTGTCCGGAGAGCGCGCTCGGCACCACGGTGGGGGATCCCGTGATCACTCCGAGTCCGTTGCCGGACGGGCTCAGGTCGTTCCATCCGGTGACCGCGCTGCCGCTGGTGGAGACGCCCTGGTCGCCCTGGAGCCGCATGACGAGGCCGTCCGGGACTGGAGCGGCGCAGACCCCGTTCTGGACGAAGACCGCCGTCACGGTCGCGTCGGCGTCGCCCACCGTGTAGGTGTGAGTCTGGTCGCCGCCGTCGGACCAGCTGTCGAAGACGTAGGAGTCACCGTCGAGGCATTGGGGCGAGCGCGCGCTGATCGTGTGCTCGAAGCCGATCAGCGTGTCGTGCACCCATGGCGCCTCGTGAGGGATGCTGTCGAGGTGCGTGATCAGCCCCGCGGGCTGGGTCGCGACGGTGAGCTCGACCTTGTCGGGCCGCACCTGCACCGTGTCCGTGCCGACCAGCCCGCTGGAGTCGGCCACCTCGAGCGTGAGCTCGTACCACGTGTCGTTGCTGTAATCGTGGCCGCTGGTGCCGATCTCGAAGGATCCCGTGGGTCCGTTCGGGATCACATCAGCCGGGTGGAAGTGGTTGTCGTGGCCGAACTGCAGCGTCCAGGAGTAGTCCTCGGGGTCCAGCGGGCCGTCATCGGTCGCGACGCCCTCCACCTGGATCGTGTCGCCGGCACGGAACAGCGCACCGTCGACCGGCGAGGTGATCTCCACCTCCGGCACCACGCCCGCCTGGATGAGCTCAGAGTCCGAGACCACAGTATGGCTGCCGTCTGAGACGCTGACATAGGCCTCGTACTGCCCCTCCGTGGTGTAGGTGTGCTGCGCGGTCGCGCCCGTCGCTGTGGTCCCGTCCCCGAAGTGCCAGGTGTAGGAGATGGGGTCGCCTTCGGGATCCGTCGCGGACGCCGCGAAGTTCACCGTGAGCGGGGTGGGCCCGGTGGTGGCGTCCGGCTGCGCCGAGGTGATCGTCGGCGCCTGGTTGCCACCTTCGTAGACGATGCGACGGATCTGGCCGCTCGCGATCATCGCGTAGTACAGCGCGCCGTCCGCGCCCTCGGCGAGCGACACGATCGTGTGCGTTCCGCCTGGCAGCTGCTCAGACGACTTGAAGGGGAAGTCCCCGGTGACCGTCTCTCCGGTCTCGTCGAAGCGCAGGTAGCGGATGAAGTTGCGGGCGTAGTCGCCGTAGAAGTACACCCCGTCCCACTCAGCGGGGAACTGGTTGCCGCGGTAGACGAAGCCGCCCGTGATCGAGGCATTGTTCCGAGCCTGGCCTGAGTGCGGGTAGGCGAAGATGGGCTCCGCGAGGTCGCCATCCTCGATCCCGCACTCGGGGAAGTCCGTGTAGGGATAGGGTCCCTCGCAGCCTGGCCAGCCGTAGTCGAGACCGCTGTAGGCCGGGTCGTACTTGGCGATGTGCAGGTCCTCCCACGACTCCGGGATGTCATTGCCGCCTACCTCGCCGATGAAGAATCGGTTGGTCTCGAGGTCCCACGACGCGCGGAACGGGTTGCGCAGCCCGTAGGCCCAGATGTACGGGTGGACGCCGCCGGCGCCGTCCGCGAACGGGTTGTCCGGGGGCACGTCTCCGTCCGGCTCCACGCGAATCACGGAGCCGCTCGCGTCCTGCAGGTCCGCCGCTCGATCGCCCACGAACTTGTCGCCGACGGTGAGCCAGAGGTTGCCGTCAGGTCCGAAGTCGAGCCCACCGCCGTAGTGGCAGCAGCTCGTGTAGCCAGTCGTGTCCTCCCACACCACGAACTCCGAGCTCAGGTCGCCACGGCTGGTGGTGCCGCCCGTGTTCTCGACATGGTCGAAGCGCGCGATGCGCGCTCGCTGCGTGGATGTCGGGGTGTAGTAGAGGAAGAACTCCCCGGTGGAGGCGAAGTCGGGGGAGATGGCGATGTCGATGAGTCCGCGCTCAGCGTTGATGGTGATGTCCTGGAGCGTCAGGTAGACCTCGGTGACCATGGGCACAGTCGCCGGGTTGCCGATCTTGATCTGGCCGCCCTTCTCGAGCACCAGCATGCGGCCATCGGGGAGGAAGTCCAGCGAGATGGGCTGATTCAGTCCGGTCGTCAGCACCGCCTCGTCGGAGAAGCCCTCGAGTGACAGCGGATCGCTCTCTGCGGCATCGGCAGACTGCGGGGAGAACACGGCGACGGGCGCCAGCACCGCGAGCACGAGCGCGATGGAGAGCAGTCGCCGCCCCCCGGCGCCTGTCTGGTTGATCCGCTCTGCGCGCGAGCGCGCACCAAAGACTGCCATCGATTCCCCCCCGGAGCCGAGTGAATAAAGTCACACATGACTTGAGCGCATACTACCGCGCACGGTATCCCGCGCTACCCCCAGTTTTCTGAGGCGAGTGACGGTCAGCTGCACTCGAGCCCGTTGGAGGGCGCGCGTGCCGCTGCGGGCGACAGCTCCGCGAGGACGTCGCCCACGGCCTCGTCTGCGCGCACCGTGGGAACGGTGAGCTCGAGCGCGGGGGAGCGGCCGAACGTGACCGCCACCCGTGCATCGGCCGTCTCGCTCACCAGCCAGTCCACCGAGGCGGCGGGCGTTTCCACGGTGACGCACCGCTCGGTGGTGGGGCCAGGTGGCTCGACGCCGCAGCGCGCCACGATCTCGTACTCGCTGCCCCACGCCTGCGTCGCCTGCGACGTGGTGCCGCGCATCTCCAGGCCGCCCACCGCGGTGGGAACGGCGAGCATCACCTCTGCGCAGTCCGGGTCCGCCGCGTACGGGGCAGGATCGACCACGAGCGGATGAGCGCAGCCGGAGAGCGCCAGTGCAGACGCCGCGACGAGGGTGAGCAGGGCGCGACGAGACATGAGGCCCAGCCTAATTCGCCGCGGGGGCGGTGAAGGCGGTGCGCATGCGGCGGGAGTCGAGAGCCCAGGCCATCCCGAGCATCACCATCGAGAACACGATCTGCTCGGTGACCATCCAGACCGGCAGCAGGGCTGGCACCGCGGCGATCGCGAGCGTCACGAGAGGGAAGATCTTCGAGAACAGCGTGAGCCGCGTCCACGCCCACACGTATCCGTCGCGAGCGCGCAGCCAGAAGTAGAACAGCGTCGTCGACAGCACGAGGCCGATCACGCCGCGCATCCATCCGATCAGCGCGACGTCCTCCCCGTGCTCGTCCAGCCATGCCGCGGTGGCGACGGTCGCGACCGCGATCGCCACCAGCGCGACGAGCATCGCCAGGACCCACCGGAAGGTGAGGCGGATGCGCGGATGTCCGAGCGCATCGGCGCTCACGCGCGTGCTGGCCTGCCGGCCGGCCGCCAGGCGGTCCAGCCGTTCGAACAGGCGTGTCATCGATCCTCCCGAGGTCGAGGACAAGGGTACGGCCCGGTGCGCGGGGCGCCGTGCAGGGCAGGCGTGCGCCCGCCGTAGGCTCGTGCCATGACGACCATCGGAGACATGGACGAGGACGCGCTGATCGCGCTCTTCGCACCGCGACTGCCCGCCTCCGATGCGGAGATCCTGGGTCCGGGCGACGATGCCGCGGTGCTGGCCGTCGACGGGCATCTGGTGGTGAGTGCCGACGTGCTGGTGGAGAGCCGCCACTTCCGCCGCGAGTGGTCGACCGGGGCGGACGTGGGGTGGCGCGCCGCGATGCAGAACCTCGCGGACATCGACGCGATGGGTGCGGTCCCGACCGCGCTGGAGGTGACGCTGTGCGCGCCCGCCAGCACACCCGTGGACTGGGTGCTGGGCCTTGCGGATGGACTGCGGGAGGCGTGCGAGCCGCACGGCGTCGGAGTCGTGGGAGGAGACCTGTCCGGCGCGAGCGAGATCGTGGTGTCCGTCACCGCGCTGGGCGAGACTCACGGCACCGAGCCCATCACGAGGGCCGATGCTGCCGCCGGAGACGTGGTCGCGGTCTCCGGAGCGCTGGGTGCGGCTCGTGCGGGGTACGAGCAGCTCGCGCGCGAGCTGCGCGTGGACGAGGAGGCGGTGCAGCTCTTCCTGCGGCCGCGACCGCGCATCGGCGCCGGACTCGAGGGTGCTCTCCACGGCGCGACGGCCATGATGGATCTGTCCGACGGTCTGGTGCGAGACGCGGGCCGCCTGGCGCGCGCCTCGGAGCTGGAGCTGGCCATCGATTCCGCACTGGTGCCCGTCCACCCGGCCGCCACGCGCACGGCCGATGCGCTGGGAGCCGGCCCGGACGCGCTCGCCTGGGCGCTCACCGGTGGCGAGGACCATCACATGCTGGCGACGTTCCCGCGCGCCTCGGCTGTCCCCCAGGGCTGGACGATCGTGGGCGAGGCGCACGAGGGCCAGGCGCGCCTGCTCGTGGATGGCGCGGAGCCCACCAGTCGCGGCTGGGATCACTTCGACAGCGGCACTCCTCAGGGGTGAGGTGCCTCATCGCGCCGCAGGCATGGCTGCCGCTGACGGCCCTGGACAAGCACAAAGGCCGACTCCCCGAGGGGAATCGGCCTTGGTGAGAGGCGCCAGGTCAGATGGCGCGCTGGACCTTGCCCGCCTTGAGGCAGGAGGTGCAGACGTTCACACGCTTGGGGGTACCCGCCACGACGGCGCGCACGCGCTGGATGTTCGGGTTCCAGCGACGCTTGGTCCGGCGGTGCGAGTGCGAGATCGAGTGACCGAAGGACGGTCCCTTGCCGCAGACGTCGCAGTTGGCAGCCACGATAGTTCTCCTAAAATTACCTGCGCACAGCCCCGAGTGGGCGGCGCCACGATTGACAGCCTGAGATCAGGCAACCGCACTAGGGTATCCGACGCACACCCCTGTGAGCAAACCGCGCGCTCGGCTCAGCGCCGCTCGCCCAGAGGTTGTCTGGCCCTCATGACACGATAGGGCCTCAGCAGGCCCTCCCGGGCCGCTCGGGAGAGGACTGATGGCGGAGACGACGGAGTTGCGGCGCTGGCTCGATTCGGGCGTGCGCGCGGTCAAGCAGGCGCGCGAGCGCCTGGACTCGATCAACGTCTTCCCGGTGCCGGACTCCGACACTGGCACCAACATGTACCTCACGCTGCAGGAGGGCAATCGCGCCGTCGCGAAGCTCAGCGCGGACGCCACGCACCGCGAGGTGGTGGCGGCCTTCGCGCGCGGCGC
The DNA here is from genome assembly GCF_016862815.1 of Demequina activiva. GTDB lineage: Bacteria > Actinomycetota > Actinomycetes > Actinomycetales > Demequinaceae > Demequina > Demequina activiva. Next base: position 78,485 of record NZ_BONR01000004.1, on the reverse strand, counting down.
GCTGATGGGGGCGCGCGGCAACTCGGGAGTGATCGTGAGCCAGTACCTCGCCGGCTTCCTGTCCGCGATCGACGAGCGCGGCGGCTTGGGCAACGTGGACGCGCAGCAGATCGCTCAGTCGCTGGACCTCGCCGCGGATGCCGCCTACCGCGCCGTGAGCTCGCCGGTCGAGGGCACCATCCTCACCGTCGCGCGTGCCGCGGCCAAGGGCGCCTCCGATGCCGTGGCGCTGGGCTCGCGTCGCGAGGCGACTATCGTGGCGGCGGTGATCTCCGCGCGAGCCGCGCTTGCACGGACTCACGATCAGCTCCCCAGCGCGCACGAGGCGGGCGTGGTGGACGCGGGCGCAGCGGGGCTGGCGCTCCAGCTGGAGATGCTGGCCGAGACCCTCGCAGGCCCGGACGCCCTCGCGGCGCTGGACGAGGTCGAGTGGGAGATCACGGACCGCGGCGCCCTGCGCATGCACGACGCCGCGCATCTGTCCGGTGGCGCCTACGAGGTCATGTTCGTGACGAGCTCCGAGGCCGACATCCGCGACGCGCTGACCGGGGAGCTCGAGACCATCGGGGACTCGGTGGCGGTGACGGGAGCGCACGATCTCTGGCAGGCCCACGTGCACACGGACGAGCCGCACCTCGCAGTCGAGCGCGGAATCGCGTCGCGGGCGCGGCAGATCGTCGTGCGCAACGTCCGCGTCGCGCACGAGCTGGACCGGGCGACCACGGGGATCGTCGCTCTCACGTCGTGCCCCGGGCTTGCCGAGCCCCTCGCGGACGCCGGCGCGGTGGTGCTGGTGGTGCCCGATCCCACCGCGCTCAAGAAGCGCTCGTTGCGACGCGCGGTCAAGGATGCCTCGGGCGTGTCCGCGGTGGTCGTCGCCGGCCACCCGGCCCTGCGGGCCGCCGCGCAGGCGCTCGAACGCAAGCGGCGTCGTCCCTCGCTCACGGTGCTCGAGGCCCAGCACGAGGCGCACGTGATCGCGGCGGTGGCCGCGGCCGCACTCGTGACGCCCGGCCAGGACGTCGCGACGGAGATGGCGCGTGCCGTGGAAGCGACCGCGGTGGGGCAGTCGACCCCTGATGCTCTCGACGACGACGTCGACCGGATGATCGACCGCTCCACGGAGGTGGTGTCGCTGGTGCTCGGTGCGGGCGTGCCGGACGCCGTCGCGGACTCGGTGCGACTCTCCGTCCACGCCGCCGCGCCGCTGGCGGACCTGAACGTCTACCGTGGCGAGCAGGCGGCGCCACCCGTGATCATCGGGGTCGAGCGGACGCTGTGAGCGCGCCTGACAGACTCGCCGAGCCGCTGGCGAAGGTCCTGGGCTCCCGCACCGCCGCAGGTCTGGGCAAGCTGGGGCTCGAGACGGTCGAGGATCTGCTGCGCCACTACCCACGCCGCTATGGCAGTCCCGGCGAGATGACGGACATCGCTGCGCTGCGCGCCGGCGAGCACGTCACGGTGATGGCGCAGGTACGCCAGGTTCAGGTGCGCAGCATGCGCAGCCGTGGAGGGGCGATGCTGGAGGCCGTCGTCAGCGACGGGCGCGACAGCCTCCAGCTGACGTTCTTCGCCAAGCGCGCGGGAGTGCTGCGCATGCACGAGTCGAAGCTCAGGCCGGGCCTCACGGGGCTGTTCACGGGGACCGTGGGCGAGTACCGCGGGCGTCGCCAGCTCACGCATCCCGACTACCTGATGGTGGGCGTCGATGCCGCGGACGAGGACGAGGCGATGCTCGAGGCGTCGCGCCCCATCCCCATCTACCCCGCGGCCGCGAGCGTGCCCACCTGGCGCATCGGCCGGTCCGTGCGCGCAGTGCTCGATCCGCTCGCCGATGGCGACGTCCCCGATCCGCTCCCTGCCCACGTACGCGACGAGCGCGGCCTGCCCACGCTTCTCGAGGCCCTGAGGCTGGTCCATGTGCCCGAACGGGACGAGGACTGGCGGCGCGGGCGCGACCGGCTGCGCTTCGAGGAGGCGCTGGTGCTCCAGACGGCCCTCGCGCGGCGTCGCGCGGCCCGCGAGGCGCTCGCGGCCGTGCCACGGCCCCCACGCGATGGTGGGTTGGTGGACGCGCTCGACGCACGCCTGCCGTTCCCCCTCACGGGTTCGCAGCGCGCCGTGGGGAAGGAGATCGCTGAGGCCCTGGCGAGCTCGACTCCCATGATGCGCCTGCTGCAAGGCGATGTGGGAGCGGGCAAGACCGTGGTGGCGCTGCGCGCGATGCTCCAGGTGGTCGACTCCGGCGGCCAGGCGGCCCTGCTGGCGCCCACCGAGGTGCTCGCGGCCCAGCACCTGCGGACGCTCGAGCAGCTCCTGGGATCGCTTTCCCACGGAGGGATGCTGGGCGGTGTCGACGGAGCGACCCGGCTGGCGCTGCTGACCGGCTCGCAGGGCTCGAAGGCTCGGCGCGTCGCGCTGGGCGAGGCCGCGTCCGGCGCCGCCGGGATCGTGGTCGGCACCCACGCGCTGCTGAGCGAGGGAGTGCAGTTCGCGGATCTGGGTCTGGTGGTCGTGGACGAGCAGCATCGGTTCGGCGTGGAGCAGCGGGATGCGCTGCGCGGCCGCGGCGAGCACCCCCCGCACATGCTCGTCATGACCGCGACCCCCATCCCACGCACCGTCGCGATGACGGTGTTCGGAGATCTCGAGACCTCGCTGCTCACGGACAAGCCGGCGCACCGCGCGGCGATCACCACGCACGTGGTCCCTGCCGACAACGACGCCTGGCTCACGCGAGCATGGGCGCGGGTGCGCGAAGAGGTGGACAGTGGCCGGCGCGTGTACGTCGTGTGCCCGCGCATCGACGCGGAGGACGAGCCGGAGGCAGACGACGCGACCGCCGAGGCGACGGTCACCACCGAGGGCGCGCTCGCACTCGACGGTCCGCCGGAGCAGAAGGCTCCGCTGGCGTCCGTGGCCCAGACGGCCGCGATGCTCGCCGAGCGTCCGGAGCTCGCAGGCGTGCGCATCGGCGTGATGCACGGCCGCCTGAGCACGGACCAGAAGGACGCGGCGATGGCGGCGTTCGCGGCGGGCGACGCGCCGGTGCTGGTGTCGACCACTGTCATCGAGGTGGGCGTCGACGTGCCGGACGCGACCATGATGGTGGTGCTCGACGCCGAGCGGTTCGGCATCTCGCAGCTGCACCAGCTGCGCGGACGGGTAGGTCGCAGCGACCTCGAGAGCCTGTGCCTGCTCGTCTCGCGCGCCGAGCCGGGATCCTTGTCGCACGAGCGGCTCGCCGCCCTCGCATCGACCACGGATGGGTTCGCGCTCGCGGAGAAGGATCTCGAGCTGCGCCGCGAGGGCGACGTGCTGGGCGCGGCTCAGTCCGGCGGCCGCAACTCGCTGCGGCTCCTGCGCGTGGTGCGGGATGCGGAGCTGATCGAACAGACGCGCACCGTGGCGCGCGGCCTGGTGGACGCGGATCCGGACCTGACCGGCAGCCCCGCCCTGGCAGCGGCGATCGACCACTGGTTGGGAGACGAGCGCGAGAGCTTCCTCGAGCGCGGCTGACCGACGTCCCGCACCACCTCCTCTGAACCCGTCGTGGTCCTCGCGAGGTGGTGCGCGACCGCGAGGTAGCGTGGTCGCATGCCCGCCCCGATCGCCGCCGCCGGAGCTCTCGCCGATCTTCGCGAGCGCGCCCAGCGCGAGCTGACAGGGAACATCCTGCCGTTCTGGGAGCAGCGTGCCTTCGACGCCCACGGCTGGCTCGCGGGCACCGTGCGGGACGACCTCTCGGTGGACGCCGACGCACCCCGCCACAGCGTCCTCGCCGCCCGCATCCTGTGGACCTTCGCGGAGGCCGCGAGGGCGGATGCGGGGGCGCAGCGCGAACGCTGGCTCGCCGTGGGCGCCACCGCCCTCGACGTGCTCACGGGAGCGTTCTGGGACGCGGAGCACGGCGGCGTGGTGTGGTCGCTCGACGCCCAGCGCAGGCCGCTGTCGGACCGCAAGCAGGTCTACGCCCAGGCCTTTGCGATCTACGGCCTCGCGGCATGGTCGCGCGCCGCACGTGATCCCGAGGCTCTCGCGCGGGCGATGACCCTGTTCGAGCTCCTCGAGCGCCACGCAAGGGACACGGAGGGCGGAGGCTACCTCGAAGCGCACGCCCGCGACTGGGGTGAGCTCGAGGACATGGCGCTCTCGAGCAAGGACCTCAACGTCCCCAAGTCGATGAACACCAACCTGCACGTGATGGAGGCCTTCACGACGCTGCTGGACGTCTCAGGCGACCGGGTCGTGGGCGAGGCCCTCGCCGCCGTCCTCGATGCAGTCCTCTCGCACATCCTGCGCCACGAGCCCTGGGTGCACTGTGCGCTGTTCTTCGACCGCGGGTGGACCAGCCAGGTGGACACCATCAGCTTCGGTCACGACATCGAGGCCAGCTGGCTGCTGTGGGAGGCGTACGAGGCGTTGGAGCGGGCCGGTCTCGCGAGCCCCGAGCTCGAGAGCCGCACGCGCGGCGCGGCGCTGGCGCTCGCGGACGCGGTGCGCGATCACGGCGTCGACTCCGACGGTGGCGTGATGTACGAGGGCGACCCCACCGGCGTGACCGCGGCGGAGAAGCACTGGTGGCCCCAGGCCGAGGGCGTGGTGGGATGGCTCAACGCGTTCCAGATCGCGGGGCGCGATGCGGATCTCGTGAGCGCCGTGCACGCGTGGGAGTTCCTCGACGCGCACATCGTCGACCACGCCGCGGGAGAGTGGTGGGCGCAGGTGGACCGCGACCGGAGACCCATGGTCGAGCATGAGTCGAGCTGCCGCATCGGCCCGTGGAAGTGTCCGTATCACAACGGCCGCGCGTGCCTCGAGGTGATGCGCCGCATCCAGGCGTGACGGGCCTGCGTAGAGTGTCCGCGTGACGCGCATCATCGCCGGAGAGCTCGGAGGCCGACGGGTCGCGGTGCCTGCCAAGGGCACCCGCCCCACGACGGACAGGGTGCGCGAGGCGCTGTTCTCGCGACTCGACCACGACGACGCGCTGCGCGGCGCGCGCGTGCTCGACGTGTTCGCGGGATCCGGTGCGCTGGGCCTCGAGGCGCTGAGCCGTGGAGCCCGGCACGCGACGTTCGTCGAGTCCGCGGCGGCCGCCACCCGGGTGCTGCAGGGCAATGTTCGCGACCTGGGCGTGGCCTCGCGCTCGCGCGTGGTGCGCGAGCGGGCGCTGCCGTACCTCACGCGCGCGACCGAGACCTGGGACGTGGCGCTGCTGGACCCTCCGTACGACATCGCGCGCGACGACCTCGCCGCAGTACTGGCGGCGCTCGCGACGCACCTGGCTCCCGGCGCAGCGGTGGTCCTCGAGTGGGCCACGCGCGCGGGGGACGCGCCATGGCCGCCGGAGCTCGAGCCCGTGCGCGACAAGAAGTACGGCGAGACGCGGCTCCACTGGGCCCAGCACGTCGACTAGGCGACGCTCAGGCACCGCACCGCACCGCGCTCGCTCGGTGGAACGCCGTCGCGGGCCCACGGCGCGGGCGGTGTAGCGTCGAATCATGACCATCGCCGTGCTGCCCGGCAGCTTCGACCCGATCACGCTGGGCCACCTCGACATCGCCGCCCGCGCCGGTGCGCTGTTCGACGAGGTCATCGTGGCCGTCGCCCACAACTCGACCAAGACGCCCCTGCTCGACCTCGAGACCCGTGTGCGCCTGGCGGCCGATGCGACGGCCGGACTGGACGGCGTGCGCGTCGAGATCGTGGACGGCCTGCTCGTGGACTTCTGCGCCCGCAGGGGCGCCAACGCGATCGTGAAGGGGCTGCGCGGCGGCGCCGACTACGACTACGAGCGCCCGATGGCGCTCATGAACCGCTCGCTGACCGGCATCGAGACGGTCTTCGTGACCGGCGACAACTCGCTCAGCCACATCGCGTCCTCGCTGGTGCGCGATGTCGCCCGTCACGGCGGCGACATCGCTCCCTACGTCCCTGACGGAGTGGTCGACGCGGTGACCGCGGCGCTGCGCGAGGCCTGAGCGCGTCCAGCGCGTGCATCGGCCCGGCGGCGCGGGAGCGCCCAGGTTGAGAGCAGGGGCGTGGATCGCGTAGAGTAGTGCGCCGGTCCTGCCGAACGAGCACGGGCCGGGGTCCACCCGGACCGGAAGGATGGGAGTCGCGAATGTCGCAGCGTCCCGCTTCCTCCCCGTTTCGCATCTCCATGAGGGATATCGCGCGCCGACCAGGCACGCAGCGAACGGTGAGCGAGTCCTTTCCGGCCCCTGCGGTCCTCGGCACCGACGTGATCGGCGTGCCGGAGGGTGCGGAGCTGAGACTCGACGTGAGTCTCGAATCCGTGTCCGAGGGCATCTGGGTCTCCGGAACCGTCATGGCTGAGGCCGTGGGCGAGTGCGGACGATGCCTGGACGAGGTGCGACAGCAGGTCGCGGCTCCAGTCCAGGGTCTCTTCACCGTCGACGACGTTCACGCCGATGACGAGGAGGGGGAGCCGGAGGACGTCTTCCAGTTCGACGGCGAGACCGTCGACCTGGAGGAGGTGGTGCGGGATGCGGTGGCCTCTGAGCTGCCGTTCACCCCGCTGTGCCGTCCGGACTGCCCGGGCCTGTGCGACCAGTGCGGCGCCAGGCTCGCGGACGATCCGGACCACGCCCACGACGCGATCGACCCGAGGTGGTCGGCGCTCCAGAGTTTGACTGAAGAGAAAGAGAGCTAGCCGTGGCAGTTCCCAAGCGCAAGATGTCGCGTTCGAACACGCGTGCCCGCCGTTCCCAGTGGAAGACCACTGCTGCGAACACCACTGCGTGCCCGCAGTGCAAGGCTCCCAAGCTGACGCACACCGCGTGCCCCTCGTGCGGCGCCTATAACGGCCGCCAGTACGCGGAGGCGCTGCGCACCGAGCACGACGCCTGATCGTGCCCGCGTGATGCGGGAGGCGAGCAGATGAGCATTCCAGGGCAGGCCGCGGCCAACGCCCTGGCGGACAGGCTGGGTGTCGTCGTCGACCCCGAACTGCTGGTGCTCGCCCTCACGCATCGGTCCTTCGCCTACGAGGCGGGGGGCCTTCCCACCAACGAGCGCCTGGAGTTCCTGGGCGACTCGGTGCTGGGTGTCGTGGTGACGGACCGGCTCTATCGCGACCACCCCGATCTGCCCGAGGGCGAGCTCGCGAAGATGCGGGCCGCATCCGTGTCCCAGCGGGCCCTCGCCAAGGTCGCCCGTGAGCTCGAGCTGGGGCCGTGCATCCTCCTCGGCAAGGGCGAGACCGCGACCGGAGGGTCGAACAAGGACTCCATCCTGTGCGACGCGCTCGAGGCGGTGTTCGGCGCGGTGTACCTGACGCACGGCATCGAGGTCTCGACCGAGGTGATCCTGCGACTGGTGGGCCCCACCCTTGCCGCGGCGGCGACCTCGGGCGTCGCCCTCGACTGGAAGACCTCGCTCCAGGAGGCGACCGCACTGCGGGGCATGGGAGCACCCACCTACACGGCTGAGGGTACCGGTCCCGACCACGAGCGGATCTTCACCGCGACGGTGACGGTCGACGGCGAGACCTTCGGCAGCGGAACCGGCAGCTCGAAGAAGCACGCCGAGCAGGAGGCCGCCGAGCGCGCGTACGCCGCGATCGTGGCGCTCGACGCCGCTGCCGCCACCACCGACTGACCGCGGCCGCGTGCCCGAGCTTCCCGAGGTCGAGACGGTCCGCGCGGGCCTGGCCTCTCTCATCACGGGCGCGACCGTGCGCCGCGTCGACGTGCTCCGCGACTCCTGCGTGCGGCTGCTGCCGGGAGGCACCGCCCAGTTCGCCGGCATGCTCGCGGATGCGCGCATAGCGTCCGTGGCCAGGCGCGGCAAGTTCCTGTGGATGCCGCTCCTCCACGCTCACGAGCCAGAGCCAGCCGAGGCGCTCGCCGCGCACCTGGGGATGTCAGGCCAGTTCCGCGTGCACGAGGGTGCGCAGGCGCCGCAGCCGCACGCGCACTGCCGTGCCCGCCTGCACCTCGAGCGCGACGGCAGGTCCCTGACCCTGGACTTCCTGGACCAGCGCACGTTCGGCTACCTCCACGTGGAGCCGCTCGTGCCGACGGCCGATGCGCAGGCCGGGGGAGCGGGCTCGGACCTCGCGGCCGTGCCGGGCTCGGTCGCCCACATCGGACGGGATGCGCTCGACCCTCATCTCGACGTCGCCGCGGCGACCCGCGCCTGGCGCCGCGGCAGCCGCGGCATCAAGCAGGTGCTGCTCGATCAGACCCTCGTCAGCGGCATCGGCAACATCTACGCGGACGAGGCGCTGTGGGCGGCGCGGGTGCACCCGGAGCGGCCCGCGAGCGCGGTGAGCCTCCGCCAGGCGCGCGAGCTCCTCGACGCGAGCCGCACGGTGATGTCGCGAGCGCTCGCGCAGGGCGGGACGAGCTTCGACGCGCTGTACGTCAACGTCAACGGAGAGTCCGGGTACTTCTCGCGCTCGCTCGAGGCGTACGGGCGCGCAGGCGAGCCGTGCTCGCGGTGCGGCAGAGCGCTGCGGCGGGCGAGCATCGGCGGACGTTCGACGCACTGGTGCGCCACCTGCCAGCGGCGCTTCTCGCCCCGCGCATGAGACAAGCGGCGGTCTCGGGACCAAAGGAGCAGGGGGTCCCGGGTCCACGCCGCTACGATGCCTGCTATGGCTGATGTGAGAGTGCTGGTGCTCGACGACCACGAGGTGGTGCGGCGAGGGATCTGCGACATCCTCGACCGCGCAGAGGGCATCGAGGTGGTCGCGGAGGCGGCGAACGTCGCGCAGGCGGTGCGGCGCGCGGACGCCGTGCGTCCGGATGTGCTCCTGTCCGACCTGCGCCTGCCGGACGGCACGGGCCTGGACGTGATCGCTCATGTGCGCAGCCAGCACCCCGACACCCACATCGTGGTGCTCACCAGCTATGACGATGACGACGCGAAGGCGGCGGCGCGCGCCGCGGGGGCGGACGCGTTCATCGCCAAGACCGCCGGCTCGGCTGAGCTGCTCAAGGCGGTGCGTGATGCCGCCTCGGGTCGTGAGCACGGTCAGCACATCCAGGTCCATGAGGACGACGCGATCGCTGCGCTCACGCCCACCGAGCGCAAGATCGTGAGCGCCGTGGGCGAGGGCAAGTCCAACCGTGAGATCGCGGACTCGCTGGGCATCGCGGAGAAGACCGTCAAGAACCACGTCACCAGCATCCTGGCGAAGATGGGCCTGCAGCGGCGCACCCAGGTGGTCGCCTGGGCCACGCAGCGGCGCGCTCAGTCCTTTCGCCGCTAGCCGGCCGCCTGCACGTTCCAGACCGCGACGCACCCTGGTCGCTCGGCGCCCGGCGTGAGCTCGGCGATGCTGAAGGTGCCGTTGCGGCGGATCGCGCGATTGGCGAGGTTGGACGTGCCCGAGTGGCGCTGGGTCGCCCCAGCTGGGCCGATGCCGTCGTCCTCGACGCGCACCTGGACTCGTCCGTCGCCGGCCGTGAGCTCGAGGCGCACGGCGCGCGCGCCCGCGTGCCTGGCGACGTTGGAGATCAGCTCTCGGGTGACCGCCACCAGATCGTCCGCGAGCGAGGGGTCGCCCACGACGGCCGCGTCGAGGTCGGGCCAGTCCGCGGCCACCGACGGCTCGAAGCCCAGCGAGCCCCGTGCCAGCAGCAGCTCGCGGCGCAGGCGATCCGCGATGGGCTCGGTGCTGCGCTGACCGGCGAGCGAGCTCATCACGCCGCGCACCTCGTGCTGAGCGCGCTTGACATGCTCGAGGGTGCCCCGCAGACGTTCGGCCAGCGCGGGCTCGGCCTCGTCCGACATCGCCTCGATCTGCATCGCCGTGGCGAACAGCTCCTGGGACACGAAGTCGTGCAGGTCATCGGCGAGTCTGGTGCGCTCCTCCAGGAGCGCGCCCACGGACCGCACGTGGCTGAGCTCGGCCAGGCTCAGCGCGAGAGCGGCCTGGCTCGCGAAGCGCAGCGCGACCGAGAGGTCGCCCGCGTCGAACTGCTGAGCGCCGCGGGCCCTCCACAGCATCAGCAGCCCCACGGTGCGTCCCTGGGTGACGAGCGGTGCGTACAGGCTCGGTCCGTAGGAGGTGATGGGCTCGAGCACGCTGGCGCCGGGCGGCTCCGGAGCGAACAGGCCCTCGCCTGAACGGATCACGGACATCCCGGTGCCGTCCTCCGGGAGCCGCAGCCCGAGCAGCTCGTGCGCGCCGTCGCCGGCGGTGACCTCCATGATCCACGCGTCCTCGACGCCGGGGAGCACCAGTGCGGCGGTGCGCGCACTCGAGAGCTCCAGGGCCGTGTCGATGATGGCCTGCAAGCCCTCCTCGGGGTCCTCGTCGGTGAGCAGGTGCGTCGTGATGCGCTGCGCGGCCGCGAGCCACCGCTCGCGCGTCAGCGCGAGATCGTAGAGCTGCGCGTGATCGATCGCGACGGACGCTGCGGCCGCGAGCGCGCGAATCGCCCGGTCGTCCTCGTCGGTGAAGTCCCCATCCTTGTTCGCCAGATACAGCTGACCGAACACGTGGGTGCGGACCCGCAGCGAGGCGCCCAGGAAGGTGGTGAGCGGCGGGTGGCCCGCGGGCAGGCCCACGCGCGCGGGGTGCTGGGCGACGTCGTGCACCGCGATGGTGCCCTCTGCGGGGATCTGCCCCAGCACGCCGATGGGCTCCGGTGGACGCCCCAGCCGCTCGCCCACGCCCTCCGGCATGCCACGGTGGTGGAACTGCATGGAGTGTCCCCGCGAGTCCAGCACGTTGATCGCCGCGTAACGCGCGCCCGTGAGCTCGGTCGCGGAGTCCAGCAGCGCATCCAGGACGGCAGGCAGCTCGAGCTCGCTGTTCAGCGTGATCACGGCTTGGGCAAGGGCATGCGCACGGGTGGCGGCGTCAGGCATCGAGGCTCACCGTGCGGTCCGCAGCGTCGACGAGGGCGAGGTCGTGAGTCACGATCACCACGCTACGGCCCTCAGCGCGCAGCCGCTCCAGAACCGCGCGCAGCGCGTCGCGACCGGCGGCGTCGAGGTGCTCGCCCGGCTCGTCGATCAGATGCGCGGGCTGGGGCGCGAGCAGCGCGCGTGCGAGCAGGAGACGCCGACGCTCTCCGCCGGACACGGTGCCTCCGCCGGAGCCGAGCTCCGTGTCCAGCCCGGCAGGAAAGGTCGTCAGCCATGAGCTGAGTCCCACGACGTCGAGCGCGGCGATGGCCTCGCTCGGCGAGACGTCGCCGCGCGCGACGCGCAGGTTCTCCATCACCGTGGTGCCGAACAGGTGAGCGTCCTCGGGAGTCATCGCCACGCTGGTCCCCAGGTGCCGGTCGCTGGAGGTCTCGCCGGCGACCGTCACGGTGCCGCTGGCGGGCGCGAGAGCGCCCGCGATGGTTGCGAGCAGGGTGGTCTTGCCGATGCCGGACTGTCCCACCACCGCGACCACCTCGCCCGGCGCGACCGTGAGGTCGACGGCCCTGGTGGGCGTCATCCCCGGCCAGGCAGCGCTGAGATCGTGGGCCTCGATCACGACGCTCTGGGGGGCCTTGTGCGGGGTCGATGGCGGCGCCTCAATCACCGGGGCCAGCTCCTCGATGCGCCGCGCGGCCTCGCTCGACCGGAACAGCTGGGTCACAGCCGCGGGGACCGCGCCCACGGCCTCGAAGGCCGCCAGAGGCAGCAGCGCCACCACGGCCGCGGTGGTGGGGCCGATGGATCCCCCCTGTGCCTGGGTGACGGCCACCGCGATCGAGCCCACGAGGGCCGCTCCGGCGGACAGCGTCTGCACCGCTGCGCCGAGCGCTGCGGGACGCGCCGCGGCCTCGTGGGCCGCGGCGGCGTCGGTCTCCGCTGCGGCGAGCGCCTCGTGCGAGGCGTGGGACGTGGCCCAGACTCGATGTTCGGCCGCGCCCTCCACCGCCGCCAGGGCGCGTTCGGTGACCCGCGCATCGGCCGTCACCGCGGCCCGCGCCGCGGCCCGGGCGGACCGCAGCGTCAGCCCTGCTGTGCCCAGCCCTGCGACCAGCAGACACGCGGCCAGGATGGCGCCCGCCAGAGGCACCAGGAAGAGCGAGATCCCTACCGCGATGCTCGACACGGTCACGGCCACGGCCACGGGCACCAGGCCCCGCACCACCGCGTCGCCCACGGCTTCGATGTCGGCTCCCAGTCGCGCCATGACCTCGCCCCGGCTGAGGGGAAGCACCCGCGCGGCGGGTGCCTGGGCGAGCCGCTCGTAGACCCGCACGCGCAAGGACACGACGCCTCGCAGCGCGGTCTCGTGAGACGCGAGGCGCTCGAGGTACCGGAACAGCCCGCGGCCGATGCCGAAGAACCGGACCACGACGGCCGCGACCGCGAGCTCAGCGGGGGAGGGCATGCCCGCGGCCCGCGCGATGAGCCACGCCGCCACCGCAGCAAGGCCTACGGCGGAGCCCAGCGCCGCCGTGCCGGTGAGGACAGCGAGCACTGCGCGTCCACGGGGGATGGCCGCATCGTCGAGGGCTCGTCGCAACGCGCTCATCGCCGCACCACCGGCTCGCCCAGCACCTCGACCACGGTGTGGGCCGCCTCGATGAGATCACGTTCGTGGGTCGCGACCACCACGGTGCGTCCGGACTGCGCGGCGGCGCGTATCGCTGCCACGACCTCCGCGCGCGAGGCGTGGTCGAGGTGCGCCGTGGGCTCGTCGAGCACCAGGACCGGACGGTCCGAGTCGAGAGCCCGCGCGAGGGCGGCACGCTCGCGCTGGCCCAGGCTCATGGTGCGTCCCTCGACACCCAGGTCCGGCCGCTGCGGTACCCACGCGCACTGGCGGGACCAGCGCTCGCTGTCGACGTCGGCGAGCAGCACCCGGTCCCCGCCTGGAGGGGTCGCCGCCACGTCGCCCGCATCCGGCCGCAGCAGGCCGAGCAGCGCGAGCAGAGCGGTGGTCTTGCCGTCGCCGTTGGGGCCCACGAGAGCCGTGACCTGGCCGGGCCGAGCCTCCAGGGTGAGTGCCGCCGGCGCCAGGCGCCGCCCATCCGGGGTCGCGACCGACAGTCCGTCCACCCGCAGGGTGGCGCCCGCGAGATCGGGAGCGGGCGCGTCGCCCCCCACACGCACGGGCTCCGTCTCGAGCACCTCGAACGCCGCATCGGCCGCCGCGAGGCCATCCGCAGAGGCATGGAAGTGCGTGCCCACGTTGCGCACCGGCAGGTACACCTCCGGCGCGAGCACCAGCACCGCCAGCGCCGTCTCCACGCCCACCTCGCCGTACACGAGGCGGAAGCCCAGGGTCACGGCGACCAGGGCGACCGCGAGCGTGGTCAGCAGCTCGAGCACCATGCCGGACAGGAACGCCACCCGCAGCGAGCCCATCGTGGCGCGGCGCTGCGCGTCGCCCAGCTCGCGCACCCGAGCCGCCGGGCCACGGTGCCGCCCCAGCGCTCGCAGCGTGGGAAGCCCGGTGATGAGGTCCAGCGTGCGTGCGGACAGGCGCGCCATCGCCTCCAGGTGCCGTGCGGACCGCTCGCGCGTCAGCAGACCGATCAGCACCATGAAGACCGGCACCAGAGGGACAGTGGCGGCGATGATGGCAGCCGAGATCCAGTCGAGGTCGAGCACCACGAGCAGCATCAGCGGCGTCACGGTGGCGGCGAGCAGCAGCTGGGGCAGGTAGCGCACGAAGTACGGCAGCAGCCCGTCCAGCCCTCGGGTGACGGTGGTCGTCACCTGGGCGCCTTCGCCGGACGCGGCCCAGCGCGGCCCGAGCGAGGCGGCGTGGCGCACCACCTTGCCGCGCAGCTCTGCCACCACCGCGACGCCAGCGCGGTGGGCCAAGCGCTCCTGGGTCCACGTCAGCACCACCCTGGCCGCGACGATGGCGAGCAGCCATGCCACCCCGGTGCCGAGCTCGCGGGCGCTCACGGGCACCACGGCGCCCAGCCACCCCAGGCCATCGGCGACGAGCGGGGCCGGCGCGAGCACGGGGCCCAGCAGGCGAGCGATCACGAAGGCCTGCAGCCCGATCGCGACGGCGGTCGCGAGTCCGAGCACGGCCGTGACCACCACGTACCGCCGGGCCGGGCCGATGCGTGCGATCAGCCGTGGGTCGAGGGGACGCACGCGGCTACTGCTTGGCCTGCGACTTCTTGGGCAGGAAGGTGAGCGAGCTGTGCTCCGGGATGTGGTGCGAGGAGACGCGCCGGCGGAACACCCAGTACGTCCAGCTCTGGTAGATCAGCACCACCGGCGTGAGGATCACCGCCACCCAGGTCATGACCGTGAGGGTGTAGTCCGTCGACGAGGCGTTGTCGACGGTGAGGGAGTACGCGGGGTCCGTGCTGGACGGCATGACGTCGGGGTAGAGGGACCCGAAGATCAGCACCACAGCGAACGCGATCGCCACGGCGTTGCCCACGAACGCCCACCCGAACCGGCCCTGGCGACCCGCGAGAACCGCGACCACGAGCCCGATCGCGGCGACCGCGACCACGGCCCAGGTCCACGTCACGGAGTAGGCCAGCTGCGTCCAGATCGCGAAGGTCGCCGTCACTCCGAGCGCGATGGGGGCCATGGTGCGCGCCACGGCCTCGGCACGTTCCCGCACCTCGCCATCGGTCTTGAGCGACAGGAAGATCGCTCCGTGGCTGAGGAACAGCGTCAGCGTGGTGGCGCCGCCCAGCAGCGCGTACGGGTTCAGGAGGTTGAAGAACCCTCCCGTGTAGGTCATGGTCTCGTCGATCGGCACCCCGCGCACGATGTTCGCGAACGCGACGCCCCACAGGATCGACGGCACCCAGGCGGAGCCCATGATCACCCAGTCCCACCGGCGGCGCCACGTGTCGTCGTTGATCTTGCCGCGATACTCGATCGCCACGGCGCGGACGATCAACGCGAGCAGGATCAGCAGCAGCGGCAGGTAGAAGCCGGAGAACAGGGTCGCGTACCAGTGCGGGAACGCCGCGAAGGTGGCGCCACCCGCGGTGAGCAGCCACACCTCGTTGCCGTCCCACACGGGGCCGATGGTGTTGAGCGCGACGCGGCGCCCGCGGTCGCCCTTGCCGACCTTCTCGAGCAGCATGCCGACGCCGAAGTCGAAGCCCTCGAGCACGAGGTAGCCGGTCCACAGGATCGCGATGATCACGAACCACACGAGGGGGAGATCGAGTTCCATGGTGGGCGCTCCCTAGTACGCGAAGGACATCGGTCGGTCGGGGTCCTCGGAGGGTTCCTCGTACTCCACGTGCGGCGCGCCCTCGGAGGCGTAGCGCTGCATGAGGCGGAACCAGAACACTCCCAGGATCGCGTACACCAGCGTGAGCGCGACCAACGAGGTGATGACCTCGCCCACGGACGTGGCCTCGGAGACGCCGGACATCGTCATCAGCATGATCTGGTCCGAGCCCGTGGGGTTGGGCGCCACCACGAACGGCTGGCGTCCCATCTCCGTGAAGATCCATCCGAAGCTGCCGGCGAGGAAGGGCATGGGCAGGCTGACGAGTGCAAGCTTCGCCATCCACGGCTGGTCGACCACGCGCTTAGAGCGGGTGAACCACAGGATCAGCACGCTCAGCGCTGCGGAGAACACCGCGAGCCCGATCATGAGCCGGAACGACCAGTAGGTGACGAGCAGGTTGGGCCGGTACTCGATGAGCTCGCCGAACTCGTCCACCGCACCGTAGCGCTCCGCGTAGATCTCCTGCAGGTCCTCGAGTCCCAGGACCTCGCCGTCCCAGGAGCCCGTCGCCATGTACGAGAGCAGGCCGGGAATCTCGATGATGTGCTGGACGGACGCCGGATCGTCGCCCGCCAGGTTGCCGATCGACAGGAGTGAGAAAGGCGCGGGGCCATCGGGGGTCTCGACCAGCCCCTCGGCAGCGGCCATCTTGATGGGCTGCTGCTCGAACATCAGCTTGGCCTGGACGTCGCCCGTGTAGATCACGGCGGCACCCGAGATCAGCATCACGACCGCCCCGAACCGGGCGGCGGTGCGGTACATGGGGACGTCGGGGTGGCCGTTGTCCGCGCGAGCGTGCTTGACCATCCACCACACGGCGATGCCCGCCACGAACGTGCCTGCGACCAGGAACGCGGTCGCGATCACATGCGGGAACGCGACCAGCGTGGTGTTGTTGGTGAGCACCGCCCAGATGTCGTTCATCTCCGCACGGCCGGTCTCCTCGTTGAACTCCGCTCCCACCGGGTGCTGCATCCACGAGTTCGCGGCGATGATGAAGTACGCAGACAGCAGGGAGCCGATCGCGAATGCCCACACGGTCGCGAGGTGGACCTTCTTGGGCAGGCGGTCCCAGCCGAAGATCCACAGGCCCAGGAACGTCGACTCGAGGAAGAACGCCGCGAGCGCCTCCATGGCCAGCGGCGCGCCGAAGACGTCGCCCACGAAGCGCGAGTACTCGGACCAGTTCATGCCGAACTGGAACTCCTGCACGATCCCCGTGGCGACGCCGAGCGCGAAGTTGATGAGCAGCAGCTTGCCGAAGAACTTGGTGAGCCTCAGGTACTCGTCCTTGCCGGTGCGCACCCACGCGGTCTGCAGGATGGCCACCAGGGTCGACAGTCCGATCGTGAGGGGCACGAGGATGAAGTGGTAGACGGTTGTGATGCCGAACTGCCAGCGGGCAAGGTCGAGCACTTCCATCGCGGAGCCTCCAGGGTCGGGCGCGGCAGGGGCATTCTGTACAGAGAATCTACCCCGGCACCAGGGGGTGGGACCCCGGGACCAAGGTCCCGGTCATGGCCCCCAGGGGTCAGGGGCGAATCGCCCGAGAGGGGCCCCTCGCGGCCGATCACCCGGGGGTGTGTCACAATGGTCGGCAGGTCGCACCCAGCCACACCGGGTGCCAACCGCGCGACAGACGCAGCGACTGAGCAGCTGCCAGTCCCGTCATGGTCCCGCCGGGCTACAGCCACACGGCGGAGACATCGGGGATGGGCGCTTGATCAGCAGGCGCCGCTGTCCGCCGCGACCTGAAGACTTCCGTGGCCGCATACCGCGAGCCACGACCGACGAGATCGTCGAGACGGCGTGTGGGCCGTGTCGATTCGAGGTACCCGCGTTGAGCGAGGACAAGACCACTTCAGAAGCACCGTCGACTGCCGTCATCTTCCAGGCGCCCGAGCCCGCGCAGCCGCGCCGTGCATCGGCACCGGCCGGACCGCCCAAGGCGGCCGACTCCGCGCCCGCGAAGGATGCCAAGGACACCGGATCGCAGGACTCGGGTTCGAAGGGCGACGGCGGCGCCGACAAGCCCGCGGGCAAGGGCGGTGCCAAGCGCCAGTCCAGGAAGAAGAAGGCGGCCGATGCGCCCGCCTCCGATGCGTCCGACGGTGACAAGTCATCGGGCAGCGCAGCGGCCAACGGTGGCGGGGCCGACGGCTCCGACGCCGATGGCTCCGCGAGCTCGGGTCCCGACGACGGCGACGGCTCGGGCGAGGGCGGCGCGAAGCGCCGGCGTCGCCGCGGTGGCCGAGGCCGCGGCAAGAAGAGGCCTGACGGAGGGGACGGCCCGGACGGCAGCGACTCCGACGACTCCGCGGGCGACGCGCAGCAGGACTCTGACGACCGGCAGGGCAGCTCCGACGACTCCGACGCGGACTCCAGCGACGGCGAGGGCGGCTCGCGCCGCAGGCGCCGCCGCCGCGGCTCCCGCTCGAGCAGCTCCGGCGGCTCCGGCGGGGGCGGCAACGGTGGCGGCGGCGACGACCAGCTCCAGGGCTCGACCAGGCTGCAGGCCAAGCGCCAGCGCCGTCGCGAGTCCCGGGACGGCCAGCGCCGCCGGCCCGTGATCTCTGAGGCAGAGTTCCTCGCACGCCGCGAGTCCGTCAAGCGGGACATGGTGGTGCGCGAGAAGGACCACCGCGTCCAGATCGCCGTGCTGGAGGACGATGTGCTCGTCGAGCACTACGTCTCGCACCAGGCGCAGCAGTCCATGGCCGGCAACGTGTACCTGGGTCGCGTGCAGAACGTGCTTCCCGGCATGGAGGCGGCGTTCGTCGACGTTGGCCGGGGTCGCAACGCCGTCCTGTACGCCGGCGAGGTGAACTGGGATGCCGCGGGACTCGAGGGCAAGCCCCGCCGCATCGAGCTCGCGCTCAAGCCGGGCGACACCGTGATGGTCCAGGTGACCAAGGACCCGATCGGGCACAAGGGTGCACGCGTCACCAGTCAGATCTCGCTCGCGGGTCGCTTCCTGGTCTATGTGCCCGGAGGGGGAGTGACCGGCATCAGCCGCAAGCTCCCCGATACGGAGCGCGCACGCCTCAAGAAGCTGCTGCGCGAGGTGATCCCGGCGGATGCCGGCGTGATCGTCCGCACCGCCGCCGAGGGCGCCTCCGAGGAGGAGCTGCGCGCGGACGTGGAGCGACTCAAGCGCCAGTGGGAGGGCATCGAGGCCGAGGCCAAGGGCGGCAAGGCGCCCACGCTGCTGCGCGGCGAGCCCGACATGGCGATCCGTGTGGTGCGGGACATCTTCAACGAGGACTTCGAGTCGCTCACCATCCAGGGAGACGACACCTGGAACTCGCTGAGCGCCTACGTGGGCCAGGTCGCGCCTGACCTGATGCCGCGCCTGCACAAGTTCACCGGTGACGGCGACGTGTTCGCGGAGGCTCGGATCGACGAGATGCTCACCAAGGGCATGGACCGCAAGGTCTGGCTTCCCTCCGGCGGCTCGCTCGTGATCGACCGCACCGAGGCCATGACGGTCATCGACGTCAACACGGGCAAGTTCGTGGGCAAGGGCGGCACGCTCGAGGAGACGATGACGCTCAACAACCTCGAGGCCGCTGAGGAGATCGTGCGCCAGCTGCGGCTGCGCGACATCGGCGGCATCATCGTGATCGACTTCGTCGACATGCTCCTCGAGGCCAACCGGGACCGCGTGCTGCGCCGTCTCATCGAGTGCCTGGGCCGGGACCGCACCAAGCACCAGGTCGCGGAGGTCACGTCGCTCGGACTGGTGCAGATGACGCGCAAGCGTGTGGGCCAGGGCCTCGTCGAGGCGTTCTCCGAGACCTGTGAGCACTGCAAGGGACGCGGCTTCCTCGTGCACGGCGAGCCCGTGGCCGAGGCGAGCGAGAAGCAGCCCGAGCGTCGCCGCGGTGGACGCGGTGGTCGCACCGGGCAGCCCGCCAAGAAGCAGCCGGAGGAGCAGCACTCCCACAGTCAGGCCAAGGGCGAGACCCATGCCCTCGATGACCGCGAGGAGGCCCGCGCCGCCGTCAAGGCGACGCTGGCGTCGATCGCGGCGGCCGCCGAGAAGGCGCACCACCACGACGAGGATGGCGAGCACGCTCACGCCGACGGCGCCGCCGTCGAGCCGGTGATCGAGCTTCCTGATCGTTCGGACGCCGAGCCGACGGACCACACCCAGGACGCGCCGTCCGACCACGGGGTCGATCACGCAGGCGAGCCGACGGACGAGGACCAGCAGCAGCCGTGACCGCGAGCGATCGGCGGGTGACGCTCGACGTCGCTCACCAGGAGCGCATCGCCGCGTCGCGGCAGCAGATCCTCGAGGCCGAGCTCGATGTCGCGTGGAACGTGCGCGAGGCTGGCCATCGGCTCGACTCGCTCGAGCACGACGAGGCGGGCCTGCCCCTGACCTGGGAGATGACCGCTCGCGCCGGGCTCGTGCGCACCGCGTTCCGAGGCGAGCTCGTGGCGAGCGACCCTGTGGTGATGCGCGCGCTCGGGCCCCGGAGGCTCGTCGAGACCTGCACCACGACGGTCGGGCACGAGGCTGATGCGCAGGGGCGGCTGCTCGTGCAGTGGCGATTGGTCGTCGAGATCACGCCGACCTCGGCGCTCGAGCACTGGCTGACGCGCCGCCTGGCGCCGTGGCAGCGTCGCTCGCTGCAACGGAGCTTGGCACGCCAGATGACGCGGTGGGCGGCGGCGATCGAGGCCGCGTCAGGGGTGTCCGCCGCGAATTGACCTCAGGCGGGGCCAGCAGGTATATTCGTATGTCGGCGCGCGAGCGTCGCGGGCCTGCCTGCGCCCTGTGCGGCAGCGGCAGGGAACCATCCAGACGTAGAGGATTCAGATTCATGGTGTACGCGATTGTGAAGGCCGGTGGCCGTCAGGAGAAGGTCTCCGAGGGCGACGTCATCGTCGTCGACCGACTCAAGGCTGCTGCGGGCGACTCCGTCGAGCTGCCGGCAGTGCTGCTCGTCGATGGCGAGAAGGTCACGTCCGACGCCAAGGCCCTGGCCAAGGTCAAGGTCACCGCTGAGGTCGTTCGCGACGAGCGCGGCCCCAAGATCGACATCCTGAAGTACAAGAACAAGACCGGCTACCGCAAGCGCATCGGCCACCGTCAGGAGCTCACGCGCCTGAAGGTCACGGGCATCAAGTAACGCGAGGGACATCTCATGGCACACAAGAAGGGCGCGAGCTCCTCGCGCAACGGTCGTGACTCGAACGCTCAGTACCTGGGCGTCAAGCGCTTCGGCGGCGAGGTCGTCAACGCCGGCGAGATCATCATCCGCCAGCGCGGCACCCACCACCACCCCGGCCAGAACGTGGGCCGCGGCAAGGACGACACCCTGTTCGCGCTCGCCGCGGGCTCGGTCCAGTTCGGTCGCCGTCGCGGCCGCAACGTCGTCGACGTGGTGGCTGGCTAAGCCACACAGTCTTCGCCGTCAGGGGCGTCACCGTTCGCGGTGGCGCCCCTGACGTCTATCTTGGGTACGTCCCCAGAAGGGAGTCGTCATGGCCACGTTCGTCGATCGGGTCACTCTGCACGTGACCGGAGGCAACGGCGGTCACGGCGTCGCCTCGGTGCATCGCGAGAAGTTCAAGCCGCTGGGCGGCCCTGACGGAGGTAACGGGGGCCGCGGCGGCTCCGTGATCCTCGTCGTGGACGCCCAGGTCACGACCCTGCTGGACTACCACCACAGTCCGCATCGCACTGCCGCGAACGGCTCTCAAGGCGCGGGCGACCACCGCCACGGCGCGAACGCGGAGGACCTGGTCCTCGGCGTGCCCAGCGGCACCATCGTGAAGTCCAAGAGCGGCGAGGTGCTCGCGGATCTCGTGGGCGAGGGCGCGCAGTTCGTCGTCGCCGCGGGCGGACGCGGAGGGCTCGGCAACGCCGCTCTGGCGACGCAGAAGCGCAAGGCGCCTGGCTTCGCGCTGCTGGGTGAGCCCGGCGAAGAGGCCACCGTGGTGCTCGAGCTCAAGTCCATCGCCGACGTGGCGCTCGTGGGCTACCCGAGCGCGGGCAAGTCCTCGCTCATCGCGGCGATGAGCAAGGTGCGCCCCAAGATCGCCGACTATCCGTTCACCACCCTGGTGCCCAACCTCGGCGTGGTCGAGGCCGGCGGCTCGCGCTTCACCATGGCGGACGTCCCTGGCCTCATCGAGGGCGCCTCGGAGGGCAAGGGCCTGGGCCACGACTTCCTGCGTCACATCGAGCGCTGCTCGGTGATCGCGCACGTGCTCGACACCGCCACTCTCGAGTCGGACCGCGACCCGGTGCGCGACCTCGAGGTGATCGCCGGTGAGCTGCGCGCGTACACGGGCGACGAGGCGATCAGCGGCGTGCCGCTGGCCGAGCGTCCCCAGATCATCATCCTCAACAAGGTCGACGTGCCCGACGGCCGGGAGCTGGCGCAGATGGTGCGCGAGGATCTGGCCGCGACCGGCATGCCGATCTTCGAGGTCAGCGCTGTCAGCCACGAGGGCCTGCGCGAGCTGGGCTTCGCGCTGGCCGCGATGGTGGGCGAGCACCGCGAGGCGACGCCGGAGGTGGAGAAGGCGCCCATCGTGATTCGTCCCAAGGCTGTTGACGACGCAGGGTTCACGGTCACCCATGTGCGCGATGGCGCCGAGGACTACTACCAGGTGCGCGGCGGCCGCGTCGAGCGGTGGGTGCGGCAGACCAACTTCGCCAACGACGAGGCCGTCGGGTACCTTGCTGATCGGCTCGCCAAGGCAGGCGTCGAGGACGCTCTGTTCCGCGCGGGTGCGGTCCCGGGTTCCGAGGTCGTGATCGGCGCACGTGAGGGCGGAGTCGTGTTCGACTGGGAGCCCACGATGGCTGCCGGCGCTGAGCTGCTGGGTCAGCGTGGGTCCGATCTGCGCGTCGAGGAGCACGAGCGGTCCGGCCGGGCGACCCGCGCACAGAAGCGTGCCGATCACAAGGAGCGCATGGACGCCAAGTCGGCCGCGCGCGAGGAGCTGTGGACCGAGCGAGATGCGGGGCACTGGACCGATCCCGCCGAGGACGACTAGGCCGCACGGCCATCGAGAGCTGAAGGAGACCGGGTGAGCGGCACCAGGGAGTCCATCGCGTCCGCGCGGCGCATGGTCGTCAAGGTCGGATCGTCCTCCCTCGCGGACGCGAGCGGTCACCTGAGCGTGCCCGCGGTGCGACGCCTGGCCGATGTGGTGGCGGGGCTGCGTGCCGGAGGCCGCCAGGTGATCCTGGTCACCTCGGGCGCCATCGCGGCCGGTCTGGGACCCCTGGGACTGCCGGCTCGGCCCAAGGACCTCGCGACGGCGCAGGCGACGGCTTCTGTGGGCCAGGGGGCACTCGTCGCGGCCTACAGCGCCGCCTTCGCCACTCATGGGCTCACCGTCGGCCAGGTGCTGCTGACCGCGGACGACATGGTGCGGCGCAGCCACTATGGCAACGCCCAGCGCGCGTTCAATCGTCTGCTCGACCTGGGCGTGCTCCCGATCGTGAACGAGAACGATGCGGTCGCGACGGACGAGATCCGGTTCGGCGACAACGACCGGCTGGCGGCGCTGGTCGCCACCGTGGCCCACGCCGATGCGCTGGTGCTGCTCACGGATGTCGACGGGCTCTACACCGCGGCGCCCGGCACGCCGGGCGCCGAGCGCATCGACGAGGTGCACGGCCCCGAGGATCTGGGTGGCGTGGATGTGTCGCGTCGAGGCAGCGCCCTCGGCACGGGTGGCATGATCACCAAGCTCGAGGCGGCATCGATCGCGACCACCTCAGGGATCGCCGTGGTGCTCGCCAGCAGCGCGGACGCCGCATCGGCCGTCGCGGGCGACGCTGTGGGCACGCTGTTCCATCCGACGGGCAAGCGTGACACCACGCGTCTGCAGTGGCTCGCCCACGCCGCGCGCACGCGCGGGGCGATCGTGGTCGACGCGGGTGCGGCGCGCGCGCTGCAGGGACGCCGCGCGTCGCTGCTCGCGGCCGGCGTGACCGAGGTGCGCGGATCCTTCGAGTCGGGTGAGCCGGTGGACCTGCTCGGTCCCGATGGCGCGCTGGTCGCCCGCGGCTTCGCAGGCTTCTCCGCTCACGAGGCCGATCAGATGAAGGGCCTCAGCTCCGACTCCCTGCGCGATCGGCTGGGCGAGACGTACGCGCGCGAGCTCATCCACATCGATGACCTCGTCGTGATGTGAGGGCCTCTCTGGGACGCGCTCACCACGTTCCGCAGCCGTGAAACGAATCACGCGCGGTTTGTTGGAGATTGTTACATAACCGTGACAGGACTGTGCGCGCGGCGTGACTTCGCGCTCTGCGGTGAGCGCTCACCAGTCGCTACTGTGGCAGAGGTCACTCAAAGCAGAGTGACCACGGGGGAGGTCCTCCATGACACAGAGAGGTGTGATGTGAAGAAGAACTCATGGCTAGCAATGGCCGCGACCGCAAGTGTCGCCGTGCTGGCGCTCACTGCATGTTCGAGCGATGACGGCGAAGGCGAGAGCACTGCCGCGCCCGGCGGAGACGCCGAGGGTCGCGCGTGCGTGATCCTGCCTGACGCGGCATCGTCGCCCCGCTGGGAGAACGGCGACCGGCCGGCTCTCGAGGCGGCGATCACCGGAGCAGGCTTCGAGGTCGACATCCAGAACGCTGAGGGAGACACCGGTCAGTACGCCACCATCGCCGAGCAGCAGATGACGCAGGGATGCGACGTCATGATGCTCGTCGATCTGCAGGGCGCCGCGGTGTCTGTGATGGAGAACGCGCAGGCCGAGGGCATCCCGGTCATCGCCTACGACCGGCCCATCGCGGGCGCGGACTACTACGTCTCCTTCGACAACGTCCGCGTGGGCGAGCTCGAGGGCGAGGCAGTGGTCTCGGGCCTCGAGGCCAACGGAGTCGACCCGGCCGAGGCCGTCGTCGTCTACATCGGTGGAGACCCGGCGGACGGCAACGCCGCCATGTTCTACGAAGGCGCCACGTCGGTGATGGAGGCCGCGGGAATCACGCCTGCTGCCGAGCCGCCGGGCCTGTGGGACGGCGAGCACTCCGCGACGGTCTTCGAGCAGGCGCTCACGGACCTGGGCGGAGAGGTCGACGCGGTCTGGGCCGCCAACGACACCAACGCTGCGGGCGTCATCACGATCCTGGACAAGAACGGTCTGACCGTTCCCGTCTCGGGTCAGGACGCCTCGGTCGCCGGACTCCAGAACGTCCTGCTCGGCAAGCAGACCGCCACGGTCTACAAGCCGTTCCAGGTCGAGGCTGAGGCCGCGTCCGAGCTCGCGATCGCGCTGCTGAACGGCGAGTCCCCCGAGGCGGACATGGCCCTGGAGGACGGCACGCCGTTCATCGCGGTCGACCCGATCCTCGTGGGCCCGAACGAGGTCCAGCAGGTCATCGACGACGGCAACGCGTCGTACGAGGAGATCTGCTCGGGCGACGTCGCCGCCGCTTGCGACGAGGTGGGGCTGACGGCGGCCGAGTAGCCGCCGTCACGACACACGCAGGGGTTCCGCATCGGTCCACGGTGCGGAACCCCTCGCGTGTGACACTGCTTCCCACCACCACCGTCAAAGGAGACATCCGGTGAATCAGCCGATCATCGAACTCAAGGGCGTGACCAAGAGCTTCGGTCCCGTCAACGTGCTCAAGGGCATCAACTTCGCCGCCCACGCCGGACGCGTCACCGCGCTGGTGGGCGACAACGGAGCAGGCAAGTCGACGCTGATCAAGGGCCTTGCAGGCGTGCAGCCCTACGACGGCGGCGAGGTGCTGTTCGAAGGCAAGCCCGTGCACCTGCACCACCCGCGTGAGGCCGCCCGTCACGGCATCGAGGTCGTGTACCAGGACCTCGCGCTGTGCGACAACCTCGACATCGTCCAGAACATGTTCCTCGGTCGCGAGGAGATGGCTCAGGGCACCTTCGACGAGGGCCGCATGGAGGTCGAGGCCGCCGCCGCTCTGCAGTCGCTCTCGGTCAAGACCGTGAAGTCGCTCAAGCAGAAGGTCGCCTCGCTGTCCGGCGGCCAGCGCCAGACCGTCGCGATCGCTCGCTCCGTCGTCAAGCAGGCCAAGGTCGTGATCCTGGACGAGCCGACCGCGGCGCTGGGCGTCGCCCAGACCGAGCAGGTCCTGAACCTGGTGCGCAGGCTCGCGGACCACGGCGTCGCGGTGATCATCATCTCCCACAACCTGCAGGACGTGTTCCAGGTGGCCGACGACATCTCGGTCCTGTACCTGGGCACCATGACGGCGCGCGTCACGGCGGAGGGCTCCAATCCCGATGACGTCGTGGGCTACATCACCGGCACCAAGACCATGGAGGACGTCGCATGAGCACCGAGTCCACGAGTCCTGTCGCGGCCGAGGCCGCGAAGAAGCCGGAGACCCAGTCGCTGCTGGGGGAGGGCGTCGAGCACGGCGTCATCGACCATGCGCGCGCGTACGTGGGCCGCGTGCGCGGCGGAGAGATGGGCGCGCTGCCCGCGCTCGGCGGCCTGCTGGTGCTGTTCGCGATCTTCGGCGCCTCCCACGAAGCGTTCCTGACTCCGCGCAACATGGCGAACCTCATGACGCAGGCCGCACCTCTCGTGGTGCTGGGCATGGCGCTGGTGTTCGTGCTGCTGCTGGGGGAGATCGACCTGTCCGCAGGCGTCACGTTCGGCGTCGCGATGGCTGTGTTCGTCAAGTACACGCAGCCCGACGGCCTGTCCTGGCCGGTGGGTCTCGCGCTGGCGATGGGCATCGGCTTCGCCGTCGGTGCGACCATCGGCTTCTTCGTCGCGAAGATAGGCGTGCCATCGTTCGTGGTCACACTGGGTCTGTTCCTGGGACTCCAGGGCGTGATCCTCATCGTCATCGGCGCAGGCGGCACCTACCGACTCATCCCCGAGCCCATCAAGGCGATCCAGAACTCCAACATGCCGGTGTGGGGCGGCTGGGTGCTGCTGGTGGGACTCATGGCGCTGCTCGTCGCGGTGGCCATGTGGGATCGCTGGCGACGGTCGAAGTCCGGTGCGCCCAACGGCTCGCTGTCCATCATGTTCCTGAAGCTCGGAGCGATCGCCGTGATCGGCGGCGCGCTGGTGGTCTTCCTCAGCGTGGATCGCGGCAGCGTGAACCAGGCGATCGCAGGCGTGCCGATCGTGGTGCCGCTCGTGCTCATCCTCGGACTCATCGGCACGTTCGTGCTGGACCGCACCAAGTTCGGCCGGTACATCTACGCGATCGGCGGCAACCGGGAGGCGGCTCGCCGCTCGGGCGTGAACGTGACCGCGGTGAAGTGGTCCGCGTTCATCGTGTGCTCCTCGCTCGCGGTCGTCGCGGGCCTGCTCTACGTGTCCCGCGTCGGTTCCGCCGATGCCTCGACCGGCCGCGAGATCGTGCTGTCGGGTGTGGCGGCAGCCGTGGTCGGCGGCGTCAGCCTGTTCGGCGGGCGCGGACGCCTCATGCACGCGGCTGTCGGTGCGCTCGTGATCGCGACCATCGAGAACGGCCTGGGTCTGCTGGGGTTCTCCGCCGGAGCGACCCTCGCTGTCTCCGGCGGCGTGCTGATCCTCGCGGCCACCGTCGACGCTCTCGCACGACGGCGATCAGGCGGCTCGACGAACTCGTGACGACGGGGGTCCCGGCCGGTCCATGGCCGGGACCCCGCGTCGCATGCCCCGCGTAGACTCGACTCATGACCGACACCGTCCCCACCACCGATGTCGAGAGCGCAGTGCTCGAGGCCTGCCGCCGGGCCAAGGTCGCGTCGCGCGCGCTCGCCACGCTCACGCGCGCCGACAAGGACGCGGCCCTCCACGCGATGGCGGACGCGCTGGTCGCCTCCGCCGAGCGCATCGTCGACGCGAATGCGCGCGACCTCGAGCGGGGCCGCGCCCAGGACATGTCCCCGGGCCTGCTGGATCGTCTCGCGCTGACTCCCGAGCGCATCGGCACCATCGCGCAGGCCCTGCGCTACCTGGCGGGGCTGCCGGACCCGGTGGGCGAGATCAAGCGCGGCTCGACTCTGCCGAACGGCCTGCGTCTCATGCAGAAGGCGACGCCCATGGGCGTGGTCGGCATGATCTACGAGGCTCGACCCAACGTCACGGTCGATGCGGCGGGGCTGGCGCTCAAGTCAGGAAACGCTGCGGTGCTGCGCGGCGGCTCTGCCGCGGCGAGCTCGAACGAGGTGATCGTCGAGGTCCTGCAGGAGGCCCTCGAGACGAGCGGACTGCCGCGCGACGCCGTCCAGTCGATCGACGCCTACGGACGCGAAGGCGCTCGCGTGCTGATGAACGCGCGCGGCCTGGTCGACGTGCTCGTGCCCCGTGGCGGACGCGAGCTGATCCAGGCGGTGGTCCGTGACTCCACCGTTCCGGCCATCGAGACGGGAGAGGGCAACTGCCACGTCTACCTCGACGCCTCGGCTCCGCTCGAGCGATCCGTCGACATCGTCCTCAACTCGAAGGCGCAGCGGGTGGGGGTGTGCAACGCCGCGGAGACGCTGCTCGTGCACAGAGACGCCGCGGCGCGGGTGCTGCCCGCGGTCGCCGCATCCCTCGCCGAGGCGGGCGTGACGCTGCATGCCGACGCGCGCGCATCGGCCGCCGCCGGCGTCGAGACCGTCCCGGCGACGGAGGAGGACTGGGCCACGGAGTACCTCAGCCTCGATCTGGCGGTGCGCGTGGTCGACAGCCTCGACGAGGCGATCGACCACATCCAGCGGTACTCGACCGGGCACACCGAGGCGATCGTGACCGAGGACATCGGTGCGGCGGAGCAGTTCGTCAGCCGCCTCGACACCGCGGCCGTGCTCGTCAACGCCTCGACGCGGTTCACGGACGGCGGGCAGTTCGGGCTCGGGGCGGAGATCGGCATCTCGACGCAGAAGCTCCACGCGCGCGGTCCCATGGGACTCGCCGAGCTCACCACGACCAAGTGGATCGTCTACGGCGACGGTCATGTGCGCGACTAGCCGCCCACGCGCGACTCGCCACCTCGCGTCCGTGGAATAATCGCAGACAGCACACGAGAGGATCTACGCGTGATCACTGAAGTTACCGAGACGACGGAGCACGTCGTCAACGAGCTGCCCATCCCCGCCGAGGCGTTCGGCCTGCTGGCGTTCACCGGCCTGATGGCGCTGCTTTTCGTCACGTACGCGTTCCGGAGCGTGGGCACCCGTCACTGACGTGACCGCTCCTCTGGCCAGGGTCGGCGTGCTGGGTGGCACGTTCGACCCGATTCATCACGGCCATCTGGCGGCCGCCTCCGAGGTGTGCGCCGCGCTGGGACTGGACCAGGTGCTGTTCGCCCCCACCCATCGCCAGCCGTTCAAGGACGGCTTCGACTCGGCGTCGCCCGAGCACCGTCTCGCCATGTGCAGGCTCGCCGTCGATGGCGATGCACGCTTCGCCGTCACTCCCGTCGACATCGAGCGCGGCGGCATCACCTACACCGTGGACACCCTCACGGATCTGCACGATCAGCTGCCCGGCACGAGCCTGTACTTCATCACGGGCGCCGATGCGCTCGCGCGGCTGCCGGAGTGGCGAGATGCCGAGCGGCTCACCGAGCTCGCCCAATTCGTGGGAGTGACGCGCCCCGGTCATTCGTTGCCCCAGTTGGAAACCCCACACGCATTGGTCGAAGTTCCGGCCTTGGCGGTATCCTCAACCGATGTCCGCCGCCGGGTGAGGGCCGGAGCGCCTGTCCGCTACCTGGTCCCTCGCGCCGTCGCCGACTACATCGCGCAGCACGATCTGTATGCCGGAGGAATGGATGACTGACGAGAGCCCGCAGCTCTCGCGCCGCGAGCGGCGCGCTCAGGAGGCGCGCGAGGCGGCCCGGCGAGCCGAGGACACTGCGTCATTGGACATGAGTCCCATCTCCGACTCGATCCCCACGCACGCCCCTGACGGCCGTGTGCTGTCGCGGCGCGAGCGTCGTCGCCTCGAACGACTCCAGAACCCGGTCGAGACCTGGACCGCGGAGGAGGAGATGATCGCGACGGGCCAGATCCCCGCGATGACCCCCGAGCGGATCGCCGAGCAGGAGCGCGTCGCCCGCGAGAAGGCCGAGCAGGCGCAGGCCGACGCGATGACCGCGAGCGAGGAGATGCAGACGCTCACGGACCCCGCAGCCGGCGGCGGTCCCACCGTGGACGAGGCCGAGCCGCCCGCCGCGAGCGCGGAGCCGCAGCCACCGCACGAGCCCGAGGCGCCTCAGCGCACCTCTCTCATGGCGGCAGCAGCAACCGCGGACGAGGGCAAGGCGTCCTTCGAGCCGGAGCCGGAGCCGGAGCCCGCACCCGAGCCGCAGCCCGAGCCGGAGCCCGCACCCGAGCCGGAGCCGGTGCCCGAGCCCGAGTCGGAGCCGGTGCCCGAGCCCGAGTCGGAGCCGGAGTCCGCACCCGAGCCGGTCGGGAACGACGACGTCGACACGAGCGTTCCCGAGGCCGCCGCCGCGTGGGCCGCAGCCGCCAGCAGCGCTCCCGAGCCCGCGTCTCGGCCTGTGCCCGAGGACGAGGCACCCGACGCCACTGAAGAGCCCGCACCGGCGCGCGAGACCGTGACGGCCCCTGAGAACGCTGTGGCACCCGAGACGGCCGAGGCGACGCCGCTGGGCATGCCGCCCGGCATGTCGCCGGAGATGTTCGCGGCTCTGTTCCCACCGGGCTCGCTGCAGCGCCGGCTCATGGAGCAGCAGAGCAGCGACCCCACGGCCAGCTCCGCGCCGGGACCGGACCTGGACCGGATCCCTGATCCCGAGCCCGAGCCACAGCCGGTGGAGGACGGCGCGGCAGAGATCCGCCGCCTGAGCCAGGAGGCCATCGCGGGCATCGATGCCGCGTCCGGTCGCAGTGCGCCGTCCGCCCCTGACACGGCCGCGCGGCAGCCGACACCAGGTGCCGCGTGGACCTCCGCGCCGTGGGAGCACAGCACCTCGGAGCCCGAGCCCAGCGCTCCTTCCGCACCTGCGGCCGATGAGCCGACGTGGCAGGCGTATGAGAGCGCCTCGGACAGCCACGATGCGCGGACCGGCGAGGAGCCTCCGGCGGCTCCGAGCCCCGGCCTCTGGCAGGCCTCGGCCTCGGCGGTGTCCGCGCCCGAGGCCGGCGACGCCGAGCCGGCCCCTCACTCCGGTCCCATCCAGCTCGATGCCGCCGACTTCCGTGAGCGTGCGCGCAACGAGAGTGCCGCACCGTCCTTCGATGCGATCCTCGGCACGGGCGACGCCGCGCAGACGGCAGCGCTGGACGACGTCTCCACCGGTGACGTCGCAGCGGGAGCAGCCGCGTTCGACGTCGTGAACCACCCGTCGGAGCCGGCGCGCGAGGCGCTGTCGAGTGCGAGCGCGCCGGTGACCGGACAGTGGGCGACGCTCCCGTTGAATCAGGTCGACCACCGCGCCCAGGACCTCCCCGAGGTCGCGCCACGCACGGACATCGCGCACCCCGACCTCAGCTCGGTGGGTCGCGCCACGTTCTCGCCGCAGGCGGACTACTCGCACATCGAGCCGGTGCCCACCGGCCAGATCGAGGTGCCGCCACGCGAGAAGCCTCAGCTCAATCCAGCAGGTGGGGCACGGCACTTCCGCTGGGTCCACGTGCTCGTCCTCGGAGCCGTCGCGTTCCTGATCGGAGTCGTCGTGTGGAACGTCTGGGGTGGACCCTCGTGAGCGCTGGAGAGCGCGCGCTCGAACTGACCAGGCTGGCTGCGGCCGCTGCGGAGGACAAGAAGGGCACGGAGCTGGTCGCGCTCGACGTGACGTCCCGGATGCCGCTCGCAGACGTCTTCCTGGTGGTCTCCGGCTCCAACGAGCGTCAGGTGGTCGCGATCGCCGAGGGCATCGAGGAGTCGCTGCTCGAGCACGGCGCCAAGGCGTCGCGCCGCGAGGGCGTGCGCGAGGGTCGCTGGGCGCTTCTCGACTTCAACGACGTGATCGTGCACGTGATGCATCAGGAGGATCGCGCCTACTACGAGCTCGAGCGCCTCTGGAAGGATTGTCCCGTCGTCGCACTCGACTAGGAGGCCGGATGCGCGTGTTCGTCGTGCGCCACGGGCAGACTGCGTGGAACGTGCAGGGTCTGCTGCAGGGTGCCGCCGATGTGCCCTTGACCGATGAGGGCCGTGCCCAGGCAGAGGCCTCCGCGCTCGTCCTGCGCCGCATCGTGGGTCGCGGCGCCACCGTGGTCGCGTCCCCGCTGTCGCGGGCCCACGACACCGCCCGGGTGATCGCACGCGAGCTCGACGTGGATGCCCATCCCGATGACCGCCTGCGCGAGCGCGCCTACGGCGTGTGGGAGGGCATCACCGCGCAGGAGCGTGAGAAGGGCTGGCCCGAGGAGGTGGCGATGTGGCGCGCGCACGGCAACCCAGAGATCGAGGGCTTCGAGCACCATGACAGCGTGCGCGCACGCATGGTCGAGGCGATCGAGGAATGGGCGGGCCGAGCCTCAGGTCCGCTCGTGATCGTCACGCACGGCAGCTCCGGGCGAGTGGGGATGCAGGGCCTGCTGGGTCTGTCGCTGGCGCATCGGACGCTGGGCAACCTCGGCAATGCAGCGTGGTCGCGCCTGACCCGACGGTCGGAGGGCGACTGGACCCTCGAACGACACAACATCCGCCCCCAGTCCTCCGAGGCCGACGCGTGAGCACGATGATCCTGTGGCGCCACGCGCGCACCGCGTACAACGCTGATGGGCGGTTGCAGGGCTCTCTCGACATACCGTTGGGTGACGAGGGCCATCGGCAGGCCGCCCGCGCGGCGCACCGGCTGGTGCGCGAGCACGGGACGGATCTCACCATCGTCTCCTCCCCGCTGTCCCGCGCCGTCGACACCGCGGATGCGCTGGCAGCGCTCACGAACGGGGAGGTCGAGGTCGACCAGCGTCTCACGCAGCGGCCATACGGCGCATGGGAGGGTCTGACGTGGGCGGACGTCCAGGCCCGCTGGCCGGAGCAGCTGGAGCGCCGTCAACGCGGCGAGGACCCCGACATCCCCGGCTGGGGAGCATCACCGGAGGTGGCGGCCCGTGTGGGCCAGGCGCTGCAGGATCATTGGGACCCCCAGCGAGTCACCGTCGTGGTGAGTCACGGCAGCACGCTCTCGCTGGGGCTGCGCGACGTGCTGGGCCTGGATCCGCTCTCCCGCGTGCTCGGCTCGCTCCCGCATGCGGCCTGGCACGAGATCACGCGGGTCGACTCCGGCGCGTGGCACATCGACGCGTTCGGGAGTGGAGCGGATTAGCGTCGCATGCTCGACGTGGGTTAGACTGTCACTCGCTCTTCGGGGCATGGGGCTGTGGCGCAGCTGGTAGCGCACCTGCATGGCATGCAGGGGGTCAGGGGTTCGAGTCCCCTCAGCTCCACGATGTGTTGAGACAGCATCGTAGTAACACGAAGGCCGCTCCTGATGAGGAGCGGCCTTCGCTGTATCCGGCGCGATCACCCCCTCGAGGCTGCGTCCTGATGCTCGCGCGTGCGGTCCACCAGAGCGATCAGCTGCCCAGCGGGGACGTTCGCCCCGAAGGCGGGCGTGCCGGGCTGGAGATGACGTCCAGCGCTCAGAGGGCCGATGCGCACCGCGTCGAAGCCCAGCGAGTCCACGAGGCGCGCCACGAGGTCGACATCCTCCTGTCCGTCGCCGGCGACGGCGATCGCGCGCCGCTCGGGGTGACCCGCAGGCCGGGCACCCTCGTCGAGGTCGTGGTAGCCCATGTGATTGAAGCCCTTGACCACGCGCGCGGAGCGCAGGTGTCGCGCGACGATCTCCGATGTGGAGGCGTCGGCTCCGGCGAGATCCTCGCGCTCACCGTCCACCTCCCACCAGTAGTTCATGGCGTCGATGACGAGGCGCCCGTCCCACTGCTCGGCGTCAAGGCTCGCGTGGCGTCCCAGCGGCAGCGCCAGGATCACCACGTCCGCCTCCCTCGCCACCGCATCGGCCGTGGTCGCGACAGCGCCGGGGGAGAGCACCTCCACCGTCAGCGCGATGCGCTCCGACGCCCCCGAGCCTGCGATGAGGACGCGGTGACCGGCCGCGACGGCCAGGCGGGCCAGCACGGTGCCGAGCTTGCCCGCACCGAGGATCCCCACGGTGACAGGAGTCATCGCGAGCCTCCGTCCGCCAGCAGCTCCTTGATGCGCGGGATCACCTCGGTGCCGTACAGCTCGACCGCCCTCATGCGCTGCGAGGCTGGAACCGCTCCGCCGCCGGTGTAGACCAGGTCGAAGCGTCCCGCGTCGATCGCGGTGATCGCGGCCGCCATCTTGCGCGCGACCGTCTCCGGTGAACCCACATAGAGCGAGCCATGGTCGATCTCGCTGTCGTACGACGAACGGGCCAGGGGCGGCCAGCCGCGCTCAGCGCCGATGCGGTCCATCATCGCCTTGTAGCCGGGGTAGTAGGACTCCCGGGCCTCCTCGTCGGTGGGCGCGATGAAGCCGTGGCTGTGCATGCCCACGGGGTGCGCGGACGTCCCGAGCTGCTCGGTCGCGCGCCGGTACAGGTCGACGTACGGTGCGAAGCGCTCGGGTGCGCCGCCGATGATCGCGAGCATCAGACGGAAGCCGTACTTCGCCGTCCGGAGCACGGACTGCGGAGAGCCGCCCACGCCCACCCACGTGGTGAGCGAGCCGGAGTCGGTCTTCGGGTACACGTCCGCCTCGTGCAGAGCGGAACGGGTGGTGCCCTCCCACGTCACGGGCTTCTCGGTGAGCAGTTGCGAGAACAGGTCGAGCTTCTCCTCGAACAGCACCTCGTAGTCCGCGAGGTCGTAGCCGAACAGCGGGAAGGACTCCGTGAAGGACCCGCGACCCAGGATCACCTCGGCGCGACCGTTGCTCACGGCGTCCAGCGTCGAGAAGCGCTGGAAGACCCGCACCGGGTCATCGGAGCTCAGCACTGTCACTGCGGAGCCGAGCGTGACGCGCTCGGTGCGCGAGGCGATCGCGGACAGCACCATTTCGGGGGAGGAGATCGCGAAGTCTGCGCGGTGATGCTCGCCCAGGGCGACGGCGTCGATGCCCACGTCATCCGCAAGAGCGGCCTCGTCCACCACCTGCCGTAGAGAGGCCGCATGGCTCATGGGCTCGCCGGAGTCGTGCAAGGGAAGGTCGCCGAAGGTCTCGATGCCGAACCGGACGTCGGTCATGGGGTGCTCCTCGTGCTCAGTCGCCTGGAAGTTGAATCGTCAACTAAGGAGCGTACCGGATGGGCTCGTTATTCCCGCCCAAGCCTGGGCATGCCCCTACTGAGCGTCCAATGCGGCGCTGATGTCCGCCGCGATCTGCTCGGGCTCGACGTTCGACCCGTAGCGCTTGAGGACGTGCCCGTCGCGGCCCACCAGGAACTTGGTGAAGTTCCACTTGATCGCCGAGCCGAGCGTTCCGCCCGCCTCGGACCGCAGCCAGCGGTACACCGGGTGCGCCTTGCGGCCGTTCACATCGATCGTGGCGAACATGGGGAAGGTGACCCCGTAGTTCTTCTGGCAGTACTCCGCGACATCGTCGGCGTCGGAGAGCTCCTGCTTGAACTGGTTGCTCGGGAAGCCCAGCACCGTGAAGCCGCGGTCCTGGAACCGCTGCTGAAGGGCCTCGAGCCCCTCGAACTGCGGCGCGAAGCCGCACTTGCTCGCGGTGTTGACGACGAGCACGACATCTCCCGAGAACTCAGCGAGGTCACGCTCCTCGCCGGTGAGGGCGGTGGCGGTGAAGTCAGTGAGAGTCGGCATGCCTCCATCGTCGCACGAGCCGTCCGTGGGGCACCATGGGCGCATGAGAGACGTGCTGGTCGTCGGCTCCACCGGGAGCGTGGGGCGCGAGACCGTGCGTGCGCTCACGGCCGCCGGGATCCGTCCCCGCGCCCTCACCCGCTCGCGCGAGCGGGCACGACGCACGCTGGGCGACGTGGACCTGGCGGTCGCCCCGCTGAGGGATGCGGCGGGGATGGCCGATGCGGTCGCAGGCGTCGACGGGATCGTGATGGTGCACGGCGCGACGGGTGACGCACGGCCGGAGGACGTCGACTATGGCGCCGTGCCCGCCGTCCTGCGCGCGCTCGCAGGGGCCAGCCCGCGCATCGTCCTCATGACGTCGATGGCGGTCACGCACGCGACCGGAAGCTGGCGCGAGGCCATGCACTGGAAGCGCAGGGGCGAGCGGCTGCTGCGTGCGAGCGGCCTGCCGGCGACGATCGTCCGGCCAGGCTGGTTCGACCTTCAGCCGGACGGCTGGGAGGCGCTCGCGCTCGAGCAGGGCGACGCCACGCCCGTGGACTCCCGGCGACCGGTGGGCAGAGCACAGATCGCGGAGACCATCGTGCAGTCGCTGCTGTGCGACGAGGCCGTGGGATGCACCTTCGAGCTGTTCGCGGCCCCGGGCGCGGCTGCGCAAGACTGGCCCTCCCGGTTCGCGGCGCTCGCGCACGACAGGCCCGGCGAGGTCGACGGCGCGCTCGATCCGCGCGAGCCGCCGCTGCACGAGGAACCGGATCGACTGCTGGACGACCTGCGAGCGTTGGGCGCACCCGGCGCATGGCAAGCCCAGCTGCGGCGTTAGCATCGATCCATGCGTTGCGCGGCGATCGGGGACAGCTTCACCGAGGGAGTGGGCGACGAGCTCGAGGACGGGTCGTTGCGCGGTTGGGCGGACCTGGTGGCGGCCGGTCTCGGGGCCGCTCTCGACGAGCCCGTCGAGTACGCGAACCTCGCCGTCCGTGGCCGGCTCATCGAGCCGATCGTCCGCGATCAGCTCGAGGCCGCGCTCTCCCTTGACCCGCTCCCTGACCTGCTGACGTTCAATGGCGGCGGTAACGACATGATGCGTCCTGGATTCGGTGTGGAGCGGGTGATGCGGCTCACCGAGCAGGTCGCGAGCCGCTGCGCGGAGCAGGGCGTCCGGGTGCTGATGCTGACGGGCGGCGACCCCACCGAGCGCCTGCCGCGCGGCAGCGTGATGCGCGATCGCGGCGCCGCGTGGATGGTCTCCGTGTACGAGTTCCTCGAGCGCCACCCGGAGATCACGTTCGTCGACAACTGGGCGGACGCCGAGCTCCGTCGCGCCCCGTACTGGTCCGCGGACCGCCTGCACCTGGGTCCGCTGGGGCACGCCCGCGTCGCGGCGCGTGTGCTCACCGCCCTGGGCGTCGAGACACCGCTGCCGCAGGCCGGAGATGTGCCCGCGAGCCGCGCAGGAGCCCTGTCGGAGGCGCGCTACTACGCGCGCTACGTGCTGCCGTGGCTCGCGCGGAGGGTGACGCGGAGATCCTCGGGGGACGGGCGCTCCGCCAAGCGCCCCGTGTGGACCGCGGTGGGCTCGGTGGGCTCGGACGCCACCTGAGACCCCCCGCCGCTCAGGTAGGCGCCCGGCGGACGACTAGTGAGCCGCGACCGGCGCCTCGCCGTCGACGGTGACCGGCTTGCGCACCATCGCTGCGAGGGCGATTCCTGTGGTCGCGAGGATCGCGCCCACCAGGAAGGCTGCCCGAATTCCTGCCGCCTGAGCCTCGGCCTCGCCTGCTCCCGCATCGGCCTGGGTGAGCTCCACCGCGCTCATGGTCGACACGAACAGCGCCGTGCCCGCCGCCGCTGCCACCTGCTGGAGCGTGGAGATGGTGGCCGAGCCGTGCGAGTACAGGTGCTTGGGAAGCGATCCCAGGCTCGCCGTGAACAGCGGCGTGAAGATGAGCGCGAGGCCTGCGGACAGCGTGACGTGGCTGGCGAGGATCATCCACGGCTGCGTGGCCACGTTGAGCATCAGCGTGAGCGACCACAGCGCCGCGGCAACGAGCGTCATGCCGGGCACGAGCAGAGGGCGAGGGCCGATGCGGTCGTAGGCGCGTCCCACTGGCCGCGCCATGAGTCCCATCAGCAGGCCGCCGGGCAGCAGCATCAGCCCGGTGCTGAGCACGCTGAGTCCGAGCACGCCCTGCGTGAACAGCGGGATGAGGATGATGGTGCCGAACAAGGCGATCATCGCGACCACGAACATCGCGGTCGCCAGCGAGAAGGTGCGCTCGCGGAAGACCCGCAGGTCCAGCAGCGCGAGGTCGCGGCGCTGCAGCACGATCTGCCGCCACGCGAACAGCGCCGTCACGAGCACGCCGAGAGCGACGGAGACGATCGCGGTGCTCGGGTCGCCCTCCGCGGACTCGCCGATGCGGCTGAGCCCGAACACGAGCGAGCCGAACCCGATTGCCGCGAGAGGAATCGACAGCCAGTCCAGCGGGATGCGCTGCGGCTCGTTGGTGGTGCGCATGCGGACGGCGCCGAAGATCAGCACCGTGATCGCGACGGGCAGCACGAAGATGAACAGGTACCGCCAGGGCAGGAAGTTGAGGATCAGTCCGGAGATCGTGGGCCCGAGCGCCGGAGCGACGGAGATGACCAGCCCGATGGTTCCCATGCGCTTGCCGCGCTCGTGCTCCGGCACCAGCGTGATCACCGTCGTCATGAGCAGCGGGAGCATGACGGCCGTGCCGGAGGCCTGGATCACGCGAGCGAGCAGCAGCACCTCGAAGCCTGGCGCGGCCGCGGCGAGCGCCGTGCCCGCGACGAACGCGGACATCGCGCCCAGGTACAGGGGGCGCGTGGGGAAGCGTGTGAGCAGGTACCCCGTGATCGGGATGACGATGGCCATGGTGAGCAGGAACGCCGCCGTGAGCCACTGGGCGTCGACGGCCGTGATGTCCAGGTCCTCCATGAGGTGAGGGATCGCCACGCCCATGATGGTCTCGTTGAGGATCACCGTGAACGCGGACACGATGAGGACCAGGATCACGGCGTTGTCGCGCCGCGACGTGGTCTCGAGATCGGTCGCGACCGCGGTCGCGGGGGGCTGCTGGGACATGCGTGCACCTATCGAGCGTGGGGACGCAGGCGCACGTCCTTGCGCCTGCTGAAACATTGTGCCACCGGGCTACGACATGCCAGCGGCGGTGACGTCAGAGGAGACCCAGCTCCTCGAAGGCGGCGACCAGGCCGGCGTCCTCGGGGCCCTGGGCGACCACATCCGCACGAGCCAGAACGTCCGGATGCCCTCCGGAGATTCCCACCGCCGTGCCGGCGTAGTCGAGCATCTCGATGTCGTTGGGGCCGTCGCCGCACGCGATGACGTGCTCCGGCCCCACGCCCAGCCGGTCCACCACCGCCGCCATGCCCACCGCCTTGTTCACGTGGGCGAGGTAGAGCTCGCCTGCGCCCTTGCCCAGGTCCTTGATCGAGGTCTCGACGGCAGCGACCTCGGGACCGATCTCGGCGGCGATCTCGGCCAGCTCGGCCCGCGCGGACAGCGTGACGATCTTGGCGAACGAGAGCCCGTCCAGCGACTCCACCACGCGGCGCGCGGCCCTCAGGTCCTCCCACACGGCGGCCTGGAGCGCGCTCGCGTCGCCGTCGGGAGCGCGCCGCTCCATCGCGTCCCGCGCCTCAGCAAGCACGTACAGCGCCTCGGTCGACTCCACGAGGCTGATCGCGCCGTGCGCGTGGAGCGCGTCCACCGTGCGCTGGGCAAGAGACGCAGGGAACACCTCGTCGCGCAGCACCTCGCCGTCGAGCTCGGCGTAGGCCCCGGCGCCGCACACTAGGCCGTCGAAGCCCGCGGCGAGCATCGTGGGGGACAGGAGGGAGCGGGGACGTCCCGTGCACAGCAGCACGCGGTGTCCGTTCGCGCGCACACGGCGCACGGCATCCGCGTGAGCAGCGGGCACCGCGCCGTGGGACGCGTAGGTGCCGTCGATGTCGAGGAAGACGATGCGAGGAGAGGTGGCGCTGGTCACCGCACCACCCTAGGGGAGCCGCGGACGTCGCCGCGGTCGCCTAGGCTCGCGGACGTGAGCACCTCGCAGCCCCCCTCGATCGCCACCCTTGGCGTGATCGGCGCTGGCCGCATCGGCCGTGCCATCGCGTCGCTGGGTCGCGACGCGGGGCTGGAGGTCGTGGTCGCCGCCTCGCGGGAGCCGGAGGCGTTCCGGTCGCTGGTCGAGCGGGAGGCGCCAGGGGCTCGAGCGGTGCGCCTCGCCGATGCGGTGAGGTCCGACGCGGTGGTGCTCGCGGTTCCTCTGTCGCGGCTGCGCTCGCTGCCGCCGGCGGCGTTCGAGGGCTCCCTGGTGATCGACGCGATGAACTACTGGTGGGAGCTCGACGGTCACCTGCCCCAGTTCGAGGATCCGCTCACCACCTCGTCCGAGCTGGTGCAGCGGCATCTCGCCGGGGCTCGGGTGGTGAAGACGCTGAACCACCTGAGCGCCTACGCGCTCGAGGAGCTCGCGCGTCCGGCCGGCGAACCGGACCGGATCGCGCTCGCGATCGCTGGCGACCGCGCGGAGGACGTCAGCGCAGTGATGGCACTCGTGGACGCGTTGGGATTCGACCCTGTCGAAGCGGGTCCGCTCGCCGAGGGCCTGCGCTTCGAACCCTCGACTGAGCTGTTCGGCGCCGACGCGGACGCAGCCGAGGCCCGGGAGATGCTGGCGCGCTTCTGGGACTCGCAGCGCGGCCGGGTGGTCGCGCGGGCACGCACGAGTGCGGGCGAGTAGCTCAGCCGTCTAGAGCCGGCGCGTGCGCGGCGTGAGTCGCACCTGGGGCAGCGGCGGTGCGGGGATTCGGGTGTCCCCGTTTCCCGGCACCAGTCCGAACCGGGCGTCCTTCGCCTCCCAGTCCTCGCGAGCGCGCGCGATCTCGTCATGATCGCGGCCCACGAAGTTCCACCACATCACCAAGGCATCAGGGAAGGGCTCGCCGCCCAGCAGGAACACACGGGCGCCGTCGCGCGAGGACACGGTGATCGACGGCCTCTGCGTGCCCAGGTAGAGGATCGCGCTGTCCTGCGGCTCTCCGAGAGATTCGCCGTGCTCGCTGGACACGGCTATATCGCCGTCGATCGCGAGCACGCCGTGCTCCCACCCGGGCTCGAGGGGCACCGCGACGGAGGAGCCGGCGGGAACCATGATCTGTGCTCCCACCAGGGGAGTGTGGGTGGTCGCCGGAGACGTCACGCCCGCGAGTGTTCCCATCACGACGGTCGCGCTCCCGGGCTCGCCGTTCGCGGCCGCCAGGTACACGCGCGGCAGGTCGGTGTGCGACTCGAAGGCATGGTCGCCGTGACGGCTGGACTCCGGCAGCGCGATCCACAGCTGGAGGGCGTCGAGCTCGGACGCGGACTCCACCGAGTGCTCCGAGTGCGCGATGCCGTGTCCGCTGGTCATGAGATTGAGCGCACCCGGGCGCAGCACCACGTCGGACTCGAGCGAGTCTCGGTGACGGATCTCGCCGGTGAGCGGCCACGTCACGGTCTGCAGGCCGGTATGAGGGTGCGGGTCCACGCTCATGGTGGTCACCTGCGGCCCGAACCGGTCCACGAAGCACCACGCGCCGATGGTGGGCAGCGCCCGCTGGGGCAGCGATCGCTTCACGGACATGGCGCGCAGGCCGCCGAGCGGCACCTCGCGCGCCTCGAGCATCGCGGCCTGAGGGCCGATGCGCTCGGCGAGCTCCGTACGTCCGCCGCCGTGCGCATCGGCCGTGTCCGCGGCGCTGCCTCCGGTCACCTCGGCGCCCGCGTCGAGCCGGGTCATGGTCAGGCGGACTCGACGCGCGCGCCGGGCACCTCATGGCGCTCGAGGTACCGAGCGATGTACGGGCACGAGGGCACGATGACGAGGTCGCGCTCGACGGCGTCCGCCAGCGCCTCGCCGGCGAGAGTGCCCGCGACGCCCTGACCCTGGAAGTCGTCGAACACCTCGGTGTGGACCATCACGATGCGGTCCTCGCCGAGCTCGTAGTCGATGAATCCGGCGAGAGTGCCGTCGACATGGATCTCGTAGCGGCTGGCCTGGTCGTCGTGGGTGACAGTGGTGTCGGTCATGCTTCTCCTATCCCTTGCTGAGGTCGAACGGGTCCTCGCCGTCGCGCAGCGTGCCGCCGGTCGCGAGGCGCATCATGTCCGAGTCGAGGTCGATGTCGAGCTCCGTTCCGCCCGCAGAACCGTACTCGTGCTGGTAGCTGCCCCACGAGCCGTCGCGGACCGCACGGGCGAATCCGGACTCCATGAGGATCAGCAGCTCGGTCGCGGCGCGGTCGATGCGGGTGCCGAGCGCCTTGTCCGTCCAGTCCTCGGTCGCGGCGAACAGACCGGTGGGCACGGGCAGCGCGCGCAGGTACGCGAACAGCGCTCGCATCTCGTTGTCGACCACGAGCGCGTGGCGGGCGGTCCCCGCCGTGGCGGCGAGGATCACCGGCTTGCCGATCAGCAGATCGTTGTCGAGCACCTGGAAGAAGCTCGTGAACAGCCCGGAGGCGCCCGCCTTGTAGACGGGCGCGGCCGCGATGATGCCGTCCGCGTCCACGAGCGCCTCCACGGCGCGGGTGAACCGGGGGCCCAGCAGCTGCGACGACAGCGCCTGCGGCAGCTCCGGCAGCAGCTCGCGCAGGTCGATCATCGTGATCTCCACCGCGCGATCGTTGGCCTTGGCGAGGGTCGCCACTCGCTGGGCCGCACGGTCCGCGAGCAGACGAGTCGAGGAGGGGTCGGACACCCCAGCGCTGACGACGACGATGCGGAAGGTCTCGTGAGTCATGGTCACTCCTGTGCGAGCTTGAGGGAGAGGGTGCGGAGGAGATCGAGCTCCTCATCGGTGAGCACGGTGGTCATCGCCTGCGCGACAGCCGCCCCGTGCGCGAGGCCCACCTCGCGCTGCAGCGCACGTCCCGCGGTGGTGAGCGAGATGTGAGCCGCTCGCGCATCGGCCGGATCCGCGCATCGCGTGAGAAGCCTGCGATCCACGAGGCGGTCCACGAGGCGTGACAGGGCGGGCTGGCTGAGCAGGACGTGCCTGCCCAGCTCGCCGATGCGCTGCGGACGCTCGCACTTGGACAGCGTGTAGAGCACGTCGTACTCGCGCATCGACAGGCCGTGCCACACGTCCTCCTCTGCGAAGCGGCGCATCAGCACCGCGTGTGCCGTGAGAGCCGCCTCCCACGCCTCGTTGGCGAGGACCGTCCGGGAGCGGCCCAGTGCATCGGCCGTCGTGGTGGGCGGGACGAGGGGTGTGGCAGCGGTCATGTCCGTGCTCACAGGGTGGGGTAGGCCTCGACCGAGGCCTCCGAGTCCTGATAGGGCGAGCCGCCCGTGACGTTGTCGCCGCGGTTCGCGTTCGGACGCGGCTGGCGCGGCTCGGCGTCGCCGTACTTGGCCTTGACCAGGCTCGCGTGCGTCGGCGCGTCCGCAGTGCCGGGCTCCCGCTTGGCCGCGAGCTCCTTGCGCAGCACGGGCACCACCTCGCCGCCCAGCAGCTCGAGCTGCTCGAGCACCATCGGCAAGGGCAGTCCGGCATGGTCGATGAGGAACAGCTGGCGCTGGTAGTCGCCAAAGGCCTCGCGGAAGGTCAGCGTCTTGTCGATGACCTCCTGCGGGGAGCCCACCGACAGCGGCGTCATCTCCTCGAAGTCCTCCATGCGCGGGCCGTTGCCGTACACCGGGGCCTCGTTGAAGTAGGGCCGGAACTGGTCGTGGGCCGCCTGGCTGGACTTCGCGATGAAGGCCTGGCCGCCGAGTCCGACGATGGCCTCCTTCTGAGAGCCGTGCCCGTGCGCCTCGAAGCGGCGGCGGTAGAAGTCGATGAGGCGCTGGTAGTGCTCCTTGGGCCAGAAGATGTTGTTCGCGAAGTATCCGTTGCCGTAGTAGGCGGCCTGCTCCGCGATCTCCGGGGTGCGGATCGAGCCGTGCCACACGAACGGCGGGACGTCGTCCAGGGGCCGGGGCGTCGACGTGAATCCCTGGAGCGGGCCGCGGAAGTTGCCCTCCCAGTCCACGACGTCCTCGCGCCACAGGCGGTGCAGCAGGTTGTAGTTCTCGAGCGCGAGGGGCAGGCCCTGGCGGATGTCCTGACCGAACCACGGGTACACGGGCGCGGTGTTGCCGCGGCCCAGCATGAGGTCCATGCGGCCCTTGGACAGGTGCTGGAGCATCGCGTACTCCTCGGCGATGCGCACCGGGTCGTTCGTGGTGATCAGGGTGGTCGAGGTGGTGACGATCAGGCGCTCGGTGAGCGCGGCGATGTGCGCCAGCAGCGTGGTGGGTGAGGACGAGAAGAACGGAGGGTTGTGGTGCTCGCCGATCGCGAAGACGTCCAGGCCCACCTCCTCCGTCTTCTTGGCGATCTGCAGGATCGCGTCGATGCGCTCGGCCTCGGAGGGGGTGTGGCCGGTGACGGGGTCGCGGGTGATGTCGGACACGGACATGATGCCGAACTGCATGGTGGCTCCTCAGGGTGCTGGTGCTGCGTCTGTGGCAATTATATGCGTTTGCATCTATCAACGCTCAGGCGGCGGATTCATTCCCGCGCCAGGCCACCTGCGGCCTCCTCTCCTCTGAACGTAGGCACTTCATGTCCACAGGTGCGCGCCGTCGCGACCCCTGGAGGCAGGTCATGTCTCTTCTGGCGGTCGGCGGAGCTCCAGGCGTCATCGCCCGGCGAGAGCGAGCGTCGCGCGCGCGGCCTCAGCGAGCTCGACGCCGTACGCACGTCCGTGACCGGCCGCGTGCACCGCGAGCGGGTGCAGCTGATGCACCGGGATGCGCGCACGCCAGCCGTCGCGCAGCGGCGAGACGTCCTGGTAGCCGTCGAGGATCGACTCCAGGTACGGCGCCCCGAACACCGCGAGCATCGCGAGGTCGGTCTCCGCGTGACCTCCGTGTGCTGCCGGGTCGATCAGCACAGCGCCGCGCGCGTCGAAGAGCAGGTTTCCCGCCCACAGGTCGCCGTGGATGCGGGCTGGGGGTGCATCGTCGTCGAAGGCAGCATCCGCGATCGCCGCGCAGGCGTCGCGCACCAGCGCGGCCTCATCGATCGTCAGGTGGCCGGCCGCGAGTGCCGGGTCCAGGAACGGCAGCACGCGGGCCGCGGCGTAGAAGGCGCCCCACGCATCGGCCGTGGTGCTCGGCATCTCGCGAGAGCCGATGAAGAGCGGTCCGTCCCAGCCCTCGGGTGGCGAGCCGAACCGTGGCGCGCCAGCGAGGTGCGTGCGGGCGAGGTCGCGGCCAAAGGAGCGTGCCGCATCGGCCGTGGGCCTGGCGGGTTCGATGCGTTCGAGCTCGATGCGCTGCGGCGCCACGTCGACGACGTCCGCGACGCGGGCCCCACCTGCCCGGGCGAGCCACCGTAGTCCGGCCGCCTCCGCCTCGAAGAAGCCGGGAGGTGCGTCATGGCGTGACTTGGTGAATGTGCCCACCTCTCGATGATGGCGCACGAGGATGCGTCAGTTGCCTACGCGCGCTTGATGACGCCGATCCGAGTGCCTGACGTGCCTAGTTCGAGGGGGCGGCGGGCGATGAGGGGGCGGCGGGCGATGAGGGGGCGGAGTCGGGTCGCAGCAGCCTGCGGGGCTCCATGACGCCCGCCAGGGCGACCACGATCAGCCCCATGATCGGCATGA
This sequence comes from Demequina activiva, assembly GCF_016862815.1. Lineage (GTDB taxonomy): Bacteria > Actinomycetota > Actinomycetes > Actinomycetales > Demequinaceae > Demequina > Demequina activiva. The sequence continues at coordinate 33,929 of NZ_BONR01000004.1, read as the reverse complement.
TCATGAGCCCCACGCGCAGGCTCGTCGCGTCCGCGATCGCTCCCACGACCGGCGGGGACGCCAGGAACGCCAGCCTCAGCATCCACGACACCACGGTGAGTCCGGTGCCGGACTTGAGTCCGGGCATCTCGTCCGCGGCGTGGAAGGCGCCGGGGATGAGCGTCGCGATGCCGATGCCCGCCGCTCCAAAGCCCGCGATGGTGCCCCACACGGTGGGGAAGGCGAGGGCGAGGCCCATGCCCACGAACACGAGCGCGCCGCCCGCCCGCGCCACGGTGCGCTGCCCGAAGCGATCGATCGCCCGGTCGCCGGTGATGCGACCCACGAACTGGAAGCCCTGGAGCGACACGAATCCGAGCGCCGCGTTGGTGGCCGTCGCGCTCAGCTCGTCCCGCAGGTAGCTCGCCGCCCACGTGGCGGCGGCGTCCTCGGCCCAGGCGCCGGCGATCGCGATCATGCTCAGCGCGAGCAGGATCCACCAGATTCGCGCGGGGATGCGGCGCGGGCGCGAGCTGTGCGGCATGCCCGCCTCGTCCTCCCCGCGCTCGACCGTCTCCTGCGGCTCGGGGCCCTTCAGGAGCAGGGGATAGCTGACGACGTTCAGGGCGATCACCAGCGCCGTCATGCCCACGAAGTGCCACGACACCGGGATGTCGAGGCCTGCAGCGACGCCGCCCATGAGGCCGCCCATCACCGCGCCGATGGACCACATCGCGTGGAACGCGTTGTTGATCGACCGCCGGTACAGCCGCTGCACGCGCAGGCCGTGGGAGTTCTGCGCCACGTCCACGAATCCGTCCGTCGCTCCCACCATGAACAGCGCCAGGCCGAACACGACGACGTGGTCCGCGACGCCCGCGAGCAGCATCGCGAACGCGCAGATGATCATCGCCGCCACGGCCACCCGCGAGGAGCGGAAGCGGCGGATGACCGCACCGGCCGCGAGGCCCAGTCCCAGCGAGCCGATGGGCCACATCGCCATCGCCAGGCCAAGGCCGCCGTACGTGAGCTCGAGGGCGTCGCGGATCTCCGGCAGGCGCGGAGCGAGGTTGCCCAGCAGGATGCCGTTGGTCATGAAGATCAGCGACACGCCCAGCCGGGCGCGACGCAGCTCCGGCGCGACCGCGATGCGGGTGGTGGCCATGCAGGGTCTCCCGAGATCAGCCGATGCGGAACCGGGCGGGCAGCAGCGCGTCCAGCCGCGACGAGGGACCCACCAGCAGCGTGAACTCGCCGGGCTCGATCACGCGATCGCCGGCGGCGTTGACGATGGTGCAGGCGCCGAGCGGCAGCTCGAGCTCGACGTCGAGCGTCTCGCCGGCGCCCACCTCGACCTGGCGGTAGCCCTTGAGCTCGCGGTCCGCCCAGGTGGCGGACGTGATCTCGTCCCGCACGTAGATCTGCACGGTCTCCAGCGAGGGGCGAGTGCCGGTGTTGGTGAGGGTGACCTGCGCCCGCACCACGTCCTCGTCGCCGGGCGGGAGCAGGCGCAGGTCGCCGTACTCGACGGTGGTGTAGCTGAGGCCCTCGCCGAACGCCCACTGCGGCTGCTGCGTCAGGTCTGCGTAGCGCGTGCCGTGCTGCGCGTCGATCTGGTTGTAGTAGATGGGCTGCTGGCCCACGTGGCGGGGCCACGACAGGGGAAGGCGGCCGCTGGGCTCGATCCGGCCCAGGACCAGCTCGGCCACGGCCTGTCCGCCGTGCATGCCGGGGTTTGCGGCCCAGATGACGGCCGCTGCGCGCTCGGCTGAGGCGGGGAGGACGTGCGGCTTGGACGCGAGCACGACCAGCACCACCGGGGTGCCGGTCTCGACGACCGCGTCGAGCAGGGCGACCTGGCCGCCCTGGAGCTCGAGCGTCGCGGTCGAGCGTCCTTCGCCCACGAGCTCGATGCGGTCGCCCAGCACGGCCACGACCACATCGGCCGAGCGTGCTGCCTCCACCGCGGCGGCGAGCTGCTCCTCGTCCACGGGAGCCGAGTGCGCCACCTGCGGCCGCGGCTGGCCGTCCGCGAAGAGCTCGCCGTCGGGGTCGGGGCCGGTGACCACGATGTCCGCGCCGCGATCGTAGGTGACGGTCCAGCCGTCGGGCGCCTGCTCGCGCAAGCCGTCCACGACGGTGAGGATCATGTCGCGAGGCTGCCCGTTCGGCAGCCAATCGGCCTGACCGGAGCTGCCTGCCCAGTCGCCCAGCTGCGTCTGGGCGTCGTGGGCGTTGGGTCCCACGACCGCGATGGTGCGGTCGCCGGCGGTGGCGTCGAGGGGAAGGAGTCCGTCGTTGGCCAGCAGCACCAGACTGCGGCGCGATGCCTCGAGTCCCAGCTCGCGGTGGGCCGGCTGGGCGATGATCTGCTCCTGGCGCTCCGCGTCGGGCAGACGCGGGTTCTCGAACAGGCCCAGGTCGAACTTGAGGGTCAGGATGCGGCTCACGGCCTCGTCGATGCGCGACTCCTCGAGCAGTCCCTGCGCCACCGCCTCCTGCGCGCCCTCGAAGAACGCGGGGGTGGTCATGATCATGTCGTTGCCGGCGTTCACGGCGGCCGCGGCGGCGCGCGTGTAGTCGGGGTACATGCGCTGCTCGCGCACGAGGTTGCCCACGTTGTCCCAGTCGGTGATGAGCGTGCCCGTGTAGCCCCACTCGCCGCGCAGCATGTCGTTCAGCAGCCAGTCGTTGACGGTGATGGGCGTGCCGTCGATGGACTGGTAGCCCAGCATGAAGGTGCGGCAGCCCTCACGGGCGACGCGCTCGAACGGCGGCAGGAACCAGGAGCGCAGCTTGCGGCGCGACATGTCCGCCTCGGACGCATCGCGGCCGCCCTGGGTCTCGGAGTAGCCCGCGAAGTGCTTGGCCGTCGCGAGGATGGCAGTGGGGTCGTCGAGGCCGTCGCCCTGGTAGCCGGCCACCATCGCCGATGCGAGCTCGCCGATGAGGTGCGGGTCCTCGCCGAAGGTCTCGGAGACGCGGCCCCAGCGCAGGTCGCGGGTGATGCACAGCACGGGGGAGAAGGTCCAGTGGATCCCGGTGGTGGACACCTCGGCGGCCGTGGCGCGCGCCACGCGCTGCACCAGGTCGCGGTCCCACGTGGCGGCCAGGCCCAGCTGGGTCGGGTAGATCTCCGCACCCTCCCAGAACGAGTGGCCGTGGATGCAGTCCTCTCCCACCAGCAGCGGGATCTGGAGGCGGGTGCCCTCGACAGCGTCACGCGCCTCGATCATGTGCTCGGGCGAGACGTGCAGGATCGAGCCCACGTGGAAATCGTCCACGAGCGAGCGCACATCGCCCTTGGCGTTCAGCTGCATCATCTGGCCGACCTTCTCCGGCAGCGTCATGCGGCTCACGAGGTCGGCGACCCGCTCGGCGGTCGAGAGGGAGGTGTCGAGGTAGGCGACGGTGCCCATGGGCGTCCTTTCGGGAGGCGGCGATGTCTCGGGAGACCAGCGGATCCTATCAAGATTCTTACCGCGTGGTAAGTTACTGGGCATGTCGGACTCCGCGCCGCTCGACGGCCGCCAGCAGCGAGGCCGCGACACCCGCGCCCTGATCGTGGACGCGGCGATGGCACAGTTCGCGGAGTCAGGCTACCGGGCGAGCTCGCTGAGGGACATCGCGGCGCGTGCCGGCATGACCCATCCCGGTGTGCTCTACCACTTCCCGACCAAGGAAGCCCTGTTGATGGCGGTGCTGCAGCGCCGCGACGACGAGGGCAAGAAGCGCCACCCGGTGCTGGGACACCTCGGTCGCGAGGCGCTCGCAGGCATGGCTCGCGCGGCGGCTCACAACGAGACCCAAGGGGCCATGGTCGAGCTGTACGCGGTGCTGTCCGCCGAGGCGACTGGCCGTGACCATCCCGCGCACGACTACTTCGTCGCCCGCTACGAGAGCCTGCTGGCCACCGTCACCGAGGCGTACACGGTCGCGCGGGACGCCGGCGGCCTGCGCGACGGCGTCGAGCCCGACGTCGCGGCGCCCCAGCTCATCGCGCTCATGGACGGCCTCCAGGTGCAGTGGCTCATGGGCACGTTGCCCCGGTCGATGGCACGGATCGTCGCCGACCACCTGAACACCCAGCTCGTCGAGCCTCTGCCGTAGCGCGCTCCGCCGGGCGCGATGGCTCGGGTCCCCTCGTCGCCCGCCCGCTCGCCGCGCGCCGCACGTGCGACGGGAGTACCGTCGAAGTGCACACTGGCGGGTCCTTCCGACCGGCCGGAGCAGCGCAGCACCAGGGGAGTGGCGGCAATGGCGGCAACAGAGCAGACGCGAGACATGACCGCGCAGCCCGTGGGCTCGCGCGCGGGCCACATCTTTCTGAGCCTGGCGCGCATCGCGGTGGGCTGGATCTTCCTGTGGACCTTCCTCGACAAGACCTTCGGACTGGGATTCTCGACGTGCCGTGACGCCGAGTCCGGCGCGGTCGACGTGGGCTGCGACGCCGCATGGTCCACCGGCGCTCGCATGACGGAGGGATATCTCGGCTCGTCGAGCGGCCCCCTTGCCGGGTTCTACCAGGGTCTGGGCGAGCAGGCGTGGACCGATTGGCCGTACATGATCGGCCTCCTGGGCATCGGCCTCGCGCTCGTGCTGGGCATCGGGACCAGGGTCGCGATGGTCGCGGGCTCCCTGATGCTGGCGATGATGTACACCAGCCACGCATGGCCAGGGGCCGTCTACCCGCAGCAGAACCCGTTCGTGGACGAGCACATCGTCTACATCCTCACCATCATCGCCGCCGTGCTCCTCGAGGTCCGGTACCAGGCGATCGGCCTGGGCGAGTGGTGGAAGCGTCTGAGCATCGTGGAGAAGAACCGCTGGCTGGTCTAGCCGCGTTCTTCGGGCGGGGCTGCGCACTCGGCGCGGCCCCGCCTTTCCGCGTCCGCGCCACGGACGAGCTCACGCGGTGCGGCCGATGCGTCCCCGCCGATCCTCGAGCAGCTCGTGGGTCACGGCCTGCGCGATCTGGGGTATCAGGTCCCGGCTGCGCTTGACGGCCCACGGCGCACCCTTGCGGACCAGCCACCATGCTCGCGTGCGCAGTCGCGGAGCGGCGGGGGCCGGCGAGATGGGCGCCACCGCGCACCACTGCGGCGACAGCGCGGCCACCGCGGTCCAGGCGATCTGCCGGTGCCCATACGCGGACGGATGGATGCGGTCGATGTGCCAGGCGCGCCGGCCGGCGATCCGGAACACGGCGGCGCCGTCGACGACGGTCGCTCCCACGGTGGCCGCCGCCGCTCGAATCGCGATGTTGGCCAGGCCCACGCGCCTGGCCATCACGTCCGTGATGGCCGCCGGGAACGCGTCGAACAGGCCGATGCGGTCGATGGTGACGAGCACGATGCGGCGGCCCGGGTGCGCGAGGGCTCCGAGGGCCGCGGTGAGCTCGCGCTCGACCTCCGCCGGGTCGAAGTCTCCGCGCAGCACATCGTTGCCGCCCGCGGTCGCCAGCACCACGTCCGGCCGCGCGGCGAGCGCCGCCGCGAGCTGGCGCGGAACCAGGTCGCGCGCGCGGGTGCCGTTGGCCGCCAGGTTGACGAACGCCGACGCCCCGAGCGCGCGCGCGGTGTGCGCGGCCCACCCCACGTCCCCGCGTGCGTCCTGGGTGCCGTCGCCCACGCCCAGCGTCAGCGAGTCGCCGATGGCCACCACGGTGGGATGAGCGGCCATCGGCTTCCTCCTGCTCTCAGGCGCGGCGCGGCTCGGTGGGGGACAGATCCTCGGGCGCAGCGAGGGATTCGCGGTGGAGCGACAGCAGGCTCTCAACCGTCGCGGACCACGGCATCGTCTCCGCCCGCGCTCGTGCTCGGACGCGTTGCTGCGCCTGCGGGGCGTCGAGAATCCGCTCGATCGCGTCCGCGAAGGCCTCGGGAGCGCTGCTCGCGGACTCACCCGCGGTCCCCACGACGCTCGGCAGTGCCGAGTCCGCGTGAACCACCGCAGGCGTCCCGGACGCCAGCGCCTCGAGGGCGGCCAGGCCGAAGGTCTCGATCGGTCCCGGCGCGACCACCGCATCGGCCGTCGCCAGCAACGCCGCGAAGCGCTCTCGGCTCTCGACGAAGCCCAGGAACGTGATCGGCAGTCCGTGCGCCTGCGCCCGCATGCGCTCGGACCACGTCCCTGCTCCCGCGCTCACCAGCCTCACGCGCCGGCCCCGTGACACCAGCACGCGCACCGCCTCGATCGCGAGGTCGGGTCGCTTCTCGGGGGACAGCCGCGAGGCCATCAGCAGCAGCGCCTCGTCCTCGTTCGTCAGCTCGGATCGCAGCGCTGGGTCGCGTCGCGACGGATCGAACTGCTCGAGATCCACTCCCAAGGGGACCAGGCGGGCGCTGACGCCGATGCGCTCGAACTCCTCGGCGGCGTAGGCCGTGGTGGCCACGACCGTGGTGAAGCGACGAGCGGTCCCGCGGTTGTGCGCATCGGCCGTGCGCTCGACCAGGCCCCGTCCCAGCCACGACGGCAGGTTCGCGGTCAGCACGCCATCGGCGCGCTCGTGGGCGAGGAAGACGCTGGGGATGGATCGGTCGCGCGCCCACGGACCGAGGCCGCGCAGGGTGGTGCGGTCGGAGACCTCCAGGGCGTCGGGGCGGAAGCCCGTGAGCGCCTCGCGCACGTCCTGCACGCGTGAGATCAGGCGGTAGCCACCGGTCAGCGGCAGCACCGGGCTCGCGATGCTGACGCGCCGGCCGAAGGGCGTCTCCTCGTCGGCATCCGCAGGGCCCGGCACCACCATCAGGAACTCGTGACCGCGCTCGAGGTACCCGCGGCCCAGCTGATGCATCGCGGTGCGCAGCCCGCCTGACGTGGGTCCGTAGAAGTTGGCGACGTGCGCGATCCTCACGGGCGCACCGCCTCGTGCTCGAGCACGTCCCAGGGCCGCACCGGCGTCTCCGCCTGGAGCTCGATAGCCTCGCGGTAGTAGCCCATCAGCAGCTCGCAGACGTCCGGCCACGTCCGCGCCTCGACGCTGATGCGCGCCTGCGCCCCGAAGCGCTCCCGGCGCTCGCGGTCCTCGACCAGCGTGCGGACGCCGGCGACCATCTGGTCCAGCCTGCCCGGCTCGTACAGGTAGCCCGTGTGATCAGGGTCGACGAGGTCGATGGGCCCACCACGGCGCGGCGCTAACACGGGCACGCCAGCGGCATGGGCCTCCTGGATCCCCTGGCAGAAGGTCTCGAGCTCGCCGCAATGCACGAACACATCCAGGCTCGCCAGGGCCCGGGCGAGCTCGTCGCCGCCCAGGAACCCTGTGAACGTCGCGTCCGGCAGCAGCGCCTCGAGCCGCGACCGCGCGGGGCCGTCGCCGATGACGACCACGCGGATCCCGTCGATCTCGCTGAGCCGCGCGAGGTCCTCGACGCGCTTCTCCGCGGCGAGCCGGCCGGCGTAGCCGACCACCACCTCGTCGCGGGGCGCCCACGCTCGACGCAGCGCGTCGTCTCGACGGTCGGGGCGAAACCGGCGGGTGTCGACGCCGCGCGGCCATAGGCGCAGGCGGGGCACGCCCACGGCCTCGAGCTGACGCATCGCGTAGGTGGACGGCGCGAGGGTGAGTCCCGCCCGGCGGTGGATGTTGAGCAGGCGGTCCCACAGGATGGGCTCGCCCCAGCCCACGCGATAGCGATCCGCGTAGGACGGCACCTCGGTCTGGTACACGGCGACGGTGGGCAGTCCCAGCTCGTTCGCCGCCCTCACCCCCGCCCAACCGAGCATGAACGGCGAGGCCAGGTGCACCACGTCGGGGGAGTAGTCGTCGAGCAGGCGGCCGATGCGCGCGGCACCGGAGAGGGACACGCGCACGTCGTCGTATCCCGGCCAACCCATCGCTGGCAGTCGCAGCACCTCGGCGATCCCGTATCGCACCGGACCGGCGGAGCCCTTGGCCTCGGGCGCGATCACCAGGGCCTCGTCGCCGCGGCGCCCCAGGTGCTCGATCACGCGCAGGAGCGAGTTGGTCACGCCGTTGGCGTGCGGGAGGAAGCTCTCCGCGAGCAAGGCGACTCTCACGGCTCCATTGTCGCGACCTGGGCGTCGCTCGCCACCTGGGGAGGCTGGAAAGGTCGCGTGAACATTGAGTGACCGGACAGTGGCCGCGTGCGTGGGGAGCTCGGTGAGAGGCGCACCGGGCTGGTGCGACAATGGCCGCATGATCCCTGTCTCGCGTTCCCTTCTGCGCGCCGGCGTGGCGCTGGCCGGCATGCTGATCGCGATCGCCGCGACCGCCACCATCGCCTCGGCGCACACGTCGCTGCGAGCCTCCAACCCCGAGCAGGGATCGACGGTCGAGAACCTGTCCGAGGTGCGGCTGGAGTTCGATGGCGAGCTGCTCGAGATCGGCACCGAGCTGTCGATCGTGGACGCGTCCGGCGCGCAGACGGCCCTCGAGCCGGAGTTTCCGTCCACCAACGCAGTCACCGCCAGGGTGGACGAGCAGCCGGCTGCCGGCGATGCCGAGCTGGTGTTCCGCGTGGTTGCCGCTGACGGCCATCCCATCGAGGGGGCGGTGCTCTTCACCGTCGCGCCCGGAGCGCCGGTCGAGACCACCGAGCCCACGGAGCAGCCCACCGAGCCAGCGAGCACACCCGAGCCCACCGCATCGGCCGCGGTGACGGACGCCGAGGTCGAGCCCATCGCCGTCGACGAACCCGAGGACGAGCCCGGCGACGTGCCGGGATGGGTATGGCCCGTCATCGCCTTGGCCGCCCTGGGTGGCGCTGGCGTGGCGATCGCGGCTGCCAGGCTTCGCAATCGCCCATGACACCCCGCGGCTGATCGGCGAGACGGTGACGGACCTCTTCTCCACGCTCGATGCCGGACAGCCGCGCTGGCGCCTGCCGCGATCCGCCCGCGACCCTCGCGCGTGGCACGTGCTCGCCGCCTTCGCAGTGGTGGGCTTCGGCATCGGTCTCACCCAGAACGGCGCCGCCGGCGTGGTGCAGGACCAGGTCGCTGACCTCGACACCACCGTGGACGTGCTGGGCTTCACCATGGTCGCCTACTCGCTGGGCGTGGTCGTGGGGGCGCCGCTGCTCATGGTCGGCCTGGGGCGCATGGGCAGGCGGCCGCTGCTGCTCGCGACCTCCGCGATGTTCCTGCTCACCTCGGTCGCGACGGTGCTCGCTCCCACGGTCGAGGCACTCATGGTGATCCGCTTCCTCGCCGGCGTGCCGCACGGGGCTCTGCTCGGCGCCGCGTCCTACGTCGCGATGACCGTGCTGGGCCGTGAGCGTCGCGGCCGCGCGGTGTCCATCATCATGCTGGGCCTGACCACCTCGCTCATCGTCGGCGTCCCGTTCATGCAATGGCTGTCCAACGCGTCCGGGTGGCGCATGGCCTACGTCGCGGTGACACTCGTGGCCGTGGTGGCCTTCGCCGGCGTCTGGGCCTTCACTCCCAACGTTCCAGGCAACCCGCACGCCTCGCCCCGCGCCGAGCTGCGCGCCCTGCGCGGTCGACCACTGTGGACGGCCATCGTCGCCGTGACCGTCGGCTTCGCGGGCCTCGGTGCGGTGTTCTCCTACATCGTCCCGCTGCTCGAGGTCACCAACGGGTTCGGTGCCGATCAGGTGACGTGGATCCTGGTGGTCTGGGGCTGCGCGATGACGCTGGGCGCCTACCTGGGCGGCCGGCTCACGGATCGCTCGCACATCGGTGCCGGACGGCTGGGCCTGGGACTGGCCTCACTCGCGCTGCTCGGCATCGCGGTGCTAGGCGACATGCCCGCCGTGACCGTGGCGCTGCTGGTGCTGCTGGGATGCTCGATCCAGATCTTCTCCCAGTCCTCGCAGGTGCATCTCATGGACGTCATGCACGGATCCCCGTCGCTGGGCTCCGCGCTTGCGCACGCTGCTCTCAACGCAGCGACCGCGCTGGGGACGGGACTGGGAGCACTGGTGATCGCGGCCGGCTTCGGCTACCAGGCGCCCGCCTGGGCGGCGCTCGCGCTCGCGGCCGTCGCGATGGTGATGATCACGCTCGGGCCCGGCTATCGCGACCTCTCGCGCACGCCTCGAGCGGCGCCGTGACTGTGAAACGATGGACTCCATGAAGCTCAGGCTCGGCACTCGCGGCTCGACGCTCGCGCGCACCCAGTCAGGCATGGTGGCCGATGCGCTGGTCGAGCATGCCGCAAGCGTGGGGGTCGAGCTCGAGGTCGAGCTGGTCGAGATCACCACCCATGGCGACATCTCGCGCGGGTCCCTGGTGGGCCTCAGCGAGGTGGGCGTGTTCGTCAACGCTCTGCGCGACGCGCTGCTGGCCGGTGAGTGCGACTTCGCGGTGCACTCGCTCAAGGACATGCCGACGGCGCCGCACCCGGAGCTGGAGCTCGCCGCGATCTCGAAGCGCGCGGACGTGCGCGACGCCTTGTGCACCACCGGGCCAGGGCTGCGGGACCTGCCTGAGGGAGCGCGCATCGGCACCGGATCGCCGCGGCGGGCCGCGCAGCTGATCTCGCTGCGCCGCGACCTGCGCGTCGAGGGGCTGCGCGGCAACGTCGACACGCGCCTGGGCAAGCTCTCCGGAGAGCTCGATGGCGTGGTGCTCGCGGCGGCGGGCCTCGAGCGCCTGGGCCGGCTGGACGAGGCGACGGAGCTGCTGGACCCGACGGACATGATGCCCGCTCCAGGGCAGGGGGCGCTCGCGATCGAGATCGCCCCGGGCGCCGACGATGCCTGGGCAGACCTGATTCGCGCCCTGGATCACGCGCCCACGCGGGCGGCGGTCACGGCCGAGCGGTCACTCCTGGGCGTCCTCGACGCCGGCTGCGCCGCACCGGTCGCGGCATACGCCACCGTCGCAGGCGAGCGCTTGAGCCTGCGGGCTCGCGTGGTGGACGCCGGCGGTACGCTCGCGCTCAACGAGACCGCACAGGGTCCCGCGTCCGAGGCTGCGTCGCTGGGCCGATCGACCGGATGGACGCTCCTGGGCCGCGGAGCCGGCCGCCTCATGGGAAGGGCATGACATGGATCTGACTGCACTGCGAGGAAAGCACCTGCTGGTGCCCGTGACCGCTCAGCGCCGCCACCTCGCGCTCCGCCTGGCGGAGGCCGGAGCGATCGTCGAGGAGGTCGACTTCATCGCGATCGCTCCCACCGAGGACCTCGAGGCGCTCGAGGAGGCCACGCTGTCCTGGTGCGCGGGCGACTTCGACTGGATGGCCGTCACGTCGCGCAACGCCCTGGCCGCCATGGAGCGCATCGCCCGGGCGCGGGGCGTCTCCCTGAGCGCACCGCTGCCGGATGCGCAGGTCGCCACCGTGGGCGAGGCCACCCGGGGGGTGTGCGAGGAGATGGGTCTCGAGGTCGCGATGGTGCCGCAGGGCCGCCAGAACGCGCGCGGGATCGTCGAGGAGTTCCCCGACGGGCCGGGCAAGGTGCTGGTGCCGCACGGCAACCTCGCCGCGCCGGTGCTGCCTCGCGGACTCGAGCGCAAGGGCTGGTCCGTCACGACCGTCGAGGCCTATCGCACCGTCGACGGCTCCGGAGTGGGCCGCCAGCTGCGCGAGGAGATCGAGGACGGACGCTTCGACGCGATCCTGCTCACCTCGGGCTCGGTCGCGGAACGCCTCGCTGCCTCGGGCGCCCTCGTTCCCGAGGAGACTGCCGTCGTGGCCATCGGTGACATGACTGCGGCCGCCGCGCGGGCCGCGGCCGTGCCCGTCACGTCGGTGGCGACGGCTCCGTCCTACGACGGCATCGTCGCCGGTCTGCTCGCCGCGCTCGACCCCGATGTGGTGGAGGAGTTCGACGCGCTCGACGAGGACGCAGCCGACGACGAGGACACGGCCGATGCGCCGGCCGAGGAGTTCGGCGAGCCGTCCGTCGAGTCGTCCGATGAGACGTCAGCGCCGAACGCGGACTCGGCCGAGCCGGCCGAGTCCGAGGCCGCCGATGACGCGCCCGAGCCCGTCGCCGAGCCTGCTCCGGAGGATGAGCGGTCGTGAGCCTGCCCGTCCCGTCGCGCCGCCCCCGCCGGCTGCGCACCACGCCAGCGATGCGACGCCTGGTCAGCGAGACCCGCGTGCATCCGGCGCAGCTGGTGCTCCCCGTGTTCGTCCACGAGGAGATCGACGCGCCGCGTGAGATCCCGTCGATGCCGGGCGTCCAGCAGCACACGCTCGAGTCCCTGCGCGGCGTCATCGAGGATGCGGTCCAAGCGGGTATCGGCGGCGTCATGCTGTTCGCGATCCCGGCGTCACGCGACGCGGTGGGATCCGAGGCCTGCGAACCGAACGGCATCCTCAACCGCGCCATCGACACGGCCCGCAACGCCGCAGTGCAGAGGCTCGTGGTCATGGCCGATCTGTGCCTGGACGAGTTCACCGATCATGGCCACTGCGGCATCCTCGACCCTCACGGCGAGGTGGACAACGACGCGACCCTCGAGGTCTACGGCCGCATGGCGGTCGCGCAGGCCGAGGCTGGGGCGGATGTCCTCGGGCTCAGCGGAATGATGGATGGCCAGGTCGCGGCGGTGCGCGCGGCGCTCGACGGCGCCGGCTTCCAGCGCACGAGCGTCCTGGCGTATGCCGCCAAGTACGCCTCGGCCGCGTACGGTCCCTTTCGCGACGCCGTGGAGTCCGGGCTGCAGGGCGACCGCCGCACCTATCAGCTGGACCCGGCCAACGGACGCGAGGGTGCGTTCGAGGCGGCACTCGACGAGGCCGAGGGCGCGGACATGCTGATGGTCAAGCCGGCCCTCCCGTATCTGGATGTGCTCGCGGACGTGGCCAGCGCATCGGCCGTGCCCGTGGCGGCGTACCACGTCTCGGGCGAGTACAGCCAGATCGAGGCGGCCGCGCAGCGCGGCTGGATCGACCGCCGCGCGGCGCATGTGGAGGCCGTCACCTCGATCGTCCGCGCCGGCGGCGACATCGTGCTCACCTACGCAGCGCTCGACCTCGCGGAGTGGATCCGCGCCGACTGACCGGGCCGCCCCTGGCCCCGAGGAGGACTCTCGTGACCACCTTCACCGACCGCGCCGCGGCCATCCTGCCCGGCGGCGTGAACTCTCCCGTGCGCGCCTGGAACGGCGTGGGGGGTGAGCCGGTCCCGATCGCGTCCGCGCGTGGCGCGTACGTGACCGATGGGGACGGCCGCGAGTACGTCGACCTGATCGGCTCCTGGGGCCCGGCGATCCTTGGCCACGCCCATCCCACGGTGGTGCAGGCGGTTCAGCAGGCCGCCGCGAGCGGACTGTCCTTCGGTGCCACCTCGGCGCGCGAGGTCGAGCTGGCGGAGGAGATCCGTGGTCGCTACGCACCTGCCGAGCGGGTGCGGCTGGTCTCGACCGGCACCGAGGCGACCATGACCGCGATCCGGCTCGCGCGGGGTGCGACGGGGCGCGCCAAGATCATCAAGTTCGCGGGCCTCTACCACGGGCACTCGGACTCGCTGCTGGTCGCGGCCGGCTCCGGCCTGGCGACGTCGGGTGTGCCCGACAGCGCCGGCGTCACCCCCGGCACCGCGGCGGACACCATCGTCCTGGCGTTCGGAGACGAGGACGCCCTGACGGACGCGTTCGCGGAGCACGGGCAGCAGATCGCGGCGGTCATCACGGAGGCGGCACCCGCGAACATGGGCGTGGTGCGCCCTCCGCTGGGCTTCAACCGGCTCATCTCGACGCTGTGCCGCAACGAGGGTGCGGTCATGATCGTCGACGAGGTCCTGACAGGATTCCGGGCCGGCCCCGCGGGGTACTGGGGCGTCGAGCGCGACGAGGATCTCGCCGCGGGCGTCGAGCCCTGGCAGCCGGACCTGGTGACGTTCGGCAAGGTCATCGGCGGCGGCATGCCCGTCGCGGCCGTGGCCGGGCGCGCCGACCTCATGGAGCAGCTCGCACCGCTGGGCCCCGTCTATCAGGCGGGCACCTTGTCCGGGAACCCCGTCGCGGTGGCGGCCGGCCTGGCGACCATGCGGCTTCTGACGGACGACGTCTACCAGCGCGTGGCGGCAGCCTCCGAGGCCCTGTCCGGGGGAGTGAGCGAGATCCTGACGGACGCGGGCATCACCCACGCCGTGGGCCGCGCGGGCACGCTGTTCAGCCTCTTCTGGGGCCTGGGCGTCGCCCCCATCGCGTTCGAGGACGTGGCGCGCCAGGACACCGCCCAGTTCGCGCGGTTCTTCCACGCGCTGCACGATGCGGGCGTGTACCTGCCGCCCAGCGCGTACGAGGCATGGTTCGTGTCGCAGTCGCATGGCCAGGCCGAGATCGAGCGCGTGCTCGACGCCGTGCGCGCCTGGGCCGCCACCGAGGCCTGAGCCCCACCGCGGCTCGCGCGACCGCGCACCTCACGGCGCGACAGCGGATGCGGTGAGCACGGCGACACATCGCGATCGCTGGCGTCGAGACGCTGGGGCCGCGCGCGCGGGCGGGCGCCACGAACGGCCCGACGCTCTTCTCACAGAGCGCCGATGCGCGCTGTCGGAGCCCTCACAGCCCACCCGGGCGCGGGGTGAGGAAGAGTTCGCGCACGCTTCACATGGCGACGAGTCAGGCGAAACATCCCCTCCCTAGGTTGATGACTGTCCGATGGAGCACTGTGCGGAGTGCCCCGGCCGATGGCGGCCCGGACTTCATTCATCCAATGAACCCTGGGGAGGGGTCTCATGACCGTTCAGGACAAGGCAGGCGTCACCGACGTCGAGCCAGGCGCAATCGGCAAGGGCCGATGGATCGAGCGCTGGACCCCGGAGAACGACCTGTTCTGGGAGGCCAAGGGCAAGTCGATCGCCTTCCGCAACCTCGTCTTCTCGATCGTCGCCGAGCACATCGGCTTCTCGGTCTGGCTGCTGTGGTCGATCGTCGTCGTCAAGATGTACGGCACCTTCGACGAGTCCGGCGCGCTGGTCGCCGCCGGTGCCAACGGCTGGGCGCTCACGGCGAGCCAGGGACTGACCCTGCTGGCCGTCGCCTCCGGCGTGGGGGCGTTCCTGCGCATCCCGTACACCTTCGCGGTGCCCATCTTCGGCGGTCGCAACTGGACCGTCATCTCCGCGCTCCTGCTGCTGATCCCCACGCTGGGACTGGCGTGGGTCGTGGGACGCCCGGAGACGCCTTTCCCGGTGCTGGTCGCAATCGCGGCCACGGCAGGGTTCGGAGGCGGAAACTTTGCCTCCTCGATGTCCAACATCTCGTTCTTCTACCCGGACAAGGCCAAGGGGTGGGCGCTCGGGCTCAACGCGGCTGGCGGCAACATCGGCGTCGCGGTCGCGCAGAAGCTGGTGCCGTTCGTGATCGGCATCGGCGCGCTGGGGCTGTCCGCCGCCGGACTGGTCTACGTGCCGCTCGCTCTCGCATCGGCGATCCTCGCGTTCCTGTTCATGGACAACCTTCGTGAGGCCAAGGCGGATCCCAAGCCCACGGCGAGGTCGCTCAAGCATGGCCACACCTGGCTCATGGCGTTCCTGTACGTGGGGACGTTCGGATCCTTCATCGGCTACTCGGCGGCGTTCCCGACGCTGCTCACCGTGGTCTTCGAGCGCCCCGACATCGCCCTGACGTGGGGCTTCCTGGGCGCGCTCGTGGGATCGCTGTCCCGACCGTACGGAGGCAAGCTCGCGGACCGGTTCGGCGGCTCCAAGATCACCCTCGTGTGCTTCGTGCTCATGGCCGCCATGGGCTTCGCGGCGGTCGAGGGGGTGCGCGGCGAGAACCTCGCGCTGTTCTTCGCGAGCTTCATCGCGCTGTTCGCCCTCACCGGCGTCGCCAACGGGTCGACCTACCGGATGATCCCCTCGATCTTCAACCGGCTGCGCGACCAGCACGGAGACGGATCGGACGAGTCGTACCTGGACTTCAAGCGGCAGAGCGCCGGCGCTGTCGGCATCATCTCCTCGATCGGAGCGTTCGGCGGCTTCGCGATCCCGTTCGTGTACCTGTGGTCGCGTGAGACCTTCGACGGGTCGATCGTCCCGGCGCTCCAGATCTACTGCGGCGTGTTCCTGTTCATGGCAGCGCTGACGTGGGTGTTCTACCTGCGCAAGGGCGCCCGGATGGCGAACGTCTGATCGTGTCCGCCACACACGGCACCGCGTCGCCCGAGGCTCCTGAGCTCTCGGGCGACGCGGTCGCGACCCATTGCCCCTACTGCGCGCTCCAGTGCGCACAGACGCTGACGCGCACTCCGGGGGCGCGTCTGCCGCTCGAGGTGGCCGGTCGTGACTTCCCTACGAACAGGGGAGGGCTGTGCCAGAAGGGCTGGACGTCCGCGGAGGTGCTGCGCGCCTCCGATCGCCTCACGACGCCCCTGATCCGCACGGCGGACGGCGGCTTCAGGGAGGCTCAGTGGGACGAGGCGCTCACGCTCGTCTCGAGCCGTGTCGAGAGCCTCCAGGCGGAGAACGGTCGCGACACCGTCGCCGTGTTCGGGGGAGGCGGCCTCACCAACGAGAAGGCGTATGCGCTGGGCAAGTTCGCTCGCATCGTGCTGCGCACGCCGTTCATCGACTACAACGGCCGCTTCTGCATGTCCTCGGCGGCCGCGGCCTCCAACCGCGCATTCGGCATGGACCGCGGCTTGGGCTTCCCGCTCGAGGACCTGGGCGGGGCCGATGCGGTCCTGATCCTCGGCTCGAACATGGGCGTCACGATGCCACCTTTCGTGCAGCATCTTGCGGGCGCGCGCGAGCGAGGCGGCCTGGTGGTCGTGGACCCGCGCGAGACGGTCACGGCGCGGCTCACGCACGGCGACAGGGGCATCCACCTCGCGCCCGTGCCGGGCACGGACATGGTGGTGCTGCTGGCTCTCACGCACGTCGTGCTCGCCGAGGGCCTGGCGGACCAGGCGTATCTGCGGGAGCGCACCACCGGGCTCGATGCCGTGCGCCGCTCCGTCGCGCAGTGGTGGCCCGAGCGTGCGGAGGCGGTCTGCGGCATCCCTGCAGACGAGCTTCGACGCACCGCGCGCCTGCTGGCCGCCGCCTCGCCGTCGCGCGGGGGGCGGGGCGCCTACGTGCTCACGGGTCGCGGCATGGAGCAGATGAGCCAGGGCACGGCCTGCGTGAGCGCGGCGATCAACCTCGCTCTCACCCTGGGCCTCGTGGGCCGCCACGGCTCCGGCTTCGGCCCTGTCACGGGTCAGGGCAACGGCCAGGGCGGGCGCGAGCACGGACAGAAGTCGGACCAGCTGCCCGGGTACCGGATGATCACGGATCCCGCGGCGCGTGAGCATGTCGCCCAGGTGTGGGGCGTCAACCCTGACGTCATTCCCGGGCCCGGCGTGCCCGCGGTGAAGCTGTTGGACTCGCTGGGCAGGGAGGGCGGTCCGCGTGCGCTGTTCGTGCACGGCAGCAACGTGGTGGTCAGTGCTCCGAATGCCGATGCGGTGGTCGAGTCTCTGAAGAGGCTCGACCTGCTCGTGGTGAGCGACCTGGTGCCGTCCGAGACGGCGATGCTCGCGGACGTCATCCTCCCCGTCACGCAGTGGGCGGAGGAGGAGGGCACCATGACCAACCTCGAAGGGCGCATCATCCGCCGCCGCAAGGCCGTCGATGCGCCGGGCCAGGCGCGCTCCGAGCTATGGATCCTGGGTGAGCTCGCGCGCCGGCTGGGCGTCCTCGGAGGCTTCCCCGACGATCCCCGCGCCGTGTTCGACGAGATGGCACGCGCCTCGGCCGGCGGAGTCGCGGACTATGCCGGCATCGACTACGACCGGCTGGACGCGGGCGAGCAGATCCACTGGCCGTGCCCGGACGCTCGCCACCCCGGGACGCCGCGGGTGTTCCTCGACTCCTTCGCGACTCCGGACGGGCGCGCGCGGATGGTCGCGGTCGATCACCACGCGCCAGCCGACGACGTGCGCGCGGACGCGCCGATCCACCTGGTCACGGGCCGCGTGCTCCAGCACTACCAGTCGGGCGCCCAGACGCGCCGCGTGGATGAGCTCAACGACGCTCAGCCCGCGCCGTTCGTCGAGATGCACCCGCTGCTCGCGGACCGCCTGGGCCTGAGCGAGGGCCAGGACGCGATCCTCACCACCGCCCGTGGCGTGGCCGTCGCCGCGGTGCGCGTCACCGAGTCGATCCGCCCGGACACGGTGTTCATGCCCTTCCACTGGGCGGGTGCCGGCAGTGCCAACCGCCTCACCAACGACGTCACGGATCCCATCAGCGGCATGCCCGAGTTCAAGGTCACGGCAGTCGCCATCGCGCCTGCGCTGTCGCTCGACCCCACGATCCCCGAGGAGGTGAGCGCACCGTGAAGGTTCTCGTGATCGGCAACGGCATGGTCGGCTCGCGATTCGTCGACGAGCTGGTCCGCCGCGACCCAGACGTCCGCGTGACGGTGCTGGGCAAGGAGACGCACGAGCCGTACAACCGTGTGCTGCTGTCGAGCGTGGTCGCAGGCAAGACGGCCCCTGACTCACTCGCGATGGCGACCGCGGACAGCGACCGCGTGGACGTGCTCGCCGGGGTCGCCGCGACGCACATCGACCGTGCGGCGCGGACGGTCACCGACTCTCGTGGTCAGCGTCACTCGTATGACCGGCTGGTGTTCGCCACCGGCTCGCAGGCCCGCATCCCGAGCATCCAGGGCATCGCGACGGATCGCGGCCTGATCCCCGGCGTGAGCGTGCTGAAGGACCTGGACGACGCGGAGGGCATCGTCGCCGCGATTCCCAAGGCTCGCCGTGCGGTGGTGCTGGGCGCCGGCGTGCTGGGACTCGAGGTCGCGACCGGGCTGGCCTCGCGCGGCCTCGCCGTCACGCTGGTGCACCACTCGGACCGCCTGATGGAGCGCCAGCTGGGTGACGCGGCGTCGCGCATCGCGACCGGCTCGCTCACCCGCTTGGGCGTCACGGTGATCACCCAGACCTCGGTCGCTCACGCCCGCGATCGTCGGGGCGTGCTCAGCGCGGTCACGCTCACCGATGGCACCGAGCTGCTGACGGACATGCTCGTGATGTGCGCGGGCACCATTCCGGAGGCGGCGCTGGCACGCGGCGCCGGACTGCCGTGCGAGCGCGGCATCCTCGTGGGTGCGGATCTCGCCTCGCCGGCGGACTCCTCGGTGTTCGCGATCGGCGACTGCGCGCAGCCGCCCGAGGGTGGCACGGGGCTGGTCGCCCAGGGGTGGGACCAGGCCTCACGGCTGGTCGATCAGTGGACGGCCGATGCTGTGGCGGACCGGGCGGCGCAGCCGTCCGAGCAGGTCGGTGCTGACCTGACCAACGTGGTGCGCGTCAAGGCGATGGGCCTGGACGTCGTGACCATGGGGCTGTCAGGCAAGTTCGATCATGGCGAGCGCGACCTGCGCGCCGTGCGCATGAGCGACCCGGCGATCGGGCGGTTCGTCGAGGTCGTGGTCTCGCACGGACTGCTCGTGGGCGCCACGGTGGTGGGGGACAAGCAGTGCGCCAGCGAGCTGTCCGCGATGTACACGCGCATGCTGCCGGTGCCGTCGGACCCCGCACACCTGATCATCAGGCCCCTCGCATCGGCCGCTCGGCCTGCCGCCACCTCGGTGGCGGACATGGGGGACGACCACACGGTCTGCCAGTGCAACTCGGTGCCCAAGGGGCGCATCGTGGCCGCTGTCGAGGGCGGCTGCGGGAGCGTCGAGGACGTCTCCCGCGCCACCCGGGCGGGCACGGGGTGCGGCGACTGTCGCTCCCTCGTGGGCGACATCATCCGCTCGTGCGCCGCGGCGCAGGAGGCAAATGACGCGAAGGTCCCCGCGCTCGCGGGGTCGATGGAGGGATAGATCATGACGGACATCCAGCAGATCGTCGTCGTGGGCGGCGGCATGGTCGCACACCGCTTCGCCGAGGCCATGCGCGATCGTGACGCCGAGGGCCGCTACGCGGTCACGGTGCTCGCGGAGGAGCCGCGCGCTCCGTACGATCGCGTGGCGCTCACCAGCTACTTCACCGGCCGCGATCCGGAGGACCTCGCGCTCGGTGACCCCGCGCTGTGGGAGGACCCGCGCGTGCGGCTCGAGCGAGACGCCCGAGTGGAGGGCATCGACCGCGAGGCTCGCACGGTGACGGACAAGCACGGTCGCACCTACCCGTACGACCACCTGGTGCTCGCGACCGGCTCCTACGCCTGGAGTCCGCCCATGGAGGGCGCGGAGCTGCCCGGGGTGTTCGTGTATCGCACCATCGACGACGTGGCGGCGCTGCGCATCTACGTGGAGCAGCGAGCCAAGGAGCTGCGCAGGCCCGTGCGCGGCGCCGTGATCGGCGGCGGCCTGCTGGGCCTCGAGGCCGCCGGGGCGCTGCAGGAGCTCGGTGCCACCAGCACCGTGATCCAGTTCGCCGACCGGCTGATGAACCTCCAGGTCGACGAGGGTGGCGGGCAGGCGCTCAGCCGGCTCATCGAGAACCTGGGCGTTACGGTGCGCTGCAGCACCGCCACCAAGGCCATCAAGCCGGACAAGGCCGGCCGCGCGGGCCGTCTGACGTTCGCGGACGGCGGCGAGCAGCTGGTGGACGTGGTGGTGTTCGCGACCGGCGTGCGCCCGCGTGACGAGCTGGGCCGCTCCGCAGGGCTGGGCATCGGCGAGCGCGGCGGCGTCGTGGTCGACGACACCTGCCTGACGGAGGACCCCGCCATCAGCGCGATCGGCGAGGTCGCCTGCATCCAGGGCGCGTGCATCGGCCTCATCGCGCCGGGCAACACCATGGCCGAGATCGCCGTGGACCGGCTGCTGGGCGGGCAGTCGACGTTCCCGGGTGCGGACACCTCCGCCAAGCTCAAGCTGCTGGGCGTGGACGTCGCGTCCTTCGGCGACGCCTTCGCGACCACTCCCGGTGCGCTGGAGCTCACCTATGCGGACCCGGTCGCGGGCGTCTACAAGAAGCTGGTGGTCACGGACGACGCCCGCACGCTGCTGGGCGGCATCCTCGTGGGGGACGCCAGCGCGTACGCGTCGCTGCGACCGCTCGTGGGGTCCGAGCTCGGCGGCGACCCTGCGGGCTGGCTGCTGCCCGAGGGCTCCGTCGAAGGACCCAACATCGAGCTGCCGGATGCCGCCGGCGTGTGCTCGTGCAACAACGTCAGCGCGGGCGCGATCCGCGGAGCCGTCACCGAGCACGGCTGCACCGATCTGGCGGGCGTGAAGGCGTGCACCAAGGCCGGCACCTCCTGCGGCTCCTGCCTGCCGCTGGTCAAGAAGATCGTGGGGGACGAGCTCGAGAAGTCCGGCATCGAGATCTCGAACGCGCTGTGCGAGCACTTCGGCATGTCGCGCGCCCAGCTGTTCAGCGCGATCCAGGTCTCCGCGCTGCGCACCTTCTCCGAGATCATCGAGCGGTTCGGCACCGGCCGCGGCTGCGACCTGTGCAAGCCCGCCATCGGGTCCATCCTCGCGAGCCTGTACAACGAGCACGTGCTGGCGCAGGACCGCGCCGCGCTGCAGGACACGAACGACCGAGTGATGGCCAACATGCAGAAGGACGGCACCTACTCGGTGGTGCCGCGCGTGCCGGGCGGCGAGATCCTGCCGGAGCACCTCATCCTCATCGGCCAGATCGCGCAGGACTACGGGCTCTACACCAAGATCACGGGCGGCCAGCGCATCGACATGTTCGGCGCGCGCCTGGACCAGCTGCCCGGCATCTGGAAGCGGCTGGTGGACGCGGGCATGGAATCGGGCCATGCGTACGGCAAGTCGCTGCGCACGGTGAAGAGCTGCGTGGGATCCGACTGGTGCCGCTACGGCGTGCAGGACTCGGTAGGCATGGCCATCGCGCTCGAGCTGCGGTACCGAGGCCTGCGCAGCCCTCACAAGATCAAGCTCGGAGTGTCCGGCTGCGCCCGCGAGTGCGCGGAGGCGCGCGGCAAGGACGTGGGAGTGATCGCCACCGACAACGGCTGGAACGTGTACGTGGGCGGCAACGGCGGCTTCACGCCCAGGCACGCTCAGCTGCTGGTCGAGGACGTGGACGATGCCACGGTGTTCCAGGTGATCGACCGCTACCTCATGTACTACATCCGCACCGCGGACCGGTTGCAGCGCACCGCCCCGTGGCAGGAGGAGCACGAGGGCGGCCTCGAGGCCATCCGGCAGGTCATTATGGAGGACTCGCTGGGCATCTGCGCGGACCTCGACGAGCACATGGCGCGCCACATCGACACCTACGAGGACGAATGGGCCGCGGTGCTGAACGACCCGGAGCGTCTCAAGCAGTTCACCAGCTTCGTCAACGCCCCCGACCAGCCGGATCCGTCGCTCGCGTACGTGGAGCAGCGCGGCCAGCGCCGCCCGGCCACGCCTGCCGAACGCGCCTCCGGCGCCGTGCTGATCGCCCCGTCCACCCTGGAGGTCCGCTCATGACCACCGCCGCATCGGCCGTCACCACCCAGTACCTGTGCGACTACGACCGCCTCACCCCGGAGCTGGGCGTGGCGGCACTGGTGGGCGATGTCCAGGTCGCGATCTTCCGTCTCGCGGACGGCTCCATCCACGCCGTGCAGAACCTGTGCCCGTTCTCCGGTGCGTACGTGCTGTCGCGCGGGATCACCGGCTCGCGTGGCGACGTGCCCACCATCGCCTCGCCCCTGTACAAGCAGGTCTTCTCGCTTCTCACCGGCGAGTGCCTGGCGACCATGGACAAGGCGCCGAGGCCCGGGATGTCGCCCGACTTGGCCGTGTACCCCCTCACCCTCGACAATGGCCAGGTGTTCATCGACCTGGCAGGTACTGAATGACGGCACTCTTCGGGCTGGAGCTTCACGGGCGCGCCGTCGTGGTCGCGGGGGGCGGTGCGGTCGCGTCGCGCCGCGTACGCCGGTTCGTGTCCGAGGGTGCGCAGGTGACGGTGGTCGCGCCCGAGCTCTCGGCGGACCTCGAGCGGCATGCCGCGCACGGCGACATCGCCGTCGAGAGACGCGGGATCGTCGCCGCGGACCTCGACGACGCATGGTTCGTGCTCGCGGCGACCGACGACGCCACCCTGAACGACGCCATCGCGCAGTGGGCTCACGAGCGCCGCGTGTGGTGCATCGACGCCTCGGATGCGTCCAAGGGGTCGGCGCGCCAGGCCGCTACCTCCAAGCACGGCGACCTGGCGGTGGGCGTCATCTCGCTCGACACCCCTGATCCCGGCCGCATCAGGGCCGTGCGGGACGCCGTGGCGGCGCACCTGGACGCCGGCGAGGTGGATCTGCGGCGGCGCCGCCCTGGTGCCGGCCGCGTCATCCTCGTCGGATCCGGCCCTGGCGATCCCGGCCTCATCACCGTCCGCGGTCGCCAGGCGCTGGCGGAGGCCGACGTGGTGGTCACCGACCGGCTGGGCGCCACCGAGCTGCTCGTCACGGTGCCCTACGACGTCGAGGTGGTGAACGTGGGCAAGAGCCCCGACAATCACCCGGTGCCGCAGCACGAGATCAACGCGATCCTGGTGGACCGCGCGCGGGCAGGCAAGACGGTGGTGCGGCTCAAGGGCGGCGATCCCTACGTGTTCGGGCGTGGCGGCGAGGAGGTGCACGCCTGCATCGAGGCGGGGATCGACGTCGAGGTGGTGCCGGGCATCACCTCCGCGCTCGCGGTGCCCGCGCGCGCAGGCATCCCGGTGACGCAGCGCGGCGTGTCCACGTCGCTGCTGGTGACGACGGGTCACGCGGGTGCCGATCAGGCGACGATCGCCGCGATGGCCGCCGGCGCGACCGTGGTGATCCTCATGGGTGTGAGCGCTCTGCCGGACATCGTCGACGCTGCTCTCGACGCGGGCTGCGCCGTCGACACGCCCATCGCGATCGTCGAGAACGGGACCACGGCGCGCGAGCGCGTCACGCGGGGGACGTTCGAGGACATTGTTCGTATCTGCAGCGAAACAGGGGTGAAACCTCCTGCCATTATCGTCGTCGGTGAGGTCGCCAGGCCAGGACTGCTCGCCGGAGCGCTGGCCGCGACGCCGGATCCGGCAGGGGAGGCCAGGACGTGAGCCATGTGGGGGAGCCGCTCGCCGGATGCGTCATGGTGATCACGGCAGACCGCCGCAAGCGCGAGCTCGCAGCCGCCCTCGAGCGCCGTGGCGCTGAGGTGAGGTTCGCTCCCGCGCTGTCGACCGTCTCGCACCTGGACGACGCGCAGCTGATCGCGGACACCCGTGCTCTCATCGAGCAGCCGCCGGACATCGTGGTCGCCACCACGGGAATCGGGTTTCGCGGCTGGGTCGAGGCCGCGGACGCCGCCGGCCTTGCCGAGGAGCTGCTCGCGGTGATGTCCCGCGCGCGGCTGATCGCCCGTGGACCCAAGGCCCGCGGCGCTATCCAGCAGAACGGCCTCGAGGCGGACTGGGTCGCGGAGACCGAGACCGCCGCGGAGCTGCGCGACTTCCTGCTGGCGGAGGGCGTGGAGGGGCTGCGCATCGCGGTGCAGCATCACGGCAACGGCTCCGACGGCCTGGACGAGGCGTTCGTTGCCGCAGGCGCGACGGTGCAGTCGCTCGTGATCTATGGCTGGGGGCCGCCGCTGGACCCCGAGCCGCACCGCGAATGGATCGACCTCGCCGCGTCGGGCGCGGTCGACGCCGTGCTGTTCACGTCTGCTCCCGGTGCGGAGGCCTGGATCTCGGGAGTGCGTGAGGCCGGCGTCTTCGACGCGGTCCGCGCACGGGCCGCCGCGGGCGACCTGGTCCTCGCGTCCGTGGGTCCGATCACCGCATCCCCGCTCGAGGATGCGGGGCTGGTCACGTCGTATCCCGACCGCTGGAGGCTCGGGGCGCTCGTGCGCGAGCTGGTGAAGCACTACAGCGAGAACTCCGCGTCGATCTGCACCCCGGACGGCCAGCTCGTGATGCGGGCCGGAGCGGCGGTGCTGGACGGCCGGGTGCTGCCACTGACCCCCACCGGTCTCGAGCTGCTGCGCGCGCTCGCGAAGGCCGGCGGCAACGTGCTCACGCGTGAGCAGCTGGGGGAGATCCTGCCCGGTGCGCAGACCGGGCCTCACGCCGTGGAGGCCGCCATCAATCGTCTGCGCGAGAACTCAGGGTCCCGTTCGTTGGTCAGGACCGTCGTCAAGCGCGGCTATGCGCTCGCGGTGACCGCGTCATGAGCGCGATCCTCATCGGGTGCGCCCACGGCACCCGCGCCGATGCGGGCCAGCAGACCATCCGCGACCTCCTTGACGAGCTGCGCACCGCGATGGACATCGAGGTCCGCGAGGCCTACGTCGACGTGCAGGAGCCCAAGATCGATGCGGTGATCGGCGACATCGCGACGCGGCCCGAGGGTGTGGCGGCGGTGGTGGTGCCCATCCTCCTGGCGGGCGGGTACCACGTGTACGTGGACATCGCGGAGGCGGTGGAGGGGCGCACGGACGTGCGGTCTGCGCCGGCGCTGGGCCCGGATCCTCGTCTGCTGCAGATCGTGCTCGAACGCCTCGACCGCGAGGGTGTGCCGCACGATGCGACGGTGGTGCTCGCCGCTGCGGGCTCCTCCGATCCTCGGTCGCAGGCGGACACGGAGCTGGCAGCGGACATGCTGCGCGAGCACTGGAACGGTCCGGTGCGCATCGGCTTCGCCGCCGGCCCCTCACCCTCGGTCGCGGACGCGGTGGCATCCGCCCGCGAGTTCGGCGAGGATGGCGTGGTGGCCGTCGCGTCCTACCTCCTCGCCCCCGGACTGTTCCAGCAGCGCCTGCACGAGGCCGGCGCTGACTACGTGACGGGCCCGTTGGCGCCGCATCCCACGCTGCTGGAGATCATCTCGGATCGCTTCCATGACGCCCTCGAGCCCTGAGTCGCGCGCACCTGACCCGTTCGTGCGCCAGCGCGCCCTCACGGGATTCGGAGCGGCTGGTCAACGCGCGCTCTCCGGCGCCTCGGTGGTGCTCGTGGGGGTGGGCGGACTGGGCTGCCCGGCGGCCCAGTACCTCGCTGCGGCGGGCGTGGGCAGGCTGACTCTGATCGACTCCGATCACGTGTCCGTGACCAACCTGCATCGGCAGATCCTCTTCGGGCCGGACGCGGTGGGCAGGCCCAAGGTGCACGCCGCCGTGGGCGCGCTCCGGCTGATCGCGCCCGGCGTCGACGTGCGGCCGATGCTGCGCCGCGTGGACGAGCACAACGCTCGCGAGCTGCTGGCGGGCCACGACGTGATCGTGGACGGCACGGACACCTTCGCCGCTCGCCACGTGATCGCCGATGCCGCGGCGGAGCTGGACATCCCCGTCGCCTGGGGCGCGGTGAGCGGCTGGCACGGGCAGGTCACCGTCTTCACCCGCGAGTCTCGCATGCGCGCGCTGTTCCCGGAGCAGCCCGGCGAGGACCTTGACTCCTGCGAGGGGGGCGCCGTGCTGGGCACGCTGTGCGGCCAGGTGGGCGCCGCGCTCGCCACCGAGGCGCTCAAGATCGTCTCGGGCACGGGCAGCACGCTCGCCGGGACGCTCGCCGTCGTCGACGCGCGCACCGGGAGGTGGCGTGAGATCGCTCTCGCCCCCGTCCGCGAGCGGGAGGACGGCCGCGCACGTGCGTGAGGTCGACGCGCACGTCGCTGAGGCGACGGCGCTGGTCTCGACTCTTGCGCCCGTGACGCTGCCGCTGCGGGAGGCGTTCGGCACGGTCGCGGCGAGCGACCAGGAAGCACAGGTGCCCAGCCCGCCCTTCGACAACTCTGCGATGGACGGCTACGCCGTGCGCGCTGCCGAGGTGGTCGGCGCCACCGCGGCTCACCCGGTGCGCCTGCCAGTGGCCGGAGAGAGCGCGGCGGGCGCCGCGCCGGCGACCTTGCCGCCCGCATCGGCCTGGCGGATCATGACCGGGGCACCTGTGCCGGTGGGCGCGGACGCGATCGTGCCCGTCGAGCACACGGACGGCGCCCTCGACACGGTGAGCGTGCTCGCGGCGAGCGAGTCCGGGCGCCACGTGCGTCGTGCAGGCGAGGATGCGTTGCCGGGCGACGTGGTCCTGTCGCGCGGTGAGGTCCTCACCGCGACCAGGATCGCCGCGCTCGCGGCCGTGGGAGTGGCGCAGGTCCCCA
Source organism: Demequina activiva (assembly GCF_016862815.1). Classification (GTDB taxonomy): domain Bacteria; phylum Actinomycetota; class Actinomycetes; order Actinomycetales; family Demequinaceae; genus Demequina; species Demequina activiva. The sequence continues at coordinate 7,008 of NZ_BONR01000004.1, read as the reverse complement.
CGGTGAGCGCGCCGCGCGTCGCCGTGCTCGCGACCGGCGACGAGCTCGTGGATGCCGGCGCGCGGTTGGGTCCGGGACAGATTCATGACTCGAACGCCGTGCTGCTTGAGGGGCTGGTGCGCGAGGCCGGTGCGGTGCCCGTGCTCCTCGAGCGCGTGGGCGACCGGCCTGAGCAGCTGCTCGAGCGCCTGAGCGGCGTGGACGCGGACCTGATCGTCACCACCGGCGGAGTCTCGGTGGGCGCGTATGACGTGGTGAAGGCGGCGCTGGCGGATCGCGGCGTCGAGTTCTCGGCAGTCGCGATGCAGCCGGGCAAGCCGCAGGGCCTAGGCCGCTTCGAGGGCACGCCCATCGCGTGCCTGCCCGGCAATCCTGTCAGCGTGCTCGTGAGCTTCGCGGTGATCGTGGCGCCCATGATCCGCCGCCTGCGCGGCCTCGATACGGCCGATGCAGGGGAGACGGCCGTCGCCGCGTCAGGCTGGCGCACGCCCCAGGGCCGCCGCCAGTTCATGCCCGTGCGGTTCGTGTCGCGTGGCACCGTGGCGCCTGCCACCGCGGGCGGCTCGGGCTCGCACCTGATCGCAAGCCTCGCCCGCGCCCAGGCGCTCGCGGACGTGGCCGCTGGCGTCGACCAGGTGGAGCCGGGCGCTACGGTGAGGATCGTGAGGTGGGACGGATGAGCGAGTTCACGCACCTGGATGGCGCGGGCCACGCGCGCATGGTCGATGTGACGCACAAGCAGCCCACGGTGCGTACGGCGACGGCCGAGGCGTTCGTGGCGTGTGCCCCGGAGGTGATCGCGGCGCTGCGCGACGGGTCGGTGCCCAAGGGCGACGTGCTGGCCGTGGCCCGTATCGCGGGCATCGCCGCCGCCAAGCGCACGCCCGAGCTGCTGCCGCTCGCGCACGTGATCGGGGTCCACGGCGTGAGCGTCGACGCGAGCGTCGAGGACGAGGGCGTGCGCATCGTTGCCCGCGCGTCGACCGCGGACCGGACCGGAGTCGAGATGGAGGCGCTCACGGCGGCATCCGTCGCGGCGCTCAACGTCGTCGACATGGTCAAGGGCATCGACAAGGCCACGTCGATTCGCGAGGTGCGGCTGCTGTCGAAAGAGGGTGGAAAGTCCGGCACCTGGACGCGCCCATGATCGTCGATGCGATCATCCTCACGGGCGGCGAGGGGTCGAGGCTGGGCGGGGTCGACAAGGCGGCGCTGACCATCGGCGACTCGACCTTGCTGGACCGTGCCCTGGAGGCGACGGCCGGATGCCGCGACGTGGTGGTCGTGGGGCCGCGAGACGAACGGCGGCAAGAGGTGCTGTGGACTCGCGAGGATCCGCCCGGCGGGGGACCGGTGGCCGGCTTGGCAGCCGGCGTCGCGGCCCTGCCCGATGACGCGGACCTGGTGCTCGTGCTCGCGTGCGACATGCCGCGGGCCGCGTCCGTGGCGCCCGCGCTGATGGCGAAGGCGGTGAACGGCCTGACGGTGGCTGACGGCGCGTGGGGCGTCGACTCCTCCGGCCGGTTCCAACCCCTGCTGGCCGTGTACGGGCGCGTCGCCCTCCAGCGTGCCCTCGGGTGCGTCGGCGATCCTCATGGCGCATCGATGCGCGTCCTCACGTCCGCACTGCGGATGACAGAGGTTCCCGTGGGTGAGGCCGCGCGAGACGCGGACACCTGGGACGATGTGAGGGTGCTGCGAGAGGAGTCGACATGAGCACCACCACTCAGCTCGAGGCGTGGGTCGAGGCCCTCGCCGGCGAGCTCGGCATCGACACGGCGACCGTGGACGTGGAGGCGCTGCTCGACGTCGCACGCGACGCCGCCCACGCTGTGGCACGCCCGGCGGCGCCCCTGACCACCTTCCTCATCGGCTACGCGGTGGCCGTAGGGGACGTGAGCGCGGAGGAGGCTTCGGCCACGGCGAGCGAGCTCGCCCGCACCTGGGTCGAGGAGATGCCTGGATGACGGCGACCGTGCGGCTGTTCGCCGCCGCCGCGGAGGCCGCTGGAACCGAGTCCACCGAGGTGGACGCCGCCACCGTCGGCGACCTGCGTGCGCTGCTGGCGGATCGCCACGGCGAGGGCCTGGAGCGCGTGCTGCGTCAGTGCGCAGTCGTCGTGGGTGGCCGCCGGGTGGACGATGATCATGTGCTCGACGGCCAGCTGGTGGACGTGCTGCCTCCCTTCGCGGGCGGATGACGTGCGTGCGTGCCGCCCGGCCGCAGCGCCTCGAGCTCTCGGGCTCCGTCTCTGGAGCGTGCGGGGGCAGCGCTGACGCGATCAGCGTGGCCTCGACGTCCTTCCCCGCCCTTGAGCTTCGGGATGCCGTGCGGCGACTCGAGGAGGAGGGCTGGACGCTCGTGCGCAAGGACGCGCACAAGGCGACCGTGTCTCGTGATGGCGACGAGGCACGTCTCGCGATCGGCATCGACCCGTGAGTGGTGGCGGTCGGTGATGCCGGGCGCTCATGCGGCGTAGGCGACCGGCGGAGCGGTGACGCGCCAGCCCACGTCTGCGCCCACAGCCAGCCCTGCCGCCTGATGCGGCGCCACGTCCGCCGCGAGCGTGGCGCCGGTCACGCGCACCAGGTCCCCGCGCGGCTCGAGCAGCCGCACCGTGTCGGTGAGGTCTGCCCGCTGGCCCGCGGTGGCGATGCGCACCTCGAGAGGACTGATGGCGACGAGCGCGCTCGCGCCCCGAGCCACCTCGCTGGTATTCGCCGGCAGGCGCGCGCCGTCGGGCGTGACGAGCGCGCCGTCCTGCGCCTCGCCGCGCAGCAGGATCCGTCCTGCCATCGCGGCGGCGAACTCCGTGCGCGGCCGTGTCAGCACGGTTGCGGTGGAGCCCGCCTCCACCACGGCGCCGCCGGCCAGCACCGCCACCTGCGACGCCAGCAGATGAGCGTCGAGCACCTCGTGGGTGGCGATCACGGTGGTGATCGACCGGGTCTGCTCCGCCACCAGCGCGCGCAACTGCTGCGCCGCCTCGACGTCGACGCCGGCGAACGGCTCGTCGAGCATGAGGGCGTCGGGTTGCGCCGCGAGCGCCCGCACGATCGCCACGCGGCGGGCCTGCCCCGCGGACAGTGTGGTCGGGCGGCGGTCCGCCAGCCCCAGCAGGTCCGCGCGCGCGAGCCACGACCGTGCCTCCTCGCGTGCGTGACCGCGCGACAGCCCCCGCGCCCGCAGTCCGTAGGCGATGTTGTCGATCACGGGCAGCGCGGGGAACAGGTCCGCGCGCTGCGTCACCAGGCCGATGCGTCGTTCGCGCGGATGCCGCCACTGCGCTGGCATGTCTCGGTCGAGCGCGTGCAGAGTGCGCTCGTCCAGCCGCGCATGTCCCCGCTGCGGTCGCAGGGTCCCGGCGATGGCGGCCAGCACCGTTGACTTCCCGGAGCCATTGGGTCCGAGCAGCGCGAGCGTCTCGCCGTGCGGGACGGTCAGCGCCGCGTCGACGCCGCGCTCGTCAACGCTGATGCGGGCGTCGAGGCTCACGGCGCCCTCCTGGCCAGCGGACGGTAGGCGAGCGCCACCACGGTGACCGCGAGGGCCACCAGCATCACGGCGAGCGCGACGGCGGCGTCCGCGTCGCTCTCGCGCTGGAGGTAGATCTCGAGAGGCAGCGTGCGCGTCACGCCGGGCAGCGAGCCCGCGAACGTGAGCGTGGCGCCGAACTCGCCGAGCGCCCGCGCGAACACCAGGACGGTGCCGGTGATGAGGGCTGGGCGCAGCGCGGGCAGGGTCACGTGCCGCAGCGTGGTGGTGCGGCTCGCGCCCAGCGTCGCGGACAGCGACTCGTGATGACCGGTGAGGGCGCCTACCGACGACTCGACCGCCAGCACCATGAAGGGCAGCGCGACGAAGGTCTGAGCGACCACCACTGCGGCGGTCGAGAAGGCGATCTCGATGCCGAGCGCGTGCAGGCTCTCGCCCAGGAGCCCGCGGCGCCCGAAGGCGTACAGGAGCGCGAGGCCCCCCACGACGGGCGGGAGCACGAGCGGAGCCAGGATCAGCGCTCGCACGGTGGGCTGCAGGCGTGAGCGCCACTGCGCCAGCGCGTAGCCCAGCGGCACCCCGAGCAGCACGCACAGGATGGTGGCGGCGGCGGCGGTTCGCAGGCTGAGCGAAAGCGCGTCCAGCGCAGCAGGGGAGCTCAGCAGCTGGGGGGCGCGCGACCAGTCCAGGCGCAGCAGCGTCGCGAGCAGCGGAACAGCGATGAGCGCGGCCCCCACGAGCGCGAGCGGGAGCATCCAGCGTGGCATCGCGCCCGTCACGGAGCACCGAACCCTGCGTCCGCGAGCAGTGCCCGCCCGTGCGGCCCGGTGACGTAGTCGACGAACGCCCCAGCGAGCGCGCTGTCCTCCGCGCGCGCCGTCGTGGCGATGGGGTAGCGGCTGATCACGGCGTGCGCGCCGTCGATGTCGACGGCCGCGACCGCTGGCTCACGCAGGACATCCGTCGCGTACACGACCCCGGCATCGGCCTGGCCCGTCGCGACCTTGCCCAGCACATCCGTCACGGAGCCCTCCTGTGACGCGGGACGCAGCGTGAGGCCTGCGGACTGCGCGAGAGTGAGCGTCGCCGCCCCGCAGGGCACCTGCGGGGCGCAGATCACGCTCACCACGCTCCCGTCGGCGAGGTCGTCGAGGCCCGCGATGCCGGCGGGGTTGCCACGAGGCACCGCGATCGTGAGCGTGTTGGTCGCGAACACGACAGGCTCGCCTGAGATCTCGGGTGCGGCGACGCGCATCTGAGCCTCGTCCGCGGACGCGAAGACGTCCGCCGGGGCGCCCTCGAGGATCTGCGCTGCAAGGCTCGACGAGCCGCCGTGCACGACTGTCACCTCGACGTCCGGGTGTGCGGCCTCGAAGCCGGCCTCGAGCTCCCCGAACGGCTCCGTGAGCGATGCCGCCGCGTAGACCGTGAGCTCGTGGCGCGCATCGGCGCTCGCGCATCCGGTGAGCCCCACGGCCACGGCCGCCGCCGCGACGGCGGCTGCCGCACGGCTCACGTGGTCTCCCGCGCACGCTCCACGATCACCGTGGTCGCCTTGACCACGGCGGTGGCGACCGTGCCGGGCTCGAGGCGCAGGTCGCGCACCGCCTCGGTGCTCATGAGCGACACCACCCGGTGCGGTCCGCATTGCAGCTCGACCTGGCTCATCACGGCGTCTGACGTCACGGTCGTGACGAGGCCCACGAACTGATTGCGCGCCGAGCGTGCGACGCCGGAGCCATCCGTGGCGGCGTGAGAGCGCTGCTGCGCGAAGCGCGCGACGTCCTCGCCGCTCACGAGCGCGCGACCCGCCGCGTCGGGGACGGTGGCGATGGACTCGGCATCGATCCAGCGGCGGACGGTGTCGTCTGACACCCCCACCAGACTCGCAGCCTCGGAGATTCGCAGATGCGGCATAGAAGTCATTTTAGCGCCGCATCTGCGGAGTCGTCGCTGTCAACCTCCGATGGCGCTCATCGGCCTGTCCGGCTGCAGGAAGCTCGGATCGTCGATGTCATGGCCCGGCTGCTTGAGCTGGAGACACGCGGCGACCGCGTCGGCGAGCGCGGCGTCATCGGCGCCCCCGCGCATCAGGGCGCGCAGGTCGGACTCCTGACGCGCGAACAGGCACGCTCGCAGCTGGCCGTCGGCCGTCAGGCGCACACGGTCGCACGTCCCGCAGAACGGCCGGGTGACGGACGCGATCACGCCCACCGACGCATCCGTGCCCTCGATGTCCCACACCTGCGCAGGGGCGGCGCCGCGGTCGCCTCGTTCGGTGAGGGTCCAGTGCTCGGTCAGCTGCGCGAGGATCTCCTCGCCTGTCACCATCTCCTGTCGATCCCACGTGTGGCCCGCGTCCAGAGGCATCTGCTCGATGAAGCGCATCTGGTAGCCGTGGTCCACGCAGAACTGCGTGAGGTCGACGATCTCGTCGTCGTTGACCCCGCGCATCGCGACGGCGTTGATCTTGATGGGGGACAGTCCCGCGGCGTCGGCGGCGGCGATGCCTGCGAGCGTCTCGACCAGCTTGTCGCGACGCGTCAGCTCGTGGAAGCGCGCGCGATCCAGGGTGTCGAGCGAGATGTTGACGCGCTCGAGCCCCGCGTCGCGCAACTGCGAGGCGAGTGCCGGCAGCCGCAGCGCGTTCGTGGTCAGCGACAGCTCAGGTCGTCCTCCCGGCCCCTCGAGACTCGCGAGGCGGGCGACCACGTCGACCACGTCCGCGCGCAGCAGCGGCTCGCCACCCGTCAGCCGGATCTCGTCGACGCCCATCTCGACCGCGACGCGGGCGATGCGCACCATCTCGTCCGTCGAGAGCATGGTCTCGCGCTGCAGCCACGGCACGCCCTCCGCCGGCATGCAGTACGTGCAGCGCAACGAGCAGCGGTCCGTGAGCGAGATGCGCAGGTCGCGATGCTCGCGTCCGAACCTGTCCGTCAGCCCCGGGTGGCGGGTCGCGCTCATGACACTCCCACCCAGGTGTGCGAACCGTCGGCGAGCACCTCGCGCTTCCAGATGGGCACCTCCGCCTTGACCCGCTCCACCACGGCGCGGCACGCCTCGAAGGCCTCGGCTCGATGCGGCGCCGCGGCGGCGGCGATGATCGCGGCGTCGCCCACGGAGAGCAGGCCGATCCTGTGCGTCACCGCGACCGTCACGTCTCCCTCGGCGACCTCGGCCGCGATCCGCGCGAGAGTCGCCTCGGCATCCGGGTGCGCCGAGTACTCGAGGTGCGTGACCGCGCCCTCCACCGAGGGATCGTGGTCGCGCACCTGACCGATGAACGTCGCGACCGCGCCGTCGCGTGCGCTGGTCACGGCGTCGATGTGCGCGTCCGCGCTCAAGGGCTGCGCGTCGATGCGCGCGATGGCGACCGCCATCAGTGGTCCGCTCCATCGACCTGGGCGACCAGGTGAGGCAGCAGCGGCAGCAGCACGTCCATCGCATCGCGCGCACCGGACTCCGATCCCGGCAGGTTGATGATCACGGCGGGCGCAGCGCCCGCCGTGA
>NZ_BONR01000003.1 GCF_016862815.1 Demequina activiva | reverse complement strand
ACAGGGCAGCGCCCAGGTCGCGATCGCCCCCGACGGCACCGTGACCCGCGACGCCTACACGCCTTACGGTGTGACCCGCGGCACCGATGAGCTAGCCACGGAGCGGGGCTGGCTCGGTCAGATCGAAGACGACACCACCGGTTTGACGTATCTCAACGCCCGCTACTACGACCCTGCTGTGGGCCGGTTCCTGTCCCCCGACCCCCTCATGAGCCCCGGCGACCCACGCACCCTCGACCCGTACCGGTATGCCGACAACAACCCCGTGTCGTATACGGATGCGTCGGGGTTGAAGCCCGCCTGTGGGGCGACCACGAAGTGTCAGGCGTATAACAACGCGCCCAGCATGAACGACGTTGTCCAGGGCACCTACCACCCACCGGCTCAGCCCGCCGGCCCTAGCGGGCAGGGTGCGTCAGCCGCGATTGGGGATTCCGGCACCTCTTCCTGGACCGGCGCCGCTAAGGGTGCGGCGACGACCGCTGCGCAATCGCATGTCAACTACTTGGGCGGGATGCTGAACGGAGCGATCGACACAGTCAACCTCGGCCTCGCGCTGACCCCGGGCCAGCACCTTGCCGGATGGGTCACCGGCACAGGGGTGCCGCACTTTCCCTCTGTCGGCATCTGGGGCGACTACGAGAGCCAACGCTGGTTCAGCTACCTTGGCTCCGGAGCGTTCGTCGTCACGACGACCGTCCTGACCGGAGGAACCGGGTTGGCGGCAATTGGGGGGCGCGCAGCCACCACCGGAGCAAAGGCTGGGGCCGCCGCAAACCCCGTAGTCGGCTTCGCCGACGAAGCGGTTGGATCGGCATACCAGGGCATGCGGTCGGGTGGGGGGCATGCGATCAGGAACCTCCGTGACAAGGGGCTGATCGCCAACAAGGGCAGCTTGGCGTCGCAAGTCGCAGAGTTCCAGCAGTTGACATCTCCGATGTTGCGCTCGCCAGCGAAGACCTTCGACTGGAAGCTCGGTGCCACGATCACTCGCGGGTTTGCGGGAGAGGCGGGCGGTAGCCAAGTGGTCGTTTTCGTCGCCAAAGAAGGCCCGTATCAGGGCAGAGTCCTGTCAGCTGTCGTTCCCGATGCTGGTCAGATGGCCCAATGGGGGCTGCCATGAGCCGGCTGCTCTCCGCTCTAGCGTGGTCGGGGCGCGACACCATGCTGAGTCTTTTCGTTGCCTTTCCTCGCGGGGGCTCATCATCGCTCCAGCCGCCCGAATCGGATTCGGGACCAGACGCCCTGCGCTTCTACGAGCTAGAGGATCCCGAGAACATCCTGCCCGCCTTCGAATGCGTCGAGTTGGACCTCATCTACAACGAGCCGCCGTTACACCTGGCCGATGTCATCGCCGGGTGGTTGCAGCAAGCTCTCGCCGCAGGCGCGAAGCTTGCGTGGTTCGCATTCGAGGGGTCGTTCGACTTCGAGCATGTTCTTACGGCTGACATCGCTGACCAGGTGTACGCCGTCGCCACGCGGGATGGAGTCGAACTTGCGCTTGCGGACGAGCAGCGTGAGGGGGCGGCTTGGCCCGAGACGTTGGAAGCCGTGAGAAGGCGTGCCGGGCTATGAGGAGTGCGCTCACATGGGGACTGGTCATTGTGTCCATGCTTGCTGCCATGCTCGTGACCTTGGTGGCCGGAACCGCACCAACGACCGCGTATTCACTGTCAGTGTCGAGGCACGCCGCTGTCTACGACGCCGACGACCACGTGTGCCCCGCGGCGCTGCAAATCGCGTCGATTGAGCGCGGCCCGCCCTCGGCGTACGACCCCACCACCATTGTCGCCGGCAGCCGTTGGTCCCGCGCCGCTTGCGCAGTTGGCGCACGCCGCGGGTGCGACCCGGGAGCCAGTCCGGGCGCTCGAGGGAGATCTGGCTTCGCTCGCGCGGGCCGGTGTTGCCGCAAACGGCGGAGCGAGGCTCGGCGGTCGGATCGTTATCGAGGACGCGTTGGGAGACGTCGCGATCCGGAATGCGATGCGAGTCAAGCCGGAGGCCGGCGTGTTCGACGTCAACGGTCACGGCACGCCATCGAGCGTTTCCGAGATGTCTGCGAGCGAACTTGCTGGCGCGATTCGAGCGCGACCGAGCTGAGACAGACAAGCCATTCGGCTCCTGTCGTGTGGCACGGGTTGCCCGACTGGGAACCTCGCTCAAGGCCGCGCCAACGAGTTGCGAGTCGTTGTCCGAGCGCCGTCCACTGACATCTTCGTCTGCAGCCCCGGGGGCATTGCGTTCGAGAACGGCGGCGCCTGGCGTGTCTTCTCACCGGGCGGCTGATGTGGTGCTTCAACAGCTTGGCTACTGGGGTGAGGAGGGCGGCGATTTGCCCGCCCCATCCGCTCTCGTCGACATCAGCCCCGCCGAGTTCGAACGCCTTCACAACCGTGTCGCCGCTGCGGCATGATCAACACACCACCCGTGTCCACGGAACCGGGTCAGGCTCCGTAGTTGGTACCGGTGTGGGCGCTAGCGACTGGGCGTCGCCGACCAACGTGGCGCATTCGGGAATGGGGCCTCCGTCTCACACCGATACCTGGGAGTTGCTGTGCGCGCCCACTGGATAGCAAGTCACGCCACGGGTGGAACACTCGTGGCCTCTGTGATCGGCCTGGTTCTCGTGTTCGGCTTGGCGTGGCTGAGTTGGCGATGGGGATGGGTAGACCCCGATCCATTCGCGACGCACCGCCGCGTGGTCGGATTGCGGTTCTCGACGTTGTCACTGTCGGTTGTTGGATTGGCGCTTGCGTATCAATTTCTGACGGCGCTGGGATGGGTGCCTGTGATGTGGTGGACTCGGACCAGCGAAGGACGGCTCGTGATTGCCTCCATGCTCGGTCGCCCCGGCTTCACGCTCATGCGCCTCGAGGTGGAGGTGAGCGACGTCGTCGAGTTCGGCGTTCGGCCTCACCGGACGCTGGGTTGGACCCGGCTGCTCAAGCGCGACCACGTGGTCGTCGTGGCGGGTCGTCGCCAACTCAGCGTCTCGTCACACGGTCACCTGTCTGCAGCACGTGCGGTCCTGATTCACCGCGAGCTCGGCGGCGAGGCCACCGAGGTACCTCTTGAACCTCCCCGGGTCTAGTCGAGGGCTGGTTCTGCCAGGGCCGGCTGGTTCTGGGGGTTGTTCGCAGGGTAGTACGCGCCTTCGGAGCCTGCCTCTCTCTCGTGGACTGATCTGAGGTGGTGCTCTTATGGACCGTCGAGTCGCATCGGCGCTCAGCCGCCACTGCGTGTGCTTCCACCGCGCGGGCCGCTCCCGAACGCAGCGGAGCACGCCACAGCAGGGAGTGACGCGAGCCTCCAGAGCTTGGAACACTTCCCTTTGGCTTCCGGTCGCGGCGGATGCCGCCCGCGGGTCTCCTGATCGTGATGTGCGCGGGCGGCATGCGTCGTGTCGCGCGTGCCGCCGCCGCGTCCGCTCCCCGGAAATCTGAGCGTCATGAAGCCGCCGTAGGCTGGCGACATGACGGGGGTCGACAATGACGCGCTCGCTGCCTGGGCGGCTGCCGTCATCCCTGCCGGTGGACTGAACGGCAGCGGAACCGTCTCACGCGTGGCCGGCATCCTCGCCTCCGATCACCCCGAGTGGCAGGAGCGCTTCGCCGCCCTGGACCGTCGCGCGTCGCCGGATCACCCACGCCTGTTCGACACGGACCCCGACGCGCAGTGGCTGGCGCGCCTGATCGCTCAAGTGCACGTGTCGCATCCCGGCACCTGGCGCGAGATCGGCTGGCGCGAGTCGCACGCGGCCATCCCGGAGGGATCGGACCTGCCGGACGAGCTGGTCGCCTCGCTGATCGAGCGTCCCCAGCTCGAGGCACACTACGACGCGATCGTCATCGGCTCCGGCGCAGGCGGCGGTGTGGCCGCCCAGGAGTACGCGGAGGCCGGCCGGCGCGTGCTCGTGATCGAGCGCGGCGATGCACCCGTGACGGACGCCCTCGCCCGCGACCACCTTCGCAACCCGCGCGCCGATGCCATGCTCGACGTGCGCACCGGACCGCCCATCGCGGGCAACCCGCGCATCGGCGCGGACGGCACCACCTACGATCCGTCGCACCCGCGTTGGGGCAACAACGCGATGACCCTGGGCGGCGGCACCCGTGTGTATGGCGGTCAGGCCTGGCGCTTCAGCCCCCAGGACTTCGCGATGGCCAGCACCTACGGCGTCCCGCACGGCTCCGCGCTCGCGGACTGGCCCGTCACCTACGAGGACATGGAGCCGTACTACGCGCACGCCGAGTTCGAGTGGGGCGTCAGCGGCGCGCCCGGCGACCCGGCCACCGAGGGTGCACGCTCCGGCCCGTTCCCACTGCCGCCCATGCCGCGCACCGCCGCCGCGCATCGGCTCCGCGCAGGCGCGGACTCCCTGGGCTGGCGCACGCTCCACGTACCCCTGCTGATCAACTCGGAGCCCTACCGCGGCCGCGCGGCGTGCGTGCGCTGCGCGCAATGCGTGGGCTTCGCGTGCCCCGTGGGCGCCAAGGCGGGATCGCAGAACACCACCCTGTTTCGCGCGGCCCGCACCGGCCGGCTCGCGGTGATCACGGGGGCCCAGGCCGTCCGCCTGCTCGCGAACCGAGACGGCCGCATCACCGGGGTGCTGCTGCGAGGCCGCGACACGGAAGGGCCGTGGGAGGCCACCGTCGAGGCAGAGGAGTTCGCGCTCGCGGCCGGCGCCGTCGAGACCGCGCGGCTGCTGCTGGCGAGCCCCACCTCGCGCGAGCCGGACGGAATCGGCAACGACCACGACCAGGTGGGCCGCCACCTGCAGGCCCACGTGTACGCGGGAGCCGTGGGCGTGTTCGACGATCCCGTGGAGGACGGTCAAGGCCCCGGCCCAGCGATCGCCACCAACGACTTCCGCCACGGCAACCCGGGCCTGGTGGGCGGCGGCATGCTCGCGAACGACTTCGTTCCCACCCCCGCCTCCGCTCTCAGCTGCCTCCAGGACGCCGGGCTGCTGTCGCGCGCCGGCGCCGGCGTGGTGGACGGGCTGAGCGATCTGATGCCGCGCCTGCAGCGCGTCGTGGGTCCCGTGCACGAGGTCACGACGGCCGATGCGCGGGTCACCGTGGACACGCGTGTGACCGATGCGGCCGGCATGCCGGTGGTGAGGTTCACCGGGGACGTGCACCCGGAGGACCTGCGCGTGCAGTCCTTCCTGTCCGACCGCGCCGAGGAGTGGCTGCGGGCCTCGGGCGCGCGCGAGGTGGTGCGCCTGGGCGCGCGCGGTCACGGCGAGGGGCCCAGTGTGGGGCAGCACCAGGCGGGAACGTGCCGCATGGGCACCGAGCCGGCGAGCAGCGTGCTCGACCCGTGGGGCCGGGTCTGGGGTCACGCGAACCTGCGGGTGGTGGACGGCTCCGCCCATGTCACCAACGGCGGCGTCAATCCTGTGCTCACCATCATCGCGAACGCGTACCGCATCATGGACGCCGCGGTGAGCGAGGCCGCGGGCGACTACGCCGGGTGACCGCCGTGCGTGGCGTCGCGCACAGCGGGAATCCTCGCAGCGCTCCACGCGTTGCGCGGGCGTGACTGAAACCGCCAGCCCCATGACCGCCGTCCGCATCGACATCTGGGCAGACATCGTGTGCCCCTGGTGCTACGTGGGCGAGGCGCGCCTGCGTGCCGCAGCCGAGCAGGGCGACGTGCCCGTCGAGATGGTGGTCCACGCGTTCGAGCTGGACCCCTCGCAGAGCGAGCCCGAGCAGGTGCTCGGCATGCTGACGCGCAAGTACGGCGTCCCGCTCGAGCAGGCCCAGCAGATGGAGGATCGCGTGGCCGGCCTGGCCCGTGCCGAGGGACTGCCGTACACCACCGACCGCGTCACCTCGAACACGTTCGATGCCCACCGGCTCATCGCAGCTGCGGCGGAGTCCGGCCTGGGACTGGCCGTGCGAGAGGCCATCCAGCGCGGACACTTCGCGGGCGAGGTGGACATCTCGAGCCACGCCTCGCTGATCGATGCCGCCGCCTCCGCGGGCCTGGATCGCGACCTTGCCGCTCGCGTGCTGGACGGCGAGGACTACGCCGCCGCCGTGCTCGCGGACGAGGCCCAGGCGCGTGAGCTGGGCGCGACCGGCGTGCCGTTCACCGTGGTGGGCGGACGCCTCGCCATCCCTGGAGCCGTGGAGACGGACCAGTACGCGCAGGTGATCGCGCGGGTGGCCGCCGGCGAGTAGAGCCCGCTCAGGTACCGGGCGCGGACGGCGCTGAGTCCGCTGACTGCGCCGCATCGGCCCGTTCCTGTGCGCGCTCCCGCTTGGAGTGATCCGGCGCGAAGTACACCAGGGTCGAGCCGGTCTCCGGTGTGAAGGTCTGCTCGTGCGAGTACAGCCGGAACGTTCCCTCCGCCGTCACCTCGCCCACGAGCATCCACTCGACGCCGCGCTCGCGCTGACGCTCCTGCCACGCCTCCCAGCCAAAGCCCGGCGTGATCCTGGTGGTGTGAATGGACCAGCCGTGCTCGACGCGCTCGTTGAGCTCGAAGTAGTCCCACTCGCCGTCGAAGGCGAAGGACCCGCGGCGCTCGAACGCGAGTCGCCTGTCCTCGTTCACGGACTCCCCATGGGTGGCGATCATGAACGTGCGGTGGAAGCCCACCTCGGCGCCCTGCGAGCGGGCGACCAGGGCGTTGTAGTAGTCGTTGTCCGAGGCGCACAGCACATAGCTGAGCTCGGAGGTGTCGAGGGCATGCTCGGCGTGCTCGGAGAGGATCTCGCCAAAGTAGACCGGGACGCCATCCATGCGCAGCGGCTGCAGGCGCTGGTACGAGCCATCCGCCACCAGCACCGGTACCTTCAGCGAGCGCAGCGCGTTGGCCACCGACCGCGACCACGGCGACGCGCCCACGATCAGCAGCCCGTTCGACGCGCCGGACGCCAGCCCCAGCCTGCGTGCCACCCAGCCGATCGAGAATCCATGCGCCAGCACCGTCACGATGATGACCAGGAACACCGTGGGCAGGAACACGTCGCCGTCCTCGTACCCCGCGTCGATGAGCTCCGGGCCGAACACGCCGGCCGTGGCTGCGGCGACGATGCCGCGTGGCGAGATCCAGCCCAGCAGCACCCGGTCCTGCCAGCGAATGGGGGACTTGATGGTGACGAGCGCGATGGTGAGGGGTCGCACGACGAACATCAAGGCGAGGACGAACAGCCCGATGCGCCAGTCGACGAGCCGCAGCTGGCCCAGCTCGAGCTGTGCGGGGATGATGATGAACAGCGCGGACAGGATGACGACGCTGAGGCCCTCCTTGAAGTCGAGCAGCCGCTCGCGGTCCGCCAGCCTCACGTTGCCCAGGACGATGCCCATGAGCGTCACCGCCAACAGCCCGGACTCGTGCACGATGCTGTCCGAGATCGAGTACACCACCAGCACCGCCACCAGCAGCAGCGGGGACTTCAGGTGCGCCGGGATCCAGCCGCGCCGGAACACGATGCCCAGCCCCACCCCGGCCGCACCGCCCAGCAGCACCGCCGCGATGACGGCTCCCACAAGCGTCACTACTACGGACGCGACGCCCAGCGCCTGCGCGATCGACTCGAGATCGGGGTCGACGTCTGCGTCCGCGATGAGGAAGTACTGCAGCGTCATCAGCGCCAACAGCACGCCGATGGGGTCGTTGATGATCCCCTCCCACTTGAGCAGCGAGGCGGACTCCTTGTTGAGACGCGCCTGCCGCAGCAGCGGGATGATCACGGTGGGCCCGGTCACCACCAGCAGCGCTCCGAGCACCCACGCGACGGGCCACTCCAGGCCGCCCACGTAGTGCGCCGCGAGCGCGCCCAGGGTCATGGCGACCGGCGGGCCCGCCACCGTGAGCCGCCGGATGCCGATGCGCATGCCCCGTACCTCGCTGAGCCGAAGGTCCATCGCGCCCTCGAACAGCACCACCGCCACCCCGAGGCCGATGAGCGCGCTGATCTCCTCCGAGTTCGCCGGCACGCTCACGATGCCCGTGAGGGGTCCCAGGACCAGCCCGGTGGCGATCAGCACCACGATGGCGGGGATGCGAGCGCGCGCGGCGATCAGCTGGGCGGCGAGCCCCGCTCCCAGGATCACCACCAGCGTCGTTGCAAGAGTCATGGGCAGAGCCTAATCTCGCCCGGCCGATGCGGCGTGGCCTTTCGAACCGAGCCTTCCGGTTGCGCGCTGGCGGGATGGCGCGAGACTTGAGGGCATGGATGCCGTCGATGTGCCGGACCCGGCCCTGCGGGGCGAAGTGCTGAACGAGCCGGACGGCCCTGTGCTGCGCTTCGAGCGGATCGTGCCCGCCGGGCCCGCCGCCGTGTGGGAGGCGGTGACGTCGCGCGACGGCACGGCGGCGTGGTCGTTCCCGCTCGAGTTCGAGCCGCGCGCCGGTGGCTCGGTGCTGTTCGACTCCGGCGAGATGGGGACCATCAGCGGCACGGTCGTGGCCTGGGATCCCGGTGCGCTCCTCGAGTACGAGTGGGGCGGCCCCGAGGGCCGCTGGCACGTGCGGTTCGTGATCGAGCCGGCGGGGGACAGTGACGGCTCCGTGATCACCTTCGAGCACCTGTCGCCGGACCCGCATCACCCCGACTACGCGGCCGGCTGGCACTGGCACCTGGACCGCCTCGAGCAGTACCTCGCTGGCGACACTCCCGCTCAGGTGCCGCAGGACGAGCACTTCGAGGAGCTGCAGCGCCTGTACTCGGGCGCCGAGGGCTGACCGTGGCGAGCGCCCGTCACTCCTCGCCGAGGATCGGCCCGCCGAAACTGTGAACGGGCCGCACCTCGACGCGGCCCCAATGCGCGGCCGGGTTGCGCTGGGCGAGGTCGATGGCGTCCTCGATGCTCGATGCCTCGAGCAGCGCGAAGCCCGCTATCCACTCGCGGGTCTCGGCAAAGGGCCCGTCCGTCACGAGCGGCCTCCCGCCCCTGACGCGGACCATGCGCGCCGTCTCCCGCTCGTCCAGGCGGACCCCGAGGTCATACGCACCGCGCTCGCGCGCCGTCTCGAACCAGCTGTCCATGCTGGGCGCGCCCGCCTCGTCGGCCGCCGAGTGCTCGTCATCGCCGTGGATGATCATCATCACGTACTTCATGGTCCCTGCCTCCTCGGGCACGTCCACGCCCGTCACCATCATGACGAGCGAGGCCGGGCCCTCGCGACAGAGCTCTTGACACCCGCATCGGCCGGGCGTAACGTACAACCAAATGGTTGTAGAAACTGAACTCACCGACGACGAGGTGGACCGGATCTTCCGGGCCCTCGCCGATTCCACGCGGCGCGACATCGTGCGGCGGACCCTCACAGCAGAGTCCTCCGTCTCCGAGCTCGCCGCCGCGTACGACATGTCCTTCGCGGCGGTCCAGAAGCACGTCGCGGTGCTGGAGGGAGCCGGTCTCGTGACCAAGCATCCCCACGGCCGTGAGCGCATGGTTCGCGGCAACCCCGAGGCGATCACGCGGGCCCAGGCCCTCCTGGACGCCTACGAGCAGATCTGGCGTGCCCGCATCGGCCGTCTCGACGCGCTCCTCGCCGAAACCGAAGAGTAGAACCCACCAGGAAGGCCCCGCCATGCCCATCACCTCAGTCGACAAGGACCTCGACGCGCTCACCATGACGGTGATCGCGGACTTCGCCGCCAGCCGTCAGCGCCTCTGGGAGGCGTACACCGACCCCCGTCAGATCGAGAAGTTCTGGGGCCCCGTCGAGTGGCCGGCCACCTTCACCCGTCACGACGTGTACCCCGGAGGGCGCAGCCACTACGTGATGACCGGGCCCGACGGAGAGACCTCCGCCGGCTACTGGGAATTCCTCGCAGTCGACCCCGGCCACTCCTTCGAGGTGCGGGACGGATTCGCGGACAGCGACGGCACCGAGAACACGGACATGCCGTCGATGCGGATGACCTTCCAGTTCGAGGAGACCGAGGGCGGCTCGCGCCTGGTCACCACCACCCACTTTGGCTCGTTGGACCAGCTCGAGCAGCTGATCGGCATGGGCATGGAGGAGGGCATGACCTCCGCGATGAGCCAGATCGACCAGGTGCTCGCGGACCTCGAGTCCTTCGCCGCGGGCAAGGGCGTGGACCTCGCCATCCTGTCCGACACCAAGATCCGCGTCTCCCGCGTGATCCGCGGCACCGTCGAGCAGGTGTGGCGCGCCCACCACGAGCCCGAGCTGATGAAGAAGTGGCTGCTGGGTCCCGACGGCTGGTCGATGCCCGTCGCCGAGCCCGCCACCGAGGTGGGCCAGACCTTCCGCCAGGAGTGGGCGCCGAACGAAGGCGTCGAGGGAGAGCCCTTCGGCTTCACCGGAGAGCTGCTCGAGACGGACCCGCCGCACCGGGAGGTGACGACGGAGATGATGATCGGCATGGAGGGCGAGCCGGCGATCAACGAGCTCACCCTGACGCCGGTCGAGGGCGGCACGCTGCTGACGCTCGTGATCACCTACCCCAGCTCCGAGGTGCGCGACATCGTGCTCGGCACCGGCATGACGGACGGCATGGAGGCCAGCTACGCGAGGCTCGAGGAGGTGCTCGCGTGAGCGCTGACGCCGGGCAGGCCGGGGGCCACCGCGTGGTGGCCCCCGAGGTCGACCCCGACGCCAAGGTCAAGGGCCCCGCGAGCTACTTCCCGTCCATCGAGAAGACGTACGGGCGGCCCATCCAGGACTGGCTGGACATCGCCGCGGATGGGCTGGTCGAGGGCCGCGCCCACATGGAGGTCGTCTCGCGCCTCAAGGACGATCACGGCATGGGACACGGTCACGCGAACGCCGTGGTCGCCTACGTGAAGGCCAAGCTGCGCTGACTGCCGTGGAGCCCTCGCCACCTCCGAAGTAGGCAACTCACGCTCGCGAACGGAGCCGTCGGGCCCACGACGAGGCGCGTCATGCACAGGTGCCATGCCAGACTCGAGTGCCATGAGCGACTACCAGCGCATCGAGATCGGCCCCACCCAGGACTGGCGCGAGCACTTCGGCGGATTCGTCCCCGACCGCTCGCGCGACGGCAGGCGGGTGCTCGACCACGAGCTGCCCATGCAGTTCGTCGGCGTCACGGCGAACTCGCTGGTCCCGGGCGAGGAGGCTGGCTACTGGCACGCGCACAGCTCGGACGAGGAGCTCTACATCTTCCTCACGGGCACGGGCCAGATGGGCCTCGATGACGACGTCGTGGACGTGGGACCGGGAACGGCGATCCGGGTGGGCCAGGGAGTGATGCGGACGTGGCGCGCGCTCCCGGACAGCCCCGGCCCGCTCACGTGGTTCTGCATCCGTGGCGACGGAGACGCCCTGCCGCACCTGCCCGACGACGCTCACCGCATCACCGACATCCCCATGCCGTGGTGAGTCGCGAGCCCGCTGCGCTAGCCTGATGGCCGCACCCAACCGAGAGGACAGTCGGTTGAAGATCTAGGTTCGCCAGACGCTTGAGCTCTGGCCACGCGCATCCACGCCACCAGACGCATTGCGAGAACCTGTGCCTTCCCTGTCCTTCTCCCACCTCACCTTGGCCTGGCCCGACGGCCGCCCCGTGATCGCCGGCGCGACCGGCACGGTCTCGACGGGTCTCACCGCCCTCGTGGGCGCCAACGGCGCCGGCAAGTCCACGCTGCTGCGCATCCTCGCCGGCGAGATCACGGCCGATGCGGGCTCAGTTCAGCGCCCGCCTCACCTCGCGTACGTGCCCCAGGACGTCGCGCTGACGGCCCCGGCGCGCGCGGACGCCGTCATGGGCCTGGCCTCTGTCCGTGCCGCACTGCGTCGCATCGAGGCCGGGTCCGTCGATCCCGCCGACTACGACGTGGTGGGCGACGACTGGGACGTCGAGGAGCGCGCGTCCGCGACGCTCGCGAGCCTCGCCCTGCCACCGGACACCCTCGACCGCACGGTCGGGGAGCTCTCGGGAGGCGAGATCACCCGCCTGGCCCTCGCATCGGCGCTGTACGCGCGGCCGGACGTGCTGCTGCTGGACGAGCCCACCAACAACCTCGACGGCCAGGCAGCCGCGCAGGTGCTCGACGCGCTCGTCGAGCGGCAGGGCGCGACGCTGGTGGTGAGCCACGATCGCAGGCTGCTCGCGCGGGTCGACGCGATCGGCGAGATGCGTCGCGGGCAGCTGCGATGGTTCGGCGGTGCCCTCGCGGACTACGAGGCAGCCCTGGAGGCGGAGCGGGCCCACGCCGAGCAGGAGGTGCGGACCGCGAAGGCGGACGTCACTCGTCAGCACCGTGAGCTGCGCACCCACCTGGAAGGTGCGGCGCGCCGCTCCAAGGCGGGGGCCGCGACCGCTGCGGACATGCCCACGATCCTCGCCGGCGCCAAGAAGCGGCAGGCTCAGATGACGCAGGCTCGCGTGACCGGCGTCCATGAGGACCGCCTGGCGGCAGCCCGATCCCGTCTCGAGGAGGCGGAGGACGCCGCGGACCGGGACCGGGAGATCCGCGTCGACCTGCCGGACACCGCCGTGCCGGCGCGGCGCGACGTCGCCACGCTGCGCGAGTGCCGGCTGCGCACCGGCACCGTGGTGAACGCGCTGGTGCAGGGACCGGAGCGCATCGTGCTGGCGGGGCCCAACGGCTCCGGCAAGACCACGCTCCTGCGCACGCTCCTGGGAGACATCGAGCCGGAGGGTGGCACCGCGACCGTGCATGTCCCCGCAGGCCTGCTGCCTCAACGCCTCGACGTCCTGGACCCAGCGCTGTCCGTGGTCGACAACGTCCGTGCCCGAGCCGCGGGCACGAGCCCGCACGAGGTGCGCGAGGGCCTCGCGCGCTTCCTGTTCCGCGGCGCCGCCGGAGATGCCCTGGCCTCCACGCTGTCAGGAGGCGAGCGGCTCAGGGCAGCCCTCGCATCGGCCCTCCTGGCGCGACCAGCGCCCCAGCTGCTGGTGCTGGACGAGCCCACCAACAACCTCGACTTCGCCTCGCGGGCGCACCTGCTCGAGGCGCTCGCGGACTACCGGGGCGCGCTGATCGTGGTCAGCCACGACGCGGACTTCCTGGACCAGGTGGGGGTGCAGCGGCAGTGGCGATTCGACGGCGGCAGGTTCGTGGACGAACCCGCAGGCGCGGCGCCCCCGGCATAACGGGACCGCTGCGACCGTTGCCCCGGCATGGCATCCCACTGTTCGCACCCTGACCAGACCGCCCTCTCCGAGCACCCGAGGGGCCGGCGATGAGGCCCGCGGACCAGGCAGATGTGTGGTGGCGCAACGCGATCGTGTACAGCCTCGACGTCGAGACCTTCCAAGACTCGAACGGCGACGGGATCGGCGACTTCCGCGGACTCACCTCGCGCATCGACCATCTGGCGCGGCTGGGCGTCACCTGCCTGTGGCTCATGCCGTTCTACCCCACCCCCAACCGGGACGACGGCTACGACATCGCGGACTACTACGCCGTCGACCCTCGCCTGGGCACCCTGGGCGACTTCGTGGAGATGATGCGCACGGCACGCTCGCGCGGCATCCGCGTGATCGCGGACCTGGTGGTCAACCACACCTCGGACCAGCACCCGTGGTTCCTCGAGTCCGCGTCCTCGCGGGACAACCCCAAGCGCGACTGGTACGTGTGGCGCGACGAGCCGCCGCAGGACGGACCCCAGGGCGTCATCTTCCCGGACCAGGAGGACAGCCTCTGGCGGCACGACGAGCGCACGGGCGCCCACTACCTGCACCGGTTCTACCGCCACCAGCCGGACCTCAACATCACCAACCCGGAGGTGCGCGACGAGATCGCCCGCGTCATGGGCTTCTGGATGGAGCTGGGCCTGTCAGGGTTCCGCGTCGACGCCGTGCCGTACCTGATCGAGACCGCTGGTACGCACGACGGCCACCTGGTGGAGGACCCACACGCCTACCTGCGGGCGTTGTCCTCGTTCATGACGCGGCGCAAGGGCGACGCCATCATGCTGGGCGAGGTGAACCTGCCGTACGAGGGCCTCATGCCGTTCTTCGGCGACGGCGGCGACGAGCTGGACCTGTCCTTCGACTTCCCCGGCATGCAGGCCATGTACCTGTCGCTTGCGCGCCAGGATGCCGGGCCGATGCGCCAGGCGCTGTCCGCGCGGCCGTCACCTCCGCGGGACACGCGATGGGCGACCTTCGTGCGCAACCATGACGAGCTCACCCTCGACCAGCTCACCGCGAGCCAGCGCGACGAGGTGTTCGCGGCATTCGGGCCCGAGCCTGAGCATCAGATCTTCGATCGCGGCCTCCGGCGGCGCCTGCCGAGCATGCTGGGCGGCGACCAGGACCGTATTCGGATGGTCTACTCGCTGCTGTTCTCGCTGCCCGGGACACCGGTGCTGTACTACGGCGAGGAGATCGGCATGGTCGAGAACCTCGAGGTCCCCGGCCGCTGGTCCGTGCGCACGCCGATGCAGTGGGAGCCGGGGGCCGGCGGAGGGTTCACGACCGCGGACCAGGACGGCGCCGAGCGAGCGATGCCGGCGCGTCCCTACGGCCCGGACCACATCTCCGTCGCGGACCAGCGCGAGGATCCGCAGTCATTGATGACGTACATCGCGCGGCTCGCGGCGCTGCGGCGCGAGACCCCGCACTTTGGCTGGGGCTCGATCGAGTGGCTGGCGTGCGACGAGCCGTCGGTGCTCGCGCACCACGCGGTGGTGGATGGTGACAGCGTGGTCGCGGTGCACCACCTGGGCGACGCACCGGTCGAGGTGACATTGCCGGTCGCGGGCCTCGAGCCCGGGACGCTGCTGCGCGACCTGCTGGCCGAGGGCCCTGGCATGCCGGAGCCCGTCGAGGTGGCTCACGATCGCACCATCACTCTGACCCTCGGACGCTACGGGGCGTGCTGGCTGCGGTGACCTCGGGCGTCGCCCTTGCCGGTCAGCGACGGCGCTTGGCGGGCTTGCGCCTCACCATGACGGTGCTCTGCCGGCCCTCGCCGTTGGACTGGTGGCTGACCTCGTAGGAGGGGTGCGCGCCCATGAGGTCCTTGAGCTTGGAGAAGCCCCAAGTGCGGGAGTCGAAGTCGGAGGCCAGCCGTGACAGGTTGCTGCCCACCTCGCCCAGCGTCGCCCAGTCGTCGTCGCGCGCGGCGGTGGTGACGGCCTCCTTGAGCAGTGAGTCCAGCTTGGGGTCGTGCTTCCACTCCGAGCGGTCGATGGTCTCCTCGGGAGTCTCCGGCGCGACCAGGTTCTCGACGTAGACGAAGGTGTCGCAGGCGGCTACGAACGGCTTGGGCGTCTTGCGCTCCCCGAAGCCGTACGCCGTGAGGCCCTGCTCCCTGACGCGCGCTGCCAGGCGGGTGAAGTCGCTGTCGCTGGACACCAGGCAGAAGCCGTCCACCGTGCCGGTGTGCAGCAGGTCCATCGCGTCGATGATGAGGGCGCTGTCCGTCGCGTTCTTGCCCTGCGTGTAGCTGAACTGCTGGATGGGCTGGACGGAGTGATCCAGCAGCGTGTCCTTCCACGAGCGCAACTGGTTGGTGGTCCAGTCTCCGTAGGCGCGGCGCACGCTGGCGGTCCCGAACTTGGCGACCTCCACGAACAGCGCCTGAAGGTACTTCGCGTGCGCGTTGTCGGCGTCGATGAGGACGGCGAGGCGGGCCTGATCGTTGGGTCGGGTCATGTGCTCACTCTCGCACACCGCCCCCGTGCGCTGAGCCTGAGGAGTGCTCGCCTTCCTCCGGCGACGGGTGGGGTGGGGTGAGGTGGGTTCACGGGAGAGTCAGGATCAGCTTGCCCGCGACGTGGCCCTCCTCGAGCTCCTCGAGCGACGCGTGCGCCTCCGTGAGCGGCCGTGCCGATTGGATCACCGGCCGCAGCGACCCGTCCGAGAGCCAGGAGGCCAGCAGCGTGAGATCCGCAGGCGTGGGCTCAGCGAGCATGCCGCGGTGCCGCACCCGCAATGGGCCGGCTGCCACGATCCTGCGCAGCAGCGCACTCGCGGGTCCCAGGAGCCGCCCGCCGCCCACCGCTCCCACGGTGACCACGCGACCGCCGTCCGCGAGCAGCGTGCGCAGCGACCGCAGCGACTGGGTGGCGACGGTGTCGAGGATGACGTCGAACGGGCCCTCGGGACGCTGGTCGCGGGTGTAGTCATGGACGGCATCGGCGCCGGCGGCCGTCACCATCGCGGCGTTGCGTCCTGAGCAGACGGCCTCGACCCGCGCCGCTCCCAGGCCGCGCGCGATCTGGACGGCCAGATGGCCCACCCCTCCCGACGCTCCCCACACCAGCACTCGCTCGCCCTCGGCGAGCTCGCCCGCGTCGCGCAGGGCCTGCAACGCGGTCAGACCGGCCATGGGCGTCGCCGCGGCGGTCGCGAACGCGACGCCCTCCGGGATGCGCACCACCGCATCGGCGCTCACCGCCACGAGCTCGGCGCCGCCGCCCAGGCCCACCTCTCCCATCACCCGGTCGCCGACCGCGAGTGCGCTCACCCCCGGACCGAGCGCCTCGACCGTGCCCGCCACGTCCGCGCCGATGATCCGTGGCTCCTTCACGCTCAGGCCGCTCTGGAGGCGCATGAAGGTGGGCTCGCCGCGATACTGGTGCCAGTCCCACGCGTTGAGCCCCACCGCCGCGACCCGGATCAGCACCTCGCCCTCGGCTGGCGTGGGCGCGGCGAGGTCGCGAAGCGTGACGCCGCTGGCGTCCGTGTAGCGGTCGAATGCGAGTGCCTGCATGAGCCACCTCTCAAGGGTGTCGAGAAAACATACGGTGTAAGTGACAACTGCACGCTACGCTTACGCCGTAAGTACGTCAAGAGGAGATCGCTCATGGTGCGCGCCGGCCTGACCCGTGATGCGGTGCTCGACGCCGCCGTCGCGCTCGCGGACGCGGAGGGCCTGGCGGCCCTGAGCATGCGTCGGCTGGCAGCGGACCTGGGCGTCGAGGCCATGTCCCTCTACAACCACGTGGCCCACAAGCGGGACCTGCACGAGGGGATGGTGGACCGCGTGTGGGGCGAGGTGGACCTCGCTGCGGACGAGCCCGAGTGGCGCGCGCGCCTGCACCGGATCTGTCGCTCGGCGCACGAGTCGATGGTGACCCACCCGTGGTTCTTCTCGTTCCCCGTCACCTACGGCGGCATCAACCGCATCGCGATGATCGAGGCCATGCTGGGCACCATGCGCGAGGCGGGCATCCCCGCCGATGCCGCGTATCACGCGCAGCATGTGATCGACGGCCACGTGTTCGGTTACTCCTGGCAGGACACCGACTACGCCAACGGCCCTGGCCTCCAGGAGCGAGCGGACGCCATGCTCTCCGCGATCGATGCGGAGCGCTTCCCGTACCTGATGGAGCACGCTCGCCAGCACATCGGCACCCCGCCGGTGGGGGACGGATTCGTGATCGGGCTCGACACGCTGTTCGACGCCCTGGAGGCGCGCCGCTGAGCCGGTGCGGTCAGGCGGAAGTACCGCTGTTGCGCACCCAGCGCTCGAGGTGATCGCCCTCGAGAGTGAGGGGCTCGGTGGACTGCAGCGCGTTGCTGAGCGCGGCGGCGCCCTGCATCACCGAGACCAGGTGGATGGCACGCGCGTGCGAGGCCGCCGCCGAGTACCCCAGCAGCTCGAACTGCGACGCGATCCACCCCACCAGAGTCTCGAACACCTCCGCGCCGGCCGCGCCCAGCTCGGGCGAATGCTTCGACAGCTCCGTGCACACCGAGCCCAGCGGGCAGCCGTGCTCCATCACCATGGTCGACTGCGTGCGGTAGGAGTCGATGAACGCCACGAGCCTGTCGCGCGGGTCCTCGAGCGTCTCCCAGCCCGCCATGGCGGCGCCGTAGCGCTCGCCCAGCTCGCCCGCGATCGCGAGCCCCACGTCCTGCTTGGTCTTGAAGTAGTAGTACACGGAGCCGGGGGCGACGCCTGCGGCAGAGGCGATGTCCGTGATCGACGCTCGGTCGAATCCGTCGCGGTAGGCGAGGTCGAGTGCGGCGGCGGTGAGGCGTTCGCGCTTGTCGGTGGCGGGACGGGGCATCGCTGTCCTCCTGAGTCAGTGGATCGACTCAGTATGACGCACCTGCGCGACGCCGTCCGTGTGCGGCGTCGCGCAGGTGCGCTGTGTCAGTGCGCCGGGTCAGTGAGCCGGGACCAGTGCGGGCACGGGCTCTCCGGCGTCGAGCTCGCGGGCCTGGGCGGTGGCGCGGGCCTGTGCCCTGGAGGGCAGGAACAGGCCCACCACGGTGGCCACGGCCAGTGCCGCGGCGCCCACGAAGACCGCGTCGCTCGCGGCATCGGTGTAGCCGGTGGGCGTGAACTCCCCGCCGGAGGCGGTGAACACCGCCGCGAGCACGGCGATGCCCAGCGCGACTCCGATCTCGCGCATGGTCGAGTTGGTGCCGGACGCCTTGGCGTGGTCCGCCTCTCGCATGTTCGCGAGCACCGCCGTGGAGGACGGCGCGAACACGAGCGCCATGCCGATGCCGCACAGCAGGAACGCCGGCACGAGCTGCCCGTAGCTGACGGCGGGGTCCAGGATGGCTGCCAGCCACGCCAGTCCCACCGTCTGCGCCGCGAGCCCCGCGACGATGAGCGCCCGGGTGCCCACGCGTGGAGTGAGCAGGCCGGTGAGCGGCGCCACGAACAGCGGAGCGAGCGTCCAGGGCATGGTCATCACGCCGGCCTCGAGCGGCGAGTTGGCCTGCACCACCTGGAGGAACTGGATGAGGATGAAGATGGATCCGAACATGCCGAGGCTGAAGATCAGCCCCACCGTGTTGGCCGCCGTGAACGAGCGATCGCGGAACAGCGTGAGCGGCAGCAGCGGAGCGGACGTGCGTCGCTCCCACAGCGCGAAGGCGATCAGCATCGCGCCGCCGCCCACGAGTCCGGCCAGCACCTGGCCGCTGGTCCAGCCGGCCTCGTTGCCGCGCACGATGCCGAACACCACGCCGAACACGCCTGCCATGCCCAGCACCAGTCCGGCGAGGTCCAGGCGCACGCGGTCTCCGTACGTCTCCTTGAGGGCGAAGCGGATGAGCGGGATGGACAGCAGGCCCACGGGCACGTTGAGCCAGAAGATCGCGTGCCATGTCAGACCCTCGACCACGGCGCCGCCGATCACGGGGCCGAGTGCCACGCCCAGGCCGCCCACGCCGCCCCAGATGCCGATGGCGAGGGGGCGCTGCCGAGGCTCGACGTTGGTGGTGAGGATCGCGAGCGACAGGGGCAGCAGTGCCGCGGCGCCGATGCCCTGGATGGCCCGCGCGGCGATGAGGAACTCGGGGGAGGTGGCGAGCGCGCACAGGATCGAGGCCGCGGTGAACACGCCCACGCCCCACATGAAGACCCGGCGCCTGCCAAAGCGGTCGCCGAGTGCGACAGCCATGAGGATGAAGGAGGCGAAGGACAACGAGTACGCGTTGATGAACCATTGGAGGTGCTCGAGCGAGGCGTTCAGATCCGTGGCGAGCACGGGAAGCGCGTTGGTGACCACGAGGTTGTCGAGCATCGCCATGAACATGGGCAGCGAGGCGGCCGCGATCACGACGGCGAGGGGAGCTCGTCTCTGGGTGGGGGACATGAGGTTTCCTTCCTTGATGTAATCAACTGATTACTACAACTCGAGACGATAGTTATCGGTTGATAACATGTCAACATGTCTCCAGAGGAAAATCAGCGACTCACTGCCGAGGACCGCCGCGAGCAGATCCTCGCCGCCGCCTCCGTGGTGTTCGGCGAACGCGGCTACGCCGGCGGCACCACGGACGCGATCGCGAAGCAGGCCGGGGTCTCCCAGGCCTACGTCGTCCGCATGTTCGGGGGCAAGGAGAACCTCTTCCGCGAGGCGGCCCAGCGCGCCTCCGCCCGGGTGCGGGAGGCGTTCCGCGTCACCATCGCGAGCTTCACCGGCGAGGAGACGCTGCACGAGAAGCGCCTCGCGCTGTCCATGAGCTACGTGGGCCTCATGGCCGATCGCGGGCTGCTCATGACCCTGCTTCACCTGTTCTCGCTCGGCCACGATCCCGCGTTGGGCCCGCTGGCGCGCTCGTGCTTCCTCGAGGTCTATCGCGTCACGCGCGACGAGGCGCAGATGGACGCCCAGGACGCCACGGACTTCTTCGCACGCGGCATGCTCACCACCGTGCTGCTCGCGATGCGCATGACCGACATCCCTGACGATCCCTCCGCGCAGGAGCTCATGGCATGCACGTTCGGCGATCGCACCACGGACCTCATCTCGCTCATGCAGGGCCAGCAGCCCATCGACTCGACCCTGCGCTGAGGCGGGCGCGGGAGTAGCGTCGGCTCATGGCGACCGTCGTGCTGCTCCACTCCGCGCTCGGGCTCACCCGACACGTCCACGACTGGGCCGATGCCCTGCGCGGGGACGGTCATCGAGTCGAGACTCCGGACATGTTCGGCGGCGAGACCTTCCATGACCTCGACACCGCCGTGGCCTTCGCGGACGGCGAGGGCGGACCCCCGGCGTTCACCCGGCCCGTGATCGCGCAGGTGCGAGACATCGACGGACCCGTGATCTACGCGGGCTTCTCGCTGGGGGCGTGCGTCGCACAGCTGCTCGCGATGCGGCGCGAGCACGCCGCGGGCGCCGTCCTCATGAGCGGACTGGTCGCGCCCGACTGGCTCGACGGCGAAGCCTGGCCGGACGGCCTTCCCGCCCAGCTGCACCGGGCCGCGGGCGACGACTGGGTCAGCGACGAGGAGGCGGCCGCGCTCCTCGCCTTCACGGACGGCGCGTGCGAGGAGTTCGTCTACCCGGGGGACGGGCACCTGTTCGGCTTCGAGGGCTGGCCCGAGTACGACGACGACGCCTCGCACCGCATGTTCGAGCGGGTCAGCGACTTCCTCGGAGAGCTCGACTAGCGCCGATGCGCGGTGCAGTGCCGTTCGGCACTCGCCACGAGCTGGAGCGCGGTGTCCGAAAACCGCTAGCGCGCGCGCGTGGTCACCGGCATGCTGGGGGCATGAGCCCTACCGTTCTCGACTTCGACCGCTGCTACGCGGCGTCCTCGGGACGGGACGCGCGCTTCGACGGCCAGTTCGTGCTCGCGGTCAGGTCCACCGGGATCTACTGCCGCCCCAGCTGCCCCGCTCGTACCCCCAAGCGCGAGCACTGCACGTTCTACGTGACCTCCGCCGCCGCCCATCTCGCGGGATACCGCGCCTGCAAGCGCTGCCTCCCGGAGGCCGTCCCCGGCAGTCCTGAGTGGAACGTCCGGGAGGACGTGGCGGCTCGAGGGATGCGGCTCATCTCCGAGGGCGTGGTGGACCGCGAGGGAGTCACCGGCCTCGCCCACCGTCTGGGCTACTCCGAGAGGCAGCTGTCCCGCATCCTCGTCGACGAGCTGGGCGCTCCACCGTTGGCGCTCGCGCGCGCCCAGCGCGCCCAGACGGCGCGCCACCTCCTGGTCGCGACGGCGATGCCCGTGAGCGACGTGGCCTTCGCCGCCGGCTTCACGAGCATCCGCCAGTTCAACGACACCATCGTGCAGGTGTTCGCGATGACCCCCACGCAGCTGCGAGGCACCGCGCGCGCCCAGGACCGCACGGAGGCCGCCGCCACGTCCGGGTCGCTGTCGCTGCGGCTGCGCGCACGGGAGCCCTTCGACGGCGCGGCGGTGATCGACTGGCTGGGTGCGCGCGCCATCGACGGCCTCGAGCGCTCCGACGCCGGCGGCTTCGAGCGCGCGGTGCGCCTCGCCGGCGGCCTCGCGACCGTGGTGGCCCGTCCCGCCTGTGACCACCTCGCCGTGACCGCGCGCCTCGAGCATCTGGCGGACCTGCCTGAGCTGCTGGCTCGCATGCGGCGCCTGTTCGACCTGGACGCGGACCCGCTCGCGATCGATCAGGCCCTGGCAGAGCATCCCCTCCTGGCGCGGGAGATCGCCACGCATCCGGGCACGCGGCTGCCGGGCACGGTGGACGCCACGGAGGTGCTGGTCCGCGCGATCCTGGGCCAGCAGGTCTCCGTCGCGGCCGCGCGCACCGCGGTCCAGCGGGTGGTCGATGCGCTGGGCGTGGCGCTGCCTGCGGCGCTCGCCACGGAGCACGTGCGTGTCGCGTTCCCGAGCGCCGCGGCGATCGCCGAGCAGGCAGAGCACGTGGTCCGCGGCCCCGCCGGCCGGCGTCGCGCGCTCACGGAGGCCATGGCCCCGATCGCCAGCGGCGCGCTGACCCTCGACTCGAGCCGCACGCTGAGCGAGCTCACCCGAGACCTCGAGGCGCTGCCGGGAATCGGCCCCTGGACGTCCCAGTACGTGGCGCTGCGGGTGCTCGGCCATCCGGACCTGCTGCTCACGGGGGACAGCGCCGTGCGCGCGGGCGCGAAGAGGCTGGGCCTGCCCCACGAGGCGCGCCCGTTGGCCGGCTACGCCGAGCGCCACCGCCCGTGGCGCAGCTACCTGATGATGCACCTGTGGCAGGCCTCGGCCGCCCGAAAGGAGCCGTGATGCTCACCTACGAGACCCTCGACACCCCTGACGGCCCCTTCACGGTGGTGGAGGCGGACGCGGCCGTGGTGGCCGCCGGATGGAGCGCCGATGCGGACGAGCTCCTGGCGCGCTCGCGTCACCGTGGCGAGGCGGCGTCCCCGGGCGCCGTCGCATCGGCCGATGCCGTGCGCGCCTACTACGACGGCGACGCCGACGCGGTGGCCGCGACCCGCATCGGCCCGGTCGGAACCGAGTTCCGCGTGCGCGTGTGGGATGCGCTGCACGCGATCCCCGCGGGCGAGACCCGCACCTATGGCGAGGTCGCCGCAGCGCTCGGCAGCCCGAACGCCAGCCGAGCCGTGGGCGCGGCGTGCGGGGCGAACGCGATCGCCCTGTTCATCCCGTGTCACCGCGTGACCGGAGCGTACGGCGCGCTCACGGGCTTCGCGTGGGGCGTCGACGTCAAGCGCTCGCTGCTGGAGCGGGAGAGGGCGCGCCTGGCGGTCAGCTCGAGATCTGACGCGCCCTGAGGATCGCCGCACCCCGGCTCGGCACGCCCAACGTGCGGAATACGGCCTCGAGGTGCTTCTTCACGGTCCCCTCCGACACCCCGAGCGCGCGTGCGAGGTCCCCATTGGAGCCGCCGGTGCGCGCGAGCTCCCACAGCACGCTCGCTTGCCGCCCGGTCAGGCCGGCACCCTCGAGCCGCTCGATCTCCGCCGCTCGGTCGCCCACGCGCCGCAGCAGCAGCACGGCCGGACCCAAGGGCACCGGGTGGATCACGCACTGCCAGGTGTGCTCGCCCAGCACGACCTCGTGCCGCGACGGCTCGTGAGGGGGCGAGCCGTGCGACGAGATCAGCGCAGCGATCTGCGGCGGAACTGCGGTGCCCGTGGACAGTTCACGGGTGGACGACGCCTCGACCATGCCGTCGGAGCGCACCGACACCACGGCCCACGCATTGCGCTCCATCTCGGCGGTGAGAATATCCGTGCGGTCCCTTTCGATCGCCACGCGGTGATGGAGCGCGAGCAGTCCGCTCAAGGAGTTGATCACCTCGACGTCGCGGCTGCTGAACTCGCCGGCGGACTCACTGCGATTCAGGACGTAGGCGACCACGACGTCCGGAGGGGACGGGAGCTGTGCTGCGAGCTGATAGCTGATGTCGAACGGCGCGTAGAACTCCCGGTAGAGATCCGTCGACCTGAAGCGGTCGCCGTCCTCGACATCACAGAGCCGGAGTGCTCCCGCAGCCGGGCGCTTCGCCACCGCGATCAGCAGCGGATGCTGGTGGATCCAGGCGTCGTACTTGGGCTTGAGGCTCGCCACGACCCTGGCTTCGCTGGAAGGCACGATCGCGTAGCGGTAGTCGCTTGTGGCCAGCGCCATGTCGTTGAACGACGCGCTGTCGCAGTCGATGAGAGAGCGCAGGACGTCCAGGACGCCCGCGAAGTCCGGCGCGGGGGTGGAAGCCAGTGCCTCGGCCGCG
Source organism: Demequina activiva (assembly GCF_016862815.1). GTDB lineage: Bacteria > Actinomycetota > Actinomycetes > Actinomycetales > Demequinaceae > Demequina > Demequina activiva. Next base: position 308,679 of record NZ_BONR01000003.1, on the reverse strand, counting down.
CTGAGCACCGCTCGTGCGTCGCGGTCGTCGAGTGACATGGTCCCCGAAGCGTATCCCGGTGCCTACGTCGAAGGTCGTATTTCCCGGGGGCTGACGGGCGCCGACGATGTGTCACATGAGACACCACACGAAGTCCGACGCCCCATCCATCCGCGCCGTCGTCGTCGCGCTCGCTCTGCTGGGGTCCGTCACGCTGACGGGCTGCGCGGCCGGGGACGAGGGTTCGGAGCCCGTCGATCCAGCAGAGAACGAGGTCACGGCCGACGTCGCCCCCACCGACGAGGGAGGCGAAGCTGCGGACAGTGCTGAAGCGGAGGCGGAGGAGGAGCCAGTGGAGGAGCCTGCCGACCTGCCCGACGGCGGCGTGCTGCGCGTCGACGGCGTCGAGTCCCCCGACTTCGAGGGCGAGTGCGACATCAACAGGAACAACGGCAGGGAGGACGTGGGCTCCCTGGAGGAGCCAGGCCTGAAGGTGCTCGTCGCGCTCAGCAACTCCGAGGCGAATCCCGAGGGGCCGATGATCTACACGGCTCTCGCTGAGGACACCTTCACGCTCAGGGATGCCGTCAACCGGCCGGGTGCGTCGAGCGCGGACAACCGCGGCACTCTCGAGTCGATCACCGAGCTCGGTGAGAGGAGCCCAGACGGCTCTCGTGAGCTGGTCCTTGTGCGCTTCGCCGGCACGCTCAGCGGTGGCAGCGCCGTCGAGGCGGACGTGGTGTGCGAGCTGCAGAACGCGTTCTGACCTCGGCGGTCGCCTAAGGTGGTGGGACACCCCAGTGCACGAGGAGGCGCCATGTCCCTGCCCACCATCACCCGCGACGCCAACGGAGCTCCGTCCGTCGACTTCACCGGAGCGGTCAAGCCCGACGCCCTGGTGGTCGAGGTGCTCGAGACCGGCGATGGTCCCGAGGTGCAGGAGGGCCAGTCCATCACCGTGCACTACGCCGGCTGGCTGTGGGATGGCGCGAAGTTCGACGCCTCCTGGGACCGCGGCGAGCCCATCTCGTTCGGCCTTGCGCGCGGCTCGCTCATCGAGGGCTGGGTCGACGGCCTCGCGGGCGTGCCGGTGGGCTCGAAGGTGCTGCTGTCCGTGCCGCCGGAGAAGGGCCACGGCCAGCGCTCCATGGGCCCCATCCCTGGAGGCTCGACGCTGGTGTTCGCGATCGACATCCTCGCCGCCCAATAGGCGGAAGGGCCGTCAGCCCGCGAGCTCCTCGCCCAGCTGCTGGGATCGCGCGGCGGCCGCATCCGCTCCCGCCTTGATGACGGCCGGGAGCCCGGCCTCCTGCATCGCCTCGAGTGCCGCGATCGTGGTGCCGCCGGGCGAGCTCACCCGCTGGCGCAGCGTCGACGGGGTGTCGCCGGACTCCATCAGCAGTCGCGCTGCGCCCACGAAGGTCTGCGCCGCGAGCTGGGTGGCGAGAACGCGGTCCAGGCCCTGCTGCACGCCGGCCTCCGCCAGCGCCTCCACCACTGCGTAGAAGTAGGCGGGACCGGATCCGGACACCGCGGTCACGGCATCGAGCTGCTCCTCGTGCTTGACGGCCACCACCAGGCCCGTCGCGCGCAGGATCGCACCCGCGAGACCCAGGTGCTCCTGCGTCGCGTGCGCGCCCGCAGCGATGGCGGTCGCACCGTGCGCGACGATCGCGGGCGTGTTGGGCATGCAGCGCACCACGGGCGAGCCCTCCGGGAGGCGAGCCTCGTAGAAGGACGCGGGCAGGCCCGCGGCGACCGTCAGCACGAGCGCGCCAGGCTTGTAGGTCTGCGCGACGGCGTCCATGGCCTCCGCTGCATCCTGGGGCTTGACCGCGATCACGATGGCCTCTGCGCCCTCCACGGCCTCGCTGATCGAGCCCGTCGCGTGGATGCCGTGGGCCTCCGCCAGCGCGTCCCGACGGCCGCGGTCCTGCTCCGCGACCACGATCTTCGCGTCCGGCCAGCCCCCCACGCGCAGCGCGGTGAGGATGGTGCCGCCCATGACGCCTCCGCCGACGACGGCGATGCGCGGGGCCTGGGACTGCGTCGTCTCTTCGCTCATGCTGTCAGGCTAGTACGGAAGAGCGACCGTCCGATGCGCGGCCGGGTCCCACTGGCCGGGCGCCGCTAGAGCGGGTACAGCGCGTAGAAGTCCTCGAGCGCATCGGCCGGGCCGGTGAGCACGAACACCGCCGAGCCGTTGCGCCAGAGGATCGAGTCGCCGTCCTCGCCGCTCACGCTCGCGCGCTCGCCTACGGGGGTGTCGCCTGCCATCACGCTCTCGCGCGCGGTGGCGTCGACGGCGAGAGCCTCGAACTGAGCCGTGGCCGCCTCCGCGTCGTAGTGCTGGATCGCGCGCAACGACAGCTCGACCTCGCCGTCGCTGTAGGTGAGGTCGTCGACCTCCGCGGCGCGGACCTCGAGGCCCGCCGCCTGCGGCGCCGGGCTGTCGATCGCCGTGAGCGCGTAGGGGCCCACCACGCTCGGCAGCGCCGCCTGGAAGTCGGTGGGCTCCTCGATCTCGATGGGGTCGAGCGCAGGCTCGGCGGGTGCCTCGACGATGACCTCTGGCGTGAGCTCGACGGTCTCCGCCTCGGGGGCGAGCAACAGGAAGAGCCCGTAGCCGATGCCGCCCATCACGAGCAGGCCCACGACCACGAGGAACGGCACGGAGCGCCACCACGGGGTGCGCTCGTGCGGCTGGGCAGGGGGCTCGTCCCCGCCACCCGAGCCCGCACCGTCTGGCTCCGTGTCCTCGACGGAGTCGCCAGGCCCGGCATGGGCGGCAAGGGGGACACCGAAGCGCGGCGTGTACGCAGGCTCATCGTCCTCGAGCTCGGGGATGTTCGGAGGCGGGACGGCCGCCGGCTCGCTTTCCGGCTCCGGCCTGTCCACCGTGCCGGCGGACCATTCGGCGGCGCCCTCGGGCGCGTTCTCCCGCGGGTCGCCCATGAACCACGCCGTGGTGGGTGCTGCCGCCCCGGGAGAGGATGGAGCCGATGCGGCGGAGGACGGCACCTGGGGCACTCCGCCCAGGGGAGTGTGGGCGCCGGAGGCGGACAGGGATGCGTTGCGCACGGCGGCGTCGCCCAGGTCGCGGACCGGGTCGCTCGCGGAGCCCGCGGCCGGCTCCGCGGCCGCGGGCGGCGGGTCCGCGGACCAGACGGTGCCGCGGGCCGAGGGCATGATCTCCTCGTCGGGAGGTGAGGCCACAGGAGCCACGACGTCCGCGTCCTCGGCCTCGATGGGCTGCGGGACCACGGGGATCTGACCGGTCGAGGGCATCGCGGGCTTCGAGGGCGCGACCGACTCACGTGCGGGAGTGCCACCGCTCACCGCGTGCCACGGCTGGGGTCGCTCGGAGGGAGTCGGGTTCGCCATGGACCCCAGACTACGGCGCGCCCCAGAGGGTGAGCCGGATAGGCGCGCATGCGTGTCCGAGCCTGCCGCTAGCGTGAGGGCATGGCCACCACCACACGCACCGCGAAGCCCGGATACCGCTGCACGGAGTGCGGATGGACCGCCGCCAAGTGGGTGGGGCAGTGCGGGGAGTGCCAGGCGTGGGGGACCGTCGTCGAGGCGGGCGCGGCGCCGTCCGGGCCGGCGACCAAGGCGACGGTCGCGACCAGCGCGGCCAGGCCCATCGGCGACGTGGACGCGACCGCCTCGGAGCGCCGCGCCACGGGCGTCGACGAGTTCGATCGCGTGCTGGGCGGCGGGCTCGTGCCGGGAGCCGTGGTGCTGCTCGCGGGCGAGCCCGGGGTCGGCAAGTCGACGCTGCTGCTGGACGTGGCCGCTCGCGCGGCGCGGGCGCAGCGCACCGTGCTCTACGTGACAGGCGAGGAGTCCGCGGGTCAGGTGCGGCTGCGCGCCGAGCGCATCGGTGCCCTGGACTCCGGGATGCTTCTGGCGGCGGAGACCGACCTTGGAGCGGTGCTCGCGCACATCGAGCAGGTGGGTCCTGACCTTCTCATGGTCGACTCGATCCAGACCATCGCCTCTGCCGCGATCGACGGCACGGCCGGTGGCGTGAGCCAGGTGCGCGAGGTGGCGTCGGCGCTCATCCAGGCCGCCAAGACGCGAGGCTTCCCCATGGTGCTGGTAGGCCACGTGACGCGTGAGGGCACGGTCGCCGGGCCGCGCATCGTCGAGCACCTCGTGGACGTGGTGTGCCAGTTCGAGGGCGAGCAGCACTCGCAGCTGCGGCTGCTGCGCTCGATCAAGAACCGGTTCGGCTCGGTGGACGAGGTGGGGTGCTTCCAACTGCTCGACACCGGCATCGAGGGAGTGGCAGACCCGTCCGGTCTGTTCCTCTCGCGCGAGGGCGCCCACGTCGCCGGCACCTGCGCGACCATCACCATCGACGGCAAGCGGCCTCTGCCAGCCGAGATCCAGGCGCTCGTGGCCCCCAGCGCTCTCAGCAACCCCCGTCGCGCGACGTCGGGGATCGACTCCTCCCGCGTGGCGATGATCCTGGCGGTGCTGCAGCGGCGCGTCGGCGTCGCGGTCGCGGCGGACGATGTCTACGTCTCGACCATCGGCGGCGCGCGAGTGACGGAGCCGGCCGCGGACGTCGCGCTCGCGCTCGCGCTGGCCTCCGCTCGCATCGACGCCCCGGTGCGACCGGGGCTCGCGGCGATCGGCGAGGTCGCGCTCTCCGGCGCCGTGCGGCCCGTCACCGGGGTGGGTCAGCGCGTGGCGGAGGCGGCGCGGCTGGGATTCACGGAGGTGCTGGTTCCAGCGAGCGGCACGCCCGTCGACGCACCCCGGGGAGTACAGGTCCACACTGTCGCGAGCCTGCGGGAGGCCGTCGAGCTCGCGGTGCCGCGTCCGTAGAGTCGCGCTACTCGACCATCTGGAACTGAGTCTCGCCGGCGGAGACGCCGCCCACGGCGATCTCCGCCACGAAGTAGCCGGCGGGCGCGACGTCCCCCGGCTCGCACGCCTCGTTGTAGCGCTGGCCCGTCCACGTGGCCTGGAGCGCCTCGCGGGCGCCCTCCTGGAGGATCCAGTCGGCATCCGTGAACACCGGCTGATCGGGGCACCATGCGGAGTCGTAGTAGACGTCGGTGCCGGAGCGCACCACGAGAGCGGTGCCCTCACCATTGCTCGACAGGGAGCAGGGCGAGGCGCCGGTGTGCTCGACCGAGACCTCGAACGCCGGCATCGAGCCCACGTTGACCTGGGTGGGAGAGGCGACGGCGCTGACCGTGACGTCCTCCGCCGTGCACGCTCGCGACGGATCGTCGGCTGCGGTCGACTGAGCCGCCGGAGACACGGTGGAATCGGGCTCCGTGCTCGCGGGCGCAGCCGGATCCTCCTCACCGCCGCTCGACACGAGCGAAGAGACGATGAACCACAGCGCGCCCACCAGCACCACGGCCGCGAGCAGCACCAGCGCGCGTCGCACCCAGTACACCTGGGCGGGCTGTTCGCCCACCGGCCTGCGCAGTCCGTCCACGGCACGCTCCTTCCTCGCTTCACGGTAGCCCCGGGCGCGCCTGGGACAATGAAGCCATGCCGCGTTCCGATGACTCCGCGATGGTGGGCGCCGTCATCGAGTGGTTCTCCCAGGAGGCCCGCGATCTTCCATGGCGGCACGCGGACTGCTCGCCGTGGGGCGTGCTCGTGTCAGAGGTGATGCTGCAGCAGACGCCCGTGGTGCGCGTCGAGCCCGTGTGGCGGGAGTGGATGCGGCGCTGGCCCACACCCGGCGATCTCGCGGCCGAGCCTCAGGCGGAGGCGGTGCGCGCGTGGGGGCGGCTGGGGTATCCGCGACGGGCCCAGCGACTGTGGCTGTGTGCCGCGGCGATCGTCGATCGGCACGATGGCGAGGTGCCCCAGGACACGGAGGCGCTGCGCGCCCTGCCGGGCATCGGCGAGTACACGGCGGCTGCGGTGAGGACCTTCGCGTTCGGCGAGCGGGACGTGGTGCTGGACACGAACGTGCGCCGGGTGATCGGCCGCGCCTGGCGCGCCGAGCCGCACCCCGCCGCACACCTGACCCGTGCGGAACGAGAGGCAGCGGCAGGTCTGGTGCCCGAGGATCCGCTCGAGGCGGCCGCCTGGAACGCCGGCGCCATGGAGCTGGGGGCGCTGGTGTGCGTCGCGCGCGCCCCGCTGTGCGAGCGGTGCCCCCTCGAACGTGACTGCGCGTGGGTGGGAACGGGGCGGCCAGGGCTGGGCGTCTCGACGGGTCGCACCCAGGCCTGGCACGGCACGGACCGGCAGGTGCGCGGACGCATCATGGCGCTGCTGCGTTCCGCTGACGGGCCCGTGACGATCGCCGGCCATGCCGAGCTGGAGGACGTGGAGCCGGCGCAGCTGATGCGCTGCCTGCGCTCGCTCGAGGGCGATGGGCTGGCGGTCGCCTCGCCAGCCGGTCACTCCCTCTAGCGACTCCCGCCCGAAGGTAGGCAACACATGTCCACAGTCGCGCCCGCTCAGCCCTGACGAGGCAACTCATGCTCGCTGCCGCCTGAGACACTGATCCCCATGCGATCCATGTCCACCGTCTACCGAGCGCTGCTGATCGTCTCGATCATCGCGGTGATGATCTGGGGCTGGTCCTTCCTGCTGCCCGCGATCTTGGGAGATGACGGCGACGGGGAGGGCCAGGCGACCGGCGCATCGGCCGTGCCGGAGCTCTGGACGGTCACTCACGTGTACGACGGCGACTCCATGGAGGTCACGCGCGACGGCGTGGTCGAGGATGTGCGCGTGATCGGCATCGACACCCCTGAGCGCGGCGAATGCGGGGCGGACCAGGCCCGAGAGGCCGCGCAGGTCACGCTGCTGGACCAGCAGGTAGCGCTCATCCCGGGCGCGCAGACCGATCGCGACACCTACGACCGCCTGCTCAGGTACGTGGAGATCGGGACCGAGGACTACGGCCGCGAGATGATCGAGTTCGGCTTCGCGATCGCCCGCTACGACTCGCGCAGCGGCCAGCCGCACGACCGCGAGGACGACTACCGCGAGCTCGATGCCCAGGTGGAGCACCTGTGCCCGGACTTCGACGGCGCCGCGGGCTGACGCGAGCCTGCGCGGATGGCGTGCACGCCCGGACACGACGACGCCCGGGCCTCTGAGCGGGACCCGGGCGGCATCGGCCGTCGTGACGGCTACGAGCTGTGGTGCGTGTGATGCACGGCGTGGGGCTCGATGGCCGCGATCTCGTCGTCGGTGAGCGCGGGGAAGTCCAGCGCGGCCACGGTGTTGCGCAGCTGCGCCGCGCTCGAGGCGCCCACGAGCGCGGACGTGATGCGGTCCTTGCGGAGCACCCACTGGATCGCGAGCTGCGCGAGCGACTGGCCGCGCTGCTGAGCGATGTCGTTCAGCGCGCGGGTGCGCTCGAGGTAGGTCTCCGACAGCTGGTTCTCCTGCAGGAACTGCGAGTGTGTGACGCGTGAGCCCTCCGGGACGCCGTTCAGGTAGCGGTCCGTGAGGAGGCCCTGCGCGAGCGGCGAGAACACGATCGAGCCCACGCCCTCGTCCTCGAGCGTGCCGATGAGGGCCTCCTCGGGCGAGCGCTCGTACATCGAGTACGAGAACTGGTGGATCAGCAGCGGGGTGCCGAGCTCCCGCAGGATCCGCACCGCCTCGCGAGTGTCCTCCGCGTTGTAGTTGGAGATGCCGGCGTACAGCGCCTTGCCGGAGCGCACCGCCTGGTCCAGGGCCATCATCGACTCTTCGATGGGGGTGTCCGGGTCCGGGCGGTGGTGGTAGTAGATGTCGACGTAGTCGAGGCCCATGCGGGTGAGCGACTGATCCAACGAGGACAGCAGCGTCTTGCGCGATCCCCACTCGCCGTAGGGGCCGGGCCACATGTAGTAGCCGGCCTTGGTGGAGATGATCATCTCGTCGCGGTAGGGCTTCAGGTCCTGGTGGAAGATCGTCCCGAAGTTGGTCTCCGCGGACCCGGCCGGCGGGCCGTAATTGTTCGCGAGGTCGTAGTGGGTGACGCCCAGGTCGAACGCGGTGCGGAGCGTCTCCCGCATCGTGTCCGCGTCGTTGGCGCCCCCGAAGTTGTGCCACAGGCCCAGGCTCACGCCCGGCAGGCGCAGGCCCGAGCGGCCGGAGCGGCGGTAGTCCATGGTCTCGTATCGGTCCTCGGCGGCGAGGTAGGGATCGTGAGTCATGCCTCCCAGCCTACGGCCGATGCGGCAGATTGGCTGACCGAGTGGTAAGTGCCGTGAGGCAGCCACGGTGGGCTGGAACGGCGAGTACGCGGACCCGGACACCGGCATGGTGTGGCTGCGGGCCCGTTGGTACGACCCGGCCTCGGCCAGGTTCATCACGGCCGATCCGTGGCACGGCGACCCATCGGTGCCGGCGTCACTGAACCGATACCTCTACGCGAACGCGGATCCGGTCAACAACACTGACCCGACGGGTCTGTCTACGATGATCGAGCAGCAAGCCTCGATGCAGCTCAGGCTCGAAATCAACTCGATCTCGGCGGGATACTACCTGGGGCTGCTCTCGACCTTGAGGACAGCGACCGCACTTCTGGCAACCACGGCGGGCGTGCTTGCCGCCGGGGGAGCTGCATACTGGGCGGTCGCAGGGCACGCTGGCGATCCGAACGATCAGGACGGTATCGATGGCCCCCGTCCAGAGCCTCAGCCTCAACCGCAGGGGCCGCGCGGTCCGAACAGCCCTCCGCCTACGGCCGTCGACACGTGCCAGATACCACCCGGGTCCGAGCCAGAGACCCTCTATCACTACACGAGATGGGACACAGTCTCGTATGTCGAGAGGGATGGTGTCCGAGCGGTCTTGGGTGCAGGCAAGATCTGGCTGTCGCCGACGCTCTACACGTCGGCAGGTGCCGCGCAGACAAACCTCGCTCTCCCCGATCCGCCGCCAGATGGCTACTATGAAGTGCCTCGCGAGCGTCTTGAGGACATCTATGGGCCGTACTGCGTCGATCCCCTGTTCGGACAGCCCGGCGGCGGAATCGAGTACTGGACGACCCGCCCGATCAACATGGAGGGGCTGACATTCCATCCGTTCCCGTGAAACGTGAGTTCGTCGGCATCCTTGATGATGTCAACGGGGGTATTTGGTTCATCGTGCGCGCTGAGAGCGCGGAGCGTGTATCCCGCGCGCTTCCGCAACTCCACGTGTTCGAGATCGCGGAAGCTCCTAGTGTGGAGATGATGGATCTCGACCGCCTCCGGGCTCAAGTGGGCGCAGGAGTGGACCCTCGTGAGCCAGTAGCTGATCGGGATCTCGCCGCCCAAGAGGAGTTTCTGCGCTATCGCGAGCGAGTGATGGAGCAGCTTCGCGACGTCGAAGCCCGTTCGCAGGTGCCGCGGGAAGTTCGCGAGCGAGTGGCGCCGCTTCCTCGCTGGTTGGACATAGACGACTGCGGCGAGCTCGCGGCCTACCTGAAGACCCGAGGGGGTGCAGGACCGTCCGCTTCAGCGGCCACTCGAGCACAGCGCAGCCGCCGAGACTGATCGAGGGTGTGATCGCGCGTGGCGCAACCATCGTCGATATTGGCGCCGCCGCATCGCGACCGGCTAGATACGCGACGCACCCGCCGTTGAGGCGATGGACCTGGATCGGCTGCGCGCATTCGTCCTGCCTTCGGAGGACCCCATGCGCCCGGTGCAAGACAGGCCCCTCCACCACCAGCGCGAGTTCAGCGCGATGCGCTCTCGTCTCCTCGACGCGGCGCGTCAACGGTTGGCAAGCCTGGAGTCGATGTCGCCATCGCCGCTGCCAGGGCCCCCGCCCGCGCGATGGGTGGTGACCGACAATTTCGACGAGCTGCTCGACTACCTACGAGCGTTGCCCCCGTCCTCCGGTCGAGTGTGAAGGTGTGACAGACGCTGTGGACACGGCCCCCGCTTCTGGCGGATTCGCAACGCCAACCACGCCTGAGGTCGACGTCACATATCCACTGGTGCGGATGCGCAAGGACGGCGCACACTCGCGAGACGTCATCGCGGTGCATGCACGCGGTTTGCGACAAGAGGCTCTTGACCGAGCGGCGTCAGGCATGGTGTCCGGGTTCCGGCGAGGCTCAGGTGCTTCCTTCCGATGCGGCTGAGGTCATCGGCTCGGTCCCCGATGTACTCACTGGGTGAGGGATGGGCCGGGCCTTCTCTCGGCAGCGATGTGACGCGCCTGGATGCACGAAGGCCCGGCCCCCTCGCGGGGACCGGGCCTTCCGTGACTGGCTGAACTGAGCGGCTACTCGCGAGCGGCCTGTGCGTCGCCCTCAGGGCCGTTCGAGGCTCCGGGGTCGCGCGGCACGTCGGCGCCCTCGGTGTCGCCGCCGCCCACCTTCACCTCGGGGTCGGTGCCGAGCGGCTCGCCCACGACGTCGTCGCGGTCGATGCCTTCGAACGAGAACTCGCCCAGGATGCCCTCGCCCTCGGCGTCCACGCGGATGATCTGGCCGCTGGTGACCTCGCCGAACAGGATCTTCTCGCTCAACGGGTCCTCGATCTCGCGCTGGAGTGCACGACGCAGGGGTCGCGCTCCGAGCACGGGGTCGTAGCCCTTCTCCGCGAGCAGCTTCTTGGCCGCCTCGGTGAGCTCGATGCCCATGTCCTTGTCCCGCATGCGCTCGTCGAGACGAGCGACCATGAGGTCGACGATCTGGATGATCTCGTCCTGCGTGAGCTGCGGGAAGACCACCACGTTGTCGACGCGGTTGAGGAACTCGGGCTTGAAGTGCTCCTTGAGCTTGCCGTTGACCAGCTTGACCATCTCGTCGTAGCTGTGGCCGGTCTCGGACTGCATCGAGAATCCCGTCGCCTGACGGCGCGAGATGGTGTCCGCACCCAGGTTCGTGGTCATGATGATGATGGTGTTCTTGAAGTTCACCTCACGGCCCTGGGCATCCGTCAGCTTGCCGTCCTCCAGGATCTGGAGCAGCGAGTTGAAGATGTCCGGGTGGGCCTTCTCGACCTCGTCGAACAGCACCACGGAGAACGGCTTGCGGCGCACCTTCTCGGTGAGCTGGCCGCCCTCCTCGAAGCCCACGTAGCCGGGGGGCGCTCCGAACAGGCGCGCGACGGTGTGCTTCTCGCCGTACTCGGACATGTCGAGCGAGATCAGCGAGTCCTCATCGCCGAACAGGAACTCGGCGAGCGCCTTGGCGAGCTCGGTCTTTCCGACACCGGTGGGGCCGGCGAAGATGAACGAGCCGCCGGGACGCTTGGGGTCCTTGAGGCCGGCACGGGTGCGGCGCATCGACTGGGCGAGGACCTTGATGGCCTGCTCCTGTCCGATGACCCGCTTGTGCAGCTCGGACTCCATCGACAGCAGTCGCGAGGACTCGTCGCTGGACACGCGGGTGACGGGCACGCCGGTGGACATCGCGAGCACCTCGGCGATCAGGTCCTCGTCCACCACGGCCGCGACGTCGAGGTCGCCCGACTTCCAGGCCTCCTCCTTCTCCGCGCGCTCCTCGGACAGGCGGCGCTCCACGTCACGCAGCGACGCGGCCTTCTCGAAGTCCTGCTCGTCGATCGCGGACTCCTTGTCGCGACGCACGTTCGCGATCTTGTCGTCCAGGTCGCGCAGCTCCGGCGGGCTGGTCATGCGGCGGATGCGCAGGCGCGCTCCCGCCTCGTCGATCAAGTCGATCGCCTTGTCCGGCAGGAAGCGGTCCGAGATGTAGCGGTCCGCCATCTGCGCGGCGGCGACGATCGCATCGTCCGTGATGGTGACGCGGTGGAAGGCCTCGTAGCGGTCGCGCAGACCCTTGAGGATCTCGATCGCGTGGCTGAGCTCCGGCTCCGGCACCTGGATGGGCTGGAAGCGGCGCTCGAGCGCGGGGTCCTTCTCGACGTGCTTGCGGTACTCGTCGAGCGTGGTGGCGCCGATGGTCTGCAGCTCGCCTCGGGCCAGCATGGGCTTGAGGATGCTGGCGGCGTCGATCGCGCCCTCGGCGGCTCCGGCTCCCACGAGCGTGTGGATCTCGTCGATGAACAGGATGATGTCGCCACGGGTGCGGATCTCCTTGAGCACCTTCTTGAGGCGCTCCTCGAAGTCACCGCGGTAGCGCGAGCCGGCCACGAGCGAACCGAGGTCCAGCGTGTAGAGGTGCTTGTCCTTGAGCGTCTCGGGCACGTCGCCGCGCACGATCGCCTGGGCCAGGCCCTCGACCACGGCGGTCTTGCCGACGCCGGGCTCGCCGATGAGGACCGGGTTGTTCTTGGTGCGGCGCGACAGGACCTGCATCACGCGCTCCATGATCATCTCGCGGCCCACGACGGGGTCGAGCTTGCCCTCGCGCGCGGCCTGCGTGTAGTTGCGGCCGAACTGGTCGAGCACGGTCGAGCCGGAGGGCGTGCCCTCCTGCGGGCCGCCGGCGCCGGAGGTGGCGGGCTCCTTGCCCTCGTAGCCGCTCAGCAGCTGGATGACCTGCTGGCGAACGCCGCCCAGGTCCGCGCCCAGCTTGCCAAGCACCTGCGCTGCCACGCCCTCGCCCTCGCGGATGAGGCCCAGCAGGATGTGCTCGGTGCCGATGTAGTTGTGGCCCAGCTGCAGCGCCTCGCGCAGGGACAGCTCGAGCACCTTCTTGGCGCGGGGCGTGAAGGGGATGTGGCCGGACGGGGCGTGCGACCCCTCGCCGATGATCTCCTGGACCTGCTCGCGCACGCCGTTCAGGGAGATGTCCATGGCCTCGAGCGCCTTGGCGGCGACGCCTTCGCCCTCGCGGACAAGGCCGAGGAGGATGTGCTCCGTACCGATGTAGTTGTGGTTGAGCATGCGCGCCTCTTCCTGCGCGAGCACGACCACACGACGGGCCCTGTCAGTGAACCGTTCGAACATGGTTTCCTCCTCACATCATCCGGCCGTATCGCCGGGGTCGCCGCAGTCACCTGTGGCATTGGATCCAGGCTAACGAGGGGGAGGTCGTGCTCATGCCCATGTTCGCCACCGGCGTGACAGGTGTGACCTTGTCGTGACAGACGGCCGATGCCCGCTTGCCTTATCGACTATCGTTGCGTATTGTTTGTCGATAACAACGAAGAACGATATGGAGGAGTCATGAACGAGAGCATGCAGCTCAGCAAGTCGGACAGGATCGGTATGGTCATGTCGATCGTGATAGTGGCCTTCGGCGCCGGCATCACTGTGCTCGCGGCCGTGAGGCGGCTGCTCGAGGTGGGTGATGGACGGGATGTGCCGGTCACCGTTCCGCTCGCCGGCGAGTCTGCATCGTTGCCGCTCGGACCGGATGGGGCAGGTGTGACCGCCACCGTCGAGATGGCGACCGTCACCGTCCCCGACCCGGCGCCCGCCACGGCCTTCGCGCTGTACGCGGAGCCCGTGTGGATGGCCGTCATCACGCTGCTCGGCATCGGCGTCGCCGCCCTCTTCTTCCTCAGGCTCGCCAGGGGGCATGCCTTCACTGCTGGCTCCTCGCGCCTGGCATACATGGCCGCAGGGATCGTCGCCGTCGGATGGCTCGGATCATCGATCCTGACCAACATGACCACTAACGGCGCACTCTCGGCGATCAGCGACTACACGTACGAGGCCGTCACGTTCGAGGTCAGCCTCGCACCGGCCCTCGTCGTGCTGGTCGTCGCGGCCGTAGGTGCGGCGCTGCAGATCGGTGAACGTCTCCAGCGCGAGACCGAGGGCCTCGTATGAGCCCCGCGGACGCGCCCGACGACGGCACGGGCATCCACTGCCGGCTCGACGAGCTGCTCGAGGATCGCGGCATGACGCTCACCGCGTTGAGCGAGGCCGTGGGGGTCTCCGTCGTCAACCTCTCCGTCCTCAAGAACGACCGCGCCAAGGCGATCCGCTTCTCGACCCTCACCGCGATCTGCGACGTGCTCGGCTGCGAGGTGGGGGACCTGCTGGTTCGCTCCCCCTGAGCCGTCCCCGGCACGGCCTCCGGATGCTCTCCGGATGGTGCCTGGGCCCGCGATTCGGACGCCGCTGCCTCCCCCGTTGTCCTCAGGTCCCATCGGTTGTCCACAGATTGCCAGGGTGTCCCCCGCTCGGCGACCATTGCGGGTACCCGTGGAACATGAGCGTCGAGTCGCAAGCCCTCATTGACTACCTCGAGGGCTCGGCCCTGGCCCTGCCGCGCCAGGAGATCCAGCGACGGTGGTCGCGCGCGGCGCTGCGGGCTGCGATCCGCTCCGGCCGAGTGTCCCGCCTGCTGCCATCCGTCTACGCCGCAGCGCTACACGCTCGCTCCTTCCGCACGCGTGCGTCCGCAGTGGCGGCCCAGTACGACGCCGTCATCATCGGCCCCGCCGCGTGCCACCTGCTTGGCCTCCTGGAGGCTCCGCGCGTCATCATCATCGCTGGCGCTCCGGGCCAGACGGAGCCAGCGACGCCGTGGCTCACGTGCCAACGCTTGAGCGTGCCGATCCCGCATGTCAGGCTACGAGACCTGCCCGTGCGCGTCGCCGCGCCTGCCTTTGCGGTGGCGACGGCGTACGGCCGGCTCGAGCCAGCGGTCGGGGCGGACTTGGTCTACCGCTCCGTGCAGCGCCGCAGGGTGAGGCCGGCCGAGCTCGAGAGCGCCGTAGCGGCGCTTCCGAGAATCCCGGGCCGAAGGAGGCTCGAGGCGCTGGTGCGGGCGGTGGCCGGCGGGTCCGAAAGTCACCTCGAGACGCGTGGCCTGCAGCGAGTCTTCAACACTCGCGACTTTCGCGGGTTCGTGCGCCAGCATGAGGTGGTCGTTGAGGGTCAACTGTCGCGCCTCGACATGTACCACCCAGCAACCCGGACGGCAGTCGAACTCGACGGGGCCGGTCACGCCGAGCCCGGTCAGCGCGAGCGCGACATCGCCCGCGACGCGCGCCTAGCCACCGCGGGAATTCTCACGGTGCGGTTCTCATGGCGCCAGCTCACGACGCAGCCGGAAGAATGCCGGATCCGAGTGCGGCAAATCCTTGAAGCGCGGGCTCGTGGGACGCCGCGCAATCTGGGGCGGGCCAAGCTCCAGGAGATGGGCCTCAGAACAATCCGGGCCGCAGCGAGCGATCCTGAGACAGGCTGGCTCGACAGCTGACGGCTCACGCCTCCAGCAGGATGGTCATGGGTCCGTCGTTCACGAGCTCGACGTCCATCATCGCTCCGAACACCCCGGTCCCCACCTCGAGTCCGCGCGCCCGCAGCGCCTCGACCACGGCCTCGACCATGGGCTCCGCTATGTGGCCTGGCGCCGCGCCATTCCATGACGGCCGCCTGCCCTTGCGCACGTCCGCGTACAGCGTGAACTGCGAGACGACGATGATGGGCGCCCCCGCGTCGGTCGCACTCCGCTCGCCCTCGAGGATGCGCAGCTCCGCGATCTTGCGGGCGATGGTGTCGATCTGCTCGGGGCCGTCGTCGTGCGTCGCCCCCACGAGCGCGACCAGGCCCTGCCGGTCGAAGGACGCGGTCACGGTGCCCTCGACCGTCACCGAGGCGCGCGAGGCGCGCTGAAGGACCGCGCGCATCGGCTCAGCTCCTGTGGCCCGTCACCAGCCGCCGTTGGCGCGGTTGCCGCGCCCGCCGCCGCCGTAGTTGTTCTCGCGCACCTTGGGGCGCACGTCGACGAAGTAGTAGAGCACCACGGCGATCGCCGCGATGCCCAGGAGGCCCAGCGCGCCACCGCCGCCGAACCCGAAGAGGTTGGGACCGAAGGGCAGCGGCGGCATCGACACGAAGGCGACCACAGCTGCGACTCCCAGCAGCACCAGCCACAGCGCCTTGGACTTCTTGCCTGCGTTGACGAAAGCGGAGTCCGGGTACTTGACGGCGTCGATGAGCGCCCAGATGGAACCCACCAGGGCGCCGGCGGAGATGAGCCAGACGACCAGGGCCTGCAGGAATCCGAACACGGGCGAGTCCTCCGTCGAGCTAGGGGGCGGGGCTCAGGCCAGTCTAGGCGGCAGGACGGTGAGCCCCTCCGCTCGTGCGGCGTCCGCGAGACGGTGGTCCCAGGCGGCGAAGACCGGCGAGGCATCGCGCAGCAGGAGTGCGCTCGCGAGATGCAGGGCGTCCCCGGCCCTCAAGGGCCGACGGTCCGCGAGGTCGCCGGCATGCTGGGCGAGCTCGGCCGTGACCTCGACCTTGGTGAGGGAGGGCCACAGCTCCTTCCACTTGTCGCGCGCCTGCGCGGCCGGCGCGGCGTCGATGCGGCCGATGCGCTCGGCGGCTGCCAGCACCGAACGCACCTCGGCGTCCGCGATGCGCGAGGTGACCAGCGCATCGGCGTGCTTCCACAGGCCCACCGCGAGAGGGGAGCCGGTCTCGAGCACGCACAGCTTCACCAGCGCGGAGGTGTCGAGATAGACGAGTGCCACGCCCTACCTCCGCATGCGGCCGAGCAGACTCGACAGCGCATCCTTGGCGGCCTCGGCCTGGGGCAGGCGGGGGACGGCGCGGGACCCGGCGGGCGGCGTCACCAGACCCTCGGCCTCGAGACGCGAGAGCAGGTCGGCGGACTCCACGCCGGTGAGACGAGCGACAGGCACGCCGCGTTCGGTGATCACCACGGACTCGCCCTCCTTGGCGGCGTCGACGGCCTTGGAGAGGTCCTTGCGCAACTGCGTCACTGAGAGTTCCACACGAGCCACGGTACTCCGGCGAGTGCGCGCGCGAGCGAGAACGCGCGGGTCAGGAGGGCAGGTCGCCGCCGTCCGCGGCGCAGCCCTTGCCCATCAGCAGGCCCTTCATGGTGGGACCGGGCTTGTCGGGGCGGTCCGCAGAGAAGCCATCCGCATTCACGATGAGCTCCTGGGCGGCGGCCAGCGGCCCGCCGTCAGACGGCACCATCAGGACCGTCGAGGGGTCCACCGAACGCTTGAGCATCGCCAGGGCGATGGGACCCAGCTCGTGGTGGCGTGCCACCGAGGTGACGCGACCCACCTGCTTGGCATCGTCGCCGTCGCCCTGCATCACCGGCGCACCGGGCTCAGGAAGGGCATGCCCGGAGCCGTCGAGGTGCAGCATCGTGAGGCGGCGCGGCGGCCGGCCCACGTTGTGGACCTTGGCGACGGTCTCCTGGCCGCGGTAGCAGCCCTTGTGGAGGTGCACCGCGGTGCGCAGCCAGTCCAGCTCGTGCGGCAGCGTGGTCTCGTCCACCTCGCGGATGGCGCGTGGCCGATGCGCGGCGATGCGGGCCGCCTCGGTCGCCCAGGTGCCCACGAGGGTCCAGCCCGCGGCGACGCGGGCATCGATCTCGCCCTCCAGGCTCGCGCGAGGGACGATGACCAGACGCCAGGCGCGCTCGGCGCCGGGGTGAGGCTCGTCAGGGCTCTGCGCATAGGTGGTGCCGCCTGCGGTGACCCCCGGCCAGGGGTCCACCCACGTGACGGGCTCGCCATCGCTCGCAGGAGCGCCCACGGCCTCGCCGATCGCCGCCCACTCGGCCGTCGCATCCGCCACCTCGACGCGCAGCATGAACCGCATGCGGTCCAGGAAGGCTGCGAGGCGCGCCGCCGTCTCCGAGATGAGCCAGGCGGTCTCGCCATCGTCCACCACGCTCGCGACGTGCTCGATCCGGCCCTGGGGCGACAGGATCATCGTCTCCGTGGACTCGCCGGGGGCGAGGGCGCCCAGCTGCTGGCTCGTGAGCGAGTCGAGCCACGTCAGCCGGTCCGGCCCCGTGACGGTGACGATGCCCAGGTGCGACTGGTCGGCGACCGCACGGCCCGCCTCGAGCGCACGCTGCTCAGCGGTGGGGTCGCCGTAGTGCCAGGCGACCCCCGCATCGGCACCCGTGTCGTCGACCGCGCCGTGGCGCGCGAGGAGAGGTGAGGAAGTCATGGCGGGGGAACGTTCTGCCTGCGCGGGGGATTCCACGGCGTCACTCGCCCGCGGTCGCGTCCGGTGCGTCCGCGCGAGTGAGCTCCGCGCTCATGTAGGACTGCAGCTCCTCGCCAAAGGCCGCCAGGTCCCACGCCCACATCAGCGTGCCGCCCACGTTGCCGTACATGCGGGTCGCGCCGCGCACCTCGGGGCCGGACTCGGTCGCGGCGGCGAAGCGGGTCGCGAGGTCCACGCGGCCGTTGCCCACGGCGCCCATGTAGCAGGTGAGCAGACCCGAGGCGTCCGTGAGGACCACTTCGAGCGGGTGCTGGAAGTCCTGGAGCTCCACGCCCTCGGGCGCCTGCGGGGCCACGCGCCAGAAGCCAGACTCGACAGCCCACACCTGGACGGGCTCGCCGTCCTCGCCGCGCAGCGAGGTGGTCGCGGTGTAGGTGAGGTAGGGGCCGCCGTCGTGGTCGAACACCACCTCTTGGAGGATCTGCGCTCGCGGCACGCCGGGGTACGCGACCTCGCCATGGCCGGTCCACCGGCCCACGAGCCACGCGAGCGGGTAGACCTCCGGTGCGAGGCCCTCGGGAAGGACGAACGTCACCGGCGCGGGCTCCGCAGCACGCGCCAGCCGATGATCGCGGTGATCCAGGCGGTGGCGCCGAACGCCGCGACGGCGAGGGCGGTGAAGACGATCTCGAGTCCAGTCATGATTCTCCGATCCTAACGCGGGTGAGCGCGGGGACGGCCTCAGGCGGCGCGGGCACCCGCGCGCTTGAGCAGGAGGTAGATCTCGCAGCCCAGGCAGAACTCGAACACCGCGTTGAGGAACGATGCGACGGTCACCAGTGCGGCGAACAGCCAGAAGCCCCATGCGAGGCCCAGCAGGCCCAGCACGAGGGCTGCCGTGCTCATCGCGAGACCCATCTGCTGGGCGAAGCGGGGCGGCCGGAAGGACTCGGTCTCGCTGGGAGCGCCGATGCGCGGGCGAACGAGTCGCTTGAACAGCGCGGCCTGCACGGTCGCCTGCGGCCCCACGGTTGCGCCTGGCAGGAAGAGAAGAGCGAGCAGCGCCATGACGGCGAAGCCGGCGGTCGTCGCGCCCAGCACCAGCGCGAGAAGCGCGAGCACCAGTGTGACGCCGGCGCCGAAGCGATAGCCGCGTGGATCGATCTGCAGGTCCTGGGTCTGTGCTGACATGGCTGCCTCCTTGGCGAGGATTCTAGATGGAGTAGCCGGAGGCCCGGCGCCCGACCGCGTCGAGCGCCTCGCGTGCCTGCTCGACGGTGGGAGCGCCGTCCATCCGTGCGACCACGACGCCGGTGCCATCCAGCACCAGCGTGGTGGGAGTGCGCATGATGTGGTGCTCGCGCGCGAGGTCCAGTCGCTCGGAGGCGTCGATCTCTAGGTGGGTGACACCCACGCGCTCGCCCGCCACGCCCTTGAGCAGACGCGCGGTGCCGGGGCACTTCGAGCACAGCGGGGTGCTGAACTGCACGAAGGTCGCGTGGGGACCGCGCGGTGCGCCCAGCACATCGGCCGTCAGCTCTCCCTCGCGGACCACGTCACGCACCCGGCCCTGCCGGCGCTGCCACCACGCATACGCGAGGCTCGCGGCGGCGAGCAGCGCGACGATGAGGACGATGCGTATGAGCATGGGTGCGAGGGCTCCTAGGTGGGCGGGCTAGCCGATGAGGAGGCGCCCGCCCAAGTAGACGAGCACCCCGGCCACCAGAACAGGGGTGACGGCCGAGGCTATTCCCGCCCACACCGAGTGCGGGCGGGGCTCGCGCCGGTACAGCTCGGCCAGGAGCACCACGGACACGCCCGCGGCGATGCCCACGAGGATTCCTCCGTACCACGTGATCGAGTCGAACAGGAAGCCGGTGACGCCCCCCGACGCGGCGCCGAGCACGAGCGCGAGCACCGTGTTGATGGTCGCGTGGTTGGTCACCACCGAGGCCACGGCGGCCATCGCGAGCGCAGCGGCGCCGGCCACCACGAGGTCCTCGGCTCCTGCGGTGCGGCTCGATGCGACCCATGCGGCCCCTGAGGCGGCGACCGCCCCGCCCGCGGCGGTGGCTGCCACCGAGGTGACCGCCCGGCCCGGTGCGGAAGGCAGAAAGATCTCCGTGACCAGCGCCGCGACCACGATGCCCGCGACCGCGACCACCATGTAGCGCAGATAGGGCTCGTCGCGGCCCAGGATCACGGCGATCAGGGCGACGATCGAGCCGGCGCCGATGATCGCGGTGCTCACCCAGTGCCGCGACGTGCGCGTGAGGATGGGCCACCCGACTGCGAGGCCGGCCATGACGAGCAGCACTCCTGCGGCCAGATACCGCGTCCCGAGGAACCCCGTCGCCGCGATCACCGAGGCCGCGACAGCAGTGATCGTCGCCCGGGTGGTGGGATTCATGGGGGTTAGTGTCTCACTTGTCTCGCCGCTACAGTTAAGGCCGAACGGAGGTGGCGATGGCAGACCTGCTCGTGCTGACCCCGTCCCAGGACGGGCCGGCCGAAGTCCTGCCTGCGCTCGGACTGCTGTCCCACCGCACGCGCGTGCTGCCGCCCGAGCCGTCCGCCATGCTCGACGCTCTCGACGCGGACGTCGTGATCGTCGATGGCCGTCACGATCTCGCCGAGGCGCGCAACAACTGCAAGCTCGTGCACGTCACGGGCGTGTCGGTGCCGCTGCTGCTGGTGCTGCGCGACGGCGGGATGTCCATCGTCAACGCGGACTGGGGCGCGCACGACGTGGTCCTCGCAGACGCCTCGCCCGCCGAGGTCGAGGCACGCATCCGCCTGGTCATCGGCCGCGCGAACACGGAGGATCCCCTCGAGAAGGCCGCCGAGTTCATCTCCGGCGACCTCACCGTCGACGTGGGCGGCTACACCGCCCGCCTCAAGGGCGTCCCCCTCGACCTCACCTACAAGGAGTTCGAGCTCCTCAAGTACCTCATGCAGCACCCGGGCCGCGTCTACACCCGCGACCAGCTGCTGCAGGAGGTGTGGGGCTTCGACTACTACGGCGGCACGCGCACCGTCGACGTCCACGTGCGTCGCCTGCGCGCCAAGCTGGGCGCGGAGCACGAGCACCTCATCGGCACGGTCCGCAACGTGGGCTACCGCTTCGACCCGCCGCAGCCCAAGCCCCTCAAGGAGCCCGCGGCGTCGCAGGATGAGGACAAGCCGCGCGTCTAGAGGGCGGCGCTGGAGTGCGTCGGGGCCCTCTCCGAGCAACGTGACGCTCTCCCTGAGCCCGGGGGAGGCGAAGAATGGCGCCAGGTAGGATGTCCAGCATGGCCCACCACTGCTCACGTGACGCGATCGCGCCACCCGAGCTGCTGGTGACGCCCCAGCCCGGCACCAACGGCTATGTGTCGACGTGGGGTGCGCTGTGCTCCGGATGCCAGCCCCCGGCAGCCGTCGCCTGAGCGTTGGCGCCGTGGTGCGATCTCACCGCCGTGAGATACGTGCCCCCGGCCCGACGGTGACCCTGATCCGACGACCCCCGGGACCGTGTTGATAGCTCTGAGCGTTCTCATCGTCTTCCTGACGGCGCTGGCCGCGCCTGTGCTCGGCCGGTACGTCGGGAGGGCCGCAGGCTGGCCGTTGGCCGGCGCGCTGCTGGCCGTGGCGGCCATCATCGCCTCGGCGTCCTCGGGCGGCGTGCGGGAGGAGACGCTGGCATGGATGCCCACGCTCGGCGTGGAGCTGTCCCTGAGGCTCGATGGCCTGTCGCTTGTGTTCGCGCTCCTCGTGCTCGTCATCGGCGCCGTGGTCCTCGCCTACTCGGCTGGATACCTCCCGCACGGGCGGCACAGCTCCTTCTACGGCCTCATGACGCTGTTCGCCGCGGCCATGCTGCTGCTGGTGCTGGCCGATGACGTGGTGGTGCTCTTCGTGGCCTGGGAGGCGACCACGCTGTGCTCGTTCTTCCTCATCGCGCGCTCCGGCGCGGGCGGCCGGGAGCCGGCGATCCGCACGCTCCTGGTGACGGTGCTGGGCGGTCTCGCCCTGCTGTCCGCCGCCGTCGTGATGGCGGTGGGAGTGGGGTCGACGCGCATCAGCACCATCCTCGCGGATGGGATCTGGGCGGAGGATGCCGCCTTCACCGCCACCGTGGCGGCGCTGCTGGGCATCGCGGCGTTCACCAAGTCAGCGCAGTTCCCGTTCCAGGCCTGGCTGCCTGACTCGATGGTCGCGATCACCCCCGTGAGCGCCTACCTCCATGCTGCGGCGATGGTGAAGGCCGGAATCTACCTACTGTTCCGCTTCTCGCCCGCGCTGGCCGGCGTCCCACTGTGGTCCTCCCTGCTGGTCACGGCCGGTCTGATCACGGCCGCGCTCGGATCCATCGCCGCGCTCAAGCGCCACGACCTCAAGGAGCTGCTGGCGTACTCCACCATCAGCCAGCTGGGCTTCCTGGTCGCCATGATCGGGGTCGGGACGCCGGAGGCGCTCGCGGCGGCGATCGTCCACACCATCGCCCACGCACTGTTCAAGTCCTCGCTGTTCCTCGCCGTCGGCGTGATCGACCACACCGTGGGCACGCGCGACATCCGCAAGCTCGGCGGGGTGGGCGCCCGCATGCCCGTCACCGCCACCATCACCATCCTGGCGGCCGCGTCGATGGCGGGCATCCCGCCGCTGCTGGGCTTCGTCAGCAAGGAGAGCCTGCTCGACGCGTTCTGGGAGGCCCCCGGCGCCGCCTGGCTGGGGCCCATGCTGGCCATCCTCATCGCCGTGTTCGCGGTGTTCACGTTCGCGTACTGCGCACGCCTGGTGATCGGTGCGTTCAGCAGCACTGCGGACCACCCCGACAGTGCGACGCCTCTCCAGGAGGCGTCGCCGCTGCTGTGGCTGCCAGTCGCGCTGCCGGCCGTGGCAGGCCTCGTGCTCGGGCTGGTGCCCGGCGCGCTCGACGGCCTGGTGAGCGGCGCGGCCACAGCGGCCTCAGGGACCACCGTCGACAAGCACCTCAGCCTGTGGCACGGCGTCACCCCGGCCCTGATCCTGTCCGTCCTCGTGATCACCGCTGGCGTGCTCATGGCCGTGGGACGGCGCCGCGTGGATGCCGTTCTCCAACCTCTGCACTGGCCGTGGTCCGGACTCGCGGTGGTCGACAGCGTGCGCGCGGGCACGGAGCGGCTGGGCGCGTGGGTGGGCGGACTGACCGCCACGACCTCCCCGCGCCGGCACCTGCTGATCCCCATCCTGTGCCTGCTGGGACTCGCGCTCGCGGCCGGGATGGGCGGTCTCGATCTCGCGGAGCGCGTGACCGGCCCCTCGACCGCGCTGGACTGGGGCCTCCTGGTGCTGGTGCTCGCCGGCGTCGCGGGTGCGGTCGCGTCCCGCACGCGCATCACGGCCGTGGTCGTCATCGGCGTGGTCGGCTTCGCCATCACGGCCTGGTTCTACTCGCTCGGCGCCGCGGACGTCGCGATGACCCAGCTGCTGGTCGAGATCCTCACGGTGGTGGTCATGGTGCTGCTGCTGCGGCGCCTGCCCCGCACGTTCGCCAAGCAGACCCGTCGCGGCGCCATCGTCCCCGCCCTGATCGCGGTGGGCGCCGGCATCGCCACCACCGCCGCAGTCATGGCTCTGACGGGGCGCCGCAGCCTGTCGAACGCTGGCGACTACTACGTGCGCGAGGGCGAGAGCGAGACGGGTGGCGCGAACATCGTCAACACCATCCTCGTCGACTTCCGCGCGCTCGACACCCTCGGGGAGCTCACGGTGCTGGGCATCGCAGGACTGACCATCGTGATCCTCCTGCGGGTGCGTCGCGAGCTCGACGACCGGCAGCCCGAACCGCCGATCGACCGCTCGCAGGCATTGGCTGATGCCCTGGCGAACTCGGTGTTCACGCGGACGCTCACGCGTCTCGTGGGCCCTCTCACGGTCCTCCTGTCCGTCATCCTGCTGCTGCGGGGGCATCAGGAGCCGGGAGGCGGCTTCATCGCCGCGCTGATGGGCGGCGCCGGCTTCGCGCTGCTCTACCTGGCGGCGCCCACGGACGACGTCGCGCGACTGCGGCAGCCGTTCCTGGTGCTCATCGGCGCCGGCGTGCTGGTCGCGACGGTGACGGGGCTCCTCGGCTACCTGAACGGATCGTTCCTCGCCACCCTGCACCTGTACGTGGGCAGCCTGCACCTCACGAGCGCGCTGCTGTTCGACATCGGCGTGTACCTCGCCGTGATCGGCGTCGTGCTCGCCGCGATGAACCTGCTGGGCCTGCCTCGCACGCCACGGCCGCCGCTGGCGGAGGACGCGACGCCCGCCCCGGCCCAGCCCACCGAGGAGGAGGTGGCTCGCTCATGAGCATCGCGATCGCAGCCGGAGTGCTCGTCGCCGGCGCCGTCTACCTGTTCTCGCGCCGCGAGATGCTGCGGGTGATCCTGGGGTTCGTGCTCCTGAGCCACGCCGTCAACCTGATCATCATCGCCGCGGGAGGCACGGACAGGCGGGACGAGCCCATCGGCGGCGACCTGGACCCCTCGCTCGTCGCGGACCCCTTGCCGCAGGCCTTCGTGCTGACGGCCATCGTGATCGCCTTCGCGATCACGATCGTCATGCTCGTGCTCGCCGTGACGGGCCGTCACGACGACGACATGTCGCAGCCCCCGCAACGGGACAGCGAGCCGGGCACACAGGCGTCCCAGCCCACGCGGGAGCAGGGAGGGACCTCATGACTGGGGCCATGCTTCCGCTGCTGGTCGCGGTGCCGCTGGTCGCCGCAGCGGTGCTCGTGCTGCTGGCACGCCGCACCCGGTCCACGCTCGTGGTGCTGACAGCAGTGCTGGCGCTCGGCCTCGCCGGGGCCGTGGCCACCGTGGTCGCGAGCGCGGACGGCGGCACCCTCGCGCACGGAGTGGGCCTGTGGCCCGTGGGGATCGCGATCCCGTTCGCCGCGGACATGCTCACAGCGCTCATGCTGACCGCGACCATGCTCCTGACGCTCACGTGCACGGCCTTCGCCATCGCCTCGGGCTTCGCGCGGCGCCGCTACTTCGCCCCGCTGGTGCTGGTGCTGACCGCGGGTGTCAATGGCGCGCTGCTCACTGCGGACCTCTTCAACCTCTTCGTGTTCATCGAAGTGATGCTCCTGCCGTCCTACGCGCTGTTCATCCTGGCCGCGCCGGGCAAGGCGAGGCTGCGGAGGATCGCCGGCGCGCGCATGTACGTGCTGGTGAACCTGTTGACGTCCACGGTGTTCCTCGCCGGAGTGGCGTTCGTCTACGGCGTCGCAGGCACGGTGAACCTCGCGGAGCTGGCCGGTGCCGCAGCATCCTCGGACGCCGTGGCCGTGGCCATGGCGATCTGCCTGTTCGCTCTCTCGATCAAGGCGGCGGTGTTCCCCGTCCACGGGTGGCTCACGCAGGCGTACCCCGCCACCTCTCCGGCGATGACGGCGATGTTCTCCGGCCTGCACACCAAGGTCGCGATCTACGCGATCTACCGCATCTATGCCGTGGTGTTCGAGGGCGACAGCCGCTTCCTGTGGATCGGCGTCGTGGCGTTCACCGTGACGATGATCGTGGGCGTGCTCGGCGCCGTGGGAGAGAAGAGCCCGCGCGCCATCCTCACGTTCAACATGGTGAGCGGCATCGGCTACATCCTCATGGGCGTCGCCCTGTTCGGCGTGGCCGGACTCGCGGCGGGAATCTTCTATCTCATCCACCACATGATCGTGAAGGCCTCGCTCTTCCTGTCCACCGGGGCGATCGAGGTGCGGTACGGCACCGGATCCCTCGACCGGCTGGGCGGGCTGGCGCGCCGCGAGCCGCTGATCGCGGTCGCGTTCTTCGCGGCGGCGCTGTCGCTCGCCGGCATTCCTCCGTTCTCCGGATTCGTCGGCAAGCTCGGGCTGGTCCTGGCCTCGGTGTCCGAGGGACAGCTGGTGGCCGCGGGCGTGATGGTGCTGGCCAGCCTGGTCACGCTCATGTCGATGCTCAAGATCTGGTCGAACGCGTTCTGGGGCAAGCCCCAGGCACCGGACGGCTCCAGCCCGGCTCCGCACCCCTGGCCCCTCGAGCGCGGCGCTCACGCCCACCACGAGGCCAGCACGGTGCTGTCGCCGGTGCAGCACCCCGAGGACGCGACGCACCACGAGCGGAGCCGCATCAGCCTCCCGCTCGCGCTCCCCGCCGTGTTCCTCGTGGTGGTGAGCCTGGCGCTCGGCCTCGGCGCAGAGTTCCTGCTGGGGCTATCGGAGACCGCGGCCCAGGGCCTGGTCGACACCAGCGGCTACGTCGAGGCGGTGCTGAACTCATGAGCATCATCACCTGGCCGGTCAGGCTCGTGTGGTTCGCGATCTGGTTCGCCACACGGGTGGTGATCTCCAATGCCACCGTGGTGTGGGACAACCTCACTCCAGGCCAGCGCTCCGATCCCGGGGTCGCGATCCTGCCCACGCGCTGCCGGACGGATGCCGAGCTCACCGTGCTCGCGGCCCTCATCACCCTGACGCCGGGCACGCTGACGCTGGGCACCTCGAGAGCGGCCTCGGACGACAGCCCCCGCGACCTGTACGTGCACGGGATGTATCACCCCGACGCGGAGTCCCTGCGCAGAGAGCTGCGCGACATCGAGGGGCGCATGCTCCATGCCATGCGACGTCAAGGAGGTCCGCAGTGATCGGCATCGACATCGGGCTCGGCCTGCTCGTGGTGGCATGCCTGGCCAGCACCTATCGCATGATCGCCGGCCCGTCCGAGGCGGACAGGGTGGTCGCGGCGGACCTGCTGTTCTTCGGCATGATCGGCATCATCGCGCTCGTGGGAGTCCGCATGGCCTCTGCCGCGACCTTCGACCTCGTGCTGGTGGCGAGCGTGGTGGGATTCCTTGCGACGCTCTCGCTCGCGCGAGCGCTCACGAGGGGGACCCGATGAGCGTCCTCGAGATCCTGGGGCAGGTCCTGATCGTGGCGGGTGGGCTCGTGTTCCTCACGGCGGCGTTGGGAATCGTGCGGTTCCCGGACGTCTACACCCGCATCTCCGCCGTGGGCACCGCCGCCGGCCTGGGCATCGTCCTGGTCGTGACCGGCGCGCTGCTGATGCAGCCCGGCATCAGCAACGCGGTGAAGGTGGCGGTGATCATCGCGCTTCAGCTCGCGACCTCCTCCGTGGGCTCCATGGCCGTCGCGCGCTCGTCCTACCTGATCCGCACCCCCATGCGTGCGAAGGCGTTCCACGAGCTCGCTGATCTCGACGCGCGCGTCGCCGACGGCGATGGGTCGCCGCAGACGTCCGAGCAGCCGTCAGAACGAGGCGAGGCTCACTGAGCTCACCCGGGAGTGCGCACCCTCGCGGGACCCGTCACGCCGCCGGCTTCGACCTCGCGCCGGGAGCCGAAGGACACAGTGCCGCGATCTCGCACGCGCCGCACTCCGGCTTGCGCGCCTTGCAGCGCCGCCTGCCATGGAAGATGATCCGGTGCGACCACAGCGTCCACTCGCGCCGCTCGATCAGCGCCATCAGGTCGCGCTCGATCACCACGGGATCCTCGCTGACGGTGAGGCCCAGCCGGCGCGCCAGCCGGCCCATGTGGGTGTCCACCGTGATCCCGGGAACGCCGAACGCATTGCCCAGGACCACGTTCGCGGTCTTGCGTCCCACGCCCCGCAGCGTGGTCAGCTCCCCCAGCCGGCCAGGCACCTCGCCGTCGTAGCGCTCGACGATGTCGCGACTGAGGCCCAGCAGCGACTCCGCCTTGGCCCGGTAGAAGCCCGTGGGCCTGATGAGCGCCTCGAGCTCGTGCCGATCCGCGCCGGACAGGGCCGTGGCGTCAGGGAAGCGGGCGAACAGCGCGGGCGTGACCTGGTTGACCCGCACGTCGGTGCACTGCGCGCTCAGCACGGTCGCGACGAGCAGCTGGAAGGGCGTCCGGTAGTCCAGCTCGCAGTGCGCATCGGGGTACACCTCCGCGAGCATTCGGTTGATGGAGCGCGCGCGGCGCGTCAGCGCGACAGGCGGCGCATCCATGCGCGCCGATGCGACGGTGAGCGGGGTGCGGGAGGCCATGCGTCAACCCTAGGCGACCCTCAAGGCCCAGCCTCCGCGGGCCGATAGACAGGGCGTCGGAGGCCGCTGCGCCTCGACCCCTATCGCTCGGAGGTGACAGTGCCCACGTCGGACGTCTCGCCCGAGGTCACCGACCTCCGCCACCGTCGACGCGAGATCCGCCGTGAGCTCGCGCGCGTGCGCTGGTGGCGCCGCCTGGTGCAGGCGCGCAAGGACCTCGCCATCGCGCAGCTGACCGATGTGCAGGAGCTCGAGCGCCTGGGCGTCGACGACGCGTGGGAGGCGCTGGCAGCGGATGCGCCCACCACCTCGGAGCTCGCGGGAGCCGTGTGGCCGGAGAAGCGGACCGCCACCCCCACCAGCGTGGAAGCCCTCGTATCGCTGGATGCACGGCTAAAGTCGTATGAAGACCGTGTAGGCGACAATCTGGAGATGGTGACCGCGCAGATGGTGAGAGCACTGGGGCACGAGCGCCGAGTGGGACCTCATGGTCGGGGCGGCGACCATGGGTGAGTCGCCCCGCGAGGAGCAGCTGCTGCGTTCCTCCCCGCTCTTCGGCGGGATGGATGGCAACAGCGCGCGCTCGCTCATCGCCATGATGACCCGCACGGAGCTCGCGAAGGGCGACGTCATCTTCAACGAGGGCGACGAGGGCCACGCGCTCTATGTGATCGTCAAGGGCAAGGTCAAGATGGCCCGCACCGCCCGTGACGGACGCGAGAACCTGCTGGGCCTGCTGGGTGTGGGCGACATGCTGGGCGAGCTGTCGGTGTTCGATCCCGGTCCGCGGCTGTCGCGCGCCCACGCCGTCGAGGACAGCGTGATCTACGAGCTGCCCAAGGCTGTGCTCGACGAATGGCTCGACGATCACCTCGAGATGTCGCGCCACCTGCTGCGAGCACTCGCCCAGCGCATCCGCCGCATCTCCAACACCATGGCCGACCTGGTCTTCTCCGACGTCCCCGGCCGCGTGGCCAAGGCGATCCTCGACCTCGGTCACCGGTTCGGACGCATGGAGCGCGGCCACGTGACGGTGCGTCACGGGCTGACCCAGGAGGAGCTCGCCCAGCTGGTGGGCGCCTCGCGCGAGACGGTCAACAAGGCGCTCGCGGACTTCGCCTCGCGCGGATGGATCGACGTCCACATCGGCTCCGTCGAGGTCTACGAGCCCGAGCGCCTGCGCGCTCGCTCGCGCTGACGAGGCCTCGCCACCGCATCTGCCTCACAGCGTCGGCACGTGTTGGCCACGGCGCTCAGCCGGCGCCGCAGCGGGTTAGAGGGGACGCAGCTGGGCGATCAGCTCGATCTCGACCGGCGCTCCCAGCGGGAGCGAGGCGACGCCCACCGCGGAGCGCGCGTGGCGACCGTGCTCGCCGAACACGTCCGCAAGGATGCCGCTGGCCCCATTGAGGACCGCAGGCTGCCCGATGAAGCCCGGGGCGGAAGCGATGTACCCGGTCATGCGGACGATGCCCAGGACGGAGTCGATGCCGCCGGCTGCGGCGGCGACGGCGGCCAGCGCATTGAGGACGGCGGCGCGGGCGCACTCGACGGCGCGCTCCGGGCCCACATCGCCCGCGCGCGATCCCACCAGCCCGGAGGCGACCAGCTCGCCGTCGACCAGCGGCAGCTGGCCGGACGTGTAGACCAGGTCACCGTGCCGTCTGGCAGGGGTGTAGGTGCCCACCGGGGTCGCGACCTCGGGCAGCGTCAGCCCCAGGTCCGCAAGGCGGGCCGATGCGCTCATGACTTGGGGCGCTTGAGGTACGCGACGAGGCCGCCCGTGGGACCCGTCACCACCTGCACCAGCTCCCAGCCGTCCTCGCCCCACTGGTCGAGGATCTGCTTGGTGACGTGATCGATGAGCGGTACAGTCGCATATTCCCACTGAGTCATGAGACGAGCGTAACGCGCCCGCATCGGAACTCTCGATGCGTGTGGCACGTTGAGCATGGGACGTAAGGTTGGTATATGGGTCTCTTCACTTCACGCCGCGCGCGCCGGGATGGCCACGTGACGGTGGTGCAGCTGCTGTCTGCTCTGGTCATGTTCGTGGCCTTCGCAGTGATCGGCGGCTTCCTGCTCGCAGGCATCGCGCTTCCAGCGGTGACCGTCGCGGGCTCTGCAGCCAACAGCTCGGTCGAGCTGTTCGAGGAGCTGCCCGACGAGCTGGTCGACGTGACCCTGCCGCAGCAGTCGAACATCTATGCGCGCGACGGCAAGACCCTGCTCGCGACGTTCTACGTCCAGAACCGCGTGGTGGTGCCGCTCGAGGAGATCTCCCCGTGGATGCAGATGGCCGTGGTCGCGGTCGAGGACCGCCGCTTCTGGGAGCACCACGGCGTCGACGGCGAGGGCATCCTCGCCGCCGCGTACAAGAACGTGGCGCAGGACTCGAACGCGGGCGCCTCGACGCTGACGCAGCAGCTCATCAAGAACCGCATCCTTCAGAAGGCGATCGCCGAGGAGGACAACGAGGCCATCAAGGAGGCCACGGAGGCCTCGCTGCCGCGCAAGATCCGCGAGTGGCGACTGGCCCTCGCGTTCGAGGACAACCTCGACCAGCGTCTGGGCGACCAGTGCTCCGGATCCGACCCCGCCGTGGACTGCGGCAAGGAGGAGATCCTCCAGCAGTACCTCAACATCGCTCAGTTCGGCACGAACATCTACGGCGTCGAGGCAGCGGCGCAGTACTACTTCTCGAAGTCTGCCGCAGAGCTGAGCGCCATCGAGGCCGCCACCATCGCCGGCGTCACCCAGAACCCCTCGAAGTGGGACCCCACCCGCACGTTCGACACCGATGACGGCGTCCTCGACAACTACGAGAACGCGCAGTTCCGCCGTGACACGGTCCTCCTCACCATGAACGAGGAGGAGATGATCACGGACGAGGAGCTCGACACCTACGTGGCGGTCCCCATCGAGGAGACCCTCGACGTGTCGCGCCCCAAGTTCTCCTGCTCGGCCTCCGCGATCGCGCCCTTCTTCTGCGACTACGTGACCAAGATCATCGATCAGCACGAGGTCTTCAACTCCGACGGCAAGAGCGGCGAGGACCTGCTGTGGACTGGTGGTCTGGACATCGTGACCACGCTGGACCCGATCAAGCAGAAGATCGCGAACCAGGAGCTGCGGGAGACCCTGCCGGAGGATGACGAGTCCGGCTACGCGATGGCCATGGTGGCCCTGGACCCGGACACGGGGCAGATCCTCGCGATGGCGCAGAACCGCGAGTTCGACCCCGCGGCCAAGGCTCCCAACTCGACGTCCATCAACTACTCCACGGATCGCGCCTTCGGTGGATCGCGCGGCTTCAGCCCCGGCTCCACGTTCAAGCCCGTCATCCTCGCGGAGTGGCTGAACTCCGGCCACGGCTTGCGCCAGGTCGTCACCGGCAACATCCGCGAGTACGACGACGGCGACTGGGTGGACTCGTGCGAGGGTCCCGTGCAGTTCTACGGCGACCCGTGGAAGCCCGGCAACACCGGCAACACCGGCGCGCGCTCGCAGTCGGTGCTGCAGGCGACCGCCAACTCCGTGAACACCAGCTACGTGGCGATGGCCAGCCAGCTCGACCTGTGCAACATCGCGGACATGGCGGAGTCGCTGGGCTTCAAGCGCGCGGACGGCGCCCCCTTCGAGAAGATCCCGTCCGCGACGCTGGGCACCCAGAACGCCTCGCCGCTCACCATGGCCTCCGTGATGCAGACCTTCGCGAACGAGGGCATCCACTGCGAGCCCATCTCGATCCTGTCCATCTCCCAGCCGGACGGCACCCCCGTGGACGTGCCCCAGGAGGAGTGCCGGCAGGCGATCTCCGCCGAGCTCGCGGCGGGCGTCTCCTACGCGATGCAGGAGGTCATGACGGACGGCTCGGGACAGACGAACCAGCTGAACGGCCGCCCCTCTGCGGGCAAGACGGGAACCTCCCAGGACAACGCCCACACCTGGTTCGCCGGCTTCACGCCGCAGCTCGTGTCCGTGGTGTGGCTGGGCAACCCGGATGAGGACGATCCGCAGCAGTTCAAGACCATCGGCGGCCGTTACGAGGACTACTTCTACGGCTCGACCCTCGCGCTGCCCACCTGGCAGGCCTTCATGAACCGTGCCCTGGAGGGCAAGGAGGTCATGCAGTTCCCGGAGGTCTCCGACGAGATGCTCAACGGCGTGCCCGTCACGGTGCCCAACCTGTTCGGACGGTCCGAGAGCACCGCCCGCTTCCTGGCCGCCGAGGCCGGCTTCCGCCTGCAGGTCTCGGACAAGCGCGTCTTCTCCAACCAGGTCGAGAGCGGCGCCGTCGCGGGCCAGAGCCCGGGCTCCGGCGGCAAGATGACGCCGGGCAGCACCATCACGGTCTACCTGGCCACGGACAGCCTCCCGTCCTGGTGGTACAACTGGCCCAGCGGCTGGGACCGCACCAAGGCACCGGACGACTATTGGGGCAGCACCTGGCCCCCGGAGTCGTTCCAGCAGAACCCGCCCAACGGCTGGGTCCAGCAGTGCGAGGACCCGAACGACGCCTGGAACGAGGACAAGAACCAGCCGTGTCCCGGCTTCGACGAGGACGGCCAGCCTTCGGACAAGGGCGGCGGCAACGGTGGCGGCGGCAACGGCGGCCCGGGCCGCAACGACGACGACTGACCCCTGATGAGCGGATGGACGCGCGCCGCAGGCGCCACCGTCGCCGTGGGCGCGGGCGTGCTCGTGTGGAGCCTGGTCGAGGCGCGGTCCTTCGTGGTGCGTCAGGTCAGTGCACCCGTGCTCGAGCCGGGAGCGAAGCCGCTGCGCATCCTGCACCTGTCCGACCTGCACCTGACGCCCCAGCGGCGCGAGACGGTCGCATGGGTGCGCTCGCTCGCGCAGTTTCGCCCTGACCTCGTGGTGGACACCGGCGACAACATGGCACACGCCGATGCAGCGCCCGTGGTGCTGGAGGCGCTCGAGCCGCTGCTCGGCACTCCTGGCGTGTTCGTCCACGGCTCCAACGACTACTACGGCCCGCGCCCCAAGAACCCGCTGCGCTACCTCGCTGCTCCCACCCGGGTGCGCCGCGACGCCGAGGAGCTCGACCACGAGGCGCTCACGGCTGGTCTCACGAGCCGCGGCTGGCTCGACCTCAACAACGCGCGGGGCGCGCTCGACGTGGCCGGACGTCGGGTGTCCTTCGTGGGCCTCGACGATCCGCATCTGGGGCGGGACGCGCTGCCCCTGGACCCCGGTTCCGGCGTCGAGGAGGGCGAGCTGCGCATCGGCGTGGTGCACGCCCCCTATCTGCGTGCGCTCGAGGCGCTGCGCGGCGATGGCGCGCAGGTGATCCTGGCGGGCCACACGCACGGCGGTCAGGTGTGCGTCCCGGGCTACGGCGCGCTCGTGACCAACTGCGATCTCGACACCTCGCGCGCCAAGGGGCTGCACGGGTGGCCGGGTGCGCGACCTGACGCTCCCGGCGGCGAGGACAGCGTGTGGCTCAACGTCTCCGCGGGGGTCGGGACCAACCCGTACACGCCGGTCCGACTGGCCTGCAGGCCGGAGGCGACGCTGCTCACGCTCATGCCCCGGGAGGGCTAGGGGCGAGTTAGGTCGCAGGGGGTTCCATCCGGTATCCTGACACGGCTGTTTTCCGGGGTGTGGCGCAGCTTGGTAGCGCGCGTCGTTCGGGACGACGAGGTCGCAGGTTCAAATCCTGTCACCCCGACCAGCAGAAAGGGCCGGTGCTCACGCACCGGCCCTTTCGTCGTCGGGGGGTGCTGTCAGGAGACGGCGGATGCGGCGGCGCGGTACTGCTCGCGGATCACCGGGCGGTGGTCCTGCGCGGGGGTCGCGACGGTCTCGACCGGCCAGTCGGGACGCTCGCCCGTGAGGGCCCAGGCAGCCTGGGCCGCGGCGCCCAGCGCGACGTACTCGGCGGGCTCGGGGATCACCACGGGCACCTCGAACACCTGCGCCGCGATCGCCTGCACGGCGGGGTTCTGGGCCGCGCCGCCCACGATGAGCAGGCGCTGCGGGTCCAGGCCCTGGGCGCGCACGGCGTCGAGGCCGTCCGCGAGGGCGCACAGCATGCCCTCGATCGCCGCGCGCGCGAGGTTCTCGCGCGTGGTCGAGGCCAGCGTCAGGCCCGCCAGGGTCGCCGTGGCGTCCGGCAGGTTGGGCGTGCGCTCCCCTTCGAAGTACGGCACCAGCACGGCGCCGCCGGCGCCAGGCTCGGCGTCCAGCGCGAGGCGCCCCAGCTCGTCGTGGTCGACGCCCAGGACGCGCGTGAAGGCGTCCAGGACGCGTGCCGCGTTGAGAGTCGCCACCAGCGGGAGGAACTCGCCTGACGCGTCCGCGAAGCCCGCGACCGCACCTGACTCGTCGCGAGCGGGGGTGGACGTCACGGCGAAGACCGTTCCCGAGGTGCCGATGGACACCACGGCGTCTCCCTCGCCGGCACCGAGTCCCAGGGCGGCGCCAGCGTTGTCGCCGGCGCCTGGTCCCAGCACCACCGCATCGGCCGTGCTCGAGGCGCCCAGGGCGCCGGTCCCAGCTGCCTCGCCCGGTCCCAGCACCTTCGGGAGGATCGCGTCGTGGCCCAGTGCCGCGATCAGCAGGTCGCGGTCGTACTCGCCGCTCGCCGGGCTCCAGTATCCGGTGCCCGAGGCGTCCGAGCGGTCCGTGGTCAGCTCCTCGAGCACGGGACCATGCGGAGACTCGCCGGCGGGGCCGTAACCGCGCAGGCGCCACGTCAGCCAGTCGTGGGGCAGGGCCACGGCGGCCACACGGGCGGCGTTGTCCGGCTCGGCGTCGCGCAGCCAGCGCAGCTTGGTCGAGGTGAACGATGCGACGGGCACCAGGCCCGTGCGCTCCGCGAGCGTGGCGGCGCCGAACTCCTCGATGAGGTCCGCGGCCGCGCCGGCGGAGCGGGTGTCGTTCCACAGCAGGGCGTCCCGGATCACCTGGCCATCCGCGTCCAGCACGACCATCCCGTGCTGCTGGCCGCCGATGGACACGGCGGCGACGTCCTCGAGCCCGCCGGCCTCGGCGAGCGCCGAGCGCAGCGCGTCCCACCAGGCGGCGGGCGCCACCTCGGTGCCGTCGGGGTGCGAGGCGCGGCCGGTGCGCACCACGTCTCCGGTGTCGAGGTCGCGGATGACGACCTTGCAGCTCTGGGTGGAGGAGTCAATGCCTGCGACGAGCGTCATCGCGCGTCCTTTCAGTAGGGGGAAGCGGGTCCGCCCGCCTCACGTATGGGGGAACGTGGGGCGGGCGGACCGAGGAGTGGAACGGGTCAGCGAGCGCCCATGAGGTACTCGGAGGCCAGCTGCTGGAGACGCACGAAGCCGAAGCCCTTGCCGCCGAAGTAGGCGTCGGCGTCGAAGTCCTCGTACGCGGAGCGGTCCGCGAGCAGGTCGTCGTAGGACTCGCCCTCGCCCAGCGTGGTCTTGCCGAGCTCGTAGACCTTGGCCTCCTCGAGGGCCTCCTGGACCTCGGGGTCCGCACGGAAGGCCAGGGCACGCTCCTTCAGCAGCAGGTACATCGACATGTTGGCGCGCACGGACTCCCACACGCCCTTGCTGTCCTCGGTGCGCGACGGCTTGTAGTCGAAGTGGCGCGGGCCGTCGTACGTGGGGCCGCCGTTGGGGCTGCCGTTCTCCAGCAGGTCAACCGTGGAGAACGCGTTGTGCAGGTCGCCGTGACCGAACACGAGGTCCTGGTCGTACTTGATGCCGCGCTGGCCGTTCAGGTCGATGTGGAAGAGCTTGCCGCAGTCGAGAGCCTGCGCGAGCCCCGCCGTGTAGTTCAGGCCCGCCATCTGCTCGTGGCCGGTCTCGGGGTTGAGGCCCACGAGCTCGGGACGCTCGAGCGTGTTGATGAACGCGATCGCGTGGCCGATGGTCGGCAGCAGGATGTCGCCGCGGGGCTCGTTGGGCTTGGGCTCGATGGCGAACTTGATGTCGTAGCCCTTGTCGGTCACGTAGTCGCCGAGGACGTTGACGGCCTCGCGGTAGCGCGCGAGCGCCGCGTTGATGTCCTTGGCGGAGTCGTACTCGGCGCCCTCGCGTCCGCCCCACATCACGAACGTGGTGGCGCCCAGCTCTGCGGCGAGGTCGATGTTGCGCATCACCTTGCGCATGGCGAAGCGGCGAACTCCGCGGTCGTTCGAGGTGAAGCCGCCGTCCTTGAAGACGGGGTGGCTGAACAGGTTGGTGGTGACCATCTCGACCACGATGCCCGTGTCGTCGCACGCGCCCTTGAGGTCGTCGATGGCCTTCTGGCGGTCCGCGTCGGAGGAGCCGAACGGGAACACGTCGTCGTCGTGGAAGGTGATGCCCCAGGCGCCGGCCTCGGCCAGTCCGTGGATGGCCTCGACGGTGTCGAGGCGGGGGCGGGTGGCGGAACCGAACGGATCCTGCGCCTCCCAGCCGAGGGTCCAGAGGCCGAACGAGAACTTGTCCTCGCGGGTGGGGGTGGGTGCCATGGTGATGCTCCGATCGTCATTGATCCGTGGGGAGGTGGATCTGTTAGGTTGTTGGCTACAACATATGCCGCAGGGGGCGACCTGTCAAAATGTGGGCAGTCCGCCGATCAAGGGAGAGCACGCGCATGGTGGAGCACACGCCCGGACGGCCCCTCGCGGCCGGTCGCGGCAGCCGCAACGAGGCCACGCGCCGCCACAACCTCTCGACGCTGCTGTCGCTCGTGCACCACCGTCAAGGCGTGTCCCGCGCCGACCTCACGCGGGCCACCGGACTGAACCGCTCCACCATCGGCGTGCTGGTGGCGGACCTCGTCGCCGGTGGCCTGGTCCGAGAGACGGCGCCCGCCACGGGAGCCGTGGGCCGGCCCAGTCCCATCGTGGTGCCGGATCCCGACGTCGTCACGATCGCGATCAATCCCGATGTCGACGCGATCGTCGTGGGCATCGTGGGGATGGGCGGCGTGGTGCACGCACGTGAGCGCGTGCCCATGGCGAACCTGCCCACCGTCGAGCAGATGGTGGACGTGGTCCGGGTGCACTCGGCGGACATGCTCGACGGCACGCCGTGGCGAGCCGTCGGCGCCGGTGTCGCGATCCCCGGCCTGGTCCGGGTGCGCGCCGGCGAAGTCGCTCGAGCGCCGCACCTGCTGTGGCGCGACGAGCCCATCGCGGAGCCGCTGCGGCGCGCCCTGGGGGTGCCCGTCGCCGTCGACAACGATGCGAACGCCGGGCTGGTCGCGGAGTCCCTGTTCGGCGCCGGCCGGGGGCGCTCCAACCTCGTCTACCTCAACGGGTCCGTGTCCGGCATCGGCGGCAGCGTGCTGAACGATGGCGCGGTGCTGCGCGGCTCCGATGGGTTCGCGGGCGAGCTGGGGCACACCCTCGCGCGCTCCGATGGCGAGCAGTGCCACTGCGGCCGCACCGGCTGCCTCGAGACCGAGGTCAACCTGCAGCGGCTCGAGCGCGCCGCCGGCGCCGCGGGCATCGACCATGCGGATGTCGAGGGCTCGCTGTCGCGGTCCGAGTCCGCGGTGCTGGGCGCCGAGCTCGACCATCAGGTCGACACGCTCGCCCGAGCGATGGCGTCCTTCGTCTCCGTGTTCAACCCCGAGGTGATAGTGCTGGGCGGCTTCCTCAGCGCCCTCCACGCGCTGCGTGGCGACCGCCTCGCCGCGGCCCTGGAGGATCTCGCCTTCGCTCCGCTCGCTGACAATCTGGACGTGGTGCGCGCGGAGCTGGGAGACGAGCTGCTCATGGTGGGCGCCGCGGAGATCGCGTTCGGGGACCTTCTCGCGGACCCGCTCGGCACCGGCTAGGGCCGCCGATGCGCGGTCGCGGCACCGCGCGCACGCATGGTCCGGCCGTGGCAGGGTGGGGTCATGAGGGCTCGCATCAGCGGTGACGCTCGAGGGGGCATCCTGTGCTGACCCTGCTCGCGGCCCTGCCCATCATCGCGATCCTGCTGCTGATGGTGGTCGCGAAGTGGTCCGCTGCGCTCGCGGGTGCCACGGCGGCCTTCGGCGCCATGGTGCTGGCGTTGAGCGCGTTCGGCTTCGGCGGCGAGGATGATCCCTTCACGCAGATCGAGGGCATCGTGGGGGTGCTCGCCCGCGCGGGGTGGGTGGCGCTGACGGTGATGCTCATCATCGGGCCGGCGCTGGGCATCCACCACCTGCAGCAGCGCACCGGCGCGACCTCCGCGCTCGAGGCCGGCCTGGCACGGATCACCCCGGACCCGCGCGTCGCGGCGCTCCTGATCGTGTGGTTCTTCTGCCTGCTGATCGAGGGTGCCGCCGGGTTCGGCACCCCGGTCGCCCTCGCCGCGCCCTTCCTCGTCGCGGCCGGCTTCAAGCCCGTCACCTCCGTGGTCGCGGCGATGCTGGGCCACGCCTCCGCCGTGCCGTTCGCCGCGGTGGGCACCCCTACGCTCGCGCAGCTGGCGATCGTGGACTACTCGCCGTTGGACCTGTCGTGGGCGGTCGCGCCGTACATGGCCGCGACGGGCCTGGTGCTCGCGTTCATGGTCGCCCGCATGGTCGGGACCCTCATGCCCACGGCCGGACCGCCATGGCGCTGGATGGCGGTGGCGTACCTGGCGTTCTTCGTGCCCAACCTGCTCATCGCACGCTTCGTGGGACCGGAGCTGCCCAGCCTCGTGGGCGCGATCGGCGGTGCGGTCGTGTTCATCCTGATCGTGCGCTGGGTCCTCATGCGTCGACCGCCCTCAGCGGCGTCGGAGCAGATCGCGGCGGAGGAGCGCGTGCACGAGGCCGCCGACGAGGTGGTCGAGCGGACCGTTCCTCCTGGCGTCGATCCCGCCGCCCGTGAGCGGGCGTCGAGCGAGGCCCCTGCGAAGCAGGACCCGACCATGGGATTCCTGGCCGCATCGGCGCCCTACCTGGTGCTGGTGGTGCTCGTGCTCGTGACGCGCCTGGTGCCGCCCGTGCGCGAGGCCACGCAGTCATGGGAGGTGAGCTGGGAGCTGTACGGTCACTTCTCCGAGTCCATCCAGCCGCTGTACCACCCGGGCCTGCTGCTCGCGCTGTCCTTCCTGGCGGGAGCGGCGTGGCAGCGTGCGGCGCTGCGGGACGTGGGCCTGGCCTTCGAGAAGGCGACCTTCCAGGTGGTGCCCGTGTTCGTGGCGCTGGTGGCGATGGTCACGGTCGCCTTCACGATGTCCGAGTCCGGCATGACCACCGAGCTCGCGCTCGCGGCCGCCGCCACGGGCGCGCTGTGGCCCGTGCTGAGCCCGTTCGTGGGCGCGCTCGGCACGTTCATGACCGGATCCGCGACTGCGTCCAACATCCTCTTCACGGAGTTCCAGGACCAGACGGCGCTGTCAGCGGACCTCGACCCGGTGCCGCTGCTGGGCGCACAGGGCGCGGGCGCGGCGATCGGCAACATCATCTGCCCGCACAACGTGGTCGCGGCAGCGGCGACGGTGGGGCTGTCAGGCCGCGAGGGTCAGGTGCTGACGCGTGCGCTCCCGGTCGCCGCGGTGTGCCTGGCGATCATCGGCGTCATGGCCTGGGCCATCGTCTAGCTGCCCTCCCCCCACCCCAGAATTTGGCACCATTTTCATCGTCTAGGGCCCTAGACGATGAAAATGGTGCCAAATTCTGGAGCAGGCGGGGCGGTTCGCGGCTCGCGGCGTCAGGCGGATGCGCGAGCGGCGAGTCGCTCGGCGACCAGCTCTGCGATCTGCACGGCGTTGAGCGCCGCGCCCTTGCGCAGGTTGTCGCCCACGATGAACAGCGCGAGGCCACGACCGTCGTCCACGCCCTGGTCCGCACGGATGCGGCCCACGTACGTGGGATCGGAGCCAGCGGCCTTGAGAGGCGTGGGAACCTCGTCCACGACGACGCCCGGCGCGTTCGCCAGGATCTCGTACGCACGCTCCGGCGACAGGGGGGAGGCGAACTCCGCGTTCACGGACAGCGAGTGTCCCGAGTACACCGGCACGCGCACGCAGGTGCCGGACACGCGCAGCCCCGGCAGTCCCAGGATCTTACGCGACTCGTCGATCAGCTTGCGCTCCTCCACGGTCTCGTTCGAACCGTCCTCGAGGAGGTCGCCGGCGAGCGGGAGCACGTTGAAGGCGATCGTGTCGGTGTACACCTGAGGCGCGGGGAAGGCCACCGCGCGGCCGTCCCGGGCCAGCGCATCGGCGTCCTGCGCGGCGGCCCGTGCCTGGGTGCCCAGCTCGGCCACGCCAGCCACGCCGGAGCCCGAGACCGCCTGGTACGTCGACACGACCAGCCGCACCAGCCCGGCCTCCTCATGCAGCGCCTTGAGCGCCGGCATCGCGGCCATCGTGGTGCAGTTGGGGTTCGCGACGATGCCCTTGGGGATGCTGTCCAGCGCGTCCGGGTTGACCTCGGACACCACCAGCGGCACCTCGGGGTCCATGCGCCACGCGCTCGAGTTGTCGACCACGATCGCTCCCGCGTCCGCGAACAGCGGCGCGTACTGGCGGGACGGGCCGCCGCCGGCGGAGAAGATCGCGATGTCGATGCCGGCGTAGTCGCCGGAGGCGATGTCCTCGACGGTGACGTCCTGACCGCGGTGAGGCAGCACGGTGCCAGCCGAGCGCGAGGAGGCGAACAGGCGCACGGACGCGTCGGGGAAGCGGTCCGCGACGAGCTCGCGCATGACGGTGCCCACCTGACCGGTGGCACCCACGATCGCAATGGTCAGGCTCATCGTCCGCTCCCTCCGTACACCACGGCCTCGCCCTCGCTGGAGTCCAGCTCGAACGCGGTGTGGACGGCGCGCACGGCGTCGTCCAGCTTCTCGGATCGCGTCACCACGGAGATGCGGATGTCCGAGGTCGAGATCATCTCGATGTTGACGCCCGCGTCGCGCAGCGCGGCGAAGAACTTGGCGGACACGCCCGAGTTGGAGCGCATGCCGGCGCCCACCAGCGAGATCTTGCCGATGGTGTCGTCCGTGCGCAGGTCCGCGTAGCCGATGCCGTCGTGAGCGGCCTCGATGGCGGCGGTCGCGCGCGGGATGGAGTCCGCGGGAAGCGTGAAGGAGATGTCGGTGACGCCCGTGACGGTGGCGGACACGTTCTGCACGATCATGTCGATGTTGACGTCCGCCTTCGCGACGGCCTCGAACAGGCGCGCGGCGGAGCCGGGCACGTCAGGGACTCCGATGACCGTGATCTTGGCCTCGGAGCGGTCGTGCGCCACGCCGGCGATGATGGGGTCTTCCATGTCGTCTCCCTCGTCAGTGTCGCTCGTCACCCAGGTCCCTTCAAGACCCGAGAAGGACGATCGCACGTGGATCGGAACCTCGAAGCGTCGCGCGTACTCGACGCAGCGGGGCATGAGCACCTTCGCGCCGGACGCCGCGAGGTCCAGCATCTCCTCGTAGGAGACGCGACCCAGCTTGCGCGCGGACGGGACGATGCGCGGGTCCGCGGTGAACACACCGTCCACGTCCGTGTAGATCTCGCACACGTCAGCGCCCAGGGCGGCGGCGAGCGCGACGGCGGTGGTGTCGGAGCCGCCGCGGCCCAGGGTGGTGACGTCCTGGGTGTCCGGGTGCAGGCCTTGGAAGCCCGCCACGATCGCGACGTCGCCATCAGCGACGGCCTTCTGCAGGCGCCCTGGGGCGACGTCGATGATGCGGGCGCGGCCGTGGTGCTCGGTGGTGATGACGCCCGCCTGCGGGCCGGTGAACGCCTGCGCGCCCACCCCCAGCTCGCGGATCGCCATCGCCAGCAGCGCCATGGAGATGCGCTCTCCGGCGGTGAGCAGGATGTCCATCTCCCGAGGCGCGGGATCCTGGGTGACGGCGTTGGCGAGGTCGATGAGCTCGTCGGTGGTGTCGCCCATCGCGCTCACGGCGACCACCACGTCGTTGCCGGCCATGCGCGTGTCAGCGATGCGGCGGGCGACGCGCTTGATGGCGTCGGCGTCCGAGACGGAGGATCCTCCGTACTTCTGCACCACGAGCGGCATGCGGGAACTCCAGGGATGAGCGGTTGGTTGCGCCCTGCCCCGGGCACGGGGCCTCATTCTAATGAGGGGGCGGGTTTTCGCCTATTCGCGCGGGCACAGTGGTGAGGGCCGATGCGTTCTCACGCGGCGATATCGTGGCGTCATGGCGCACCTTGAGGACCCGATCGTGACCACCGAGACGGGCGACGTGCGCGGGCGCTGGCGCTCACGGGCCGATGCGCGGGGCACCGAGTCCGTCCACGCGACCTTCCGTGGCATCCCGTTCGCGGCGCCGCCGGTGGGATCCCTGCGCTTCGCGGCGCCCGCCCCTGTGGCGGCGTGGGACGGCGAGCGCGACGCGGGGGAGTTCGGCCCCACGCCGCAGCGCGAGTCCCCGTACGATCCGCCGCGCATCCCGGAGCCCTCCATCCCCGGCGAGGACGTCCTGTCAGTGAACGTCACCACCCCGGATCCGTCGCGCGGAGCTGGCCTGCCCGTGCTGGTGTGGATCCACGGCGGCGGGTTCATCGCCGGCTCTGCGGCCAGCCCCTGGTACGTGGGAGAGTCGTTCGCTCGCGACGGCGTGGTGACCGCGACCCTGTCCTACCGCCTGGGGTTCGAGGGATTCGGATGTCTGGAGGATGCTGTCCCCAATCGCGGCGTCCTGGACTGGATCGCAG
This sequence comes from Demequina activiva, assembly GCF_016862815.1. Lineage (GTDB taxonomy): Bacteria > Actinomycetota > Actinomycetes > Actinomycetales > Demequinaceae > Demequina > Demequina activiva. The sequence continues at coordinate 266,339 of NZ_BONR01000003.1, read as the reverse complement.
GACTCGAGTGGATCCAGCGCAACATCGCCGCGTTCGGCGGAGACCCCGAGCGGGTGACCATCGCGGGGCAGAGCGCGGGCGGCGCCGCTGTGATGCGGCTGCTGACCCTGCCCTCCGCGCAGCACCTGTTCGCGCGGGCGCTCGCGATCTCGCCGGCGGACGCCTCGGTCTCGCGTGAGCGTGCGAGGGAGGCCGCGCGCGCGGTGGCGCAGTCGCTCGGCGTGAGCACGAACGTGGCCGGCATGTCGAGCGTCGACGAGATCGCGCTGTTCCGCGCGTTGAACGCCGCAGTGCCCGCGGCCGAGGATCCACTGGAGGGGTTGCTGCACCGCAGCGCGCAACCCCTCCCCTTCGCACCTGTGGTCGATGGCGACGTGGTGCCGCATGGCGTGACGGAGGGGGTGATCGCCGGGGTGGGAGCGGACAAGCCGGTGCTGATCGGCGCGACCGCTCACGAGTTCAACGAGTCGCTCGCGGGAGCGACGGCATCGATGCCCCAGCCGGACGCCGCGCGGCTGCTGCGGCATGCGGGTGCACCGGAAGGCCTCGCCGAGACCATGGCTGCTCGCGAGCCCCAGCGTGGCACGGACTGGGCGTTGGGTCAGGCGGTCTCGGACGGCATCTTCCGTGCGCCCGTCGCGGGCTGGGCGGCCTTGCGCGGGAGCGGACCGACGTGGGCGTACGACTTCCGGTGGGAGTCGCGTTCGGACACGGTGTCCGGGGCGGCGCACTGCGTCGACGTGCCCTTCGGCTTCGACATCCTGGGTCGGGACGGTGTGGCGCAGGCCGTGGGCGACGATCCCCCCCAGGCCCTCGCGGACGCGGTGCACGCGGACTGGCTGGCGCTGGTGCGCGACGGTGCCGTGGACGCCCCGCCCCACATGCCGGAGCACGCGACCATCACCTATGGTGCGGACGGGCTGCGACGCGTCGCGCCAGGCTACGAGGTGGAGCGTCGCGTGTGGACGGAGGGGCTGGGCCGCCCGCTCGGGAGCTGAGGCGCGGAGACCCAGTCGAGGGGCTGCGTGGGTCGCTGAGTGAGCTCTGGCCACGGGAATCCGAGCGCGCGCCTGTCCGCGACGGATGCGGCCACGGCATCGCGCCAGTCCACCCGGGCCTCGAAGCCCAGGAGCTCGCGAGCCGTCGCTGGGTCCGAGTGCCAGTCGAGCCCCACGTGAACGAGCGCGCGCGTGAGGAACGGCGACGTCCCCGGGAGCACGGGATGCAGCCGCTCCATGAGAGCCGCGAAGCCGAACGCCGCGCGCGTAGGCACGGAGTACACGGGCCGCGGCACGTTCGCGAGCTCAGCGATGTGCGAGATCGCCTCCCGACTCGTGGGCTGCTCCGCTCCCACGATGGGGATCGGGACGTAGCCCTCGATCCCAGGCGCGAGCGCGGCGAGCGCCATCGCTCGGCCCAGGTCCGTGCCGTCGATGAGCGGCATGCGCGCGCTGCCGCGGTCCACCCACGGCACCATGCGCGTCCTCAGACGCGGCACGAGCGCGGAGACGAGGCCGAGCGAGAGGCCCGGGCCCACGAAGTGGCCCAGCCGCGCGGACACGACCGTCGTGGAGCCCGGTCCTGTGCCGGCTGCGCCCCGGGCGTGCTGCTCGACCGCGACCATCGCGTCCAGGTGAGGCCAGTAGCCGCGGGCGACGGGGGCATCGGCCGCCGCCACGGTGGCTCCCGCGCGCGCAGGCGTGCCGATCGCGATCGTGGAGGCCAGGACGATGCGCCCGACCCCGGCCTCGACGGCGCGGTCGATCAGGTCGATCGACGGCTCGAGGAACAGGGAACGCTCGTGGGACGCATGTCCCCAGAAGCTGGACCAGGTGCCGGCGTGGATCAGCACGTCGACGCCCTGCACCACGGTGTGCCGGTAGGTGGGATCCGTGAGGTCGCCGATGCGCGCCTGCGCGGTGTGCGCAGGCGGCACCCGGGATGCGTCTCGGGCGGCAGCGATCACCCGGAGGCCGCTGTGCCCAGCCAGCGCGTCGAGGGTGTGGCGGCCGAGCCATCCGGTGGCGCCGGTGACGAGGACGGTGGTGGGCATGGTGGCTCCTGTCGGCGGGGTGTCGACGCGGGTGCGCGACATAGCAAGGAATCTAACTACTAACTGGATGCGGCGTCAACCCCGCTTTCCCCCACATCAAAGATCAGGGGCTTCCCTCATGGGGTATGCACCAGCGCTCTGCCACACTGCTAGCGATGGCACCGGGCGCATCGCTGCGCCACCCAACCGCAAGAGGAGTGGAATGACCATCACCGAGGACGCGCCTCCGATCACGGAGGCGATAGCCGCACAGGGAGTAGCCCGCAGCTTCGGCGACGTGCGTGCAGTCGAGGACGCGACGCTGTCCGTGCGCAAGGGCGAGGTGACAGCGCTGATCGGCCCCAACGGCTGCGGCAAGACCACGCTCATGCTCATGCTGGCGGGTCTGCTGCGGCCGCACGCCGGCCAGATCCGCGTGGCGGGAGCAGACCCCCGTACGGACGCGGCCGCCGTGCGAGCGGCGATCGGTTGGATGCCGGACCAGCTGGGCTCCTGGGACAACCTCACGTGCCTCCAGACGCTCACCCTCATGGGCGAGGCCTATCGCATCCCCAAGGGGACTGCACGCGAGCGTGGAATGGCCCTGCTCGAGCGCGTGCACCTCGGCGAGTTCGCGCACCGGCCCGCGCGAGTGCTGTCCCGCGGCCAGAAGCAGCGGCTGTCCCTGGCTCGCGCCCTGGTGCACGACCCTCAGGTGCTGCTGCTCGATGAGCCAGCGAACGGCCTGGACCCGCGCTCGCGCGTCGAGCTGCGCATCCTGGTGCGACAGTTCGCCGCGGAGGGTCGCGCCGTCCTGGTCTCGAGCCACGTGCTCGCCGAGCTCGACGAGATGGTGGACGAGGCCGTCTTCATGTCGAAGGGACGGACCCTGGGCGAGCAGGCGGCCGCGATGGTCGCCGATGCCCGCCTCAAGTACCGCATCGACGCGATCCAGCCAGCGGCGCTGCACGCGGCGCTGACGGCCGGCGGAGTCGACTTCGAGCCGACGCCCACCGGGGCCGTCACCCGCATCGCGGACGAGCCCAACGCGGCGCAGGCCCTCGCGTGGCTGATCCGCCAGGGCATCGAGGTCCATCGGTTCGGTCCGGTGGGATCCGCGCTCGAGCAGACCTACATGGCGATGAACGAGGAGCGGCGATGAGCACCGACACCACCACCCAGACCCCGCCGCCCCGTCCCGACGTCCCCGTGTCGCCACCTCCACGCACGGGCAACCCGTGGATGCCCACTCCCCACGGCGTGAGTCTCATGATGCGCATCGAGCTGCGGCGCAGACGCCCCTCCGCCAAGGGCTACGTCTTCTACGGCATCCTGTTCGCGATCGTCATCGCGATCTGCATCGCGGCAGCCGTGTTCGCGCCGCCGGAGCTGTCCTCCGTCAACTTCGAGATCGTCCTGATCATGGTGCTCGGCGTCGGCATGCTCATCGCCCCCTCCCTGTCCGCGACGTCGATCAATGGCGACTCGGGCGAGGGCGTGCTCGCGCCGTTGCAGATGTCGCACCTCACGGCAGGCGACATCGCCGTCGGCAAGCTCCTCGCCTCGTGGGTGGTCTCGGTGGTCGCCCTCGTGGCGCTGTCGCCGTTCCTGATCTACACCTTCCTGAACTCGGGCTGGCGGTGGAACGAGGCGCTGCTCACGGTGGGAGCGATCCTGCTGGTGGTGCTCACCTTCACAGCGGTGGGTCTCGCATGGTCCTCGATCGCCGCTCGCGCGGTCGCGTCCGTGGCCCTCGCGCACCTGACCACCGGCTTCTTCCTCATCGGCACGCTCATCGTGTTCGGCGTGGCCAGCATCCTCGTGACGGAGGAGTCTGCGTCGAGGGACAGGTACATCGACTGGTCGACCCTCGACCAGGAGGCGTCCGCGGCGCTCGACGAGGCGTACATGACGGGCGACTACTCGCAGCTCGACCCGGATGACTACACCTGCATCGAGTCCGATTGGCCCATGACCATCACGCACACGGACCGCATCGCGTGGATCCTGTTGCTCAACCCCGCGGTGATGATCACCGAGAGCGCTCCGGTGGTCGATCCGGTGACGTGGGAGGAGGACGGCCGCGCCGCACCGGGCATGTTCGCGATGATCCACTCGCTCATCTCGGACGCTCGGCTGGGACCCGACGAGGAAGTGAGCGACTTCCAGGCGTACGACGAGTGCGCCGAGCTCCAGGGCATGATCGACGGCACCGTGCCCACGTACGACGAGGACATGACGCAGGAGGAGATCGACGCCTTCTTCGCCGCAGACGAGGCCGAGCAGAACGAGCGTCAGCAGCGTCTCGCGAACCTCACGCCGGCGCCGTGGATCGGGCTGGGCGTCCAGCTCACGCTTCTCATCGGCTCGATGTGGATCGTGATCCGCCGGCTGCGCGTGCCCTACAAGAAGCTCCGTACCGGCACTCGCGTCGCCTGAGCCCGCCGTCGCATCGGCCGTCCAGACCTGTCAGGTCAGGGCGGCCGATGCGCGCGTCAGGACACCTTGCGGCGCCCCTCGAAGGCGCGACCCAAGGTGACCTCGTCCGCGTACTCCAGGTCGCCACCCACGGGAAGGCCCGAGGCAAGGCGCGACACGTCGATCCCCATGGGGGCGAGCATGCGCGTCAGGTAGGTCGCGGTCGCCTCGCCCTCGATGTTCGGGTCCGTGGCGATGATGATCTCCTGCACCTTGCCGTCGCCCAGGCGCGTCAGCAGCTCCCGAATGCGAAGGTCGTCGGGCCCCACGCCGTTCATCGGGTCGATCGCTCCACCCAGCACGTGGTACCTCCCGCGGTACTCGCGGGTGCGCTCGATGACGACCACGTCCTTGGGCTCCTCGACCACGCACAGCAGGTCCTCGGCGCGCCGGGGATCCGCGCAGATGCGGCACTGCTCGGACTCCGCGACGTTGCCGCAGGTGTCGCAGAAGCGCACCTTCTCCTTGACCGTGGTGATCGACTCGGCGAGCCGCTGCACGTCCACCTTGTCCGCTGCGAGCAGGTGGAAGGCGATGCGCTGAGCGCTCTTGGGGCCGATGCCGGGGAGGTGTCCCAGCTCGTCGATCAGATCCTGCACCGCGCCGTCATACATGGGCTCAAGAGTAGGCGCGTGGGCGGACACGCGCCGACAGGCGCGCGTGCGGGATCAGCGTGGCTCGAGGTGGCGGTGGTAGAGATCCATGATCGCCGAGGTGTCGGCGCGGTAGATCTCGAACATCACGCCGAAGCCCGTCGCGATCGCGAGGAGGTCGCTCGCCAGCTGCACGCCGGTGCGGTCGGTGCGACACCAGCCTCGTTCCTGCAGGTACACGGTGAGGCGTGACAGCTCCTCGGTCCACTCCTGATGGAGCTCGCGCAGCGGCGCCAGCAGCGTGTCGTCGTGCCTGTTCGCGTCTACGAACTCGCTGATCGCCATGGTCCAGCGCGCGCCCTCGGGGTCAGTCCGTGCGAACTCGGCGTTCGCGATCGCGAGCGCCTCGGCCATGCTGGCCGGCTCAGCGGCCTCGAGCACCTCCCACCATGGTCCGCGGCGGCCGCGCCGGGCCCGCAGTACCTCCACGAAGAAGGCCTCCTTGGAGGGGAAGTGGAAGTAGAAGGCGCCGCGGGTGTAACCAGAGTCGCGCACGATGTCCTCGATGGTGGTCTCGCCGTACCCCTTGAGAAGGAAGCGGTCGATGCCGAGCTGCAGCAGTCCCTCGCGGGTGCGGGCGCGCCGGAGCTCGAACTTGTTCGGGGGCTTCGCCTCCGACGTCTCGCCAGCCATGGTCCGACGATATCAGCGCAATCCGGGCGATCCGGAAACGACCCCGAGCGTTCGCGGACGCTCGTTCACGCGGGTCCGTCAGTCCTCGATGATGGTCCCGCCGAGCATCTGTGCCACGACATCCGCACCGGACAGCTGGGCGTCGGGTGCTGCCTCGTCATCAGGCGCGATGTCCTCCTCGGGCGGGGGCTCGTCCCACGGGGGCGGCTCCTCGACTGCGGTGCTGGGGGCATGCGGGGCGGATGCGGCGGTGGGCGCCGAGCGTGCGCTGGCGGCCGCCATCACGGCGGCGGCGGGACCGGCGGCGACGCCGGCCGCGCCGGTCCCGGAAGCGACAGCCGCAGCAGGCGCCGCAGCGGCCGCGCGCGCTGGGCCCTGCGGCCCCACGGTCGCCTCCACGCGCACGTGCAGTCCGAGCGTCTCGCGCACGGCGAGGGCGACGTTCTCCGCGTGAGCGCTGCCAGTGAAGCGCGAGGCGAGAGCGGCATTGTCGAAGGCCAGGGTCAGCACGCCCGCGTCGACCGAGGCCACCTGCGCGCTCTGGCTCACCATGGACCAGGTGACGCGGCGACGCTCGAGAGTGCCGAGGACCTCGGGCCAGCGGCGGCGCACCAGCTCCGCATCCTCGGCGCCACCGGCGACATCGCCGGTGGGCGCGCGCACCGGCTCGGGCTCCGTGGACTCCGGGGTCGGAGTTGCGTTCGCCGCAGGAGCCGGCGCCGCGACGGGAGCAGGTGCAGCGGGTGTCGCTGGCGTTGGCGCTGGCGCGGACGGTGCGCTCGGCGCAGCGGCCTGATCGCGCGCCGCGGCGACCGCCGCGCGCGCCTGTGCCGCGCCGCCGTCGGCGCCTGCTGAACCGGCGCTGCCCACGGTCGTCGTGGCTGAGGCGGCCGGAGCGGGCGCAGATGCCGGGAGGGGGGCTGCGACGGCAGGGACCGCAGCGCTCGCGGGTGCGCTGCTCGCAGCGGCCACCAGGCGAGCGCACAGGAGCTCGAGATGCAGGCGGGGCGAGGTGGCGCCCACCATGTGCGTGAGGGCGTCATTGATGAGGTCGCCGGCCTGGGAGGCGCGCGCGAGCCCCAGGCGCCGGGCCTGGTCCGCCATGCGCTCGCGCTGGTCCGTGGGCACCTCGCCCATGGTCTTCGCGCCCTCGGCACCCGCGGCGCACAGCAGGATGAGGTCGCGCAGCCGCTCGAGGAGGTCCTCCACGAACCGGCGGGGTTCGTGCCCGGTGCCGATCACGCGGTCCACCACGTCGAACAGCGATGCTCCGTCGCCTGCGGCGATCGCATCCACCGCGTCGTCGAGCAGGGTCGCATCGGTGAAGCCGAGCAGCGCGATGGCGCGCTCGTACGTGACGCCCTCGTCGCCGGAGCCAGCCATCAGCTGGTCCAGGACGGACAGGGAGTCACGCACCGAGCCGCCGCCGGCACGGACGACGAGCGGGAGCACGCCGCCGGCGACCTGGACCTCCTCCGCCTCGCACAGCTGCGCCAGGTAGTCGGTGAGCACGGCGGGAGGCACCAGACGGAAGGGGTAATGGTGAGTGCGCGAGCGGATGGTCCCGATGACCTTCTCCGGCTCGGTGGTCGCGAAGATGAAGCGCACGTGTGGCGGCGGCTCCTCGACCAGCTTGAGCAGGGCGTTGAAGCCCTGCGTGGTCACCATGTGCGCCTCGTCGAGGATGAAGATCTTGTAGCGGTCGCGAGCGGGCGCGAAGGCCGCGCGCTCACGCAGCTCCCTGGCGTCGTCCACGCCGTTGTGCGACGCGGCGTCGATCTCGACCACGTCCACCGAGCCGGAGCCGCCACGCGCGAGCTCGACGCACGAGTCGCACGTGCCGCAGGGCGTGTCCGTAGGGCCCTCGACGCAGTTGAGGCAGCGGGCGAGGATGCGGGCGGAGGTGGTCTTGCCGCAGCCGCGCGGACCCGAGAACAGGTACGCGTGGTTGACGCGGTCCGCGCGCAGCGCCTGCATGAGCGGAGCGGTCACGTGCTCCTGTCCCACCACGTCGGCAAAGGCGTCGGGGCGGTAGCGGCGATACAGGGCGGTGGTCACCCCACAGACTCTAGTGGCGGCTGGTGACACGCGCATCGGGCGTCCACACGCGACAGCGCCGGAGGCTCCGGGCATGGAAGGACCCCCCACGCACCCGACAGAGCCCGCTTACCCTTGCTGCATTCCTGCCCTGGGGGAGTTGGGCGAGATATCGCCACGTGAGGGGTCGCCGAACAGTCTAACGTCACGGCGCAATTAGTAGGAACGCCGATGCTCGGGTAGCATCTACGGGCCTGGAGGATTCGCCTAGTGGCCTATGGCGCACGCTTGGAAAGCGTGTTGGGTGCAAGCCCTCAGGGGTTCGAATCCCCTATCCTCCGCCAGAGACGTCCTTGCTGCACCCGAGTGGGGGATTCGTGAACCGAGCGCCGACAGGCAGCGATGCCAAGCGCCGCAAGGCCGTGCGCCGCCATCGGCGCGAGCGCCAGCTGGTGGTGTTCGGCGTCATCATCATCGCGATCGCGGCGCTCACGTTCGCCGCATCGGCGGTGTACCGAGGCGAGGTCGACGGGCCATTCGACGCGCAGTTCAACACCCCGGACTCGGGCCTGGCGGAGGACGTGACGCTCGTGTGCCCCCCGCCCGCCAACCCCGCGGACGAGACCGCCGACAAGCCCCTGAACCCGGGCGAGGTCGTGGTGCGCGTCAACAACGGCACCGAGGTCCCGGGACTCGCCGGCACCACGCAGAGCACGCTCGACGGCCGCGGATTCGTCACCGTGGGCACGGCCAACTGGCCTCGCCCCTACGACGGCATCGCGCTGATCTACTTTGGCGAGAGCGGCGTCCAGCACGCCTACACCCTCGCCCGCCAGTTCCAGGACGCGGAGCTGGTGCTCGATCAGCGACCCGACATCACCCTGGACCTGGTGGTGGGTCAGGGCTTCGCGGACAACCCGGTGCTGCGCGAGCCGCTCGCTCCCGAGCTCAGCCCCGAGCTGGCGTTGAGCGCCGACGGCGAGTGCCGTCCCGCCGGGCTCGTGGTCGCCGTGCCGGCGCCCCGCACCCTCCCGGAGAACCCGCTGGCCGAGGCCAGCCCCACCCCGTCGCCCGAGCCCGAGGCCGACGAGGGCTGACGCCCCGCAACCGACCGATGCGCGCATCGGCCAGGTGCTCGAGTCGCGTCAGGTGAACGTCACCGTTCCAGTGAGCCGTGGAACGCGGTCCAGGACTCTGGTGCGAGAGTCAGCGTGATGGTCCCGTCGCCGTGGGTGATGGGCAGGGCGTCGACCATGCCGTAGGCCTCGGCCGCCTTCTGGGTCTCGCGCGCGCCGTCGTGGTCCGCGAGCACGGCCCTGCCCCCCTCGAGGTGTGCACGCGCACCGGGGTGGCGCAGGGTGACGGTCTGCTCCGCGTCCGTGCGGTTCGTGACGAACAGCGCGAGGGCGCCGGTGTCCGGATCGACGGTCGCGGCCGCGGTGACAGCCGGAACCCCGCCATGACGCTCGGTGGCGAAGGTGGGCGCGTCCACCTTGAGCTGCAGCGCCTCTCCCCGAGCCAGGTGGGCGGTCGTGGCAAACGGGTGGAACGTGGTCTGCCTCCAGGCGTCGCCGCCCGGCTCGGTCATGATGGGCGCGATCACGTTGACGAGCTGCGCGAGGCAGCCCACCGCGATGCGGTCCGCGTGGTTGAGGAGGGTCGCCATGAGGTCGCCCACCACCACCGCGTCCAGGCCCGAGTAGCGGTCCTCGATGATGCGGGGGGCGTCGCGCTGGATGGGAAGGTCCGTCGCGTCGCCGAAGCGCGACTCGAGGTACCAGACGTTCCACTCGTCGAAGGACAGCGTGATGCGCTTGTCCGAGCGCTTCTGCGCGCCCACCGCATCGGCGCTCGCGACCACGCGCTCGACGAACCGGTCCATCGCCGTGGCCGAGCCCAGGAACGATGCGCGGTCCCCGTTCAGCTCCTCGTAGTACGCGTGCATGGAGATGTGGTCCACGATGTCGTAGGTGTAGGACAGCACCGTGCGCTCCCACTCCCCGAACGTGTCCATGTACATCGAGGACGATCCGCACGCGACGAGCTCGATCGTGGGGTCCACGAGCTTCATGGCCTTGCCGGCGTCCGCCGCCAGGCGCCCGTAGGTGTGTGCGTCCTTGTGGCCGATCTGCCAGGGGCCGTCCATCTCGTTGCCCAGGCACCACAGCGTCACCCCATAGGGCTCCTCGCGACCGTTCGCGATGCGCAGATCCGCCCAGCGGGTGCCCGCCTGCCCGTTGCAGTACTCGACCAGCGCGGCGGCGGCGTCGACGCCCCTGGTGCCCAGGTTCACCGCCATCATCGGCTCGAGGCCTTCGCGCTCGCAGTACTGGAGGAACTCGTCGGTGCCGATGGTGTTGGGCTCCACGGTGCGCCACGCGAGGTCCAGGAAGGGCTTGCGGTGCTCGACCGGGCCCACGGCGTCCTCCCACACGTAGTTGGAGACGAAGTTGCCGCCGGGATAGCGCACCACCGTCACGCCCAGCTCGCGCGTGAGGTCCGCGACGTCGCGGCGGAAGCCGTGAGCATCGGCGGTGGCGTGTCCCGGCTCGTAGATGCCGGTGTAGACGCACCGTCCCAGGTGCTCGACGAACGATCCGAAGATGCGCCGGTCGACGGTGCCGATGCGGTAGTCCGGGTGCAGGATGATGGAGACGTCGCTGTTCACGTTCACAGTCTGGCGCACGGCAGCGCGTGCGGCCAACAGCGGCTCGCGCCTAGGCGGCGCCCCCGCGCGCGGTGTCAGCGTCGAGCGCGCCCACGTTGCGCTGGAACAGGATGATCCACGTGAAGACCAGCACGCCCGCGACGAGCTCGACGGCGGTGAGCGAGTAGTAGCCGGCGGCGAAGAATGCGGCGAGCACCACGATGATGGCGAGGAACGCCCAGCCCACGGGCAGGAATGCGCGGGAGATCCCGGGCACCCAGGCGCGCAGCCGAATGGTGAGGACTCCGAACGCCACCACCATGCCGCTCGCGACGGCCGTGTGGATCCAGAACCGGGTGTCCACGTTGAAGATCCCCACGCAGCCCAGGAAGACGCCCACGAGGACGAGCGCGCCGAGGACGCGCCGCTGGCCGCCCGCTGTCGCCGTCGGCAGCTCGCGCGTGGCCACGCGCGCCAGCACCGTCACCAGGAAGCCCGCGATGACGAGAGTGATGTTGAAGGCGCGCGCCGAGAGATCGTCCGAGATCCCGAGCGTGCTGAGGTTCTGCATCCACCACTCGGGGTCGCTCGCGGTCAGCGCGCTCGCGAGCACGCCGCCCACGAGGAACGTCGCCAGCACCACGGCGAGGAGCTGCGGGCCCATGTTCACCGCGGACAGGAAGGCGATGTAGGCGGACACGGCCGCCGCCGCTCCGCTGACGGCGAGCACGGGCAGAGCGAAGACCGTCGCTCCGATGAAGGCCTCCGCCATGATGGCCGCGGCGAGCGTCCAGCCCAGCAGCGCGATGATCCCGTGTGCGAGCGCGAGCGCTGCGACGTCCACGACGTCCAGCACGCCGCCCATGCGCGGCCGCGAGCGCGTGTGGAGCGCGTAGCGACCTGCCGCGAAGGCGAGGGCGGCGGCGACCGCGGCGGCGACGGCCGCGTACTGCCCCACGGAGCCCGGTCCGGAGATGGGTGCGGCCTCGAGCCTGAACACCGGCAGCGCGACCGCGGCGACCACCACGAAGGCGAGGGCGGCCAGCCCGGTGGCGGTGAGCTCGAGAGTCGTGTTCTCGCGCTCTCGCAACGGAACCCTCGCGGGTCCCGCTCCCTGCTCTGCCGGTGGCGTCATGAGCGTCCCTTCCCTCTCCACGTGACGTTACAGGCGCGCGCCCGTGGGGGCGCGGGAAGGGTGTCTGGCGTGGCGCATCGGCCCTGCCGGGGAATAGCAAGAGCCCGGCTCCCCTGCGGGGAACCGGGCTCTCACTGTGGCGGTGACGGTGGGATTTGAACCCACGGTACGGGGTTACCGTACACAGCATTTCGAGTGCTGCACCTTCGGCCGCTCGGACACGTCACCGCCGAAAAGATTACCGGCTGTTCACGCTGTCTCCTAATCGGCGGCGTCACCGCCCAGTGCTTCCGGCGAATCAGGGGAGCGATGCTCACCGCGACCGCGAGCCCGCATCCGGTCGACGGCGAGTCCGACGAGCAGCGGGATGGTGAGGGTGAGCGCCATCTGCGGCGCGATGGGCCAGCGCGGCGCGCCGGCGGGGGCGCTCGGTCATGGGCTCAGCGCCGCGCCTCGAAGAATGCTGTGAGCAGGGAGGCGCTCTCTGCGGCACGCACGCCGGAGATCACCTCCACCTTCGCGCCGATGCGCGCGTCGCGCACCACGTCCCACTGGGAGCCGGTGGCGCCCGCCTTCTCGTCCCACGCGCCCAGCACGATGCGCGGGATGCGGGCGGCGAGCGCCGCGCCCGCGCACATCACGCACGGCTCGAGGGTCACGACGAGCGTGCAGCCGTCGAGCCGCCAGCTCGCGGCGGCCGCGGCGGCCTCGCGCAGAGCGAGCACCTCGGCGTGGGCGGTGGGATCATGCTCCACCTCGCGGCGGTTCCATCCCCGGCCGATCACGGCGCCGCTCGCATCCACCACGACGGCGCCCACCGGCACGTCGCCCACGGCCGATGCGCGGGCGGCCAGCTCGAGCGCCTCGCCCATCGCCTCGGTCCAGTTCTCCACCTCGCCAGGCTACCTGCGGGCGGTAACGTGGAGCCATGCATCTGCACGTCGCGGACCACCCGCTCATCCGCCACAAGGTCACCGTGCTGCGCGACAAGCGCACGCCGTCGCCCACGTTCCGTCTCCTCGTGGACGAGCTGGTGACGCTGCTCGCGTACGAGGCCACGCGGGAGGTGACGGTCGAGGAGTGCGAGGTCGAGACCCCGCTGACCACCGCGACGGGCACCAAGATCGCGGACCCGCCGCCCATCATCGTGCCGATCCTGCGCGCGGGACTGGGGATGCTCGACGGCATGACGCGCCTGATCCCCAGCGCCGAGGTGGGCTTCCTGGGCCTCAAGCGAGATGAGGAGACCCTCGAGGCCGTCACCTATGCGAACCGTCTCCCGGAGGACCTCACGGGACGCCAGGTGTTCCTCATCGACCCGATGCTCGCCACGGGCGGGTCGCTGGTCGCGGCCATCGAGTACGCGCTCGAGCGGGGTGCGACCGACGTGACCTGCGTGTGCCTGCTCGCGGCCCCCGAGGGCATCGAGCACGTGCGCGACGCCATCGGCGACCGTGCCGACGTATCCGTGGTGGTCGCGCAGGTCGACGAGAGGCTCAACGAGGTGGGCTACATCGTTCCCGGGCTGGGCGACGCGGGCGACCGGCTCTACGGGATCGTCGACCACTAGCGATCACCCCGCCGCGCGGCGTCTCGCGCCGTGATCGCGCGCGCTCTCACTGTCGAGTCCCGGCGACCCTTCGCGCCCCGCGGATCACGCGGACAGTGGTGTTTCAAGCCGGCCGATGCGGGAGAGGGTGGCCGCTGTCGTGACCTGGGCGGCGGCGATGTCAGACCCCGGTGAGACAGTGGTGCGGTGGCTCGGATCGCGCGGTGGGCAAGTGTTCCCCAGGTTTCGCACCTGGGTGTGGACGACACGCCGCGCTGTCCACAGCGTTTACACAGCTTTCTCCACAGGACCACAACATCTAGTGGTCACTTCCCAGAAAAGTCCCACATCTTGGTGTTACAAGGTTGTGATTTCGCCCCGGCCACGTTAGTGTCGGATCACGCTTCGCGCTCCCGACGTCGCCTCCCTCAGTGGGCGTCGCCCCGGCCCCAGCGGACATCAGCAGAACACAGAACCATGGCCCGCGCGGGTCAGAAACAACGCACATGTGCGAGGGGAGAAACGTGACGATCACGGAGAACACCGCCCAGGACAGCGTCAACGACGCCGTTGTCGCGGATGCGGTCGCAGAGGCCAACCCGTCCCGTACCGGCATTCACGTCACCAAGCGTGACGGCACTCGCGAGCCGTACAACGCCGATCGCATCAACAAGGCGATCGAGCGCGCCGCGGAGGGCCTGCCGGACCAGATCTCGATCACCACGCAGATCGCGTCCGAGCTCGCGATCACGCTGTTCGACGGCATCACCACCGAGCAGCTGGACGAGGCCGCGATCGGCGTCGCCGTCCAGAACGTCAAGGACGACCCGAGCTTCGACACGGTCGCCGCTCGCCTGCTGCGCAAGGTCATCTACAAGCGCGTCCTCGGCGGCTACGAGACCAACCTCGAGCTCGCGCTGCTGCACCAGGCACGCTTCCCGGGCTACATCCGCGACGCCGTCGAGGAGGGGCTGCTCGACACGCGCCTCGAGGACAGGTTCGACCTCGACGCACTCGCCGCGGCTCTCGACCACGAGCGCGACGACCTGCTGAAGTACATCGGCACGGTGACGATGCGCAACCGCTACATGATCACGGATCGCCACGGCAAGGCCCTCGAGGTCCCCCAGTACTTCTGGATGCGCGTCTCGATGGGCCTCGCGCTCAACGAGGCCAACCCCACCGAGATGGCGATCCAGTTCTACGAGAAGATCTCGCGCCTCGACTACCTGCCCGCGGGCTCGACGCTCGTGAACGCCGGCACCTCGTACCCCCAGCTCTCCAACTGCTTCGTGATGCAGATGGAGGACGACATCGAGCACATCGCCAAGAGCGTGCGCGACGTCATGTGGCTCACCAAGGGCACGGGCGGCATCGGCCTGTCCGTCACCAAGCTGCGCTCCGAGGGCTCGCCCATCAAGTCGAACAACACCACCTCGACCGGCCCCATCCCGTTCATGCACACCATCGACTCGACGCTGCGCGCCGTGTCCAGGGGTGGCAAGAAGTTCGGCGCCCTGTGCTTCTACATGGAGAACTGGCACATGGACTTCGCCCAGTTCCTGGACCTGCGCCAGAACTCGGGCGACCCCTACCGCCGCACCCGCACCGCCAACACCGCGGTGTGGATCTCCGACGAGTTCATGAAGCGCGTCGAGGCGGACGACTTCTGGTACCTGTTCGACCCGGCCGAGACCCCTGACCTGGTCGAGCTGGTGGGCTCCGCGTTCTCCGCTCGCTACGCCGAGTACGTCGCGCTGGCCGAGGCGGGTCGCATGCGCACCTTCAAGAAGATGCGCGCCCGCGAGCAGTACAAGTCGATCCTCGTGATGCTGCAGGGCTCGTCGCACCCGTGGCTCACGTGGAAGGACACCATCAACAACCGTGCCCTCAACACCAACACCGGCACCATCCACCTGTCGAACCTGTGCACCGAGATCTGCCTGCCGCAGGACCGCGAGAACATCTCGGTCTGCAACCTGGCCTCGGTGAACCTGTCCGAGCACCTCGTCGACGGCAAGATCGACTGGGAGCGCATGGAGAAGTCCACGCGCCTGGCCGTCCGCCAGCTCGACAACCTCATCGACATCACGCTGTCCTCGGTCCCCGAGTCCGAGCACTCGAACTCCGAGAACCGCGCGGTCGGCCTGGGCGTCATGGGATTCACCGACCTCACGGAGCGCCTGGGGCTCGCCTATGAGTCCGAGGAGGCCTACGACCTCATCGACGAGATCATGGAGTTCGTGTCCTTCCACGCGATCGACGCCTCCGCCGACCTCGCCCGTGAGCGCGGGGCGTACACCAACTTCGAGGGCTCGGGCTGGTCGCAGGGCAAGGTGCCGTTCGACACCATCGCCGAGACCGAGGCCGACCGTGGCGTCGAGATCGAGGTGAACCGCACCACGCGTCAGGACTGGGACTCGCTGCGCGCCAAGGTCAAGGGCGGCATCCGCAACGCCACGCTGATGGCGGTCGCGCCCACGGCGTCGATCGGCCTCGTCGCCGGCACCACGCCCGGATTCGACCCGCAGTTCTCGCAGATCTTCTCGCGGGCCACCTCCTCCGGAAAGTTCCTCGAGGTCAACCGCAACCTCGTCCGGGACCTCCAGGAGCTCGGCCTGTGGGAGGACGTCAAGGACCGCCTGCTCGAGGTGCAGGGCGACCTGTCGCAGATCGAGGAGGTTCCGCAGCACCTGCAGGACGTCTACAAGACCTCCTTCCAGCTCTCGCCCTACGCGTTCATCGAGGTCGCCGCACGCGCCCAGAAGTGGATCGACCAGGCGATCAGCCGCAACATCTACCTCGCGGATCGCGACGTCGAGAACATGATGGACCTGTACTCCGCGGCGTGGAAGCGCGGCGTGAAGACCACGTACTACCTCCACATGAAGCCGCGTCACACCGCCGAGCAGTCGACGGTGCGCGTCAACAAGACGGAGAAGCTCAACAAGGCTGCCGCCAGCGCCTCCGGCGGCTCGACCGGCGGTCCGTCGCGTCGCGGCTTCGGCGCCCGCAAGGGCTTCGGCGCCTCGAAGGCATCGGCCGCCGGGACCGCGGAGAGCACCGTCGCGGAGGTCGCGGAGGCGCCCGCCGTGGAGGCCTCCGCACCGGCCGCAGTGGCGCCGGCCAAGAAGGGCTTCGGCGCTGCCGCAGCCAAGGCCGAGGCTGCTCCGGCGTCCGAGGCTCCGGCCACGACCAGCACCATCGCGACCGCGCCGGCATCGGTGCTGTCCGACGTCGCAGCGAAGGCGTTCTCCTCGGCTCCCGTCGAGAAGCCGGCGGTGCCGCCCACGTCCCTGCCCGACGCCACCGAGCCTCCGGCCGCGACGGGCTCCGTCGAGACCGCAGCTGCGGTCGCACCTCAGGGTGTGGCAGTGCTCGACGTGGTGGACAGCACGGTGTCCTCGCCGAACGGCGACACCGAGCTCGTGGATGGTGTGGCGTGCCCCGTGGACCCCATGGAGGCCCTCCAGTGCGAGTCCTGCCAGTAACCGGCCAACCAGGATAGGAAGCATCAGATCATGGCAATTCTCGGAACCGGCATCCAGGACGGACTGCTGCTGAAGCCCATCACGTACCCGTGGGCGTACGACCTCTACAACCAGGCCGTCGCGAACACGTGGTTCCCCAACGAGATCCAGCTGGGCGAGGATCTCGCCGACTTCAAGAAGATGACGGAGGAGGAGAAGCACGCCGTCACCTTCCTGATGTCGTACTTCAACCCCAACGAGCTGCTCGTCAACAAGGCGCTGGCCTTTGGCGTGTACCCCTACATCAACGCTCCCGAGTGCCACCTGTACCTCGCGAAGCAGATGTGGGAGGAGGCCAACCACTGCATGTCCTTCGAGTACGTCCTCGAGACGTTCCCGATCGACCGCGACGCCGCGTACGAGTCCCACGTGTCGGTCCCGTCGATGGCGGCGAAGGAGGAGTTCGAGGTCAACTTCATCCGTCGCATGACGGAGGAGACGCTCGACATCTCCACCACCGAGGGCAAGAAGGACTTCGTCCGCAACCTCGTGGCATACAACGTGATCCTCGAGGGCATCTGGTTCTACTCGGGCTTCATGGTGGCGCTGTCCTTCCGCCAGCGGAACCTGTTGCGCAACTTCGGTTCGCTCATGGACTGGGTGATCCGCGACGAGTCGCTGCACCTGCAGTTCGGTATCAACCTGATCCTCACCGTGCTCGAGGAGAACGAGGACCTCCAGGACCCCGACTTCGCCGACGAGATCCGCCAGATGATCCTCGATGCGGTCGAGATGGAGGAGCGCTACAACCGCGACCTCCTCCCCAAGGGCATCCTCGGCCTCAACGCGGACTACGTGAACCAGTACGTGAGGTACCTCGCTGACCGCCGGCTCGAGGAGCTCGGCTTCGACCCGCACTACAACGTGTCGAACCCCGCCAAGTGGATGGCGACCGCCAACGACACCCTGCAGCTGGTCAACTTCTTCGAGGCCACCAACACCTCGTACGAGGTGAACGCGCAGGCCACCAAGAGGTAGACACCGAGCACCGGGGCAACGGCCCCGCGGCGCGTGGGATGGAGCCCGAGCGGCTCCCACCGCGCATCGCGGGGCCGTCGCCTTCTGTGCGGATGAACGCCCGTCGTCAGAGAGCTGTCGACGCTGGCGTGAGCATTCTCACCTTTGGATGGACTTACCACTAGGTAGGAATTAGACTTTCCTGGTCGGCGTTGACTGGATCAGGCCGACCTCCCGCACCCTCGCGAGCGGCCCCCCAGTTCCCTGGCGCCGCCGCCCGATCTTCAGAGAGTGCACCCCTGTGTCTTCCGACCTCCACGCCCCCAAGGCCACACCAGCCGCCACTGCCGCATCCCTTGCGCAGGCCTACGGTCGTACCCTCTCCCGTCGCGAGAAGCTCACCTACGTGCTCGTGCTCGGCGCTCTCGTCGCCCTTGGTCCGTTCACCGTCGACCTCTACCTCCCGGCCTTCCCTGATGTCGCAGCGGACCTGGGAGTGGGCGACGCGGCGATCCAGCTCACGCTGACCGCCACCATGGTGGGCTTCGCTCTCGGACAGCTCATCGTGGGCCCGCTGAGCGACGCGCTCGGCCGCCGGCGACCGCTCATCATCGCCACGGCCGTGCACATCGTGGCCAGCATCGCCGTGGCATTCGCGCCCACCATCGAGCTGGTCATGGCCGGTCGTGTCCTCCAGGGCATCGGCGCCGCCGGCGGCGGTGTGGTCGCGATGGCCATGGTCCGCGACCTCTTTGGCGGCCAGCAGCTGATCCGCATGCTGTCCCGCATGGCTCTCGTGACCGGACTCGCGCCCGTGCTGGCGCCGGTGATCGGCTCCCAGCTGCTCAACGTCATGGAGTGGCGCGGCATCTTCCTGGCGCTCGCCGCGTACGGCGTCGTCATGACCATCATCGCGGGTTGGCTCATGGTCGAGACTCTTCCGGCCGAGCGCCGCGGACGGCTCGAGGTGTCCGCCATCGCGCGTCGCTACCGTCACCTCTTCAACGACGCAGCGTTCGTGGGAGTCGCGTTCGTGGGAGCCATGACGTTCACGGCGCTGTTCGCCTACCTGTCCGCCTCCTCGCTGCTGCTCCAGGATCAGTTCGGCCTGACGCCGCAGCAGTACGGGATCGTGTTCGCAGTGAACTCGATGGGGCTCGTGGTGGGAACGCAGGCCTCCGCGCGACTGATGCGCGTGCTCGCCCCACGCACGGTCACCACCGCCGGCCTGACCGTCATGATGGCGGGCGCCCTGTCGCTGCTGGCGTGCGGGCTGCTGGGCACCGGGGTGCTGCCAGTGATGATCTCGCTGTTCTTCGTGGTCTCGCCCGTGGGGCTCATCATGCCCACGGTCCAGGTCACGGCACTCGCCAACCACGCTGGTGAAGCAGGGACGGCAGCGTCGCTCATCGGCGCGCTGAACATGGGCATCGCCGGCCTGGCGTCGCCGCTGGTGGGCGCCGCCGGTGTGTCGGTGACCTCGATGGCCGTCGTGATGATCGGTGCGCTCGCCCTGGGCCACGCGTCGCTGTGGCTCATCGTGCGCCGTCGTGCCTCGAGCGAGGTCGTCTCCTAGAGTGGGCGCCATGGCGCGCATCGGCATTCTGGTCTTCGACGGCTTCGATCTCATCGACGCGGGCGGCCCGTACGAGGTGTTCCTCACGGCCTCGCGCCTGGCGGAGCGCGACGGCAGGGCTGCCACGTTCAGCGTGGAGCTGCTCAGTCCCGGTGGTGCCGATGTCACCGCGTTCGGCGGGATGACCCTGACGGCTCTGAGCGCCGCGGAGGACGCCTCCGGTTTCGACGTGGTGGTCGTCCCGGGCACCATCGACGTCGATGCCGCCCTCGCCGATCACGCGGTCCGCGCAGCGGTGGGCGCGCTCGCCGCGGCGGGAGAGCTCACCACGTCCGTGTGCACCGGTGCGTTCCTGCTGGCGCAGCACGGCATCCTGGACGGCCTGCCGGCCACCACCCACTGGGAGGACGTCGCGGCGTTGAGGAGCGCAGGGGTCGACGGGGCGCTCAGCGATGTGCGGTGGGCCGATGCGGGCGACGTGATCACCAGCGGTGGGCTCACCTCCGGCCTGCACATGGCTCTGCATGTGGTCGCGCGTCTCGAAGGCGCCGAGATGGCTCGTCGCACGGCCCGGCAGCTCGACATGGACTGGAGCGAGGACCCTGCTCGCTGACGAGTGCGCTAGCTCCTGATGGTGACGGCGACGGTGCCCAGCAGGAAGTTGTCGCCGGTGGTCGCGATCCGCAGCCGGTGCAGACCCTCCTCGCGTGACTCTTTGGTCACGAACGGCTTGGCGTCGACGCCCATCGTGTTGGCATAGAGCGATCCGTGGGCGTGGGCGTCCGCGGCGTTCTCGGACGCACCGTCGCCGAACTCGCGAACGGGGGTGAAGCGGTCGCCGTCGAGGTCGACCGTGTCGCCGGCGAGAGCGCGATCGGTCTCGAACGCTGACCAGGAGAGCGACACATCGGATCGCTCGTCGAGCTCGAACTGCTTGGTCACCGGCGCGGACGAGGACACCCAGTGCGGCCCTTCGAAGAGCGTGACCTGGGACGTGCCCTCGATCGTCGCGTCCTCGAACACGATCGTCAGCGTGAACCCGGCGTAGTAGGTGGGGTCGGAGTCGTTGCGCGAGGCCGCGATCGCGATGTCTGCCAGCGAATAGGTGCCGGAACCCGCCGCGGCGACGGCCGCGGTGACGTCCTTGCGCGAGATGTAGTACTGCCGGTGGCCCTGCGTGGTGAGCGTCGAGCCATCGGCCCGCACGTCGACGTAGTCGCCACCCGGGGTCTTGAAGCGAGCCTCGCGAACCCGGCCCTCCCACGTGTCCGCACCGCCGTTGCCGGACGAGCCGAGGGCGCGGTTGGCGGACCACTCAAGGTAGGCGGCCTTGACCGTGGCGCCCGCAGGGATGGACACGGTGGTGACTCCGGAGACCCACTCGCCACCGTCGTCCATCAGCGGCACCATCGGGTACTCGTTGTTGTCGGACGGGAACTGGCCGGTGCCTGTGGTGAACGGCGACTGGCGCGCCCGCTCACACTCGGGCACCTCGATGTCGCAGCCCAGCAGAGGAGCCCCGAACTGCACGACCCCCAGCTTGCCCTCGCCCGCGTACACGGGCTCGAGCGCGTCGTCGGACAGTTGGATGCCCGTGCGCACGGAGTACTCCACGCGCTGGTCGCCGGACTCCACCACGAAGGTGGTGCGGGCGTCGGGGGCGAGGTCGCCGTCGGGCAGAGCGACGTCCAGCTCGAGCTCCGCGTCCGCGCCCGCATCGAGGGCTTCGAGCTCGCAGGAGACGGTGCTCTGGTCCGCCGTGAGAGTGCACTCCCAGTCGCCGAGCGTGAATGTCGTGCCGGTCACAGGGGCCACGGCACGGGCGAGATCGCCGTCCACCGGTGCGGAGAACGCTCCGCCGCCGGCGGTGGGGGCGGCGAAAGTGAGGCCATCGGGCAGGGCGATGGACGCGGTGACCGTCTCTGCGGCTCCGTCGCCTCCGTTGGAGACGCCCATCTCCATGCTCGGGTCCGAACGCGACAGCTCGATGAAGTTGAGCGGCGCCTGACCGATCGCGAGCCTGGCGGTGCCGGTGGGGGGAGGGTCGATCGGGTCCACGGGGTCAACCGGGTCCACGGGGTCAACCGGGTCCACGGGGTCGACGGGGTCGACCATTCCGCCGCCGGAGCCCGTTCCCGAGCCGCCCGTGGAGCCGCCGGTCGCGCCACCGCTCGAGCCGCCGGTCGCGCCACCGCTCGAGCCCTCGGTCGAGCCCTCGGTCGAGCCGCCGTTCGACACGCCGATCGGGTCGGGAGTGAATCCATCCGCGTCGCCGCGGCCGGTCCCGGCAGACGGGTCATCGGCGTCCAGCGCGTCGTCGGCGCCTGCGCTCGGCTCTGGCGACGGGCTCGTGGACGGCTCGTCGGAAGGCTCCGGCGAGGGCGACACGGCGCCGGATCCCGTGCTCGCGCTCGGGGCAGGCGAGGGGCTCACGACCACCGGTCCGGCGACGCCGGCGCCGTCATCGTCCGTACCCAGGAAGCCCAGCACGCTCGCACCGTTCACGGCCAGAGCGACCACGCCCACGACGGCTGCAGCGGGAAGCGCGATCTGCGCGATGGCGCCGATGACGCCCGCGATGCCCACGGCACCTGCTCCAGCGGCCGCGGTGCCGCCCGCTCCCACCGCGCCCGCGCCGGCACCTGAGGCGCCAGCCCCCGCCGTCGCGCCGGCGGCTCCCTGCGGGCCGAATGCGCCGCCGATGGGCAGTCCGCCTTCGAGGGCCCCCGCACCGATCACACCCATGAACAGGGGCGCGATGATGCCCCGCATCCCACGGTTGACGTCCTCGAGCTCGGCGACCAGCGCGCCGCAGCGCTCGCAGGTCCGCACGTGCGCGTCCACCTTGCCGTGCTCGCGCTTGCTGAGGCCGCCGCGAACATAGGCGCCCAGCTGCGTGTTCGCCTCGACGCAGTCCATGGAGTCCGACGTGTTGAGGTGCTGCTGCAGGTACGCCTGGCGCAGTGCCTCGCGGGCCCTGTAGGCGAGAGCGGCGACCCCGTTCGCGGTGAGCCCCAGCAGCGGAGCGATCTCCTTGGGACTCTTCTTCTCGACCTCGGTGTACCAGAGCACCGCCTGCCAGCGCTCGGGGAGGGACTTGAACGCATCGGCCACCATGCCGTGCTCGAAGCCGTCGAGGGCCGGCTCGTCGGAGGAGGCCTCGTAGCCGAGCGACGACTCGTAGGGGGTCATGTCCTCGCGCGGCTTGGTGCGGATGCCCTTGTCGATCACGTCCATGCCGGTGCGGCGGACGATCGTGAACAGGTACGCGCGGAACGCGAGGTCGGGACCGTCGCCGCGCTGAAGGGCGCGCAGCACTCGAGAGAAGGACTCCGACACCACGTCGTCGACGTCGCTCGGGGAGTTCGTATACTGTGCGGCGACCTTGCGAGCCGCACCCACGTGACGCTCGTAGAGCACGCCAAAGGCAGCCGCATCGCCGGCGCGTACACCGGCGATCAGCTCAGGATCGCTGGACGTCTCCGTCCACAGTGCGATCGCCTCGGAGCTCATGCGAGCAGGCCTCCTCCACCCAGGGTCCCCCTATGTTCCCTGTACACGCGTATGCAAGGCAAGAGCCAGGTTGGGGAATTGGTCACATGTCCCTCATCGGCACGCGGGAAAGTTTCTGGAGAAACTGCGTCATACCCGTGTGCGGCCAGTCTCTCATCAGGCATGAGCAACGACACGCAGGTCCCCGGTTCCGGGTCGGCCGCGCTTCTCCACCGGTGGGAGAGCGCGAGCATCGACACGGTCTGGCTGCGTCCGGGCGACTGGTACACGCCCGCCACGGAAGCCCTGGTCGAGGCGCTTGAGGCTCGTCTGGACACGGCGCCGGCAGCGTTCCGCCTGGGCCAGGCCCGCTCGTCCGCGGGCGTGGGCATCACCGAGGCGATCGACGACATGGCGGTGCTGTTCAAGGCGGCTGGCTTCGAGTCGGCTCCCATCCGCTCGATCCGCGCCCTGTGCGAGGGCTGGACGGCTGGCAACGGCGCGTTTGCAGACGCTCCCGCGATGACGGACGCCGAGTCTGGGCTCGGCACGCCGGAGTACCTCATTCAGCGCCTGGCGGAGGTGTACGGCACCGCTGCACGCTCCGGCACCACCGTCACCGCGACGCACGCGCTCGTGATCGTGGATGTCTCCGTCGAGGCCACGGACCCCTGGCAGCGCATCGCGCGCAACGCCGCCGCCGGCGAAGCGCTGATGGGCGCCTACGGCGAGGGTCACCCGATGGCTCGCATGGGTGATGGCCTCTACGCCGTGCTCGTCGAGCGGGGCACCGCGCTGGGAGCGGGCATCGCCGCGCTGCGCGATCACATCTCTGAGCGCGCGGTCGCCATGAAGGCCGGCAACCTGATGCGCCAGCCTCCCCGGGTGTGGATCGAGTCCCTGCCCGACACGCATGCTTTCGCCAGCGATCTCGTGGAGTCGTTGCAGCGATAGAACCGGTTCTCCGGAGCAAAGGGTCTGGCACCGAGCTGAGGGCGGTGTCAGACCCTTCTGCTGTGTCTCGCTCCGTTCGCGACGGTCATGTCTTGCGGTTGTACGCACGGATCGCGAGGGGAGCGAAGATCGCCACCAGGATCGCGCACCAGACGAGTGTCGAGGTCACGGGTCCCTGCCACTCCCCGGTGCCGCTCCACAGTGCTCGCAGCGACTCGATGAGGTGCGAGAGCGGGTTCGCGTTGGAGAAGGCCTCGAGCCAGCTGGGCATGGTGCTGGGGTCCACGAACGCGTTCGATGCGAAGGTCAGTGGGAACAGGGTCATGAAGACGATGCCCTGGACCGCTCGTTCGGATCGAGCCACGAGACCCACGAGCATGGGGGCCCAGGCCAGGCTGAGCGCGAACAGGATCGCGAGCAGGCATCCGGCGAGGAAGCTCAGAGGGTCCGTCGTGATGCGGTAGCCGAGCACAGAGCCGGTGCCCACCATGATGCCGATGAGCAGCACGTAGCGGACGATGTCGCCGAGGGCCGCGCCCAGCAGCGGCGAGATCCTGGAGATGGGCAGCGACCGGAACCGGTCGAAGATGCCCTTCTCCATGTCCGAGTTGAGCTGGATCCCGATGCCGACAGACGAGAACGCGATGTTCTGGCCGATGAGCCCGGGGATGAGGAACACCAGGTACTCCGAGGTGGAGCCCGCGATCGCACCGCCGAAGATGAAGGTGAACAGCAGCGTGAACATGATGGGCGCCAGGGTGACGTCGATGAGTCCCTCGGGCGTGCGCCAGGTCTTGACCAGCGAGCGCTTGGCGAGCACCCACGAGTGCCGGAGCAGATCGAGCGGGCCGGCCGGGATCGGCGTCACCTCGCGCGTGACGTCTGCGGTGGTCATGCTGCCTCCCCGTCGGTGGCGGGCTGTCGCTGTCGCTCGCCCGTGAGGGTGAAGAAGACCTCGTCCAGGCTCGGAAGCTGCAGCGAGAGCTCGGTGACGTCCACCCCTTGGGCGCGCAACGACGCGACGACGTCCGTGAGCACTGCGTCCCCGGGAACCGGCACCGAGTACTCGCCGGGACGGTGCTCATCGATGGGTGCGCCGTCCGTGGCGACGCGCGCGAGGATCTCGTGCACCAGCGGTGCCTGAGCCGGGTCCGCCGGCCGCACGCGCAGAGTCTGGGATCCGACCACGCGCTTGAGGCGGTCGGCGGTGTCGTGGGCGATCACCTCGCCGTGATTGATGACCACGATGTCGTCCGCGAGAGCGTCAGCCTCCTCGAGGTACTGCGTGGTGAGCAGCACGGAGGTCCCGTTCGCGACGATGCCCCTGACCACGTCCCACATGTCCTCGCGCTTGGCGGGGTCGAGGCCGGTGGTGGGCTCGTCGAGGAACACGACCTCGGGATGTCCGGTGAGCGACGCCGCCAGGTCCAGTCTGCGTCGCATGCCCCCGGAGTATGTCTTGAGGGTGCGGTCCGCCGCGTCGCCGAGGTCGAACCACTCGAGCAGCTCGCGCGCCCGCACCTTGGCGTCCGCGGACCGGAGGTTCAGGAGCGCGGCGATCATGAGGAGGTTCTCGCGGCCCGTCAGCTCCTCGTCCACCGACGCGTACTGGCCTGTGAGGCCGATGCGCTTGCGCACCTCCGCGGGATGCCGCTCGACATCGAAGCCCCCCACCGTCGCGGCTCCTCCGTCGGGTCGCAGCAACGTCGCGAGGATGCGCACGGCGGTGGTCTTCCCCGCGCCGTTGGGTCCCAGGACGCCCAGGATGGACCCTCGCGGCACCGCGAGGTCGATCCCGCGCAGGGCCTTGGTCTCCTTGAAGTTCTTGACGAGGCCCCGGGCCTCGACCGCAAGCTCGATCGCCATGATCAGACCTTACGCCGCGGGTCCGACACGGGACGGTGATCGGGGAGCGCGACCTCCGCGGCTACACCAGCGACCAGACCCCGAGCTCATTGCCGGACGGGTCCGCGAAGTGGAAGCGGCGCCCGCCGGGGAAGTCGAAGATGTCGTGGGTGACGGTCCCCCCGGCGGCGACGACGGCATCTCGTGACGCCTCGATGTCGCGGGAGAACAGCACCACCAGCAGGTCTCCTCGAGAGACAGCTCCGACGCCGGAGATGCCTCCCACCTCGCGACCGTCGCCAGCGACGATGCCGAAGTACTCGGGCCCGTACTGGGTGAAGCTCCATCCGAACGCGGCGCCGTAGAACGCGACGGACTGATCGGTGTCGAGCGCAGGGATCTCGATGTAGTCAGGGGCGTGGTGCGTGTGCGGGTTCTCTGCGTCGGCCATGCGGGTCATCGTCGCGGCGCGCGCCGGTGCCGTCAAGGGCTGTGTGACCGGCCGCACCGCGCGGTCGCTGTCCGATTGACCACAGTGTCGTGCGGCATCGAGAGGGGCCGTCCTAGGATGCGCCGTATGCCAGGGGAACCCGAGCCGTTGCGCGACCGTCTTCTCGAGGCCGCGATCCGCATCCTGGGCGACAAGGGCGGTGCGGGACTCACCATCCGGGCGGTCGCCACCGCCGCGGAGTGCTCGACCATGGGCGTCTACACGCACTTCAGCGGCAAGCCCGGGCTGCTCGACGCGATCATCGAGGAGGGCTTCCAGGACTTCGACCGCTGCGTGTCTCAGGCGATCGACGGCATCGAGGATGGGCGCGAGCGGCTGCTCGCCGGCGCCGTGGAGTACCGGGAGTGGGCCCTGGTCCACAGCACGCAGTACCAGGTGATGTTCACGCCGTCCGTGCCGGGGTACGAACGCAACGACGCGGCGCTCGAGCGCGGCGCGGCGTCGTTCTCCCTGCACCGGGCTCGGGTGGTGCGCGCGCTCGAGCGTGGCGACATCCCCGGCTCCGTCGAGGACGCGGACCTCATCGCCACCCACATCTGGACCACGTGCCACGGTCACGTGATGCTCGCGCTCCTACGAGGCACTGCCGCGCACGCGGAGCCCGAGCGCCACGAGTTCCGGACCTCGATGCGGTGGGCGATCGACGGCGTCGGTGCGGTCGGTGCGCCCGGTTCGTCAGGAGCCTGACCCGCGCCGGTCGTCGCACCTCCTACTCGTGGAGGCTCGAACCGCGCCAGAGCACGAGCGAGCGGCCCTCGTCGCGGCTCACCCGCCGGCCGCGCTCGACGATCACCACGTGGCCGGAGGGCCCGGAGGTGAACACGCGCGAGCCGGTGTCTGCACGGGGCCGCAGCTTCTCGACCTCCGTCTGGAGTCGGTTCACCTGGTTCTGCAGGGTGAGGATGCGTGCGATGCCCGCGAGGTTGATGCCCTCGTCCTGGCTCATGCGCTGGATCTCCCGCAGCGTGGCGACGTCGCGAAGGGAGTAGCGGCGTCCGCCGCCTGGACGGCGGCGCGGCACCACGAGGCCCAGCCTGTCGTACTGGCGCAGGGTCTGCGCGTGCATCCCGGCGAGCTCCGCGGCGGCGGAGATCAGGAAGACAGGCTCGTCGACGTCTGGCTGCTCCATGAACGTGCCTCCTTCCTCGTCCCTCACGCTAGCGGTGGGGGACGCATCGGCCGTGCTACTTGGCCGCGTCCTTGTAGAACTCCTTGCGGGGGTCGTGCTTGCCGTTCGCGAGAGCGAAGGACTGCAGCAGCTCCTTGGCCTTGCGCGAGAGCTTGCCCGGCACGTCGACCGTCACCGTCACCAGCAAGTCGCCAGCGCCGTCCTTGGTCGTCAGGCCGCGGCCCTTGAGCCGCAGCACCTTGCCTGACGGCGTGCCCTCGGGGACCTTCATCCGCACCCTCGAGCCGTCGAGGGTGGGCACCTCGACCGTCGCACCCAGGGCGGCCTCATCGAAGGTGACCGGCAGGCTCACCTTGAGGTTGCGGCCGTCCGTCGAGAACACCGGGTGGGGCGCGACGTGGACCGTGAGCAGCAGGTCGCCCGCCGGGCCGCCGTTCGTCCCGGGCCGCCCCTTGCCGCGCAGGCGGATCTTCTGGCCGTCCTTCACTCCCACCGGGATGCGCGTCGAGATGGTGCCGGTGGCGGTGCGCAGCGTGATGGGCGCGCCCTCCGCCGCCTGACGGAAGGTGACCTCGGTCGCGGCCGCTAGGTCGGTGCCCTTCTGCGGCCCCCGCTGGAATCCGCCGCCGAAGAGGTTGCCGAGCATGTCCTCGAAGCCCTGAGCGCGGTACTGCTGGCCACCGCCGGGCTGAGCACCGGGTCGCGCGCCCCCGCCGAACATGTTCGAGAACACGTCCTCGAAGCCGGCGCCGCCCGGGCCGCCCGCCTGGAAGCGTGGGCCGCCGCCGCCCATGGTGCGGATCGCGTCGTACTGCTGACGCTGCTCGGCGTCGGACAGCACGCCGTAGGCCTCGCCCACCTCCTTGAAGCGCTGCTCGGAGGCGGTGTCGCCGGGATTGCGGTCCGGGTGGAGGTCTCGCGCGAGCTTGCGATACGCCTTCTTGACCTCTTCCGGGCTCGCGTCCTTGGAGACGCCCAGCGTGGCGTAGAAGTCCTTGGAGAACCAGTCCTGACTGGTCACTGCGCGCCTCCTCTCGGGCGGGTGTGGGTGTCTACTCGGGCTGGGCGACGATCACGCGGGCGGGACGCACCACGCGGTCGCCGATGCGGTGGCCGGGCTGGGCCACCTGCTGGATGGTGGGTACCTCGACCTCGCTCGAGGGCTGAGACATCAGCGCCTCGTGCACCTGCGGGTCGAACTCCTCGCCGGGCGAGCCGAAGCTGGCCCAGCCCAGGCGTCCCAGGGCATCCTCGAGCTTGGCGACGATCGACTTGAACGGACCGTCCGCGTCGAGGTCGCCGTGGCTGCGGGCGCCTGCGATGTCGTCGAGCACCGGGATGAGGCCCTCGATCACCTTGGCGGTGGCCTGGCCCCCTGCGGCCTCGCGATCGCGGTCCACGCGCTTGCGGTAGTTGACGTACTCGGCCTGGAGCCGCTGGAGGTCCGCCAGGTGCTCGGCGGCCGTGGCGTAGGCGCGGTTGAGCGCGTCGTCCGCGCCCTGCTCATCGGCCTCGATGTCGCCCGCCTCGTCGGCGGAGTCGCCGTCGAGGTTCGCGGCCGCCTCGTTGACGATGGACTCCATCTCCTCGACGGGGTCGCGGTGGTCGTGGCCCTCGGGCTCCGGGCTGTCGCCGGGCGTGGGGTTGTGGTCGGTCATGACTGCCTCCGTGAGCGGTCGCGGCGGCGGGCACGGGCGTGGAGCCCGCGTCCGCCGCCGGAGTCGCTACTTCTTGTCGTCCTCGTCGTCGACGATCTCAGCGTCGACCACGTCGTCGTCGGCGCTGTCGCCGCTGGGCTGCTCGTCGGCAGGCGCGTCCTCACCCGCAGCGGCCTCGGCCTGCTGCGATGCGTAGACGGCCTCGCCGATCTTCTGGGCCTTCTCGACCAGGACGTCGTGCTTCGCCTTGATGTCCTCGGCGTCGTCGCCCTCGAGCGCCGTCTTCACATCGGCGATCGCGGTCTTGACGTCCTCGGCGACCTCGGCGGGCACCTTGTCCTCGTTCTCGGACAGGATCTTCTCCGTCGAGTAGGCGAAGGTCTCCGCGTTGTTGCGGGTCTCGGCCTCCTCGCGGCGCTTCCTGTCCTCCTCGGCGTGCTCCTCGGCGTCCTTGACCATCTGCTCGATGTCCTCCTTGGAGAGGGCCGAGCCGCCGGTCACCGTGATGGACTGCTCCTTGCCGGTGCCGCGGTCCTTGGCGCCCACGTGCACGATGCCGTTGGCGTCGATGTCGAACGTGACCTCGACCTGCGGGACGCCGCGGGGAGCGGGCGCGATGCCGCTCAGCTCGAACGTGCCCAGCAGCTTGTTGTCACGCGCGAACTGGCGCTCGCCCTGGTACACCTGCACCAGCACGGAGGGCTGGTTGTCCTCGGCGGTCGAGAAGACCTCCGACGACTTCGTGGGGATCGCCGTGTTGCGCTCGATGAGCGTGGTCATCACGCCGCCCTTGGTCTCGATGCCGAGGCTGAGGGGAGTGACGTCGATGAGCAGCACGTCCTTGCGCTCGCCGGAGATCACGCCGGCCTGCAGCGCGGCGCCCACGGCGACCACCTCGTCCGGGTTGACGCCCTTGTTCGCGTCCTTGCCGCCGGTGAGCTCCTTGACGACGTCGGAGACCGCAGGCATGCGGGTCGAGCCGCCCACGAGCACCACGTGGTCGATGTCGGACAGCTTGATGCCGGCGTCCTTGATGACCTGGTGGAAGGGCTCCTTGGTGCGCTCGATGAGGTCCGCCGTCATCTGCTGGAACTGCGCGCGGGTGAGGCGCGTGTCCAGGTGGACGGGGCCGTTCTCGCCGATGCTGAGGTACTGCAGCGAGATGTTGGTGCTGGTCGCGGAGGACAGCTCCTTCTTGGCCTGCTCGGATGCCTCACGCAGGCGCTGCACGGCAGCCTTGTCCTTGGCGAGGTCGACGCCCTCCGTGTTCTTGACCTCCTTGATGAGGTGGTCGACGATGCGCTGGTCCCAGTCGTCGCCGCCCAGGCGGTTGTCACCGGCGGTGGCGCGCACCTGGATGGTCGAGAAGTCGTCCTCGTCCTTGCCCACCTCGAGCAGGGACACGTCGAAGGTGCCGCCGCCGAGGTCGAAGACCAGGATGAGCTCGTCCTCCTTGCCGCGGTCCAGGCCGTAGGCGAGCGCGGCCGCGGTGGGCTCGTTGACGATGCGCTGGACCTTGAGGCCCGCGATCTCCCCGGCGTCCTTGGTGGCCTGACGCTCGGCGTCGTTGAAGTAGGCCGGGACGGTGATGACGGCCTCGGTGACCTTCTCGCCCAGGTACTCCTCAGCGTCGCGCTTGAGCTTGCCGAGGATGCGGGCGGAGATCTCCTGCGCGGTGTACTTCTTGTCGTCGATCTCCTGCGACCAGTCCGTGCCCATGTGGCGCTTCACGGACGCGATGGTCCGGTCCACGTTGGTGACGGCCTGGCGCTTGGCGATCTCGCCCACCAGGACCTCGCCCGTCTTCGAGAACGCCACCACCGACGGGGTGGTGCGGGCGCCCTCGGCGTTCGCGATGACGGTGGGCTCGCCACCCTCAAGAACGGACACCACGGAGTTCGTGGTGCCCAGGTCGATGCCTACTGCTCGTGACATGTCTGTCCTCCTTCTGGTGCGGCGCTGGTGGCCGCGACGTCTGCCGGCTCGGAAGTTGAGCCGCCTACGCTCAAGTATCCTCGTCTCCAGTTCCGTGTCAAGTCGAGAGGCCCAGAGTTGAGTCGGGCACGCTCAACGTGGTAGGAGTCGTGCGCCCGGCCGATGCGCGGGCGGGGTTCTCGTCCGCGGGACCGATGCGACCGGCCACGGCCGGCGCCAGGATGATGGGCAGGCATCGACGCTTCCAGGGAGGACGCCACCATGAGGGTCACCGCCACAGCCGCCATCGCCGCCGCGGCGCTCGCGCTCGCCGCCTGCTCCGGTGATGCCGACCCCGCGCCTACCGTGAGCTCGAGCGCTCCCTCGCCCACCGCATCGGCCGCAGCTCTCGACGACCGTCCCGTCGACGAGCAGCTGCTCGCCGCGGTGACCGCGGGCGACGCCGGACTCGTGGCGCTGGCCCTCGACGCGGGCGCGGACCCGGACGCCGCCGTGGGCGACGAGTTCGACAACACCGCGTTCTCGCTTGCCATCACCCGCGACGACCCCGCCATGGTCCGCGCCCTGCTCGCCGCCGGTGCGACCATCGAGAACCCGCAGACGGGCTTCACGGAGCTCATCGTCGCGGCGCGCCACGCCGGTGGCGAGGTGGCCGCGGCGCTCGTCGCCGCAGGAGCCGATCCGAACGGCCTGCCACCGCTCGAGGGATGGCCGCTCGCCGAGTCCGCCTACGAGGGCAACGTGGCGGTCATGACGGTGCTGCTCGAGGCCGGCGCGGACCCGAACGCCGAGGTCGAGGGCGAGGACGGGTTCTCCTACACGCCGCTGTTCTCCGCCGCGTATGGCGGCAGTCGCGAGGCGGCTGATCTGCTGCTCCGCTGGGGTGCGGATCCCGCCTGGGTGGACCAGGCGGGCGACTCCGCAGGCGACGTCGCCGCGGGCCAGGGGCATCGCGAGCTGGGGGAGTGCCTCGACTCGTGGGTCATCTCCTCGGCGGAGTGACCGCCCGGCGTGGCAGGGGACTGGAGTACACGATGTTGGTGGTGATCGCGCCCAGCTGGCCGATGCGCGCGGTGGTGTCCTCGAGTGCGGCCATCGACGGCGCGGCCACCTTGACGATGAAGCAGTCCTCGCCCGTGACGTGGTGGACCTCGAGGATCTCCGGGGTGCGCTCGATCAGGTCGTAGAACGGCTGGTACTTGGTGGTCGGGTAGCGCAGCCGCACGAAGGCGAGGATGGCGTGGCCGACCGCGGCCGGATCGACCTGGGCCGAATAGCCCACGATCACGCTGCGTTCCTCGAGGCGGCGCACGCGGTCCGTCACCGCGCTCGCGGACATCGAGACCGCGACCGCGAGGTCCTTGATCGTCACGCGGCCGTCCGCCTGCAGGGCGGCCAGGATCGCGGCATCGGTGGCATCGAGCGTGGAACCAGCGGTCATGACGCAAGAATCCCGTCGATCGCGCGGCCGGTCAAGCATATGACCGTGCTTGAGCCGTTCCCCTGACGGACTGCGGATCCTAGCCTGGAGGGCATGGACCTCACCAACCAGGCCGCTCACTTCGCCGCCAAGCTCGCCTACGAGACCGACCCGTCCGACGTTCATACGGCGCTCGAGACCGGCAGCCCCGGCTTCGTGCTGCTCGACACCCGCGACCGGGTGGCGTGGGATCAGGGCCACGCGCGCGGCGCGGTGCACATGCCCAAGCCCGACATGGCACAGCGCATCCCCGCCGAGTTCGCGCCCGGCACGGCGTTCGTCGTCTACTGCTGGGGCCCGGGCTGCAATGGCGCGACGCGTGCGGGCCTGATCATCAGCGAGCTCGGCCATGAGGTGAAGGAGATGATCGGCGGCTACGAGTACTGGGCGCGCGAGGGCATGCCCGTGGACAGCGTGCTCGTGTCAGAGGACGGCTCGAGCACCACGGCCGATGCGACGCTCGCCCCGGACCCGTTGACGGCTCCTGCGGGTGTGCGAGGCCAGCGGATCGCGTGCGACTGCTGAGACGCGCGGGTCAGCGCGGGGTGAAGACGACCTCGCCGCCGGTCGCCTTGGCCACGTAGAGCGAGCCGCCCTCGAACTGTTGACGCACCGCACTTCCGTAGCGGGAGGGCGCGCCCGCCGGCCACCCGAGCGCGCCGTCGACGCCGCCCAGCTCCTCGATCGCGTCGAGGAACTCTGGCGGAACGTAGGTGTAGCGCGTGCCGTCGTGCAGGATGCGACCGCCCGCGAAGTCCTGAGCCCAGGCGCTGTTGACGCGGTCGTAGAAGCGATCGTCGAGCGGCTGCCCCAGCACCCCCTTGACTCCGCCCAGGGACGTGTAGGCGGTCAGCAGGCCACCGTAGACCAGCACCGACTCCTCGTCCTCGACGGACAGCAGGCCGCGCGAGAAGGTCTGCACCTGTCCGTAGCTCGTGGTCACCGGCAGTCCCGTGGGCCAGCCCACTGCCCTGATCGCGCCGCGCGCGGACCACGCGGGCTCGATGTCATCTCCCACGAGCGCCCACTCGCTGCCCGAGTGCAGCAGCGTGCCGCCTTGGAGGTCGACGGCCTGCATCCCGCTGGCCTCGTGTCGGTAGCGGTTGGTGAGCGGCCAGCCGTACGCGCCGCGCGGACCGCCCAGCTGGGCGTACGCCGAGCGGAAGCCGCCACTGATGGCGATCGACTCACGGCGGTACGGCGCCGTGAGCAGGGCGCCCTTGAAGTCCTGGAACCAGCCGCGGCCGTTCGCGCTGGTGAGCTGCGGGTCCCCCGTGGGCATCCCGAACCGGCCGGTCACGCCGCCGTTGTCCTGGAGCAGCGGCAGCAGAGCGCTGGGGACGAAGGCCCACTCCGAGCCGGTGTGGAAGACGGTGCCCCAGGTGAAGTCCTGAGCGAGCAGGCCGGACACCGGGTCGCGGTAGCGCTCGGAGGTGATCCACCCGGCCTTGCCGGTGGGTCCGCCCAGCGCTGCGTACGCGGTGCGGAAGCCACCCTGGACCCCGAACGCCCCGGCGCTCGTGGACGTGATGGTGGCCTTCGAGAATGTCTGCCAGATGCCACCGCCGTCCGCGGAGCTGCTCTTGACGGCCGCCGTGGGCCACCCGATGCCGCGGGGCCCCACGCCGCCCAGCTCGCGGACCGTGTCGATCAGACGGGCGTCGATGACGTACGCCTCGGAGCCCGTGTGCACGATGGTGCCGCCGCGGAAGTCCTGTGCCCAGTAGCCCGACGCCGAGTCGAAGTACCGGTCGGAGACGGGCCAGCTCAGCGGACCCTGGCGGCCGCCCTTGGCCTGGTAGGCGCTGTAGAAGCCGCCGTACACCACGTAGGTGCCGTCGGCGGAGGTCATGATGTTGCCGGACGCGAAGCGCTGGAAGGTGCCGCCGCCGTCGACACCCGAGGTGACCAGCCCCGACAGCGGCCAGCCCAGGCCGCCGCTGATGCCGCCCACGCCGTCCGCGATCGAGACGTAGTCCGTGGGGATCGCGGTGAAGCTGGAGCCGCTGTGGTAGATGCGGGCGCGCTGGAAGTCCTGAGCCAGCAGGTCAGTGGTGCGGTCGCGGAAGCGCTCGGTGAGCGGCCAGCCGTAGCCGCCGCCGATGCCGCCGTAGTGCACCATCGCCTCGTAGAAGCCGCCGTAGACGCCCTTGACGCCGCCCTCGTTGCTGTTGGCGATGGACCCGCCCTCGAAGTCCTGGCGCTTGCCGCCGCCGCTGACCGAGGTGGTGAAGACGCCGGTGATGGGGAATCCCAGGACGCCGCTCGCACCGCCTCGGCTGTCCCAGTACTCGAGGATCTCCCCGGTGACCGAGTCCGCGCCCGTGGCCTGCGTCCACGTCACGACCCCGCCCTCGTAGCGCTGGAGCAGCTTGCCGCCGGCGAAGACCTTGAGATCGCCCACCTCCGCGCCCAGCCAGCCGGACGCTCCGCCGTGGTACGCGTAGTAGTTGGCGATCACCTGGGCGCCCACGGATCCGGTCGCTCCGAACCAGTCCGTGAACTGGCGCCAGAAGTTGCGGTTGCCGTACGCGGAGCACGAGTCGCCCGTGCCGTAGAGGTTGTTGAGGGCCGCGGCGTTGGGCGTGTATGGGGTGTAGACGTAGAGCGCGTGGGTGGCCTGGTTGCGCACGTAGACGTTCTTGGTGCCGCACGAGCTCTTGGGGTTGTACTGGATCGCGCTGGTCTTGCCCGCGGCATAGCGGTTGTAGTGGGTCGAACCCGGGATCGTGTAGCCCTTGAGCAGGTAGGCGCCGTAGTAGACCTGCTCGTAGAAGCCTGCATAGTTGCCGTCGCATGGGGCGGTGTCCGGGCAGCCTGCGCCCATCGCCGCCTGGAACGCCCGCGAGCTGGGCGCCGTGCTGGTGACGAGCGACTGCTCCTTCTGCAGGATCACCAGGATGGCCTCGGGCGAGATGCCGCATGCCTTGGCGACTGCGGCGATGATCTGCCCGGCCGTGCGATTGCTGCCCGCGCTGACAGCGCTGCACCGCGAGTTCGCGGACTTGCTCGTGATGGTCTCGCGGTAGTTCTCCAGGCACACGCGACCCGGCGCGCAGCCGGGGTTCTTCGCCGCGATGAAGGAGTCGACCTGGGCGGCGGACATCGCCGTGCCGTCGAAGAACAGCTCGTCCGCGATGAGGAAGCCGGGGTCGAAGTCCTTCGCGTCCGCCGCGGTCGACGGCGGTGCGGCCGCGACGAGTCCGGCGGTGGCCAGGAGCGCGAGCACGAGCGCGACGAGCGCGGAGCGAAGCGGGCTCAGGACAGTCATGAGACCTCCGTGGAGACGGCGAGCGCGACGAAAGCCTCGCGCTCGGCCGGCGACAGCGCGCCGTCATAGGTGAGGACGCCGGCCACGATGGTGGCCTCGCCCAGGACGTAGGAGAGGGTCTGCGCGTCGCCGCCCTGGCCCGCGCTGGGCTCGATGTCGATGAGGAGGAGGGGGTCGCCGTCGTCGGTCGTGGTGGACTCGTGGGACACCGTCACGCCGTCGTCCTCGCCCAGCTCGCCGAAGTACTCGGCGAAGTAGGCCTCGGGGTCGCTCGCTCCCGTGTCGTTGCGGATCGTCACGACCGAGACCTCGCCCTGGCCGGCGCTCCAGGCGCCGATCACGCCCGTCACCGCCGGGTCCTGCGTGAGGCCGCCCTCAGTGGCCGCGTCCTCGCTCCACTCCTGCGGCACCGCGGCGGACGCGGACCCGTCCTCGGTGGTGGTGCGCGGCGCCGGCTCGGTCTCCGTGGGGCTGGGCGAGGCCGTGGCGACGGGCGCGGGGGTGGCCGATGCGGTCGCCGACGCCTCTGGCGTGGGCGTGCTGGTCGTGGGACCCAGGTCCGCGTCCTGCGGCTCGTCCGAGGTGCAGGCGGACAAGCTTGCGCCCACAGCGATGGCGATCGCTGCGGCGGTCGCGCGCTGACGCCACGTCATGACAGGGACCTTCCTGCTCGGAATTCGCACGGCCCAGGGTAACCGCGGTGCACGGTGGAAATGCTCAGGCAGGCCGCTCCGCGCGGTGGAATGCGTCACACCACGGCGCGCGGACGGACCGTCACAGCAGCCGTCCGTCGCGCATCCGGATCACTCGATGTGCCATCGAGGCGGCCTCGGCGGGGTCGTGGGTGACCACGAGCGCCGTCGTGCCCGCGGCCACCAGGATGTCCCGCACCTCCCTCGCGAGGCGTGCGCGCAGCTCGGCGTCGAGCGCGGACAGCGGCTCGTCCAGCGCCAGCAGCCGCGGTCGCGGCGCGAGCGAGCGGGCGAGGGCGACCCGCTGGCGCTGACCGCCGGACAGCTCGGTCACCGCGCGGTCGCCGTAGCCGTCGAGCCCCACGACCTCGAGGAGCTCCGCGACTCGCGCGGAGCGTTCGGCGCGGGGCACCTTCGCCATCTCGAGGCCGAACGCGATGTTGCCTGCGACGCTGCGATGCGGGAACAGCTGGCCGTCCTGGAAGACCATGCCGAAGCCGCGCCGGTGCACGGGCGTGCGGGTGAGATCCACGCCGTCCCAGACCACCCGGCCGCGCGTCAGCGGCACGGTCCCCACGATCGCGCTCAGGAACGACGACTTCCCGCAGCCCGAGGGCCCCAGCAGCCCCACGATCTCGCCCTCGCGCACGGTGAGGTCGACGCCGTCGACGGCGAGCACCGGGGGCGAGCCGGGATACTGCACCGTCGCATCGGCCACGCTCAAGCCGCTCACAGGTCGCTCCCCACGGTGGTCCGCATCCGCTCCGAGACCATCATGACGGAGGCAGTCATGAGCGCCAGCACCACCGCCGCGGCGAAGGCCATCCCCACGTTCTCGATGCCGGGACGCCCCAGGAGCCGGTAGATGGCGGTGGGCAGCGTGGGCTGATCCGGTCGCGCGACGAAGGTGGTGGCCCCGAACTCTCCGAGCGAGATCGCGAAGGCGAAGCCCAGGGCGAGGCCGAACGGCCTGCGCAGCAGCGGCCAGTCCACAAGCCGCCAGACCTGCCACGGACTCGCGCCGAGCGTGGAGGCGGCGTCACGCATCGGCGCGGGGATCGCGCGAGCGCTGGGGACCAGGGTGCGCACCACCAGCGGCAGCGCGATCACCGCCTGCGCCATGGGCACCAGCCACCACGAGCCGCGCAGGTCCACGCCCAGCACGGAGCGGTTGAGGGTCAGCAGCATGCCCAGCCCGACGATCACGGCGCTCACGCCCAGCGGCAGCATCACCACGGAGTCGAGGATCGCCGAGCGCCCCGTGCGTCGCATCAGCAGCGACGCCACGATGAGCCCCAGCCCTGTCGCGACCGCCGCGGCCACCGTCGCCGCCGCCAGCGAGTTGACCGCGGCGGCCCACACCGGCACGGGAAGGACCGCTCGCCCAGGCTGGCCGAACAGCGCGACGTAGTGATCGACCCCGTGCCCGTCGGTGGTGCGCAGCGAGCGCTCGACAAGGGCGACGAGGGGCGCGGACACCAGCAGCGCGAGCACGACGAGGATCACGGCGATCGCTCCTGCATCGCCTCGCGTCGCGAGTCGAGTGCCGTCGACCCTGCGCATCGTCGACGACCGGTCTCTGCGACGGCGCGCCCACGCGGCGACCGCGAGCGCGATCCCCACGAAGAGCAGCTGCAGGATCGACAGCACGGCCGCGGCACGCAGGTCCAGGAACTGCGCCACCTGGAGATAGATCTCCGTCTCGATCGTGTTGATGCGAGTGCCGCCCAGCACCAGCACGACGCCGAAGGAGGTGGCGCAGAACAGGAACACCACCGCCGCCGCGGAGCCGATCGCCGGGGCGAGCGCCGGCAGCGTGACGTGCAGGAACGCGCGGCGAGGGTCAGCCCCCAGAGTGCGCGCCGCCTCGGTGGGCGCGGGGTCCAGCGCGGCCCACGCGCCGCCCACGACGCGCAGCACCACGGCGACGTTGTAGAACACCAGCGCGAGGACGATCCCGACCATCGACTGATCGAGTCCCAGGAAGCCCAGGCCGCCGCTGCGGCCGAACAGCGCCGTGAACGCGGAGGCGACCACGATCGTGGGAAGCACGAACGGGACCACCGCCAGGGCTCGAACGGTGGCCTGGCCCCGCCATCGGAGCCGGTACAGCGCGTACGCCGCCGGCACGCCGATCACGACTGATCCCACCGTCCCGGCGGTCGCCAGCAGGAGCGTGGTGACCACCGCATCGGCCGTGCGTGGGGAGGTCAGGATCTCGATCATGCCTGCGAGATCCACCCCGGCGTCGGTGAGGCCGCGAGCGAGGACGGTGCCGAGCGGCCACAGGAAGAACAGGCCGAGGAACGCGAGGGGCAGTGCTGCGAGCGCCCACCAGCTGAGGGGGTGGTGGAGCCGCGCGGCCCTCATCGCGTTCCTCGGCCCGCGACTAGCCCAGCACGATGCTGGTCCACGTCTCGATCCACGCGTCGCGGTTGGCGTCGATCACGTCGGGAGCGAGGGTGTGAGGGTCCTCGGCCAGCGGCGCGAACTCGGCCCATGCCTCCGGGATGTCCACCGAGCTCGACACGGGGTAGACGTACATGTTGTCCGGAATCGTGGCCTGGAACTCATCGGACAGCATCCAGTCGATGACCGCCTGGCCGGCGGCGGGGTTCCGGGCGCCCTCGAGGACGCCCGCGTACTCGACCTGACGGAAGCACGTGTCGAGCAGCGCCGCGGTGGTGGGCTCGCCGTCGATCACCTCGGAGGGCGGAGACGACGCGTAGCTGAGGACGATGGGGTAGTCACCGCCGTAGTTGGGTGCGGAGAAGTCCGTGAAGTAGGTGTCGGACCACGAGGCGGTCACACGGAGCTCGTTCTCGGCGAGCGCGCGCCAGTAGTCCTCCCAGCCGTCCTCGCCGAACTCGGCGACCGTGGCCAGCAGCAGAGCGAGCCCGGGGGACGAGGTGGCGGGGTTGGTGACGGAAACGAGGCCGCGGTACTGCGGGTCGGACAGCGCACCCAGCGACTGCGGAACGTCGAGCCCCGCCTCCTCGAACCACGCGAGGTCGTAGTTCAGGCACACGTCGGAGTAGTCGATCGCGGTGAGGGCGCCTGACCCGTCGAGCGCATAGTCGGCGGCGTCCGCAGCCGCGGGGGCCTGCGACTCGTAGTCGGCGAGCACGCCTTCCGCGATCGCACGGGAGGCGAACGTGTTGTCGATCCCGTAGACGACGTCGCCCAGGGGGGCGTCCTTGGTCAGGATCAGCTGATTGACCAGGGCGCCGGCGTCGCCGGGAGCCACGAAGGTCACGTCGAGGCCGGACTCCTCCTCGAACGCGGCGAGGACGTCGTCAGGGACGGCGAAGCTGTCGTGCGTGACGACCGTGACCTCGCTGCCGAGGTCCGGCGCGGCGTCCCCGGTCGCCGTGGGCCCGGGGGAGCCGGTGTCACTGGGCTGGGCGCCCGGGTCCTGCTCGCCGCCGCTGCTGCAGGCGGCGAGGGCGAGGGACGAGGCGGCCAGGGCCGCGATGGTGAAGGTGCGCTGCATGCGCATGGTGGTTCCTCCCACAAGTAGGAGGGGACGAGACTCGACTCCCTACGCCGGTATCACCCGGATCAGGTTCGAGGGTCTGCGGCTGGTTCCGCACTCTCAGCGCTCTGGTCCCGTCGTGTGACGGCGGGAAGCGCTCCCCTGTCGTGTCCGGCCAGCATAGCGCCCGTGCGGGGCGCGGCCGTCAGCCGATGCGCAACGAGTTGAGGACGGCCTCCACCTGCTCCACCCCTGACCCGTAGGCGGCGAGGCCCCCAGCGCTCACCTGGAGCTGCTGGCCTCCCTCGACCACCACGCCGATGGTGCCTGCGAGGGTCTCGCCGTAGATCGGGTGCTCGTACTCGATGATGTAGGCGCTGTAGCCGCCGGCGGTGCGGACCGCCGTCTGCTCCGTGATCACGACGTCCTCGATCCCCGCCGTCGCA
This sequence comes from Demequina activiva, assembly GCF_016862815.1. Taxonomy (GTDB): domain Bacteria; phylum Actinomycetota; class Actinomycetes; order Actinomycetales; family Demequinaceae; genus Demequina; species Demequina activiva. The sequence continues at coordinate 226,224 of NZ_BONR01000003.1, read as the reverse complement.
CCTAGCAGGCTGGCGTGCGCCTCCACGCGCGCGGCCGAGGGGCCGCCAGCGTCAGGGATGCTCATCAGCACCAGGGTGGAGCCGCCGTTGACGAGGTCTCCCGCGGTGAGCCAGGCGCCACCGAGGACGATGTCGACTCCCGTCTGGGCAGAGGCGGACTCGAGCTGCGCCTCCATGCCGAGCTGCTGGGTGATGTCCTCCCACGCGGGGTCGTAGGCGACGGTGCCGCCGCCATCCAGCACGGGGACGGTGGTCCACGTGGCGGGCACCTCGGTCTCCAGGCCCGGTTCGTCCCGGGTCCCCAGGTCGGCCAGCGCCCCCGCCAGGCGCGGCATCATCAGCGCGAACGCGACGATGCCGGCGACGAGGAGTGCCACGACGCCCACGCTGATGCCCACCACCAGGCGCGCCGAGGGCCCGCGCCTGCGGGGCGGCGCCTCGGTGACCTCGCGGTGCTGCGGCGCCCACGCGCCGCCGTCCCAGTAGCGCTGAGCACCAGGCCGGCCCGGGTCCGCGTACCACCCTGGCGGCGGCATCGATGATGGGCGCGCGGCGGCGAGCTCGTCGTGGGTGTGGTGGTCGCTCATGTGCAGGTGCCCCCTCAGGCTTCCCAGGGAGGCTAGCGAGAGAGGTCGACACGGTCAAAGCGCGCCGCGCCGCCCGCCGAGGGTCAGAGCTCCGTGCGGTGGAAGTTCGCCCAGCTCTTCGACGCCGTGGGTCCGCGCTGGCCGCGGTAGCGCGAGCCGTACTTCGCGGAGCCGTAGGGATGCTCGGCCGGGGAGGACAGCCGGAAGAAGCACAGCTGGCCGATCTTCATGCCGGGCCACAGGTTGATGGGCAGCGTCGCCGTGTTGGACAGCTCAAGCGTGACGTTGCCCTCGAAGCCGGGGTCGATGAAGCCGGCGGTGGAGTGGGTCAGCAGGCCCAGGCGGCCCAGGGAGGACTTGCCCTCGAGGCGTGCCGCGATGTCGTCCGGAAGCGTCACGGACTCGTAGGTCGAGCCCAGCACGAACTCTCCGGGGTGGAGCACGAACGGCCGGTCCGCCTCGACGTCGACGAGGCGCGTGAGGTCCGGCTGCTCGATCGACGGGTCGATGGCCGCGTACTTGTGGTTGTCGAACACCCGGAAGAACCGGTCCAGCCTGACATCGATCGACGAGGGCTGGATCATGTCCGGCTCGTAGGGGTCCAGAGCCACGCGCCCGGAGTCGAGCTCGGCGCGGATGTCGCGGTCGGAGAGCAGCATGGCGACACCGTACCGGGTGGCAGGTCCGCTGCCCAGGCGTGCGCGCGTGGACCGCGCGGACGAGCGTGCTCGAATCGTTACGTCGCAACGTTTCGACTTCCAGTAGAGTGTGTCCGTTCCACTGACGAACGGAAGGCTCCACCCATGCAGTTCGGCCACTTCGACGACGAAGCCCGCGAGTACGTGATCACGACTCCGCACACCCCGTACCCCTGGATCAACTACCTGGGTTCGCAGGAGTTCTTCGGGCTGGTGTCGCACACCGCCGGTGGCTACTGCTTCTACCGGGACGCGAAGATGCGTCGCCTGACCCGCTACCGCTACAACAACATCCCCGTCGACGACGGTGGCCGGTACTTCTCGATCAACGACGGCGGCGACGTGTGGAGCCCGTCCTACCGCCCGTACAAGAAGGATCTCGACCGCTTCGAGACGCGTCACGGCATGGGCTACTCGCGCATCACCGGCGAGCGTGGCGGCCTCGAGGCCTCCGTGCTGTTCTTCGTGCCGGTGGACGTCAACGCGGAGATCCACCAGGTCACCCTGACCAACACCTCCGATGCCCCCAAGTCAGTGGACCTCTTCAGCTTCATCGAGTTCTGCCTGTGGAACGCCGAGGACGATCAGACCAACTACCAGCGCAACCTGTCGATCGGCGAGGTCGAGGTCGAGGACGGCGCGATCTTCCACACCACCGAGTACCGCGAGCGTCGCAACCACTACGCGGTCTACGGCGTCAACGCCCCCATCGCCGGCTTCGACACCGATCGCGACGCGTACCTGGGATACGGCAACCGCTTCGACGAGGCGGTGGTGCCGCACAGCGGCGCATCGACCAACTCGGTGGCCTCCGGCTGGTACCCCATCGCCTCCCACCACCTGAAGGCGGATCTCGCTCCGGGAGAGTCCACGCAGTACACCTTCGTGCTGGGCTACCTCGAGAACGCCGAGGACGACAAGTGGGAGGCCCCCGGCGTCGTCAACAAGGCCGCAGCGAAGGAGCTCCTTGCCCGCTTCGCCAGCAACGAGCAGACGGACGCAGAGTTCGCGCGCCTGGGCGAGTACTGGGCCAACCTGCTGGGCAGCTACACGGTGTCCTCCACCGACAGCAAGCTGGACCGGATGGTCAACATCTGGAACCAGTACCAGTGCATGGTGACCTACAACATGTCCCGTTCGGCCTCGTACTTCGAGACCGGCATGGGGCGCGGCATGGGGTTCCGCGACTCCAGCCAGGACCTCCTGGGCTTCGTGCACCTGGTGCCCGAGCGCGCCCGCGAGCGCATCATCGACATCGCGTCCACCCAGTTCGAGGACGGCAGCGCGTACCACCAGTACCAGCCGCTGACCAAGCGCGGCAACCACGCGCTCGGCTCCGGCTTCAACGACGACCCGCTGTGGCTCATCCTGGGCGTCGCCGCCTACATCAAGGAGACCGGCGACTTCGCGATCCTCGACGAGATGGTGCCGTTCGACAACGACGAGTCCAAGGCCGCCAGCCTCATGGAGCACCTCAAGCGCTCGTTCGACCACCCTCTCGAGAAGGCCGGCCCGCACGGGCTGCCGCTCATCGGCCGTGCGGACTGGAACGACTGCCTCAACCTCAACTGCTTCTCCACCACCCCGGGCGAGTCCTTCCAGACCACGGGCAACAAGACCGGCGGCGTCGCCGAGTCCGTCTTCATCGCGGGCATGTTCTGCGCGATCGGCCCCGACTATGCCGCGCTGGCACGCCGGCGCGGGGACGAGGCGGAGGCGCAGCGCGCGGAGAAGGCCGTCGCGGACATGCGTCAGGCCGTCACGGACCACGGCTGGGACGGCGAGTGGTTCCTGCGCGCCTACGACTACTACGGCAACAAGGTGGGCACGCACGAGACCAAGGACGGCCAGATCTGGATCGAGCCGCAGGGATACTGCGTCATGGGCGGGATCGGCCTCGAGGACGGCAAGGCCGTGGCTGCCCTAGACTCGGTCCGCGAGCGTCTCAACACCCCGCACGGGATCGTGCTGCTCAACCCGGCGTACACCGAGTACCACGTGGAGCTGGGCGAGGTCACGAGCTACCCGCCGGGCTACAAGGAGAACGCGGGCATCTTCTGCCACAACAACCCTTGGGTGATCATCGCGGAGACCATCGTCGGCCGCGCAGAGAACGCCTGGGAGTACTACAAGCAGATCGCCCCGGCGTACCGCGAGGAGATCTCCGAGGTGCACCGGACCGAGCCATACGTCTACGCGCAGATGATCGCGGGCAAGGACGCGGAGCGTCACGGCGAGGCCAAGAACTCGTGGCTCACCGGCACTGCGTCGTGGAACTTCGTGACGGTCTCGCAGTACCTGCTGGGTGTGCGCGCCGACTATGACGGGCTCGTGGTCGACCCGTGCATCGGCGCAGAGGTGGGCGAGTTCACGGTCCGTCGCCAGATTCGCGGCGCCGAGTACGTCATCACCGTGACGAACTCCGGCGGCAAGGGCGCAGCGCTGACCGTCGACGGTGAGTCCATCGACGGATCCGTGGTGCCCTACGCCGCACCCGGCTCGACCGTGCACGTCACCGCGACCGTGTAAGGACGGCGCATGCCAGCGAGCGCGGCTCGTGCCGAGACGGTGCTCCGCCCATGATCTCGCATCTGAATCCGGGGTTCGAGCTGGCGTGCTCAGTCAAGCGCGGAGACTCGACGCTGCCGGCCGCGTTCACGACCTTCGCCACGGTGTTCGAGCGTGAGTTCGTGGCGCGGCCTCTCGCCGTGGACCTGGAGCTCCTGCTCACGGGGCGCGGCCCCCTGCTCGTGGCACGCGTATGGATCGAGCGCGAGGCAGCCATCCCGCACCTTCGGGGCCCCGACGGCAGGTACGACGGATATGTCGATTTCATGGAACGGCGCCGCCACGAGCTGCCGCGCATGTTCGCCCAGCACACGGACGCCACAGCCTTCGCGCCATACGTGCGCCGCAAGGGCGTCGAGGTCGAGGACCTCGCGCAGCTCCCGCAGTCGGTGTACCTCTGCGAGTTCGAGGTCGCGGCGATCCAGGCCGTCCATGACGCCGTGGGCGTCGAGACGCTGCGCTCGTGGGGAGCGTCACTCGGCCTGGGAGACGATCTGTGGCTCGTGACGTCGATGGGTGGCGCACCGCCGGTCGTCTTCGTCCAGACCGCAGCACAGGCGACACAGCTGCGGAGCTCCGGTGCGCTCGTCCAGTGGCGTGACGCGTACTTCGCGCTCGCCAGCGCCTACGACGAGTTCCACTGCCTCGAGGTGGGGAGCTGCGCCGTGAGGGTGGACTCGCGGGAGACCTTCGAGACCCTCTACGGCTCGAGCTGGTACCAGTACTGGCACTAGCCCCGTCGCGGCGGAACGTCAGCGACGGGACCTGCCCGGCTGCGAGATCAGCTCTCCCGCGTGGGCTCGGCCTGACGGTCGGAGGGCGAGGACTCGGCCGGCTCCGGCTGGGCCGCGCGGTCGCGCGCCCTGCGAGACACGACCGCACGCGCGGTGAGCACGATCACCAGGCCGATCAGGGCGATGAGCGCGAGCCACGGCAGCAGGACTCCGGTGACCACGAGAACGCCTGCCGTGAAGCTGACGAGTCCGTCCCAGCCGGCCACGAGACCGTCCCAGAAGCTCTGGGGGTCGTCGTCGACGATCACGACCGGCTCCGTGGTGAGAGACAGATCGATCGTGGACATCGACACCTGATCGTCGAGGCCGCGCTGACGTGCCTCGAGGCTCTCGAGCTCGGCCTGCCGACGGTCCAGCTCGTCCTCGAGCGTGATGATGTCGGAGATGTCCTCGGCCTGCACCAGCAGCGCTTCGATGCGCTCCGTCGATGCGCGCAGCGTGGAGATCTGCGCCTCGAGGTCCGTCACCTCACGCGTCACGTCCGTCGAGTTGGTGCTGTACTCGTCGACGGTGCCCAGCTCCCGCAGATCGTCCACCACGGGGTCGAGGCGGTCAGAGGGGATCCGCAGCGTCAGCCATGCCGAGCCGCCGTCGTACTCGTCGGGGGCGATCTCGCTGCGCGCATCCACGCGACCCCCGGCGTCCTGGACCGTGTCGACGGCCTGGTCGGCAGCGGCGAGCGGGTCCTCGACAGTGATGTACAGCGATCCGGTGACGATCACCGAGCGGTCGCCCGGCTGCGCCGCGGCGCCGTCGACGGCGGCGCCGTCCTCGGACTCCGCAGAGGCCGCATCGGCGCCGCCGAAGTCGGCCTCGCTCGCGGTCTCAGCCGAGTCCTGGCTGCCCGACGAGCAGGCGGTGAGGAGGACCGCGGTGGCGAGGATACCGGCGACGATGCCGGCCCAGCGGGTGCGTGCTGTCATGTCGCTCATAGTAGGGAGACGCTCGGCGCACCAGAAGCGTTGGGCGGCAACTGTCGCCGCACCGTGACCTCCCGGGCCTCGGCCCTGAGGGTCCGTGCGGACGCTCGCTTGTGCCTGATGCGCGCGAGCCCAGTACAGTAGCGGGCGTCGCTAAGACCTGACGACGCCCTTTCGCGCGCCCCCAGGTCCTGGCGCGCCGCTCGCCGAACACCGATGGGAACAGCAATGCCGAAAGCCAAGAGCGCGCTCAAGCGTCTCGCCGTCAACCGGGTGACCCGCCCCGCATGGAACGCCGTCTACAAGGTGAGCGGGAAGGCAGCGGGCGGTGACGGCCAGACGAAGGCCGTCGCTCAGCTCAAGGCGCGTGAGAAGCGTGCCACCGAGCAGAGCGCCCTGCGTGAGCGCAAGCTCAACGAGCGCCTCGAGATCCTGCGCTCCCGCGCGGACCGGTCGTCCGCGGAGGTGGTGCGTCAGCGCAAGACGCTGGGCCACGAGGCCACCCTCGCGCAGAGCCTGGCCCTGGGCCTCGACCTGGAGACCGCCGTCATCGACTTCGCGCGCACCTCCAACGGCGAGCTGCAGCGCGTCGACGCGCGTGCCGTGCTCCAGACCCTGTTCGACGGGGACAGCAACCGCGAGCTCGGGGCGCTGGGCCTCGGAATCTTCCTCGACGGAGACGGCCTGACCGCCACCGCCCTCGAGTACTTCCGCATCGCGGGCCACGAGCGGGCACGCGCCGCGGCGCCCTTCGAGTACTTCGATGCGTTCCTGAGCGAGGAGCGCGAGGCGGCCGTCGCCGCGCTGATCGAGTACTACGACAGTGCCGAGCTGACGGCGGAGCACCGCATGCGACTGCTCCAGGCCCTCGCCAAGCACCACGTCGAGAGCGAGCTCGAGCCCCGCGCGCTCGCGCTGTGGCAGGAGGAGCAGGAGGAGCCGCGCCTCACGGGCGACGACGCCGTCCAGATCGCGTGGTACCACTCGACGCTCACCCGTCCCACCCCGGACTACGTGACGGACCCTGACGTGGTCAACATCGCGGTCATGGACTACAAGCTCCTGGACTACCGCCGCACCTCCAGCAACCGCGGCGACTACGTGCAGACCCTGGCGGCGCTGTCTCATGTGGTGCGCTTCAGCGACATCGAGTTCGTGGGCGACACCCCCATCGCCGGATACCTCGACGGACTCAAGGACCAGGTCGATCCCGACCGTCGCATCGAGGGCGTCACGACCAAGGTGCAGCCCGTCGAGCTGGACCGCGACTTCGCGAGCGGCCGCGAGTACCCGGACGACACCTGGCTCATCTGCAACGGGTGGTTCATGCACCGCTCGTTCAAGGGCCCGGTGGACTTCCCCTTCCCGGAGACCGTGAACCCCATCATGATCTCCTTCCACATCCAGGACCCCGACGTCCTGACGCCCACGGTGGTGCGCCACCTGCGCGAGGTCGAGCCCGTGGGCTGCCGCGACTGGACCACGGTCTACCGCCTGCGTGACGTGGGCGTGAAGGCCTTCTTCTCGGGCTGCGTCACCACCACGGTGGGCCAGGTGCTGCCGCACGCCGCTGGCACCGGAGACAACAAGCTCGCGCTGGTCGAGACGCCGCTGGACCGCAAGAAGTACGCCGGATGGACGCACGACGAGTTCATCCAGGTGGGACCCCAGGTCCGCGACTTCTCCCTGGTCGAGGGCCTCGAGGACGCGCGGCAGATGCTCGCGGAGTACGCGCCGTACGACGAGGTCGCGACGTCGCGCCTCCACTGCTACCTCCCCGCCCGGTCCATGGGCCTGCCCGTGGACTTCCGTCCCAAGAACCGCGCGGACGTGCGCTTCGAGGGCCTGCTCGACCTGGGCGAGGAGGAGTTCGGAGCCATTCGCGCCGGCATCGAGGACCTCCTCGAGCAGCTGCTGCGAGCCATCCTCGATGGCGCCGGCCGCGACGAGGTCCGCCAGCTGTGGCTGGACCTCACCGCAGACGCCGTCGCGCGCGCCGAGGAGTACTGCACCACGTACGAGCCCGCGCCCGCGTCCTCGATCGATGTGGGCGCCAGCGTGGCGGACCTGCTCGCGACCCGCACGGTGTTCGATCGGTCCCAGGCCGTCTCCGGCGACGAGGTGCACACGGCCTACGCACTCGACCAGAACCTCGAGGACGTGTTCCCGGTGGTGCTGCAGTCCGTCGCGGACCACACCGAGCGCGCCATCACATGCCACGTGATGACCCGTGGACTCGGGGACGAGTTCCGTGAGCGCGTGGTGGGACTGTTCCCGCAGTTCTCGTTCGTGTTCTACGACTTCGACGCCGTCGACTACGGCGACGAGGTGAACCTGCTCAAGCACATCTCGGTCAGCACCATGGACCGTCTGTTCCTGCCCGAGCTGCTGAGCGACCTCGACCACGTGGTCTACCTCGACATCGACATCCTGGTCCAGGCGGACGTGGGCGAGCTGTGGGACATCGAGCTGGGCGACAACGCCTTCGCCGCCAAGCGCACGCGCCTGCGCAGCTGGGCGAACCTCGTGCGGCCCATCACGCGCGCCTCGCTCCGTTTCGAGCCGGAGAAGGCCTGGGACATGCGCCGCCGCCTGCACGACGAGTCGAACCTCACCGCCCGCACCTTCAACGCGGGGATCCTGTCGATCAACCTCGAGCTCATGCGCTCCGAGGACTTCACCGCCCGGCACATGTTCCTCGTGGAGTCCTGCGCGATGAACGACCAGGACGTGTTCAACATCTACTCGCGCGACCGCGTGGTCGAGCTGGACACCGCGTGGAACACCGTGCCCAGCCAGGACTTCATCGAGCAGCCGCGCATCATCCACTGGGCGGGCCCCGCGAAGCCGTGGAAGCCCACGTACGTGCTCTACAAGGACCGCTACGAGGCCACGCGCGACGCGGTCGCCGCCCGGGCGGGGGCCTAGCGGCCACCGACAGCCGCCACGAACGGCGGCGACGGACAGACAGAGGGCCGATGCCCGGGCGACCCGGGCATCGGCCCTCCGCCGTTCCTCGAGACTGTGCCGGGCACGCCGGTGCGGGAGCCCTTCGGAGCCGCGCCGGACGGCGGTGACCACGAAAGCGAAAGAAACTTCGACCAGGGTGCATCCAAACCGGCTCCTCCGCCGGAAGTAGTGAGTGAAGGAGGTCGCAACCGGCGGTCTCCCGAACGTAGGAGGAGAAGGATCATGCGCAAGTCAGCAATCGCCGGCGTCGCCGCTGGTGCACTCATCGCAGCGGGAGTCGCCATCCCTGCAGCCGCCGTCGAGGACGGCATGTCCGAGCTGTCCGTGCTTCACGGCATCCCCGACACTCCGGTCGACGTGTACGTCAACGGCGAGAACACGATCGACGACTTCCAGCCCGGTGACCTTGCCGGCCCCCTGAGCCTCGAGCCCGGCGACTACGAGGTCGCGCTCACCGCGACCGACGCCGCCGACGACTCGGAGCCGGTGCTCGGCCCCATCACCCTGACCCTCGAGGCGGACATGAGCTACACGGCCGTGGCCCACCTCGACGCGGACGGCAACCCCACCGCGAACCTGTTCACCAACGACATCTCCGAGACCGCTGCGGGCGAGGGTCGCCTGACGGTTCGCCACACCGCTGCCGCTCCCGCGGTCGACGTGTGGGCGGACGGCGCGGTGCTGTTCGAGAACCTGTCGAACCCCGATGAGGTCATGGGCGACGTTCCCGCCGCCACCTACGAGGCCGCGGTGTCGCTGACCGGCGAGACCGACCCCGTCCTGGGCCCGGTCGACGTGGAGATCGCGGATGGCGTCAACACCATCGTCTACGCGTGGGGCTCGGCTGAGGCCGGCAACCTCGACGTTGCGGTCCAGACCGTCGACACGCACGCGTCCAGCCCGTCCGGCGTCGCCGCCGGCACCCAGGGCCTCGCGGACGAGCGCGGCGTTCCCGCCGGAGCCGTCGCAGCGATCCTGATCGCCCTGGCGCTCGCGCTGGGTGCGGGGGCCCGCCTGGCGGTCACCCGCCGCTGACGTAGCCCGTACGCTGCGGGGGTGCGGCGATCGACGCACCCCCGCAGCCCCGACTCCGGACAGCCCGATTCTCGACTAGGAGCAGCCATGCGTGCCGTCGCCCTCCTCGCCTTGTGCCTGGTGCTCACCGCATGCTCTGCAGGCGGCAGCGTTCCCGGTGCCGCGAGCACGCGCGACGGCCGCGCTCCTGTTCCAAGCCCCAGCGCCAGCGCCAGCGCCGGCTCCGAGGTGGGGGCGGTTCGGGCGCCCGCCCTGCTGGGCGAGGTGGAGGTGCGCGACGCCTCTCCGGAGTCGCTCGAGCAGCTGCGCTCCGAGCCCCCGCAGAGCCTCCAGATCGACTCGCTCGGCATCGACATGACCGTCGCCGATGTGGGCCTGGCGGAGGACGGCTCGATGGAGATCCCCGCCTCCGCCGCGGTCGCCGGCTGGTATCGGTTCGGCCCCGCACCGGGGGCCGCCTCCGGCAACGCGGTGCTCGCCGCCCATGTGGACGACCCCGACATCGGACTCGGCCCCTTCGCCAGTCTCAAGGACCTGGGGGAGGGCGACGGCGTCACCGTCACCACCGCATCGGGCGACCCGCTGGACTTCACCGTCACCCGTGTCGAGCGCACCAGCAAGCGCGAGGTCGACATGAGCCTGGTGTTCTCCCGCGACGGAGAGCCGCAGCTGGTCCTGGTGACCTGTGGTGGACGCTTCGACTGGGATACGGGACACTACGAGGACAACGTCGTGGTCTACGCGACGCCGAGCACGGAGCCAGCGGCATGAACGCCGTGGCGGTAGAGGAGAGACCTGCAACGATGGCAGCAGTCCCAGCGTCGCAGCCGGACCGCGCCGCCGTGGCGCGTGCCTTCGCTGCCGGCGACGAGAACGCGCTCGAGGATCTGTACCGGGACCTGTCGCCCCTGATCTACACGATGGCGATGCGCGCGCTCGGCAGCGAGCCGGACGCGGAGGACGTCACGCAGCAGACCTTCGTGTCCGCGTGGCGCGGCCGTGAGTCCTTCGACCCCGAGCGTGGAGACCTGCGCGGCTGGGTGGTGGGAATCCTGCGCCGCCGCGTCGCCGATGCGCTCGAGGCCAGGTCTCGCGAGAATCGGCGCCTGGAAGCAGTCCGCGACGCCGCGCCAGCCGAACCAGCACGGGGAGACGACGCCGACAGCGTGCTCCTCGCGTACGAGGTGGAGGCCTTGGGAGACCCGCGCGCGACCATCGTGTCGCTCGCGTTCTTCGAGGGCGCCACACATGAACAGATCGCGCAGCGGCTCGAGATGCCCTTGGGCACCGTCAAGAGCCACCTGCGCCGCAGCCTGATCCAGCTCCGTCACCGATGGGAGGTGTCCGATGTCGCATCTTGATGAGGAGGCTCTCGCCGCGCTCGCGCTCGGCGACGGACGCCCCGACGACTCCTCGCACGTGGGTGCCTGCGCGCAGTGCCGCAGCGAGCTCGACGCCTTCGAGGCCGCCGCGCTGCGCGTGGGCGCCGCATCGGGCGCCGGGCCCCTGCTGACGCCACCTGATCGGGTGTGGGACGCGATCCGTGCGGACGTCGCCGCGCCGCGCGCGGCCCAGCCGGTGGAGCCCATCCATGCCGTCCAGGCGAGCGAGCAGCGCGAGCGAGCCCGAGCATCGGCCGTCGAGGACGACCTCGCCCCGCGGCGGCGTCGCGCGCCGGCATGGGCGATGGTCGCGGCGGCCGTGGGCGGCGCCGTGCTGGGCGCGGCAGCGGTGATCGGCGGGCTGACGCTGGCGACGGCCGATGCCGGCGCCACCGTGGTCGCCGAGGCGCCGCTGCAGGACCTGTCGACCGAGACGGACGCCGGCACGGCAGTGCTGGAGACGCGCGAGGACGGCACCGAGGTGCTCGTGGTCGACACGGACTTCGTCGAGCCCGACGACGCCTACCTCGAGGTCTGGCTGATCGACGAGAGCATCGAGGGAATGGTGAGCCTGGGCCACCTCACCGGGGAGCGCACGGAGTTCGTGCTGCCCGCCGGGTTCGATGCCTCCGCGTTCCCCATCGTCGACATCTCGGTGGAGCCGCTGGACGGGGTTCCCACGCACAGTGGGGACTCCGTGACGCGGGGCGTGCTGACCGTCTGACGGTGACTACGGGCGGTTGGCGAACCTCATCACGAGGTCCTCGTCGCCGCCGATCACCATGACGTCGTCCGGGTGGATGATCGTGCTCTTGTGTCCGTACTCGAACTCGCCCTCGGGGGACATGACGCCGATCACCTGGATACCGTACTTGTCGCGCAGCTGCAGGTCCGCGAGGGAGAAGTTGTGGGTCTCGCGCGGCGGTCGCATCTTCACGATCGAGAAGCCGGCATCGATCTCGATGTAGTCGAGCATGCGGCCGCCCACCTGGTGGGCGACTCGATATCCCGACTCGGACTCGGGCAGCACCACGTGATGGGCCCCGATGCGCTTGAGGATCTTCGCGTGCTCGTCCGAGATCGCCTTGGCCCAGATCTCCTGCATGCCGGCGTCGTGAAGGTTCCCGGTGATGAGCACCGAGGCCTCGAGCGACGTGCCCACGCTCACCACGGCGGCGGCGAACTCCTTCACGCCGGCCTGCTCCAGCGACAGGGGATCCGACGCATCGGCCTCCACCACGGGGAAGTACTTCGAGTAGCGCTCGACGAGGACGGGGTCGCGCTCGATCGCGAGCACCTCCTGGTCCATGCTGTCCAGGGAGTTGGCGAGGGCGGATCCGAACCTGCCCAGGCCGATGACCAGGACGCCGGATGCTGAGTTGCTAGCCAATGATCGGCCTTTCTGACGGGTAGCGGATCACGCGCCGCTGCTTGTTCAACGCTAGCGCGGCCGCGATCGTGAGCGACCCCACGCGGCCCAGATACATCATCGCGATGAGGGTGCCCTTGGCCTCGGGCGGGAGGTCGGCGGTGATGCCGGTGCTCAGACCGCAGGTGGCGTACGCAGACACGACCTCGTACAGCGCCTGGTCGAGGGGGATGTCGGTCTGGGCCATGAACACCGTGGTGCCGATGATCACGATGAACAGCCCGATGAGCGTGATCGCGACGGCCCCGCGCAGCACCTCCGTGCCGATGCGCTTGCCGAAGGCCTCCATGTCGCGCCGTCCGCGCGCCTCCGCCCAGATCGCGAGCAGCAGCACCGCCAGCGTGGTGACGCGGATGCCGCCTGCGGTCGATCCCGAGCCGCCGCCGATGAACATCAGCACGTCCTCGAGGAGCCATGTCTGCTCGCGTGCCTTGCCGATGTCGAAGCTGTTGAAGCCTCCGGAGCGCTGGTTGATGGACTGGAAGAAGATGTTGCCGATGCTCTTGGCGGAGGAGTGGTCGCCGAGCGTGTCTGGGTTGGACCACTCGAAGACGGCGAGCAGGCCCGCGGAGACCACCGTGAGCGCGGACACCATGATGAGGGTGAGCTTGGTGTGCAGCGACCAGTCCCGCGGCCTGCGCCAGCCGCGGATCAGGTTGAGGTAGACCGGGTAGCCGAGGGCGCCCACGAGGACGCCGAGCCCGATGGGCACCAGCATCCAGAAGTCGCCCGCGTAGGGGATCAGGCCCAGCGGATCCGGGGTGAAGCCGGCGTTGTTGAATGCGGAGATCCCGTAGAAGCCCGAGTAGCCGAGGGAGCGCCAGAATCCGTAGTCCAGCGTGAGGAAGCGTGGGAACAGCACCAGCGCGATGGCGATCTCCACGGAGAAGGACACCACCACGACGGTGCGCAGCAGCGAGCGCAGGTCGCCTAGGCCGGCCGCGCGTGCCTCGCCGGCGGCAAGGAGCCGCTGCGTGAGGCCCAGGCGACGCGAGACCGCGAGCCCCACGAGCGAGGCGAGGGTCATGATTCCCAGGCCCCCGACCTTGATGCCGAGCGCGATGATCCCGAGCCCCCACCCGGACCAGTACAGGCCCGTGTCCACGGTCACCAGCCCGGTGACGCACACCGCGGACGTGGCCGTGAACAAGGCGTCGATGAAGGGGGCGCGCTCGCCCGTCTCCGTGGCGATCGGAAGCGACAGCAGGCCGGTGAACAGGAGGATCACGATCGCGAAGCTGCCCAGCGCCAGGCGCGCGGGGGACTTGAGGAGGGACGTGTCGACCCATTCGCCGACAGCGGCGCCCGCCTCGCGCAGCTTGTCCATGCGACTCCTTGTCAGCCCCGGTTCCACCCACCGCGGGCACGCCGCGACGAGGCGCGCGAATGCCCGCCTCTAGACATCATCGGCACGTTTCCCACTCTTCACAACTGTCACTTCTGCCACTACAGTTGGGGAAGCGTTCAGCCGATAGCCTTGCCGAACGCGAGATGAGGGAGACAGGAAACGCATGGCTGACAACGGCGCGTCGCGCACCACGTTCCTCACCGTCGCTGAGGTCGCAGACATGCTGCGGGTGTCGCGCATGACGGTGTACCGCTGGGTCCACGCCGGCGACATGCCCGCCGTCCGCTTCGGTCGCTCTTTCCGCGTCCCCGCCGCCGCCGTCGAGACCTTCATGGAGCAGGCCGAGCTCCAGGGCGGATTCGTCGAAGATGACGACCAGCGCTCCGGCACGGTAGGCTAGATCCTTGTCTGTCGCGTCCAGCGCGTTCTGGACGTCGTAGCACCACTCATCTAGTCGAGGTAGGTTCCGTGGGATCCGTCATCAAGAAGCGTCGCAAGCGCATGTCGAAGAAGAAGCACCGCAAGCTGCTTCGCAAGACGCGCCACCAGCGCCGCAACAAGAAGTAGTCCCGCGCCGGGTCTGACCCGGCAGCGATCACGCACACGCCCGTGTCACCGGTTCCGGTGGCGCGGGCGTCGTCGTGTCCCCGCCTCCCCCCACCTCCCAGAATTTGGCACCATTTTCATCGCCCAAGTCGCGAGAAGAGGAAGAAACCTCCACGCGGCACCCGTGCATCGGCCGATGCGCGGTCACCCACGCGTGGAAGTTTCTTCCTCACGCACTCGCTGAGGCGACGAAAAGGGTGCCAAACTCCCCGGGAGAAAGCGGGGGTGGGAGCGGGCGGGCCCTACAGGCCCTTCGCCTCGTCATCGTGGACCCGCGGGGTGGGCCCGACCTCGGCCGTGCGTGCGCGCACGGGCCGCAGCGCTCCGCGCACCGCGGCCCTGACGCCACGCGCGACCGCCAGTCCGGCCCAGACGGTGCCCGTGATCGAGCCCTTCACCACTCCGCGGCGACCGCTCTTGGTGCGCTTGCGAAACTCCTGGATGGGCCAGCCGCGCTCGCGCGCGAAGCGCCGGAGCTTGGTGTCCGGGTTGATCGCGCAGGGGTGGCCCACCGCCTCCAGCATGGGGCCGTCGTTCATCGAGTCCCCGTAGGCGTGGCATCGGTCGAGGTTGAGCCCCTCCTCCAGTGCCAGCTTCCGCACCGCCGTCGCCTTCGCCTCGCGGTGCAGCATGTCGCCCACGAGGCGCCCGGTGTAGTAGCCGTACTCCTGCTCGGCGACCGTGCCGAGCGCTCCGGTGCACCCCAGGCGCCGTGCGATCACGCTGCCCACCTCGATGGGGGAGGCGGTCACCAGCCACACCTGGTGCCCTTGAGCACGGTGCTCGTCGATGATCGCCTTGGTGCCGGGGTAGATCCGCAGCGCGAGCACCTCGTCGTAGACCTCTTCGCCCACCGCGACCATCTCCGCGGCCGACCATCCCTTGATGATGCCCAGGCCCTCATGGCGGAGATCGTCGATCTGCTCCTTGGTCTCGCCGAACATCGAGTACTTGGCGGACTCCCATCCGAACCTCAGGATGTCGCGCTTGCGCAGGTATCCGCGCTGATGCAGGCCGCGCGCGATGTGGTAGGCGGACGCTCCGCGGACGATCGTGTTGTCCACGTCGAAGAACGCGGCGATTCCGGTAGCGCCGGCGTCGCGTGCGGGGCCTGTCACGGTGCCACCCTACCTACCGCGCGCCAACCTCCGAGCCGTACCCTGGTCCGCATGGCCCCCCGCGTCTCCCTTCTGGTCCGCGCTGGCTGCCACCTGTGCGCGGACGCTCGCGCGCTCGTCGAGCAGGAGTGCGCGACGGCGGACGTGGACTGGCGCGAGGTCGACGTCGACGCGCACGAGCGGCTCGCGGAGCGGTTCGGCGACGAGGTGCCCGTGGTCATCGTCGACCAGCAGGTGGTGGGATTCTGGCGCATCGACCCGGCGCGCCTGCGGGCCGCGCTGCAGGCGGGGCCAGGTTCCGTGCACGCCTGAGCCTGGGCGACAATAGACATCATGCCCACGGTCCACCTGCTCCGTCACGGCCACGTCCACAACCCGGACAAGGTCCTGTACGGACGCCTGCCACAGTTCCGCCTGTCGGACGCGGGACAGGCCATGGCGCAGGCGGTCGCCGACGACCTGGTCGCCCGGGGCGCGACGGTGGGCCGCGTGGTCGCCTCGCCTCTCCAGCGCGCGCAGGAGACCGCCGCGCCCATCGCGGCCGCGTTCGGCCTGGGGATCATCACGGACGAGCGCCTGATCGAGGCGGCGAACGCCTACGAGGGACGGCCCCTCCAGTCCGGCGCCGCAGACTTCATCCACCCTCGCAACTGGTGGCTGCTGCGCAATCCCTGGAGACCGTCCTGGGGCGAGCCGTACACCGAGCAGCGCGACCGGATGTGGGCTGCGATCCGCGACGCCGCCGCGGCGAACCCGGGCACGGACACGGTGATGGTCAGCCATCAGCTCCCCATCTGGGTGGCGCGCCTGAGCTTCGAGAAGCGCCGCTATCTGCACGATCCCCGCTCCCGTGAGTGCGGCCTCGCGTCGCTGACGAGCTTCGCGTTCGAGGACGGCGAGCCGGTGGCGATGGACTATCGGGAGCCCGCCGCGCACATCGAGGTCCCGGCGTGAAGCGGTCCGCGCGGCTGGTGCTGCTTGCCGCGGTGCTCATCGCCGTGGTGCTGTGGCTCACGGCGTGCGCGCCCGGCGACGCCACGGAGTCGCCCGGGTACGTCTCCGGCGACGGCACCGTCACCGAGTGGGCCGTGGCCGAGCGCGGCGAGCCCGTCGACCTCGCCGGCACCAGCTTCGAGGGCGAGGCCGTGGACGTCGCGGACTACCGGGGCCAGGTGGTGCTGATCAACACGTGGTACGCCTCCTGCCCGCCGTGCCGGGCCGAGGCGCCCGATCTGGTCGCGCTCGATGCTCGCGAGGACGTCCAGGTGCTGGGCATCAACAGCCGGGACGATGCGGAGACCGCCCTCGCGTTCGACCGCACCTTCTCGGTGGAGTACCCGAGCATCGAGGACGACGACGGCCAGGCGATCGCCCGCCTGCAGGGCCTCGTCGCGATCAATGCGGTGCCCACCTCGCTGATCCTCGACACCGAGGGCCGTGTCGCGGCGCGCGTCATCGGCCGCGTCGAGCCGTCGACGTTGCAGGCGCTGGTCGACGGGGCGGCGTCCTGATGGGTGGGGCGCTCGCGTCCGGGATCGGCACCGAGCTGTCCTCGACCGTGCTGACCGGCTCGCTGCTGGCGGCGATCCCCATCGCGCTGCTGGCGGGCCTCGTGAGCTTCGCCTCCCCGTGCGTGGTGCCGCTGGTTCCCGGCTACCTGGGCTACGTCTCGGGGATGGCGGGGGCCGATGCCGGGGGCAAGGCCTCGCGTCCGCGCCTCATCCTCGGCGTGCTGCTGTTCATCCTGGGCTTCTCCGCGGTCTTCGTGACCCTGAGCATCGTCGTGTCCACCGCGGGTGCGGAGTTCCGGGCGCAGCTCGACATCATCACCCGCGTGCTGGGCGTCCTGGTGATCCTGATGGGACTCGCCTTCATGGGCGCCGTGCCGTTCCTGCAGAATGAGCGTCGCCTGCACATCAGCCCCAAGGCCGGCCTCGCGGGAGCCCCGGTGCTGGGCGTGGTCTTCGGACTGGGCTGGGCGCCGTGCATCGGCCCCACGCTGTCCGCCGTTCTCGCGCTCGGGCTCAACGAGGGCACCGTGCTGCGGGGGTCCATCCTGGCCGTCGTCTACTGCCTGGGCCTGGGCCTGCCGTTCCTCGCGCTCGCGATCTGGTTCGAGCGGTCCGGGACCATCCTGCGGTGGCTGCGCAAGCACCGTCGCGGACTGCAGCTGTTCGGCGGCGCGATGCTGGTGGTGCTGGGCGTGATGCTCGTGACGGGCCTGTGGGGGCAGCTCACCGCATTGCTGCAGGGCTGGATCGACGGCTTCTGGGTGGCGGTGTGATGGCTCGCGTCAAGATGGACAACTACGCCTACGCGGCGGTCCCGAGGCTGGGCTTCGTGGGCTGGCTGCGGTGGATCTGGCGCCAGGTCACGTCGATGCGAGTGGCGCTGATCCTGCTGCTGCTGCTCGCTCTCGCGGCCATCCCCGGGTCCGTGCTGCCGCAGTGGCCCCAGGACGCGGGCGACACGCGCGCCTTCATCGACGCGAACCCGTTCTGGGGCCCGCTGCTGGACGCGACCGGCTTCCTCGACGTGTTCGGATCCGCGTGGTTCACCGCGATCTACCTGCTGCTGTTCGCGTCGCTCATCGGCTGCATCATCCCCCGGTGCCTGGTGTACTGGCGTGAGCTGCGCGCGCCCGTCCCGGCCACCCCCTCACGCCTGGACCGCTATGAGCCCACCACCGCATCGGCCGATCAGGAGCCGCGCGAGGCGCTGGAGGACGTTCGCGTGGCGCTCGAAGGCACCGGCCCCGCGCCGTGGCGCTGGCTCTCCGGCTACCGCGTGCGGATCGACGAGCGCAGCGCCCGTGAGGGCACCGAGCTCGCGCTCAGCGCCCACCAGGGCCACCTGCGCGAGCTCGGCAACCTGATCTTCCACGTCTCGCTCGTGGGCATCCTGCTCGCGGTCGCGGCGGGATCGGTGCTGACGTATCGCGGCCAGGCGCTGATCGTCGAGGGCGACACGTTCACGAACGCCGTGGTGGCGTACGACTCCTACGAGTCCGGCGCGCTGTTCAGCGAGGACCAGCTCGAGCCGTGGACGCTCTCGCTCGACAGCTTCGACGCGCAGTTCAGCCTCGCGGGCGCCCCCACCGAGTTCACGGCCTACGCGACGCTGACCGAGCCCGGCCAGGAGCCGCGTGAGGTCGAGGCACAGGTCAACCGCCCCATTCAGGTCGACGGCGCCAAGATCTACCTGCAGGGCAACGGCTACGCCCCTGTGTTCACCGTGACCGACTCCTCGGGCGAGGTGGCCTTCCGCGGTGCGGTGCCGTTCTTGCCGCAGGACGAGGTCTACACCTCGACGGGCGTCATCAAGGTGCCCGATGTCACCGAGGGCGAGCAGCTGGGCTTCAAGGCGACGCTGCTGCCCACGAGCTCCGGCGACGCGGTGGGTGCGCAGTCGCTGCACCCGTCACCCACCAACCCCGTGATCTATCTCCAGGCCTACACGGGCGACCTGGGACTCGACGCGGGCATCCCGCAGAACGTCTACCAGCTCGACGAGTCCCAGCTGAGCCCCGTGCGCGGCGACGACGGCCAGCCGCTGCTGGTCGCGATGACGCCCGGGCAGACCATCGACCTGCCCGACGGCCTGGGCAGCGTCACCTGGGACAGCCTGCCCCGCTTCGCCGCCTTCGACCTGCGCCGCGACCCGTCGCTACCGTGGCTGCTGGCGGCGGCCATCGGCGCGCTCGCGGGGCTCGCGATGAGCCTGTTCGGGACCCGCCGGCGCATCTGGCTCGTCGCCCCCGCGACAGCGCCCCCAGGCGGCGCGGCTACAGTGGTGACGGCGGCTGCGTGGGCGCCGGCGCACGACTCAGGAGCGGCCGAGGAGCTCGACCGGATCCTCTCCACCGCCCACCTCACGCCCGCCACGAACGAGCACCCCCCGGAGGACCGATGACCGCGCAGGAACTGAGCTGGTACGCGCTGTGGGGTGCCACCGCGCTGTACGCGATCGCGATGGTCGCCTCCTCGATCCACCTCGCGCGAGTGGCCGATGCGAAGGCCGCCGCCAAGGGCAAGGTGCGGTCCGCGGTGGGCGCCTCGAGCGCTGGCTCGAGCGCCGCCGAGGGAGACGCTGCCACGACCTCTGCCCGTGCATCGGCCATTCCCGCGGAACCGATGCGCACCAAGGCCGCAGGCATCGCCGCCTCGACCACCCTGGTGGGCGCGGTGCTCCAGGGCATCGGCGTGGTCGCCCGCGGCATCGAGGCCGGCCATGTGCCGTGGTCCACGATGTACGAGTACACCATCACCGGCACCTGGGTGGCGGTGGTGGTCTTCCTCATCGTGCAGCGCAAGCGTGACGTGTCCTACCTCGCGCCGGGAGTGACCGGATTCGCGGCCATCGCGTTGGGTCTGGGCCTCACCACGCTGTACCAGGCCTCGACGGGCCTGCAGCCCGCGCTCCAGAGCTTCTGGCTGGTCATCCACGTGTCGATCGCGATCATCGCGACCGGCGTCTTCACGGTCGCGTTCGTGGCGACCGTGCTGCAGCTCATGCGCGATCGCCGGGAGGATGAGCCCGTCGACACGGCCGGCGCCTCGAACGCTCTGATCCGGTGGGGCCGGCAGTGGCGCAACGCGAACCTGCGGTTGCTGAAGCGCTTGCGGTGGCTCGAGGGGGTGCCGGAGCCGGAGAAGCTCGAGGCGCTCTCCTTCCGCCTGCACGCCGTGGGCTTCGTGCTGTGGACCTTCACCGTCATGGCCGGAGCGGTGTGGGCCGAGCACGCCTGGGGTCGGTACTGGGGCTGGGACCCCAAGGAGGTGTGGTCCTTCGTCATCTGGGTGATCTACGCCGCCTACCTCCACGCCCGCACCACCCAGGGCTGGGCCGGGCGCCGCAGCGCGTACATCGCCGTCGCCGGCTTCGTGGCGCTGCTCATGAACTTCACGGTGGTCAACCTCGTGTTCCAAGGCCTCCACAGCTACGCGGGGGTCTAGCGGTCGCATGAAGATTGCGATGGTCCTGGACGACTCGATCGACCGTCCGGACGGGGTGCAGCAGTATGTGCTGACCCTGGGGGCGTTCCTCGAGCGTGAGGGCCACGAGGTCCACTACGTGTGCTCGGAGGCGTCCCGCACCGACGTCACCGTGCACTCGCTGGCCCGCAACGTGGGGGTCACCTTCAACGGGAACGGGCTGCGCGTGCCGCTGCCCACCTCGCGATCCATGCTGCGCGATTTCCTCGAGCGCGAGCGCTACGACGTGATCCACGTGCAGATCCCGCACTCGCCGCTGTTCGCCTCGCGCGTGGTGGACGAGGCTCGCCGGGTGCAGGCCCGCACCGTGCGGATCGTGGGGACCTTCCACATCCTTCCCGACGGCGCCGTGAGCGAGTACGGCACCCGGATGCTGGGGCGGTGGCAGCGTCGCAACCTCGCCAAGTTCGACGCATTCTGCGCCGTGTCCGCGCCCGCTGCGCAGTTCGCGGCGCGCGCCTTCGGCATCACCGCAACCGTGATCCCCTGCGCGATCGACACCACTCTCTTCCAGAATTTGGCACCATTTTCATCGTCCAGGGCCCTGGACGATGAAAATGGTGCCAAATTCTCGGAAAGGCGGGGGGAGGGCGGTCGGCTGCGCATCGTCTTCCTGGGACGCCTGGTCGAGCGCAAGGGAGCGCTCGAGCTCATCGCGGCCCTCGGGGCCCTCCCGAGCTCCGTGCGAGACCGGCTCGAGGTGCGCATCGGCGGCAAGGGTCCGCTCGCGGGAGCCGTCGAGGCGGCGGCAGCCGCGCACGGGCTCGAGACCATGGTGACGCTCGACGGCTTCGTGGCGGAGGAGGACAAGCCCGCGTACTACGCGGCTGCGGACATCGCGGTGTTCCCCGCCACCGGCGGGGAGAGCTTCGGGATCGTGCTGATCGAGGCGATGGCGTCCGGCGCCGGAGTGGTGCTGGGAGGCGCGAACCCCGGGTACCTGTCGGTGCTGGGAGACCGTGCGGAGGTCAGCGTCGACGCACGCGACACGGCCGCCTTCGCCGGGGCGCTGCGACGCCTCATCGAGGACGACGCGCTGCGTGCCGAGCTCCACGCCGAGCAGGCCGAGCGGGTCAAGCGCTTCGATGTCGCCGTGGTGGGCGAGCAGATCCTCGCGCTCTACGCCGCCTGAGCCACGAGCCTCCTCCGGGTGAGGGGCTACTCGCCGCCCTGGCGCTTGCGACGGCGCTCCTGGTCGCGCAGCCACGCGAGGTACTCCGGGTCGTCGTCAGGGGCGATGGGGCCGCGCTGCTGCTGGCCACCTGAGGCCGGTCGCGAGAACTTCAGATAGAGCCAGACGCCGGCGCCGATGTACGGGAAGAACAGGATGATGAGCACCCACGCCCAGCGCGGCAGCCCGTACGGCTGCTCCTCGGGATGCTGGACCGCATCAGCGATGCAGTAGACGGCGAGTGCGATGGGGATCACGAACAGCAGGACGCGAAGCATGGCGTCACTCTAACCCCGCGTAATCTGTTCTCATGAAGATCTTCGCCTACTGGGCCGCCCGGACCGGCATCTTCTTCGCCGTGGTCGCCGCGCTGTGGCTCGTGGGATGGTTCGACATCATCGCGGTCATCGCCGCGTTCGTGGTCGCGTGGCTGATCTCCTACCTCGCCCTGCCGCGGCTGCGGCGCGAGGCGCAGGAGCAGATGGCCACCATGCTCGACAGGTCGGGCAAGGCGCGTCGCGCGGAGGATGCCGAGGAGGACGCGGAGATCGGCGGCGAGGACTCGCAGAGCCGGCGCTGAGCGGCGGCGGTGGGGCTCAGCGCCCGGACGCGCGACGCAGCCGGCGGCCCACGGAGGCGTCGTACAGGAACGCGACGCCGCAGCCGATGAAGGCGAGGCCCATGAGCCCCATCCCCACTGCGGACAGCACCGAGCCGGTCACGAGCGACAGCAGCGCGAACAGCAGCAGCGGCAGCGCCACGACGATGAGGCAGATGCCTCCGACGGTCGACCAGACGGGCTCGAACAGCCCCCAACGGATGCCGCCGCGCGGCTCGAAGGGCTGCGTGTAGAGGGACGGCTGGGCCGAGGCGTTGGATGGATCAACCGGGGCGACTCGCTCGTGTGCCGTCCACGCCGTGCCGTCCCACCAGCGCTCGAGCCCGTCGGAGCGCCGGTACCACCCTGGCGGGGCAGCAGGAGCGGACATGCGCCGAGGCTACCAGCGGACGTGTGCGGCGCACGGCCTCACAGCAGGATCCCCACGGCCATCAGCAGGCCGTAGACCAGGCCCACCGCGGACAGCCCCGCGAAGATCGTCTTGAGCCCGCCGGCGGGCATGCCGGTGCGCTCCCGCAGTGCGCCGTCCACGCGCATCGCGATCGCGAAGTACAGGCTCGGCAGCGCCACCACGGTCGCCAGCAGCACCCACGGGTGCGCGAAGGACACGACGATCGCGACCGCCACGGGGGCCAGCACCACCGCGGCGAACACCTGTCGAGCGCGGAACGAGCCGAGCCGCACCGCGAGGGTGATCTTGCCGGACGCGGCGTCGGTGTCGAGGTCCCGGATGTTGTTGACCATGAGCATCCCCACCGCGTACAGGCCCACGCCGATGGACGCGATCACCGCCCACCACGTCACCGTGCCGGCCTGCACGTACAGCGTGCCCAGCAGCGCCACGGGACCGAAGAACACGAACACGCTCAGCTCGCCCCACCCCGAGTACCCGTAGGGGCGGTCGGAGCCCGTGTAGGTCCACGCCGCGATCATCGCGAACATGCCGACGAGCAGCAGCCAGTACGTCGAGGTCAGGACCACCAGCGAGATCCCCGCGACCGCCGCGACGGCGAAGCTGAGGAATGCCGCTCCCTTGACCGCGCTCGGGGTGGCCTTGCCGGTGGCGACCAGGCGGTCGGGGCCGATGCGGTCCACGTCCGTGCCCTTCACCCCGTCCGAGTAGTCGTTGGCGTAGTTGCTGGCGATCTGCAGCGCGAGCGCGACCACGAGGCACAGCAGCGCGGCGGTGGCCTCGAACGCTCCCAGCGCCGCCGCGCTCGCGGAGCCGACGGCGACTGGCGAGATCGCGGTCCACAGGGTGCGCGGGCGCGCGCCCGCGATCCAGTCGGCACTGCTGGTCATGGGGCCTCCTCCGCAGCGCGCGCGACGATCGCGCGCGCCGTGCTGCGGTCGATCTTGCCAGCATCCGTGCGCGGCACGGCATCCCTCGCCAGGATGAACCGCGGCATCGCATGCCCCGGCACGTCGAGCATCCCGCGCAGCGCGTCGACATCCGGCACGCCCTCGCTCGCGGACACCACGAGGGCCGCGACCCGTTCGCCCCACTCGGCGTCCGGCACCCCCACCACCACGGCGTCGACGATGCCGGGAACCGTGAGCAGCGCACGCTCCACCGCCGCGGGATGGACGTTGAGGCCGCCGGAGATGATGACGTCGTCCGCCCGCCCGTGGACGGCCAGGCGCGAGCCATCCCATGCCCCCAGGTCCGACGTGAGGAACCAGCGTTCACCGTCGCGCTCCACGAAGGCCCCATCGTCACCATCGGCGTAGCCGTCCGCGAGCGTGGGCCCGGCAAGGAGGATGCGCCCCTGTGCGTCTGTGGTGGCGCCGACCGCCGACAGCGGCGCCCCGTCGTAGACGCAGCCCCCACAGGTCTCCGTCATCCCATACGTCTCCACGGCGTTGGACGGCAGCGCCATGCCGGGCGGAGCGCCGCCCACGAGCACCGCGTCGAAGCGCGCGAGCGCCTCCGAGCCCTCAGGACTGGCCAGCAGCCGTCGCACCTGAGTGGGCACGAGCGAGACGTAACGGCGCCCCTGGGGCATGCGCGAGGCCGCCGCAGCGAACCCCTCCGGCGTGAACCTGCCCGCCGCGGTCTCGACCACGGCTCCGCCGCCCACGCGCGCACGAGCGACCACCATCGCTCCGGCGATGCGATCCGTCGGCAGCGCCAGCAGCCAGTGGCCGGCGCCCCCCAAGCGCTCCAGCGTGGCGCGGGCAGAGGCGACCACCGCATCTGCGCTCAGGAGCACCTCGCGCGGCTCCCCGGTCGAGCCGGAGGTCCGCGCCGCCACGCCCCGAGCGCGGCCCGCGAGCGCGTGGTCGATGGCGTCTGCGCCTGCGTCGACGAGCCGGGCGTAGTCCATGGACCCAGCGTATGCCGCGCCTACAATGGCCCACATGAAGAGCCAGCGCATCGCGTCTGTGTCCGCCCTCGCCACTGCGATCGCCGTGGGGCTGACGGCGTGCGCCTCGTCGCCCGACGTCGAGTCCGGTCCGGCGACCACCGCCAGCATCGCCCCCACCCCCGAGCGCACCATCGCGCCGTCGCCGCCGGAGGACCCGCGTCCAGACGTGGTCTGGCCGCTCACCGGGGTGGACGCCGAGAGCGCGGATCCCACGGACCTGGAGCGCCCCGCGCTGTCGATCAAGATCGAGAACTCGGACAACGCGAAGCCCCAGTCGAACCTGCAGTACGCGGACATCGTGTTCGAGGAGCAGGTCGAGTACGGCATCTCGCGGCTGGTCGCGATCTATCACTCGGAGACCCCGGAGACGGTGGGCCCCATCCGCTCGATGCGGCCCATGGACCGGAACATCATGGGCTCCCTGGAGGGCCCGCTGGTCTTCTCCGGCGCGCAGCGAGGCTTCATCAGCGCCGCGCAGTCCTCGGGCCAGGAGCTGATCGCCCAGGACACGGGCGGCTACGGGTTCTTCCGCACCTCGGACAAGCCTGCCCCGCACAACCTTCACGGCACGCTCGCCGACTTCTACGCGCAGACGGACGCCACGGCGCCGCCACAGCAGTTCGAGTATGCGTACCCGTCCGAGGACTCGAATGTCATCGCCGAGGGCACGGCGACCACGACGATCGACATCTACGCGTCGCCGCGCATGCAGCCGCAGTGGGACTGGGACGAGTCCGCGGGAGCGTGGATGCGCTCCGAGGCCGGCACTCCCCACACCACGTCGGACGGAACGCAGCTGAGCGCCACGAACGTGGTGGTGCTGTGGGTCGACATCGTCCCCAACTCGTCCGGAGGCGGCTCGGCTGTTCCCGAGACCGTCGTGGTGACGGACTCCGGCACGGGGTACGTCGCCGCCGAGGACACCTACGTCCCGATCACGTGGTCCAAGGCCGGCCAGTTCGACCCGTACGTCCTCGAGACCGAGTCAGGTGAGGTCGTGGAGCTGGTGCCCGGCAAGACCTGGGTCGAGCTGGTGCCGCAGTCCGGTGGCGCAGGCAAGGGCACCGTCGCGTTCAGCTGACGGCGCGCCGCCCCGGGGCAGGTGCGCGGGCTCAGAACGCGTACGGGAACCGGGTCCAGTCAGGATCGCGCCGCTCGAGGAACGCATCGCGGCCCTCCTGGGCCTCCTCGGTCATGTACGCCAGGCGGGTGGCCTCGCCGGCGAACACCTGCTGGCCCGCGAGCCCGTCGTCCGCGAGGTTGAACGCGAACTTCAGCATGCGGATCGCCTGCGGTGACTTCGCGGCGATCGCCTGCGCGTACGCGAGAGCGGTCGTCTCGAGCTCGGCGTGTGGCACGGCCTCGTTGACGGCGCCCCAGCGCTCGGCGTCCTCCGCCGAGTACTCGCGAGCCAGGAAGAAGATCTCTCGCGCGCGCTTGTCGCCCATCTGGCGCGCCAGGAGCGCGGATCCGTACCCGGCGTCGAAGGAGCCCACGTTCGCATCGGTCTGCTTGAAGCGGGCGTGCTCGCGGCTCGCGATCGAGAGGTCCGCGACCACGTGCAGACTGTGTCCGCCCCCCGCGGCCCAGCCGTTGACGGCGGCGATCGTCACCTTGGGCATGGTCCGCATGAGCCGCTGGACCTCGAGGATGTGCAGGCGGCCGCCGTGGGCGGGAGCGTCCGCGGCGCTGCCCTCGTACAGGTAGCCGTCCTTGCCGCGGATGCGCTGGTCGCCGCCGGAGCAGAACGCCCAGACGCCGTCCTTGGGAGCGGGACCGTTGCCGGTCAGGATCACCGCGGCCACGTCCGCCGTCTGACGAGCGTGGTCGAGCGCCCGGTACAGCTCGTCGACGGTCTGCGGGCGGAACGCGTTGCGGACCTCGGGCCGGTTGAACGCGATCCTCACGGCCGGCAGGTCGAGCTCCTGGTCGCCGTCGCGCGCCACCCAGCGGTGGTAGGTGATGTCGCCATCGGGGAAGCCGTCGATGGAGCGCCACCGCTGCGCGTCGAACGTGTCCGAGACCTGGGCCGGGATGTCGCTCATGCGAGTCAGCGTAGTCGCGCCGCATGCTCCCCCCTCGCCCGGCGGGAGCGAGGAGGGCGGGCGGCAGGTCGCAGGGCCGATGCGCGGCGCGCAGGCGCGTGCGTCGCCGTAGGCTGTGGCCATGGAGTTCCGGCCCTTCACCGTCGAGCTCCGCACGCGTTTCCGCGGCCTCACCAGCCGCCACGGCGTGCTGATCCGCGGCGCGGACGCCGACGGCACGGAGCACTGGGGCGAGTACAGCCCGTTCGCTGACTACGACGCCGCGCGAGCCAACCGGTGGTGGACGTCCGCGATCGAGGCGGCCCGCGGCGCCTGGCCGGACCCGGTGCGCGACTCGGTGACCGTCAACAGCATCGTCCCCCAGGTCGATCCCGCCTCCGCCCGCGCGTATGCCACCGCTGGCGGGGCGCGCACCGCGAAGGTCAAGGTCGCCGGCGGTGCCGCGCTGGCCGAGGACGCGGCGCGCATCGAGGCGGTGGCCGATGCGCTGGGTGCAGGCGGCGCGATCCGCATCGACGTCAATGGCGGCTGGGAGGTCGACGCCGCCGTGACCGCGCTCGCGGAGCTTGAGAGGGCCGCACGCACCGGCGGCATCGAGCGCCTGGAGTACGTCGAGCAGCCGTGCGCGCGGGTCGAGGATCTCGCCGAGCTGCGCCGCCGCACGGACACCCCTGTGGCCGCGGACGAGTCCATCCGCGTCGCGGGCAGCGCGGATGCGGTGCTGGCCGCGCACGCCGCGGACGTCATCATCCTCAAGGCACAGCCGCTGGGAGGCGTGCGGCGCTGCCTCGAGATCGCGGAGCAGGTCTCGCCGCTGCCCATCGTGGTGGCCAGCGCCCTGGAGTCATCGGTGGGACTCGCGGCCGGGATCGCCCTGGCGTGCGCTCTGCCGGAGGAGCCCCTCGCGTGCGGGCTCGGGACCGGTGCGCTGCTGGCGACCGACACCGTCCGCGACACCCTGCTGCCGGGCGCCGGGCGCATCGGCCCCCGCCCCCTGGAGGTGATCGCGTGAGCGCGAACCCGTCCGCCGCCTTCGCCCGTGAGCTGATCGCCTCGCTGGCGGCCAAGGGCGTCGAGGACTTCGTGCTGTGCCCCGGCTCGCGCTCGGGCCCCCTCGCGCATGCGCTCGCGGACGCCGGCGGCGACAACCCGCAGCTGGGTGCGCCCCGCGTCAACCTGCATGTGCGCATCGACGAGAGATCAGCGGCGTTCCTCGCGCTCGGCATCGCCCGTGGCCGCAAGGCGATCGGACAGTGCCGTCCCGTGGCCGTCATCACCACGTCCGGCACGGCCGTGGGAAACCTGCTGCCCGCAGTGATGGAGGCCCACCACGCGGGAGTGCCGCTGCTGCTGCTCACAGCTGACCGTCCCGGCGAGCTGCGCGGCGTGGGCGCGAACCAGACCACGGACCAGGTGGGCATCTTCGGCACCTTCGTGCGGTGGAGCGCCGATGCATCCGCGCCCGTCGCAGGAGACGCGCCCCGGCACGCCGCGACTCTCGCGTACCGAGCGGTCGCGATCGCGATGGGCGACCCGGCGCGCGACGACATGACCGGCACCCCCGGACCCGTGCACCTGGACCTCGAGTTCCGGGATCCGCTGGGCGCGGACGGCGGCGTGTGGCACGACCCGCCGCACGTGGAGGACATGCCCTCGTACGGCACCAGCATCGTCACGCCCGCCGAGGCTCCTGCGGCGCTGCCTGGCGTCGAGCGCGGGGTGGTCATCGCGGGCGACGGCGCGGGGGAGGTGGCCCGTCTGGTCGCCGAGGCGCACGGCTGGCCTCTGCTGGCGGAGCCGACCTCCGGCGCTCGTGCGGGCGAGGCGGCGATCGCGCGCTACCTCGACCTGCTGACCACTCCAGCGGGCCAGGACCTCGCCGATCAGGTGCACCAGGTGGTGGTGATCGGACGGCCCACGCTGTCGCGTCCCGTCCAGCAGCTCATCGCTCGTGCGCCCGCGCTGATGATCGCGGGTCATGGAGCCCGATGGCGCGAGGCGCCGCGGCACGCGGAGCGCGTGCTGCGCGAGGTGCCTCAGGCGTGGCTGGCACGCCACGACGGGCAGCTGGACCTGGGCGACTCGACGTGGTTGTCCGTGTGGCGCGACGCTGCCGCCGCGGTCGAGACCGACCAGCGTCCCTGGGGCAGGCGCGCGATCGCGGGCGCGTTCCTGGATGCGCTGGGCGAGGACGACGTCGCGCTGCTCGGATCGTCCGGCCCCATCCGGGCGGTGGATCGTGTCGCGCCGGCGTGGCCCGTGGGCCGCGCGCCGGCCCTGGTGGCCAATCGCGGCCTGGCGGGCATCGACGGCACGGTCTCGACCGCGGTGGGCCTCGCCCTCGCGACGGGCCGCCCCACGCACGCGCTGATGGGGGACGTGACCTTCCTTCACGACGTGGGCGGCCTGCTGGTGGGTCCGCGTGAGCGCCGGCCGCGCCTGCGCATCGTCGTCGTGAACGACGGAGGCGGCACCATCTTCTCCGGCCTCGAGCATGCGACGGCGGCGCCCGCTGACGTGGAGAGGGTGTTCACCACGCCCCACGGCGCGGACCTGGCGGCGCTGTGCGCTGGCTACGGCGTCGCGCACGCGTCCGTGCGCAGCGCGGATGCGCTGGCCAAGGCGCTCGCGCAACCGCCGCAGGCGCTCGAGGTCGTCGAGGCGCGGCTGCGGTGACCCAACGTCCGCGACTCGGCATGCGTTGTCCTGTCAGGGGAGGTGGGTCGATGCGCGCTGGAGCGATCGTGGCGGCCGCGCTGGCGCTGCTCGCTGGCTGCGCGGGCGACGATGAGGCGCCGCCCGGTCTCGACCCATGGCCCGAGCCCATGGTCGCCGCGATGGTCACCGAGCCCGGACCCGAGGCCTCCACCGTCCCGAACGTGGGTGGATCGGCCCTCGTGCTCGTGGGCGAGGACGGCATCGCGCGCTGGCACAGCGGCGCGGCGGAGACCGTCACCGAGGGCCTCGGACTGGACGGCACCTCGTGGGTGAGGGCCGAGGCGATCGCGTCCGGCGCCCGCTCGGCGCTCGTCACCGCGACCGTCGACGATGCGTTCTCCGTGAGGCTCTGGGCCGTGTGGGACCTGGAGACGGACGCGGTGACGGCCCTGCAGTGCGCGGGGGGCGAGCCCGACGTTCTCGGCCTGCTCGAGCCGCGCGGGGACACCTTCCTGGTGCTCGGCGGGTGTGGAGGCCCCGCGACCGTCGCGACCGTGGACGCCGCGACCGGCGAGGTGACGCCGGGCGAGCCTGCCGCCCGGGAGGCATCCGCGATGTGGCTGCCAGACCGCGATGCGTTCGTGTCCGTCGAGGGCGCCCCGGGGCCCTGCGTCGCGAGCGGCATGCTCGCGGAGACCGAGGTCGCCGTCACCTGCGATCGGGAGGATGCGCTGTTCGAGATCGGCACGGTCACGCTCAGCACGGCCGATGCGCAGTCGGGCACGTATGCTCCGCATCCGCAGTGGGGCGAGTACCCGCAGTTCCACCGGTCCACGGCCTTCGTGGCGCTGGGGCGCCACTGGGTCAGCGCCAACACCGTCGAGGGCACCCCGCTGCTGGCGACCGCGCAGTCCGAGGACGAGTTCTGGCTGACCCCGCTGGGGCACCTGCAGGATCGCATCCTCGCGGGACGCGGCCTCGACTCGTACGGCCCCGTGATCGGCGACGGCCCGGCGCTGGGCTGGTACGACCCCGTCGCGGGAGAGTTCACCCCGCTGCCGCTGCCCGAGGGCGCGCGCGGTGTGTCGCATGCGGCGACCGGCGTGCCGGTGGGCTAGCCGACCTCGAGGACCACCTTGCGCTGGTCGGGGCGCGGCCTCATGGCCACCTCGAACGCGCGCTCCACCTGGTCGATGGGGTAGACGTTGGTGACCATGTGCTGCGCGAGCATCGCGTGCGCGGTCAGGTAGTCCTGGGCCCTCTCCAGCATGGCGCGGTGATCGCGGGTCACGCCGGTCACCAGCGTGCCGTTGCGCCGGAAGAACTCGCGCAGCGGCAACGCGTACCAGTCGTCGTCCGGAACCCCGAACGCGACCACGGTGCCACCCGTCGTGATCGCGCTCATCGCATCGGCGAGAGTCGAGGTCTGATGCCCCACCATCTCCAGCACCACGTCCGGGCGATCGCCCTCCGCGATGTCGCGCGACCATCCGCGCGCGGTGTCGCGCACCAGCGCGTCGAACGGCAGTCCCACGGCGTCCTTCGCGCGGTCCACCGGGTCCACGCCCACGATCCGGCCGGCACCATGGTGATGCGCGAGCGCGCTGGCCATCAGTCCGAAGGGCCCCACGCCCACGATCGCGACGCTGCGGCCCGCCAACGGCCCCAGCCGGTCGAACACCGTCATGAGGCACGCGACCGACTGCGCCACCGTGACGTGGGCGTCGATTCCCGGCATCCGCACCTTGGCGACCTGGTCGCCTGCCGTCACGAAGCGTTGGCGCAGCGCGTCCCACTGGGACGCCCAGCCCACCACCCGGTCTCCAGCGCAGAAGTCCGCGTGCTCCGTCGCGATCACCACGCCCACGACCTCATGCAGCGGTCGCCCCGGCAGGCCCGCTCCCGCCGCCGGCACCATGGCGCCGCGCGCGAAAGGCAGGTCGGAGCCGCACACGGCCCCCGCCGTGAGCTCCACCAGGATCTCGCCCCGTCGCAGCGGGGGAGGCGGGCGGTCCTGAACCCGCTCGAAGCGGTGGGGCGCCGCGACTCGGTAGGCCCAACCAGTGTCCATGCTCATGAAGCGGACGCTAGCGCCGCGCGCGGGCTGCGCCCTGGGACCGAAGGCCGTGGTGCTCTCGCGCAGCGACCTCAGCCGTGGCGCCGGGCCACGAGCACGGAGTCCCGCAGCAGTCGTTCGTGGCCGTCCGCGTCGCGCGTGGTGCGCTCGCGCAGCGTCGCGGAGACCTCCCACTCGGCGCGATCCAGCACGTCCGAGACGTCCTCGGCGGCGAAGGCGGTGTCGCGCAGGTCCTCATGCTCCTGCGCGTGCGGATCGGTGGGGTGATGGCCGATCACCAGCAGCATGCCCCCAGGCGCGACGCCCGGGGCGAGCGTCTCCACGAGCCATCGCCCACCCTGCTCCGGGTGCGTGTAGAGCGACGTGACCAGATTCCACGGCCCGTGGTGGGCGATCACGTCCGCGACGTCGTCGTCGGTGAAGTGGATGTGCTGAGCGACGCCGGCCTCCTGCGCACGCCCGCGCGCCCTCTCGAGCGCGGTCGTCGACAGATCCACGGCGGTCACGAGCCAGCCCTGACCGGCGAGCCACACGGCATCGGCGCCCTCGCCGCACCCCACCTCGAGGGCGGTGCCGGGACTCGTCAGATGCTCGACCTCGTCCACCAGGGGCTGGTTGGGCTGGCCGCTCCAGATCGCGGGTCGCGAGCGGTACCGCGCCTCCCACGAGTCGCGACCCAGGTCGCGCATCGGCTCGTCATCGTGGCTGTGGTCGTGTCCCTCGTTCACGGCGCCTCCCCAGGTAGGCGACGGCCCCGGGCGCCGTCATGCCTGCGCGCCCAGAGCCCGTCGCATCGGCTCGAGCTTCGCTTCCGATTCTGCCCATTCTGCGCCCACTTCGCTCGCCGCGACGATCCCGCAGCCTGCGAACAGCCGCAGCCGTGTCGGGTCGGCAGGCGAGATCTCCGCGCTGCGCAGCCCGATGCACCACTCGCCGTCGCCTGCGGCATTGATCCACCCCACCGGTCCGGCATAGCGGCCACGATCGAGGCCCTCGAGCGCGTCGATCACGCGCGCCGCCGTCAGAGTGGGGGTGCCGCACACCGCTGCGCTGGGGTGCAGCTCGCGAATGAGCTCGAGGGCGCTCGCGTTGTGGCTCAGCACGCCGGTGACATCGGTCGCCAGGTGCATCACGTTGGGCAGGTGGAGCACGCTCGGCTCCTCCGGAACGTTGACGGAGCCGCAGTGAGACTCCAGCACGCTCGTCACGGAGCGCACCGCGTACTCGTGCTCCTCGCGGTCCTTCGAGGAGCGGGCGAGCGCCGCCGCATGGGCGAGGTCCGCGGTCTCGTCCCCGGTGGGCCGGATCGTTCCCGCGAGCACCCGCGACGTCACCAGGCCGTGGTCCACGCGCGCCAGGAGCTCGGGCGTGGCGCCCACCAGGCCGTCCACGTGGAAGGTCCAGCAGCTCGGGTACTCCGTGGCGAGGGTGGCCAGCAGCGACCTCACGTCCACCGGCGCCTCGGCGCGGGCCTGGACCGCGCGGGCCAGCACCACCTTGTCGAGCTCTCCTGCGCCGATGCGCTCGACAGCGGCGGACACGGCGCGCGACCAGGCGTCGCGGTCGCCGGTCGCGATCTCGACGCGGGGCAGCGCAGGCACGGTGGCGGTGCGTGCCGCGACGTCCGCGAACGCCGGCATTGCGGTCAGCCCGTCCTCGGAGATCACGGTGAGCCACGCCTCGTCCCCGCGCACGCCCACGACGTACCGCGGGATCACCAGGGCGCCGCCCGCGTCCGAGGCGTCGGCGAAGGAGAACGCCCCGAAGGCGATGAGGCCCGTGCCCGGCCGGTGGACGTCGTCGCGCACCACTGCGTGGCGGCTCACCCGGCGCCACCAGGCGTCAGCCTCGTCGATGCGGCTGGCGCCGCGAGAGTCGAGGCGAGCCACCTCTCCCCAGGCCACCAGTCCCTCGCCGCGCCGCACCCACGAGATGCCGGCCTCGGGCATGGTCGCGAGCAGGTCCTCGGGCGGGTCGATCGCCACCGTGCGGACCGTCAGCGGCCCCGGCATCGCAGCTTGCACACTCACCCCGTCAGCCTACGTCCGGCCCGCGACCGCGCCGTGCACCGCTCATTCAGGCAGCGGCACTCGCACCCCCACGTAGTCGCCGTCGAGGAACAGCGCTCCCTCGCCCGGGGTGCCGCGGCCCACGAGGGCCTTGGGGATCGACTGGCCCAGCGCCTGGGTGCCCAGGAGGCTGGACGCAGGCTGCAGGACGATGCCTCGCGCGGCCTTCTTGGCCTCCGCGATGGGCCCGCTGAACGCGGTCGCGACGGAGCCGGTGCGCGCCGCCGCGACGTACGTGCGGTTCGCGCCATCCATCATCAGCGCCGCCTCGAGCGGGGTGTCGCGGATGGTGTCCGCATCGTCCACGAGCACCACCGTGCGACCGGGCGGCGGCGTGCCCAGCGTCGCGGCATCGGTCGCGGTGTCCGTCACCACCGGCACCCCGGCCGCGGCGGCAGCCTGCGCGAGCGGCGACGAGCGCGGCGCCACGGCGAGCACGGAGTCTCCGCGCCGCGCCAGCTGGGTGCACAGTGCCGCCAGCACCGTCGACTTCCCGCTCGCGCGCTCGCCGGTGACGAGCAGGTGCTGACCGGCGCCCACGTCGACGGTGAAGCGCGACAGCTCGTCGCCACCCACGGCCACCACGGGATTGGCAGGGTCGCAGCCCTCGGCGGCGGGCAGCGCGAGGGCATCCGCGAGCGAGATGCGGCCGGGGAGCGTGTCCACCCGCATGGGGTGGGTCGCGAGAGCCACGGCGCTCCAGTGGGAGGCGACGCTCGCGATCACGTCGATCGCGTGGCGGTGCTGCGCCTCACCCGACACCTCGGGCGAGTGCACCACCCATTGGAGCTCCCGGCCGTCGGCGCCGTGCATGGCGCGGCCCGCGGGCAGGTCCTCCGGCAGCTCGCGGATCATGATGCCCGCCGAGCGATAGTCGGCGATGTCGCGCATCGGCAGCACGTACGTGGTGTTGACCGCGCCCGCGATGCGGTCCGCGGGCAGCGTGCGGTCGCCGCTGAGCACGAGCGTCATCCCGGTCGCGGGGCCCTCGCGCACGATGCGCATCATCTTGTCTCTCAGCGCGGTCATCTCGTCAGGAGTCATGGTGGCCGAGGCACGCTCCCAGCCGTCGACGACCATCGCGATGATGGGCAGGCGCGCGGCAGGGTCGCTCTCTCGCGCCCGCTGCTCCGCGAGCGATCCCACGCCGGCCGCGGACAGCAGTCCCTGGCGGCGGGTGAGCTCAGCCAGCAGCCTGTCGAGCAGACGTGACACGCGTGCGGCCTCCAGCCCGGGGACGATCGCACCGGTGTGAGGAGCGGCGTCGAAGGGCAGCAGCGCCCCGTTGCCGTAGTCGATGCCGTACAGGTGCAGGTCCTGCGGGGAGAAGCGCTGGACCATCTGGAGCATGAGGGAGCGCAGCGCCGTGGTGCGTCCCGATCGCGCGCCGCCGGCGATCAGCATGTGCGAGTCGTCGAGGAGGTGCCACAGGCGCGGGGCCTGGCGCTGCTCGCCGGGGATGTCCTCGAGCCCGATGATGAGGGCCCCGGACGGCAGCCGCTGGCCCACGAAGTGGTCGAGCGTGAGCACCGGCGGCAGCGGCGTGAGCCACGGCGACGCGTTCTTGGGGATGCCGGCGCGCTCGGCGGCGGCGAGCACCACGTTGACCAGGGCGCGCAGGTCGGTGTCGTCGTGGTCGACGTTGGCCGTGGCGCGCACCTGCTCCGGCGGGAACTGCAGTGCGTAGGCGACCACCTCCCAGTCCACCCGCGCCGCCGGGGGCGCGCCGCGGTGCTCGGCCACCGTGCCCGGTCGCACCCCGGCGACGCGAGCGGCCTGGAAGGCGGTGGGAGCCTGGTTGGCGCCGGCCTTGATGTACCCGCGGCCGGGCGTGGTGGTGCTGATGAGAGCGGCCTCGCCGGAGCCCAGCACATCCGAGGAGTCCGCCTGGTCCGTGACGCGCAGCGCGACGCGCATGTTGATGTTGGACTGCATCTCCGGCGTCACCGCGCCGGAGGGACGCTGCGTCGCGAGCACCAGGTGCACGCCCAGGGAGCGACCCACGCGGGCGATGCGCACCAGTCCGTTGATGAAGTCAGGCAGCTCGGTCTTGAGCTCCGCGAACTCGTCGATCACGAGCACCAGGCGCGCCAGGCCGGCGGCGGCGGCGGCCTCGGGGTTCTTGGCCCACGCGACGTCCACGTCCTTGGCGCCGATCTCGTCCTTGAGCACGCGCTCGCGGCGCTTGAGCTCGGCCTCGAGAGACGCGAGCGCGCGCTCCGTCTCGCGGGCGTCGAGGTTGGTGACCATGCCCACCGTGTGGGGCAGGCGCTCGCAGTCCGCGAACGCGGAGCCGCCCTTGTAGTCCACGAGCACGAAGTTGAGCGCATCGGGGCGGTTGGCCATCGCGAGCGCGATGATGAGCGTCTGGAGGAACTCCGACTTTCCGGATCCGGTGGTTCCCGCGACCAGCGCGTGCGGACCCGCCGTGGCGAGGTCGATCGCCACCTCGCCGTCCGCATCGGCGCCCACCACGACGTAGGTCTGGCGCGGGGTGCGCGACCAGCGCTCGAGGATCGGCTCCGGCCGCTCGAGGTCGACGCCCAGGAGGTCGACGTAGCGGACGCTGCGCGGCATCACCCCGTCATCGCCGATGCCGCTGATGTGGTGGTAGCCGCACAGCGTTCTGGCGATCTCCTCCGCCGCGGCGAGCGACATGCCGTCGAGCAGCACGCGAGCGTGGAACTCTCCCCGTGACTGGACGCGTGCCATGGCGGCGTCCGTGCGGTCGATCTCGATCACGGTCGCGGCCTCCTCGGGAAGGCGTGATCGGTCGTCGTCGAGCGCGAGCACGAAGATCCCGTGGTGGTGGCCGTGCTTGAGGAGCTCCACCATGCCGGGGAGCATGCGGTAGCGACGAGCGCCGTCGAGCACCACGAAGATGTGCGATCCGGCAGCGACGCCCTGAGCCGAGGCGAGGCGCCGCATCTGCAGCGTCGCCGCGAGCTCGCGCAGGCGCTCGCGTCGGGAGTCCTCGGTGTTGCCGATGGTGGCGCCCAGGCGCGCGTCCTCGTGGGTGTGCGGCAGCCAGGAGGTCCACGCCCACTGGTCGGGGTCGTCATCGCAGATGACCACGATCTGGCAGTCGCGCGGCGAGCGCAGGGTCGCGACGGACGCGAGCGCGGCTCGCGCCACCAGCCGGGTCGCGTGCGCCGTGCCGGCGACCCCGATGGGTCCCAGTGCGGCGTCGATCGACACCGGCTCGGGTGACACACCCGCGCTGTGGGGCTGCTCGCGGAACTTCTGTCCGCCGCCCTCGAACTTCACGCGCAGGTCGCCCTGTGCGACGCCGATGCGCACGCGCAGCGCGTCGGGATCGTCGTAGCGACGCTCCCACAGGCGGGCGGTGGGTCGGGTCGCGGTGTCGTGGATCACGACGGGGTCGGGCTGGTCGTACCAGCTCTGGATGCGTTGCTCGCGCACGAGCGAGTCGATGCGCTCCTCGGTGTCGCGGATCTCCTCGCGCCACGTCGCCTCCGTGCGCTCGCCGCGGCGGCGGGCGAGCTTGCGGTTCGCGAGGAAGGACCCGACCACCATGATGGGCGACGCGGCGGCCATCAGCAGCATCACGGCACGCCCGAAGATCATCGCCATCGAGACGCCCAGCACCACGGGCACGATCGCGGACAGCCAGGGCAGCGGCGTGCCCTCCTCCTCCTCGGGACGCTCTCCGGGGAGCGAGACGATCGGCTCGTCCGTGCGCGGCAGGATCCGCGACGGGCGGTTGAAGCCGCGCAGCCCGGTCTCGTCCTGCGTGAGGTCCGCGTCGCTCGCGGGTGCCATGCCCAGGCGCATGATGTGCGCGCCCATCTGCACCACGTCCGCGGGAACCGTGGTGAAGCGGTCCTCGTGGACCGTGACGCCGTTGCGCACCACGAGCGCGCCGGGTGCGGGTTCGATCACGAGCGACAGCGGACCGCCCGCCTCGGGCGCGTCGAGGGTGACGTGCGCGTGGATGGGCTCGAGGTAGGTGTCGTCGATCGTGACGTCGGCGTCGGTGGCGGCGCCGATCGAGAGGCGCTGGCCCGGCACGAGCGGGACGCTGTGCCCCGACAGCGGACCTCCCACGATCTCGAGGCGCAGCTGTCCCGCCGGCTGCAGGTGGTGCGGACGCGCGAGGTTGGTGCCCGAGGCGACGCCCGCCGCATGGAGGGTGAGGTCCGTTCCCGTCGCTCCCACGAGGGCGCTGGGCTGGACCCCAATCGCCGCAGCGAGCTCCTCGACCGTGGTGCCGTCGTCGACGTCGACGAGCCAGTCGAGAGCGGTGTCCGAGCCGTCATCGCTCGGTGTCGTCAGTCGCAGGCGGGTCACAGGACTCCTCGGGTGGACGGGTTCATGGCAGCACGGGGACGCGCGACCACAGGGCGCTCAGGATGCCAACGTCAGCGCCGGGGTCCTGGGTGGGGGTGCTGGGCGGCGCCGGCGTGGCCAGGGGTGCGGTCGCGCCGGCGACGGGCGCGGCCCCGGCCAGGCGCACGGACTCGGCGGTGGGGGAGACGGTGATGCTCGCGGCGGCGGAGCGCCCGTCCGGAGCCGTGAGGATGACGCTCACCTGATCCTCGAGGTCGCCGGGAGCGTCGCCGCGGGTGAACGTCACGGAGTCGGCCGTGCAGGTCACGGAACCCCGGGCCGTCGGGGGGCACTCGACGATGCTCCACTGGGCGCCGAGCGGGTCCGCGACCAGGTCTGCGGCGTCCCACGCGACGGTCTCCTGGAGGGGCACCACCAGGTGCAGGCCATGTCCGCCCTCCGCGTGCGAGGCTAGGAGCGGCACCGTGATCTCCGCTGGCTGTGACGCCGTCTGAGCCCCGTCGCGGACGGTGACGGCGATCACGGCCTCCGTGACGTCCGCGTCCGCGTCGATCACCAGGTGTCGCTCGGCTATCCAGGCTCGCACCCGCACCGGCCCGTCCTCGGGGTCGACGGCCTGCGCGCTCGCGGCCACGCCGGTCGAGCAGAAGGTGCACTCGGCGACCAGCGCCGCGAGAGGGATGAGGGTCCGCCCGCCGGCGACTCCTGGCGACTCGAACGGCCCCGCGACGGGCGTCGGGGCCTCCGGCAGCGCCAGCGCGAGCGTGTAGTCCAGGGTGCGGGGGTCGCCCGACTCGGTCGTGACCTCGATGGGGAAGGGCCATGGACCTGCGTCGGGGTCGAACGCGCTCGCGGTGACGACCACGCCGCCGGACTGGTCCTCGCACGACACCTGGACCGGCGCGCCCTCGGGAGCCGCCGGGCATGCGGCGAGGTCCCACGCCGCATTGATCGAGACCTGCGCCTGGGCGAGGTAGGGAACCTCGATGGTCATGGGGTCGACGGGTGCGGCCGATGCGCCAGGATCGGTGGCATCCGCGTTCGGCTCGAGCGCCGCGCCAGCGGGAGGTGCGAGAGCGATCACCGCGCCTGCGCAGACCGCGACGAGGACTGCCCGGCTGGTCGCGCCTGGGCGACGCGGGTGCGCGTCTCGGCTCATCCGGGCATCCTCCCGCGTCCCCCTATGATGCTGGTGTCACCCACCGCGATCGACGGTCGCCGCGAGTCTATCCGGCAGGACGTGAGGGAACAATGAGCGCCCCTGAGGGTCATCACCGCGTCAGTCATGATGACTACGCAGGGCGTGCCCTGCCGTTCGGCGACGCGCAGGCCGCGCGCGTGCGACTGGAGTCTCCGCGGCGGGTGCTGCCCGAGGTCGAGGAGGCGCAGAGCGCGGGGCGCCGCTGGTTCCGTCACCCCGCATTCATCGTGTCGATCGTGACGACGGTGCTCGCGATCGTCGCGATGGTGGTGCTGCTGGTGCTTGACCCGTTCGGGGACGACGACGCGGCCGCCGCGGTGGACGGCCTGACGATCACGACCGGCGACGGCTCCGTGTCCCTGGCATGGAGCGGCGCCGCGGACGGGGCCGCGCTGTACGCGTACGACCCTGGTGACGAGGCACCCGCGGATCTCAGCCAGCTGGTGCAGGGCCAGACCGCGTGGATCCCGCTCAGCGCGGGGCTCTACACCCCGCGCACGTGCTTCGCGGTGATGCCCGTCTCCGAGCCGCCTGCGCCCGTGCCGACCGCCGCGAGCGGAGCCGAGGATGCCGGCGGCTCGATGATCTGCGTGTCCGACGGGTGAGCCCGCTCCGCCTGGCGCTGGTGCTCGCCACCGCCGTCATCGTCGCGGGCTGCAGCACGAGTGCGCCGCCGGCAGGGCCCTCTCCCTCGGTTCCGGCGGGTCTCGACGCGATCCCGGCCACGCCTCTGCCAGCCGAGCGCAACGGGATCGAGGAGATGCCCTCCGCGACCGTCGAGGCCGCGATCCTGACGGCGGTCGACGCCCAGACGTCTGCGGAGGTCTCCGGCGCCCTGGTGCGCTCGACGACTCGGGAGGACGGCACGGTGACGCAGAGCCCCTTCTCGTTCACGTTCGCCGGGACGGAGCGTGCGTTCGACGCGAGCGCCACGTGGTCGGGCGCGACGGTGGCGCTGTCTGGCGCCGGCGAGGAGCTGTGGATCGCGGCCGACCCGGCTGCGGCGTCAGCGCTCGGGCGGCCCGACGCCGCGGGGCTGTGCCTCGCTTCCGACGATCCGCTGCGGGCGCAGTGGGCGTGGCTGGGCAGCGGGCGGGCCATCGTCGAGACGCTGCTGGGCGACGCCGAGCTGGGAGGAGCGGAGGTGGACGACACCGGCCAGTCGGTGACCTTCCAGGTGCTCGCCGGAGGCGCCGTGGTCGGCACCGTCGAGGTCTCCGCGACGGGACAGCCCGTGCCGTCACGGATCGAGCTCGAGGACCCGTCGGGTGCCGCGACCGTCGAGTTCTCGCGGTGGTCCGCGCCACCCGCTCCGATCGCCTCCGGGTGTGATGATCTCGACACCGAGTGAGGGTCGCGTGCGTCTAGACTTTCGTCCGACTCGCAACCAGGGGGAGTGAACCGAACGTGGCAGCACAGTGCTCGTACTGCGGCAGCGATCTGCGCCCCAACAGCATGTTCTGCCTGGACTGCGGCCAGCTGGTGACGCGCCAGGGTCCCGAGCCCGTGGGCGCCGGTTCTCGCAGCGATCGCTCGGAGAGCACCGCGCCACCGCAGCCTCGAGCGCCCGAGCCGCCGGCCCCGCCCGCGCCGTCCGCGTCCCCCGCGCCCGTCGCCGTCCCGCCATCCGCGGGGGGCGCCGCGCCCGAGCCCGCGGTGGCATCGCCGTCGGCCCCGCCCCCAGGTGCGGCGTCCTACGTGTGGGTGCTCGCGGTCGATGGAGCCGAGCATCTGCTGTCCCGTGACGTGGTCGTCGGCCGGCGGCCCGCGCCGGACGCAGGGGCGGATGCGATCGCCGTCGAGGACCCGAGCCGCACGGTGTCGCGCAGCCATGCGGTGATCCGTCGCCGCGGCGACGCGCTCACCATCGAGGACCTGGGATCGGCGAACGGGACCCGCGTCGAGCGCGGTGGCCGAACGGCGACGTGCGCTGCCGGTGCACCGCTCGCGATCGGCCACGGCGACGTGCTGTCCTTCGGCGATGTGCGCGCGACCCTCACGGCGCGGCTCGACGGCTAGTTCACGACCTCCCACCCACGAAGGAGCACCATGGCAGGCATCGACGACTACTGCGCGGCGGCGAAGGAGCCCACGGTGCAGCTGATGGCGGCCGTGTTCGACATCCAGACGGACCCCGCCAAGGGCGCCGAGGTGGTGGCTCTGGTGGACCAGCTGCTCGCGAACGAGGCGGCTCGTCCCTCGGAGCTGCCGGCCTCGGCCGACGGCTGGGTCAGGCACGGGACGCAGACGCTGCGCGACATGCGTGCCGCGGCGCAGGCCGGCGACGGCGCACGCGTCTGGGAGGTGTTCTCCGACAAGGAGCGCGGCATGTACCTGCTGGGCAACACCTGCCAGGGCCGCGCCGGCTGGTGACCCTGAGGGCCCTCAGTCCCTGATGCCCAGCCTGCGCAGGTGCTGGTTCGCGAACCGCCCCGCCGGGTCCAGCCGCTCGAACTGAGCCTTCGCGTCGGCCAGCCGCGGCGTGACCGCCGCCACCGCATCGGCCGTCATGGTGTGCACCTTGCCCCAGTGGGGTCGCGCTCCGAACGGCGCCAGCGCGGCCTCGATCCGGGGCGTCAGAGAGGCGACGGCGGCGGCGTCGTTGCGCCACGTGAAGTGGATCGCGAGCGTGTCGCGCCCGTATGCCCCGGACAGCCACAGGCTGTCCGCGGCCACCGTGCGCAGCTCCGTGATGAGCAGGTGGGGCGCGATGGCCTCACCCAGCTCGCGGACGGCCCGCAGCGCGTCGGCGCCGTCCTCCAGGGCGACGAAGTACTCGGTCTGGATCTCGTCGCCGTTGGACGGCGTCGAGTCGAGCCGGAAGTGAGGAAGCCGCTCGAGCCACGCACCCTCGACTCCGCCCTTCACGGTGAGGTTGTCCGGCGGCACGTCGACCAGGCCCGACTCCTCGGGTCGCTCGATGCGTGCGCCCATCCAGCGCTCCGCGGGCTCCTCGCCGGCGCCGATGCGGGTCTTGCGCCACACCTGCTGCACCGTCGGCTCGGCCCACATGGTGAATGCGCTGACCGAGTAGCCCGAGGCCATCACGGCCGGCAGGTCTGCGAGCAGGGTGTCCCACGGCAGGCCGCGGTAGACGTCCTGGCGCACCAGGTAGGTGGGC
Source organism: Demequina activiva (assembly GCF_016862815.1). Classification (GTDB taxonomy): domain Bacteria; phylum Actinomycetota; class Actinomycetes; order Actinomycetales; family Demequinaceae; genus Demequina; species Demequina activiva. The sequence goes on along the minus strand of NZ_BONR01000003.1, from coordinate 184,134 downwards.
TGGATGTCGAGGGTGATGCGCACCGCGATCCCGTACGCGCCCAGCCCCACCACGAGGCCCTCGAACCCTGGGTCCCCGCGCCGGGACACGGCGAGCGCCCCGGACGCATCGACGTACTCCAGCGCCGCCACCGCATCGGACAGGCAGCCGTTCGTGACGCCCGATCCGTGGGTGCCGGTCGCGACCGCTCCACCCACGGAGATGTGGGGCAGGGAGCCCATGTTGTGCAGCGCCCATCCGCGGGACTCGAGCCATGTCGCGAGGTCGCCGTAGCGCGTGCCCGCGCCGACCGTCACGGTGCGGGCGTCGTGGTCGAGCACGGGGTCTGCCGGGATGCCGGTCACCGTCACGAGCGTGCCGGCGGTGTCCGCGAGGTCGTTGAAGCTGTGGCGGGTGCCGAGCGCGCGGACGGGTCCGCGGGTGTCCCGGACGGCGCGTGCGACGTCCTCGATGCTGGTCGCCTCGATCAGGGCGGCAGCGGTGAAGGTGTGGGTCCCGGCCCAGGTGGCTCCGATGCTCATGCCGTCACCCTACGGTTCCCGAATAAAGATACGTGCGAGTTGCTTTTTCTGAACGGGGAGGGCGCCATTTCGCGTACGGGACCACACCCTCACAGCGCGTAGGCTTGGGACGTGAATTTTGCGGCCGATGTGATCGTGGTGGGCGCCGGACCCGGCGGCTCCGCAGCCGCGCACTACCTGGCCCAGGAGGGCTTCGACGTCATCGCGCTCGAGAAGTCCCGCTTCCCCCGCGAGAAGGTCTGCGGTGACGGACTCACCCCCCGCGCCGTGCGCGAGCTCGAGCTCATCGGCCTGCCCACGCCGCGCGAGGAGGGCTGGATCCCCAACTGGGGCCTGCGCATGGTGGGCGGCGGCCACCGCCTCGAGTTCCCCTGGCACGAGCAGGACTCCTTCCCCAGCTATGGCCTCTCGCTGCCGCGCTCGAGCTTCGACCACAAGCTGGCCGAGCATGCCCGGACCGCGGGCGCCGATGTGCGCGAGGGCTGGTTCGTGACCGGCGCCGTGCGGGACGAGCGCACGGGCCGCGTCACCGGCGTCACCGCCCGGCAGACGGACGAGAAGGGCCGCAAGGTGGGCGACGAGGTGACCTACTCCGCGCCGCTGGTGATCGCGGCGGACGGCGTCAGCGCACGCATCGCCCTGGGCCTGGGGATGGAGCGCCTCGACAACCGCCCCATGGGCGTCGCCGTGCGCACGTACTTCGAGACCGCACGCCACGACGAGGAGTGGATGGAGGGCCATCTCGAGATCTGGGACGGCCCGCGCGGCGAGTCGCGGCTGCTGCCGGGCTACGGCTGGATCTTCCCGCTGGGGGACGGCACCGCCAACGTGGGTTTGGGCACGCTCAGCCCTCGCGGCGCGCCGTCCAAGCTTGACCACCGCGCGCTGTTCGACGGCTGGGTCCGCCACGGCACCGAGGGCTGGGGCTTCGACGCCGACGCGCCGGTCGAGAAGGTCCAGGGAGCCGCCATCCCCATGGCGTTCAACCGCCAGCCGCACTACGTGCCGGGCCTCATGCTCATCGGGGATGCGGGCGGCATGGTCAACCCGTTCAACGGCGAGGGCATCGCGTACGCCATGCAGGCCGCACGCCGCGCCGCCGAGCAGGCCGTGGCCTGGCGCGAGGCCTCGGACGATGCCGCCAAGGAGGCCGCGCTCGCGGCCTACGCGGACCGCATGAAGGAGGACCTGGGCGGCTACTACAGCCTGGGCCGGGTGTTTGCCAGCCTCATCGCGAACCCGTCCGTCATGAAGGCCTGCACCCGGTATGGTCTGCCACGGCCCGTGGTCATGCGGTTTACGCATAAACTCTTGGCAGATGTGTATGAACCGCGCGGCGGCGATTGGGCCGACAGGCTGATGGCCACCCTCACCCGGATCGCGCCAGCGGCATGAGGCGCGGTCGGGCCGAAGGATACGAGAACGACAGGGGAGCGAACGCGTGAATCCGTACGTGCCTATCGTGGTGATGGTCGTCATCGCCGCCCTCATGGCGGCTGCCGGCCTCGTGGTCAGCTCCCTCGTGGGCGGGCCCAAGCGGTACAACGCGGCGAAGGTGGACAAGTACGAGTCCGGCCTTCAGCCCACCCCCGGAGCTCTGGGCGGCGGGCGCGTGCCCATCAAGTACTACCTGGTGGCGATGACCTTCATCGTCTTCGACATCGAGGTCGTGTTCCTGTACCCCTGGGCCGTCGCTCACGACGCGCTCGGGTGGTTCGGGCTCATCGCGACCATGACCTTCCTCGCCCTCATCACGATCCCGTTCGTGTACGAGTGGCGCCGCGGCGGATTCGAGTGGGACTGATCTGACATGGGAATCGAAGAGAGTGCACCTCCGTTCATGCTGGGCACGGTCGAGAAGTTCGTCGGCTACATGCGAGCGGGCTCGCTGTGGCCGGCCACCTTCGGCCTGGCCTGCTGCGCGATCGAGATGATGGCGACGGGAACCCCGCGCTTCGACATCTCGCGCCTGGGCTCCGAGGTCTTCCGCGGCTCGCCGCGGCAGGCGGACATGATGATCGTCGCCGGTCGCGTGTCCAACAAGATGGCGCCGATCGTGCGCCAGGTGTACGACCAGATGGCCGAGCCCAAGTGGGTGCTGTCCATGGGCGTCTGCGCCTCCTCGGGCGGCATGTTCAACAACTACGCGATCGTCCAGGGCGTCGACCACGTGGTGCCGGTCGACATCTACCTGCCCGGCTGCCCGCCGCGCCCGGAGATGCTCCTCCACGCCCTGCTCGAGCTCCAGCAGCAGGTGCGCGACCGTCCCATGGGCGCGAACCGCCGTGAGATCGCCGCGGCCGCCGAGGCCGCCGCCCTGCAGGCGACGCCCACCTCGGACATGAAGGGGCTGCTGCGGTGACGGACGACAAGCACCTCGAGGCACTCGCACCGCAGGGACGGGAGCCTCTCACGCTCATCAACGTGCGCGAGGGCATGTTTGGCGCCAAGGGCGACACCTCGGGCTACGACGGCCTCGTGGAGCGCGTCCAGATGCCGGGCGCCTCGGAGCGACCGTACGGCGAGTGGTTCGACGGCGTCGTGGACATCCTGACCGAGCTGCTGGGAGACGCGGCGGACCAGGCCATCGAGTACGTCGTGGTCGACCGCGGCGAGCTCACGCTGTACATCCAGCGCGACCACCTCGTGGACGTCTGCCGCCACCTGCGCGACGACCAGGACCTGCGCTTCGAGATGTGCCTGGGCGTGTCCGGCGTGCACTACCCGTCGGACACGAGCCGCGAGCTCCATGCGGTGTACCCGCTGCAGTCGATCACCCACAACCGCCGCCTGCGGCTCGAGGTCGCCGTGCCGGACGCCGATGCGCGCATCCCCTCGATCGTGTCCGTGTACCCCATGAACAACTGGCACGAGCGCGAGACCTGGGACTTCTTCGGCATCGTCTTCGACGGCCACCCGTCGCTGGCTCGCATCGAGATGCCCGACGACTGGCAGGGCCACCCCCAGCGCAAGGACTACCCGCTGGGCGGCATCCCCGTCGAGTACAAGGGAGCCGAGATCCCGTCGCCCGACGAGCGGAGGCAGTACCGATGAGCACGCAGACCCCGCACGCGCCCCGCGCCTTCGTCGAGGACCCCGACGCCCCCGAGTACACCGTCTACGGTGCCGACTGGTCAGAGGTGGTCGAGGAGGCCAAGCGCCTGGGCCAGCAGCGCATCGTCGTCAACATGGGCCCCCAGCACCCCTCCACGCACGGCGTGCTGCGCGTGATGCTCGAGATCGAGGGCGAGACGGTCACGGAGACCCGCGCCGGCATCGGCTATCTCCACACCGGCATCGAGAAGAACATGGAGTACCGGACGTGGACGCAGGGCGTCACGTTCTGCACCCGCATGGACTACGTGGCGTCGATGACGCAGGAGCTCGCGTACTGCCTGGGCATCGAGAAGCTGCTCGGCATCACCGACGACATCCCCGAGCGCGCCTCCGTGCTGCGGGTGCTCATGGCCGAGCTCACCCGCATCGGCTCGCACCTGGTCGCGGTCGGCACCGGAGGCAACGAGCTGGGCGCGACCACGATCATGACCACCGCGTTCGTGGCGCGCGAGGAGACCTTCCGGGTGATCGAGGCCATCACGGGCCTGCGCACCAACAACAACTACATCCGCCCCGGCGGCGTGTCTCAGGGCCTGCCCGAGGACGGCGTCGCGCAGATCCGCGCGATGATCCCCAAGGTCAAGGCCAAGCTCGACGAGCTGATGGCGCTGCAGGGCGCCAACCCCATCCTGAAGCTCCGTCTCCAGAACGTCGCCGAGCTCAACCTCTCCGCGTGCATGGCGCTGGGGATCACCGGCCCCATGCTGCGTGCGACCGGGCTGCCCTACGACCTGCGCAAGTCCGAGCCCTACTGCGGCTACGAGACCTACGACTTCCAGGTGCCCACGTCGACGGATCAGGACGCCTGGGCTCGCGTGATGCTGCGCATGGAGGAGTGCTACGAGTCCCTCAAGATCGTCGCGCAGTGCGCGGACCGTCTCGAGCAGCTGGGCGACGGCCCCGTCATGGTCGCGGACAAGAAGATCGCGTGGCCGGCTCAGCTCACACTGGGCGCGGACGGCCAGGGCAACTCGCTCGACCACATCCGTCACATCATGGGCGAGTCCATGGAGGCCCTGATCCACCACTTCAAGCTGGTGACCGAGGGCTTCGAGGTCCCCGCGGGGCAGGTGTACCAGGCCATCGAGGGGCCCAAGGGGCTGCTCGGCGTGCACCTGGTCTCGGACGGCGGCACCAAGCCGTGGCGTGCGCACTTCCGCGACCCGGGCTTCAACAACCTGCAGGCGCTGGGGATCATGTGCGAGGGCGGCCAGGTGGCCGACGTCGTCGTGGCCATCGCCTCGATCGACATGGTGCTGGGAGGCGTGGACCGATGACCTATGCAGCAGACACCCTCGCGCAGCTGGAGAAGGACGCCGCGGAGATCCTGGGCCGCTACCCGGTCCGGCGCTCGGCGCTGCTGCCCCTGCTGCACCTCGTGCAGTCGGTGGACGGCTACGTGAGCCCTGACGGCATCGCCTTCTGCGCGACGCAGGTCGAGCTCACGAGCGCCGAGGTGAGCGCGGTGGCGACGTTCTACACCCAGTACAAGCGCCGCCCCAACGGCGAGTACCAGGTGGGCGTGTGCACCAACACCCTGTGCGCGATCATGGGCGGCGACGAGATCTGGCGCCGTGTGAGCGAGCACTGCGGCGTGGGCCACGACGAGACCACCCCGGACGGCAAGATCACCCTCGAGCGACTCGAGTGCAATGCCGCGTGCGACTACGCACCGGTGATGATGGTCAACTGGGAGTTCTTCGACAACATGACGCCGGACCGCGCGCTGCGCGTGGTCGACGACATCCTCGAGGGGCGCGACGTGGTTCCCACGCGCGGCTCCGCGAAGGTCGCGCCGTTCAAAGAGGTCTCGCGCGTGCTCGCAGGCTTCGAGGACGGCCGCGCGGATGAGGACCAGGGCATCGGCGAGCCCACCGTGGTGGGACTGAAGGTGGCCCGCGAGCAGGGCTGGGAGGCGTCCAAGTGACCGATCTGACCCCCGTACTGAGCGCCACGTGGGACGCCGAGCAGTCGTGGAAGCTCGGCACCTACGAGGAGCACGGCGGCTACGGCGCGCTCAAGAAGGCGCTCGGCATGCCGCCCGCGGACATCATCCAGGCCGTTAAGGACTCCGGCCTGCGCGGCCGTGGCGGCGCCGGCTTCCCCACCGGGATGAAGTGGGGCTTCCTGCCTCCCGACGACGGCAAGCCTCGCTACCTGGTGGTCAACGCGGACGAGTCCGAGCCGGGTACCTGCAAGGACATCCCCACCATGCTGTCCGCCCCGCACGTGCTGGTCGAGGGCGTGGCGATCACGTCGTTCGCGATCGGCTGCAACCACGCCTTCATCTACCTGCGTGGCGAGGTTGTCCACGTGTACCGGCGCCTGATGCAGGCGGTGCGTGAGGCCTACGAGGCCGGCCACCTGGGCAAGGACATCCACGGCAGCGGCTACGACCTGGACGTCACCGTGCACGCCGGCGCGGGCGCCTACATCTGCGGCGAGGAGACGGCGCTGCTCGACTCGCTCGAGGGCCGTCGCGGCCAGCCGCGCCTCAAGCCGCCGTTCCCCGCGGTCGAGGGCCTCTACGCGCGTCCCACCGTGGTCAACAACGTCGAGTCGATCGCGTCCGTCCCGTCGATCGTGGACAAGGGCGTGGACTGGTTCACGTCGATGGGCACCGAGCGCTCCAAGGGCATGGGCCTGTTCTCGCTGTCGGGCCACGTCAACAAGCCCGGCCAGTACGAGGCTCCGCTGGGCATCAGCCTGCGCGAGCTCATCGACATGGCCGGCGGCATGCGCGGCGGCAAGGAGCTGAAGTTCTGGACCCCGGGCGGCTCGTCGACGCCGCTGTTCACCGCGGAGCACCTGGACACGCCCCTGGACTACGAGTCCGTGGGCGCGGCAGGCTCGATGCTGGGCACCCGTGCGCTGCAGATCTTCGACGAGACCACCTGCGTGGTGCGTGCCGTCACGCGCTGGACCGAGTTCTACAAGCACGAGTCGTGCGGCAAGTGCACGCCGTGCCGCGAGGGCACTTTCTGGCTCGCCCAGATCCTGGAGCGCCTCGAGGACGGCCACGGCACGGACGCCGACATCCAGCAGCTGCTGGACACCTGCGACTCGATCCTGGGACGCTCGTTCTGCGCGCTGGGAGACGGCGCGACCAGCTGCATCACCAGCTCCGTGAAGCTCTTCCGCGAGGAGTACGAGGCTCACGTGCAGCAGGGCGGGTGCCCGTTCGACCACAGCGCCGCGGCACTGTTCGACTACGCATCTGCTGAGACCGCCGAGGAGGCGCACGCATGACCTCGACCGCGGACACGGCCACGTCCGAGGCCGTCGAGACCGTCACCCTGACCATCGACGGCACGGAGGTGACGGTCCCCAAGGGAACCCTCATCATTCGCGCCGCCGAGCAGGTAGGCATCGACATCCCCCGCTTCTGCGACCACCCGCTGCTGGCGCCCGCCGGCGCGTGCCGCCAGTGCCTGGTGGATGTCGCGGCCCCCGACCGCGAGGGCAACGTGCGAGCGTTCCCCAAGCCCCAGGCCTCGTGCACGATGCAGGCGATGGACGGCATGATCGTCAACACGCAGCACACCTCCGACGACGCCAAGCGCGCCCAGGAGGGCGTGATGGAGCTGCTGCTCATCAACCACCCGCTGGACTGCCCGGTGTGCGACAAGGGCGGCGAGTGCCCGCTGCAGAACCAGGCGCTCAGCCACGGACGCCCCGAGTCGCGCTTCATCGACGTCAAGCGGGTGTTCGAGAAGCCTCTCGCCCTGAGCTCGGAGATCCTGCTCGACCGCGAGCGCTGCGTGCTGTGCCAGCGCTGCACCCGCTTCTCCAAGGAGATCGCCGGCGACGCCTTCATCGACCTGCAGAACCGCGGCGCGATGCAGCAGATCGGCACCTTCAACGAGGAGGTGCTGAACTTCGACGGCTACGAGCCCATCGGCGTGGCCGCCGAGGACGAGTCCGGCAAGGCCTTCTCCTCGTACTACTCCGGCAACACCGTGCAGATCTGCCCGGTCGGTGCCCTCACCTCCGCTGCCTACCGCTTCCGGTCGCGTCCCTTCGACCTGGTGAGCGCCCCCGGCATCTCCGAGCACGACTCGTCCGGCGCGGCCATCCGCACGGACCACCGTCGCGGCAAGATCCTGCGCCGGCTCTCGGACAACGACCCGGTGGTGAACGAGGAGTGGATCACGGACAAGGACCGCTTCGCCTTCGCGTGGCAGAACCTGTCCGACCGTCTCACGCGCCCCCTGGTGCGAGGCGAGGACGGCGAGCTGCACGAGGCCTCGTGGCCCGCTGCGATCGCACGCGCGGCCGAGGGCCTGCGCGCCGCGGCCGGTCGCACCGGCACCGCCGCTGACAAGAAGGCCAAGGGCGTGGGCGTGCTGCCGGGCGGACGCATCACCCTCGAGGACGCCTACGCGTATCAGAAGTTCGCGCGCGTCGCGCTCGGCACCAACGACATCGACACGCGCACCCGCATCTCTTCGGACGAGGAGCAGGCGTTCCTGGGCGCCGCCGTCGCGGGCACCGGCCTGGGCGTGACGTTCAGCGACCTCGAGAAGGCTCCCGCGGTGCTTCTCGCCGGCTTCGAGCCCGAGGACGAGGGCGGCGTGGTGTTCCTCCGCCTGCGCAAGTCGTGGGGCACGCAGCAGGTGCTCACCGTGGCGCCCTTCCTGAGCCGGGGTGCGGAGAAGCTGTCCGCCACGCTGATCGAGACCGTTCCCGGTGCCGAGGCAGCCGCCCTCGCAGCCATCAAGGCCGGTACCGAGACGGCCGATGCGCTGGGCCAGGACGGTGCTGTCATCGTGCTGGGCGAGCGCCTCGCCGGCTCTCCGGGGGCACTGTCCGAGGCGCTTCGCCTCGCCAAGCGCACCGGAGCACGACTGGCATGGATCCCCCGCCGCGCCGGAGAGCGCGGAGCGCTCGAGGCGGGCGCCCTGCCGGGACTGCTGCCGGGCGGACGCGATGCCGCGAGCGCATCGGCCCGTCAGGCCGTCGCGGACGCCTGGGGCGTGGACGGGCTGCCCGAGACGGACGGCCGCGACGCGGACGCCATCATCGCGGCGGCCGCCGCGCGCCAGCTGGACGCCCTCGTGGTGGGCGGCGTCACGCCGTCCGACCTGACCGCTGACCTGCGCAAGGCGCTGGACCGGGTGGGCTTCGTGGTGAGCCTCGAGGTGCGCCGCACCGAGGTAGCGCAGTACGCGGACGTGGTGCTTCCGGTCGCGCCGCCGTCGGAGAAGCCCGGCACGTTCGTCAACTGGGAGGGCCGCCTGCGCGGTTTCGCCACCGCGATCCGCACGGACGCGATCTCCGATCACCGCGCCCTGGACTTCCTTGCACGCGAGCTGGGCGTGGACCTCAAGGTCGGCACCGTCAGCGACGTGAACGAGCAGCTGGCCGCCCTGGGCGCTGCGGGCAAGGGCGAACGCGTCAAGGCGCCCACCGCCAAGGCTGCGAAGGCCTCCGCCGGCGCGAGCGACGAGCTGGTGCTGGCCTCGTGGCACCTGCTGGTCGACGAGGGCGCGCTGCAGGACGGCGAGCCCTACCTCGCCGGCACCGGCCGCACCGCCGTGGCGCGACTGTCGCAGGCCACGGCCGAGCGCATCGGCGTGAAGGACGGCGTGGTCACGGTCTCCGGTGAGCGTCGCAGCTCGATCGAGCTGCCCGTGGTCATCACTCCCATGGCCGATGGCGTGGTCTGGCTCCCGGCGAAGTCGCCCGGGTCGTGGGTCGCTCAGGAGCTGGGCGTCGAGCCCGGTGCACGCGTGAGCGTGAAGGGGGGCATCTGATGACGTCGATGAGCGCGCTGCTCGCGGACGCCGCTGTCGAGGACCTCACCAACGCGGAGGCCCTGGCGAACGACCCGCTGTGGATGTCGATCGTCAAGGCGGTCATCATCCTGGTCTTCCTGCTGACGTCCGTGCTGTTCGCCGTGTGGTTCGAGCGGCGCGTGATCGGTCGCCTGCAGGAGCGGCCCGGACCCAACCGCCACGGCCCGTTCGGTCTGCTCCAGTCCGTGATGGACGCGATGAAGCTCCTGTTCAAGGAGGACATCACCGTCCGCGCCGCCGACAAGGTGCTGTACATCATCGCGCCTGCGATCTCCGTGTTCTGCGCGTTCCTGATCTTCGCCGTGATCCCCTTCGGACCTGTCACGCACATCCCGGGCACGGACATCCACACGCCGCTGCAGCTCACCGACTTCCCCGTCGCGGTGCTGTTCATCCTGGCGTGCGCCGCGCTGGGCGTGTACGGCATCGTCCTGGGTGGCTGGGCATCGGGCTCGACCTACCCGCTCATGGGCTCGATCCGCTCGACCGCGCAGGTGATCTCCTACGAGCTCGCGATGGGCCTGTCGCTCGTCACGGTGTTCCTGCTCTCGGGCACCATGTCGACCTCCGGCATCGTCGAGGCGCAGACCGACCGCTGGTGGATCTGGCCGCTGTTCCCGGCGTTCATCCTCTACGTCATCTCGATGGTGGGCGAGACCAACCGCCTCCCCTTCGACCTCCCCGAGGCGGAGGGCGAGCTGGTCGCCGGCTTCATGACCGAGTACTCGTCCATGAAGTTCGCGTGGTTCTTCCTCGCGGAGTACATGAACATGATCAACGTGTCCGCGGTGGCCGCGACGCTGTTCATGGGCGGATGGCGAGCCCCGTGGCCCACCTCGTGGGCCGGCGCCGAGTTCCTGAACTCCGGGATGTTCCCGCCGCTGTGGCTCATCCTCAAGATCTGGCTGCTGATGTTCGTGTTCGTGTGGATCCGCGGGTCGCTCCTGCGCTTCCGCTACGACCAGTTCATGAAGTTCGGCTGGAAGGTGCTGATCCCCGTCGGCCTGGGCTGGCTGGTCTTCTTCGCCGTGGGCCGCGAGGCCTTCGCCGCCTGGGGCCGTGACCTCAACGTCTACGATGCGGTGGCGGGCGTGGTCGCCGTGCTGCTCACCATCGCGGTCGTCAGCTTCCTCAAGGGCGAGCCCATCGAGGAGGCGCCGCCGGAGCCGGAGGAGCTCGACGCCTTCGCGGGCGGCTACCCGGTTCCCCCGCTGCCCCATCAGAGCCTGCCGCCCTCGCCCCGCTCCGGACGCACCGTCGAGGCGCGCACCGGTGGCACCGACACGGAAGGAGACGCGTCCGCATGAGCGAGTCCGACGACGTCTGGAAGGTCAACCGCGAGCGCGACGGCGAGGCGCAGCGCTTCGAGTCGAACTTCCCCCAGTACGGCCCCGTGGGCCGCGCCTTCGCGCCGGTCGCGGGCTTCGGCGTGACGCTGCGCAACTTCTTCCGTCCCACCGTGACGGAGCAGTACCCGGACAAGAAGACGCCGGCCATGCCGCGCTACCACGGCCGTCACCAGCTCAACCGCTACGCGGACGGGCTGGAGAAGTGCATCGGCTGCGAGCTGTGCGCGTGGGCGTGCCCTGCGGACGCAATCTACGTCGAGGCGGACTCCAACACCGAGGACAAGCAGTACTCGCCCGGTGAGCGCTACGGACGCGTCTACCAGATCAACTACCTGAGATGCATCTTCTGCGGGCTGTGCATCGAGGCGTGCCCCACCCGCGCGCTGACCATGACCAACGAGTACGAGCTCGCCGGCCCCACCCGCGAGGGACTCATCTACGAGAAGCAGGACCTGCTGGCGCCGCTCGAGGACGGCATGCTGCAGGCGCCGCACCCCATGGTTCCCGGCACGGTCGACGACGACTACTACAAGGGCGACGTCACGAAGGTCGTGAAGGAGCAGACGGAGTGGGTGCGCGAGCACCGTCCCGAGGACCCGACGCTGCCGGAGAACCAGAAGCAGGAGGCCGGTCGTGGTTAGCCCCGTCCTGTTCTGGGTCGTCGCGATCCTCACCGTGGTGCCGGCGCTGTCGCTGCTGTTCGCCCGCAAGGCCGTGCACATCGCGATGTCCATCGTGTGCGTCATGGTGGGGCTCGCCGCCGCGTACGTGGGCCTCGACGCTCCGTTCCTGGGAGTGGTCCAGATCGTCGTCTACACCGGCGCCGTCATGATGCTGTTCCTGTTCGTCCTCATGCTCGTCGGAGTGGACCAGCGCGAGGACACCAGGGAGACCATCAAGGGCCAGCGCTGGATCGCCTTCTTCACGGCAGGCGGCATCGCGTTCCTGCTCATCTCCGTCCTGGGCCGCGTGTCGATCGCTCCGCAGGCGGCCCGCGTGGGCAACCCCGAGGAGATCGCCCTGGTGCTGTTCGGCCGCTACGTCCTGGTGATGGAGGTGCTGGGCGCGCTGCTCATCACCGCCGCGGTGGGCGCGCTCATCATGACGCACACCCCGCGCCTGACCCCGCGCCGCACCCAGTCCGAGGTGCAGGCGGCGCGCGTGCTCGCGGGCGCCGACCCGGTCAACAAGCCCATGCCTGGCGTGTTCGCACGCCACAACGCCCTCGACGTCCCGGCCCGCGACCCGGAGGGCAAGCCCATCGAGCACTCGGTGTCCCGCGTGCTCGAGGCGCGTCACCAGATGTCCGACGGCGACGAGTTCCGCACGCGACTGGAGAACACCTCGAACCCCGAGGACTCTCAGCTCCCCAACGGCGCGCCCTCGGCGGACAGCGACGAGCGCACCCCCCGCATCGGCGAGGAGGACCAGAAGTGAACCCCATCAACTTCGTGATCCTCGCCGCGATCCTGTTCTCGATCGGCTCTGCGGCGGTGCTGCTGCGCCGCAACGCGATCGTCGCTTTCATGGGCGTCGAGCTCATGCTCAACGCCGCGAACCTCGCGCTCGTCGCGTTCTCGCGCATCCACGGTCAGCTCGACGGTCAGGTCATGGCGTTCTTCGTCATGGTCGTCGCCGCCGCTGAGGTGGTGGTGGGCCTCGCGATCATCATCGCGCTGTTCCGCGCCCGCCAGACCATCTCGCTCGACGAGCCCGCCGAGCTGAAGGGGTAACGGAATGCTGACTCTGACCTGGCTGCTCATCGCTGTGCCATTGGCGAGCGCGGCAGTGCTGCTGCTGGCCGGCCGCAGGGCCGACGCCTGGGGCCACTGGCTGGGCGTCGCCGCCTCGGGCACGGCGTTCGTCGTGGGCTTCGTCGCCTTCCTGCAGATGCTGGGCCTCGAGTCCGAGGAGCGCGCCACCAGCGTGCACCTGTTCTCGTGGATCCCCGGCGGGGAGCTGAACCTCGACGCCGGCCTGCTGGTGGACCCGCTGTCGATGACGTTCGTGCTGCTCATCACGTTCGTGGGCACGCTCATCCACGTCTACTCCGTGGCATACATGGAGCACGATGCGGACCGCCGCCGCTTCTTCGCGTACCTGAACCTGTTCGTGGCCGCGATGCTGCTGCTGGTGCTCGCCGACTCCTACCTGCTGCTGTTCGTCGGCTGGGAGGGCGTGGGCCTCGCCTCGTACCTGCTCATCGGCTTCTGGAACTTCAAGCGCGAGTACGCGACCGCCGCCAACAAGGCGTTCTTCGTCAACCGCATCGGCGACCTGGGGCTCATCTTCGCGATGGGCCTCATGTTCAGCTACTTCGGTGCGCTCGACTTCGACTCCGTGCTGTCGCAGGCACCGGAGGCGACCACGGCGCAGCTGACGGCCATCGGCCTCATGCTGCTGCTCGCCGCATGCGGCAAGTCCGCGCAGTTCCCGCTGCAGTCCTGGCTGGGAGACGCGATGGCGGGCCCCACACCCGTGTCCGCGCTCATCCACGCCGCGACCATGGTGACCGCTGGTGTGTACCTGATCGTCCGCTCGGCCCCCATCTTCAACGGTGCGCCCAACGCCCAGGTGGTGGTCGCCGCCGTCGGCGCGTTCACGCTCATCCTGGGTGCGCTCATCGGCATGGCCAAGGACGACATCAAGAAGGCGCTCGCCGCCTCGACCATGTCGCAGATCGGCTACATGATGCTCGCCGCGGGACTGGGTCCCATCGGCTACGCCTTCGCGATCTTCCACCTGGTCACGCACGGCTTCTTCAAGGCCGGCATGTTCCTGGGCGCAGGCTCGGTGATGCATGCGATGAACGATCAGGTCGACATGCGCCGGTTCGGCGCGCTCAAGGGCGCCATGGTGGTCACCTGGGTGACGTTCGGCCTCGGGTGGCTCGCGATCCTCGGCGTGCCGCCGTTCTCCGGCTTCTTCTCCAAGGACAAGATCATCGAGGCGGCCTTCGTGGGCGAGGGCTGGCAGCCCTGGGTGTTCGGGGGCGCAGCGCTCATCGGCGCCGGCCTGACGGCCTTCTACATGTCGCGTCTGTTCTTCATGACGTTCCACGGCAAGGCCCGCTGGACCGACGAGGTGCACCCGCACGAGAGCCCCGCTCTCATGACCGTGCCCATGATGATCCTCGCCGTGGGCTCCGCCTTCCTGGGCCTGTTCCTCGCGATGGGTGATCGCTTCACTCACTGGCTCGAGCCCGTGACCGGCCACGCCGAGCACCACGAGCCCGTGCTGCCCGTGCCGGTGCTGATCGCCCTCACCCTCATCCTGGTCGCCGCCGGCGGTCTGCTCGCATGGCTCAGGTACGGCCGCGCCGAGGTGCCGGAGACGGCGCCCTCGGCGTCCCTGGCCACGCTCGCCGCGCGCAACGACTTCTTCCAGGACTCGGTCAATCGAGCCGTGGTGCAGCGCCCCGGCCAGCACCTCACACGGACCTTGGTCTACGTGGACGCCACCGTCGTCGACGGTGCCGTCAACAAGCAGGCGCGAGGCTGGGCCGGCCTGGGCGAGGCGTCCCGTCGCCTCCAGAACGGACAGGTGCGTTCCTATGCCGCGACGATGCTCGTGGGTCTCGTCATCGTCGTCGCCGTCATCGTGGTGGGGGGTCTCTAAGCCGTGTTCCCGTTCCTGACCATCCTCGTCGCGCTCCCCGCCGCGGGCGCCGCGCTGCTGTGGGCCCTGCCCGCTCCCGCGCGTGCCCGCTCGCGGGAGATCGCGATCGGCGTCACCGGCCTCGAGCTCGTCCTGTTCGTCGTCATGGCGCTGCAGTTCGACAAGGCCGATGCAGGCGCCTTCCAGTTCTCTGAGACCTACGCCTGGATTCCGCAGATCGGCACCAGCTGGGCCCTCGGCGTCAACGGCTTCGGCCTGCTGCTGATCGCGCTCGCCGTGATCCTCACGCCGCTCGCCATCCTGGCTGCGTGGCGCGAGGACACGGATCTCAAGGCGCGCCGCGACTACCTCGCGCTGATCCTGGTGAGCCTGTCCTTCATGGTCGGCATCTTCGCCGCGCGCGACGTGTTCCTGTTCTACGTCCTGTTCGAGGCGATGCTGATCCCGCTGTACTTCCTCATCGGCCGCTTCGGCGGTCTGCAGAGGCGCTACGCCGCAGTGAAGTTCCTGCTGTTCTCCCTCGCAGGCGGGCTGGTCATGCTCGTCGGCGTCGTGGCCCTGTACTTCCAGGGCCCCGGCGGCGAGGACGGCTTCCTCACGGACAGGCTCACCGGGCTCGAGCTGTCCACCACGACGGAGAGGCTGCTGTTCCTGTCCTTCTTCCTCGCGTTCGCGATCAAGGCGCCCATGGTGCCGGTGCACACGTGGCTGCCGGACGTGGCCGAGTCTGCGCGGCCGGGCACCACCGCTCTGCTGGTGGCCGTGCTCGACAAGATCGGCACCTTCGGCATGCTGACGCTGTGCCTGGTGCTGTTCCCCGAGGCGTCGCAGTGGGCAGCTCCGGGAGTGATCGTGTTCGCCGTGATCTCCGTGATCTACGGCGCGCTGCTGGCGATCGGCCAGAAGGACATGCTGCGCCTGGTGTCGTTCACGTCGGTGAGCCACTTCGGCGTGATGATCCTGGGAATCTTCGCGTTCCAGCAGACGTCCATCGAGGGCGCCGCGCTGTACATGTTCAACCATGGCCTGTCGACAGGCGCTCTGTTCCTGCTGGTCGGCTTCCTCGTGGCCCGCACGGGCACCGCCGACGTCGACGCCTACGGCGGGCTCCAGAAGGTGGTGCCGGTGTTCGCCGGCTACTTCCTGGTGGTGGGCCTGTCGTCGCTGTCGTTGCCTGGCCTGTCGCCGTTCATCTCGGAGATCATGGTCTTCGTGGGCGCCTACCCGGTCGCCGCGGTCGCCGTCATCATCTCCGCGATCTCGGTGGTGCTGGCCGCCCTGTACATCCTGCTCACCTACAAGAGGGTGTTCACCGGCCCGCCGCGCGAGGAGCTCGCCGCCACGCGCGAGCTCACCGTGCGCGAGCGGCTCGTCGTGGGCCCGCTGATCGCCCTCATGCTGCTGCTCGGCTTCCTGCCGGGCATCGCCATCGACTACCTGAGCGCCCCGTCCGCTGACGCGGTGTCGCAGGTCGCCATCGAGGAGGCCGGCGCGTGAACTTCGTGACTCCTGAGATCGCCTGGGCTCCGCTGGCGCCCATCATCATCGTCCTGGGGGCCGCCGCCATCGGCGTGCTCATCGAGGCTTTCGTGCGGCGCCCGGCGACGCGCCGCACCATCCAGCTCGGGTTCGGGCTGGTGGTGCTGATCGCCGCGCTGGGCACCACGATCGCGCAGTGGGCCGCCCTCGAGGGCGGTGGCACCACGGTCATGCAGTTCATGCTCACCGTGGACCGCCAGGCCCTCGCATGGCAGACCGTCATCCTCGTGTTCGGCATCCTGGGGATCATCCTGTTCGCCGCGCGCACCCGCGCGGGCGAGCCTGCGTTCACCGCGTTGGGATCCGCGAGCCCCGGTTCGCTCGAGGAGACCCTCGCGCGCCGCCGCGGGCTCGAGGTGACCGAGGTCTTCCCGCTGCTGCTCTTCGCCGTGGGCGGCATGATGCTCTTCACCTGCGTCACGGACTTCGTGTTCCTGTTCGTCGCACTCGAGGTGTTCTCCCTGGCGCTGTACATCCTGGTGGCGCTCGCGCGCCGACGTCGCCTGATGTCGCACGAGGCCGCGCTCAAGTACTTCCTGCTGGGCGCGTTCTCGTCAGCGATCTACATCTTCGGCGTGGCGCTCATCTACGGCGCCACCACCCAGACCTCGTTCGCCCCCGTGGGACGCGCGATCGACGTCATCAGCGACCGTGACCCGCTGCTGCTCACGGGCGTCGTGCTGGTGCTCGTGGGCCTGCTGTTCAAGCTGGGCGCGGTGCCGTTCCACTCCTGGACCCCGGACGCCTACCAGGGCGCGCCCACGCCCGTCACCGCGTTCATGGGTGCGGCGACCAAGGCTGCGGCCACCGCTGCGCTCGTGCGCATCCTGTACACGTCGCTGTACCCGCTCGAGTGGGAGATCAGCTGGATGATCTGGGCGGTCGCGTGTCTCTCGATGGTCCTGGGAACCGTCCTGGCGCTCGTGCAGACCAACGTCAAGCGCATGCTGGCGTACTCGTCCGTGGCGCACGCGGGCTTCATCCTCGTCGCCTTCGCTGGCCTCACGAACGAGGCCGTGGCAGCGCTGCCGTTCTACCTGCTGGCGTACGGCCTCGCCACGATCGGCGCGTTCGCGGTGGTCTCCCAGGTGCGCGAGCGCACCGAGGACGGCTCCGTGGGCGCGGAGGCGGTGCGGCTGGGCCAGTGGGCAGGGCTGGGCAAGCGCTCGCCGCTGCTGGCGGGCGCGATGGCCCTGTTCCTCCTGTCCTTCGCCGGCATCCCGCTGACCGCGGGCTTCATCGGGAAGTTCGAGGTGTTCTCCGCGGCGATCGCCGGTGGCGGCTGGCCGCTGGTGCTGGTCGCGGTGATCGCCTCTGCCGTGGCGGCGTTCTTCTACGTGCGCCTCGTGGTCCTGATGTTCCTCACCGACGTGCCCGAGGGGATCGAGGACGCCGTCGAGGTCGAGGACAGCCCCCTGGCCACGCTCGTGGTCGTGGTGACAGC
Source organism: Demequina activiva (assembly GCF_016862815.1). Classification (GTDB taxonomy): domain Bacteria; phylum Actinomycetota; class Actinomycetes; order Actinomycetales; family Demequinaceae; genus Demequina; species Demequina activiva. Next base: position 166,748 of record NZ_BONR01000003.1, on the reverse strand, counting down.
CGCCGGCGTCATCGTCCTGGGCGTGCTGCCCGCGGGGGTGCTGAGCGTGTTCGAGAGCGCCGCGCAGTTCCTGGTGCTGTCGAACGGCTGACCAGTGACCTCCCTGCCACTCGGCTCCGCCGCCCTCGAGGAGGCGCTCACCCCGCGCCTCGCGCTGGTGGAGGAGCGACTGCGCGACGCGGTCGCGCAGTCGGACCGTTTGGCACACGCGACCTCGCGTCACCTGGTCGACGCCGGCGGCAAGCGTCTGCGTCCCATGCTCACGCTGCTCACCGCACAGCTGGGCGACGGCGCCAGGCCCGAGGTGGTCGAGGCCGGCGTGGTGGTCGAGCTGACGCACCTGGCCACGCTGTACCACGACGACGTCATGGACTCTGCGCCCACCCGTCGCGGCGCTCCCGCCGCGCACGAGGTCTGGGGCAACTCGGTGGCGATCCTCACGGGCGACCTGCTGTTCGCCCGCGCGTCGCGGGTGGTGGCCGGGCTGGGCCCGGAGGCGGTGCGCATCCAGGCGCAGACCTTCGAGCGCTTGTGCCTGGGCCAGCTGCACGAGACGGTGGGCCCTGACGAGGACGCCGATGCGGTGGCGCACTACCTCCAGGTGCTCGCCGACAAGACGGGCTCGCTCATCGCCACCTCGGCGCGCTTCGGCGCGATGTTCGCCGGCTGCATGCCGTCGGTGGTCCAGCAGGTGACCGAGTACGGCGAGTACGCCGGCGTGGCCTTCCAGCTCGCTGACGATGTCATCGATGTGCGCTCGGATGCGGAGACCACCGGCAAGACGCCGGGAACGGATCTGCGCGAGGCCGTCCCCACCATGCCCGTGCTGCTGCTGCGGCAGCGCGTGGCAGGTCCGGACGCGACGGACGACGACCGGCGCCTGCTCGCGGACATCGACGGCGACCTCAGCGCCGACGAGGTGCTCGCGGACGTGGTGGCGCGGCTGTCCCGTCACGCCGTGGTGGACGAGACCGCGGCGCTCGCGCAGGCATGGGCGCGCAGAGCCAAGGACGCGGTGGCGGGCCTGCCCGAGGGCGAGGTGCGCGACGCGCTGATGACGTTCGCCGACGCGCTGGTGGCCCGCGCCGCCTGAGGCGGCGTCACCCCGCGCCACGCGAGCCCGCCGTGGCACCGTCCGCCGCGCATCTCGTTAGGGTGGCGGCATGGACCAACGGTGGCAGGACGTGGACGCGTACATCCAGAGCAGTGTGCTGGGCGAGGACTCCGAGGGCGAGAGGGTGCTCGGTGCTCAGCAGTCCGCGGAGCTGCCGGACATCGCGGTCAGCCGCCCGCAGGGCCGCCTGCTGAGCGTGCTCGCGCGCTCCATCGGGGCCGAGCGCGTGGTGGAGTTCGGCACGCTGGGCGGATACTCGACGCTGTGCCTCGCGCGGGCGCTGCCGCCGCACGGCAGGGTCGTCACCTTCGAGCTCGACGAACGCCACGCCTCCGTCGCGCGCGCGAGCCTTGACGCCGCCGGCGTGGGCCACCAGGTGACCATCCGCGTGGGCCCCGCGCTCGAAAGGATCGAGACGCTCGCGCACGACGAGCCCTTCGACCTCGCGTTCATCGACGCCGACAAGCCCAGCAATGTCCACTACTACGAGGCCGCGATGACCCGCATGCGCCCTGGCGGGCTGGTCATCGTCGACAACGTGGTGCGCGACGGCGAGGTCGCTGACCCGAACAGCGCGGACGAGCGCGTTCAGGGCTCACGCGCCGTGATCGACCGCGTGGGAGCGGACCCCCGCGTCGAGGCCACCGTCATCCAGACGGTGGGCTCCAAGGGCTACGACGGCATGCTGATCGCGACCGTGCTGGACTGACCGGCCCCCAGGCGCCTCCGCCCAACGATCTGTCGCCCGGCTCCGTTCAGGGGGGTAGAACGACGACGAAGGGGAGGTCCGATGGTGTCCTGGGAGCCGTTGGTCGAGCAGCTGGTCCGCGAGCGTGGACCGCGGCTGACCGCGTACGCCGCGTTGCTGGTGGGGCGCGACGGGGACGCCGAGGACCTGGTGCACGATGCGCTGGTCAAGGTGTTCTCCAGGAGACGACGCCTCGCGTCTGTGGGACAGGCTGAGGCGTACGTCCGCTCTGCCATGCCCAGCATCGTCATCGACCGCGCCCGCAGCGCCGCGAGCCGCCGCCGTGCGACCACACGGGCATTCCAGCGGGACCCCGCGCGCTCGGACGTGGAAGCCGGTCTGGACGTGCGACGCGCCCTGCGGGAGCTCCCGCCCCGCGAGCAGGTGTGCGTGGTGCTGCGCTTCTTCGACGACCTCACTGTGCCGCAGATCGCGGACCGGCTGGGACTCGCCGAGGGCTCCGTCAAGCGCTACCTGTATGACGCGACGGCGAGGCTCGCGCCGCTGCTGGACGTGACCGACGAATGGGACGAGGAGCCGATGACCGCCGCAGTGGTCGCGACCAAGGAGAGGGGACGCTGATGCGAGAACTGAGGGACGTGCTGCACGAGGCCTTCACTGGCCACGCCCGCGCGCTGGGGGACAGCGGGGTGGAGGTCGCGCCGGCATCGGCGCTCGGCGACATCCGTCGCAGGCGCGCGCGCCGGTCGGCGGTCGCGGTCGGTGGTGCCGCCGCGGCGTGCGGAGCGATCGCTTTCGCCGCCGTGGCCGTGCCGGCCATGGGCGGCGACGGATCCTCCGTTGCGGCCCCGAACGACGCCGAAGGAGTGCCGGTGCCCGCCGCGGGAGCGCCGCAGTGGTGCCACGTCGACGGCTATCCGGCCCCGAACCCCGAGGCATTCGGTCCGGCAGAGTACGGCGGCCGCGCGTACGCCGACTACGGCGCTGGGCAGTTCCTGTTCGTCGCGCCCGACGGCTCGGTCGAGCAGATGCGCCGCAACGCGGACGGCGACTACGAGGCCACCGGCGCCGCCGGCATCACCATCTCGGTCCCAGGTGAGGACGGCCCGGGCATGCCGTACGTGCACTACGCGTTCGACTTCTTCGGCGGAGGCGGGGGCGGCGGACCGTACCTGGCGTCTCCTGCTGGTCCGCAGCTGGGCTACGAGTGGACCACGGAGGCTCCCGACGACGCACCACGCTGGGTGGACCCGGTGGCGCTGATGCAGGTCCACTCTGCCACGCTCGGCTACTCCGGCATGGGCTTGTCGGGTGCCGTCGCAGGCGCGGATGCGGTGGTCGAGTCCGTGCTGCGCTACGACGACGGCGACGAGCAGGTCAGCGAGATCGGCTTCGGTGAGCCCGGAGCCGCGATCCGGGACTTCGACGGGCTCGTGAGTGCCTCCATCCGCGCGACCAGCCCCGAGGGCGAGACGTACGAGATCACGTCGCACTACGACGCCTCCCAGACCTACGAGGCGGCATGCGGTGTGGCGCTGCCGCTGCTCGAGGAGGATTCCCAGGACGGCTCCGTCCCGGAGCCGGTCGGCTTCGAGGCCGGTGCGTACCTCGAGGGCCCGGAGTCCGACACCTTCCAGTGCCTCGCTCCCGTCCCGGAGGCGCTGATCGCGCAGCCGAGCCGGGTCGAGCACAAGATGGGCTCGTACTACGAGGTCACTGAGGCCGGCATCGAGTTCGACTTCGGTGACGGCGGATACATCGTGGGGGCACCAGAGGAGACCTATCCCGGAGTGGAGGCCCAGTTGTATCAGTACTCCGGATGGAGCAGCTCGTCGTTCGAGATCGGCGGGGCGGTCGAGGGCAACGTCGTCTACGAGGCGCTGATCTGGGTCGACGACGACGGCACGATCATCGCGCGCCAGCAGCACTACACCGAGGAGGACCCGGGCCTGATGTTCGGTCCCGGGCAGGACGATCTGCTTCCCTTGCCCGGATCGCTGGACGGCGAGCACCTCTGGTACATCGGCGATGTGTCGGACCTGGCCCTTGCGTGCGAGGGCATCCAGCCCGCACAGATCGAGGATGCCGAGCTGGGCATGATCTTCGGGCACGGCCCCAGCGAGAGCGAGATGGCCTGGAGCGTCTACTTCCCGGGACGGAGCGCGACGGACTAGACGGGCTCGGCTGGCTCGACGCGCGCGACGCCGCGTCGGGGCCGGCCGCGCCAGCCGTCCACGGTGAGCACCACGAGCGCGACCCATACCAGGATGAAGCCGATGCACCTGGACACTGGCATGGGCTCTCCGAAGTGCCACACCGCCAGGATGAACATCAGCGTGGGCGCGATGTACTGCAGCAGTCCGGTGACGTAGAGCGGCAGGCGCCGCGCACCCGCGGCGAACAGCAGCAGCGCGCCGGCGGTGAAGACGCCCGTCGACATCAGCAGCAGGTCGTGACCGAGTCCCAGGCCCTCCTCGCCGCGCTCGCCGAACGTGCCGCGCCCGGTCTCCTGGATCCACCACAGGCCCACGAGAGCGACGGGCAGCAGCACCAGTGTCTCGACGGTGAGCCCCGTGATCGCGTCGACGGACCCGCCCACCCGCTTCTTGATGAGCCCGTACAGGCCGAACGAGGTCGCGAGCGCGAGCGCGATCCACGGGAACTCGCCCAGCCCCACGCCGATCACCACCACGGCCGCCACGGCGATGCCGATCGCGACCACCTGCAGGCGCCTCAGCCGCTCGCCCAGGAAGATCACGCCCAGCGCGACCGTGAACAGCGGGTTGATGTAGTACCCGAGCGCGGCGGAGTTCACGTGGTCGGTCACCACGGCGTACACGTAGATGAGCCAGTTGATCGCGATGAAGAAGGCGGCGACCGCCAGCACGCCCAGCGTGCGGCGGTTCACGAGCGCGGCGCGCAGCCGCCGCCAGCCGCGCATCACCGCGACGATCACGAAGCACACCAGCACGGACCAGACGGCCCGATGCGCGGTGATCTCGAGGGCGCCCGCGGGCCTCAGGGCATTCATGAGCAGGGGGAAGGTTCCCCAGACCAGGTACGCGCCGGCGCCGAAGGCGAGGCCCGGTCGACTGAGGTTCTCGCTCACCGAGCGATTGTCTCACCGGGGCGAGACCTGCCCGGCCGATGCGCACCAGTGGTGGCAGGCAGGCGCCAGTCGGGCGGTGGCTGGCACCGCCCGACTGCCTCCGGCTAGGCGGTCGCGATCCAGGCGAGCATGTACGCTCGCGAGTTGCCGTCGTCGATCGCGTCGTCGGGCAACGCGATCGCCGCGTCCCACGCGTCCTCCTTCGCCTGCGCGCCTGCGAGCGAGGCGTACATCAGCAGGTAGTCCGCGAAGAGCAGCTCGTCGCTGGGCGCCGTCGCCTCGTCGACGGCGGCCTGGATTCGCTCGCCGTCGACCGCGCCCAGCACGGCCAGCTGCGCCGGCTGTGCTGGCAGCACCTGGATTCCCAGCATCGCGCTGGGCTCGGGGGAGAACCAGGTCGCGTAGTCGCGCTTGGCTCCCCACTCGAGCGCGATGATCTGGTGCTCGAACGCGGGGAACGGCTCGAGATCGGGGGCGAGCCACAGGCGGCGCGCCGCATCGGCCTCCGAGGCGAGCAGCCATCGGGCGCGCTGCTCGAGCGCCTCGTCGCCGCGCGCGGCGGCCCAGAGGGCCAGACCGTTCCACGCCGCGACCGCCTCGGAGCTCGACTCCTGGTTGTTGCCGTCCGCGAAGGGAGAGAAGCCGGAGGCCCACGAGTGGCCGGCGACGGGGTCGAACACCCGCATCGCAGGCATCGGCCCTCCGGTGCCAGCGATGTCCGCGGCGACCAGGTCGAACACGGGGCCGATCTCGTCGGCCAGCGCGGGCTCGGCCTCGACTGCCACCGCCGCGGCGTACAGGAAGTAGCCGTAGTGGAAGTGATGATCGTTGAACTGCTCCGAGCCGAACGACGGCGTGAGTCCCACGACGCCCTCGAGCTCTGTGTCGTACACGAAGCAGCGGGCGTCCGCGCTCGCGCAGCGCTGTGGGTCGCCCCACTCCCGCAGGGCAGGGGACAGCACCGCGAGGACGTCCTGGGCGGCCTCGTCCTCCCCGAGGGCCTGCGCCAGCGACACGAGGTTCGCGAGGCGTGCGAGCGCCTTGCCGCCAAAGTACGTGTCGGAGGGCAGCGGCGGGATGCTCGCGGCGTCGGCCAGCAGCTGCGCGCGGATCTCCGCCTCCTGCTCGGCCGTGACGCCGTCGAGGTCGAGCGTCGCAGACGGCTCTACCGCGGGCACGCTCCACGTCACCTCGCGCGTCGCGCACACTGCGAACGGTCCGTCGATGGTCGCGTAGGTGCCGAGGCTGCAGTCGAGCCCCGATCCCTCGGCGCGCTCCATGGGCATCGTCGCCACGGTCTGCACCCCGTAGTCGAGCGTGGTGCTCACCGTGTCCCCGTCAGAGGCGCCCGCCCAGCCCAGGCTCGTGATGGGCTCGCTCAGTGCGGCCGCGAACGCGGTCGCGTCGCCGCCCTCGGGGACGGCGAACAGCTGGATCGAGCCGCCCTCATCGAGCGTCAGCAGGGCGCCGTCGACGGTCCCGCCGTCCAGCCGCATCCCGTACGCGCGGCCATCGACCTCCGCGGTCGCGAGGGTCTCGGAGACTGCGTCGAACGGTGCGGAGAGCGTCGCGGTCAGATCCGTTGCCGCCGTCATGCCCACCACCGGCCATCCCTGCGCGAGCATCACCGCTGCGCTGTCCCAGCTCACGGCGACGTCCGACGGTCCTGCGTGGGAGACCACGCCCGCGCCGCTCTCGCCGTCGATCATCACGCTGACATCGGCGCGCGCCGGCGCGATGATCGCGGCGGCGCTCGCCTCGGGCGAGGTCACTCCCACCGCGAACCCCCCGGAGACGGTGGAGAAGGCGAGCGGCTTGGGGAACACCGGCAGCCCCTCCTCGCCGAACGCCAGGGAGGAGTACCACCGGTTGGTGGGTGGCGGGACGCCGTCCGCCAGTCGCGTGACGACCTCCTCTGCGGCGGACCGCTCGGGCAGGAGCGCCACGTCTGCGGCCGCGTCTGCGGCGATGTCCGGGGATGCGCTCGGCGTCGCCGCGGGCGCGTCGCCCTCGTCGCAGCCGCTGATCGCGACGGCGAGGCCCGCGGCCAGCAGCGCCGCACTCGCGCGGCGCGCCGTCACAGCCCGATCCTCGCCGCGAAGTCGCGCACCATGTCCTCGACGCCGGCGAGTGGACCGTCGTCGCGCAGGTCGAGGGTGGCCTCGAGCGGGGTGCCCGGCTTCACCAGTGCGTCGTCCCGGCTGTCCTCCAGCGCGATCGACTCGACGCGCGCGGTGACGTGCGCCTCGCCGTCCAGCGTCTCGACGTCGATGTCGGCGACCGTCCCCGTGAGCGTGCGGCGGTCGGGAAGCATCAGCTCGACGGTCGCGGCTTCCTCGAGGCGCCCGAAGTCGCGGCCGGAGAGCACGAACTCCGCCTGCGCGAACAGCGTGCCGTCGGCCTCGATGGTGGCGAGCACGTCTCCGGCCTGCGCGTAGCCGCCCTCGCCGATCGCGACCGCACCCACGGTGCCGGAGGTGCTGGCGCGCACCACGAAGGCTGCGTCGGAGTTCACGGACGGCTCGTCCGCGGACACCAGCCCGTTCTCGACGTCGCGCTCGAGCTGCAGGCTCTCGATCACGAACATGCGCTGTCCCTCGCCCACGTGGTCGCCCTCGGTGACGAAGGACTCGGTCACGAGCCCGCTGTAGTCGGTGCCGACGCCGTACATCGCCGCGCCGATGCTCGCGGAGCTGCTCTCGACCTGCGTGGCGCGCTGATTGAACACGAACGTCGCTCCTGCGACGAGCACGAGCACCATCAGGGTGCCCAGCAGGAGACGAAAGCGATTGCCCCAGGTCATGACGGCTCCTCCGTTCTGTGGTCTCGGCGCGACGAACGCGTGCCCGCGGCGACGGTCTCGCGAGGCTCGCGCTGCAGCGGCTGCTCGGACTGTTCGCTCGCCCGTTCCGCCGACAGGTCCACCGGCTGCCAGCGCACGGGCGATGGCCGCGGCACTCGGGCTTCGCGGGGCAGCGGCGCGGCGAGCTCGAACGGTGCCGGATCGGGGACACGGGCGGGATGGCGCGCGGGCAGCGGCGCGGGCGCGGTGCGGCGACTGCGTCCCGGACCGGCCCAGGCGGCGTCACGGTCGAGGGCAGGCACGGCCACACGAGCGGGCCGTCGCGAGGGAGTGCCCTCCGGGCGGGCCACGACCGTGCGCAGCACCGCGGCCTCCTCACCAGCCTCAGGAGCGACGGGCGGCGACAGCGGCCGCCCCTTGCGCAGGGCTCGCGCCTCGCGCCTCGCGGCGTTGAGGAACGCCCCGAGGATCAGCGTGTTGGTGACGTTCCACGCCGTCGCGAGCGTGAGCACGCCGTTGTCGACGTCGCGCCAGATGGCGACTGCGGAGGTCAGCAGCAGGAACTGGAAGAACAGGATCTGGGGGATCACGAAGTTGTACGGCGAGCTCTTGCGGGCGGTGCCGGTGGACTGCCAGCCCACGTCCTTGCCCGTGAACGCGTTCACGAACGCCTTCGCGTAGATCGCGAAGGACACGGTCGCGAGCGTGAGCGTCTCCCAGCGGAAGGAGCCCAGCGTGTACCAGGCCAGCAGGATCTGCATCGCGTAGAAGCCGCAGTAGTACAGCGCCCAGGTCAGCACCGTGAGCGAGAGGTTCATGGGTCGCAGGTCGAAGTAGATCTCAAGCGGCGGCACGAGCAGCAGCAGCAAGGGGCAGATCCCCGTGAGATAGAAGCTCGCGGTCACGAAGTACTGGATGCGCTGGTCCATGGTGAGGCGGCGGTTCGCGAGCGGGTTGCGGGTGAGGAGGATCTCGAACCCGCCGGTGGCCCAGCGCAGCTGCTGCTTCGAGTACGCCTCGATCGTCTCCGGCGCCTCTCCCATCGCCAGCACCTCCGGGATGAAGACCGAGCGCCAGCCCCGCTCGTGCAGGGCGAGCGACGTCCACACGTCCTCCGACTTGGAGTCCGTGCAGATGCCGTCGACGTCCTCGATGGCGGCGCGCCGGAACAGGACGTTCGTGCCCACGCAGAACGCGGCGTTGAAGCGGTTGCGGCCAGGCTGGATGAACCGGTAGAACACCGCCTGCATGTACGCGGCGCCACGAGCCACCGTGGTGTGCAGGTTGTCGTAGGCCTGCGGCGTCTGCACGAACGCGACGCGCTCGTCCACCATGAACGGCAGCGTCTCCTGCAGGAAGGTGGGGTCGGGCACGAAGTCGGCATCGAAGATCGCGAAGAACTCCGCCTTCGCGAGAGTGAGCGCGTGGTTGACGTTCCCGGCCTTGGCACCGCCGGAGCTGAGCCGGCGCACGTAGCGGGCTCCCAGCTCGTGGGCGAGGTCGCGCACCTCATCCGATCGGCCGTCGTCGAGGATCCAGGTGCGGTGGCGGCCGTGCATCGCCAGCGCCGCCGTGGCGGTGCGCCGGATCACCTCGACGTCCTCGCCGTACACCGTGATGAACACGTCCACGTCGACCCTGCGCCCGCTGATCAGCAGCGGCCACTCACGAGGGTTCGAGCCGTGCGAGCGTCCGTGCAGCCCGTCTCGTGCGCGGTGGTACGCGAAGTCGCGTGGGTCCTGGCCTCCCGACAGGATGGTCCACATCGCCAGCAGCGCGTGGAACACCAGCACCGTCTCCGCGGAGATCACCATCGCGTAGGGGATGAGATCCCCGCGGTTGGCGGGGTTCAGCAGGAATGCGGCGTAGACCAGGATGCCCACCGTGCTCACGAGCACGAGGAGGATCATCACGGGCGACGGGCCACCGCGACTCTCGTGAGCAGCGGGCATGGGGGATTCGACTTCGGCTGGCGCGGGCATGCGGCACCTCCGGACGCGGGACAGAGCAGGGGCGAGGGAGATCGACGTCAGCGGCGGTGGCGCCAGAGGTGGCGCCCTGCGGGTCGTGACGGAGCTCACATGCGCGTGTCTCCGGTCGATACCATCGTCGCCGCGCCGTACGGGCGTTGTCCAGCGCCCTGCGTTAAATCTGCGTGTCCAGCATGTGTCCGTGCGTCTGACGTGTGGCGTATGTCACGTGTGGATGCCGCACTCCGTCTTGCCCTGCCCGGACCAGCGGCCCGCACGCGCGTCCTCCCCAGGGGCGACCTTGCGCGTGCAGGGAGCGCAGCCGATGCTCGGGTAGCCCTGCGCGACCAGCGGATTGCGAGGGAGGCCGTGGGTCTCCTGGTAGCGCTCGACGTCCGCGTCGTCCCACAGGGCGAGCGGGTTGATCTTCACCAGGTTGTGCTTGGCGTCCCAGCTCACCACCGGCATCTCGGAGCGGGTCACGGCGTCGATCCGTCGGGCCCCGGTCACCCAGGCGTCGTAGCCTTCCAGCGCTCGCGCCAGGGGGTCGACCTTGCGCATGAAGCAGCACAGGTTCGGGTCGCGCTTGAACAGCTCGGCGCCGTACTCCGCGTCCTGCTCCTCGACCGAGAGACGCGGCATGACGTTCACGATGGTCACGGGAAACGCCCGAGCGGCCTCGTCACGGGTCTCGATGGTCTCCGCGAAGTGGTAGCCGGTCTCGAGGAACAGCACGTCGACGCCCTGCAGCCGCGAGCCGAACAGGTGGGGGAGGATCGTGTCCTGCATCGAGGAGGCGACGCCCAGTCCCTTGCCGAAGGTCGCGACGGCCCAGTCCGCGATGTGCGACGCGGACGCGGTCTCGAGGCGAGCGTTCACCTCGGCACAGGTCTCGGCGTTCCACTCGCTCGGGTTCAGAGCGGTGAGCGCGAGGCCTCCGGAGAGGGACGGGATGGTCACTTGATGAGCTCCTCGTCGGCACGGAAGGCCCAGTCCGCGAAGCTCTCGTCCGCGGACTCGCGGTCCTCCAGGTAGTTCTGCGTCACGCGCTCCACGTACTCGGGCATGCCTGACTGCGTGACCTTGTGAGCGCGAATCTTGCGGCCGAAGTCGTTGTCCTCGCCGCGACCGAGGCGTCCGCCCAGGTGCACCTGGAAGCCGGGAACCTGCTCCCCTGACTCCTCGTCGAGCACCAGCTGGCCCTTGAAGCCGATGTCCGCAATCTGCACGCGGGCGCAGGAGTTGGGGCAGCCGTTGACGTGCACCGTGATCGGGTTGTCGAGGGTGGGGAACTTCTCGTCGAGCACCTTGACGACCTCGCGGGCCGTCGCCTTGGTCTCGACGATGGCGAGCTTGCAGTACTCGATGCCGGTGCAGGCGATCACGTTGCGGTGGAACTCGCCGGGCTCGGACTCGAGCTCGAGCGCGCGCAGCCCGTTGACCACGTCGCTGACACGGTCCTCGGGGATGTCCAGCACCAGGATCTTCTGCAGCGGCGTGAGACGGATGCGGTCCGAGCCCACGGACTCGGCGATCTGAGCGATGCGCTGCATCTTCTCGCCGGACACGCGTCCTGCGACCGGCGCGACGCCCACGTAGTAGCGGCCGTCGGCCTGCTGGTGGATGCCCACGTGGTCGCCACGGTCCCCGCGGCTCGCGAGCTCGGGTGCGGGACCCTTCGGCAGCTCGTACCCCAGGTAGTCGTCCTGCAGCACCTGCAGGAACTTCTCGCCGCCCCACGCCTTCACGAGGAACTTGAGACGCGCGCGGGTGCGCAGGCGCCGGTAGCCGTGGTCGCGGAAGATGCTGACCACGCCCTTCCACACCTCGTGGGCGATCTCCGGCCGGACGAACACGCCCAGACGCACGCCGAGGTGGGGGTTGATCGACAGCCCGCCGCCCACCCACAGGTCGTAGCCCACACCCAGCTCGGGGTGCTCGACGGCGCAGAACGCGACGTCCTGCACCTCATGGAGGATGTCCGGCACGCGCGTGCCGGTGAAGGCGGTCTTGAACTTGCGCGGCAGGTTCGAGAACTCGGGGGAGCCGATGTACCGATCCATGATCTCGCGGATCTGGGGCGTGGGGTCGATCAGCTCGTCCTTGGCGATGCCCGCCACGGGCGAGCCCAGGATCACGCGGGGCACGTCGCCGCACGCCTCGGTGCACAGCAGCCCCACCTCCTCGACGCGACGGAAGATCTCGGGGACGTCCTCGATGCGGATCCAGTGCAGCTGGATGTTCTGGCGGTCGGACACGTCGGCGGTGTCGCGACCGAACTCGGAGGAGATGCGACCGATCTCTCGCGCCTGCGCCACGGACAGCTGCCCGCCGTCGGAGCGGATGCGAAGCATGAAGTACTCGTCGTCGAGCTGGTGCGGCTCGAGCACGGCGGTCTTGCCGCCATCGATGCCCTGACGCCGCTGCGTGTACAGGCCCCACCAGCGGAAGCGTCCGCGCAGGTCACCAGGGGGGATCGACCAGAATCCCCACTTGGAGTACATCGACTCGATGCGCTGGCGCACCTCGAGGGGGTCGCCTGCGGCCTTCATCTCCTCGTTGGGGTTCAGCGGCGTGCGGTCGCCCGCGGCCCACTGGCCATCCTTGGAGGCGGTGTTCTTGCGCGCGGCGGCCTCGCGAGTGCGAATCATGCGCGCCTCTTCGCGGTGGCGGCGGCGCTCGTCGGCGTCGGCGATCTCCTGCGCGCTGCGCGCATCCGGGGTGCTGGCGTCGGTGCTGGTCACCGATTCTCCTCGACTCGTGGTGTCTTCAGGGAGCGAGGCCGTCCGAGCGCGACTGGTGCGCGCTCGCCGGCCGAGCGCCCAGGGCTACAGGGGGGGTGTATCCGTGGGCTCAGGCCTCGGGACACATGGCGCAGCAGACACAGCACATCATCGATGCGCATGCGGTCCGCGTGTCAGCCATGCCGGACAGTCTCGCACACGGCACGGCCGATTCGCTAGCCCGTCGCCACGGGCGCCGCGACGGACGTCCGGTGGAACGTCAGCAGCTGCTCGATCAGCGCGGTCGAGCGGGTCTCGAGGGCGATCTCTCGGGTCCCCAGCCGCACCCCGCCCAGCACGAAGTTGTGCGAGCCGGTGATCGCCACGCGCTCGCCGCCCGCCATGGTGAACACCAGGCACTTGGCGTGCAGGTACCGGCGTGACCGGTAGCGAGTCCGGTAGCCGGTGACGGCCATCGAGCCGGCGATGAGCGCGCGATTGGCGGGCGAGGCGTTGCGGGGCGCGTTGAACCACAGCTGGTGCGGGCGCGCCGCGATCGCTCTGCCGAGCGGCCCGGTGGGGCAGTACTGCGACACCAGCAGCACGTGCTCCGCCTGTGACGCCAGGGTGAGAGCGCGCTCGTAGATGACGGACTCGCCCGGCATCCCTCCGTCCACCAGCACCGCATCCTCGCCGCGCTGCAGCACGGCGGACCGGTGGCCTCGCTCGCACGCGTTCATGCGGACGATGCGTCCGTACACCGCGGTCAGCTGGTCCGCGAGCAGGGGATCCGCCAGGCGCAGCATGTAGTCGACATTGGTCGCACCGCGATCGTCCAGGTTCACGCCCCCGAACGCGTACGCGACGTCGTCGACCACGCACAGCTTGGTGTGGGTGCGGCCGCGCCAGATCAGCCCGCGCTCGGAGCCCAGCCAGGTGAAGCGCACCCCGGCATCGCTCAGCCGAGAGGCCAGCGCGGAGGACTCGCGGCGCCGACGGGTGAGGTAGCGGCGCGGCAGGAAGGTGCCCGCCGCATCGGCGTAGGTGAACACGTCCGCGGCGACCCGCACGTCGACGCCTCGCCGCGCCGCGGCCACCAGGGCCTCGATGAGGTCGCCCGTCCGGTCCTCGTCGGCGATGGTCAGCGTGGTGACGCGCACGCGGGTGCGGGCCTGCGCGATCGCGGCCGTCGCGTCGGCCAGGTACTCGTGAGGCAGCAGCAGGCGCGCCGGCGCAAGGGGGACGTCGACCACGGCCGATGCGGCGGTGGTCGGGGTGCGGAGGGGCAGCGCGGGCGCGGTCACCATGGTCCGAGCGTGGCACCGGGGCAGGGCCTTCGCCAGAGCCGCGCGGAACGGCCATCAGACGTTCATGTCTATACTCATGGCCATTGCGCGCAGAGTGTCCTGCCCGCCTGCCCCCTGCACCCCGTGAGGATTGCGAGTCCTGCTGTGACCACCGAACGCCCCTTGCGCGTCGCCATCATCGGCGCCGGGCCCGCCGGCACCTATGCCGCCGACATCCTGTCCAAGTCGGACGTCCCCACCTCGATCGACATCATCGAGCGCCTTCCCGCCCCGTTCGGTCTGGTGCGGTACGGCGTGGCGCCTGACCACCCGCGCATCAAGCAGATCGTGGTGGCGCTCGCGAACGTGCTGGGCCGCGGCGACATCCGCCTGCTGGCCAACGTCAACATCGGCACGGACCTGACGCTCCAGGACCTGCGCGACCACTATGACGCCGTCATCTTCGCGACCGGCGCGTTCAAGGACTCTGACCTCAACATCCCTGGCATCGACCTGGACGGGTCCTATGGCGCCGCGGACTTCGTGAGCTGGTTCGACGGCCACCCGGACGTGCCTCGCACCTGGCCGCTGGAGGCCAAGGAGGTCGCGGTGTTCGGGGTCGGCAACGTCGCCCTCGACGTCGCGCGCATCCTGGCCAAGCACCCCAAGGACCTCGCCTCCACGGAGGTGCCGGCCAACGTCATGGAGCTGCTCGAGGCCTCGCCGGTCACCGACGTCCACGTGTTCGGCCGTCGCGGCCCTGCCCAGGTGAAGTTCTCGCCGCTCGAGCTGCGCGAGCTGGGCCACGTGCCGGACGTCGACGTGGTGGTGTATCCGGAGGACTACGACTTCGACGAGGCCTCGATCGACGCCGCCGAGAACAACAAGCAGACCAAGCAGGTGGTCAAGACCCTGACGGACTGGACCCTGCGCGAGCCTGGCAACGCCTCGCGTCGCATCCACCTGCACTTCCTCCAGAGCCCGCACGAGGTGCTGGGCGAGGACGGCAAGGTCACCGGCGTGCGCGTCGAGCGCACCGCCTTGCAGGGTGACGGCACGGTCAAGGGCACGGGCGAGTTCATCGACTACCCGGTCCAGGCCGTCTACCGCGCGGTGGGCTACTACGGCACCGAGATCGACGGCGTGCCGTTCGACGCCTCGAAGGGAACCATCGCGAACGAGGCCGGCCGCGTGGTCGACGGCGGCGACGTGGTGCCTGGCTTCTACACCACCGGCTGGATCAAGCGCGGCCCCGTGGGGCTCATCGGCCACACCAAGTCGGACGCGCAGGAGACCATCGCGAATCTGGTCGAGGACGCCCCGCGCCTGTATGCGGAGACGCAGGCGGGCGCTCAGCAGCTGAGCCCCGACAACCTGCTGCACCTGCTCAAGGATCGCGGCGTCGACGTGGTGCAGTGGCACGACTGGGAGATCCTGGACCAGCACGAGCGCGCCCTGGGCGAGGCCGACGGCCGTGAGCGCGTGAAGATCGTGCCGCGCGACGAGATGACGGACATCGCGCTCAAGCGCGCGTAGCGCGTGAGCGAGCACGGGGCCGGCGCAGGGAGCGATCCCGCGCCGGCCCTCGTGCGTCTGGCGGTCCTGTCGGACGACCACGACGCCGCGGCGGTGTCGCGGATGCTTGCCGCGTACCTGCTCGAGACCGAGCGCGAGAAGGGCGCGAGCGTAGCCGGCGCATCGGCCCTGCCAGAGCGCTACCGTCACGAGGTCGAGCAGCCGGCGCGGGCCTTCGCGGCCGCTGAGGTGTGGATCGCGCAGGCGGACGGCGCGATCGCAGGCATGGCTGTGCTCACCGCGCCCGAGCAGGGACGATGCGAGATCAAGCGGCTCTGGACGGAGCCGTGGGCGCGGGGCACAGGGGTAGGGCGACGGCTGGTCGAGCACTGCGTCGACCGGGCGCGTGGACGCCGTGACACGGCGGTCGAGCTCACGGTGTGGCGGTGGCGCGAGGGTGCCATCAGGCTCTACGAGCGTGCCGGCTTCGCCGCAGTGGAGTCGTGGGACGACCGTGCCGGTCTGGTCTGTCTGCGGCATGTGCTCCGCGACCGCTGACGCCACGGGAACCGCGCTGTCACGCTGGCCGTTCTTTCTCCGGTAGAAATGTCTCCCGGAGGGTGAGTTGGGAAAGCGATACTTCAACGGTCTCAAGACCGGCGGCCTGTTCGTGCTGCTGTGGGTGGTGCTGCTCGCCGTGGGCTCGTTCGTGGGCAGCGGCCAGTACATCTGGATCTTCGCCGGTCTGGGCGTGATCGGCACCATCTACGGGTACTGGAACTCGGACAAGCTCGCGATCCGCGCGATGCACGCGCGGCCGGTCACGGAGGTCGAGCAGCCGGCGATGTACCGCATCGTGCGGGAGCTCTCCGCACAGGCGAACCAGCCCATGCCTCAGCTCTATGTGTCCCCCACCCAGGCCCCGAACGCGTTCGCCACCGGGCGCAATCCCAGCAACGCCGCGGTGTGCTGCACCGAGGGCATCCTGGGCCTGCTCGACGAGCGCGAGCTGCGGGGCGTGCTGGGTCACGAGCTCATGCATGTGTACAACCGCGACATCCTCATCGGCTCCGTGGCGGCGGCGTTCGCCGGCATCATCACCGCGGCCGCGCAGATGCTGTTCTTCTTCGGGGGTGGCGGCAACGGCCGCGACAATCCCCTGGGTCCCATCGGGATGCTCGCGATGCTGTTCCTCGCGCCCATCGCCGCGGCCCTGATCCGCATGGCGATCTCCCGCACGCGGGAGTACGACGCCGACGAGGACGGCGCGAGCCTCACGGGCGACCCCCTGGCGCTTGCCTCCGCCCTGCGCAAGCTCGAGCGTGGCACCGAGGCGCGCCCGCTGCCGCAGGATCCGAAGCTCGAGAACGTCTCCCACATGATGATCGCGAACCCCTTCACGGGCGCCGGCATGGCCAAGCTGTTCTCGACGCACCCGCCCATGGACGAGCGCATCGGGCGCCTCGAGGGCATGGCGCGAGCGAACGGCCAGCACTTCTAGGCCGCCGTCCACGGAATGCCTGCGCACGGCTGACGCGTTGGCCTGAGTGGGCGCGGAACGTCGCCGACCGTGCGACGCTCGCCCGCGACGGAGGCATGATGAGCCGCACGATCGCAGGAGACATCGTCACGGCGCTGGCCGATCACGGCGTCACGCAGGTGTGGGGAGTGGTGGGCGACGCCCTCAATCCCCTCACCGATGCGATCCGCACCGAGGAGCGCGTCGAATGGATCGGCGTGCGTCATGAGGAGGCAGGCGCGTTCGCCGCGTCCGCTCAGTCGCAGCTCACGGGGACCATCGGCGTGTGCATGGGGACCGTGGGTCCCGGCTCGCTGCATCTGCTCAACGGCCTGTACGACGCCCAGAAGTCCCACACTCCCATGCTCGCGATCTGCGGGCAGGTTCCCACGGCGGAGATCGGCACCGACTACTTCCAGGAGATCCACAACGACCGCGTCTTCGACGACGTCGCGGTGTGGAACCAGACCCTGACCTCTCCCGATCAGATGCCACAGATGCTCGAGCAGGCCGTCAACGCGGCATACGCCGAGCGCGGCGTGGCTGTGCTGACTATCCCTGGCGATGTGGGCGGGCTGGACGTGCACGATGATGCCCCGGCGCCGCGCTTCGCGCCCGCCCCTCGCCCGCCGCTGCCCGACGAGGAGCAGCTGGCCGCCGCCGCATCGGCGCTGCAGGACGCGCACAGCGTGACGATGCTCGTGGGGCAGGGCGCCGCTGGAGCCCGCAACGAGGCGCTGGCCCTGGCCGCTCGCCTGCAGGCGCCCATGGTCGTGACGCTCAAGGGCAAGCCGGGCTTCGAGGGCCACAATCCGTATGAGGTGGGCCAGGCCGGGCTGCTAGGCAACCCGGGCGCGATCGAGGCGCTGTCCTCGTGCGACGTGCTGCTCATGGTGGGCACCGACTTCCCCTACCGCGAGTTCTACCCGTCCGACGCGACGGTGATCCAGATCGATGCCCGTGCCCAGCACATCGGCAGGCGCGTGAGCGTCGACGTCGCCGTGGTCGCCGATGCGGCCGATGCGCTCTCGGCGCTGCTGCCGCAGCTGGACGTGCGCGCCGACACCGCGCACCTGGAGGCTGCGCGATCGACGTACGGCGCCTGGCGCGAGCGCCAGCGCAAGGTCGCGGACCCTGACTACGAGGACAGCGGCCTGGTGGCGAAGGTGCGCTCGGTGTTCGACAACCCGGACGACCGCATCCGGCCGGAGGCGCTCGCCGCCGCCGTGGACCGCCACGCGCCTGACGACGCGGTCTTCACGGTCGACACCGGCATGTCGACCACCTGGCTCGCGCGGTTCGTCGAGATGCGTGGCCAGCGAGAGCTGATCGGGTCCTTCAACCTGGGATCGATGGCCAACGCGCTTCCCCAGGCGTTGGGCGCGCAGGCGCTCGATCGCACGCGCAGCGTGGTGAGCATGAGCGGCGACGGCGGGCTGATGATGCTGCTGGGCGACCTGCGCACGGCGGTGGCCTTCCGGCTGCCCATCGTGGTCGTCGTGTTCGACAACGCGTCGCTGGGCATGGTCCAGCTGGAGCAGCAGGAGGCCGGACAGGCCTCCTTCGGCACGGAGCTCGACAACCCGGACCTCGCTGCTGTCGCAGCCGCGATGGGGCTGCAGGCCCGACGCGTCGAGGACCCCGGTGCGGTGGACGACGCGGTGGCGTGGGCCTTCGCGCAGGACGGCCCCGTGCTGCTGGATGTCATCACCAATCCCGATGAGATCGCCGTGCCACCCCACCCGAGGGCATCCCAGGCGTGGGGCTACGCCGTCGCCAAGATCACCGAGGCAGTCGAGAGCAGGAGTTGAAGGTCATGAGGACGCAGGAAGCAGAGCAGCTGGTCGCATTGGAGCGGGACGGCTGGGACGCGCTCACCCACGGGCATGCGCGCGAGTTCTACGACGAGGTCCTGACCAGTGAGGCCGTGATGGTGTTCCCGTTCGGCGTGATGGAGCGGGGCGATGCGATCGACGGCATGGCGGAGTCGCGTCGCTGGCGTGACTACTCCCTCGATCACATCGAGGTGCACGACCTGGGCGCGGGCCTGGCCGTCGTCACCTATCACGTCCACGCCGAGCGGGACGAGGAGGACCCCTTCGACGCGATGCTCGCGAGCACCTACGTGCGCTCGCGCGGCGGCTGGCGCATGATGCTGCACCAGCAGTCGCCGTGAGCGCGCGAGGCCTGCCTAGCGGAAGTTGACGAACTGCAGGTCCACGTCCACGTCAGCACCCTTGAGGAGCTGGATGGTCTTCTGGAGATCGTCACGCGACTTGGACTGCACTCGCAGCTCGTCTCCCTGGATCTGCGACTTGACGGACTTGGGCCCCTCCTCGCGGATGATCTTGCCCAGCTTCTTGGCCGTCTCCTGAGTGATCCCCTCCTTGAGGTCCGCGACCAGGCGGAACTCCTTGCCGGAGGCCACCGGGTCGCCGTACTCGAGCGACTTCATGGAGATGCCGCGCTTGGCGAGCTTGCCGATCAGCACGTCGAGCACCGCCTTCACGCGCTCCTCGGAGTTGGCCTTCATGAGGATCGCCTCGCCGGAGAACTCGATCGAGGCTCCCACCCCGCGGAAGTCGTAGCGCTGGTTGATCTCCTTGTGCGCCTGGTTGAGCGCGTTGTCGACCTCCTGGCGGTCGATCTTGCTCACCACGTCGAAGGTGCTGTCGCCTGCCATGGTTCCTCCTCGAGTCGGGGCGCGCGGAGCGCCGCTGCGGTCGCCGGTGCGGCGGGCCCCGTACCGGTTAGCGCTGGGGCCGTTTCTGTTGCTATCCTTCCATGCGCGCCGCGTTCGCTTCGAGCGGGGAGCACGGCAGGTTGCCCGAGCGGCCAAAGGGAGCTGACTGTAAATCAGCCGTCATCGACTTCGGGGGTTCGAATCCCTCACCTGCCACACACACGAAGGCCCGGCGCTTGAGCGCCGGGCCTTCCGCGTTGGTGTCGCCTGCGCGCCCCAGCGGTCCGTGAGTGTCGGTTACGGACCCGCGGCGCGTCCCAGCGGTCAGTCGATGTGAGCCGGGCCCGCGGTCTCGCGCACGAAGTGCCCGCGCTTGACCTTGACGTCGGAGTTCATCGCCTCGAGCTCCATGCCCTTGGTCTCCGGCACTCGGAAGAACACGAACACCAGCGACAGCAGCGCCATCGAGGCGTAGAACCCGTACGCGAACGTCAGGCCGATCGAGGCCATCTGCGGGAACGAGACCGTGATGGCCCAGTTGGCCAGCCACTGCGCGGCAGCGGCGACGGCGAGGGCCGATGCGCGAATCCGGTTGGGGAACATCTCGCCCAGCAGCACCCACACCACGGGGCCCCAGGTCGCGCCGAAGAACACGACGAAGGCGTTCGCGCCGACCACGGCGATGGTGCCCCACGCGCCCACGAAGTCGGTGACCTCTCCGGCGTCGTCGGTGATCGCCTGCGAGAAGGCGACCGCCATGAGCCCCAGGGAGACGGTCATGCCGGCGGATCCGATGAGCAGCATCAGTCGCCGCCCGATGCGGTCCACGAGGATGATGGCGACGACCGTGACCACGATGTTCGTGATCGACGTGATGGTCGAGGTCAGGAACGCCTGGCTCTCCTCGAATCCCACGGACTGCCACAGGGTGGTCGAGTAGTAGAAGATCACGTTGATGCCCACGAACTGCTGGAACACGGACAGCAGGATGCCAGTCCACACGATGGGCTTGAGCCCCAGGGCACGGCCCCGCAGGTCGCGCAGGCTCTGCTTCTCCTCGCGGTGCAGCGACTCCTCGATCTCCTCGATCTTGTGGTCGACGTCCTCGACGCCGGTGAACATCCGCAGCACCTCGGCGGCCTGCTTGTCGTCTCCGCGCCCCACGAGGTAGCGCGGCGACTCGGGAAGCCTCAGGGCGGCGAGGCCGTAGATGGCGGCCGGGATCGCCTCCGCCATGAACATCCACCGCCACGCCTCGAGTCCGAACCAGAACTCCTCCGATGCGCCGCCGGCAGCCTCCGCGAAGAGCTGGCCGGTGAGCAGCGCCGTGAAGATTCCGGTCACGATCGCGAGCTGCTGCAGCGAGCCCAGGCGCCCGCGGAACTTCGACGGCGAGACCTCCGCGATGTACGCCGGCGCGATCACCGAAGCGGCTCCCACGGCGAGTCCGCCCAGCACGCGCCAGATGACCAGGTCCCAGATGCCGAAGGCGAGGCCCGATCCCAGAGCGGATGCGAGGAACAGGATCGACGCGAGCACCATCACGCGGATGCGCCCGTAGCGGTTCGCGATGGTCCCGGCGAACCACGCGCCCACGGCGCAGCCCAGCAGCGTCGACGCGACGGCGAAGCCGGTGAAGGCGTCGGAGAGCTCGTACTCGCCTTGGATCGAGTCGACGGCACCATTGATGACGGAGGAGTCGAAGCCGAAGAGGAAGCCTCCCAGCGCGGCTCCGATGCTGATGCCGATGACGCGGCGATTGAGGCGCGAGGCCACGGGGCTGGCGGGTGCTGGGGACTCGGTCACGGAGTTCTCCTCGTCTCATCTCGCACGCGCCGGTGCGCGCGGGCCTTCGTCTCGAACACTAACCCCGCTCCCCGCATTCCGCCTGGTCAGCCAGCGAGGGCCACGGCGAGCCCGGTCGACAGGTCGCCGCGATCCGCGACCGCGATGGTGTCCAGGCCCAGCCAGCCCCGCATCACCTCCAGCTCCGCGGCCGCCTCGGCGGCCACGCGGTCGCCCGCCATGCGCGTCGCACCGGGCGCGCGCCCCGGCTCGAGCCACGCCGCCTGCACCAGCAGCGCGCCGCGCTTGCGGTCCGCCTTGAGGTCGAGGCGGGCCACGATGCGGTCGCCCACCAGCAGCGGCAGCGCGTAGTACCCGTAGACGCGCTGAGGCTCGGGAGTGTAGATCTCGATGCGGTAGTCCACGCCGAACATCCTCAGCAGTCGCGGCCGGAACCAGCACACGGGGTCGAAGGGGCTGAGCAGCGCGACCCCGGTGGTGCGACCGGGGTCGCGTGCGACGCGCCTCCACGGCGCTTGCGCATCCGGCTCCGCGCTGGCGAGCAGCGCCGGCTCCTTCCATCCCTCGACGCTCACCCACTGCGCCAGCCCCCTCTCGACGGCAGATGCCGCCCACGCCTTGCCTCCCGCCACATCGGGGGTGCGCGTGCCTGCCTGGTAGGGCAGCCGGAAGTGGTCGCACAGGTCCTTCGCGGTGCCGATCCCGCATGCCGACAGCGCTCGATCGAACAGTGCCTGATGCGCATCGGCCGGTCGCATCCCCCAGTCGCCCTGGGACGCCGGCGGGCGGCCCCACGCACGCCCGGGCGCGTCGTAGGTGCGGGAGAAGTGGCGGCCGCGGGACGCGGCCACCTCTCCCGTGATGAACAGCAGCTCGAGCGCGTCCTTCACGTGACCGTGGTCCCACCAGCTGCCGCGAGCTCCCTGCGCAGGCGCGAGGTGCTCCAGGTCGCGTGCGACGAGCGGTCCGCTGTCGTCGACGGCGGAGGTCACCTGCGCGATGAGGCCCGGGCGCTCCGACTCGAGCGCGACGCGCCTGCGCGCCTTCCACGAGGTGGCCTGGACCATCCGGTGGTGCATCGCGGGCAGCAGGTCCAGCGGCATCACGGACGCCTCGTGGCCCCAGTGCTCGAAGGCGTGCGCGGAGTGCCCGTCAGCAGCGCCCCAGAGGAACGCATCGAGACGGGCAGGTTCGTACGGACCCCAGCGCGAGTACAGCGGCAGGTAGTGAGCCCGCGCCAGCACGTTCACCGTGTCGAGCTGCAGCACTCCCTGGCGCTCGAGGTACGTCGCGAAGTCCGCGTCACGCGGCCGCCGGGACGGGCGCCGCCGCGAGAGGGACTGGGCCTCCAGGAAGATGCGACGCGCCTGGGCGGCGCTGAGCTCTGGACCGAGGTCGAGGGGGAGTTCTACGCTCACATCGCCACCCTAGCCAGGGGCTCGGACACCGCCGTCAGCCCGATTTCACAAGCACCCGCTGTGGCATGTATTCTTGTCCGGCTTGCCCCGATAGCTCAGTCGGCAGAGCGTTTCCATGGTAAGGAAAAGGTCCAGGGTTCGATTCCCTGTCGGGGCTCTGAGAAATGCTTCGCCGCCGTCCTCTCACGAGGCCGGCGGCGGTGCCATTCTCGCGGCGGGGTAGCTCAGTTGGTTAGAGCACACGACTCATAATCGTGGGGTCGCGGGTTCAAGTCCCGCCCTCGCTACGCAGCAGACGACCTGTCTGCGACCGCGCTTGTCGAGCGCGTCATCACAAGGCTGGGAGAGAACCATGGCCAAGAACGACGTCCGTCCCAAGATCACCCTCGCGTGCACCGAGTGCAAGGACCGCAACTACATCACGCGCAAGAACCGTCGCAACAACCCTGACCGTGTCGAGCTCTCCAAGTTCTGCCGGAAGTGCGGCAAGCACACCGCGCACCGCGAGACGCGCTGACACCTCAGCATCCAGCGAAGGCCCGCCCCTCCCCGAGGGTGCGGGCCTTCGCCATTCTCGCCCCGGGGCGTGCGACACTCACGCCATGAATCGCACGACGCATGCGGGGACCGCCACCGTCGCGCCCGCCGGTCACGGACCCTGGCGGAGTGCCGGCCTGAGCCTCGGATGGGTCGCTCTCGCCGCGCTCCTCGTGCCCGTCATCGCCCGTGCCACCGGCTGGGAGACGGGGCCGCTGGCCTTCCTGGTCGCGCTCATGCCGTGGATGACGCTGGCGTGCCTGGGTCCCCTCGCGCTCGCGGCGCTGGTGCGCAGCGCGCCGCTGGCCGTCGCCTCCGCTGCGGCGCTCGCGCTCGGCGTGGCATGGCAGGCGCCCCTGTTCACAGCGGCCGATGCGACAGGCGACCCCGTGCTGACGGTCGCCTCCGTGAACCTCACCTACGGCGGCGCGGATGCGCGGGCTGTCGTGGACCTGGTCCGCGAGGGCGACGTGGACGTCCTCGTGGCGCAGGAGGTCACGCCCGAGTCGGTGGAGGCTCTCGAGGCGGCGGGCCTCACCGACCTGCTGCCTCACGCGGAGGTGGCCGCCGAGCCCGGCGTCACCGGCACGGGGCTGTGGGCGAGCACGCCTCTGGGGGACGCCGAGTCGCTCGCGGGCTTCACCACGGCGTCCTCGACCGATCGCTATCTGTCCCGCGCGGTGCGCGCGGACATCGAGGTCGGTGACGAGTCCGTGAGCGTCCTCGCCGTCCATCCCGCGGCGCCCGGCCCGGTGGAGCACTCCGGCTGGGACGCGAGCATGACCGCGCTCACCGAGCATCTGTCGCAGCAGACGGGCCCGATCGTAGTCGCGGGCGACTTCAACAGCACCCGAGACCATCGCGCGTTCCGAGCCATCGAGGCGCTCGGCTACCTGGACGCGGCGGACCAGGCCGGGTCCGGGCTCCAGTTCACCTTCCCGCAGGGCCGCCGGCCGTGGCCCCTGGCGGCCATCGATCACATGCTGGTGCGGGATGCGGCGCTGGTCGCGACGTCGACGTGGACTGCTGCCGTGCCGGGCGCGGACCACCGCGCGCTCGTGGTCGAGTACGCGAGGCGCTGACCCGGCGGTGCGCGCCGGGGACCTTCGCTAGGCTGATGGCGTGCCAGTGAACCCAGAAGCAGTGGGCCGCTCCTACGGCCCGTTCGAGCCCTACGAGGTGACCCGCGTGAAGATCCGCGAGTTCGCGGACGCCGTGGATGCCTTCTCCGGAGCCCACCGCGACGTCGCGGTCGCGAATGCGGAGGGCTTCGCGGACCTGGTCGCCCCCACCACCTTCGCCGTGGTGATCGCGCAGCGAGCGGAGTTCCACGTCGTGACCGACCCCGAGGTGGGAGTCGACTTCTCGATGGTCGTGCACGCAGACGAGCGCTTCACCCACGTCCGCCCCCTGGTCGCCGGGGACGTCATCACCACCACGGTCCACATCGACTCCATCACGCAGCGCGCGGGCATCTCGATGGTGACCACGCGATCCGAGCTCGCTGATGCGGACGGTGCTCCGGTGTCCACCGTGCTCAGCACGCTCGCCGTGAGGGAGGCCGCATGACCGAGTCGACCAGCCCCAGCTTCGACGGGCTCGAGGTGGGCCAGGTGGTCGCCACACGCGAGGTGGCCTTCACGCGCGCGAGCCTGGTGCGCTACGCAGGAGCGTCCGGCGACTTCAACCCCATCCACTACAACGACGTGGTCGCGCAGGAGGTGGGACTGCCGGGCGTGATCGCGCACGGGATGCTCACCATGGGTGCGGCGGCCTCCGTGGTCGAGGAGTGGGCAGGCGCCGGCAACGTCTCGGACTATCAGGTGCGCTTCACGCGCCCCATCACGGTGCCGAACCCGGGAGAGGCGGTGATCGCCGTGACGGCCAAGATCGGCGCCCTCGACGAGGAGCGCCGCACGGCGCGCGTCGACCTCACGGTGCAGCACGGCGAGGCTCGTGTCCTGGGCAAGGCCCAGGCGGTCGTCGACTGCGAGTAGAGCTCAGCGCTCCGGGTTGACCGGACCGGTGGAGGTCCCCTGGCGGAACTCCAGCGGCATCCAGATCTGCGACGGCGTCTCTCCGTCCAGCAGCTCCTGGACCTCGGACGCCAGCGCGTCGCCCTTGGCCACGCCGTCCTGGATCACTGTCGTGAGCTCGAGGGGTGCGAGCCAGGGGATGTCGATTCCGTCGAAGCCCGTGATGGACACGTCCTGAGGCACCTTGAGGTCGAGCTCCCGCGCGGCGAGCACGGCGCCGGCTGCGAGGATGTCGGACTGCGCCACGATCGCGGTGGGAGCCGACTCGTGGGTGAGCGCGAGGTGGCCCGCGGCGATGCCCTCGGCGACCATCGTCTCGCGCGCCTCGACCACCACGCAGGGCTCGACGCCCGCGAGCCGGAAGGCCTCGAGTCGGTTGTGCATGGGCGCCCACGCGGACTTGGGCATGTAGTTCGGGGATCGCAGGCCCGTCTCGACTCCGGGCGCGTGGGGCAGAGTGATGGTGCCGATCCGCTCGTGGCCCAGCGACTGCAGGTGCTCGATGAGCTGGACCGTCGAGGAGGCGTCGTCGATCGACACCTGACCCGCGCCCGCAGGCGCGTCGCCGTCCATCACCACGAACGGCACCGAGCGCTTGCGCAGCTTCTCGACCGCAGGCTCGTCGTGATCGCGCACGCGGAACACGACCGCGGCATCCATCGGAGCGGAGTCGAGCAGAGACTTCTCGTCGCTGTCCCCCGTGGGGTTGGGGATCAGCAGCACCCCCAGGCCCATGTCGCCCAGCTTGGAGATCAGGCCGTCCATGACGTTGAGGATGTAGGGGGAGCGGAACGCCAGGGTGAACGTGTCGTGGATCACGACCCCCACCACGTGCGAGCGGCCCGAGCGCAGGGCTCTGGCCTGGGCGGACGGGCCGCTGTAGTCGAGCGACAGCGCCGCCTGCTCCACGCGCGCCTTCATCTCGGGCGAGATGGGTCCCGCGCCCGAGTACGCAAGAGAGACCGTGGACAGCGACACACCAGCCCGCGCGGCCACATCGGCCATGGTCGGACGTCTCTTGGCTGCCACGGTGCCCCTCTCGCGATTTTGACGCTGGTCACAGCGTAGTCGCACAATGGTCGAGCGGGGCCGCATCCGCAGCCCCCGAGCGCCGACGATGGCGCGCCGTCGCCATGCCCGGCGCCGCCACGATCGACAGGACACCATGCCCCTCACCTTCGGCCTCGAGCCCACCACCACGCCCACGCCTGCGCGCGTGCGCACCGCTCGCTGGGGCGTGCTCGGCATGTTCGCGATCATGGGCGCGATGCTGTCGACCTTCCTGTCGCGCGTGCCATCGGTGCGGGACCTGCTCGAGGTCAGCGTGTCCGGGCTGGCCAACCTCATCATCTTCGGCGCGTTCGGTGCGCTCGTGGGCCTGATGGTCACCGGCTGGGCGGCGGCGAGGTTCGGCACCCGGGCGCTGCTGTTCTGGTCCGCGCTGTCGCACCTGGCCGCGTTCAGCCTCGTCGCCCTGTCCACGGTGACCTCCTCCGGCGTGATGTTCGCGATCGGCCACTTCTTCGTGAGCTTCTCCTTCGCGTTCACCAACGTCGCGATGAACGCGGAGGCCGCCGAGGTCGAGCGACGCATGGGTCGCGCGGTGATGCCCCAGTTCCATGGCGCGTTCTCGATCGGCATGGCCGTGGCGCTCGGCCTGGGCGCGATCCTCTCCCACGCCGGAGTGCAGCCCGTCTGGCACTTCATCGGCGTGGCCGCGATCCTCACCGTGATCCGCATCGCGATCATCCCCGCCTCCGCGATCAACGGCCGGCCGGACGAGGACGCCGCTGCCGCGACGCTCGGCGGTCCCTTCGCGACCGCGCGCAAGGAGTACACGGAGAAGCGCGTGGTGCTGATCGGGCTCATCGTGTTCGCCGCGTCGATGACGGAGATGAGCGCCGCGCAGTGGATGTCGCTCGCGGTGGTGGACGACTTCGGCATGCCGGAGGCGATGGGCGACCTCATGTACTGGGTGTTCGTCGTGTCGATGGTCAGCATTCGCTGGTTCGGGGCGCCCATCATCGGGCGCCTGGGACGCGTGGTCTCGCTGCGCGTCAGCGCCGTGAGCGTGGTGTGCGGGTTGCTGCTGTTCGCCCTCACGCCCGTCTTCTGGCTGGTGCCCGTGGCCGCGATGCTGTGGGGCCTGGGTGCAGCGCTGGGCGTTCCCATCGGCTTCTCCGCCGCGGCGGACGAGCCCAAGCGCGCCGCCGCCCGCGTCGCGGCCGTCGCGTCCTTCTCGACTGTCGCTGGACTCATGGTGCCCCCGCTCATCGGCCACCTTGCCGAGGTCGTGCCGCTCAACGACGCGCTGCTGGTGGTGGCCGCGGCCTCGACCACCTCGTTCCTGCTCGCGCGCGCGGTCCGCAAGGAGGGCGCGCTGTTCACCAGCCGTCGCGCCCAGGAGCGCAAGGTGGGAGCCGCGCGGCTGGCGCTCGCGGACAAGGAGCGGGCCCTGGAGGAGCCGGTGGTCGCTCCGGGCTCGGCCACCGGGACGGGCGCTCCCGACGCGCCGGTGCGCGGCCAGTGATGGGCGCGTCGGCGCTCGCGGGCCTCACTACGCTGAGGCCATGACCCGTCTCGCGGACCTGACCACGCTGCGCGTAGGCGGCGCCGTGCGCTCGCTCGTCCAGCCCGCGACCGAGCGCGAGCTCATCGATGCGGTGCGCGCCAGCGACGCGGCGCACATGCCGCTGCTGGTGCTGGGCGGCGGCTCGAACATCCTCGCGGCAGACGCTCCCTTCGATGGCCTGGTGGTGCGCGACCCGCGCCGCTCGGTGTCCGTCCAGGACGACGGCATGTGCGGAGGCGTGTCCGTCACGGTCACCGCGGGCACGCCGTGGGACGACGTGGTCGCGCGCGCCGTGGACGAGGGCTGGGTGGGGATCGAGGCGCTCAGCGGGATCCCCGGCTCGACGGGAGCCACGCCCGTGCAGAACGTGGGCGCGTACGGCGCCGAGGTCGCGGACGTGATCGCGCTGGTCAGAGTGTGGGATCGGCTCGAGAGTAGGGTGCGCTCGCTCGCGCGGGTGGACTGCGGGTTCGCCTACCGCGACTCGCTGCTGAAGCGCTCGATGCGCGGGGCGGCGCCGGACGCCGGGGTGTGGTCGCCGTCACCGCGCTACGTGGTGCTCGACGTGACGTTCCAGATGCGCCAGGGCACGCTGTCGTCGCCCATCCGCTATGCCCAGCTCGCTGCGGCGCTCGATGTCGCCGAGGGCGAGCGCGCGCCGCTCGCGGACGTGCGTGCCGCCGTTCTCGCGGTGCGCGGGAGCAAGGGCATGGTCCTCGACGACGCGGACCCGGACACCTGGAGCGCCGGCTCCTTCTTCACGAATCCGATCCTCGATGAGGCCGTGGCGGCGACGCTGCCCGAGGACGCGCCGCGCTTCGCGGCAGGCGAGGGGCGGGTCAAGACCTCGGCCGCGTGGCTGATCGAGCAGGCGGGCTTCACGCGCGGCTTCGCGGTGACAGAGGGTGCGCCGGCGACGCTCAGCACCAAGCACACGCTCGCGCTCACCAATCGGGGCGCCGCGTCCGCGGCCGATGTGCTCGAGCTCGCGCGCGCGGTCCGCGATGGGGTGCGCGAGCGCTTCGCCGTCGAGCTGGTCCCGGAGCCGGTGCTGCTGGGCGCCACGCTCTGAGTCACCGCTGCGCGGCCGATGCGCCGGCCGTCCTGACGCACGAGGGCCGGGTCACCGTGGGGTGACCCGGCCCTCGTGCGCGTGCGGAGACGAGCGTCAGCCGTCCGTGGCGATGGCTTTGAGGATGTCGAGCCGCGATGCCCGCCAGGCGGGCCAGATGGCCGCCAGGACGCCGGCGATCGCCGCGAGCACCGTGTAGACGATCAGCCAGATCCACGGCACCGTGACGCCGTCGAACCCGAAGTCCTCGAGCGCGAGCACCAGGGCGGAGCCGAGCGACACTCCCAGGATCATGCCCAGGATGGTGCCGAACACCGCCATCACCATGGACTCGACCGTGATCATCCGCCACACGGATGAGCGCTTGAGGCCCACCGCCCGGAGGAGGCCGATCTCTCGCGTGCGCTCCGTGACGGACAGCAGCAGCGTGTTCGCCACACCCAGGATCGCGATCACCAGAGCGCTGGCGAGCAGCGCGGAGATCACTCCCAGCAGCAGGTCGATGAACTGGTTCGCGAACTGCTCGAGCGCGCCAGGCTGCTGGAGCGCCACGAGCGGGAAGTCGTCAGCGAGGGCGTCCTGGATCTGGGTCTGCGCCTCGTCGACATCCATGCCGTCCTCGAGCACCACCATGCCGCCTGAGGTCTCGAGCGTGTCGCCCGCGAGCTCGACGCCCTGCGCCCAGTCCACCCACAGCGAGGCCTCCTCGCTGGTGGCCATGGTGCCCGTCACGACCAGCGTCACGTCGCCTTCAGGCCCCTCGAGCGTGACCTCGTCGCCCACGGCGACGCCCGCGTCCCGGACGTCCGGAGAGATGAACACCCCGCCGTCGATGCCGGAGAACTCGGGCTCCGTGTCGTAGTCGAAGGCGCGGTCGACGGTGTCGGCGTCGAGCGCGGACAGCTGGTACGACTGCCCGTCGAGGTCGACGGACATGTATCCCTGACGCACCACGGCCGAGACCCCGTCCTGCTCCGCGATGACGTCGAGAGCGCCCTGCGGCACGGGACCCTGCGCGGAGAACACGAAGAACTCGGCGCTGGTCTGCGAGAACTGCGCGGTGACCACCGTCTTGAGCGACTCCGTGAACGTGGCGACCAGCGCCAGCAGCATCACGCCGATCATCAGTGCCGCGGCGGTGTTCGCGCTGCGTCGCGGCTCGCGGCGAATGTTGTTCGCGGCGAGCTTGCCGTCCACCCCGAACATGCGGGTGAGGAGGCTGCGCAGGCCGAACGCCATCGGCACGAGCACCTGCGCCGCCAGGAGCGTCACGCCGATGACGAGTGCCACGGCACCGGCACCGACGTAGATGTAGGGGCGCTCGAGATCGAGGAAGAGCCCCATCCAGATGACGATCCCGCCCACCAGAGCCAGCGCGGTGCCCACGATGTTGCGCACCTTGAGCGGCTTCTTGCCGCTCGTGGCGGACTCGCGCAACGCCTCCATGGGGGAGATCTGCGAGGCGTGGATCGCCGGCAGCAGCGCGGAGACGAGCGTCACGAGCGTGCCGAGCCCGTAGGCCCACAGGATCGCGTCGATCGGCAGCGTCATGGTGCCGAAGATGTCGCCCACGAACAGGCTCACGAGAGCGGACGCCCCGAGCGCGAGCAGGTAGCCGGCGATAATGCCCAGCGTCGACGCGAGGATCGCGACCACGATGGCCTCGAGCAGGATCATCGAGCGCACCTGCGAGCCGGTCACGCCGATCGCGCGCATGAGGCCGAACTCGCGCGTGCGCTGGGTGACGATGATGCGGAAGGTGTTGACGATGATGTACGCGCCCACGAACAGAGAGATGAGCGCGAAGGCGATCGCGAAGATGTCGACGTACTGCAGCACGTCGTCGAGCGCCTCGGTCTCCTCTGCCGCCTTGTCCTCGCCGGTGATCGCACGAGTCCCGTCCGGGATCACCTCGCCGATCGACCCGGCCACCGCCGAGGCGTCGGCGCCGTCCTCGACCAGGACGCTGATCTGCTGGAAGTTGGGGTCTCCGGCGAGCGCGTGCGCGTCCTCGTCCGCGAGGTAGGCCAGGGTGGCGCCCTGCAGGCTGTTGGACTCGCCGAACTGCACGGTGCCCACGAGCTCGAAGTCCTGGACGCCGCCATCCGTCGCGATGCGCACCGTGTCGCCCAGCTCGTAGCCCAGCCCGGGCGCGGAGTCGATGTCGAGGACGATCTCGCCAGCCTCGGGTCCGCGACCGTCCACGAGGGTGGACTGGTCGATCTCCGGGATGCCGGACCAGTTGAAGATCTGGCTGGGCGGCCCGCCCGCGAACGGGTCGGTGGGCGCGTCCTCTCCCGTGTCAGGGGGCAGCACGGAGCCGGCGACCTGGATGCCGCCCACGGCGACGTCGACGCCGTCCACCGCCGCGACGTCGTCGACCACTGCGGGCTCGAAGACGGCCTCGACGGCCGCGAAGGGGTCGCCGCCGTCGGACTCAGCGGACTCCGGGTCGGTCTCGACGATCACGTCGGTGCCGGCGTAGATCTCGGAGAAGAGTCCCGAGAAGCCGCTCGACAGCGCGTTGGTGAAGGTGTGCGACGCGGCCACCAGAGAGACGCCGAGCGCCACCGCGATCGCGGTGAGGATGAGCCTCTTCGGGTTGTGCCGGACGGACTTCAGCGCAAGTCTGAACATCGTGGCCTAGTGCCCCATCTGCTTCATGCGGTCGAGCACGCGCTCCGCGGTGGGCTCGCGCATCTCGTCCACGATCTGACCGTCCTCGAGGAACAGGATCCGGTCCGCGTAGGACGCGGCGGTGGGGTCGTGGGTGACCATCACGATGGTCTGGCCGAACTCCTTGACGGCGCGCTGCATGAAGCCCAGCAGCTCCGCGCCGGAGCGCGAGTCGAGGTTGCCGGACGGCTCGTCCGCGAAGATGATCTCGGGGCGCGACACGAGCGCGCGTGCGACCGCGACGCGCTGCTGCTGGCCGCCGGACAGCTCGGCCGGCAGGTGGGTCAGGCGGTCACCCAGCCCGAGGATCCCAATGATCTCGTCGAACCACGCCTTGTCGACGTCCGTGCCGGAGATGTCCAGCGGCAGCGTGATGTTCTCCTTCGCGGTGAGCGAGGGGATGAGGTTGAACGACTGGAAGACGAAGCCGATGTACTTGCGTCGCACCTCGGTGATCTGAGCCTCGCTGAGCGTCGTGATCGTGGTGTCCGCGATGGTCGACGCGCCTGCCGTGAGCCGGTCGAGCCCTGCGAGGGTGTGGAGCAGGGTGGACTTGCCGGAGCCGGACGGGCCCATGATCGCCGTGAACTCGCTGCGGGCGATGTCGACGTTGACGCCGTTGAGGGCGCGCACGGCGGCGTCGCCGAAGCCGTAGTCCTTGTAGCCGTCGCGCATCGTCGCCGCGAGCGCGGGAGCAGCCGTGGTCGTCATGGGGTGACCTTTCATCTGAGGGGGTCGAACGGGACCAGTCTGCCAACGGCGGCCGATGCACGGATATCCCTCGCGAGAACGGTTCGGCTCCGTCGTCCTCAGGGATGACCCTTGCGGGCTCAGCCGCGCGGAAGGACGATGCCGGAGTCGTAGGCCTCGACCACGGCCTGCACGCGGTCGCGCACTCCGAGCTTGGTGAGGATGTGGCTCACGTGTGTCTTGACGGTGGTGGGGGAGACGAATAGCTCGGATGCGATCTCCTGGTTGGACATGCCGCGCGCCATGAGCTGCAGCACCTCCACCTCGCGCTCCGACAGGTCGCCGATGGCCTCGGGGGAGGGCACGTGGGTCTCCGGGTCGGCAGGCGCGCCGAGCGGCTCCAGGTCCCGGCCGGCGAAGCGCTCGATCACGCGGCGGGTGACCTCTGGCGCCAGCAGCGCCTCGCCGGAGGCGACCACGCGGACCGCATTGACGAGCGTGTCGCCGTCCGCGCTCTTGAGCAGGAACCCCGACGCACCCACGCGCAGGGCCTGGTAGACGTACTCGTCGTCATCGAACGTGGTGAGGATCACCACGTGGGCGTCGGGGTGGGCTGCGAGGACCTGCTCGGTGGCGGCGAGGCCGTCCATCCCGGGCATGCGAATGTCCATGAGCACCACGTGAGGCGCGTGGTCGCGCACCAGGGCGACCGCGTCGGCGCCGTCGGAAGCCTCGCCCACGATCTCGATGTCGGGCTCCGCCTCGAGGATCATCTTGAGACCCACGCGCACCATCGCCTGATCGTCGACCAGTCCCACTTGGATCACGCTGTCACTCCTTCTGCTGTGGCGGGCCTGTCGCCCCGGATCTGATCGTCTCCCGACGGCAGCACGGCGTGCACCTCGAAGCCTCCGCCACGGCGGGACCCATGCGACAGCGAGCCGCCCAGCGCCTGGACCCGCTCCGCCATGCCGGTCAGGCCGTGGCCTCCTGGGAGCCTCACGGTCTCGGAGGTGGCTCCGCGACCGTCGTCGACCACGGTGATGCGCACCGCATCGGCCGTGCGCTTGACCGTGACCTCCGCGCGCGCCCCTGACCCTGCGTGCTTGAGGGCGTTCGTCAGCGCTTCCTGCACGATGCGATAGGCGCTCACCTCGACTCCCGCGGGCACGTGCGCCGAGCCAGAGATCTCGAGCGTGACCGGCAGCCCTGACTCCTGGACGTGACGCACGAGCGTGGGCAGCGCAGCCAGCGATGGCATGGGCGACAGACCGTCGAGCACGCTCGCGCGCGGGGGAGCCGTCCCGGCCGCGAGGGCGCGATCCGCGTCCGCGCGCTCGTTGGCCTCCTGCTCGGAGGCGCGCAGCACCCCGATCATGCGCTGCATCTCCTCGAGTCCCGTGCGGCCAGACGCCGCGATGGTGGCGAGCGCCTCCCGAATCTCGGGGTCGCGCTCTCCGAGCGTGCGGCGGGCGCCCTCGGCCTGCAGGGTCATGACGGTGATCTCGTGCGCGACCACGTCGTGGAGCTCGCGCGCGATGCGGGCCCTCTCCGCGCGCACCGCGTCCGTCGCGGCCTCGAAGCCGGCCTGCTCACGCCTGACGTTGGCGACCTCCAGCTCGGTGATGCGCTGGCGGCGGCGCCGGTCCGCGATGCCCAGCGCAAGCGGGATCAGGACTCCCAGCGGCACGGCCACGAGCGCGGACCAGGGGATGTTGTCGTAGGTCGCGAGCCCTGCCGCCGTCCACGTCATCATGACGCCCAGCAGCACGGCGCCATGCCTGATCGCCGTCCAGCGCGGCAGGTACGCACCCACACCGTAGATCGCGACGAAGACCGCGAGCATGGCCGGTCCGGACTCGTAGCCCAGACCCACCGTCACCACCCAGACGCTGCCCGTGAGCCACAGCACCGCGCGCGGGAAGCGCTGACGCCAGATCAGCGGGATCACCTGACCGATCAGCAGCAGGTAGCCCCACAGGTCCATGTCGCGCGACGCGGACAGCAGCTCGGCGCTGTCGAGCGAGACCGCCCACAGCACCCCGAGGATGAGCAGGCCTGCGGCGACGAGCGCATCGTTCCAGCGCGGGGGCCTCAGGTCCATGGCTCCACAGCGTAAGCCCCTGGAACGACCGGCGCATCGGCCGTGCGCACGAGCGCTCAGCCCACGAAGCGGTAGCCGACCCCCCGGACCGTCTCGATCGCGTCCGGTCCCAGGTGCGTGCGCAGGTAGCGGATGTACACGTCGAGCACGTTGTCCTTGGCGGCGGCGCCCCAGACCTCGTTGAGCGCGTCCGCCCGCGGCACCACCTCGCCTCGCCGCGACATGAGCAGCTGCGCGAGCTGGAACTCGCGTGGGCTGAGCGGGATCTCCGCGCCCCCGCACAGCAGCGTGCGGTCCACCGGGTCGAGCTCGCAGCGGCCCACGCGCAGAGTGCCCGTCTCCGGCTGCTCGCCCTCGCCGGGGGTGCGAGCGCGCAGGCGCACGCGCGCCACCAGCTCGTCGAAGCTGAACGGCTTCGCCATGTAGTCGTCCGCGCCTCGCTCGAGGCCCCGCACCGTGTCCTCGGCGGACGTGCGCGCCGTGAGGATGATCACGGGGAGGTCGGAGCCCGTCGCGCGCAGTCGACGCAGCACGGTGAACCCCTCCTGATCCGGCAGGCCGATGTCCAGGACCATGATGTCGAAGTCGTTCTCGATCGCCAGGGCGAGCCCCTCGCGTCCGGTGCGTGCGCTCGTGACGGCGATGTCGGCCGTGCGCAGGCCCTGCGTGAGGGTCGCGACCAGCTTGTCCTCGTCCTCCACCAGCAGCATCCGAATCATGACGTTCCTCCGTTCCGGGGAATGATCAGCGCGAACGCCGAGCCCTCTCCCAGGGTCGAATCTACGGCGAGACGGCCCCCGTGCGCCGCCGCGATCGCCGCCGCGATGGGCAGTCCGAGGCCGGCGCCCTCCGCCTCGGGGTCGACGCGGCTGAAGCGCTCGAGCACGCGCGCCTGGTCCTCGGGCGCGAGCCCGATGCCCTCGTCGCGCACCCACAGGTGGGCCTCGGCTCCGACGATCGCCGTCCCGAGCGCCACCGTCGAGCCCTCGGGCGAGAACTTCACCGCGTTGGCCGCGAGCTGCAGCCACGCCTGCGTGATGCGCTGCGCGTCGACCATGATGGCGCCCGTCCCGGTCGACTCGAGCTGCCAGTCGCGCTCGCCCAGTGCCGTGGCCCGCGCGAACGTGGTCTCGGTGAGCTCGTGGAGGTCGACCCGTTCGCGCAGCACGAACTCGGGGCGGTCGGACTTGGCGAGCGTGACCAGGTCGTCGACGAGGCGCGACATCATGTTGACCTCGTCCAGCAGGTCGCGCTGCGTGCGCTGCACCTCGTCCGGGTCGCGCGGCTCGATCAGCTCGAGGTTGGTGCGCATGATCGCGAGCGGGGTGCGCAGCTCGTGCGAGGCGTCGTCGAGCAGCTGACGCTGGTCCGCGAACGCCCGCTCCAGGCGGTCGAGCATGCCGTTCACCGTGCGCGTGAGCCGCGACAGGTCGTCGTGCCCCGTGACCGGGATGCGCTCGGCCAGGTCGTGCTCGTTGATGTGGCGCGCCTTCTCCTCGAGCACGGAGATGGGGCGCAGCATGCGCCCCACGGTGGTCCAGGCGACCACGCCGATCATCGCGAGCGCGACCGCCGCCACGAGGGCGTAGAGGCGGAAGGTCTCGCGCAGGTTGTCGATGAGCGCGCCGCGGTCCGTGGCGATCGTGAACACGCCCACCGTGGTGCCGTCCGGCTCGACGATCGGCACCGCGGCATAGCGGTAGTCCGCCAGCTCCGTGATGGTCGAGCGCACGCGCACGACCTCGGTGGCGTTGTCCGAGGCCGCCTCCAGGAACTCGCGATCATCCTCGAGGCGGAGCCGGTTGGGCGCTGAGGGCACGAAGCGCGGGATGGTGCCGTCATGGGCCACGGCGCTCTCCGTGGGCGTGGCGACCATGCGGATCATCGCCTCGCGCATGAGGTCGTCGGACGAGGCGTAGGGCTCGCCGGTGGCGGGGTTCGGCTCGTTCGCCAGGTCGATGAACGCCTCGGTGCGCAACGCGATCACCTCGGTGATCGAGGCGTCGATGCGGGCGCGTTCGATCCCGAACGCGGTGATTCCTGCGACGGTCAGCGCGAGAGCGGTGAGGCCCACCAGGTACGCGAGGACGCGCGCCCGGACGGACATGCGGCGTGCCGGGCGCGTGAGCGTGTCATACAGGCGCGCGATAGGACCCTCCCGAGGCCCACGCTACCGCCCGTGCCGCCGCGGAAGACGGCATCACCGTTCCCGGTGGCTCCATGCGCGGTCGCTGAGGCGGTGCGAATCCCAGCCGCGTGAGGCGTGGTGGCGGCCATGGTCGTGGCCCGACCAGCGCGACCGGTGCTCCTCCCACGACGCCTCGGCCATCTCCCTGCGCCAGTCCGCGGTCTCGAGACCGCAGTCCTGCGCCGCCGCGGCGAGGTCCTCCGCCCACGCCCTCACGCTGCGCTCCCACGCGCGGCGGTCGCCGTGCTCGGGCCGCTCAGGACGCACCGGGAGGTCGCATGACTCGGGGGCGCTCGCGTGCGAGGCGGACGTCGCGGCCGCCGGCTCCGTCTCGCTGGCACTCACGTCGTTCGCCACCGTGGACGTCTGTGGCGGCTGGACGCCGCACACGCCCTCCGGCGTGCACTCGATGGGCGCTGCCGGCACCTCGACCGCGGTGGCCGGGGGCGCCTCGTCCGCTGAGCTCTGCAGCGAGGCGTCGTTCGCCGGACCCTGCTCGATGGTCACCGCCGTGGCGACCGGCTCGTCGCTGGGCTGCGCCGTCATCGCCGTCGCGGCTCCGGCCACCACGAGCGACAGCCCCAGGAACGCGGTGGCCACGGCCACGGTACGGATGCTCGGAGCATTCATGGCGTCCAGTGTGCCCCGCACGCCCTGAGGGTGCTCTCAGAACCGCACGAGCGCATCGGCCGTGGTCCTGGATGCCTCAGCGGTCGTCGGGTCGCTGCCAGCGGAACGTGCGCACCGCGACGACGAGGCCGATGACGAACCACACGGCGAGCACCGCGGCCGTGAGCCCGTGCTGCCAGCTTCCCGCGGCCTCCTGTGCCGCGAAGGACTCCGGCAGGAACACCGATCGCATGCCCTGTGCGAGCCACTTCAGGGGGAACACCTCTGCCACGTGCTGAAGCCACTCGGGCAGCTGGGTGAACACGAAGAACACGCCGGACGTGAACTGCAGGAACAGCACGATGGGGGTGAGGATCGCCGAGGCTGCCTTCGCGTTGCGCAGCAGCGAGCTGGTGGCGATGCCCAGGGCGGTCGACGCCGCCGTGCCCAGCAGGAACACCCACGCGAACGTGAGCCATTGCGATCCGGACGGCACCTGGACGTCGTAGAGCGCGACGCCCATGGCCACGAGGATCGCGATCTGCACCAGCGAGACGAGCAGCACCTGCGCGATCTTTCCCGCGAAGAACGCCGTCGCGGGCAGCGGCGTGGCGTGGATGCGCTTGAGCGCGTCCTCGTCGCGGTCGATCGCGATCGAGATGGCGAGCGACTGGAACCCGGTGTTGAGGATGCCGCTGGCGACCATGCCGGCCATGAGGTACTGCGAGAAGGTCACGCCGGTGTCGCCCAGGGTCTGGCCGCCGAAGATCGCGCCGAACATCGCGAGCAGCAGCAGCGGGAACGCGAAGATGAAGATCATCTGCTCGCGTGAACGGGTGAAGTCCTTGAGGTCCACCACCAGGCGATCGAGCGCCAGGCTCGTCCAGGTGGGACGGGTCGTCGCGGTGGTGGTCATGACGCCTCCTGGGCGAGGGCGGGCTGGTCGAGACCGACGAGGTCGAGGTAGACGTCCTCGAGCGACGGGTGGCGCACCTCGAGGTGCTGGATCTCGCCGTCGTGACGCGAGAGCAGCGTGCGCAGGAATGCCGACGGCGTGGTTGTGGACTCGGTGCGCGGCTCGCCGGCCTCGGTCCAGCTCACCTGCGCGCCGGTGGCGCGCGCCCGCAGCCCCGCAGGGGTGTCGAGCGCCACCAGCGAGCCCTGGGCGATGATGCCGATGCGGTCCGCCAGGTAGTCCGCCTCGTCCAGATAGTGGGTGGTGAGCACGATCGTGGTGCCGTCGTCCTTGAGGGACTCGATGAGCCGCCAGAACTGGCGCCGTGCCTCAGGGTCGAAGCCGGTGGTGGGCTCGTCCAGGAACACCAGCTCGGGGCGGCCGATGACCGCGAGCGCGACGTCGAGCCGGCGGCGCTGGCCGCCGGACAGCAGCTGTGGCTTGACGTTCGCCTTCGCCTCGAGACCCACGGCCGCGAGGGTGTCGTCCACGCCCCGCGCGTGCGGGTAGAGCTTGGCGGCGTGGTGCAGCGCCTCGCGCGCGGACAGGAAGGACCGCCCCGAGGTGGTCTGCAGCATGACGCCGATGCGCTCGCGGAACGCGCGGTCCGCGTGCTGGGGGTCCTCGCCCAGCACGGTCACGTCGCCCGCGGTGCGCTTGCGGAACCCCTCGAGGATCTCGACGGTCGTCGACTTCCCGGCGCCGTTGGGGCCGAGGAGCGCGAACACCTCGCCGCGGCGGATCTCGAGGTCGAGATCGGCCACGGCGACCAGTTCGCCGTAGGTCTTGCGCAGGCCGCTGACGGCTATCGCGGTGTCGGTCATGCACACGAGGCTAGCGGCGCCCTCATGGGCGCGCATCGGCCTCGCGGGTGAGCGTCGCCGCGAGGCGGTCCAGCTCGCGCTCATCCAGCCGCGGGTGGCCGTGCGAACGCAGCACGAACTCACCGATGAGCGTGCGGTACAGGAGCTGCGAGCGGGTGAGTGCCGCCGCGGGAGCGAGGCCGCAGCTCTCGATCAAGCCCGCCACGTACTCGATGCGCCGCGCGTCGACGCGCGCCGCGACCGTGCGGGCTCGATCGTCCCTGACGGCCCAGGCGCGGATGCCGAGCTCGATGCCATCGTGCTCCGGCTGGCCGAAGGTGTGGTGCACGAGTGCGCGCAGGCGCGCCTGCGCGTCGGACTGCTCGGCCTCCACGTGGGCGATGATCGCCTCCGTGCCGCGCTCCTCCCACAGCTCCAGCACCGACTCCAGCAGTGCGTCGCGGTTGGCGAAGTGCCAGTAGAAGGAGCCCTTCGAGACCCCGAGGCCCTCGGCGAGGGGCTCGACCCGCACCTGGTCCGCCCCGTGGGTGGCCAGTCGGGTGGCGGCGGCGACGGTCCAGTCGCGCGCGGTGAGGGTGGCCATGCCTTGACCATACGCCACCGTATGTCCTAGCCTCTCCATACGGCACCGTATGGCGTGCCACGGCGAGAGGCGACATCAATGGCGGCATGGGCAGCGGCGATCATCCTGGTGGGCATCGGCATCGCGCATTCGGCGCTCGGGGAGGCGCAGATCCTGCGGCCCCTCCTCGCCTCGCGCACGTGGTCCATCCCCGCGATCCCGAGGGGCGCCATCGACCGTCTGCTGCGGTTCGCCTGGCACCTCACCACTCTCGCGTGGTGGGCGCTCGCAGCCACGCTCGTGGGCGTCCCCGTCGCCGTGACCTTCGCTGCCACGTGCCTGAGTGCCGCGGCCATCATCCTCGCGGTGCTGCCCGGCCACCTCGCCTGGCCAGGGTTCCTCGCGGCGGGACTGCTGGCGCTCGGCTCCGCCGGCATGCTCCCCGCCTGGCTGCTGGGAAGCGTGGTCGCGGTCGCGGTGGTCGTGGCGCTCGTGGCGGCAGGGTTCCATGTGGCATGGACGCTCGGCTCACGCCGGGGTGTCGCCAACGTGGTGCCGCAGCGATCGGACGGCGGCGAGCGCACGTTCGTCCCCGGGCCCGTGCCCACCGTGGGCGTCGCCGTGCTCCTGACCGTCTACGCGATCCTCGTGCTGCTCAGCGCCTCCGGGGAGCCTGCGGGGTGGGCACGCTGGCTCCTGATCGCGGCGCTCGTGGTGCTCTCGCTGCGGGTCATCGGTGACGGACGCTGGATGGGGGTCACCAAGCGCGTGCGCGACACCGGGTTCGCGCGGGCGGACGATCGCTGGTGGACGCCCGCCGCCGCGCTGCTCGCCACGGGTGCCGCCGCCGCTCTCGCCCTGGGGTGAGCCGCGCATCGGCCGCCGGGGCGGTCGCCGCTACTCGGCGAGCAGCCTCTGGATGCGGCCCACGCCCTCGGCCAGGTCGTCGTCGCCCAGCGCGTAGCTGAGTCGCGCGAAGCCCGACGGGCCGAACGCCTCTCCCGGCACGATCGCGACCTCGGCCTCCTCGAGGATGATGGTCGCGAGCTCCGCCGAGGTGGTCGCGACGCGGCCGCGGATCTCACGGCCCAGCACGCCCTCCACCGACGGGTAGGCATAGAACGCGCCGGTCGGAGTCGGCACCTGGAAGCCGTCGATCGCGGACAGCATGTCCACCATGGTGCGCCGGCGGCGGTCGAAGGCCGTGCGCATCTGCTCGACCTCCTCGAGGCCGCCGTTCAGCGCCGCGATCGCGGCGCGCTGCGAGACGTTCGCGACGTTGCTCGTGAGATGGCTCTGGAAGTTGGTGGCCGCCTTGATGACGTCCTGGGGGCCCACCATCCAGCCCACGCGCCAGCCGGTCATCGCGTAGGTCTTCGCCACGCCGTTGAGGACGATGCACGTGTCCGCGAGATCGGGGACCACGGAGAGCATGGGGGTGAACTGCGCGTCGTCGTAGAGCAGGTGCTCGTAGATCTCGTCGGTGATGACCCAGATGCCGTGCTCGAGGGCCCACTCGCCGATGGCCTGCGTCGCCTCGGGGGAGTACACGGCGCCCGTGGGGTTCGACGGGCTGCAGAACAGCAGCGCCTTGGTGGCGTCCGTGCGGGCGGCCTCGAGCTGGTCGACCGTGACGAGGTAGTCCTGGTCCGCGCCGGCGAACACCTCGACGGGCCGTGCGCCGGTGAGGCTGATCGCCTCGGGGTAGGTGGTCCAGTACGGGGCGGGCAGGATGACCTCGTCGCCGGGGTCGAGCACAGCGGCGAAGGCCTGGAACACCGCCTGCTTGCCGCCGTTCGTGACCAGGGTCGTGGCGGGGTCGATCTCATAGCCCGAGTCGCGCCGGGTCTTGTCCGCGATCGCCTGGCGCAGCTCCGGCAGTCCGGCTGCGGGCGTGTAGCGGTGGTTCCTGGGGTCCTTGGCGGCCTCGATCGCGGCGTCGACGATGAACTGCGGCGTGGGGAAGTCAGGCTCGCCGGCGCCGAACCCGATGACGGGGCGGCCAGCGGCCTTCAGGGCCTTCGCCTTCGCATCGACGGCGAGGGTGGCGGACGGCGCGATGGCGCCAAGGCGGGCGGAGACGCGGTTCTTGGAGGTCACGGCCCTGATTCTTCCACGTCTGCGCGGTAGGGTCACCCGAGGGGCGCGGCCCGGGTCGCGCATGCGGACGGCCGATGCTCGCACCGGCCGCAGGGGCCGGTTCGCATTCCCGCGCCGGAACCCGTACTATTGCAAGTCGGCGATTGACAGTCGTCATGATGACTCGCGCCCCGGCGCGGTTTGACGGTGGCTGTCGAGATCCGCGGGAGTTCCCACCTCTCCCGAAGGGCAGTGGCGCAATTGGTAGCGCATCGGTCTCCAAAACCGACGGTTGGGGGTTCGAGTCCCTCCTGCCCTGCGGAGCGTGGCGCGTCCGCGCCGCACAGCACCCCCACACACGTAAGGACTTCCTGGTGAGCGAATCTGCCGTGACGGATTCCGGAGACAAGGACCCGCGGCACGAGAGCCGCGAGGGCCGGAGCATCTTCGGCCGCATCGCGCTGTTCGTGCGTCAGGTGATCTCCGAGCTCAAGCGCGTGGTCACCCCCACGCGTGAGGAGCTCATCCGCTACATCTGGATCGTCCTCGCGTTCGTCGCGGTGATGATGGTCATCGTGTTCGTGCTGGACTTCGTATTCAACTGGCTGTCGGCTGCCGTCTTCGGCGCCTGACGGCCACCTGAAAGGTAAGTGATCACCCGTGAGTGACGACAAGCTC
Organism: Demequina activiva; assembly: GCF_016862815.1. GTDB lineage: Bacteria > Actinomycetota > Actinomycetes > Actinomycetales > Demequinaceae > Demequina > Demequina activiva. The sequence goes on along the minus strand of NZ_BONR01000003.1, from coordinate 124,511 downwards.
GACGCAGCAGGCGACAAGCTCGATGAGCTGGTGGCCGACATCGCCGAGGCGACCGAGCGTGCCCAGGAGGCCGCCGATGCGCCCGCGGACGAGACCACGCCTGCCGTCGACGAGGCGTCGCTGAGCGACGCCCCGGAGGACGCGGTGGTCGAGGGCGACGACGACACCGTCCCCGGCGACGCGTCGGAGGACGTGGTCGAGGCCGAGACCGCTGAGGCGATCGCGGTCGAGGACGCTCCCGCCGAGCCTGCGGAGGACCCGGCCGAGGACTTCCGCCTCGAGCTGCGCATGCAGGAGGGCGACTGGTACGTGGTCCACAGCTACTCGGGTCACGAGAAGCGGGTCAAGCAGGCCATCGAGCACCGTCGCGCCAGCCTCCACATGGAGGACTACATCTTCCAGGTCGAGGTCCCCATGGAGGACGTCACCGAGGTCAAGAACGGCCAGCGCAAGCTGGTCACCCGCGTGCGCATGCCCGGATACGTCCTGGTGCGCATGGACCTCACCGACGAGTCGTGGGGCACCGTCCGCAACACCCCTGGAGTGACCGGATTCGTCGGTCACGCCCAGCAGCCCGTGCCGCTCACCCTCGACGAGGTGTACGGCATGCTCGCGCCGTCGCAGCCCGCGACGTCGTCGTCCGAGCCCGAGCCCGACTCGGCGGCCAAGGCCGTCGAGGTGGACTTCGAGGTCGGCGAGTCGATCACCGTCATCGACGGACCGTTCGCGACCCTGCCCGGCACCATCTCCGAGATCAGCGTGGAGTCTCAGAAGCTCCACGTCCTCGTTTCCATCTTCGGCCGGGAGACCCCGGTCGAGCTGGGGTTCACCCAGGTCACGAAGATCTAGTTCCCCCAGCACACCCGGCGGCAACCGTCGCCACGAAACACAGAAGGACCCGAAACCACCATGGCAGCACCGAAGAAGAAGGTCGCCGGCCTGATCAAGCTCCAGATCCAGGCAGGCGCCGCCAACCCCGCGCCGCCCGTGGGCCCCGCCCTCGGTCAGCACGGCGTCAACATCATGGAGTTCTGCAAGGCCTACAACGCGGCCACCGAGTCGCAGCGCGGCAACGTGATCCCCGTGGAGATCACGGTCTACGAAGACCGTTCCTTCACGTTCATCACGAAGACCCCGCCGGCAGCAGAGCTCATCAAGAAGGCCGCAGGCGTCCAGAAGGGCTCCGGCGTCCCGCACACCGACAAGGTCGGCTCGATCACCGATGCGCAGGTTCGCGAGATCGCTGAGCAGAAGATGAGCGACCTCAACGCCAACGACATCGACGCCGCCGCGAAGATCATCGCCGGAACCGCGCGTTCGATGGGCATCACCGTCAACTGACGCACCACCCCAGTGGGAGGGCCGCGCTGGCCCGGAACCACGACTGCACAGGAAAGAGAAGCAGATGACCAAGCGCTCCAAGGCTTACAAGGATGCGGCGCAGCTCGTCGACCGCACCCAGCTGTACACCCCGCTCGAGGCCGTGCGCCTCGCGCAGAAGACGTCCTCGAAGAACACCGACTCGACCATCGACGTCGTGTTCAAGCTCGGCGTCGACCCCCGCCACGCGGACCAGTCGGTCCGCTCCACCGTCATCCTGCCCCACGGCACCGGCAAGACCGCTCGGGTCCTGGTCTTCGCCAACGGTGACAAGGCGGAGGCGGCCCGCGAGGCCGGCGCCGACTTCGTGGGCGGCGACGAGCTGATCGAAGAGGTCCAGAACGGCAAGCAGGACTTCGACGCCGTGGTCGCGACCCCGGACCTCATGGGCAAGGTGGGACGCCTCGGAAAGGTCCTCGGACCCCGCGGCCTCATGCCGAACCCCAAGACCGGCACCGTGACGATGGATGTGGCGAAGGCCGTGTCCGACATCAAGGGCGGAAAGATCGAGTTCCGCGTCGACAAGCACGCCAACCTGCACACGGTGATCGGCAAGGCGTCGTTCGGCGACGAGAAGCTGCTCGAGAACTTCCAGGCCGTGCTCGACGAGGTCCAGCGCGTCAAGCCGTCCGCCTCCAAGGGTCGCTACATCATCAAGGCCGCCGTCTCCGCGACCACCGGCCCGGGCATCCCGGTCGACACCGCGGTCAAGGCCGACAGGTAGTCCCTGACACCAGCCGCCCTCGCGCGCGGTCCGGAGACCCCGGTCCGCACGTCTGAGAGCATGTGCGCTGCGGCTCCCGCCTACCCGGAGGGGCCCAGCGCGCCATGGTCCGGCTCCCGTCCGGGAGCCGGACCATCACCGCGTGGGGTCGCCGAGAACCGGCGGGCCGCGTACTACGATCAATGGCAAAGACGCCCGGCACTCGAGCGTGGACATGCGGCTCGTGCCCAGCGCTAAGGAGTCACATGGACATGTCAGGAGTCGTCGTCTGCTCGTTCTACACGGCGGATGACTACTATCGCGCCCACGCGGAGAGCCTTCGCAAGAACCTCGAGAACCTGGGGATCGAGCACGTCCTCGAAGAGGTCGAGAAGAAGGAGGGCGAGGACTGGGCAGACATCTGTCGCAAGAAGATCGGCTTCCTCGCGGGAGTGTGCGAGAGCCACCCTGACAAGCGCGTCTTCTGGATCGACGTGGACTGCAAGCTCCTCGACCTCCCCGAGTACGTCGCGGGCTTCACCGCGGACATCCTCGGCTTCCAGCGCGGCTTCGGCTCGCCGCTGAAGATCGGCTACCACCGCCGCACGCGCTTCTGGGAGCCCTGCTTCTTCGGCATCGCGCCCACCCCCATGGGACGCAAGTTCATCCGTGACGCGTACGAGTACGAGCGCTCCGCTGACATCAAGGCGACCGACGACTACTTCTTCGAGGAGTCCTGGCGCGCCAACGCCGGCACCCTGTCCTTCCAGATGCTCCCTCGCACGGCCGTGGTGGCCCCCGAGGTGGGCGCCGACACGGATGCCCGCCCCTTCTTCTCGTTCGGCTCGAGCGGCAACGTCGCGGAGTTCAAGGGCAAGGTCGTCCAGCACACCGGTGACATGGACACCGTCAAGATTCCGCTGAGCGTGCGCGTGCGGGAGGCAGGTCGCAAGGCCGCCAAGCGCGCCGAGCGCGCGCTTCCTGCGCGCGCCGCGAAGACGCTGCGCCGCGTGTCCGACACCGCCGGCGTGACGGGAGTCCTCACCGGAGGATCGTTCGGGACCGCCGAGGCGACCCTTGGCGCGGCGTCCGACTCGCCGCACCGTCAGGCCATCCTGCGGGAGATCCTCCGTCACGGCCAGAACGGCGATGTCGAGGCGCTGCAGGATCGCGCCGCCGCCCTCACCCGCCTGGGGATCCCCACCACCAAGGAGCGCAACGCCATCCGCGGCGCGGAGGCGTTCGCGTACTACGCCTCCCGCGGCCAGGGATCGCCGCTTCCCATGGTGTGGTGGGCCCGTCCGTTCCCTGGGAACTTCGGCGACTGGCTGAGCCCCCTCATCGCTGCTCACTACACCGAGCGTCCCATCACCTTCCTGCCGCCGACGGCGGTGTCGAGCAAGCCCAACATTGTGAGCATCGGCTCGATCGGTCGCTTCATCAAGAGCAACTCCGTGGTGGTGGGCACCGGCATCTCGAGCCTCGACGTCGAGCTGGTCAAGAAGGCCACCTACGTCTCGGTGCGAGGCCCGCTCACGGCGCAGGCGCTCAAGGACAGCGGCGGCGAGGACGTCGACTCGTTCGGCGACCCCGGTCTGCTCGTGTCGAGGGTGCTGCCCATCTCGCGTGGTGAGACCAACGGCCGCATCGCCCTGGTGCGCCACTACACGCACATCCCGATCCACCTGCAGCTGCCGTCCGACGTCGACGAGCTGAGCGTGCTGCGCTCGCACCCCGACGACATCGCGGAGTTCCTCGAGTCGCTCGTCAAGTACGACATGGTCGTGACGAGCGCGATGCACGTGATGATCGTATGCCACGCGTATGGCATCCCGGTGACCCTGGTGACGTTCGAGGGCTTCGAGTCCTCGGTGCACGGCACGGGGATCAAGTACGAGGACTACTCGCGCGGCGCGGGCCTGCAGCGCGTCTACGAGCCCATCAACGTTCCGATCGACCTCCGTGAGGTGGACCTGCGCGGCATGGCGATCGAGGAGAAGGTGAGCGACGCGAAGCTGGACGAGATCGAGGCCGCGATGCGTCGCGGACTCGAGCTGCTCGAGAACGAGACCGGCGCCTGACGATGCTGGCGCACCTGTGGGGTGCGCTGCGTGAGCTGTTCCCGGCGCGGCGCCACAAGAACGTCATCCTGGGGCTCATCGTGGTCATCGCGATCGTGCCGCTGTCCGAGATGGCGGTGGCGAAGCTGTTCTCCGGGATGGTCATCGACGGTCCCGAGCTGATCCGCACCGATCCGCAGGCGGTGTTCGTCCAGATCGCGATCTTCTTCGCGGCCTTCATCGTGGCGCGCGGGATGCAGCACGCCGCCCGGGCCTATCGGGTGCGCGCGATCAACACCGCGTTCAGGGACTCCGACCGCGCCCCCAGCCCCAGTCAGCAGAGCTGGGAGTGGGCGCTCGCCTTCGAGCTCACCGGGGTGCTCGCGACGCTGGTCCAGGCCGCGGTGTTCTCGCTCCTGTTCCTCGTGCTGGATCCGCTCATCGGCATCGTCAACCTGTTCGTCGCGGGCTTCGTGATCGCCCTCGTCGCCTCGATGTTCGACCGTCAGCTGCGCATCCAGCGCGAGTTCGCGTACACGCGCGCCAAGCCCAGCTCGGACTCGATCGCGCTGCGCGTGCGCACCCGTGTGATCACGGGCGAGCAGGGCGCGATGATCGGCTCCGCGGCGCTGGTGCTCATGCTCGGGGCGCTGCTGTGGCAGGTGCTCGCGGGGGAGGCGCCGCTCGACAACGCGATCGTGCTGTTCCTGGGCCTGCGTCTGATGTACGGACAGCTCAGCAACCTGTCCTCTGGCGCGATGCGCTTCGCCCGGGCGCTCGCGAACCGCGACAAGGGCCTCGTCGGCGCACGGCGCGGCCAGCTGCCCGACGTCACCATCGGCTACTCGAGCCTGTCGTCCCGGCTCGAGGGGATCCCGGACCCGGCGTCCATGCGCGGCGCTGAGGTGGTCGTGGTCGCCCAGACCGGCGGCGACCAGGGCCCGTCGGAGTCGGAGCAGGAGACCATCGCGGCGCTCGAGGACAAGGGGGCGGCCGTCACCGTCCTGCGCTCTCGGGGCGTCGCCAAGAGCCGTAACGAGGTGATGCGCCAGGCGACGCGCAAGTACCTGGTGTTCTGCGACGACGACGTGACGGTGGACCTCGACGGCATCTCCGACGTCGTCGCGCACATGCGGGACACGGGGGCGGCCTTGGTGCTCGCACGCGCCGTCGACGAGGACGGCAACCTGCGCAAGAAGTACACGACGCGGGACCGCCGCCTGTCGCTGCTGACCAGCGGGAAGGCCGCGACCTACGAGATGGTCGTGGACATGGACCAGGTCAAGGCGCAGGACGTCTGGTTCGACGAGCGGTTCGGCGCCGGCGCCCGGCTGTACCTCGGCGACGAGTACATCTTCATCGCTGACGTGATGCGCGCCGGCATGCGTGCGGAGGCCGTGCCCATCACCATCGCGATGCACCCGCGGGAGAGCTCGGGCTCGCGCTGGGCGACGGACGAGGACCTCGAGGCTCGCGCCGCCGCGGTCACCCGCGCCTGGGGATCGCGGGCGTGGCTGGGCCGGTCGCTGTTCGCGGCTCGCCACGTGCGCACCTTCGGCCCCTCCGGCGCCGTCCGCTTCGTCCGCGGCCCCCACGGTCTCTGACGCTCGGTTGCGGGCGGCCCCGCCGGTCGCGTATGCTGTCAAGGCCCAAGACCGCCGGTCGTCGGGTCCGGAGCATCCGGATACGACCGAAGTCCCGCAGCAGCGGGGACCAGCGCAGGTGAGATCGAGAGTGCTTCGCGCGCACACCTCAGGGCGACCTTCGGGTCGCCTTTCGTGTGTGAGGCCGATGCGCCACCGGCCCCGCCTGCGCGGGGCCTTGTCTGTTCCCGGGACGGGCCGTCTCCGCAAGGAGGCGACGGCGGTCACCCAGAGGAAGGACAAACATGGCGACGCCAGACAAGGTGGCGGCAGTCAAGGAGATCGCGGACCGTTTCCGCGAGTCCAACGCTGTCATCGTCACCGAGTACCGCGGTCTGTCTGTTCCGCAGCTCGCTGAGCTGCGTAGCAACTTGCGCGGCGCCGCGACCTACAGGGTCGCGAAGAACACTCTCACGGCGCTCGCGGCCAAGGAAGCCGGCGTGGAGGGTCTCGACGACCTCTTCGTGGGCCCCACGGCCATTGCATTCGTCACCGGTGATCCGGTGGAGGCTGCAAAGGGTCTGAAGGAGTTCAGCAAGACCAACGACGCGCTCGTCCTCAAGGGCGGCGTGCTCGACGGAAATGTGCTCTCGGCATCCGAGATCCAGAAGCTCGCAGACCTCGAGTCCCGCGAAGTGCTGCTCGCCAAGGCAGCGGGTGCCTTCAAGGCATCGCTGTTCGGTGCGGCATACATGTTCCAGGCACCGCTCGCTCAGGCGGCGCGTGCTGTCGACGCCCTGCGTGCCAAGCAGGAAGAAGCGGCCTGAGGGCCGCGCACCCCATCTCACCCCCCTGCTCCACGCAGATAACAGGTAAGGAAACACATCATGGCTAAGCTCTCCACCGAGGAGCTCATCGAGCAGTTCAAGGAGCTCTCGCTCATCGAGCTGTCCGAGTTCGTCAAGGCGTTCGAGGAGACCTTCGAGGTCACCGCCGCCGCTCCGGTCGCCGCCGCTGCCCCCGTCGCCGCTGGCGCCGCCGCCGAGGAGGTCGAGGAGAAGGACGAGTTCGACGTCATCCTCGCCGCCGTCGGCGACAAGAAGATCCAGGTCATCAAGGAGGTGCGCGCGCTCACGTCGCTCGGCCTCGGTGAGGCCAAGGCGCTCGTGGACGAGGCTCCCAAGCCCGTCCTCGAGGGCGCGAAGAAGGAGGACGCGCAGAAGGCGAAGGAGCAGCTCGAGGCTGCCGGCGCCACGGTCGAGCTCAAGTAGTTCCGACCCTCGCTCCACGCAGAGGCCGGGTCGCCCTTCGGGGCGGCCCGGCCTCTGTGCTTGCCCTTCGGGGACGGCCGATGCGGGCATCGGCCGTCCAGGTGAGGGGGAGTGGGTCACGATCTGGTGACGTTACGGTGCGGCGCGCTTGACGATGAGCGCGCACCGGGTGGACAATCCGGCGCGCCGCGACTACTGTAGGTAGTTGCGCTGTCTATGCCCTGCCCTCACATGCCTACCTGGCGTGCGTCCGCTCTGAGAGTGGTTTCGCCCCAGGGTCCGGTGGAGCCGTGGTTCAAGACTCGCGTCACGCACGCTATCAAAAGGGAAGGACCCGCCCTTGGCTGCCTCGCGCACCCCCTCGGCAACTGCCATCGCCAACCGCTCCGCATCACCGCGCATCTCCTTTGCACAGATCGACGAGCCGATCGAGGTCCCCAACCTCCTCGGCATCCAGACCGAGAGCTTCGACTGGCTCGTCGGCAACGCCTCCTGGAAGGCCCGTGTCGACGCTGCGAAGAAGGAGGGACGCGACGACGTCCCCGAGATCGCCGGACTGCAGGAGATCTTCGAGGAGATCTCGCCCATCGAGGACTTCGGTCAGACGATGTCGCTGAGCTTCTCGGACCCGTACTTCGAAGAGCCGCGCCACACTCCTGAGGAGTGCAAGGAGAAGGACTTCACCTACGCGGCACAGCTGTTCGTGACCGCGGAGTTCATGAACAACACGACCGGCGAGATCAAGTCGCAGACCGTGTTCATGGGCGACTTCCCGCTCATGACGCCCAAGGGCACGTTCATCGTGAACGGCACCGAGCGCGTCGTGGTCTCGCAGCTGGTCCGCTCGCCCGGCGTGTACTTCGAGCGCACGGCGGACAAGACCTCCGACAAGGACATCTTCACCGCGAAGGTCATCCCCTCGCGCGGAGCATGGCTCGAGTTCGAGATCGACAAGCGCGACGCCGTGGGCGTCCGCGTCGACCGCAAGCGCAAGCAGCCGGTCACGCTGTTCCTCAAGGCCCTCGGCCTGAGCGACGAGCAGATCGCCGACGAGTTCAAGGACTTCCCTGCCGTCCTCGAGACGCTCGAGAAGGACACGGTGCACTCCCACGAGGAGGCGCTCGTCGACCTGTACCGCAAGCTCCGCCCGGGCGAGCCGCCCACGGTCGAGGCCGGTCAGAACCTGCTCGACAACTTCTACTTCAACGCCAAGCGCTACGACCTCGCCAAGGTGGGTCGCTTCAAGCTGAACAAGAAGCTCAAGGTCGGCAAGGCCCTGGGCGACTCCGTCCTCAGCGTGGACGACATCATCGCCACGGTGAAGTACATCGCCGCCGCGCACGCCGGTCACGCCACCTTCGAGTCCCTCGCGGGCACCGTCGAGGTCGAGACCGACGACATCGACCACTTCGGCAACCGTCGCATCCGCGCCGTGGGCGAGCTGGTCCAGAACCAGATCCGCACCGGCCTGTCGCGCATGGAGCGTGTGGTGCGCGAGCGCATGACGACTCAGGACGTCGAGGCCATCACGCCGCAGACCCTGATCAACACGCGCCCCGTGGTCGCCGCCATCCGCGAGTTCTTCGGAACCTCGCAGCTGTCGCAGTTCATGGACCAGAACAACCCGCTCGCGGGTCTGACCAACAAGCGCCGCCTGTCGGCGCTCGGCCCGGGCGGCCTGTCGCGCGACCGTGCCGGCATGGAGGTCCGTGACGTCCACCCGTCGCACTACGGCCGCATGTGCCCCATCGAGACGCCTGAAGGCCCGAACATCGGCCTCATCGGCGCGCTCGCGACGTACGGCCGCGTGAACCCGCTCGGCTTCGTCGAGACCCCGTACCGCAAGGTCATCAAGGGCAAGGTCTCGGACAAGGTCGACTACCTCACGGCTGACGACGAGGACCACTTCGTCATCGCGCAGGCCAACGCCGAGCTGTCCGACGACAACTCGTTCGCCGAGGAGCGCGTCCTGGTCCGCTCGAAGGGCGGCGAGGTCGAGTTCGTGCCGCGCGACGCCGTGGACTACATGGACGTCTCGCCGCGCCAGATGGTGTCGGTCGCGACGGCCCTGATCCCGTTCCTCGAGCACGACGACGCCAACCGCGCGCTCATGGGCGCCAACATGCAGCGTCAGGCGGTCCCGCTGGTCCGCTCCGAGGCGCCGCTGGTCGGCACCGGCATGGAGCGCCGTGCGGCGATCGACGCCGGCGACGTGGTCGTGGCCACCAAGGCCGGAGTCGTCACCGAGGTGAGCTCTGACCTGGTCACCGTCGCGAACGACGATGGCACCACGGGCTCGTACCGCATCGCCAAGTTCGAGCGCTCGAACCAGGGCACCAGCTACAACCAGCGCGTGCTGGTCGACGAGGGCGACAAGCTCGTCGAGGGCTCCGTGATCGCTGACGGCCCCGCGACGGACAACGGCGAGCTCGCGCTCGGCCGCAACCTGCTCGTCGCCTTCATGTGCTGGGAGGGCCACAACTACGAGGACGCGATCATCCTGTCGCAGCGCCTCGTGGAGGACGACGTCCTGTCCTCGATCCACATCGAGGAGCACGAGGTCGACGCCCGTGACACCAAGCTGGGTCCCGAGGAGATCACCCGCGACATCCCGAACGCCTCCGAGGAGGTCCTCGCGGACCTGGACGAGCGCGGCATCGTGCGCATCGGCGCCGAGGTCCGTGCCGGAGACGTCCTGGTCGGCAAGGTGACGCCCAAGGGCGAGACCGAGCTCACCCCGGAGGAGCGCCTGCTGCGCGCGATCTTCGGCGAGAAGGCCCGCGAGGTGCGCGACACCTCGCTCAAGGTCCCTCACGGCGAGTCCGGCACCGTCATCGGCGTCCGCGTGTTCACCGAGGAGGAGGGCGACGACCTTCCTGCCGGCGTCAACGAGCTGGTGCGCGTCTACATCGCGCAGCGTCGCAAGATCCAGGAGGGCGACAAGCTCGCCGGCCGCCACGGCAACAAGGGCGTCATCTCGGTGATCCTGCCGCAGGAGGACATGCCGTTCCTCGAGGACGGCACCCCGGTCGACGTGGTGCTCAACCCGCTGGGCGTGCCCGGCCGCATGAACGTCGGTCAGGTCCTCGAGACCCACACCGGCTGGGTGGCCAAGCACGGCTGGGACGCCACCGACGTGACGGCTGACTGGGCTAAGCGCCTGCCGGACGCCGCTCGCAGGTCGGAGCCGGGCACCCCGGTCGCGACCCCGGTGTTCGACGGCCTCCAGGAGGACACCCTCATCAACCTGCGCTCGACCATCAACCCCAACAGGGACGGCGAGCGTCTGGTGAACGACGACGGCAAGGCGCGGCTGTTCGACGGCCGCTCCGGCGAGCCGTTCCCCGAGCCGGTGGCGGTGGGCTACAAGTACATCCTGAAGCTCCACCACCTCGTGGACGACAAGATCCACGCTCGCTCGACCGGTCCGTACTCGATGATCACGCAGCAGCCGCTGGGTGGTAAGGCCCAGTTCGGTGGCCAGCGCTTCGGCGAGATGGAGGTCTGGGCCCTCGAGGCCTATGGCGCCGCCTACGCCCTCCAGGAGCTGCTGACCATCAAGTCTGACGACGTGGTGGGCCGCGTGAAGGTGTACGAGGCCATCGTCAAGGGTCAGAACATCCCCGACCCCGGCCTGCCGGAGTCGTTCCGCGTGCTGATGAAGGAGATGCAGTCGCTGTGCCTGAACGTCGAGGTCCTCAACTCCGAGGGTCACGTCGTCGAGATGCGCGAGTCCGAGGACGACGCGTACCAGGCCGCCGAGTCGCTCGGCATCTCCCTGTCCAGCCGCCCCGACGCCTCGAGCGTCGACGAGATCTAAGCAAAGGAACTGACTGTGCTCGATGTCAATGAGTTCGGCGACCTCCGCATCGGTCTGGCCACGGCGGAGGACATCCGCACCTGGTCGCATGGCGAGGTGAAGAAGCCCGAGACGATCAACTACCGCACGCTCAAGCCGGAGAAGGACGGACTCTTCTGCGAGAAGATCTTCGGTCCCACCCGTGACTGGGAGTGCGGCTGCGGCAAGTACAAGCGCGTCCGCTACCGCGGCATCATCTGCGAGCGCTGCGGCGTCGAGGTGACCCGCTCCCGCGTGCGTCGTGAGCGCATGGGCCACATCGAGCTCGCCGCTCCCGTGACCCACATCTGGTACTTCAAGGGCGTCCCGTCGCGCCTGGGGTACCTCCTCGACCTGGCCCCCAAGGACCTCGAGAAGGTCATCTACTTCGCCGCCTACATGGTGACCGAGGTGGACGAGGACGGCCGTCACGAGGACCTTCCGAAGCTCCGCAACGAGATCGAGAAGGAGAAGAAGCTCATCGCGAACCAGCGCGACGCGGACATCAACGCCCGCGCCGAGAAGCTGGAGAAGGACATCGCGGAGCTCGAGGCCGAGGGCGCCAAGGCCGATGCGAAGCGCAAGGTCAAGGACGGCGCCGAGCGGGAGATGGCGAACCTGCGCAAGCGCGCGGACGCCGAGATCGACCGCCTCGACCAGGTCTTCGACCGCTTCGCGAACCTCAAGGTCCAGGACCTCGAGGGCGACGAGCTGCTCTACCGCGAGCTGTCGCGCCGCTACGGCTCGTACTTCAAGGGCTCGATGGGCGCCGAGGCGATCCAGAAGCGCCTGCAGACTTTCGACCTCGAGGCCGAGGCCGAGAGCCTGCGCGACACCATCGCGAACGGCAAGGGCCAGCGCAAGACGCGCGCGCTCAAGCGCCTCAAGGTGGTCAACGCGTTCCTGACTACCACCAACTCGCCCGTGGGCATGGTGCTGGACGCAGTTCCGGTCATCCCGCCGGACCTGCGTCCCATGGTCCAGCTGGACGGCGGTCGCTTCGCGACCTCCGACCTCAACGACCTCTACCGCCGCGTCATCAACCGCAACAACCGCCTCAAGCGCCTGCTCGACCTCGGTGCCCCCGAGATCATCGTGAACAACGAGAAGCGCATGCTGCAGGAGGCGGTGGACGCCCTGTTCGACAACGGCCGCCGCGGCCGTCCCGTCACGGGTCCTGGCAACCGTCCCCTCAAGTCCATCTCGGACATGCTCAAGGGCAAGCAGGGACGCTTCCGCCAGAACCTCCTGGGCAAGCGCGTCGACTACTCCGGCCGCTCGGTCATCGTGGTGGGTCCCCAGCTCAAGCTGCACCAGTGCGGTCTGCCCAAGCAGATGGCGCTCGAGCTCTTCAAGCCGTTCGTCATGAAGCGACTGGTCGAGCTCAACCACGCGCAGAACATCAAGTCCGCCAAGCGCATGGTCGAGCGCTCGCGTCCCGAGGTCTGGGACGTGCTCGAGGAGGTCATCACCGAGCACCCGGTGCTGCTGAACCGTGCGCCCACGCTGCACCGACTGGGCATCCAGGCGTTCGAGCCCCAGCTCGTCGAGGGCAAGGCCATCCACCTCCACCCGCTCGTGTGCGGCGCGTTCAACGCCGACTTCGATGGTGACCAGATGGCCGTGCACCTGCCGCTGAGCGCGGAGGCGCAGGCGGAGGCCCGCGTGCTGATGCTCTCGAGCAACAACATCCTCAAGCCCTCGGACGGCCGTCCGGTGACCATGCCCTCGCAGGACATGATCATCGGCCTGTACCACCTGTCCCTGGGCAAGGAGGGCGAGAAGGGCGAGGGCCGCTCGTTCAGCTCGGTCAGCGAGGCACGGATGGCGTTCGACTCCGGCGACATCTCGCTCAACGCCGAGATTCGCCTGCGCGTGGATGGCGACACCATCCCGCCGCTGGGCGTCGAGCTGCCCGAGGGCCACATCGAGGGCGAGCCCTACACGCTCACCACCACGCTGGGTCGCGCGCTGTTCAACGAGCTGCTCCCGGTCTCCTTCCCTTACGTCAACCGCGACGTGGACAAGAAGATCCTCGGCGGCATCGTCAACGAGCTCGCCGAGCGCTATCCCAAGGTCGAGGTCGCTGCCTCGCTGGACGCGCTCAAGGCAGCCGGCTTCCACTGGGCGACCCGCTCGGGCGTGACGATCGGCATCGGCGATGTCGCGACTCCTCCGAACAAGCAGGAGATCCTGGAGCGCTACGAGGCTCAGGCCGTCAAGGTCCAGGAGCAGTTCGAGACCGGTCTGATCACGGATGACGAGCGCCGTCAGGAGCTCATCGAGATCTGGACCCAGGCGACGAACGAGGTCGACCGCTCCATGCGGGAGAACTTCCCCAAGCACAACACCGTCCACACCATGGTCGGCTCGGGTGCGCGTGGTAACTGGATGCAGGTCCGTCAGATCGCCGGCATGCGCGGCCTGGTGGCCAACCCCAAGGGTGAGATCATCCCGCGTCCGATCAAGTCGAACTACCGCGAGGGACTGTCCGTCCTCGAGTACTTCATCGCAACGCACGGAGCCCGCAAGGGCCTGGCGGACACGGCACTGCGCACCGCCGACTCCGGCTACCTCACGCGTCGTCTGGTCGACGTCTCGCAGGACGTCATCGTCCGCGAGGCCGACTGCGGCACCGAGCGTGGCCTGGCCATGCCGATCGTGGAGACCACGGCCGGCGGCGAGAAGGTCAAGCACGAGCGCGTGGAGACCTCGGTCTTCGCCCGCACGCTTGCGACCGACGTGCTCGACGCGTCGGGCGCGGTCATCGGCACCGCTGGCGCGGACATCGGCGACGTCCTCATCGACGCGCTGATCGCGGAGGGCATCGAGGAGGTCAAGGTCCGCTCGGTCCTGACCTGCGAGTCCGCCGTGGGCACCTGTGCCAAGTGCTACGGCCGCTCGTTGGCGACCCGTGAGCTGGTCGACATCGGCGAGGCCGTCGGCATCGTCGCGGCCCAGTCGATCGGCGAGCCCGGAACGCAGCTGACGATGCGCACCTTCCACACCGGTGGTGTGGCATCTGCGGACGACATCACGCAGGGTCTGCCCCGCGTCCAGGAGCTGTTCGAGGCCCGCACCCCCAAGGGTGAGGCCCCGATCTCCGAGGTCGCGGGAACGCTCAAGGTGGACGACTCCGAGGCGACGCGTCGACTCGTGGTCATGCCCGACGGCGGCGACGAGCCCTTCGAGTACCCGGTCACCAAGCGTTCGCGCCTGCTCGTGCAGGACGGCGAGCGCGTCGAGGTGGGCCAGCAGCTCGTGGCCGGCGCCGTCGACCCCAAGAGCGTGCTGCGCATCCTTGGGCCCCGTGCCACCCAGAAGCACCTGGTGGACGAGGTCCAGGAGGTCTACCGCTCGCAGGGCGTGGAGATCCACGACAAGCACATCGAGGTCATCGTCCGTCAGATGCTGCGTCGCGTGACGGTCCTCGAGGCCGGCGACGCCCCGCTGCTGCCGGGCGAGCTCGCGGAGCGCTCGCGCTTCGAGACCGCCAACCGTGAGACCGTGACGAAGGGCGGCAAGCCGGCATCGGCCCGCCCCGAGCTCATGGGCATCACCAAGGCGTCGCTCGCGACCGAGTCGTGGCTGTCGGCGGCCTCCTTCCAGGAGACCACCCGCGTCCTCACCGAGGCGGCGATGTCCGGCAAGTCGGACCCGCTGCTGGGTCTCAAGGAGAACGTCATCCTCGGAAAGCTCATCCCTGCGGGAACCGGACTGCACCAGTACCGGACCGCGACGGTCGAGCCCACCGAGGAGGCCAAGGCCAACCTGTTCCCGACCTTCGGGTACGAGGAGTGGGACGGACAGTACTTCTCGGAGGGCACCGGCGAGGCCGTGCCGCTCGAGGAGTTCGACATTCCTCGCGAGTAGCACCGTCCGGGCCGCGGGGCGCGCCTGCTCCGCTTTGACGAGGGCGCGGGTCACGGGTATCGTTGATACTCGTGCCCGCGTCGTCGGGCCCTCCAGCGCGCCCAGTCGGACGTGCTCACCACTGGAACGACACGCCCGGGCGCGGGGGTCGGACCATCACGAGTTTCGCAACATACAACAGACGGAGATGTAGTGCCTACGATTCAGCAGCTGGTCAGGAAGGGCCGGCACCCCAAGGCCGGCAAGACCAAGACGCCGGCGCTCAAGGCGAGCCCCCAGCGTCGCGGCGTGTGCACGCGCGTCTACACGACCACGCCTAAGAAGCCGAACTCGGCTCTGCGCAAGGTCGCTCGCGTGCGCCTGTCCACGGGCATCGAGGTCACGGCCTACATCCCGGGTGAGGGCCACAACCTTCAGGAGCACTCGATCGTGCTCGTCCGCGGCGGTCGTGTGAAGGACCTGCCCGGTGTTCGCTACAAGATCGTCCGCGGCTCGCTCGACACCCAGGGTGTCAAGGGCCGCCAGCAGGCCCGCAGCCGCTATGGCGCGAAGAGGGAGAAGAAGTAATGCCTCGCAAGGGACCGGCCCCGAAGCGGCCCATCATCAACGACCCGGTGCACGGCGCCCCCGTCGTCACCCAGCTCATCAACAAGGTGCTGCTCGACGGCAAGAAGTCGACGGCCGAGGCCATCGTGTACGGCGCCCTCGCGGGCGTCGCCGAGAAGTCCGGCCAGGACGCCGTCACGGTCCTCAAGCGCGCGCTGGAGAACATCCGCCCCGCGCTCGAGGTCCGCAGCCGCCGCGTCGGTGGCGCGACCTACCAGGTCCCGGTGGACGTGCGCCCCACGCGCTCGACCACGCTGGCGCTGCGCTGGCTCGTCGACTTCTCTCGCGCACGCCGCGAGAAGACCATGACCGAGCGGCTCATGAACGAGATCCTCGACGCTTCCAACGGCCTCGGCGCCGCGGTGAAGCGTCGCGAGGACATGCACAAGATGGCCGAGTCGAACAAGGCGTTCGCGCACTACCGCTGGTAGTCGCCGCCGCGTTCGACAGAGAACCAAGGAGAACCACTCGTGGCACAGGACGTGCTCACGGACCTCACGAAGGTCCGCAACATCGGCATCATGGCGCACATCGACGCCGGCAAGACCACCACCACCGAGCGCATCCTGTTCTACACGGGTGTGAACTACAAGATCGGTGAGACCCACGACGGTGCGTCGACGACCGACTGGATGGAGCAGGAGCAGGAGCGCGGCATCACGATCACCTCGGCCGCGGTGACCTGCTTCTGGGACAAGAACCAGATCAACATCATCGACACCCCGGGTCACGTGGACTTCACGGTCGAGGTCGAGCGCTCGCTGCGCGTCCTCGACGGCGCGGTCGCGGTCTTCGACGGCAAGGAGGGCGTGGAGCCCCAGTCCGAGACCGTGTGGCGCCAGGCCGACAAGTACGACGTCCCCCGCATCTGCTTCGTCAACAAGATGGACAAGCTGGGCGCGGACTTCTACTTCACCGTGGACACGATCATCAACCGCCTGGGCGCCAAGCCGCTGGTCATCCAGCTGCCCATCGGCGCGGAGAACGACTTCGTCGGCATCGTCGACCTGGTCGAGATGAACGCCAAGGTGTGGCCCGGCGACGCCAAGGGCGACGTGACCATGGGTGCGACCTACGAGACCACCGAGATCCCCGCGGACCTCCAGGACAAGGCGGACGAGTACCGCGCCATGCTCCTCGAGGCCGTCGCGGAGGCCGACGACGAGCTGCTCGAGAAGTACCTGGGCGGCGAGGAGCTGACGCTCGAGGAGATCAAGGCGGGCATCCGCAAGCTCACGATCAACTCGGACATCTACCCCGTCCTGTGTGGCTCGGCGTTCAAGAACCGCGGCGTGCAGCCCATGCTCGACGCCGTGATCGACTACCTCCCCGGCCCGCTCGACGTCCCCGCCATCCAGGGCCACGACGTCAAGGACGAGGAGCTCATCATCGAGCGCCACGCGGATGCCGAGGAGCCCTTCGCGGCCCTCGCGTTCAAGGTGGTCGCGCACCCGTTCTTCGGTCGTCTCACCTACGTCCGCGTCTACTCCGGCCACCTCGAGACGGGTGACCAGGTCGTCAACTCGACCAAGGGCAAGAAGGAGCGCATCGGAAAGCTCTTCCAGATGCACGCCAACAAGGAGAACCCGGTCGAGACCATCCAGGCGGGCCACATCTACGCGGTGATCGGCCTCAAGGACACCACCACGGGCGACACGCTGTGCAACCCGAACCACCAGGTCGTCCTCGAGTCCATGACCTTCCCCGAGCCCGTCATCGACGTGGCGATCGAGCCCAAGACGAAGGGCGACCAGGAGAAGCTGTCCATCGCGATCCAGAAGCTCGCCGAGGAGGACCCGACCTTCCGCGTGCGCCTGGACGAGGAGACCGGCCAGACCGTCATCGGCGGCATGGGCGAGCTCCACCTGGACATCCTCGTGGACCGCATGAAGCGCGAGTTCAAGGTCGACGCCAACGTGGGCAAGCCGCAGGTGGCCTACCGCGAGACCATCCGCAAGACGGTCGACAAGTACGACTACACGCACAAGAAGCAGACCGGTGGATCCGGCCAGTTCGCGAAGGTGCAGATCTCGCTCGAGCCCCTCGCGGCCGACGCCGAGGTCCAGTACGAGTTCGTGAACGCCGTCACCGGTGGCCGCGTCCCCCGTGAGTACATCCCCTCGGTGGATGCCGGCATGCAGAGCGCGATGGAGCTGGGCATCCAGGCCGGCTACCCCGTCGTGGGCGTGAAGGCGACGCTGCTCGATGGTCAGTACCACGACGTCGACTCCTCGGAGATGGCGTTCAAGATCGCCGGCTCGATGGCCTTCAAGGAGGCTGCGCGCCTCGCGAAGCCCGTGCTGCTCGAGCCGATGATGGCCGTCGAGGTGCGCACGCCCGAGGAGTACATGGGCGACGTCATCGGCGACATCAACTCGCGCCGCGGCCAGATCCGCCAGATGTCCGACGCCGCCGGCGTCAAGGTCGTCGACGCGCTGGTTCCGCTGTCGGAGATGTTCGGTTACGTCGGTGACCTGCGGTCGAAGACCTCAGGCCGCGCGGTGTACTCGATGTCCTTCGACAGCTATGCGGAGGTCCCCAAGGCTGTCGCCGACGAGATCATCGCAAAGACCCGGGGCGAGTAGTCCCACCGGTTGAAAACTAGATAAATACAACGACCAGTAGGGATGAAGCCCCGAATGGCCTCGCAGGCCCCCCAGGGATTAGCATCTTTACCCGAGTCTCACTAATCAGGAGGAACACCTCATGGCTAAGGCCAAGTTCGAGCGGACCAAGCCGCACGTCAACATCGGCACCATCGGTCACGTCGACCACGGTAAGACGACGCTGACCGCTGCCATCTCGAAGGTCCTGCACGACCTGTACCCGGACCTCAACCCCTTCACGCCTTTCGAGGACATCGACAAGGCCCCTGAGGAGCGCGAGCGCGGCATCACGATCAACATCGCGCACATCGAGTACCAGACCGAGAAGCGCCACTACGCGCACGTCGACGCCCCGGGTCACGCTGACTACATCAAGAACATGATCACCGGTGCCGCCCAGATGGACGGCGCGATCCTCGTGGTCGCCGCGACCGACGGTCCCATGGCCCAGACGCGCGAGCACGTGCTGCTCGCCAAGCAGGTCGGCGTCCCGTACCTGCTGGTCGCGCTGAACAAGTCCGACATGGTCGACGACGAGGAGATCCTCGACCTCGTCGAGATGGAGGTCCGCGAGCTGCTGTCGTCGCAGGGCTTCGACGGCGACGACGCTCCCGTCATCCAGGTCTCGGCGCTGAAGGCGCTCGAGGGCGACGAGAAGTGGGTCAAGTCGGTCCAGGACCTCATGAACGCCGTGGACGAGAACGTCCCGGAGCCCGTGCGTGACATGGACAAGCCCTTCCTCATGCCTGTCGAGGACGTCTTCACGATCACCGGTCGTGGCACCGTCGTCACCGGCAAGGTGGAGCGCGGCAAGCTCGCGATCAACTCGGACGTCGAGATCCTCGGCATCCGCGAGCCCCAGAAGACCACCGTCACGGGCATCGAGATGTTCCACAAGCAGATGGACGAGGCGTGGGCCGGCGAGAACTGCGGTCTGCTCCTGCGTGGAACCAAGCGCGAGGACGTCGAGCGTGGCCAGGTCGTGGTCCAGCCCGGCACCACCACGCCGCACACCAACTTCGAGGGCAAGGTCTACATCCTCAACAAGGATGAGGGTGGCCGCCACAACCCCTTCTACACGAACTACCGCCCGCAGTTCTACATCCGCACCACGGATGTGACCGGCGTGATCACGCTGCCCGAGGGCACCGACATGGTCATGCCCGGCGACACCACCGAGATGTCGGTCGAGCTCATCCAGCCGATCGCCCTCGAGGAGGGTCAGGGCTTCGCGATCCGCGAGGGCGGCCGCACCGTCGGCTCCGGCACGGTCACCAAGATCGTCAAGTAGTTCCTCGACGCCCTTCCGATGCGGGGCCTGGCTCTCGGGTCAGGCCCCGCATCGGCGCGTAGGGCCTGGGACGGGTCGCCGTAGGGCGCCCCGTGGCAGGGACCTTGCGCGCAATCCGTGGCCGCCACCCTCTCGGTTGGCGTCGCGGGCCGAAATCTGGCACAATATTCAGGTTGCCTTCTGCGGGCAGCCGCACACTCACCCACGACTACTCGAGAGATCGAGAAGCGCGCCAGTGCGTCGCGAATACGCGACACGCCCGAGCGCGGGGGTCGGAGGTGAGGGACCACAAGTCGTACGAGAGAAAAGGCAGAACCACGCCATGGCGGGACAGAAGATCCGCATTCGGCTGAAGAGCTATGACCACGAGGTCATCGACTCCTCCGCCCGCAAGATCGTCGAGACGGTCACGCGCGCCGGCGCCTCGGTGGTCGGCCCCGTGCCGCTCCCGACGGAGAAGAACGTGTTCTGTGTGATCCGTTCGCCGCACAAGTACAAGGACTCCCGCGAGCACTTCGAGATGCGCACCCACAAGCGCCTCATCGACATCGTGGACCCCACGCCCAAGGCCGTCGACTCGCTCATGCGTCTCGACCTGCCCGCGGACGTGAACATCGAGATCAAGCTCTAGAGCTGACGTAAAGGAAACCAAGCACCATGACTACGACTTCCAATGCCCAGCGCACCGTCCGTGCGCTGCTGGGTACGAAGCTGGGCATGACGCAGGTGTGGGACGAGGAAGGCCGGGTCATCCCGGTGACCGTCGTCCAGGTCGACACCAACGTCGTGACCCAGGTGCGCAACGCTGAGCGCGACGGCTACGAGGCCGTCCAGCTCGCGTTCGGCACTGTTGACCCCCGTCGTGTGACGGACCCCCTCAAGGGCCACTTCGAGGCAGCTGGCGTCACGCCGCGCCGCCACGTGGCCGAGGTCCGCACCGCTGACGCCGCCGACTACTCGCTGGGCCAGGAGCTCACCGCTGAGGTGTTCGAGGCAGGTCAGAAGGTCGACGTGACCGGCACCACCAAGGGGAAGGGCACCGCCGGTGTCATGAAGCGTCACGGCTTCGCCGGCGTCGGCGCCTCCCACGGTGCTCACCGCAACCACCGCAAGCCCGGATCGATCGGCGGCGCCTCGACGCCGTCGCGCGTGTTCCGTGGCCTCAAGATGGCCGGCCGCATGGGTAACGACCGCAAGACCGTCCAGAACCTCACCGTCCACTCGGTCGACGCCGAGAAGGGTCTGCTGCTCGTCAAGGGCGCGGTTCCCGGCAACAAGGGCGGGGTCGTCCTCATCCGCTCCGCTGTGAAGGGTGCGTGACACCATGGCTGATGCACAGACCGTCGACGTGCTCGACGCCGCAGGCAAGAAGGCCGGCACCGCCGAGCTTCCCGCCGAGGTGTTCGACGTCGTCACCAACGTCCCCCTGATCCACCAGGTCGTGGTCGCCCAGCGCGCCGCCGCCCGCCAGGGAACCCACTCCACCAAGACTCGCGGCGAGGTCGCGGGTGGTGGCCGCAAGCCGTACAAGCAGAAGGGCACCGGCCGCGCCCGTCAGGGCTCGATCCGCGCGCCCCAGTTCGCTGGCGGTGGCACCGTCCACGGCCCGCAGCCGCGCGACTACTCGCAGCGCACCCCCAAGAAGATGAAGGCCGCCGCCCTCCGTGGCGCGCTCTCGGACCGCGCTCGCGCGGGCCGTGTGCACGTGGTCGAGTCGCTTGTGAAGGGTGACGTCCCGTCCACGAGCACCGCTCTGGCGGCGCTGTCCTCGATCACCGATGGCCGTCGTGCCCTCGTGGTGCTCGAGCGTGCCGACCAGATCGCGTGGAAGTCGCTCCGCAACGCGGCAGCCGTGCACGTGCTCGCCGTGGACCAGCTCAACACCTACGACGTGCTCGTGAACGACGACACCGTCTTCACGACCGGCGCCCTCGAGGCCTTCCTCGCTGGCCCGGTCAAGGGCAAGTCGGCGACCGCCGTCGCGACCGAGTCCGAGGCGGAGGAGAACTAACGTGACCACGCTGAACAAGAACCCCCGCGACATCCTGATCCGACCCATCGTGTCGGAGAAGAGCTACTCGCTCATGGATGAGGGCAAGTACACCTTCGAGGTCGACCCTCGCGCCAACAAGACCGAGATCAAGATCGCGGTCGAGCAGATCTTCGGCGTCAAGGTCGTCTCCGTCAACACCATCAACCGCAAGGGCAAGACCCGCCGGACTCGCTTCGGCATGGGCAAGCGCAAGGATGTCAAGCGCGCGATCGTCACCGTCGGTGGCGGCGAGGCCCTCGACGTCTTCTCTGGCCACGTGGGCTAGGCAAGGAACAGGAATCTCATGGCTATTCGCAAGTACAAGCCGACGACGCCGGGCCGCCGTGGCTCGTCGGTCGCCGACTTCGTCGAGGTGACCCGTTCGGAGCCCGAGAAGTCGCTGACGCGTCCTCTGCACAAGAAGGGCGGCCGCAACAACACGGGCCGCATCACCACCCGTCACCAGGGTGGCGGCCACAAGCGCGCCTACCGCGTGATCGACTTCCGTCGTCACGACAAGGACGGCGTGCCTGCCACCGTCGCTCACATCGAGTACGACCCCAACCGCACGGCGCGCATCGCGCTCCTGCACTACGCGGACGGCGAGAAGCGCTACATCATCGCGCCGGACAAGCTCGCGCAGGGCGCGGCCGTCGAGGCCGGTGCCGGGGCGGACATCAAGCCCGGCAACAACCTGCCGCTGCGCAACATCCCCGTCGGTACTGTCATCCACGCGATCGAGCTCAAGCCGGGTGGCGGCGCCAAGATCGCCCGCTCCGCGGGCGCCTCGGTGCAGCTGGTCGCCAAGGAGGGGCGCTTCGCGCAGCTGCGCATGCCCTCCGGCGAGATCCGCAACGTCGACGCGCGCTGCCGCGCGACCGTCGGCGAGGTGGGCAACGCCGAGCAGTCCAACATCAACTGGGGCAAGGCCGGCCGCATGCGTTGGAAGGGCAAGCGCCCGACCGTCCGTGGTGTCGTCATGAACCCGGTCGACCACCCGCACGGTGGTGGTGAGGGCAAGACGTCCGGTGGTCGCCACCCCGTCTCGCCGTGGGGCAAGCCCGAGGGCCGCACCCGCAAGCCGGGCAAGGAGTCCGACAAGCTCATCGTCCGCCGCCGTCGTACTGGCAAGAAGCGCTAAGGAGCCTGAAGAATGCCACGCAGTCTGAAGAAGGGCCCCTTCGTCGACGACCACCTGCAGAAGAAGGTGGACGCCCAGAACGAGGCGGGTACGAAGAACGTCATCAAGACCTGGTCGCGCCGCAGCGTGATCACCCCGGATTTCCTGGGACACACCTTTGCCGTGCATGACGGTCGCAAGCACGTTCCCGTGTTCGTGACCGAGGCGATGGTCGGGCACAAGCTCGGCGAGTTCGCCCCCACCCGCACGTTCAAGGGCCACGTGAAGGACGACCGCAAGGGCCGCCGCTAAGGCGCCCGAGCGTAGGTAAGAGGAGTAGAGATGGAAGCCAAGGCGCAGACGCGATACGTTCGCGTGACCGCCCAGAAGGCTCGCCGTGTCGTGAACCTGGTCCGCGGGCAGAACGCCACCGAGGCGATCGCCTCGCTGAAGTTCCAGCCGCAGGCAGTCGCCACCGATGTGCGCAAGCTCATCGAGTCGGCGGTCGCCAACGCGCGGGTCAAGGCGGACGCAGCAGGGGAGCGCTTCGACGAGTCCGAGCTCGTGATCGCCGCGATCACGGTCGACGAGGGCCCGACCATGAAGCGCATCCAGCCGCGTGCCCAGGGCCGCGCGAACCGCATTCTCAAGCGCACCAGTCACATCAGCGTGACGGTGGCGACGCCGGTCAAGGAAGGGGCCAAGTAATGGGTCAGAAGATCAACCCGCACGGCTACCGCCTGGGTATCACCACCGACCACCGCTCGCGTTGGTTCGCGGACTCGACCAAGAAGGGCGAGCGCTACCGCGACTACGTGGACGAGGACGTCAAGATCCGCAAGCTCATGTCGCAGGGCCTCGAGCGCGCAGGCGTCTCCAAGGTCGAGATCGAGCGCACGCGTGAGCGTGTCCGCGTGGACCTTCACACCGCCCGTCCGGGCATCGTGATCGGTCGCCGCGGCGCCGAGGCCGACAAGCTTCGCGCGAACCTCGAGAAGCTCACGGGCAAGCAGGTCCAGCTGAACATCCTCGAGGTGAAGAACGCTGAGATCGACGCCCAGCTGGTCGCTCAGGGCATCGCCGAGCAGCTCGCGTCCCGCGTGTCGTTCCGTCGTGCCATGCGCAAGGGCATCCAGTCCGCGCTGCGCGCCGGCGCCAAGGGCATCCGCGTGCAGTGCTCCGGCCGCCTCGGTGGCGCGGAGATGTCGCGCTCGGAGTTCTACCGCGAGGGCCGCGTGCCCCTGCACACGCTCCGCGCGAACATCGACTACGGCTTCTTCGAGGCCCGCACCACCTTCGGCATCATCGGTGTCAAGGTCTGGATCTACAAGGGCGACATGACGGAGAAGGAGTGGGCGGCCGAGCAGGCCAAGGCCCCTCGTCCGCAGCGTGGCCGTGGTCGTGGCGACCGCGGCGCCGACCGCGGCCCCCGTCGTGACGGCGCCCCCCGTCAGTCCGCTGAGGCCCCCAAGGCCGATGCGCCTGCCGCTGCCGAGGCCCCCAAGGCCGACGCAGGGAAGGAAGGCTAAGCCATGCTCATTCCCCGTCGAGTGAAGCACCGCAAGCAGCACCACCCCAAGCGGTCGGGTGCTGCCAAGGGCGGCACCGAGGTGTCGTTCGGCGACTACGGCATTCAGGCTCTCGAGCCCGCCTACGTCACGAACCGCCAGATCGAGGCCGCTCGTATCGCGATGACGCGCCACATCAAGCGTGGTGGAAAGGTGTGGATCAACATCTACCCCGACCGCCCGCTGACCAAGAAGCCCGCCGAGGTCCGCATGGGCTCCGGTAAGGGTTCCCCCGAGTGGTGGGTCGCCAACATCAAGCCGGGTCGCGTGATGTTCGAGCTGGCCGGCGTCGACGAGCCCCTGGCTCGCGAGGCGCTGCGTCGCGCTCAGCACAAGCTGCCCATGAAGACCCGTTTCGTGACCCGTGAGGGTGGTGACATCTGATGGCTATCGGTACCAAGTCCCTCATGCCGTCCGAGCTGGACGCTATGGAGAACGAGCGCCTCGCGGAGGAGCTCAAGAAGGCCAAGGAAGAGCTGTTCAACCTGCGCTTCCAGTCGGCCACGGGCCAGCTCGAGAGCCACGGCCGCCTCAAGGCCGTGAAGCGCGACATCGCCCGCATCTACACGATCCTGCGCGAGCGTGAGCTCGGCATCCGGACGGCGCCCACGGCGTCGGCCGAGTAAGGAAGTACGACAATGTCGAGTAACAAGCACGCGACGGCCACGGCCGAGCACCGCGCGTATCGCAAGACGCGCCGCGGCTACGTCGTCAGCGACAAGATGGACAAGACGATCACCGTCGAGGTCGAGGACCGCGTCAAGCACCCCCTCTACGGCAAGGTTCTGCGCCGCAACAGCAAGATCAAGGCGCACGACGAGAACAACACTGCCGGCATCGGCGACCTCGTGGTCGTGATGGAGACCCGTCCGCTGTCCGCTTCCAAGCGGTGGCGCCTGGTCGAGATCGTCGAGAAGGCCAAGTAACGAACGTTCGACCAGGCTCGGTCAGCACCGCTGAGCGAGAACCAGACGACAGGAGACAGACATGATTCAGCAGGAGTCGCGGCTTCGCGTCGCCGACAACACGGGTGCCAAGGAGATCCTTGTCATTCGCGTGCTCGGCGGCTCCAAGCGCCGTTACGCCGGCATTGGCGACATCATCGTCGCCACCGTCAAGGATGCGATCCCGGGCGGCAACGTGAAGAAGGGCGACGTGGTCAAGGCCGTCGTCGTCCGCACCGCCAAGGAGCGCCGTCGTCCCGACGGCTCGTACATCAAGTTCGATGAGAACGCCGCAGTGATCCTCAAGGGCTCCGAGGGTGGCGAGCCCCGTGGCACGCGCATCTTCGGCCCCGTGGGCCGCGAGCTGCGTGACAAGAAGTTCATGAAGATCATCTCGCTCGCACCGGAGGTCATCTGATGGCGAAGATCAAGAAGGGCGACCTCGTGGTCGTCATCGCCGGACGCGACCGTGGCCAGCAGGGCCGCGTTCTCGAGGTCATCACGGAGAACGACCGTGTGATCGTCGAGGGCGTCCAGCGCGTCACCAAGCACATCAAGCCGGGCACGACTCGCGACAACCAGTCGGGTGGCATCGTCACCTCTGAGGCGTCGCTGCACATCTCGAACGTGATGCTCGTGGACCCGGAGACCAAGAAGGGCACTCGTGTGGGCTACCGCACGGAGGAGGTCGAGCAGGACGGCCGCACTCGCACCAAGCGTGTGCGCGTGGCCAAGCGCTCGGGTAAGGACGTCGAATGAGCACCGCAACGGCTCAGCCGCGGCTCAAGGAGAAGTACCGCGGCGAGATCATCGCCAAGCTCCAGGAGGAGTTCGGCCACGAGAACGTCAACCAGGTTGCCGGTCTGACCAAGATCGTCGTCAACATGGGTGTCGGAGACGCGGCCAAGGACTCGAAGCTCATCGAGGGCGCGATCCAGGACCTCACCGCCATCACCGGCCAGAAGCCGCAGGTGACGAAGGCCCGCAAGTCGATCGCCCAGTTCAAGCTTCGTGAGGGCCAGCCCATCGGCGCGCACGTCACGCTGCGTGGCGACCGCATGTGGGAGTTCCTCGACCGCCTGCTGTCGATCGCGCTGCCGCGCATCCGCGACTTCCGCGGACTGAGCCCCAAGCAGTTCGACGGCAACGGCAACTACACCTTCGGCCTCACGGAGCAGTCCATGTTTCACGAGATCGACCAGGACAAGATCGACCGCGTCCGCGGCATGGACATCACCGTGGTGACCACCGCGACCACGGACGACGAGGGTCGCTCGCTGCTCAAGCAGCTGGGCTTCCCGTTCAAGGAGAAGTGACACATGGCCAAGACTGCGCTGAAGAACAAGGCCAACCGCAAGCCCAAGTTCGCGGTCCGCGCCTACACCCGGTGCCAGAAGTGCGGACGTCCGCACTCGGTGTACCGCAAGTTCGGCCTCTGCCGCGTGTGCTTCCGCGAGATGGCTCACGCAGGTGAGCTTCCCGGAATCACCAAGAGCAGCTGGTAAACAACAACGCCGCAGGTCCGCGACGCGGATACCACGGCGAGGAAGAGTTCAAGACTCATGACGATGACTGACCCCATCGCAGACATGCTGACCCGTCTGCGCAACGCCAACTCGGCCTACCACGAGACGGTGTCCATGCCGCACTCCAAGCTCAAGGCGAACATCGCCACGATCCTGGAGGCCGAGGGATACATCTCCGGCTCGGAGACCGCCGACGCAGAGGTGGGCAAGACGCTCACGCTGACCCTCAAGTACGGACCCAACCGCGAGCGTTCGCTCGCCGGCGTCCGCCGTGTCTCCAAGCCCGGCCTCCGCGTTTACGCGAAGTCGACGAACCTTCCCAAGGTTCTCGGCGGCCTGGGCGTGGCCATCCTGTCCACCTCCTCCGGTCTGCTGACCGACCGCGAGGCCGAGAAGAAGGGCGTCGGCGGCGAGGTCGTCGCGTTCGTCTGGTAAGCGGAAAGGAAGAAAGCTATGTCACGCATCGGCAAGTACCCCGTTCCGGTTCCCTCCGGAGTGGACATCACCATCGACGGCGCCGTGGTCACGGTCAAGGGCCCCAAGGGCACCCTGAGCCACACGGTCGCCTCGCCCATCACCGTGGAGAAGGGCGACGAGGGCATCGCCGTCAAGCGTCCCAACGACGAGCGCGTCGCCAAGTCGCTCCACGGCCTCACCCGCACGCTCATCTCGAACATGGTCGAAGGCGTCACCAACGGCTACGAGAAGAAGCTCGAGATCGTCGGCACGGGTTACCGCGTCGCGCTCAAGGGCCAGGAGCTGGAGTTCGCTCTGGGCTTCTCGCACCCCGTGATCATCGCTCCTCCGGAGGGAATCACGTTCGCTGTCGAGGGCCCCACCAAGTTCTCGGTCGCGGGCATCGACAAGCAGCAGGTCGGCGAGGTCGCCGCCAACATCCGCAAGGTGCGGCCCCCGGAGCCCTATAAGGGCAAGGGCGTCCGCTACGCGGGCGAGCACGTGCGCCGCAAGGCAGGAAAGACGGGTAAGTAAGCCATGAGCATCACCATCAAGGGCAAGGGGAAGACGGTCCAGCGCAAGCGCCGCCACTTCCGCCTTCGCAAGAAGATCTCCGGCACGACCGCGCGTCCGCGCCTGGTCGTGACCCGCTCGTCCCGTCACATGGTCGCCCAGATCGTCGACGACACCGTGGGCAAGACCCTCGTGTCGGCCTCCACCCTCGAGGCGGACGTTCGCTCGCTCGACGGTGACAAGACGGCGAAGGCCACCAAGGTGGGCGAGCTCGTCGCCGAGCGCGCCAAGGCCGCCGGCATCGGCACCGTGGTGTTCGACCGCGGAGGCAACAAGTACCACGGTCGTGTGGCCGCGGTCGCAGACGGCGCCCGAGAGGGTGGCCTGGCTCTGTAGGCCGGGACCACGAAAGGAATTCGTATGGCTGACAACAACCGCCGCGACAATCGTCGCGGCAACGAGCCTGACAACAAGTTCATCGAGCGCGTGGTGACCATCAACCGCGTGTCCAAGGTCGTCAAGGGCGGACGTCGCTTCAGCTTCACCGCGCTGGTCGTCGTCGGTGACGGCGAGGGCAACGTGGGCGTGGGCTACGGCAAGGCCAAGGAGGTGCCCGCGGCTATCTCCAAGGGCGTCGAGGAGGCCAAGCGCAGCTTCTTCCGCGTGCCCCGCATCCAGGGCACCATCCCGCACGCCGTGCAGGGTGAGGCCGCTGCGGGTGTCGTGTACCTGCGACCCGCGTCCCCCGGTACCGGTGTGATCGCCGGTGGTCCGGTGCGCGCGGTGCTCGAGTGCGCCGGCGTGCACGACATCCTGTCGAAGTCGCTCGGCTCGTCGAACGCGATCAACATCGTGCACGCGACCGTGGACGCCCTCAAGCGTCTCGAGCGTCCCGAGGCCGTCGCGGCTCGCCGTGGCAAGGCCGTGGAGGACGTGGCTCCGGCCGCGATGCTCCGCGCCCAGGCAGCGGGGGTGAAGTGATGGCTCGGCTCAAGGTCCAGCAGAAGAAGTCGACGATCGGCATCAAGCCGCAGCACCGCGAGACCCTGCGTTCGCTCGGTCTCAAGCGCATCGGCGACATCGTCGTGAAGGAGGACCGTCCCGAGATCCGCGGGATGGTCAAGGCGGTCGACCACCTGGTCGTCGTCGAGGAGGTGGAGTAATGGCTGAGGACAAGAAGGCCGCTGCCGAGAAGAAGCCGGCTGCCAAGAAGCCCGCAGCTTCGAAGGCCGCCGCTGAGAAGAAGCCGGCTGCCAAGAAGCCCGCTGCCAAGAAGCCTGCCGCTTCGAAGGCCGCTGCGGAGAAGAAGCCTGCCGCCAAGAAGCCTGCCGCTTCGAAGGCGACGGCTGCCGACAGCACGGCCGCGGACTCCAAGGCTGCTGCCAAGAAGCCCGCAGCTTCGAAGGCTGCTGCCAAGAAGCCCGCTGCCGACAAGGCTCCCGCGGAGGCCAAGGTGACCACGCTCAAGATGCACCACCTCCGTCCCGCCGAGGGCGCGCACACCCGCAAGACCCGCGTGGGTCGTGGTGAGGCGTCCAAGGGCAAGACGGCTGGCCGCGGCACCAAGGGCACGGGCGCTCGCTACCAGGTGCCCGAGCGCTTCGAGGGTGGTCAGACGCCCATCCACATGCGCATCCCGAAGCTGCCTGGCTTCAAGAACCCGTTCAAGGTGACCTACCAGGTCGTCAACGTCTCGCAGATCGCCGAGCTGTTCCCCAAGGGCGGCGACGTGACGAAGGCAGACCTGGTGGCCAAGGGTGCCGTCCGCAAGAACCAGCCCGTCAAGGTGCTGGGCGAGGGCGACATCGCGGTCAAGGTGACCATCGTCGACGCCGACAAGGTTTCGCAGTCGGCGAAGACCAAGATCGAGGCTGCAGGCGGCTCGGTCAACGAGGGCTAGAGTCGAGGGCGGGCCGCACAGCATCGTGCGGCCCGCCCCGACGTCTGCATACGCACAGCCCACCACCGTGGAGGATCAATGCTGAGTGGCTTCCTGAGTGCTTTCCGCACCCCTGACCTGCGCAACAAGCTGCTCTTCACCCTGGGCATCCTTGCGATCTATCGCCTGGGTGTCTCCATCCCGACCCCCGGCGTGAGCTACGAGAACGTGCAGCAGTGCGCGAACATCTCCTCGACCAACTCGGCGTTCGAGGTCCTCAACCTGTTCTCCGGCGGCGCCCTGCTGCAGCTGTCGATCTTCGCGCTGGGCATCATGCCGTATATCACGGCGTCGATCATGGTCCAGCTCCTGCGCGTGCTCATCCCGCGCTTCGAGGCCCTCTACAAGGAGGGCCAGGAGGGCCAGGCGAAGCTCACCCAGTACACGCGCTACATCACGGTCGGCTTCGCGGCCCTGCAGTCCGCGTCCTACATCACCATGGCGCGCAACAACGTCTTCTTCCCCGACTGCACGCTGCCGATCATCCCCAACGACTCGTGGAACGTCATCGCCGTCATGGTGCTGACGATGACCGCCGGCACCGTGCTGATCATGTGGCTGGGCGAGCGGATCACCGAGCGTGGCGTCGGCAACGGCATGTCGCTGCTGATCTTCACCTCGATCGCAGCCTCGTTCCCCGGCGTGGCCTCCGCGATCTGGAACTCCTCCAACGGGCTGTCGAACGCGATCATCGTCGGCATCGTGGTGCTCGTCGTGATCGCCGCCGTCGTGTTCGTCGAGCAGTCGCAGCGCCGCATCCCGGTGCAGTACGCCAAGCGCATGGTGGGACGTCGCATGCTCGGCGGCTCCTCCACCTACATCCCGATCAAGATCAACATGGCCGGCATCATCCCGGTGATCTTCGCCTCGTCGCTGCTGATGCTCCCGCAGGTGATCATCCAGTTCACCGGCGAGGACTCGTCCGACTGGGTGATCTGGCTGCGCGACAACGTGGCGGACCCGGCATCGCCGCTGAACATCGCGCTGTACATCCTGCTCATCATCTTCTTCGCCTACTTCTACACCGCGATCACCTTCAACCCGAACGACGTCGCGGACAACATGAAGAAGTACGGCGGGTTCATCCCCGGCATTCGACCCGGAGAGCCCACCGCGGACTTCCTGTCCTATGTGCTGTCCCGCATCACCGCCGCCGGCTCGCTCTACCTCGCCGCAGTGGCGCTGATCCCCACGGTGACCTTCGTCGCCTTGGGTCTGAGCACCTCCATCCCGTTCGGCGGAGCGTCGATCCTCATCCTGGTGGGTGTGGGACTCGACACCGTCAAGCGCATCCAGTCGCAGCTGGAGCAGCGCCACTACGAAGGGTTCCTGAAGTAATGCGCACCGTTCTCCTCGGACCTCCCGGAGCAGGCAAGGGCACGCAGGCCGCGCGCCTGGCCGAGCGCTGGGGCATCCCGGCCATCTCGACCGGAGACATCTTCCGCGCGAACGTGCAGGGCAGCACCGAGCTGGGACGCAAGGCCCAGGAGTACATGTCCGCGGGTGCCCTCGTTCCTGACGAGGTCACGAACGCCATGGTCCGCGACCGCCTGTCGCAGGACGACCTCGGCGACGGCTTCCTGCTCGACGGCTACCCCCGCAACCCGGACCAGGCCGTGGAGCTCGAGTCGATGCTCAGCGATCTCGGCGTCGAGCTGGACGTCGCTATCGAGATCACCGCGGACGCGGATGCCGTGACCGCTCGGCTGCTCAAGCGCGCCGAGATCGAGGGGCGCGAGGACGACACCGAGCCCGTGATCCGCAAGCGCCTCGAGGTGTACGCGCTGCAGACCGCTCCCGTCTCTGCGTACTACGAAGGACGTGGCCTGCTCGTGCAGATCGACGGCCTGGGCGAGATCGACGAGGTCACCGAGCGCATCGTCGCCGCCGCCGAGTCCCGCTGACGCGTGGCTGACCGCATCGAGTACAAGACCCGCGACCAGATGCGGGTGATGGCCCGCGCAGGCGTGATCGTCGAGCAGGCCCTGGCGGCCGCTCGCGCCGCCGCCGTCGCAGGCGCCACCACCGGCCACGTGGAGGCAGCGGCGGCCGCGGTGATCGCGAACGCCGGCGCCACCTCCAACTTCCTGGGCTACCACGGCTTCCCCGCCACGGCCTGCGTGTCCGTCAACGAGGAGGTCGTGCACGGCATCCCCGGCGAGCGCGTGCTCGAGCCAGGAGATGTGGTGTCCATCGACTGCGGCGCGATCGTCGACGGCTGGCACGGCGACTCCGCGATCAGCCTGATCGTGGGCGAGCCGCTGTCCGAGGCCGATGCGCGGCTCGTCGAGCAGACCCGTCGATCCCTGTGGGCAGGCATCGCCGCTCTCGCGACAGCGAAGCGCCTCGACGAGGTCTCCGCCGCCATCGAGGACGTGACCGATGCGGCAGGCCTCCATCCCCTGGTGGGGTACGTGGGCCACGGCATCGGCACCGCGATGCACCAGCCACCGGACGTGCTGAACTACCGCGCGCGCGGTCGCGGGGCACGCGTCCGTCCAGGCATGTGCGTCGCCATCGAGCCGATGACGGTCCTGGGCACCTCGGAGTCCACCGTCCTCGACGATGACTGGACCATCGTGTCCGCCGACGGCTCGCGCGGGGCTCACTGGGAGCACTCGATCGCCGTGCACGAGGACGGCATCTGGGTCCTCACCGCGTCCGACGGGGGCGCTGCCGGCCTCGCTCCGTGGGGCGTCACGCCCGCGCCCCTGGGCTGAGGCGTGCGCCGCGGCGTGTGACGAAGTCCACGGCGGGTCACCGGATCGTTACACCAGGGCCATCGGTCCGCAACGGCGCGTCGCTAGCGTGAGTCACGCGAGCACTGCTCCCAGCCCCAGGGAGCGGACGCGCACCGGAGGCACCACCATGGCACGCGGATTCAACTATGCGCCCGGCGCGAGCGACGAGGTCGAGCTCGCCGGCAAGCCCGATCTCACTCGTACGATGGTGCAGTCGCTCGCGAGCGGCCGCAACGCGGTGGTGCGAGAGGTGATCGCCCAGCGTGGCGACCTGCCGCTGGGCACCATGGTGGGACTGGCGCACGATCGTGCGACCGAGGTCCGCGCAGCGCTGGCCGCGAACCCCGCCGCCACCGAGCCCGTGCTCGAGCATCTGTCCACGGACAGGCATGTCGAGGTGCTGCACGCCGTGATCGCGAACCCCCAGGTCCCCGCAGGGATCGTGGAGAGGCTGGCCTTCCACCGCAAGGACGAGGTGCGCTCCCACGCGGTGCGACGGCTCGACGAGCTGGCGCCGGTGCACGAGTCCGTCGATCACGGCACCCCGGAGCTGCGCGAGCGCGAGCCCATGGCTGATGTGGTCCCCATGCGCAGCCAGCAGGTGTCGCTGCACGATCAGGGTGGCCCGAGGCCCGTGCGCACGGCTCCCGTGCGGGGATTCCTTCCCGCGGAAGAGGCCTGATGGCCTCTGGGCCGCGGGCATGCCGAATGTTCATCTGGCCGCAAGCGAGTCGTCAAGGCACGGTCATCTGACCTCCGTATCGTCGCTCCGAATCGGCTGGGAGGCGACGCATGGCAGATGGGCACCGCGACGACGGCTCCTGGTCGCGCGCCTTCATGGCGAGCTCGGGGATCGGGGTCTCGACGGGGGAGCAGCGTCACGAGTCGCCCGAGCGTCACGAGGCCGCCGGCGCGGATCTGCCGCGTTCGCGATTCGCCGAGCTGGCGCATCATCGCGATGCCGGGGTGAGGGAGGCGCTCGCGCGCCGTCCTGACTGTCCCATGGCGGTGCTCGCCACTCTCGCCCACGATGCCCGCACTCCTGTGAGGGTCGCGGCGGCGGCCAATGCCGGAGCGAACGCCGCGATACTCGAGCACCTCGCCCGCGACCGTGAGGTGGCGGTCCTCAAGGCGGTCGCCCGGAACGTCTCGACCCCAGCGCATGTGCGCGCGGCTCTGTCACGACACCGCAAGGCCGATGTGAGGCACGTCGCCCAGCGCGTCGCCGCCGAGATCGCGCAGACTCCTGCGCCGACTCCGGCGGATCCCTCGGCGCTGCCGTTCGAGCTGCGCGACCGAGCGGGGGAGCAGCCGGCCAAGGCGGACGAGGGGAGCGCCCCCGCCCGCCGCAACGCGCCCCACACCTATGCGCCGCGCCCGGCGGTGGGCCGCCCGCCACGGCGCTCCGCGCCAGAGGCGGAGCGGCGCATCGAAGGCCTGCTTCCGGAGGGCCCCCACCCGGCGACCGGTTGAGACGCGGCCGCCTCGCCTGGCGGTCGTGCTCTGCGGTGCCGCGGCGCCCCGGGCGCGACGCGTGTCGCGGCATTTGTCGGATTTCTCACAGTGTCTCGCACGCCACGGCCAGGGTGCCTAGAGTGGCGGCACAGCCGCAGTCATCCACGAGGATCCGTGGGCGAAGGAGGAAGGTCAGTGGGCATCTCCCCTGCACGTGGTGCATCCGAGGATGTCGCGAAGGCGCTCGACCCGGACCTGGCCAGCGCGGAGCTGCTCCGGCTCGCAGTGCATCGCAGCGCGCAGGTCCGCGCCGCGATCGCCTCGCGATCCGACTGCCCTGTCGCCGCTCTGATCTCGCTGGGGCACGATCACGATCAGCACGTGCTGCGCGCGCTCATCGGGAACCCCCGGACGCCGTCCTCCGTGGTCCGCAACCTGGCCGACCATCGCGTGACGGCGATCTCGGACGCCGCGGTGCAGCGGCTGCGCAACAGCTTCCGCTGACGGCACGGCCGCCAGCCGCGGCACCGGTGCCGCCGGTTGAGAAGGTCTCTCCATTCGCGTATAGTGATGCGTCGGGCGTTTTCGCGCGCCCGAACACACCAATCAACGTGAGTGGAGTCCATGGCCAAGAAAGACGGCGTCATCGAGGTCGAGGGCACGGTCGTGGAGGCGCTTCCTAACGCCTCCTTCCGTGTGGAGCTGACCAATGGTCATCTCGTCCTCGCACACATCTCAGGCAAGATGCGACAGCACTACATCCGGATCCTCCCCGAGGACCGCGTAGTGGTCGAGTTGAGCCCGTACGACCTGTCCCGCGGCCGCATCGTCTACCGCTACAAGTGATCGTCGCAGGCACGCTGCGAGCGTTTCGCGTGCCGAGCGTCAGGAAGAAACATGAAGGTTAAGCCGAGCGTCAAGCCGATCTGCGACAAGTGCAAGGTGATCCGTCGCAATGGCCGAGTCATGGTCATCTGCGAGAACCTGCGCCACAAGCAGCGTCAGGGCTAGACAACACCAGAGAAGACCTCGTTCAGGCGACCGAGAGGTACACCCCCGGCTCGGAGGCCGGGGCCCGCACCACATCCAGCGGGAAGCCTGAGCGTCAGACCTCCGACTACTGAGGAGTAGAAGAAGAACAATGGCACGCATCGTTGGCGTCGACCTCCCGCGCGACAAGCGCATGGAGATCGCGCTCACCTACATCTACGGGATCGGCCGCACTCGTGCGCAGCAGATCCTCGCCGCCACCGGCGTCAGCCCCGACCTCCGCGTCAAGGATGCCGGAGACACCGAGCTGGTCGCCATCCGCGACTTCATCGAGGCCAACTACGAGGTCGAGGGCGACCTGCGCCGCACGGTGCAGGGCGACATCCGCCGCAAGGTCGAGATCGGCAACTACCAGGGCCTGCGCCACCGTCGTGGCATGCCGGTCCGTGGTCAGCGCACCAAGACCAACGCCCGCACCCGCAAGGGCCCCAAGAAGACCGTCGCCGGAAAGAAGAAGTAAGCCATGGCAGCTCCCACGCGCAAGCCGCGCAAGAAGATCAAGAAGACCGTCGCGCACGGTCAGGCTCACATCAAGTCGACCTTCAACAACACGATCATCTCCATCACGGACCCCTCGGGTGCCGTGGTGTCGTGGTCGTCGTCCGGTCAGGTGGGCTTCAAGGGCTCTCGCAAGTCGACCCCCTACGCCGCGCAGATGGCCGCCGAGGCTGCCGCTCGCCGCGCGCAGGACGCCGGCATGTCCAAGGTCGACGTGTTCGTCAAGGGCCCGGGCTCGGGTCGCGACACCGCGATCCGCTCGCTGACGGCCGCCGGCCTCGAGGTGACCTCCATCAAGGACGTCACCCCGCAGGCGCACAACGGCTGCCGTCCGCCCAAGCGTCGCCGCAACTAGTCGCATCGGCGCCTCACCGCGCCACCCCGTCGCCCCGGCGCTGTCACCAGCGTCGGGCGCGGCATCCAATTGAAGAACCGTGACCCCGGCGGCCCAACGCCGCCGGATCTTGCGAGCATCAAATAGCGGGTGCTCGGAAAGGATATGAACAGTGCTCATCGCACAGCGTCCCCAGCTGACCGAGAAGGTCATTTCGGACAACCGTTCGCAGTTCTCCCTCAAGCCCCTGGAGCCCGGCTTCGGCTACACGCTCGGCAACTCCCTGCGTCGCACCCTGCTGTCGTCCATCCCGGGCGCCGCGATCACGTCGGTGCGCTTCGAGGGCGTCCTCCACGAGTTCACGACCATCGAGGGCGTGAAGGAGGACGTGACGGAGATCCTGCTCAACCTGAAGAACCTGGTGGTGTCGTCGCAGCACGACGAGCCCGTGGTGATGTACCTGCGCAAGTCCGGCGCTGGCGCCGTGACGGGTGCGGACATCGCGCCGCCCGCCGGCGTCGAGGTGCACAACCCCGAGCTCCACGTCGCGACGCTCAACTCGAAGGCGAAGTTCGAGGTCGAGCTGACCGTCGAGCGCGGTCGCGGCTACGTGCCCGCATCGATGAACAAGAGCTACGACGCGGAGATCGGTCAGATCCCGGTCGACTCGATCTACTCGCCGGTGCTCAAGGTCACCTACAAGGTGGAGGCCACCCGCGTGGCCCAGCGCACCGACTTCGACGAGCTGATCATCGACGTCGAGACCAAGAACTCGATCTCGCCGTCCGACGCCCTGGCGTCCGCCGGCTCCACCCTCGTCGAGCTGTTCTCGCTGGCCAAGGGCCTGAACGAGGCAGCGGAGGGCATCGAGATCGGCCCCTCGGACTCGGAGGACTCCATCGAGGAGGACTACAACCAGCCCATCGAGGAGCTGAACCTCACCCAGCGTTCGTACAACTGCCTCAAGCGCGAGGGGATCCACACCGTCGGCGAGCTCACCGCTCGTTCGGAGGCGGACCTCATGGACATCCGCAACTTCGGGCAGAAGTCCATCACCGAGGTCAAGGAGAAGCTCGCCGAGCTGGGCTTCTCGCTCAAGGACGGCGCCGTCGAGTACGACGGCGGTTCCGCGGGCGTGTACTTCTCGGGCAGCGAAGAGTAACAAGGAGAACCATCCATCATGCCTACCCCCACTAAGGGAGCGCGCCTCGGCGGCGGTCCTGCGCACGAGCGTCAGATCCTGGCGAACCTCGCGCAGAGCCTGTTCGAGCACGGCCGCATCACCACCACCACCGCCAAGGCCAAGCGCCTGCGCCCGTACGCCGAGCGCCTCATCACCCACGCCAAGCGCGGCGACCTCGCCGCGCGCCGCAAGGTGCTGGGCATCCTCTCGGACAAGGGCGTCGTGCACACCCTCTTCACCGAGATCGGCCCCGGCTTCGCGGACCGCGACGGCGGCTACACCCGCATCACGAAGGTGGGCGTCCGCAAGGGCGACAACGCCCCCATGTCCGTGATCGAGCTGGTCGAGTTCGGCACGCCTGCCAAGAAGGCCGTCAGCAAGGAGGCCGAGAAGGCCACCAAGAAGGCTGCGCCCGCGAAGGCCGAGCCCCAGGCGGAGGAGGCCCCCGCGGCCACCGACGCCGAGGCCACCGAGCCCGAGGTGAAGCCCGAGGACGTCCAGGGCGAGCACGCCGAGGCCGCCGCCGAGGGCGACGACAAGTAACGACGGCCGATGCGCGGCTCACGCCGCGCCGAGGTCTCATCGAGGCGGGCTCTCATGACCGAACTGCAGCGCAGTGACGTCGTGAGGGCCCGCCTCGACCTTTCCTACGACGGCACGGCCTTCGCGGGCTGGGCCGTGCAGCCGGACCTGCGCACCGTGCAGGGCGAGCTCGAGTCGGCACTCGCCCGCATCATTCGGGACGACGCGGGCGGCTCCGTGCCCGTGCGCGTCACCGTCGCGGGCCGCACCGACGCCGGCGTCCACGCCCGCGGCCAGGTCGCGCACATCGACATCCCTCACGCAGCCTGGGAGCGCCTGCCTGGCCGTTCCGACCGCACTCCCGCCGAGGGTCTGCGCGAGCGCCTCGGCGGCGTGCTCCCCGAGGACATCGTCGTCCGCGACGCCACGATCGCGCCCGAGGGCTTCGATGCCCGCTTCTCCGCCACCGAACGGCGCTACGCGTATCGCGTGTGCGACCGCGTCGACCTTCGTGACCCGCTGACGCGCCGTCACGTGCTGTGGCACGACGCGGACGTCGATGTCGAGCGCTTGAACCTCGCATCGGCCGCTCTGCTGGGACTGCGCGACTTCGCGCCGTTCTGCCGGGCACGGGAGGGTGCGACCACCATCCGCGAGCTCAAGGAGCTGTCCTGGGAGAGGGTCGCGGCTGGCCCCGATGCCGGCCTCGTCGTGGCCACGGTGAGGGCCGATGCGTTCTGTCACTCGATGGTGAGGTCCCTGGTAGGCGCTCTTCTGCCCGTGGGGCAGGGACGCCGCGAGGTGGCCTGGCTGGAGGAGGTCGCGTCGGGGTCGGAGCGCTCGCAGGCGATCGCCGTGGCGCCCGCTCAGGGTCTGACGCTGGAGCACGTCGCATATCCGAAGGACGCGGAGCTGGCCGCGCGAGCCGAGCAGACTCGGGCCCGGCGAGAGTCCTGAATTGACCGGCCCCGCCGGGTGCCGGTAGACTTGCTCGTCGTTGTGCGCTCCATGACACGGTGCCTCCCACTCGCCTGCTTTGGACCCGCCGACCGAACCCTCGCGGCGCTGACGCGCCGCACCACCGTTGACTAGTAAGAAGGCTTCACAGTGCGTACGTATTCTCCCAAGCCGGGTGACGTCACCAAGGACTGGTACGTCATCGACGCAACTGACGTGGTTCTCGGTCGTCTGGCCTCTCAGGCCGCTTCGCTGCTCCGCGGCAAGCACAAGGCGACCTTCGCGCCCCACGTCGACGGCGGCGACTTCGTGATCGTCATCAACGCGGAAAAGATCTCGCTGTCGGGAGCCAAGCTGACCGACAAGATGGTCTACCGCCACTCCGGCTACCCGGGCGGCCTCTCCGCCGTCCCCATCGGCGAGCTCCTCGAGAAGAACCCCCAGCGGGTCATCGAGAACGCGGTCAAGGGCATGCTGCCCCACACCAAGCTCGGCCGTGCCCAGCTGTCCAAGCTCAAGGTCTATGCGGGCCCCGAGCACCCCCACGCCGCGCAGCAGCCGCAGGCGTTCGAGATCTCGCAGGTGGCGCAGTAAGCGCCCCCGGACCCCAAGGATTCATGCAGATGACTGAGACGACTGTCGAGAACGACACCCCCACCGAGTACACGTCCGAGTCCGCGCCCGAGCGCGGCAAGGGCGCCTCGGCCATCGCCCCCGGCGCCGGCCTCGGCCGCCGCAAGGAGGCCATCGCTCGCGTCCGCCTGGTGCCCGGCACCGGCGAGTGGAAGATCAACGGGCGCACGCTCGAGGACTACTTCCCCAACAAGGTGCACCAGCAGCTCGTGAACGACCCGTTCACGCTGCTCGACATCGAGGGCAAGTTCGACGTCCACGCCCGCATCACCGGCGGTGGCCCCTCGGGCCAGGCCGGCGCGCTGCGCTTGGGCGTGTCCCGTGCGCTCAACGAGATCGACGAGGACACCAACCGCGCCGCCCTGAAGAAGGCCGGCTTCCTCACCCGCGACGCCCGCGTCGTCGAGCGCAAGAAGGCCGGTCTCAAGAAGGCCCGCCGCGCACCGCAGTACTCGAAGCGTTAATCTCGCGCGCATGGCGCGACTGTTCGGCACGGACGGGGTCCGCGGCCTGGCGAACCGTGACATCACGGCTGAGCTGGCCGTGGACCTCGCCGTCGCTGCGGCCCATGTGCTGGCCGAGCGGGGCGAGTTCTCCGGACACCGGCCTCGCGCCGTGCTCGGGAGGGATACCCGCATCTCCGGTCAGTTCCTGTCCTCCGCGGTGGCCGCAGGCCTCGCGTCGGCGGGCGTCGACGTGCTCGACCTGGGCGTGGTGCCCACCCCAGGAGTGGCCTATCTGACCGGCTCGACCGATGCCGATCTGGGCGTGGTGATCTCGGCGTCGCACAACCCGATGCCCGACAACGGCATCAAGTTCTTCGCGCGCGGCGGCACCAAGCTCGACGACGCCGTCGAGCAGGCCATCGAGGAGCGCCTGGGCGAGCCGTGGGAGCGGCCTCTGGGGGCACAGGTGGGGACCATCACCTCCTCCGAGCGCCTGGCGCAGGACTACGTCGACCATGTGGTCTCCGCGGTGCGCTCGTTCGCAGGAGCGGAGCGCCCCCTCGAAGGTGTGACGGTCGTCGTCGACACCGCTCACGGAGCGGCCAGCGTCCTCGGGCCGCGGGCGCTCGTCCTTGCGGGCGCGACGGTGCACACGATCCACGCCGAGCCCGACGGGCTCAACATCAACGACGGGGTGGGCTCGACCCATCTCGAGGTCCTCCAGCGCACCGTGGTCGAGCAGGGCGCGGACCTGGGCGTCGCGTTCGACGGAGACGCCGACCGGTGCCTGGCCGTCGATCACACGGGAGCCGTGGTCAACGGCGACGCGATCATGGGCCTCCTGGCGCTCGCGCTCAAGGAGAGCGGCGCGCTGTATCACGACACGCTGGTCGCGACGCTGATGAGCAACCTGGGCCTGCACCGCGCCATGACTGCCGCTGGCATCACGATCGTCGAGGCTGCCGTGGGCGATCGCTACGTGCTCGAGGCGATGCGCGACGGTGGGTTCACTCTGGGCGGCGAGCAGTCGGGCCACATCATCGTGTCCGACTATGCGACTACGGGCGATGGCGTGCTCACCGCGCTGCTCGTGGGCGCGCGGGTGCGCTCCGGCGCGTCCCTGCGCGAGCAGTGCGCGAGCATCGAGACGCTGCCACAGGTGCTGCTCAACGTCACCGGAGTCGACCGCTCGCGCGTGTACTCCGACGTGCTGCTCCAGGAGGCGCTGGGCCGCACCCGGACGGAGCTCGGAGACGACGGCCGTGTGCTGCTGCGCCCCTCAGGCACCGAGCCTGTGGTGCGCGTGATGGTCGAGGCGGCGACGGCCGAGCTCGCCAGGAGCCACGCCGATGCGCTCGCGACGGTCGTGCGCGATCGACTCGCCCTCTGACGCCCCTCAGGGTCTGCGCCTGCCTGGGCCGCCTCGCGCATCGGCCGTGAGGATGAGCGCGAATCAGCAGATCGCCCCATCGCGCGCATCCGTGACGCCTGGGAGACTTGGCCTGTGAGCGACCGCACCTTCACGGACTGGATCCTGCACTTCTCCTCGACTGTCGAGGAGTGGGTGCTCGAGCTGAGCGAGTCCCTGTGGATCTACCCCGGCGTCTTTGGCGTGTCCCTCGTGGACGGCGTGTTCCCGGTGGTTCCCAGCGAGTCCGTCATCATCGCCGTCTCGACCGCGTCGTACCAGACCGGCAGCCCCATCCTCGTGCTGATCTTCCTGTGCGCAGCGGTGGGAGCGTGGTGCGGAGATCAGCTCGCGTACGCCATCGGCGCACGGTTCGATGTGCGCCAGTGGCGTCTGTTCCGTCGCAGCCGCGCTCGCCGCGCGCTCGACGTCGCTGAGACGCAGCTCGAGCGCCGTGGAACCACCTACATCATCGCCGCTCGCTTCATTCCCATGGGCCGTGTGCTCGTGAACCTCACGGCGGGAGCGCTGCGCTATCCCCACCGGCGCTTCATGGGCGTCGATGCCCTTGCCGTGAGCATCTGGGCGGCGTGGAGCGTCGCCGTCGGCACGGTGGCCGGTGCGATCTTCCCCGAGGACAACCTGGTGCTGTCGATCATCGTGGGCGTGGTGGCGGGCGTGGTGCTCGGCATGCTCGTCGACCGCATCCTGGGCTGGATCGGCTTCGAGTCGCCGGAGCTGCCCGACCTCGCGGGAGACATCCAGGAGTCGATGACGCCGGAGGAGAGGGCGCGCGCGGACGAGCTCGAGCGCCAGCGGCTCGCGCGCCGCGAGGAGCGGGTCGAGCGGCGCGAGGAGCGCCGCGGCCGCACCGGTCCGGCCACGATCGGGGGACGTCGGCGCGAGCAGGGAGACGCCGACGGTGACGCGGACGACGAGGCGCTGGACCGCGACTGAGCGGACCGCGCCCGGGCCCTAGAGCTTGCGCATCTGCACCGTCTGGACCTGGTGGTCGCCCGCCTTGTTGAGGATGATGGTCGCCCGCGAGCGCGTGGGCGCGATGTTGCGGGCGAGGTTGGGGGCGTTGATCGAGTCCCAGATCTGACCGGCCCGCGCCGTCGCCTCGACGTCGCTCAGCTGCGAGTACCCGTGAAAGTAGCTCTCGGGCTTGGTGAACGCCGTCGCGCGGAGCTCGAGGAAGCGCTCGATGTACCACCGGCGCACGTGGTGCGGCTGCGCGTCGACGTAGATCGACACGTCGAAGTAGTCGGAGACCGCCAGCGCGGTGTCGTCCAGGTCGCGTGGCGAGGCCGGCTGCAGCACGTTGAGGCCCTCGACGATCAGCACGTCCGGCTGACGCACCACGATGCGCTGGTCCGGGACGATGTCGTACGTGAGGTGCGAGTACACGGGAGCGGACACCTCGGCGCGCCCCGACTTCACGTCCGCGATGAACTGGCGCAGCGCTCGGCGGTCGTAGGACTCGGGGAAGCCCTTGCGCTCGAGCAGCCCGCGCTCGCGCAGCACCGCGTTGGGGTGGAGGAAGCCGTCGGTGGTGACGAGCTCGACCCTGGGGGACTGCGGCCAGCGGGCCATGAGCTCGCGGAGCACGCGTGCCGTGGTGGACTTGCCTACGGCCACCGAGCCGGCGACGCCGATCACGAACGGGGTGCGGGATGCGCGCTCGCCCAGGAACTCGCTCGACGCCGCGTGCAGCGCTCCGAGCGCGCCGGAGTAGAGGTCGAGCAGGCGCGACAGCGGCCGGTAGATCTGGTCCACCTCGGCCAGGTCGATCGGGTCGCCCAGGCCGCGCACGCGCGCGATGTCCTGCTCGGTGAGCGGCAGGGGGGTCGCCTGGGCCAGCGCTGACCACTCGGGTCGCGTGAAGGTGACGAAGGGACTGTCGACGTCCTCCGGGGAGCGCTCGTTCACTCGCCCATTCAACCGCATCGGCCGTGGTCGCCTCTCTCGTGCCGCGACCGCGGCCTCCCAGAGGCGGGCGCCACGGGCGTGGTGGGAGCCGGATACCGTCGAAGTGGTGCCAAATTCCACGTGGGGGAGGGCGGGCGGGTGCCGCACCCGTAGACTCGACTGCATGTGCGGCATCGTCGGATACGTCGGCTCGGCCGAGCCCAGTGACCGTGCCCAGGGCGTGATCATGGGCGGGCTGGCTCGCCTCGAGTACCGCGGATACGACTCCGCGGGTATCGCGCTCGTGGGCTCAGGAGGGGATCGCGTCGCGGTCGCCAAGAAGGCAGGCAAGCTCGAGCGCCTCGCGAAGGCCATCGCGGAGCAGCCGCTGCCAGCGGCCACCGCCGCGATCGGCCACACGCGGTGGGCCACCCATGGTGCGCCCACGGACGTGAACGCGCACCCGCATCTCGCGGCAGGCGGACGCCTCGCGATCATCCACAACGGCATCATCGAGAACCACGGAGCGCTGCGCGACGAGCTCGCGGCCACGGGCATCGACTTCCTGTCCGACACCGACACCGAGGTCGCGGGGCATCTGCTCGCCTCCTTCGTGATGGGCGGGATGGGCCTGGCCGATGCGATGCGGGCGGTCGCCGGCCGCCTCGAGGGAGCATTCACGCTGCTCGCCGTCGACGCCCTGGATCCCCGCACCGTCGTGGGCGCCCGCCGCAACTCGCCCCTCGTGGTGGGCTTGGGCGACGGGGAGAACTTCCTGGGCTCGGATGTGGTCGCCTTCATCGAGCACACCCGCAGCGCGCTCGAGCTGGGCCAGGACGAGGTCGTGGAGATCACGCCGGACAGCGTCATCGTCACGGACGCCAAGGGCGCCGTGGTCGAGCGCGAGCCCTATGCGATCGACTGGGACGCCGCCGCTGCCGAGAAGGGCGGGTTCGCGTCCTTCATGGACAAGGAGATCCACGACCAGCCCGCCGCGGTCGCGGACACCCTGCGAGGGCGGCTCGACGCCCAGGGACGGCTCAAGCTCGACGAGGGCGTGGTGGACGAGTACGTGCTCAAGTCGATCGACAAGATCATCGTGATCGCGTGCGGCACCGCGAGCTACGCGGGTCTCGCGGCGCGCTACGCCATCGAGCACTGGACGCGCATCCCGGTCGAGGTCGAGCTCGCTCACGAGTTCCGCTATCGCGACCCCATCGTGTCCGTCAAGACGCTCGTGGTGGCGATCAGCCAGTCGGGCGAGACCATGGACACCATCATGGCGGTGCGTCACGCGCAGCAGCAGGGCGCCACCGTGATCGGCATCGTCAACGCCCAGGGGTCGACCATCGCGCGCGAGGCCGATGCGGTGCTGTACACCCGCGCAGGGCCGGAGATCGCGGTGGCGTCGACCAAGGCGTTCGTGTCCCAGATCACCGCGGGATTCCTGCTGGGGATCTACCTGGCGGAGCTGCGCGGCAACAAGTTCCCTGACGAGATCGACGCGCTGCTGAGCGAGCTCGATGCGATCCCCGCGAAGATCCAGCGCGTCCTCGACACGGCCGCGCCCATCCGTGAGGTCGCCGCGTCCATGGCGAACGAGCGCACCGTCCTGTTCCTGGGGCGTCACGTAGGCTTCCCCATCGCTCTCGAGGGTGCCCTCAAGCTCAAGGAGCTGGCGTACATTCATGCGGAGGGCTTCGCGGCCGGCGAGCTCAAGCACGGCCCGATCGCGCTGGTCGAGCAGGATCAGCCCGTGTTCGTGATCGTGCCCAGCCCGCGTGGACGCGAGTCGCTGCACTCGAAGGTGCTGTCCAACGTGCAGGAGGTCCGTGCTCGCGGCGCTCGCACGCTGGTGATCGCGGAGGAGGGCGACACGGTGGCCGCCCAGCATGCGGACGAGATCTTCTACGTGCCGGCCGCCCCGGTGCTGATGACTCCGCTGCTGTGCGTGGTGCCGCTGCAGATCTTCGCGCTCGAGCTCGCGGCTGCGAAGGGCTACGACGTGGACCAGCCTCGTAACCTCGCCAAGTCGGTGACGGTCGAGTAGCCGTGGCGATCGTGGGCGTGGGGATCGACGTGGTGGCGATCGCGAGGTTCGAGGAGGCGTTGGCCAAGTCGCCCGGGTTCCTTGAGCGCGTGTTCACGCCGTCCGAGCGCGCGC
Organism: Demequina activiva; assembly: GCF_016862815.1. Taxonomy (GTDB): domain Bacteria; phylum Actinomycetota; class Actinomycetes; order Actinomycetales; family Demequinaceae; genus Demequina; species Demequina activiva. The sequence goes on along the minus strand of NZ_BONR01000003.1, from coordinate 79,900 downwards.
TGGGACACCACAGCCTCGCCGCCCGCTGGGCCGCCAAGGAGGCGCTGGCCAAGGCGCTGGGCGCTCCCGCGGGCATGTCGTGGCAGGACGCCGAGGTGCACCGCGAGGACGGCGGCAGGCCGATGCTCGAGGTCAGGGGCACCGTCGCGGCTCGCGCAGCAGCGCTCGGCATCGATCGCTTCCACCTGTCCCTGTCGCATGACGCCGGCATCGCGTCCGCTGTGGTGATCGCGGAGGCGGACGCGTGAGCGCGCTCGAGGTGAGCGTCGACTATCGCGCGATCACGCGCAACGTCGAGGTGCTGCGCAGCCGCGCCGCTGGAGCGGACGTGATGGCAGTGGTGAAGGCCGATGCGTACGGTCACGGCCTCGCGGCGGCCGCGAGCGCGGCGCGCCAGGGCGGCGCGGCCTGGCTGGGCGTCGCGCAGCCAGGGGAGGCGCTCGCGCTGCGCGCGGCGGGCGACACCGGTCGCATCCTGACGTGGCTGTACGGTCCGGCCTTCCCGGCCCGCGAGCTGGTGATGGCGGACGTCGATCTGTCCGCGTCGTCCGCGGACGTCCTGGGCGAGATCGTCGCCGTGACACGAGAGCTGGGCACTCCCGCTCGCCTGCACCTGTGCGTGGACACTGGACTGGGACGCGAGGGCGTGCCCGCCGGCTCGCTCGAGGCGCTGCTGGACCTTGCCGTCGCCGCTCAGGACGAGGGGCTCGTGCGCATCGTCGGCATGTGGTCCCATCTCGCGTGGGCGGATGCCCCCGGCCACCCGACGATCGACGCGCAGGCCGCGGTGTTCCGGGACGCGCTGGCGCTCGCCGAGCGCCGTGGCGTGGAGCTCGAGGTGCGCCACCTCGCGAACTCCGCGTGCACGCTGACCCGGCCAGACCTGCACTTCGACCTCGTGCGGCCAGGCATCGCGATCTACGGCCTTCCTCCGGTTCCGGACCCCGACGGCGAGCGCTTCGGTCTCACCGCGGCGATGACGGTGCGCTCCGAGGTGATCCTCGTCAAGGACGTGCCCGCCGGTCACGGCGTGAGCTACGGGCACGACTACGTCACGCCGTACCCCACCACGCTGGGGCTGATCAGCGCGGGCTATGCGGACGGGGTGTTCCGCTCCGCCGGCAATCGGGCCGAGGTCGACATCCGCGGCCGCCGCTACACCATCGCCGGGCGCGTCTGCATGGATCAGTTCGTGGTGGATCTGGGTCCGGTCACGGAGGTCAGGGCCGGTGACGTCGCCACCCTCATCGGCCCGACTGGGCCCACCGCGACCGAGTGGGCTCACGCGATCGACACCATCGACTACGAGGTGGTGTGCCGCTTCGGAGCCCTGCGCGCCAAGGAGCCGGCATGATCGACGTGACGGCCACCGTGCCGGACGCGGAGTCGATGCGGCGGTTGGGTGCGGACGTGATCGCGCCGCTGCTGCGGGCAGGCGACCTCGTGATCCTCACGGGCGATCTGGGCGCGGGCAAGACCACCTTCACCCAGGGACTGGGCGCCGCCCTGGGCGTGCGCGGAGACGTGGCGAGCCCCACCTTCATCATCGCGCGCACCCACCCGTCGCTCGCCGACGGCCCCGATCTGGTGCATGTGGACGCCTATCGCCTCACCTCGCTCGCGGAGCTCGACGACCTCGACCTCGACACGTCGCTGGACGACGCGATCACGGTGGTCGAGTGGGGCGACGCCGCCGCGGCGCTCGCGGAGGACCGCCTGCACCTCACGATCCTGCGCGAGCGCGGCGGCGAGGTGGACATGGCCGACCCCTCCGGAGGCGAGCGGACGGTCCGGATCACCTCGCACGGACCCCGCTGGGATGGCCTCGAGCTGCCCGAGCTCTAGGCTGGTGCGCGTGATCCTCGCCATCGACACCTCCGGCTCGGTCTCCGTCGCGCTCGTCGACCGGGGCCGCGTCCTCGCCTCTCGCTCCGAGTTCGCGCCCCGCGGGCACGCCGAGCTGCTCGCGGGCTTCGTCCAGGAGGTGCTCGCCGAGGCGGGCGTCCACGGCCGTGACGTCGAGTCGATCGTGGTGGGCACCGGACCCGCGCCGTTCACCGGCCTGCGCGTGGGACTCGTCACGGCCCGCACGCTGGGCTTCGCCTGGGGAGTGCCGGTGCGGGGCGTGTGCTCGCTCGACGCGATGGGCGCGGCCCACGGCGATGCGGTGGTCGTGGCCGATGCTCGGCGCAAGGAGGTCTACTGGGCTCGCTACGAGAGCGGCGCCCGTGTCGAGGGCCCCGCCGTCGCCGTGCCCGGCGACGTCCCTGACTCACCTGTCGTGGTGGGACGCGGAGCGCTGCTGTACCCCGACGCGTTCCCCCACGCGATCGCGGGCGACCCGGATCCGGCGGCGCTGGTGCCCCTGGTCGAAGCCGCGATCGCGGCGGGGGAGACGGAGTTCCCCACGGAGCCTCTGTACCTGCGCCGGCCCGACGTCCACGGCGTGCCGGGCGCGTGACCGAGAGCGCATCGGCTGTTCCTGAGGCGCCGGTGATCCGCGACCTCGAGGAGGCCGAGCTGCCCTGGGTGGTGCAGCAGGAGCGCGAGATCTTCGGTGCCGCCGCCTGGTCCCCGGAGCTGGTGCGGGAGGACTTCCTGATGGGCGCGTCGCGGTGGCGCGGCGTCGAGCTCGAGGGCGAGCTCGAGGGCTATGCGGTGTACGGCTTCGACGGCGACGCGTTCAGCCTGATGAACGTCGCGATCCGTGCCGACGCCCGAGGCCGCGGCCTGGGCCACGCGGTGCTCACGGACTTCCTCGAGGAGGCGCGGCGTCTGGAGGCCCCGGAGGCATGGCTCGAGGTGGCGGTCACCAACAGCGCGGCGCTTGCTCTGTATCGCTCCCACGGCTTCGAGGACGTGCGCGTGCGCCGCAAGTACTACCAGCCGGAGGGCGTGGACGCACTGGTGATGCGCAGGCGGCTCAGATAGCGGGAGCGGGCGAGAGATCCAGGCGCGATCGCTTCCGCAGCCAGCGCTCCATCGGGATGGTGGTCAGCGGCGGCACGGCGGCGATGAGCACCACGAGCGTGAGCCCGATGCTCCAGCGGAAGCGCAGCGCGCACGCCAGTGCGAGCGCACCGTAGACCAGGAACGCGCCGCCGTGCAGCGGACCGAACACCGTGACTCCCAGCTCCGTGACGTGCAGCACGTGCTCGAGCAGCATGCCGACGAGCAGGCCGGTCCAGGTGACCGCCTCGACGATCGCGATCGCGACGAACGACCTCCCGAGGCGGCTGCCCGGCATGGGCGCGCTCACGCGACCATCACCGCCTGATCCGCCCCCAGCCGGCCGCGCCGCTGGCCCGCGCCATGGTCACCCGCCGCCGGGTAGCCCACCCCGAAGAGGACCTCGGAGCGCCAGGACTTCCCGGCCAGCAGCGCCTGGTCCATGGCAGCCTTGTCGAACCCGCCGTACGGGCGCACGGCGAGACCGAGGGCGCGCAGCCCGATGATGAAGTAGCCGGTCTGCAGCATCGCGCCCGCATGCGACATCGAGGCGCGCTTCGCGGGGTCGGACTCCAGGCGCTCATAGGTCGAGGCGCTGCCGCCGCCCGTGACGTCGAACGTGTCGTGGAAGCGCTCGTCGCGGGCCGCGACCAGCAGCAGGGGAGCCTTCTCGAGCTTCGCGCGATTGCCCTCCAGCGCGTGTGCGATCACGGCCCCGCGGGCCTCGGGCGACTGCGCGACGAGCAGGCGCATGGGCACCGTGTTGTTGCCGGTGGGTCCCCACTTGATCAGCTCCCACACCTCGCGGATGGTGTCCACGGACACCTCGCGATCGGCGAAGCGGATGGAGGAGCGCGCCTGCGTGAAGAGGGCGTCGCGCGCACGGTCGTCGAGCGAGAAGGGGGTTGACATGTCAACCATTCTCGCCCACGCGCGCCGGTGCTCGGATCGGATTCGCGGTGGACGGGCGGGGCCAGCGGCCGCCGGTAGTCTTGTCGCGTGGAGCCGCTGGTGCTGGGAATCGAGAGCACGTGCGATGAGACGGGCGTCGCGCTCGTCCAGGGCACGGAGCTGCTCGTCGACGTGACCGCATCGTCGATGGACGAGCACGCCCGCTTTGGCGGCATCGTCCCCGAGGTCGCGTCGCGCGCGCACCTTGAGGCCTTCGTCCCCACGCTCGAGGAGGCCCTGTCGCGCGCGGGCCGCATCCTCAGCGACGTCGACGCCGTCGCGGTGGCGGCTGGTCCGGGACTGGTGGGCTCGCTCACCGTGGGCAACGCCGCCGCCAAGTCGCTCGCCCTGGCGCTCGACCGTCCGCTCTACGGGGTCAACCACGTCATCGGCCACGCCGCGGTGGACGAGCTGGTGCACGGCGAGTTCCCCGAGCGCGTGATGGCGCTCGTGGTCTCCGGCGGCCACACCTCGCTGCTGCTCGTGGACGACATCGCGACCAATGTCCGCGAGCTGGGCCACACGCTCGACGACGCCGCCGGGGAGGCCTTCGACAAGGTCGGACGACTCCTGGGGCTGCCGTATCCCGGCGGGCCGCACATCGACCGCCTCGCTCGCGAGGGCGACCCCACGGCGATCCCGTTCCCGCGCGCACTGACCGCTCCTAAGTTCCAGGCGTCGCACGCCTACGACTTCTCCTTCTCCGGGCTCAAGACCGCGGTGGCCCGGTGGGTCGAGGCCGAGCGCGACGCGGGCCGCGAGATTCCGCTCGCCGATGTCGCGGCGTCCTTCGCGGACGCGGTCGCGGATGTGCTCGTCATGAAGACCCTGAACGCGTGCCGCGAGCACGGCGTGGAGACGCTGGTGATCGGCGGCGGCTTCAGCGCGAACTCGCAGCTGCGGGAGATGGCGGCCGCCCGCGGCGAGGCGGTCGGCATCGACGTGCGCATCCCGCCCATCCGCTACTGCACGGACAACGGTGCGATGATCGCTGCCCTGGGCTCCGCCGTCGCGCGGCGGGAGCTGCCTCCCAGCTCGCTGGGCTACGGCGTGGACTCCTCGATGCCGCTCGGCCTCGTGGTGGCCTGAGGCGGTCATGACATCTGCGCGACGGCCCGCCGCCGCGCTCGGGGCGACCCTGGGCGTCCTGGTGGCGCTCGCGGCGGCGGTGGTGGTCCCCGACCTCGACCCGAGCGAGGTCGCCGCGCCTCTGGCGCCAGCATCGGCGCCCGAGCCCGACGTCACCCCGGCCGTGGTGGCGCCGTCCCTCGACGTGGCCGAGGATCGCGCCTGGGGGCCGAGCGGACAGCAGTGGAGCGAGGCCCTCGCCGCCGCGCAGGGGCTCAGCCTCGAGGCTGCCGCCGGTCAGGTGATCGTGCCGCGGTGGAGCTCGCCGAACGCCGGTGCGCTCGCCGCGACCATGCACCAGGGCGGCTGGGGCGGTGTGATCCTGATGGGCGGCGCCGTCACCACAGCCGATGCGCTGGCGACGCTCACGGACGCCGCCCAGGCGGCGGACGGCGGGCGAGCGTGGGGCACCCTGATCAGCACGGACCAGGAGGGCGGGACGGTCGCGCGTCTGAGCGGCCTCGTGCCGGACCTGCCAGGGTTCATGGCGGCCGGGGCCGCACGGGACAAGGAGGCCGTGGAGCGGGTCTACGCGCAGGCGGGCGTGGACATGCGCGAGCTCGGCATCACGATGGACTTCGCGCCGGTGGCGGACATGACCATCGGCATGGCGGACCCGATCATCAGGACCCGCTCGGCCGGCAGCAAGGTCGACAACGTCTCCGCCACCGTGGTGAGCGCGGTCGACGGCTACCTCGACGGCGGCGTGGTGCCCGTCATCAAGCACTTCCCGGGGCATGGGTCCGTGACGGTGGACTCGCACGCCGCGCTTCCGGTGCAGGCCGCCTCCCTTGAGGACCTGGAGCGACGGGACATCGTGCCGTTCGAGCGTGCCATCGAGGCCGGAGCTCCCGCGATCATGATGGGCCACATCGCCTTGGCGGCGTGGGGCGGGCAGCCGGCGACGGTCGCCCCGGCCGCCTACGCCTACGTCCGGCAGGACCTGGGCTTCGACGGGCTGATCATCACCGACGCCCTCGACATGGGAGCCATCACGGACTCCTACGTTCCCGGCGATGCGGCCGTGGCGGCGCTCGCGGCCGGAGCGGACGTGCTCCTCATGCCGATCGACCCGCTGGCGGCCCGCGATGCCATCGTCCGGGCGGTGGACTCGGGCGAGCTGCCCCGGGAGCGTCTCGACGAGGCGGCCGCCCGGATGATCGCGCTGCAGGCGTGGCAGCAGCGGCTGGGGCCACGGGTCGACACGGGGGCGAACTACGGGCGCGATCTCGCCGTCGAGGGTGCGACGGTGGCGGCGCAGCGATGCGGCGGCTCTCTCGTGGGCGATGCCGTGGTGGTCTCCGGCGCGGCCGTCGCGGACCGTGCCCGGGTGGCGGGCGCGCTCGAGGCGAGGGGGGTCGACGTGGTTCGCAGCGACTCCGCGGCAGCGGAGGCAGCCACCACCGTGCTGCTGCTGGGCTCGGATGGCGCGAGCGGCACGGCCGATGTGGTGGTCGCCCTGGCGGGGCCGTGGGGGCTGTCGTCGTCGACGGCTCGAGCCTTCGTGGGCCTGTACGGTCGCAGCGCGGACGCGATCGCGGGCCTCGCCGATGTGCTCACGGGCGCTGCCGATCCCGGTGGCCAGTGGCCCGTACCCGTGGACGTGCCTTACGACACCTGCTCCTGAGCGTCGCCGAGCGCACCACGTGCTGCCGCGATTACGGCTTCGGCCACGTGGGTGAGCGCCGTCGAGGACAGCCGCCACTGCTGCCAGAAGAGCGGCACGTCGAGCGTGGGTCCGCCCAAGTCCACGAGATCCGAGCCGTGCACGTCGGCCGCGAACAGCATGCCCCACCCCATCCCGAGGTGGATCGCCTCGCGGAACTCGGTGGAAGACGGCACCTGATGGCGCGGTGGCGTGGCGCCCGGCGCGTGCTCGGACAGCCAGCGCGACTGCAGATTGTCGTCGCCATCGAAGTCCACCACGGGCGCCCGCGCCAGGGAGGCGGCCGTGGGGCCGTGCGGCAGCCAGCGGTCGGCGTAGGTGCGCGAGGCAGCTGCGCGGTAGCTCATGGTGCCGAGCGGCGTGACGGTACAACCGGGCACGGCGGCACCGCGGGTAGTGATGGCCGCGAGCACCGAGCCGTCGACCAGCAGGTCCGCGGTCCGTGCCTCGTCCTCACGGTGCAGGGCGACGGCGATGCCGTGGCGCTCGCATACCCGCGCGAGCGGTGCAAGCAGCCAGGTTGACAGCGAGTCCGCGTTCACGGCGAGCCGGACGCGCGGCGTGTGCTCCGCGTCCGCGCCCAGCGCGCTTGCCAGATCATCGTGGAGGTGCTCGAGCTGGCGGGCGTAGCGGATGACGGCGCTTCCGGCCGGAGTGGCGCGGACCGGACGCGATCGGACCAGCAGCACCTGGCCCACGGCGCGCTCAAGGGCAGCGATGCGCTGGCTGACCGCGGACTGCGTCAGATGCAGGTGACGCGATGCCGCATCGAGGGAGCCAGCGTCGACCACGACGGCGAGCGTGCGCGCGAGATCGTCAGGTACCTGCATATCAGCAATGCTACTGATACTCCAGAAAGTCTTGCTGGTGCTTCATCTAACCGCCACCTACCGTGGCCGCATGACGATCTTCCTCGCCGGCCTGGGATTGGGCCTGTCGCTCATCGTCGCCATCGGGGCGCAGAACGTGTTCGTGCTGCGCCAGGGCATCCGGCGGGAGTACGTCGCGCTGGTCGTGGCCATCTGCGCAGTGTCCGATGCGGCGCTGATTGCCGCCGGGGTGGCGGGTCTGGGCGCGGCCATCACCGCGCACCCGTGGATCACCGTGGCTGCGCGGTTTGGCGGCGCCGCCTTCCTGCTCGGCTATGCCGCGCTCGCCGCACGCCGTGCGCTCAGGCCCTCTGACCGCGGCATGGACGTGCAGGCGGTCGAGGTCCCGACCGCGGAGGCCGGCGAGCCCAACGCCAGCAGCGAGCGCGTCGCCACGCGTGCCGTCGTGGCGCCCACCGCATCGGCCCGTACGGTCGCTGCCACCGCCCTCGCGCTCACCTGGCTCAACCCCCACGTCTACCTGGACACGGTGCTGCTCGTCGGATCCGTGGGCGCCTCGCAGGGTGACCTCCGATGGCTGTTCGCCGCAGGTGCGATGACCGCGAGCGTGCTGTGGTTCAGCACCCTGGGATACGGCTCGCGACTCCTGAGCGGCGTGCTCGCGCGCCCCGGTGCATGGAGGGTTCTCGATGGCGTCATCGCGGTCGTGATGGTGGTGCTGGCGCTCTCGCTCGCGTTCGGGGGATAGCGCGTCTGCAGGGCGCTCTGCGACCACGAGAAGCGGAGAGATCGTTCTTACAGCGGCTCGACGATGAGGGCCATGCGGCGGCCGCCCACACGGGTCACGATGACCGTGGCGCGGGAGTCACCGTGAAGCTTGAGCTGCGGCCGCAGCTGCTCCGGGGTCACGTCGACGCCGCGCTTCTTGATGTCCACGGTCCCGACGTGGCGAGCACGCAGCGCGGCGGCGAGGGCCTTGACCTTGAACGGCAGCGCCTCCAGCACCCGGTAGCCGTGGGCGAAGGGGGTGGCGACAGGCCTGGCGGCGGCGAGGTAGGCGATGGTCGGGTCGACGACGGTCGCGTCGAGGCGAGCGGCGAGCTGCGCCACGATCCCTGACCGGATGACCGCTCCGTCGGGCTCGTAGAGATAGTCAGTCAACTCACCAAGAGGTGCGCGCTCTGTCGAGCCGGCCAGCCGGTGCGCTCCATCGGAGTCGATCACGAGAGCGGCGTGACCGGGCGACTCGGCGAGCGGGCCGAACCACAGCCCTGCCTCCACCACCGCGCCGTCGACGCTCACCCATTCGGCCTCGGCATCGGCCGGGATGGCGTCGTGAGGGATCGCGGGTCCCACCTTGACCCCCAGCGCCGGCACGCGCTCGCGCAGCGCGAGCACGCCGTCCAGCACCGGCGAGTAGTCCCGTGGATCGTGGCGGCGTCCGCGAGCGTTCCGGCGCGCAGGGTCCGCGAAGAGTCCCTCCACGTCGAGCGCGGCGGCCACCGTCATCGCGTCCGCGTTCACCACGCGCGCCGCGTCCCAGTGACGCAGGTTGTGATCCGCGATCAGCGCGGTGGCCTCGTCGACCTCGACGGCGGTCACGTCCAGGCCGAGCGCTGCCGCGGCCATCGCATCGGCGCCGATCCCGCAGGTGAGGTCGCCCACCCGGTCGATGCCCGCAGCGCGGAAGCGCTGCGCGTGAAGCGCCGCCACCTGCAGCCGCGTCGCCTGCTCGAGCCCGTCCTGGGTGAAGAGCATCCCGGCGGCGAAGTCGCCTAACTTGGCGCGCGCATCGGCCCTCATGCGGGACTGCGTCAGGACCGCAGCGACCAGTTCCGGGGCGATGCCACCGTCGCGCAGCTCGCGTCCCACGCGCTCGGCCTCTGTGGGCGAGTAGGGAGGCAGCGCGTCCACCAGCGCCACCCCGTCCGGCGAGGTCAGCAGTCGTGCCAGGGCGGCGTCCATGCCGTGATCCTTTCACGCGCCGCGAACACGCGACGAACGGTTAGCACTCGCGGGTGCTGAGTGCTAAATTGGGCAGTGCTCCATACGGAGCGCGTGGCACCAACGCCCCACCCTCTGACCCCCGCGACGGCAGGGAGTGAGACGGCCGCGATCCAGTTCAGACATTGGATGAATGGAAGGTGAGGTCCGCAGTGTCGGTCTCTATCAAGCCTCTTGAGGACAAGGTCGTGGTGAAGCCGGCAGCCGCCGAGCAGACCACCGCGTCTGGCCTCGTGATCCCCGAAACCGCCAAGGAGAAGCCCCAGGAGGGCGAGGTCCTGGCGGTGGGCCCCGGCCGTGTCGACGACAACGGCAACCGCATCCCGCTCGACGTCGCGGTGGGTGACAAGGTCATCTACAGCAAGTACGGCGGCACCGAGGTCAAGTACGGCGGCGAGGATCTGCTGATCCTCTCGGCGCGCGACCTGCTGGGTGTGGTCGGCTGACGCCGTCCCCCAGACAAGACAAGGCCCCGGAAGAGATCTTCCGGGGCCTTCGTCGTGCTCGTGCTGAGGGAGGTCAGCTGGCCTTCTTGAGGCGGCCAGCGAGCATCGCGTGACGCTCGTCCTCGCTCATTCCTCCCCAGACCCCGAACGGCTCGCGCGCCATCAGCGAGCGCTCGCGGCAGGTGTCGAGGACGGGGCAGCGCTCGCAGTACTCCTTCGCCGCCTCCGCGCGGCGTCGTCGCGCCGAGCCTCGTTCGCCCTCAGGGTGGAAGAAGAGATCGGGATCCGCATCCCGACATGCACCTTCGTACTGCCATTCCCACTGGTCCTGCGTTGGTGCCGGCAGCTTCGCAACCGTATCCATGGCGCTCCCATCTCCTGTGTCGGGAATCGGCCACCCCCTCGCCGTTGAGCGGGAACCGATTGGTGCACTTCACCGTATTCCGGATGAATCGGACAGGTCAAGACCCGATAACATCCGTAGCACAATTCATGCACTACCCCCATTCATACCTGGAATGACTGGCGTTGGCTAGACCCCCGATGGCGCCGTCACCGCGCCTTCACCGCTTGGTCACCGCTTGGCTGGTCGCGGCCGTCCGTGGCCCCCTGCGTTGTTCCGTAGAATCGGACGATGGCGCCCACTGAGACAGACCCCTTCGGCTTCACTGGACTCACCTACGACGACGTTCTGCTCCTGCCGGGACAGAGCGACGTCATCCCCTCCGAGGTGGACACGAGCACTCGCCTCACCCGAGAGATCACCATCGCCATCCCGCTCCTGAGCGCCGCGATGGACACCGTCACCGAGGCGCGCATGGCGATCGCGATGGCGCGCCAGGGCGGCATCGGCGTGCTGCACCGCAACCTCTCCATCGAGGACCAGGCGCACCAGGTCCAGATCGTCAAGCGCTCCGAGTCCGGGATGATCTCGGATCCCGTCACCGTGGGCCCCGACGCGACGCTCGCGGAGCTCGACGCCCTGTGCGGCAAGTACCGCGTCTCCGGCCTGCCCGTGGTGGACCAGGACGGCACGCTGCTCGGCATCATCACCAACCGCGACCTGCGCTTCGTGAACCCGAACGAGTTCGAGGCCCGCAAGGTGCGCGAGGCCATGACTCCCATGCCGCTCATCACCGGCCGCGAGGGAATGTCCAACGCGGAGGCAGCCGAGCTGCTGGGCCAGCACAAGATCGAGAAGCTGCCGCTGGTCGACGATGCGGGCCGGCTCACGGGATTGATCACCGTGAAGGACTTCGTGAAGTCCGAGCTGTACCCCAAGGCCACCAAGGACGAGCACGGTCGCCTGCGGGTCGCCGCAGCGGTCGGATTCTTCGGGGATGCCTGGGAGCGCGCTGTCGCACTCGTCGAGGCCGGCGTGGACGCCCTCGTGGTCGACACCGCCCACGGTCACGCCCAGGCGATGATCGACATGATCCGCCGCATCAAGACGGACCCCGTGACGCAGCACGTGCAGGTGATCGGCGGCAACGTCGCCACCCGCGAGGGCGCGCAGGCGCTGGTGGATGCCGGCGTCGACGCCGTCAAGGTGGGGGTGGGCCCGGGCTCGATCTGCACGACGCGGGTGGTCGCCGGCGTGGGCGTGCCCCAGGTCACCGCGGTCAACGAGGCGTTCAAGGCGGCCGGTCCCGCCGGCGTGCCCGTGATCGCGGACGGCGGCCTGCAGTACTCGGGCGACATCGCGAAGGCGCTGGTCGCGGGCGCGGAGTCGGTGATGCTCGGCTCGCTGTTCGCCGGATGCGCGGAGGCGCCCGGCGACCTGGTGCTCGTGGGCGGCAAGCAGTACAAGTCGTATCGCGGCATGGGATCCATGGGAGCGATGGCCTCCCGCGGCCGCGTCTCCTACTCCAAGGACCGGTACTTCCAGTCGGACGCCCCGAGTGACGACGACATCATCCCCGAAGGCATCGAGGGGCGGGTGCCGTTCAAGGGCTCGCTGCGTGACGTGTCCCGTCAGCTCGTGGGTGGCCTGGGGCAGTCGATGTTCTATGTGGGCGCGCGCACCATCGACGAGCTGCGCGAGCGCGGCAAGTTCGTGCGCATCACGCCGGCAGGGCTCAAGGAGTCGCACCCGCACGACATCCAGATGACCGTCGAGGCGCCCAACTACTCCGGACGCTGACCTCTCCGTGGAGGTCACGTGGGAGGTCCTCGCGCTCCTCGCGCTGGTGGCGCTGCTGGCCGGATGTCTCGACACCCTCGCCGGGGGAGGCGGGCTGCTGACGGTGCCAGCGCTGCTGCTGGCCGGGCTGCCCCCGCTCCAGGCGCTCGCGACCAACAAGCTCCAGGCTCCTGCGGGCACTGGAATGGCGACGTATCAGGTGATTCGCAAGCACGGGGTGCGGTGGGCGGATGTGCGCTGGCCCATGCTGTGGGCGTTCCTGGGATCGGTGGCCGGCACGGTGGCGATCCTGTTCCTGTCGACGGACGCACTCGAGATCGTGATCCCGCTGGTGCTGGCGCTCATCGCGGCGTACTTCCTGCTGGTGCCCAGGTCGCATGAGCCGCCCGCGCGACCCCGCATGAGCGACCCCGTCTACGAGGCCACGGTGGTGCCGGCGATCGGTGCGTACGACGGCGCCTTCGGGCCCGGCACGGGCTCGCTGTACGCGCTCTCCGGCACCGCTCTGCGAGCCCTGCCGCTGCGCCGCTCGACCGCGATCGCGAAGACGCTGAACTTCGCCACGAACATCGCGTCGCTCTTGGTGTTCGTGATCGCCGGCAAGATCGTTTGGGTGGTGGGCGGCGTGATGATCGTGGGCCAGCTCATCGGCGCGTATGTGGGCTCGCACATCCTGCTGCGGGTGAACCCCCTCGTGCTGCGGGTGCTCATCGTGGTGGTGTCCCTCACCATGTTGTGGCGCGTCCTCGCGTCGTGACTGCATGGGCGCGACGGTGCCGCCGTGAGCGCACTGAGCCCGCTGCAAGGTGTCATGATGGGCTCTATGTCCCGCACCAGGTCTGCCATCGCGGCGGACGCCGCCCGACCGGCCCGGCGAGAGGGGAGAGGGCGAGGACCTTGGCCAAAGTACCCGGCGTCGCGTGCCGCGCGGTGGGGACTGCGGCTCTTGATGTCGCTCCCGTTCCTGGCAATCACCGCAGTGCTCGCTCGCGACAGCGACGGATACTTCTACACCGACACGCCCAACGCCGCTCTGGTTGACCAGGTGTCCGCGCTAGCGGAGCTGACCGCAAGCGTCGACATCCTTGTAGCGCTGTACCCCCCAGTGACGACCCTGGTGGCGGTCGCCATGCCAGGAGGAGTGGTGGGGCTTGCCGTGGCCGGGTCCCTCGTCGCTGGCTTCTTTCTCCAGCGGGTGCTGGAGTGGCTGCAGCGGCGGGACTACCACCGGCCAGAACGGGCGCTTGTGGCGCTCATGCTGGGGGCGACTCCGCTGTTCGCTGCCAACGTGACGACCAACCTCGAGATTACGCTCGCGGTCGCGCTCTTTGGGCTCGGTTTGATCGATGTGGTGCGTTTCATCGTCTTCGCCAACACGCAGGCAGGCTTCCGTGCCGGGATCCTCTTTGCTCTAGCGGCCTTGTCCGCTCCGGCTCTGCTGTTCTCCGTGGTGATCGCGGGAAGCGTGGTGCCCTTCCTGGTCCACTCCCGGCGGGGAGCGACCATCGCGAATGCGCTCGTCCTGGTCTTTCCAACGGTCGCGGCGTTCAGCGCCGTCTCGATCTTGGGTCTCGTGTTCCGCTCCGACCTGTTCTGGGTGTTCGACGGCGAAGGCCTGGAGATCGACCTGGAGCGGGCGAATCTCGTGCGAGACGTGCTGACCGGTCCGTGGGGATGGCTGTACTTCGCGCCGGCCGTGGCCGGCGTGGTCTTCGCGCTCGCAGTGCGCCGTCCGCTCCTCGCGCTGATGCCGATCCTGGTCACGGCTTCGATCCTGCTCGCCGTGGTTCTGGGAGCCACGCCGAGCGGCTCGGCCGGCGTCACGTTCCTTCTCCTGCTCACGATCGGCATCGCGCTGCTGCCGCGCCGACCTCGCGGCGGCTATCTCGCCCTCACTATGGGTCTCGCGGCGAGCCAAGCGGTGGTGGCGTGGACGACAGCGTTCGTGCTCTATCCCGCATCCAAAGCATGGTTGGATGCCTTCGTGCAAGGGTGGTCGGCATGACGCGGGTTCACATGGCTGACGCTGAGGTGGCACGCGAGGCGACCTACGGTCTCTGGGAGCGCAATCCGCGGCTCTCTGCTCGTGTGGTCCTGCTCCGCTCGCAGAAGATCATGGTCGCGATCACACTCATCGCGCTGGTCGTGGCGCTGGTGCTCGCGCCGGTCGGCACCGTGGTCGCGGTCGTGGGCGTGTCGAGCGTGGTCTTCCTCGCATCCACGGCGTTCAAGTTCTGGGTGTCGCTGCGCGGCGCGCGCTACGACCTAGTCGACCATATCGATCCTGAGGAGATCGCTGCGCTCGACGACGCCGAGCTTCCCGTCTACACGGTGCTGGTTCCAGTCTTTCGGGAGGCGAACATCGTGCATCGTCTCGTCACGAATCTGGGCGCCCTCGACTACCCCTCGGACAAGCTCGAGGTGCTTATCCTCGTCGAGGAGGAAGACGACGAGACGCGCGCCGCGATCGACGCCTCCCATACCCCGGACTACATGACGGTGGTGGTGGTGCCTCGTGGCAAGCCGCAGACCAAGCCGCGAGCGTGCAATGTGGGCCTATCGTTGTGCACCGGCGAGTTCGTGGTCATCTACGACGCCGAGGACGCTCCCGATCCTCTCCAATTGAAGAAGTCCTTCCTGGGGTTCCGTCACGCGGGGGATCGCACAGCCGTGATGCAGGCGCAGCTGAACTACTTCAACGCGCGCGAGAACGTGCTCACTCGCATGTTCACGCTCGAGTACTCGTACTGGTTCGATTACATGCTCCCCGGGCTCGATGTCGACACTCTCCCCATCCCACTTGGCGGTACGTCGAACCACTTTCGTACGAGCATGTTGAGAGAGCTCGGCGGCTGGGACCCGTTCAATGTCACCGAAGATGCGGATCTGGGCATCCGCGCAGGAGCACTCGGCTATCGGGTGGGAATCGTCGACTCGGTGACGTGGGAAGAGGCCAACACCTCCATCCCGAACTTCATTCGTCAACGCAGCCGCTGGATCAAGGGCTACATGCAGACATCGCTGGTTCACGCTCGCTCGCCCAGGCTCCTCATCGCGGAACTCGGTTGGCGCAGGTTCTGGGGCTTCGCTCTGCTCATCGGAGGCACCCCGCTCACGTTCCTCGGAGTTCTGCCTTTTGCGGTCATCACCTTCGTCACGTGGCTGACGCCCGCGGACGTTCTCGACGCGTACTTCCCGCCAGCAGTCCTCGCCGTGTGCCTGCTCAACTTTCTGCTCGGCAACAGCCTGGTCATCTACCTCAACATGATGGGGCCGTTCAAGCGCGGGGCATTCTGGCTCGTGCCGTGGGCGCTCTTGAACCCGCTGTACTGGGTGCTGCACTCGATCGCGGCGTACAAGGGGCTGGGACAGCTGATCCTCCGCCCGCACTACTGGGAGAAGACGGAGCACGGCTTGAGCGCCCAAGAGGGGCCGGCGCCAGCCGACGCACCTGTGGCGTGACGACGAAGCGCTCCGCCGCGGTCGAGACCGCAGATCAGCGCGTCAGGGGTAGAGGCCCCGCAGATCGTGGGCCTCGATCACACGCTGAACGGCGAGCGCGGTGGCGGCCTCGCGGTAGGACATGCGATGTGCTCCGGCGTAGTCGACGACGGCGTGCCACGCGCGCTCCATGCGCTCCTCGAGACGTTCCTGCACCTCGCGCTCGCGCCACTGATACGCCTGGTTGGACTGCACCCATTCGAAGTACGAGACGATCACTCCGCCCGCGTTGGCGAGGATGTCCGGCACCACGAGGATGTCCTTGTCCGCGAGGATCGCATCCGCCTCGTTGGTCGTGGGGCCGTTGGCTCCCTCGACCAGGATGCGGGCCTGGATCCTGTCCGCGTTCGCCGCGGTGATGACGCCCTCGACGGCCGCCGGGACCGCCACGTCCACGTCAAGCGTCAGGACGCTCGCGGGGTCGATCGACTCCGCGCCGTCGAATCCGGCCACGGTCCCTGCGCTGTCCGCATGGTCGCCCAGGTGCGTGATGCCGAGACCGTCCCCGGCCCAGATCGCGCCGTCGACGTCGCTGACGGCGACCACGCGCACGCCCGCCTCCGACAGGAAGCGAGCCGCATCGCGACCTACCTTCCCGAAGCCCTGCACAGCGGCGGTGGCCCCCACGGGATCGATGCCTCGGCTCGTCATCGCCATGAGAGCGACGTGCGCGACGCCACGGCTCGTGGCGCTGGCACGTCCCAGCGAGCCGCCCAGGCTGATGGGCTTGCCGGTGACCACGCCGGGGACCGTGTGGCCCACGGCAGCCGAGTAGGTGTCCATGATCCAGGCCATGGTGCGCTCGTCCGTGCCGATGTCCGGCGCCGGGATGTCCACGTCGGGGCCGATGATGGGGAGGATCTCGGAGGTGTAGCGACGTGTCACTCGCTCCAGCTCGGCCTGGCTGTGGTCGCGGGGCTCGATCGACACGCCGCCCTTCGCGCCGCCGTAGGGCACATCCACGAGCGCGCACTTCCAGGTCATCCACATCGCCAGCGCCCGGACCTCGTCCAGGTCCACCGCGGTCGAGAAGCGCAGGCCGCCCTTGGCCGGCCCGCGGGAGAAGTTGTGCTGGACGCGGAAGCCTTCGTAGACCGCGGTGCTGCCGTCGTCACGGCGCAGCGGCACGGAGACGGCCATCTCTCGGCGGGAGATGGACAGCATGCGGTGAACGCCGTCGCTCACTCCCAGATGCTCGACGGCGCCGGCCAGCTGTGCGCGAGCGTCGATCAGTGGCCCGGCTGCGACCGGAGCCTGGTTGGGCGGCGTCATCGCCACCTCCTTCGCAAGGGTTCCTGTTCCACTCTAGGCACACCGCCGGCGGTCGACCGGGATCAGACGGCGAGCGGCCATTCCGGTCGTGGAAGGTCCTCGGTCCGACCGCGTGAGCGCAGCCAGGCGGCGAACTCCAGTGCCCACTCACGGTGCGCATCGGCCTGCTGACTGTGCAGGTCCGCCAGCGCGGACTCACCGATCGCGGGATACCGCGTCGCCATCGCTCTCAGCACGTCGAGCGTGGCGAGCACGTCCGCGTCCGCCGCGTGAAGATCGTCCGCGACCACGGTGACGCCGTAGGTCGCGCACATGTCGATCAGCTTGCGCTTGCCCTTGCGCCAGCGGTCCAACTTGCGATCGAGCACCAGCGGGTCCACCACGGGCGCGACCTGGCCGTTCGGCACCCGCGATCCGAGCGACGGCAGCCCATGGCGGGCGAGCTCCGCCTCGAGGATCGACACGTCGAACTGCGCGTTGAACGCGACCACAGGGAAGCCGGCCGCCATCGCGCCGGCGAGTATCGAGGCGATCTCCTCGAGTGCCACGGCCGGCTGAGCGCCCTCGGCCCGCGCCTGCTCGGTCGAGATCCCATGCACCTCCGTGGCGCGCGCCGGGATCTCGATCCCGGGATCGATGAGCCACGTGCGCGCGGTGACGTCGTCACCCGTGCGCGTGATGATCGCCGCGGTCACGATGCGATCGTGCGCGGTCGAGATGCCCGTGGTCTCCGTGTCGAAGCCCACCATGGTCGCGTCCAGCCAGCTCATGCGACCACTGTCCCACGCGGGACCGACAGCGCACCCGCGACGGGCCGCGCGCTGAGGCCCCACGCGCCGTCCGCGAGTCCAGATAGGCTATTGCGGTGAGCAACGAGATCGAGATCGGGCGCGGCAAGCGCGGACGCCGCGCGTACTCCTTCGACGACGTGGCGGTGGTGCCCTCCCGGCGCACGCGCGACCCGGAGCAGGTGAGCCTGTCGTGGCAGATCGACGCGTTCCAGTTCTCGATCCCCGTCATCGCGGCTCCCATGGACTCCGTGATGAGTCCCGCGACCGCGATCGCGCTCGGCAAGGCCGGCGGCCTGGGAGTCCTCGACCTCGAGGGTCTGTGGACGCGCTACGAGGACCCGGAGCCGCTGCTGAAGCAGATCGCCGGCTTCGACGCGGCGGACGCGACAGCGCGCCTGCAGGAGATCTACCGCGAGCCCATCAAGGACGAGCTCATCGCCGCGCGGCTCCAGGAGATCCGTGCGGCGGGCGTGCCCGTCGCGGGAGCCCTGTCCCCGCAGCGCACGCAGGAGCACTACGCGACGGTGCTCAAGGCGGGCGTGGACCTGTTCGTGATCCGCGGCACCACGGTGAGCGCCGAGCACGTGTCCGAGGAGGTCGAGCCGCTCAACCTCAAGAAGTTCATCTACGACCTCGACGTCCCCGTGATCGTGGGCGGCGCCTCCACGTATCAGGCGGCGCTGCACCTCATGCGCACCGGAGCGGCGGGAGTGCTGGTGGGATTCGGCGGCGGCTCAGCGCAGCGCACCCGCACCACGCTGGGCATCCACGCCCCCATGGCCACCGCCGTGTCCGACGTGGCCGCCGCGCGCCGCGACTACCTGGATGAGTCCGGCGGTCGCTACGTGCACGTGATCGCGGACGGCGGGCTGGGGCGTGCGGGCGACCTCGTGAAGGCGTTCGCGTGCGGAGCCGATGCGGTGATGATCGGCGCAGCGCTGGCGCGTTCCACCGAGGCTCCCGGAGGCGGCTTCCACTGGGGCCAGGAGGCGTATCACGCCGAGCTGCCGCGCGGTGAGCGCGTCGAGGTGGGCCAGGCCGGCACGCTGCAGGAGATCCTCCACGGCCCCGGCCACCGCGCGGACGGCACCACGAACATCATGGGCGCGCTGCGCCGCTCGATGGCCACCACCGGCTACTCGGACCTCAAGGAGTTCCAGCGCGTCGACGTGGTGGTCTCTCCGTACCACCCCGCGTAGGGGCGCCCGCATGATCGAGATCATGAGCCCGGGTGAGGTCGCGCGCGGGCGGGAGACCGGGGCCCTGGTGGGCTCCATCCTGCAGACCATGCGCGAGCGCGCGGTGCCGGGCGTCAACCTCTTGGACATCGACCGCTGGACCCAGCAGATGATCGCGGAGGCGGGCGCCGAGTCCTGCTACGTCGACTACGCACCGTCCTTTGGCAGCGGGCCCTTCGGCCACTACATCTGCACCGGGGTCAACGACGCCGTGCTGCACGCGCTGCCCACGGACTACGACCTCCAGGACGGCGACCTGCTCACGCTGGACCTCGCCGTGCTGCTGCACGGCGTCGCGGCCGATGCGGCGATCAGCTTCGTGGTGGGCGAGGCCGAGGCTCCTCAGAGCGACGCGTTGATCGACACGACCCGCCGGGCTCTGGCAGCGGGCATCGCCGCGGCCGGCCCGGGCGCGCGCATCGGCGATCTGTCCCACGCGATCGGCGAGGTGCTCACGGCAGCGGGGTACCCCATCAACACCGAGTTCGGCGGCCACGGCATCGGCTCGACCATGCACCAGGACCCCCACATCCCCAACTCCGGACGCGCGGGCCGAGGCTACAAGCTCCGCCCGGGTCTGATGCTCGCGCTCGAGCCCTGGATCATGGCGGACACGGACGAGCTGGTGGTGGACCAGGACGGCTGGACCCTGCGCAGCGCGACGGGGTGCCTGACCGCGCACACCGAGCACACCATCGTCATCACCGATGACGGCGCGGACGTCCTGACGCTGCCGCGGTGACCCGGACTCGCTAGCGGCGGCGCAGGAGCACCACGCCGTCGGTGAGGTGGCCGGGCTCGCCGTCCGGACCCGTCGCGTCGCGCTCCACGAGCTCGACCCGCCCCTCCTCCCACTGCTGGGGATCGAGCGCCAGCGCATCGGCCTCCTCCCGTGCGTCAAGAAACGTGTGGTGGCGCACGTGAGCCGGGTCTGCCCACGGCGGCGCGGCCGCGTGGGTGATGATCAGCAGGTGACCGCCGGGCGCGACGGCGGCCGATGCGCGCCGCAGTATCGCCGTCCGGTCCAGTGACACGGGTGAGTGGAAGAACGATGCCGTGACGAGGTCGTACGAGCCGTCCGCCTCCCACTCGCTGAGGTCCGCTGCCTCGAAGGAGGCGTGCGCGCCTGCGCCTGCGGCCGCCGTCCGTGCTCGCTCGATCGCCCTGGTGGAGATGTCGACTCCGTGGGCGTCCCAGCCCGCCAGCGCCAGGTGGATCGCATCCGCCCCTTCCCCGCACCCCAGGTCGAGCGAGCGGCCAGGCGCCAAGCCCGCCACGGCATCGGCGAGGGTGGCATTGACGGTGCCGGACCAGGCGGGCACCGAAGCGCCGTAGCGCTGCTCCCAGAACTCCGTGGGAGCGACGTCACGCCACTCGTCGCCGGCGTGCAGCGCCAGGTCGACGTCCTCCCCGACCAGGAACCCGTTGATGCGCGCGCCCGCGACCGCGCCGGCGCTCGCGGCCATGGGCACGCTGTCCATGGGGCTGACGACGTTCCCCGCTGCCCACACGCGTGGGTGGCTCGTCGCGCCGTCCGGTGCGACGGCGATGAGGCTCGTCCCCGGCCCGTCGGTGCGCCCGAGGCCCAGCGCCGCGACGGCGCCGTCGTGCGGCTCAGGGACGCCGCCGGTGAAGATCGCGTCGAGCTCGTGACGAGCGCCGTTCGCGGTGACGACGTGGGTGATCGCGGTGCCCTCGCCCTGGACGGAGACCACGGCCGAGTCCACAACCTCGACGCCGCGCGCGGCCAGGCGCGAGCGCTCCTCGTCAGCGACCAGCTCGCGCGACTGAGCGAACACCGTCACGCGGGCGCTGAGCTGGCGCATCATCTGTGCCAGATGCACCTGGCCGGCGGCGGAGACCAGCACGCCGATGCGCTGATCGCGCACCTCCCAGCCGTGGCAGTAGGGGCAGTGGGCGACGGTGACGCCCCAGCGCTCGGCGAGCCCCGGGATGTCGGGCAGGTGGTCCGTGATGCCCGTGGCGAGCACGACCGCGCGTGCACTCTCGACGGTGCCTGCGGTGTGGACGGCGAGGGTCGCGCCGTCGTCATCGACGCTCTCGACCCATCCCTCCCGGATCTCGACGTCGTACCGCTCGAGCTCTCTGCGTCCGCGAGCCAGCAGATCGGCGGGGTCGAGGCCGTCGTGCCCCAGCACGCCGTGCATGTGTGACGCGAAGCGGTTGCGCGGAAGTCCGGCGTCGATCACGAGCGTGCGGCGGCGTGAGCGGCCAAGCATCTGCGCCGCGGACAGGCCCGCTGCTCCGCCGCCGATAACGATGGTGTCCCAGATGTGTGCGGTCATGGAGCGATCATGCGGACGTCGATGCCGCCAGCGCAAGCAGACTTGCAGAATATGCAAGACTGCTGGGGTGAACGAACTGGCACAGGTGGGGCCGCGGCTGCGGGCGGCACGGCAGGCGCGCGGGTGGACTCTCGATGATCTGGCGTCCCGCGCCAGCATCTCTGCGAGCACCCTGTCGCGGCTGGAGTCCGGCAAGCGTCAGGCGACGCTCGAGCTGGTGGTGCCGCTGACGCGACAGCTGGGCATCCGAGTGGACGATCTGCTGCCTCCGGCCGACCGCGACCCGCGCGTGCGACGCCCGGAGATGCGCCGGGACGGCATGGTGATGGTGCCTCTTGCACCAGAGTCCTCGAGCATGCGCGCCTACCGGATCACGTACACGCCGCAGCATCGCGGCGGCGAGCTGCGCGTCCACGACGGACACGAGTGGCTCTATGTGCTGTCAGGGAGACTGCGGCTGCTGCTCGGCGACCAGGACCTGGTGCTGGAGCCAGGAGAGGCCGCCGAGTTCGACACTCGTATGCCGCACTCCATGACATCCGCGGACGGTGCGGAGGTAACCGTGCTGAGCCTGTTCAGCGAGGCTGGAGAGCGCATCCACACCTGGGGCGCCGGGGTCCCGCCCGATCCGGAGGGGACGTCAGTCCGCGAGGTGCGTGAGCCCGTCCAGGACATCGGCCCTTCGTAGGATGCGGAAGTGGCCGCCGGTGTCGAGCATGATGTTGGTCGCGCCGGGAAGCTCGCTGCGTTCCGGGATGTGCGGGTCGAAGCGCGCGTAGACGGACACGATCCTGCTGTTCACCTCCGTCTGCTCGGCCAGGCCCGCGATCGACGGGTGGCGCGAGGAGAAGGCGCGCAGCGAAGGCAGCCACATGAAGCGTGCGTAGCGCGATCCGCCGAAGGGCGTGGCGATCGCGAGCATGCCCCGCACGCGGTCGCCGCACTCTCCCGCCATCACGCGCTTGCCCGCGAGGCCGCCCTTGCTGTGGGCGACCACGATGACGTCGCGCAGGTCCGCCGCCTCGAGGTACTCCTCGACCCGCTCGGCCATCTCCTCGACGGGGCGATGGCTGCGGCGCAGGCTCTCCACCACATGCACGGGATGGCCCCGACGATGGAGCCGGTCGATCACCGGCTGCATGAACGTCCAGGTCTCGTAGATCCCGGGCAGCACCACGACGGGCGCGCGGGATCCCGCGTGCAGGGATGCCGGATCGGTGCGGATCGCGAGTGCCTTCGCCTGCCACCAGAGCGCGTCGACGTAGTCGGCGGCCCACCACGCTCCTGACTGCAGGACGTCCTTCACGCTGCGGCCGACCGACCCGGCTCGACCGCCGTGGTCGCTACTCGTTGTCGCCGCCCGTGGACTGGGCGCCCTGCAGGGCGCGCCGGCTGTCCTCGTCCGCATCGGGCCACACCCAGTTCGCCACCACGGGGATGTCCTCGCCGTGCTCCCGTGCATACCGGCGCGCGGCGAGGCGCCGGTCCGACAGGTCCTGGCGCAGCGACGCGGCACGCGTCCCCAGCGATGGCACCCGGTCGATCACGTCCATGACCAGCGAGTAGCGATCGATGTCGTTCAGCATCGCCATGTCGAACGGTGTCGTCGTGGTGCCCTCCTCCTTGTACCCGCGCACGTGAATGTTGCTGTGACCGTTGCGCCGGTAGGTCAGGCGGTGGATCAGCCACGGATAGCCGTGGTAGTTGAAGATGATGGGCTTGTCCGTGGTGAAGAGCTGGTCGAAGGCTCGCGAGGACAGCCCGTGCGGGTGCTCCTCCTCCGGCTGCAGCCTCATCAGGTCCACGACGTTGATCATGCGCACCTTGAGCTCCGGCAGCTCCTGACGGATGATGTCGATCGCCGCGAGGATCTCGATGGTGGGGACGTCTCCGGCGGCGGCCATCACCACGTCCGGCTCCTCACCCAGCGGCACGGTGGATGCGAACTCCCAGATGCCCACCCCTCGTGTGCAGTGATCGATCGCCTGGTCCATGGTGAGCCACTGCGCCTGCGGCTGCTTGCCGGCGATGACGACGTTGACGTAGTCGCGTGAGCGCAGGCAGTGGTCGTAGGTGGACAGCAGCGTGTTGGCGTCCGGGGGCAGGTAGACGCGGACGATCTCCGCCTTCTTGTTGACGACGTGGTCGATGAAGCCGGGGTCCTGGTGAGAGAAGCCGTTGTGGTCCTGGCGCCACACATGGCTGGACAGCAGGTAGTTGAGCGAGGCCACCGGCTGGCGCCACGCGAGCTCCCGCGAGACCTTCAGCCACTTCGCATGCTGGTTGACCATCGAGTCGATGATGTGGATGAACGCCTCGTACGACGTGAACAGGCCGTGGCGGCCGGTGAGCAGGTAGCCCTCGAGCCAGCCCTGGCACTGATGCTCGGAGAGCATCTCGATCACGCGCCCCTGGGCGCCGGTGTGGGTGCCGTCGTCCTCGCGCTCCGCCTGCCAGACCTTGTCGCTGACGTCCAGCACGTCCTGGAGCCGGTTCGACGCCAGCTCGTCCGGCGCGAAGATGCGGAAGTTGTCCCGGTTGCCGTCCATGACCGCGCGCAGGAACAGACCCAGCTGCTTGGTGGCCTGCTCGGGGCCGGCGCCGGGGGAGGGGACGTCGACGGCGAAGTCCCGGAAGTCCGGCATGCGCAGCCCGCGCAGCACGCGCCCTCCGTTCGCGTGCGGCGAGGCGGACATGCGCAGGTCGCCCTGCGGCGCGATCGCGCGCGCCTCCGGCGTGGGTGCACCGGACTCGTCGAACAGCTCGTCCGGGCCGTAGGACTGCAGCCAGCTCTCGAGGGTGCGCAGATGCTCGTCGGTGTCGCGAGCGTTGGACAGCGGCACCTGGTGCGCGCGCCAGGAGCCTTCGGTCTGGCTGCCATCGATCTGCGCGGGGCACGTCCAGCCCTTGGGAGTGCGGAAGACGATCATCGGCCACTGGGGCCGGTCCATGTCGGGGTCCTCGGCGGCCTGCGCCTTGATCGCGGCGATCTCGTCCATGACGTCGTCCAGCAGCGCCGCGAAGCGGGCGTGGATCTCATGGTGGGACTCGTCGTCGAAGCCGGCCACGAACACGTGGGGCTTGTGGCCGTACCCCCGCATCAGCGAGTCCAGCTCGTGGTCGCTGATGCGCGCCAGCACGGTGGGGTTGGCGATCTTGTAGCCGTTGAGGTGCAGGATGGGCAGCACCACGCCATCGGTGGCAGGGTTGATGAACTTGTTCGAGTGCCAGCTCGTGGCCAGCGCGCCCGTCTCCGCCTCGCCGTCGCCCACGATCGCCGGCACCAGCAGCCCGGGGTTGTCGAAGGCCGCTCCGTAGGCGTGGGAGAGGGCGTAGCCCAGCTCCCCGCCCTCGTGGATGGAGCCAGGAGTCTCCGGCGCCACGTGAGACGGGATGCCTCCAGGGAAGGAGAACTGCTTGAACAGGCGCTGCACCCCGCGCTCGTCGTACGAGATGTCGGGGTAGGTCTCGGTGTAGGTGCCCTCGAGGTAGCTCGCGGCCACCAGCCCCGGACCGCCGTGGCCGGGGCCGATGATGTACATCGCCTCCTGCTGGCGAGCCCTGATCATGCGATTGAGGTGCCCGTAGAGGAAGTTCAGGCCTGGCGTGGTCCCCCAGTGGCCCACGAGGCGCGGCTTCACGTGGTCTCGATGCAGCGGCTGGCGCAGCAGCGGGTTGTCGAGCAGGTAGATCTGCCCCACGCTCAGATAGTTGGAGGCCCTCCACCAGCGGTCGATCGCCTCGATCTCCTCCGGCGTGGCGGCGTCGGTGGTGCGTGTCCTCCAGGCGGTTCCCGTCATGCTGACCTCCAAGTCGTGAAGCGAACATCGTCAGCATTTCACCCTCGCGACCGATGCGCGCGGGCTTAGGTCCTAGGCGCTCTCCCCGTGAGGCGAGACAGCAGGCTCGTGGCGGGGCCGGTGGCCCCGGCGCGCGGGGGCCCGTCGAGCTGCCGGATCCGCCGGTCGAGCAGGTAGCACCAGGCGTCCGAGCGGGGCTCGGCGTCGAAGGACATCAGCAGCACCACCGTCCCTCCCAGGATCAGCAGCACGAGCGCCACCAGCCAGCCCCAGATGGTCTCCGCCGGCGGCCACAGCGCGAGTCCCACCACAGCCAGCGAGGCGACCACCCCCAGCGCCACCGCGGCGCCCGCGACGCCGCCGCTCGCCCGCTCGGTGATGCCGGCGCGCAGCGTCACGAGCGCGCGCGCATCCTCAGCGGCACCGATCGCAGCGGCGTCCTGCCGCGTGACCGCGCGGACCTTGCCCCAACGGTTCATCACCGGGCGGAACCCGATGTCGGCGGCGGAGGCGACGGCGGCGCGCGACAGGTAGGTCATGGTCCACACTCTTGCGGGATTGCGCGCGGTCCGCAACGGCGCCCGAGTGCGAGGGGGGGATCGAGGATCCCTGGATGAGCGCTGCCTTCATCCGCGACGGCGGAGCCCCGAACCTGGAGGTCCACCACCGAAGGGAGACGCTCATGTCCACTCGTCCACTTGCCCTCATCACGGGCGGCAGCCGCGGTCTGGGGCGCGCGACCGCGCTCGCGCTCGCGTCGCAGGGAGTCGATGTGGTGATCACCTACCGCACGGGTCTGAAGGAAGCCGATGCTGTGGTCGCCGTCGCGCGCGAGCACGGCGCGGCGGCGCTCGCCCTCGAGCTCGACGTCAGCGATCCGGACGCGATCGCTGCGTTCGCCGAGGCGCTGCCACACGCGCTGCGGGAGAGCTGTGGCCGCGATCGCCTCGATCACCTCGTCAACAACGCGGGCCACGGCACCGTCACGCCCATGGGTCAGACGGACGCCGACACCATCGATCACCTCTACGCGGTGCACTTTCGCGGGCCCTACCTCCTCACGCAGGCGCTCGAGCCGATGCTCGTGGATGGCGGAGCCATCATCAACCTCTCCAGCGGCCTCGCCCGCTTCGCGGTGCCAGGCCAGGCGGCATACGGCGCTCTCAAGGCAGGCGTCGACCACCTCACCTGGTACTGGGCCAAGGAGCTGGGTCCGCGCGGCATCCGCGTGAACTCCGTCGCTCCGGGTCCCGTCGCCACCGATTTCGGGGGTGGCCGCAACAGGGACAACGAGCAGCAGCGTCAGTTCCTCGCGGCCCAGACCGCCTTGGGCCGCGTGGGAGAGCCCGAGGACATCGGCCCGCTCATCGCGACGCTGCTGACGGGAGCCACCGGTTGGGTCACCGGACAGCGCATCGAGGCGTCCGGCGGGATCTTCCTGTAGGCGTGGAAGGATGACGAGCATGGACCGCGCGCAGCTCGCCGACTTCCTGCGCACTCGGCGCGAGGCGCTGTCGCCCGAGGACGTGGGGATGCCGCGCGGGCCCCGCCGTCGGGCCACGGGCCTGCGTCGCGAGGAGGTGGCGGCGCTCGCGCAGATGTCCGTCGACTACTACTCCCGCCTCGAGCAGTCGCGGGGCCCACAGCCGTCCGAGCAGATGCTCGCGGCGCTGTCGCGGGCCCTGCGACTGTCGCTCGACGAGCGCGACCACCTGTTCCGGATCAGCGGCCATGGCACGCCGTCGCGGTCGGTGCGGTGGGAGCACATCTCGCCCGGCCTGATGCGGGTGCTCGACCGGCTCGAGGACACCCCCGCACAGGTGATGAACGTGCTGGGCGAGACGATGGTGCAGACGCCGTCCGCCGTGGCCCTGCTGGGCGATCAGACGCACTTCACGGGCCTGTACCGCAACGCGACGTATCGGTTCTTCATGCACGAGGCCTCTCGCGCTCGCTACCCGCGCGAGGACCAGGACCATCACGCCCGGGTGTTCACCTCGGACCTGCGCGAGGCCGCGTCTCGCGTGCCCGACGAGCCGCGCGTGAGCGACGTGGTCGACGCGCTGCAGGACGCCAGCGTGGAGTTCGCGCGCGTCTGGGCCGCTCACGAGGTGGGGCGCCACCACGACGAGAAGCGACTGGTGCATCCTGAGCTGGGCGTCATCGAGGTCCACTGCCAGCACCTGCACGACCCCGCCCAGATGCAGAACCTGCTGGTGTTCACGGCGACGCCGGGCTCCGAGGACGCGGAGAAGCTCGCGTTCCTCAACGTCCTGGGCCGTCAGCAGGTGGGGTGACCTGCCCTCACACGCCCAGGCGGTCGCCCAGCTCCAGCCACCTCTCCTCGAGCTCGGCGGTCTCAGCGTCGTGCTCGCGCAACTGTGCTGTCAGGCGTGCCAGGCCCTCGAAGTCTCCCTGATCATGGGTGGCCATGTCCGCGTGGATGGCCTCGCTCTCCCGCATGAGCCGCTGCAGGCGCCTCTCCACGGAGGCGATCTCCTTCTCCAGTGAGCGGCGCTCCGCGCCTGAGAGGTCCGTCGCGCCCGTCGGCGCAGGCGCGAGGTCGGCGGTGCCACCGGACGCGCTGTCGACGGCCCCGCTGCCGAACGTGCCCACGCCGCCGGTTCCCGCGCGGCGCTCGCGCGACAGACGCACATACTCGTCGATGCCGCCCGGCAGGTGGCGGAGTCCGCCGTCCACGACGGCGTACTGCTGGTCGGTCACACGCTCCATGAGGTAGCGGTCGTGACTCACCACGATCAGCGTGCCCGGCCACGAGTCCAGCAGGTCCTCCATGGCCGCGAGCACATCAGTGTCGAGGTCGTTGGTGGGCTCGTCGAGCACCAGCACGTTGGGCTCGCTCAGCAGCACCAGCAGCAGCTGGAGGCGGCGCCGCTGGCCTCCGGAGAGCTTCTTGACCTGGGTCTTGAGCTGGATCGAGGTGAAGCCCAGCCGCTCCAGGAGCTGGGTGGGCGACATCTCCTGGCCGTCGGACAGCTCGACGGACTTGAAGCGCTTGACGACGCCGGACACCCGCTCCTCAGCGTGCTCGTCCAGCTCGGCCAGACGCTGCGACAGCGTCGCGACCCGCACCGTCATACCCGTCTTCACGCGGCCGGAGGTGGGCTCGAGGTCGCCGGTGATGAGCTTGAGGAGCGTGGACTTGCCTGCGCCGTTCTCCCCCAGGATTCCCGTGCGCTCTCCGGGGCCGATGTTCCAGTCGATCTCGCGCAGCACCTCTCGCTCGCCGCCGTCCGCAGTGGGGTAGCGAACCGAGCAGCGGATCAGCTCCACGACGTCCTTGCCCAGCCGTGCGGCGGCCATGCGCGACAGCTGGACCTTGTCGCGCACCGGCGGCACGTCCGCGATCAGAGCGTTGGCGGCGTCGATGCGGAACTTGGGCTTGGACGTCCTCGCGGGCGCGCCGCGCTGGAGCCACGCGAGCTCCTTGCGCATGAGGTTCTGCCGCTTGGACTCCGTGGCGGCGGCGATGCGGTCGCGCTCCACGCGCTGCAGCACATATGCGGCGTATCCGCCCTCGTAGACGTCGATGGTGCCGTCGTGCACCTCCCACGTGCGCTGCGTGACGGCGTCGAGGAACCAGCGGTCGTGCGTCACGACGGCGAGCGCCCCGCGCCCGCGGGCCCAGCGCCGGTTGAGGTGCTCCGCGAGCCACGCGACACCCTCGACGTCGAGGTGGTTCGTGGGCTCGTCCAGGAAAACCACGTCGTGATCGTCGACGAGCACGTGCGCGAGCGCGACCCGCCGCTGCTGGCCGCCGGACAGCGTGCCGACCACGGCATCGGCGGGAAGGTCAGGAACGAGGCCGGACATCACGTCGCGGATGCGCGGATCCGAGGCCCACTCGTGGGTGTCGGCGCTGCCGCCCACGATCGCCTCCAGCACCGTGAGCGACTCGTCCACGTGATCGGACTGGTCGAGCACTCCCACACGGGTCCCGCGGGTGACGGTGATGGCCCCGCCATGCGGCTCGAGGCGCCCCGCCAGGGTCTTCATGAGCGTCGACTTTCCGGCGCCATTGGAGCCGACGATGCCGATGCGGTCGCCGTCCTCCACACCGATGGTCACCTCATCGAGGACCGTGCCGGTGCCGAAGTCGACGTGAAGCGCCTGAGCGCCAAGAAGGTGAGCCACCCATCAAGGGTAGTCGCGTGCGCTGCGAGCGGTGACGCGGCCTAGCGGCGCTCGCTGTCGAGGCGAGCCGATGCGGGCGCCGGGTTCCACTCGGCGGGGGCCTTGACGATGACGAGCGGCCACAGCGGGTCCCGGGACAGGATGCGCGCCGCACCGTCCGCCTTGAGCTGGGCGATCTCGTCGAACACGTCCTCCATGAGCGCCGCGAGGTTGCGGTGCAGCGCGATGGGATCCTCGCCCATCGTGGTCGCATCCACGGTGTAGGTCGAGTAGCCGTTCGCGCGCAGCAGGTCCTCTCGCTCGAAGGCGTCCTCGACGTCCTCGCCGGCGGCCGCGTACAGGAACGGCACGACGGCGCCGTGCGACTCGGGACGCAGCTGGGCTCCCGAGTGGTCGTCGAACGTGTCGATCGCCGTGAACTGCGGCTCTGTGATCACCGTGGTCGCGACGAGGTGCGGATCCTGCTTGGCGGCGACGATGGCCGCGGCGAGCGCGGAGTGTTCGCCCGTGTGGAACGCGTGCAGCGACTCCGGGCCGTACATGTCGCCAGGGATGAGTGCTGACATCGGGGTGAAGCCGTGATCCTTCGCGCCGCACTCGCCGGCCGCGAAGTAGTGGGTGCGGAGGCGCCGCTTGTGCGTCGCGCGGTCCACGTGAAGCAGCACCAGAGAGTGGAGGAGCTGGGAACGCCACGGGCAGGTGCGCGACGTCGTCGCGAGCCTCTCGCGCCACTTCCGGTCGATCGCGGTCAGGAACTGCTCGGAGGGCTCGCGTGTCGCGTGCGCGGTCCAGGTGGTGACATCGATCACTGTGGCGGGCGTCCTCAGGGTTGGGGCCTCGGTTCGAGGCGCTGCCCTGAAACGATAAGTGCGGCGTGGAGGCCTGGCGGGCCACGACGCTGTGGCATTGGCCACACCTCCCGCACGCGCGGGCAAAAGCGGACGATCAGGACACGGCAGCGATGGACTGCAGCGCTATCTCGCGTTCCTCATTCGTGGGCACGACCCACACCTGGACGGCCGAGTCGTCCGCGCTCACCAGAGTCGCCTGCTTCTTGCGGCCGGAGTTGCGCTCCGGATCCATGACGATCCCCAGCGCCTCGAGGCCCGAGAGCGACGACAGGCGCACGGCGTCGTCGTTTTCTCCGACGCCCGCCGTGAAGGTGATCGCGTCGAGGGCGCCCAGCTGCGCGAAGTACTGGCCCACGTACCCGCGGATCCGCCGGCAGTAGACCTCCAGGCCCACCTGGGCGTCGCGGGATCCGCTATCGGCGGCGGAGCGGACGTCGCGCATGTCCGAGTACCCGGTGAGCCCCAGCATCCCCGACTGTCGGTTGAGCAGGGCGTCGACCTCGTCGATGGTCATGCCGGCCGTGCGTGCCAGGTGCAGCGTGACGGCCGGGTCGATGTCCCCGGATCGGGTCCCCATCACGAGGCCCTCGAGCGGCGTCAGGCCCATCGACGTGTCCACCGAGCGACCCCCCTGGATGGCGCACGCGGAGGCGCCGTTGCCCAGGTGCAGCACGATCATCGAGACATCCTCGATGGGACGGTCCATGAGGCGCGCGGTCTCACGCGACACGTAGCTGTGCGAGGTGCCATGGAACCCGTAGCGGCGCACGCCGTGCTCGTGCGCGACGCGACGGTCGATCGCGTACGTGTACGCCGCCTCCGGCAGCGTGGCGTGAAAGGCGGTGTCGAAGACCGCGACGTGCGGCAGGTGAGGGAAGGCGGCGCGAGCGGAGCTGATGCCGGCGAGGTTCGCCGGTATGTGAAGTGGACCAAGCGGCGAGAGCATCGCGATGTGCTTCTCCACGGAGTCGTTCACCACGGTAGGACCGGAGAACTCCTCGCCACCATGGAGGACCCGGTGGCCCACGACCGTGAGCCTCTCGAGGTCGACCCCGGATCCCGGCTCCGAGAGCTGAGAGATGATGGCGCGGATCGCGTCGCCGTGGTGAGTGACCCGCTCGATGAGCCCGGAGGCCAGCGGCTCGTCCTGGGTGGTGTCCACCACCTGGTACTTCACCGAGCTGGAGCCGCAGTTGAGGACCAGCGCGAGTCCCACGTAGTTCACGCTCACGTGTTCAGTCCTCCTGGGTCTCCAGGCTCTGTGCCTGGATCGCGGTGATGGCGACGGTGTTGACGATGTCCTGGACGAGCGCTCCGCGGGACAGGTCGTTGACGGGCTTGCGCAGCCCCTGGAGCACCGGGCCCACGGCGACGGCGCCCGCCGACCGCTGCACGGCCTTGTAGGTGTTGTTGCCGGTGTTGAGATCCGGGAACACCAGCACGGTGGCCTGACCCGCGACGGGCGAGTCCGGTGCCTTCGAGGCGGCCACTGATGGCTCCACGGCGGCGTCGTACTGCATCGGTCCGTCCACCACGAGGTCGGGCCGGCGCTCGCGCACCAGCCGGGTGGCCTCCCTGACCTTGTCGACGTCGGAGCCGCTGCCGGAGGCGCCCGTCGAGTAGGACAACATCGCGATCCGAGGCTCGATGTGGAACTGCAACGCGGTCTCCGCAGAGGAGATCGCGATGTCCGCGAGCTGCTCCGCGGTGGGATCGGGGTTGACGGCGCAGTCGCCGTACACCAGGACGCGGTCCGCGAGGCACATGAAGAACACCGAGGACACGATCGAGACGCCCGGTGTGGTCTTGATGACCTGGAAGGACGGCGTGATCGTGTGCGCCGTGGTGTGCGCTGCGCCCGACACCATGCCGTCCGCGAGGCCCGCCTGGACCATCATGGTGCCGAAGAAGCTGACGTCCTGGACCACCTCGTGCGCCTGCTCGACGGTCATCCCCTTGTGTGCTCGCAGCTCTGCGTAGGTCTCCGCGAAGCGCTCGACGAGCTCGCGGTCGCTGGGGGAGACGATGCGCGCCGCATCGATCTCGAGCCCCAGCTCTGCGGCGCGGCCGCGGATCGCGGGCTCGGAGCCGAGGATGGTCAGATCCACGACGTCGCGGGTGAGCAGCGTGGAGGCGGCGCGCAGGATGCGGTCGTCGGAGCCCTCGGGCAGCACGATGTGCTGGCGGCTGGCGCGCGCGCGGTCCAGCAGGTCGTACTCGAACATCAGGGGCGTGATCACGTCCGTGCGGGCGACGTCGAGCGCGCGCGTGAGGGCGACGACGTCCACGTGGCGATCGAACATGCTGAGCGCGGTGTCGACCTTGAGGCTCGACTCGCGGGCCAGACGTCCACGGGTCTTCGCGCACGCGCGTGCGGTCTCGTAGGTATCGAGCGGTGTCGAGACGATGGGCAGTGCGCTCCCGAGCCCCTCGACCAGCCGGGCGATCGGCTCGGACGAGCGGAACCCGCCGTTGAGGATGATGCCGGAGAGCTTGGGGAAGCCGTCCGCGGCATGCGCCGCGAGCAGGGCGAGGAGCGTGTCCGCGCGGTCGCCGGGCGTGATGACCACCGCGCCCTCCGCGAGGCGCTCCAAGAGGTGCTCGGGCATCATCGCGCCCACGATGAGGTCGCGGACCTCGCGATTGAGGAGCGCCGTGTCGCCGGCGACCACCGTGCCGTCGACTGCCTCGACGAGAGCGGACAGCAGCGGCGCCTCGAGAACCGGGTCCGCAGGGAGCGCACCCACGCCCACATCGTCCGGGAGCACCGCGTTGATCTCGTCGAGCTGCGCGGGATCGCAGCGGTTCGCGAACACTGCCGCCACCTTGGCGTGATGGTCCTCCAGCTCGAGGCGCGCTCGGCCCACGACCTGTGCGATCTCCGCGGGCGTGCGGCTCTGGCCATGCACCACCAGGGCGACAGGTGCGCCGAGGTTGGCGGCGATGCGCGCGTTGAACTCGAACTCCGCCGCTCCGGACACGTCGGTGTAGTCGGTGCCCACGATCACGACGGCGTCACACCTGCGCTCCACCTCGTGGAACCGGGACACGATGGTCGCGAGCGCACGCTCGGGATCGCTGTGGACGTCCTCGTAGGTCACGCCCACGGCATCCTCGTACGAGAGGTCCACGCCGTCGTGGCCCAGCAGGAGGTCCAGGACGTAGTCGGAGCCATCGGACACACGGGCCACCGGTCGGAACACGCCCACGCGGCCCACGGTCCGCGTGAGCAGGGCCGTCACGCCCAATGCCACCGTCGACTTGCCGCTGTCGCCCTCCGCGGAGGTGATGTAGATGCTTCGTGCCACGACCACCATCCTCCCATGCGCAGCATCGCCGCGCCTGCGACCCAGGTCCCGGCCGCAATTGGAGACATCCGTGCATGTGGAGCGCGCCACAGTCCATTCCGCGCGTCTGGCCCCTCGCCTAGACTCAGGGAACTCCCGACGATCAGGGAGTGGTGCCGTGGGGGAGTGCCGGCCTCACCCGCGGCCTCCCGCAACTGTGACCGCCGACGTCCGAGGCAGCGCCATGACCAAGAACCGTGCCCGTGGGCCGTTCGCGCGCGCTCTCGTCGGGGTGGTCAACGCCGGCGTCACGCCCTTGGACCGCATGCGCGCGCGCTCGGTCATGGCAGCCAACCGGTTCTTCCTGATCGCGGCGGTCGTCAGCCTTCCCTGGGCGCTCATCATCGCCCTGGCGGACCCGCCTGTGACCCTGGCCCCCGGGCTCACGCACCTGGCGATGGTCTGCATCTGGGTCATCTGCGTGGACCTCAACCGCCGCCAGCTGTACCTGTCCGCAGCGGTCAGCGGCCTGCTGGTGCCCATCGCGCAGTTCACGTATCTCGCATCGGTGTTCTCCGTGGACGCGGGCTTCCAGCTCCCGCTGCTCACGGTGGGCGCGCTCGCCTTCGTGATCTTCACGCCGCCGGAGTGGTGGGGCGGGCTCGCGCTGACCATCGTCGCGACGCTCGCACTGGTGTGGACCTATGGCGGAGCAGCGTTCGACAGCGGCCAGGTGGACATGGGTACGCCGGAGCTGAGGGTGCTCGCGGTCTCGAACGTCGTCGTGGTCGTCATGATCCTGTCCGTGCTGGCGTGGTTCAACAACTACTTCTTCGTGCGCGAGCGACGCCGCAACGTGCGCCTGCTCGCCGAGGCGGAGGTCGCGGCCCGCACCGACTCGCTCACCGAGGTCTTCAACCGACGTGGAGTGTCACCGGTCCTGTCCCAGACGGCGCGGGACGGCCACTACAGCGTGGCGCTCGCCGATCTCGACCGCTTCAAGCGCATCAACGATCGCCTGGGTCACGGTGCTGGCGACGTGGTGCTCTCCAACGTCGCGCGCACGCTCGTCGAGGCGGTGGGCGAGCGCGGCACGGTGGCTCGCTGGGGCGGTGAGGAGTTCCTCGTGGTGCTGCCGGGAATGGCGCTCGACGAGGCCGTCGAGCACATGGAGCGCGCGCGCACGGCCATCGAGAAGGAGTATGGGGCAGAGGGAGTCCTCGAGAACGTCACCATGTCGGTGGGCGTCGCGCACGCGCCTCGCTTCACGAGCAAGGACGAGGTGCTCCGGCTCGCGGACGCGAAGCTCTACGAGGCCAAGGCCTCGGGCCGCAACCTGGTGGTCGGAGCCACCCTGGTGGGCGTGCGCCGGGCGTGACGGGTGCACGCGGGCCGTCGGTCGCATCGGCCTCGGACGGCTGAGCGGGTGCGCCGCGATCGGTAGGCTGAGCCCTGTGGGAGCGCAGGCGCGCCCGGCGTCAGGGGCGCCGAACGTGACACCTCTCGGGGGAGGAGATCCATGGGGGCGGAAGACGCGAGCGTGAATGGGCGCCAGCTGAGCGACATCGTCGGACGCGTGCTCGATCGACGTGTCGGCAGGCTGGGCGGCGAGGCCGGGCGAGCGGTCTCCACGACGCATGCGATCGCCGTCTTCGGGCTCATCATCACCCTGTCCTACACCGCGTTCTTCGCGACCTACGACTTCGAGGCCTTCCGTGGGCTCGTCGCTCTCAACGCCGCGTTCTGCGTCGCGTACCTGGGCATGCTGCTGCTCGCACGCCTGGGGCGCCAGCTCGCCGCGGCCCTCGCATTGCTGTGCGCGGCGATCGCGCAGCTGCTGATCTCCACCGCCTGGGTGGGCTGGGAGGCCGGCCTGCACCTGTACCTGCTGCTGGCGGCACAGCTGGTCTTCATGGTGTTCACCCAGCGCCAGCGTCCGTTGCGCTGGATCTTCGCCGCAGTCGCGCTCGCGGCCTTCCTTCTTGCGCAGTTAACGATGCCCGCGTCCGGCGCCGTGGTCCAGATGGCGGACGTGATCCTCAACACCATGCTGTCCGTCAACGCGCTGCTGGTGGCGAGCATGCTCTTCATCCTCGCCGCGTACAGCCACTATCGCGCGGAGAAGGCGCAGGCTGACGCGTCCGAGAGCGCCGCGCGAGCCGAGTACCTGGCCAACACGGACGCTCTCACGGGCCTCGCGACTCGGCGCCCCGTGATGGAGCGCCTGGAGGTGCTCTCGCAGGCGGGCGGCGACGAGTACTGCCTCGCCCTGGCGGACCTGGACCACTTCAAGGCGATCAACGATGCGCACGGCCACGCGTGCGGCGACGCGGTTCTCGCAGAGGTGGGAACCCGGCTGCGCACGAGCCTGAGGGTGAGCGATTCTGTGGGACGCTGGGGCGGTGAGGAGTTCATCTTCGTGCTGCCGGACGCGAGCCTCGGCGACGCGACCATCATGATGGAGCGGGTGCGCTCCCGGGTGGGCTCGACGTCCATCTCCTGCGGCGATCACGAGCACGCCATCACGGTGTCCATCGGACTGACCGCCGGCGACTACGCCGGCACCCCGCATCACGCGATCCGGCGCGCGGACGACGCGCTGTACGAGGCCAAGGCCGCCGGCCGCGATCGGGTGTGCGTCACCCGTGCGGTGGAGCCGTCCGCAGCGCCCGCGGTCGCCTCCGAGAGCGAGACCGCACCGCCCAAGCCCCGCCGTCGCGCTTCATGACCGCACGCGGTCCCGTTCGCTGGGGTCACGTGATCCCAGCGGCGATCCTCGCGGCGGGCGCCGTGGCCGTCTGCGGAGCGCTGGGATGGTGGCAGTGGACCCGCGCCTCGGAGCAGGGCGAGGTGCGCCAGCCCGATCCGGCCGTGCCCATCGCGGATCTCATCGCCCCCGCGACGGGAGCGAGCGGCATCGGCCGCGACGTGTGGGCGGATGGCGCGTGGGCCGATGCGGACGTCGCGCTGATCCCCGATCGTGAGGTCGAGGGCGAACCCGCGGTGCTGGTGGTGCGTGCCTTCCGCGTCGGCGCCGACGCGACGGGCACCGGGGAGACGGCGACCCTTCCCGTGGTCGTGGGCTGGCTCGCCCCGGAGGACGTCGAGGGATTCGACGCGGCCGAGCCCGACGCGGACCGTGTCGAGGGGCACCTGCGCTCGGCGGAGGGCGCCGCTCCCGCACCGGGGCCGGAGGCCGCGCCGCCCGAGGGCACGTTCTGGGCGTCGGGGCTGTCGCCCGCGGTGCTCGCCCAGCAGTGGGAGAGCCCGCTGTACTCCGCTCTGCTGACGGCGACCGAGCCCGAACCCGGGCTGACCGGGCTCCCGCTTCCCGACGCGGAGCGGTCGCTCGACTTCCGCTCTCTCACCTACGCGATCGAGTGGTGGCTGTTCGGCGCCTTCTTCGTGTTCATCGCGGGACGCTGGATACGGGACAATGGACGCGCACGGCCCCGGGCGGCTTCGCCCGACGCCCCGGAAGATCCCCAGGGAGGACCCTCGTGACGGACCCCGCAGCCACCCCAGCCGAGTCCGCGGAGGCGACCCGCGCATCGGCCGTCACCCCCGGTGCGCTGCTGCGCTACCGCGTGATGGCGATCATCACCGGCGTGCTGCTCATCGTCGTGTTCCTGGGGATGCTGCGATACGTGGGCCTGTTCGAGCGCACCGAGGAGGTCGAGGAGGCCTTCGGCATCCTCGCGCAGGTCCACGGGTTCGTGTACATCGTCTACCTCGTGACCGTGGTGCAGCTGTGGCTGCAGGCCAAGTGGGGCTACGGGCGACTCGCGACCATGTTCTTCGGCGGCATCGTGCCGCTGCTGTCCTTCTTCATCGAGCGCCGCGTCACCCGCGAGCTGCGACCCGCCCAGGAGGAGCGCGCATGAGCCCCACCCAGCATCGTCCCGTCCTCGTCGTCGACTTCGGCGCCCAGTACGCCCAGCTGATCGCGCGGCGGGTGCGCGAGGCGAACGTCTACAGCGAGATCGTCCCCCACTCGATGAGCGCGGCAGACATGCTCGCGAAGGACCCCGCGGGCGTGATCCTGTCCGGCGGTCCGTCCTCGGTCTACGCGGATGGGGCGCCCTCGATCGACCCGGCGCTGTTCGAGGCAGGGGTCCCCGTGATGGGCATCTGCTACGGCTTCCAGGCCATGGCGCAGGCGATGGGCGGCACCGTCGCGCAGACCGGGCTGCGCGAGTACGGCCGCACGCAGGCGACGGTGTCCGAGCCGGGCACGGCGCTCGCGGGCAGCCCGGGCGTCCAGGAGGTGTGGATGAGCCACGGCGACTCCGTGCAGTCCGCGCCCGAGGGATTCACCGTGCTCGCCACCACCGAGGGAGCCCCCGTCGCTGCCTTCGAGAATCTCGAGGCGCGCATGTGCGGCGTGCAGTGGCATCCCGAGGTCAAGCACTCGCCCCTGGGTCAGGCGGCGATCGAGAACTTCCTCTACAACGTGGCCGGCATCCAGCCCGACTGGACCAGCGCCAACGTCATCGACGAGCAGGTCGAGCGCATCCGCGCCCAGGTGGGCTCCGCCCGCGTGATCTGCGGGTTGTCCGGAGGCGTGGACTCAGCGGTCGCGGCCGCGATCGTCCAGAAGGCCGTCGGCGACCAGCTCACGTGCGTGTTCGTGGATCACGGGCTGCTGCGCGAGGGCGAGGCGGAGCAGGTCGAGCGGGACTACGTCGCCGCCACCGGCGTGAGGCTGGTGGTCGCAGACGAGCGCGAGCGCTTCCTCGAGGCGCTCGACGGCGTCACCGATCCTGAGACCAAGCGCAAGATCATCGGCCGCGAGTTCATCCGCGCGTTCGAGGCGGCCGAGCGGGACATCGTCGCGGCCGCGCCCGAGGGCGAGCCGGTGAGGTTCCTGGTGCAGGGGACGCTGTACCCCGACGTGGTCGAGTCAGGCGGCGGCGAGGGCGCAGCCAACATCAAGAGTCACCACAACGTCGGGGGACTGCCGGAGGACCTCGAGTTCGAGCTCGTCGAGCCGCTGCGCACCCTCTTTAAGGACGAGGTGCGCGCCGTGGGCGCAGAGCTGGGCCTGCCGGAGGACATGGTGTGGCGCCAGCCCTTCCCTGGGCCCGGGCTGGGCATCCGCATCATCGGCGCCGTCACGGAGGAGCGCCTCGAGATCCTGCGCCGTGCGGACGCCATCGCACGTGACGAGCTCACCAAGGCGGGACTCGACCGCGACATCTGGCAGTGCCCCGTGGTGCTGCTCGCGGATGTGCGCTCCGTGGGCGTGCAGGGCGACGGCCGCACGTACGGCCACCCCGTGGTGCTGCGACCGGTGTCCTCCGAGGACGCCATGACCGCTGACTGGACGCGCGTGCCCTACGAGACGCTCGCCCACATCAGCAACCGCATCACCAACGAGGTGGCCGAGGTCAACCGCGTGGTGCTCGATGTGACGAGCAAGCCGCCGGGCACCATCGAGTGGGAGTGAACCCGGCTACTTGATCTCGGAGCTCTCGAGGATCGTGTGCAGCACGTCGCCCTCGGCTGAGCCGTCGACGTAGCCGTCCACGTCCACGTTTGAGGGGCGCGCGAGGATCCAGACGTCGCCGTGAAGAGCGAACAGCTCGTCCGCTCGACGTCCCTCCTCGTCCTCGGTGACCAGGTGCACCAGCGGCACGTCACGGCCATCGATCACTGCGGCGTCGCCGCCGCGGCCCTCCTCCAGCAGTGAGGCGAGCTGGCTGGCGTCCTCCGGCGCCGGGCCTCCGTACGGCGTCTCCTCGCCGACTCGGTAGGTCTCGACGTGCACCCACACGGAGTCGCGGTACGCGTCCGAGCCGGGCTCTGACAGGTCGAACGGCTGGGAGGCGTCGACGAGCACGGCGTAGGGACGGGTTCCGTCGCCGTAGGTGCCCTCGTACTGCCAGTCCTCGGGCAGCTCGATCGCGATGGTCGCCACCGCCGTGCCCACGGACGCCATGCCCTCCGCATCCTGCGCGCCGGCCGTCGGGTCGCCCGAGGAGTCGACGTCGGGGTCCGGCGAGGGCACGCTGGTCGGGGTGGAGGTCTCGTCCGCAGTGGGGGCGACCGTCGCGGTGGGGTCGCCGTCGCCGTCCGCGTCGCCGGAGCATCCGGTCAGGATCAGCGCAGCGGCCGTCGGGACGGCCCACCAGGAGCGAGCGAAGGTGCGGTGTTGAGGTGTCATGCCCGTACCAACGCGGCACGGCGCAGGGGCCTTCCCCGCGAGCGTGTCAGCGCTCGCGGTCCCGCTCGTTCGGGGCGTCATCGGGCTCGTCGGGGTCCTGGGCGCTGGTCGCTGCGTCCGCGTCCACCGGCGAGGCCTCGTCGTCCTCCGCGGTGAGTGGCGCGGTCTCTCCCTCGCTGTCCTCGGTGGCCGTCGCGGGGCGCGCCGGTGCGGCCTCCTCGACGGTGGGTGCGGTGGCCCGAGCGATCTCCTTGCGACGGCCAAGACCCGACACCGCCGCTGACAGGAGCAGCCATCCGCCCACGGCCGCGAGCACGATGATCGCCCCCAGCTGCAGGTCGATGTCGTAGCCGGACAGCGCGGCGATCATGAGAGCGCCCGAGCCCATCACGAGCAGTCCCCAGACTGCTGCGGAGATGCGCTGGCCCGCACGGCGGCGCAGAGTGAGTGCGGTGGTCATGAGGCGACCTCCTCCAGGTAGATGACGGTGCCGTCGCGTCCGGTGATCGTGAGCACCGGGTCGTCGGCGTTGGTGGCGCTGATCACGCGCACGGGATCGCTGTCCACGGGATTCCCGAACTCGTCCCAGTCGGCCTCCGACCAGTCGTAGCAGGAGATGTCGCGGTTCTCCCAGATCACCGTGGTGGTGCCCAGGCCGAGGATCTCGATGCTGGTGCCGGCCGGCACCGCGACGTGGGTGTAGGCCGCATCGAGATCGATCGCGGTGTCCTCGGCCACGATGTCGAGCCGCATGGTCGCGGTGTCATCGCCCCAGAGGGAGACCTCCTCCCAGGGCTCCATGGACACCGGGGTGGTGCAGCTGCCTGCGGC
Source organism: Demequina activiva (assembly GCF_016862815.1). Lineage (GTDB taxonomy): Bacteria > Actinomycetota > Actinomycetes > Actinomycetales > Demequinaceae > Demequina > Demequina activiva. The sequence goes on along the minus strand of NZ_BONR01000003.1, from coordinate 39,585 downwards.
GTAGATGGTGCCGTACTCGCTTGCGAGCTCCGCACTCAGATCGATGGGCGTCTGCACCTCGGTGGGTTCCGGGGCGGGCTCCGGCGCAGCGTTGATGGTGACGTCGACGTTGCCGTCCCAGCTCCACGACGAGTCGTAGCTGCGGCGAAGTTCCTCGGCGTTCGCGGTGAGGAGCAGGCTCAGCACGACCGCGACCACCGACAGGAAGCCCAGGAAGCCCAGCTTGCGTCCGGCGAGAGCGACGATCACCAGGATCGCTCCCAGTCCCACGGTGATGCATGCGCCCCACGCGAGCAGCGGGTGGACGCCGAGCTCGCCGGCGCGGTCCAGTCCGGCGACGATCGCCGCGGACAGGATCAGCACGCCCAGGAATCCCAGGTAGCCCCCCTTGCCGGGACCTGGCACGTGGGGACGTGGCGGTGCCGGAGGCGCTGGCGGCCCGTAGTACGCGGGCGGCGCCGCGGCCGATGCGGGCGGAGGCCCCTGCGCAGGTGCCCCCGCCGCAGGCGGCGCGGGAGGCACCGGCCCACCGGCCACGTAGCGCGCGCCGGCAGCGGCACCGCGCGACGGAGCGGCGCCAGCACGCGGGTCGCCCGGGAGGAGCGCGGGCTCCCACGGCTGAGGGGTGTGCACTGCCGTGGCCGCAGGGGTCGCGCCCACGGCCGCGAGCCCTGCGTTCCCCGGGGCCTGCGAGGGCGCGTCCACCGGTGCGGACGGCGAGCTCTGCGACTCGGTGACGTCCGCATCGGCCCGGGAGGCCTCGTCGCCCTGCGGCGCAGGTGCGGGTGCCCCGTCCGCAGCAGGAGCGGCGGGCGGTGGCGGCGTCGCACCGGGAGCAGGCGCGCCGGGCATGGGTGGATTCTTGGAGCGTCGAACCAACCAGACGACCAGCACCACGAGGCCCGCGAGGATCGCCAGCGGGATCAGCACCGCGAGCACAGCGAGGACCGCGCGGAACGGGTGGAAGCCACCGTCGCCGAGGTTGTCCCACGGGAACGGATCCCCGCCCCAGCCGAAGACGCCGAACAGCGGTCCGCCGTCGAGGCCGCCGAAGCCGAAGAGCGTGAGCACCGCGATGCCCAGGAGCGCTCCCACGTTGGTGACGCCGCGGCCGAAGTTCTGGATGATGATGTTTCCGCGGCGATCCGGGAGCAGGCCCCAGGCGGCCGCGTATCCCAGCATCACGAGTCCTGGCAGCAGGAGCCACGCAAGAACCGTCAGCAGGCGCGCGGGGACGGCCGCCATGCCGATGCGCTGACCGAGCCCCTCGACCACGCCGCCCACGAGACCGTTGGTGCCGCGAGCCAAGCCCCAGCCTCGGATGGTGGTGAAGAACGCGGCCTCCCTCGGGGGCTGCGGTGTCTCAGTCATGGCTCTCCTCGCACTGTCGTGGCGCCGTCGAGACGCCGGTATGGCCTCCAGTGTCCGCTCCTGCGCAGGGCCTCCGCTATGAGGTACCACCCTGATTGGGACCCTGATCTGTGCGCGGGGCGCACCCTGAGATGTGGCCCAGACGCCCCCACGCGTGCGGGCGCTGTGTGACGATTGCTCCATGACCTCCCAGGCACAGCGTCCGGTCGCGCATCCCCTCGCGCGCCGCCGTGGAGTGCCCGTGGTGTGGCGCGTGCTGGCCGGGGCCGCCCTGCTGATCGTCGCCGCCGTGATCGCTCTGGACCGTTGGGGCTTCGACGAGCTCCCCGCGTGGATCATCCCGCTCGTGGTCTACCTCGCGGGCCTGGGCCTGGTGTGGAGCCCGCTCGACGGAGTGTTCGGGCAGGACGCTCGGCGCCTGGACGTCGCAGGGATCTTTCGCCGCGACGCGTGGCTGCGGCTGCTCGTGGGTCTCGTCCTCGGTGTGGGCGCCCTGTGGTGGTTCGCCGCCTGGGACTACACCGATGCGATGGTGGTGCGCGCGATCGTGACGCCCATCGTGGTCGCGCTGGGTGGCGCGCTGCTGCTCGCGCCGTGGTGGCTGAGGCTCATCCGTCAGGTGGGCATCGAGCGCAACGAGCGCATCCGCGAGCACGAGCGCGCGGAGATCGCCGCGCACCTGCATGACTCCGTGCTCCAGACGCTCACGCTCATCCGCGCCCGGGCGGACGATCCGGATGCCGTGTCGCGGCTGGCCCGCGCCCAGGAGCGCGACCTGCGCTCGTACCTCTACCAGGATCGCCCCAGCGTCGAGGAGTCGGTGGCGACCGCCGTGAAGGATGCCGTGGCGGAGGTCGAGGACGCCCAGGGCGTGACCATCGACGCCGTGTGCGTGGGCGACAGCCCCACGGACGAGCGGCTGTGGGCTGCGGTGCAGGCCGCGCGGGAGGCGATCTCGAACGCCGCCCGGCACGGCGCGGAGCCCATCTCCGTCTATGCGGAGCTGACCGCGACCGAGTACGAGGTGTTCGTGCGCGATGCCGGTCCCGGGTTCGACCCGGATGCCGTCCCGTTGGACAGGCTCGGCATCCGACAGTCGATCATGGGGCGGGTGGCGCGCCACGGCGGCGAGGCGGAGGTGCGCAGCGCACCCGGCTCGCGCACCGAGGTGAGGATCATGATGCCCAGAGGAGGCTCGCGATGAGCGTGACAGTGGTGATCGTGGACGACCACGATGTGATCAGAGTGGGTGTGCGCGAGTCGCTCGACCCCGACATCGACGTGGTGGGCGAGGCGCGCGACGTCGAGTCCGCCGTCGCCGAGGTGCTCGAGCATCGTCCCGAGGTGGTGATCCTCGACGTGCATCTGCCAGGAGGTCAGGGCGGCGGCGCCCTGGACGTGCTCGCGGATCTCAAGGGTCGCGTGGAGGGCACCCGAGTGCTCGCGCTGTCCGTCTCCGACGCGGCGGAGGACGTGGTGTCCGTGATCCGTGCGGGCGCTCGCGGCTATGTCACGAAGTCGATCTCGGGAGCTGAGCTGTCCGACGCGGTGCGCAGGGTCGCCTCGGGAGACGCCGTCTTCTCGCCGCGGCTCGCGGGCTTCGTGCTCGACGCGTTCGGCGCGGCGGGCGGCGAGGTCGCGTCCGCGGACGAGGACCTCGACAAGCTCACCGCCCGCGAGCAGGAGGTGATGCGGCTCATCGCGCGCGGCTACACCTATCGGGAGGTGGGGGAGAAGCTGTTCATCTCGATCAAGACCGTCGAGACGCACGTGGGCAAGGTGCTGCACAAGCTGCAGCTCACCAACCGCCACGAGCTCGCCCATTGGGCAGCCCAGCGACGCATCGTTTAGGAGGCCCCTGCGAGGGCCACGCGAAGGGCCTGCTACAGTGGTGGTACTTGCAGGACCATCCCCGGTCCTCCTGCGTCGCAGATTGCTTCCACTTCTCGCCGCGACCCGGCCATGTGCCCAGGGTGCGGCTCGTAGAAATTCTCTTCGGCGAACGGACGCGGACACCTCCGCGATTCGCCACCACCGCCGGTGCCGTGAACCTCACGGTCTGTGTCGCGCCCAGCCGCGTGACGCACCGGCGCCCTGCCTGAAAGGCAACCTGACTTGTCAGACACCACCTTCGGCGCGCTCGGCGTGCCCGCCAAGATCACCGACGTCCTCGACCGCGAGGGCAAGACCCACGCGTTCCCCATCCAGGTCGACACGCTCCCCGACACGCTCGCCGGACGCGACGTGCTGGGCCGCGGCCGCACCGGCTCGGGGAAGACGCTCGCCTTCTCGATTCCCATGGCCGCCCGTCTGGGCGCCCGCGGCGGTCGTGCGAAGCCGGGCCGCCCCCGTGCGCTGGTGCTCGCCCCCACCCGTGAGCTCGCCACGCAGATCGACGCCGTCATCGCCCCCCTCGCCGCGGCGTACGGCCTCAAGACCACCACCATCTTCGGCGGCGTGAAGCAGCACCGTCAGGAGCAGGCGCTGCGCGCCGGTGCCGACATCGTGGTGGCCTGCCCCGGCCGCCTCGAGGACCTCATGAAGCAGGGTCACCTCTCGCTCGACGCGATCGAGATCACCGTGCTGGACGAGGCCGACCACATGGCGGACCTGGGCTTCCTGCCCGGCGTCACGCGCATCATGACCGCGACCCCGGAGAAGGGCCAGCGCCTCCTGTTCAGCGCAACGCTCGACAACGGCGTGGACAAGCTGGTGCGCCGCTTCCTGTCCAACCCCGTCACGCACTCCGTCGACAGCGCAGAGAGCCCCGTCGACGCGATGACGCACCACGTCTTCAACGTGGGCGGCGCCGACGCGAAGAAGGACCTGGTCCAGGCGCTCGCCTCGGGCACCGGTCGCCGCATCCTCTTCATGCGCACCAAGCACCACGCCAAGCGCACCGCCAAGCAGCTCACCGCCGCGGGCATCCCCGCGGTGGACCTGCAGGGCAACCTGTCGCAGAACAAGCGCGATCAGAACCTCGCGAAGTTCTCGGACGGCTCCGTGCGCGTGCTGGTCGCCACCGATGTGGCCGCGCGTGGCGTGCACGTGGACGGCGTCGAGCTCGTGGTCCACGTGGACCCGCCCACCGAGCACAAGGCGTACCTCCACCGTTCGGGCCGCACCGCCCGCGCCGGCTCCGCCGGCGACGTCGTGACGATCGTGCTGCCCGAGCAGCGCCGCGACGCGCAGGCGCTGCTGCGCCGCGCCAAGATCGACGTGCAGCCCCAGCAGGTCAACGCGACCTCTCCCGCAGTCAAGGAGCTCGTGGGCGAGACCGCTCCCTATGTGAAGCCCGCTCCCGAGCAGGACGCGCCTGCACGCGGCCAGGGGCAGGGGCGCGCGCGCTCGCAGCGTCCCGGGCAGGGCGCAGGTCAGGGCCAGGGTCAAGGTCGCGGTCGAGGCCGTGGACGCTCCGGCGCCCAGACCGACCACCGCCGCCCTGAGGGTGAGCACGGTCAGCACAGGCCGGCGCGCCGTCGTGGCGGCGCCGGTGCGGCGTCCTCGGCCGGCTCCACGGGGGGAGCCGCGGCGTTCTCGGCCGGCTCGCGCCGCCGCTCTCGCTGACCCCGCCGGACCCTCGCGCGTGAACGTCGAGTGACGATCATGCGCGAGCGGGTGCGGCTCGTGGCCGAATTGTGCAGAATCTGAGGTATGAGCCTGCGCTTCGGTGAGCGGAACGGTGCGCGGCGACTGCGGGTCACCCTGCCCCCGGTCGTCCCGCAGGACACTGCGCGCCGCACCTACCGAGCGATGCTCACGGACCAGGTCACTCCCGTGCTCGAGGACTGGGGCTTCGAGTCGGACGGCGAGCGCTTCACCTATCCCAGCACGGTGTGGCATCTGGGCGTGGGCTTCGCGCCCATGGCCTGGAGCACGGTGACCGCGCACCGCTTCGACGTCCTCGTGTTCGCCGTGCCCCGCGAGGCGTGGACGCAGTGGCGCGTGCGCGAACCCGCGCTGCCGGACTCCCCGGACCCGACCGTGTACTACGCGCAGGACGCGTCCGCGCCGGGCGGGCTCACGGCACGCCTGGGCGAGCTGGACGCCGGGAGAGCCGATGCACGGTGGACGGTGCATGCGGGCGTGGATCCGACCCCGGTCGCGGTCACGGTCCTGACCGCGCTGCGCAGGCACGTGCTGCCGGCCTTCGCCGGGCGCTCCGAGATCGCGCGAGCCGCGGTCTGAGCACCGGCACCAGGCGAGGGGTTGCCAAAGGGACGATTCGGAGTATCTTGAGGCTCCAGGAGCGGGCGCCGCGTGAGCGCCCGGGAAGCATGACGACGATGGCAGGCGCCTCGATGCGCCACGAGAGCGATGACGCACGGCTGCGCGCGCTGGCGTTCTGGGTGGGCCACCACCAGGCGTCCCAGCCCGCCCCGCGCATCGGCCCTGCAGGCCCCACACCGGGCGAGACGGCCGCGGAACGCGAGCGTCGCATCGGTGATCTGGTGCGGATGGTTCCCGAGCTCAAGCAGCTTGCGAAGGACTCGCGGCCCGCTGTCCGTGCCACGGTCGCGCGCAGCTTCGCGATCCTTGCGACAGCCCACCGCGCCCCCGCGGACCGTGAGATCTGGCGGCTGCTGCTGGGCCTGGCCAAGTACGACGAGGATCCAGACGTGCGAGCGGCGGCGGAGGCAGCGCTGGCCGCGCTCGAGCGCTACGGCGCAGTGGCGGCGAAGGCCTCCTGACGCATCACGAGCCGGCAGCCCCGAAGCCCACGCCGGCTCCGTTGACCGCGAACGCGGCGTCGGACTCCCACACCAGGAGCTCATGCAGCACCACCTGGTCGGGATCGGAGTAGTCGACGCCGTTCGCGACTGCCTCCTCCAAGGCGTGGAGAGTCATGCCGGCGCTGAGCGTCACGACGGGTTCGCCGTCCGTCCACTCCGCGCGACACATGACCGTGCGAGCGACGTTCGAGGTACCCATGCACTCCGGGTCGTGCGTCGGCTCGGCACCCAGGTGGTCGCTGAGGTCCTCCACGAACTCCCCGAACGACGCCTCGAGGCCGTCCGTCTCTCCGAACGTCCAGCAGGAGGTGGGGGCGTCCTCGGCGCCTGGTGCCCAGTCCTCCAGAAGGTCCGCGCACACGACGGACTCGACGCGCGCATCGGACGGCATCCATCCGGAGGCGTCGACCTGCGGCGGCGACGAGCAGGCCGCCAGCAGAAGGGCGGACGCGGCCACGAGCGCGGTTCTCATGACGGCACTGTAGGCCAGCGATCGTCCCCGCGCGTCACCGCCAGCGCCTAGACTCGTCCGCGTCATGGATGCGCTCTTCGATATCGCCGGCACCCCCCACTCGCCCCTGGTGGAGGGACTGAATCCTTCGCAGACCGAGGCGGTCCTGCATGAGGGCGAGGCCCTGCTGATCATCGCCGGTGCCGGCTCCGGCAAGACGCGCGTGCTGACGCACCGCATCGCGCACCTGCTCGAGACCGGGCGGGCGCGTCCGCACGAGATCCTCGCGATCACGTTCACCAACAAGGCTGCGGGCGAGATGCGCGAGCGCGTCGAGGCGCTCGTGGGCCCCGAGGCGCGCCGCATGTGGGTCGCGACGTTCCACAGCGCGTGCGTGCGGATCCTGCGCGCGGACCACGAGGCAGCCGGTCTCAAGTCGACCTTCTCGATCTACGACACGGCGGACTCCCAGAACCTCATGAAGCTGGTCATGAAGGAGCTGGACATCGACCCCAAGAAGTTCACGGCGAAGGCCATCCTCAACCGCATCGGCACCTTCAAGGACGAGCTGATCGATCCGGCCACGGCGCTGGCCGCGACGGAGATGGCCAGCCGCTTCTCGATCGAGCACGCGGCAGGCCGGGCGTACGGCGAGTACCAGCGCCGCCTCGAGGCCGCCAACGCCGTGGACTTCGACGACATCATCGTCAAGACCGTGCGCCTGCTGCAGGACAACCAGGACATCGCCTGCCGCTACCGGGAGCGCTTCCGCCACGTGCTCGTGGACGAGTACCAGGACACCAACCATGCGCAGTACGTGCTGGTGCGCGAGCTCGTGGGGCCGGAGGGCGACGCGAGCCTGCCGCCCGGCGAGCTCACCGTCGTCGGCGACGCGGACCAGTCCATCTACGCGTTCCGCGGCGCGACCATCCGCAACATCCTGGAGTTCGAGAAGGACTACCCGCGCGCGCACATCGTCCGTCTCGAGCAGAACTACCGCTCGACCCAGAACATCCTCAGCGCCGCCAACGCGGTAATCTCCAACAACACCGGCCGCCCGCCCAAGAACCTCTGGACGGACTCGGGCGCAGGCGAGCGCATCCGCGGCTTCTCCGGCGATACCGAGCAGGAGGAGGCGAAGTACATCGCGGACGAGATCGCCCGGCTGATCCGCGAGGAGGACGTCGCGCCCGCGGACGTCGCCGTGATGTATCGCGCCAACGCTCAGTCCCGGGCGATCGAGGAGCGGTTCATGCGCGCGGACGTGCCGTACAAGGTCGTGGGCGGCACCCGCTTCTACGAGCGCAAGGAGATCAAGGACGCGCTCGCGTACCTCGCCGCAGTGGTCAACGAGGCAGACGACGTGGCGATGCGTCGCGTCATCAACACCCCCAAGCGCGGCATCGGCGACACCGCGGTCGAGGGAGTCGACCGGCTGCGTCGTGAGCTGACCACGGCCGATGCGCCAGTGAGCTTCGGCGCCGCGCTGCGGCGCGCGGAGGAGGCCGGCCTGCAGGCGCGCGCGGTGCGGGCGATCAACGACTTCGTGGCACTCATGGACGACCTGCGCGCGCTCGCCGTGGACAACGGGCCGGCCGGGGTGCTGGACGCGATCGCGGACCGCTCCGGGATGCTCGCCGCGTACCGCGCGTCCGACGACCCTCAGGACGCGAGCCGCGTCGAGAACCTCATGGAGCTGGTGTCCGTGGGACGGGAGTTCTCCGAGGAGAACCCCGACGGCACGCTTCCGGACTTCCTGGAGAAGGTCGCGCTCGTCGCCGATGCGGACCAGCTCCCGGACGCCGACGGCAGCGGTGGCGTGGTCACGCTCATGACGCTCCACACGGCCAAGGGCCTCGAGTTCCCGGTGGTGTTCCTCACCGGACTCGAGGACGGCACCTTCCCGCACATGCGCTCGATCGAGTCCGGCTCGCCCAAGGACATGGAGGAGGAGCGGCGGCTCGCGTACGTGGGCCTCACGCGCGCGCGCGAGCGGCTCTACCTCACACGCGCAGAGATGCGCGCGAGCTGGGGCGCGCCCCAGTACTTCGCCGCCTCGCGCTTCTGCGAGGAGATCCCTGCGGAGCTGATCGAGTGGACGCGCTCCGAGCAGTCGATGGCGTCGCTGCGGGCGCGCACCGAGCGCCGGGGCTCGTCGAGCTGGTCCTCCATGGGCTACGGGGGATCGCAGGACCGCGAGGACGGCAACACCTACTCGCGCGCGGGCGCGGTCACCTCGCGGCGCGTGCCGCCGTCGCCGCCTGGCGGTGCCGGCGGGGACGTGGGCTTCGAGCCCGGCGAGCGGGTCATCAGCGACAAGTTCGGGATGGGCAAGGTGGTGGGCACCGAGGGTGCTGGCCGCAACGCCGTGGTGAAGGTGGACTTCGGCTCCGAGGGCGTCAAACGCCTGGTGCTGCGCTTCAACACCCTCGAGAAGCTCTAGCGCTCAGGCCCACCCCGGCCCTTCAGTTCCCTCACCGACATCGAGGGGGAGCTGATGAAGTGGTGGCTGGTAGGTGGCACCGTGGCGCTCGCCGCGGGCGTCGCGCTGGCACTGCCGGTGTGGCCCGCGGCGACGATGGCCGAGGCCCCCGTCGAGTTCAGCGAGCGCTTCACCTCCGAGGAGCACGACGCGTGCTTCGATCTCGACTTCGACGCGACGCTGAGCGGGCTCGAGCATCGCCCCGCGCTCACGGCTCTGCCGTGGTCTCGATGGACGGAGGTGTCCCTGGGCGACGACGTCGTGATGCGGGTGTCCATGCCGGAGGGGTGCGAGGCACCGCACGGCACGGTCGAACGCATCGAGGGTCACGTGATCGTCGGCAAGCAGGACTGCGGTCAGTGGGACCTGGCGCCGGGAGGCGTCGACGTGATGCCTGTGGGGACCACCACCACCGGCTGCGATGGCCAGACGGTGTACTTCCACGTCGCCACCGATGCGCCTGACGAAGGCTCCACGATGCACACCGGGCTCCTCGACGGTGAGCTCTGGGGCGGCTCGAACGGCTGCCTCGACGTCACCCTGTACGGCGTGGTCGAGATCGATCGCGAGGGTGGCGCATTCCTCGAGGGCATGGCCAGCGATGCGGATCGCGCCGCCGGAGCCGACGGCTCGGAGCCGTCGGCGACGATCTGCCTGCCGACGGCCCGCGAGTCCTAGATCGAGATGGTCGGGTCGGGCTCGGCGACGGTTGCCGGTGCCTCCGCGCGCGGGTGCTCCGCGGGGCCGCGAAGGATCGCGAAGACGACGGAGAGGACCGCGAGCACCGCTCCCCCGAGCACCACGTCCCCAGGCGACAGCGGGCGCAGGGTCGCGGCGAGGATCACGAACGCCGCAGCGAGGACCACCCAGAGCACCCACGCATGCAGGCGCAGCGCCTCGGCAACGCGCTGAGAGCGCCAGCCATGGTGGTCCAACCACCCCGTCACCCGGCCCAGGGTGCGCGACCCTGCCGCACGGGTGCGCACGGCGAGGATGCCAGGCCCTGCCAGCAGGCCCGCGATGATGGCGATCACGCCGGCGAGCACGTAGGCGAGCATGACGGCCGTGACCTCTGCGGTGAGGGCGCGGTAGACCACGTTCGTCGCCGCCGTGGGAACCTGCGACGCGACAGCTGCCGCGACCACCGATCCGCCGATGCTGATCGCGCTGGCTAGCAGCGCGCCTTCCACGAGCAGCAGCGTGCCACCGAGCAAGACGCCGCGAGACGTGCGCGGGTGGCCCAGCACGCCCACCACCAGCAGGCCGATCGCGACCCACGGCAGCACCAGTCCCACGGTCAGGAGCAGGGAGTATCCCAGCCGCACCTGCGCGATCTGCGGAATCTCGGCGATCACGATGGTCGCGTCGATCTCCGGGATCGAGTTCGCGAGCGAGAAGCCGGCGTCGACGAGCGCGGGCTTGAGCGCGGCGATGATGGGCTCGAGCTGAAGCTCCACCACTCCGGTGTCATCGATCGTGACGGCGCCGTCGTTGTCAGCCTCGAGCACGCCCACCGCCTGAGCGTGCGTGATGCGCACGGTCTGCTCCCAGATCGCCGGGAAGGCGTCCGACTCGACCACGCGGGTGACCGCCGTGCGCGTCGCGGTGCGCGCTTGGTCCGCGAGCAGCGGACCCAGCCGCTCGGACGCGGCCGCTAGTCGTGGCCGCGACTCCTCGTCGATCAGCGCGCCCAGCAGGTTGTCGACCAGGGCATCGGTGCCGATCGCCTCGTCGATCGCCGTGCTCGCCTCGTCGATCACGAGCTGCTGCACCGCGGGATCGTCCGCCAGGGGCGCAAGCTCCTCGACGAACGCGTCGGTGTCGCTCAGCTGGCGCGCGCCGAAGGCGGCCACGGTCGCCACCGGGGCGAGCAGCGCGCCGACCACGATCAGGGTCACCGCGACGGCTGCTCGGCCGCGTGAGCTCCGCTCCGTGGCGGCCGCGGGGGCGGGAGCCGCGACGGCCCCGCTGCTCGCGGCGCGCTCGCGCTCCTCCTCGACCTCCGCGCGCAGCCGTGCGTTCTGCGCCTCGAGCTCGTGGAGCCTGGCCTCGATCTCTGCCTTGGTCTGTCGCGGCATGCCGTCCCCTTCGATCGTGCGCGGATGCGCGGTCCTCCAGTGCTGAGCCTAGGGCCCGGCCCGCGGGCACGCTGGGAGCGGCGCGGGCCCGCGCTCCGGTGTGAGCGTCGCTAGGCTGAGTGCGTCGTCGTCATCACTGGAGGAGCACGTGGAAGCCAAGACCTCGAAGGTGTCCATCGTCGGCGCGGGCGCGGTGGGAGCCACCCTCGCCTACGCCGGGCTGATGCGCGGCTTCGCGCGCACGGTCGCGCTGTACGACATCAACAAGGCCAAGGTCGAGGCGGAGGCCCTCGACCTCGCCCAGGGCGTGCAGTTCATGCCCGAGGCGACCGTGCTCGGGTCTGACGATGTGAGCGTGGTCGAGGGCTCGGACGTCGTGGTGATCACGGCAGGGGCGAAGCAGCAGCCCGGCCAGTCCCGGATGGACCTGGCAGGCGCCACCATCGGTCTGATGGACAAGGTGATCCCGCCGCTGATCGAGGCGGCGCCGAACGCGATCTACATCCTCGTCACCAATCCCGTGGATGTGGTGACGTACGCCGCGCTCAAGAAGTCGGGCATGGACCCCGCCCGCATGTTCGGCTCCGGCACGGTCCTGGACAGCTCGCGCCTGCGGCACCAGATCGCCGCCGAATGCGACGTCGCGATCGGCAACGTCCATGCCTATGTCGCGGGGGAGCACGGAGACACCGAGGTTCCGCTGTGGTCGTCAGCGACCATCGGGGGGCTTCCGCTCAGCGAGTGGAAGGGCCGTGACGGCGAGGTGGTGATGACGGACGAGGTGCGCGAGCGCATCCATCACGACGTGATGCGCTCCGCCTACACGATCATCGAGGGCAAGGGTGCGACCAACTACGCCATCGGCGCCGCGGGTGCGCGCATCGTCGAGGCTGTCATGGGGGACCAGCGGCGGGTCCTGCCGGTGTCCACGCTCATCGACTATCCCGGGGTCGGCGAGGTCTGCATGTCGCTGCCGGCCGTCGTGGGCCGCAACGGCGTCGAGCATCAGGTCGAGGTGCCGGTGTCCGCCACCGAGCGTGCGGCTCTCGAGGCGTCCGCCCGCTCGATTCGGGAGACGGCGCAGCGGTTCGGCGCTGTCTGAGCCCGCGCATCGGCGGCCCGCAGTGCCGCGTCAGGCGGCTCGTGACTGGTGCACGATCACCGGGGTGCCCACGGGCGCCTGAGCCCCCAGCTCGATCGCGACGTCGTTGGGCACGCGGATGCAGCCATTGGAGACGTTCTCTCCCAGCAGCTCCGGCTGATTGGTGCCGTGGACCGCGATCTGGGGCGGGCCGCCGTTGAACTCCTCGAGGGTCTCCGAGAATCCGTTGAGCCCCAGCGCGTACGCGCCGTACACGCCGCTGTCGTTCGCGCTGAAGTCCAGTGGGTCCGTGACCCAGAAGGTCCCCACAGGCGTGGGGGACTCGTCGGCGCCGATGACCGCTCGCGTCGTCAGCTCCACCTCGCCGGCGCGCGTGAGGTCCACCTCGCGCTCGTCGAGATAGACGTGAATGGCGACGTCCGTCGCCGTGACCTCGACGTCCGCCTCGCGCACCCACGCGCGACGGTGGTTCGGAGCGCCCACGAGCTCGACCGCGATCCACGTGCTCCCGTCGACGTCCTGCGTGTCGAAGCCCAGCAGGGTGGTGGGGGAGCCGTACAGCGACCACTCCTCGAGCTGCTCCGACGGCTCGGCGTCGCCAGCGCGCGCGTACAGCTGGATGGGCTCTCCGGTGGTCGTGACCACGATCTCGCCGGGAGCGACCCCCGCCGTGGCGCTGGGGCTCGGGCTGGGTGCTGCGGAGTGCGCGCTGGGCGCGGGCATCGCGGAGGTGGGCTCGGCGGCGGTCGCCGGAGCGGCAGGATCGCCACCGCTCAGAGCGATCGCGAGCACCGTGCCGGCGACGGCGACGGCCGCGACGGCCACTGCCGCGATGACGAGCGCGCGGCGGCGGGGCCGGGGAGCGGTCGGTGGGCTGGTCGAGGTCACTCGCACAGGCTAGTGGGAGCGCGCGCGTGGGCGGGACCGCTGACGGCGGTCCCGCCCACGACGTGGTGGTCGATCAGACCCGTGCGAGCGTGCGCTCGTCCTGATCCTCGTCCTCGGGGGCGACGTGCTCGTCCGCCGGCCCCTCGATCCGCACCTGGGGCAGCCACTGCAGCCACCCTGGGAGGTACCAGTTGGCGCGACCGAGCAGGGTCATGATGGCCGGCACCAGCAGGCTGCGAATCACCGTGGCGTCGAGGATCACCGCCGCCGCGAGCCCGAATCCCATCTGCGAGAACTCCGCCAGATCGCCCAGCGCGAAGCCGGAGAACACGGCGACCATGATGAGCGCCGCTCCGGTGATGAGCGAGCCCGTGCGGCTCAGGCCGTGGGCGATCGACGCGCGGTTGTCACCAGTGGCGTCGACGTGCTCCTTGATGCGGCTCAGCAGGAACACGTGGTAGTCCATCGACAGACCGAACAGGACGGCGAACAGGAACAGCGGGATCCACGGCGCGATGCCGTCGACCTGCGGGAAGCCCAGCAGGTCGCCTCCCCATCCCCACTGGAACACCGCGACGAGCATGCCGAACGCGGCGGCGGTCGACAGCAGGTTCAGCGCGATGGCCACTGCTGGCACCACGACGGACCGGAACGCGATCATCAGCAGCAGGAAGCTCGAGCCCAGCACGATGGCGAGAACCCACGGCGCCATGTCGCGGATCATGTCGGAGAAGTCGACGGATCCCGCTTGCTCCCCGCCCACGTGCGCCACGGCGCCCGTGCCCTCCAGGTGCTCCGGCACCACCACCTCGCGAAGGTTCTCGATGGCCTGTTCCGCCAGCGGGTCCGCGGCGTCGTACGAGTCGCGCGTGTCGATCAGCGCGATGTCGCCCACCCAGGTGATCGCGGTCTCGGCGAAGGCCGGGTCCGCCTCGATGTCCGCGGCGAGGGCGTCCACCTGCGCGGACGCATCGGCGGCGCTCTCGATCGCGATCAGAGTCGCGGACTGGCCGTGCCCGAAGTCCTCCACGAGCGTCTCCGTGGCGAGCCTCAGCCCGTTGTCCTCGGGGAGCGAGTCGATGCCGGGGAACGTCAGGCGCATGTCCAGCGCAGGCAGCGCGAGCATCACCAGGATCGCGAGTCCCGACACGGCCCACAGGACGGGACGGCGGATCACGGCCTGAGCGATGGACTCCCATCGCCGCGGCGCGGCGCCGGGGTGCGCCCACGGCAGCCGACCCTTGTTCACGCGGTGCCCGAGCAGCCCCAGCACGGCGGGAAGCAGGGTCATCGCTGCGGCGACGGACATGACGGCGACGATGATCGCGCCGGCCCCGAGCGACCGCATGATGGTCGACGGCACGATCAGCAGACCGGCCAGCGAGATCACGACGGTGATGCCGGAGAACAGCACGGCACGGTTCGCGGTCCCACCGGTGATCGCCACGGCGTCGAGCACGCTGCGACCTCGTGCGAGCTCCTCGCGGAAGCGCTGCACCGCCACCAGGCTGTAGTCGATGCCCAGCGCCAGACCCATCATCGTGATCATGTTGACCACGAAGAAGGACAGCTCCGTCGCCTGTCCGACGATCGCCGTGGCACCCACGGCCATGACGATCGACACGATCGCGACCATGAGGGGGATGCCCGCGGCCACGAGCGCTCCGAAGACCACGAGCAGGATCACCAGGGCGACTCCGATCCCGATCGCCTCGCCGCGGATCAATCCCTCCTCCGCGAGACGATCGAACTCCGCCTCGCCCGTGACCGGACCGATCCCGCGCAGCGTGAAGCCGTCCTGCGCGGCGCTCTCGTAGGCAGCCAGCAGCCCTTGAGCGACCGCGCCGTCCTCGTCCGGCGTGACGGTCACGCTCACCAGCGCGGTGTCGCCCGTCTCCGACACCGGGAACGGCTCGGCCTGCGTGGGCACCGCGACGTCCTCGACTCCGTCCACCGCTGCGAGCACCTGCGCCAGCGACACGAGCGTGGCGTCGAAGGCCGCGTCGCCGAACCTGGCGGACTCCGCCTCGACGATGACGGTCTCGACCGCCTGATCTGCGTCCGCGTCCGCGCCTCGAGCGAGCTGGTCGACTTCGTCAGCCGTCTGCGACTCGGTGGTGATCAGCATGCGCTCCTCCTGCGTGAGCGCATCGCCCAGGCCGCCTGCGGCGACGACCGCGGCGGCGAGCGCCACGACCCACAGGCCCACGGTGATCCACGGCCTGCTGGCCGCGCCTCGGGCGATCCGCCCGGTGACTGACATCCTCATGTTTCCTCCAAGATCCAGGGACAGTGCCGACGCTACGAACGAGCAGGGGCGCCGGTCTGCCCGCTGAGGAGCGAAAGTGCGCCGGTGAGGAGGGACGCCTCGAGGGCGACCGGGGGAGGTGCGGAGCAGGTCGCTCCCTCGCACGGGGGAGGTGAGGTTCGGCCGCACGGGTGTGGGCACGACGGGGCGCGACGGGGCACGATGGTCCCGTGAGATACCTGGGTCGCTACTTCGCCGTGATGTGGTCGGGGCGCACCTGGCGCGCGATCTCGTACCACCTGCTGAGCCTTCCGGTCGCGGTGGTGTGGTTCGTGTACGTGATCACGATGTATGCGGTGGGCGTCTCGCTTCTCATCATCTGGGTGGGGATCGTGGTCCTCGCCTTCGCTCAGTGGACCCTGCGGCCCATCGGCGAGATGGAGCGTCGGCAGGCGAACGCCCTCGCCGACGCCGGCATCGCCAAGCCAGGTGCGCGCCGCTATCGCATCCATGCCCCCGGCGCCTCGCCCACGCTGTCCGACTGGGGACGGTGGGGCCACGCGCTGCTGCACGATGGCCAGTCGTGGCGTGTGCTCGCGTGGCTGGCCATGAGGATCGTGCTGGCCCCCGTGGGATTCACGCTCGCGATCGTCGCGGTGGTGGTGCCGATCACGCTGGTCGCGGCGCCGCTGCTGGCCGGTGGCTACACGATCGGCGCTCTCGCCGGTCCGGGGGCGTCGGACCCGACCGCGCAGCGCATCGTCGACGAGGTGGCGATGTGGGTGCTCCTCGGCACTCCGGTGCTCCTCGCGACGGCCCCTCTGATGATGTGGGTCTGCCATCACTTCACGAGCCTGACCTCGGTGGTCGCGCGGTGGGCTCTGGGTCCCTGCGACGAGGACCGCGTCGCTGAGGCCACGGAGCGCGCCGAGCTCGCAGAGACCCAGGTGAGGATCGACCAGGAGCTGCACGACAGCATCGGCCACATGATCACCATGAACATCGTGCAGGCCGGTGCCGGCGCCCACGTGTTCGAGACCGACCCCGAGTTCGCGCGGCAGGCGCTGCGCAACATCGAGGAGCGCGGTCGCGTGGCGATGGGGGAGCTGGACCGGATCATCGCGGCGATCCGTGGCGACGACGCCGAGCCGCGGGCGCCCTTGCCGACGCTCGCCGACGTTCCTCGACTCATCGACCAGGCGAGGGCGGCCGGGCTCTCCATCGAGGACAGGCTGGAGGCCCAGCAGGTGGCGGCGCCGCTGTCGCGCGCCGCCTACGCCATCGTGCGCGAGGGCGTGACCAACGCCGCCAAGCACGCGCCGGGCGCTGTCATCCACGTGCACACCTCGACGCTGCGGGACGCTCTCGCGGTGGGAGTGTCGAACGGTCCGGCCGATGCTGTGGCGGAGCCGATCGCGGCCCTCACCCACGCCCGCTCCGGGCTGCGCCACGGCATCGCCGGCATCCGTGACCGCGCCGCTCTGCTGGGCGGCTCGAGCATCGTGGGTCCCGACGGCCGAGGCGGGTTCGAGGTGCTGGTCCTCATCCCGCTGGAGCTCGGTCTCGCGGGGCCGGCCGAGGACGAGGACGCGACCTGCTGCCGGTGGAGTCGCGTGCGTGCCAAGGTGGACGCATGAGGATCGCGATCGTCGACGACGACCCGTTGGTGCGGATGGGACTGCGGGCCATCCTCCAGTCCGAGGCGGACTGGGAGGTGGTCGCGGAGGCCGGCGATGGCGCGACGGCGGTCGCCCAGGTGCGCCGCAGCGCGCCCGACGTGGTGCTGATGGACGTGCGCATGCCCGGCGTCGACGGCTTGGAGGCGACGCGTCAGATCGTCGCGTCGGGCTCCGAGGCGAAGGTGCTGGTGCTCACCACCTTCGACGTCGACGAGTACGTGTTCGAGGCGATGCGCTCGGGTGCGTCAGGCTTCGTGCTCAAGCGCGTGCCGCCCACCGAGCTGATCGAGGCGGTCCGGGTGGTCGCGACGGGAGAGTCGCTGCTGTTCCCCGCGTCGACGCGCGCGGTGATCGAGCGCTTCACCGGGCCCGAGGGCTACGACCTTCCTGACCTCACCGAGCGGGAGCAGGGCGTGCTGCGCGAGCTCGCGCGGGGCCTGTCCAACCAGGAGATCGCGACAGGCCTGTTCGTGTCCGTCGAGACCGTGAAGTCCCACGTGGCGTCGATCCTCACCAAGCTCGGGGTGCGCGACCGCACGCAGGCGGTGATCGTCGCCTACGAGTCGGGCTTCGTGCGTCCGGGTGACGCCGCTGACCTCTAGCCGGCGAGCGCGTCGGCCGGCAGGAACGGCGAAGGGGCGGGACCGGGTGGCCCCGCCCCTTCGCATCTGCAGGATCAGCCCGTGAAGGTGGCCTGGATCGCCAGCGCGACCGGGTCCACGATCACGCCGTTCGCGGCGCCGTCCTCGTCGAGCTCACCGCCATCCGTCAGCGTGTAGGTGACCGTCATGCGGTCGGCGGACAGCGTCGCCCCCGGGATGGCCTCCCAGCCGCTGTCGGAGACCTTGAAGGCGCTCGTGAACGGGCGGGGGGCCGTGAGCGTGAGGGTGACGGTGTCGCCGGCCTCGGGGACTGCGACGGAGAACGTCGCGGCTCCGAACGGCAGTGCCGTGCCGGCGGGCGGCGTGGGCAGATCCGCGACGTCTACCCAGGCGATGCCCGTGACAGCGAGCGCCGGGCTCGCCGTTCCGGTCAGGGTGCCGCCCGGGGTCGAGACCTCGAACGCGACGGTGCCGGCCTCGACCACGGGGGCCTCGACCTCCGCGGCGCCGATGTCCCCGGCACCGCCCTGGGGGCGCGAGACGCCCCGCTGGTCCACATCGACCGTGAGCGAGCCCGCAGGGATCGCGTCGATCAGCGGGCTGTCAGCGGACGGCAGCGCCGTGAGGGTGGAGCCGCCGTTGTCCGCGAGCGCGCCCAGCATGGCGTCCAGGCCATCGCCGAGGTCGCCCTCGCCGGACCAGTCGCCGGTGCACGAGCCGTCGTCGAACACGTACGACGTGGCGATCGCCACGTCGCCGTATGCCGCGCAGGCCGCGACGCCTGCCGAGGCGAACGCCGTGCCGTGGATCGTGGCGGAAGTGCCTTCCAGCAGGAGCACCTCGGCGCCGGTCTCGTCGTCCAGGGTGTTGCCCACGAAGGTGGACTGGTGCAGGTCGAGCTCGGCGTTCTCGGCCAGGAGCAGCGTGGCACCTCCATTGACGTTGTCCGCGAACGTGCTGTTGACCACGGTCGCGCTGGCGCCCGCGCCGCTGTCGAAGTCGCTGATGAGCGCGACGGCGGCGCCACCCATCGGAACCTCGCTCAGCCCATCAGGCGAGGTGACGGAGTCGTTCGCGGCGATGGTCGAGCCCGTGAGCGTGAGGTCGGAGGCGGCGAGCAACGCGCTGCCGAGCGTTCCCACGTTCGCAGTGAAGGCGGAGTCGGTCACGGTCATCGCGCCCATCGAGATCACGGCACCGCCCACGTAGGCGGAGTTGCCCGTGAAGTCGGAGTCGCTGATCGAGACGGAGGGTGCGTCGTCGAGGTCACCCTCGCCGGCGAACTGGTAGAGCAGGTTCGACACCGCGCCGCCGTACAGGCCGGAGTTGCCGGTGAAGGTGGAGCCCTCGATGGTCAGGTCGCCGGACGCTGACACGGCGGTGAGGAAGAGCGCCTCGAACGAGGGCGACTCCTCGTCGATGGCGATGCCGTTGTCCGTGAAGGTGGAGCCTGAGATGTGGAGCGGGGCGCCAGAGGCGACCAGCACGCCGGCGGAGGCGGTGAAGTCCGCGAGGTGCACGTTCTCGAGAGTGATGGAGCCCGGGCCTGCGGGGAGCTCCGCCATCGGCTCGATCTCGTTGATCGACGCGGACGGCTCGATCGGCTGCTCGTCGAGGAGCTCGGTGTCGCCGAGGATCTCCTGCGGCGCGGACGGCCCGAACAGCTCGATGGGCAGAGCGACGAGGAAGCTGCCCAGAGTCGGGTCGCCCATCTCCTCACCGGGCTGTCCCGAGACGACGACCCCTGGCTGTGCCGTGATCGTGAGCGGCTGGGTCCCGTAGTACTCGTTGCGCTGCAAGGCGGGGATCGAGAAGTCGTCGATCAGTGTGATGCGCTGAGCGCCCTCGGACGCCTGCGACGCGCACGCCAGCGCGTCCGCGTACTCGTCGGCGGATGCGACGTCGAACTCCGAGGAGTCCGGGCACGGGATCTCCGCGCCGGCGGGGGCCGCGGAGAGCGTGCCTGCCACGAGTGCGGCGGCGGTCACAAGGGAGGCACGGCGCAGGCGCGCGCGTGAGTGAATCGTTGACATGGAGCCCCTCAGCTGGAGTGTTTGTCCTGGTGGTTCGGCGCGAACGTATCACATGCGTCGGTGTAGCAGAAGGCCGGTGTGGCGCGTCCGGCGCGCGGGGCTGGCGCCGCCCCTGCCGGGCCTGTCCTTCCCGCTTCACACGGTGCTCGTGACTCCGCCGTGCTCTTCCGTCATCCGCTCGTCACATGCGCCCATTAGGCTGGGCGGCACCGAACCCAGGCGGCGCGCGCACACCCCGCGCGCCCGCGCGACAGCAAGGACGCACATGGACCTGTACGAGTACCAGGCGCGCGACATGTTCGAGAAGCACGGTGTGCCCGTGCTGCCGGGCATCGTCGCTGAGACCCCCGCGGAGGCGAAGGCCGCCGCCGAGCAGCTGGGAGGCGGCACCGTGGTCGTCAAAGCCCAGGTGAAGACCGGCGGGCGTGGCAAGGCCGGCGGCGTGAAGCTCGCCCACTCCCCGGAGGAGGCGGAGGCCGCCGCACAGGCGATCCTCGGCATGGACATCAAGGGCCACACCGTGCACCGCGTGATGATCGCCGCGGGCGCGAAGATCGCGGAGGAGTTCTACTTCTCCGTGCTGCTGGATCGCGCCGAGCGCCGCTACCTCGCGATGTGCTCGGTCGAGGGTGGGGTCGAGATCGAGCAGCTCGCGGTCGAGCGGCCCGAGGCGCTGGCGCGCGTCGCCGTGGACCCGCTGACCGGCATCGATGCCGCCAAGGCTCAGGAGATCGTGGAGGCCGCGAGCTTCCCGTCTGACCTCCAGGGCCCGGTCGCAGACGTGATCCAGAAGCTGTGGACCGTGT
Source organism: Demequina activiva (assembly GCF_016862815.1). GTDB lineage: Bacteria > Actinomycetota > Actinomycetes > Actinomycetales > Demequinaceae > Demequina > Demequina activiva. Next base: position 19,112 of record NZ_BONR01000003.1, on the reverse strand, counting down.
ACGCGAACGAGGACGCGACGCTGGTGGAGGTCAACCCTCTGGTGCGCACCGAGGACGGCCAGGTGATCGCCCTCGACGGCAAGGTCTCGCTCGACGAGAACGCCGGCTTCCGCCACGAGGACCACGAGGCACTCGAGGACAAGGCCGCCGCGGACCCGCTCGAGGCCAAGGCGAAGGCGCTCGACCTCAACTACGTGAAGCTCGATGGCTCGGTGGGGATCATCGGCAACGGTGCGGGCCTGGTGATGTCGACCCTCGACGTGGTCGCCTACGCCGGCCAGGCGCACGGCGGCGTGAAGCCCGCGAACTTCCTCGACATCGGCGGCGGCGCCTCCGCCGCGGTCATGGCCAACGGCCTGGACGTCATCCTGAACGACCCGCAGGTGAAGTCCGTGTTCGTCAACGTGTTCGGCGGAATCACCAGCTGCATCGAGGTCGCCAACGGCATCGTGGGCGCGCTCGAGCAGCTGGGCGACGAGGCCACCAAGCCCCTGGTGGTCCGCCTGGACGGCAACTCGGTGGAGGAGGGCCGCGAGATCCTCGCCGCCGCCGACCACCCGCTCGTGACCATCGTCGAGACCATGGACGGAGCCGCGGCCAAGGCCGCCGAGCTCGCGAACGCGTAAGGAACAGCGAATGTCGATCTTCATCAACTCCGACTCCAAGGTCATCGTCCAGGGCATGACCGGCTCCGAGGGCTCCAAGCACACGGCGCGCATGCTCGCCTCCGGCACGACCATCGTGGGCGGCGTCAACCCGCGCAAGGCCGGCACGTCCGTCGACTTCGATGGCCAGAGCATCCCGGTGTTCGGCTCGGTGGCCGATGCGATGGCGCAGACGGGCGCGGACGTCACCGTGCTCTTCGTGCCGCCCGCGTTCACCAAGTCCGCCGTGATCGAGGCCGTCGACGCCGGCATCCCGCTCGCGGTGATCATCACCGAGGGCGTGCCGGTCGCCGACACCGCCGAGTTCTTCGCCTACGCCCAGTCCAAGGGCACACGGCTGATCGGCCCCAACTGCCCCGGGCTCATCACGCCCGGCCAGTCGAACGTGGGCATCACGCCCGCCAACATCACCGGCCCGGGCAAGATCGGTCTGGTGTCGAAGTCCGGCACCCTGACCTATCAGATGATGTTCGAGCTGCGGGACATCGGCTTCTCCACGGCCGTCGGCATCGGCGGCGACCCGGTGATCGGCACCACGCACATCGACTGCCTCGAGGCGTTCGAGAACGACCCGGAGACGGCGGCGATCGTCATGATCGGCGAGATCGGCGGCGACGCCGAGGAGCGCGCGGCCGCGTACATCAAGGACCACGTCACCAAGCCCGTGGTGGGCTATGTGGCCGGCTTCGAGGCGCCCGAGGGCAAGACCATGGGCCACGCCGGCGCGATCGTTTCCGGCTCCGCCGGCACCGCGCAGGCGAAGAAGGAGGCCCTCGAGGCCGCCGGCGTCAAGGTGGGCAAGACGCCCACGGAGACGGCCGAGCTCATGCGCCAGATCATCAACGGCTGAGCGCTCCCAGCGACACGACGGCCCGTCCCGGCACCAGCCGGGGCGGGCCGTCGTCCATCCCTCCTCCGTGCATCGGCCGTCCGAGTCCTCGCGCGCCCGAGCGGCCCTGTGACGGCGGGCCGCGAGCCGCTCCAGCGATTCTCGGGCCCTCCGGGAGACCATGGAGCCATGTCGACCCGCTCCCTCGCCTCGGACCTGCGTGCCCTGGGCCGGCGGGGCATCGCCGCAGTCAAGGCCGCACCCGCATGGCTGGGCGGGATCCTGACGGGAGCGCAGGGAGCGCTGCTGTCCTACCTGCTGGTGCTCGCTCCCTCGATGGCGGTGGTGGCGTCCGCCCCCACCAGCTCGCTGTCCAGGGGGGTGGACTGGTCCGGCGCGGCCGGCTTCGCCTCCCAGCTGTGGCTGCTGGCCCATGGCGTGCCGATGGCGTCCGTGGCGGGACAGGTCAGCCTGATCCCGCTGGGACTGACCCTCGTGTGCGGCGCGATCCTCGCGGGGGTCGCCCGGCGGTTCGCGGCCCGCACCTGGGGGTCATGGGTGCTCGCGGTCGCCTCCTACGCCGTCCTGGTGGGATCGGTCGCGTCGATGGTCGGCGGGCCGCAGGCCCAGGGTGCGACGGTGCGGGCGGTGCTGATGGCCATCGCGATCGCGGCACCCTCCGTCGCGATCGGCATCTGGCGCGCGCATGGCATGGAGCTGGCGTGGCTGGCGCGCATCCCCGAGCTCGTGCGCGTGGCCACGCGCCGTGCCAGCGCATCCGTGGCCCTGATCGTGTGCGCGGCCGCCCTCGCGCAGACCGCCTGGGCGATCGTGGGGCGCGAGGGCATCGGCGATGCGGCGACGGCCCTGGGGCTCGACGGCGTCGGGGCTCCGGTGCTCGCCGTCGCGGAGCTCGCGTACGCGCCCACGATGGTCGCGTGGATGGTCGCCTGGCTGTCCGGTCAGGGCTTCAGCGTGGGGCTCGGAACCTCGTATGCGCCCGATGCTCTCGCGGTCGAGCAGGTCCCGGCGCTGCCGATCCTGGGCGCGCTGCCCTCGGCCGCGGGCGGGCTGCTCGTGTGGGCGCCGCTCGTGATCGTGGGCGTGGTCGCGGCGGTGCGGGTGCTCACGCCACGCGGCGCGCTGTCGTGGCGCGCTCACGTCGCGTCGGACGGTCTCGCGGTGAGCGCCGTGGGCGTGGCGGTCGCGGTGGTCTGCCTCCTGTCCAGCGGTGCTGCGGGTCCTGGGAGGCTGGAGACGGTGGGCCCGGATGCGCTGCCCGTCGCGGTCGCGGTGGCGGGTCTCGCAGCGCTGGGGTTCATGGTGGGCACCGTGGTCCGTCTCGCGGTCGACCTGCCCTTGGTGCGGCGCCTGTCCGGTGGCGTGCGCCGTGGCGCTCCCACCACGGCCGAAGCGCCGGCGAGCCCGCCCGGCGCGCGTCGGCCCGCAGACGCCTCTACGGCGCGCTGACCCCGAAGCGTCCGAGCACGTCGTCCACGGTGTCCGCGACGGACTCCTCGTACTGAGCCTCGCACTGCGCTCGTGCCTGCTGGGTGACGGCACGGCCGTTGCAGTCCCTCAGCTCGGAGACGGCGTCGGAGAACACCGCGAAGGTGATCGCCATGAGCACAGAGAACAGCGACATCAGGATGCCGAAGCCCAGCGACACCCGGAACACCGTGATGCCGGGCGCTGACCGCGACCGGTACAGCGCGCGTGCCCCGAAGAACGCGCCGACGGGGCCCGTGAGGATCATCGCGAACGCCCAGGGCACGGAGAGCAGGTACAGCAGCGAGGTCACGCCCAGCATCACGAGGAAGATCTGGCTGTCGCGACGGGCGGGCGCGGGGATGGGACTGACGCGCTCCTCGGGCTCCGCCACGGGTGCTCCTCACGGTAGGTGTGGTGACCAGCATGCCTATAGGCTCGGCCCGTGACAAACCCGCGCCTGCCCCGCCGTCTGGTGGTGCTCATCTCCGGCGCCGGATCGACCATGCGCGCGGTGCTCGAGGCCAGCGCGGACCCCGCCTACGGGGCGCAGATCGTGGCGGTGATCTCGGAGCGCGCGGACGCTGCCGGCCTGGCGATCGCCGCGGATGCCGGCATCCCCACGCAGGTGGTGTCGCTGGCGGACTTCGAGGATCGAGCGCGGTGGGACGAGGCGCTCGCGGACGCCATCGCACGGCTCGAGCCGGACATCGTCCTGTGCGCAGGGTTCATGCGCCTGCTGGGCGCTCCATCCCTGGAGCGGTTCGGCGGACGCATCGTCAACACCCACCCCGCGCTGCTTCCCTCGTACCCCGGCGCGCACGGCGTCCGGGACGCGCTGGAGGGGGGAGCGAAGGTCACAGGCTGCACGGTCATGCTGGTCGACGAGGGCGTCGATACGGGACCGATCATCGCTCAGGCCGCGATCGAGGTCTGGGACACTGACACCGAGGCCACCCTCCACGAGCGCATCAAGCAGGTCGAGCGCGGCCTGGTGGCGACCACGGTGGGGCGGATGGCGCGCGAAGGATGGACCGTCGACGGACGGCGGGTGACCATGGGCGAGCAGGAAGGCGAGGCATGAGCGAGCGGCAGGCGGTACGGCGGGCATTGATCTCGGTGTACGACAAGACCGGCATCGAGGACTTCGCGAGGGGCCTGGCCGATGCGGGCGTCGAGATCGTGTCGACGGGATCCACGGCCGCACGCATCGCTGCGGCGGGGGTGGCCGTCACTCCGGTGGAGGACGTCACAGGCTTTCCCGAGTGCCTCGGCGGGCGCGTGAAGACGCTGCACCCGCGCGTCCACGCCGGCATCCTCGCTGACCGGCGGCTCGACACCCATCGCGCCCAGCTGGACGAGCTCGACATCGAGCCGTTCGACCTGGTGGCCGTCAACCTCTACCCGTTCGCGGCGACCGTCGCATCGGGCGCCGGACAGGATGAGGTGGTCGAGCAGATCGACATCGGCGGGCCCTCCATGGTGCGCGCCGCGGCCAAGAACCACCCCTCCGTCGCGGTCCTGGTGGACCCCGCAGGGTACGGCACGGCGCTCGAGGCCATCCGCGACGGCGGCTTCACGCTCGCGCAGCGTCAGGCCCTCGCGGCCACCGCGTTCCGCCACACCGCGGACTACGACATCCATGTCGCCTCCTGGATGACCAGCGTGGTCGCGCCGGAGGAGGGCTCGCCCTTCCCCCGCTGGATCGGTGCCTCCTTCGAGCGTCTCAGCACGCTGCGGTACGGCGAGAACCCTCACCAGGGTGCGGCCGTGTACACCGACCCCCTTGCGCAAGGCGGGCTCGCCCAGGCCAGGCAGCTGCACGGCAAGGAGATGTCCTTCAACAACTACGTCGACGCCGATGCGGCGATCCGCGCCGCTTTCGACCAGTCCCGCCCGGCGGTGGCAGTCATCAAGCACGCCAACCCGTGCGGGATCGCCGTGGGCGACGACATCGCTCACGCGCACGCTCGTGCGCACGAGACCGATCCCGTCTCCGCCTTCGGCGGCGTGATCGCGGCGAACCGCCCGGTGACGGTCGCGGCGGCCGAGCAGATCGCGAAGATCTTCACCGAGGTCGTGGTCGCGCCCGGCTTCGAGGACGGCGCGCTCGAGATCCTCCAGGCGCGCAAGAACGTGCGCGTGCTCGAGGTGGACCCGGCCGCGCTGCAGGTCGAGTGGCGGCGCATCACGGGTGGGCTGCTGGTGCAGCACGCCGATGCGGTGGATGCGCCGGGCGATCCGGCCGTCAGCTGGAACCTCGTGGCTGGCGACGCCGCGGATGCCGCGACGCTGTCCGACCTCGAGTTCGCGTGGCGCGCCTGCCGGTCCGTGAAGTCCAATGCGATCCTGCTGGCCAAGGCTGGTGCCGCGGTGGGCATCGGGATGGGTCAGGTCAACCGGGTGGACTCGTGCCGCTTGGCGGTCGACCGCGCCGGAGCCGAGCGCGCTGCGGGCTCCGTGGCCGCATCGGACGCGTTCTTCCCGTTCCCCGACGGCCTTCAGGTGCTGGCCGATGCCGGCGTCAAGGCGATCGCCTCGCCGGGCGGCTCCGTGCGCGACGGCGAGGTCATCGACGCCGCGCGAGAGGCGGGCATCACGCTGTACCACACGGGCACCAGGCACTTCTTCCACTGATGCGCGAGACTCCGCTCACCACTGCCGCCGTCGCGGCCGGTGCGCTCGCGGTCGTGGGCGGCATCGTCGCCTTCGGCGTGCTCGTGGACGTGCAGGCGGCAGTGCTGACGCTTGCCGGCGTCGCCCTGCTCGCTGCTGCCGCGCGACTGGCCCTGCCGGCGACGCGCGTGTTCTCCGTGCGCCGACGCGCGGTGGACGTGGCGATCATGCTGGCGTTCGCCGTGGCGCTCGCGGGGCTGGGCCTCACCACCGCGCTGTGAGGTGATGCACCACGGCCGGCCACCCGCAGGGGTGGCCGGCCGTGGTGCATGCACGGGCGTCGTGCCCGCAGTGGCGTCAGTCCTCGACGACCGCGACCGCCTCGACGCGCTCGATGATGATGAGGTCCTCCTCCGGGCCGAACGCGCGGAACAGCAGGCCAGCGATCGCGGCGCCCAGCAGGGGAGCCACCCAGAACAGCCACAGCTGCTGCAGAGCCCACGGGTCGGAGAAGATCGCCGTCGCGGTCGCACGCGCCGGGTTGAGGGCGCCATTGGTGAACGGGATCGCGATCATGACCAGGAAGCCCACGGTGAGACCGATCGCGAACGGCGCGGCGGCGGCGCCTGCCTTCTGGCGGATCGACGTGACGGACAGCACCACGGCGACGAGCAGTGCCGCGATGATCACCTCGATGATGAGCCCCGCGACCAGCGGGAAGCCGGCGGGCGAGTGGTCGGCGAAGCCGTTCGATGCGCCGGACATGTTCGCTCGAGCCGCCTCGTAGCCCGCGATGTTGGGATGGCTGAGCGTCACGGCGAGCAGGATCAAGGCCGCGAGGGCCGCGCCTACCGTCTGCGCCACGATGTAGGGCGCGACGTCGCGGCCGGGGAACCGTCCGCCCAGCCAGGCGCCCACGGTGACCGCGGGGTTGAGGTGGGCGCCGGAGATCCCGCCAAACACGATCGCGGCGATCATGACTCCCAGGGCGAAGCCGAACGAGACGGCGAGCGTGCCGTTGTCGCCGAGCCCGAAGAACAGGGCGCCGCCCACTCCCATGAACACCAGGATGAAGGTGCCGGCGAGCTCCGCCATCATGCGCGAGATCAGGCTGGGGCCGGAGGTGTCCTCCGCCCACACCTCGTCCTCCAGCTCCTCGGCGAACGCGGCGTCGTCGGTCTGGTCCGTCTTGCTGAGCTTGTCCGGCTCGCTCATGGGGCTCTCCTTCTGGTCGGGGCGCACCGGTGCGCCTGCCAGCATCCTTCCACCTGCGCACCGCCGATGCGCGGCGGACGGTGCGGCGAGCCGTGGTCATCCACGGCGCGACTCCCGCATCGACCGTCGCCGCACGCCGGAGGCGACCACGAGTGGACTAGCCTAGACAGCGAAACCGGCACCCCAACGTAGATGTGAGGCACACGCATGGCGAAGATCAAGGTCGAAGGCACCGTCGTCGAGCTCGACGGCGACGAGATGACGCGGATCATCTGGCAGTTCATCAAGGACCGCCTGATCCACCCGTACCTCGACATCGATCTCGAGTACTACGACCTGGGCATCGAGTCCCGCGATGCGACGGACGACCAGGTCACCATCGACGCGGCGCACGCGATCAAGAAGCACGGGGTGGGCGTGAAGTGCGCGACCATCACGCCGGACGAGGCCCGCGTGGAGGAGTTCGGACTCAAGAAGATGTGGGTGAGCCCCAACGGCACCATCCGCAACATCCTCGGTGGTGTCGTGTTCCGCGAGCCCATCATCATCTCGAACATCCCCCGGCTGGTCCCTGGCTGGAACAAGCCCATCATCATCGGCCGTCACGCCCACGGCGACCAGTACAAGGCCACCAACTTCAAGGTCGCCGGTGCTGGCACGCTGACCATGACCTTCACGCCCGAGGACGGCTCGGAGCCCATCGAGCAGCAGGTGGTGGTGTACCCCGAGGGCGGCGGCGTCGCCATGGGCATGTACAACTTCAACGAGTCCATCAAGGACTTCGCACGCGCGTCGTTCTCGTACGGGCTCAAGCGCAACTACCCGGTCTACCTGTCGACCAAGAACACGATCCTGAAGGCCTACGACGGCCAGTTCAAGGACCTGTTCCAGGAGGTCTTCGACGCCGAGTTCGCCGATCAGTTCGCCGAGGCCGGACTCACCTACGAGCACCGTCTCATCGACGACATGGTCGCCGCCGCGATGAAGTGGGAGGGCGGCTACGTCTGGGCGTGCAAGAACTACGACGGCGACGTGCAGTCGGACACCGTCGCGCAGGGATTCGGCTCGCTGGGCCTGATGACGTCGGTGCTGATGACCCCGGACGGCCAGACGGTCGAGGCGGAGGCCGCGCACGGCACCGTGACCCGTCACTTCCGCCAGCACCAGGCCGGCAAGCCCACGTCGACCAACCCCATCGCGTCGATCTTCGCGTGGACCGGCGGGCTCAAGCACCGCGGCAAGCTCGACGGCACGCCTCAGGTGATCGAGTTCGCCGAGACCCTCGAGGACGTGGTCGTCACGACCGTCGAGAGCGGCAAGATGACCAAGGACCTCGCGCTGCTCGTGGGTCCCGACCAGGAGTGGCTGACCACCGAGGACTTCCTCGCCGCGCTCGACACCAACCTCGCCGCGCGGCTCGCGTAGGCACGTCCCAAGGAGCGAATCGCTGTGAGCACCACCCCTGTCACCGTCACCGTCACCGGCGCCGCCGGCCAGATCGGCTACGCCCTGCTGTTCCGCATCGCGTCCGGCCAGCTGCTGGGCGCGGACGTCCCGGTCAAGCTGAACCTGCTCGAGATCCCGCAGGGGATGAAGGCCGCCGAGGGCACGGCCATGGAGCTGGACGACTGCGCGTTCCCGCTGCTGGCCGGCATCGACATCCACGACGACGCCGCGGCGGCGTTCGACGGCGTCAACGTGGGCCTCCTCGTGGGCGCTCGACCCCGTGGAGCCGGCATGGAGCGCGGCGACCTGCTCGCCGCGAACGGCGGCATCTTCGGCCCCCAGGGCGCGGCCATCAACGCGGGTGCCGCGGATGACGTGCGCATCCTGGTGGTGGGCAACCCCGCGAACACCAATGCGCTGATCGCCTCCGCGCACGCCCCTGACGTGCCGGCTGAGCGCTTCAACGCCATGATGCGGCTGGACCACAACCGCGCCCTCGCGCAGCTCGCCGCCAAGACGGGAAGCTCGGTCGCGGAAGTGAAGAGGGTCGCGATCTGGGGGAACCACTCCGCCAAGCAGTACCCGGACATCGCGCACGCCACGATCGCGGGACGCCCGGCGCCCGAGGTCGTGGGCGACTCGGCGTGGGTCACCGACACGTTCATCCCGACCGTCGCCAAGCGCGGCGCGGCCATCATCGAGGCGCGCGGTGCATCGTCCGCCGCATCCGCCGCGAACGCCGCCATCGAGCACGTGCACGACTGGGTCAACGGCACGCCTGAGGGCGACTGGACCTCCGTGGCGATGCCCTCGGACGGCTCGTACGGCGTTCCGGAGGGACTGATCTCCTCCTTCCCCGCGGTCTCCCGCGACGGGCGGTGGGAGATCGTCCAGGGCCTCGACATCGCGGCAGATGCGCGGGCCGGGATCGATGTCTCCGTCGCCGAGCTCGCCGAGGAGCGGGACGCGGTGAAGGAGTTCGGGCTGCTCTAGGGTCTGCTCGCCTCTCGAGGGCCACGGCGCTGCGGCGCCGTGGCCCTCGCCGCTTTCCAGGCAGGATGCCACCCGAGGGCCGGGTGCTGCGTTCTCGAGCTCCGCGCGCGCCCGGTGTTTCGGACGTGTGGCCCCGTGGTCACGGAACGATAACTTTCGAAGTCGAAACGTTCTGACCGCTTGCGCGTATTTGGTTAGTAACCTTTACTAACTAACCATGACGACTGAAGAGGCGCGTCAGGCGACCGCCGGCACCCGAGCACAGCAGCTCGCTGGTGCGCGCCCTGCGCCCTCGCGGGCCCGGGCGGCCGCGGTGCGGCCCGGCGCTCGGGTCCGTCCCGAGCACGCCCGTCGTCACAACCGTGCGTTGGTGCTCCAGGCGCTGTACCGCGGCGGCGGCATGAGCCGCGCGGACGTCGCTCGTGAGGTGGGACTCACGCGTGTCACCATCTCCGACCTCGTGGGCGATCTCATCGCGGAGAACCTCGTGATCGAGCTCGGCATCCGTCCCGACTCGCGCCCCGGCAAGCCGGCCACCCTGCTGGACATCAACCGTTCAGGCTTCAGCATCATCGGGCTGGACCTGTCGCACAACGCTGCGTTCCGCGGCGTCGTGACCAACCTCGACGGCACGGTCCTCGAGCGTGGCGAGGTCGCCGTGACCGGCGTCACCGGCGACGCGGCGCTCGACGCCGTGTGCGCCCTGCTCGACGATCTCCTGGCGCGCGCCAACGCCCCCGTCATCGGCCTGGGCATCGGCAGCCCCGGCCTCGTCGACCTCGACGGCACCGTGGTGAGCGCACCCAACCTCGACTGGCACGGCCTTCCGCTCCAGCGCATCGTGGGCGAGCGCTACGACCTTCCCGTCCAGGTGGCCAACGACGCGAACATGGCGGCAGTGGGCGAGCGCAGCTTCGGCGGCGCCGGCGCGGACATGATGCTCATCCGCGTGGGCCGCGGTGTGGGATCCGGAATCGTCGTGGGCGGCCAGCTCGTGTACGGATCGGGCTTCGCGGCAGGCGAGATCGGCCACGTCGTGGTCGGCACGGACGGTGGCGATCCCTGCGCATGCGGCAAGTCGGGCTGCCTCGAGACCTGGCTGGCGACCCCGCGCCTCGAGGTCAGGCTGTCCGCTGCCCCCGACGATGCGGCGCGCGAGGCGATCCTGCGCGAGGCGGGGGAGCGGCTCGGCATCTCGCTGGGCCCCGTCGTCGGCGCCCTCAACCTCGGCGAGGTCGTCCTCGCCGGTCCACAGAATGTGCTCGGCGGAGCCCTCCTCGAGGGCACCGCGGAGACGCTTCGCAGCAGAACGATGGCCGAGCTTCACGGCGATCTGACGCTGCGGATGACCACGCTCGGACGCGACATCGTCGTGCTCGGTGCCGTGGTCATGGTCCTCACCGGCCAGCTGGGAGTCTCCTGACGACCGGCACCACCACGACGTGGCCCCGCGGTCACGGACGGCACACACACAACAGAAGGAAGTAGCGCAATGAAGAAGATGACAAGCGGAGCAGTGGCGTTCGCCGCCGCGTCTGCCATCGTCCTCGCAGGATGCTCGTCGTCCGGATCGGACGAGGAACCCACCACCGACGCCACGGATGACGCCACCACGGAGGAGGCCACCGAGACCGTCGCTCAGGACATCACGCTGTGGCTCATGGGTGCGCCTGACACCCCCGAGCCGCTGGTCACCTACCTCCAGGACACCTATGCCGAGAACAACGGCGGCACGCTGACCGTCGAGGCCGTTGCCTGGAGCGACGCGCTTCCCAAGCTCACGACCGCCCTTCCCGACGCGGCCAACACCCCTGATGTGGTCGAGATCGGCAACACCTGGGCACCCACCTTCACCTCGGTGGGCGCGTTCTCCGACCTGTCCGACATCTACGACGAGCTGGGCGGCGACGACCTCCTCCCCTCGTTCACCGAGGTCGGCTCGGTCGACGGCACGCCCTACGCGCTGCCGTACTACTTCGGCTCGCGCAACATGTGGGCGCGCACCGACATCTACGAGGCAGGCGGCGTCGAGGTCCCGACCACGCTCGCCGAGGTGACCGAGGTTCACGCCTCCCTCAAGGACAAGGGCCTGGGCGGCCTGTACCTGGGTGGCCAGGACTGGCGCAACGCGATCTCGTGGATCTTCGCCCACGGTGGCGACCTCGCCGCCAAGGACGGAGACCAGTGGGTCTCGACGCTCTCGAGCGCTGAGAGCCAGGAGGGCATCGCCGCGTGGCAGGAGATGTTCGAGACGGCGTCGATCGCTCAGGCGAACGACACCGACGCGGACAACTACTTCATCATCAACGATGGCACGCTCGCGAACATCCCGGCCGCGGCATCGATGGCCCCGTCCTGGGCCTCCTGCTGCATCGGCACGCCCGTCGAGGGCGGCGAAGAGGGCGAGGTCGCATGGGATGACACCATCAACACGGCCTACGGTCTGCCCGGAGTCGACGGTGGCCTCGCCCCCGTGTTCGCCGGCGGCTCGAACATCGGCATCTCCGCCACGTCGGAGAACCAGGAGGGCTCGCGCGACCTGCTGCGGATCATCTTCTCGGATGACTTCCAGGCGATGCTCGGCGAGAACGGTCTGGGCCCGGCGAACGTCAACGCGAAGGACTCCTTCGTGACCGACGACTTCCGCCAGATCGCCTGGGACACCGCCCAGGTCTCCAAGCTCACCCCGGCGGCGCCGGGCTGGGCCTCCGTCGAGGGCTCCGGCCTCCTGGAGGAGTTCTTCCAGGCCGTGGCCGAGGGTGGCGACGTCGCCGCCCTGGCAGCGGAGTACGACGAGAAGATCACGGCTCAGCTGAACGGCTGATCCACCTCCCGGCTCGGGCGCCCGCAGGGGCGTCCGAGCCGGGACCCTCGGGGCGCACCTTCGCCCCGACGGTGCGGCCGGCTGAGGCCCCGCCGCCCACCTCCCGCGCGCACCCGGTCGCGCCTCACCCACCTGCTTTGCTCGAAAGGCTTCGCCATGCCCGCTCCCACCGCCGCACCGCCGGCAGAGGTCCTGCCGCCCGTGCAGTCCGACCCGCCAGCGCCGCGGGGACGTCCTCGGAAGTCCCGCCTTCCGTACTACCTGATCATCCCGGCGATCGTCGTGGTGCTCGTGGGCACCGGCTATCCGCTGGTGTGGCAGTTCGTCACCTCGTTCCGCGAGTATGGGCTCGCGCAGCAGTTCGGCACCCCCGCGCCGTTCGTGGGCTTCCAGAACTACGTCGAGATGCTCACGGACTCCGGATTCTGGGTCATCGTGCTGCGCTCGGTCATCTTCTGCGTGGTGACCGCCACGGTCAGCATGGGCCTCGGCATCCTGCTCGCGGTGATCATGAAGAACGTGGGCAAGGGCGCGCGGCTCAGCCTGCAGATCGCGCTGCTGCTCGCCTGGGCGATGCCCATCGTGGCCTACATGACGGTGTGGATCTGGATCTTCGACGACCGCAACGGCATCCTCAACTACCTGCTGTCGCTCCTGCCAGGAGTCGACATGATCGGCCACAACTGGCTGGTGAACCCGCTGAGCTTCTTCGCAGTCGGCTCGATCATCATCATCTGGTACTCCGTGCCCTTCATCGCCTTCTCCGCGTACGCCGGCTTCACCCAGGTGAGCGACGAGGTGCTCGAGGCCGCGCAGCTCGACGGCGCCTCCGGGGCCGCCATCACCCGGCGCATCGTGCTGCCCATCATCAAGCCCGTGCTGTCCATCGTGTTCCTGCTCCAGCTCATCTGGGACCTGCGGGTGTTCGCGCAGATCCAGCTGCTGCAGGATGCCGGATCCTTCGGACAGCAGTACGACCTGCTGGGCACGTTCATCTACAAGCTGGGCACCGGCTCGCAGGACTTCGGCCTGGCCGCCACCGCCGCGATCGTGGTGATGCTGCTCACGCTGGGCCTCAGCTGGGTCTACGTGCGCCAGCTCCTCAAGGAGGACGACGAGTCATGAATCTCACCAAGAAGAGTCCCGCGGCGCGCATGGCGTGGACCACGCTCGCGCTCGTCGCGACCATCGCGTGGGCTTTCCCCGTCTACTGGATGATCAACTCGTCGTTCCTGTCGAATGCGACGCTCCAGTCCCTCACCCCCACGCTCGTGCCGTTCGGCGGCGACCTGGACAACTTCGCCGCAGCGCTGTCCGACGGCAGCTTCCTGACGGCCCTGGGGATGTCCGCGATGATCACGGGGCTCACCCTGATCGTGTGCATCGCTTTCGCGTTCTTCGCGGCGCTCGCCATCTCGCGCTTCCGCTTCCGCGGCCGCAAGTCGTTCGTGCTGTCGGTGCTGGTGATCCAGATGATCCCGGCGGAGGCGCTGTTCATCGCGCAGTACAAGATGATCGCCGGCTTCGGCCTGCTCAACACCGTCGTGGGCGTGTCCCTCATCTACACCGCTACGGTGATCCCGTTCACCATCTGGATGCTGCGCGGCTTCGTCGCCGGCATCCCTGCGGACCTAGAGGAGGCGGCGATGGTCGATGGCCTGAGCCGAAACCAGGCCTTCATGCGGATCACGTTCCCGCTGCTGGCTCCTGGACTGGTGGCCTCCGGCGTGTACGCGTTCCTCCAAGCCTGGAACGAGTTCGCGGTGGCGCTGATCCTGCTGCCCGAGGGGCAGAAGGCCACGCTGCCGTTGTGGCTGCGCGGCTTCCTGCAGGACAGCGCCGTGAACCAGACCAACTGGGGCGAGGTCATGGCGGCCTCGACCCTGGTGGCCGTGCCGGTGATCGTGTTCTTCATGTTCGTCCAGGGACGCATGACGCAGGGTCTCGTGGGCGGGGCGGTGAAGGGATGACCGCGCTCGCCACGCTCATGCCGGGCTTCGAGGGCACCGAGCTTCCTGACTGGGTCGAGCGCCGCCTGCGCGAGGGGATGGGCGGGGTGTGCCTGTTCGCCACCAACGTCCAGTCGCCCGAGCAGCTGCGCTCGCTCACCGACCGCATCTATGCGGCCAACCCCGACGCGATCGTGTCGATCGACGAGGAGGGCGGTGACGTGTCGAGGCTGTACCAGCGCGAGGGCTCGCCGTTCCCGGGCAACGCCCTGCTGGGCCGGATCGACGACGTCTCGCTCACCCGCGCGGTGGGCGAGCAGGTGGGCCGCGAGCTGCGGGAGGCCGGCGTGAACCTCACGCTGGCCCCGGACGTGGACGTCAACTCCAACCCCGGCAACCCGGTGATCGGCGTGCGCAGCTTCGGCGCGACGCCTGAGCTCGCGAGCCGTCACGGCGTGGCGTGGACGCAGGGCGTGCAGTCGGTGGGCGTCGCAGCCAATGCCAAGCACTTCCCGGGCCACGGCGACACGGCCCAGGACTCGCATGTCTCGCTGCCCACGGTGGACGTGGACGTGGAGACGCTGCGGCGTCGTGAGCTCGCTCCGTTCGCGGCTGCGATCCACGGTGGCGTGCAGACCATCATGAGCTCCCACATCAGGGTGCCGGCACTCGACCAGGACGACCCCGCGACCTTCTCGCGCACCATCCTCACGGACGTGCTCCGCGGCGAGATGGGCTTCGACGGCGTCATCGTGTCAGACGCGCTCGACATGGTGGGGGCCTCGGGCGAGATCGGCATCCCTGCCGCGGCCGCACGCGCTCTCGCCGCCGGCTGCGACCTCCTGTGCATCGGCACGGCCAACACGGATGACCAGATGAGCGACATCGTGACGCGCATCGACGACGCCATCGCAGCGGGCGACCTCGCTCGCGAGCGCGTCGAGGACGCCGCCGCGCGCAACCGCGCCCTCGCCCGCTCGCTGCGCGAGGTGCCCTCGCCCGCGCCGCTCGACGCGAGCGGCCGCGGTCGCATCGTCGGTCTCGACACGGCCCGGATCCGCCAGGCCTTCGAGATCTCCGACGGCGCGCGCGCGACGCTCGACCTCCACCGCTCGGCGGGAGCCCCGATCCACTGGGTCCGCCTCGAACCTGCGGCGAACATCGCCGTGGGTCCGTCGCCATGGGGTCCGTTCGCCGCCGGCGCGACGGCCGATGCGACGGTGGGGCCGGACGACGCGTTCGACGCGGCCTCGGTGCCGGATCACGCCACGGTGGTGGTGGTCGGCAAGGACAACCATCGGCACGCCTGGGCCCGCGCCGTGATCGATGCGCTCCGTGACCGCGGGGCGATCGTGGTCGACATGGGCTGGCCGGATCCGGACGACGGCTACGCGGACATCGCCACCTACGGCGCCTCGAGGCTCGTGGGCCAGGCCCTGCTGGAGGAGCTCGCATGAGCGCGGTGCGCATCGGCGTCGACATCGGTGGGACCAAGGTCGACGCGGTCGTGCTGGATCCCGGCGGCGACATCGTCGCTCGTCACCGGGTCCCGGTCCGCATGGGTGATGACGGCGTGGTCGGATCGGCGCGCGACGCCGTCAGTCATGTGTGCGACATCGCAGGTGTGACGGCGAGCGACGCCGGCGCCATCGGCGTGGGTGTCCCTGGCGCGGTCACGGGCGGCGTGGTGCGCCACGCCCTCAACCTGGGCGTCACCGAGCTCGATCTGTCCTCGCAGCTGAGCGCCGCCTGGGGCGTGCCGGTGCACGTCGAGAACGATGTCAATGCTGCGGCGATCGGCGCCTGGCACCTGTTGGGCGACGGCCGCACGTCCGTCGCCTACCTCAACGTCGGCACCGGGCTGGCCGCAGGGATCATCCTCGACGGCAGGCTCTGGCGCGGCGCTCGGGGCGCGGCGGGCGAGATCGGGCACATCGGCATCGACCCGGCAGGTCCCGTCGGTGCCGACGGGCTTCGCGGCGGGCTCGAGACCTACGCGTCGGGCAGCGGTGTCGCCCTGCAGTGGGGCCGCGAGGGCCAGGCCGCGGTCGAGGTCCTGCGCGCAGCTCAGGACGGCGACGTCCGGGCGCGGGAGATTCGCGAGCGGCTGCTGGGGGGCGTGGCGCATGCGGCGCGCATCCTCATCCTCACCCTCGACGTCGCGCATGTGATGCTGGGCGGTGGACTGACCGGGATGGGCGCGGAGCTGCTCGACGGAGCGCGCGAGGTGATCCGCGAGTGGGAGGAGGCGTCTGCCTTCCTCGCCTCCCTGGAGATCGGCAGCCGGCTCAGCCTGGTCCCCGGAGACCAGCCGGTCGCGGCCATCGGTGCGGCGATGCTGGAGGTGGACCATGGCTGAGGTGCTCGTGTTCGACTCGAAGGAGGCCGGCGCCGCGGTGGTGGCCGACCACATCGCGGCGCTCGTGCGGCGCGTGCCGACAGCGACGCTGGGGGTCGCCACCGGCTCCACTCCGCTTCCCGTCTACGCGGCGCTCGCCGAGCGAGCCGCGGCCGGAACGGACTTCACCCGGGCATCGGCCTTCGCGCTGGACGAGTACGTGGGGCTGCCTGCGGGCCACCCCGAGTCCTATCGCTCGGTGATCGACCGCGAGGTGACGGGACCGCTCGGTCTCGACCCTGAGCACGTGCGCGTGCCCGACGGATCGGAGACCGGCATCGAGACGGCCGGGGAGCGCTACGAGCAGGCGATCATCGCCGGTGGTGGTGTGGACGTGCAGCTGCTGGGAATCGGCACCACCGGCCACCTGGGCTTCAACGAGCCTGGCTCGAGCTTCGCGTCGCTGACCCGCGTCAAGACGCTCACGGAGCAGACCCGGCGCGACAACGCTCGCTTCTTCGACTCGCTCAACGACGTTCCCATGCACTGCGTGACGCAAGGGCTCGGCACCATCCTGCGCGCGCGGCACCTCGTGCTGCTCGCGTTCGGCGAGGGCAAGGCCGAGGCGATCGCCGGCGCGGTCGAAGGCCCCGTGAGCGCGTCGATGCCGGGTTCCGCGATCCAGCTCCACCCGCACGTCACCGTGGTGCTCGACGACGCCGCCGCGAGCGCGCTGCAGCATCGCGACTACTACCGTTGGTCCCAGGACCACAAGCCTGCATGGCAGGGCATCTAGGAGGCACGGTGACCGTGCTCACCGACATTCACTGTCACGGCGGGGGAGGACACGCCTTCGGCGAGACCCTGGAGGGGACGCTCGCAGCCGCCGCTGCGCACCGTGGGAGCGGGACCGGCGGCGTGGTGGCCTCCTTCGTGTCGCTGTCGCTGGAGAGCACCCGGGCGCAGCTCGACGTCATGCGGGCGGCGATGCGGCGGGATCCGTCGATCCTCGGCGTGCACCTCGAGGGTCCCTTCCTGTCTCCCCGGCGCAAGGGCGCGCACGATCCGGCGGCTCTCGCCGCGCCCGAGGAGCCGCTCGTGAGCGCCCTGCTCGAGGCGGGTGACGAAGTCCTGCGCCAGATCACCATCGCGCCGGAGCTGCCCGGGGCGCTGGAGGCCATCGAGCGCTTCGCCGCGGCCGGGGTCACGGTCGCGGTGGGACACACCGAGGCCGATGCGTCGCTCGCTCGCGAGGCGTTCGACGCCGGCGCGCGTCTGCTCACCCACGCGTTCAACGCGATGCCAGGGATCGGAGCGCGCGCCATCGGGCCCGCGGGTGCGGCCCTGGCCGACGAACGCGTCGCGCTCGAGGTGATCGCGGACGGCATCCATGTGGACCCGGGACTGATCGCGGCCATGTTCCGGGCCGCGCCCGGGCGCGTCGTGCTGGTGACGGATGCGATGGCCGCCGCCGCGTCCGCGGACGGCGACTACGTGCTGGGGACCCTGCCGGTGGAGGTACGCGACGGACGCGCTCTCATCGCGGGCACCGACACCCTGGCCGGCTCGACCCTCACGCTGACCCGCGCCATCGAGGTCTGCGTCCAGGCGGGGGTGCCGCGCGAGGACGCTGTCAGCGCCGCGTCGGAGGTGCCCAGGCGAGTGCTCGGCCTCCGGTGAGGGTGCGCCGGCCGGCGATATCAGCTGCCGATGCGCGTCCGGGTGCCGCAGCCGTGTGAGCGCACGATGTGGCGGGCTCTGAGCATGAGCTCGTGGGGGCCCGCGCCGTCGAGGCTGAGAGCCATGCGGGACTGCCGGTCGACGACGCGGTCCCCCGAGCGCCCCTCGCACTGCGCGCCTTGGTGCCCGCTAGGTGCCGCTGCGTCGGGTGGAATCCGACCACGCTGATGCCGTCGTGAAAGGGGTCGCCTGCGGGGACGTGGGAGCCAACGACCGCCGGGGCGCGCGGCTCGCGAAGGACATGGTGGTGTCCGTGAGCACGGACGCGTCCGTCCCGGGGAAGATCTCGGTGCCCATCGCGTACTCGGTGTCATCGCCCCCTGGCGACCCGTGATGCCCTCGTGGAGGAAGGCTGCCATCTGGCCGCGGGTGACGGGCGTCGGAGGGCCCTCAGCTGACCACGTCGCCCACGCGCGTGAAGGTGCCGCAGGAGACCGACCACACGAACCGACCCCGCGGCAGCTCGAGCTGCAGGTACCCGCCACCAGTGGTCCAGCCGAACTCGGTGCTGTGCTCGATCGCGTCGTCCCAGTGGCGATACTCGCAGCCGGGCCCGCCCGGCGCTCGGTAGGTCCCCGGACGCATGTGATAGCCGACCGCGTGCGTCCCCGGTCCGAAGGTGCTGGCGTTCGGGGAGCTGGGGCGCAGGGGCACCCACCCTGTGCAGCCGTCGTACGTGAAGTACCCGTCGGTGGGCTGGATGGTGACGATCGTCTGTCCCGGACGTCCGTACACGAAGAGCCGCTCGCCCGGCGCACCATCGTCATCCGCGTAGCGGGAGATTTCGCAGTACGCGTGGATGGCGTCGGGAGTGAGCTGCTGGGCGACGTACGTGCCGGGGAAGATGTCCTTGCCCACCTTGTACATCGTGTCGTCGTCGCCGTGCAGCGCAGTGCTGCCCTTGTAGAGGAAGGCTGCCATCTGTCCGCGCGTGACGGCGTCGGAGGGGCCGAACCGGCCATTGGCGTATCCGGAGGTGATGCCGGAGTCCGCGAGCCACTCGATGTGG
>NZ_BONR01000002.1 GCF_016862815.1 Demequina activiva | reverse complement strand
CCATCACCACCGAGACCGAGTGCGGCGATGGTGGGGGCGACGATGGCATCGTGATCCCCGACGGGTTCGTGCCCGGTGGGGCCGCAGCCCCCACGGCCTCGCAGGTGGCGTCGGCTCAGGCACCCGATGCCGAGGGCGTCAACTACGCCGCCCTCACCTTCGACGATGGCCCGAATCCGCCCGACACGAACGAGCTGCTGGACTTCCTGCTCGCCAACGACGTCAAGGCCACGTTCTGCGTGATCGGCGACAACATTCAGAGCGCTGCACAGATCGCCACCCTCAACCGCATCGTGGATGAGGGACACCAGCTGTGCAACCACACGACTGGTTGGGACTCCGTCGACTCCTGGACTGACCAGGAGATCGCGGACGACCTGATCGAGAACCTCCAGATCATCCGCGACGCCGTGGGCGACCCGAACCTGAAGGTGCCGTTCTACCGCGCACCCAACGGCGCCTGGGGCAACAGCGGTGCGGTCGCGGCCGAGCTCGGCATGCAGCCGCTCGGCCTGGGCAACCTCATCAACGACTGGGAGACCCAGGACGAGGCCCTTCTGACGCAGCGCCTCGAGGAGATCCTCGTGCCCGCCAACTCCGGCGAGATCGTCCTCGTGCACGATGGCGGCGGCGATCGGAGCGGCTCGGTCGCGGCGGTGAAGACCGTCGTCGCCGACCGGCTCGCCAACGGATGGACGTTCACGTTCCCGGAGGGCACGCCCTCTGCGGCAGGCACCGTCGCGTTCAGCACCGACTTCGAGAACGGTGGTCTGGACGGATGGGAGCTGCGTGACAGCGGCTGGAGCGAGGAGGACGAAGGCGCGCCGCTGCCCGGCACGCCCAGCGTCGAGCTCACCGAGGCCCAGTCCTTCAGCCCCACGCACTCGGCCGTGGTGCAGGACCGCAACTCCCAGGGCGACGGCATCCGCTACGAGGTGACGGACGCACTGGACGCCGGCACCCAGTACGAGGTGACCGCGTCGTTCCGCTTCGCGGACGGCGAGGAGCCCGGCGACATCTGGATGTCGCTGCAGAACGGCCCGTCGACGTTCAACACGCTGGGTCAGTTCTCCGGCATGTCGAACAGCGAGTGGGTGACCATCACCGGCTCCTTCACCATGCCGGCGGTGGCCGAGGGCAACCAGGCCTGGATCTACTTCGAGACTGCCTACGACGGCGGTGCGAAGGGGAACACCTCCACGTTCTATGTGGATGACATCTCCGCGGTGGTCCCGGAGCCTCCGGTGATCCAGGAGCTGACTCCGATCAAGGACACGGTCCCGTTCCCGATGGGCGTCGCGATCGACTCTCGTGAGACGGTGGGCGCGCCGGCGGACCTCCTGCTCCGGCACTTCAACCAGATCTCGGCAGAGAACTTCATGAAGCCCGAGGCCTGGTACGACGGCGACGGCAACTTCGCGCCGAACGCAGGGGAGATCGACTCGTTGATGGACTTCGCTGTCGAGAACGACCTGCGCATGTACGGACACGTGCTCGTGTGGCACAGCCAGACGCCGGCGTTCTTCTTCCAGGACGAGTCCGGAGCGCCTCTGACCAACTCGCCCGAGGACCAGGCGATCCTGCGGTCGAGGATGGAGACGCACATCAACAATGTGGCCGAGTACCTGAGCCAGTGGGGCGAGTACGGGGGCGACAACCCGCTCGTCGCATGGGACGTGGTGAACGAGGTCATCGATGACTCGGCGGCGTACTCGGACGGTATGCGCCGATCCGAGTGGTACCGCATCCTCGGGGAGACGTTCGTGGACGATGCGTTCGAGTTCGCCGAGGCTGCGTTCAACGGGACCTACGCCGCGGACGGCGTGGACCGCCCGGTCACGCTGTTCATCAACGACTACAACACCGAGCAGGCCGGCAAGCGCGGCCGCTACCTCGGACTGATCGAGCGCCTCATCAACCGGGGCGCCCCGATCGACGGCATCGGCCACCAGTTCCACCTCAACCTGTCGCTTCCGGTCGAGAACCTCGAGCAGGCGATCGTGGATGCGAAGGCTCTGGGCCTGATTCAGGCGGTGACGGAGTTCGACGTGACCACCGGCGTGCCGGAGTCGGAGGCGAAGTTCATCGACCAGGGCTACTACTACCGGGACGCCTTCGAGATCTTCCGCACCTACGCGGACGACATCTACAGCGCCACCGTGTGGGGTCTGATCGACTCTCGCTCATGGCGGGATGACAACGGCGGACCGCTCGTGTTCGACGATGCCTTCCAGGCCAAGCCCGCCTACTACGGCATCGTGAACGGCGAGGGCGGCAGCGAGCCGTTGCCACCGCGCCTGAGGACAGCCAACGTGTTCGCCGGGTCCGTCGAGATCGACGCCGACGCGACGGATTCCGAGGTCTGGGACCGCCTTCCTCTGCTCGACATCGAGGGCCACGGCGACTTCCAGTTCCGCTGGGCCCCCGACCACATGACGGTCCACGTCACCGTGGAGGACGCGACGGAGGAGTCCGCTGACGGCCTCGAGTTCACGGTCGGTGCCACGGACTACACCTTCGGCAGGGACGGCTCCGGCGACGTGACCGGCACGGTCTCGGAGACCGCCTCGGGCTACGACGCCGTGGTCCACCTGCCGCTGTCCGGCGCAGCCGAGGGCGACACCGTCGAGTTCGACGCCCGGGTGGTCGACGGTGGCGACACCTACGGCTGGAACACGCCCGGCGTGACCGGCACGCTCACGCTGGTCGAGGAGCTCTCGTACACCGAGATCCCCGAGACCGCAGACGCACCCGCGATCGACGGCACCAAGGAGTCGCTGTGGGATGACGCTGACGTCATCACCACGGACAAGGAGGTGACCGGCTCCGGCGGCGCGATCGGCACGTTCCACTCGCTGTGGAAGGACAACACGCTGTACCTGTATGCCGAGATCGCCGACGACGTCGTGGACGTCACGGGCTCCGACCCGTGGACCCAGGACTCCGTGGAGATCTACGTCGACGGAGGCAACTTCAAGAACGGCGCATACCGGTACGACGACACGCAGATTCGCATCAATGCGGAGAACGTGGTGTCGTTCGGCACCGGCGACGAGGGCTTCCAGGCCAACCGCGTCGAGTCCGCCACGTCGCTGATCGACGGCGGCTGGGCGGTCGAGGTGGCGATCTCGCTGCTCGAGTACGGTGGCGAGGGCACCTTCCACGGCCTGGACGTCCAGGTCAACGATGCGACCGCTGGGGCGCGCGACACGATCCGCAACTGGGCGGACCCGACGGGTGCTGGCTACCAGTCCACCGCCCGCTGGGGCGTGGCCCAGCTGGTGGCAGCGGACGTCACCGATCCTGGCGACGGCGGGGGCAACCCCGGTGGCGGCAACAACGGCGGCGGGAACAATGGTGGCGGGAACAATGGTGGCGGGAACAATGGTGGGGGCAACCCCGGCGGCGGACCCGGCAACGGCAACGGTGGTCCTCCGTTCCTCAGCGAGGACGGGGTGCTGGAGCTGCCGAACGGCAACATCGTGGTCCCCGGCTCCGCACGACGGGGCGAGACCATCGATGTGAACGTCGGGCGCCAGCTCGCCGGCACCCAGACCCAGGCGGTGCTGTACTCGGAGCCCACGCTGATCGGCACCGACGTGGTGTCCGCCAACGGAGGCATCCGCGTGACCATCCCCATGGACACGGAGCTGCGTACGCACACCCTGGCGATCTACGACGCTCAGGGGAACGTGCTCGGCTGGGCGACCATCGAGATCCTGGCGGCGGACGGCTCGCTCGCTGCGACGGGAGCCGACGGCTTCCTCGCACCGGCTCTGCTCGCGATGCTGCTGATGCTGGCAGGCAGCGCTCTGGCGCTGCGGCAGCGGCGGGAACAGGTCAAGGGGGCCTGACGGGACCCGACCCTCGGGCGGCGCGACGCAACCGCCCGAGGGTCACCGTCTCCCTGCGCTAGTGGCGTCGTCGCGATCCGAGCGTCGCGCGTCCACCCACCGTGCGTGCTGGGCGGCGCCGTGCACGGGGGAGGACCACTGCCCGTCGACGTACAGCAGCCTCGTCCCAGGTCGCTCCAGCCAGCGAAGCACCAGTTCCTGCTCCTCGACCAGCACGGTCTCGTCCCACTCGAGGGATGCTGCCTGCGCTCGCAGGCGGTCGGCCGCAGCCCATACCCCGGACGAGACCCGCGCGCTGCCTGACAGCCTGCCCCGTGCGCACGCCGCGAGCTCCCACCCGTCCTCGAGTGGCCTCACCGCGACGATCGTGCATGCCTGCAGAGACCTGAGGCGTGTCTGTCGAGCCGCGGCGTCGATCAGTGAGCTCAGCCCGTCACGCACCTCTCTCGCCTTCTCGTAGTTCAGCCGCTCAGCGTGCTCAGCGACCGCCGCGCTCAGGGTCGCGACCACGGGGGAGAGGTCACCGTCCAGCACCGCTTGCGTGGCGCTTGCCGTGGCCTCGTACTCGGACTCGGCACCGCGGACACACGGAGCCGAGCACCCGCCCGTCTCCTTGAGGATGCATGCGCGAGCGTTGGTGCGTGGCGTGATGGGCAGTCGAGTGGTGCACGTGCGGACTCCGAGCGCGTCCTGCAGGGTCTCGATCGCCTCACGGGCCGCACCCGCCGAGCGCAGTGGGCCCAGCCACGCCGCCGAGCCCTCGGCGCTGCGGGAGACTGCCAGTCGTGGGTAGCGCTCATCCGTGAGCTTGACCCACGCGGTCTTCTCGGGCCGCGTCGAACGTCGGTTGTAGCGGGGCCGGAGCTGAGCGATGAGCCGAACCTCGAGCACATTCGCCTCGAGCTCGCTCGCGCACACCGTGGTGTCGACGCTCACCGCGAGCTCGAGCATCTCCCGGATGCCCCGCCGGGTCTCGCCGCGGGTGAAGTACGACTTGACGCGCGAACGCAGGTTGCGCGAGGTGCCGACGTACAGCGCCTCGCCGCGGGGGCCGCGGAACACGTAGACGCCCGGCTTGGCGGGCACGCGGTCTGCCATGGTGGCCTTGCGTCTCAGCGTCCCCGGAACGGGGTTGCGCAGCGCGTCCAGATCCTCGCGGTGCGTGATGCCGAAGGCCGCGAGCCGCTCCAGCATGCCGTGGAGGACCTCGGACGTCGCACGGGCGTCCTCGAGCGCACGATGGTTGGGGGTGACGCGCGTGCCGAAGACTCGCGCGAGGGTCGAGAGCTTGCGGTTGGGGGCCTCCTCCTTGGTGACGGCGCGTCGCGCGATCAGCACCGTGTCGACCACCTCGACCCGTGGCCATGCGTACCCTTCGGCCTGGCATGCCGCCTTGAGGAAGCCGACATCGAAGCGAGCGTTGTGCGCCACCAGAACCGCGTCGCCCAGGAACTCGAGGAAGGCGGGGAGGACGGCGCCGATCCTCGGCGCGGTCGTCACCATCGCCTGGGTGATGCCGGTGAGGGCGACGATCATGGGAGGGATCGCCATGCCGGGATCGACGAGCGTCTGGAACTCGCCGACGACCTCGCCGCCACGGGTCTTCACTGCGCCGATCTCGGTGATCGCGCAGTCGCGTGGGGAGGCTCCCGTAGTCTCGAGGTCCACCACCACGAAGGTGGTGGAGGACAGCGGCTCGCCGATGTCCGTGAGGCTCGCCTGCACAGCAGTGGTCATGAGCACGACGGTACGCCGCGGGTGTGACACGCGGGGACGGAAGCGGCTCTCGAGGCGATGTCAGACCCCCTGCGTAGCGTCCTGCCCATGATCATCGATTGCGATTCATGCGAGGTTCGCGGCAAGGCGTGCGGTGACTGCGTCGTGTCGTTCCTGACCATTCCCGTGCGGGTACCGGCGCCCGTGGCGACGGTGCGCGATGTGCCGATGGACGCGGACCAGGCCGCGGCCGTCGATGCGCTCGTGCAGGGCGGCCTCGTGCCGCCGTTGCGCCTCGTGCGCGGCGCACGCGCCGGCTGACGGGGTCGCGCAGGCGGCTCGGGCCGCTGCCCTCCGCTCAGCCGTGCGAGTGCTTGGCGGTGTAGATGCCGTCGATCACGTCCGCGTACTGCTCGAGCACGCGTGCACGCTTGACCTTGAGCGACGGTGTGAGCATGCCGTTGTCGATGGTGAGATCGTCCGCAAGGATGCGGAAGGTGCGAATCGACTCGGCACGCGACACCGTGGCATTCGCGCGATCGATCGCCTTCTGCACGCGGGCGAGGATGCGTTCGTCCTTGCCGGCCTCCGCGACGCTCATGGGCTCGAAGCCCTTGCTCTTGAGCCAGCCAGGCAGCGCCTCGGGATCCAGGGTGATGAGCGCGGCGATGAACGGCTGGGCGTCACCCACGACCACGCACTGGCTGACCAGGGCGTAGGAGCGGATCTTGTCCTCGAGCTCGGCGGGCGCGACGTTCTTGCCCCCGGCGGTGACGATCAGCTCCTTCTTGCGACCCGTGATGGTGAGGTAGCCGTCCTCGTCCTGCGAGCCGATGTCGCCGGAGTGGAACCAACCGTCCTTGATCGCCTCCGCCGTCGCCTCGGGGTTGTGGTGGTAGCTCTCGAACAGCTGCTCGCCGCGCATGAGCACCTCGCCGTCCTCCGCGATCGACACCTCGATGCCGGGGAGCGGCGGACCCACGGTGCCGATCTTCGCCAGCTCGGGGCGATTGACATGCGAGGCGGCATTGGTCTCGGTGAGACCGTATCCCTCCAGGACCGTGAGTCCCAGCCCCCGGTAGAAGTGGCCGAGTCGATCGCCCAGCGGGGCGGACCCCGAGATCGCCCACTCGGCGCGACCGCCCAGCACCTCGCGGATCTTCGACAGCACCAGGCGGTCGGCGATCGCGTGGCGCGCCTTGAGCGCGATCCCAGGACCACGGTCGGTGTCGAGTGCCTTCGAGAAGTCGATGGCCTGCTTGGCGGCCCAGCGGAAGATCTTGACCTTGCCGCCTGCCTCTGCCTTCTGCTCGGCGGAGTTGTAGACCTTCTCGAAGACGCGGGGCACTGCCAGCACCAGCGTGGGGTGCATCGACTGCATCGCAGGAACCAGCTTGCTCGGGTCAGGGCAGAAGCCGATCACCATGCCGGAGGCAACCAGCGCGATCTCGACGAGGCGGGCGAGCGAATGCGCCAACGTCAGGAACAGCACGGTGGAGGCGCCCTCCTGGAACAGCACGGGGCCCATCGACTCCTGGATGCCCGCGATGTGCCGCACGTAGGAGAAGTGCGTGAGGCGCACGCCCTTGGGCCGCCCGGTGGTGCCGGACGTGTACATGATGGTCGCGAGGGAGTCATGGCTCAGCGTCGAGATGCGGTGCTCGAGGACGTCGTCGCCCACGTCGGCGCCCTTGGCGGCGAGGTCGTCGACCGCGCCATCGTCGATCACCAGCACCGTCTCGAGAGGACTCTCGGAGTCCGCGGCAGCCGAGCGGGCCCGTGAGGCATGCTCCGCAGTCTCCGCAATCAGGAGGCGGACGTCCGCGTCAGACGTGATCCAGTCGATCTGCGCCTCCGAGGAGGTGTCGTACACCGGTACGGGAACCGCGCCGGCGGACATGATCGCGAAGTCGAGGACCGTCCACTCGTAGCGCGTGCGCGACAGGATGCCCACGCGGTCACCAGCGTTGACGCCGTTCGCGATCAGACCCTTCGCCACGGCGTTGACGCGGGCCTGTGCCTGGGCTCCGGTGACGTCGACCCACTCGTCGTTCGCGTCGGGATACCGCATCACGACCTTGTCGGCATGCGTGGTCCAGGCTGCGCTGACGAGCGCGATGATGCTGGAGGGATAGTCAGTAGCCGGCGTTCCCATGGTGTCTCCGTTGGCATTCGAGAAGGTGACGCTCACGATACCCTCTTGGGTGAACCACCACAGACCCAGGGAGAGCGCACCTCATGCACGCGATCGGCGTAGACATCGGCGGTACCAAGATCGCCGTGGGCGTCGTCGATTCCGAGGGTGTCATCGTGGAGAAGACGCGGCGGGAGACGCGCCCCGAGGATGCGGCCTCGATCGACGACGCGATCGCCGATGCGGTGCGCGAGCTGGGGGAGCGCCACGAGTTCCACCACGTGGGCGTGGCCGCCGCGGGGTTCGTGTCGGCCGACCGCCGTCGAGTCCTGTTCGCCCCCAACATCGCGTGGCGCGAGTACCCGCTCGCGGACAAAGTGGAGGCGCTCATCGACCGCGACGACGTCAACGTGGTCGTGGAGAACGACGCCAACGCCGCGGGATGGGGCGAGTACCGCTTCGGCGCGGGTCGCGATGTCCAGGCGATGATCATGCTGACCATCGGCACGGGCCTGGGAGCCGCCATCATCTCCGACGGCCAGCTGGTGCGAGGCGCCTATGGATTCGCTGCGGAGCTGGGACACGTGCGTGTCCAGCCCGGCGGCCACCCCTGTGGCTGCGGCCACCGCGGGTGCTGGGAGCAGTACGCGTCCGGCTCGGCGCTGGTGCGCGAGGCTCGCCGCGCAGCGCGAGAACGGCCCGTGCGTGCGGCGGGGCTGCTGCGCTTGGCGGGCGGCGATGTCGCCGCCATCTCCGGTCCGGACGTGACGCGTGCGGCGGCGGACGGCGATGAGCTCGGCATCGAGCTCCTGGGTGAGCTCGGCGCGTGGATCGGCACGGGGAGCGCTTCGCTCGCTGCCGTCCTCGATCCCGAGATGTTCGTCGTCGGCGGCGGCGTGATCGCGGCCGGCGATCTGATGCTCGAGCCTGCGCGCGAGGCCTACCGCGAGGCGCTGCCGGCGCTCGGACACCGTCCTGTGGCACCGATCGTCGCAGCCGCCATGGGCAACGATGCGGGCATCGTCGGCGCAGCCGCGCTGGCGCGAGAGGTCCCGCACGCGGGCGAGTGACGACGGGAATCGGAGAAGCGACCACGGATGAGCGCCTACTACAAGCTCTTCAAGCACGTGCTGATCGGGCCGCCGCTCAAGGGCTACTACCGGCCGTGGGCTGAGGGCGTCGAGCACGTCCCCGAGTCGGGCGGCGCGATCCTCGCCTCCAACCACCTCGCCGTGTCGGACTCGTTCTTCCTCCCGCTCGTCCTCAAGCGCAAGGTCGTGTTCCTGGGAAAGTCCGAGTACTTCACCGGAAAGGGAGTCAAGGGCTATGCGACCCGAGCGTTCATGGAGGGCGTGGGCACCATCCCCGTCCATCGCGGCGGCGGGCGGGCGTCCGAGGCGGCGCTGCGGACCGGTCTCCAGGTGCTGCAGTCAGGCGAGCTGCTGGGCATCTATCCCGAAGGGACGCGCAGCCCTGACGGACGGTTGTACCGCGGCAAGACCGGCCTGGCACGCATGGCCATCGAGGCTGGCGTGCCCATCATCCCTGTCGCCATGATCGGCACGGACGTCGCTCAGCCGCTCGGCCAGAAGGTGCCCAGCCGCACGGACATCGGGGTCCGCATCGGGCCGGCGGTCCGTCTCGACGCGTACGCGGGACGTCAGGACGACCGCGACGCGCTGCGCGAGGTCACCGACAGCGTCATGGTGGCCATTCGTGAGCTGTCAGGTCAGGAGTACGTGGACCGTGATGCCGCGCAGTACAAGCGCGAGCTCGAGCGCGACGGAAAGCTCCCTCGCAGCCCTCAGTCCTGACCTCGTCCCGTCCCCCTAGAATGGGCGGGTCGTCTCCCCCCACCACGAAAGGTTCACCATGTCGGTCCGTCGTGTCGCTCTGCTCACCGCAGGCGGTTTCGCTCCGTGCCTGTCCTCCGCCGTCGGCGGTCTCATCGGTCGCTACACCGAGATCGCGCCGGAGGTCGAGATCATCGCCTACCAGCACGGCTACTGGGGACTGCTGCAGGGCAAGTACGTGACGGTGACGGACGAGGTGCGCGAGAAGGCCGGCATCCTCCACGACTTCGGCGGGTCGCCCATCGGCAACTCGCGCGTGAAGCTCACCAACGCCGAGGACTGCGTCAAGCGTGGACTGGTGCAGGAGGGCGAGAACCCGCTCGAGGTCGCCGCGAACCAGCTCAAGGCTGACGGCGTGGACGTGCTGCACACCATCGGCGGCGACGACACCAACACGACGGCCGCGGACCTCGCCGCGTACCTCAAGGACAACGGCTACGACCTCACCGTCGTCGGGCTGCCCAAGACCATCGACAACGACGTGGTGCCCATCAAGCAGTCGCTGGGAGCGTGGAGCGCTGCGGAGCAGGCGAGCGTGTTCGCCCAGAACGTCATCGGCGAGCACCGCTCCGGTCCGCGCATGCTCATCGTGCACGAGGTGATGGGGCGGGCGTGCGGCTGGTTGACCGCCGCATCCGCCCTCAAGTACCGCCAGTGGCTGGACACCCTCGAGTTCGTGCCGGAGATCGGGCTCTCGCGAGAGCGCTGGGAGCTCCACGGCCTCTACGTCCCCGAGCAGTCGATCGACCTCGATGCCGAGGCGACCCGCCTGCGCACCGTGATGGACGAGGTGGGCAACGTCAACATCTTCCTGTCGGAGGGCGCGGGCGTGCCGGAGATCGTCAAGGAGATCGAGGAGTCCGGCGGCGAGGTCGCGCGCGACCCGTTCGGCCACGTGCGCCTCGACGAGATCAACCCTGGCCAGTGGTTCGCCAAGCAGTTCGCCGAGCGCATCGGCGCGGAGAAGGTGATGGTCCAGAAGTCGGGCTACTTCTCCCGCTCGGCACGCGCGAACGCGCAGGACCTGCGGCTCATCAAGTCGATGACGGACTACGCGGTCGAGTGCGCGTTCCGCGGCGAGGCCGGCGTGATCGGCCACGACGAGGAGGACGGCGACCGCCTCAAGTCCATCGCGTTCCCGCGCATCGCGGGCCACAAGGCGTTCGACACCAGCACGCCCTGGTACACCCGCACGCTGAGCGAGATCGGTCAGGCGTGATCGCATGAGTGAGGCAGCCCTCGAGGCGGCCGGCGTCGATTCGTACCGCGAGCGCGTGGCGAAGCAGCAGCCGGCATGGCCCGATCCGCAGGCGCTGGCGACCGTGGTCGAGCGCCTCAACAACGTGCCCCCGCTGGTGTTCGCCGGCGAGGCCGACGTGCTCCGCGAGCACCTCGCGGCCGCTGGTCGAGGCGAGGCGTTCGTGCTGCAGGGCGGCGACTGTGCCGAGATCTTCGCGGAGGCGACCGCAGATCGCATCCGCAACAAGATCAAGACCATCCTGCAGATGTCCGTGATCCTCACGTACGGCGCGTCGACGCCCGTCATCAAGATCGGTCGCATGGCGGGGCAGTACGCGAAGCCGCGTTCCTCGGACACCGAGACGAGGGACGGGGTGACGCTGCCGGCCTACCGTGGCGACATCGTCAACTCATCGGCCTTCACCGAGGAGTCCCGGATCCCCAACCCGGAGCGCATGCTCGACGCGTACCACGTCTCCGCGTCGACGCTCAATCTGATCCGGGCCTTCACCCATGGCGGCTTCGCCGACCTGCGGCGGGTGCACGCATGGAACAAGGGCTTCGCCGCCAACCCTGCGTACGCCAAGTACGAGCAGACCGCGGCGGAGATCGACCGCGCGGTGCGCTTCATGGGCGCCGCCGGGGGAGACTTCGACGCCCTGAAGACCGTGGATCTCTTCGCGAGCCACGAGGCGCTGCTCCTGGACTACGAGCGGGCGCTGACGCGCATCGACTCGCGCACCGGCCGGGCGTACGACTGCTCGGCGCACTTCGTGTGGATCGGGGAGCGCACTCGCGAGATCGACGGCGCGCACGTGGAGTTCATGTCGAAGATCCACAACCCCATCGGGGTGAAGCTCGGTCCGACGGCGACCGGTGCGGACGCGATCGCGCTGGCGCACAAGCTCAACCCGGACAACGAGCCGGGCCGTCTCACGTTCGTGGTGCGCATGGGTGCCGACAAGGTGCGGGACAACCTCCCGCCCTTGGTCGAGGCGGTGCGAGACGCCGGAGTGGTGGTGACGTGGCTGTCGGACCCGATGCACGGCAACACGTTCACGTCGGAGTCGGGATACAAGACGCGTCGCTTCGACACCATCCTGGACGAGGTCACGGGCTTCTTCGAGGTGCATCGCGCGGCGGGCACCATCCCCGGCGGCCTGCTGGTCGAGCTCACGGGTGACGATGTCACCGAGGTGATGGGTGGCACCGAGCAGATCGACGACGAGGGCCTTGCCCGGCGCTACGAGACCAAGGTCGACCCGCGCCTCAACCACCAGCAGTCTCTCGAGCTCGCGTTCCTGCTCTCGGAGCTGCTCAGCCAGCAGTAGCAGTCCACGGACGACGAGAGGGCCGATGCGCGGGCGAACCGCGCATCGGCCCTCCGTTCGTCGTGGGGGTCAGTACTCGAGGTAGACCTGGCTGCCCTGCTCGACCTCCGAGTTGGGAGCCGGATCCATGTTGAACACGACCGTGGAGAAGTTCCAGGGGTTGTCGTCGCCCGTGACGGTCAGGCCCAGCCCTTCGAGCGTGGCCTTGGCCTCGTCGAAGAACATCCCGCGCACATCCTCGACCGTGACCAGTGGCAGGCCCTCCGACACGGTGATGGTGACGTCCTGCGTGCGCAGACCTTCGGACCCGCCGGCAGGGTCCTGCGCGAACACCTCTCCCGTCGCGACGTCCTCCGTGCGCCCGTACTCGACGGTGGGCTCGATCGCGAACTGCGCGAGCGCGGCGATCGCCTCCTGTTCGGTCATCCCGGTCAGGTCCGGGATCTCGATGGGCTCAGGGCCGTCAGAGACCTCGAGCGTGACCTCCAGGTCGTGACGCACGGTCTCGCCCACGCCTGGCGTGACGCCCATGACCTCGCCCGCGGGGACCGTGTCGGAGTAGGTGAGGGTGGAATCGCCCACCGGGAAGCCGGTCTCGCCCACGGCGCCGAGAGCCTCGATCGCCTCTGCCTCGGTCATCCCGATCACGTCGGGGATCGTCTCCTGTCGCGCGCCGCGCGAGACGATCAGGGTGATCTCACTGCCGTCAGGGGCGCGCGTCTGCTCGCCGGGATCCGTCCCGATCGCGGTCCCCGCGGCGACGGTGTCGTCGTACTGCCGCTCGATTTCGACCACGAAGTCGAGACCCTCGAGGGTCGCACGAGCACCGTCCTCGGCCACTCCCGCGACGGATGGGACCGTGGTGAACGCACCCGGTCCCACGGAGTTGTACCACCAGAAGCCCAGCGAGCCGAGCACGAGCAGCGTCGCGAGCGCCGCGCCCAGCCACCAGCCGGCCCGGTGAGACGGCTGCTCCGGCTCGATCGCCTCCGGGTCGTCATCCATCAGCTCGGCATCGAGGACGTCGACCGCGACGGCCGTGCCACCCAGCCCGATGGGAAGCGCCACCGTCGAGCCCGAGGGCGCGTCGTCGAGCACGGTCGTGGCACCGTCGTCGTGCACCAGGGCAGTGGCACCGCTGGGCGGGTCCGCACGGCGGTCCAGGGTGGGGTCGTCGATCATCGCGCGGGTCTGACGCACGAGTGCCAGCGCCGCCGCCGCATCGTCCGGCCTGGACGCGGCCTCGCGAGCCGCCATGGTCGCCACGAGCGCGTCGAACTCCGCGGGCAGCCACGGCACGGTCGCCGAGGGGGGCGGGACGTCCTCGTGCACGTGTCGAGACGCCACGCCCAGGGCGGTCTGAGCGGTGAAGGGCTGGCGTCCGGTGACCATCTCGAAGAGAAGGATGCCGCACGAGTACACGTCGGTGCGCGCGTCGGCCTCGCCGTCGGAGACGAGCTCGGGAGCGAGATACGCGACGGTGCCCAGCAGCATCCCCGTGGTGGTGCTGGTGACCTCGGTCACCGCACGGGCAAGGCCGAAGTCCGCGAGCTTGGGCTGGTCGGTCTCGTCGAGCAGGACGTTCTCGGGCTTGACGTCGCGATGCACCAGGCCCTTGCGATGGGCGGCGGCGAGCGCGTCCAGCACGCTCTCGGTCACGGTGAGCGCCTCGCCTACCGTCAGCGTGCCCTCGTGCGCCATGCGCTGGCGGAGGTTCTCGCCCTCCACGTACTCCATCGTGAGGTAGGACAGGGGACCGTCCACGCCCTGGTCGTAGACCCGCACCATGCCAGGGTGCGTCAGGCGAGCGGCCGCCTTCGCCTCCTTCTGGAAGCGGGTGACGAAGTCGGCCTCGCTCGCGTCGGCGGCGAGGTGCGGGTGCATGACCTTGAGCGCGACGTCGCGCTCAAGGCGCTGGTCGTGCGCCACGTAGACGGTCGCCATGCCGCCCGCTGCGACGCGCTCGCGCACCTCGTAGCGGCCGTCGATGAGACGGCCGATCAGCGGGTCGGTCATCGTGTCGGACACAAGGTGCATTCTATGCGCGGAGGGGACAGGAATCGACGGCTCTCATGCGGTGAGCCGCGCAGGTCAGCCGAACCGGGACATGAGCGCGAGCACGCTCGCCACGTACTGGCGCGTGTCGGCGTGCATGCCGTACTTCCGCACCCCCGCCTCGCCCTGGTAGTAGCCGGCGATCGCGGTCTCCAGTGCACGGCCGTCGCGCTGCAGGTGAGCCAGGAGCGCCACGCCTGCGGTGACGTTGTCCTGCGGATCGAGCAGGTCCAGCTCGCGGCCCACCAGCTCGGACACCCACTCGCCGGTGCTCGGGATCACCTGCATCGCGCCGATGGCGTTGGCGGGGGAGACGGCTCGCATGTTGAAGCCAGACTCCTGGTAGGCGATCGCCTGAGCCAGCGCGGGGTCGACTCCGTAGTGGCGCGCGGTCTCGATGATCATCGCCTGCATCTGGTCGCGGCTCGGAACATCCATGCCGTTGAGGGTCGCCTTGTTCTGGTTGGCTGCCCCCACCACCGGAGCGGCGTAGGTGCGGCCCAGGAAGCTGTCGCCCACCAGCCCGCTCGGGACCCCTCCGGGAATGGTCAGGGTCTGTCCAGCGCGGATCAGCGAGGCGTTCTTGAGTCCGTTCGCGGAGACGACGGTGGAGGCGGAGACGCCGAATCTCGCTGCGATGGCGCTCACGGTGTCGCCGGCGACGACCGTGTAGCTCTGGGTGGCGCCGGCGAACTGGTCGAGGTTGTCGCCTGTGGCGAGCGCGGAGGCGGCGCCGCCCGAGGTCGCGGTCGCGGAGCCCGCGGCGGAGGCGCCGGGAATCTCGAGCTTCTGGCCGACGCGGATCACCGCACGGGAGTCGAGGCCATTGGCGTTCGCGATCGCGGAGACGGACACACCGTAGCGTCGGGCGAGATCCCAGACCGTGTCGCCTGCGGCCACCGTGTGCGTACCCGTGCTCGATGCGGCACCCGGTGCCACCGAGTCGACGGTCGATGGAGCGGCACCGGGCACCTGCAGCCGCTGTCCCACACGGATCACAGCCGAGCTTCCGAGGTCGTTGGCGGACACGATCGCCGCGACAGTGGTGCCGTAGCGACGCGCGAGGTCCCAGACCGTGTCGCCTGTGGCCACGGTGTGCGTGCCGGAGGCCGAAGCGCCCGCTGGCGCGGAGCCGACGGCGGACGCGCCGCTGGGAATCGTGAGCGTCTGCCCGATGACGATCAGTGCACGGCTGTCGAGCCCGTTCGCACGGACGATCTCGCCGATCGACGAGTCGTAGCGCAGTGCCAGCGCGGACACCGTCTCGCCGGGCTGCACACGATGCTGCTCGTCGGCGGATGCCGGCAGCGCTCCCAGCGTGGTGATGGTGAGTGCGGCCGATGCCGCGAGCGCACTGGTGCGCAGGGCTCGGCTGGTGGCGGATGGACGTCCCACGGCGTGCTCCTCGCTGAGACTGATGTGTCTCATGTGACAAATGTGACTCATGTGACTGTAACTCTGGTCATCTGAGGGCGCAAGGGGCGCGAAGGCATCGACATGCGAACGCAGTCGCTCGGGTCTTTGTAGGCTGGGCGCGTGGACGAGACGACTGAGTGGCTGACGGTGCCGGACTTCGCGAGCGCACTGGGCGTGGAGGCGAGCGCGGTGCGTGAGCTGTTGCGCCAGCGCCAGCTGATCGCTCTGCGGCGCGGTCCGCGCGACACCTGGCAGCTCCCCGCTGGATTCATTCACGAGCACGAGGGTGCGCCGCGCGTGCTGCCCACTCTCGCGGGAACCATCACGGTGCTCGCCGATGCCGGGTTCCCCGACGACGAGATCCTCGAGTGGTTGCTCGCCGAGTCCGAGCCATTGGGCACCACCCCTCTCGAGGCCCTTCGTGAGGGGCGCCGCGCGCCGGTGAGGCGCGCCGCGCAGATGCTGCTCTAGCCACTCACGAGCTGCGCGCCACCGCGCGGTCGATGAGCGCGTTCAGATCCTCTGCCAGCTCGACGTCGAGCGCACTTCGCGCCAGTGCGTCCCGTGAGCGTGAGGCGCGCTCGGCGATCTCGCGCTCGCACCACTGCTCGGCGTCCGTCGCGGTCACCACGGCGATCGCGGCGGCGACCTCAGCATCCGTCGCGTCCCGATCGCCGAGCACCGCGCCGATGCGCGCACGACCCTCGTCGTCAGTCTCGGCCCACGCGCGCCACAGCACGAACGTCCGCTTGCCTTCGCGAACGTCGTCCCCCGCCGGCTTGCCGGTGACCTCGGGGGAACCGGTGAGGCCCAGCAGGTCGTCTCGGAGCTGGAAGGCGATGCCCAGGTCGACGCCGATGTCGCGCATGCGCGACACGGCAGCGGCGTCGGCTCCTGCCAGCGCGGCGCCCAGCGCGAGCGGGTACTCGCACGTGTACGACGCGGTCTTGGAGCGCATCACGGCGAGGATGTCCTCGCGCTGTGCAGGGATGGCCTCGAGCGGCTGCGCGGCCGCGCGCATGTCTGCGTACTGGCCCGCGGTGACGAGATCCGTCATGTCCGCGAACATCGTGGCCGCCAGCACCGATCGCTGCGGATCCAGCAGCAGCACCCCTCGCGTGAGCGCGCGCTGGCACGCCATGAGGGTGAGGTCGCCCGCGAGGATGCCGCCGGCTGCTCCGTACGCATGCGCGTCACCGAGCCACCCGGTGCGGCGGTGCAGGTCCGCGATGCGCCGATGCGCAGACGGTCGCCCACGCCGGGTGTCGGAGTCATCCAGGACATCGTCGTGGAGCAGCGCGGCAGTCTGGAAGAGCTCGAGCGCGGTAGCGACGTCGAGTGCCGCGTCTGCCTGCGGGTCGCCGCCATGCGCCGCGTGCGAGGCCAGCAGAAGCAGCGCTCGAAGGCGCTTGCCGCCGCGTGCGGCATCCAGCATCGGCGCAGTGATCTCCGCGAGCGCCGGTCCGGCGGTGGCGGCGACGGCGGACGACTCCTCGAGTGTGCGACGGATGCGCTCGTCGATCGCCTCGCGCCAGGTCTCCTGAGTGGTCACGGACCCACCCTAGGCGTTGCCATCCACAGCGCGATGCACGCGCTGAGTGTTCCACAGGGCGCTCCGGATCAGCTCGCCAGCGGACAGGCACGTGAGCAGGATCGCCGCATGACGACATCGCGAACAGTGCACGGCCCGGGCGAGCTCATCGCCTTGATTCCCGCGATGCTGGGCTTCCAGCCGCGAGAGTCCGTGGTGGTGGTCGCGCTGTCCGCGCGCGGAGCGATCGAGGTGACGCTGCGGGTGGACCGTGCCGACCTCGTGGCCCCTGACGTGGCCCACGAGGCGGGCGCCGCCGTCGCCGCGCAGCTGCGTCGCGTGACGGCATCGAGCGCGATCGTGGTGTCCTTCACTCAGTACGACGTGAGCCTCGGCTGCGACGCGGTGGACGCCGTCGCTGCGGCAGTTCGGCCCGTGGTCGACCGCGTGACCGCGTGGACCACGGACGGTCGCACCTTTCGGGCGCCCGGATGCGCGGACCCTCAGTGCTGTCCGCCCCACGGCACTCAGGTGCCCGCAGCGCCAGCGATCGAGGACGGCGAGGCGCTGCCGTCGCGCGTGGTCGCACGGCGAGCTCAGACGCGTGCAGCGGACGCACCAGAGCACGATCGCCGCCGTGCGGCCCGTGCCGGCGACCGCTGGTGGAGTCGTCGCGAACGGGAGCCGGCATCCTGGCGACGCGAGGCGCTCCGGTGCCTCGACCGCTCCATGGCGCCGGACGGCGAGGTCCTGGATCTGGGACGCGCGGCAGTGTGCCTGCGCGACGTGCGCGTGCGAGACGCGCTCATCATCCAGTGGCTCGGCGGCAGCGCCCGGGCGATCGGTGACGTGCTCGAGGGACGCAGCACGGCGGAGGTCTCGCAGGCTCTGGACGGCGCGCTCCGCGATGTGGATCGCCCGGCCCCGCGTCCCGGCGACGTGCGCCGAGCGCTGATGTGGTGCCGGCGCGTGAACGCCCTGGCGCGCAAGCGCGACCGTGCACCCATCCACGCGCTCGCCGCGGTTCTCCACTGGTATGACGGCGCACTCGACCAGGCATCGGTGGCGGCTCAGGAGGCTCTGACGTGCGACCATGGGTACTCGCTCGCGGGGCTCATCGCGGACGTATGCGCCGCAGGGCTCGAGCCAGCATGGATGCGCCGCTGAGCGGGAGGCCGCGGGTGAAGAGCCTCGGAACACTGGAACACGGCACGAGCGTTCGACGTTATACTTGAATGGATTTGCGCGAGGCCCAAGGAGCCTCTCACGCTCCCGACAGCAGCCGAGAGGTATCCCGTGCCACCCAGTTCCGCTGAGCGTCCCACCGGCGCGCGGCGGGCCGCGCAGCAATCCACGACCCGCTCGGGTGAGGCGCGCTCGCGCACCTCGTCCCGAGTAGACCGCCCCGCGTCCGTCGCCCCGACGGCAGAGCCGAAGGAGAAGGCCACGACTACCGCAGCCGCGTCCAGTTCCCGCAAGAGCCCCGTGAAGAAGAAGGCTCCCGCCGCCGCTGCTGCCGAGGAGGTCGAGGAGACCACGGCCGCAGCTCCCAAGCGCCCTGCTCGCGCCGCTGCGAAGAAGGCGGCTCCCAAGGCCGTCGCCAAGGATGCCGACTCGGATGCCGAGGAGCCCAAGGAGGCGAGCGCGGA
Source organism: Demequina activiva (assembly GCF_016862815.1). GTDB lineage: Bacteria > Actinomycetota > Actinomycetes > Actinomycetales > Demequinaceae > Demequina > Demequina activiva. The sequence continues at coordinate 530,196 of NZ_BONR01000002.1, read as the reverse complement.
GTCCGCTGATGACGCGGACGACGCGGACGACGAGAAGTCAGGCTTCGTCCTGCGGACGGGCGACGACGACGCCCCGGTCCAGCAGGTGATGACCGCTGGCGCCACCGCGGACCCGGTCAAGGACTACCTCAAGCAGATCGGAAAGGTCGCGCTGCTCAACGCTGAGCAGGAGGTCGATCTCGCCAAGCGCATCGAGGCGGGTCTGTTCGCGGAGGAGAAGCTCGCCTCGGGCGAGAAGATCAAGCCCGAGATGCGCCGCGAGCTCGAGTGGATCGCCAATGACGGGCGCCACGCCAAGAATCACCTCCTCGAGGCGAACCTGCGTCTGGTGGTGTCGCTGGCCAAGCGCTACACCGGCCGCGGCATGCTGTTCCTGGACCTCATCCAGGAGGGAAACCTGGGTCTCATCCGTGCGGTCGAGAAGTTCGACTACACGAAGGGCTACAAGTTCTCGACGTACGCGACGTGGTGGATCCGGCAGGCCATCACCCGCGCGATGGCCGACCAGGCGCGCACCATCCGCATCCCGGTGCACATGGTTGAGGTCATCAACAAGCTCGCCCGCGTGCAGCGCCAGATGCTCCAGGATCTGGGACGTGAGCCCACGCCCGAGGAGCTGGCAGCCGAGCTGGACATGACGCCCGAGAAGGTGGTCGAGGTCCAGAAGTACGGTCGCGAGCCCATCTCGCTCCACACTCCTCTGGGAGAGGACGGCGACAGCGAGTTCGGCGACCTGATCGAGGACTCCGAGGCAGTGGTCCCTGCGGATGCCGTGGGCTTCACGCTGCTGCAGGAGGAGCTGACCAAGGTCATGGACACCCTGAGCGAGCGCGAGGCGGGCGTGGTGGGCATGCGGTTCGGACTCACGGACGGCCAGCCCAAGACGCTCGACGAGATCGGTCGCGTCTTCGGAGTGACACGCGAGCGCATCCGTCAGATCGAGTCCAAGACCATGTCGAAGCTGCGGCACCCGTCGCGCTCGCAGGTGCTGCGCGACTATCTCGACTGACGCCCTGTCTCCAGATGCAAGGAGGGCCGCCACCGCGACGGTGGCGGCCCTCCTTGCATGTGCGGCCTACGGCGCGGGCTAACCCGCGCAGGGATTGGCGCTGGTCTCGACGTGCCCGTAGAGCACCGCGACCTCCGGCGCCGTTGGCGTCGAGTACGTGAACTCGACGCCCGTGAAGGCGTCGACCCCCGCGAAGCCTGAGTTCACGAGGACGTCTCCGTCGCGCTCGAGCCACAAGGGCTGGATGTCCGACACCGAGCCGTTGGTGTAGTACACATACGCGATCGCAGAGGTGGCCTCCGGCGGTGCGTTGTAGAGCACGACCTCGTATTCGCACGACAGGTACGTCGCCTCGCCCCATGGCTCGAAACCGAAGTAGTACTTGTAGAGGAAGACCGCCATCTGTCCGCGCTTGACGGGCGATCCGGGTGCGAATCGCGAGCCGTCGCCCACGCCGGAGGTGATGCCCGTGTCAGCGAGCCAATCGACGTGCGGATAGATGGTGGCGGACGTGGGGACGTCCGAGAAGCGCGCAGTGCTCGGCGCCGAATGGGCCGGTGAGCCCGCCATCTTGTAGAGGAACACCGCCATCTGCCCGCGCGTGACCGTGCCGTTGGGGGCGAATCGCGAGCCGTCGCCAACTCCCGACGTGATGCCCTCGGCCGCAAGCCAGGTGATGTGCTTGTAGAACACGTTCGTGGTGGAGACGTCGGAGAACGGCGACGACGCCGGCGGCGTCCACTCCGGAGAGCCAGCCACCTTGTACAGGAAGGCCGCCATCTGGCCGCGTCGGACAGTGTCCGCGGGACCGAAGTCGCCGTTCGAGTAGCCGTAGGTCACCCCCGTGTCGGCGAGCCAGCTGATGTGCTCCTGGAACGGGTGGCTGTCCGGGACGTCCGGGAAGGTGGATGCGGCGGCGGCCGGTGCGGTCGCGCCGACGGCGGCGACCACTGCGGCGAGTGCCGCGGTGGCGATCAGCCGAAGGCTGCGGCGCCGCTGGGTGGATGGAACTGACATGGTGCGTTTCCTCTCTCTGGCGATGTCGGTGCTGGGGGGTGGTGCTGTGGATCAGGCCGGGCAGGACATTCGATCGCCCAGCACGACGTCGACCTGGTACCGCTCGCCTTCGAAGCCGATCTCTGCACGGGACGACACGATGGCGTCGCCGGGCCACAACGGAGCGCCTTCCTCGACCAAGACCTCGGTGAAGAAGGGCCACGGCCGCTGGTCGGACTTGAAGATGAAGAGAAGGGTGTCGTCACCGCCGTCGTCGTAGGTCACCTCCCAAGCGAAGCCCACGCCGTCCCACGCCTTGTCCGGGTTGTAGAACGTCAGGACCAGTGGGCAGTAGCCGTCCGCGGCGGGAGGCAGCACCGTCGCGCCCACATAGGGCGGAAGCTCGAAGTACATCTTGAGCAGGAAGGCCGCCATCTGTCCGCGGGTGACCTCGCCCGACGGGTCGAAGCGGGAGCCGTCACCCACACCCGACGTGACGCCGCTCGACGCGAGCCACGTCACATGCTTGTAGAACGTGTGCGACTTCGGCACATCCTTGAAGGGCGACGTTCCGGGCACCTTGAAGGCCGGAGCGCCGTAGACCTTGTAGAGGAACACCGCCATCTGCCCACGGGAGACCTCGTCATCCGGGGCGAAACGCGAGCCATCGCCCACACCGGACGTGATGCCCGTCTCGGCCAGCCAGGTGATGTGCTTGTAGAACGTGTGCGACTTCGGCACATCCTTGAACGGGGAGCCGGTGGGCGGCGTGAACGCAGGCGATCCGGCGACCTTGTAGAGGAAGGCCGCCATCTGTCCGCGCGTGACCTCGTCGCTCGGGCCAAAGGTGCCGTTGCCGTAGCCAGAGGTGATGCCTTGGCTGGCGAGCCAGGTGATGTGCTCGTAGAACGTGTGCGACGGCGGCACGTCCGGGAACGAGGTCGAGGCCGCGTTCGCCGGCGCGGGAATCGTCACGGCGACTCCCAGAGCGATGGCCAGGACGAGAATCAGGCGCCGCGCCCTGCCCGTGGCGCCCGACATGGACAAGTGACTCATGGTGATCCTTTGAATGAAGTGATTGTGGAACTGTTGCTCGCCATCGTTCATCGCCTCGAAGCCGATCACGGGTGATCGGCCCCAAGGCCAACGCATGGTCAAAGTACCGGGCAGGACACCCGCGACCTAGGAACCCGTGACAAATATCTCTGGCGGTGGCCCGACGGAGGCCACCACGGCGCGTGGGCCGGTCCAGGAGGGGGTGCGCGATAGCATCGGGTGCACCTTCGCATCCAAGGAGAAGATTCCGTGAACGCTCTGCGGTACACCTTGCTCATCCTGCACTTCGTGGGTCTCGCCGCCATCCTCGGCCCGTTCCTCGACCAGCTGCGCTCGGACGCGAAGCGCATCTCGATGACCATGGTCTGGGGTGCTCGAGCCCAGCTGATCACCGGGCTCGGTCTGGTGGGAGTCGCGATGGCGGGCGACTACGAGCTCGACCACGTGAAGATCGCGGTGAAGTTCGCGGTCGCACTCGCCATCGCCGGCCTCGCGGAGGTGGGGCGGAACAAGAAGGCGCCGCAGACCTTCTGGCTTCTGATCGGCCTGCTGACCATCGTGAACATCATCGTCGCGGTGGTGTGGCGCTGACATGACTGCAGTGCGACTCGCCACGTCCGCGGACGCGGCCGAGATCGTCCACCTGGGCGCTCTCATGTACAAGGCTGTCGGTGCCAAGCCCACGCCCACGTGGGCGGTCGACGCCACCCAGACGGTGCGTGACCGCCTGGGCCGCGACCTCATCGGCATGGTGATCGACGCGCCCGAGGGCGGGCTGGCGTGCTGCGGGCTGGTCAACATCGCGCCGCGACTGCCCAAGCCCGGAGCTCAGGCCCACTTCATGGGCTACGTGCAGTGGGTGTCGACCGCCCCCCAGCACCAGCGCAAGGGCTATGCCCGTGAGGTCATGGACGCGCTCCTGCGAGAGACGGACACGCGAGGCATCGAGGTGGTCGAGCTCCATGCGACGCCCATGGGCCGCCACCTGTACGAGAACCTGGGCTTCTACGTGAAGGACGACAACATCGCGATGGTGACCGTGCGTGGTCGCCCCGATGTGCCGGGCGCCGACGCCGAGGGCCTGTAGCACGCTCCGAGGAATCAGGCGCCGTTGGCGCCCGGCCGTTCGCGAGAGAAGTCGCGCGCAGCGAAGGGAGCGGCGAAGGCCACGGACGCCGCGAGGCCGGCCGCCCACATGACTGGCAGGCTGTGTGGCTCTCCCTCGGCGCGGCCCACGGCGATCCACGCCAGCCCCCAGGCCATCGCGAGGCCCGTCGCGATCGACAGTGCCGTGCGACGGCGGCTGTAGCGCGCGAAGGCCACAGCGATGACGGCGATCACCGCGAGCACTGCGACTGCCCAGCCGACGCCGTCCCCCGCATCGGCGTCGAGGACGTCGACTCCCCACGCTGTGGCATCGGCTGCCGTCGCGACCGATGCCCAACCCAGGTAGAGCCCCACGGGAACGTCCGTGCTCCACAGGTCGAGCCACGTCGAGGGACGCGACGCGACCAGACGCACTGCGATGAGCGAGAGCGTCGCGACCAGCACGGCGATTACCAGCACCGACAGCGCCAGCGCGCCCGCCTGCACCACGCCGATCCACGCCGCGTTCAGCACCATCGAGGCCAGGACCAGCCATCCCACCGCACGCATGCGAGGATCCGGGGCGCGGGACGGGAGCGCCTGCACGACGGCGAACACCGCGAGCCCCACGTAGATGACGGACCAGATAGCGAACGCGGGCGAGGCGGGCGCGAGCAGCGTCGCGTCCGCGGCGAGCGCACCACCAGCCGCCTCCTCGATGGGCGTGCCGCCGAATGCGCCTGACCCCCATGCGGCTCCCACGATCGCCAGCGCGGCTCCCACCAGGACCACGACCTGGCGGACGCGGTCGGAGGTTCGGACGGCGGCGGTGTCGGTGGGCGTCATGCCCTCGTCAACATCGCCACGCGGTGCCGTGTTCCGGCGGGCGGCGTGCCCGCGCTCAGGGGACCCCGGTGACGCCTATCCTTGGCCCGTGGCTGCATCCGACTACTCCGCACGACACCTGTCCGTCCTCGAAGGACTCGAGGCGGTCCGCAAGCGACCCGGCATGTACATCGGCACCACCGATTCCCGCGGTCTCATGCACTGCCTGTGGGAGGTGATCGACAACTCTGTGGACGAGGCCCTCGGCGGGCACGGCGACACGATCGAGATCATCCTGCACCCGGACGACTCCGTCGAGGTGCGCGACCACGGTCGTGGCATCCCCGTCGACATCGAGCCCAAGACCGGGCTCAGCGGCGTCGAGGTGGTCATGACCAAGCTCCACGCGGGCGGCAAGTTCGGTGGCGGCTCCTACGCGGCCTCGGGGGGACTGCACGGTGTGGGAGCGTCGGTGGTGAACGCGTTGAGCGAGCGCCTGGACGTGTGGGTCGACCGTGGGGGAGCGACGCACCACATGGCCTTCCGCCGCGGCGAGCCGGGCAACTGGGCGGATCCCGCCTCCGGACCCAGCATCGACGCCACGTTCTCGCCGTTCGTCACCGGATCCGAGCTCGCGAAGGTCGGCAAGGTCGCCCGCGGCAGGACCGGCACCCGGATCCGGTACTGGGCGGATCGCCAGATCTTCAACAAGTCGGCGCGCTTCACGTTCGAGGACCTCATCGCACGCGCTCGCCAGACGGCGTTCCTGGTGCCAGGGCTCACCCTCACCGTGCGCGACGAGCGCAACCCTCTCGAGCCCAGCGAGGAGTCCTTCCGCTACGACGGCGGGCCCAAGGACTTCGTCGACTTCATCGGTCGCGACACCGCGGTGACGGACACGTGGGAGCTCAAGGGAGCGGGCTCCTTCTCCGAGACAGTTCCGGTGCTCAAGAACGACGGCACTCTGGTCTCGGAGGAGGTCGAGCGAGACTGCCAGGTCGACGTGGCGCTGCGCTGGGGCAACGGCTACGAGACGGAGGTCCGGTCGTTCGTGAACATCATCGCCACCCCCAAGGGCGGCACGCACCACGCGGGATTCGAGGCGGGTCTCACAAAGGTGATGCGCAAGGTGATCGAGACCAACGCCCGCCGGCTCAAGCTGACCGGCAAGGACGGAGCCGAGCGCATCGAGAAGGACGACATCATGGCGGGCCTCACGGCGATCGTCACGGTGCGCATCCCCGAGCCTCAGTTCGAGGGGCAGACCAAGGAGGTGCTGGGCACGGGCCCCGTGCGCGGCATCGTGGCGAAGGTGGTCGAGAAGGAGCTGACCGCCATCCTGACCTCCACGAAGCGCGACACGAAGGCGCAGGCCAACACCGTGCTCGAGAAGATCGTCGCGGAGATGCGCGCACGGGTCGCAGCGCGCAAGCAGAAGGAGATCTCGCGGCGCAAGAACGCCCTCGAGACGTCCTCGCTGCCGGCCAAGCTCGCAGACTGCCGCAGCAACGATGTCGAGACCTCCGAGCTCTTCATCGTCGAGGGCGACAGCGCGCTGGGCACGGCCAAGCTCGCGCGGCGCTCGGACTTCCAGGCCCTGCTGCCCATTCGCGGCAAGATCCTCAACGTCCAGAAGGCCTCCGTCACGGACATGCTGCACAACGCGGAGTGCGCGTCGATCATCCAGGTTCTCGGAGCGGGATCCGGGCGCACGTTCGACCTGGATCAGGCCCGCTACGGCAAGATCATCCTGATGACGGATGCTGACGTCGACGGGGCTCACATCCGCACGCTGCTGCTGACGCTGTTCTTCCGCTACATGCGCCCGCTCGTCGACGCAGGGCGCGTCTACGCCGCGGTTCCGCCGCTGCACCGCGTCGAGGTGAAGGGATCGCCTCGCCGCGAGAAGGAGTACGTCTACACCTACTCCGAGCAGGAGCTGAACGAGGTGCTGCGCGACCTCAAGCGCTCGGGCCGCAAGTACAACGAGGACATCCAGCGGTACAAGGGACTGGGCGAGATGGACGCCGACCAGCTCGCGGAGACCACCATGGACCCCGAGCACCGCACGCTGCGCCGGATCACTGCCGAGCACGCGGAGGCTGCCGAGCGCGTGTTCGAGCTGCTGATGGGCAACGAGGTGGCGCCGCGACGCGACTTCATCGTCGCCGGGGCGGAGAAGCTCGACGCGAGCAGGATCGACGCATGAGCGGGGCGCAGGAGAACGACGCCCCGACGTGTCCCGTGCACCCCTACGGCTATCACGCCCGCTCGCACGTGGTGCGCGGCGCCGCGGTGCTCGCCGAGCCCAGCCTGGTGCGTCTGCCCGCTCGCTGCGTGACGCTCGAGCGCGAGCTCGAGGACTCGGGACGCGTCGACGACTTCGTGCGCCAGCTGTGGGTCATCGAGCGTGCCGGGCGGCCGGGAGCCGGTCTGGTGCTCGCCGCGATCCTGGCGGTCGCCGGCGTCAGCTCGATGCTGCTGATGACGGCCGATGCGCTCGCAGCGTGGCACGTGGGCGTGGCCGCGGCGGTCGCCGTTCTCGCGGGACTCGTCGCCGAACGGGTAGCGGTGCGCACCCACCGGACGCGTCTGCATCGCGTCTACCGCTGGCGCGAGTACCTGGGATTCCAGGCGTGACCAATCCGCCTCCCGCATCCGGTCGAACCGGCATGTGGAGAGTCCTTGCGGGCGTCGACATGGGCGTGGCTGCGGGCTTTCCGGGAAGGACGAGCAGATCGCTCGTCCTCGACGGAAGGAAAAATCATGAGGATTCTGCGATCCACCCTCGCGGCCGCTGGTGCCGCCACCATCATCGGGCTCGGCGCCACCGGCGCTGCTGCGGCCGACGGCTACAACGCGACGCTCGACGAGCTGAACGACTCGGGCGCCGAGTCGACGGCGATGGTCACCGTCGACGGCACCACTGTTCGGGTCGAGATCTCCGGCACCGGCTTCACGCCTGAGGCACCCCACGCCCAGCATCTGCACGGAGCAGCCGACCAGAACTTCACCTGCCCCACGCCGGCCGACGTCGAGGAGCTCGACGAGGACGGCGACGGCCTGCTCAACACCATGGAGGCAGCCGTCATGTACGGCGGCGTCATGGTCTCCCTGACCACCGAGGGTGACACCTCGGGCGACTCCGCCCTCGCGGTGGACCGCTTCCCGGTCGCTGACAGCGAGGGCAACCTCGAGTACAGCCGAACCTTCGAGGTCTCTCAGGAGATCGCCGATGGTCTGAGCAACCTCCACCTGGTGCAGCACGGCATCGACATCGACGGGTCCGGAACGTATGACGGCGATGCCGTCTCCTCGCTCGACGAGTCCCTGCCGCTCGAGGCCACGATTCCGGCCACCTGCGGCGCGTTCGGCGCCTCGCAGTCCGTGGCCCCCATCGGTGGCGTCGAGACCGGTGACGCCGGTGCGAACACCACCGGAGCCGTGGTGCTCGGCTCGGCTGCAGCGGTGACCGCTGCCGCTGGCATCGGCTTCGCTGTCGCGAACCGTCGCCGCGTCCAGCAGTAGTCGCTGAGCACGGCCCGCCCAGTTCCGCGCAGGTGCGGGGCCGGGCGGGCCTTCGCCGTCCAACGCACGTCATGAGGAGGAACGCACATGAACCGCCGAGTCATCGCGTCCATCGGATCGTTCGCCGTCGCCGCCGTCCTGGGAGTGCTGGCCGTCGACGCGCTGCAGGTGCCCGCGCCCGCACCTCTGCCGAGTCCATCGGCGTCCGCCACGGCGCCCGAACCGCAGCAGTCGGCGCCCGCGGTGGCCGCGCCCGAGGCTGCCGCGCAGGATGAGGCGGAGGCGAACGTGACCGTCGAGCCCGACGTCCAGGCGCTTCCGGCGCGACTCACCGTGCCTGAGATCGGCGTGGACACCGAGCTCGAGCAGCTGGGACTGCTCGACGACGGCAGCCTGGCCACTCCGGTGGACACCGACCTCGCCGGATGGTTCGAGGGTGGCCCTCGTCCGGGCGCCGTGGGGCCTGCGGTGATCGCCGGCCACGTCAGCTGGAACGGCGATCCCTCGGTGTTCTTCCGACTCACCGAGCTGCAGCCGGGCGATGTGATCGAGGTCGAGCAGACGGATGGCCGCGAGGTCGCCTTCGAGGTGACGCGCATCGAGCAGCATCCGAAGGATGAGTTCCCCACCGTGGCCGTGTACGCGAACACGGAGCGGCCCGAGCTGCGCCTCATCACGTGCGGAGGAGAGTTCGACTCCTCGACGGGACACTTCGACGACAACATCGTCGTGTTCGCCTCCGTGGTCGACGCCTGAGGATCGAGCGCGGGACTACGCGCAGCGCCGGTGGCGTTGGCCTGGACGAGCGCACGGCGACGACAGGAGAGCGACCATGGCACGGATGACGACCTCGGAGGCCTGGGGCCGCCCGACCTACCTCGACCGCGACGCACGCCTGCCTGACATGGGAGCGAGCCCCGTCGGCCCCCGTCCGCTGAGAGCGGAGGACGTCGACGCGATCCTCGCGTGCGACGACCTCGCTGCCGTCGCGGAGCTCAAGGCGTACGCGCACTCCTACTTCGCGATCGGTGGGTCGGTGATCGGCACCGCGGTCGCCACCGTCTGCCTGAGCCTCGCTCGCAGGCCCGCCGGTGCGATCGCCTCCGCGGTCGCGTTCGGCGTGACCGCGACGGTCGTGATGGAGGCTCGCCGGCGCGCGAGGCAATGGGAGGCCATCGCAGATGCCCGCCTGGCAGCAGGCGGAGCCGCCTGACTCGTCGCATGGTCCCGGCTCCCACGCGCGCTCGTGCGTCACAATGGGCCACGTGAGCGAAGACGAGGTTCCCGGCGACGACTCCCGCGTGCGAGCGCTGCACGAGCTGGAGGAGAGCCTCGAGCCGGTGGCGCTGATCGAGCAGTCGGGCGCGATCCTGCGCACCGGCCGCATGATGCTGGCGGCCGGCACCGCAAGCTATCGCGTCAAGCAGGGCATGCGCGCAGTGGCGTCCTCGCTGGGCGTCGATCGCCACTCCAACCACGTCGCGCTCACCGACATCGCCGCGACCTCGCATCGTGGACGCATCTTCCGAACGGAGGTCGCGGAGAACCGCTCGTTCGCCGTGAACTCCGACCGTCTCGCGCATCTGGACCGGATGCGGCGCACCCTGCCCGCCACCACCACCGCTGACGAGGTCCATCGCGCGCTCGACGCCATCGAGGCGCGAGGGTCGCTGTATCGGGGCTGGGCGAACAGCGCCTTCGCGGGCGTGGCCTGCGCGGCCTTCGCCGTCCTCAACCACGCCATGCCGTGGGAGGTGCTCGCGGTGTTCGTCGCCGCGGCGCTGGGCCAGTCCGCACGGCGGCTGCTGGCGCACCGCCACTTCAATCCGTTCGGGACCACGCTGGTGGCCGCCGCCGTCTCGGCCGCCGTCTACGTCCTTGGCATCGCGCTGCTGGGCGCCGCCGGCACGGAGCTCGAGACCCATGCCGCTGGCTACATCTCCTCTGTCCTGTACCTGCTGCCGGGATTCGCCCTCATCACGGGGGCGCTCGACATGGCACAACTGGATCTGCAGGCGGGGATCCAGCGCATCGCCTTCGGCACGATGATCACGATGGCAGCCGGCGTGAGCGTGTGGGGCGTGTCCTTGATCGAGCCGCTGTCGACGGTGACGCGACCTGCGCTGGACATCGCGACGGCGGCGGAGATCGCGCTGTGGGCGGCCGCGTCAGGGTTCGGTGTCCTGGGCTTCGCTCTGCTGTTCAACAGTCCGTGGCGCATCGCAGTGGCCGCATGCGCGATCGGCGCAGTCGCCAACACCGGCCGCCTCGTCAGCGTGGAGCAAGGCGTGCCGATCCAGGCCGCGACGGCCGTGGCGTGCCTCGCGGTGGGTGTGCTCGCGGCCGTGGTCGCGCGCGGCGGGCGCTTCCCGGTCATCACGCTCTCGGTGCCCGCTGTGCTCGTCATGATCCCCGGCGTGGCGGCGCACGAGGCGCTCGTCAACCTCAACTCGGGCGACTACATCGCCGCCATGGCCGGCATCCTGCAGGTGACGCTGGTGGTGCTCTCCATCATGGTCGGCCTGGTGGCCGCGAAGCTCGTGACCGACCGGGAGTGGGCCTTCGAGCGGCCCTAGGACCGTTGCCGGTCCTTTAGGCAATGCTGGGCATTGGGAGAGTAGCGCTTTGCCCGGTACTCTCGTGTCCGTGACTGAGAACCCGACGCACGAGACCCCGGCGGATCGCACCCTCGCCCGCCACGACGTCCCCGACCCGTTGCGCGACGATGTCCGCATGCTCGGCGGCCTGCTCGGACAGGTCCTTGTCGAGTCCGGCGGCCAGGAGCTGCTCGACGACGTCGAGCGCCTGCGCGAACTCGCCATCAAGGCGCACGACGCGCGCGATGCCGAGGGCGCCGCCGCGCTGGACGAGGCGATCGCGCTCGTCCAGGACTTCTCCCTCGAGCGGGCCGAGCAGGTGGCCCGCGCCTTCACCTGCTACTTCTACCTCGCGAACCTCGCCGAGGAGCACCACCGCGTGCGGGTGCTGCGCCAGCGCCAGGCGTCCGCGCTCACCGAGGACGACTCCCTGTCGGAAGCGTTCGAGCAGCTGGAGGCGGAGGTGGGCAGGGACGAGGCGCTGCGTCGCGTTCAGGCTCTCGAGTTCCGGCCCGTGCTGACCGCGCACCCCACCGAGGCCCGCCGCCGCGCGGTTTCCGGCGCCGTGCGCCGCATCTCCGACCTGCTGGTCGAGCGCGACCACACGCAGAGCGGCGGCACCACCCAGGCCGAGAGCGACCGCGCGCTCCTCGCGGAGGTCGACGCACTGTGGCGCACGTCCCTGATCCGTGCCAGCAAGCCCGAGGTGCTCGACGAGGTCAAGGCGGCGCTGGCAGTGTTCGACGCCACGATGTTCGACACCTTCCCGCGGGTCTACCGGCGCCTCGACGACTTCCTGCTCAACAGCGATGCCGGCCGCCGCGCCCCCCTCGCTCGGCCGTTCGTGAGCCTGGGATCCTGGATCGGCGGCGACCGCGACGGCAATCCCAACGTGACCTCCGACATCACGCGGGAGGCCGCGGCGCTCGCCTCCGAGCACGCCCTGCGCGCGCTTGAGACGGCGGCGGTGGCGGTGGCGCGCAAGCTCACGCTGCATGACAGCTCCACCCCGCCCTCGGCCGAGCTGCTCGCTCTGCGACAGCGCCAAGCCCAGCGCGACGCCGTGCTGAGCTCCGATGCCGTCTCCGAGTCACCAGGGGAGACGCACCGCGCCGCCCTGCTGGTGATCGCCGCCCGGGTGGCCGCCACGCAGGCGCGCAACGCGGACCTCCAGTACGCGGAACCGCAGGAGCTCGAGGACGACCTCAGGGTCGTCCAGCAGTCGTTGGTCGACGCCGGTGCCCCCCGCGCAGCGTACGGCGATCTGCAGACCCTCATCTGGCAGGTGCAGACGTTCGGCTTCCACCTCGCAGAGCTGGAGGTGCGCCAGCACTCGCAGGTCCACGCCGCCGCGCTCGCGGACATCGAGGCGAACGGCGTCCACGGCGAGCTCGAGGAGCGCACCGTCGAGGTGCTCGACACCTTCCGCGCCATCGCTGCCGTGCAGCAGCGCTACGGCGTGCGAGCGGCGCGTCGCTACATCGTCTCCTTCACTCAGGCGCCGGAGCACCTCGCGGCCGTCTATCAGCTCGCCGAGCACGCGTTCGGTGACCAGGACGATGCGCCGGTGATCGACGCGATCCCGCTGTTCGAGACCTTCGACGACCTCGAGAACTCAGTGGACATCCTCGAGCAGGTGCTGCCGCTTCCCGCGGTGCAGCGACGCCTCGAGGCCAACGGTCGCCGCGTCGAGGTGATGCTCGGCTACTCCGACTCGTCGAAGGATGTGGGCCCGGTCGCAGCGACGCTGGCCCTCCATTCCGCCCAGGAGCGCATCGCCCAGTGGGCCGAGCGCCACGACCTAGTGCTCACGCTGTTCCACGGCAGGGGCGGCGCGCTCGGACGTGGCGGCGGCCCCGCCAACCGTGCCGTGCTGGCCCAGCCGCCAGGCTCGGTCGAGGGTCGGTTCAAGCTCACCGAGCAGGGCGAGGTCATCCTCGCGCGCTACGGCGACCCGGTCATCGCGGAGCGCCACATCGAGGAGGTCGCTGCCGCGACCCTGCTCCAGTCCTCGCCCAGCGTCGAGAAGCGCAACGCCGAGGCCACAGCCGCCTTCGCCGACATGGCCTCTCGCCTCGACGCCACGTCACGCGCTCGCTTCCACGAGCTGGTCAAGGCCGAGGGCTTCCCGCAGTGGTTCGCGCAGGTCACGCCGCTCGAGGAGCTGGGGCTGCTGCCGATCGGCTCACGGCCGGCCAAGCGCGGCCTCTCGGTCAACTCGCTCGACGACCTGCGGGCCATCCCGTGGGTGTTCTCCTGGAGCCAGGCGCGCATCAACCTCGCAGGCTGGTACGGGCTGGGCACGGCGCTGGCGGCCTTCGGTGATCTCGACGAGCTGAAGCGCGCCTACCGGGAGTGGCCGCTGTTCTCCACGCTGATCGACAACATCGAGATGTCGATGGCGAAGTCGGACGAGCACATCGCCGAGCGCTATCTCGCGCTCGGGGACCGCGACGACCTCGCCCAGCTGGTGCTCGACGAGATGCGACTGACGCGCGAGTGGGTCCTGAAGATCACCGACAGCGACTGGCCGCTCGCCGGTCGCCGCGTGCTCGGCCGTGCCGTTCAGCTGCGTTCTCCGTACGTCGATGCGCTGTCGCTCATCCAGGTGCGGATCCTCGCGGCGCTGCGCCACGGAGTCGACGAGGGCACGGAGGAGGCGACCGTGGACCAGTTGCGCCACGTGCTCCTGCTGACCGTGAACGGCGTCTCCGCCGGCCTCCAGAACACCGGCTGACAGGCGACCGCATTGATGTGTCGACGCCGCGCCCGCTTCAGCGGGCGCGGCGTCGTCGTCTCACGAGACTCGGCTAGCCGATGCCGTGCACCGGCGCGCTCAGAGCGGTGCCCGAGCCGTCGCGACGGCCGTGCTCCTCGGGAAGCTCCACTGCCTGGCCGGCGCCCGAGGTCGCCTTGGCCGGCGCGGATCCGACCCACGCCGCGATGAGCGAGTCCTCGCCCTTCAGGAAGCGGTGGGCGCGCACGCCGCCGGTCGCACGGCCCTTGCCCGGGTACTCGGAGAACGGCGTGACCTTGGCTGAGCCTGGTGTGGTGCCCGGAAGCGCAGTCGACGAGCCGGAGACCGTGACGACAAGCGCATCGGCCGGGCTGTCCACGACACCGAAGAAGACCGCGCGCCGTCCCGCCGCGAGGTTGATGCCGGCGACCCCGCCGCCCGAGCGTCCCTGCGGACGAACCTTGTCTGCGGCGAAGTGCAGCAGCGGGCCGTCGTCAGCGACGAACACGAGCTCCGCGGAGTCCGGCGCGGATGCCGCGCCGATCACGCTGTCGCCATCCTGCAGGGCGATGACATCCCAGGCGTCCTTATGAGGTGCGGGCTCCGCCTTGACCCGCTTGACGACGCCCGCGGCCGTGCCGATCGCGAGCGGGACATCCCCGCCGAGCGGCACGAGCGTGACCACGTCCTCTCCCTTGTCGAGCGTGACGAGCTCAGCGACGGGGCTGCCGCCGCCCAGGGATGGCGGCTCGCTCGTCGGAGCGAGCGCTGGCACGTCGAGCAACGACAGCCGCAGCATGCGCCCGCGCGTGGTCAGCACCCCCACATCCGCGCGCGCGGATGCGGGCACCACGGCCCGCAGCACGTCATGCGAGCTGCGGCGGCCCTCGCGCACGGGCGGTGCGTCATCCGCGGTGCGCGCCACCAGCCCCGTGGCCGACAGCAGCGCGTGACATGGCGTGTCCTCCACCTCGAGCGGTGCGGCGGCCGCCGAGCCCGCGAGCGACGCCGCTGAGGACACGGCACCGGCCTCGGCGAGCAGGATGGTGCGGCGAGGAGTGCCGTGCTCGGCCGCGGCGGCGTCCATCTCGCGTCCCACGACGTCCCGGAGGACCACCTCGGAGCCGAGGATCTCCTCGAGCTCAGCGATCTCCGCGAGCAGCTGCGCCTTCTCGTTCTCGAGCTCGAGACGGGAGAACTTGGTGAGGCGCCGCAGTCGCAGCTCGAGGATGTAGTCGGCCTGGATCTCGGACAGGTCGAACGCGGTCATGAGGCGTTCGCGTGCCTCCGCCGCATCCTCCGAGGAGCGAATGATCTGAATGACGTCGTCGATGTCGAGGATCGCCACCAGCAGGCCATCCACCAGGTGGAGGCGGTCGCGACGCGCCTGCAGACGGTGCTCGCTGCGTCGACGCACCACGTCGATGCGGTGGCCGATCCACACCTGCAGCATCTCCTTGAGGCCCAGCGTGCGAGGCTCGCCGCCCACGAGCGCGACGTTGTTCATCGAGAACGACTCCTCGAGCGGCGTCACCTTGTACAGGCGCTGCAGCACCGCCTCAGGGTTGAATCCGTTCTTGATCTCGATCACCAGGCGCATGCCGTGCTTGCGATCCGTCAGGTCCGTGACCGCGGCGATGCCGTCGAGCTTCTTCGCGGACACGCCGTCCTTGATCTTCTCGATCACCTTCTCCGGTCCCACGAGATAGGGCAGCTCGGTCACGACGATGCCCTGGCGGCGCGGCGACACCTTCTCCACGCGGGTGGTCGCCCGCGTCGTGAACTTCCCACGCCCCGTCTCGTACGCCTCGCGCACGCCGTCGAGCCCGACGATCTTCCCGCCGCCCGGGAGGTCCGGCCCTGGCACGAAGCGCATGAGCTCCTCGAGATCGGCGCGGGGGTTCGCGAGCAGGTGCCGAGCGGCGGAGACCACCTCCACCAGGTTGTGGGGCGCCATGTTGGTGGCCATGCCCACCGCGATGCCGGAGGCCCCGTTGACGAGCAGGTTGGGGATCGCCGCGGGCAGCACCTCCGGCTGCGTGAGCCGGTTGTCGTAGTTGGGGACGGTGTCCACCACGTTCTCGCCCAGGTCAGCGAGCATCGCAAGCGCCGCCGGCGCCATGCGCGCCTCCGTGTAGCGCGACGCGGCCGGTCCATCGTCGAGGGAGCCGAAGTTGCCGTGACCGTCCACCAGGGGCAGCCGCAGCGAGAACGACTGCGCCATGCGCACCAGGGCGTCGTAGATGGCGGAGTCGCCGTGAGGGTGGAGCTTGCCCATCACCTCGCCCACGACGCGTGAGGACTTCACGTGGGCGCGGTCCGGGCGCAGGCCCATCTCGCCCATCGAGTAGATGATGCGGCGCTGCACAGGCTTGAGACCGTCGCGCGCATCCGGCAGCGCGCGCGAGTAGATCACCGAGTACGCGTACTCCAGGAACGACGCCTCCATCTCGGCACTGACGTCGATGTCCACGATCTGCCCGTCGGGCACGGCGGCCATGTATCTCCTCACGGTGGTGCGGTCCGGTGGCTGCGGGTATTGTCGCGCCCCGTGGACGCACCTGGGGGGTGCCACGCGGCGCAGGTAGTCACCCTGCCTGCGAAGTGGAAGAATAGCCGCCATGTCTCACACGCTCGACCAGGCCGTCGCGGTCGCCGGCTACTACCCGGCTCTCGCCAGCTCCGTGCTGCGACGCGCGATCGGACAGGAGAAGGTGGCGGCGCACTTCGTGCACGCGGAGACCACGTTCGACGATCGTGAGGTGCGCCGGCACATGACGGTGCTGGTCCTGACCGGCACGCGACTGATCCGCGTGCACATGGACGATGGCGCCGGGCACAGCGCCGAGGGAGCGCACGAGGCATCGGCGACCGTCGAGACCGCGATGCTGTCGCGGATCACCAACACGGCGATGACGCACGTGGTGCACCACCCCGAGAACTTCCGCGACGGCGACACGCCCAGCGAGCTGGTGCTCGCCGTCGGCTGGGGAGTCCACTCCCGCATCGAGCTCGAGCCCGCGACCTGTGGAGACGAGAGCTGCGAGGCCGATCACGGGTACACCGGCGGCGTCACGGGCGACGACACCCTGGTGCGCGTGAGCGCCATCGCTGACGGGGAGGAGTCGGTGCGCGCGCTCGAGGACTTCGCGGCGACCCTGCAGCGGCTCATCGGACCTCGCGGGTGAGCTCGGGCGCCGATCTCGCGGCGCTGGGGCTGAGCCTGCCCGACTACGGCGGTCGGGAGCTCGGGGCGGTGCTCCCGGCAGCGCTGTCCGCGGTAGGGGCGGGGCACGTGGTGCGCGGGCGCCACGCCGACGAGGACCGCGTCCGGCTGGGACTTCCTCGCGCTCGTCACGTGGTGGTCGTGGTGCTCGATGGCCTCGGTCACCTGAACCTCGAGGAGCGTCGCGGACACGCTCCGTTCCTGCGCGCTGCGGAACAAGGAACCGTCACCGCGGGCTATCCCACCACGACGGCTGCCTCGCTCGCTCTGTTCGGCACCGGCCAGCCGTCGGGACAGACCGGCATGACCGGATACACGGCCCGCAATCCAGCCACTGGCACGCTCGCGAACCTCGTCTCGTGGGAGGGCGCTCCAGAGCCGCTCGAGTGGCAGACGGTGCCGTCGCTGCTGGAGCAGGCCGCGAACGATGGCTTCAGCGTCACCACGCTGGGCCGGAGGCGGTTCGCCGGATCCGGGTTGACGCAGGCGGTGCTGCGCGGTGGTCAGTTCGTTGGCGCGGAGCGGTTGGCTGATCGCATCGACGTGGCGGTGTCCGAGGCTCGCAGGCCCGGCGTGTCCTACTGCTACTGGGGTGAGATCGACGCCGCAGGCCATAAGCACGGCTGGCAGTCGCACGAGTGGGTCGCGGCCCTCGAGGACGCCGATCGCGAGCTCCGCAGGCTCGCCGCATCGCTGCCGGCGGGAGCGATCATGGTGGTGACCGCGGACCATGGGATGGTCGACATCGACGGTGCACCGCGGTGGGACGCGGGCACGGATCCCGAGCTGCTGCAGGGTGTGGTGCTCACGGCAGGTGAGCCGCGCGCGCTGCATGTGCACGTCGCGGACGACGCGGACGTCGACGAGGTCGCGGCGCGCTGGCGAGCGCGGCTCGACGGTCACGCCGCGATCTGGACGCGCGAGCAGGCCCGGGAGATCGGCCTCTTCGGCGAGATCGCTGCTCACGTCGTGGGCCGCATCGGCGATGTCGTGGTGGCGATGGCAGGGCGCGCCACGGTGGTCGACTCGCGCACGCAGACCGAGCAGTCGCTGGGGCTGGTGGGCGTGCACGGCTCGCTCACCCCTCACGAGCTGCAGGTGCCCCTGCTGCTGGCAGGATCTGACTGACACG
Source organism: Demequina activiva (assembly GCF_016862815.1). GTDB lineage: Bacteria > Actinomycetota > Actinomycetes > Actinomycetales > Demequinaceae > Demequina > Demequina activiva. The sequence continues at coordinate 512,004 of NZ_BONR01000002.1, read as the reverse complement.
TCCGAGCAGGGGAGGCGAGGCGCATGGACGGTGCGAGCCCATTCGGCCCGGCGACGCTTGCGGCACCGGTCGTGATCGTCCCCGGTCTCGGCGGCTCGGGCGAGGGCCACTGGCAGACGCTGTGGGAGCGGGCTCACCCGCGCGCGATCCGCATCCGCCCAGCGAGCTGGGACGCCCCCGACGTGCAGGACTGGATCGCCGCGGTCGACCGCTCGGTGCGAGCGCACGCGGAGCCGCCCCTGATCGTCGCCCACAGCCTGGGAACCATCGCGACGATGGCCTGGGCGCTCGACCACCCGGGTCGTGCCCGGGCGGCGCTACTCGTCGCTCCGCCCGATGCCGCTCGTCCTGGAGCACCCCCGGTGATCCGCGCGTTCGCCGCGGTGCAGCCAGCGCCACTGCGCATGCCGGTCGCCGTGGTCGCGAGCGAGAACGATCCCTACGCGGGGCTCGACCACTCACGAGAGGTCGCACGCCGGCTCGGGTGCGAACCGATCGTGCCGGGCGCGCTCGGCCACCTCAACGCGGACTCGTCTCTCGGCGAGTGGAGCGAAGGCGCAGCACTGCTCGAGCACCTCGCCCGCGCATCGGCTGCATAGCCGTCCTCGCCGGGCCCGTCAGTCGTGCTTGGCGCCGAAGACGATCTCGTCCCAGCTGGGCACCGACGAGCGGCCGCGGCGTGCAGGCTTGGGCTCGGGGGTGCCACGAGGCGGCGTCTCCGGCTCGCCGGAGGCAACGTCGTCGTCGGCAGCACGCTGAGCCCGGCGGGCCGAGCCCGCGGGGTGGGGCATGGACTGCCCTGAGGGCCGCTCGGCAGCGAAGCCGACCTCCGCCTCTCGCGCGCGCTGCGCGGGACCGAAGCCCTCGAACTGCTCGTCATCGTCGTCCTCGAGGTCCTCGGCGTCGATGCTCTCGCGCGTGCCGCGTCGTTCGTGCAGATCCTCGAGCAGGAGCTCGGTGGCGGACGGCTCGTGAGGCTCATCGCCCGTGGCATCCGCCGCGACGGGCATCAGAGGACGCGACTGGTCGAGCGGAGCGTCGTCCGCCACGGGCTTCACCGCGCTGAGGTGACGCTTGGGGATCGGAACGTCCAGCAGCTCCGTCTCGGTCAGCCACCGCGACTCGTCGTCCTGGGCGGTCACGGCCCGCGCCGTGTGGTCGAACTCCCACAGCGCTCGCACGTTGCGGCCGTCCACGCGGTAGTCCGCGGCGACCTTCCACGGCTCCTCAGGCTCTCGCCACGCATCCCACTCCACGGCCTCCGGGTCCACACCGCGACCTGCGAGCCGGTCCGTGACGAGGTCCGCCAGCACCGGCGCTCCCGAGTCGCGGCCGATGCGCGTTCCCCGTGCGAGATCCGCGATGTATGCGCGCTCGGCGAGCACGGGCGCCTCGTAGCGCTCGAGGCCCTCCACGGGCTCTCCGGTCAGCTCAGACAGCTCGCGGGCGTTGAGGCCGCTGCGAATGCGCTGCTGGATCTCCTTGGGGCTCATGGTCGGGCGCGAAGGCTCGTCGTCGGCCGCAGGGCTCTGCGCACGTGCTCGGGTGAGGGCGACCGTGCGGCGCAGGTCGTCGGTGAGCTCCAGCTCGAACTGCTCGCCGTCGTCGGTCGCGACGATGAGGTGCTCGCCGTCGTCGGCGGCACGCACCAGTGTCAATCGCGTCATGGACTCAGAGTGCCACGCGGCGTCGTGGTTCGCGCGGCACGTCGCCCGGCGTGCCGGTTCTACAGCCGCGGGCACGGCGCACGCGGCGGGTGCGGCACGATGGGCGTCATGGACACCGCGCACGAGCTCCTCGACATCGCCCGACTGATCGCGAGCGAGACGGCCGCACTCATCCGGGATGGGCGCTCCGGCGCGCGGGTGCACGCGACCAAGTCCAGCGCGATCGACATCGTCACCCAGATGGACCTCGCAGCGGAGGCGCACCTGCGCGAACGGCTGTCGCAGCTGCGACCGGACGATGGGATCCTGGGCGAGGAGGGGGAGGACACGGCGGGCTCGTCGGGCGTGACGTGGATCCTGGACCCGATCGATGGGACGGTGAACTACCTGTACGGCCTCCCGCACTACGCCGTGTCGGTCGCGGCCGTCACCGGTCCGCCGAGGCCGCGCGAGTGGTCCGCGCTGGCCGGAGCCGTCGCGGACGGCTCGGGTGTCCTGTGGTCAGCCGCGCGTGGCGGTGGCGCCTTCAGGGATGGTCGACCGCTCCGGCGCGAGGATGCCCCGCCGCTCGAGTCCACCCTGCTGGCGACAGGGTTCCAGTACGTCGCGCAGCGGCGAGAGCGCCAAGGCGAGATCGTCACGAGCATGCTGGGTCAGGTGAGGGACATACGACGGCTGGGCGCGGCCTCGGTGGACCTGTGCCTGGTCGCGGCGGGCGCCATCGACGCGTACTACGAGCACGGCCTCCATGCGTGGGACTTCGCAGCCGCCGCGCTCATCGCGCAGGAGGCTGGTGTGAAGGTGGCCGGGCTCGACGGGGGCGCGGCCGACGAGCGGGTGCTCGTCGCCGCGCATCCCGACGTCTGGGACGACCTCGCGCACGCCCTGGTGCGAGCCGGCGCGGAGACGACATGGGACGCGCGGCGCGCCTAGAGTCGCGCTCGCAGACTTTTTGGGGCAGAATGCGTGCGCTCGGGGGAACAAAACGACCCCCGCGCGCATTCAGTACTCACACACAGACGTACGGTGAAGGGACGAATGCCTGATGGCAACCGATTACGACGCACCCCGCAAGACTGACGACGAGATCTCGGCAGACTCCATCGAGGAGCTGAAGGCCCGTCGCAGCGACAAGTCCTCCGGGGTCGTCGACGAGGACGAGGCAGAGGCGGCAGAGGGCTTCGAGCTGCCGGGCGCTGACCTGTCCGGCGAGGAGCTCTCGGTCCGAGTGCTGCCCGCACAGCAGGACGAGTTCACCTGCATGTCCTGCTTCCTGGTCCACCACCGCAGCCAGCTGGCCTCCTTCGAGAAGGACCAGCCCATCTGCTCGGAGTGCGCGGCCTAGCTCGCGTCTCCGGTGACCTCCATGGACGTGCTGGTCAGCACGACAGACGCCGACGTTCCGCTGCCCGCGTACTCCCACCCCGGGGACGCGGGCGCGGACATCACCACCCGCGTGGACGTCGAGCTCGCGCCAGGGGAGCGCGCCACCGTCCCGACGGGCGTGCGCGTGGCTCTGCCTGACGGGTACGTCGCACTGGTCCACCCTCGCTCCGGCCTCGCCGCGCGCTCGGGCGTCACGATCGTGAACGCCCCTGGAACGGTCGACGCGGGCTACCGCGGCGAGATCTCCGTGACCCTCCTCAACACTGATGCGCGTCAGACCGTGCGCCTGGCGCGTGGCGACCGCATCGCCCAGCTCGTGATCCAGCGCGTCGAGCGGGCAGCCTTCGTGCACGTCGAGGAGCTGCCTGGCTCTCACCGTGCCGAGGGCGGCTTCGGCTCCACGGGAGCGTCCTGATGAGTGACGACGCACCCGCGCCCTTCGACGATGGCCTGGGCGACATCGAGCCCGCGGACGGGCCATGGAGCCTGGCCGACGCACCCGCCGAGAGGATGTTCATCAGCTGCGGCCCACTGAGGCTGCCGGCGTTCGGCAGCATGCACGCACGGCTCGAGTTCGATGCCAAGACCAGGCGCATGGGCGCGGTCTCCGTTCACATCGCGGACTGCGAGGCCCAGATCCAGGTCATCGCCGCTCCACGCGGCCAGGGCCTGTGGACGGACATGCGTCGCTCGATCACCGCCAAGGTCAAGAAGCAGCCCGGCTTCCAGCAGACCGTCGAGGGGCGGTTCGGGCCCGAGCTGTTCGCGACGGTCACCGGGCGTGATCGCGCGGGACTGCTGCGCGACACCACCATTCGGTACGTGGGAATCGACGGCGACCGCTGGGTGCTCCGCGCCGTGGTGACGGGCCCCTCGGTGGCGGAGGACTCCACGATCGCCCGGGTGGACGCGTTCCTCTCGCAGTGCGCGGTGGAGCGTGGCGACGAGGCGATCCCCACCGGCACCGTGCTCGAGCTGACCCCGCCTGCGGGAGGACCGGCACGGACTGCGGCACCGGCGCCGGATCTCGAGGCGCCGTGAGCGCCGTGGCAACGCCCATCCGTGAGCTGAACGCGCGTGAGATGGCGACGGTGGAGGGCCGCGTGGTGGCGATCACCGTGGAGCCTCACGACGCAGCTCCACGTCTCACCGCTCGCATCGACGACGGCACCGGACGCATCGACGCGGTCTTCATGGGCAGGCGATCGATCGCCGGCATCGAGCCTGGCGCACGCGTGAGCGTGGCGGGGCGCGTGTGCGAGGCGGACGCGGCGCTGCGCCTGTTCAACCCGCGCTTCGAGATTCGATGACGCCCGGGCAGTCGGACCCTGACCGCCGCGAGGACACGACGGCCGAGGTCGAGCCGGCTCGTGCCGGACGGCTGGGCGAGGTGCTCACGGGCGACGAGTTCTCCTTCACGGAGGCGGTGGGAGGATGGCGCGGGTTCATCGAGTCCGCGGCGCCCGGGGTGGTCTTCGTCATCGCCTACCTCGGCTGGGGCGGCTGGCTCATCCCGGTGATCGCCTCGGTCGCGACGGTCGCGGCCCTCGTGCTCGTGCGTCTGATCCAGCGCTCCTCCGTCCAGCAGGCACTGGCAGGCGTGCTCGGTGTCGGAATCGGCGCGATCTGGGCATGGCGCTCGGGCGATGCCGGCGGCTACTTCGTGCCTGGCCTGTGGGCCAATGGCCTGTATCTCGCCGCCTTGCTGGCGTCGATGGCGGTGCGGTGGCCAGCCGTGGGGATCGTCGTGGGCCTGCTCAAGGGCTGGGGCACCTCGTGGAGAGCCGATGCTCGGGTCATGCGCATGATGCAGCTGGGCACGGCGGTGGTCGCCGCCATGTTCGCCCTGCGCCTGGCCGTGCAGCTGCCGCTCTACCTGGCAGGAGCGGTCGTTGCCTTGGGGACCGCGAAGCTGGCGATGGGGGTGCCGCTCTTCGCGCTCACTCTGTGGCTGGTGTGGCTGCTGGTGCGGAACGCAGCACCACGTTCAACTCCTCAGGATCCGCCTCCGACGACACGATGAACAGCAGCTCGTCGTGACTCTCGAGCGTGTCGTTCGGGCTCGGCGCGATGGTGCGATCGCCTCGGACGATGCACGACAGCACGATCTCCGAGGGCCACGCGATCTCCCGGACGGTCGCACCGACCACCGGCGCATCGGCCGGCAGGGTGACCTCCACGATCGACGCCCCTGACTGGTGGAAGGTGAAGACCTTCACGAGGTCGCCCACCGCCACTGCCTCCTCGACCATCGCCGTCATGATGCGGGGGGTGGACACGGCGACGTCGACGCCCCACTGTGCGTCGTACATCCACTCGTTGCGCGGGTTGTTGACGCGGGCGACCGTGCGCGGGACGCCGAACTCGGTCTTGGCGAGGAAGGACACGACGAGGTTGACCTTGTCGTCGCCGGTCGCGGCGACGACCACGTCCATGGTCTCCGTGCGCGCCTCGCTCAGCGCCGCGAGCTCGCAGGCGTCGGCGAGCATCCAATCCGCCTCCGCGACCTGCGCGATGCGCATGCCGGTGGGATTGTTGTCCATGAGCACCACGTCGTGGCCGTGCTCGAGCAGGTCGCGTGCGATCGAACGCCCCACGGAGCCTGCGCCGGCGATCAGGACCTTCATGAGCGCACCCCCGGCGGTCGCGACAGGGCTCTCGTGACGCTGTCCGTGGCGTCGGAGCCGACGATCAGGTGGAGCGCGTCGCCCGACTGCAGCGTGGTGGAGCCCTGGGGCAGCACACCCTCGCCGAACCGCTGCAGGTACGCGACGCGCGCACCGGTGGCCTCCTCGATCTGCTCGACCGAGCGGCCCAGCCAGCCGTCGCTGTACGCGACGGACCTGAGCGTCACGCCGGCGGCCTCGTCCGCATACTTCGCGTCAGTGCCGCCCGGCAGCAGATGCGACACGATCTGAGCGCTGGTCCACGGCACCGGGGCGACCGTGCGGATGCCCAGCCGGTCGTACACCTCCGCACGCCCTGGATCGGAGATGCGTGCGACGACGTTCTCGACACCGTAGGTCTCGCGCACGACGCGCGCGGCGAGGATGTTCGAGTTGTCGCCTGACGAGACGGCTGCGAAGGCGTAGGCGTCCTCGACCCCGGCGGACACCAACGTGTCGCGGTCGAAGCCCACTCCTGTGATGCGCTGGCCCTGGAAGTCCGAGGGGAGTCTGCGGAAGGCGTCGCCCAGCCTGTCGATGATGGCGACGGAGTGTCCACGAGACTCGAACTCGGATGCGAGGGCGGCGCCGGTGCGGCCGCAGCCCATGATCACGATGTGCACGAGAACCCACGCTATACCCGTCCGGCCTAGGATGGTGCGACGTGCGACGTATTCTGCAGGGTCTGCGCCGGCTGGTGTTCGGCCAGCCCATCGCCACGGACGCGCTCACTCCGGTGACGCTGCGGACGCGGCTCGCCCTGCCCGTGTTCGGAGCGGGGATGCTCTCCGCGGTCGCCTACGCCCCTGACGCAGTGGTGGACGCGCTCCGGCGCGGCAGCCAGCAAGGTGCGATCCCGTACATGGCCGTGGGCGTGGTCAGCATCATGCTGCTGCTCGGCTTCGCGTACCGCTCGAACGTGCGCGCCCGCCCGGACAACCTGGGCGACTACGGCACGGTGCGCGACCTCCTCGGCCGCCGCTACGGCGTCGTGACAGGTGCCGCACTGCTGGTCGACTACCTGTTCACCGTGGCGGTGTCGGTCGCGGCCGTCACGCAGCTGGTGGCCTATCTGATCCCGCAGCTGCGACCCTGGGTGGGGCTGATCGGCGTGGGACTCATCGGCGTGATGACCCTCGTGGGCCTGCGGGTGGTGCGCGACCGTGCCCGGGTGCTGCTGGCCGTGTGGTTCGGCTTCCTGCTGGTGGTCGCGGTGATGCTCGTGTACGGCGTGGCCCGCCACGCGGCCGAGGCCTCGAGCCCGATCGCCGCGAACCCGCCCACCACGTGGACGATCGTCCTCGCCTACGCGGGCGCGATCGCCTCCGGTGCGGTCATGGTCACCGGCATCGAGCATCTCGCGTCGGCGGCGCCCAACCACGCGGAGCCTCGCGCGAGGCGCGCTGGTCGCACGCTCCTGATCGCGGTGTCCGCCTCTGCGGCCGCGTTCCTCACCGTGTCGCTGCTGGCGTGGTCCTACCGCATCACCGGATGGGCCGATGGACCCATCCTCCTCCAGACCGCCGAGCAGGTGTTCCGCCAGCCGGTCACGATCTGGGTGGTGGCGGTCGCCGCCGCCGCGATCCTCTATGCCGCCGCGACCGCGGTGTTCCGACGGTTCTCGATCCTCGCGTCCTCGCTGGCACGCGACGCCTACCTGCCCCGCCAGCTCTCCATGACGAACGACCGTCTGGTGGTGCGTGGAGGCATCCTCACGGTCGCGGTCGCCTCCGCCGTGATGGTGGTCGCGACGGGCGCGAATGTCGAGACCCTCATCCACATGTATGTCGTGGGAGCGTTCGCGGCGATCGTCCTCAGCCAGGTCGCGATGGTCCGCCACTGCACCGAGCGGCTGCAGCTCGCAACCGAGCCGGGCGACCGACGTCGCCTGGCGCGGGACCGGGTGCTCCATGGGACCGCGGCCGTGGTCGCCGCGGGCGTGTGGATCATCGTCGCGGTGTTCAACTTCCTCAACGGAGCCTGGCTCGCGATCGTGATGATCATCGGCCTCGTGGCCCTGATGCACGCGATCAACCGCCACTACGCGGCTGTGCGGGGCGACGTCACGCTCGAGCGCAAGGACCGCAACGTCGCGCTTCCCAGCGCCACGCACGGCGTGGTGCTGGTGGCGCAGCTGCACCGGCCCGCGATGCGCGCTCTCGCGTACGCGAAGGCGGCGCGCCACTCCTCCCTCGAGGCAGTAGGGGTCCAGATCGAGGCCGATGCCGCGCGGGAGCTCCAGCGACAGTGGGGGAAGATCGACTCCGGCGTCCCGCTCGTGATCCTCGACTCCCCGTATCGCGACCTCGTCCGACCCGTGCTCGACTACGTGGCGTCCATTCACCGGAGCAGCCCTCGCGACGTGGTCGTCGTCTACGTCCCCGAATACATCGTGGGCCGATGGTGGGAGCGGTTCCTGCACAACAAGGCCACCAAGCGACTGCGCTCCCAGCTGCTGGGCCTCGACTCCGTGGTCGTCTCGGCCGTTCCGTGGCACCTCGAGTCCGCGCGCGACCGCCGCGCCGCGGAAGAGGTCCCGCCGCCAGGGGAGCAGCTGCCGTGACGGAGCCGGATCTCGTCAGGCTCGAGGTGGGTGCGCCGGCCCATGGCGGACACTGCGTGGCGCGTCACGATGGCCGTGTCGTGTTCGTTCGCCACGCGCTGCCGGGAGAGGTGGTGGAGGCACGGCTCACCGAGCATGCGGCCGATGCGAGCTTCTGGAGAGCGGATGCCGTCGCCGTCCTGGAGGCGTCACCCGACCGCGTGGAGTCGCCGTGGCCGCAGGCGGGAGCCGGCGGAGCCGGCGGGGGAGAGCTGGGCCATGTGGCCCTCCCTGCCCAGCGGGCGTGGAAGCTCGCCGTGCTGCGGGAGGCCTTCGAGCGCTTCGCGCACCAGGAGTTTCCGGGCGCCGTTCACGCGGCGCCAGGCGACGATGACCGGGGTGGCCTGGCCTACCGGACGCGCGTGAGCGCCGTCGCGGATGCCGAGGGACGTGCGGCGATGCATGGCTTCCGTGCTCCGGACCTGCACGTCCTGTCCGCCATGCCCCTGGCCGTTCCCGAGGTCGAGGAGGCGCTGCTCGGGCGCCGCTTCCCCGCAGGGGCACGCGTCACCGTGGTCGCGCCATCCGACTCCGAGCTGCGAGTGCTGATCGACGGACAGCCCTCGCGCGGAGGCAAGGTCGACTCGCGCCCCAACGCTCCGCGTGCGGTCCGCGAGGTGGTGCACGTGGGCGATCGCTCGTGGCACTACCGGCTGGACGCGTCGGCGTTCTGGCAGGTCCATCGCGAGGCTCCGGCCGTGCTCGTGCGAGAGGTCCTCGACCGCATCGGCGAGGCGGGGCGCGTGATGGACCTCTACGCAGGGGCGGGTCTCTTCACGCTGGCCCTCGCCGATGGCGGGTGCGAGGTCCTCTCCGTCGAGGCCGATGCCCGCGGTGCGGGCGCGGCGCGCAGGAACGTCCACGACCACCCCACGGTCACCGTGGTCGAGGGCGACGTGAGGCGCACGCTCGAGGAGGGTGCCGGCCCCGCCGATGCGGTGGTGCTCGACCCGCCGCGCTCGGGAGCCGGGCGCCGCACGGTCGAGGCGCTCACGGCAGTGGACGCGCAGCGTCTGGTGTACGTCGCGTGCGACCCCGTCGCGCTCGCACGCGACACGGCTCTGCTGTCCGAGCGCGGCTACGCGCTGGTCGAGGCGGAGGCGTTCGATCTGTTCCCCATGACTCACCACGTCGAGACCGTGGCGACCTTCCAGCGGCGCTGAGCGACCGCATCGGCCGTCCTCGAGGGCCGATAGGATGGTCGCAGACTGCTACGAAGGAGACTGCATGAGCGAGAACACCCTGGGAGCGAAGGCCACGCTGGATGTCGCGGGCCGTGAGTACGAGATCTACCGCCTGGGCGCTGTTCCAGGGCTTGAGAAGCTCCCGTACTCGCTCAAGGTGCTCGCCGAGGCGCTGCTGCGCACCGAGGACGGCAAGAACATCACCGCCGACCACGTGCAGGCGCTCGCATCGTGGGACCCGCAGGCGGATCCCGACACCGAGATCCAGTTCACGCCCGCGCGCGTCGTGATGCAGGACTTCACGGGCGTGCCCTGCGTGGTCGACCTCGCCACGATGCGCGAGGCAGTCGTCGAGCTCGGCGGCGACCCGTCCGTCATCAACCCGCTCGCGCCCGCAGAGATGGTCATCGACCACTCGGTCGTGATCGACGTGTTCGGCCGCAGCGACGCCCTGCAGCGCAACACGGACCTCGAGTACGAGCGCAACCGTGAGCGCTACCAGTTCCTCCGCTGGGGTCAGACGGCGTTCGACAACTTCAAGGTGGTCCCCCCGGGCACGGGAATCGTTCACCAGGTGAACCTCGAGTACCTCGCCCGCGGCATCATGACCAAGGACGCCGACGGCGTCACGCAGGCCTACCCCGACTCGTGCGTGGGCACGGACTCGCACACCACCATGATCAACGGCCTGGGAGTGCTGGGCTGGGGCGTGGGAGGCATCGAGGCCGAGGCCGCGATGCTCGGCCAGCCGGTGTCGATGCTGATCCCCAAGGTCGTGGGCTTCAAGCTCACCGGCGAGATCCCCGCCGGCGCCACCGCCACCGACGTGGTGCTCACCATCACCCAGATGCTTCGCGAGCACGGCGTGGTGGGCAAGTTCGTCGAGTTCTACGGCGAGGGCGTGGGCGCGGTGCCGCTCGCGAACCGCGCGACCATCGGCAACATGTCGCCCGAGTTTGGCTCGACGGCCGCGATCTTCCCCATCGACGGCGTCACCATCGACTACCTGAAGCTCACCGGGCGCTCGCCCGAGCAGGTCGCGCTGGTCGAGGCGTACTGCAAGGAGCAGGGCATGTGGCACGACCCCTCCGCCGAGGGCTATGTCGAGCCGGTGTTCTCCGAGTACCTCGAGCTCGACCTGTCCACCGTGGTGCCGTCGATCGCCGGCCCCAAGCGTCCGCAGGACCGCATCGAGGTGACGAACGCCAAGGCCGCCTTCTCGCAGTCGATCCTGAACTACGTGGACCACGAGGCCTCGAAGTCGCAGGGCCTGGACGAGTCCGTCGAGGAGACCTTCCCCGCGTCCGACCCCATCGCTGCCGAGGCCCACGCCGGGGACGCTCCCGAGCCGCGGGAGACCAGCTCCGAGATCGCCAAGCGTCGTCCGCACAAGCACGTGCCGCTCACCATGGCCGACGGCACGGAGACCGCTCTGGATCACGGAGCCGTCGTGATCGCGTCGATCACCTCGTGCACCAACACGTCGAACCCCTCGGTGATGCTGGCGGCCGCGCTCCTGGCGCGCAATGCCAACCGCAAGGGACTGAACGTGAAGCCCTGGGTCAAGACGTCGATGGCGCCGGGCTCGCAGGTGGTCACCGACTACTACGAGAAGGCCGGGCTGTGGCCCGATCTCGAGGCGCTGGGCTACCACCTGGTGGGCTACGGCTGCACCACGTGCATCGGAAACTCGGGCCCGCTGCCCGAGGAGGTCTCGCAGGCGGTCAACGACAACGATCTCGCCGTGGTCTCGGTGCTGTCCGGCAACCGCAACTTCGAGGGGCGCATCAACCCCGACGTCAAGATGAACTATCTCGCGTCGCCGCCGCTCGTGATCGCGTACGCGCTCGCCGGCACCATGGACCACGACTTCGACTCCGACCCGCTGGGCACGGACTCCGAGGGCAACGACGTGTTCCTGCGCGACATCTGGCCCGATGCCCAGGAGGTCGAGTCGATCGTCCAGTCCTCGATCACCGAGGAGATGTTCGCGAAGGACTACGCGGATGTGTTCGCGGGTGACGAGCGCTGGACGGGACTTCCCACGCCCGACGGCAAGACGTTCGAGTGGGCGGATGACTCCACCTACGTGCGCAAGCCCCCGTACTTCGAGGGCATGGGAGCCGAGCCGGAGCCGGTCGAGGACATCGCGGGAGCACGCGTGCTCGCGCTGCTGGGCGACTCCGTCACGACGGACCACATCTCGCCCGCCGGTGCGATCAAGGCCGACAGCCCCGCCGGCGTGTACCTGGCGGACAACGGTGTCGAGCGCCGTGACTTCAACTCGTACGGGTCGCGTCGCGGCAACCACGAGGTGATGATCCGCGGCACCTTCGCGAACATCCGGCTCAGGAACCTTCTTCTCGACGGCGTCGAGGGCGGCTTCACGCACAACTTCGTGACGGGTGAGCAGGACACCATCTACGACGCCGCGCAGGACTATGCGGCCTCGGGCACGCCGCTTGTGGTGCTCGCGGGCAAGGAGTACGGCTCCGGCTCCTCGCGCGACTGGGCAGCCAAGGGCACGCGACTGCTGGGCGTGCGAGCCGTCATCACGGAGAGCTTCGAGCGCATCCACCGGTCGAACCTCATCGGCATGGGCGTCCTGCCGCTGCAGTTCCCCGCGGGCGAGAGCGCCGGGTCGCTGGGGCTCGACGGAACCGAGACGTTCGACATCGTCGGCGTCTCGGCGTTCAGCGCCGGTGAGCACCCTCGCACCCTTCCGGTGAAGGCCACCAAGGCCGACGGCTCCGTGGTCGAGTTCGACGCCGTGGTGCGCATCGACACCCCTGGTGAGGCGGACTACTTCCGCAACGGTGGCATCCTTCAGTACGTGCTCCGTTCGCTGGTCGCCTGAGCGAGTCGACATCGGGGGCGCGTCGCACGGTGCGCCGTGCCCCTGCACGTACAGTGGAGAGACGTCATCCCGAGGGAGGGTTCGTGCTGGAGCGCATCGAGTCGCCGCATGATCTGCGCGGCCTGACTGCGGATGAGCTCACCGAGCTCTCCCAGGAGATCCGGGACTACCTGGTGGCCTCCGTGTCGCAGACCGGCGGGCACCTGGGGCCCAACCTGGGCGTCGTCGAGCTCACCATCGGACTGCATCGCGTCTTCGACTCGCCACGGGACACGATCGTGTTCGACACCGGGCACCAGTCCTACGTGCACAAGCTGCTCACCGGTCGCCGCGACTTCTCGGGCCTTCGCACACGCGAGGGTCTGGCCGGCTACCCGCAGCGATCCGAGAGCGATCACGACGTGGTCGAGAACTCCCACGCCTCGACCGCGCTGTCCTGGGCCGCTGGGATCGGGCGCGGTCGCACCCTTCGCGGCGACAAGGACCGCACCACCGTCGCGGTGATCGGCGACGGCGCGCTCACGGGCGGCATGGCGTGGGAGGCCTTGAACTCCCTCGCCGCGGCACAGGACCGCGTCGTCATCGTCGTCAACGACAACGGTCGTTCGTATGCCCCGACGATCGGCGGGCTCGCGCGCAGGCTCGACGGTATCCGCACCGACCCCCGCTACGAGCAGTTCCTCGGATGGGGCAAGAGGACGTTCGAGAATCGGGGTCCGTGGCGCAGCTTCACGTACCGCACGGTGATGCATGGCAAGCGTGCTCTCAAGGGTCTCATCACCGAGCCGGGCATGTTCGACGACCTGGGCATCAAGTACGTGGGGCCGGTGGACGGCCACGACCTCGAGCAGGTCGAGGCGGCGCTGACGCACGCACGCGACTACGGCGCGCCCGTGATCGTGCACGTCCTCACCGAGAAGGGTCGTGGGTACACGCCCGCGGAGGAGGACGTCGCCGATCGCTTCCACGCCGTGGGCAAGATCCATCCTGAGACCGGCCTTCCGGTCAAGCCGTCGAGGTTCGGGTGGACCAAGGTGTTCGCCGAGGAGATGGTCGAGGTCGCACGCGAGCGCGAGGACGTGGTCGCGCTCACCGCCGCCATGCTGGCGCCCGTGGGCCTGCAGCCCATGGCGAACGAGTTCCCCGACCGCGTGATCGATGTGGGCATCGCCGAGCAGCATGCGGTCACGAGCGCGGCAGGGCTCGCCTTCACCGGCTACCACCCTGTGGTCGCGGTGTACGCGACCTTCCTGAACCGCGCCTTCGACCAGGTGCTGATGGACGTCGCGTTGCACGGCGCGGGCGTGACCTTCATGCTCGACCGCGCGGGCATCACGGGCGACGACGGTCCCAGCCACAACGGCATGTGGGACATGGCGCTGTTGAGGCACGTGCCGGGGCTGCGCATCGCAGCGCCGCGCGACGCGCCCACGATGCGCCGCGCGTTCCGAGAGGCCGTTGACGTGTCCGATGCGCCCACGGTGGTGCGCTATCCCAAGGGGCCGGTGGGCGACGACCTCCCCGCGCTGAGGACGTCCGGAGACATCGAGGTGCTGGCCGAGCATGGAGACAGCCCCCAGGTGGTGGTCTTCGGGCTGGGATCGATGGCGCCCACCGCGATCGATGCCGCGGAGAAGATCGCCGCGAACGGCGTCGACGTGGTCGCCGCGACGGCCAACTGGGTGCATCCCGTGCCGGCGGGGCTGCTCGACATCCTGGGCTCCGCGAAGCTGGTGGTCACGGTCGAGGATGGCCTGTCCGATGCGGGCATGGGCGAGGAGTGGGCAGCGTACGCGCGCCTGGCAGGAAACGACGCGCGATGGCTGCACCGCGGGGTGCCGCGAGAGTTCCTGCAGCACGCCTCGCGCCCTCAGGTGATCGAGCAGGTAGGCCTGGACGCCTCGGCGATCGCGGACGACGCGATCGCGGCGCTCGACTGACGGAGCGGCACTCGGCCCCGAGGCCGCGTCGGCTCAGTCCTCGCTCGCGTCCGCCTCCGACTCCGCCTCGGCCGCGTCGAAGGACTCCGCGAGCATCGGCGCGAGCAGGTCGATCTGCCACGGACGCGCCCCGCGCCCAGCCAGGAAGTCGCGAATCCACTGCTCGCCACCGCCGCGGTACTCCCAGCAGCATCGGCGCAGGGCGTCGGGCTGCAGGAGGTTCTCCGCGGGGACATCGTGCCTCTCGACGAGCGCGGTCACATCGTCACGAGCATGCGCCAGTCGCGCGGCGGCGTCGGGCCGCTTCTCGCGCCACATGCGCGGCTGCGGAGGACCGTCTCCGCGCGGCCCGCGCTTGGGGGGCAGCTCCCGGTCGGGCAGGGCCATGGCCGCTTCGATCGCGGGATACCAGTGGGGGGCACGCCGCTTGGTGCCCTTGGACTGCCACTCGCGCACGCGCAGCAGGGCATCCAGCGAGGCGGGCCTGGCCTGAGCCGCGGCCACGATCGCCGCGTCGCGCAGCACCCGCCCGGGGGAGACGTCCCGACGCTGCGCATCCTTGTCGCGCGCCTCCCACAGAGACTTGACGATCGCCAGGCCACGCTGGTCGCGGATCTGATGGGAGCCAGAGGTGCGCCGCCACGGATCGACACGCGGCTCGGGCGGGGGAGCCGTGCGCACCGCCTCGAACTCCTGGCGCGCCCACTCCAGCTTGCCGGCCTCGACCAGGTGTGCGTGGAGGCCGTCGCGCAGGTCCAGCAGAACCTCCACGTCCAAGGCGGCGTACACGAGCCACGAGTGCGGCAGCGGCCTGGTGGACCAGTCCTGCGCCGAGTGCTCCTTGGCGAGCGCGAAGCCGAGCTCGCGCTCGACCACCGCGGCCAGCCCCACCTTGGGCCAGCCGAGCAGGCGTGCGGCCAGCTCCGTGTCGAAGACCGATGCCGGGGTCAGGCCCAGGTCGCGCATGCCGGGCAGGTCCTGGCTGGCGGCGTGGAACACCCACTCGGCGTCACCGAACGCCGCGTTGAGGGACGACAGGTCGGGGAGCGCGTCCGTGTCGATCAGAGCGATGCCCGCCCCGGCGCGCTTGAACTGCGCGAGATACGTGGCCTGTCCGTAGCGGAAGCCTGAGGCGCGTTCCGCGTCCGCCGCGATCGGCCCATGCCCCGCGGCGAACCGCTCGGCCATCGCGGCCAGCTGCTCCTCGGTCTCGATGACGTCGGGCACGCCCTCGGCGGGTTCGAGCAGGGGAGTGGGAGGGGTCTCCTCCTCCGGCGTCGTCTCGGTCACCGGGCGGCTCCGGGCAGCATGCTCACTCCTTCGGGAAGCGGGGGTACGCCGGCGCAGGCGGCCAGCAGGTCCGTCCAGGCGACGATGTGGGGCTCCAGGTCGGCGTCCTCCGCGGTCCAGGACACTCGCAGCTCGACCTGGACCTGCGAGGGTCGCGAGGCGAGATCGCCGTACGAGCGCGACGTCACCTTCGTGACCGTGCCGCTGCGCGCATGGTGGGGCACGCCCTCGAGCGCCTCGCCCAGCCACGACCACGCCACGTCAGACCACATGTCGTCGCCGCCCACCTCGTCCTCGACCTGTGCCTTCACGAGCGCCACGATCCGCAGCACGCCCTCCCATGCCTCCTGGCCGTCGGGGTCATGCAGCACGACGAACCGCCCTGACGCCTCCGTGTCCGGAGCGTTCACCTCACCCTCGATCGCGATCGCGAACGGGGCGATGCGGGACGGCGCCGGCGTCTCGACCAGTGTCACATCGGCGCGTGTGCGGGCGTGCTGAAGCGACCGCAGGGCCTCCTGGAACAGGGGCGGCGCCGAGGCGTGGTCGCGTGCCATGCGTTGAGCCTAGGTGTGCGCTTGTGCGGCCACGGGTTCGCCACGCGGTGAGCGCCCACTAGGCTAGGCGCGTACCCCGACCCCCCTTGACGTTGAAGGACGCAATCATGGCGCTTGCTCAGATCGGTGTGACCGGACTCGCGGTGATGGGCCGCAATCTGGCCCGCAACTTCGCCCGCAACGGGTTCACGGTGGCGGTGCACAACCGCTCGCCCCAGAAGATGCACTCCCTGGTCGAGGAGCACGGATCCGAGGGCGACTTCATCGGCGCGGAGTCGCTCGAGGACTTCGTTGCGTCGCTCGAGAAGCCGCGCAAGGTCGTCGTGATGGTCCAGGCAGGCGGCCCCACCGACGCCGTGATCGACGCGCTCACCCCGCTGCTGGATCAGGGCGACATCATCGTCGACGCCGGCAACGCGCTCTACACGGACACCATGCGCCGCGAGAAGGACCTCGCCGCGAAGGGTCTGCACTTCGTGGGCTCGGGCGTCTCGGGCGGCGAGGAGGGCGCCCTCCTGGGACCCTCGATCATGCCTGGTGGACCGGCTGAGTCGTACGTCACCCTGGGACCGATCCTCGAGAAGATCGCCGCCAAGGCGGAGGACGGCACGCCGTGCTGCGTGCACATCGGCCCCGACGGTGCCGGGCACTTCGTCAAGATGGTGCACAACGGCATCGAGTACGCGGACATGCAGCTCATCGGCGAGGCCTACGACCTCCTGCGCACGGGACTCGACCTCGAGCCTGCCGAGATCGCGGACATCTTCGCCGAGTGGAACCAGGGCGACCTCGAGTCCTTCCTGATCGAGATCACCGCCGAGGTGCTGCGCCAGACCGACGCACGCACGGGCAAGGCGCTCGTGGACGTGATCAAGGACGAGGCCGGTCAGAAGGGCACCGGCCGCTGGACCGTCAAGTCCGCGCTCGACCTCGGCGTACCGGTGACGGGCATCGCCGAGGCGACGTTCGCTCGCGCCATCTCCTCGCAGGTCGCGCAGCGCCAGGCCGCGCGCGGGGTGCTCGCCGCGCACACCGAGCCGTTCGCGCTCGAGGACCGCGAGGCGTTCGTCGAGGACGTGCGACTCGCGCTCTACGCCTCGAAGGTGGTCGCCTACGCGCAGGGATTCGACCAGATCCAGGCGGCGTCCGAGGAGTTCGGCTGGAACATCGTCAAGGGCGACATGGCGAAGATCTGGCGCGAGGGCTGCATCATCCGGGCGCGCTTCCTGGACCGCATCACGGAGGCGTTCGAGCGCGACGCGTCCCTTCCCAGCCTGCTGGTCGACCCGTACTTCGTCGACGCGGTCGCGAACGGCGTCTCGTCGTGGCGCCGGGTGGTCGCGCAGTCCGCTCTCACGGGCGTGCCTGCCCCCGCCTTCTCCTCGTCGCTCGCGTACTACGACTCGCTGCGCGCGGAGCGCCTGCCGGCCGCACTGATCCAGGGCCAGCGTGACTTCTTCGGCGCGCACACGTACAAGCGCATCGACGGCGAGGGCACCTTCCACACGCTGTGGTCGGGCGATCGCTCCGAGGTCGAGGCCTGAGCCGCGCCGCTGGCGCTCACCGAGAGGCGGCACGCGTGATCCCCGTCGTGGTGGGTGGCGACATCGGCGCCTACGCGCTGCTGCGCGCTTTCCACGATCACTCGGGGGTGCGTGGCGTGGTGGTGTCCAGGCTCCAGACGCGCGCATTCGCGGACACGCGCATCGCGGACGTCCGCATCGCAGACGTGGACGACGCCGATGCACTGGTCGCCTCGCTCGTCGAGCTCGCTCAGGAGCGCGCGGGAGAGCGGCTCGTGCTGCTGTCCAACGCGGATTGGTACGTCGAGTCGATCATCGCCAGGCGGGCAGAGCTCGAGCCACACTTCGAGATCCCCCTGTGCTCCGCGGGCGCGTTCGCACGCGTCGAGTCGAAGGAGGCGTTCCAGGAGGACTGCCTGGCGCTGGGCATCCCGGTCCCGCTGACGGTTCCGGTGCGCTTCGACTCCGGCCGCGGCGTGCCCGACGGCGACCTCGACGCCCTGACCTACCCGGTGATCGGCAAGGCGAGCTCATCTGCCGAGCACCATCGCGCGGAGTATCCGGGGAAGCTCAAGGTGCAGCACCTGGCGACCCGAGCGGAGGTCGACGACCTCCTCGCGCGCATCGGCTCGTCGGAGTTCGCCGGCACCTATCTGCTCCAGGAGTTCATCCCTGGCGACGAGACGCAGATGCGCTCGCTGACCGCGTACCGCGACTCCCGCGGCGAGGTCACGCTGCTGTGCACGGGCCGCGTGCTGCTCGAGGAGCACACGCCGGGGACGCTGGGCGTTCCTGCGGCGATCCTCACCGAGCCGTACTCGGACGCGATGGACGCCATGGTGCGCTACCTCGAACGCGTCGACTACCGCGGCTTCGCGAACGCGGACTACAAGCGCGATCCACGCACCGGGCAGCATGTGTTCTTCGAGGTCAACCCGCGCATCGGCCGCAACAACTGGTACGTGACCGCGGCCGGCGCGAACCCCGCTTGGTTCGTGACGGCGGACCTCGATGGCGAGGAGATCGAGCCCGTCCGTGCCACGAGCGAGGTCCTGTACTCGGTCGTGCCGCTCTCGCTGCTCCTGCGCTACCTCCTCGACGGATCGCTGAGGGCGCGGGTGGCGAAGGTCGCGAAGCGCGGCGTCGCACGCCCGCTGCACAACCCTGCCGATGGTTCGCTGCGCCGGCGCCTGACCATCGCCGCCCTCACGTTCAACTACCGCCGCAAGTACCGTGAGTTCTATCCGGAGGCCACGGAGACCGGGCACTAGTCGCGCCGGGCCGGGGGTTCGGTGCCCGGCGGAGCGCTCGCGCGTCAGTAGGGTGTGGTGCATGACCGCTCGCCTCGTCGGACGGCGACCGCACGTCGAGCCCGAGGCTCTCATCGCGGCGCTGGTCCCCCCACCGCACTTCGCGAAGGCCACGTTCGCCTCCTACGTCCCGGATCCGGACTTTCCCAGTCAGGAGGCGGCCGTCGCCGAGGTGAGGGCGTTCGCGAAAGGGGTGGGGCGCCGCGGGCTGGGCGCGCTGCGGCGGGCGAGCGGGGGACGCGGGATCTACCTCGACGGCGGATTCGGCGTCGGCAAGACCCACCTGCTGGCGGCGCTTGCTCACGAGGTGGGACGGAGCGCGGTCTTCGGCACCTTCGTCGAGTACACGCACCTGGTGGGAGCCCTGGGCTTCCAGTCCACCCGTGCGGCGCTCCAGGACTTCTCGGTGGTGTGCATCGACGAGTTCGAGCTCGACGATCCTGGCGACACGGTGCTGATGGCACGGCTCATGCGCGAGCTCGCCGATGCCGGGGTGGCGATCGCCGCGACCTCCAACACCCTCCCGGGCTCGCTGGGCCAGGGCCGCTTCGCCGCCGACGACTTCAAGCGCGAGATCCAGGCCCTCTCGCATGTGTTCGAGGTGATCACCATCGACGGCCCGGACTACAGGGGCCGAGGCGACCTCGCCTTCCCGGCGCCCGCCACCGTGGACCAGGTGCTCAGCGCGTGTGCCGGGGACGATGCCGCGTGCGAGGACTGGGGCGCGCTCATGGAGGACCTGACGCACGTCCACCCGAGCCGCTACGGCGCCTACGTCGAGGGGGTCGCCGTGCTCGGGCTGCGCGGCGTCACGCCCTTGCCCGACCAGGCTCAGGCGCTGCGCGTGGTGTCGTTGGTCGACCGTCTGTACGACCGGGACGTGCGCATCATCGCGTCGGGCCATTCCCTGGGGGAGATCTTCTCGCAGGACATGCTTCGAGGCGGATTCCGCAAGAAGTACTACCGCGCGCTGAGCCGCCTGCTCGCGATGGTCGCGGGGGAGTAGGTCACGGGCCCGTGGGGCATGCGGTCCGGCAGCGTCACCACCGAGGTTCAGGCGGCCCGACGGGGCAACGGGCCCTCAGACCTCCTTGGAGCGCAGCCGCGCGATCCGCTCCCGCTCCGCCTGAACGTCGAAGTCGGCCTGCGGCCACCCGAGCTCGAGTGACTCCAGTGCCGAGGCCAGCAGCTCCGTGACGGCGAGTCGCGCGTACCACTTGTTGTCCGCAGGGATCACGTGCCACGGCGCGCTCGGCGTCGAGGTCCGGTCCAGCACAGCCTGGTAGGCCTCCATGTACGCGGGCCAATGCGCGCGCTCGTCCAGGTCGCCAGGGTTGTACTTCCAGTGCTTGTCCGGGCGCTCCAGGCGTTCCTCGATGCGGTTCAGCTGCTCCTCCGGCGACACCATGAGCGCGCACTTCACGATGGTCGTGCCCCGCTCAGCCACCTGCGCCTCCCACTCGTTGATCTCCGAGTAGCGGCCTTGCCAGACGGCCTCGGGCACCAGACCGTGGACCCGCACCACCAGCACGTCCTCGTAGTGCGAGCGGTCGAACACGCCGATGCGCCCGGCCTGCGGCAGCGCTCGGTCGATGCGCCACAGGAAGTGATGCGCGCGCTCCTCCTCGGTGGGCACGCCGAACCCTCTGCTCGCCACGCCCTGCGGATCGACCATGCCGAGAACGTGGCGGACGATCCCGCCCTTGCCCGCAGTGTCCATGCCCTGCAGCACGAGCAGCATCGAGCGATCCCCGCCCGCACGGCCGTGGGCGTACAGCCGCTCCTGCAGCTCGGCGAGGTCCGCGCCTCGCCGCTCCATCAGACGCTCGGCATGCTTCTGCGCGCCCTCGAAACCCGGCGTCGCGGCGGCATCGAAGCTCTCGAGGCGGAAGCCGTGGTCGACGCGCAGTGCGTGCGCCGGGTGCTCGCGCCAGTGCGATCTCTTGCCCATGGGCGGCTCCTCGTTGGCCGTGCGTGATGGTGCCTCCACGCTAGTGCACCGCACGCCGCGCGGTGCGGCGTGCGCACTGCTAGACAGGGATCGTCAGCGAGCGGCCCGACGGAGGGACAGGACATGAGCAACGGCGGTTCGGCAGCAGCGGGTGGAGGCGCCATCTACGGGATCGGCATCTTTGGTGCGATCGTGTACTACTGGCAGGTCGCCGACGGCTTCTGGGAGCACGTAGGCGCATTCTTCCAGGGCCTGGTGTGGCCGGCGTTCATGGTCTACGAGGGATTTCAGGCGCTCGGCGCCTGAGCCTCGCTTCGCGTCAGGCCGCGGCGACAGCCGCGACCGCGTCCGGAGCGAGAGTGAGAGCGCCGTCGTGGTGCGAGACCTCGCCGAATGTCGCCAGGGGAGACGATCCCTCGACGGTGATGGGCGCATCGGTCAGGTTCGCATGCACGGTCACGGGACCGTGCAGGGTGAGCGCGCGGGGCGCGGACTCGGAGATCGCCGGCGGGTGCGCCTCCCACGCCTCGCGAGGGCCGATGAGCGGGCGCAGCGCCATCAGGTCCGCGACCCAGGCGCGGATCGCGTCGTGGCCAGCGCTCGCGGCACCGATGCCGGAACCGAGCTTGGAACGCAGGAAGGTGAGGCGGTCCTGGGGGTCTGGCACCTGCACCGAGCCCCCATAGAGCTCCTCCCAGCCGTGCCCGCCGAACTCGCTCATCCTCCCCTCGCTCACGGCGCTGCCCAGCGGCTCGTCGTGATCGGTGAAGAACATGAAGGGCCGGGTCTCGCCGTACTCCTCGCCCATGAACAGCATGGGGGTGAACGGCGACAGCAGCACCAGCGCGAGCGACGTCGCCTGCGCACCAGGGGAGAGCGAGGAGGAGGGGCGGTCGCCGATGGCCCTGTTCCCCACCTGATCGTGGTTCGAGGCGCACACCACGAAGCGGCGACGGTCCACCTCCGGCGCGACGGGCGCGCCCCAGGTGCGGCCCCGGAACGGCGAGTGCGTGCCGTCGTGCCAGAACACGGAGCGGAACACCTTGTCGAGCGCCTCGACGGAGCCGAAGTCGACGTAGTATCCGTGTCGCTCGCCCGTGAGGTACGCGTGGATCGCGTGGTGCACATCGTCGTTCCACTGCGCCGTCATGCCCAGTCCCCCCTGCGAGGTGGGCGTGACCATGCGCGCGTCGTTCAGGTCCGATTCCGCGACCAGAGACAGCGGTCGCCCCAGCCGCTCTGACAGCGCGGCCGTCTCGTCCGAGAGCTGCGCGAGGATGTGGCGTGGCGAGTCGTCGCGGATCTCATGCACCGCATCGAGACGCAAGCAGTCCACGTGGAAGTCCTCGAACCACCGTAGCGCGTTGTCGCAGATGAAGCGGCGCATGCCATCCGCCTCGTCCTGGTCGACGTTCACCGCCCAGCCCCACGGGGTGTCATGCGCATCCGTGAAGTACGGACCGAACTTCGAGAGGTAGTTGCCGTCCGGTCCCAGGTGGTTGTACACGACGTCGAGGCAGACGCCCAGGCCGGCGCGGTGCGCGGCGTCCACGAAGCGCTGGAGGGCCTCGGGCCCGCCGTACGCCTCGTGCACGCCGTAGAGCGAGACCCCGTCGTAGCCCCAGCCGCGCCTGCCCGGGAAGGGGGCGAGCGGCATGAGCTCCACGATGTCGATCCCGGTGGCCTTGAGATCGGGGAGCTGGACGATCGCAGCGTCGAGCGTGCCGGTGGGAGTGAACGTGCCCACGTGGAGCTCGTAGAGGACCGATCCCAGCGCGTCCACACCGCCCCATCCGGAGTCCTGCCAGCGGTGGCGTCCCGGATCGAAGGCTCGCGACGGACCGTGGACGCCGTACGGCTGCTCCGCGCTGCGCGGGTCCGGCCAGGGACCCTCGCCGTCGACCTCGAACGCGTAGTCGGTGCCAGGCGGCACCTCCGGGCCCGTCCACCATCCGTCGTCACCGCGCGTCAGCACGGCACGGTCACGCTCGCCGTCGGGCTCGCCGATCACGGCGACCACCGCATCGGCCGTGGGGGCCCAGACCTGGAGCCGCATCAGTCGGTCACCAGCAAGGCGACGGGCAGCGATGGCAGCAGCTCGCTCAGATCCACCGCACCTCCCTCGAAGGTGCGCCCGCTGAGGACGTCCGTCCAGGAGCCGTCCGGCAGGGTCACCGTGTGCTCGCGCCAGCCGCCCAGCTGCTCGAGATCCAGACCCAGCCGCGTCGCGACGGTGATGACGCGAGCCTCGTCATCCACGGTGCGCGCGAACACCACCGCGTGACCCGAGGACGATGGCAGCGGGTGATAGCCGGCGGCATCGCCGATGAAGGCCTCGGGGTGGTCGCGGCGCAGGTGCAGCGCCCGGGCGGTCACCAGCAGCTTCTCCTCGCTCAGCGTCTTGGGGCGCGCCCGGCCGCTGAGCCGCGCGAGTGCCTGCGCGCGGGCGTCGAAGTCCACGGGCCGGCGGTTGTCCGGATCCACCAGCGATGGAGCGAGCATCTCAGTGCCTTGGTAGACATCGGGCACCCCAGGCATGGTGAGCTGGATGAGCTTCATCGAGAGCACTCCTGCTCGCACGCCTGCGGCGACCGAGCGGTGCCACCCGCGCACGATCTCGCGCACCTGCGTATCGGCATGACTGGACTGCGCGAACCACAGGACGGCGGACTCGTAGTCCGTGTCGACCCCCGTCCAGGTGGTGGCGGTCTTGGCTTCGCGCATGGCCTTGATGAGGTAGCCCTCGAGCCTGTCCCACTCCATGAACTCGCGCTCGTCCGAGGTCCCCACCAGCGTCTGCCACCACAGGTTCTCCGTGCGTCCGTCCAGCAGGGCGGGGCGGATCCGCGCGGTCGCGTCCTGAAGCCGGGTCACGGTGGCGTCCCACTCCTCGGATGCCTCCGAGAGCACCGACAGGCGTGCCCGCACGTCCTCGGAGCGCTTGGTGTCGTGCGTGGTGAGCGAGGTCATGGCGTGGGGGAAGGAGTGCTGCTGCTCGTCAGCCCATGCGTGAAACCCTGCGGGCGGCAAGGCGAAGCGGCCTGCGGGCGAGCCCACCTCGCACAGAGGCAGCAGGTGAGTCCAGCGGTAGTACGCGGTGTCCTCGATGCCCTTCGCCATCACCGCTCCGCAGGCCTGCTGGAAGCGGGTGATGAGCTCCCGGCGGTTCGCGTCGCCGGTGCGCCCGGCGCTGCCCACCTCGGCCCCCTTGAGCAGGTCCACGAGCACCTCGAGGGTCTCGTGGCGCTCGTCGTCGAGCTGCACCAACGCGCGCTCGACCGCGTGGTCGATCGCTTCCAGGGAGGGCTGCTTGGGCGGCACGCCAGCGACCACGTAGGCGCGATAGCGATCGAAGGTGACGAGGAGGGTGCGGATGCAGTCATAGAGCGACCGCCAGGTGTGGTCGCGCAGGCGCACGTCGGAGTGGCAGATCTCGTGCGCGATGGAGGCCAGTCGGTGGACCTCCGATGACAGCGAGTCCTTGACGATCTCTCGCTTGGCCTCGTTGATCATCTCCGGCAGCGTGCCCATGGCATCGCCGGTGACGCGGTGCAGCGTCGCGGCCAGGGGCGAGGAGCCGGCGGGGTCCCGCAGCAGAGCTCCCACCCGCCACGCGGCGTCGTAGCCCGTGGTGCCGGCGGTCTTCCAGGACTTGGGCAGCTGCTCGTCGCCCTCGAGGATCTTCTCGACCACGATCCACGCGCCGTCGGTGGCGTCGTGGAGGCGTGCGAGGTAGCCGGCAGGGTCCGCGAGGCCGTCCGGGTGGTCGATCCGCAGGCCCTGCAGGGTGCCGTCCTTCACGAGGTCGACGATCACGCGGTGCGTGGCCTCGAACACGTCCTCGTCCTCGACGCGCACGGCGACGAGGGACCCGACGTCGAAGAAGCGCCGGTAGTTGAGCTCCTCGTTCGCCACTCGCCAGTAGGCGAGCCGGTAGTGCTGCTGGTCCACGAGGTCTGCCATGGGCAGGTTCTCCGTGCCCTCGCGCACGGGGAACACGTGCTCGTAGTAGCGCAGCACGGGGACCTCGCCGCGCTCCTCGAAGCCCGGCACCACCATCGTGTCGAGCGAGAGCTCGCCTGCCGCGAGCACGGTGCCGATGCGCTGTCCCAGCACAGGCATGAGGACCGGGTCGCCGCTGGACCAGTCCACGTCGAACCAGTGGGCATGGTCCGACTCCTCGCCTTCGGCGAGCACCGACCACAATGCGGTGTTGTGATACGCCGGGGTGGGGACGGCCATGTGGTTGGGAACCACGTCCGCGATGAGGCCGATGCCGCGCTCGCCCGCCTTCCACGACAGCTCCCGAAGCTGTTCGACGCCTCCCAGGGACGCGGCGATGCGGGAGTGGTCGACCACGTCGTAGAAGTGCGTCGACCCTGGGGCGGCCTCGAGGACGGGGGAGAGGTAGAGGTGCGTCACGCCCAACGCCTCGAAGTAGTCGAGCCGCTCCGCTGCGTCCGCGAACGTGAAGTCCGCGCTCAGCTGCAGGCGGTACGTCGATCCTGGCACTGGAGCATCGGCGCGGTGGCCGTGCCGGCGCGTGCGTTCGTGACTGGTCTCTGACATCGAGTCGCGTCCCCATTCGTTACGGTCACCGCCATCCTCGCAGATCGGCGTGACGCTGAGGTTTCGGGACGGCCGATGCGCGGCGAGGCCGCGCATCGGCCGTTCGATCATGACGTGGAGACGTTGAGATCGACCTCGATGTTCCCCCGAGTGGCGTTGGAGTACGGGCAGATCTCGTGCGCCTTGGCGGCGAGAGCACGCGCGGTCTCCTCATCGAGGCCCGGCAGATGCACGTCGAGGGTCACCGCAAGCCCGAACCCGCCTCGCAGGCCGATGGGACCGATCCCCACATGAGCGGTCACCGCGCTCTCCTCGACGTCGACCTTGAGCGACTTCGCGGCCTGCCCGATCGCGGAGTTGAAGCACGCGGAGTAGCCCGCGGCGAACAGCTGCTCCGGGTTGGTCTTGCTCGGCTTGCCGAACGGCTTGGGCGTGGCGAGGTCGTGATCGACGAGCCCGTCGTCGGTGGCGACGTGCCCGTTGCGACCGTCCCCGGTGGCGGTGGCGTGAGCGGTGTAGAAGACCGTGGGCTTGGTGGACATGGAATGGCTCCCTCGTTCATTGAGTTACTAGTACGTCTACGTCGAACGCGAGTAGCCTGACATCGATTCCGAGGAGGCGGACGTATGACGGACACCACCATCCGCGGCCATGCGCGGGAGGCGATCCTGGCGGCCGCGATCCCACAGTTCAACGCACTCGGCATCCGTGCTGTCAGCGCCGATCGCGTCATCGCCCTCGCAGGCGTGTCCAAGGTCACCTTCTACCGGCACTTCCCCTCGAAGGAGGCGCTGGTGGTGGCATACCTCGAGGCCGAGCTCGCACGGGTCCAGGCCGTGGTGGCGAACGCCGCAGGCGCCGGCACCACGACGACGCTCGCGCATGCGCTCGCCCAGGAGATCTGCCGCCCGGACTTTCGCGGCTGCCCATTCATCAACGCGGCTGCGGAGTACCCGGACGCCGAGCATCCCGTGCGCGAGGTCGTCACCCGCTTCAGGGCCTGGATGACGCAGACGATCGCCGCGGCCCTTGCTGTGCGCGACGTGGCCGATGCCGACGGCGTCGCGCGGCACATCATGATGATGCGCGACGGCGCGCTCGTCGAGGGATATGTGGACGGTCATCCCGACCGCGTCGCGGCGGAGCTCGAGAAGGGCGTCGCCGCGCTGGTCGCCGCTGCCTGAGACGGGAAGGTAGCGTCGAGGACATGGATTCGTGGGACGTGCGCGACTGGCGCAGGCAGATGTTCGACCTCTATGCCGCCGTGCGGGCGGAGCCGGACCCCGCACAGGCGCATCGACTCTGGCGGGATCGTCGCGACGTGCTGCTGTCCACGCATCCTGCGACAGCCGTCCCGGCAGATGCGCGGGACGGCTTCCGCGCGAACGTCGCCCCGTACGATCCCGAGTTCCGCTTCGAGGTCCCGGTGCTCGCCGCGGACCCGGAGCGCCGCGAGGTGCCCACGCCCACCGATGGCCTGGTGCCGTTCGAGCGCGTGGGTCGTGTCGAGCTGCCAGGGCTCGGAAGCCTCGACGTGTGGTGGCTCGACTCCTACGGCGGCGGCGTGTTCCTCCCGTTGCGCGACGCAGGCGCGGGGGAGAGCACCTATGGCGGGGGTCGATACGTGCTCGACAGCGTCAAGGGAGCGGATCTGGGCGGTGACCGCGCCGCTCTCGTGGTGGACCTGAACTTCGCATTCCAGCCCTCGTGCGCCTACTCGAGCGACTGGGTGTGCCCGCTCCCCGGACCGGGGAATCGGCTCGAGGCCCGGGTCGACGTCGGGGAGCTGAGCCCGTAGAGCTGCGCAGACGACGAAGGCCGCCCCGAAGGGCGGCCTCAGTCGTGCGTGGTGGGCGATACTGGGATCGAACCAGTGACCTCTTCCGTGTCAGGGAAGCGCGCTACCGCTGCGCCAATCGCCCGAGGTGGGTACGGGATTCGAACCCGTGTATACGGCTTTGCAGGCCGCTGCCTCGCCTCTCGGCCAACCCACCGTAGTACCAACACCGCAGGAGGCATCGGCCCTCCGAGCGGACGACGGGACTCGAACCCGCGACCCTCACCTTGGCAAGGTGATGCTCTACCAACTGAGCCACGTCCGCATGTCGAAACCGCAGTTCCGAACAGGGAATGACTGTAGCCGATAGTTGGCCCGGATACCAAAACGAACGCGCCGCCCTGCGCGTGCGCGGCGTGTCGGCCCACTAGCGTGGAGCGCATGGACCCAGGTGGCGCGGGGCACAACCGTGCGAGCGCGGAGTTTCGCGGCGTGCGCGCCCATGGCGTCCTCGAGCACATCGACGCCCGTCGCGAGGGGCACCGGCTCGCGGAGGCGGGCTTCTGGGTGGTCGTGGGCGACTTCGACGGCCGCGTGGACGCCTGGCGGATGGCCGAGGTGGAGCGGGACGCTTCGCCGCCCGTCAGGACTGGGCGCACCTGGTCGGGTCCCGAGGCCGATGCGTGGGCCAGCTCGCTCACACGTGACGAGTATCTGCGCGGGGTCGAGCGGATCCGGGAGGACATCCGTGACGGAGACGTCTATCAGGTGAACCTGTGCCGCATGCTGAGCGCGCCCATGCCTGCACCGCAGAACGGCCCTGACGCGGTGGCGCTGAGCGAACGGCTCGCGCTCGGCAATCCGGCGCGGTACGCCTCGCGCATCGTGATCCCGCGTGGCTCCGGAGGAGACCCCGGCGCATGGATCGTGTCCGCGTCGCCCGAGCTGTACCTCGCCGTGGACGGCGACCGCGTGCGGTCGTCGCCTATCAAGGGCACCGCAGCCCCGGGCGAGTCCATGCTCGACAAGGACGTGGCCGAGAACGTCATGATCACTGATCTCGTGCGCAACGACCTGTCTCACGTGGCGCGGCCCGGATCGGTGCGGGTGCCCGAGCTGCTGGCCGAGCACGACCATCCCGGCCTCACGCATCTCGAATCGACCGTCGAGGTGACGCTCGCGGACGACGCGCGCTGGACGCCATCGATGTGGCGCTCCCTGCTCGACGGCACCTTCCCGCCCGGGTCGGTCTCCGGCGCGCCCAAGTCCGCTGCGCTGCGGATCATCGCGCGCGAGGAGACCGCGCCTCGCGGTCCCTACTGCGGCGCGATCGGGTGGGTGGACGCGGACGCGCGCACCGCCGAGCTGGCGGTGGGGATCCGCACCTTCTGGTGGCGCGACGGCGAGCTGAGGTTCGGCACCGGCGCGGGAATCACCTGGGGCTCCGACCCCGAGGGCGAGTGGCGTGAGACGGAACTGAAGGCCAGACGGTTGATCGCCCTGGCATCCGCTGAAAGGATGCAGCCATGAATCCGATCGTGTGGGCGGGGGGCGCGCTCCGGGAGC
This sequence comes from Demequina activiva, assembly GCF_016862815.1. Classification (GTDB taxonomy): domain Bacteria; phylum Actinomycetota; class Actinomycetes; order Actinomycetales; family Demequinaceae; genus Demequina; species Demequina activiva. The sequence goes on along the minus strand of NZ_BONR01000002.1, from coordinate 483,159 downwards.
CGGGCGAGCCGGTGGTCTCGGCGACGGATCATGGGCTCACCGTGGGAGACGGGATCTTCGAGACCATCGCGGTTCGTGACGGCGTGCCGTTCGCCCTCTCGCGCCATCTTGCTCGGCTCGAGTACTCGGCGGATCGGATCGGCCTGGCGGCTCCGGAGGTCGAGCAGGTCCGCGACGCCGTCGCGGCGGTCCTGAAGGCCGGCGAGGGCGCGCTCACGCGTATCCGCGTGACGGTCACGTCGGGTGAGGGCCCCATGGGCTCCGCCCGTGGCAGCGGTCCCGCGACGCTGATCGTGACGGGCGTCGCTGCCCCGCGGCCACGCGTCTGCCACGCGGTGCGCGCTCCCTGGAAGCGCAACGAGCGCTCGGCGCTGGCCGGCGTGAAGTCGACGTCCTACGCCGAGAACGTCGTCATGGTCGAGTACGCGCGTTCGAAGGGCGCGGACGAGGCCATCCTCGCCAACACCTACGGCAATCTGTGCGAGGGCACCGCGACCAACGTGTTCGTCGAGCGCGACGGCGAGATTCTCACCCCGCCGCTGGCATCCGGCTGCCTGGCCGGCATCACCCGGGGCCTGGCGCTCGAATGGGCCGTACGCGCCGCCCTCCCGATCCGCGTCACGGCTCCCGGGGAGCTCACCATGGCGGTCCTCGACGAGGCGATCGAGGGCCGCGCTCACCTCGCCGTGACGTCGTCGACGCGCGGCGTTCAGCACGTATCGAGCCTCGACGGCACCGAGCTGCTGCCGGGAGCGCTGCTGCGCAAGCTCAGTGCGGTCTACGAGCTCGCCGCCGAGAAGGACGCGGACCCGCCCGTCCCGCATCGGCGCTGATCCGTCACGGGGAGGCTGCGTGAATCTGTGCCTCGCTGCGGGCGATCACGCCGTCGAGCGCCTCGACGATGTCCGGCCGGCGCTGGGTCCGCAGCCCCAGATCGCGCGCCGCGATCAAGTGGTTGAGGTCCTGCTGCTTGGACACGGTGATCGGTTCGAAGAGCGACGGTGTGAGGTCGGTCGGGAAGCGGTTCGTGGAGTCGAGCTCCCCCAGGAACGCCAGCGTGGCCATGGTGCGCAGGCACTTGCTGCACTCGCCGCAGTTCTCGTCGCTGTTGTGGCGCAGGCACACCCGCAGGGAGTCCACGGCTCGGGGGTCGCGCGCGATGGCCGCGGTCTTGTCGACCCGTGAGGCCTCGAAGCCGTGGTGGACCACTCGAAGCGCGTCGCTGCTCCACTGCGGATCCAGGCGAGGGTGCGAGCCCCAAGGCTGGACGCTCGCCTTCGAGTGAGTGGCGGGGATCATGAAGGTGCCCAGGCGCCCTGAGAGCAGATGGCCGAACCCCGCGAGCACCGATCCGTGGGCATGGTCGCCCCACCGCAACCCGTGATCGAGCATCACGGTGCGAACGTTCGAGCGCAGCGTGACGAGCCGCGCGTCGAAGTCCGTCGCGACGCGGAGAAGCCTCAGACGAGTCGCCTTCTCGATCTCGGGCCAGCGGCTGGTGACATCGAGCCCAGAGACGTTCACCAGATAGTCGGGAGAATCCTGCGCGCGCAGGAGCGAGTAGAACGAGTCGACGCCACCGGTGAAGCACATCGCGCTGCTCCCGGGGTGGCGCCGCCAGGGCGCCACGCGCCCAGCGGTCGTCGCCGAGACATCGACGCGCGACATCTCCGCGGGGAACCACTCGCTGAGCAGCTGAGTGACACCGCGAGCCGAGCGAACCAACGGTGCGGTGACGGGCGACTCCGCTCGCACGGTGGCGCCCAGGCGCGAGGCGAGCAGGGCGGTCGCGGGCAGCCAGGGGTCAGCGCGGTCCGGTACGGCGTCGCGCAGCGAGGGGTGCAGGTCCACCCACAGCTCGAGGGGCTCGTCCAGCCCGGCGATGACGCTGGACGCGCGCACACGACCGTCATCCGTGTCGCGAAGTGTGGTGGGACCGATCACGAGGGTGGTCACAGACGAATGGTGCCATGCGCCGGGGTGGATAGCCAGGCTTCCGTGCGCGCCAGTCGATGAGAGGACCCTCATCGGACTCTCCTCGTGGTTTCATGCGGGCCGCCCAGTCTTGTTCACACGAGCCCGCGACCGCGGGACAGGAACAGGAGCACGATCATGGGAAAGCAGACCATCTGGATGGTGACCGGAGCGCTGGGCATCGTGGCGATCGGCGCTGGCGCCGCGATCGCGGACTCGGGCGACGGCCGGGACGACCTCGGACCCGACGTCGAGCTCGACGGAGGGACCGTCGACCCTGCCGCGCGCGACGCGCTCAGGGTCGAGGTGAGCTCGACCGTCTCGCCCATCACGATTGCGAGGATCCCCGCCCGCACCGAACTCAGGCTCCGGCGCCTGCCGCCAGCCTTGGCTCGGGGATCGCCAGACATGGCGTCGGTGCGACACCCGCTGACACACCAGCGGATGAGACTTCTGTCATCTTCCGCTGCACCGTCGTGCAGGGTGTCCACCGGCCCGCTCTGGAGGCGCTACTATGGAACCCGCTCGGGGCGATTGGCGTAGTGGTAGCGCGCTTCCTTCACACGGAAGAGGTCACTGGTTCGATCCCAGTATCGCCCACCAAGGAATCCCGCTCGGCCGTCCCGGCCGGGCGGGATTCGTGCTTCCAGGCACAGCGGCGGCCCCTCAGGAGCCACCCAACGCGAGGCAGAACCCGAGCACGGTCGCCGCGCCGGCCAGGTCCTTGCCGCGCTCGTATGCGAAGGGGATGAGCGAATCCGTGAGCATCGCGAGCAGGCCACCCGCCGCGATCGCGGCCATCCACGCTCCCGTCGCCGTCCCGGTCAGCTCGGTCACTGCGTAGCCCGCGGCAGCAGCGACGCCGCAGGCCAGGACCACCAGCGCCCACAGTCGGCCCAGGCGCCACGCGCTCCAGCCATTCTTGGCGAGCTCCGCTGACGGAGCGATCGCCTGGGGGACGTTCGACACCCAGACCGCACCGATGAACGCTGCGCCGACAGGATTGCCGCTCGCGATCTGTATGCCGATGATCACCGATTCCGGAACGCCGTCGACCACCGAGCCCACCACGATCCCCATCGCGCCGCCCTCGCCGCGGTCGCCGAACCGCTTCTCGACGATCCGGTCGCCGGCGAGGAAGATCGCCACACCCGCGAGCATCCCGAGGGTCAGCTGCCACCCGCTCAGCGTCCCCGCCTCGGGCAGCAGGTCGAACGCGATGGCCGCGATCAGCGCGCCAGCGCCGAACCCGGCGAGCAGGCCCACCACGCGACTCGAGAACCTGATCCAGCACACGACGACGCCGGCCAGCAGCAGCGACGACTGGGCCAGCAGGCCCACGCCGAAGGCATCCCAGAGTCCGCTCATCCGCGCCCTCCCTCGCTCCGTCGCCGTGACCCAGCGATGCGAGCGTGCTGTCCCGCCACATCCTCCACCCGGTCGCTCCTGGCGGCAACCGGTGCGCGCGGGCAGGGGACACGCCGCGCACGAACAGGCACGAATCCGACGAAACGGCGTCGTAGGTGGTGTGATGTTGGCTATGGCGAAGGAGAACGCGGCGGCGACGATGCTGACGGGGCCTGAAGCAGAAGGCATACTCGCGGCCGCCCTCGCCACCTCTCACACCGCGCTCGACAGCTGGACCCTCGACGCCGTCAACGCCCGCCCGGGAGCCGAGACCTCCGCCGGCTTCGACGTGGTCGCCGGCGGGGAGCGCATCTACCTCGTGGCAAGCACCGTCGCGCTGACGGACGAGCAGCGTCAGGCCTGCAAGGCGGTGCGGCTGTCCTCCGAGGTGGGCGAGGTGCACGTCTGGCGCCACCCTGCGGACCCCTACCTGCCGGGCCTCGCGGCAGCGTCCGTCCCCGAGGACCTCGCGCCGCGCCTGTCCGCCGCCACGGGCAGGACCATCACCATCGAGTCGCTCGACATGCTGGTGCTACGGCCCATGCGCAGGGCGGTCCTGCGTGCTCGGACCACGGCCGAGGACGGGCGTCGCACCTGGTATGTCAAGGTGGTCAGACCAGAGCGAGCCGAGGCGATGCTCCGGCGCCACCGCATGTGCGAGCTCGCTCCGCTCGCCGTCGATGCCGGCGACGGCATCGTGGTGGTGCAGGAGGCTTCCGGAGTGCCCATGACACGGGCGCTGCACCGTCCCGACGGTTCCGATGCCGCCCGCATCGATCCTGCGGCCATCCTTGCCGCCATGGACTCGTTGCCACACGACGCGTTGGCTCTGTCGCCCCGCCCCGCCGTCGCGGACCGCGTGGGCGAGTACGCGACCATGGCGATCGACGATGGGCTCGACGCCGCGCGCGTGACGGCTCTGAGGTCACGCATCGACGCGGTGCTGGACGTGGTGCCGACCACGCTGCCCGTGCCGACCCATGGCGATCTGCACCCGGCCAACCTCTATCTCGACAGCGCCACGGACCCCACGCGCGTCGTGGCGCTCATCGATCTCGACACGTTGGGCCCCGGTCGCGCCATCGACGACTGCGCGTGCATGATCGCGCATCTGCTCGTGCTGCCCGAGCTCGACGCCACGGGCTACACCTGCGTCCCGCGCGAGACCGAGCGGATCTATCGTGCGTTCGCGCAGCGCCACGATGAGCGCGAGCTGCGTGCGCGGGTCGCCGCCAACGTGCTCTCTCTGGCCGCGGGCACGGACGACTCCGGGCACGCGCAGGCGTGGCTCGGTGTCGCCGAGGCCGTGGCGGAGCGGCGCGCACTCGTCTGAGCCGGCGCGCGCATCGGCCCTCCTGTCGGCCTCGCGGACTGCCCTCCCTCCGTCATGGCGACGCCCGGCGTGTGAGGCGGGCGGTCCTCCGCTGCTCGGGGGTGGGGGAGCAGGTTCCTCCGGGGAGGGCTCGACTCGGTAGCATCGTCGGGTGACCCGCGCGCGAGCCGCGCGCATGACCCCTAAGGAGATCCGGTGCCCAGCATCAACCTGACCGTCGACGGCGACCAGCGACAGGTCGAGTCGACGACGACGGGCACCGAGCTCTACGGCGACCGCCGCGAGGTGCTCGTCATGCGCGTGGACGGCGCGCTGTGGGACCTCGATCGCGTGCTGCCAGACGGCGCCAGCGTCGAGGCCGTCACCATCGACGAGCCCGACGGCCTCATGGTGCTGCGCCACTCGACCGCGCACGTGCTCGCCCAGGCGGTCCAGCAGGCGCACCCTGACGCCAAGCTGGGCGTGGGTCCGCCGATCACCGACGGCTTCTACTACGACTTCGACGTCGAGCAGCCCTTCACCCCCGAGGACCTCAAGGCGCTCGAGAAGACCATGCAGCGCATCGTCAAGGAAGGCCAGTCCTTCCAGCGTCGCGAGGTCACCCGTGAGGAGGCGCTCGCCGAGCTGGGTCACGAGCCCTACAAGTGCGAGCTGCTGACCCAGGACACCGAGGGCGCGGAGGGTGCGTCCGTCGAGATCGGTGATGGCGACATCACGATCTACGACAACGTGCGCAGGAACGGCGACGTGGCGTGGAAGGACCTCTGCCGCGGACCGCACGTGCCCAGCACCAAGGTGCTGGCGAACGGCTGGTCCCTGATGCGCTCTGCCGCCGCGTACTGGAAGGGCTCGGAGAAGAACCCGCAGCTGCAGCGCGTGTACGGCACGGCCTGGCCCACCAAGGATGAGCTCACCGCGTACAAGGATCGCCTGGCCGAGGCCGAGCGCCGCGACCACCGCCGCCTGGGTGCCGAGATGGATCTGTTCTCCTTCCCCGACGAGATCGGCTCGGGACTCGCGGTGTTCCACCCCAAGGGCGGCATCATCCGCACCGAGATGGAGGAGTACTCCCGCCGGCGCCACATCGAGGAGGGCTACGAGTTCGTCTACACCCCTCATGCGACCAAGGCCCAGCTGTTCGAGACCTCCGGGCACCTGGACTGGTATGCCGACGGCATGTACCCGCCCATGCACCTCGACGAGGAGAAGGACAGCAAGGGCAACGTCACGCGTCAGGGCCAGGACTACTACCTGAAGCCCATGAACTGCCCGATGCATAACCTGATCTTCGACGCGCGCGGACGCTCGTACCGCGAGCTGCCGATGCGCCTGTTCGAGTTCGGCACGGTGTATCGCTACGAGAAGTCCGGCGTGGTCCACGGCCTGACCCGCGCGCGCGGGTTCACGCAGGACGACGCGCACATCTACTGCACGCGCGAGCAGATGAAGGACGAGCTGACCACGACGCTCGACTTCGTCCTCGGCCTGCTCAAGGACTACGGCCTCGAGGACTTCTATCTTGAGCTGTCGACCCGCAACCCCGAGAAGTCCGTGGGTGCTGACGACATCTGGGAGGAGGCGACCGACACCCTGCGCGAGGTGGCCGAGGGCTCCGGCCTCGAGCTGGTGCCGGACCCGGGCGGCGCGGCCTTCTACGGTCCCAAGATCTCCGTGCAGACCCGAGACGCGATCGGCCGCTCGTGGCAGATGTCGACCATCCAGCTCGACTTCAACCTGCCCGAGCGCTTCGAGCTCGAGTACACCGCGGCGGACAACACGCGCCAGCGGCCCGTGATGATCCACCGCGCGCTGTTCGGGTCCATCGAGCGGTTCTTCGCGATCCTCACCGAGCACTACGCGGGGGCCTTCCCGGTGTGGCTCGCTCCCGTGCAGGTGCGAGCGATCCCCGTCGCCGATGCCTTCGACGAGTACCTGGGAACGGTGGTCGAGCGACTGCGAGCGGAGGGCATCCGCGTCGAGCTGGACGCCTCCGACGAGCGCTTTCCGAAGAAGATCCGCACCGCGTCGAAGGAGAAGGTGCCCTTCGTCCTGATCGCGGGCGGCGAGGATGCCGAGGCCGGAGCCGTCTCCTTCCGCTTCCGCGACGGCAGCCAGGACAACGGCGTGCCGGTGGACGAGGCCGTCGAGCGCATCGTCCAGGCCGTGCGCACGAAGGCGCAGGTCTGATCGGCGTGAGCGAGATGTCGGAGACGGGGGACAGCACCGCGGCGGAGATGATGGGCGGAGTGCCCGACGGCTTCGAGCGGCTCTGGACCCCGCACCGCATGGCGTACATCGAGGACGGCAAGGCGCGGGCGTCGTACGACGAGACCGCGTGCCCGCTGTGCACCAAGGTCGGCAGGTCGGATCGCGAGGCGCTCGTGGTGCACCGCGGCGAGCACTGCTACGTGGTGCTCAACCTCTACCCGTACAACCCTGGACACCTCATGGTGTGCCCGTACCGGCACATCGGCTGGTACACCGAGGCGACGGATGCGGAGCGCGATGAGATGGGCGTCCTCACCCAGCAGGCGATGCGCGTGCTGACGGAGGTCTCCGGCACCCAGGGCTTCAACATCGGCATGAACCAGGGTGCCGTCGGGGGAGCCGGCATCTCCGAGCACCTCCACCAGCACGTGGTGCCACGGTGGACGGGGGACTCCAACTTCCTCCCCATCATCGCCAAGACCAAGGCAGTGCCGCAGATGCTCGGCGACACCTGGCGTCGCCTCAGCGAGGCCTGGCAGCAGCAGAAGTAGGGGAGACGATGTTCGGCAAGCTGCGGCCCCTGATGGCCGCGATCTGGCAGGCACCCGCGAAGGGCCTGCTCAGCATGGGTGTGCACCCCAACGCGGTCACCATCGCCGGCACCATCGGCGTGGTGTTCGGTGCGTGCTTCTTCTTCCCTCAGGGCGGCGCGATGCTGTTCTGGGGCGTGCTCGTCATCACCTTCTTCGTGATCACGGACATGCTCGACGGCACCATGGCCCGGCTGTCGGGCAAGACCTCCCGCCTGGGCGCATACCTCGACTCGACGCTCGACCGGGTGGCCGATGCGGCGATCTTCGGTGCGCTCGTGTGGTCGTTCCGCGTCGACGAGCCCGCCACGTCGCTGGCGGCGCTGCTGTGCCTCGCGTTCGGATCGTTCGTGCCGTACGCCCGAGCCAAGGCGGAGTCGCTGGGGGTCGAGGCATCCGGCGGGATCGCCGAGCGCTCCGACCGCCTGGTCATCGCGCTGGTCGCGACTGGCCTCGTGGGCTTGGGGCTGCCGGTGTGGGTGCTCACCTGGACGCTGTTCCTGCTCGCGGTGCTGGCGGCGATCACCGTGGTGCAGCGCACCATGGCGGTGGTGCGCGCGAACCGAGAGGACCTGCGCGACCACGAGGACCATCATCGTGACTCGCTGGACTATGCCGATCATCCCGATCACCACCCGGGAGAGCCTGCCGCGAACGATGTGGACGAGCCGGGCGGTCGATGAACGCGTTCCTCTTCGCGTGGCGCAACGCCGACCATCTGCCCACCGGCGTGGTGCGCGCCGCGGCCGGCACCCTGGCGTGGACGGCGTGGGCGACGCGAGCCAAGCCCGCCGTCAGGCTCGAGGAGAATCTCGCGCGGGTGACAGGCCTCGAGGGACGAGCGCTGCGCCGGGTGGGCCGGCGCGGCATGGCCTCCGTGGCCCGCTACTACGCCGAGGTCCTCGAGCTGAGCCGCATGACCGAGGAGCAGGTCGACGCCCGCGTGCGCCTGGACGCGGACGAGCCGATGCGCGCGCTGCTCGCGTCCGAGGGCGCAAAGATCGCCGTGCTCGGTCACAACGGCAACTGGGACCTCGCGGGGGCGTGGGCCTCCAGGAACCTCATCCCGGTCACGGCCGTCGCAGAGGTGCTCGAGCCGCGTGAGGTCTTCGACCAGTTCGTCGCCGTGCGCGAGCAGGTGGGCATCTCCGTGCTGGGACACGAGGGCAGCTCGACGTTCCGCGAGCTCATCCGACTCGCGCGCGGCGACCGACGACTGATCTGCCTGCTCGCCGACCGCGACCTGTCGGGAAGCGGCGTCGCCACCCGGATGTGGGGACACGAGGTGAAGGTCGCACCCGGACCAGGAGCGCTGGCGGCCGCGACCGGGGCGATGCTCATCCCCGTGATGGTGCGCTACGAACGGCTGCACGGTGAGCAGCGCCGTCGGGCTCGCGCGCGCTGGGGCGTGGTGCTGTCCTTCGGCCCCGTGATCGATCCGGGAGACTACCCAGGACAGGATCGCGTCGAGGCGATGACCCGTGCGTGGACGGCGTGGCTGGGCGAGCAGGTCGCGCACCACCCCGAGGATTGGCACATGCTGCAGCGCTTCGGGTGGGTCGCATGAGGGTCGGGATCGTCTGTCCGTACTCCCTGGACCGTCCCGGAGGAGTCCAGCTGCACGTCATGGACCTCGCGGAGGCGCTGCTGGCGCGCGGGCACGAGGTCTCCGTGCTCGCGCCGGCCGCACCCAAGACCGAGGTTCCGGAGTACGTCACCACGGCGGGCCGGTCGATCCCCGTCCACTACAACGGCTCCGTCGCGCGGGTCACGTTCGGCTTCGTCGCCGCGATGAGGGTGCGCGCTTGGCTGCGAGACGGACGCTTCGACGTGGTGCACCTGCATGAGCCAGGCACGATGTCGCTGTCCGTGATCGCGATGTGGGCTCGCCTGGGACCCACGGTCGCGACGTTCCACACGTCCAACGAGCACTCGCGCATCATGCGCAACGCCAAGCCCTTCATCAAGCCCGGCTACGAGGAGCTGGACGCCCGCATCGCGGTCTCTCCGTCCGCGGACCGCACCATCAAGGAGCACCTCCGGGTCGCCGCCACCCACATCATCCCCAACGGGGTCGACACGCAGGAGTATGTCGACGCCGAGCCGGTGAAGGTGTGGTGCGGCACCAAGAACGCCCCGACCATCGGGATCCTGGGGCGCATGGACGAGTCCCGCAAGGGACTCGACGAGTACCTCGCCGCGATTCCCTACGTGCGCAAGCGCTACCCGCGCGCGCGGTTCCTGGTCGCGGGCCGGTTCTCGGACCGCGTGGCGGCCAAGGCGGCGCGAGCAGGCGCCGAGGTCGTGGGGGAGCTCGACGAGGGCATGAAGGCGAGGTTCATGTCCTCGGTAGACGTGTACTGCGCGCCCAATCTGGGAGGCGAGAGCTTCGGCATCGTCCTGGTGGAGGCCATGGCGGCCGGAGCTGCCGTGGTCGCGAGCGACCTCATCGCCTTCCGCGACGTCGCCACCGACTCCGACGGAGAGGCCTGCGTGGCGCTGCATACCGTGGGCGACTCCGTCGAGCTCGCCGCGCGCGTCAACGCCCTGCTCGATGACCCCGAGGCGCGTCGCGACCTCGCGTTGCGCGGTCAGGACCGCGCTGGCACCTTCGACTGGCGCCAGGTCGCTCCCCGCATCGAGGAGACGTACCGTGACGCGATTAGAATGGACGCAGAGTTCCATCCCCACACACCTAAGGACGCATCCGCATGACTGACAGCCCCCAGAGCAGCACACCCCAGGTCGGCACGGACCTGGTCAAGCGCGGCATGGCCGAGATGCTCAAGGGCGGCGTGATCATGGACGTGGTCACCCCGGAGCAGGCCAAGATCGCCGAGGACGCTGGAGCGGTCGCCGTCATGGCGCTCGAGCGGGTCCCCGCAGACATCCGCGCCCAGGGAGGCGTGGCCCGCATGAGCGACCCCGACCTGGTCCAGGGCATCATCGACGCGGTGTCGATCCCCGTCATGGCGAAGGCGCGCATCGGCCACTTCGTGGAGGCGCAGGTGCTGCAGAGCCTGGGTGTCGACTACGTCGACGAGTCCGAGGTCCTGACCCCCGCGGACTTCACCCACCACATCGACAAGTGGAACTTCACCGTGCCGTTCGTGTGCGGTGCGACCAACCTGGGCGAGGCGCTGCGCCGCATCTCGGAGGGAGCGGCGATGATCCGCTCCAAGGGAGAGGCCGGCACGGGCGACGTGTCCAACGCGACCACGCACATGCGCAAGATCCGCGCAGAGATCAAGGCGCTCACCGCGCTGCCCGAGGACGAGCTGTACGTCGCGGCCAAGGAGCTTCAGGCGCCGCTGCCGCTGGTCAAGGAGATCGCGCAGACCGGCAAGCTGCCGGTGGTGCTGTTCACCGCTGGTGGCATCGCGACCCCCGCGGACGCCGCGATGATGATGCAGCTGGGAGCGGAGGGCGTCTTCGTGGGCTCTGGCATCTTCAAGTCCGGTGACCCGGCGTCGCGTGCCAAGGCCATCGTCAAGGCGACCACGTTCTATGACGACCCCGCGGTGATCGCGGAGGTGTCGCGCGGTCTGGGCGAGGCGATGGTGGGCATCAACGTCGACGACGTCCCGGAGCCGCACCGCCTCGCCGAGCGCGGCTGGTAGCGGGCGCTGACGGCGACACGGTGACCGAGGCGACCGGCGCATCGGCCGTCCGGATCGAGCGCGAGGGCGCGCGCGTGCTCCTGCTCGATCGCGACGGGCGTCTGCTCGTGCTGCGGGCGCATGACTCGCACCGGCCCGAGCGCTCGTGGTGGTTCACCCCAGGCGGCGGCATCGATCCGGGGGAGAGCGCGCGCGAGTGCGCGGCTCGAGAGCTGCGCGAGGAGACGGGATACGTGATCGACCCCGACGAGCTCGAGGGGCCGGTGTGGGACCGCACCGCGCTCTTCGACTTCCAGTCGCGCCCCTACGTGCAGCACGAGGTGTTCTTCGTCGCTCGTGTCGAGGACCTCGAGCCTGCCGGTTCGACCGCGTGGACCGCTGTCGAGGTCGACACCATCGACGACCTCGCGTGGATGACCCAGGAGCAGCTCGCGCAGGCGCCCATCGAGGTGTTCCCCGCGCAGCTGCGCGAACCGTGGGAGGCGTTCCTCGCATGGGACGGCACGCTCGTCGAGCTGGGGGAGGCACGCGAATGACCCACGTGGGAGTGCTGGCGCTCCAGGGCGACGTGCGCGAGCACCAGGTGATGCTCGAGAGTGTCGGAGCCCGCGTGACCCGCGTGCGCCGCCTCAGCGAGCTCGAGGACGTCGATGCGCTCGTGATCCCCGGTGGCGAGTCGACCACGATCGACAAGCTGCTGCGGGCGTTCGACCTGCGCGACACGCTGGTCGAGCGTCTCCACGCGGGCCTGCCCGTGCTGGGCTCCTGCGCGGGGATGATCCTGCTGTCGACGGAGGTGATCGGCGGCATCGAGGGCCAGCAGACCCTCGGTGCGATCCCCATGACGGTGCGCCGCAACGCGTTCGGGCGGCAGGTGGACTCCGCGGAGGTCGAGCTGGTGTGGGAGCCGGATGGCTCCGGCATGCACGCGACCTTCATCAGGGCGCCATGGGTCGAGGCTCACAGCGCGAGCGTGGAGGTCCTGGCGACAGCCGAGGGTCCCGACGGCTCTCGCCATCCCGTGGCCGTGAGGCATGGGCGAGCGATCGCCACGGCGTTCCATCCCGAGATCTCGTCGGACGCGCGCGTGCACTCGTTGCTGCTTCAGCTGGTGGACGAGGCGAGGTGACCGGCACCGCGGGAGCCGAGCGGTGGGAGGCCGACGTCGCGGAGCTGTGGCAGCGCGCGGATCGTTCCCGCCCAGCGGAGGTGCTCGACGGGATGCGCGTGCTGTGGCGACGACGCGGCGAGCAGGACGCCGATGCGCTGGCCGAATGGGCGGGCGCGCACGACTTCGTGGGACGCGAGTCCGACGCGATCCCGCTGTATCGCCGATCGCTCGAGCGCGGCGTGGCAGGCCGTCGGCGCGACGAGGTGGTCGTCCAGCTCGCCAGCTCGCTGCGCGCCGTCGGCGATCCGGACGCGGCGATCGTGGTCCTCGACGATCACGAGGTCACCGAGGCCATGCGGCCTGCCGCGCAGGCCTTCCGCGCGCTCGCGCTGCGCGACCTGGGCAGGGCGGAGGAGGCGCTCACGGTGGCGTTGACCGCGCTCGCCCCCACGCTCGGGCAGTACCGCGGGGCCGTGGCACGATACGCGGCTCGACGCTGACCGGAGTGAGCCGGCGGGGCACCCGCCCTGGGTAGACTGGACGGCAGTCCTGAACCGCAGCAGTCTGAGGAGCACACGTGTCCGGCCACTCCAAATGGGCAACCACGAAGCACAAGAAGGCCGTCGTCGACGCCAAGCGCGGCAAGTTGTTCGCCAAGCTGATCAAGAACATCGAGGTCGCGGCACGGACCGGCGGCGGCGACCCGGCCGGCAACCCCACGCTGTACGACGCGATCCAGAAGGCCAAGAAGTCCTCGGTCCCGAACGACAACATCGACCGCGCCGTCAAGCGCGGCTCCGGCCAGGAGGCCGGCGGTGCCCAGTACGAGACCATCATGTACGAGGGCTACGGACCCAACGGCGTCGCGATGCTCATCGAGTGCCTCACGGACAACCGCAACCGTGCCGCGATGGAGGTTCGGACGGCGCTCACCCGCAACAACGGCACGCTCGCCGACCCCGGCTCGGTCGCCTACCTCTTCGCCCGCAAGGGCCAGGTGGTGGTGCCCAAGGAGGGGACCACCGAGGACGACGTCATGATGGTCGCCCTCGAGGCGGGCGCCGAGGAGGTCGAGGACGGCGGCGAGGTGTTCGAGATCACCTCGGAGGCCACCGATGTGGTCGCCGTGCGCACCGCGCTCCAGCAGGCCGGCATCGACTACGACTCAGCCGAGGCTGCATGGGTGCCGTCGCTGCGCGTGGACCTGGACGTCGACGGAGCCAGGAAGATGCTGCGCCTCATCGACGCGCTCGAGGACTGCGACGACGTGCAGAACGTGTTCGCCAACATGGACGCCTCGGACGAGGTGCTCGAGGCCGCCTCCGCCGAGTAGCGCCATGCGCATCCTCGGCGTGGACCCGGGATTGACCCGGTGCGGCCTGGGCGTGATCGACGCCGCGAGCGCGCGCAAGGTCAGCCTGGTGCACGTCGAGGCCGCCACATCGCCCGCTGGCGAGGACGTCGCCGTGCGCATCGGCATGCTCGCGAATGCGATTGACGCCGTCCTCGACCAGCATCGCCCGGACGCGGTCGCCCTCGAGCGCGTGTTCGCCCAGCAGAACGTCCGCACGGTCATGGGCACGGCCCAGATCTCCGGTGTGGTCATGCTCGCCGCCCAGCGCAGGGGCCTGCCCGTCGCGCTGTACACCCCGTCCGAGGTGAAGGCGGCCGTGACCGGCGATGGCCGGGCCGCGAAGCCGCAGGTGGGGTACATGGTCGCGCGCGTGCTGGGCCTCGCCGAACCTCCTCGCCCCGCCGATGCGGCGGATGCCCTGGCGATCGCGATCGCCCACGCGTGGCGCGGGGGAGCGGCCCCGGCGGGCTCGGACGCGACCACCGCCGCCCAGCGACGGTGGGCGGACGCCGAGCGGGCCGCGCGCAAGCGAGGCTGACAGCCGCCGTCCGAGGCCGACGCAGCATCGGCGCGTCGCCGCAGGTCCCGTCACAGCCGTCCCGTACGGTATTCGTACAGATGTTCGAAGGGAGTCCTGCGTGATCGCACAGCTGGCCGGCACGGTCCTGTCCGTGGGCGCCACCTCGCTCGTGATCGAGGTCGGAGGCGTCGGCATGCTCGTGCAGTCGACCCCGGGAACGCTGGCGGAGCTGCACGCGCGCCAGGAGGTGCGGCTGCACACGACCCTGGTGGTGCGCGAGGAGTCGCTGACGCTCTACGGCTTCTCGGCGCAGTCCGAGCGCGACACGTTCGAGGCCCTCCAGTCGGTCCAGGGCGTGGGACCCCGCCTGGCGCTTGCCATGCTCGCCGTGCACACGCCGCAGGCGCTCTCCCGCGCCGTGGCGGATGGCGACCGCAAGGCGCTCGAGAAGGTGCCCGGCATCGGCGCCAAGGTCGCGGCGCGACTGCTGCTCGAGCTGGGAGGGAAGCTGTCGCTTCCCGAGCCCGCAGGCGCCGACGGTGCGTCCCGGTCCGCCCAGGATGCCCGCGGGCAGGTCGAGGAGGCGCTGGTGGGGCTCGGATGGAACGCCAAGGCGGCTTCGGGAGCGGTCGAGAAGGTCGCGCCTGCTCCGATCACCGAGCAGGACGTGCCGGCGACGCTGCGGGCTGCGCTGCAGGCGATGGGGTCCACCCGTGGCTGACGAGACGGTGGACGAGCGCCTGGTGGATCCCGACGCTGATGCTCTGGAACGGTCGGCGGAGGCGGCGCTGCGGCCAGGGACCCTCGACGAGTTCGTGGGCCAACGCGTGGTGCGCGACCAGCTCGACCTGGTCCTGAAGGCGGCGTCGGCGCGGGGAGCCACCGCTGATCACGTGCTGCTGTCGGGCCCGCCCGGACTGGGCAAGACCACGCTGGCGATGATCGTCGCGCACGAGATGGGCGCCACTCTGCGCGTGAGCTCCGGTCCGGCGATCCAGCATGCAGGCGACCTCGCCGCGATCCTGAGCTCGCTCGACGAGGGAGACGTGCTGTTCCTCGACGAGATCCACCGACTGGCGCGCCCGGCCGAGGAGATGCTGTACCTGGCGATGGAGGACTTCCGCGTCGACGTGGTGGTGGGCAAGGGGGCCGGCGCCACGTCGATTCCCCTGAGCCTGCCGCCGTTCACGGTCGTGGGCGCCACCACGAGGGCTGGCCTGCTTCCCGCTCCGCTGCGCGACCGGTTCGGCTTCACGGCCCATCTGGACTTCTACGAGCCGCACGAGCTGCGGGCGATCCTCGAGCGCTCGGCCGGCAAGCTCGGGCTCGCGCTGGACGGCGACGCCGCGGCGGAGATCTCGGGTCGCTCGCGCGGCACGCCCCGCATCGCGAACCGGCTGCTGCGACGCGTGCGCGACTGGGCGCAGGTCCACGGCTCCGGGCGCGCGGATCTCGCGGCGGCCCGCCAGGCGCTCACGGTCTACGAAGTGGACGAGCGCGGACTCGACCGGCTGGACCGCGCGGTGCTGGGCGCCCTGTGCACCCGATTCGGGGGAGGCCCGGTGGGGCTGTCGACGCTCGCCGTGTCGGTGGGCGAGGAGTCCGAGACGGTGGAGACCGTGGCTGAGCCGTTCCTGGTGCGCGAAGGCCTGATGAGCCGGTCGCCTCGCGGGAGGGTAGCGACGGCCGATGCGTGGGTCCACTTGGGTCTCCAGCCGCCTGCGGACGCGTTGGCGGGCGAGACGACGCGCCGCCTGTTCGACTGACGCGTATTCGACTCAGACCCCGCAGCGCCCTAGAATCGGCGGGGCTCTCCTGAGCACCATGAACTTCTAAGGATTCCAGTGTCGAAAGTCACCAAGGGCGCGCGCAAGTCGCTGATCTGGCTCGCCGTCATTCTCGTTGCCATCTACGCCCTCCTCGCCGTGGGCGTCGCGACCGGCAAGACCACGCTGACCCCGGGCCTGGCCCTGGACCTCGCGGGCGGCCGCCAGATCATCCTGACGCCCGTGCTCGACGAGGGCAGCGAGCAGGAGATCGAGCAGACGGATCTCGATCAGGCGGTGTCGATCATCCGCCAGCGCGTCGACGCCTCCGGCGTCGCCGAGGCTGAGATCACGACCCAGGGCGACAACATCGTCATCGGGCTGCCGGGCAACCCCAGCGACGAGACCATCGATCTGGTGGCGCAGGCCGCGCAGCTGCAGTTCCGCGCCGTGCTGATCGTGGGCGATCCGAACCCCACCGGTGGAACGGCCGAGCCCACGCCCGCGCCCAGCGCCGGCGACGACGCTGAGCAGCTCGACAGCGTCGAGTCGACCCCCACGCCGTCCCCGAGCGCGTCGAGCGTCGCCAGCGTCGTCACCGGCACCGAGCCCGAGCCCGAGCCGAGCCCGTCAGGCTCGGCCGTCGTGACCGACGCCGAGCAGCCCGCGACGGAACCCACGCCTGCCCCCACCGAGGCGACCACGACCCCTGATCGCGAGACGACGGATGGCTCGTCCTTCGACTGGCTGACGCCTGAGGCGATGGCCGACTTCAACGCGCTCGACTGCCTCGACCCGGAGAACTACGCGGGCCGCACGATGGGCGACCCGAACACCGGGTACTCCGCGTGCGCGCTCGACCCCACCGGCCCCGCCAAGCTCGCGATGGGCCCGGTCGAGGTCACGGGCGATGACCTGGAGACCGCGAGCTCGGGCCCCCGCCAGAACCAGGCGGGCTCGTTCACGGGCGACTACGAGGTCCGGCTCACGTTCAACGACGCCGGTGCCGCGAAGTTCGATGAGGTCACCACCCGTCTGGTGAACCTCGAGGACCCGCGCAACCAGTTCGCGATCATCCTCGACGGCACCGTCATCTCGCACCCCACCGTGAACCAGCGCATCTCGAACGGCGAGGCATCCATCTCCGGCGGCTTCACGCAGGAGCAGGCCGAGCAGCTCGCGAACCAGCTGCGCTTCGGTGCGCTGCCGCTGAGCCTCGAGGTCCAGTCGAACCAGCAGATCTCGGCGACGCTGGGCGAGGACCAGCTCCAGAAGGGTCTCCTCGCCGGCGCGATCGGGCTGGTGCTCGTCGCCCTGTACTCGCTGCTGCAGTACCGAGCGCTCGGCTTCGTCACGATCTCCTCGCTGCTGATCGCCGGCGCCACGACCTTCGGCGTGATCTCGCTGCTGTCGTGGGGGCTCGACTACCGCCTGTCGATCGCCGGCGTCGCGGGCGTGATCGTCTCGATCGGTATCACCGCGGACTCGTTCATCGTCTACTTCGAGCGCATCAGGGACGAGCTGCGCGAGGGCCGCTCCCTCGCATCGGCCGTCGACCATGCCTGGACCCGCGCACGCCGCACCATCCTGGTCTCCGACGCCATCTCGCTGCTCGCGGCCGTGGTGCTCTACATCCTCGCCGTGGGCGGCGTGCGTGGCTTCGCCTTCACGCTGGGACTGATCACCGTCATCGACGTGCTGGTCGTCTTCCTCTTCACGCACCCTGTCATGGTGCTGCTGGCGAAGACCCGCTTCTTCGGTGAGGGACACCCGCTGTCCGGCCTCGACCCGCGTCAGCTGGGGCGCGAGGCGCTGTACAAGGGCCGCGGGCGGGTGCGCTCCACGGCGAGCGCCCCCTCGAGCGATGGTCTGACCCTTGCGGAGCGCAAGGCGGCAGCCAAGCGCGCAGCCGCAGGAGAGCCATCTCCCCAGGACGTGACGGCCGTCGACGATGAGGCCGATGCCGTCGACGCGGCGAACTCCGAGACGAAGGGTGACGCACGATGAAGGGCAACCTCGCGACGTGGGGCAACAGGCTCCACTCGGGTGAGAAGACCTATCCGATCGTCGCTCAGAGCGCGCGCTGGTTCGCGATCTCGGCGGTGCTGATGCTGCTGGCCGTGGGGCTGCTGGTCTTCAAGGGCCTCAACCTCGGCATCGACTTCACGGGCGGCACCCAGTACGTGGTGCCCAACGTCGCGAACGTGTCGACGACGCCGGCCGAGGAGTCCGTCGCCGAGGTCGCGCCGGGGCAGGAGCCGCGCGTCACGGTGCTGGGCGAGGATGACATCCGCGTCCAGCTGGGCGACCTCGACCAGGACCAGCAGCGCGACCTCACGTCAGCGCTCGCCGAGGCGTACGACGTGCCTCAGGAGGACATCAGCTTCGACCAGATCGGTCCCACCTGGGGAGCCGCCGTGGGAGAGGCCGCCGTCCAGGGCCTGGTGATCTTCCTGCTGCTGGTGTTCGGCGTCATCGCCGTGTACTTCCGTGCGTGGCGCATGGCGGCCGCCGCCATCCTGGCGCTCATCCACGACCTGCTGTTCACGGCAGGCATCTATGCGCTGTCGGGCTTCGAGGTCACGCCCGCGACGGTGATCGGATTCCTCACCATCCTGGGCTATTCGCTCTACGACACGGTGGTGGTGTTCGACAAGGTGCGCGAGAACACGGCGAACCTGCACGCGCAGCACCGCTACACCTACGGCGAGCTCGCCAACCTCGCCGTCAACCAGACGCTGGTGCGGTCCATCAACACCTCGGTGGTGGCTCTGCTGCCCGTGGCGTCGATCCTCTTCATCGGCTCCTTCCTGCTGGGCGCGGGCACGCTCAAGGACATCGCCCTCGCGCTGTTCGTGGGTATGGCCGTCGGCACCTACTCGTCGATCTTCGTCGCGACGCCGCTCGAGGTGGCCCTGCGCCGCCGCGAGAAGGCGATCGTCGAGCACACGGCCAAGGTGCTGGCGCTGCGAGAGTCGGGCGAGGCGGACGTGGTGACGCGCGAGGACGGCAGCGTCCGGGTGGGCGCGCTGCAGCCCGGCGAGCACCGCGGAGTGGGCGCCCAGCCCAAGCGCAAGCGTCGCTAGGGACGTCGATCGCGCCAGTAGACTGGTCCTCACCCTGAGGGAAGGAGGACGAGCATGACGGAGACGCGAGCGTCGGCGCCCTCCGGCCCGCTGTCCTTCCTCAAGCGCCCCTCCAAGGAGCCCACGGCGATCGACGGGCTGCTCGACACGCACCGGCGCATGTACCCGCGCGCCAAGACCGCGCTGATCGAACAGGCGTACCGCGTCGCTGCCACGGCGCATGAGGGCCAGGAGCGCAAGAGCGGCGAGCCGTACATCATCCACCCCATCGCGGTCGCGCAGATCATCGCGGACATGGGACTGCCGGACACCGTGATCGCGGCGGCGCTGCTGCATGACGTGGTGGAGGACACCGAGTACCCGCTCACGCAGCTGCGTGACGAGTTCGGCGACGAGGTCGCGTCATTCGTCGATGGCGTCACCAAGCTGGACAAGGTCCACTATGGCGACGCCGCCCAGGCGGAGACCGTGCGCAAGATGGTCGTGGCGATGGCCAAGGACATCCGTGTGCTGGTGCTCAAGCTCGCGGACCGCCTGCACAATGCCCGCACGTGGAAGCACGTCTCGCCCGAGAGCGCCCGCCGCAAGGCCCAGGAGACCCTCGAGATCTATGCGCCGCTGGCGCACCGCATGGGTCTGAACGCGATCAAGTGGGAGCTCGAGGACCTCTCCTTCAAGACGCTCTACCCCAAGATCTACCAGGAGATCGTGGACGTGGTCGCGGAGCGCGCGCCCGAGCGCGAGCGGTCCCTGGCGGAGATCACCGCGGAGATCGACCGCGAGCTCAAGGCGATGAAGATCCGCGGAGTCATCACCGGCCGCCCCAAGCACTACTACAGCGTCTATCAGAAGATGATCGTGCGGGGCCGCGACCTGAGCGACATCTACGATCTGGTGGGCATTCGCATCCTCGTCGAGTCCGTGCGCGACTGCTACGCCGTCCTGGGCGCCATGCACGCGCAGTACCAGCCGGTCCCCGGCCGGTTCAAGGACTACATCGCGATGCCCAAGTTCAACCTCTACCAGTCCCTGCATACGACGGTGATCGGGCCTTCGGGCAAGCCCGTCGAGCTCCAGATCCGCACGCATGAGATGCACCGCCGCGCCGAGTACGGGCTGGCGGCGCACTGGCGGTACAAGCAGTCGGGCACGACGTCGAGCAGCGACATGGGCTGGCTGCGCCAGATCGCCGACTGGCAGCAGGAGACCGCTGACCCTTCCGAGTTCCTCGACTCCCTGCGCGGCGAGATCTCGCGGGCCGAGGTCTACGTGTTCACGCCGCGGGGCAAGCTGCTCGCTCTTCCGCAGGGCGCCACTCCCGTCGACTTCGCGTACGCCGTTCACACCGAGGTGGGACACAAGACCATCGGCGCCAAGGTGAACGGCCGGCTGGTCCCTCTGGACTCGACTCTCGACAACGGCGACACGGTCGAGGTGCTCACGACCTCCGACGAGAACGCGCACCCCAAGCGCGACTGGCTCGACTTCGTGCAGTCCACCCGCGCCCGCAACAAGATCCGCCAATGGTTCACGCGAGAGCGCCGCGAGGAGTCCGTCGAGACCGGTCGCGACATGCTGGCGCGCGCCATCCGCCGCCAGCACCTGCCCATGCAACGGCTCATGTCGAAGTCGACCCTCCTGGCCCTGGCCAAGGAGATGCACTACGAGGACGTGGACTCCCTGTACGCCGCGATCGGCGAGCACAAGGAGCAGGCGGCGGACGTGGTGGGCCGGATGGTCGAGGCGGTGGGCGGCACGGAGGGCGCCGACGAGGACGTCACCGAGATCACCCGGCCAGGGACCTCGGCCTCGCGTGCACGCAAGGGCGACCCAGGAATCTCCGTGCACGGCCTGTCCGATGTGGTCGTCAAGCTCGCGAAGTGCTGCACGCCGGTGCCGGGCGACCCCATTCGAGGGTTCGTCACCCGCGGCAACGGCGTGAGCGTCCACCGCACGGACTGCCAGAACCTCGGCGCTCTGGTGGAGCAGGAGGAACGCTTCATCGACGTCCAATGGACCGGCCAGTCGAGCGCGGCCTTCCTGGTGCAGATCGAGGTCGAGGCGCTCGACCGCAGCAGGCTGCTCAGCGACGTGGTGAAGGCGCTGTCCGACTATCACGTCAACATCCTCGGCGCGAATGTGTCCACCAACCAGGACCGCGTGGCGCTCAACACCTTCACGTTCGAGATGGCGGACCCGTCGCACCTCGGCGCGGTCATCGCGGCCGTGCGCCGGATCGACGGCGTCTACGACGCGCGTCGCATCACAGGCTCCAAGCGCGCCTGACCCACGCCCCGGACCGGCGGCGCCACCTGCGCCCGCCACTCCAGTGCACGCTCCACCTGAGCGAGGCCCGTGTCGTCGCGGTCACGGGATGCTGCGCGCAGGTCCCTCACCTCGAGCAGGCCAGCATCCACGGCGCACAGGACCGTCGGTACCGCGAGGTCCAGGGGTGACCACACCAGCGCGTCCACCGCCGCGGCGAGAGGTGCAGCGACGGGTGGGCTGCCGTGGGACGGCCAGGCCGTGATCACGTGCGTCACCACGCCCGCGCCCGAGCGTGACGTCTGCGCCGGCGCCACCGTGCCCGCGGTGCAACGCACGTCGATCACCGTCGGTGGCGGTCCGCAGCCGTGGCCCCACAGGGCGGCAAGCGCCGTGGCCTGTGATCCGGCGGGGATGATCGAGGCGAGCGCGAGCCGCCGCAGGGCGGGGGCGGGTGCGATGTCGCGGGGCAGTCCCACGCCGCGGAGCAGGGGCGCGATCACGCCCTCGCGGGCCATGCGGGCGTAGCCGGTCTCGCCCACGGACGCGGGGGTGACGAGCAGCATGCGCCGAGCGTGCCACGGAACGGCACAGAGACCGACGGCGCACGCTCCACCCTGTGGACAACATGCGCCGTCGTGGTCGTGGGGGAGGCGTCGCTAGGACACCACTCCCTGGATCTGCTCGAGCCAGCTGCGGCGGGCCGCCAGGGCCTCCTCGGCCTCCTTGACGGCGCGCTTGTCCTTGGCCTCCTTCGCGGCGGCCAGGTCCTTCTCGAGGTCATCGATCGCGGCCTGGAGCTGGGCGGCCGCGCCCGTGGCGCGGCGCTCGATCTCCGGATTGCGCGAGTTCCACTGCTTGTCCTCGGCGTCGCGTACGGCCTGCTCCACGGCGCCGATGCGCTTGTTGAGCCGAGCCACGTCCCCGCGCGGCACGCGACCCGCGGCCTCGAAGCGGTCCTGGGCGGCGCGCAGCGCCTGCTTGGCGACGCCAAGGTCCGTGATCGGCAGGATGGACTCCGCCTCGACCACAGCGGCCTCCTTGGCCTCGACGTTGCCCGCGAGGGCCTCGTCCTCGGCGTCGGATGCCGCTCGGCGCGACTCGAAGAACGCATCCTGGGCGGTCTGGAACCTCTTCCACAGGGCGTCGTCCACGCTGCGGCGCCCGCGTCCGGCACGCTTCCACTCGCCCATGAGGTCACGGAATGCCCGAGCGGTCCGGTCCCAGTCCGTGGACTCGGCGAGCCGCTCGGCCTGGGCCACCAGGTCCTCCTTGCGGCCCGCCACGGAGGAGTTCTCCTTGTCGAGCTCTGCGAAGTGGTGCTTGCGCGCCTTCTCGAATGCGGAGCGCGCGCCCGTGAACCGCTTCCACAGCGCCTTCTCCGCGTCCTTGGGGATGCGGGCCTGGCTGCGCTGTGCATCCTTCCACTCGTCGAGGAGCGAGCGCAGGGTGGCGGTGTCGTTCTTCCAGTGGACCTGGGACTCGTCGCGGGCTGCGATCTCCTCTGCCTGCACCACGATCGCCTCGCGTGCGGCGAGTGCCTCCTCGCGTGCGGCCTTGCGCGCGGCCTGCAGCCGCTCGCGTACCTCGGTGGCCTCTGCCGTGACCTCGTCGAGACGGGTGCGCAACGCCGGCAGGTCGCCCACGACCTTGGGCTCGACAAGAGACTCGCCGAGTCCCGTGAGCGCGTCGTCGATGTCCTTGGGAGACAGCTCGGCGGACTCGAGGCGGGCGTGGAACCGCTCGATCGATGCCTTGAGCTCGTAGTAGGCCTTCGCGTAGGGGGCGACCGGGTCCTCGCCTCGAGCGGGACCCACCTCGCGCGTCGACTCGCCGTCCTTGACCGTGACGGTCTCGCCCTCGACCGCCCCGAACTCGGCGGCGGCGGCGAGCTCCTCCGGGGTGACATCCGCGACGACAGGCACCTTGACGGGGTGCTTGGGGTGGGCCGCGATCACGGCCGGGCTGGGGACCTTCGACGGGGGAGCGGGCTTGGGGATGGGCTTGGGCTTGGGGGTGGACATGACGCGAGCACCTCGTTCACGGCGGAGGACGATGCCGGGCGTCCTCCGGGGCTGGCCCAACGGGAGTCCGGCATGGGCAACGCCCCCCACAATACTCACGCGCAGCGGCACGTGTGAGGGGTGCCTGCCTGCGCTGATGGAACAATGGGCGCATGGCACGCGTGCGACCCCTGTCCGGATACCCCGAGTGGACCCCCTCCCAGCGGGTCGTGGAGGCCTCGTTCATCGAGGCCTTGAAGGAGACGTTCCGCCTCCACGGCTTCGCCGAGGTGGAGACTCGCGCCGTGGAGACCGTGGAACGCCTCGCGGGGAAGTCGGACGCGGCGAAGGAGATCTACACCCTCACGCGACTGAACGCCGAGGACGCTGCCGATGCCCGCCTGGGGCTGCACTTCGACCTGACCGTGCCGTTCGCTCGCTACGTCGAGGAGTTCCAGAACGAGCTCGCCTTCCCGTTCAAGCGCTTCCAGATCCAGAAGGTCTGGCGCGGCGAGCGTCCGCAGGAGGGCCGGTTCCGCGAGTTCTACCAGGCGGACATCGACGTGGTCGCGCGCGAGACCTTGCCCGCGCACCTCGAGGTCGAGGTCGCCGTGGTGATGGCGCGCGCGCTGGCGGCGCTGCCGCTGCCCGGCGTGACGATGCGCGTCAACGACCGGCGCCTGGTGGAGGGCTTCTACCGGGGGGTGGGCATCGAGGATGTCGCGGCTGCGCTGCGCAGCGTCGACAAGCTCGACAAGATCGGTCCCGACGGCGTGCGTGCCGAGCTCGTGGCGCAGGGCGTGCCCGCGACAGCGGCCGATGCGGTGCTCGAGCTCGCACGGATCAGCGCCCCCGATGCAGGGTTCGTGGAAGCGGTGGAGGACCTCTGGGCCACGACCGTGACCGTGGACGATGTGGACGGAGCCCAGGACGAGCTGCGGGCGGGCCTGGAAGCACTGGTGGCCCTCGTCGAGGGCGTCAACGCTGCAGTGCCCGGCACGGCGGTGGCGGACCTCCGTATCGCGCGCGGACTCGACTACTACACCGGCGCTGTCTACGAGACCTTCCTCGAGGGCCACGAGGACCTCGGCTCCATCTGCTCCGGCGGCCGCTACGACTCCTTGGTGGCCGGCGGCGGCTTTCCCGGCGTGGGGATGTCGATCGGCGTGAGCCGGCTCGTGAGCCGCATGCTCGGAGCTGGCGTGCTGAGCGCGTCACGAGGAGTCCCCACCGCAGTGCTGGTCGCCGTGACGGACGAGGCATCGCGCACCGGCTCGGCGCGCGTCGCGGACGCGCTGCGCGCACGCGGCATCGCCGCCGACGTCGCTCCCACCGCCGCGAAGTTCGGCAAGCAGATCCAGTACGCGGACAAGCGCGGCATCCCGTTCGTCTGGTTCCCCGGCGACGACGGCGACGGCGAGGTCAAGGACATCCGCTCGGGCGAGCAGGTCCAGGCGGACGCCAGCACCTGGGAGCCACCTGCGGATGACGCCCGCCCGCTCGTCGTCCGCACGGTCTGAACCTGCGCATCGGCCGTCTCCACGAACGCCTGATCGCGGCGCGTGCGCCGCTAGACTTGACCCCGACACCCCTATCCGGCGCGCCCGTCTAGCGCGCCTCAGAAAGGCTCGACTGTGCTTCGCACCCACCTCGCAGGAAACCTCCGCGCCACCGACGCCGGTTCGACCGTCACCCTCGCCGGGTGGGTGGGCCGCCGTCGCGATCACGGGGGCGTGGCCTTCATCGATCTGCGTGACGCCTCCGGCTTCGCGCAGGTGGTGATCCGCGAGGAGGTCGCCCACTCGCTGCGCAACGAGTATGTGATCCAGGTGACCGGCGAGGTGCGCGAGCGTCCCGAGGGCTCCGCGAACCCCAACCTGCCCAGCGGCGAGATCGAGGTGGTGGTGTCCGACGTCACCATCCTCAACGAGTCCGCTCCGCTGCCCATGCCCGTCGACGAGCACGTCACGGTGGGCGAGGAGGCACGCCTCAAGCACCGCTACATCGACCTGCGCCGCCCGCAGCCGCGCGCGAACATCGTGCTGCGCTCCCGGGCCAACCAGGCAGCGCGGCGCGTCCTCGACAAGCACGAGTTCCTCGAGATCGAGACGCCCACGCTCACGCGATCGACCCCCGAGGGTGCCCGCGACTTCCTGGTGCCCGCACGCCTCGCACCGGGCTCGTGGTACGCGCTGCCGCAGTCGCCGCAGCTGTTCAAGCAGCTGCTCATGGTGGCCGGCATGGAGCGGTACTACCAGATCGCTCGCTGCTACCGCGATGAGGACTTCCGCGCGGACCGCCAGCCCGAGTTCACGCAGCTCGACGTCGAGATGAGCTTCGTGGACCAGGACGACGTGATCGCGCTGGGCGAGGAGATCGTCAAGGAGCTGTGGTCGCTGATCGGCTACGAGGTGTCACTGCCCATCCCGCGTATCACCTATGCCGAGGCGATGTCACGCTTCGGCTCGGACAAGCCGGACCTGCGGTTCGGCCTCGAGCTCACGGAGCTCACCGAGTACTTCAAGGACACCCCGTTCCGGGTCTTCCAGAACGACTACGTGGGCGCCGTGGTGATGCCTGGCGGCGGCGACCAGCCTCGTCGCACGCTGGATGCATGGCAGGAGTGGGCCAAGCAGCGCGGTGCTCGCGGGCTGGCCTACGTGCTGATCGGCGAGGACGGCGAGCTGACCGGGCCGGTGGCCAAGAACCTCTCGGATGCGGAGCGTGCGGGCCTCGCGGACGCCGTGGGCGCTCAGCCCGGCGACTGTGTGTTCTTCGCCGCGGGCAAGCCCGAGGCGTCACGCGCGCTGCTGGGCGCCGCTCGCCTGGAGATCGGCCGCCGCGTGGGCCTCATCGACGAGGATCGCTTCGAGTTCGTGTGGGTCGTGGACGCGCCACTGTTCAAGGCAGTCGACGCCGCGGACGACGACGTCGCCGTCGGCTCCGGCGCCTGGACCGCGGTGCACCACGCCTTCACGTCGCCCAAGCCCGAGTACCTCGAGAACTTCGAGCAGGTCCCCGGCGAGGCGCTGGCGTACGCCTACGACATCGTGTGCAACGGCAACGAGATCGGCGGCGGATCCATCCGTATCCACCGCCAGGACGTGCAGGAGCGCGTCTTCAAGGTCATGGGCATCGGCGAGGAGGAGGCGCAGGAGAAGTTCGGCTTCCTGCTCGAGGCGTTCTCCTTCGGCGCCCCGCCGCACGGCGGCATCGCCTTCGGCTGGGACCGCGTGGTCGCGCTGCTGGCAGGAGCGGACTCGATTCGCGACGTCATCGCGTTCCCCAAGTCGGGCGGCGGATACGACCCGCTCACCGCTGCGCCCGCACCCATCACGGACGAGCAGCGCGCCGAGGCCGGGGTCGACTTCGTGCCGGAGCCCGAGCAGGACCAGCCCGCCGCACGCTGAGACGACGCGACGGCCGCGCCACCCCGCGGTGGCGGGGCCCTCGTGCGGCCGGCCGATGCGCGCATCGGCCGTGTCGCGGGAGCAGCGGTGGAAGATCCTTCCTCACGAAGGCGCTCAGCAGATGAAAATGGTGCCAAATTCTGGGAGGTGGGGGTGATGCGCGGCGGGATCAGTGACGCAGGGATACCCGCTCGTGGAGCCGGCGCAGCGGCGCAGGGGACCACCAGTTCCACTCGCCCAGCAAAGTCATGGTGGCGGGCACCAGCAGCATGCGCACCACGGTGGCGTCCAGGAACACCGCGAAGGCGAGCCCGACCCCGACCTGCTTGACGACCAGCAGCTCGCCGGCTGCGAAGCCCAGGAAGACGAGCACGATGACGGCCGCAGCGGACGTGATGATGCGTCCCGACCGCTGAAGGCCCAGGCGCACTGCCTCGTCGTTGGGCACGCCAGCATCGACCAGCTCCTTGATGCGCGCGATGAGGAACACCTCGTAGTCCATCGCGAGGCCGAAGCCGAACGCCAGCACCATCACGAGCACGTAGGTCTCGACGCCCCCTGCCGAGACGAAGCCGAGCGCACCCTCGAGGTGCCCTTCGGTGAAGATCCAGCTGAGCACACCCAGCGCCGCCGCGAGCGACAGCGCGTTGATCGCCAGCGTCTTGAGCGGCACCAGCAGCGAGCCGGTCATGAGGAACATCAGCACGAAGGTCGCCACGATCACGAGCGCCGCCGCCCACGGCGCACCCGCGATGAGCGTGTCGACGAAGTCGACCTGGATGGCCGCCGTGCCGCCGACGTACATGTCGAAGGGCGCGTCGAGCGCCCGCAGGTCGCGCACGAGGTCGGTGGCGGCCGCCGACCCTTGGTCCTCGATGTCGGTGGAGATGCGCGCGACGGACAGCGACGGCGCGGCGGCCGTCTCCGCGCCAGGCTGCACCGGGATCTCGCCATCGCTGTTCGGCACGAGCTCGATCGGCTCCGCGGGCACGACCCCGGTCACGTGCTCGAGAGCCGCCGGCTCCCCGGCGAGCCAGGCATCGAGCTCCTGGGGGGACGCCGCAGCCACCACCGTGAGGTCGGGCGAGGCGAGGGCCGGGTAGCGCCCCTCGAAGCCGTCGAAGAACTGACGGCGTTCGTTGTCCGCGGGCAGCAGCTCGAGCTGCGAGTTGCGTACCTCGAGACTCATGAGGGGGCTGGCGAGCAGCAGCAGGAGCGCCACGGTGCCGATCACGACCAGCCAGGGACGGCGCTGCACACGGCGCGCGAGCGTGGAGAACGCGCCTTCGTCGCGCGAGACATCTGACGTGTGTCGCAGCACGGCCCGCACTCCGGGGACGCGATCGAGGACCGAGGGGCGTGCGAGCCGGTGTCCGTAGAGGTGCAGCACGGCTGGCACGAGCGTCAGCGCCGTCAGCAGCGCCATCACGGTCACGCCCAGCGCGGCGCCGCCGATTCCACGGATGATCTCCGCATCGAAGATCAGCATGCCGCCCACGGAGATCGCCACCGTGATGGAGGAGAAGAACACGGTGCGGCCAGCGGTGGTGAGGGTGGCGTGCAGCGCATCAGCGCGGGTGTCGTGCTCGGCGGAGTCCGCTCGTCTGAACAGCTCCTCCCGGTAGCGCGACACGATGAGCAGCCCGTAGTCGATCGACAGCCCGATGCCGAGGACGGTCACGACATTGATCGCGGACTGGTCGAGGTCCACGATGTAGCTGAAGCCGAACAGCACCGCCATGCCGCCGGCGATCGATGCGATCGCGCCCACCATGGGCGCGCTCGCCGCCAGGAAGCCGCCGAACACGAGCACCATGACCAGCAATGCGACGGGCAGCGCGATGGCCTCGCCGGTGATGAGGTCGCGCTCGATCTGATGGTCGAAGTCCTCGAACAGCAGGGGGTCCGAGTAGGCGAGCACGGAGGCCTCTGGGACGGCGGCCACGGCGGCGTCGGTCACGATCGCGGTGACCTCGTGGTGCTCGGCTGCGGCGTCGCCGTCGATGGGCCCGTAGTCGACGGTGATCAGCAGCGCATCGCCATCAGCCGACGTCAGCGGGGACGCCTCGGACGCGACGGGGGCATCCGCAGTGCCGCTGTCCTCCTGGTAGCGCGCCGGGTCGAAGGCCGTGCCGGGGGTGAATGCCCAGGGCGTCGCGACGGCCGCGACGTCGGGACGGGCGGCTACCTCGGTGGCGGCGGCGCCCAGTGACTGCTCGAGCGACGCATCGCTGGGCTCCACGCCACTGACCTCGACCCAGAGCGACGGCCCCTGGTCCTGCGGAGCGCTGAGCTCGACCACCTCGTACACGAACGTGCTGTCCGCACCGTCGACCGTGGGCACTCCGGTCGCGGTGCGCTCGAAGAGCCCGCCGTCGCCCACGCCCACCATGGCGACGGTGAGCATGCCGGTCGCGGCGAGCGCCCAGCCCACGACCACGGCGATCGGATGGCTGGAGCTGAGACGCGCGAGGCCGGCGAACATGGGACCCATCGTAGAGATACCCCAGGTGAGGCGTCGGGCGGGGGACAGGCGACGTCACCGTCGCCGCCTAGGCTGGGGTGCATGGACCTCTTCGAGTCGACCGAGCGCTCGGGATCCGGTGTTCCCGAGCCGGGGCCCAACGCGCCGCTCGCGGTCCGGATGCGCCCGCGCCAGCTCGATGAGGTCGTAGGTCAGTCGCACCTGCTGACGGAGGGTTCGCCGCTGCGCCGGCTGGTGCAGGAGGGATCCTCGGCGACCTCGGTGATCCTGTGGGGACCGCCAGGCACCGGCAAGACCACGCTGGCGTACCTCGTGGCGGGGTCGCGACCGTTCGTCGAGCTCTCCGCGGTGACGGCCGGCATCAAGGATGTCCGCGCGGTGATCGACGCGTCGCGCCGCAGGGTCGCGACAGGCGAGCGCGAGACCGTCCTCTTCATCGACGAGATCCACCGCTTCACGCGCACACAGCAGGATGCGCTGCTGCCCGCAGTCGAGAACCGTTGGGTCACGCTCATCGGCGCCACCACGGAGAACCCGAGCTTCTCAGTGGTGGGCCCGTTGCTGTCGCGTTCGCTCCTGCTCACGCTGCAGCCGTTGGCCAGCGAGGACCTGGGCGCGCTGCTGGACCGCGCGGTCAAGGACGAGCGCGGACTCGCAGGCAGGGTCGCCCTTGCCCCGGAGGCGCGTGCGCACATGCTCAGGGTTGCCGGGGCCGATGCGCGCAAGGCGTTGACGCTGCTCGAGGCGGTGGCGGACGCGGCCGTTGGCGCTGGGGGCGACGCACCCGAGATCACGGGAGAGCTCACGGAGCGCGCGATGGACTCCGCGCTCGTGGCGTACGACAAGTCCGGCGACCAGCACTACGACGTCATCAGTGCGTTCATCAAGTCGGTGCGCGGCTCCGACGTCGACGCCGCGCTGCACTATCTGGCCCGGATGGTCGTGGCGGGGGAGGACCCCCGCTTCCTCGCCAGGCGACTCGTGATCCTCGCTGCCGAGGACATCGGCATGGCTGACCCCCAGGCCCTGGTGATCGCGCAGGCAGCGGCGGATGCCGTGAGCTTCATCGGCATGCCGGAGGGGCGCATCCCGTTGGCCGAGGCGACCACGTACCTCGCGACCGCCCCCAAGTCCAACCGCTCCTACAAGGCGCTCGATGCGGCGATCGCCGATGTCCGCGCAGGCAAGGCCGGCGTGGTGCCCGCGCACCTGCGAGACGCCCACTACTCGGGCGCCGAGCGCATCGGCCATGGGAAGGGCTATGAGTACTCTCACGACGCGCCGGGCGCGGTGGCGGCCCAGGACTACCTTCCCGAGCCGCTCCAGGGCAGCCGGTACTACCGGCCCACGGAGTTCGGGTTCGAGCGCACGGTGACGGAGCGGCTGGCCAGGATCAGGGAGATGCTGGGTCGCGACGACGCCGCCGGGCCCGGGCTCTGACGAGAACAGCGTGGTTCTGCTAGTATTGCAAGGCCCTCGCGGACGGTTGGCTGCTGCTTCCGCGACCACAACGTAAGAATTGGCAGACGAACACGCCCAGGCGCGTTCAACACCGGTTGACCAACCTCAAGGATTCATTTTGACTTCAGTCCAGCGTGCGCGCCGCCAGGTGCGCCTGTCCCGTGCCCTGGGGATCGCCCTGACCCCCAAGGCAGTCAAGCACTTCGAGAAGCGCCCCTACCCGCCCGGCGAGCACGGTCGTACCGCGCGCCGCAAGGAGAGCGACTACGCCGTTCGTCTGCGCGAGAAGCAGCGTCTTCGCGCTCAGTACGGCCTGCGCGAGAAGCAGATGACGCGTGTGTTCGAGGAGGCTCGCAAGGAGCCCGGTCTGACCGGTGAGGCCTTCGTCGAGCTGCTCGAGATGCGTCTCGACGCGCTCGTGCTGCGCTCCGGCTTCGCCCGCACCGTCCTGCAGGCGCGCCAGGCAGTGCTGCACCGCCACATCATGGTGGACGGCCAGATCGTCGACCGCCCGTCGTTCCGCGTGAAGCCCGGCCAGACCATCCAGGTCAAGCCCAAGGCCGTCACCATGGAGCCCTACATGGCCGCTGCGGCCGGCGCTCACCGCGACGTGCTGCCCGAGCTGCCCGACTACCTCGACGTTCAGCTCGAGAAGCTGTCCGCGAAGCTGGTCCGTCGCCCCAAGCGCGCCGAGGTCCCCGTGACCTGCGAGGTGCAGCTCGTGGTCGAGTTCTACGCTCGCTGATGCACACGAGGCTCTGATCGAGCCCTTTCACAATGGCCGCTGGGCCCCTGGCACGCGCCAGGGCCCGGCGGCGTTGTCATATGAGTACGGGCGGCCGATGCGCCGTCCACCCGGCTCACCAGGCCGGCAGGACATGGAGGACAGGATGCGCACCGCGGACATCCGACAGCGCTGGATCGACTACTTCGAGTCGAAGGACCACCACATCGAGCCGAGCGCCTCGCTCGTGTCGCCCGATCCCAGCCTGCTGTTCACCGTGGCAGGGATGGTGCCGTTCATCCCGTACATCATCGGCACCGAGACCTCCCCGCACGCGCGCATCGCCTCCGTCCAGAAGTGCATCCGCACCAAGGACATCGAAGAGGTGGGAAAGACCACCCGCCACGGCACGTTCTTCCAGATGCTGGGCAACTTCTCCTTCGGCGACTACTTCAAGGAAGGCGCGATCGACTTCGCGTGGGACCTCCTGACGGGACCCGAGTCCGAAGGAAAGTACGGACTCGATCCCGAACGCCTGTGGGTGACCACCTGGAAGGAGGACGCTGAGGCGCACTCCGCGCTGCGCGCCATCGGCGTGCCCGCCGCTCACGTGGTGCACCTCGAGCGCGAGGAGAACTTCTGGGACACCGGACAGCCCGGACCCGCCGGCCCGTGCGCCGAGTGGCACTACGACCGCGGTCCCGAGTTCGGCCCCGAGGCGGTGGGCGGCACCGTGGATCCCGGCGGCGACCGCTACCTCGAGATCTGGAACCTGGTGTTCGACCAGTTCCTTCGCGGACCCGGCTCCGGCAAGGACTATCCGCTGGTGCGGGAGCTCGACCAGAAGGCGATCGACACCGGCGCTGGCCTCGAGCGCATCGCGTACCTCAAGCAGGGCGTGTCGAACATGTACGAGATCGACGAGGTCTTCCCGGTCATCGCGAAGGCCTCCGAGCTGTCGGGCAAGGCCTACAAGGCGGACGCCGAGGACGACGTGCGCCTGCGCGTGATCGCAGACCACGTCCGCAGCTCCATGATGCTGATCAACGACGGAATCGTGCCCGGCAACGAGGGGCGTGGCTACGTGCTGCGCCGGCTGCTGCGCCGCACCGTCCGATCGATGCGGCTGCTGGGCGTCGAGGACCCATCGATGGCCGCGCTGGTGCGCACCAGCTTCGACGCGATGAAGCCCTCGTACCCGGAGCTCGGCGACGCGATCGCGCGCATCGAGAACGTCGCCGTGACGGAGGAGGACGCGTTCAGGCGCACCCTCACGCAGGGCACCACCATCTTCGACACCGCCGTGGCCAAGGCCAAGCAGGCCGGCTCGAGCACGCTCAGCGGCGCGGACGCGTTCCGTCTCCACGACACGTCGGGCTTTCCGATCGACCTCACCCTCGAGATGGCGGCCGAGCAGGGCGTGACCGTGGACGAGGGCGGCTTCCGTGCCCTCATGAACGAGCAGAAGGAGCGCGCCCGGGCCGATGCGAAGGCCAAGAAGGGTGCGCACGCGGACGTGGCGGTCTACCAGGCCGTCGGTGAGAGGACGCCCACGGAGTTCCGTGGCTACGACGAGCTGAGCCTCGCCACGTCGGTGGTCGCCGTCATCAAGGACGGCGTCTCCGTCCCGGTGGCGAAGGCCGGCGACACCGTCGAGGTGATCCTCGCCCAGACGCCGTTCTACGCCGAGTCCGGCGGGCAGGACGCGGACACCGGCGAGATTCGCGGCGGCCACGCGACCCTGAACGTGATCGACGTGCAGAAGCCGGTCGCGGACGTCATCGTCCACACCGTCACGGTCGAGGAGGGCGAGATCGCCGCCGGCGACCAGGTCTCCGCGGAGGTCGACGTGGTGAATCGTCGCCTGGCGTCGAAGGCGCACTCCGCCACCCACCTCATCCACTCCGCGCTGCATCAGGTGCTCGGCGACGACGCCACGCAGGCGGGCTCCTACAACAAGCCCGGCTACATGCGCCTGGACTTCGCGTGGCGCCAGGGCATCTCCCACACCGCGCGCGAGGAGATCGAGGGCATCGCCAACCGTGCGATCCGCGAGGAGCTGCCGGTCGCGACGAACGTGATGTCGTTGGACGAGGCCAAGGGTCTGGGCGCGATGGCGCTGTTCGGCGAGAAGTACGGAGACCGCGTGCGCGTGGTCGAGATCGGCGGACCGTTCTCGCGTGAGCTGTGCGCCGGCACGCACGTCGAGAACTCGAGCCAGATCGGCCTGCTGTCGGTCACGAGCGAAGGCTCCGTCGGCTCGGGTGCACGCCGCATCGAGGCGCTGGTGGGAGCCGATGCGTTCTCGAACCTGGCGGCAGAGCGGTCGATCGTGAACGAGCTCACCACGACCCTGAAGGCGCGGCCCGAGGAGCTGAGCGACCGCATCGGGTCTCTGCTGAGCCGCCTGAGCGAGGCCGAGAAGCAGCTGGCGCAGTACCGCCAGCAGGCGATGCAGCAGGTCGCGGCCCAGCTGGTCGAGACCGCGGCGGACGTCGCCGGCGTGCGCGTGGTGGCGCACGAATCGGCGAACGCCTCCGACGGCGACGACCTGCGCACGCTCGTGACGGACGTCCGCTCCCGCCTGGGCGAGGCCGGCCCCTCCGTCGTGGCCGCATCGGCTGCCTTCAACGGACGTCCGCAGATCGTGATCGCCACCAACCAGGCCGCGCGCGATGCCGGCCTGCGCGCAGGCGACCTCGTGAAGGTCGCGTCGAGCGTCCTGGGCGGCGGTGGCGGGGGCAAGCCGGACCTCGCACAGGGCGGTGGTCAGGACGCCACCAGGATCGGCGCAGCGCTGGAGTCCGTGGTGGCGGCGGTCGGGAACCGTGGATAGAGGAGTGCGGCTGGCGGTCGATGTGGGCACCGTCCGCATCGGCGTGGCCGCCTCGGACCCCGAAGGCGTGCTCGCGTTCCCCGTCACGACCGTCCCACGCGGCGATGGCGACGTCGACCAGGTGGTCGAGATCGTGCGCGAGCGCGGTGCCACCAGGGTCTTCGTGGGGCTTCCCCGGAAGCTCTCGGGCAAGGATGGCGACAGCGCGGCGATGGCCCACGCGTTCGCAGCGCAGCTGTCGGAACGATGCGACGCAGTGGTTCGTTTGGTGGACGAGCGATTCTCGACCGCCACGGCGCAGCACGCCATGCGCCAGGCCGGCAGGAGCTCACGACAGCAACGCCAGGTCATCGATCAGGCCGCCGCTGTGGTGATCCTCGAGAGCGCGTTGGACATTGAACGACAGGGAAACCTCGATAGGGTGACCTACGAGCCGATCCCCGAGGGGAATGATGACTGACCTTTTCGAGGCCGAGGCGACGACGACCACGTCGCTCGACATGCGCCGCCTGCAGCGGCAGCAGCGCCGTGCGACCCGACGCAAGTGGACCCTCGTGGTCTCCGCCGTCGCCGTGGTGCTGCTCGCCATCGGCGGATCCATCGCGTGGAACTTCGTCCAGTCCTTCGAGACGGACTCCGCCAACGTCGCGCAGGACTACGAGGGCGCCGGACAGGGCGTGGTGCAGGTGGTCGTCGAGCAGGGTGACACCGGCTCCGACATCGCGCAGACGCTGTACGAGGCTGGCGTGGTCGCCTCTCCCGAGGCGTTCATCAGCGAGGCGCGCAACAACCCCGCCGCCGCGGGCATCACGCCCGGCTACTACTTCATGCAGCGCGAGATGAAGGCCGAGTTCGCGCTGCTCGCCCTGCTCGACCCGAACAACCGCAACGAGCTCACCCTCACCATCCCCGAGGGCAAGACGCTGGAGTTCTACCTCCAGGCCATCGCGAACCTCACGGACGCGACCATCGAGGAGGTCGAGGCGGCAGCGGCTGACACCGAGGCGCTGGGGCTCCCCGCCGAGGCTGACGGCAACCTCGAGGGCTGGCTGTTCCCCCTGACGTACCGGTTCAACCCCGACGCGCAGCCTGCGGACATCCTCGCCGAGATGGTGGACACCACCGTGACGGTGCTGGACCGCAACGATGTTCCCGAGGGCGATCGCCAGGAGGTGCTGACGATCGCCTCGCTGATCGAGCGCGAGGCGCGTCTGGACGAGGACCGTCCCATGATCTCCGGCGTGATCCACAACCGCCTCGACATCGACATGGCGCTCGAGCTCGACTCCACCGTCAAGTACCTCAACCCCACCGAGGGCGTGTTCACCACCGCTGAGGACCGCGCGATCGACTCGCCGTACAACACGTACATGTACCCGGGTCTGCCGCCCACGCCCATCGCGGCCCCGGGTGAGGCCTCGATCATCGCGGCCATGAATCCCGCCGATCACGACTACCTGTTCTTCGTGACGGTCAACACCGACACCGGCGAGACCAAGTACGCGGAGACCTTCGAGCAGCACGGTGTGAACGTGGCCGAGCTGCGCGAGTGGGCACAGGCCCGTGCCGCTGAGGAAGAGGCCGCTGAGGGCTCGGACGGCTGACCCCACCATGACGTCGACGCGCCGTGCGGGCGTGCTGGGACATCCCATCGCGCACTCGCTGTCGCCGGCGCTGCATCGTGCGGCGTACCAGGAGTTGGGTCTGGACTGGGACTATCGGGCCTTCGACGTCACGGAGGACCGGCTCCCGGCCTTCGTGGCGGAGCTCGACGACGACTGGGCCGGACTCAGCCTGACGATGCCGCTCAAGGTCGCAGCGATGCCCCTCGTCGACTTCATCGAGCCCATGGCCAAGCTCGTCGGTGCGATCAACACCGTGGTGGTGCAGCCCGTCGCGGGCCACCGTCAGCTCGTGGGCGCGAACACGGACGTGCACGGAGTGGTGGCGGCGCTGGCCGAGGGCGGCGTGGAGCGTGCGACCAGCGGCGTGATCCTCGGCGGGGGAGCGACGGCGACGTCCGCGCTCGCCGCGCTGGGACGCCTCGGCGTGACCCGGCCCTTGGTCGCGGTCCGCAACCGTGCGCGCGCTGGCGCACTGATGCGCGCGGCCACCAAGATGGGCGTCGAGCCGCGATTCGTGAGCCTCGAGGATGCGCCGCAGGCGATGGCGGCCGCCGAGGCGGTCGTGTCCACCATCCCCGCCGACGCCGGCGCCCTGCTGGGAGACATGCTCGGCTCGGTTCAGCCTGGCGCGGTGCTGCTGGACGTGGTGTACGAGCCGCTCGTGACACCGCTGGGCGCGGCGTGGCGCGGGGCCGGGGGAGTGCTGGTTCCCGGAACCCGGATGCTGCTCCATCAGGCCCTCGAGCAGGTACGGCTCATGACGGGACGAGCGGCGCCCGTGACGGCGCTCGAGGCGGTGCTGGCTGCCTGAGTGAGATCGGTAACACTGGTCTGCCCTCATGCCGATGCCGATGTTATTTTTCGCAAGGTGCGCATCGCGCACTCGATGGCGAATGAGGGAGTGTTGTGAAGCAGCTCGGTTCGATCCTGCTCGAGGATGGCGTGCTCACGGAAGAGCAGCTGATGGATGCCATCGACGAGCAGCAGTCGCGCGGCCAGTCGCTGGGACGGACGCTGGTCGAGCTCGGCCTGATCTCCGAGGGCCAGCTGGTCCGTGCGCTCGCGTCGCAGGTCGGGATGGAGTTCGTGGAGCTCAATGAGTTCCCGGTGGACCGTTCCGCCGTCTCGATGGTCTCGGCGGCCGTGTGCCGGCGCCACAGCGCTCTGCCGATCGCTCTCCAGGACGGCATCCTGAAGGTCGCGATGTCCAATCCAGGCAACGTGGTCGCGGTCGACGACTTCCGCACCATCTCCGGCCTCCAGGTGATCCCCGTCGTGGCGACGCACGACGACGTGATGACGGCGATCGACCGCTACTGCCGCTCCGACGCCGAGCTGGAGGACCTCCAGGAGGAGCTCTCCGAGTCCGAGGTCAACCTCGACGACGAGGCGCTGTCCGGCGCGATCTCGGAGGATGACGCACCCATCGTGCGGTTCGTGAACCTGCTGATCTCCCAAGCAGTCCAGGACCGTGCCTCGGACATCCACATCGAGCCCACGGAGAAGGACCTCAGGGTGCGGTACCGCATCGACGGCGTGCTCCATGAGATGCAGCGGGCCTCGAAGGCGATCTCCAATGGCGTGACCAGCCGTCTCAAGATCATGTCCGACATCGACATCGCGGAGCGGCGCAAGCCGCAGGACGGACGTCTGTCCGTCAACCACCAGGGCCGCAAGATCGACCTGCGAGTCGCGACGCTGCCCACAGTGTGGGGCGAGAAGGTCGTGATGCGAATCCTCGACAACTCGACGGCGACCCTCGACCTCGAGGACCTGGGCATCCGCGAGAAGAACTACGAGGCGTACGCGGAGACCTTCACCAAGCCGTACGGCATGATCCTCGTGACCGGCCCCACGGGCTCGGGAAAGTCCACCACGCTGTACGCGACCCTGAACCAGATCACCCGTCCCGAGATCAACGTCATCACGGTCGAGGACCCGGTCGAGTACCGGATCCCCGGCATCAACCAGGTGCAGGTCAACCCCAAGGCCGGGCTGACCTTCGCAGCGGCGCTGCGGTCTATCCTGCGTGCCGACCCGGACGTGGTGCTCGTCGGTGAGATCCGCGACCACGAGACCGCGCAGATCGCGATCGAGGCGGCGCTCACCGGTCACCTCGTGCTGTCGACCCTGCACACGAACGACGCGCCGTCCGCGCTGACGCGCCTGATCGAGATGGACATCGAGCCGTTCCTCGTGGGCTCCGCGATCGACGCCGTGGTCGCCCAGCGTCTCGCGCGTCGCCTGTGCGAGCACTGCGCGGTCGAGTACACGATGACCCGGGAGGAGATCCCGGACTCGATCACGTGGGACGCCACCCAGCCTCCGCCCACCGTGTTCCGGCCCGAGGGCTGCCAGCGATGCTCGAACACCGGCTACCGCGGGCGCGTCGCGCTCCACGAGATCATGGTGGTGAACGAGGAGATCGAGCGTCTCGCGGTCGCACGCGCGTCGGCAGCGGAGATCGGCAGGGCCGCCCGCGCGAACGGCATGGAGACGCTGCTCATGGACGGCTGGGCGAAGGTGCTGAACGGCACGACGTCGGTCGAGGAGCTGTTCCGTGTGGCGAAGTGACGCATCCCACAGGTTTTTTGACCGATTTGTGGTGAAGCGCGTCATAGTGTGTGCCGATACCACTCTCACTGACGAGACGTCGCGGTTCCACGATCGCGGCGCACGGGAGGAACGACGATGACGCAGTTCATGCCGGAGGAGACTCCGCGACCGCCGCAGCAGCCTGCGCCAGCCGGCCAGCCGGCCGTCCAGCGACCTGCGCAGTCCGGTGTCCCGGGCTCGGCACCGATGTCCGGTTCCGTCCCGCAGGTGCCCTCGAACCACTTCGCCCCCGCTCAGCCGCAGCGACCGGCTCCCGCCCAGGCCATGCCGGGCCAGCCCGCTCCGTCACAGGCCATGCCCGGGCAGCAGGCACCGGGTCAGCCTGGTGCGGCGCCAGCGCAGCGCCAGCCCATGATGCCTCCGCGGCAGGCCGCGCCCGGCGCGCCTGCTCAGCCCGCGACGCCGGTCGCCGGCTCGCGTCCCACCACTGCATCCGCACCCACCTCGGGGACCATGCCGCAGGCTCAGCCGGCCGCGCACAAGCGCATCGGGATGAGTCAGGACGCGCAGGAAGGCGACCTCGACATCACAGAGGCGCTCCGCGGCATGCTCAAGCTGGGCGCCTCCGACCTCCACGTGACGAGCGGTGCGCCGCCCATGGTGCGCGTCGACGGAGGACTTCAGCCGCTGGAGGGCTTCGCCAAGCTCATGCCGGAGAGCCTGCAGCGCACGCTCTATCAGATCCTGACGCAGGCGCAGCGCGAGAAGTTCGAGGAGGAGCTGGAGCTGGACTTCTCGTACGCGCTGGTCGGCGAGGCGCGCTTCCGCGTCAACCTCTACCGTCAGCGTGAGTCCGTCGGCGCCGCGTTCCGCGTGATCCCCTACGAGATCAAGCCGCTGGAGTCTCTGGGCATCCCGCAGGCCGCCGCGAACTTCGCGACCCTGCCACGAGGCCTCGTGCTCGTGACGGGCCCCACCGGCTCAGGCAAGTCGACCACTCTGGCCTCCCTCGTGGACCTCGCCAACCGGTCCCGCTCCGGTCACATCATGACCGTGGAGGACCCCATCGAGTTCCTCCACCGCCACAAGCGCTCGCTGGTGAACCAGCGGGAGGTGGGCGCGGACACGAAGTCCTTCGGCCGCGCGCTCAAGCACGTGCTGCGCCAGGACCCAGACATCATCCTCATCGGCGAGATGCGCGACCTCGAGACCATCTCCGTCGCGCTGACCGCTGCCGAGACCGGTCACCTCGTGTTCGCCACCCTGCACACGCAGGACGCCGCGCAGACCATCGACCGCGTCATCGACGTGTTCCCGTCCGAGCAGCAGGGGCAGGTGCGCGTGCAGTTGGCGACCGCGATCCAGGGCGTGCTGTGCCAGACCCTGCTGCCGCGCGCAGACGGACCCGGCCGAGCTGTCGCCGTCGAGGTGATGGTCGCCACGCCGGCGATTCGCAACCTGATCCGCGAGGGGAAGACCCACCAGATCTACACCTCGCTGCAGGCAGGTGCGTCGCTGGGCATGCAGTCCATGGATCAGCACCTCGCGGAGCTGGTCAAGGCCGGCACCATCTCCTATGACGTGGCGGTCGAGATGTGTCACTCGTATGAAGAGTTCAACCGGCTGTGCGGGCGCGCTGGCGCTTCCAAGTACTAAGGGACGGTATCCACGATGGCGACGCCTACCAAGCAGTTCGAGTTCACTGCCCGCGACATGCAGGGAAAGACGCACAAGTCAACGATGGAGGCGCCCACCAGCGCTGCCGTCGCATCGCGACTGCGCGAGAAGGGGCTCACACCGCTGCAGGTCGCTGAGACCGGTGGCAAGGGTCTGAACACCGAGCTGACGATCCCTGGCATGGGGGAGAAGATCGGGCTCAAGGACATCGCGATCCTCTCGCGTCAGCTCGCCACCATGATCTCCTCAGGTCTGTCGCTCCTGCGATCGCTGTCGATCCTTGCCGAGCAGACGGAGAACAAGGCCCTGCAGAAGGTCGTGGCCGAGGTCCGCGGTGATGTCGAGACGGGCCAGTCGTTCTCGAAGTCCCTGGGCCGGCACCCGCAGGTCTTCCCGCCCATCATGATCAACATGGTCAAGGCGGGTGAGGTAGGCGGATTCCTGGACACGGTGCTGGTCTCGATCGCCGAGAACTTCGAGAACGAGGTCAAGCTGCGCGGGAAGATCAAGTCCGCGATGACCTACCCCGTGGTGGTGTTCTTCATCGCGATCCTCGCGACAGCCGCGATGCTGATCTTCATCGTGCCCGTGTTCGCGGATATGTTCGAGGGACTCGGGGGAGAGCTGCCGTTCGCGACGCAGATACTGGTCTACGCCTCCAACATCATGAAGATCGGTGCGGTGCCGCTGATCATCGCCCTCATCATGTTCGGCGTGTGGTGGGGCAAGAACAAGCACAAGGAGAGCGTGCGCCGCAAGTATCAGCCGGCGTTCCTCAAGGCACCCGTGTTCGGTCCGCTCGTGCAGAAAATCGCGGTCGCGCGCTTCTCACGCAACTTCGGCTCGATGGTCCGCTCCGGCGTGCCGATCCTCCAGGCGCTCGACATCGTGGGCCAGGCCTCAGGCAACATCGTCATCGAGGATGCCACACGCGCTGTGCAGCAGTCGGTGCGCAAGGGCGAGTCGCTGGCGAAGCCTCTCTCGCAGCATCCTGTCTTCCCGCCCATGGTCGTCCAGATGATCGCGGTGGGCGAGGACACGGGTGCGCTGGACGAGATGCTCGACAAGATCGCGGACTTCTACGACCAAGAAGTGGAATCCACCACAGAGCAATTGACCAGCCTGATCGAGCCCATCATGATCGCAGTGCTGGGAGGCATGATCGGCGGAATGGTCATCGCTCTCTACATGCCGATCTTCAAGGTCTTCGACCTGATCGGATAACTACACACAGACGTGGCTGAGGGCCCCAGGTGTCTACTGGGCGTGACGTGAGTCTCCTCGGCCGTGACCGGACTCACATCCGTGGGTTCGGGCTTGAAAGAGAAAACAAGACACCGAAAGGCATCACCATGATTGCACGCATCCAGAAGCGCATGCAGGAGAAGCTCGAGGGCACCGACAAGGGCTTCACGCTCGTCGAGCTCCTCGTGGTCATCATCATCATCGGCATCCTCGCCGCCATCGCCATCCCGCTGTACCTGAACCAGCAGGCGAAGGCCAAGGACTCGGCCGCTCAGTCGGACCTCAAGAACGCTCAGATCGAGGTCGCGAGCGCGCTCGTCGAGAACCCGACCGCGACCTCCGTGACGATCTCGGGCTTCACCACCTCGCCCGGTGTGAGCTGGGCCACGAGCTCGGTGACCGTGACCGGTGGTGGCTTCTGCATCGGCGCCTCGGTCGCCGGTGGAGACATCGAGGACTGGTCGATCGACGCTGACGGCACCCTGCACGAGGGTTCCACCTCCTGCTAATCGCAGGTGAGTGAAACTGCGGTGGGGTCGGGAGTGCATATTCCCGATCCCACCGCAGCCGCGTATTCTGAGAAGGCTGAGGGGAGTGAGATGAAGAGCAACGGCAAGGACGACGGCTTCGGCCTGACCGAGATCATGGTCTCGATGCTGCTCCTGGCGATCGTGATGATGGCCATCCTCTCCCTCCTCATCACCGCCATCACCGCGGTGGGCGAGTCATCCACGCGTGCGAGCGCCACGGAGCTGGCGACCCAACGCATGGAGGTGGCGCGGGCGAAGGCCGCAACCGGCGACTGCGACAACGTGCGCGATGCTGTCGAGGCGACCGAGACCGTCGTCGACGGCCGTGGCGTGCCGTTGGAGATCACCGGGACGCTCACGAACTGCGTGCAGACCGGCCCGGACCCCAAGCTCGAGCCCAAGCTCGCGCTGGTCACGGTCGTGGTCACGCCTCAAGTGGCGGACCTCGAGGTGGCTGACATCACGCTCACGTCCAACATCTACGTGAAGTTCGACGCATGATGCGGCATTCACGTCGGCTCGACGACGATGGCTTCACGCTCGCGGAGCTGATCGTCTACTCATTGCTGCTCATCATGATCATGGGCATCGCAGCGACACTGTTCATCCGCGTCATCACCGTGCAGCGCGACACCATCGATGCGGCCCATGCGAACAACATCGCGCAGGTGACGTTCAAGGAGGTCGAGGCGGACCTTCGCAACGCGGCCTTCACCGAGGTCGCGGACGACGGCCAGCTCATGGTGACCCAGTCGCGCATCGCCACGAATGCCGATGCCGCGAGCAGCACCTGGGTGTGCGTGGGCTACTACATGTCCGACTCGGACGGCGAGCTCCGCCGCTACATCGGCGCGGACGGCGCGCCCACGCGCGCCGCTCTCACGGCGGCGGCGAGCGGATCCGCTGCCGGAGCGACGTCGACGTGGCCCGTG
Organism: Demequina activiva; assembly: GCF_016862815.1. GTDB lineage: Bacteria > Actinomycetota > Actinomycetes > Actinomycetales > Demequinaceae > Demequina > Demequina activiva. Next base: position 440,441 of record NZ_BONR01000002.1, on the reverse strand, counting down.
GTCCGCGATGGGTTCAGCGAGGGAAGCTCCTCGCGAGCATTCGGGGTCGCGGATGGTCTGATCGACACGAGCACCGACGGCGTCCTGGGCGTGTCGAAGCTGCTGCGCATCAACCTTGCCGTCGACACCGAGAACGGGCACAAGCCCGTGGAATTCAGCAAGAGCATCACCGTACGACCGCAGGGCAACACCGTCCCTGCCTGCAACTGAGGACGTGACACGATGATGGATCGCAACCGTTCCTGGCGAGAGTCCGACGAGGGCGTCGCCATGGTCATGGTGCTGGGGATCATGCTCGTAGGCGCCGTCATCATGACCACGGTGGCCGCCGCCACCATGTTCACGGTGGAGCGCACGCAGCAGACTCGCGTCGAGGAGCGCGCCTACGCGAGCGCCGACGCGGGCATCGATCTCATCTTCACGAGCCTCGAGGGGCTTCAGTACGACGAGCTCTCCTCGATCTGCTCGAACAACAGCCTCGTCATGAACGGCGACGATGTCGCACTGGCCTATGAGTTCACCGTCTCGGACGGCACCACCACGTCGACCAAGGCGTGCCCGGGGCCGGGCGACCTGACCACGAGGCTGGTGGTGACCGCGACGGCGACCACCCCGCCCGTCGTGCTGGATGGCGACCCGGTGCAGCGCACCGTCGCCGCGAGCTTCTCGCCCACGATCCCGCCGGGCATCCTCGACAAGGCGCTGTTCTCCGAGGCGACCCTGACGATGCGCAACAACACGGACCTGCTCGAGAGCACCGTCAACGCTCGTGACGCGCACGTCTACTCCAACGGCGGCATCACCTGCTCGACGAACGAGCACATCGAGGGCTCCATCGTCGCTGCGCATGGCGACGTGAGGCTCGAGAACACCTGCGACATCTTCAGTGACGTCTGGGCATCGGGGAGCGTCATCATCGATTCCTCGGGCGCGGACATCGACGGCAACGTCTACGCTGCGGGAGACGCCGCCGAGTGGGGCATCGCGATCAAGAACTCCGGTTCGCGGATCACCGGTTCGGCCCTCACGAACGGCGGCATCCTCCTGCAGAACTCGAAGGCACCGCAGGGCGGCATCGGAGGCATCGCCTTCTCCTTCCTGCATGGCTTCAAGTCGCAGCAGGCCACCATCGACGGCAGTCTGTACGTCCAGACGGGCGTCGAGATGGAGGCGACCAGAATCTCCAAGGATGTCATCGTGCGGTCAGGCAACCTGTCGGTACGCAACAACCAGGCGTATGTCGATGGCCAGGCATGGGCGTCCGGTGCCATTCACCCCCAGCTCAACATCACGCCCGCGAACCGACACCCCGGCATGGCCGTGGGAACCCCGGATCCCTCCAACCCCTCCACCGCGAGCGCGTCCTTCAATGACGCAGTGGGCTACCCCAGCCGCATCCAGGCGCCGCGACGCGTGCCCATGGACCAGATCACCATGACGGCCGCAGACATCTCGCGGTGGACCGACGATGCCGGGTACACCCTCGTCACTGCCACCGATTGCAGCACCGCTGGCTCGACCGCGATCGTCAACAACGCGGGGACCGTGGTGGGACCCCGACTGATCATCTTCAACTGCCCACCCAACACCCCGGTTCAGTTCGACAACGCGAACCTGGTGCTCACGTCGGACGTGGCAATGGTGTCGAACACAGGGTTCCGCTCGCGCAACGACCTGCGTGTGCGCTCGGCAGACGGCTCCGAGCGTCTTCTCTACTGGATCGTGCCCGCCGACGCTCCCGGCGTCTCGTGGGCCACGGGAACCTTCACCCAGGGGCAGGAGACGCCCACATGCTCGGACAACGGTTCCGACGGCTGGGCGGACGGCAGCATCTGGATGGCGAAGTTCCAGAACATTCAGGACGTGGCGCAACTGATCTACACGCCCTGCAAGTTCGAGTCTCAGAACTCCATCCCGGCGTCGTCCGATCCCTTCAAGGGTCAGGTCTACGCGGGGTCGTTGGCGCAGACCAACGGTTGGGAGCAGGAGATGTTCTCCATGCCCGTGCCGTCGCTCGTGACGACCGTTCCCGACCTCGATGATGAGGCCGACATGCGGCTGAGCTCGCGGTTCGACATTCGCGGGTGACAAGCGCTTTGGTGGTCGCACTCTGCACGGTGCTCGGACTGCTCCTCGGGTCGTTCGCGAACGTCGTGATCTACCGCGTGCCGGCAGGCCTGTCGGTGGTGTCGCCTCCCAGCGCGTGCCCGTCGTGTGGGGGGCGGATCCGCCCCCAGCACAACGTCCCCGTCATCGGGTGGCTGTGGCTGCGTGGCAGGTGCGCGGACTGCTCGGCACCCATCAGTGGTCGCTATCCGTTGGTGGAGCTCGCGATGGGCGTGATCTTCGGCGCGGTCGCCTGGGGCGCCGGTGTGACGTGGGCGCTGCCCTTGCTGCTCACCTTGGCCTTCTTCAGCGTGGTCCTGACGCTGGTGGATCTCGACACCATGCGGCTGCCGGACGCCCTCACGCTTCCCTTCGCGATCATCGCTGGGGTCCTCATCGTGGCGGCAGCAGCCGTGTCAGGGGACTGGTGGAGTGCAGCGCGTGCACTGGCCGGCGCGGCCGTGCTCGGCGCCTTCTACTTCGCCGCAGTGCTGGTGTATCCGAAGGGCATGGGGCTGGGCGATGTCAAGCTGGCCTTCATCCTCGGTGGCGTTCTCGCGTGGCTCGGTTGGGCCGAGCTGGCCGTCGGAGGGTTCGCTGCGTTCGTGTGGGGTTCGATCGTGGGCGTGGGCGCGATGATCGTGGCTCGCCGGGCCACGGGTGTGCGCATTCCGTTCGGGCCGTGGATGTTCGCTGGGGCGTGGACAGGGGTGATCTTGGGGCCGCCGATCGCCGAGTGGTACCTGAGTGTGACGGGTCTCTCATGAGCCTTGAGTCTTCCGACAAGGGTGCCGATACTTCACCTGAAACATTAAAGGAGGGGCCGCTGTGGCGACCAGACAAGTAGCGATCGACGTGGGAGCGACCGTCGTGCGCGTGGCAGAGGTCGAGCTGCGCGGCGGCGACGATCCTCGAGCCGGAGCGGCGCTCACGGCGTACGCCGAGCGCGCACTTCCGGCTGGCGTCATGCGTGAGGGGCAGGTCGAGGAGCCTGGCGCCTTCTCGAGCGCCGTCAAGGAGGCTCTGAGCGCCGCGAAGGTGAAGCCGAAGAAGGCGATCCTGGCGATCGGCCACCCGAGCGTGGTGGTGCGCGAGGTGGACGTGCCCACCCAATCGATGAGCGAGGTCAGGGCGTCGCTCGCGTTCCACGTTCAGGACTCGCTCCCGATGGCCGTCGACGACGCGCTGTTGGACTTCTACCCGAGCGTCGAGATCGAGACGCAGTCGGGACCCATGCTCCGCGGTCTGCTGGTCGCGGCGCCTCGCGAGTTCGTGCGCGGCCTCATCTCCGGTCTCGATGAAGCGGGCATCGGTCCCGCACGCATCGACCACAAGGCATTCGCACTCTGGCGGGGCACCGTGCGTGGTGAGCTCATGACGTCCAACGTCGCCACGGTGGATGTGGGCGCGGAGACCACGACGGTGGTGGTCTCGCAGCACGGATCCCCACGACTCGTGCGAGTGCTTCCCCAGGGTGGTTCGGACGCGACCAAGGCCATCGCGAGCGCCTTCAAGGGCGCGTCGATCGACGCTGAGGCACTCAAGTTCCAGATCGGCATGAACCCTAACGTCGGCACGGAGCAGCGCCCCGTCGCCGAGGCCGTGGCTCATGTCATGTCGCCTCTGATCGACTCGATTCGCAACACGCTCGTGTACTTCGCCTCGTCCAACCCGGGCGCGGGCGCGGAGCGCATCGTGCTCTCCGGCGGTGGAGCGTACATGGCGGGCTTCGGCCAGGCACTCTCGAGTGCTACGCGCCTGCCGGTGATGATCGGCGACCCTATGCAAGGAGCGGTGGTGTCCAAGAAGGTCGACGCCCAGCAGTTTCGAGGCCGTGAGGCAACGCTCGCGACGGTCGTCGGACTCGCGATGGGAGGTGCGGCGTGAACGAGCTTGCCAAGCGCATCGGCGCGTCACCGCTGCCGGCCGTCAATCTGATACCCAAGGACATCGCAGAGAAGCGGGCCTTGCGGGCCGTGCAGGTCACCGCGCTGTTCGCGGTGCTCATCGCCATCGGTGTCGTAGCGGTCGCGTGGTTCCTGGCATGGGGCGCGCGCGGGCTCGCGCAGGACAACGTCGATGACGCTGTTGCCGCTGAAGCTGAGGCGATCGCGGAGCGGGATGCGAAGGTCGTCGTGTACGAGGCCTACCGTGAGCGAGAGGAGCAGGAGTTCGGGCTCGCGCAGGTGGGCTACGGAGAGATTGCCTATTCCGCTCTGTCCTCCTCGATCCTCGCGACGGCGGACGAGGACACCAGCTTCGACAGCGTGGCGTTCTTCGGCCCCAGCGCTCAGGGGCTCGGCAACGTCATCGTCGACCCGGTGGTCGGAGGGGGAGTGGGAACCGTCGAGTTCATCTCCCGTGCTCTGTCTCTCGAGGACGCGAACGCGCATCTCGAGCGCATCGAGGCTCTTCCTGGGATCGCCAACGTCTCTGCGACGACCGAGGCCTACGGCACCGACGGAGCTGACGTGTTCTGGCTCGTCACCGGACGAGCGGTGCTCACGGAAGGCGTCCTCACTGGTCGCCTGGTGCCTGAGGATTCCGTGACAGGAATCTCGGTGGGTGAGGTCATCGTCGCCGTAGACCCAGGCGTCGCACCTTCGCCCGAGCCGAGCGCTGAGCCCAGCCCGTCCGCCGCCGCGGAGGAGACTACGGAGGAGGAGGGCTGATGCTCAACTCGAAGTACGCACCCATCATCGCGCTGACCGTCGTCGCGATCATCATCGTCCTGGCGCTGGGATGGTTCCTCGCCGTGAGCCCGCAGATCAAGCAGACTGGGGAGCTCGCGGACCGAGCCGAGGAGGTCGAGGGGAACACGGTGCTCATCGAGACTGCCTCCGCTCAGTTGGACGCCTACGCAAGCGAGTTGGAGGCTGCCCCGGACTACTCGGACGCGGTCGCACTCAACGCTCCTTCCGTCTTCGACGAGCCGGTCATCCGGGCCCGACTGGCGACAGCGGTCGAGGAGTCGGGCGTGGAGATCGTGAGTCTGAGCCAGGCGGGAAGTGCCACGGTCGAGGGTTGGACCGTCGCGCCAGGGGCACTCGTCTCGACGCAGATCGCAGGCCTCTTCGTGACCGGGCCGTTGCCTGAGACCGGCGAGACCTCCGAGTTCCAGCCTGCTGTGACGCCGCCCACCGCCGACGTCGTCGTCACCGACGGCCTGGTCGAGGTCGCCGTCACGCTGAGCGTGGCGGGGACGCCTGAGGAGGCGCTCGAGTTCTTCGAGCTCCTGGCCGACCCTGCTCAACAGCTGTTCCAGCTGTACAACGTGCAGCTCGAGGCTCGCCAGTCGGATTCTTCACCGCTCACCGGTGTCTCGCAATCCGCAGATGGAGATGTGCAGGTGACCGCCACCGGAGCGTTCTATCTCCAGAATCCGGACTACACCGTGGTCGACGAAGGCGTGCTCGAGCCCGCTCCACTGACAGGCGACTCTCCCTTCGCGGAGGTAGGCGGGGCGGACCCGCAGCCGGGCGCAAGCTAGGCGCAAGCGGGCGGCCGGGCCCATCGTGAAGCTCGCCCGCCCGCCCGCCTTGCGTGCGAAGCCGCCGCAGCCACCGGTGGCTGCGGCGGCGCCCTCCGGGCGCGTCAGCCGGCGGGGGTGGGTGCGTCGACCAGCAGTCCGGCCTCGCTGAGCGAGTCCTGGAGATCGCCGGGGTAGATCCAGTACCCGAGACCGGCATAGTCACCCTCGGGCAGGAGCTTTGCCCCCGCCTGTGCCGGAACGGGATTGCCGATCGTCGTCAGCACCACGTCGGGATGAGGCAGACCTTCGCCGACGGCGATGAGGGTCAGCCTGCGAGGGGTGTTCCAGAACACATAGAAGTTGGTGCCCTCGGCATACGTGATGTCAGCTCCGACCGTGACGTCCGCGGGGAGGTAGGCGCTTGCTTCGCCGAGCGCTGCGGTCTCACGGTAGTAGTCGTCGCGGGGATCGATCCGGGTCGCGTCGTTCGCGAGTGAGAGCGCGCCCCAATACAGCGCGAGGACGAGGATCCCTGCGGAGCGCACCCACGATGCGATGACGACCAGCAGCGCCACCAGGACGGTCGCTCCGCAGATCAGAGCCCACGGCTCCGACTCTCCCGCGATGATCGTGTCGAGGCTCAAGTAGTGCGAGACACCCGGAACGTGGATATCGATGAAGTACCCGCCCACCGGCATGCGCGGAACGGTGAGCACGAGGAACACGATGCTCACGGCGGCCGTGATGAGCACCACAGCGGCCGACAGTGCGGCCCACCTCACCCTGACGAGTGCCGCCGCTCCGATCACTGCCAGCAGCACGAACGCCTGCTCGGCGTAGCGTCCGTAGAACCATGTGTCGAGTCGGGTGAACGGGCCCTCGGACGGCGAGCGTTGCATCTGCGTCAAGGTCAGCACGATCGCCAGCGTCGTGATTCCCGTGACGAGCCACGCGATCGGATCGTGCCGCAGCCGCCGGGCGAGCAGGAGAACGCCAAGGGCCGCCACGGCCGGCCAGGCTGCCACGGCGTACCACGAGACGCCCGCGAGAGAGGCGATCACGTCCTCCCACGTGCGGCTCTCGGAGCCGGAGAGCACATCGGCCACCCGGTCGTCGCCGTAGTAGAGCCGCGCGGTGATCCACCGATAGAGGAGATAGGAAGCGGCTGAGACGCTCGTCGCGATGATGCCGGCGACCAGTCCCACGGCTGCGCGTCGCCACAGCCACCACACGCACCACAGACCGCAGGCGAGTGCGACGGTCGCGCCCCTGCCGTGGGCCAGAGGGGCAGCGCCTGCCACGAGTCCGAACAAGGCGGCGTTCAGGAGGGTTGGTGACCGCAGCACGCGGATGGCGAGTGCGACCGCTGAAGCAGTGACCAGGATCAGCAGGTTCTCCGACATGACGTAGTTGCTCGGGATCGTGCGCGCGGGAGCCAGAGAGATCACAGCAGCGATGACCACGGCTCCCGAGGCAGACGCGCCCGCCCACCGAGCCACGTTCGACAGGGGCCAGATCGACAGCACAGCGGTGGCCACACCGAGTGCAAGCGCCACCTGATAGACCACGAAGGGGTCATCAGTCAGCGCCCAGACCGGTGCGAGCATGAGCCCGACGCCCGGCATGTACCCGTTGCCGATGAGCGACCAGTTCTGTCCCGAGTCGGCGATGACCCTTCCATTGCCCATGGTGCCGATCTCGTCGGGTCCGAAGATCGGCCCTATCGAGCCCCATGCGACGGAGGCGTGTATCGCGGCAGCGACGAGCACCGACGCGACAGCGACCCAGGCTGGAGGCACCCACGCACGGTCCGATTGGCGAGTCGACGCGGCGAGCCACCAGCCCTTGATCCTCGCACCGGCTGTATCGAGCGAGTGCGTCACCGGCGTCGTCATGCGCAGAGCGTAGCAACCGATTCAGACGGGGCCCCGCGCATCGCCATGGGCATCCGCGTCGTAGCCCTCTGGCACAATGACAGCCATGCTCAGATGGCTCACCGCAGGCGAATCCCATGGTCCGGCACTGGTCGGCACCCTCGAAGGACTTCCGGCCGGCGTCCAGGTGACGACGGCCGATGTGCAGGCGGCGCTCGCCCGACGACGACTCGGCTACGGTCGTGGAGCGCGGATGTCCTTCGAGAAGGACCAGGTGACGTTCCTCGGCGGCGTCCGACACGGCGTCAGCCAGGGCGGCCCGGTCGCGATCCAGGTCGGCAACACCGAGTGGCCCAAGTGGGAGACCGTGATGAGCGCCGACCCCGTCGACCCGGCCGAGCTCACGGGCGCTCGCTCCGCCGCGCTCACGCGCCCGCGCCCCGGTCATGCCGATCTGGTCGGCATGACCAAGTATGGCTTCGACGACGCGCGACCTGTCCTCGAGAGGGCGTCTGCGCGAGAGACGGCAGCCCGCGTGGCTCTCGGGACCGTTGCGGAGGCACTCCTCGAGCAGGCGGCCGGCATCCGTCTGGTGGCTCACACCGTGCAGGTCGGCCCCATCAGCGTCCCCGATGATGCGCCGCTGCCGCCGGCAGACGCGACGCCGCAGCTCGACGAGGACCCCATCCGCTGCTACCACGGCGAGACCTCCGCGCGCATGGTCGAGGAGATCGACGCCTGCCAGAAGGACGGCGACACGCTCGGCGGGGTGGTCGAGGTGGTCGCGTACGGCCTGCCTGTTGGCCTGGGAAGTCACGTCCATTGGGATCGACGTCTGGACTCGCGTCTCGCCGCCGCCCTGATGGGCATTCAGGCGATCAAGGGCGTCGAGGTGGGTGATGGCCTGCGGACGGCCGCGCGACGTGGCTCCGAGGCGCACGACGAGATCGAGTACCGCGAAGGCGGTGTGGCGCGACGGACCAACAGGGCCGGTGGCGTCGAGGGCGGCATGACCAATGGCGAGCCGCTGCGCGTGCGTGCGGCGATGAAGCCCATCAGCACCGTTCCGCGTGCGCTCGACACGATCGACACAGCATCGGGCGAGGCGGCGAAGGCGATTCATCAGCGCAGCGACGTGTGCGCCGTTGCTCCCGCTGCCGTGGTGGCGCAGGCGATGGTGGCCCTCACGCTGGCCGATGCGCTGGTGGAGAAGTTCGGCGGTGACTCCGTGGACGAGCTGAGGCGCAACATCGCGTCCTACACGGCCGCGATCCCGGAGCAGCTGCGCTGATGGCGCAGCCACGCCTCGTCCTCATCGGGCCGCCCGGGTCTGGCAAGTCCTCGGTGGGGCGTCGCCTCGCGGAGTTGACCGGACTCGGATGGCGCGACACGGACGCGGATGTCGCGACCCTGTCCGGCAGGTCCATCTCGGACATCTTCCTCGACGAGGGCGAGCAGGCGTTCCGAACGTTGGAGAGGGCCGCCGTCGTAGCGGCGCTCTCCGAGCACGACGGCGTGCTGTCGCTCGGTGGCGGAGCCGTGCTCGACCCGGCGACACGGGACGAGCTTCGCTCGTATGTCGACGCAGGCGGCTGCATGGTGTTCCTCGACGTCTCGCTCTCCGCCGCGGCCCCGCGCGTTGGATTCAACCGATCGCGTCCGCTGCTCGTGGGCAACCCTCGACAGCAGTGGAAGGCGCTCATGGACCACAGACGCCCACTGTACGAGGAGCTCGCAACGGTCACCGTGCTCACGGACGCACTCTCGGTGGACGAGGTGGCCACGTCGATCCTCGAGCTGGAGGCACACCAGTGAGCGCCGTTGTCGAGGTCACGTCCGCCGCGCCGTACTCGGTGACCGTCGGGACCGACCTCCTTGAATCGGCCGTCGACGCACTACCGGAGGCGGCCTCGCGGGTGCTGATCGTGCACTCCGCCCCTCTCCGCATTCGTGCCGATGCGCTCCGCGTCCTGATCGAGGCCTCGGGCCGGACCCCCGTGCTGGCGGAGGTCCCCGACGCAGAGGCGGGGAAGACCGCCGAGGTCGCGGCCTTCTGCTGGCAGGTCCTCGGAAAGTCCGATTTCACTCGTACGGACGTGGTGATGGGTCTGGGCGGGGGAGCGGTCACCGATCTCGCCGGGTTCGTCGCTGCCACATGGCTGCGTGGCGTCGCCGTGGTGCAACTGCCGACCACGGTGCTGGCGATGGTGGATGCCGCAGTGGGAGGCAAGACCGGCATCAACACGACCGAGGGCAAGAACCTCGTGGGCTCGTTCCACGAGCCTGCAGCCGTGTGGTGCGATCTCGACATGCTGCGCACGCTTCCCGCGAACGACAGGGTGGCTGGTCTTGCCGAGGTGGTGAAGGGTGGCTTCATCGCTGACGCGCGCATCCTCGAGCTCATAGAGGAGCACGCGGCGGCGCTGAGCGCTGCCGATCTCGACGACGCCACGCTCGCGGTTCTCGAGGAGCTCATCACGCGCAAGATCCAGGTCAAGGCCGATGTGGTGGCTGCGGACCTCAAGGAGTCGCACCTGCGAGAGATCCTCAACTACGGCCACACCTTCGGTCACGCGATCGAGTACACCGAGCGCTACCAGTGGCGCCACGGAGCCGCAGTGTCAGTCGGCATGGTCTTCGCCGCCGAGCTTGCGCGACTGGCGGGCAGGCTCGACGACGCCTCGGTGGACCGCCACCGCGAGATCCTGACATCGCTGGGCCTGCCCGTCACGTATCAGGGCAACCGGTGGGACGCCCTGCAGACCGCGATGCGGCGCGACAAGAAGACCCGCGGCGACATGCTGCGGTTCGTGATCCTTGCGGGCATCGGCAACCCCGTGCGCCTCGAAGGGCCGGATCCCTCGCTGCTGCTGAGCGCGTACGACGCCGTCTCCGGGTGACGGCCCGGCGCGCGCATCGGCCGTCCGCCGCCCCCCGCCGCTAGGGTGACGTTCATGACCTCCGTGCTCATCGTCAACGGCCCCAACCTCAATAGGCTGGGCACCCGGGAACCTGACACGTACGGCAGCACCTCGTACGTCGATCTCGTGGCGCTGTGCATGCAATGGGGGAGCGACCTGGGCCTTGAGGCCGTGGTGCGGCAGACCAACGACGAGTCAGAGCTCGTGGGCTGGATGCATGACGCGGTGGACGAACGTCAGCACGTGATCCTGAACCCCGCGGCGTTCACCCACTACTCGTACGCGCTGCGTGACGCCTGTGCGTTGGTGACGAGCGCGCGGCTCGCGTTGATCGAGGTTCACCTCACGAATCCGCACGCACGTGAAGAGTTTCGGCACACCTCGGTGGTGTCCGCTGTCGCGACAGGAACGATCGCCGGGTTCGGCACGGATTCGTACCGCTTGGCGCTCGAGGCCCTGGCCGCCCGCCTGGGATAGAATCGTCGACGGCCTGCGCGCGGCGAGCGCGCTGCACCAACGTACGCAACCGATAGGACACACCCGTGGCGACCTCGAACGACATCAAGAATGGCTCCGTGCTCAACCTCGACGGGAATCTGTGGTCCGTCATCGAGTTCCAGCACGTGAAGCCCGGCAAGGGCGGCGCGTTCGTCCGCACCAAGATGAAGAACGTGCTGTCCGGCAAGGTGGTCGACAAGACGTTCAACGCCGGCACCAAGGTGGATTTCGAGACGGTGGACCGCCGGTCGATGCAGTACCTGTACAACGACGGCGCCGGCTACGTCTTCATGGATCCCGACACCTTCGACCAGGTGACGGTGACCCCCGAGGTGATGGGCGACGCGACGGACTACCTGCTTGAGAGCCAGCAGGCCACCATCGGCTCGCACAACGGCAACCCCATCTTCCTGGAGCTGCCCGCGTCCGTGGTGCTCGAGGTGACCTACACCGAGCCCGGACTGCAGGGCGACCGCTCGTCGGGCGGTACCAAGCCCGCCACTCTGGAGACCGGCAAGGAGATCCAGGTACCGCTGTTCCTCGAGGCCGGCACCAAGGTCAAGGTCAACACGGAGTCCGGCGACTACCTGGGCCGCGTCAACGACTAGTGGGCGCCCGCACCAAGGCGCGCAAGCGCGCTCTCGACGTGCTCTTCGAGGCGGAGCAGCGCGGCGACAACGTGCTCGCCGTCCTGGACCGGCGCCTCCTGGAGTCCGGTCGTGAGACGCCGTTGCCGCCGTACAGCGCCCAGATCGTGCGCGGCGTGGTGTCGCAGTGGCGCGAGCTCAATGCGCTGATCGAGGACGCGAGCCCCGACTGGCCCATGAAGCGCATGCCGGCGGTGGACCGCAACCTTCTGCGGCTGGCCGCGTGGGAGATCCTCAGCAACGAGGAGGTCTCCGTGGCGGTCGCCATCGACGAGGCCGTGGAGCTGGCACGCGACCTGAGCACGGACGACTCGCCGCGCTTCGTCAACGGCGTGCTGGGCCGGATCGCGCGCGACGCTCCCAACATCGCTGCGGCCGAGGCGCCCGCCGAGTCGGGCGACGAGGAGGCCGGGCCTCAGGTAGGCTGACGACCGCACGCAGACATCCTTTAATGACCGTCCGGAGAGGCGGGGAAGGAGGTCTCCAGGTGACTGGGACCGTACTTGGCGCGCCTGACATCGCTCGGGCACTCACGCGCATCGCCCATGAGATCCTCGAACGCAACGAGGGCCACGACTCCCTGGTGCTGCTGGGCATCCCCACTCGCGGCGTGCCACTGGCCCACAGGCTGGCCGCGCGCATCGCGCAGGTAGAGCCGGGGTTCGACCCGACGGACCGTGCCGGCGCCCTCGACATCACGATGTACCGCGATGACCTCCACCGCCAGCCCACGCGCGCCATCGGCGAGACCACGCTCCCTGCTGAGGGCATCGACGATCGCACCATCGTGCTGGTCGACGACGTCTTCCACACCGGCCGCACCATCCGTGCGGCGCTCGATGCGATCAAGGACCTGGGACGGCCCCGCGCGGTGCAGCTCGCGGTCCTGGTCGATCGCGGTCACCGCGAGCTGCCCATTCGCGCGGACTTCGTGGGCAAGAACCTGCCCACGGCGAAGACCGAGCGCGTCGATGTCCATCTGGAGGAGACCGACGACGCCGACGAGGTCCTGATCTCTGGCGCAGGCAGCAAGGGGGCCGGAGCGTGAGGCACCTGCTCGACACCGACACGCTCTCCCGCGAGGACGCGATCCTCATCCTCGACACCGCCGCCCAGATGGCGGCCACGCAGGAGCGAGAGATGCGCAAGCTGCCCACGCTGCGCGGCAGGACCGTGGTGAACCTGTTCTTCGAGGACTCGACGCGCACGCGCATCAGCTTCGAGGCGGCCGCGAAGCGACTGAGCGCGGACGTCATCAACTTCTCCGCGAAGGGCAGCTCGCTGTCCAAGGGCGAGTCGCTCAAGGACACCGCGCTGACGCTGCAGGCGATGGGGGCCGATGCGGTGGTGGTCCGCCACTGGGCCTCCGGCGCGGCGCACCGGCTCGCCACCAGCGGGTGGATGCACGGCCATGTGCTCAATGCGGGCGACGGCACGCACCAGCACCCCACGCAGGCCCTGCTGGACGCCTTCACGATGCGCCGTCACCTGGTGTCCGAGCCCACGGGCAAGGCGCTCGAGGGGCTCACCTTCGCGATCGTGGGCGACATCCTGCATTCGCGCGTGGCCGGGTCGAACATCCCGCTGCTCAAGACGCTGGGCGCCAACGTGGTCGTGGTGGCACCGCCCACACTGCTGCCGTACGGCATGACCGAGCGGGAGGACATCGCGATCCACTACACGCTCGACGATGCCCTGGACGCTCACGAGCTGGACGGCATCATGATGCTGCGGGTCCAGCGCGAGCGGATGACGGGCGGCGGCTCAGGGTTCTTCCCGAGCCCCGAGGAGTACACGCGACTGTTCGGACTGGACGGCGACCGGATGCGGCGCATGCCGGACCACGCGATCGTGCTCCACCCTGGACCGATGAACCGCGGTCTCGAGATCTCGGCGGAGGCCGCGGACTCGCCGCGTTCCGTCATCGTCGAACAGGTCAGCAACGGCGTCGCCGTGCGCATGGCCTCCCTGTATCTGCTGCTTGCTGGAGAGGAGGCGGCGGAATGACGGACACCGCGACCGCCTATGTGATCGAGAACGTGTCGCTGTACGGGGACACGCGGGCTGACCTGGTGCTCAAGGACGGCGTCATCGCCTCCCTGAGCGCGGCCGATGCGCCTGAGGGCGCCGTGACGCTGCGTGGCGAGGGCCTGATCGCCCTCCCTGGCCTCGTGGACCTGCACACGCACCTCCGCGAGCCGGGCCGCGAGGACGCGGAAACCATCGAGACCGGCTCGCGCACCGCGGCACGAGGCGGCTTCACCGCCGTCCACGCGATGGCCAACACCACTCCCACCGCGGACACCGCTGGCGTGGTGGAGCAGGTATGGAGCCGCGGTCGCGAGGTGGGCCTGGTCGACGTCTTCCCCGTCGGAGCGGTGACAGTGGGCCTGGGCGGCACGCAGCTGTCCGAGATGGCCGCGATGGCGAACTCGCGCGCGCAGGTGCGGGTCTTCAGCGACGACGGCAAGTGCGTCCACGACCCGCTGCTGATGCGCCGCGCCCTGGAGTACGTCAAGACGTTCGGGGGAGTGGTCGCTCAGCACGCGCAGGATCCGCGTCTGACCGAGGGCTCCCAGATGAACGAGGGCCTGGTGTCCTCGGAGCTGGGCCTGGCCGGCTGGCCGTCGGTGGCAGAGGAGTCGATCATCGCCCGCGACGTGCTGCTCGCCGGCCACGTGGGCTCGCGGGTGCACATCTGCCACCTGTCCACGGCAGGCTCGGTCGAGATCATCCGCTGGGCCAAGGCCAAGGGGATCGACGTCACCGCGGAGGTCATGCCCCATCATCTGCTCCTGACCGATGAGTCAGTGCGCGGCTACGACGCACGGTTCAAGGTCAACCCCCCGCTGCGCACCCAGAAGGACGTCGACGCCGTGCGGGAGGGCCTGGCGGACGGGACCATCGACATCGTCGCCACCGATCACGCCCCGCATCCGGACGAGGACAAGGACTGCGAGTGGGGCGCCGCCGCGATGGGCATGATCGGCCTCGAGACTGCTCTGGCCATCGTCCAGAAGACGATGGTGGATCCCGGGACGCTGTCCTGGCGCGACGTCGCGCGCGTGATGAGCGAGGCTCCTGCACGCATCGGCCGGGATGGCGGGCACGGCCGCCCGCTCGAGGCGGGCGAGCCCGCGAACGTCACGCTCGTGGACCCCGGCGCCGCGTGGACCGTCGAGCCCGCCGCGACCGCCAGTCGGTCCAACAACTCTCCGTTCGGCGGCATCGAGCTGCCCGGACGCGCCGTCGCGACGTTCCTGCGCGGCGTGCCCACCCATCTTGATCAGGCTCTGGAAGGAGTCCGCGCGTGAGCGACACGACAGCCCTGCTCGTCCTGGAGGACGGCCGCACCTTCGAGGGCAAGGCGTACGGCGCCACGGGTCAGACCCTGGGCGAGATCGTCTTCAACACCGGCATGACCGGCTACCAGGAGACGCTCACCGACCCGAGCTATCACCGCCAGATCGTGGTCATGACCGCGCCGCACATCGGCAACACGGGGGTCAACGACGAGGACAACGAGTCGCGCCAGATCTGGGTCGCAGGCTACGTGGTGCGCGATCCCTCCCGGCGGTCCTCGAACTGGCGCGCGCAGCGCACCCTCGACGAGGATCTGGAGACCCAGGGGATCGTGGGCATCTCCGGCATCGACACCAGGCAGCTCACCCGCATCCTGCGCGAGGGCGTGATGCGCGCCGGGATCTTCTCCGGGGACGCACTCGCGCCGGTCGCCGAGCTGGTCGAGCGCGTCAAGGGTGGTGCGGAGATGTCCGGCGCCCACCTCGCGGACGAGGTCTCCGTTCCGGATGCGTACACGATCGAGCCGGCGGCTGGCGTCGACGAGGTCGCGCACGTGGTCGCCGTCGACCTGGGGATCAAGGCGATGACGCCGGAGATGATGGCGCAGCGCGGCATCAGGGTCACCGTGGTGCCCTCGACCTGGACCGCGGAGCAGATCCTGGACGCCAAGCCGGACGGGGTCTTCTTCTCCAATGGCCCTGGCGACCCCTCTGCCGCGGAGCAGCCGGTCCAGACTCTCAGACGCGTGCTCGACGCGAAGGTGCCGTTCTTCGGCATCTGCTTCGGCAACCAGCTCCTGGGCCGCGCCCTGGGCTACGGCACCTACAAGCTGCCCTTCGGGCACCGCGGCATCAACCAGCCCGTCATGGACCGCACCACGGGCAAGGTCGAGATCACCGCGCACAACCACGGCTTCGCCGTGGACGCGCCGCTCGACGGCGACTCGGTGTCCCCGGCGGGGTACGGGCGCGTCAAGGTGTCTCACGTGTGCCTCAACGACGACGTGGTCGAGGGCCTGGAGTGCCTCGACATCCCCGCGTTCTCCGTGCAGTACCACCCGGAGGCGGCGGCCGGCCCGCACGATGCCGCCTACCTGTTCGATCGATTCGTCTCCGTGATGAAGGGGGAGCGCCGCTGATGCCCAAGCGCGACGACATCAACTCCGTACTGGTCATCGGCTCTGGCCCCATCGTGATCGGTCAGGCCTGCGAGTTCGACTACTCCGGTACCCAGGCGTGCCGAGTCCTCAAGTCCGAGGGCGTGCGGGTGGTGCTGCTCAACTCGAACCCGGCGACGATCATGACGGATCCCGAGTTCGCGGACGCCACCTACGTGGAGCCCATCACCACCGAGGTGATCGAGTCGATCATCGCCAAGGAGCGACCCGACGCGCTGCTGCCCACCCTGGGCGGTCAGACGGCGCTGAACGCGGCGATCGACGCGCATGCGGAGGGGATCCTCGACAAGTACGGCGTCGAGCTCATCGGCGCCAACCTCGAGGCCATCAACCTGGGCGAGAACCGCGAGCTGTTCAAGGGTGTCGTGGAGCGCTGCGGAGCGGACTCCGCCGCCTCGCGCATCTGCCACACCATGGACGAGTGCCTCGCTGCCGCGGAGGAGCTGAACTATCCGGTGGTGGTGCGCCCGTCCTTCACCATGGGCGGCCTGGGCTCCGGCTTCGCGTACGACGCGGAGGATCTGCGCCGCATCGCAGGCGCCGGGCTGCACTACTCGCCCACCACCGAGGTGCTCCTGGAGGAGTCCATCCTGGGGTGGAAGGAGTACGAGCTCGAGCTCATGCGCGACAAGCACGACAACGTGGTGGTGGTCTGCTCGATCGAGAACGTGGACCCCGTGGGCGTGCACACCGGCGACTCGATCACGGTCGCGCCCGCCATGACGCTCACTGACCGCGAGTACCAGCGCATGCGCGACGTGGGCATCGCGATCATCCGTGAGGTGGGCGTGGACACGGGCGGCTGCAACGTCCAGTTCGCCGTCGAGCCGGACACGGGACGTCTCATCGTCATCGAGATGAACCCCCGCGTGTCGCGCTCGTCCGCTCTCGCATCCAAAGCCACGGGCTTCCCGATCGCGAAGATCGCCGCCCGCCTGGCCATCGGCTACACGCTCGACGAGATCCCCAACGACATCACCGGCTCCACCCCCGCGAGCTTCGAGCCCACGCTCGACTACGTGGTGGTGAAGGTGCCGCGCTTCGCGTTCGAGAAGTTCCCCGCCGCGGACCCCGTGCTCACCACGACCATGAAGTCGGTGGGCGAGGCGATGGCCATCGGCCGCAACTTCACCGAGGCGCTGGGCAAGGCGCTGCGCTCGATCGACAAGAAGGGCATGAACTTCCACTGGGACGGCGAGTTCCCCACGGGGGACGCCGTCGAGGAGCTGCTCAAGGCCGTCACCGTGCCCACCGAGAAGCGCTTCATCCAGGTCCAGCAGCTGCTGCGCGCCGTGCGCGCCGGCCACTGCGACATGGAGGCGGTGTACGAGGCCTGCAGGATCGACCCGTGGTTCCTGGACCAGATGCTGGTGATGAACGAGGTCGCGCACGAGGTCGCGCATGCCGCGGAGCTCGACGCGCCGCTGCTGCGGGAGGCCAAGTCGCACGGCCTCGCGGACGCTCAGATCGCCGCCCTGCGCGGCGTTCCCATCGAGGACGTCTACGCGCTGCGCGCCGAGCTGGGCGTGCAGCCGATCTTCAAGACGGTCGACACCTGCGCAGCCGAGTTCGAGGCCCGCACGCCGTACCACTACAGCTCGTACGACGCGGAGACCGAGGTCGCGCCCCGCGAGCGCGAGGCCGTGCTCATCCTGGGATCCGGCCCCAACCGCATCGGCCAGGGCATCGAGTTCGACTACTCGTGCGTCCACGCGGCGCTGAGCCTCAAGGACCGGTACGAGACCGTCATGGTCAACTGCAACCCCGAGACCGTGTCGACGGACTACGACACCGCGAACCGGCTGTACTTCGAGCCGCTCACGTTCGAGGACGTGATGGCGGTCTACGAGGCGGAGAAGGCCGCGGGCCCCGTCAAGGGCATGTTCGTCCAGCTGGGCGGGCAGACGCCACTGAGCCTCGCGCAGCGCCTGGCCGATGCGGGCGTGCCGATCCTTGGCACGTCTCCCGAGGCGATCGACAACGCCGAGGACCGCGCGGCGTTCGGTCGCGTGCTGGAGGCAGCCGGCGTGCCCGCGCCGGCCTACGGCACGGCCCACGGTATCGACGAGGCGATCGAGATCGCCGAGCGCATCACCTACCCGGTGCTGGTGCGCCCTTCCTACGTCCTGGGCGGGCGCGGCATGGAGATCGTCTACGACCGCGAGCAGCTCGAGGACTACGGCACCCGCATGGCGGACGTGGGGGACCACGCCACGGACGCGCCGCTGCTGATCGACCGCTTCCTCGATGACGCGATCGAGATCGACGTCGACGCGCTGTACGACGGGACGGACCTATACCTCGGTGGCGTCATGGAGCACATCGAGGAGGCCGGCATCCACTCGGGCGACTCCGCGTGCGTGCTGCCGCCCGTGACCCTGTCTCTGGACGAGCTCGAGCGCATCCGCCGCTCGACACAGGCGCTTGCCGAGGGCATCGGCGTCCGTGGCCTGATGAACGTCCAGTACGCGCTCGTGAGCGACGTCCTCTACGTGCTCGAGGCGAATCCCCGTGCCAGCCGCACCGTGCCGTTCGTGGCGAAGGCGACCGGCGTGCCCCTCGCATCGGCCGCCGCGCTGGTGATGACCGGCTCGACCATCGCGCAGCTCAAGGCCGACGGCGTGCTGCCGGAGATCGACGCCGCGAGCATCGACATGAGCCAGCGCGTGGCCGTGAAGGAGGCGGTGCTGCCGTTCAAGCGCTTCCGCACGCACGAGGGCCTGGTGGTCGACTCGGTGCTGGGACCGGAGATGCGCTCCACGGGCGAGGTCATGGGCTTCGACGAGACCTTCCCGCTGGCGTTCGCGAAGTCGCAGGCCGCCGCTTTCGGAGGGCTCCCCACCGAGGGCAAGGCGTTCGTGTCCGTCGCGGACCGCGACAAGCGCTCGATCGTGTTCCCCGTCGCTCGGCTGCATGCGCTCGGCTTCGAGATCCTCGCGACCGAGGGCACGGCGCAGGTGCTGGGCCGTCACGGCATCCCCACCTCGGTGGTGCGCAAGCACTCCGAGGGGCGCGGGCCCACGGGCGAGCCCACCATCGTCGACCTCGTGAACGCAGGCGAGGTGCCGCTGGTGATCAACACTCCCTCAGGCCAGGGCGCGCGCGCCGACGGCTACGAGATCCGGGCAGCGGCGACGGCGGCGGACGCGGCGATCGTGACCACCACGCAGCAGCTCGCGGCGGCCGTGCTCGCCATCGAGGCGCTCCGCAAGGGTCCGTTCGACGTTCTCAGCCTCCAGGACGCCGCCGGTGCCCGTGCGAGAAACGTCATCGCAGGTAACATGGCCTAGTAACGCGTCCGCGACAAGGAGGACCGCATGCGGTTTGGGGCTCAGCTCGCCGATGCTATGGACCGGTTCGGTCCGCTGTGCGTGGGCATCGACCCGCACGCCTCGCTGCTCCAGGCCTGGGGCCTCGAGGACACGCCCGAGGGCCTCGCGGCGTTTGGCGAGACTGTCGTGGACGCCGCCGCAGGCTCCGCTGCCGCGGTCAAGCCCAACGCGGCGTTCTTCGAGCGCCACGGGGCTCGGGGCGTCGCGGCGCTCGAGTACGTGCTCCGCAAGGCGCGCGAACGCGAGGTGCTCACCATCCTCGACGCGAAGCGCGGGGACATCGGCTCGACCATGCAGGGCTACGCGGACGCCTACCTGCGCCCAGGGGCACCGCTCGAGTGCGACGCGCTCACGGTGTCGCCGTACCTGGGCTTCGGTTCCCTCGCGCCCGCGCTGGACCTGGCGGCCGAGCACGGCAAGGGACTCTTCGTGCTGGCCCTGACCTCGAATCCCGAGGGCGCATCGGTCCAGCACGCCGTGGGTCCGGACGGCGAGGTGGTGGCGGCGGCGATGGTGCGCTCAGCGGCCGCATGCAACGTGGGCGCACAGCCCATGGGAGATGTAGGGCTCGTCGTCGGTGCGACGGTGGGCTCGGCGGTGTCGGACCTCGGCATCGGCCTCGAGGGGCTCAACGGCCCCATCCTCGCGCCCGGTGTGGGCGCCCAGGGCGCGGGTCCCGCGGAATTGTCCCAGGTATTCGGGAACTCCCGCAGGCTCGTGCTCGTCAACCAGTCGAGGGGCGTGCTGAGCGCAGGCCCCTTCGCGGAGAAGCTGCGCGGCGCCATCCAGGCCGCCGCGGGAGCAGCGCAGTTCGCGTTGCGGGGATGACCCGCTCGCGAGGAAGGAGGGACCCGTGGCGACACCAGAACTGACCGATGAGCAGCGGGCGGCGGCCCTCGTGAAGGCGACGGCCGTGCGCAGCGCGCGCCGCGTCTTCAAGGAGGAGCTGTCGCGCGGAGAGATGAGTCTCGAGCAGGCCATCACCCGCGCCAAGGCCGACGAGGCTCTCGCCGGCATCCGTGTCCGCGATCTGCTGCAGTGCCTGCCGGGCATCGGCCCCAAGCGTGCCGAGTCGGCGATGGAGGAGATCGGCATCTCGCCTGCACGTCGCATCCGCGGCCTGGGCGCTCATCAGGTCGAGGCGCTCGTCGAGCGCGAGCATCGATGACCCGACTTGTCGTGCTCGCAGGACCCACAGCGGTGGGCAAGGGCACACTGGTACGTGCCCTGCGCGAGCGCAGCCCCGACATCTGGGTGTCCGTGTCCGCCACCACGCGCTCGCCCCGGCCGGGAGAGGTGGACGGAGTGGACTATCACTTCGTGTCGGACGACGACTTCACGCACATGATCGAGCGGGGCGAGCTGCTGGAGTGGGCGACGGTGCACGGCACCCATCGGTATGGGACCCCGCGCACCCCGGTCGACAACGCGCTGGCCGCCGGCAAGCCGTCGCTGCTCGAGATCGACCTCCAGGGGGCTCGCCAGGTCAAGGCGTCGATGCCCGAGGCGCTGTACGTGTTCATCGAGCCGCCCTCGATGGACGAGCTCGTGCGCAGGCTCGTCGGCCGCGGCACGGAGGACGACCTCGAGCGCGAGCGCAGGCTGCGCACGGCTGAGACCGAGATGGCGGCCTCCAAGGAGTTCGATCGCATCATCATCAACGACGACCTCGACACGGCGGTCTCCCAGCTGGAGGCCCTGGTGCTGGACGCGCGGTAGACTGGTCGGCGGACTTTCCCCTACATGCAATCTTTGGAGTGATCGTGGCCGGAACTGTGGCACAGCCCGAGGGCATCACCAACCCGCCCATCGACGAGCTGCTCGAGAAAGTGGACTCGAAGTACGCCCTCGTGATCTACGGCTCCAAGCGCGCCCGCCAGATCAACTCGTACTACGAGGCGCTGGGCGAGGGCCACTTCGAGAACGTGGGCCCGCTGGTCGAGGCGGACTCCACCGACAAGCCGCTGTCCGTCGCGCTGCGCGAGATCAACGAGGGCGGCCTGCTGGAGCTCGGCGACGACGCCGAGTAACCCCAGCACTCACACCTGATGCGCGTCCTCCTGGGCGTGACCGGCGGGATCGCGGCCTACAAGGTCGCGCTCGTGCTGCGACGCCTGGTCGAGGACGGCCATTCCGTGCGGGTGGTGCCCACCGCATCGTCCCTGAACTTCGTGGGACGGGCGACGTGGGAGGCCCTCTCGGGGCACCCGGCGCCCACCGAGACGTTCGAGGATGTGCCCTCGGTGGCGCACGTGCGCCTGGGCCAGGCCGCGGACGTGGTGCTGGTGGCGCCTGCCACCGCGGACTTCCTGGCATCGATGGCGGCCGGCAGTGCGCGCGACCTGCTGGGCAATGCACTGCTCGCCACCGAGGCGCCCGTGGTGGTGGCGCCCGCGATGCACACGGAGATGTGGAACGACGCCGCGACCCTCGCCAATGTGGCGACGCTGCGCTCACGCGGCGTGCACGTGATCGACCCCGCCGTGGGACGGCTGACCGGACCCGACTCCGGTCCTGGTCGCCTGCCTGAGCCCGAGGCGCTCGTGGAGGCCCTGTACTCCGTCGCCTCCGGCGCCGGCCTGGCACTGGACGCGCCCTCGGGTCCGTGGGGCGACCTCGCCGGACGCCGATTGGTGGTGAGCGCCGGCGGCACGCGCGAGCCCATCGACGCGGTGCGCTTCCTCGGCAACCGCTCGTCTGGCCTGCAGGGCTTCGCACTGGCCGAGGCGGCGCGCGAGCGGGGCGCGTCGGTGACGGTCGTGGCGGCTCATGTCGCGCTGCCGCTGGGAGAGGGGATCGCGCGCGTCGAGGTGTCCACCGCGGACGAGCTGGACGCCGCGATGCGCGACGCGGCCGCCGATGCCGACATCGTGATCATGGCGGCCGCCGTCGCTGACTATCGCCCCGCATCGGCCGCTGCGACCAAGCTCAAGAAGTCCGGCGACGCCGGGCTGACGCTCGAGCTGGTGCAGACGGCCGATGTGCTGGCGGGGCTGGTCGCCGCGCGCCGGCCGGGGCAGGTGGTCGTGGGATTCGCTGCCGAGACCGGCGACGACTCCGGCAGCGTGATCGAGCACGGCGCCGCGAAGGCACGCCGCAAGGGTGCAGATCTGCTCGTCGTGAACGAGGTCGGCGAGGGACTCGGGTTCGGCGCGGCCTCGAACACGGTGGTGATGCTCGACTCGTCGGGGTCCCCGGTGGGGGAGGCCTCCGGGTCGAAGCTCGCCGTCGCGCACGCGGTGCTGGATGCGGCCGCTGCACGACTGGACTGACGCGCGCTCTTCCCGACTCCTCCTGGTAGACCAGCTGTCGCGGCGATGTCAGATCCCGGTGGTTGACTCAACCCGTGGACATCAAGACCGCAGAGATCGAGCAGGTGAGCGCCCTGGTGGGCGAGCTCGCCGCGCGCGAGATCTCGGGGCTGTCCACTGACGCTCTGCTGGGTCAGAATGCGGCGATCGCGAGGCTCGAGCGCATGGTCGGCGCGCTGGGGTCGCGCTATGCAGGAGAGATTGCGAGGCGCTCGGCGCCGGAGCTTCCCGGCGGCGGCCTGGCCCGGCGTGCGGGCAAGGGCAACGCCGAGTCGTTGCTGTCCCACGTGCGTGGAGGGAGCGTCGCGGGTGCGAAGAGGTCCATCAGCGCCGGCGGGGCCTTCGTGCCGGCCGATGCGCCGGCTGGGTGGGACGGCCAGGTCGCCGATGTGCAGGGCGGCACTGCGCCAACGAGCAACCTGCCGGCGCCGCGGTATCCGGTGGTGGCTCGGGCGTCGGTGGCGGGGGAGCTGTCGGTCGACGCGGCCAGTTTGATCGTTGACGGTCTGGACAAGGTGCGCGACCGCATGGACGCAGAGGCGCTGCGGCAGCTGGAGGAGCGGCTGGTGGCGCGGGCGGTGCCGATGAACGCGCACGAGGTGCGAAAGATGATCCTGCGCGCGGTTGCGCGGGTGGACCATGCGGAGCTCCAGCGTCGGGAGCGGGAGAACCACGAAGCCCGCTACCTGTGGTGGAAGCAGGACCACGAGGGCACGGTGGTGATTGACCGCCAGATGGATGCCGTGACGGCCGCGCCGATTCTGACGGTGCTGGAGCAGATGACCACCCGAGACGTGCGGCGCCAGGGACGCGACGAGGGAGAGACCGCGGACACCGGCACGCAGGATTTGAGAACGGTGGGGCAGATGCGGGTGGACGCGTTGCATGACTTGGCGCGGCATGCGTTGGGCTGCACCGCGATGCAGCGGTCGGGAGTGCGGACCTCGGTGGTGGTGCGAATGTCGCTGGCCGACCTCATGAGAGGCGACGGTCTGGGCAGAATCGACGGCATCGATCAGCCAGTTTCCGTGCGCGAGGTGCGGCGGCTGGCCGGAGACGCTGGCATCATTCCGGAGGTTCTCGCCGGTGATGGCACGGCGCTGGATCTGGGACGCGCGGTGCGGCTGTTCACCCCGGCGCAACGCCTGGCGCTCCTGGAGCGCGATGGCGGATGTGCGAAGTGCCATGCCCCGCCCGAGCACTGCGAGGCTCATCACCTTCGCTGGTGGGAGCACGGCGGCGGTACCGATCTTGCCAACGGCGTCATGCTGTGCACCCGATGTCACCACGACGTGCACCGTCAAGGGTGGGAGATCGAAGCGACCGCGACGTCCGTCACCTTCATCCCGCCACCGCACCTCGATCCGGGTAGAGCTCCGTCTCCCGGTGGCCGAGCGGCGCTCGATGTCGAGGTCCCACCTCCGTGGCCCGACCTTCCACCGATCACACCGGAGGACGAGGCGATGGTCCGCGCCTGGGAACGCGAGCACTGGGCAGCAGAGACACAGCTGCTCGAGAAGGTTCGTTCATGACCTCGCGCTCGACGATCCGACGATCGACGCGGCACTCGACGCTAGGCTGGCGGCCGTGACGAATCTCCAGCTGTTCACCTCCGAGTCCGTGACCGAGGGTCACCCGGACAAGATCTGCGATCAGGTGTCGGACGCGATCCTCGACGAGATGCTGCGCCAGGATCGCGGCTCGCGCGTGGCGGTCGAGACGATGGTCACGACCGGACTCGTCCATGTGGCGGGCGAGGTGACCACTGAGGCCTACGTCGACATCCCGGGCCTGATCCGCGAGGTCGTGACGGGAATCGGCTACACGTCCTCGAAGGCGGGCTTCGATGGCGACTCGTGCGGCGTGTCGGTGTCGATCGGCGAGCAGAGCCCCGACATCTGGGCGGGCGTGGGCAGCGCGACGGATACGGACGGCTCCGAGCTGGGAGCGGGTGACCAGGGCCTGATGTTCGGCTATGCGTGCCGCGACACTCCCGAGCTGATGCCGCTGCCGATCGCGATCGCGCATCGGCTCACTCAGCGCCTCGCCCAGGTGCGGCGCGAGGGCGTCGTCGACTGGCTGCGGCCCGACGGCAAGGCTCAGGTCACGATCGGCTACGACGGCGACGTGCCGCGCACGGTGGACACGGTGGTGGTGTCGAGCCAGCACGCCGAGGACGTGGCGACGCCCGACGTTCGCGCGGCCGTCGAGGAGCTGGTGATCGCTCCGGTGCTGTCCGCCTTCGAGCTGGATGCGACGGGACACCGTTCGCTCATCAACCCCACGGGCACCTTCGTGATCGGCGGTCCGAAGGGCGATGCGGGACTGACGGGCCGCAAGATCATCGTCGACACCTATGGCGGCATGGCCCGCCATGGCGGCGGCGCGTTCTCGGGCAAGGATCCTTCGAAGGTGGACCGCTCGGCCGCCTACGCGATGCGGTGGGTGGCGAAGAACGTGATCGCCGCCGGACTCGCGGATCGATGCGAGGTTCAGGTCGCCTACGCGATCGGCACCGCGCACCCGGTGGGCCTGTACGTGGAGACCTTCGGCACATCGGCGGTCGCACCGGAGCGCATCGCCGCTGCGATCCGCTCGGTGTTCGACCTCCGGCCTGCGGCGATCATCGAGGCACTCGACCTGCGCCGTCCCATCTACCGCCAGACGGCCGCATACGGTCACTTCGGGCGCGAGCTCCCGGACTTCACCTGGGAGCGCACCGACCGCGCGGACGCGCTGGCCGCAGCCTGCGCGTGAGGATGCGCGTGCCGGCGTGACCCGCCACGGAGACGGCATGGATGCCGAACCGGACACGCTCTTCCCGCGCGAGCAGGCCGCGGCAGCGCGGCCAGAACCACGTCGGCGTGCCCGTGCCGAACGTCCACAGCGCGAGGATGCGGCGAGTCCGGCGGTCGTGATCGCCTCGGTGGTGGTCGACAGCCCGCTGCCGCACCTGGACAGAGCCTTCGACTACGCAGTGCCCCCGAAGCTGCAGGACGCGGTGGCCGTCGGGTCGCGCGTGCGCGCAGTCTTCGCTGGCCGACTCGTGGGGGCCGTCGTCGTCGCACTCGGCTCCGGGTCTGACTTCGAGGGCGCCGTGAGCGAGCTCCGGAGCTCGAGCGCGATCCCCAGCTACACGCCCTCCGCCATCGAGCTCGCCCGCGCCGTCGCGCGCCGCTACGGAGGGTCGCTGTGGGACGTGCTGCGCCTGATGGCGCCCCCACGGGTTGCCGCCATCGAGAAGCGCGACTGGGGGCGCGCCGTCGAGCCAGACGGAACCGCGCAGGCGGACCCGTACCGACGAGCGCTCGGCGCCGTCGAGGGCGAAGCGCTGATCGCGACGAGGGAGCGAGCCGTCTGGGAGGCCGTGCCCGAGACAGAGCCCCGCGGGAGCGTCCCGGTCGCGACGCTCGTGGCGACCGCCGTGGCTCGTGTGGCGGACGGAGGCTCGGCCATCCTCGTGGTCCCCGATGCGCGCGCCGCGAGCGCCGTGCTGCGCGAGTGCGAGCGGGTAGGGCTGCGCAGGTGGACCACCCGCAGCGGCGGCGAGGTCGCCGTGCTCGATCACGATGACGGACCCACGGTGCGATTCGGCAGCTATCTCGCCGCCATGCACGGACGCGCCCGCATCGTGATCGGCACGCGTCCCACGGCACTCCAGCCGGTGCCGGACCTTCGCCTGATCGCGGTCTGGGACGAGGCCAACGGTGCGCTCGAGGACCCGCATGCCCCCTACCCCCACGCACGCACCGTGGCCGCGATGAGAGCGGAGGACGGCACCGCCCTGCTGATCGGCGGGTACGCCCTCAGCTCAGACGCGGTGGCGCTGGCCGAGCATGGCTGGGCGCGGCTCATCGCCTCCAGCCGCGACCACGTGCGCGAGAGCGTCCCGGCCGTCGACGTCGTCACCTCCGAGCGCCGGGACGCCGAGGGCGGCTCCGGATGGCACTGGATGCCCGGGTCCGTGTGGCGCCAGCTGCGATCGGCAGTCGACCGCGGCCCTGTGGGCATCGTGGTTCCCCGCACCGGCTACGTGCGCGCCGCAGCGTGCGCCCGCTGCGACGCGTGGGCGGTGTGCCGCGAGTGCGACTCCCTGCTCGCCGTCGCAGGGTCCGGAGATGATCCCGCCTGCATCGATGAGGGGCATGCGCAGCCCGACTGGCACTGCCGGGAGTGTCAGGGTTCGCGACTCAAGCACGTGCGTCAAGGAGCGGAGCGCATCGGCGAGCAGCTCCAGCGCATGCTCGGCGAGGTGCGGCTGACGGTCTCGACCGCTCAGGCCGGCGTCGTGCCCGACGGCCAGGTCACGGACGGAGCGGTGCTGGCGACTCCCGCCGCGCTGCCTGCGGTGGCGGGGGGGTACTCGCACCTGGTGATCCTCGACGCCGGCGTTCCCGCGGGCATGGGCCTGGGCGGCGAGCTGAGGGCCATCCGATGGTGGCTCTGCGCCGCCGCGCTGGTGCGGTCCCGCCGGGACGGCGGGGCGGTGTCGGTGGTCGGCGAGCTCCCGCCTGCCGTGGCGCGTGCGCTGTCCACGTGGACACCAGCTCAGGCGGCGCTCGACGAGTACCGCGAGCGCGCCACGCTCGGCCTGCCGCCCCATCGGCGCCACCTTTTGGTGAGCGGTGATCCAGAGACTGTCGCCGCGGCGCTCCAGTCCGCAGGCGTGCCTCAGGGAGGAGATGACAGCATCTCCGTCGTGCCCGGGCCTCGCGGTTCCGGGGTGCTGGTCCCTCGGTCGAGGGCCCAAGGGATCGTCGACGGGATCAGGGCGGCGCAGCGAGCGGCATCCCGTGACGGCCGGGAGCTGCGACTGCGCGTCGACGGCCCCTTGGAGCTGCCTCGGTGACGGCCGGCGCGCCGTCGCCGCCGCCCTACGATGGGCGCATGCGTCTCATCTTCGCCGGCACCCCCGAGATCGCGATCCCCAGCCTCGAGGCACTCGCAGCGCAGCACGAGATCGTCGCCGTCGTGACCCAGCCCGACTCCCGTGGCCGCCGTGGAAGGTCTCTGCACCCATCCCCGGTCAAGGAGTTCGCCGTCCAGCATGGCTGGCCCGTGCACACTCCCGAGCGGGCCTCGGATCCGGACTTCATCGCCGCCATGGCAGCGCTCGAGGCCGATGTCGCGGCCGTGGTGGCGTACGGTCAGATCCTGCGCCCAGCCCTGCTCGACGCCACCCGGACCGGATGGGTCAATCTCCACTTCTCGCTGCTGCCTGCGTGGCGCGGCGCCGCGCCCGTGCAGCGCTCGATCATGGCTGGCGACGAGATCACCGGCGCGAGCGCCTTCCTGCTGGATGCAGGCATGGACACCGGTCCGGTGATCGGGAG
The DNA here is from genome assembly GCF_016862815.1 of Demequina activiva. Classification (GTDB taxonomy): domain Bacteria; phylum Actinomycetota; class Actinomycetes; order Actinomycetales; family Demequinaceae; genus Demequina; species Demequina activiva. The sequence continues at coordinate 412,467 of NZ_BONR01000002.1, read as the reverse complement.
CGTCACGGAGACGATTCGGCGCTCGGACACCGCCGGGACGCTGCTCGAGCGACTCGCCGTGATCGGCGCACCCCTGCTGGTCCAGGCGGTGGAGGCCCTGGCGGTGGGAGCGGCTGCGCCCATCGCGCAGCCCGCGGACGGCGTCAGCCATGCCGCCAAGCTCTCGCGCGAGGACGCGTACGTGCGCTGGGACCGCCCGGCGCACGTGGTGGACCGGCAGATCCGCGGCTGCACCCCCGCGCCCGGCGCGTGGACCACGCTCCCGGACGGCAGCCCGCTCAAGCTGGGCCCCGTGCGCGTCAGGGACGACCTCGCGACCACCGTGCCAGGCCAGGTCGCGGAGCGCGACGGTGCCGTGCTGGTCGGCACGGGCGGGCACCCCGTGGAGCTGACCTGGGTGCAGCCTGCGGGCAAGACCCGCACCGAGGCGGCCGCCTGGTGGCGCGGCGCCCGCATTCCTGAGCCCTCGATCCTGGGAGACGCATGAGCACCAAGCGCAAGAACAAAGGCCTGCCCGGCGCCGCGAAGCGCCCGCCCACCCCACGCCAGGCGGCGTTCGAGTGCATCGAGGCCGTGGTATACGACTCGGCATACGCGAACCTCGCGATGCCGCGCATCCTCGCGAGCGCGGGCCTCACCGGCCGGGACGCGGCCTTCGCGACCGAGCTCGCCTACGGCGCACTGCGCATGGAGAAGCTCTACGACGCCGTCATCGCCTCGGCTGCGCGGCGTCCGGCGGAGGCCGTGGACAACTCGGTGCGGATCGCACTGTGGCTCGGCATCCATCAGGCTCTGGCGATGCGCGTGCCCGCGCACGCGGCAGTCAACGAGACCGTCGAGCAGGCCCGTCGTCACGCGGGAGTCGGGGCAGCCAAGTTCGCCAACGCCGTGATGCGTCGGGTGACGGAGCGCGACGCCGACGCGTGGCTCGCCGTCGTGGCCTCCGGCACCTCCCGCGAAGCCCTCGCCACACGCCACTCGCACCCGGAGTGGGTCGTGGCCGAGCTCGAGCAGGCTCTCGCCGCTGGTGGCCGCGCCGGCGAGATCGAGGAGCTGCTGGTCGCGGACAACACGCCGGCGGCCGTGGCGCTGGTCGCACGTCCGGGCCTGGTGGATCGCGACGTGCTCGTGGAAGCCATCGAGGGGGCCGAGGCGACCCCTTTGTCGCCCTACGGCGTGACTCTCGCCGGGGGAGCGCCAGGCGACATCGAGGCGGTCCGCGAGCGACGCGCCGCCGTCCAGGACGAGGGCAGTCAGGTCTCTGCAGCGGCGCTGGTGGCCGCGAGGACGGTCGAGAGCGGTGAGCGTTGGCTCGACATGTGCGCCGGGCCCGGCGGCAAGGCGGCACTGCTGGGCGCGCTCGCCGCGCGCGACGGCGCGACGCTGGATGCGCTCGAGCTCCACGAGCACCGTGCCGAGCTGGTGCGCGACTCCGTCCGCGCGGTCCCCGAGGGCGTGGTGTCCGTCCACGTGGGCGACGGCCGCACGTGGGAGGGCGGGCCTTACGACCGGATCCTGCTCGACGCCCCCTGCACAGGACTGGGAGCGCTGCGACGCCGGCCCGAGGCCCGGTGGCGGCGCGAGAAGGAGGACGTCGCCGAGCTCGCGACGCTCCAACGCGAGCTGCTCGACGCCGCGACCGCGCTTCTCAAGCCAGGAGGCGTGCTCGCCTACGTCACCTGCTCGCCCGTGGTGTCCGAGACCACGGCGGTCATCGAGGGCTCGTCGCTGTCCGCGCTTGACACCCCTGCCGTCCTGGCGGGGCTCAGCGGCGCCGAGCCCCGCACGTTCGGCACCGATCGGCACGCACAGCTCTGGCCCCACGTCCATGGCACCGATGCGATGTTCATCGCGCTGCTGACGGCGCCGGCATGAGTGCCGGGTCATGGCGGCGATGAGCGCGGTCGCGACGCGCCGCTAGGCTCCTAGGCATGGGCATCCAGATCGCTCCGAGCATCCTGTCCGCCGACTTCGCGAACCTCGAACGGGACATCGTGTCCGTCGACAACGCGGACTGGCTCCACTTCGACGTGATGGACGGGCACTTCGTCCCCAACCTCACCGTGGGGCTGCCCGTCCTCGAGCGGGTCGTGCAGGTGGCGCCCATGCCCGTCGACGTGCATCTGATGATCGACGACCCCGACCACTGGGCGCCCCGCTACGCGCAGGCCGGAGCATCCTCGGTGACCTTCCACTACGAGGCCGCTCAGGATCCGGTGGCGATCGCGCGAGAGCTGCGACGACTGGGTACGCGCGCATCGGTCGCTCTCAAGCCGGGGACATCGGCGGATGTCGTCATCGATCGGCTCGCCGAGTTCGACATGGTGCTGGTGATGACCGTCGAGCCAGGCTTCGGCGGCCAGGACTTCATGCCGGACATGATGCCCAAGCTCGAGCGGCTGCGCGCCGCAGCCTCGGAGGTCGACCACGACCTGTGGCTCCAGACCGACGGCGGCATCTCTCGCGAGACGATCGGCCAGGCGGCGGCGGCCGGATGCGACGTGTTCGTGGCAGGATCGGCCGTCTACGGCGCCGAGGACCGGCGTGCCGAGATCGAGGCACTGCGAGATCTTGCTCGCCAGGCGCGCGACGATGCCTGACGACTCGGCCATCCAGGCCGCCTTGGCGCGAGCCGTCACGATCGCCGCGCGCGGCCCCGAGCACGGCCCGAACCCGCGCGTGGGATGCGTGATCATCGCGGAGGACGGGACCACGCTGGGGGAGGGATGGCATCGAGGGGCGGGCACACCGCACGCGGAGGTGGCGGCGATCGCAGATGCGCGCTCCGCCGGTCGCGATGTTCGTGGCGCCACCGCGGTGGTGACCCTGGAGCCATGCGCGCACACGGGCCGCACGGGCCCCTGCGTCGACGCCTTGACACAGGCGGGCGTCGCACAGGTGCGCTACGCCGTGCCAGATCCCGGTGATGCCTCGAGCGGCGGTGCCGCAGTGCTGAACGAGCGGGGCATCCCTGCGGTGCACGTGCCGGACGCTGGCGCATCGGCCCTCACCCGGCGCTGGGTGACCGCGATGCGGCTGCGCCGCCCGTACGTGATCGCGAAGTGGGCCTCCACGCTCGATGGCCGCATGGCTGCCGCCGATGGCACGAGCGTGTGGATCACCGGTGACGAGGCGCGGGATCACGCGCACCACGTGCGGGCGGGCGTGGACGCCATCGCGGTGGGCACCGGCACCGTCAGGGCCGACGATCCGCGACTGTCCGCACGGCCCGGTGGAGAGGAGTCCGCCCACCAGCCCCTGCGTGCCGTGATCGGCCAGTCGGAGACCACGGGTGCGCAGGTGTGGCGCGATGCCAACGCGATCGCGCTGCGGACCCGCGATCCGCACGAGGCGCTGGCCATCCTGCACGCGCGCGAGGTGCGCACCCTCGTGGTGGAAGGCGGCCCCACGGTGCTGTCAGCGCTCGTGCGTGAGGGCCTGGTAGACGAGGTCAACGCGTACATCGCTCCTGCGCTCCTCGGGGCCGGTCCGAGCGCCATCGAGGACCTGGGAATCGGGACGATGTCCAGCGCGTTGAGGGGGCAAGACGTGAACTTTCAACCATTGGGCGCGGATATCCTTGTGACCGCCCATTTCTCGAGAGGACTGTGATGTTCACCGGCATCGTAGAGGCGGTCGGCACTGTCGTGGAGGTCGTCGACGACGGCGCTCGCTCGCAGCTGACCATCCGTTCGGCGGGCATCGGCTCGGACCTTGTGCACGGCGAGTCCATCGCCGTCGACGGAGTGTGCCTCACCGTCGCTGGTCACAGCGAGGACGCATGGCTCGCCGATGTCATGCGCATCACCCGCACGACGACCACGCTGGGCGAGGTGGAGGCGGGGCGCACGGTCAACCTCGAGCGCGCGCTGCGAGCGGACGGACGCCTGGGCGGCCACATCATGCAGGGCCATGTCGACGGCCAGGCAGAGCTCGTCGGTCGCGACTCGCAGGCCGACTGGGACGACTTCACCTTCGCGCTGCCCGCGGACTTGGTGCGTTACGTGGTGCCCAAGGGCTCGATCGCGCTGAACGGCGTGTCGCTGACCGTCGCTGCGCTGGAGGGCTCGCACGCGACCGTGTCGCTGATTCCCACCACCCTCGCTGACACCACGCTGGGCGGCCTCGCCCTCGGCGACCACGTTAACGTCGAGGTCGATGTCATGGGCAAGTACGTCGAGTCGATGCTGGCGGCGCGGTCATGAACGCGCAGACCATCGCGCTGGTCGAGCGCGCCCTCGCGGACCTGCGCGACGGCAAGCCCGTGCTGGTCGCGGACTCGCGACACCGCGAGAACGAGGCGGACTTCATCATGGCGGCGCAGACCACCACCACCGAATGGGTCGCGTGGGGCATCCGCCACTCGAGCGGGTACCTGTGCGCGCCCATGACGGGCCCACGCGCCGACGCCCTCAACCTTCCGCTGATGGTTCCGAACAGCCAGGACCCCCGCCGCACGGCGTACACGGTCTCCGTGGATGCCGCCGCAGGCGTGACCACGGGCATCTCCGCGGCGGACAGGCACACGACGCTGCAGGTGCTCGCCAATCCGGAGGCCGGCGTCGACGACGTCATCCGTCCGGGCCACGTCCTTCCGTTGCGCGCTGTCGCCGGGGGAGTGCTCCACCGGCCCGGCCACACGGAGGCCGCCGTGGACCTGTGCCGTCTGGCCGGACTCGAGCCTGTGGGAGTGATCGCGGAGATGGTGAACGACGACGGCACCATGATGCGCACCGGTGACGCGACCACGATCGCGGAGACCGAGGGCCTGGTCTTCATGACCATCCAGGAGCTCATCGAGTATCGCCGGCACATCGGCGACCAGCCCGAGCCGATCGAGCCGTCTCCCCACCGCGTGGTCGCGTCGGGGGACGCCCGCCTGCCCACCAAGCACGGCGAGGTGACCATCCGCGCGTTCCGGGACGCTCGCACCGGGGAGGAGCATGTGGCGCTGACGGCGCCGGTCCCCGCTGGCGCCGTTCCCATCGTGCGCGTGCACTCCGAGTGCCTCACCGGCGACGCGTTCGGCTCGCAGCGCTGCGACTGCGGCCCGCAGCTGGACGCTGCCATCGCGCGTGTCGCGATCGAAGGCGGCGCCGTGGTCTACCTGCGTGGGCACGAGGGCCGCGGAATCGGAATCCTGGGCAAGATCCAGGCCTACGCCCTGCAGGACGCAGGCCGCGACACCGTCGACGCCAACACGGACCTGGGCTTCCCGGTGGACCGACGGGAGTACGGCGCGGCCGCAGCGATCCTGCACAGCCTCGGCATGACCGAGGTGCGGCTCATGACCAACAACCCCGCCAAGGTCGAGGCGATGCGGGCCTCCGGCGTCTCGGTGTCCGAGCGCATCCCCCATCACTTCGGCGAGCACCCCGAGAACGCCGCGTACCTGCGCACTAAGATCGAGCGCATGGGCCACCTGCTGGGAGACAACGCATGAGCGGCGACGGAGCACCGGCGATCCAGGTCGACGGCCGTGGACTCACGGTCGAGATCGTGGCCAGCCGTTGGCACACCGACGTCATGGACGGTCTGGTCGACGGAGCCGTCCGCGCAGCCCAGGCTGCCGGCGCCAGGCACCGCGTGACCCGCGTCGCCGGGGCGTTCGAGCTCACGGTCGTGGCGGAGCATCTCGCTCGCCGCGGCGCCGATGCGGTGGTCGCGCTGGGAGTCGTGGTCCAGGGCGAGACGCCGCACTTCGAGTACGTGTGCGAGTCCGTCACCATGGGCCTCACCGAGGTCGCCCGCACCCATGGGGTGCCGGTGGGCTTCGGAGTGCTGACCGTCGACGACGTCCAGCAGGCGCTCGACCGCGCGGGCCTCGAGGGCTCCAAGGAGGACAAGGGCGCCGAGGCCGTCGAGGCGGCCCTCGACACGGCCCTCACGCTGCGCGCCCTCACCTGAGGAGGGCACGGGACCCGCGCATCGGCCGCACGCCGTGGCGCGGGGCCACGCTCCGGCGTTCTGCCCTAGGCTGACTCCCGTGAAGACGTTCGAGCAGCTGTACGAGGAACTGGCCGCGCGCGCCGCCGAGCGCCCCGAGGGATCAGGCACCGTCGCCGCGCTCGACAAGGGCGTCCACGCGATCGGCAAGAAGCTCGTCGAGGAGGCCGCCGAGTCCTGGATGGCCGCTGAGTACCAGTCCGACGACGAAGCCGCCGAGGAGATCTCGCAGCTGCTGTACTGGGCGCAGGTGATGATGATCGCCAAGGGCCTGACGCCGGACGACGTCTACCGTCACCTGTGAACCTCACCGACACCGCACACCCGTTCTGAAGGAGATCCGTGCTCCGCATCGCCGTTCCCAACAAGGGCTCCCTGTCCGAGCCCGCCGCCACGCTGCTGCGCGAGGCCGGCTACAAGCAGCGGCGCGACCCGCGCGAGCTCGTCCTGGTCGACCCCCGCAACGAGGTCGAGTTCTTCTTCCTGCGCCCGCGCGACGTCGCGGTCTACGTGGGCTCGGGCACGGTCCACGCGGGCATCACGGGCCGTGATCTGCTGCTCGACTCGGGCGCCGCGGCGACCGAGCACCTCGAGCTGGGATTCGGCGCGTCGACGTTCCGGTACGCCGCTCCCGCCGATGCCGTCAGCAGCATCGAGGGCATCCACGGCAAGCGGGTGGCGACCTCGTACCCGCGCCTGGTGAAGCACCACCTGAAGTCGTTCGGCGTGGAGGCGACCGTGGTGCGCCTGGACGGCGCGGTGGAGTCCTCGGTCCGCCTCGGCGTGGCCGACGTGGTCGCGGACGTGGTCTCCACCGGCACCACGCTGCGTGCCGCCGGGCTCGAGATCTTCGGCGAGCCGCTGCTCAAGTCCGAGGCGATCCTCATCAAGGGCCCCGACGTGGATGACGAGGAGCTCGCGGTGCTGACTGGCCGTCTGCGAGGCGTGCTGATGGCACGCCAGTTCGTCCTCGTGGACTACGACGTCCCCAACGAGCACCTCGACGCGACCATCGCCGTCACTCCCGGCTTCGAGGCGCCCACGGTGACGCCGCTGCATGGCAAGGACTGGCACGCCGTCCGGGTGATGATCCCCCGCAGCGAGGCGAACCAGATCATGGATCAGCTGTATGCGGCCGGCGGGCGCGGGATCCTCACCACGGAGCTGCTGGCGGTGCGCCTGTAGATGTCCGAGACCTCCGCCGAGCAGCGACGCCTGAATCTCATGATCGCGCTGAGCGCGACGCGTCACCGGCTCACGCGCGAGCAGATCCGCGACCGCGTGGAAGGCTACGACGCGGTGCCGGCGGGCGCCACGGCACAGGAGCGTCAGCGCGCCGACGCGTCCTTCCAGCGCATGTTCGAACGCGACAAGGACGAGCTGCGGCGGATGGGGATCCCGCTGCGCACGATCACGGATCCCACCCATCAGAACGACCTGGGCTACCGCATCGACGGTGACATGGCGATGCCGGAGCTGGACCTCAGCCTCCAGGATGCTGCCGTGCTCGCGCTGGCGGTCGAGTACTGGTCGGGACGATCCATGGCGGCGGACGCGCGTCAGGGCTACGCGAAGCTGATCTCGTCCGTCGCGCACGGCCAGGGGCCGCGACTGCCGTACGGCGGAATGTCGACCACCGTGGGCGTCGAGGCGACGGCCACGCTGTCCGAGGCGATCACCGAACGGCAGTCGGTGCGCTTCGAGTACGCGTCCGCGAGCTCTGACACGCGTGTGCGCACGGTCCAGCCGTGGACCATCGTGATGCGTGCCGGTCTCGAGTACCTCGTGGGGTGGGACGTGGACGCCGAGGACTCGCGGGTGTTCCGCCTCGGCAGGATCCTGGGCACGGTGCGCCTGGTCGGGGAGCCCGAGGCGTTCGAACGGCCCGCGACGGTGTCACTGGGCTCGCTCGCCGACGAGGCGGAGGTGTCGACTGCCGTGGTGGCGGTCCGGCCCGAGGCCGGTCATGCCGTGCGCAGGCGCGGACGTCCAGCGGGTGCGCGCGACGGATGGGAGCTCTTCGAGGTGGATTACCGCCACGCGGACGTGCTGCGTTCCGAGGTGCTGTCCATGAACGGCGCAGCACGCATCGTGTCGCCGGAGTCGCTCGCGACCTCCGTGATCGAGCACGCCCGTGCGGCACTGGAGGTGGCGCGTGGCTGAGACCTCGCGCGACCGGCTGGTGCGCATGCTGGGCATGGTCGCCTACCTGGAGAGCCACGGCGCCACGCCCGTGGCCGTGCTTGCCGAGCACTTCGGCGTCTCCCAGGCGAAGGTCACCCAGGAGCTGTGGACGCTCGGGATGAGCGGCGTCCCGCCGTACCTCCCCGACGAGTACCTGGACTTCGACTTCGACGCCCTCGACGAGGGTCTCGCGGTGCTGCGTGACGCGCAGGGCGTGACTCAGGTGCGGCTGAGCGGCCAGGAGGCGGTGGCCCTCACGGGCGCGCTCGCCACCCTGATCGCCGCCGGCACGGCGCCCGAGGGCGCGGTGGACCTGCTCGAGCGCATCCGCGTGGCGTTCGGTGGTGCGGCGCCCGTCACGGTGCTCCCCGGCGGTGACACGGTCGACCCCGCCCTCCGCGACACGCTCGCGGGGGCCATCACCCGTGGGCATGCGGTGCGCGCCGACTACGTCGATGCGCAGGACCATCGGACGGAGCGCGTCATCGAGCCACACCGGCTCGTGGCCATCGACGGAATCGGCTATGTCGAGTGCTGGTGCCGTAAGGCGCAGGGGTACCGGACACTACGGCTGTCGCGCTTCGCGGATGCCGAGGAGCTCGCGGACGCGGCCACGCAGCCGGCCTCTGCCGAGCACGGCTTCAGCCTCGAGCCGCAGTACAACGCGACGGTCACCATGCGCCGTAGCGCGCGCTGGGCCTTCGAGGACATCGCAGGCGTCGCGGTCGAGGACGACGGCGACAGCGCCACGGCGACCTTCGGCGTGAGCGACACCGGATGGGCGGCCGCGCGCCTGCTGACGGTCGCGCCGCACCTGCTGCGAGTCGAGCCGGTGACCCTGCGCGAGGAGCTCGCGCGCCACGCCGGTGCGGTGATCGCCGCACAGGGCGACTAGACTGACCCGCAAGTCACCAACCGGAGGAGGAGTCATGGGAGCGCTGCGTGGATGGCACATCGTCGTCCTGCTGGTGGTGATCCTGCTGCTGTTCGGTGCGCCCAAGCTTCCTGAGCTTGCCCGCAGCGTCGGCAAGTCGCTCCACATCCTCAAGGACGAGGCCAAGTCGTTGACCTCCGACGATGACGAGGCGAAGAAGGACGGGGACGACAGCGCCGGCTCTGCGAGCAGCGACGTGTCGCCCGCCACGCCCTCCGACGACGAGACGCGTGGCAAGTAGGGCGCGACGCCGCACCAACCCTGAGGGGCGGATGTCGCTGGGAGGTCACCTCCGCGAGTTCCGCAACCGTGTGATCCTGGCCGCGATCGGCATCGCCATCGGCGCCGTGGTCGGGTGGTTCTTCTACACCCCCGTCTTCGAGGCGCTGCAGGAGCCCGTGCTGCAGGCCGCCGAGCGCGACGACGCGCTCGTCTCCGTCAACTTCGCTGGCCTCGCCACCGCCATCGACATGCAGATCAAGGTGTCGCTGTTCATCGGCGTCGTGCTGTCCTCCCCGTGGTGGCTCTACCAGCTGTGGGCGTTCGTGGCGCCCGGCCTCAAGAGCACGGAGAAGAAGTACACCGTGGGCTTTCTGCTCGCCGCGATCCCGCTGTTCCTTGCCGGCGTGTACCTCGCGTGGTGGGTCTACCCCCACGCGGTCGAGATCCTCACCGGCTTCACGCCCGAGGGCGCGTCGAACTTCCTCGATGCCCAGATGTTCATGACCTTCGCCATGCGCCTGCTGCTGGCCTTCGGCCTGGCATTCGTGTTCCCCGTGATCATGGTGGCGCTGTCCTGGGCCGGCGTCGTGACGCCCCGCACCTGGCTCAAGGGCTGGCGGTGGGCGGTGCTGGTGATGTTCACCTTCGCCGCGATCATGACTCCGACGCCAGACGCGATCACCATGATCGCGATGGCGGTGCCGATGTGCGGGCTGTACTTCGGCGCGATCGGCGTGGGCGCCCTGCGGGGCCGCCTCGTGAGGCGACGCGACGCCGCATGAGCACCCTGGGCGTGATCACCAATCCGACATCGGGGTCGGGGAGGGGAGCGCGGTGGGGCGCCGAGGCGCTCGCGCTGCTCGCGACCCGCGGTCACCAGGTGCAGGACCTGTCGCGCGGCTCCTGGGCGGCGTCGCTCGCCGAGGCACGGCGCAGGCATCGCGACCTCGACGCGCTCGTGGTCGTGGGCGGGGACGGCATGGTGCACCTGGGGATCCAGGCCTGCGCGGGTTCGCGCCTGCCGCTGGGCATCGTCGCCGCCGGCTCGGGCAACGACGTCGCGACGTCCCTGGGGCTGCCGCTGCACGACATCGAGGCGTCGGTGGGCGCGATCGAACGTGGACTCGAGGGTGCCAGGGCCCGGATGGATCTGGGTCGCGTCGATGGCCCGGGCGTCGCCGATGCGCACGGCCGGCGCTACTTCGCCGCGGTGCTCTCCGCGGGCCTGGACGCCGCCGTGTCGTCGTACGCCAACCGCCTCACCTTTCCCCGTGGCCCGCTGAAGTACAAGGTGGCGACGGCACGCGAGCTGACCCGCTTCAAGCCCTATGGGGTCAGCGTCGAGGTGGACGGCGAGCGCTGGCAGCAGCGGTGCACGCTGGTCGCGGTCGCCAATGGGCCGGTGTTCGGCGGCGGCCTGCGCATCTCCCCTCGGTCCCACCTGGCCGACGGTCGGCTCGAGCTGGTCCTCGCGGAGCCCATGAGCGCGGTCGCCGTCGCGCGGATCTTCCCGAGCCTGGCCGACGGCTCGCATCTCGAGGACCCACGCTGCCGCGTGGTCTCCGGCACGCGCATCAGACTGTCGCCCAGCGATGTCGGAGCCGCCTTGCCGGCCGCATTCGCGGATGGCGAGCTCGTGGGAGCGGCGCCGCTGGACATCCGGGTCGAACCCGGCGCGCTGACGGTGATGGGCGTCGCGCCGGATAGCCTGGAGGCATGAGCTCTCCAGCAGAGCGCTTCGCAGCGGCGAAGGCGCGGTCCCGGCACCAGGACCTGGCGAACTTCGAGGCCTCGCTGAGCTTCCCGCTGGACGACTTCCAGAAGGAGTCCTGCCTCGCGGTCGCGGATGGGCACTCGGTGCTCGTGGCGGCACCCACGGGAGCTGGCAAGACCATCGTGGGGGAGTACGCCGTCCGGCATGCCGTGGAGCGTGGCGAGAAGGCGTTCTACACGACGCCCATCAAGGCGCTCAGCAACCAGAAGTTCGCGGAGCTGCGTCGCGTGTACGGAGAGGACCGCGTGGGCCTGCTCACCGGTGACACGTCGATCAACTCCGAGGCGCAGGTCGTGGTGATGACCACGGAGGTGCTGCGCAACATGATCTACGCGGCGTCCCCCACGCTCGCGACGCTCGGGGTGGTGGTGCTGGACGAGGTGCACTACCTGGCCGATCGGTACCGCGGGTCCGTGTGGGAGGAGGTGATCGTCCATCTCGACGCCAAGACCGCGATCATCGCGCTGTCCGCGACCGTGTCCAACGCGGAGGAGTTCGGCGCCTGGCTCACGGAGGTGCGCGGGGACACCCGGGTGATCGTGTCGGAGCGTCGTCCCGTGCCGCTGTGGCCGCACGTGATGGTGCGAGAGGGGATCTTCGACCTCTACGCTCCGGGCGTCGACCCGCTCGCCCCAGGCCCCACGCCGCGGCTGAACCCCGAGCTCGAGGCGATCACCCGGCGCCAGCGACACGAGTCCGAGACGCGGTACCGCGGCCGGCGTCCGTCCAAGGGTGGCAAGCGTCCCCAGGGCCGGCGCGCGCCTCCACGCTTCGCGGTGGTCGACGTCCTCGATCGCCAGGCACTGCTGCCCGCGATCGTCTTCGTGTTCTCGCGTGCAGGCTGCGAGGACGCCGTCGACCAGGTCCGAGCCTCCGGATTGCGGCTCACGTCCGACGAGGAGCGTGCGCGCATCGCGGCGATCGTGGACGAGCGCTGCGCGGGGCTGCCCACCGAGGACCTGGGCGCGCTGGGCTTCACCCATTGGCGCGATCACCTCGAGGCCGGGATCGCCGCCCACCATGCCGGCATGATCCCGCTGTTCAAGGAGGTCGTGGAGGAGCTGTTCGCCGCAGGGCTGATCAAGGTCGTCTACGCCACCGAGACCCTGGCTCTGGGCGTGAACATGCCTGCGCGCTCGGTGGTGCTCGAGAAGCTCGTCAAGTGGGACGGCCAGGCGCACCAGGACCTCACGGCGGGGGAGTACACGCAGCTCACCGGCCGGGCCGGACGGCGCGGCATCGACGTCGAGGGCCACGCGGTCGTGGTCGAGCATCCAGGCTTCGACGCCGCCCAGCTGGGTCGCTTGGCGTCTCGGCGCACCTACCCGCTCATCAGCAGCTTCCAGCCGTCCTACAACATGACGATCAACCTCGTGGGGCAGTCGGGCGTCGACAAGGCCCGCGAGCTGCTCGAGCTGTCCTTCGCGCAGTACCAGGCGGACCAGTCCGTGGTGGGAAAGGCGCGCAAGGCACGCGACCTGGACGCGACGCTCGCCGGCTTCCGGGAGGCGGCGCAGTGCGACAAGGGCGACTTCATGGAGTACGCCGCGATGCGGGAGCGCTTGAACCGGCTCCAGAAGAACGCGTCGAAGGCCTCCTCCAGACGCCGCCGAGAGGCCACGGCGTCGATGCTCGCGGGCCTTGGACGTGGCGACGTGGTCCGGGTCGGTGGCGGCAAGCGCGCGGGGCTGTCCGTCGTCGTCGAGCCCGACGGCGACACCGAGGCGCCACGTCCCACGGTGGTGTCCACCCAGGGACGCTCGTACCGCCTCGCGATCTCCGAGCTGCACCACGGCGTCGAGCCGGTGGGCCGCGTGCGCGTGCCCAAGGGCTTCGATCACCGCGACGCTCGTGCGCGCAGGGAGCTGGGCCAGGTGGTCGCGAGCGCCAAGAACACGTTCGAGACGCCGTCGAGCCGCCGCGCCCGCGGCGCCGGCGCGGGTAGCGGCGCCGAGGTCGAGGAGCTCCGCAGGCGGCTGGCGTCACACCCATGCCACAGCTGTCCGGATCGCGAGGACCACGCTCGGTGGGCGGAGAGGCACTTCCGAGCGCAGCGGGACCGCGACCGCGTGATGGGCGAGATCTCTCGCGCAACCGGCTCCATCGCGAAGGTCTTCGACCGCCGATGCGACGTCCTGCGCGAGCTGGGGTACCTCGACGGAGAGGGCGGCTCCACGAGCGTGACTCGCGCCGGCACCACGCTGCGCACGCTGTACTCCGAGAACGACCTGGTCATGGCGGAGTGCCTGCGGACCGGGGTGTGGAAGGACCTGCACCCGCCCGCGCTCGCCGCCACCGTGTCCTCCCTGCTCTATCGCGGCCGCCGCGAGGACGACGTCCGCGCGCCACGCGTGCCGGGGGGACCACGAGGGGTGCTCGGTCTGGCGCTGGCGGAGAGCCAGCGCGTGTGGTCGCGCATCGATGATCTCCAGTCGGCCAAGGGCCTTCCTGACCTGCCCGCGCCGCACTGGGGGATCGTGGGCCCCATCCACGGATGGGCGCAGGGCAAGGGGCTCGACGCCGTGCTCGCAGACACGGACATCGCTCCCGGCGACATGGTGCGCTGGTGCAAGCAGGTGATCGACGTGCTCGACCAGGTCGCCCAGTCCGCACCCGAGCAGCAGGTGCGCGAGCGCGCCCGCACCGCGATCGACGCGATGCGCCGGGGCGTGGTCGCCTACTGACAGCGGGGGAGCTGCGGCTCGGCGCGACGCGCACCTGGCGCGCCCCGCGCGGCGCCTGGCCCGAGCATCGGCCGGCCGCGCCTAGGCTTGTCCCGTGTCACTCCTGCTGCGCCTGAGCCTCGCCGCCCTGGGCGGCCTCGCGCTGTCCGCCGCATTCCCCGACCTGGGCTGGTGGCCTCTGGCCTTCGTCGCGCTGGCGGCGCTGTGGCTGTGCCTGGCGCGCGCGAGCGCATGGGGCGGCTTCCTCTATGGCTGGGTGTTCGGCAGCGCCTTCATGCTTCCTCACGTCTGGTGGGCCAACGTCGCCGTGGGCCTCGTTCCGTGGCTCGCTCTGGCCATCGCGTCGGGGGCGTTCTACGGCCTGTTCGGCGCGGCGTGGGCGCATGTGCGCCGCTCCGGGATGATCCGCGGCGGGGTGTGGCTCGAAGCGCCGGCGTTCGCCCTGCTGTGGGCCGGCATGGAGCAGCTGCGCTCGATCGTGCCGTTCGGCGGCTTCCCATGGGGACGGCTCGCGTTCTCGCAGCTCGACGTGCCGGTGGCCTCGATGGCCTGGCTCGGTGGAGCTGCGCTGGTGTCCTTCGTCGCTGCCTGCGCAGGCGGGCTCCTGGGAGGCGGCATCGAGGCACTCCTGCGCAAGCGCCTGGTCACCGGCATCGCCGCTCCGCTGCTGGGCGTGGTGGCACTGTCCGTGGGCATGCTGCTGCCGCTGAGCGCTCAGCCCATCAGCGGCACCCTGCGGCTGGGCATCGTCCAGGGGAACGTCCCCAACGAAGGGCTCGACGCGTTCGCCCAGGCGAGGGAGGTGACCACCAACCATCGTGACGGCAGCCTCGCGCTCGTCGAGGACGACCCCGGTCCCATCGACCTGCTGGTGTGGCCCGAGAACTCCTCCGACTACGACCCGCGCACCGATCCCGAGTCCGCCGCCCTGGTCACCCAGTCCGCTCAAGCGGCCGATGCGCCGCTGCTGCTGGGCACCAACGACTACTCTCCGGAGGACGGCCGCTACAACATGTCGCTGCTCTGGGCGCCCTCCGGCACCGTGCTCGACACCTATGCCAAGCAGCGCCCTGCACCCTTTGCCGAGTACATCCCGATCCGAGACTTCGCGCGCCGCTTCTCGCCCGAGGTCGACCGCGTCACGCACGACGTGCTGCCCGGGGACGATCCTGCCGTCATGACCCTGCCGGTGCCCGCGCTCGAACGCACCGTGACCATCGGCACGGTGATCTGCTTCGAGGTGGCCTACGACCCCATCGTGACCGGCGCGGTGAGCACGGGAGCCGAGGTGCTCATCGTGCAGACCAACAATGCGTCGTTCGGCGAGACGGCGGAGTCGACCCAGCAGCTGGCGATGAGCCGCCTGCGCGCCATCGAGACCGGACGCTCGACGGTGCAGGCGTCGACCGTGGGAGTGAGCGCGGTGATCGACGCGCGTGGTCGCGTCAGCCAGCAGACCGGGCTGTTCACCGCCGAGCAGATGTACGCGGAGGTGGCGCTGCGAGACACCATCACACCCGCGGTGCGGCTGCGGCTGCTGTGGGAGTGGGCACCGCTGATCGGCGCAGCCGGCCTCGCGATCGCCGCCGTGTCACGTCGCCTGAGCAACAGGTACGAGTGGTGACGCGCACCCTCGTCATCATCCCCACGTACAACGAGCGCGAGTCCCTCCCGCTCCAGGTCGATGCGGTGCGTGCAGCGTGTCCCGACGTCGACATCCTGGTGGCCGACGACGCGTCACCGGACGGCACGGGCGCCTGGGCGGACGCTCAAGCGGCCGTCGACCCGCAGGTGCACGTGCTGCACCGGCCGGGCAAGCACGGCCTGGGCGCGGCGTATCGCGCGGGGTTCACGTGGGGACTCGAGCGCGGCTACGACGTTCTGGTCGAGATGGATGCGGACGGCTCGCATCGCGCGCAGGACCTGCCGCGCGTGCTGTCCGCTCCGGGGGAGTGGGACCTGTCGATCGGCTCTCGATGGGTGCCCGGCGGAGCTGTCGAGAACTGGCCGGCGCATCGGCGTGCGCTGTCCACGGGAGCCAACACCTACGTGCGGATCCTGCTCGGCATCCCCGTGCGAGACGCGACGGCCGGGTTCCGGGCCTACCGTGCATCGGCCCTGCGCGCGCTGGACCTCGACGGCGTGGAGTCCCAGGGATACTGCTTCCAGATCGACATGGCCTGGCGGGTGCTGCAGTCGGGCGGGCGCGTGGTCGAGGTGCCGATCACCTTCGTGGAGCGCGAGCACGGGACATCGAAGATGTCAGGCGCAATCATCCGCGAGGCGCTCGTCAAGGTGACGGCGTGGGGAATGAGAGAACGCGCGACGCAGGTGCGTCGCGCGTTCTCGAAGACGTCGGGGTAGGCGGGTCAGCCGATGCGGCCGGCGCGCAGCAGCTCCAGGCGCTCGTCGAGCAGGTCCTCGAGCTCGGCGATGGTGCGACGCTCGAGGAGCATGTCCCAGTGGGTGCGCTGGGTCTTCTCGTCCTTCACCTCGGCGCGGTCGCCGTCACGCAGGAGCGCGAGCGCTCCGCAGTGGCACTCCCACGACAACGGGACGTCGGCCTCGACCGAGAAGGGGAACGTCAGCACGTGCCCGTTGGGGCAGTCGTAGTGCACGTCCTTGCGCTCCGCCAGTTCTGCGTTCGCCGGGGTCTCCATGCTCTGGGTTCCCAGTCGCATGCCGCGCAATGCTCGATCAGCCATGTCAGCCTCCCTCTCCAGTGCAGGCGGGGTGGTGCCTGCGCTCAGGGAACGCTTACGCCGGGGACGATGTTCCCTGCGTGACGCTCCCACTCGTGGGAACGGCCGATGCGGGCGCGAGGGCGCGCACGACGAGGACGGCGAGAGCGGCTCCGACGAGCTGTGCGACCACGAAGGGAAGCACGGAGCCAGGGGAGATGCCGGCGAACGTGTCGGAGAGCATGCGTCCCACGGTGATGGCGGGGTTCGCGAAGCTGGTCGAGCTGGTGAAGTAGTACGCGGCGCCGATGTACGCGCCCACGGCGGGCGCCACCAGCGCGGCACGGCCGGCGCGTACCAGGACGAAGATCGTCGTGACGAGGCCAGCGGTGGCGACCACCTCGGCCAGCAGTCGTGGCAGGTCCGCGCGCTCGGTGGTCGCGATGGTCACGGGAGCGAGATCGAACATGAGGTTCGCCAGCACGGCGCCAAGCGAGCAGCCGAGGACCTGCACGACGATGTAGGCAGCGGTCTCGCCCGGAGTGCGAGCGTCGCGGTCGAGGACCCTCTCCGCCAGGGAGACGACGGGGTTGAAGTGGGCGCCGCTGACCGGCCCGAGCACCGCGATCAGCACGGCGAGCGCGAGCGCGGTCGCGTAGGAGTTCTGGAGGAGCTGCAGTCCCACGTCGGAGGGGCTCAGGTTCGCTGCCATGATGCCCGAGCCGATCACCGCGACGGCGAGGCCCGCGGATCCGATCAGTTCGCCGAGCAGCCGGCGGTGCTGCGTCCTCACGCGAGCAGATCGGCCAGCAGGGCCTCGACCCGTCCGCGGATCTCGTCCCGGATGGGGCGCACGGCCTCCACGCCCTGCCCGGCGGGATCGTCGAGCTTCCAGTCCTCGTAGCGCTTCCCTGGGTAGTAGGGGCACGCGTCTCCGCAGCCCATGGTGATCACCGCATCGGAGGCCTGCACGGCCTCGGGGGTCAGGACCTTGGGCTGCTCCGCGCGGATGTCGATGCCCTCCTCGAGCATCGCCTCGACCGCAGCCGGGTTGATCTGGTCTGCGGGCATCGAGCCGGCGGAGCGCACCTCGACGCGTCCTTGGCCGAGGTGCGCCATGTAGCCGGCGGCCATCTGGGAGCGCCCGGCATTGTGGACGCACACGAAGATCACGGAGGGCTTGGAGTCGCTCATGCGGTCAGCGTGGCGGCAATATCGACGAATGTCAATATCGACAGATGTCGATGTGGTGAACTAGCCTGACGAGCATGACACCAGGGGAGAGTCTTCTCGCCGAGCCCGCCGTGTGCGTCCCGGGAGCACCGCTCGTGCTTCCCGACGCGGACGTCGCGAGCCTCTCTGCCCGCCTGAAGGCGCTGGGGGACCCCACACGATTGCGCATCGTCCAGATCCTCGCCGCGAACGGCTCCGTGTGCGCTTGCGATCTCGAGGAGCCGCTGGGACTGAGTCAGCCAACTGTCTCACATCACCTGCGCCAGCTCGCTGCTGCGGGGATCGTCGAGAGGGACAAGAGGGGCAGCTGGGCCTTCCATCGTGTGTCGGCAGCAGCCCTCGCCACGGTGGCCGCCGAGCTCGGCCAGCTCGCGCACGGCCGGCACTAGCGACCGACGTCCCGGCCCGGCCGGATGAGGCTCGCCGCCGCCTCAGCCGCGACGTCGAGGGGCCGCTCCGGTGGCTCGCCTGTGCCTGGCGTTCCGTGATGCCGGAGGGGTGGTGGCCGTGCGGCCCGAGCGATGCCGGCGGTGTCTCGACCCGGCAGTCGCCGTCCGCCGGAGACCGTGATCGGAGAGGTCTCCACGCCCGTGCCGGGAGCCGGGCGAGGCGGGATCCAGGGTGCGGCGGGATCGGGGGCGGAGCTGGCTCACCAGCACCGAGCCGAGGATCACGAGCGCGCCCGCGAACTGGACGAGCGACAGCGTCTCGCCCAGCACCCCCCAGCCCAGGAGCGCGGCGGTCAGTGGCGCCAGGAAGGTCAGGACGCTCACCTGCGAGGCGGGCAGCGCGAGCACTCCGCGGAACCACAGGAGGTAGGAGACGATCGCTCCTGCGGTCATCAGCCACGCGAAGCCGATGCCATGGTGGACGCTGAGCCGGGCGGGCAGGCCCTCGAGCGCGAGCATCGGCACCACCAGGAGCAGGCCGCCCCAGATGAGCTGCCAGGAGGTGAACGCCACGAGTCCCACCGGCCGTCCCCAGCGCTTGGTGAGGATCACGCCCCACGCGGTCGAGGCGCCGGCGAGCAGGCCCGCAGCGACGCCGACCGCGTCGACCGAGGCGCCAGGGGTCATCACCAGCATGGCGACGCCCGCCAGTCCCATGCCCGCGGCGATCCAGGTGCGGCGGCGTCCGGGCTCGTGCAGCACGAGCACGGCGAGCGCGGCGACGATCAGCGGGTGCACCGCGCCCAGGGTCGCGGACACCCCGCCAGGAAGGCGATACGCCGAGGCGAACAGCAGGGCGAAGAAGGCGCCGATGTTCAGCGCGCCCAGGAGCAGCGATCGCCACCACCACACGCCCCGGGGGAGAGTGCGCGTGAGGGCCAGCAGCACCAGCCCGGCAGGGAGCGCGCGCACTACCGAGGCGAGCAACGGACGGTCAGGGGGAAGCAGCTCGGTGGTGGTGAGGTAGGTGGTTCCCCACAGCAGTGGCGCGACGGCGGTGGCGAGGACGAGGGGCGTGCGATTCATGGGGGACTCCTGTATCTTGATATCAAGATATACAAGCACATCTTGATGTCAAGATATTCCGGAGGCAGGACATGGATGCGGTCGAGTACTTCGTCCAGCAGTGGCGCGAGGAGCGCCCGGACATCGACGTGGAGCCCATGGCGACCATCGGACGGCTGTCGCGCATGGCCGCGCTGGTCCAGGTCCGGCTCGACGCGGTGTTCGCCCAGCACGACCTGCAGTCATGGGAGTTCGACGTGCTCGCGTCGCTGAGGCGATCTGGACAGCCGTACTCGCTGACGGCCGGCGAGCTCGATCGGACCATGATGATCACGTCGGGGACCACGACGCATCGCATCACCAGGCTCGAGGCGAGAGGATTCGTCGAGCGCGTGCGCGACGAGGACGACCGCCGTGTGGTGCACGTGCTCCTGACGGATGCGGGCCGCGCGGTGTGCGACGCCGTCCATCAGGCGCACATCGACAATGAGCGCGCGATCCTCGAGCTCATGGGCGCGGACGACCGCGAGCTGCTCACGCGCGGGCTCACGGCGCTGGCGGAAGCGCTGGGAGACGTGCCTCCGGCGCCGCCCAAGCGGTAACGGCACACTCCTGACGCCGTCTGCGCGTAACGCCGATAATGCACATTATGTCAGTTTGGCCGGACGTGCCCGCGGAGAGCGCGTCGACGCCGCGCGAGAGCAGCAGCCTGCGAGGCACACGCACCCGCGACCACGGCATCGGCCGTCCGAGAACGCAGACGTGTGGACCGATGCGGCCTGATCGCAGCACCGAAGCGGCGCGACCGCGCGTCAGACCGAGGCCACGGCGCGCAGCTGCGCGGAGACGTCCCCGGCCCACTTGCGCACGGCCGCGAAGTCGCGGAAGTCGCCCTTGGGCGGGTTCAGCGCGCGGATGATCGCCTTCTCCCCCACATTCAGCCGGTCGTAGTCCAGGGCGCCGGGGAAGCGCTGGTGGGTGCGCGCCCCCACGTCCGTCGCGAGCGCGTCCGCCTCGTCGAGACGCTGCCCTGGACGCACCACGGTCTCCATCCCCGCGGAGAACATGTACACCTCCCGGTGGCGCAGCTCGATCAGGTGGTCGCGGATCAGCTCGGCGGCGTCACGGCGCCACAGCCCGCCGTACACGGCGCTGCCGATCACGACGGCGTCGTAGTACGTCACGCTCAGCACGTCGCACGCGTCCTCGACGTCGACCTCGAAGCCGTCCTCGCGCAGCACCTCGCCGATCACGGCACCGAGCTCGCGCGTGGAGCCGTACTTGGAGCCTGTGGCGACCAGAACCTTCATGACGACCTCCCTGAATCGTGTGATTCAAGTGTCGCCTCCTGCCGGCAGCGTCAGCAGGGACCTACGTCCCCGGCACCTGCGGCATGCGCTTCTTGAGGTACTGCGCGGTGGCGTCGTAGCCGATGGCCTCGTAGAACTCGCGCGCCCTGGACGTCGCGAGCGTGACCTCCCGGCACCCCCGGAGGTTCGCCCACTCCTCGACGGCGCGAATGAGCGCCGCTCCCGTTCCCCGTCGCCGCGCGCCTGGCGCGACCATGAGCTCCGACACCCAGCAGACGGGCCCGTTCGCGTACAGGCTCGGCCTGGTCAGCGCGTGGACGTAGCCGTCCACCTCTCCCCCGCCGCCCTCGTGAACCAGCAGCGCCACTGCGTCGTCCGCCGTGAGCGTCGGGAAGGTCCGGTCGAACAACGCCCGCTCGGGAGGGCCGCCGAGCACGAGACCCTCGAGAAGCGCCCAGACATCCGCGGCGTCGCTGCGCAGCGCAGGACGCACCGCTCCTGTGGGACTCACTCCACGACCAGGATGAGGTCTCCCCCGCCGAGCGTCTGCGCGCCGTCGATCGCGATGCGCGCGACGGTGCCGGCCACGGGCGTGGTGATCGCGGATTCCATCTTCATCGCCTCGATCAGTGCGACCGTCTGCCCTGCGGCCACCTCGTCGCCCTCGGACACGGTCACCGCCACCGATCCCGAGAACGGCGATCCCACCTGTCCCGGCACCGAGGCATCGGCCTTCTCGCGCTCCACGACGTCGACCGCGGCCGCCTCGTCGCGGACCTGGACCGGACGTATCGAGCCGTTGTAGTTGAAGATCGCCGTGCGTTCGCCGTGCGAGTCGGGCTCGCCCAGCGCCTCGAGCGACACGATCATCCGCACGCCCTTGTCCAGCTCGATGTTCACCTCCTCGCCGCTGCCCACGGTGAGGCCGTACAGGTAGTGGAAGGTGTCGACCACCGAGATGTCGCCATAGACGTCGACGGCGGCGTCGAAGTCGTCCGCCGGTCCTGGGAACAGGAGGTGGTTGAGGCGCCTGCGCCGATCGGGACCGGCCGATGCGAGCACGGCGCGGTCGTCGTCGCTCAGCTCCGCCCGGGGCTTGGACTGGGGCCGGCCCTCAAGCGCCTTGGTGCGGAACGGCTCGGGCCAGCCGCCAGGCGGATCGCCCAGCTCGCCCTGCAGGAAGCCGATCACGCTGTCCGGCAGGTCATAGCTGCCGGGGTTGGCCTCGAAGTCGTCCGGGTCCGCACCCTTGGCCACGAGATGCAGCGCGAGATCGCCCACCACCTTCGAGGAGGGCGTGACCTTGATGAGCCTGCCGAGGATCCTGTCGGCGGCCGCGTACGTGTCCTCGATCTGCTCGAACTTGTCCGCCAGTCCGAGCGAGATGGCCTGCTGGCGCAGGTTCGACAGCTGACCGCCGGGGATCTCGTGTCGGTACACGCGCCCCGTGGGACCCGGCAGCCCGGACTCGAACGGAGCGTAGAGCTTGCGCACCGCCTCCCAATAGGGCTCGAGGTCCTGCGCCGCCGTCAACGAGACTCCCGTGTCGCGGGTGGTGTGCTCGAGCGCCGCGACGAGGGCGCTCATGGGCGGCTGCGAGGTGGTCCCGGCCATCGCGGCGCTGGCCACGTCGACGGCGTCCACGCCGGCCTCCGCGGCGGCGAGCAGCGTGCCCGTCTGGCCGCCCGCGCTGTCGTGCGTGTGCAGGTGGATCGGCACGTCGAAGCGCTGGCGCAGCGCGGACACGAGCATGTAGGCGGCGGCAGGCCGCAGCAGCCCGGCCATGTCCTTGATCGCGAGGATGTGCGCCCCCGCGTCGACCAGCTGATCGGCCAGACGCAGGTAGTAGTCAAGGGTGTAGAGGTCCTCGTCGGGCGCGATCATGTTGCCCGTGTAGCACAGCGTCGCCTCCGCGACCGACTGTCCCGTGGCGCGCACCGCCTCGATCGCGGGCCGCATCTGCTCCACGTCGTTCAGCGCGTCGAAGATGCGGAAGATGTCGATGCCCGTCTGCGTCGCCTCCTCGACGAAGGCACGAGCCACCTCGTCCGGATACGGCGTGTAGCCCACGGTGTTGCGACCGCGCAGGAGCATCTGGAGAGCGATGTTGGGAACCGCCTCGCGCAGATCCTCGAGCCGCAGCCACGGGTCCTCGGACAGGAATCTCATCGCGACGTCGTACGTCGCGCCTCCCCAGCACTCGAGCGACAGCAGCTCGGGCGTCATGCGAGAGACGTGACCGGCGGCCTTGAGAAGGTCGTAGGTGCGCACCCTCGTGGCCAGCAGCGACTGGTGCGCGTCGCGCATGGTCGTGTCCGTGAGCTGCAGCTGCTGGGACTCCCGCAGGTCCCGCGCGAAGCCTTCAGGTCCCAGATCGAGCAGGCGCTGGCGCGACCCCGCCGGCGGCTGCGCGGTGAGGTCGATCGGCGGCAGCTTGTCCGCCGGGTGCAGCGCCACGTCTGCGGGCTCGCCGTGAGGACGGTTCACGGTCTGGTAGCCCAGGAACGTGAGGAGCTTGGTGGAGCGCTCAGCGCTCTCCGGCACCTCGAGGAGCTGCGGGCGCTGCTCGATGAACGCCGTGGTCACTCCCCCGGTGCGGAAGTCCTCGTCCGCCAGCACGGCACGGAGGAAGCGAATGTTCGAGGTGACGCCGCGGATGCGGAACTCCGCCAGCGCACGCGACGCGCGCCGCACGGCCATGTCGAAGTCGCTTCCCCGGCAGGTGAGCTTCACCAGCATCGAGTCGAAGTGACCCGTGATCGTGTTGCCGGCCATTCCCGTCGCGCCGTCGAGGCGCACGCCCGCCCCACCCGGCGAGCGGTACGCGACGATCCGGCCGGTGTCCGGGAGGAACCCGTTCGTCGGGTCCTCGGTCGTGATGCGCGTCTGGATGGCGAAGCCCTTGGTCCGGACGTCCTCCTGCCGGATCCCGATCTGCTCCAGGCTCTCCCCCGCCGCGATGCGCATCTGAGCGCTCACGATGTCGATGTCCGTGACCTCCTCGGTCACCGTGTGCTCGACCTGGATGCGCGGGTTCATCTCGATGAAGACGTGCTGGCCTGCGCGCTCGCCCTCGGTCGCCACGAGGAACTCGACGGTTCCGGCGTTGCGGTAGCCCAACGACCGAGCGAAGGTGACGGCGTCACGGCACAGGGCGTCGCGGATCTGAGGGTCCAGATTGGGTGCAGGCGCGATCTCGACCACCTTCTGGTGTCGCCGCTGCACCGAGCAGTCGCGTTCGTAGAGGTGCACCACGTTGCCGTCCGCGTCGGCCAGGATCTGCACCTCGATGTGCCGCGGCCCCAGGACGGCCTGCTCCAGGAACACCGTGGGGTCACCGAAGGCGCTGTCCGCCTCCCTCATGGCTGCGGCCAGCGCGTCGGGCAGATCCTCGCGGCGCTCCACGCGCCGCATGCCGCGCCCGCCGCCTCCAGCGACGGCCTTCACGAAGATCGGGAAGCCGATGCCGTCGGCGGCCGCGATGAGCTCGTCCCGGTCCTTCGACGGCTCGCTCGAGTCCAGCACCGGCACGCCTGCCTCGCGAGCGGCCTTGAGCGCGGCGACCTTGTCGCCGGCGCGCGCGAGAACCTCCGGCGGCGGGCCGATGAAGGTGACGCCCTCCTCCGCGCAGCGGCGGGCCAGCTCGACGTTCTCCGACAGGAAGCCATAGCCCGGGTAGATGGCGTCCGCGCCCGCATGCTTGGCGACGCGGAGCATCTCCTCGACGTCGAGATAGGCCTTGACGGGGTGTCCCTCATCGCCGATCTCGTAGGCCTCGTCCGCCTTGACGCGGTGCTCGGACATGCGGTCCTCGTGCGGGAACACCGCGACCGTCCGCGCGCCGAGCTCGTAGGCGGCTCGAAAGGCGCGCACCGCGATCTCGGCACGGTTGGCGACAAGCACCTTGGAGAACATCGACATCCCTTCGTCAGGCTGGTGCGCTCGAGTCTGCCAGGTCTTCTGGCATTGCGTCACCCACGCTCCCCGACGAGCGGTCGATGCTCCGCGTCAGCTGGCGGTCGACCGCTTGGCGCGGCGATCGGCGAGCTCGTCCACGCCGTCGGCCTCAGCCACGGGGCCGTCGCCGCGATCCGCGGGCAGCGCGGACAGCGAGCCCTCGAGCTCGCGCCACACCTTGCCCAGCGCGATGCCGAACACGCCCTGCCCGCCCTGCACAAGGTCGATGACCTCATCGTCCGACGTGCACTCGTACACCGAGGCTCCGTCGGACATGAGCGTGATGCGTGACAGGTCCTCGACGCCGCGTTCGCGCAGCGTCCCCACGGCGGTGCGGATCTGCTGCAGAGAGACGCCCGAGTCGAGCAGGCGCTTGACGACGCGCAGCACCAGGATGTCGCGGAAGCCATAGAGACGCTGCGTGCCGGAGCCGGTCGCGGACTTCACGCTCGGCTCGACCAGTCCGGTGCGCGCCCAGTAGTCGAGCTGGCGATACGTGATGCCCGCCGCCTTGCACGCGGTGGGCCCGCGGTAGCCCGCGTTCTCGTCGAGGTGAGTGAGGCCGTCGTCGAACAGAATGCCCTGGTCGCGCACGGGTGTCGCGTCCCGACCGTCCTGCTCAGCCATCGCTTCTCCTTGCGTCACGTCCTAGTTCACCACGGTAGAGCGGGGGCCCCACCCGGTCAACGACCGCGCCCGGCGGGGCGCGGCGTTGCCTGTGCCACTGTTATCGGTCGATCTGCTCGTGGACCCAAGCACTGAAGACGGCGACCGCCGCATCCGCACGCTCGCGTATCAGCGCATCGGCCGTGGTGTCGTCGCCGCGCTCGCGGCGCGGGCGCGCGGCGTCGCGGGCCAGCTGCGCCTCGCGACCTGCAGCGCGCACGAGTGCGGACAGCGAGCGCGGGTCCGCGCCGGTCGCGAGATACGCTCCGCCGGCGACCACGAGCGGCACCACGGCGCGCTCGTAGCGGCCCGGCCCGGACTGCGCGATGATCCCGGCAGCCTCGAGCGTCGCGACGGTGTCCTCCTCGACCCCTGCGGCCTCGGCCACCTGCCTGCGTGTGAGCTGCTGCGTGGTCTGCGCCACCGCTCGTGGCCCCACCGGCTGGTGCGTGCGCCCGGCGTCGAGGTCCGCGAGCTGCTGCGCGATCGCGGACAGCGGCAGGTACTGGTCGCGCTGCTGTGTCAGCACGAAGCGCAGGCGCTCCACGTCGGCCGCCGAGTACTGCCGATAGCCCGCTCCTGTGCGATGAGGTGACACGAGCCCGTTGCTGTCGAGGAAGCGCAGCTTGGAGGGGGTGAGGGCCGGAAACTCGCGAACGAGCTGCGCGAGCACGTCGCTCACGCGCAGCTCCGGCGCATGCGAGAGCTGCTGAGGCCACGGGCTCGCCGCGGCCCCTGCAGGGCGCTCGGGCTCCGGTGCCTGCTCGACTGCTCTCAGCGCGGGCATCCGATCAGCCGGCGGACCCGGGGTAGAACGTCATGCGGTACTTGCCGATCTGGACCTCGTCGCCGTCGTGCAGCTCGGCCTCGGACACGCTCTCACGGTTGACGTAGGTGCCGTTGAGCGATCCCGCGTCCTTGACGAAGAACCTCTTGCCCTCGCGCACGAAGCGCACGTGCTCGCGACTCACCGTGACGTCGTCGAGGAAGATGTCCCCGGAGACGGACCTGCCGGCCGTGGTGACGTCGACATCGAGAAGGAAGCGGGCGCCCTGGTTGGGTCCGTGATGCACGATCAGCAGCGCGCAGTCGTCGTCGAGGGCGTCGACTGCGGTCTGGTCCTGCGGGGAGATGCGGTGAGGAGCGTGCTCGTCCGGCACTACCTGTGCGTCGAGCGACATCGTGCGCTCCACGGGACTCTCATCGAACGTCATGGCGCCTCCTTCCGGGAGTTGGGCTGGTCACATCATCCTAGGCGTTCGGGTGCCCCGGCGACAGACGCGCCGTCGCTCGCGGGATGTGCTCGGCGGGCGAGGTCTCTGGCGTACCCGATGCCCGAGATCCAGTACAGAGCGGCGGCGACGCAGGCCCCGACGATCGCCGCGACCCAGACGCCGTCCCAGCGCTCGTATGCGAGGAATGCCAGGGGCAACGTGACGTACAGACCGAAGGTCGCCGCCTTGCCCACGAACGTCACCTGCGCGGAGGAGACGCCGCGGGACCGGGCGATCAGCAGCGCCACGCCCACCATCACGTCCCGCGCCAGCAGGATAGCGACCAGCCACCACGGGATCACCCCGCGGATCGCCAGGCCCAGCACCACCACGATGGTCAGCAGACGGTCCGCGGCGGGGTCGAGCACACGACCCAGCTCGGTCACCTGGTTCCACCGTCGGGCGAGGTAGCCGTCGAGGAAGTCGCTGATGCCAGCGGCCGCCAGGGCGCCGATGGCCCACGCGTCGTGCCCTGCGATCAGCAGCCAGCCGAACACCACGATGAGGACGATGCGCGCCATCGAGATGAGGTTCGGCACCGTCCAGATCGCAGCGGAGGGCGCCGCTTCGGCGGAGTCGTGCTGATCGACGGGGCTGGCTTCGCTCACGAAGCGGGAGTCTACTTCTCGTCCGTCTCCAGGGCGATGACCTTGTCCACCGTCTCCGCGGCGATGCGGGTGGCCTCATCCTCGGTCGCGCCGCGCGCGAGCTCCTTGGCCTTGATCTGCTCGAACTTGTACCGGCGCGTGTCGGCCGGGTGCTCTTCGGTCATGATCCACTCCTTCCCTGGCAGCAATCCTCGGGACTCCTCCAGCCTACGGCGTGCGCGCGACGCATGCAGTGCGTGGCGCTCACCCCGCGCTCAGCCGTCGACCGCCTTCTCGAGCTCGTTCTTGGTCATCGTCGAGCGCCCCTCGATGCCCCGGCGCTTGGCCTCGGCATAGAGCTGCTGCTTGGTGCGGCCTCGAGCACCGCTGTGCGAGCGCTTGCCGCCCCGCTTGCTGCTCGACATGTCCTGAGTCGAGGCCTTCGAGGACTGCTCTGCCTCGCCGGCCCGCGCGCGCTCCTTGTTGACGGTGCGCGCCGCGATCTCCTTCGCACGATCCTCGGATGCGCCGCGATCCTGCACGGACTCCTTGATCTTGCGGTACTGCCGTTCGCGCTTGTCCGACCACTCCTGCGGTGTCATGGGAACCTCCTTCATCGGTCCGCTCGCCCCCGACAACGGGCCCGAGCCGCCGAATCTTCCGCGTCCTAGGGTGGGAGCCATGATCATCGCGAGCAGAGGCCATGCACCGAGCATCCATGAGAGCGCCTACGTCGCGCCGTCCGCCGTCGTGTGCGGCGACGTGACCATCGGCGAGGGCTCGCGGGTGCTGCACGGCGCGGTGCTGACGTCCGAGGGCGGACCGATCACGATCGGGCAGCGGGTCGTGATCATGGAGAACGCCGTGGTGAAGGGGCGGCCTCGCCACCCGGTGACCATCGGCGACCACGTGCTCGTCGGCCCCCATGCGCACATCAACGGCGCCACCATCGAGCGGGAGTGCTTCATCGCCACGGGAGCCTCGCTGTTCCCTGGCTCGCTCGCACGGGAGGGCTGCGAGGTGCGGGTCAACGCCGTGGTGCAGGTCAACACGGCGCTCGCCCCTCGATCCGTGGTGCCGATCGGGTGGGTCGCGGTGGGCGATCCCGCTCAGCTCGCCTCGGCCGACGAGCATGAGGAGGTGTGGCGCATCCAGCAGGGCCTGGACTTTCCCGGCACGGTCTACGGAGCGACGCGCATGACGCCGATGACCGAGATCATGGACGGCCAGTCAGAGGCCTACGGCGCCCACCTGGACGACGAGGTGCTGGACGGACCGGCAGCTCCCTGATCGCCCTCGACGCGCCGGAACACCGGCCCGTCGGGCGCCTCGGCACGCAGGAGCTCGACGACGACCGTGTCACCGGGCGGCACCTCTCCCTCACAGCGCGCGATCACGGGCGGGCGAAGGAGCTGCACCGTGCGGTCGTCGAGCGCGACGCCCTCGAACGCCTCGCCCACCCGTGAGGCCAGCACCACGGACTCCACGGCGTCCACGCATCGGCGCTCCACTGCCGAGGCTCGCCGTGCCCCTGTCGCCGTGTCCGCGGCCGCCGGGACCATGCCCTCCCGCACCCACGCAGGCACGTCTCGTCCCTGGGCCTCGGCGAGCGCCGCCTCGGCCGCGTAGCGGTCGGCCAACCGCCGCAGCGGTGCGGTCACGTGCGCGTATGCCGCTCCCAGGGCTCCGTGAGCGGTGGAGTCGGGCTGCGGCAGGTCGGGGTCGTGCACGTCGAAGGGCTCCCACCGCGCGCCGCGGAAGAGCCGCGTCGCCGCCGTGAGGAAGGCGAGCGTGGAGGGCGCGGTGGGGTCGAGCGCATCGAGGAGCTGCGCATACGTGGTCTCGCGGGGCCACGCCACGCCCAGAGCACGCGCCTGGCGCCGGAGCTGCTCGAGCGCACCGTCGTCCGCTGCCGGCATGGTCCGGAGGATGCCTGTGCCGCCCGCGAGCATGACGCGCGCGGCCGCCATCCCGGTCGCGAGCGAGAGCTGCGCGTTGTCGTCCTCGATCGCCGTGCCGGCCCTCAGGTCGAGGTAGAGGCGGCCATCCCGCTCGTTCACCTCCTGCTCCGGCAACGGGAGCGTGACGCCGCCCTGCGCGCGCACAGCGGCGCGGCGGGCCTGACCCACGTCGTGAAGCAGCGCACGCAGCTCCTTGTCAGCGGCGTCGGCCGGCCGTTCCAGATCCCCGTAGGCGAGCTGGCGACGGGAGCGCACCCAGACGCGCTCGATGCTCACGTCGCCGAGCGCGCCGTCACCACCGATGACCACGCTCCACATCACCGCCTTGGTGCGCTGCTGCGCGAGGAGGGAGGCGTGTCCCTCCGACATCTCCGGCGGGTGCAGGCCGATGCGCCGGTCCGGGCAGTAGACGGTCGACCCGCGAGCATGCGCGAGGGCGTCCAGCGCACCGCCCGGGGTCACGTGCGCGGCGACGTCTGCGATCGCGTAGCGCAGACGATGGCCATCGCGAGTGCGCTCGAGGTGGAGGGCCTGGTCGAGGTCCCTGGCTCCCGGCGGGTCGATGGTCACGAACGGGATGTCGGTGGCGTCTGCCCGAGCGTCCTCGATGTGCGCTGGATCCGACTCGCGAGCGCTGTCCCTGGCCTCGTCGAGCGCGCGGTCGTCCGCCTCGATGATCGCGCCCTCCTCAGCGAGGATGAGCTCGACATGGGGGGCTACGGACTGCGCGGCGGCGCCGGCGTGGTGGCGGATCCTCATGGCTCGAGCGTACGGTGCGCCGCTGCGAGGCAGACGCGCACCGCCCGAGCAGGCGGACTACGCCGCTGGCTCGTCGAATGGCTTCGCGAGGACCATCCTTGCCGCGCGGTCGGCGGCGTCGAACGCCGTGCCGTAGCGGTGGGCGGTGATGGAGATCGCCTGTTCGCGCACGAACGGGAGCAGCTCGAGCTCGGGTGCGGCCGTGACGGGCCCGTCGAACACCGCGAGGTCGGCTTGGCCCCGCCATGCTGCCGGAACGGCCCCCACGTGGCGCACTCGTCCGTGGTGGGACGACCGGGCGCGGCTGACTGCCTGCTCGTCGCCCTCGACCACCACCGTCACTCCGGCCGTGGCCAGAGCGTCGCTGAGCGCGGGCGGGGGCTCGACGGCGGCGGAGACCCGACCGCCGTCCCCGGCCAGCACCTGCGCTGCGCACACGCGGGCGAGGTCGTCGACGTCGGAGCCGTCCCAACGCACGAGGACCGGGGTGGGGACATACCGCTGGACGTTGTGCTCAGCGCTGAGCCCCGTCGGGTCATGTCCCACGGAGAACGTGTCGCGCCAGTGCTGCGCATCCCGCTGAGCCGCTGCACGCACCCAGTCCCGATCGACGGCGCGGACGATGGCCTCGACGGACGCGGCGAGCGTCGCGCCGTCGCTGGGGCCCGCATCGGCCCTCTCCCAGTCCGTCAGCGAGGCCACGTAGTGGCGCCCGCCCGCCTTGGAGGTCGCCCCCACGGCGGAGCGCTTCCAGCCGCCGAACGGCTGACGCTGGACGATCGCGCCGGTCATGCCCCGGTTGACGTAGAGGTTGCCGGCCTGAACGCGATCTACCCACTCGCGCATCTCGGCCTCGTCGAGAGTGTGCAGCCCAGACGTGAGGCCGTAGTCGACCTCGTTGACCAGCGCGATCGCATGATCGAGGTCGCGCGCGCGCATCACGCCCAGCACCGGGCCGAAGCACTCCACACGATGCAGGAAGCTGCCGGGCTCGACCCAGCCCCTCACCCCGGGCGTCCACAGGGCGTGGTCGATCCGCTCCGGCCGCACCCACCAGGTCTCGCCCGGCTCGAGCTCGGTCAGTCCTCGCAGCAGCTTGCCCTCGGGCTCCGCGATCACCGGGCCCATCTGCGCGCCCGGCGTCCAGGCCGCTGCCACGTGCAGCGACCGGACGGCGTCGAGGAGCTGGCGACGGAAGCGCGGCGAGTCCGCGACCGATCCCACCAGGATCGCGAGCGAGGCGGCCGAGCACTTCTGGCCCGCGTGGCCGAAGGCCGACGCTGCGAGGTCCTTGGCAGCCAGGTCGAGATCCGCGCTCGGGGTCACGATCATCGCGTTCTTGCCGGAGGTCTCGGCGAGCACGCGCAGATCGCTGCGGACCTCCAGGAATGCCTGTGCGGTCTCGTACGCCCCGGTCAGGACCGCCTGGTCGATGCGCGAGTCGCCCAGCAGGGCATGACCCAGGTGCTGCGGGTCGATCACCAGCAGGTTCAGCACCTCGTGCGGCACCCCCGCGTCCCACAGGATCTCTGCCAGCACCGCGCCGCAGCGCTCCGCCTCCTCGGCGGGCTTGAGGATCACGGCCGAGCCCGCGGCGAGCGCAGCGAGGGTGGAGCCCGCTGGAATGGCCACGGGAAAGTTCCACGGGGGGATCACGGCCGTGAGGGGCCGCGGTCGAGGACGGGCACCTCGCACGGCACTGAGCCGTCGAGCCGCGTCAGCGTAGAAGCGAGCGAAGTCGATCGCCTCGGACACCTCGGGGTCCGCCTGGTCGATGGTCTTGCCCGCCTCCGAGGCCATCACCTCGATGAGGTCTCCGCGGCGTGCCTCGAGGTGCTCCGCCACTCGTTCGAGCAGCGCAGCGCGGTGCTCGACATCCGTCTGGGCCCACTCCTCCCCCGCCTGGCGAGCTCGTCCGACCAGTCCGGACAAGGTCTCGGCGTCGTCGACACGCGCGGCGTCGACGCCCGCCATGCCCAGCCGTGACTCGCGAGCGCGCTCGAGCAGCAAGGCCCCCCACTCCCGCACTCGACGTCGCGAAGGATCCGAGTCGGGCGCGTTGCGGAAGCCAGGCGGTGGCGCGGCGATGTCGCTCTGATCACGGTTGCTCTCGGTCGACGGCGCGTGCGACGACAGCTCGAGCGAGTCCCGGAAGCCGCGCTCCTCGCGCTCGAAGTCCTCGGGCGACGAGCCCATCGTCGTGAGCCGCGACAGGAAGTTCTGAGGATTCGCCACCTCTTCGAGGCGACGCACCAGGTAGGCCAGTGCGACGTCGAAGTCGCGCGGATCCACGACGGGCGTGTAGAGCCGGAGCGCCCCCACGTCCGCTCTCACGGCATGGGCCACGTGCTCTCCCATGCCCAGCAGCATCTCGAACTGCACACGATCCTGGACGCCGCGATCGGCGGCGAGCGTCCACGCGTGGGCGATGTCGAACAGGTTGTGGCCCGCGACGCCCACGAGCAGCGATCGTGTGCTGACCGGCTCGAGGGCCGCGTCGACGATGCGCTTGTACTGGGCGTCGGACTCGACCTTCGAGCTCCACGTGGCCAGGGGCCAGTCGCGAATCTCCGACTCGACCCTCTCCATCGACAGGTTGGCGCCCTTGACGATGCGCACGCGCAGCGGCGCGCCACCAGACTCGACGCGAGCGCGAGCGAGGGACTGGACCTGACGCAGCGCGCGGCTCGACTCGGGCAGATAGGCCTGCAGCACGATGCCGGCGCTGAGCGAACGGAGATCCTCGCGTTGGACGAGCGCCTCGAAGACCGCGAGCGTGAGGTCGAGGTCGCGATACTCCTCCATGTCGAGGTTGATGAACACGCCACCGTGGTCACGCGCGTCCTGGTACAGGGGCGCGAGCGTCGCGACGATCTGCTCGACGGCACCATCGAAGTCCCACGGCGAGTGAGGCGCGACCGCCGCGGACACCTTGATCGAGACGTAGTCGACCTCGGGATGAGTGATCAGCGCGCGGGTGGCTGCGACACGACGCGCAGCCTCGTCGCCACCCAGGACGGCCTCCCCGAGCAGGTTGACGTTGAGATCCGCTCCGGTGGAGCGCAGGCGCCTCAAGGCGCGAGCGAGCCGACGGGGGCGGGCGTCGACCACCAGGTGGCTCACCATCGCGCGGATCACCCGACGCGCGAGCTGCGAGGTCAGGCGAGGCGCCACGCGAGCGGCGGCGCCACCCACGCGCATGAGCGTGGCGAGCGCCACGGGGAGGTGTTCGTGCCCGCGCTTCGCGGCGCGCCGCAGCTCGGCGGCGGCGACGTGGGGGTCCTCGGGACGTACGACACCGTCCACCACCTCCGTGAGGAAGCGCAGTCCGCCCGGCCGCGAGAGCACGTGCGCCATCAGTCGCGCGCCCGCGCTGGGCCGCACGGAGGCGGCCTCGTCGAGCCATCGCCTCACGTGCGCCACGGCGCGATCGGCGTCGTGCTCGGTGCGTGCGTGGGTAGAGGTGGGGGACATGGGATCAGTGTGAGTCCGTAGTTCATTCACGTCCATGACAGGTTTGCTCCATATACCGTCCAGTTCTGCTTAACTGTTTGCATGCTCGACCTCCAGCACCTGCGGACCCTTCGAGAGTTCACCGTCCGCGGCACCGTCACCGCCGTCGCGGACGTGCTCGGCTACTCGCCGTCCGCGGTGTCGCAGCAGCTCGCTGCGCTCGAACGCGAGGCAGGCGTGCCACTTCTTCGACGGTCAGGCAGGAGGCTGCTTCTCACTCCAGCAGGTCAGGAGCTGGCCGGCTCCGCAGGAGAGATCCTCGGTCTCGTGGAGCACGCTCAGGCACGGCTGCGCTCGGGCGACGAGGCTCCAGGCGGGACCGTGCGGCTCGCGGTGTTCCAGTCCGCTGCGCTGGCCCTGCTGCCCACCGCGCTGCCCCGGCTCGCGCGCTCGGCGCCGCGCGTGCGAGTCGAGGTCACGCAGAGCGAGCCGGCGCAGGCCCTCGAGGACACCTGGGCTCGGGACTTCGACCTCGTGGTCGCCGAGGAGTACCCCCACCACTCTGCCCCGCACTACCCCGGGCTCACCCGGGTGACCTTGGTGCAGGATGAGATCGCCCTGGCCGCACCCATCGGGTGGGGGGCGTCGCTCGAGCACCACCACGAGCGAGCCTGGGTGATGGAGCCGCGGGGCACCGCCTCCCGGCACTTCGCGGAGCAGGTGTGCCGCATCGCGGGCTTCGAGCCTGACGTGCGCTACGAGACCGCGGACCTCCAGGCACAGCTCGCACTGGTGGGGGCCGGGCTCGCCGTCGCCCTGATTCCGGGCCTGATGTGGCCGTCCGCGCCTCCCGGCGTCGCGAGGATACCCGTGGGAGGCACGATGACGCGGTCGGTCTTCGCGGCGTTCCGCGACACCTCGCAGGCCGACGCCGGCATCCGAGCCACGCTGGCCGCGCTCACGGACGCGGCGCGCGAGGTGGCCGCCCGCTGAGCGCGGCATCGACGTCGAGGCCCTGCACGAGCCGTGTCGCGCCGGCGACCGCTGCCGGCATGAACGCCAGCGCACCGAAGGGCACCAGGAACAGGAGGAACACCGCAGCACCGAACCCGACGACGCGGGCACGATGCTGCCGCAGCAGCGCACGGCGCTCCTGAAGCGGAACCAGACCACGTCGCGCCAGCGGATAGCCGGTGAGCTCGAGAGCCAGGAACCAGCCTCCGAACGATGCGCCCAGCACCACGGCCGCGGGGCCGCCGATGGCCGGGACCAGGCCCACCAGGAACAGCCCCACCGCCAGCGGCACCGTCAGGATCGCCAGCCGCAGGGCCTCGCCGACGCCGCGGATCACTCCCCGCCACACCGTCTCATCCGGGTCCTCGCCCTCCCATCCCGCTCCGCGGTCCACCTCACGCGCGAGGCGCTCGAAGAAGGGCTGTCCGATGAGCAGGGTGAGGGCCGTGAAGGTGTAGACGCCGATGACGGCAGCCGCGCCCAGCACCGCCAGCATGCCGACCACCTGCACCGCGTCATGGAGCCAACCGTCCTCCCCCACCGTCGCGACCGCGATGGCGTCTCCGATGCGGGCGATCTGCGAGACCAGCACCAACGCGCCGGATCCCAGCAGCACGGCGGAGACGACGCCGGGGATGAGGCCGATCAGCATCAGCCGTGGGCTCGTCCCCCAGGTCCTCATCCCCTGCCAGGCGAGACTCGCTCCCAGCAGCGCCTCTCTCAGCGCGCCGCCGCGACCTCGCCCCTGCTCGCTCATGTGCAGAGGGTATCGACCTCCGGTCTATCCTGACGATGCGCACCTGACCCACGACTCGAACCCCTGGCGGTACCACCCACGATGACTGATCTGCTGCTCACGGACGCGCGCCTGCCGGGGCGCCCCGATCCCACCGACCTGCTCGTCGTGGACGGTCGTGTCGCGACGCTCGGCGGCCCGCGCCGCACTGACGTCGAGACCCTTGATCTCGACGGACGCTGGCTCATCCCGGGCCTGTGGGACCACCACGTGCACTTCGCGCAGTGGGCGATCATGCGCAGGCGCATGGACCTGTCCGGGGCCACGAGCGCCCAGGCCGCAGCTCAAGCAGTCGCGGCGCGCATGGCTGCGGAGATGGAGATGCATGAGCCGGTGATCGGCTACGGCTACCGCGACGCGATGTGGGAGGACGAGGCCTGCGCGGAGGTGCTCGACGCGGTGGCGCCCCGACGACCCGTGGTCCTGCTCTCCGGAGACATGCACGCCTGCTGGGTGAACACCGCAGCACGCGACCGGTACGGCCTCCCCGAGGCGGGCGTGCTGCGGGAGGACGACGCCTTCGCCCTGCAGATGCGCCTGGAGAAGGCAGCCCCTGGCGACGAGGACCTGGCCGTGAGCGACGCCGCCGTCGCGGCGGCGGCCCGAGGCGTCGTGGGCATCGTCGACCTGGAGATGGCGCGCAATCTCGACGGCTGGACGGAGCGCATGAGCCGGGGCCTCCACGCCCTGCGTGTCCACTCGGGCTTCTATCCTGCGGAGCTCGAGGAGCGGGTCGCGGCGGGGTGGCGTACGGGAGACGTGGTGCCCGGCACCGGGGACCTCCTGAGCATCGGTCCTCTGAAGATCATCACCGACGGCTCGCTCAACACTCGTACCGCCTACTGTCACGATCCGTATCCCGGGCGCGACACGCGTGGCGTGCTGACGGTGGCGCCCGAGGAGTGCGAGACGCTGCTCGAGCGGGCCACAGCGCAGGGGTTCTCGGTCGCAGTGCACGCGATCGGGGACGCGGCGGTCACGCACGCTCTCGACGCCTTCGAGCGCACGGGCGCTCAGGGAACCCTCGAGCACGCACAGCTCGTCAGCGAGAAGGACCTCCCGCGGTTCGGCCAGCTGGGGGTGACGGCGTCGGTGCAGCCCGAGCACCTGTGGGACGACCGCGACCCCACCGAGCGCATCTGGCCCGACCGGGCCCACCGCGCGTTCCCCCTGGGCGCTCTGAGGGACGCCGGCGCCCGCCTCGTGCTGGGCTCGGATGCCCCGGTGGCGCCGCTGGACCCGTGGCGCGGCATCGCCGCAGCAGTCCATCGCTCGGGCGACGAGCGCGCGCCGTGGTACCCGGAGCACGCTCTGACGCGCGAGCAGGCGATCGCCGGCGCCGCATCCCACGCCACCCTCACCGAGGGCGCGCTCGCGGACCTCGTCGCCCTGGACGCGGATCCCCTCGAGTGCGGCATCGACGATCTGCAGCGCATGCCGGTCGCGGCCACGATGGTGGCCGGCAGGCTCACGCACCTCGCGATGTAGTCGCGGGAGCTGGCACTCAGCCCAGGGTCGCGCTGCCCAGCTCGATCGTCGTGCCGGCCAGCGCCTTCGACACCGGGCAGCCGTCCTTCGCGCCCGTGGCGATCCTGAGGAACTCGTCCTCGTCGATGCCGGGAACCGTCGCCTCTACCTTGAGCACGATGCCGGTGATGCCCTCGCCCGCCTGGAAGGACACCTCAGCGGACACCTGCAGCTCCTCCGGCGCGTGGCCCGCCTGGCCGAGCTCGTTCGACAGCGCCATCGCGTAGCACGAGGCGTGCGCCGCGGCGAGCAGCTCCTCGGGCGTGGTCGTCGTCGACGACCCCTCGGACCTCGCCTTCCAGTCGACGCTCAGCGTCGCGATGCCAGTGCCGAACGACGTGGTGCCGGACCCGTCTCCGAGCGACCCCTTCCAGAGGGTGCTCGCGGTGCTCTTCACAGCCATGGTGGGATGCCTTCCTGATGGGGGACGGCGCCGTCTCGGCGCCGCCTCCAGTCAAGCACGGGCGCGCCGGGCCCGCGCACCAGAGCCCCGTGAGCCGCGATACTGGTCGTCATGACGAGCCTCCAGTCCGTCGCGTCCGCCGAGCCAGCCTTCGCGCCGGACGGCACGGAGCCCGTGATGCTCCTGCTGCATGGCTACGGCTCCCACGAGCGCGATCTGCCCGGCATCACTCCCCTGTTGCCTCGCATGCCCTGGATCTCGGTGCGCGCTCCACTACCCATGGCCGGAGGAGGCGCCTCCTGGTTCGATCTGAGCCTGCCCGACGAGCCCCGTCAGGCCGGGATCGACGAGGCCGGCGGCGTGCTCTGGGACTGGATCGACGCGGAGATCGGCGACAGCGCGCCGCTCGTCCCCGTGGGCTTCTCCCAGGGTGGGCTGATGGCGACGCAGCTGCTGCGGACGCGACCGCAGCGCATCGCCGCAACGGTCGTGCTCGCGGGATTCGTCTCGACGGACGAACAGCCTGCCGATGCGCGTCTGGCGCTCGAGCGACCCCCGGTGTTCTGGGGGCGCGGCCTGGAGGACGTCGTGATCTGGCCGGCGGCGATCGAGCGCACCGCGGACACCCTCGCGCACCTGGCGACGCTCACGGAGCGTACCTACGCCGGGCTCGGCCACGGCGTGAACGAGCAGATGCTCGAGGACGTGCGCGACTTCCTCGACGATGCTCTCCGAGGCTAGCGGGAGGCCGGTGGGTCAGCTGCCTCGTCGAGGAGCGCCAGGAGCCAGCCCGCGCCGCGCGTCGTGGCGCCGGCCTCTCGAACCTGCTCCGCCAGCCCACGGTCGCTGGTGACGACCGTCACCGCATCGCCCTGCTCTCTGCGCTCGGCTGCGCGCTCGACGATGAGGTCGTCCCCGCTGCCTCTCGCGACAGTCATCACCACCGGAGCGACCGCGGTCGCGTCGCGTGCGCGCCCCTCGATCACCATCTCGATGCGCGGCATCCAACGATCGCCGTCGAGCTCGAGCGCTGCGGCGGGCAGCCCCTCACGCGCGATCACGGCGAGCCGCTGAACCAGGCGTTGCGTCGCCGCAGCGCGGTCCTTCCACCAGCCGTCCGGACGGGATCCGACCACGTTCGCGGCATCCACCACCAGCACCGGTCGGACGTCGAGCATGCGGCGCAGGCGGGGCCAGGCCTGAGCGAACGCCGGGTGGAGCTCCCGCTGCGCGACGGCGTCCACCGTGACCCAGGCGAGCTCGAGGCTCTCCGCGTCACCCGCGTGGGGAGTGAAGGACCGCTCGACCCGGGCGAGCACCGTCGTGTAGCGCCAGACCTCGCGGTCCACGGCTGACGTGGCAAAGGCGACCACGGCATCGGCCGGGACGCCCGCCTCCTCGTTCGCCTCGCGCAGAGCCCCTGCCGCCGGCGGCTCTCCGGCGTGCAGGGCGCCCCCTGGGATCCCCCAGGTCCCGCCGTGGTGGCTCCACATCGCGCGATGCTGGAGCAGCACTCCCCTGGCAGGGTCATGGACGAGCAGGCCCGCTGCGCCGAAGCGGCCCCAGTACCGGGTGCCATCCGCGGCGGTCACCCAGGCATCGCCGGGGTCGCGGACGCCCGGAAGCCGGGGAGGAACGTGGCTCGCAGGGTCTTGGGTGGTCACCTGATCAGCGTGTCATACGTCGGGACTCGGACACCGGTGTCCGGCGGAACGCCACGTTATGCACTTCGTCACAGTTCGGGCGCGTCTGATTCTCTATAGAGCAAAGTCTGCGTAAAGTAGGGACCGTGAGCAAGGTCGCCACCATCGCAGCCATGCGGCTGACGGCAGCAGCCGTCATCGTCGCCGCCCTCGGGGTGCAGGCGTGGGCGGATCTCACCTTCGGCACCTTCACCTGGGCAGAGCTCCCGGGCTATTTCACCCCGCTGGCCGCCATCACTGCCGTCGTCGCACTCACCGGCGCGGCCGTCACCGGGGCCCAGGAGCCGCGGTGGATCGCTCTCCTGCGCGTCAACGCCGCCACCTACGGAGTCGTCACCGGGGTGGTCTACTGGTGGCTGCTCTCCGGGGTGGCCACGCCCGTCTTCCCGTGGGCCAACCTCGTGCTCCACGGCGGCACGGGCGCGATCCTCGTCGCCGACTGGTTCCTGGTGGGACAGGGGTCGCGACTTCCCGTGCGGACGTGGTGGACCGTGCTCGCGGTGCCCGCGGCGTGGCTCGCCTACCTGTTCGCTCGCGCCCTGACCGACGGGTGGGTCCCCTATCCGTTCCTCGATCCCGCTCACGGCCTGGCGTCCGTGGTCGGCAGCGTCGCCGCCATCGCCGCCGCAGGCTTCGTGGTGGCTGCGATCCTCCATGCGTGCGCGCCGATGCGCGTGGTACGCCTTCCAGTCCACGCCGCCGCGAGCGAAGGACGAAACGCGAGCCAGTGACGCTTGTCACACGTGCGGCAGGAACGCTCGGTGGGTGCGACGCGTTCACCGCCTGTCGCACCGAACCGCGAACTGTGGGCGAAGGTCTCTGTCGCAGAGCCCTCACCCGGCCTGGAACCCCGGGCAGCCACCACAGTGCCGCTCGCTTCGGCGACGACGACGCCGCACGCGCCACGAACCTGAACGTGGCGCGCACGGCGACGCTCCCCGGCCACGGCCGTGGGCGCGCGTCCCAGTCCCGAGCCACCCTCTCGCATGCACCTGCCTCCTCTGCCCTTCCGTGACATCGCGGCCTCCGTCACCCTCACGTGCTTCGCCATCGGCCTGTTCAGCGCGCACGGCACAGACGCCGTGCGCACGCACGTCGCCGTCGCTGAGGCGCGCGCTGCCGCGCACGAGCTTCAGTCCGACCGGCGGGCCCTCGACGAGAGCCTCAGCGCAGCCGAGCGAGTGGCGCACGAGGCGAAGGTCGTCTTGGAGGAGGACGACGTCGCGGCGGCAGCGGCGGCTCTCGAGAAGGCGGTGGCCGATGCGAGCGCTGCCGCAGCGAATCCCGCACCCCTCGTCGTGCACACGCCCGAGCCCGCGATGGTGGAGATCGTCGTCGACGGCGCGACCGAGACATCGTCGACCCCTCATGGCGAGCCCGACGAGGCGAACGCGCCCGAGTCCGACCAATGGGTCGCGAAGTCCACCGCCGATCCCGCGGCGACCGCTCCTGCACCAGCGCCGACGAGCGCCGATCTGAGCGCCGCGATCGCCGCTCACCAGGACGCCGCGATCGCGGACCGCGTCGAGGAGGCAGGCAGGGATGCGACCAAGGCGCTCGAAGGGTCCCTGACATCGCGCCAGGAGGCGCACGACATCGCCGCTTCGCTCGCCGAGGCCAGCGAGACGATCGACCGAGCCACTCTCAAGGTCCAGCAGCAGGCGGCCTCCCTCGAGGCGGCCACGGCAGCCGCTGCGCTCGAGCTGAGCGCCGCGGATCTCGACACGACCATCGAGCTCGCCGATGCCCAGCTCGCCGACGCCACCGATCGCATCGGTGCGGTGGGTCGGAGGGTCTCCAGCGCGACCACCGTGACGGCGGCCCTCGAGGCCAGCGCAGCGATGACCCATGCTCTGGACGGGGCCCGTGAGGCGGAGAGGACGGACGCCGACGCCGTCGCGAGCGCACGCGTCGCGGTCAAGGCCTCCCAGTCCCGTCTCGATGCCTCCCTCGCGGACCTCAGGAGATCCCATGACGAGTGGCTGGCGGGCGAGAACGCCAGGCGCGAGCTCATCAACGATCGACGCATGGTCCAGCACCAGGAGGACGTCGCGTCGGCCCGCGCCGCGCACGTCGAGGCGAACCTCTCGGCCGTCGCCGCCCGCGCCAACGGATGGGCCGGCCAGCCCGTCGGGGTCGCTGGCTCGAACGGCCAGGTCGCATCCGCCAGCCTCTGCGAGGTCGACTTCGCCGCGGGGCACCTGCTGCAGTGCGACGCCGCTCGCGCGCTCGCGGACGCGAATGCCGCCTACCACGCCGAGACCGGTCGCCACCTCGTGGTCACCGACACCTACCGGTCCTACGGACTCCAGGTCACGACCCGCTCACGCAAGCCGGCGACGGCCGCCGTCCCCGGAACGTCGAACCACGGGTGGGGCATGGCGGTCGACCTCGATGTCGCGTCATCGGCGTGGATGCGCGCCCACGGCGACAGGTTCGGCTGGGTCCACCCCCGATGGGCACGACCCGGAGGCTCGAAGCCCGAGTCGTGGCATCTCGAGTACGTGGCGGCCGATGTGGGAGCCTTCGAGGCGCCGGCGGCGCCGGCCCTGCTCGAGCCCCTCGCAAGCGCCTTCGACGAGGCATGATCCGGCTGCCGCGAGCCGCCTGTCGCGCTCACCGTCCCCCCAGGTGCCCGTGAGCGGGCTACCGTTGGCACATGCCTTCTGACTCCTCCGCGGACCTCGACAGCGACTCGACCGCCACCGACACCCTCACCTTCGCTGACCTCGGCCTGGGCGAGCAGGTGCTGAAGGCGCTCAGCGCGGTGGGCTACGAGCAGCCCTCCGCGATCCAGGCCGCCACCATCCCCACCCTGCTCGGCGGCCAGGACGTCGTGGGACTCGCGCAGACCGGCACGGGCAAGACCGCCGCGTTCGCCCTGCCCATCCTCGAACGGCTCGATCGCGGCCAGAAGCAGCCACAGGCGCTCGTGCTCGCCCCGACGCGCGAGCTCGCGCTGCAGGTGTGCGAGGCCTTCGAGCAGTACGCGGGACACAGCAAGGCGGTTCACATCCTGCCCGTCTACGGCGGGCAGGGCTACGGTGTGCAGCTGTCAGCGCTGCGCCGGGGCGTGCACATCGTCGTGGGCACGCCCGGGCGCATCATGGATCACCTGGACAAGGGCACGCTGGACCTGTCCGAGCTGAAGTTCCTGGTGCTCGACGAGGCGGACGAGATGCTCAAGATGGGCTTCGCCGAGGATGTCGAGACCATCCTCGCGCAGACGCCGGATGACAAGCAGGTCGCGATGTTCTCCGCGACGATGCCGCCCCAGATTCGCAGGCTCTCCTCCAAGTACCTCAACGATCCTCAGGAGATCGCGGTCAAGAAGAAGACCACCACCGCGACCAACCTCACCCAGCGCTACCTGATCGTCTCCTACCCCCAGAAGGTGGACGCGCTCACGCGCATCCTCGAGGTCGAGAACTTCGAGGCGATGATCGTGTTCACGCGCACCAAGAATGAGACGGAGACGCTCGCAGAGCGGCTGCGCGCGCGTGGGTACGCCGCCGCGGCGATCAACGGCGACGTGCAGCAGACTCAGCGGGAACGCACCGTCAAGCAGCTCAAGGACGGCAAGCTCGACATCCTGGTGGCCACGGACGTGGCGGCGCGCGGACTCGACGTCGAGCGCATCAGCCACGTGGTCAACTACGACCTCCCCATCGACACCGAGTCCTACGTCCACCGCGTGGGTCGCACCGGCCGCGCCGGGCGCACGGGCGATGCGATCAGCTTCGTCACCCCGCGCGAGCGGCGCACCCTCAGCAACATCGAGCGCGCCACGCGTCAATCCCTCACGCAGATGCACCTTCCCAGCGTCGACGACGTCAACGCGACGCGCCTGTCGCGCTTCGACGACGCCATCACGGCGGCGCTGTCGCAGACCGCCAGGATCGACCGCTTCCGGGACATCATCGGCCACTACGTCGAGCATCACGACGTGCCGGAGGCAGATGTCGCTGCCGCGCTCGCCGTCGTCGCACAGGGCGACACGCCGCTGCTGCTCGATCCGAATGACGAGCCCCGGCGCGAGGAGTTCCGCGGTGCGGCCGGCAAGGACGGGAAGAGCCGTGCCGACCGCGACCGGCAGCCCCCGTCGGGCCCCATGGCCACCTATCGCATCGCCGTGGGCAAGCGCCACCGCGTCGAG
Organism: Demequina activiva; assembly: GCF_016862815.1. GTDB lineage: Bacteria > Actinomycetota > Actinomycetes > Actinomycetales > Demequinaceae > Demequina > Demequina activiva. The sequence goes on along the minus strand of NZ_BONR01000002.1, from coordinate 369,789 downwards.
CCGCGTCAGATCGTGGGAGCGATCGCGAACGAGGGCGGACTGGGACGGGGGGACTTCGGCCAGATCCGCATCTTCCCCAACTTCTCTCTCGTGGACCTGCCGGCCGAGCTTCCGCAGGACACCATGCGCAAGCTGGGTGGCACCCGCATCAGCGGCATCCTCATCGACCTCAAGCCGGACAGCGGGCCGCGAGGGTCATCGCGCCCCCCGCGCGCGTCCGGCGACCGCGGGCCGCGCAAGCCGCGCCGCTCGTAGGCGGTCCGGGCATCGGCCCTCAGGAAGAGCCGGCACCCGCTCGCAGCGGTCCCACCTTCTCGAGGTAGCAGCGACCGCACAGCGACTCGTACTCCGCCTGTTGGCCATCGATCGCGACCTGCTCTCCGTGGCTGACGAACTCGCCTGCCACGATCCGAGCGTTGAAGATCGCCTTCGAGCCGCAACGGCAGATGGTCTTCAGCTCCTCGATCGCGTGCGACACCTCCAGCAGGCGCAGTGATCCGGGGAACGAGCGGGTGGTGAAGTCGCCACGCAGTCCGTAGCACAGCACCGGAACGCCATGGGTGACGGCCACCGTGAACGCCTCGTCCACCTGGCTCGGAGTGAGGAACTGTGCCTCGTCCACGAACACGGCGTCGATGTCGTCGAGATCCGCATGCGCCCGAAGGGCGTCCAGCAGCGAGTCGTCCGCCCCCAGCAGCACGTCCACCGGGCGTTCGACGCCGATGCGCGAGGACACTGCCTCGCCCGCCTTGGTGTCGATCCCAGGCTTCACGATCACGGGCCGCTGATCGCGCTCCTCGTAGTTGTACGCCGCGGTCAGCAGCAGCGCGGTCTTGGACGAGTTCATCGCTCCGTAGCGGAAGTAGAGCTTGGCCATGTCAGGCGGCACCGCGCAGGATCGACTGCATCTTCTTCCCGCGCGCGACCTCGTCGACCAGCTTGTCCATCCACCGGATCCGCTGCATGAGGGGATCCTCGATCTCCTCAACCCTGACGCCGCAGATCACACCCGTGATGAGGCCGGCATGGGGGTTGAGCGACGGCGCCTGCGCGAAGAACTCCTCGAGGGTCCGCCCGTCCGCGACGGTCTCCTGAAGGCCCTCGTCGTCATAGCCGGTGAGCCAGGTGAGCACCTGGTGCAGCTCCTCCACAGAGTGTCCCTTGCGCTCCACCTTGGTCACGTACAGCGGATAGATGCTCGCAAAGCTCACACCGAAGATCCTGTGCCCTGCCATGGTCCCGTCCTCTCGGTTCTGCACCCGAGGATAGTCGCGTCCTAGCGCTTGGATCGGCCACCGAAGACGGTCACGAGCAACGGCACGCCGGACGCGACCATGAGCGTGACGCCCAGGCCCTCCGAGTCTGCGTGCACGAGGGCGCCCGCGAGCAGCAGAGCGGCGAACAGCAACGCGGACACGAGGCGGCGCGCAGTCCGCTCCAAGCGCGTGACGGTCGCCTCCAGGCGCGGCGCGGCCACCGGCAGGTTGCCGTCCTCCAACCTGGACAGCACTGAGTCGAAGCGCTTGGGCAGGCGCCATGCGACGCCTGCGATCTGGGTGGCCTCGCGAGCGAAGTCGCCCACGAAGTCGCCCGTCTCGCTCCTCAGCAGGCGCTGAGCGTACGGCTCGACCGTGTCCCACACGTTGTAGGCAGGATCGAGCGAGCTGCACACGCCCGAGGTCAGCGACACTGCCCGCACCACCAGCAGGAAGTCCTCGGGGAGCTGGAACGGGAGAGTCAGCAGGACGTCGCTGAACTCCATGGCGAAGTCGCGGAACTCCCGCTCGTCCACCTCCCGCAGCTCGGCGAAGCCCATGCCGCCGAACCGGGAGAACACCTCGCTGACCACCCGCTCGAGCTCGACGGTGTCCGCGGATGGCAGCAGCACGCCTGCGTTGCTCATCGCCTTCACCATCCCGGCGCCGTCGCGCTGGGCGGAGGCGATCACCAGCGCCCGCAGCGACCCGCGCAGGGTGTCAGGAACGGATCCCATCATCCCGAAGTCGACGAACGTCAGGCGCCACGGCGGGCCCTCCGCCCCTGGGGCCGCCGGTTCCACGAACAGGTTTCCGGGGTGCGGGTCGCCGTGGAAGAAGCCGTGCTCGAAGAGCTGGTCGAACATGAGCTCTGCGAACACGGGTGCGACCTCGGCTGGCTTGATCCCTGCGCCCCTCAGGCGCTCGCGGTCCGTGATCTTGATCGCGGTGACGTCCTCGAGAGTCAGCACCCTGCTGGTGGTGCGCTCCCACGCCACCTGGGGCACCTTGACACGGGGGTCGTCGGCGAAGTTGGCCGCGAAGCGCTCCGCGTTGCCTGCCTCGTGGAGGTAGTCGATCTCCTCTCGACTGACGTCAGCGAACTCCTCGATCAGTGCGCGGATGTCGACACGACTCGACACCAGACGCACGCGACTGAGCCATCGACCCACACGTCGCAACGCGGCGAGATCGATCGCCACGATGTCGCCGATGCCGGGACGCTGCACCTTCATCACGACGCCGGCGAAGCCTGTGTCGTGAGACTCGCTGTCCGTCAGGACCGCACGGTAGACCTGGCCCAAGGAGGCCGCGGCGACCGGCTCGGTGTCGATGGTCGAGAAGACGCGCTCGAGCGGCAGTCCCAGCTCGTGCTCCGCAAGCTCGCGGATGGCGTCGAACGGCACTGCCGGAACCTCGTCCTGGAGGTCCTCCAGCTCCTTGGTGATCTCTGGTGGAAGCACGTCCAGGCGTGAGGACATGAACTGTCCCAGCTTGATCATGAGCCCGCCCAGATCGACGGCGAGTCCCCGGAAGCGCCGCGCGAACGTGCGCATGCGGGCCGTGCGGGTGCGCTCCGCGACCCTGCGCAGGCCGATGCGCGGGAGCAGGATCTCGTACCACCAGGTGACCGCGAGGTGTCGCGCCGCGAAGCGCAGGATGCGGCGGTAGCGCGCGCGGTCGTGGATCTCGTCGGGCATCGATTCTCCTCGACCCCGCCGTGCTGCGCCGATCGCGTCAGTCCTGGGCGAGGATCGAGTAGATCTTACGACGTGCCTCGTCGATGACCTTCGCGGCCTCCTCCTGCTGAGCGGCGGAACCCGACCGCACCACCTGGGCGGCGGCCTGAGCGAGGTCCACGCCTGCCTTAGGGACCACGCCGAACGGACCGGCGCCGTCGGTGTCGGACTGTGCCCACGGCGCTGAGCCAGCGGCTGCGGCAGCCTCCTCGCGTCCCTCCTCCGTGAGCGAGTAGGTCTTGCGGTCCTGCTGCGTGGCCGCCGTCACCACACCCTCGTCCGCGAGAAGCTGCAGCGTGGGATACACGGAGCCGGCGCTGGGCTTCCAGCGGCCGTCCGTGCGCTCGGCGATCTCGCGGATGATCTGATACCCGTGCATCGGCTGCTCGTGCAGAAGTGCGAGCACGGCGGCGCGAACGTCGCCGCGTCCCATGCGCACTCCCACGCGCTTGTCGAACGATGCCCGCAGCTGGTCCATCGCCTGCCACATCGCGTCGCCCGCCTGACCTGCGCTGAATCCCGACGCCTTGCTGTACCCGTGCGAACCCATGGTGACCTCCTCGGTGAATGTATCGCGAACGACACTGAACGACATATCGCCATCGTCACATGCCAGGGCCGTTCATGCAAGTGTGCCTCGCGCACCACGCGCGGACACCCGGACGAAACATCGTCGCCCTACGATCGGCTCACCCGCATCGGCCGAGAGGACCCGCCATGAGTGTGAGCACCGCGTACTCCATCTCCCTCCCACCCTGGCTCGTCGGCGAGCTCCCCGGACTTCCCCGCCGTCTCGAGTCGCATCAGGAGCAGATGGGTCTGGTCAACCGCCTCGCCGACCGCAACTGGCGTGAGGGCAATGGGGGGCCGTTCGCGGCGATCGTGGTCGACCACGCCACCGGTGAGCTGGTGTCCGTGGGCGTCAACGTGGTGCTGTCCACGGGCATCTCCTCGGCTCATGCCGAGGTCACCGCGCTCGCCCTGGCGCAGCAGCGCTTGGACGCGTGGGACCTGGGAGACGGCCGCGACCTCGCGCTCGTGGTCAACTGGCGCCCCTGTGTGCAGTGCTACGGCGCCACCATGTGGTCCGGCGTGCGACACCTGGTGGTCGCGGGCGACGGGCCCGAGCTCGAACGGCTCACCGGCTTCGACGAGGGGCCGATGGTGCCGGACTGGGCCGAGCAGTTCGAGCGGCGCGGCATCGAGGTGGTGCAGGACGTGGGCCGCGCCGATGCGCTCGCCGTCTACGCCGCCTACGGATCGGCGAACGTCACGGTCTACAACGCTCGGGGAGGCTCCTAGAGATCACCGGCCCGCGGGCTGTACCGTGCCGTGCGGCACGGCGCGCGGAATAGCCGCAGTGCCACTGCTGGTTCCCTGGGTGCGACGGCTCCCGCCGCACGGACGAGAGGCCCACGATGACACCCGGTGACGAAGCGAGCGTCAGCAACGTCGAGCTGAGCAGCCCCCTCGGGAGCGAGCCGGACCTGCGCGCCCAGCCCGGTCCGGACGGCACCGCTCCCCTGGTCCTGGTGCTCGGCGCGACCGGATACATCGGTGGCCGGCTGGTGCCCCGGCTCCTCCAAGGCGGCTACCGGGTCCGCACGCTCACGAGATCGGCGCAGCGCGTCGCCGCCCTTCCCTGGGCGGAGCAGGTGGAGGTCGTGGAGGGGGACGCCACCGATGCGGAAGCGATGGCGCAGGCCATGGCGGACATCGACATCGTCTACTACCTGGTCCACTCGATGACCAGCGGCAAGGACTACGGACGCAAGGACCGCGAGATCGCGCTGACGGTGGCGGTGCAGGCCGCCGAGCACCGCGTGGGTCGCATCATCTACCTGGGCGGCCTCCACCCGGACCACGTGGAGCTGTCTCCCCACCTGGCCTCGCGCAAGGAGGTGGGCGACATCCTGCTGGCCTCCGCCACCCCCGCCGTCGTGCTCCAGGCCGGCGTCGTCATCGGAGCCGGATCGGCGTCCTTCGAGATGATCCGTCACCTCACCGAGGTGCTGCCGGTCATGCCGGCACCGCGGTGGGTGCGCAACCGCATCCAGCCCATCGCCGTGCGCGACGTCGTCTACTACCTGTTGGCTTCGGCGCGCATCGAGGACACGGTCAACCGACCCTTCGACATCGGCGGGCCCGACGTCATGCGCTACTCCGAGATGATGAACGGCTATGCGACGGAAGCCGGTCTGCCGCAGCGCCACATCGCCGCCCTGCCGGTATTGACGCCGCGACTGGCATCGCACTGGGTGAACGTGGTGACGCCCGTCCCCCGCCAGATCGCCAAGCCCTTGGTGGAGTCCCTGCTCCATACCTGCATCGTCAAGGACGACGCCATCGACGCCGTGGTGCCGCCTCCCCCGGACGGGCTCACGGGCTATCACGAGTCGGTGCGCCTCGCGCTCGGCCGCATCGAGATCGACCAGGTCGAGACCAGCTGGGTGGATGCTCGTCTCTCTGGCGTCCCGAGCGACCCGATGCCCAGCGACCCGGAATGGTCGGGTCGCACCGTCTTCAAGGACGAGCGCCACAAGGACTCCAGCGCCGATCCCGATGCCGTGTGGGACGTCATCTCGCAGATCGGCGGCTCGACCGGCTGGTACTCGGCGTCGGTGCTGTGGGCCACGCGCGGGCTCATCGACCGCATCGCCGGGGGCGTCGGCGGCGCCCGCGGCCGCCGCACCCTCAGCAAGGTCCGCGTCGGCGACGCGATCGACGTGTGGCGCGTGGAGCGCGTGGATCGCGGCCGGCTGCTGCGCCTGCGCGCGGAGATGCGTGTGCCTGGCAGCGCCTGGCTCGAGCTGGGCGTCGATCCCACCGATGAGGGCTCCCGCTACTGGCAGCGGGCGGTGTTCTTCCCGCGTGGTCTCACCGGCCGGCTCTACTGGCTCACCATGCTCCCTTTCCACGGCCTCATCTTCAGCGGCATGGTCAACAGGATCGTCGCCGAAGCCGAAGCCGAGGGCGACGGGGAGGCGTAGGCGCGAGCCAGGGGCACCGCGGCCGGACGCCGTCTGGGTTCACGCAGGATGGGCGCCGTGGCCCTGGGGGTCCGGCTCCGACCGCGCGATGTCCGCAATCTCTTCCTCGGGGCGCGGCGCGACCGTCTGGTCCTCCTCGATCTCGGGAACGTCGGGTTGGCCCGGACCAGGGCTCGACTCGTGCGGGGACTGCTCGTGATCTGCGTGCATGGCGGTTCCTTGTGTCGGGGACGGTCTCAGAGTAAGGGCTCGGGTCTCCTGTTGGCCCGTAGCTCGCCGCGGTCCGGGGCGGGGCGGCACCTCTTTGGCGGCAACGATGTCACCGACCGCGATGCGCTCGACCCCGCGCACTCCTTGGACGACCACCGTGTGGTCATCGGCGCTGAGCAGGTGGCCCAGAGCATCCGTGGCCTGTCCCGTCGACAAGAGGTACCGCACCACCACACGGGCGCCTACCGCTGGCAGCGCGATCAGGCCCTTCTCGGTTCTCGGCTCGCTCATCGCCTCATCCTCGCAGCATCGGGTGGTGTCCACGCACGGCGACCACGCGCGTCTAGGATCTCCTCATGATCGGCACTGACCTGGCGACGCTTGCCGCGCGCCTCGACTCCCTCGCGCACGGCAGCGCCCCGCGGGCGCGTCGCCCTGACGGTCGTGGGAAGCCCTGAGAGTGGTTCTCGAGGGGCTGCTGCGCTGGCCTGACGTGGATGGCCCGGGACTCGTGGCCGTCGATGCCGCCGACCGCCTGATTCTCGACGAATCCGCCGCGCTGCGCGCGGACGCGGACGCGGGTTCGATCGTCGTGATCGGTGACGCCTACGGTGCGCTCACGCTGGGGGCAGCGCACGCGGGCGCGACGGACATCAGGTCGCATGTCGATGCGCTCAACGGAGAGCGTGCCCTCGAGGCCAATGCGCACCGCACCGGGCTCGAGGGGTGCTACCGCGCGCTGCCCCTGGGCCCGGATCTCGTGAGCGGTGCGCGAGTCGTGCTCATGAGACTGCCGCGGTCCCTGGAGGGGCTGCGAGACATCGCAGGTCTCGTCGCCGCACACGCAGATCCAGCCGTGGTGGTGGTCGCAGGCGGCCGGCTCAAGCACATGTCGTTGTCGATGAACGAGGTGCTGAGCGAGTTCTTCGGGCGGTTGGATGTGACCCACGCGCGGCAGAAGTCCCGTGTGCTCCTGGCGCGTGAGCCCCACGATGGTCGCGATCCCGAGCCCGCCGCGGCGCATGTCGAGGGGCTCGAGGTGCGGGCCTTCGGGGGCGCCTTCGCAGGAGCGCGCCTGGACATCGGCACTCGTCTGCTGCTGGAGAGCCTGCCGTCTGAGCCGATGGGCGGGACGGCGGACGATCCGTTGATCGACCTCGCGTGCGGAACGGGGATCGTGGCGGCATGGCTCGCGACGCGGCATCCTCACGCTCATGTCTACGCATGCGACCAGTCGGCCGTCGCGGTCGCGTCTGCACGGGCCACGATGCTCGCCAACGGCATCGACCATCGTGTGGACGTCGTCCGGGACGATGCCCTCGCGACGCGGCCCTCTGGCAGCGCATCTCTGATCGCGCTGAACCCGCCGTTCCACTCGGGCGGGGCTGTGACCGATCTCCTCGCGCCCCGGCTGTTCGCCGATGCGGCCCGCGTCCTGCGCGCCGGAGGACAGCTGTGGTGCGTGTGGAACTCGGCGCTGCGTTACCGGCCCTTGCTCGAGAATGCGGTGGGCCCTACCGAGCAGGTCGCGCGCAACGCCAAGTTCACCGTCACGGTCTCGACGCGACGCTGAGACGGGATGGACGGCGCGGTTCTCAGGCTCGCTCCGGTTGTCCGTGGCACCCGCGATCCTTCGCGTGGCACAGCGAGAGCAGCCATCGTCCCGACGGCCCGGCCGCAGCAACGAAAGAGCCGCCCACCTGGGTCTCCCCAGGCAGACGGCTCTGAACCGTCGGGCTGACAGGATTTGAACCTGCGACCCCTTGACCCCCAGTGAACGAACCCGCGTGCCATCCCATATCGCCTAGTAGCAGTTCTTGCCCAAGCATGCTCGAGGGCGATGGGGTCTGACGGCGCTCGTGTCGTCGAGTGCCATCCCATGGTCCGCAGTGTGCACAACAGTTTGCACAATCACGCCAGCTATACCCACGCTGCGCACCGCAAGGGCCAACCTGGCTGAGTGTCCACAAGCATCGACCGGCCAACGGTCAGCGTCAGGGACCGCGTCTACAATGCAAACCGCGCAACATCCCTGACGGCGCGAGGAGAAGTCCAGATGATTGCCAGCGCCAGTCAAGAGGTTGTCGAGACGGTCGATGCCTTCCAACAGCTCCTGCGCGAGCTAACTGGCCTTCGCGGAGATCTCCCTGGCGACACTTCTGACGCGCTTCGGACGCTTCTGGCTACCCTTGGGCCCGCGTCCATCGACTCGCCGAGCGAGCTCGCGACGCGCTTCTACCGCACGGTCAACAGGAAACTCGGCGTCAACCGTGCGCAACTCGCGACGCTCTACACGCGGGCGGCGGCCAAAGACATCACCTTCAATTACCACCAGAAGTCGCGTCTCTCGTCATGCATTGACTCGGCGCGCATGGACCTATGCGCCAAAGCACTTGAAGAGATGGGCGTAAGCGCGGCGAGCGCCCGTGCACTACTTAATGGGGTCGAGCCCGCCACCTCGTCAGAAACACGGCAGGCTCTTGCGGACGAGGCCCACAAGCCCTCGAAGCTTCGCAAGGCGCTCGACCGAAGTGTCACCGCCGATGTCATGGGTTCGTGCGCCGGACCTCTAGCGTGGGCTCTGTGGCCGGCCGAGTCTCTTTACGCGGCTTTCGGGAGTGGAGGGGCGGGCGACACGACGGCTGACTACCTATCGTTCCTCCGTGCACGCTCGCCGGAACTCTTCGAGCGTGAGAGGACACTCTCCGTGAGGTTCGTGGCCACCGCGGAAGTCCTCGAAGTGAGCAAGACCAGATCGGCGCTGTCTGCCTGGCTCGCGGACGAGTACCAGCGACTCAATAACCACGGGTTCATCGCTGCTGTACTCGAGGTCGACCCGGCACATCCTGGACCGGCTTGGGCAACCGCTCACGACGCGATGCTATACGCGGAGCGCTTCAAAGAGACCCGCCTCCGCCAGATGTTCTTCCGCAGCAAAGAGGTGGCCCGGGAGACAACAGCGCACATACCGGGTCTCAACGAGGAGAGTGCTGACTTCGGCATCCTCAATGAAGGCTTTACTTATCGCGACCTCTTCGTGCTGACGGATCCCGCTGGGGTGGTGATCAGACTCGTCCTGGTAATGCAGAAGAACCTTCGTGACGAAACGACCATCCCGTGCCCCGATTGCAGAAGCACCCACGTTGAGGGGAACTCCTACCCCACGCTTGGCGTGAAGAGCTGGGAATGCCAGAACCTCTTGTGCCCGGCGCGAAGCATCTACAACCGCGGGCGACGGTTCCAGTTCAAGTCCGTCATCAGCCAAGCCGCAATTGAGGACCCCCAGAGCAGGGTCTCGGTCGCCAGCGTGCGTAGGTGGCAGCGCGATGTCCTTGAGTTTGAGAGCGACCAGGAGATCGTTGAGACGCTTGTCACGCATTATTCGATGTGGGGGGACGGTATCGCCGTCATCAACGCCCCCGAGCGTCTCGGCGTTGCCGACTTGGGACGCCGCACCAGCTTCGAAAGCCTCGCGCGGGTTCACGCTCGGACGGATTTTTGGGATTCCGCGTTCTTCCATCGGTATCGAGCGACCGAGCTCCACGAACCTCTGCCGGAGCGTTCTGGATTGCCCCAGCGTGTCGTCGCTCCCACACGATTCACCACAATCCACGGCGACTCAAACGAGGTGTTGAAGTCGATTCCGACCGAGACATTTGATCGGGCGGTTACTTCTCCCCCGTACTTCAATGCCCGCGAGTACTCGCAGTGGCCGAACCTCTATGCCTATTTGTACGACATGGCCGAGAACGCACGCGAGGTGCACCGCGTGCTCAAGCCGGGCGGCATCTACGCCTACAACATCTTTGACTACTTCGACAACGAGCGCACGGTCGTCTTCTCCGACATGGGCAAGAAGCGCATCGCTCTGGCATCGCTAGTGACAGACGCATTCTTACGGATCGGCTTTGAGCTCGTCGGTGTCATTCCGTGGGACAAGGGCGAGATTCAGGGCAAGCGCGGGTTCAATGCCGGGAACTTCTCGCCGTTCTACCAGTCGCCGTTCAACTGCTGGGAACACGTGCTGCTACTCCGCAAGGCACCCGGCCCGGAGACGCTGGACTCTGAGCTGGCAATTCCAGCGGATATAGTCGCATCAGTGACACGAATCCAACCCGTCATCAAGATGGTGCGAGGACAAAACACATACGGGCACACCGCCCCCTATCCCCTCGACCTCGTCTCACTCTTGCTTAGCGGTCTCGCAAAGGGTTCGTTGGTTCTCGATCCGTACGGCGGCTCGGGCACAACGGCGCGGGCGGCTCATCGGGCCGGAATGCGGTCAGTGATGATCGAAAGAGATCCGGCATACGCACAACTCTGCACAAAGATGACCGAGGACTTCATCGCTCGCGAAGACTCGATGCTGCCTCTATTCGACTAGTGTCTAGAAAGTAGACGAGTCGTCGATGGTGTAGAGACCGACACGCTGGAGCCAGTGGGCCATGGCCCAGGCCTCCTTGAAGCGAATATTCGCCATCGTCAACCCGTAGTTGCGGCAGAGCCTCTCGTACTCCAGGTAGGTCCCCGGCCGCTTCACAAGGAGAATCCACATCAGCGCCGATTCCGTCGTGAGAAAGGTCTTGCCACCGTTCGCGTGCGACGGCCTACGGATGACGTTGCACCGCCGACAGCGGAGAGTCATGTTCTCAAGTCGATCCGCGGCATCGCCGTATTCCTCACGGGTCTCCACGTGGTCAGCCTGGAGTTCGAGCCTCGTCCCGCAGTCGACGCAGACACCTTCCTGGTTGATGTGCCAAGCGAGCACGGCCTGCATCGTCTTGCGAGGCGGATAATGCGCCTGAAATGTCTTCTTGGAAGCGATCGAAGTGCCGACCTGCGACGGGTTTAGGTGCCCCAGCACCAAAGCGGCCACCTCCTGGTAGGTCACAAGACCAGACTCGACCAGGTACACGAGCATCTGCTCCCAGTCGCCTTCTGCCCAGTCCATGTCCGCAAGCGGCGACGATTCGAAGAAGTCGACTTCAGCCTGGGTCTGCTGCTCATCTCCTGCCGCCGCACCAGCCATGGCGTCGCTCATTCGTCGGCCGCCCGGTCGAAAAGTTCCGCAATGCTTATGTCGAGAGCTCCGGCAATCCTCTCGATGTTGTCGATGCCCACGTTCCGGGTGCACCGCTCCACCTGCGACACGTAGGTCCGATGCAGGCCGGCCCTGTGGGCCAGGGCCTCCTGCGAGATCTGTAGGGCCTCGCGTTCACGCCGCATTGCAGCGGCCAGCAGTTGTCTTCCAGTCGCGTTCACGGGCCTCAGCATCGAAGACTGACGCCTATCAGTCCACAGACTATGAGTCACATTCCGCATTCTCGTGGCGCGTACTCTTGCGAAATGGATCGAGCGATGACGCGCACCCACGTCGCCAGAGGAAACCTCGTCGCAGTGCTGTGCAACCCACCCTTGACCAGCGGCGCACGGACTCTCGCGCGACTCGATCTGGCCAAGGAGGTTCTTGGGTACGAATCACTATCTGTCGCAAACATCTTTGGAATCGCAACGAGAAGTAGTGGAGAGATTACCGCGGTCGGCGCCAGCGCACACGGGTGGGAAGATGCGCGCATCGAGCTCGAAGATGCGCTCGCGCATGCGTCCGGCGCGCTGCTCGCGTACGGCAAGACCGAACCCAGTGGCGCAGCGCGGCTGCATCACCGAAGCCAAGTCTCTTGGCTGATTGACCACCTCGTGACACGCGGTACGCCGACGTGGATGCTTGGCGAGCATCCATACCATCCGTCACGTTGGCAACGATGGCGCTACCGCCACGCGCCCGACGCCACGATGCGAGAAGCGTTGACCGGAGGATTGCAGCTGGCTCGTGCCTCGGCCCGCCAAACTGGCGCTTCAGTCGCGGCTTCCGCTCGCAAGTGCCGCTGCGTGTGCGGCACCGATGCGAAGGCCGCGCTGCAATCTGGAACGCGCTCTCGACCGCTTGACAGTCAATCAAGTCGCACAGTCATTTAGCAGACGTTTTACGAGACATTGTGCAGACGCTGTGCACGCAAGCCACAGGCGTCTGAGCAATGTGCGCTTTGAGCCGACAGGAGATTGACTGGGCAGCGCCTATCGGAGCGGGCGTGTCTTGACCGAGTCCTTGGCGAGTACCAGCCGCAACCTGTCGGGCGTCGGCCCGAACCGAGGAGCTACTTCCGGGTCTTTGCCCAATTCATCGACGCAACGGGAATTGTCGACGTCGAGCACCAACGCTCGTCCTCCGACTAAGGCCACGGATGGATAGATGACACCGCTGAGCTGTCGCACTCCCTCGACGACTCTATGAAGCGCACGGAGAATGAACTCAGTGACGACCTGGGTGGGCACATAGTCGACCGCAGCGGTCAGCTCACCTGACGGTCGCTGCAACTCCTTTACGAAGGAGTGCATGAACTGGATTTCTCGCCGCACGTCGCCACCTCGTTCGGGGTCGAAGACTGATGGCAGCACGGGGAGCCGAGTCAGGTCGACGACATCAATCCTTTCGCTCGCGACGAACGTGCCAACGGTGACGTGGTCGCCGCTACCTGGCGTGTGCGCCGAGACCTCTGCGATTGCGGTCTCTGGCTCAAGAGCACCGTAGAACATCGGGATACCTGCAGGGTTCATGCGGTTCGGACGCATCGACAGCTCGTACGGAGCGGTTCCGAGACGGTATGCAGTAGCACCGCCGTCAATTGCCGGACCCGAATGGATTTGCGCTCGATGGAAGGCTTCTCCCGGAGCAAACTCAACAATGAGATCGTGGTCGACAACCATCTGCGCGAAGTGATGGAGGAAACGACTTGCGGGGATGTCTCCCGCTCCAAGCCACGACTCGTCATCTCCATCAGCCAGCCAATAGATGAACCGTGTCTCATGCATGACTGCATGGCGGAAGCGATCCCACGCGGATTCAAGTGCCGCGTCCCTCTTGGACTCCATCCACAGCGCTTCTACCCAGTCACGATCGCCAATCGCCTCTTCAACTGCGTCTAGTACGCCGGGACCGGTGAGCACGTCACCAAAATCCATCATTAGCTCGCCAGTGGAGTACGTGGCGACCTGGTAGCCCCCTTCGCGGCTCTCCCAAGGGACCAATTCGGCGTCAGGGTCCCCGTAGTAGTGCCCGATACCAACCACGAATGCCTCTGTCAGTACGTCGAGGGACGCGGCTCCGGCAGCACCACAGAACGAACACTTCTCCCCGTCTTCAACGGCTCCTGCAACTGCGGCTTGTAGAACCTCATCGTCGACGCACCCAGCACACACGTACTTGTCAGAGTAAGACCAGCCCTGCGCCTCTTGTTCCATCCACATGCGCTTGGCCAATCCCATGAAGCAATCATCCCGGACCCACGCGGGGTCTTCACGCATTTCCGCGCATTCAGTCGTGGCTACGCGCCGCGCCTCGTAGACAGGAAACAAGTCTGCGCCGTCTTGGTCTCCACGCACTTTCTGAGACGTCGTTGTTCCAAGATGCTCGCCTCGGCCGACGAACGTGACGCAGACCCCGGCCGCAGGCTTTCGATGCTTTCTGCTCCATGGGTTGCCCACGAAGTCTTCACGCGACCAGACGGCAGCCACGGGAGCGCTCTTGTCCTACTCGGGCACCAATGCCTTGTCAGCCCAATCCCGGCCGGACTGTGAGAGCTCGCCGTATGCAGTGTCAGTGGGCCAGGGTCCGCGGTAGTCCGAACCGCGGCGCACTGTCCTCAGCCGATCCGAGATCTCCACGGAGGCAGAGCTGACGGAGTGAGAGCGCCATGCATCAATCCGAGCCTTCCCCGGCGTTACCGAATGCTCATGGAGGAAGAGATCGCGCAGGTACTGCAGCTGTGCGTCGGCGGCCTCGACGTTCGACGTGCTCCCAGCATCGAGAGCCTTTGACCTGCCGGCCTGCATGCTGGCGGGCGTCGCCGCGTCGCGGCGCGCCTAACCATGTTCAATTACCTGTTCTCTTATCTGTTCCTGGTGCTCTGGGCACCCTACTTCAGTGCCCACTGCACCCGGATAGGCGCTGCCTGCTCCGACTTCGCGCGCTTTGAGATTCGCATGCGATTTGCTTGCGTGATGCTGTGCCGGGTCGTAGATATCGACTCGGTAGAGGTTCGACGCGTTCTGCTTCCCGTTCTTGCGCCGAGTGATCTCGATCAACCCTCGCGCCTCGAGCTTCCGAAGCGTTCGCTTCACTGAGTCAAGAGACACCTTCGACTCCCGCGCAAGCGTGGTCCTAGACGGCCACGCCTCACCCGCGTCGGAGCGATGAGTAAGAAGCGCGATATAGACCACGAGTTCATGATGGTCGAGGTCGGATTCCCACATGAGACGTCGCACCCATGTGCCAAGGCCCGCTTTGGCGGGCTCAGCCGCGCCAGTTCGTCCCGGGTCGTTCGACCTTGACCGGCTACTCATCGCTGCCACTGCCGGCACCAAGCATTCGGAGGAGCGGCGCCTTCGGCACGACAAGCCTCTTGCCGAGGGCGATCACGGGGATCTCTCCCCTGCGGACAGCTGCATACGCGGCGCCGCGCCCGATGCCGAGCAGTCGCCCCGCCTCCTCAACTGTGTACGTCAGCCGCGCAGCCTCAAGCTGGGTGTTCACTGTGGGCCCCTCTTTGCTGCTGCTGCCAGATCCGAAAGCAGTGCCGTGTATGCGACTAGACGCAGGCCACGCGGGCGCCTCGCGCCCCGCTCCCAGCGACTCACAGTCATTCGGGACACGCCAAGCTCTAGTGCGACTCGCGCCTGCGACAGTCCGCACGATTGCCGAATCGCGCGAGAGACGGAGGGGGTCGGCAATGCCCGGTCCGCGGACACCTCATCAAGAATGTTTATAGCGTCAGGTTACGTATCGGCACACTTCTGCGCTAGCGTCTCATGTTGCATCTTATTGCAGCGAAATGAGACGCGATGCTCCAAGTCAATAGGCATTCTACCAGGGCCGGTACCTATGCCACAGTTCTGCACGCATGTTGCACATTGGGTTACATCCTTGTACGTTCTATGCATGCAGAACTTCTCCCGTTGGGACGTCCAGACCCCAGCCAACTTGAACCTCGACTCGCTCGACGATGCCGACTGGCACAGGGTTGTCGACGAAACCGGAGCGGCGGGCTCCCTATTGGTTCGCGTCGCGAAGTCGAGTGACGGGAAGCTCGTCATCACTGGCCTCGTCATGGGAGACGGCATCGACGAAGTCACGGGCCAGGCGCTGAGAGCGATCAAACCCGGAGAGATCATCCGCACTATTCAGTGGCGCGAGAGCGGCACTCTCCCACCCCGGTCTGTCGGCGCACTCGGGCCGACTGGACTTGCCCGTTTCGAAGGTATGACCGAGCGGGTCGAGTCCCACGCCGAAGCGTCCGCTGCGCCAAGCAAGCGCGGCCGACGCGGCCCGACTCACGAAGAGCTGACCAGGTTTGCCGAGGTCTACACCAAGCACAGTACCTACTCCGACGCCGCCATGACTCTTGCTGCACGCGAACTAGGTCTCTCTCGCGCCACTGCGAACCGCTGGGCCGCGCGGTGCCGAAACGAGGGCCTACTCAACCTTGAACCACGAGAGGACGACCAATGATCTATCGCCGTTGCGCATGCCGCACAGCCGACGGGCGGGCGTATGCAAATCTGCCCGAGCACCCTTCGCCGCAACAGTTGCAGCGCGCTTGCCCTGCACTCGTCGCCGCGCACACGAGCGGCGGCAGACACGGCAAGTGGGGCTTCTACCTCTCACGAGGCTTCGACTCACGAGGGCGCCGGCTCCAGACGCGTAGCGCCAACTTCGACACGAGATCCGCTGCGCTCAAGGCATTTGCATCAGCGAAGCACGATCACGACCGTGGCAGCTATGTCGAGAACAGTCGCACGAGGTTCGCCGCCTGGCTCGACGATTGGCTTTCGTCACGCATTCAGCGAGGGGATCTCAAGCCGTCGACAGTGCAGAACTACCGGCGCTACATCGATCAGGACATCAAGGATTCGCCCCTTGGCGCAATGCGCGTCACGGATATCAGACGATCGCACATCCGCCAGTTCATCGATGATCTCGGAGCATCGGGACGTGGCGCCACAACGATCAGAAGGATCGTCGCGGTTGTGCAGGGATCGCTCACGGCTGCCGTTCACGAAGACCTCATCTCTACGAACCCTGCGCGCGGCGTGAAGTTGCCAACGGTCGGCCGTCACGATTTTGAGCCCTGGTCTCCCGCGCAGATCGGCGCATTTCTCGATTCAGCTGCAGCCGACCGTTTGGGCCCGCTGTTTGAGTTCGCCGTCTTCACCGGACTCCGCCGCGGCGAACTCCTTGGCCTGCGGTGGGAGGACGTTGACGTTGCCTCGTACAAGCTTCAGGTTCGTCGCACCCGAATCCAGACCGAGCGCGGAGTCCTCGAGCAGTCGCCCAAGACCACATCTGGGCGCCGCATTGTCGACCTCGATGAGGCCGCCGTCGGATGCCTCATGGAGTGGCAGCTCCGTCAGCAGAGCGAGTGCACCGCACTGGGGGCGACATGGAGCACATCAGGCTATGTGTTCACTAGTCCGGCGGGCGATCCACTTCTCCCGCAGTATGTGACGCGCCTCTTCGATCGCATTCGCAATCGTGCGCAGCTCCCGAAGATGACGTTCCACGGCTTGCGACACGAGCACGCAAGCCTGCTGATCGAGTCTGGTGCCGACATCGCCCTCATCTCGAAGCGTCTTGGGCACAGCAGCATCGGCATCACGTCTGACGTGTACTCACACCTCATCGGAGACGCTGCGCGAAAAGCGGCGGGACGTGCGTCCGCTCTCGTCCCCCGGGAACGCACTGCACAACGAGTGCACAACGAGCAGTAGTCCACCTAACGATGAAACGCGCTGGTAGCAGGTCAGTTTGACCGCTACCAGCGCGTTTACTGGTCGGGCTGACAGGATTTGAACCTGCGACCCCTTGACCCCCAGTCAAGTGCGCTACCAAGCTGCGCCACAGCCCGTGACAGCCCGACAATGCTATCGGATGTCAGAGGGTGCGCGTGACGAATCAGCCGAAGTACCGGCCCGGCCGGTGGTTGATGGCGAGCACCAGGTTGAGCAGCACCGCTCCCACGATCGAGTAGGCCAGGATGTCGAGCGGCACCAGTGCGAGCGAGGCGATCACGACGATCAGGTCGAGCGCCCCCTGGACGTACCCCGCTCGGATCCCGTGGCGCTCCTGCAGGTAGGCCGCGAGGATCCCGAAGCCGCCCGCGGAGGCGCCGTGGCGGAACACCATCAGCATTCCCACGCCGATGACCAGCCCGGCGAAGATCACGGCGTACAGCGGAGCGATCTCGCTCACATCCAGGTACAGACCGTGCACCGCCGTGAACAGCGAGATCAGTGACACCGTGATGAGCGTCTTGAGCGTGAACGCCCAGCCCATGCGCCGCACCGCGAGCCAGTAGAAGGGCAGGTTGACCACGAAGAAGATGACGCCGAACCCGAACCCTGTCCAGTAGCTGCCCAGGATCGCCACGCCGGCCAGTCCCCCGGACACCCCGCCGATCTCGCTCAGCAGGAACAGCCCGAAGGACAGGAGGAACGCGCCGAACGGGAGTGCGAGCGCGTCCTCCCACACCGCATGCTTCTCCGCGATGGGCGGATCGACGACGGACACGGGAGACCTCCGGAGGTGACGGCGACGGGGCGAAGACCTCCATTGTCCCCGATGCGTGCGCGTCATTTGCGAGGGCGCCCCCTGACCGCGTACACCTGAGTCGTGACCTCGACGCGAGCATCGGCCCTTGACCTCCTCGTCGTCGGTGCAGGGCAGGCCGGACTCTCCGTGGCGTACCACCTGCTGCGGCGTTCCTTCGCGCCCGGCACGGACTTCGTGATCGTTGACCGCGGTCCCGGTGCCGGCGGCGCATGGCAGCACCGCTGGGACTCCCTGCGGCTGGGCGACGCCCACCGCATCCACGACCTGCCAGCCATGGACGAGGCCGGTGTGAGCTTCGCAGGAGCTCCCACCGAGCCGCCAGCGCGCGAGGTCGTCGCCGACTACTACGGGCGCTATGAGCGTCATTTCGGGCTCAACGTGCTGCGGCCCGTCGAGATCACGTCCGTGCGTCGCGCGGAGGACGGCGCGTTCGAGGTGGACACGGCCGATGCCCGGGACGCCTTCCGGCCTCGAGTCCTGGTCGCCGCGGTGGGAACGTGGGGAAGCCCGCGGCTGCCTGACGTCCCGGGGTCGGAGGACTTCCACGGCCAGCAGATCGTGACGCCTGAGTACACGGCGGCGCAGGACTTCGCGGGACGGCGTGTCGCCGTCGTGGGAGGCGGTGCATCGGCGATCGGGTTCCTGCGCGAGCTCGCCGGCACTGCCGCGTCGTTGACGTGGTTCACCCGCAGGCCCGTGGTGTTCCACGAGCGGGACTCCACGCTGCGCGAGGAGCTGGGCCGCGAGTCGGTGCGTCTCCAGGACGAGGCCGCCCGCGCGGGTCGCGAGCTTCCGTCGATCGTGTCGACCACCGGCATGCCCGTGACGCCTCGCCTGCAGCGCCTGCGCGACCTGGGGGTGCTGCGGCGCGAGCCGATGTTCACCCGCATGGTCGGCGATGGCGTGGTGCTGCAGGATGGCCGCTTCCAGGCGCTCGACGCGGTGATCTGGGCGATCGGCTTCCGCGCGGAGCTCGGGCCGCTCGCGCCGCTGGGAGTCAGCGCCGCGGAGGGAGTACGCGTCGAGCATGGCCACGCGGTGCACGTCCCAGGACTATTCCTCGCCGGCTATGGGCCGCAGGCGTCCACGATCAGCGCGAACCGCGGCGCGCGACGCATCGCGCGCGACGCCGAGGCGTACCTCACGGACGCCGTGTGGCCCCCGCAGCCCCGCCGTCGCGCTGGCCGCTCTCCCGCATAGCCGAACGCCTTGTCACGGGTGCAGAGCGGAGCCTGCCTCACGTGCCCGGACCTCCAGCGCTGCCGCCGTCACCAGCTCCTGGTCGCCCGCGTCCGCGAGCCCGCCGACTGCACGGCGCTCCGCTCGCGTGGAGGCCTTGCGCAGCACCGACGCATCGTCGGCGGAGACGATGCCGATGATGTCTCCGATCACGCGTTGGATGCGCAGCCCCACCTCGACCACCGCCGCCCCGTCGCGAGCCAGCGGCCGCAGCGCATCCTCCACGATGTCCTCGAGCGTCACGGTCGGCACGTGGACACGCGGATGGCGCACCTCGGCATCGGTGGTGGTGGTGGTAAGCATCCGCGTCAGCACTCGTTGGATCGCGTTGAGCGCCTCGATCGCGGATCCCGGGTCGTTGGTGGACGGCGACAGCGCACGGGAGCCGATCTCCGCCAGGGCGACGTAGCCCAGCCGCGGGTCCTGCTCGTAGGTGCGGTGATCCTCGATGCGGAACACGCCGCGCAGGCGCTCCACCGTCGCCTCGTCCGCCGTGCCCTCGACGGTCGCGAGCGGCCTGCCCAGGCCCACGGCGGCACCGGGGAGGGCGTGCACATGGACGGTGAGCCTGGCGCTGTCGCAGATCGTCGCCAGCTCGGCCATGTCGATTCCCGTGACGCAGCCTGCGCGGGACGCGGCGAGCGGCCGTGCCGCCGCGGGGATCTCCACCGGCGGCGCTCCGCCGAGGTGCGGCGAGCGCGCGTGCTCGCACGCGGCGTCCGTGGCGGCCCGCTCGACGCGATCGATCACATCCGCCATGCGGCCGAACTCGGTCAGGTGATGGATCCACCTCATGAGGGTCACGACGATGAGGGCGATCACCACCAGCGTGCCGACGTACAGCACGGTGCGCCCGGACTCGCCGTAGTAGCTCGTGGACAGCGCGACGATGCCCACGATCGCGAACACGAAGGACCCCAGGAACGTGCTGAGGGCATTCTGCGACGTGCGGTCGGCGATGAGCAGCTGGGTAGCCCGAGGCGTAGTCCCGGCCGATGCGCTGGCATAGGCGGAGATCATCGCGGTCAGCGAGAAGGTGGTGACCGCGAGCATCGACGTCGCGAGGATCTGCAGGATCCCGCTCACGGAGTCCTGGCCGAAGTCGATCGTGATCGAGCCCGGCACGAGCTCGCCCACGAGTCGCGCGAGCAGCGCCAGCAGGATCGCCACCACGCCGAACAGGGTCAGGCGGAACCAGATGCGCTCCGTGACGCGCCCCACCGCGCTCATCCAGCCGTTGGTCGACATCGCCCCACGCCACCCCTCATCAGAATTTGGCACCATTTTCATCACCTAACGCCCTGAGAGATGAAAATGGTGCCAAACTCTCGTTCTGGGTTCCGGTGCCTGGCGTCAAACCTTGAGTATCGCGGCTCCCAACCATGCCTCGGGGATGCCCATGCCCTCCACCAGGCTCAGCGCGTGCGGCCTGAGCTCACGGCACAGGTCGTTGATCTGCGCGCCGATGGCCTTGGAGCGGCCCGAGCTGATCCGATTGTGCTCCATGAACCACGCGCGGTCCTGATGGATCGAATGCAAGGCGTACAGGCTGCACAGGCGCTCGAGGACGTCGCGGGTCTCCTCGTCCTCCACCGTCTCGAGAGCGTCGACGAACGCGGTCAGGATGCGCTGCTCCATGTACGCATGGGCGACGAACTGCACGTGGTCGCCCAGGGCGTTGAACGCCTCGAAGGAGTCACCCTGCTCCTTGCTCGCCGCCCGCATCCGCTGGGCGAGCGACTCGAGCGAGTGACGAGCGCGCTCCTCGAACATCAGCGCGTGCCAGCGCCTGTCGACCAGCGTGGTCTCCTCCGGCTTGCGCCGCACGGCGTCCGCGAGGCGCTCGAGGACCAGGTTCGCAGAGGTGGCCTCCATCACCGTCTCGCCTGCCACGCGAGCCGTCGCCTGCACCACGCCCGTGCGATCCAGCTCGCTCCACTCCTTCTTGTAGTCGGTCAGGAGCGCCTTCGAGACGAGCTGCATGAGGACGGTGTTGTCGCCCTCGAACGTCGCGAAGATGTCGACGTCGCGCCGCATCTCGACCAGCTGGTTCTCGCTGAGGTACCCGCTGCCGCCGCATGCCTCGCGAGCCTCCTGGACGGTGTCGTTCGCGAACCACGTGGTGACGGCCTTGAGCCCTGCGGCGTGGGTCTCGAGGCGTCGCTGGTCCTCCTCGCTCGAGTCGTCCGCACCTTGGACGTGCACGAGGTCGACGATGAGCTCGTTCTGCGCGAAGCCCAGCGCGTACGCCCGAGCGATGCGAGGAAGCAGTCGCTTCTGATGCACCAGGTAGTCCATGAGGCGCACCCCGTCGGGGCGTCCTGAGGCCGGGAACTGCCGGCGCGACAGTCCGTACCGCGTGGCGATCGACAGGGCTCGGCGTGCGGTGATGCCTCCGCCTCCCCCCACGCACACGCGTCCACGGACGAGCGTGCCGAGCATCGTGAAGAACCGACGGTTGGGGTTGTCGATGGGCGAGACGTACGCGCCGGTCTCATCGACGCCGCCGTAGCGGTTCAGCAGCATCCGTCGCGGCACCCGGACGTGGTCGAAGCGGAGGGTGCCGTTGTCGACCCCCAGGAGCCCGCCCTTGTGACCGTGGTCGCCGGTGGTCACGCCGGGCAGGTCCCCACCGGCGTCGTCGCGCAGCGGCACGAGGATGACATGCACCCCGTGCCCCGTGCCGTCGACCACGAGCTGACCGAACACGGCGGCCATCGTGCCGTCCTTGGCAGCGTTGCCGATGTAGGCCTTGGTGGATCCGGGGGTGGGCGAATGCACCTCGTACTCGTCCGTCTCGGGCACGTAGGTGATGGTGGTCTCGAGGCTCGCGACGTCGCTGCCGTGCCCCAGCTCAGTCATCGCGAAGCCGCCCAGCAGGGTCATCGACGTGATGTCAGGCAGGTAGGTGTCGTGGTGCCACGCGGTGCCCAGGTTCGTCACCGCCCCACCGAACAGGCCGAACTGCACGCCCGACTTGATGGTCACGGAGAGGTCGCCATGGCTCAGCATCTCGAACGCCAGCACGGCGGTCAGCGGGTCCGAGACGGCGTCCGCACCCTCCGGCACGCCCACGTGCCCGAAGCCCTGCTTGTCGAGGTCGAGCAGGCGCTGCAGGGTCCATGCGCGCGAGGCGGCCACGTCGAGCTCGGGATCGCGGAGCATGCCCTCCGCCGGGAAGGTGGCGCGGCGCACCGCTCGCTCGGCGGCGAAGGGGCCGTCGAGGGCCACGCGCAGTCGTGAGCCCAGCGTGGTCAGCCGTTCGTCGCGCAAGGGGGTGGTCTCGCGGTGGTGCTGCGCGGTCAACGTCATCGTCGATCCTCCAGTCAGTGGGGTGCCGGCGCGGGTGCGCCGACTCGTGCGGGGGCGAAGAAGTCTGCGATGTGCGCCACCACGTCTTCACGCGGTGGTCGCGGGCTCGATGCCATCCAGTGATCTGCGGTGGCCTTGATGAAGCCGACGAGGCCATGCCCCCACGTGGGAGCGGCCGAGGCGTCCAGGCCGCGTTCCGTGAGGCTGTGGGCGATCGCAGCGGAGATCTCCTCGCCGATCACGCCTGGCAGGCCACGGACGGGATCGACCACCGCGTCAGCTCCCTGCGGCGGCGGAGTCATGACGAACCGATAGATCTCGGGATCGCGCTCCACGAGCTCCAGATAGGCGTCGGCGAGATCAGCGGTGAGCCTGCCGAGGTCCGCGGGGTCCGACAGCCGGAAGGCCGCGGCGAGACCCTCGTGGATGTAGCTGTGGACGGACTCGACGACCGCGTCGTAGAGGCCCTCGCGGTCGCCGAAGTGGCGGTAGATGACGGTCTTGGAGGTGCCCGCCCGGGCGGCGATCGCATCCATGCCCACCTGCGCGCCGTGCACGCGGATGGCACGCAGGGCGTGAGAGACCAGCTCCCGCCGCCTGTCGGCGCGGTGCTGCTCCCAGCGGGCGTCTCTGCCGTCGGTGGTCATGGTCGCCACATTACCCGACACTCGCGGTATCTGCTACCGTTGGTATCGGTTAGTTTCTCTCAACGATGGAGGCACCGCATGACCCACAACGCCGTGGTGGTCGGGGGCAATCGCACCCCGTTCGCGAAGGCCGGCGGCCCGTTCGCCCAGGCCTCGAATCATGACCTGCTCACTGCAGCCCTCGACGGGCTCGTGGCGCGCTTCGGCCTCGCCGGCGAGCGCATCGGCGAGGTCGCCGCAGGCGCCGTCCTGAAGCACCCCAAGGACTTCAACCTCACCCGCGAAGCGGTCCTCAGCTCCGCGCTTTCCCCCGCGACGCCCGCATGCGACCTGCAGCAGGCGTGCGGGACGGGCCTGGAGACCACGATCTACATCGCGAACAAGATTCGCCTGGGGCAGATCGAGTCCGGGATCGCCGGCGGCGTCGACTCGACGTCCGACGCCCCCATCACCGTGTCGGACCCCTTGCGGCGCACCCTGCTCAAGGCCAACAGCGCGCGCTCGGCGATGGATCGCATCAAGCCCTTCGCCAGCGTGCGACCCAGCCACCTGAAGCCTCAGGCGCCCAGCGTCACGGAGCCGCGCACCGGCCTGTCCATGGGCGAGCACCAGGCCCTCACCACCGAGCGTTGGGGCATCTCGCGCGAGGAGCAGGACGAGCTCGCGGCCGCATCGCACCACCACCTCGCGGCCGCCTGGGACGACGGCTTCTTCGACGACCTCGTCACGCCGTACCTCCGCGTCGCGGGTGACGCGATCCTCCGCGCCGACACCTCCGTCGAGAAGCTGGCGAAGCTGCGCCCGGCGTTCGGCGGCGAGCACGGCACCATGACGGCGGGCAACTCCACCGCGCTGTCCGACGGCGCCGCGACGGCACTGCTGGCGAGCGAGGAGTGGGCAGCGGCACACCACATGCCCGTGCTCGCCAAGGTCGTGGACGCAGAGGTCGCCGCGGTGGATCACCCGGGCGGAGACGACCTCCTGCTGGGGCCGGTCGCAGCGGCCGGACGGATGCTGGAGCGCCAGGGCCTCACGCTGGACGACTTCGACCTGATCGAGATCCACGAGGCATTCGCCTCGACCGTGCTGACCACGCTCAAGGCGTGGGACGACGAGGACTATTGCCGCGGCCTCGGGCTCGACGGCAAGCTCGGCACCATCGACCGCGCCAGGCTCAACGTGACCGGCTCCTCGTTGGCGGTGGGTCACCCGTTCGCCGCGACCGGCGCACGGATCGTGCCCACGCTGGCGAAGCTGCTGCACCAGCGTGGCGCCGGCTCGAAGGGGCTCATCTCCATGTGTGCTGCAGGCGGACAGGGCGTCGTCGCGATCCTGGAGGCCGTGTGATGGGCGCGCTCGAGAAGGCCTTCTACTCCCCCGTCGGCAAGGCGGTCTCCGCCAAGGCAGGCCTCAAGGAGCCGCCGCGGCTGCGCCGCGGACGCACGTGGCCGGACGGTCCCATCGTCCTGGCCTCCATCGGTGGGGGCGACCTCGCGTCGCGCACCATGCGCCTTCTGGGCCGCGCCACCGAGGAGCCCGTGGTCGACGAGGGCGAGAGCGCGCCCGGCTACGGCTCGCGCATCGGCGCTCTCGTGGTCGACGCGACGGCCGCGACGCGCATCGATCAGCTCGAGGAGCTGCGCGCGCTCCTGCGACCCGCGGTGCGGGCGATCGAGCGCTCGGGCCGCATCGTCGTGCTCGCGAGGCCCGCCGCCGGTGACTGGGAGGCGCAGGCGGTCGCGCGGGCCCTCGACGGCATCAATCGAACCGTGGGCAAGGAGCTGCGCGGCGGCGCCACCGCGACGCTCCTCGAGGTCGCGCCGGATGCCGGGCCCGGAGATCTGGTGTCCACGCTCGGCTTCGTCCTGCAGGGGCGTTCGGCGTTCGTCGACGGCCAGCGCTGGCACGTGGACGCGGCGAACCAGGCGCAGGACCCCCTCGCCGAGAGGCCGCTCGACGGTCGGACCATCGTCGTGACCGGCGCTGCGCGGGGCATTGGCGCCGCGATCGCGCGAACCCTGGCACGCGACGGAGCGCGCATCGTCGCCATCGACATCCCTCCCGCCGGCGAGGCGCTCGCCGCCGTCGCGAACGAGGTGGGAGGCACGGCGCTGCAGCTCGACATCACCGCGGCCGATGCGGGACTGCGGATCGCGTCGCACGTCGCCCAGCGCGGCGAGCGCATCCACGGCATCGTCCACAACGCCGGCATCACGCGCGACAAGATGCTCGTCAATACCGATGCGCAGCGCTGGGCCTCGGTCCTCGAGGTGAATCTCGCCGCCCAGATGCGCATCAACGAGGTCCTGCTCGATCCGGCCACAGCAGGCGGCATCGAGGACGGCGGCCGCGTGATCGGGATCGCCTCCACCTCGGGCCTGGCGGGCAACAAGGGCCAGACCAACTATGCGGCGTCCAAGGCAGGAGTCGCAGGGCTCGTCGCCGCGATGGCGCCGGACCTCGCGGCGCGCGCCATCACCGTCAACGCCGTCGCCCCGGGATTCATCGAGACGGAGATGACGGGACGGATACCCTTCGTGCAGCGCGAGGTGTTCCGCCGTTCCAACTCCCTGAGCCAGGGAGGGAGGCCGGAGGACGTCGCGGAGACCATCGGCTACCTGCTCGATCCCTCGTCGCAAGGCGTGACGGGTCAGGTGATCCGAGTGTGCGGCCAGAACCTGGTGGGCGCCTGATGTCCGTCCCCCCGGCCGCCGGCGCCGCCGATCGTCCCGTCCAGCACCTCGACGCCATGCCGGGGATGGCCGCCGCCTTCGCACGTGCGCTCGCGCCCTCGCGCCGAGACGAGGCCCGCCTGCCTCGCCACGCCGTTCAGGTGAGTGGCTACCGGCAGGATCCCGCGAGGCTCGCCGAGTACAGCAGGGTCTGCGGGTTCACGCTGCGCGATCACGTGCCACCCACGTGGCTCCACGTGCTCACCTTCCCCCTGCACGTGCACGTGCTGGGAGATCGGAGCTCCACGGTGCGTCTGGCGGGCGCGGTGCACGTGTCGAACTCCATGACGCTCCACCGCCCGGTGGGCGTTCAGGAGTCCCTCGACATCGCGGTGCACGCGCAGAACCTCCGGCCCCACCGGCGTGGAGCGCTGGTGGACCTCGTGGGCACCATCACCGTCGCAGGGGACGTGGTGTGGGAGGGAGTCAGCACCTACCTGGCATCGGGGATGAGCACGCCGGGCGAGCCAGAGGAAGCCGAGAGGCCACCGTGGGAGCCGCTCGTCCCCCATGCCACGTGGCGACTGCCCGGTGACCTCGGACGCCGGTACCGGCGCGTGTCGCACGATCCCAATCCGATCCACACCAGCCGCATCGCCGCCAAGGCCTTCGGATTCGCCCGGCCCATCATCCACGGCATGTGGACGCACGCCCGCGCGCTCGCCGCGCTCGAGAACCGACTCCCCGCGTCCTACCGCGTCCATGTCGACTTCCTGAAGCCCATCCTTCTGCCAGGGCCGGTCGGCTTCGCGAGCACG
The DNA here is from genome assembly GCF_016862815.1 of Demequina activiva. Lineage (GTDB taxonomy): Bacteria > Actinomycetota > Actinomycetes > Actinomycetales > Demequinaceae > Demequina > Demequina activiva. Next base: position 343,241 of record NZ_BONR01000002.1, on the reverse strand, counting down.
GCACGCGAGCACGCCATCGATGCGACCGTCACGTCACGCGACGGCAGCCGGCCGCTCCTGCGCCTGCAGGTGACGGAGGCCCCATGAATCTGTGGTGGCGCCTGCTGCGCAGGTGGATCGCCCTCATGCGACCACGCCCTGCGTCGCTGTGGGATGACGTGGCGGTGAGCTTCATCGTGACCCCCACGGACCTGGACGTGCTCGGACACATGAACAACGGTCGCTATCTGACGCTCATGGACCTGGGCAGGTACGAGCTGCTCAAGCGCTCGGGCTGGTGGGAGCGCCTGGCCGAGCGTGGCTGGGCGGCGGTCGTGGCAGGTCAGACCATCACGTACCGCAAGGAGCTCCGGCTGGGCCAGCGCTTCGATCTCCACACCCGCGTCCTGGGCTTCGACGAACGCTGGTGCTATCTGGAGCATCGCTTCGTCGTGGGTGAGACCGTCCACGCCCACGCGGTGGTGCGGGGGCGGTTCGTGCGCCGGGCCGGCGGCACGGTCGAGGTCGACGAGCTCGAGCGTGCCGTCGGAGGCTTCCCCGCCCACCTCAGGATCGCGCCGTGGATGAGCGACTGGACGCACCACACCCGCTCCCCTGTCAGCTGAGATCCCTGCCACGCACTACAGTTTTCCCACCACCATCGACATCAATGGAGATGCATGATGACGCACGACGACACCGCCCGCCCCCTTCCCGGCCACGACCCGGTCGCCGGCGGCGACCGGCCCTGGTTCGCCCACTACCCGCCAGGGGTCGACCGCACCATCGAGGTGCCCCAGGAGTCCAGCCTGGGAGACATGGCACACCAGGCTGCCCTGCGGTACGGCGACCGCACGGCCTTCTCGAACCTGGGCGGCACGCTCAGCTTCGCGGAGCTGGACGACCTCGCGACGCGCGTGGCCGCGTACCTCCAGCACGACCTCGGCCTGACCAAGGGCGACCGCATCGTGATCCAGATGCCCAACCTCATGCAGTACCCGGTGGTGCTGTACGGAGCGCTGCGCGCCGGCCTCGTCGTGGTCGGTGCGAACCCGTTGTACACCGCGGACGAGCTGTCCAAGGTCATCGCGGACGCCGAGCCGCGGGCGATCGTCGTCCTCGCCAACTTCGCTCACACGGTGCAGAAGGTCCTCCCGGGATCGTCGATCGAGAGCGTCATCGTCACCGAGGCCGGCGACATGCTGCACCAGCCCAAGCGCGCCATCGTGAACCTGGTCGCGAAGAGGGTCAAGAAGATGGTTCCCGCCTACTTCCTTCCCCAGGCGATCCCCTTCCGCACCATCCTGGGCGGCGACCCTGAGCGGTTCACCGAGCCGGGCGTGACCCACGAGGACGTCGCGTTCCTCCAGTACACGGGAGGCACCACCGGCGGCACCAAGGCAGCCGTCCTCACCCACTGGAACATGCTGTGCAACCAGGAGCAGTTCATCGGCAACATCCGCGCCGTGCTCGAGGACGGCGGGTCGACCGTGATCGCGGCCCTCCCGCTGTACCACGTGTTCTCGCTGACCGTGAACTGCATCGGCTTCCTGCGGTTCGGCGGCCACAACGTGCTGGTCACCAACCCACGCGACATCCCCGGCTTCGTCAAGACCATCGACGCCTCGAAGCCCGATGCGCTGGTCCTGGTGAGCACGCTCGCCGGAGCACTCATGGACAACGCGGACTTCGCGAGGCTGGATCTATCGAACGTGAAGATCTCCGTCGCCGGCGGCATGGCGCTGCGCTCCGCGGTGGGCGCTCGCTGGCGCGAGATGACGGGCTCGGACATCGTCGAGGGCTACGGCCTCACCGAGGCGTCGCCCGTGGTGAGCGTGAACCCCACCCACCTGCCGCCGCGCATCGGCACCATCGGGGTGCCGCTGCCCTCGACCGATGTGCGCGTGCTGGACGACGAGGGCCGCGACGTGCCGCCAGGCGAGCCCGGCGAGCTCGCGGTCAAGGGTCCACAGGTCATGGCGGGCTACTGGCACAAGCCGGAGGAGACGGCCGCCGTGATCACCGAGGACGGCTGGCTGCTCACGGGAGACGTCGCCACGTTCGACGAGGACGGCTATCTGCGCATCGTCGACCGCAAGAAGGAGATCATCGTCGTCTCCGGCTTCAACGTGTACCCCGGGGATCTCGAGGACGCTGCGATGCTCCACCCCAAGGTCGCCGAGGCCGGGGCCATCCCCATCCCGGACGAGCGGGCCGGCGAGGTGCCCAAGCTGTTCGTGGTGCGTCGTGACGACTCTCTCACGGAGGCCGAGCTCGCGGACTATCTCAAGGAGCACCTCACGGGATACAAGCGGCCGCGCCAGATCGAGTTCCTCGACGAGCTGCCCAAGACCAACGTGGGCAAGGTTCTGCGCCGCGGACTGCGCGACATCGAGGCGGCGAGGTCGCAGGGAGCGCACGCTCAGGGCTAGCCCGTCGGCTCGCCCACCCGCACGGCGCGCACGGCCCGTGCCAGAGCCGGGTCCCGCATGGCGCCTGTCGCCGCCATCACCGCGTCAGCCCCGGCGAGCCTGTAGGCGACGTAGTCGTGGGCGGTGAGCACCCCTCCGACCCCCACGATCACGAACGCGGCACCCGTCCGTTCCCGCAGCCGGGCCAGCCGCGAGCTCATCTCGAGGCCCGCCCATCGGATCGCCGCGCCGCACACCCCTGCGACCTCACGGCCCGCACCGGGCAGGGCGGGCGAGCCGTCGACGCGGACCAGCCGCGCCGGCAGCGTGTTCACCGCCGCGATGCCCTCGACCGCGTCGGTCACGGAGGCGACCAGGGCCGCGAGGTCGTGGTCCGAGCGCACGTAGGCGATCTTGACGACCACCGGCACGTCGCCCACGCGCTCCTTGACCGCGCCGACCACCCTGCCGGTCAGGCGAGGATCGTGGCACACCAGCTGAGACGTGCCCTCGTTGGGACAGCTGAGGTTCAGCTCGATCGCATGGGCGCCGGTCTCCGCGACCAGTGCGGCGGTTCGGGCGTAGTCCTCGATGAGGGAGCGTTCCGATCCACCGTCCCGCGTCCCTTGGCAGGAGCCCACGAGCAGCTGGCCGGCGCCGGCTGCCTGGGCTGCCCGCTCCATGTCCGGCTGCCAGACGTCGGGGTCGGACGACGGCACGCCGTACGAGTTCGAGATGCTCCAGGCTGAGTCGATGTCCGCGTCGGCCACGAGCGTCTCCCGGCCGCCCGCTGGCAGGTCGCCCTCGACACGGACGGCGAGAGCGTGCGGGAACGGATGCGCGCGGACCGCTCGGGAGCGGACGGTCTTGTAGACGTTGATGTCGAAGCCGTGCGCGAAGGCGGCGGCGCAATGGCGCGCGGTGGGCAAGGGTCCGGCTGCGATCCCGAACGGTCGATGCACCGGTCGAGCCAGGAACGTCTCCCCCGGTGCCTGCGCGGTCGGCTCAGGCAAGCGGGCGTCGGGGGCGAACGCACCGAAGGGTCCGCGTGCGACGTTGTCCTCGTAGGTGCGTCGAGGATCGAACCACCACGTCATCCCGATGCCGTCCACGCGATCGCCCGCCCGGCCGCGACAGACAGCCGCGCGTCGAGCACCCGCTGATTGTCCGACCCGCGGAAGGCCAGCCGGAGGTCGCGCCGGGCCAGCTCGAAGGGGCCGTCGACCAGCACGTCCACCAGGCTCAACAGCTCCTGCTTGTCCCCGCTGTCGGCTGCCAGCTGCTCGAACGTGTACCCCGTCCAGCACCACACGTCCTTGCCGGGCAGCTGATCGCGCACACGGCGCACGATGCGCAGGCACACGGTCGTGTTGAGGAACGGCTCCCCGCCCAGCAGGGACAGGCCCTGCACCCCCGGGTGCGCGAGATCCGCGATGATGCGCTCCTCGAGGGCGTCCGAGTACGGCTCACCCCGGCGAAAGCTCCACGCCTGCTCGTTGAAGCACCCCTCGCACCCGAACAGGCAGCCAGCGACGTAGAGGCTGCATCGCACGCCTTCCCCATCCACGAACTGGAAGGGCTTGTAGTCGGCGACATGATCCTGGCTCACCTTGCTGGCGATCCACGTGCGCGAGTCTGGCGAGCGGTGCATGAACGTCAGCCGCGCGTCCGAGGTGACGCGTCCGCCGGGAGGGGCCACGCACGGGTGTCGCCCGTCAGGTGCTTGACCCGCGCGGCGATCTCCGCGTGCCTGCCATGGACCATGGGGCGCTGCTGCGGGTTGCCCAGGTAGCCGCAGGTGCGCTTCACGACGTCGCAGGTGCGGGGATCCTCGTTGCCGCACGCCGGACAGCGGAAGCCGCGCGCGGTCGGCTCGAACTCTCCTGCGAACTCGCACTCGTAGCAGCGGTCCACCGGCGTGTTCGTCCCGAGGTAGCCGATGCGGTCGTACGCGTAGTCCCACACCGCCTCGAGGGCGCTCGGATTGTGCTCGAGCACGGGGTACTCGCAGTAGTGGATGAAGCCGCCTGACGTCAGCGGCGCGTACTCGGCCTCGAAGTCGAGCTTCTCGAACGGCGTGGGGCTCTTGCGGACGTCGTAGTGGAAGGAGTTCGTGTAGTAGTCCTTGTCCGTGATGTCGGGCACGGCCCCGAACCTGTCCTTGTCGAGCCGGCAGAAGCGATCCGTGAGGCTCTCCGACGGCGTCGAGTACACGCCCACGTGATAGCCCGTGTGCGCCGACCACGACGCCGCGGCGTCACCCAGCCGTCCGAGCACCGCCACCGTGAGCGCCTTCGCGTCCTGATCCTGCTCCCAGGCTCCGCCGAAGAAGGCCGCGGCGACCTCGTACAGTCCGATGTACCCGAGCGACACGGTCGCGCGGCCGTCCCGGAACAGCGCGTCCACCTCATCCGTGGGGTTCAGCCGGTGTCCGAACGCCCCGTGAAGATAGAGGATGGGAGCGTTGCCAGGCACCGCCTCCTTGCAGCGCTCCACCCGATACAGGATCGCGTCCCGCATGGTCTGGAGCCGCTCGTCCAGGATGCGCCAGAACTGATCGAGATCACCCTGGGCCTCGAGGGCGATGCGTGGCAGGTTCAGCGTCACCACCCCGAGATTCATGCGCCCGTCCACCACCTCCGCGCCAGCATCGTCCTGCCACCCCTGCAGGAACGACCGGCAGCCCATGGGCGCCTTGAACGAGCCGGTGATCTCGACGATGCGGTCGTAGCTGAGGATGTCCGGGTACATGCGCTTGGTCGCGCACTCGACGGCCAGGCGCTTGATGTCGTAGTTGGGGTCGGCTGCGTCGAGGTTGATACCGCGGCGCAGCGTGAACAGGAGCTTGGGGAAGATCGCCGTACGGCGCTCGGCTCCGAGCCCGTGGATGCGCACCCGCAGGATCGCCCGCTGGATCTCCTTCTCGAGCCAGCTGGTGCCGAGCCCGAATCCGACCGAGGTGAACGGCGTCTGGCCGTTCGAGGTGAAGAGCGTGTTGATCTCGTACTCGAGGCTCTGCATCGCATCGTAGATGTCCTTCGTGGTCCTCTCGCGGGCGTAGTCCCGCTGGGCGCGGTCTCCGGCGATCCAGCGCCGCGCGTCGGCCTCGTGCTTGGCCTGGTTGAGGGCGGCGTACGGCGCGAGCAGCTCGTCGATCCGGTCCACCGTGCAGCCGCCGTACTGGCTCGAGGACACGTTCGCGATGATCTGCGCGATCTGCGCGGTGGCCGTCTGGATGGATCGTGGCGGATCCACCTGAGCGTTGCCGATCCTGAAGCCGGTCGACAGCATGCCGCGGAAGTCGATCAGGCAGCAGTTCGTCATGGGTGCGTACGGGTGGTAGTCGAGATCGTGGAAGTGGATGTCGCCCTTCTGATGGGCGTTCGCCACATGGGCAGGGAGCATCCGCAGCCCGATCGCCCGGGCCACCATCCCGGCGGTCAGGTCGCGCTGGGTGTTGTACACCTGCGCGTCCTTGTTCGCGTTCTCGTGCACCACCGCAGCGTCCTTGTCCAGCAGGCGGTGGATCGAGTGATTGAGATCCATCGCCTCCGAGCGGCGCAGGTCCCGCTCCACCCGGTAGTCGATGTACGCGCGCGCGACCTCTCTCTCGCCAGCATCGAGCAGCTCGTGCTCGACCACGGCCTGGATCTCGTAGATCTTGACCGGATCGGGGCCACGGTGCGCGAGCTCGGCGACCACGCGCCGCACCAGCGCGTCCACGCTGCGCTGGTGCGCGCGCTCGACGGTGCCATGCACCGCCGCATAGGCCTTGGTCAGCGCCACTGCGATGCGGCGCTCGTCGAAGGCCACCGTCCGCCCGTCGCGCTTGACGACGGTGGGTGCAGACGCAGCGTCTGCAGCGCCGCCTTCGCGGTCGAGATCGGTGATGCTCATGTGACTCCCCTATCGGTCCGCGCGTCGTCGCATCACTAGATGTCGTGGTGCCACTCGCATCGTCACACTAGATCTAGTGCTCACCGCGGACTGGGTCCAAGGTCCCGGTCAGCCCCGAGGACCGCGGCCGAGGCGCGCGCCCACCGTGGCGGCGAAGGCCGGGGCGCGGCGAGGCAGACGGTCGCGGGCTCGGGCGTGTCGCGCCGTCAGAGCGCGGGCTCGGCGTAGACCACGACGCGGTCGCGGCCTTCCGCCTTCGCCTGATACATCGCTTGATCCGCGCGCTCGAAGAGCGCCGTGAGGGTGTCACCCTGCGTCGCGGCTGCGATCCCGAAGCTCGCGGTGGGCAAGGGGACGTCTGCCGTCCGCGATCGTTGCGCGAGTGCGTGTGCCAGAGACTCCAGCCGGGACGTCGCGCGCTCGGGCGCGTCACGCAGCAGGAGCGCGAACTCCTCGCCGCCGAGCCTGCCGGCGAACTCGCCCTCGCCCACCACGTCCCGCAGCGCATCGGCGAAGGCGAGCAGCGCCGTATCGCCAGCAGCATGACCATGCTCGTCGTTGATGCGCTTGAAGTGGTCCAGGTCGGCCACGACCAGCGACACCCCTGGCGAGCTCTGGGACAGCGCGGTGTCCGTCCAGGTGAGGAACTCGGAGCGGCCCAGCAGCCCGGTCAGGTCATCGGAGACAGCACGCCGGCGCAGCACGCGAGTCTGCTGGTCCCAGCCGATGGTCGAGGCACTGAACGTGACCGCCACCAGCGTCAGCAGCAGGATCGCCGTCGTGGTGCCGGTGCCCACGAGCGTCTCGAACAGGCCGGAGTCCTTGCCGACGGTCAGGAACAGCACCGTGCGCAGCGAGTAGAAGACTGCGAGCACGCTCGCCGCCAGCGCTGCCACGAGGAGAGCGACCAGCGCCTCCGTCGAGCGGACCGGGCCCTCGCTCACGCGACGGCTCCGCCAGCTGCGCCAGAGCTCCACGGAACCGAGCACGAACATCACGGCCATGTACGCGAACAGCACACCGTTGCCGGCCCACGCATTCGTGGCCGGTTGGTCCAGCGCTGACACGGCGACGATCGCGGCGGCGGCGACCGGCATGAGCCACTGCGGCAGCCCCCCTCCCCGCAGGGACCGGGTCGCGAACCATACGCAGGTGGTGCCGAGGACCGAGAGCACGTTCGCGGCGGGGTTGGTCACCACCTGCGCGCTGGTGCCGTTGAGCATCAGGAGGCTCGTGCTCCCTCCCGAGCACAGCAGTCCCACCGTCCACCACCCGGCGAACGTCGACCGCGTGGGCCGATAGACGCCCATGAAGAACAGCACGGTCACGAGGATCGACACCGTGCCGAGGGCGATCCGCATGGTCATGATGTCGAGCACGAGGCCACGCTATCGGCAGCCGCTCGGGCGCAGGCCATGGTCGTGACGCATCTCACCCGCCGTCCAGCGCGCTCACGCGCGTGGATCTAGCCTGAGGGCATGGCGCAGAACACGACGCAGCCCACGGATCAGCCGGTTGAGCAGTTCCTGTCAGGCGTCGAGCCCGAACGCCGACGCGAGGAGGCGTGGCGGCTGGTCGCGCTCATCGAGGAGGTCACCGGCGCCTCGCCGGTGATGTGGGGGACGAGCATCGTCGGGTTCGGGCACCACCACTACCGTTACGCCTCCGGACGCGAAGGCGACTGGATGAACGTGGGGTTCTCGCCCCGCAAGGCCCAGATGTCCGTGTATGGGATCCAGGATCATCCTGGCGCCGAGTCCCTGCTTGCGCGGCTCGGTCCGCACACGACGGGTGCGGGATGCGTGTACGTCAAGCGCCTCGATGCCGTCGACGAGGGCGTGCTGCGCGAGCTCGTCGAGCTCGCCTTCCAGCGCGGTGACCACGACGCCACGGCCTAGGCTGGCCGCATGATCGTCCTGCACTGCTCCGTGGCCCTTCCGCGCGACTACGACATGGCGCGGGTGCGCTCCCGCATCGCCGCGGACGGACCGGCGATGGACGCGGCCGCCGGTCTGGTGCTGTTCGCCCACGGGGTGCGTGAGGCAGGATCCGGGGGCGTCGGGGCCCACCGCTACTCGCAGGTCTCTGTCTGGGCCAACACCTCCCGCATGGGTGCCTACCTCTGGGGCGTGGGCGGTCTCGAACGGGTGCGCGCTCAGTACGGCAGGGTCGAGGTCACCGTGTCCCCGGTCGCCGGTCTCCAGCTCGATCGCGCCGCGATGCCCTCTGCGACCATCCTGGAGATCGTCGATGGCGTGGCCGACGCCGACACTCCCCTCTCGCGCCTGGGCGAGGCGGCCAAGGATGCGGCCGCGAAGGCGATCAAGAGCCGCGACGTCCACGCCGCCATCCGCGGGCTGGACGCGCAGACGGGGCGCACGTGGGCGTGCGACATCCGCACGGGCCTGCCGCGGGACAGCGATGGAGAGTCCTTCGAGCTCGTGCACCTGTCCGCGCCGGCGCAGCCCTAGGTCTCGAGCCGCGAGCCGTCAGCGGCGCTTGCGCTTCTCCCTGACGCGCACCGAGATCTGGAGGGGCGAGCCCTCGAACCCGAACGCCTCGCGGAGTCGTCGCTCGATGAAGCGGCGGTACGTGGGGTCCAGGAATCCGCTGGTGAAGATCACGAAGCGCGGCGGGCGAGTGGACGCCTGCGTGGCGAACAGGATCTTGGGCTGCTTGCCGGATCTCACGGGGTGAGGGTGCTCGGCGACCAGCTCTCCCAGGAAGCTGTTGAGGCGTCCCGTCGAGATGCGCTGATCCCAGCTCCCGAGCGCCAGGTCGATCGCCGGCACCAGGCGGTTGGTGTGCCACCCCGTGCGGGCCGACAGGTTGATCCGCAGGGCCCACGGGAGCTGGACCAGGTCCTGCTCGATCGAGCGCTCCAGCAGGAAGCGCTCGTCCTCGCCCACGAGGTCCCACTTGTTGAAGACGAGCACCATCGCCCGGCCCGCCTCGACCACCTGGGAGATCACCCGAGTGTCCTGGTCCGTCAGCGGCACCGAGGCATCCAGCAGCACCAGGGCCACCTCCGCCCGCTCGATCGCCGCCCCTGTGCGCAGGGACGCGTAGAAGTCCGCGCCCTTGGTCATGTGCACGCGACGTCGAATGCCCGCGGTGTCCACCAGGGTCCACGCGCGCCCGCCGATCTCGACGCGCTCGTCCACGGGGTCTCGAGTGGTGCCGGCCGTCTCATCGACCACCACTCGGCGCTCTCCCGCCAGCTGGTTGAGGAGCGAGCTCTTGCCCACGTTGGGGCGGCCCACGAGCGCGATGCGGCGCGGCGCCTCCGGGTCGACCGCGACCTGCTCCATCTCCGTGGGGAGCGCCGCCACCGCGGCGTCGAGCAGGTCGCCTGTGCCGCGTCCGTGCAGCGCGCTCACAGGGTAGGGCTCTCCGAGTCCGAGGTTCCACAGCGAGGCCGCCTCGAGCTCGCCCTGCGGGCCGTCGACCTTGTTGGCGGCGAGCACCACCGGCTTGCCCGACTTGCGCAGGAGCCTGACCACCTTCTCGTCCGACGCCGTGGCGCCCACGGTCGCATCGACGACGAACAGGATCGCGTCCGCCATGTCGATCGCGACCTCGGCCTGCTGGGCCACGGACAGGTCGAGGCCCTGCACCTTGGCCTCCCAGCCTCCGGTGTCCATGAGCATGAAGTCGGTTCCCGCCCACTCAGCGGGGTAGGACACGCGGTCGCGCGTGACGCCGGGGGTGTCCTCCACCACGGCCAGCCGCCTGCCGATGATGCGGTTCACGAGCGTGGACTTGCCCACGTTGGGACGGCCGACGACGGCGAGGGTCGGCAGAGCGGCCTCCGTCTCCGGCGCCTCCTCCCCTGCCAGCGCGGCGAGGTCCTCCGGCGTGAGGTCGTACTCCTCGAGCCCCGCCCGCAGAGCCGCCTCGCGCACCTCGTCGAGTGACTCCTCCGGATCCGAGGGCACCTGCAACGGAGCGGGAACGTCCTCGAGGCCGTGGTACTCCTGGTCGTCGCTCATGACAGAGCCTCCTCAGTGTCGCTGCGTCCGCCGTCGTCGGCGGGCAACTCGATGGTGGTGGTCGCGAGCGTCCCCGCGACCTGGGCACGCAGTGCCTCAGCGACGGCCTCCTGCGCCCATTCCTGACGCCGGCGCCCCTTCAGCTCAGCGGGTGGCTCGAGCACCTGCGGGTGGCCGAATTCCACCAGGATGCGCCGGCGCGGCCGGGGCCACACGCTCACCGGCTCGCCGGTGTGACGGGTGCCCAGCATCGTCGTGGGCACGATGGGAGCGCCGGACTGCAGGGCGAGCCACGCCGCGCCGCCATGGACCGCGTCCGCCCGTCCCGCCCCCCGGGTGCCTTCGGGGAACATCCCCACCACGTCACCGCGCCGCAGGACCGCGAGCCCCTGCGCGAGAGCGGCACGACCGGAGCCCTCGACCTCGATCTGCGACGCGCCGCGCAGCAACGCTCCGAGCGCGCCGTGGAACATGTGGGAGCCGATGAGGAAGTGCGACCCGCGAGGGATCACGCCATGCAGCACCGGCCCGTCGATGAACCCCACGTGGTTGGCGACCACGATGGCTGGACCGGCGCTCGGCACACGGTCCCGACCGCGCACCTCGGTGGCCCACAGGCCCCGGGCGAGCACGCGGCCCACCCATCGGGACCAGCGCGGTCCCCACTGGCTCGGAGCCTGGGCAGTGGTCACAGCTGGGCCTCGTGCGCGAGCGAGATCACCGCGCGCACGGCCTCCTCGATGGTGAGGTCGGTCGTGTCGAGCGTGTGCACGCCATCGGCCGCCTCGTGGAAGCTGACCACGGCGCTGTCCCTCCGGTCGCGCCCGAGCACCGCCTCGCGCACGGTCATCCGGTCCGCGCCCTCCCCGGCGCGGCGTGCCACCCGTACCTCGTCGTCCGCTGTCATCAGCACGCGCACGTCGGCCTCGGGCGCGATCACCGTGGTGATGTCACGGCCCTCGGCGCACACGCCGCGGCCTCGCGAGAATCCCGCCTCCAGCTCGTGTCGGATCACCGTGCGCTGCATCTCCTGGAGGATGGGCCGCGCCTCCAGGTTGGTGGCGACCTTGGAGACCGTCAGAGCGACCGTGTCCGTGCGGATCTGGCGCGACACGTCCTCGCCGTCGAGCAGCACCCGCGGGGCTCCGGGATCGAGCACCAGCTCGACGTTCATGGTGGCGACCATCGCGGCGACGTCGCTCGTCCTGCTGAAGTCGACGCCCTCCTTGAGGCACGCCAGAGTCGCGACGCGGTACGTCGCCCCGGTGTCGAAGTACGCCAGTCCCAGCCGCGTCGCGACCTCCCGAGACACGGTCGACTTGCCGGTGCCGGCAGGTCCGTCGATGGCGATGACGATTCCAGTCATGGTGCGGCGATCTCCCAATCGTTGGCGGCGAGTGCCTGGGCGAGCTCGCCCGCTCGCGCCGGGAGCACGTGAAGCGTCGTCAGGCCCACGGGCTGACGCGGCGAGTGCTCGATGGTGATGTCCTCGACGTTGACGCCCACGGCCGCGGCGTCGCCCAGCAGGCGCAGCAGCTGTCCCGGTGCGTCGGGGACCACGACGGTGACCGGAGTCCAGTCCCGCTTGGCGCCGCCGTGCTTGCCAGGGATGCGCGCGACCTCGACGCGGCCACGCTCGATGAGGTCGGTCACCGCCTCGCCCACGTCGTCGGCATCTCGGATGTCCTCGAGGTCCGCGATGATGTGATCGATCGTCGCGACCAGAGCCGAGCGGTTGAGGCGCGCGATGTCCGCCCACATCCCCGGGTCGGACGCGGCGATGCGGGTGACGTCCCTGAGCCCCTGCCCCGCGAGGGCCACGTCATCCGCTTCGAGCGGACCGAGTGCCGCGGCGACGGCGGACGCGGCGACCTGGGGGGCGTGGGACACGCGCGCCACCGCGGCGTCGTGCGCGCCGGCCTCCATGCGCACCACGTCGCACTGGAGCGCGTGGGCGAGGCGCGTCACGGTCTCGACGGCCGATGCGCTCGCGCCGTTCGCGCACACCACCCATGGCCGGGCCTTGAAGAGGTCGCCCTGGGCGGCCATGCCGCCCGAGATCTCGCGACCGGCCATGGGGTGAGAGCCGACGTACCGTTCCCCGTGGCCCGAGGCATCGGCCGCGGCCGCGATCGGTGCCTTCACGCTCGCCACGTCGGTGACGACCGCTCCAGGGAACCGGTCAAGCGAGGAGACCACCACATCGGCCGCAAAGGACGGCGGCACCGCGACGATCACCAGGTCGGGTGCGCCGCCGTCGAGCGCACGCCCCGCTCCGATCGAGCGAGCGAGCGCCTCCGCCTCCTCGTCCGCGTCCTCGATGGTCACGGACCAGCCCTCGGCGCTCAGCCCGATGCCGATGCTCGCACCGATCAGCCCGGCGCCGATCACATGAGTGCGCGGGGCGGACACGGGTGCGCTCACTGCGCCAGGTCGCGCCGCAGCGCGACCGCCTCGTGCAGGTACACGTGCGTGACGGCCTCGCGGGCGAGAGCGGTCTCGACGTGCGCGAGCACGCGGACCACCCGTGGCAGGGCCCCGGGCACCGCCATCTCCTGAGCGCACATGAGCGGCACGGCGCCGAAGCCCAGCTCGCGCGCCGCTGCCGCCGGGAAGTCGCTGACGATGTCCTGCGTGCACGTGAAGATCACCGAGATCACGTCCTCGGTGTCGAGACTGTTGGCGCTCATGAGCGCCTCGACCAGCTCCTGGGTCCTGCCGTGCAGGTGCTCGCGGTCGTCAGCGTCGAGGGTCGTGGCTCCGCGGATGGCTCTGACTGGCATGCGCACCATCGTATCGGGGGCGCGGGGTCGCGTTCACAGCCCGGCGACCGCCATCAGCCCGCCGACCTCCTCGCGGCTGAGACGCCGCACCTCGCCCGGCTGCAGCGTCCCCAGGCTGATGGGGCCGAAGTCCGTGCGCACCAGATCGACCACGGGGTGACCCACCTTGTCCAGCATGCGACGCACGATCCGGTTGCGTCCCTCGTGGAGCTCCACCTTGACCAGGGAGTGGCCCTTGCTCACGTCGAGGATCGCGCAGTCCGTGACGCGCACGGGACCGTCGTCGAGATCGACCCCGGCGCGCAACTGCGTGCACAGCTGCTTGCCCACCTGGCCCTCGACCTTCGCCACGTACACCTTGGGCACGCCGTGCGTGGGATGGGCGAGCCTGTTGGCGAGCTCGCCGTCGTTCGTGAGGAGCAGCACGCCCGTGGTCTCCGCGTCGAGCCGGCCCACATGGAACAGCCTCTCGGAGTAGTCCTGCACGAACGCGTCCAGCGCGGGCCGCCCCTGGGGGTCGGACATCGTGGAGACCACGCCGCGCGGCTTGTTCAGCACCACCGTGACGCTGTGGTCGTCCACGACGATGCGCTTGCCCTTGACCTCGATCTTCACGGCGTCGGGATCGACACGCACGCCCAGCTGCGTGACGACCTCGCCGTCGACCTTGACGTCTCCCCGCTCGATCAGCACCTCGCACTTGCGCCGCGAGCCCACGCCCGCGGCGGCGAGCACCTTCTGCAGGCGCACGCCCTCGGGCCGGTGGATCTCCAGATCGCCCATCAGCGTCCCTCTCCGTCGATGTCCGCCAGGTCCGGCAGGTACGGCGCGAGCTCGGGAAGGTCGTCGAGCGACGCCAGGCCCAGTCTCTCGAGGAACTCGGTCGTGGTGCCGTACTGCACGGCACCGCCGATCTCTCCCACCTCGGTCACCAGGCCACGGGCGGACAGCGTCTTCATCACGGAGTCCACGTTCACGCCGCGCACCTGCGACACCTGGCCGCGGGTGACGGGCTGGCGGTAGGCGACCACGGCGAGAGTCTCGAGCGCCGCCTGCGACAGTCGTGCCGACTGCCCCTCCACCACGAAGGCCCCCACCGCATCGGCGTACAGCCGCGACGAGTACACGCGCCAGCGTCCGTCGACCTCACGCAGCTCGAAGCCGCGGGGCGCTTCCGGGTCCGCGTACTCGTCGCGCAGGCGCCCCAGGGTCGCGACCACGGCATCCTCGGGCACGTCGAGCGCCGCGGCGAGATCGGCGGCGGGCACGGGCTCGTCGACGACCATGAGGATCGCCTCGATGGCGCCTCGGGTGTGCACGTCACTCGTCTCCACGGCTCTCCTCCACAGGGGCTGCCTCGTCGAACTCGTCCGAGACCTCGATGTCGACCTGGTCCTCGCCGCCGGTCCACCGGATCGTGAGCTCGCCGAGAGAGCGTATCTGATCGAACGCGACCACGGCCTCCTTGAACAGCTCGAGCAGCGCCAGGAACCTGGCGACCACGATGTTGAGGTGGTCGGCGTCGTGCACGAGCGACCTGAACGTCATGACTCGCTCGCGCTGCAGCCGCGACGTGACCAGTGCGGCCTGCTCGCGCACGCTGACCGCTGGGGCGTGCAGGTGAGCGATGCTCACGCCGGCTGTCGCCTGCTTGGGCTGCAGCGCATGCGCCGCGAGCCGCGCGAGGTCGTCTGGGGTCACGCTCCACACGAGCTCGGGCAGCAGCATCGCGAACTGCGGCTCCAACGGCACGTCGCGCGGCAGGCGACGGGGGGCCGCGAGCATCTGCTCGAAGGTCAGTGCCACCTGCTTGAACGCGCGGTACTGGAGCAGACGGGCGAACAGCAGGTCGCGAGCCTCGAGCAGCTCGAGGTCCTCGGCGTCCTCGACCTGTCCCTGCGGCAGCAGGCGCGCCGCCTTCAGGTCGAGCAGCGTCGCCGCCACCACCAGGAACTCGCTGGCCTGCGACAGGTCCCAGTCGCTCTCGTGGGACGCGATGGTCGCGAGGAACTCGTCCGTGACGCGTGCGAGCGCCACCTCCGTGATCTCCATCTCATGCTTGGAGATCAGGGACAGCAGCAGGTCGAACGGGCCCTCGAAGTTGTCGAGGTGGACCTCGAACCCCGGCCTGCGCTCGCCGGCCTGCGCGTCAGGGACGGCGCTCACGATCAGGCGGCGATGCCGCGTGACACGAGCTCGCGGGCGAGGGCGCGGTAGGCCTCGGCGCCGGCGTGCTTGGGAGCGAAGGTCGTGATCGGCTCTGCGGCGACCGTCGCGTCGGGGAACTTCACCGTGCGGTGGATCATCGTCCGGGTGACCTTGTCCCCGAACCGCTGCTGAACGCGCTCGACGACCTCCTGAGCGTGCAGGGTGCGGCCGTCGTACATCGTCGGGATGATCGCGTCGATCGTCAGGCGCGGGTTGAGGCGGTCCTGGACCTTGTCGATGGTCTCGACCAGCAGGGCGACGCCGCGCATCGCGAAGAACTCGCACGCAAGCGGGATGATCACGCCGTGCGCGGCCACGAGCGCGTTGACGGTGAGCAGGCCCAGCGACGGCTGGCAGTCGATGAGGATCACGTCATAGTCGTCCGCGACGGCCCGCAGCCCCCGGGCCAGCGTGGACTCCCGCGCGACCTCGCCCACCAGCTGCACCTCGGCGGCGCTCAGGTCGATGTTGGCAGGGATCAGGTCGAGGCCGTCGACCGCGGTCGAGCGGATCACGTCGGCAGCGCTGACTCCCGACCGCATGAGCAGGTCGTAGATGGTGGTGTCGAGCTCGTTGGCGTTGACGCCGAGCCCGGCGGACGCGGCGCCCTGAGGGTCGAAGTCCACCACCAGAACCCGGCGCCCGTACTCCGCCAGCGCGGCTGCCATGTTGACGGTCGTGGTGGTCTTGCCCACGCCGCCCTTCTGGTTGCACAGCGCGATCACACGAGCCGGGCCGTGACCGCTGAGGGGCTCGGGGACGGGGAAATCGCTCACGCTCCCACACTACCGCGCAGGTAGGGCACCGGATCAGCGGGCGCGCGGGTGCGCCGCCACGTACACCTCGCGCAGCGCGTCCTGGGTCACTGCGGTGTAGATCTGGGTGGTCGTGACGGACGCATGGCCCAGCAGCTCCTGCACCACGCGCACGTCCGCTCCGCCCGCGAGGAGGTGGGTCGCGAAGGAGTGTCGCAGCGTGTGCGGCGAGACGTCCTCGACGCCGGCGCGCTCGGCCGCGACCTTGAGGATCGCCCAGGCGCTCTGACGGGACAGCCGCCCGCCGCGGGTGTTGAGGAACAGCGCCGGCGTGCCACGCCCTGCCTGCGCGAGGGCGCCGCGCGAGCGCACCAGGTACGCGTCGAGCGCGTCGGCGGCGTAGCCGCCGATGGGCACCACCCGCTCCTTGCGGCCCTTGCCCCGCAGCAGCACGGCGGCCTCGGCGCGGCCCAGGCGCACGTCGTCGACGTCGAGACCCGTGGCCTCGGAGATGCGGGCGCCTGACGCGTACACCAGCTCGAGCAGCGCGCGGTCGCGCAGCGCGGCGCCCTCGTCGCCGCCGGCGCTCTCCAGGATGCGCGCCACTGCGTCCGTCGAGATCGCCTTGGGCAGGCGCTGAGGGATCGCTCGAGGCTTGACCTCGACAGAGACGTCGTCGACGGCCCAGCCCTCGGCGACGGCGAAGCGATGCCAGCCGCGCACCGCCACCACGGTCCGTGACGCCGATGCGGGGGCCAGCGCTCGAGCGCCGTCAGATCCGGTGCCGATCGCCTCCGCGAACGCCGCGACGTCAGCGCGGGTCACCTGGGCCACGCTCGATCGATCGCGCGCCTGGAGGAAGCGGCAGTAGCGCGCGAGGTCGCGCCGGTAGGCGGAGACGGTGTGGGTGCTGAGGCCACGTTCGACGGTGACGTGCGCGAGGTAGGCGTCACGCTCGTCGTCGAGCACGGTCAGCTCGCGACGGCGGTCAGGGCGTCCGGCAGGAACGGATCGACCAGGATCGCGGCGAACACGATCGTGAGGTACGTGATCGAGTCCCGGAACAGGCGCATCTCCCGCAGCTTGTCCTCGCCCCGCTCGGAGCGCCGGTACAGCCGCACGCAGCCGGCGACGAACCACGCACCCGCCGCCGTCGCGACCAAGGCGTAGACCCAGGTCATGCCGGCCACGGGCACCAGCAGCAGCGACACCGCGACCATCGCGACCGCGTACGCGATCATCTCCACGGCCACCCGGTGCGTCGAGGCGACCACGGGCAGCATCGGCACCTCCGCGTCCGCGTAGTCGCGACGGAACCGCATCGACAGCGGCCAGTAGTGCGGGGGCGTCCAGAAGAAGATGATCCCGAACAGCAGCACCGGCGTCCAGGACAGCGACTGCGTCACGGCGGCCCACCCGATCAGCACCGGCATGCAGCCCGCCGCTCCTCCCCACACGATGTTCTGCGAGGTGCGGCGCTTGAGGATCAGCGTGTAGCCCACGACGTAGCCCAGGATCGCGAGCACGGACAGCAGCGCCGCGAGCGGCGAGTCCACGACCCACACGAACCATGCCGTCGACACGACGGCCAGCACCCACGCGAACACGAGCGCGCCGCGCTCGCTCACCGCGCCGGTGACGAGCGGCCGGTTGCGGGTGCGCTTCATCACGGCGTCGATGTCGCGGTCGATGTACATGTTGAAGGCGTTGGCGGCGCCAGCGGACAGTGCGCCGCCCACGAGGGTGCTGAGCAGCAGCGTCCAGGATGGCCAGCCGTTCGCCGCGAGCACCATGGTGGGGATCGTGGTTACCAGCAGCAGCTCGATGATGCGTGGCTTGGTGAGCGCGATGTAGCCCTTGACCGTGCGCGTCGCCTGCAGCCAGCGAGGCACCGCGGGTGCGGTCACCGGATCGGTGACGGGGGCTGCCGGGGACATGCCTCCATCCTACCTGCGGCACGCCCGCGCCCTGGCCTTGCCGACGGGCGCTCCATGACCACCGTGTGTCGCGTCGTTCACCGCTCCCACCTGGGCGCTGTGAGTTCCGCGGATCGGTGTCGCGAGCGGCGCAGTCGCCGGTAGGCTGGCCGGGAATCACGACTCGAGATCCTTGGGAGAATTCTGTGACCGTCAACTGGACTGACGCGGATCGCCGCGCCGTCGACACCCTTCGCGTCCTCGCCGCCGATGCCGTCGAGAAGGTCGGCAACGGCCACCCCGGCACCGCCATCTCGCTCGCGCCGGCCGCCTACCTGCTGTTCCAGAACGTCATGCGTCACGATCCCTCGGACTCGCGTTGGATGGGACGCGATCGGTTCGTGCTCTCCGCCGGTCACTCCTCCCTCACGCTGTACCTCCAGCTGTTCGCCTCGGGCTACGACGTCGACCTCGACGACATCAAGGCGCTGCGCACGTGGGGCTCGCGCACCCCGGGTCACCCGGAGCTGGGCCACACGGATGGCGTGGAGACCACCACCGGACCGCTCGGCCAGGGCGTCGCGACCGCCGTGGGCATGGCGATGGCCGCTCGCCGGGAGCGCGGGCTGCTGGACCCCGACGCACCTGCCGGCCAGAGCCCGTTCGACCACTTCATCTATGTGATCGCCTCGGACGGCGACCTGCAGGAGGGCGTGTCCGCCGAGGCGTCGTCGCTCGCCGGCACCCAGGAGCTCGGCAACCTCGTGGTGATCTGGGATGACAACAACATCTCGATCGAGGACGACACGGACGTCGCCTTCACCGAGGACGTCATCGCTCGCTACGCCGCGTACGGCTGGGACACGCACCACGTCGCGTGGAAGAAGGAGGGCGAGGAATACGTCGAGGACATCGACGCCCTCGCGTCCGCGATCGAGGCGGCGAAGGCAGAGACCTCGAAGCCCTCGTTCATCGCGCTCAGCACCATCATCGGCTGGCCGTCGCCCACCAAGCAGGACACCGGCGGCATCCACGGCTCGAAGCTGGGAGGCGACGAGGTCAAGGGGCTCAAGGAGGTCCTGGGCTTCGACCCCGACAAGACCTTCGACGTCGATCCGCAGGTGCTCGACCACGCGCTCAAGGTGCGCGAGCGCGGCCAGGCGGCGCACTCGGACTGGAACGCCGACATCGCGCGCTGGGAGGCCGAGAACCCGGAGCGTGCCGCGCTGCTGAAGCGCTTCCACTCGGAGCAGCTGCCCGACGGATGGACCGACGTCCTGCCCACGTTCGAGGCCGGGACCTCCATCGCCACCCGTGCGGCGTCCGGCAAGGTGCTCAGCGCGCTCGCGCCGGTGCTGCCCGAGCTCTGGGGCGGCTCGGCCGACCTCGCAGGCTCGAACAACACCACCATGGACGGCGAGCCGTCGTTCCTGCCCGAGCACCGCTCGACGGAGAAGTTCTCCGGCAACATCTACGGCCGCACCCTGCACTTCGGCATCCGCGAGCACGCGATGGGCGCGATCCTCAACGGCATCGCCCTGCACGGCCCCACTCGCGCGTACGGAGGCACGTTCCTCACGTTCTCCGACTACATGCGTCCCGCGGTGCGACTGGGCGCCCTCATGAAGGCGCCGAGCATCTTCGTGTGGACCCACGACAGCATCGGCCTGGGCGAGGACGGCCCCACGCACCAGCCCATCGAGCACCTCGCAGCGCTGCGGGCCATCCCCGGCCTCGCCGTGGTCCGTCCCGCCGATGCGAACGAGACGTCCTACGCCTGGCGCGGGATCCTCGAGCGCGTCGACGGCCCCGCGGGCATCATCCTGACCCGTCAGGGCGTGCCCACGGTCGACCGCGACGAGTTCGCGTCGGCCGAGGGCGTGCTCAAGGGCGCCTACGTCCTCGCGGACACCGAGGGCACCCCCGACGTGATCCTGATCGGCACCGGCTCCGAGGTCCAGCACGCGCTGGGCGCCCGCGACCTGCTGGCAGAGGACGGCATCCACGCACGCGTGGTCTCGATGCCGTGTCGCGAGTGGTTCGACGACCAGGACGAGGCGTACCGTGAGTCGGTCCTGCCCTCGGCAGTCAAGGCCCGTGTCGCCGTCGAGGCAGGCATCGCGCAGCCCTGGCACGACATCGTGGGCGACGCCGGTCGCATCGTCTCCATCGAGCACTACGGCGCCTCGGCGGACGCCGACCTGCTGTTCGAGAAGTTCGGCTTCACGGCTGACAACGTGGCCGCGCACGCGCGCGAGTCGGTCGCCGCCGCCAAGTGATCGGTCGCGGCGCGCGTCCTCACGGTCGCGCGCCGCGCACCAACGAGCTGGAGGACCTTTCGTGAACAACCCCCTGCGTGATCCCCGGGATCGCAGGCTTCCCCGCATCGCCGGCTCGTGTGGCCTCGTGATGTTCGGCGTGACGGGCGACCTCGCTCGCAAGAAGCTCATGCCCGCCGTCTACGACCTCGCCAACCGCGGCCTGCTGCCGCCGGCCTTCGCGCTCACCGGCTTCGCGCGGCGCGACTGGGAGCGCGAGGACTTCGAGGAGGTGGTGTACGAGTCCGTCAAGAAGCACGCGCGCACGCCGTTCCGCGAGGAGACGTGGAAGCAGCTCGCGGAGGGCATCCGCTTCGTCCAGGGCACCTTCGATGACCCCGACGCGTTCCAGCGCCTCAAGGAGACCGTCGAGGAGCTCGACGAGCGCCGCGGCACGGGCGGCAACCACGCGTTCTACCTGTCGATCCCCCCGTCGGCATTCCCCCAGGTGCTGACCCAGCTGCGCGACTCGGGCCTGTCCGACGCCCACGACGGCGCCTGGCGCCGCGTGGTCATCGAGAAGCCCTTCGGTCACGACCTCGAGTCCGCGAACGAGCTCGATGCCGTGGTGAGCGAGGTCTTCCCGCCGGACTCGGTGTTCCGCATCGACCACTACCTGGGCAAGGAGACGGTGCAGAACCTCCTCGCGCTGCGCTTCGCGAACCAGCTGTTCGAGCCCATCTGGAACAGCCAGTTCATCGACCACGTCCAGATCACCATGGCCGAGGACATCGGCATCGGCTCGCGCGCCGGGTACTACGACGGCATCGGCCAGGCACGGGACGTGATCCAGAACCACCTCCTGCAGCTCTTCGCGCTCACTGCGATGGAGGAGCCCGCGACGTTCGACGCGGACGACCTTCGCGACGAGAAGGAGAAGGTGCTGCGCGCCACCAAGCTGCCGGCGGACCTGGACGCCAACACCGCGCGCGGCCAGTACTCGGCCGGATGGCGTGGTGGCGAGCGCGTGGGCGGATTCCTCGACGAGGACGGCATCGACCTGGAGTCGATCACCGAGACCTACGCTGCGATCCGCCTGGACGTGCCCAACCGCCGCTGGGCGGGCACCCCGTTCTACCTGCGCGCCGGCAAGCGACTGGGACGCCGCGTCACCGAGATCGCGCTCGTCTTCAAGAAGGCGCCCAGCCCCTACTTCCAGGAGATCGACGGCGTCGAGGTGGGCAACAACGCCCTCGTCATCCGCGTCCAGCCGGATGAGGGCGTGACGCTCAAGTTCGGCTCGAAGGTCCCGGGCACCACCATGGAGGTGCGCGACGTCACGATGGACTTCGCGTACGGCAACGCCTTCACCGAGTCCTCCCCGGAGGCCTACGAGCGGCTCATCCTCGACGTGCTCCTGGGCGACCCGCCGCTGTTCCCCCGCCACGAGGAGGTCGCACTGTCGTGGCGGCTGCTCGACCCCATCACCGCCCACTGGGCCGAGTCGGGACGTCCGGAGGAGTACCGATCCGGTACCTGGGGACCGCCGAGCGCCGATGCGATGCTCGCGAAGGACGGCCGAGTCTGGAGGCGCCCATGATCATCACCCTGCCCAAGACCAACACCTCGGAGATCAACAAGGCGTTGGTGAACGCGCGCAAGGAGGGCGGCGTCGTGTCGCTCAGCCGCGTCATGACCCTCGTGATCGACGCCACCGGCGCCAATGCCGACGAGGCGATCGAGACGGCCAACGTCGCCTCACGTGAGCACCCGTGCCGCATCATCGTGGTCGCGCCTCACGACGATGGAGACGACTGCCTCAACGCGGAGCTCCGCGTCGGCGGTGACGCGGGCGCCTCGGAGGTCGTGGTGCTGCGTCCTTCTGGTGCGCAGATCCCCCACGGCGACACGCTCGTCACTCCCCTGCTCCTGCCCGATGCGCCCATCGTCGCGTGGTGGCCGGCGGAGGTTCCCGCCTCGGCCTCGGGATCCGGCATCGGCCAGATGGCGGTGCGCCGCATCACCGACACCAAGGGCGAGGAGGAGCCCGGTGACGTGCTGGTGCGCCTGGCGGAGTCGTACCTGCCAGGCGACACGGACCTGGCGTGGACGCGCGTGACGCGCTGGCGCGCTCTGCTCGCATCCGCCCTCGAGCAGGTCGACGATCGCCGGGTCACGCGGGCGCGCCTGCACGGCGACACCGGCAGCCCGTCGATCCTGCTGTTGGGCGCGTGGCTGCAGAACACCCTGGGGTGCGAGATCGAGGACTCGTACGACGATACCGTCCGAGGACTGCAGTCGATCGTGCTCGAGACGCCCTCGGGTGAGATCGGCATCTTCCGTCCGGACGGCCACAACGCGACCCTGACGCAGCCCGGTCAGCCCGACCACACCATCGCCCTGCCTGCCAGGAGCCTCGGCGACTGCCTCGCGGAGGAGCTGCGCCGGCTCGACGAGGACCCCGTCTACGGCGAGGCGCTCGCCCAGTTCGCCCGCGCCCGGGGCTGATCGAACGGAGATGGTCACCATGCCGGACGTCATCGTCTACGCAGACCCCGACGACGTCGCACAGGCCACGGCCGCGAGACTGCTCGTGCGCATCGGCGACGTGCTCGCTCACCGCGGCCGAGCGGACATCGTCCTCACCGGCGGGACCGTCGGGATCGCGACGCTCGAGGCGGCAGCCGCGTCGCCGCTCGCCGCAGGCATCGACTGGACGGCTGTGCACATCTGGTGGGGCGACGAGCGCTTCGTGGCCGACGGCGACCCCGACCGCAACGAGGGTCAGGCGCAGCGCGCGCTGCTGTCGCGGCTCCCGCTCGCCGAGGACACCATCCATCGCATGGGCTCGACCAGTGGCTTCGCGTCCGCGGAGGCAGCCGCCGAGTCCTATGCGACTGAGATCGCAGCGAACGGCAGCCCCGCCTTCGACGTGCTGATGCTCGGGCTCGGTCCCGACGGCCATGTGGCAAGCCTGTTCCCCGGCCACGCGGGATACCGGACCGCCGGCGCCGCGGCGATCGCCGTCCACGACTCCCCCAAGCCGCCGCCCACACGGGTCTCGCTCACTCTCGAGGCGATCAACCGGGCCGCAGAGGTGTGGGTGGTGGCTGCAGGCGCCGCCAAGGCCGACGTGGTCGCGGGCTGCCTCTATGGGGACGCAGACCTTCCCGGCTCGGCCGTCCGCGGCACCGACCGGACGTTGTGGCTCATCGACGCCGCCGCGGCCACGCGCATCTGAGCTCGGAGACGACGAGCGCGAGGACTAGAGACGAGCCTTGACCGTCTCGACGATCGTGGTGATGTCGTACTCATCGGGCTTGGAGTAGATCACGTCGTCACCGGCGCGGAACGTGAAGACACCCTTCTCGCCCGGCTTCAGCGTGACCCCCTCGAGGCTCTGACCGAAGGTGCTCAGCAGCGTCTTCTGAGCCTCGACGGCGCGGTCCAGGTAGCCGCAGGGAACGCAGTACTCGATCTCGATCTGCATGTCTCTCCTCGTGTCATCGCTGGGCCCAGGTGCCCACCTTCTACGACACTATCGCCCGTGCGACCATTCCCCTCCCCCTGCCCCCAGACGCGTCAGGCCGCCGTCCCCGATCCGGGACGGCGGCCTGACGACGGCGTGCTGGAGTCAGTCGGCGACGGAGACGGACTCGCGACGCGCACGCAGCTCGGTGAGCGCCTCGTCGAGCAGGGCCTGGCCCTCCTCGTCCGAGCGACGCTCCTTCACATACGCGAGGTGCGTCTTGTACGGCTCGTTGCGGATGGGCTCCGGCGGGTTCTCCGCGTCGAGCCCGGCCGGGAAGCCGCACTTGGGGCAGTCCCACTCCAGCGGAATCTCCGGCGCGTCGGTCTCGTCCCCGAGCGCGAAGCTCGGCGACGTGATGTGACCACGCGCGCAGTAGTAGTTGACGGTCTGGCGAGGCGCGGACTCGCCGCGCTCGTCCTCGCCCAGCGGGCCCGCGCCTACGCGCGAGCCTCTGATCGCATTGCCTGCAGCCATGTGTCCCCCTCGTTGTCCCTCAGAGAGCGAAGCGGGAGATGAGACCGAGCAGCACGATCACCATCACCCACACGATCGCCGTGATCCAGGTGAAGCGCGTCAGGTTGCGCTCACCCACTGCGGAGGACTGCACTCCCGAGGAGAAGCCACCGCCGAACATGTCGGTGATGCCGCCTCCCCTGCCTCGGTGAATGAGGACGAGGCCAATGAGCATGAAGCTGGTGATCACCAGCAGCACCCACAGCGTGGTCTCGAGGAAATTCACAGTGCTCCTTCTAGGATCGCGGTCGAACGGGTACCAGGATACGCGACGATGCCCTCCAGCGAGACCGTTACAGTCCCACCTGGTGAGACCGGAAGCGGGCGATCTTCGCAAACTCCTCGGGATCGAGGCTGGCACCGCCCACGAGGCCGCCGTCGACGTCCGGCTCCGCCATCAGCTGGGCGATCGAGCCGGACTTCACCGACCCGCCATAGAGCACGCGCACGCCTGCGGCGAGCTCGTCGTCGTAGAGCTCGGCGAGACGGCCGCGGATCGCGCCGCAGACCTCCTGCGCATCTGCAGGCGTCGCGACCTCTCCCGTGCCGATGGCCCAGACGGGCTCGTACGCGATGACGACGTCCTTGGCCTTGTCGGCGGGGAGGTCCTTGAGCGCGCCGTCCACCTGGGCAAGCGTGTACTCGACCTGATCGCCGGCCTTGCGCACATCGAGTCCCTCGCCCACGCACACGATCGGCACGATGCCCGAGTCGAACGCGGCCTTGGTCTTCGCCGCGACCACCTCGTCGCCCTCGCCGTGGTACTCACGGCGCTCGGAGTGGCCCACGGCGACGTAGCTCACGCCCAGCTTCGACAGCTGCGCGCCGGAGACCTCTCCGGTGTAGGCACCGGACGCGTGCTGGGAGATGTCCTGCGCTCCGTACTTGAGCTCCAGCTGGTCCGCATCCACGAGCGTCTGCACGGACCGAATCGAGGTGAACGAGGCCAGCACCGCCACCTCGACGTCGTCGAAGTCGTGCTTGGCGTCGCGCAGGAGCCAGGCGAGCTTCTGCACGGTGTGGGTGGCCTCGAGGTGGTCGAGGTTGAGCTTCCAGTTCCCTGCGATGAGGGGGGTGCGTGCCATGTGTCAGTCCTCCAGTACGGCCAGGCCCGGCAGGACCTTGCCCTCGAGCAGCTCGAGCGACGCGCCGCCGCCCGTGGAAATGTGAGAGAAGCCGGCCTCGTCGAAGCCCAAGCGCCGCACCGCAGCGGCGGAGTCGCCACCGCCGACGACGGAGAAGCCGTCCGAGTCGATCATGGCCTGCGCCACCGCGGTGGTGCCGCCGGCGAACGCCTCGAACTCGAACACGCCCATCGGGCCGTTCCAGACGATGGTCTTCGCATCCGCGATCGCGGCGGCGAAGGCCTTGCCCGCCTCAGGACCGATGTCCAGACCCATCCAGCCGTCGGGGATCTCTGCGGCAGGCACGGTGCGGTGCTCCGCATCGGCCGCGAACGCCGAGGCGACCTCGATGTCCTCGGGGAGGATGATCTCGACGCCGTTGGCCTCGGCCGTGGCCAGGTAGCCCTTGACCTTGTCGATCTGGTCCGCCTCGAGCAGCGAGGAGCCCACCCCGTGGCCCTTGGCGGCCAGGAAGGTGAACACCATGCCGCCGCCGATCAGCAGCCGGTCGGCCTTGCCCAGCAGGTTCTCGATCACGCCGAGCTTGTCGGACACCTTGGAGCCGCCCAGCACGACGGCGTAGGGACGCTCGGGGTCCGTGGTCGCGCGCGACAGCGACTCGACCTCGTTCTGGACCAGCAGCCCCGCGGCGGACGGCAGCTTCTTCGCGATGTCGTACACGGAGGCCTGCTTGCGGTGCACCACTCCGAAGCCGTCGGAGACGAACGCGTCCGCCAGCTCGGCGAGGGCGTCCGCCAGTGCCTCGCGCTCCGCATCGTCCTTCGAGGTCTCGCGAGCGTCGAAGCGGACGTTCTCGAGCATCGCGACCTGCGCGGGCTCGAGCGCCGCGACCGTCGCCTCGGCCGAGGGGCCCACGAGGTCCTCGGCCAGGGTCACGGGCTGGCCGAGCAGCTCCGCGAGCCGCGCGGCGGCCGGTGCCAACGAGTAGTCCGGATTGGGCTCGCCGCCCGGACGGCCCAGGTGCGCCGTGACGATCACGGACGCTCCGGCGTCCAGGAGGCGCTGGATCGTGGGGACCGAGGCGCGCACGCGGCCGTCGTCGGTGATGGTGGTGCCGTCGAGCGGCACGTTGAGGTCGGAGCGCACCAGCACCTTCTTGCCGGTGAGGTCTCCGAGGCTGTCGATGGTCTTCATGACGGTGTCCTTACAGGTCCGAACATGGCGACGTCCGCACACGCTGAGCGTGCGCGGACGTCGCCGTGTTCACGGGTGTGTCGCTCAGAGCTTCTCGCCCACGAAGACCGTGAGGTCCACGAGGCGGTTCGAGTAGCCCCACTCGTTGTCGTACCAGGAGACGACCTTGACCTGGTCGCCGATGACCTTGGTGAGGCCCGAGTCGAAGATCGACGAGGCCGGGTCCGTCTCGATGTCCTTCGACACGATCGGGTCCTCGGTGTAGGTCAGGTAGCCCTTCATGGCGCCCTCGGAGGCCGCCTTGACGATCTCGTTGATCTCCTCGACGGAGGTCTCGCGCGAGGCGGTGAAGGTGAGGTCCGTCGCGGAGCCGGTGGGAACCGGCACGCGCAGGGCGTAGCCGTCCAGCTTGCCCTTGAGCTCCGGCAGCACGAGCGCGACGGCCTTGGCGGCGCCGGTCGAGGTCGGCACGATGTTGAGCGCTGCGGCGCGCGCACGGCGAAGGTCGCTGTGCGGGGCGTCCTGAAGGTTCTGGTCCGCGGTGTACGCGTGGATGGTCGTCATCAGGCCCTTCTCGATGCCGATGCCGTCGTTCAGCGCCTTCGCGAGCGGGGCGAGGCAGTTCGTCGTGCACGAGGCGTTCGAGATGATGTGGTGCGACGCGGGGTCGTAGTCCTCGTGGTTCACGCCCATCACGAAGGTGGCGTCCTCGTTCTTCGCCGGAGCGGAGATGATGACCTTCTTGGCGCCGGCCTCGATGTGGGCCTTCGCCTTGGTGGCGTCCGTGAAGAATCCGGTCGACTCGATGACGACGTCCGCGCCCAGGTCCGCCCACTTGAGGTTGGCGGGGTCGCGCTCGGCCGATGCGGCGAACGTCTTGCCGCCCACGGTGATGGTGTCCTCGGTGAAGGAGACCTCGGCACCCAGGCGCCCGAGGATGGAGTCGTACTTGAGCAGGTGAGCGAGCGTCGCGTTGTCCGTGAGGTCGTTGATGCCCACGACCTCGATGTCCGCGCCCGAAGCGAGCACTGCGCGGAAGAAGTTGCGTCCGATGCGGCCGAAGCCGTTGATGCCGACCTTGATGGTCACTGTTGATCTCCTCGACTTGCGCCGGACGACACCGACGCATGGGTGGATGGATGCGGGTGCGCACCTCGACGTGCGCGGGACGCGGTCCCCAGGGAACCACTGATTCCAGCGTACTACCTCTGCGCGAACCGGCGCGCGGTACGAAAGTCCTGGTGCGAGCTAGTCGAGCTCCAGCATCTCCTGCGTGATGCCGGCCTCGGTATCGGGGATGCCCAGCTCCTCGGCGCGCTTGTCTGCCGTGGCGAGGAGGCGCCGGATGCGGCCGGCGACGGCGTCCTTGGTGAGCTGAGGGGTCGCGAGCTTGCCGAGCTCCTCGAGCGACGCGTCCTTGTTCTCGAGGCGCAGGCGCCCCGCCTCCACGAGGTGCTCGGGCACCTCGTCGCCCAGGATCTCGAAGGCCCGCTGGACCCTGGCGCCGGCGGCGACGGCCGCCTGGGCGCTGCGACGCAGGTTCGCGTCGTCGAAGTTGGCCAGCCGGTTCGCGGTGCCACGCACCTCGCGACGCGTGCGCTTGTCCTCCCACTCGAGCACCGAGTCGTGGGCGCCGAGGCGAGTCAGCAGCGTCGCGATCGCATCGCCGTCGCGGATCACCACGCGATCCACGCCCCTCACCTCGCGCGACTTGGCGCTCACGCCCAGGCGGCGCGCGGCGCCCACGAGGGCCAGAGCCGCCTCCGGCCCCGGAGACGTGACCTCGAGCGCGGAGGAGCGGCCCGGCTCCGTCAGTGATCCGTGCGCCAGGAAGGCGCCACGCCAGGCGGCCACGGTGTCCTCGATCGATCCACCCACCACCTGCGGCGGGAGGCCGCGGACGGGACGTCCGCGGTGATCCAGCAGACCGGTCTGTCGGGCGAGGGACTCCCCCTCCTTGACCACGCGGACCACATAGCGGTTGCCCTTCTTGAGGGCCCCGCCGGAGACCACGATGATCTCGCTCATCAGGCCGAACACCTCGTGGATGAACGCGCGCAGGCGGCGCGCCCCCACCGCGGTGTCGAGCTCGGCCTCGATCACGATCCGACCGGAGACGATGTGCAGACCGCCCGCGAACCTGAGGGTCGTCGCCACCTCGGCCTTGCGTGCGGACGTCTTCTCGACGGCGACGCGTGCCAGTTCATCCTTCACCTGTGCGGTCAGAGCCATGCGCTTATCCTGCCACTCCTCCCGCTCCGGCGGTGACGGTGAGACCCCGCTCACGGGCGATCGCCACGAGCTCGCGCCGCAGCGCGGTCGCGTCATGGGCGTCCGCGGAGGCCTTCGAGCACACGTCGCCGATGCGCAGTCGCGCTCCCCACGCGGCCACCTCGTCCTCCAGCGCTCCCTCCGTGCCGTGCGCGACGTCGATCAGCACGTCAGCGGGCACGAACCACGGCGCGGCGTGACGCAGCGCGCGCACATCGTCGATGCGGTCCGTGCCCGCGGTCTCCTCGTCGTCGTGGCCGACGTTGAGGACCACCACGCAGCGCGAGGCGGCGCGCTCGAGCGCCGCCGCGACCTGGGCGACCTTGAAATGGGTGAGCACCGAGGTGTACCAGCTGCCGGGCCCCAGCACCACCAGATCGGCGTGGTCGATCGCGTCGATGGTCTCCTGTGGGACGCGCGGATTCTCGGGTGCCAGACGCAGCTCCTGGATCCGGCCATCCGCGGTCGCGACCGCCACCTGCCCCACCACCTCGTGGGAGCCGTGGGGACCCTCGACGAGCGCCGAGACCTCCAACGGGTCGACCGACAGCGGCAGCACCTTTCCCTGCGACTGCAGCAGCCTGCCCACCCAGGCCAGTCCGTCGACGACGTCGTCGGTGCGGTCCCACAGTGCGGCGATCAGCAGGTTTCCCATCGCGTGGCCGTCGAGCGGGCCGTCGGTGGAGAAGCGCCACTGCAGGACATCCCGCCAAGTGCGTCCCCACTCCGTGTCGGCGCACAGCGCGGACAGCGCCATCCGCAGGTCTCCGGGCGGGACGATGCCCATCTCGGATCGCAGTCTGCCTGACGAGCCACCGTCATCCGCCACTGTCACCACCGCGGTGAGGTGCGGCGTCAACCCGCGCAGGGCGGTGAGGGTCGCGTACAGGCCGTGGCCGCCCCCCATCGCCACCACGCGCGGCTCGCCGCTCATGCGCGCGGACGGTCCCGATGCGTCGTGCGGACGTCGTAGCCACGTGCGCGCAGGTCCGCGCCCAACGCCTCCGCCATCACCACGGAGCGGTGCTTGCCGCCGGTGCATCCGACAGCGATGGTCACCGCATGCTTGTCGTGGGCCCGGTACAGGTGCAGCGCGCTGTCGATCACGGAAGCGTACCCATCCACGAACTCCTGGGCGCCCTCGGCTCCCAGCACGTGATCCCGCACCGCAGGATCGAGGCCGGTGAGGGGGCGCAGCTCGGGCACCCAGTGCGGATTGTGGAGGAATCGCACGTCCGCGACGAAGTCCGCATCCGCGGGGATCCCGTTCTTGAAGCCGAACGACTGGACGTTGATCTGCAGGCGCGGAGTCTCGTCGGACACCTCGCGCGTCATCACGTCTCGGAGCTCGTGGACGTTCAACCGCGATGTGTCGATGATGTGATCGGCCCGGTCGCGCACGTCCGCGACCATGGTGCGCTCGCGCGCGATGCCCTCCAGCAGCGTGCCGTCCTGCTGGAGTGGGTGGGGCCGTCTCGCCTCCTCGAAGCGACGCACGAGCGCCTCGTCGGACGCGTCGAGGAACAGCAGGCGGACCGGCACCCCCTTCACCTCGAGATCGTCGACCACGGTCTCGAGGTCCTTGAAGAACTCGCCTCCTCGCACGTCGACCACGGCCGCGAGCCGTCGGCGCGTGTCGCCCCCGATCAACGACGTCACGAGCCCGGAGAGCAGATGCGGCGGCAGGTTGTCGACCACGTACCAGCCCAGGTCCGCCAGCACCGCGGCAGCCTTCGTGCGTCCTGCTCCGGACATGCCGGTCAGCACCATCACCTCCGGGGCGACCTCGGGGGCCTCGAAGCTGGGCCGCGGGATGCCGGACGGATAGGTGACGGCTGGTGGCTCCTCAGTCATGTGTCCAGCATGCCATCGTCGCCGCGCACGGCTCGGAGGATCGCCTGCGCCGTGCCGGCGCCGATGCCGGGAACGAGCGTGAGCTGCTCCACGGAGGCCTGCTTGACCTTGGCGAGCGAACCGAAGTGTCGGATGAGCGCCTTCGCGCGCTCGGGTCCCACCCCCGGCACGTCGTCCAGCGCCGACGCCTTCATCGCCTTGCCGCGCTTGCCACGATGCCGCGTGATGGCGAAGCGGTGCGCCTCATCTCGCAGCCGCTGCAGGAGGAACAGCGCCTCGGAGCCTCGCGGGAGGATGACGGGAAACTCCTCGCCCGGCACCCATACCTCCTCGAGACGCTTCGCGAGACCCACGACCATCACGTCGGCCACCCCGAGCGCGTCCAGCGCCTCCCGTGCCACGTTCACCTGCGGGAGGCCACCGTCCACGAGCACCAGCTGCGGCGGGTACGCGAACCGCGCCGTCTCGCGCTCCTCGGGCGGGAGCCGCGACTCCTCGAGGTAGCGCTTGAAGCGCCGCGTCAGCACCTCACGCATCGCGGCGGTGTCGTCCGTGCCGTCCGCGATCGAGAACTGGCGGTACTCCGCCTTGCGCGGCAGAGCGTCCTCGAACACCACCATGGATCCGACCTGGTTGGTGCCGCCGGTGTGCGAGATGTCGTAGCACTCGATGCGCAGCGGGGCCTCGACCATGCCGATCGCCTCCTGCAGCTCCTGCAGCGCTGCGGCACGGGTCGACAGGTCCGATGAGCGCTTGAGCCGGTGCTGCTCGAGCACCTGCAGGGCGTTCTGGTGGCCTGTTCCGGCAAGCTCCGCCTTCTTCCCCCGCGAGGGGACACGAATGTCAACCGCGGCACCGCGAACGCCGCGCAGCCACTCGCGCAGCGCGTCCGCGCCCTCGGGCGCCGCAGGCACCAGCACCTCCGGTGGCACGTCGACCCCCTCCACCGCTCCGTAGGCCTCCTGGATCAGCTGGGCGACCATGCCAGGCACCTCGAGCGGCTCGGGCTTGTCGACCACCCAGCCCCTCTCCCCGGCGATGCGCCCGTCACGCACGTGGAAGACGTGGGCGGCCGCCTCCATCTCGTCGTCGACCAGGCTGAAGATGTCCGCATCCGTCCCCTGCGCGAGCACCACAGCGTTGCGGTCGAGCACGTCGCGCAGCGCGTGCAGTCGGTCGCGGGCGCGCGCGGCGGCCTCGAAGTCCTCGCGCTCAGCAGCGTCGGTCATCGACTGGGTGAGGTCCCGGATCATGCCCTTGGCGTCGCCGCCGAGCACCGCGCACACGCGTTCCGCCAGCGCGCGGTGGTCCTCCTCGCTGATGCGCCCCACGCAGGGCGCCGA
Organism: Demequina activiva; assembly: GCF_016862815.1. Lineage (GTDB taxonomy): Bacteria > Actinomycetota > Actinomycetes > Actinomycetales > Demequinaceae > Demequina > Demequina activiva. The sequence continues at coordinate 311,250 of NZ_BONR01000002.1, read as the reverse complement.
GCACTTGTCGATGTACCCCAGGAGGCACGGCCGTCCCTGGCGCTCGGCCTTGCGGAACACCCCCGGCGCGCAGGTGCGCACGGGCAGCGCCGTCAGCAGCGTGTCGACGGTGTCGCGGATCTGCCACGCACGCGCGTACGGGCCGAAGTACCTCACGCCCTTGCGGCGCTCACCCCTCATGACCTGGATGCGGGGGTACGTCTCGCCCATGGTCACCGCGAGGTAGGGGTAGGACTTGTCGTCCTTGAAGACCACGTTGAACCGCGGGTCGTACTGCTTGATCCAGGTGTGCTCGAGGATCAACGCCTCGACCTCGTTGCGGACCACGGTCCACTCCACCGAGGCTGCGGTGGTCACCATGATGCGCGTGCGAGGGTGGAGGTTGCTGAGGTCCTGGAAGTAGTTCGACAGTCGCGCGCGCAGGCTCTTGGCCTTGCCCACGTAGACCACGCGGCCGTGCGGGTCGCGGAACCGGTACACGCCGGGCTCGGCGGGGATGCTGCCGGGCGCGGGCCGGTAGTCCGCGGGGTTGGTCACGATCGCCAGCCTACGCGCGCGACGGCACCGCGAGGATCTCCTTGAGGAACGCGCCGGTGTGGCTGGCGTCGACCTGCGCGATCTCCTCCGGGGTGCCCTCGGCGACCACGAGGCCACCGCCGGAGCCACCCTCCGGCCCCATGTCCACGACCCAGTCGGCGGACTTGATCACGTCGAGGTTGTGCTCGATCACGATCACGGTGTTGCCCTTGTCCACGAGGTCCTGGAGCACGCCGAGGAGCTTGCGAACGTCCTCGAAGTGCAGTCCCGTGGTGGGCTCGTCGAGCACGTAGATGGTGCGGCCGGTCGAGCGCCGCTGCAGCTCGGACGCGAGCTTGACGCGCTGAGCCTCGCCGCCGGACAGGGTGGGAGCGGGCTGTCCCAGCCGGACGTAGCCCAGCCCCACCTCCACCAGCGTCCGCAGGTGCCGCGAGATCGCGGGGATCGCCTCGAAGAAGTGCGCCGCCTCCTCGATGGGCATGTCCAGCACATCGGCCACGTTCTTGCCCTTGAAGTGCACCTCGAGCGTCTCGCGGTTGTACCGGGCGCCCTTGCAGACCTCGCACGGCACGTAGACGTCCGGCAGGAAGTTCATCTCGATCTTGAGCGTGCCGTCGCCCGAGCAGGACTCGCACCTGCCGCCCTTGACGTTGAAGGAGAACCGGCCGGGTCCGTAGCCGCGCACCTTCGCCTCGTTCGTCTCGGCGAACAGCTTGCGGACCTTGTCCCACACACCCGTGTAGGTGGCGGGATTCGACCGCGGCGTGCGCCCGATGGGCCCCTGGTCGACGTGCACGATCTTGTCGAGCTGGTCCGTGCCGGTGATCCGCGTGTGCCGGCCAGCCACCTGGCGCGCGCCGTTGAGCGTGTTGGCGAGCGACGTGTACAGGATCGCGTTCACCAGGGTGGACTTGCCGGAGCCGGACACTCCCGTCACCGCGGTGAGGACTCCCAGCGGGAAGGACACGTCGATGCCCTGGAGGTTGTGCTCGCGCGCGCCCACGACCGTGATCTCGCGATCGGGGTCGATGGGGCGACGCGACTCCGGCACTGCGATGCTGCGACGCCCGGCCACATAGGCGCCGGTGATCGAGCGCTCGTTGTCGAGCAGGTCCTCGTATGTCCCGGAGTGGACCACCTCTCCCCCGTGCTCGCCGGCGCCGGGACCGATGTCCACGACCCAGTCGGCCGTGCGGATGGTGTCCTCGTCGTGCTCGACCACGATCAGCGTGTTGCCGAGGTCCCGCAGACGGGTCAGGGTGTCGATTAGGCGGCGGTTGTCGCGCTGGTGCAGCCCGATGCTGGGCTCGTCGAGCACGTACAGCACGCCCACGAGGCCGGAGCCGATCTGCGTCGCGAGGCGGATCCTCTGCGCCTCGCCGCCCGAGAGCGTCCCGGCGGCGCGCGAGAGCGTCAGGTAGTCCAGGCCCACGTCGAGCAGGAAGCCCAGCCGGGCGTCGATCTCCTTGAGGACCTGGACGGCGATCTGACGTCCGCGCTCGTCCAGCTCCGCCGTCAGCAGGAAGTCCCTCGCGTCCGCGATGGACAGGTCGCACACCTGAGCGATCGAGCGGCCCCCGATCGTCACGGCGAGCACCTCGGGCTTGAGGCGGGCGCCGCCGCACACGGGGCACGGCACCTCGCGCATGTAGGACTCGTACTTCTCCCGCGACCAGTCGGACTCGGTCTGGGAGTGCAGGCGCTCGATCCAGGAGATCACGCCCTCGAAGCCAGTGGTGTACTGCCGCTCGCGCCCGAACCGGTTGCGGAACTTGACGTGCACCTCGTAGTCCTTGCCCACGAGCACGGCCTGCTTGACGTCCTCGGACAGGTCCTCCCACGCGGTGTCGAGCGAGAAGCCGAGGTCACGCGACAGCGCCGCGAGCAGGCGCCCGAAGTACTCGGAGGAGGTCGACGTGCTCGACCACGGCGCGACCGCGCCCTCGTTGATGCTCAGGCTCGGATCCGGGACCACGAGGTCGGGATCGACCTCGAGCCTCACGCCGATGCCCGTGCACTCCGGGCACGCGCCGTAGGGGGCATTGAAGGAGAAGGTGCGCGGCTCGATCTCCTCGAGCGCCAGCACGTGGTCGTTGGGGCAGGCGCGCTTCTCGCTGTAGCGGCGCTGGTCGAGCTCGCCGTCGACGGGGTCGATGAGCACCAGTCCGTCCGCGATGCGCAGCGCGGTCTCGACGGAGTCGGTGAGGCGCTGACGCACGCCGTCCCGGGCCACGAGCCGGTCCACCACCACCTCGATGGTGTGCTTGAGCTTCTTCTCGAGCTGAGGCGGATCGGTGAGCTGGACGGTCTCGCCGTCCACGCGAGCGCGGGCGAAGCCTTGCTGCTGCAGCTCCTCGAACAGGTCCGCATACTCTCCCTTGCGCCCGCGCACCACCGGTGCGAGCACCTGGTAGCGCGTGCCCTCCGGCAGCGCGAGGACGGAGTCGACGATCTGCTGCGGCGTCTGCGCCTGGATGCGCTCTCCGCAGACCGGGCAGTGCGGCGTTCCCACGCGGGCATACAGCAGGCGGAGGTAGTCGTAGACCTCGGTGATGGTGCCCACGGTCGAACGAGGGTTGCGGTTCGTGGACTTCTGGTCGATCGACACCGCGGGCGACAGCCCTTCGATGAAGTCGACGTCCGGCTTGTCCATCTGGCCGAGGAACTGCCGCGCGTAGGCGGACAGCGACTCGACGTAGCGGCGCTGCCCCTCCGCGAAGATGGTGTCGAAGGCGAGGGAGGACTTGCCCGATCCCGAGAGCCCGCTGAAGACGATCAGGGAGTCTCGGGGCAGGTCGAGGTCGACGCCCTTGAGATTGTGCTCGCGCGCTCCGCGCACCAGAAGTTGGTCGTTCACACGGCAATGCTACGCGGAGTTGTGTTCGAACGCATGTTCGAATCGGCGTGTCGCCCCGGCGAGCCTGGCACGATGGTCGCCATGACCACCTTCACCATCGAGTACGCGTACGACGACCGCTCCGACGAACGCGACCAGCATCGCCCCGCGCACCGCGCCTACCTTGCCGCGCTGGCCGACGAGGGCACGATGCTCGCCTACGGGCGCTACGACGACGACGGCGCTCCTGGCGCGCTCCTCGTCTGCGAGGCGGCGTCGCTCGAGGAGGTCGAGGCGATCATCGAAGGCGACCCGTTCGTGCGCGCGGGACTGGTGCCCGAGCATCGCATCCGCGTGTGGCCCGCGCTGTTCGGCACGGGCCTCGCTGCGCGTCTGACGTGAGGCAGGGGGCGTCGCGCCGCCGCCCGCCGCGCTAGCGGCCGTCGTCCCGCTCTGCGGGCTCCCGGCGCTCGACGTCCTCCGGTGAGCCCTCGAGAGCCTCGCCCGCCTGCTCCCGCACCACCTCGGGGGCGTCGGAGGGACGGTTGCGCGTCGCCAGGAGGCTGGCGACCGTCGCGATCGTGAGGATCGCGAGAATGACCGTGAGCGACAGCGCGGTGGAGATCTCGGGCACGCTCAGCCCCTCGCCCCCGTTGACGAACGGCAGGTTGTTCTCGTGCAGCGCATGCAGCACGAGCTTGACGCCGATGAAGGCGAGGATCGCCGCCAGACCGTAGTGCAGGTACACCAGGCGCTGCAGCAGGCCCTGCACGAGGAAGTACAGCTGGCGCAGTCCCAGCAGAGCGAACGCGTTCGCCGTGAACACGATGAAGGGATCCTGGGTGAGGCCGAAGATGGCAGGGATCGAGTCCAGCGCGAACAGCACGTCCGTCGAGCCGATCGCGACCATCACGAGCAGCATGGGGGTGACCATGCGACGGCCCGCCTCCCGCACCATGATCCTTCCCTCGCGATAGCCGTCCGTGACCGGGTACAGGCGCCGCACCAGGCGGACCATCCGGCCCTCCTCGTACTCCTGCTTCGCGGTGTCCTCGTTGCTCTCCTTCGCGAGCCCCCATGCGGTGTAGATCAGGAAGGCGCCAAAGACGTAGAAGAGCGCCGAGAAGGCATCCAGCGCCGCGGCCCCGGCGGCGATGAAGACTGCGCGCAGCACGAGCGCGACCGCGATGCCGACCAGCAGGACCCGTGAGCGGTACTGCGGTGGCACCGCGAACCGCGTCATGATCACCAGAAACACGAACAGGTTGTCGACGGACAACGACTTCTCCGTGATGTAGCCCGCGAGGTACTCGGTGGTCGAGAAGTCGGCGTGCCAGAAGTGCATCACCACACCGAAGACCAGCGCGATCCCGATGTAGAACACGGACCAGCCCACCGACTCCCGGAAGGTGGGCTCGTGCGGCTTGCGGATGACCACCGCGAAGTCGAAGACGAACAGGGCGATGATGAACGCGATGGTCGCGGTCCAGACGAGGGGGTCGGTCACCGTGCAATCGTACGCGCCGTCGGGGCTCCTCCTGTCAGCCGGCGTCGAGCATCTGCCGCAGCTCCTTCTTGAGCTCGGCGATCTCGTCCCGCAGGCGTGCGGCGAGCTCGAACTTGAGCTCGCCTGCGGCCTCGCGCATCTGCCCCGACAGGCTCTCGATGAGCTCGCTGAGCTCGTCCGAGGGCCTGCCTGCCATGGGTGACGAGCCGGAGCCGCCGGCGCCTGCCCCACTCGCCCTGGCGGCACGCTCGAGCGTCTTCGCGGTGTCCGCCTCCTCACGCGCGAGCATCTCGGTGATGTCGCCGATGCGCTTGCGCAGCGGCGTGGGATCGATGCCGTTGTCCTTGTTGTAGGCGATCTGGATGTCGCGGCGGCGATTGGTCTCGTCGATCGCGGACGCCATCGAGTCGGTGATGGTGTCCGCATACATGTGGACCTCGCCGGACACGTTGCGCGCTGCGCGACCGATGGTCTGGATGAGCGACGTGCCGGAGCGCAGGAAGCCCTCCTTGTCCGCGTCCAGGATCGACACCAGGGAGACCTCGGGCAGGTCGAGACCCTCGCGCAGGAGGTTGATGCCCACGAGGACGTCGAAGCGGCCCATGCGTAGCTCCCGGAGGAGCTCCACGCGTCGGAGCGTGTCCACGTCCGAGTGCAGGTACTCGACCTGGACGTCCCGCTCGGCGAGGAACTCGGTGAGGTCCTCCGCCATCTTCTTCGTGAGGGTCGTGACGAGCACGCGCTCGTCGCGTTCCACCCGGGCACGGATCTGCTCCAGGAGATCGTCGATCTGCCCTTCGGTGGGCTTGACGACCACCTTCGGGTCGACCAGTCCGGTGGGACGGATGATCTGCTCGACCACCCCGTTCGCTCGTTCGAGCTCGTACTGGCCGGGGGTCGCCGACAGGTACACGGTCTGCCCCACGCGCTCCTGGAACTCGCCCCACTTGAGCGGACGGTTGTCGAGCGCCGAGGGCAGGCGGAAGCCGTGCTCCACGAGCGTGCGCTTGCGGGACGCGTCGCCCTCGTACATCGCACCGATCTGGGGCACGGTCACGTGCGACTCGTCGATCACAAGCAGGAAGTCGTCGGCGAAGTAGTCGAGCAGCGTGTGAGGCGGGGTCCCGGTGGCGCGCTGCTCGATGTGGCGCGAGTAGTTCTCGATTCCCGAGCATGTCCCCACCGAGCGCATCATCTCCAGATCGAAGGTGGTGCGCATCTTGAGACGCTGGGCCTCGAGCAGCTTGTTCTGTCGCTCGAGCTCCTGGAGACGCTCGTCGAGCTCAAGCTCGATGGTCGCGATCGCGCGGTTCATGCGATCCACGCTCGCCACATAGTGCGACGCCGGGAAGATGTGCACCTGCTCGCGGCGCTCGACCACCTCGCCCGTGAGCGGATGGAGGGTGTAGAGCGCCTCGACCTCGTCGCCGAACATCTCGATGCGGATCGCGAGCTCCTCGTAGACGGGGATGATCTCGACGGTGTCGCCGCGGACCCGGAAGGTCCCGCGGGTGAATGCGAGGTCGTTGCGCGAGTACTGCATCTGCACGAACTCCCGCAGCAGACCGTCGCGGTCGAGGACGTCTCCCACGGCCATCGTGACCATCCCCTGGATGTACTCCTCCGGCGTGCCCAGGCCGTAGATGCAGGACACGGAGGACACCACCACCACGTCGCGACGGGTCAGCAGCGAGTTCGTGGCGGAGTAGCGCAGCCGCTCGACCTCCTCGTTGATCGAGGAGTCCTTCTCGATGAAGGTGTCCGTCTGCGGAACGTACGCCTCCGGCTGGTAGTAGTCGTAGTACGACACGAAGTACTCGATCGCGTTGTTGGGCAGCAGCTCGCGGAACTCGGTCGCCAGCTGCGCGGCGAGCGTCTTGTTGTGGGCCATCACCAGCGTGGGACGCTGCAGGCGCTCGACGAGCCACGCCGTGGTCGCGGACTTTCCGGTGCCGGTCGCGCCCAGGAGCACCACGTCCTGCTCCCCCGCCTCGATGCGGCGCGCCAGATCGTCGATGGCCTTGGGCTGGTCGCCCGAGGGCGTGTACTCCGAGATGACCTCGAAGGGCGCGTCCGAGCGGCGAAGATCCTCTGTCATGGCTCCTACGCTACGCGCAGCCACCGACATTCGAGTCAGTGCGCTGGAACGTGGACCTGCCAGTACTCGTCGACCTGGGCGCGCAGCGCCTCGGCCGTGCCGCTTCCGTCGAGCACCGTGTCCGCGGCGGCCGAGCGCTCGGCATCGCTGGCCTGCGAGCGGATCCGGGCGAGCGCATCGTCGCGGCTCATGCCGCGAGACTCCACCATTCGCGCAACCCTCACCTCCTCGGGCGCGGCGATCGTGACGACGAGGTCGTAGTCCTCGCCGCCGCCGGCCTCGACCAGGAGGGGGATGTCGTGGACGACCACCTGCGCTCCATCCGCTCGCGCCTGCTTGTCCGCCGCCCGAGCCATCGCGAACACGTACGGGTGCACGATCGCGTCGAGCTGCGCACGCGCCGCGGGGTCATGGAACACGATGGCCGCCAGCGCCGCTCGGTCGAGCGCGCCGTCGCGCACGGCGCGGTCGCCGAACGCGCGGACGATCTCCACGAGACCGGCGGAGCCGGGCTCCACCGCGCGTCGCGCGAGGATGTCATGGTCCACCACCGTCGCGCCCAGCTCCCCGAAGCGCGCGGAAGCGGTCGACTTGCCTGCGGCGATGCCGCCCGTGAGTGCGATGCGGAGCATGGAGCGAGTGTCGCACCCCCGGACCGCACACGCCAGACAGCGCGCCGTGGGACGTTCGCGGCCTGGTGGCGGACATGCGACAGGGCCGCGATCCTGGCGGATCGCGGCCCTGTCGTCGTACGGGTGCTTAGTTGCCCGTGAGCTTCTCGCGCAGCGCGGCGAGACGCTCGTCCGAGGCGAGGGTTCCCGCATCGGCCGTCTCGTCGTGCGAGGTGTACGAGGCGCCCGCGTCGGCCTTGGGCCCACGCTTGCGCGGCGCCGCGGCACCGACGGTCTCGGCCTCGGCGGCCTGCTCCTCCTGCTTCGCGACGAACGCCTTGTGCGCCTCCCAGCGCTCGTGAGCCTTCGCGTACTCCGCCTCCCAGGCCTCGCGCTGCTCGTCGAAGCCGTCGCGCCACTCCTGGGTCTCGGGGTCGAAGCCCTCGGGGTACTTGTAGTTGCCGGTCTCGTCGTACTCGGCGGTCATGCCGTACAGCGCCGGGTCGAAGTCCTCGCCGGCCGGGTCGACGCCCTCGTTGGCCTGCTTGATGGACAGCGAGATGCGGCGACGCTCGAGGTCGATGTCGATGATCTTGACGAAGACCTCCTCGTCCGCCTGCACGACCTGCTCTGGCAGGTCCACGTGACGCACGGCGAGCTCCGAGATGTGCACCAGGCCCTCGATGCCGTCGAACACGCGCACGAAGGCGCCGAACGGAACGAGCTTGGTGACCTTGCCGGGAACGATCTGGCCGATCGCGTGCGTGCGAGCGTAGACCTCCCAGGGGTCCTCCTGGGTCGCCTTGAGCGACAGCGAGACCCGCTCGCGGTCCATGTCGATGTCGAGAACCTCGACCTCGACCTCCTGGCCCACGGAGACGACCTCGTTGGGGTGGTCGATGTGCTTCCAGGACAGCTCCGAGACGTGCACCAGGCCGTCCACGCCGCCCAGGTCGACGAACGCGCCGAAGTTGACGATCGAGGAGACGGTGCCCTTGCGGACCTGGCCCGGCTGCAGCGCCGTGAGGAAGCTCGAGCGCACCTCGGACTGCGTCTGCTCGAGGAAGGCACGGCGCGACAGGACCACGTTGTTGCGGTTCTTGTCGAGCTCGATGATCTTCGCCTCGATCTGCTGGCCGATGTACGGGCCGAGGTCGCGCACGCGACGCATCTCGACCAGGGAGGCCGGGAGGAAGCCGCGCAGACCGATGTCCACGATCAGGCCACCCTTGACGACCTCGATGACGGAGCCGGTGACGACGCCGTCCTCTTCCTTGATCTTCTCGATCGAGCCCCAGGCGCGCTCGTACTGCGCACGCTTCTTGGACAGGATGAGGCGGCCTTCCTTGTCCTCCTTCTGAAGAACGAGGGCCTCGACGGTGTCGCCGACGGCCACGACCTCATCGGGGTCGGCGTCGTGACGGATCGACAGCTCGCGAACGGGGATGACGCCCTCGGTCTTGTAGCCGATGTCGAGCAGGACCTCGTCGCGGTCGACCTTGACGATGGTGCCCTCGACGAGGTCTCCGTCGTCGAAGTTCTTGATGGTCGCGTCAATCGCGGCGAGGAAGTCCTCACTCGAGCCGATGTCGTTGACTGCGATGGGGGTGGACTCGGGGGTGGATACGGACATTAAGGAGTAGCTCCGATGAAGAATGGATGAATCGTATGGACATGGACCGGCCTGCGCGCAGGCGCACGAGACCGACATTCATCCTACCGCTTCGCCCGTCCCAGCACAAAGGCCGCGCCGGAACTGCCGGCCGCGGCGCGCATCGGCCCTCCGCGGAACGTCAGTCCAGGTCTCGGCGGATGCTCTGGATGATGTCGGTGGTCGACACCTCCGCGGTGCGCGGCAGGTAGATCACCTCGCACTGCTCCCGGTGGTGATCGAACCGACCCTTCCAGTCGTCGCCCATCACCAGCACGTCCGCGCGGTGCTCCGCGATGTACTCGCCCTTGAGCTCCAGCGACTGCTCCACGAACACGTCGTCGACGCAGGCCAGCGAGCTCACGATCGCGAGGCGATGCTCCTCGCGATAGACCGGGTAGCGCCCCTTCTTCGCCATCGTGAGCTCATCCGAGGACACGCCCACCGTGAGGTGATCGCCCAGGTCCGCGGCGCGCAGGAGCACGTTGACATGGCCGATGTGGAACAGATCGAAGGTCCCGAAGGTGAGCACGCGCGTCATCGCACCAGGATAGGCGGCCATCGTTCACGCAACGTTCACCGGCTATGCTTCGCGGCGTGATCCCCGCTCGCCTGCGCAAGCTGCGCCGCCGCACCCGCACCTTCGTGGGGCGTGCTGTGCGCGGCGTGCAGGACCGCACGGTGGGCCTCTGGTACTACCAGCGCCTCCCCCTCGACCCCACCCTGGTCGCCTACACCTCCGTGTGGCACCGTGCGCCGCGAGGCAACCCGCTGGCGATCTATCGCAAGCAGCAGGAGATCGCGCCGCACCTGCGAGGAGTGTGGATCGTGCGCAAGCAGGACGTGCACCTCATCCCCGACGGAGTGGAGTACGTGACCCCGCGCACGCTCGCCTACCTGCGACTCATCGCGACCGCGTCCTTCGTGGTCGACGATGCCAACCCGCATTGGAGCCTGCCGGCGCGCGACGGCCAGGTCTACGTGCAGACGCATCACGGCACCGCGCTGAAGTACATGGGGGCCGACCGTCACTACTCGGGCGAGCGACCCTCCGACGCGACCATCGTGACGATGCATCGTCGCTGTCAGCGCTGGACGTACTCGCTGACCACGAGCCCCTACCTCACGGAGGTGTGGGAGCGGGCGTACAGCTCGGGCGCGACGCAGCTCGAGGTGGGCTTCCCACGCAACGACGTCCTGTTCGCGGCCACCGAGCAGGACCGTCGTCACCAGCGCGCGCGACTGGGCCTGGCCGATGGTGAGCGGGCCGTCCTGTACATGCCCACGTGGCGCACCCGCCGCGGGCCGCACGAGGACGAGTTCGACCTCACCGCCTTCGCACGGTCGCTGCCAGCGGACACGCGCTTGCTGGTGCGCGATCACTACTATCACGACCGTCGTGGCAGGACCGTGATCCCTGAGCAGGTGATCGATGTGTCCCGAGGGTGGGAGGTCGAGGACCTCTACCTCGCCTCGGATGCGCTCATCACGGACTACTCGTCCGCCATGTTCGACTACGCCCTGCTGGACAGGCCCATCGTGCTGTTCTGCTACGACTGGGACCACTATCGGTGGAGCCGGGGGGCGTACTTCGACATCACGGCCGATGCGCCGGGCCAGGTGGTCACGACCGCACAGGACCTGGTCGAGAGCCTGAGGTCACGCAGCTACGAGTCGGCGGAGCACGCCGAGCGCCGTGCGTCCTTCCGTGCCCGATTCGCCACCTTCGAGGACGGCAACGCGGCGGAGAAGGTGGTGCGCGTCGCGCTCCTGGGCGAGGCCGAGAGCAGGTGGACCGGCCACGGGTACGCGTCCGAGCACCCCGCCGGCTGGACGCCGCACCCGCGTGTCAGCCACCCCGAGGATCCCTCGATCGAGCCTCGTCTCGCCCCCGTCGGCAGGCCCCGTCGAGCGGTCCCCGCTCCCGAGGACGTGGTGGACGTCGATGGGGACGACTCCTCCGCGGACGGCGCTGCGGCGCGCTAGAGCCCCCAGGCGGTCCGCAGCAGCTCCTCGGGGACGTACTTGGTCTTGCCTGCCATCTCCGAGAACTCCAGCATCTCGATGCGCTCGCCTCGCAGCGCCGTGAACGTGCCGAACTCCTTGCCTGCCGCCGCGTCGATCGCCGCCACTCCGAAGCGGGTGGCGAGGAGCCGGTCCGCGGCCGTGGGCACTCCGCCGCGCTGGACGTAGCCCAACGTCGTGAGACGGGTGGGGAAGCCGGTCACACGCTCGATCGCGCGAGTGACCTGAGCGCCCACCTGACCCGCGATGGGGTTGCCCTTCGAGTCGAGGGTGTCGTCCGCGTCCCAATCGCTGCCCTCGGCGGGGATCGCGCCCTCCGCGACGGCGACGATGGAGAAGTTCTTGTAGCGGTGACGATGGCGGATCTTCTTGCCGATCGCCTCGATGTCGAACGGTGACTCCGGCGCCAGGATGATGTCGGCGCCGCCCGCGATGCCCGCCGTCACGGCGATCCACCCGCAGTGACGTCCCATGAGCTCCACCACCATGACGCGGTTGTGGGACTCCGCGGTCGAGTGCAGCCGGTCGATGGCCTCCGTCGCGATCGACACGGCGGTGTCGAACCCGATCGACGAGTCGGTGCCGACCACGTCGTTGTCGATGGTCTTGGGGATGCCGATGACGGGCACGCCGGACTTGTGCACCTTGGACGCCGCCTTGAGGGTGCCGTCGCCGCCGATGCAGATGAGGGCGTCCAGCTTCTCGTCCTCGAACGTCTGGTGCACGGCGTCCAGGCCGCCCTCGACCTTGTGAGGGTGGCAGCGCGCGGTGCCCAGCATGGTGCCGCCGTGAACGAGGATGCCGCTCACGTCGTCCCTGGTGAGCGGGACGGCATCACCGTTGATGACGCCCTCCCACCCGTTGCGGAAGCCCACGATCGACATGCCATGCTCCGCCGTGCCGCGCTTGACGACGGCTCGAATGGCGGCGTTGAGGCCGGGGCAGTCCCCGCCTCCGGTCAGGATTCCTACGCGCATGCGTCCACCCTAGTGTCCGGCCGTGCGCCAGTTCGAGCCCCTGCCGACGTGAACATCGAGGGGCACCGAGAGGTCGCCGGCGCCGTGCATCTGGTCCGTGAGGATCGACTCGACTGCCTGCTCTTCGCCAGGCGCCACCTCGACCACCAGCTCATCGTGCACCTGCAGCAGCTGACGAGAGGCCAGACCTTGGTCCCGCAGCGCGGCGTCCACGCCCAGCATCGCCTTCTTGATGAGGTCCGCGGCGCTTCCCTGGATGGGTGCGTTGAGAGCGACTCGCTCCGCGATGTCGCGGCGCTGTCGATTGGTGGACGTGAGGTCGGGGATGTACCGGCGACGTCCCAGGATCGTCTCGGTGTACCCGTCCTGGCGCGCCTTCTCCACGACCGAGCGCAGGTACTCCCGCACGCCCCCGAACCGCGCGAAGTAGTCGTCCATCAGCGCCTGCGCCTCGCCGACCGGAACCGACAGCTGGCGAGCGAGACCGAAAGAGGACAGCCCGTAGGCGAGGCCGTAGCTCATCGCCTTGACCTTCGACCGCATCTCAGGACTCACATCCTCGGGCTCCACGCCGAACACGCGGGCGCCCACGAAGCGGTGCAGGTCCTCTCCCGCGCGGAACGCCTCGATCAGCCCGTCGTCCTTGCTCAGGTGCGCCATGATGCGCATCTCGATCTGGCTGTAGTCGGCGGTGAGCAGGGTGTCGAAGCCCTCGCCGACCACGAAGGCCTCCCGGATGCGGTGGCCCTCCTCGGTGCGGATCGGGATGTTCTGGAGGTTGGGGTCCTTGGAGCTCAGCCGGCCCGTCGAGGCCACGACCTGGGAGAACGTGGTGTGGATGCGGGAGTCGTCGCGAATCGACTGCGCCAGGGTCTCGATGATCTGTCCCAGCTTGGCCGCGTCCCGATGCGCCAGGAGCGCCTCGAGGAACGGATGAGGGCTCTTCGCCTGGAGATCCGCGAGGGACGATGCGTCGGTCGAGTATCCGGTCTTGATCTTCTTGGTCTTGGGCATCCCGAGACGTTCGAAGAGGACCTCCTGAAGCTGCTTGGGCGAGCCGAGGTTCACCTCGTCGCCGCCGATGGCGTCGTGGGCCATCGCGGCCGCCTGGTCCGCGCGACTGCGAGTCGCGTCGGCGAGCGAGCCCAGGTGCTCGCGATCGACCGCGATCCCCGCATGCTCCATGCGCGCGAGCACGGCTATCAGTGGAATCTCGACCTCGCGGTACAGCTGCGCCATCCCGCGGCGATCGACCTCGGCGTCGAGCTCCGCGGCGAGGCGCGCGACGTGCGCGGCCGTCGCGCCCGCTGCCTGAGCGGCCGGTGCGTCGAGCCCCAGGTCGAGCTCGCCTCCGCCAGAACCGCCGGAGATCGTGATCCCCAGATAGCGCTGGAGCACCGCCTCGAGGTCGAAGCCGCGCTGATCGGCATTCACCAGGAAAGCGCCGATCTGGGTGTCCCCCGTCACCCCTTGCAGGTCGATGCCACGGGAGATGAGGGCATGCCACGCATCCTTCGCGGCATGCAGCACCTTCTCGACGGCGGGGTCCTCGAGCCACGCGCGCAGCGCCGCCTCGTCTGCGGCGTCCAGCGACGACAGATCGATCCCCCACGCCTGACCGTCCGCGCACACTCCCAGCGCCCACGCATCCGCATCGGCGCCGATCCGGCCGTCGACGTGGAGCGCGACCGGACCCGGCAGCGACGTGACGGCGGCCACCGCCCCCTCCAGCACCACCTCGACCTCCTCTGGCGCGTCGGGCGCATCGGCCGTGGAGTCCTCGTTCGCGAAGGGGAGCAGGCGGTCGCGCAGCGTGCGGAACTGCAGCGCGTCGCACACCTGGTGGATCGCCGCCGCATCGGCGCCGCCGTACTCGAGCTGGTCCACCGTCAGCGGCACCTCGAGGTCCGTGATGAGGTGGTTGAGCTCGCGGTTGAGGCGCACCTGGTCGAGGTGATCGCGAAGGCTCTGACCCGCCTTGCCGGGAACGTCGTCAGCGCTGTCGAGGATCTCCTCGAGGCTCCCGTACACGCCGATCCACTTCGCGGCGGTCTTGGGCCCCACGCCCGGCACGCCGGGCAGGTTGTCGCTGGTCTCGCCCACGAGGGCCGCGAGCTCCGGATACTGAGAGGGCTGCACGCCGTACTTCTCGTCGACCGCCTCCGGCGTGAAGTGCACCAGATCCGATACACCCTTGCGGGGGTACAGGAGGGTCACGTCATCGGTGACGAGCTGGATCGTGTCGCGATCCCCCGACACCACGAGCACGCGCATGCCCGCCTCCCGTCCCAGGCGCGCATACGTCGCGAGGAGGTCGTCGGCCTCGTAGCGCTCCTTGTCGACCGCCGCGACCCCGAGGGCATCGAGCACCTCGCGGATGAGCGGCACCTGCGGCTCGAACTCCGGCGGGGTCTCCGCGCGGCCACCCTTGTACGACTCGAGCCGCTCCGTGCGGAAGGTCCCGCCGGGAAGGTCGAACGCGACGGCCACGTGGGTGGGATGGTGCTCCCGCATCAGCGTGGCCAGCATCGTCGTGAAGCCGTAGACAGCGTTGGTCGGCACGCCGGTGGAGGTCGCGAAGTTCTCGACCGGAAGGCCGAAGAAGGCCCGGAAAGCCATCGAAAGTCCGTCGATCAGCAGCAGCGTTGGTCGTGGAGAGTCGCTCACTGTGCCAACCTATCCTCTATGGCTGACATCGACGATGTGTCACTGGAGGAGCTCGGCAGGGGCACCCTCATGGAGCGGATGGGCATCTCCATCGACTCCGTGACGCCCGACCGCGCCGAGGGCTCGATGCCCGTCTCCGGCAACACTCAGCCGTACGGGCTCCTGCATGGCGGCGCATCAGCGGTGCTCGCAGAGACGCTCGGGTCGTACGCCGCCATGGCTCACGCGATGCCGGAGGGCATCGCCATGGGCATCGACCTCAGCATCACGCATCACCGAGCGGTGAGCGAGGGCGCCGTCCGCGCGGTGGCGTCCGCGCTGCACCGCGGGCGCACCATCGCGAGCTACTCGATCGACATCACGGACGAAGAGGGCAGACCGGTCGCAACGGCGCGACTCACCTGCGCTATTCGTCAACGCGCCGCCACATAGTCGAAACATGCGTCGCGTATGTTGAGACAATCCTGACCTGGAGGGGATCCTTGACGAAGAGAATCGACCGACGCGCCATCGTGCGCGCGCTGATCGTGTTCGTCGTGGCTGCTCTCGCCGTGTTCGCCGTCTCGACCATCGGCTCCACAGCCATGGCCGACACGCCGGACGCAGCGACAGCGGTCGCGCAGACGAGCGCGATCCATGCCGATGCCGAGACCACGGAGGCGGAGGTGACGGTCGACGACACCGCCGCAGACGCCCCTGGCACGAACCGCATCGCGCAGAACGTGTTCAACGGCCTGGTGTTCGGACTCCTGCTGGCGCTCGCGTCCGTGGGACTGTCGCTCATCTACGGCACCACCGGACTGAGCAACTTCGCGCATGGAGAGCAGGTGTCGCTGGGTGCGATGCTCGCCTACTTCTTCGCGACTCAGCAGCCCGTGTCGCTGCCGTTGCTGCCATGGGAGTTCGTGATCGGGTGGCCGCTCTGGCTCGCTGCGATCGCGGCCATCGTCGTGGCGGGCGGAACAGGCTGGCTCCAGGACCGCTTCCTGTGGTCCAAGCTGCGCAAGCGCGGCGTCAAGATGGTCCAGCAGATGATCGTCTCGATCGGACTGTCCCTCGCGCTCCTCAACCTCCTGCAGTGGTGGATCGGCCCCGACCGCCTGCGCGTCTCGATCGCGATCGAGGAGCGCCGCCAGGTGGGGCCCATCCAGCTGGGCGACACCACCGCCGTGTCGATCGCCATCTCGATCGCCGTCCTCCTGGCCGTGGCGTACTTCCTGCTGCGCACGCGTCTCGGGCGCGCCACCCGTGCGGTGTCGGACAACCCGGCGCTCGCCGCGGCATCGGGCATCAAGGTCGACGCGATCATCCGACTGGTGTGGATCATGGCAGCGAGCCTCGCCGCCCTGGGCGGCATCCTGATGGCTCTGTACGACTCCGGCACCAAGTTCGATGTGGGCGCCAAGCTGCTGCTGCTGATGTTCGCGGCCGTCACGCTCGGCGGCCTCGGCCAGCCCTTCGGCGCCCTCGTCGGATCCCTCGTCATCGGCGTCGTGGTCGAGACCTCGACCCTGTGGCTCGGGCCCGACCTCAAGTACGCCACCGCTCTCGCCATCCTGATCCTGGTGCTGCTGGTGAGACCACAAGGAATCCTCGGACGAGCGGAAAGGGTGGGCTAGGCCATGGATCTCATCTACGACATCCTGCGCGAGGCGATCGCGCCCACGACCGCGGCATTCGCGCTCGCGGCCATCGGCCTGAACTTCCACTTCGGGCTCACCGGCCTGCTCAACATGGGTCAGGCAGGCTTCATGCTCCTGGGCATGTACGGCTACGCCATCACCGTCCGCGAGGGCGGGCCCATCTGGCTGGGCGTGATCGTCGCGATCGCGTGTGCGGCCGTCTTCGGGCTCATCCTGGGCTGGCCCACGCTCAAGCTCCGCGGCGACTACCTCGCGATCGTGACCATCGCGGCAGCAGAGATGATCCGCTACCTGGGACGTTCGCAGAATCTGAACGACCTCACGGGCGCCTCGACAGGCATCCGAGGCAACGACTTCAAGGGGTCGTTCGAGATGCTCTCTCCCTTCCCCGACTCGCAGGTCACCTTCCTGGTCTGGACCTTCCACGGCACCCGGTCCACGAGCTGGTGGCTGCTGGTCGTGGGCTGGACGCTGGTGGCCCTCATGCTGCTGATGTACTGGCGCCTGTCGAAGTCGCCGTGGGGACGCGTCCTCAAGGGAATCCGCGAGGACGAGGACGCCGTGCGCTCGCTCGGCAAGAACGTCTACTCGTACAAGATGCAGGCACTGGTGATCGGGGGCGTGATCGGAGCGCTCGCGGGCATCATCTGGGCGCTCGGCGCCTCCGTCCAGCCCGACTCGATGGGTCGACCCACGACGTTCTGGATCTGGACGCTGCTGCTCCTTGGAGGCGCGGCGACCATCTTCGGTCCCGTGCTGGGCTCGATCCTGTTCTGGGGCTCGCTCGTGGCGGTGAAGGGACTGGCGTCGCTGCTGATCCCCGAGACTCTCCTCAACACCCAGGAGCTCGAGCCGTTCTCGCTCACGCTCGTGGGCATCACGCTCATGTGCCTGGTGATCTTCAGGCCCCAGGGAATCCTGGGCGACAAGAAGGAGCTGGCCTTCAATGACTGACGATGTGTTCGCCTCCGTTCCCCAGGAGCCTGGCGCCCCCAAGCCGGACCCCATCGTGGTCGCCGACAACGTGCATCGGCACTTCGGCGGCCTCACCGCCGTCGACGTCAAGCACTTCGAGGTGCAGCGCGGCGCCATCACGGCGCTGATCGGTCCCAACGGTGCCGGCAAGTCCACGTTCTTCAACCTGCTCACCGGCTTCGACAAGCCGCAGACGGGCGACTGGCTGTTCAACGGCCACTCCCTCAAGGGAGTCTCGCCCGCCAAGGTCGCGCGAGCCGGCAAGGTGAGGACGTTCCAGCTCACCAAGGCGCTGAGCCGCATGACGGTGCTGGAGAACATGCGCCTGGGTGCGAGCGACCAGAGCGGCGAGAACTTCTTCGTGGCGTTCGCGAAGCCGCTGTGGAAGGACCGCGAGGAGGAGATCACCGCCAAGGCGCACGTGCTCCTCAAGCGGTTCAAGCTCTACGAGAAGAAGGATGACTACGCAGGCACCCTGTCCGGCGGCCAGCGCAAGCTGCTGGAGATGGCTCGCGCGCTCATGTCCGATCCCGAGATGGTGATGCTCGACGAGCCCATGGCGGGCGTGAACCCGGCGCTCACCGAGTCGCTGCTGGATCACATCGTCCAGCTCAAGCAGGAGGGCGTCACCGTCCTCTTCGTCGAGCACGACATGCACATGGTGCGGCGCATCTCGGACTGGGTGGTGGTGATGGCCGAGGGCCGCATCATTGCGGAGGGACCGCCGCACACCGTGATGCAGAACACCGAGGTGCAGGAGGCGTACCTGGGCGCTCACATGGACACCGACCTGTCGGAGGAGGGCTCCTGATGGCCACCGCAGAACCCATCCTGATCGCTGACGACATCATCGCCGGCTACCTTCCCGGCGTCGACATCCTCAACGGATGCTCGATGGAGGTCGCCGAGGGCGAGCTGATCGGCATCATCGGCCCCAACGGCGCCGGCAAGTCGACGTTCCTCAAGGCGCTGTTCGGGCTGGTGCCCATCCGCGAGGGCACGGTCACCCTGGGCGGCCAGGACATCACCAACAAGCGTGCCGACGAGCTGGTGCGCATGGGAGTGGGCTTCGTCCCTCAGACCAACAACGTGTTCCCGTCCCTGACCATCCGAGAGAACCTCGAGATGGGCGCGTTCCAGGCGTCGAAGGGCTTCCAGAAGCAGTTCGACAAGATCATGGACCTCTTCCCCGACCTGGCCTCTCGCCATCACCAGCGGGCCGGCTCGCTGTCGGGAGGCGAGCGCCAGATGGTCGCGATGGCGCGGGCGCTCATGATGGACCCGTCGGTGCTGCTGCTCGACGAGCCGTCGGCGGGACTGTCCCCCGTCCGCCAGGACGAGACCTTCGTGCGTACCCGCGAGATCAACAAGACCGGCGTCACGGTCATCATGGTCGAGCAGAACGCGCGTCGCTGCCTGCAGATCTGCGACCGCGGCTACGTGCTCGACCAGGGTACGAGCGCGTACACCGCCACAGGCCAGGAGCTACTGAAGGACCCCAAGGTCATCGAGCTCTACCTGGGAACGCTCGGCGCGTAGCACCGCACCGTCGAACCCCCGTCGGCCCTGTGCCGGCGGGGGTTCTGCCATTGCCACCGCTGCCCGCGCATCGGCTGCCTTCGCGTCGGCTGCACACGGTGGCGACACGGCAGGTGCGGCCGCTCCCCTGCGCCTGTGCAGCCGACCATCACCGTCAGCTCAGCGCTCTCCCTGCTCCTGGTGTCGCGGGGCCTATCCACAGCGAAGGCACACACGCTCGGGCGCGAGAGGTCCAGGCGGACATGCGAAGAGGGCCCCCGGCCTGAGCCGGGAGCCCTCTCGCTGAAGCGGTCAGTGAGGATCAGACCTCGCCGAACACCGCCTCCACCCAGGTCTGGATGTTGTCGTCGCCGTACTCGTAGACGCCCACGTAGGCGCTCGAGGGGTCGTTGTCCTCGTTGAACGGGCCAACGCCGGAGACGGCCTGGTAGATGATGTCCTCGCCGGACTCGATCAGCTCCGAGCACTCGACCCAGCCGGTGCACTCGGTGCCACCGTCAGCACCGGAGACTGCGGCCAGGTTGTCGGCCACGGTCTGACCGTCGCTGCCGCCACCCTTGAGCGCCGCGAGGGCGACCAGCATGGTGGCGTCGTAGGACTCAGCACCGTAGGCGTACGAGTCGAGCGGCTCGCCGTGGACCTCGTCCAGCAGCGTCTTGAACTCGTCCGAGGCGTTGGCGCCGGGGATGGTGCCCTGCGCGCCGGTCATGGTGCCGGGCTCGAAGTCCGCCGAGTAGTCCGCGGTGTTGCCGTCCGTCAGGTAGAGCTTGTCGGACGGGAAGCCCGCACCCACCAGGGCCGGGATGATGGCCTTGGTCTGGTCGAAGGCGATCACGAGGATGCCGTCGGGGTTGGTGGCGAGCACGTCCTGGACGATCGACTCGAAGTTCGCCGCGTCCGTCTGGAACTCGTCGCCCGAGTTTCCGTACGTGATGGTCGCGCCGTTCTCCTCGTAGACGCCCGAGACCACGTCGCGCAGCGAGGTGGCGTAGTCGTCCGCGAAGAGCAGGATGCCGAGGTTCTCGATGCCGTCGCCGAGCATGAGGTTCGCGAGGGCGTCGCCCTGCACGGTGTCCGGCGGTGCGGTGCGGAAGTAGAACGGCGAGTATCCGGACAGAGCGGTCGAGGTGTTCGCGGGCGAGATCTGGACGATGCTCGCCGCAGCGATGTCGTCGACCACGTTCAGCGACACGGACGAGGACGCCGCACCGACGATCGCCGCGACCTCATCCGAGATGAGCGAGGAGACCGACTGCTGAGCGATCTGGGGGTTGTCCGTGTCCGAGGAGTCCTCGTGGATGATCTCCACGTCCGCGCCGAAGATGCCACCAGCGTCGTTGATCTCCTTGGCGGCCAGGTCGACGCCTGCGACCTCGGGCGGGCCGAGGAAGGCGAGGCTTCCCGTCAGCGGCAGCAGCGAGCCGATCTTGAGCGCGTCACCGGAACCGGTGCCCTCCGAACCCGTGTCCTCCGAGCCGCCGTCCTCAGACGAGCAGGCTGCGAGGGCGAGCGAGGCGGCGGCTGCAAGAGCCGCGCCACGCGCGATGGTGTTCCATCGTGCCATGGTGTGTTCCCTCCACACTGGCGGTGTCTCCGCCAGTCCTTCGGCCCCGAGGACGGTCCTCGGGATGCCTTAGGGTTCACCGTACCGTCACCAGATTTCAGGTGTGGGTCCCGATCATCACAATTTTGTGACCTGGGGGGCAGCGATGGCGGAGGTATTCGCCGCACAGCGACGCTCGCCTGTGGCGGAATCGTGCGCGGCGCGTCGGGAGGGTCCCGCTACTTCTTGCCCGCGCCCATCTGGTCGATCACGGCCTCCGCGACCTCGCGCATGGTGAGGCGACGGTCCATCGACGTCTTCTGGATCCAGCGGAAGGCCTCGGGCTCGTTCAGACGCATGTTCTCCATGAGCAGGCCCTTCGCGCGCTCGACCTTCTTGCGGGTCTCCATGCGCTCCGTGATGTCCGCGATCTCGGACTCGAGCGCGCGGATCTCCGCGAAGCGGGACGCGGCGATCTCGACGGCCGGGAGCAGGTCCGCGGGCGTGAACGGCTTCACGACGTACGCCATCGCGCCGGCGTCGCGCGCGCGCTCGACCAGCTCGGTCTGGCTGAACGCGGTGAGGAGCACTACCGGAGCGAGGCGCTCGGCGGCGATCTTCTCCGCGGCGGTGATGCCGTCCATCACGGGCATCTTGATGTCCATCACCACGACGTCGGGCTGGTGCTCCTGCGCGAGGGCGAAGCCCTCCTCGCCGTTGGCGGCCTCGCCCACCACGTCGTAGCCGGCCTCGGTCAGCGTCTCGACGATGTCCATGCGGATCAGCGCCTCGTCCTCGGCGACGACGGCGCGGCGCTTCTTCGAGGCGGGCATCTCGATGGGCTCGACGGTGTCAGGGGTGTCAGTCACGGCCCCAGCCTAATGTCTGCGAGGCCCGTTGGCCCAACTGGGACACCGCGAGCACGCACTTCGCAGCCCCAGGGAGGCGATAGCCTTGGTCGCGCTGGCCCCGATAGCCCAACTGGCAGAGGCAAACGGCTCAAACCCGTTCCAGTGTGGGTTCGAATCCCACTCGGGGCACTGCGCGCATCAGCGCCGATGCGCGCTTCAGCCGATCGCGGCTCTCCCCGCGGTCGCGTGGACCGGAAGGCACCGCCATGGCACCGCACGTCACCCGTCACATCGCGCTGGTCGCTCACGACCACAAGAAGGACGATCTCCTGACCTGGGCGCGGTTCAACCGCGGTTCGCTGTCCGAGCATTCGCTCTATGCGACCGGGACCACAGGATCGATGCTCGCGAACGAGCTCAAGCTCCCGGTGCACCGGTTCCTGTCCGGTCCCATCGGCGGCGACCAGCAGATCGGCGCACGCATCGCCGAGGGCGGTATCGACCTGCTGATCTTCCTGTGGGATCCGCTCGAGGCCCAGCCGCACGACCCGGATGTGAAGGCGCTGCTGCGGCTGGGGACCGTGTGGAACATCCCCATGGCAACCAACCTCGCGACGGCGGACTACATCATCGCCTCTCCCCTGTTCCGGGACGAGTACGAGCGCGCGGCTCCGCAGCTGCCCACCCGCGATTGGACGGCGTTCGGCGGCAAGGCCTGAGCGCATCGGCCGCACGCAGACCGAGGGCCCGCGACTCCTGATGGAGTCGCGGGCCCTCAGCTCGTGTGCGAGCAGATCAGAGGCGGACCTGACCCACCTTGTGCACGAAGATCGAGTTGGTGGTGCCCGGCACGCCCACCGGCGTGCCCGAGACCACGACCACGTAGTCGCCGTCGACGGCCTTGCCGGTGTCCTTGAGATACGAGTCGACCAGGTTGACCATCTCGTCCGTCGAGTCCACGCGGTCCACCAGCTCGGCGCGCACGCCCCAGCTGAGTGCCAGGCGCTTCTGCGTCTTGGGCTCCGGCGTGAACGCGAGCATCGGCACCGACGGGCGCAGGCGGGCCATCCGCAGCGCAGAGTCGCCGGACTGCGTGAACGTCACGATGTACTTGATGTCGAGGACGTCCGCGATCTCCGCCGCCGCATGCGTCACCGCGCCACCGCGGGTCTTGGGGGTGGTGAGGAACGGGGCGATGCGCGTGAAGCCCTTCTCCTCCGTGTTGCGGACGATGCGCGCCATGGTCTCGACGGTGACGATCGGGAAGTCGCCCACCGAGGTCTCGCCGGACAGCATCACCGCATCCGTGCCGTCGAGGATCGCGTTCGCGCAGTCCGAGGTCTCGGCGCGGGTCGGGACGGGTGCATGCGTCATCGACTCGAGCACCTGGGTCGCGACGATCACGGGCTTGGCGTTGGCACGGCACAGCTCGATCGCGCGCTTCTGGACCAGCGGCACCTCCTCGAGAGGGAGCTCGACGCCGAGGTCGCCGCGGGCGACCATGATGCCGTCGAAAGCGTCGACGATCTCCTCGAGGTTGTCGACCGCCTGCGGCTTCTCGACCTTGGCGATGACGGGCACCGTGATGCCCTCCTCCGCCATGATGCGCGCGACGTCCTCGTAGTCCTGCGCGCCGCGCACGAAGGACAGCGCGATGAAGTCGGCGCCCAGGTGCAGGCCCCAGCGCAGGTCGTCCTCGTCCTTCTCGGACAGCGCGGGGACGGAGACGGCCACTCCGGGCAGGTTGATGCCCTTGTTGTTCGAGACCGGACCCGGAACCACGCACCGCGTGACCACGTCGGTGTCGGTGACCTCGGTGACCTCGAGACGCACCTTGCCGTCGTCGATCAGCAGGGTGTCGCCGGGCGAGCAGTCGCCGGGCAGCCCCTTGAAGGTGGTGCCGCAGATGTCCTTGGTCCCCACGACGTCGCGCGTGGTGATGGTGAACACGTCACCCACGGACAGCTCGTGCGGACCGTCCGCGAACTTCTCGAGACGGATCTTGGGGCCCTGCAGGTCCACCAGGACGGCGACGTTGCGGCCAGCCTCGTCCGCCGCCTGGCGGACGTTGCGGTAGACATCCTCGTGCTCCTGCGCGGAGCCGTGCGAGCGGTTGATGCGGGCCACATCCATGCCAGCGCCGACGAGCTGGCGCATGTTCTCGATCGATGAGGTGGCGGGGCCGATGGTGCAGACGATCTTCGCGTTTCGCATGTTCTCCAACTTAGTAGGTGCGGCGCATGAGCGCCTGGGTATCAGGACCCGGTTCAGGCGCGGATCGCGTGAGTATGAGCGGTGACAGGAGCGGGCAGCTCGGTGCTGCCGAGCAGGTGGGCGTCGATCGCCGAGGCCGCCGCACGGCCCTCCGCGATCGCCCACACCACCAGCGAGGCGCCGCGACCGGCGTCGCCCGCCACGAACACGCCCGGGACGTTGGTGCTGTAGTCATCGGAGCGCTGGATCGCGCCACGGTCCGAGATCGCCACCCCGCCCTGCGAGGACAGCTCGTCGGTCTCCGGGCCGGTGAAGCCCATCGCGATCAGCACCAGATCCGCCGGGACCTCGCGCTCCGTGCCCGCCTTGGGCGTGCGCGAGCCGTCCTCGTTGTACTGGGTCTCCGCGACGCGCAGGCTGCGCACGTGGCCGTTCTCGTCGCCCAGGAACTCCACCGTCGACGCGAGGTACTCGCGGGCGCCACCCTCCTCGTGGCTCGAGGAGATCTCGAACACGCGCGGGTCCGTGGGCCACGGCTCTCCGTTGGGACGCTCCATGGGCGGCTGCTTGCCGATCGCCAGCGTGGTGACGGATGCCGCCTTCTGACGCAGTGCCGTGCCGATGCAGTCGGAGCCGGTGTCGCCGCCGCCGATCACGATGACGTGCTTGCCCTCCGCGTGGATCTGGTCCTCGACGTCGCCGCCCCCTGCCGCCACGTTGCCCTGGTGCAGGTACGGCATCGCGAAGTGGATGCCCTCGAGCTCGCGCCCCGGCGCCGGCAGATCACGGGGACGGGGCGCGCCGGTGGCGACCAGGACCGCGTCGTAGCGGGCACGCAGCTCGTCCCACGCGATGTCCTCGCCGATGGTGACGTCCGTGCGGAAACGCGTGCCCTCCGCCTCCATCTGCTCGATGCGGCGGTCGATGTGGATCTTCTCCATCTTGAAGTCCGGCACGCCGTAGCGCAGCAGGCCGCCCAGACGGTCGTCCTTCTCGTACACGCGCACGGTGTGCCCTGCTCGCGTGAGCTGCTGCGCGGCGGCCAGTCCCGCAGGGCCGGAGCCCACGACCGCGATGGTCTTGCCGGTCTGCCGCTGCGGGATGTGGGGCTCGACGGTGCCGTTCTCGAAGGCGTGGTCGATGATCTCGACCTCGATGTTCTTGATGGTCACGGCCGGCTGGTTGATGCCCAGCACGCACGAGGTCTCGCACGGCGCCGGGCAGATGCGGCCGGTGAACTCCGGGAAGTTGTTGGTCGCGTGCAGGCGGTCGATCGCATCGTCCCACTGCCCCTCGCGCACGAGGTCGTTCCACTCGGGGATGAGGTTGCCCAGCGGGCAGCCCTGGTGGCAGAACGGGATGCCGCAGTCCATGCAGCGCGACGCCTGGCGGCGCAGGGTGGGCTCGTCACGCGACAGCTCGTCCCGCACCTCCTTCCAGTCGAGCAGACGGACCGGCACCGGCCGGTAGGCGGGCAGCTCGCGCTCGCGAGTCCGCAGGAATCCGCGCGGATCAGCCACTGGTCACCTCCAGGAACTCGGCCCACGCACCAGGAGCGCGCAGGTCACCACCGCTCGCCTCGAGCTCGGCGAGCGCATCACGGACACGGGCGTACTGAGCGGGCAGCACGCGCGTGAAGCGCGTCCGTGTCTCGTCCCAGTTGTTCAGCAGCTCACGGCCGCGCGGCGACTCGGTGGCCTCCACGTGGCGATCGATGAGCGTGCGGACGATGGTCTCGTCCTCGGGATCCAGCTCGCTCAGCGTCAGCTCGCCTGCCGC
The DNA here is from genome assembly GCF_016862815.1 of Demequina activiva. Classification (GTDB taxonomy): domain Bacteria; phylum Actinomycetota; class Actinomycetes; order Actinomycetales; family Demequinaceae; genus Demequina; species Demequina activiva. The sequence goes on along the minus strand of NZ_BONR01000002.1, from coordinate 285,797 downwards.
CAGCGCGAGGGCGTTCACGCGCTCGCGGCGCAGGTCGAGCACGTATGCCGTTCCGCCGGACATGCCCGCGCCCAGATTGCGACCCGTGCGCCCCAGGATCACGGCGGTGCCGCCCGTCATGTACTCGAGAGCGTGGTCGCCCACGCCGGCGACCACGGCGGTCGCCCCGGAGTTGCGCACCAGGAAGCGCTCGCCCACCTGGCCTCGCAGGAAGATCTCGCCGCCCGTGGCGCCGTACCCGATGACGTTGCCTGCGATGACGTCCTTGGAGTCGTCCATCATCGACTCGCGCGGCGGGCGCACGATCACGCGGCCGCCGGAGAGCCCCTTCGCCACGTAGTCGTTCGCGTCACCCACCAGTCGCAACGTGATGCCGCGCGGCACGAAGGCGCCGAAGGACTGTCCGGCGGAGCCGTTGAAGGTGAGATCGATGGTGCCGTCCGGCAGGCCATCGCCGCGGTAGCGCTTGGTCACCTCGTGGCCCAGCATGGTCCCGACCGTGCGGTTCACGTTGCGGATGGGCACCTCGAAGGACACCTTCTCCTGACGCTCCAGCGCCGGCTGGCAGCGCTCGATGAGCTCGCGGTCCAGAGCCACCTCGAGCCCGTGCTCCTGCGTGGTCGAGCTGATGAGCGACCGTCCCGGCTCGGGGCGCGCGAGCACCGGTCCCAGGTCCAGGCCCTTCGCCTTCCAGTGGTCGACCGCGGCGCGGGTCTCGAGCGCCTCGACGTGGCCCACCGCCTCCGCGATGGTGCGGAATCCCAGTGCGGCGAGGTGCTCGCGCACCTGCTCCGCGATGAACTCGAAGAAGGTCACGACGTGGTCGGCCTGTCCGGTGAAGCGCGAGCGCAGCTCGGGGTTCTGGGTCGCGACGCCCACCGGGCAGGTGTCGAGGTGGCACACGCGCATCATGATGCAGCCCTCGACCACGAGGGGCGCCGTCGCGAAGCCGAACTCCTCGGCCCCCAGCAGCGCCGCGACCATGACGTCCCGGCCGGTCTTCATCTGGCCGTCGACCTGGACCACGATGCGGTCGCGCAGGTCGTTGAGCACCAGGGTCTGCTGCGTGTCCGCGAGTCCGATCTCCCAGGGGGCTCCCGCGTGCTTGAGGGAGTTGAGCGGACTCGCGCCGGTGCCTCCGTCCTGGCCGGAGATCAGCACCACGTCCGACTTGCACTTCGCGACGCCTGCCGCGATGGTGCCCACGCCCACCTCGGACACCAGCTTGGTGTGGATGCGCGCGTTAGGGTTCGCGTTCTTCAGATCGTGGATGAGCTGCTTGAGGTCCTCGATCGAGTAGATGTCGTGGTGCGGCGGCGGCGAGATGAGGCCCACGCCCGGCGTCGAGTGACGCGTCTCCGCGACCCAGGGATACACCTTGGTCCCGGGCAGCTGACCGCCCTCGCCGGGCTTGGCGCCCTGGGCGAGCTTGATCTGGATGTCGTCCGCGTTCACGAGGTACTCGCTGGTGACGCCGAACCGGCCCGAGGCGACCTGCTTGATCGCGCTGCGACGCTCGGGGTCGTACAGGCGCTCGGTGGACTCGCCGCCCTCGCCCGTGTTGGAGCGCCCGCCCAGGCGGTTCATGGCGATCGCCAGAGTCTCGTGGGCCTCCGCGGAGATCGAGCCGTAGGACATTGCGCCGGTGTTGAAGCGCTTGACGATCTCGCTCACGGGCTCGACCTCGTCGAGGGGCACCGGCTGGCGGTCGGAGGAGAACTCGAGCAGGCCGCGCAGCGTCATGAGACGCCGGGACTGATCGTCCACCCGGTCGGTGTACTGCCGAAAAACGTCGTACTGGCGGGTGCGCGTCGAGTGCTGGAGCTTGAAGACCGTGTGAGGGTCGAACAGGTGCTCCTCGCCGTCTCGTCGCCACTGGTACTCGCCGCCGGTGTTGAGGCGCTGGTGCGGCGGCAGCTCGCCCGACGGAGGGTACGCGTCCGCGTGCCGCTGGGCGACCTCCCGCGCGATGACGTCCATGCCCACGCCGTCGATCTGGCTGGGAGTGCCCACGAAGTGCCGGTTGACGAACGCGCGCGACAGCCCCACGGCCTCGAAGACCTGCGCACCACGGTAGGACGCGATGGTCGAGATGCCCATCTTTGACATGATCTTGAGGACGCCCTTGCCGAGCGCCTTGATGAGGTTGCCGGTGGCCTTCTCCGGGGTCACGTCGCCCAGGTAGCCGCGGTTCGCCAGATCCTCGACGGTCTCCATCGCGAGGTACGGGTTGACCGCGGCGCAGCCGTAGCCGATGAGCAGCGCCACGTGGTGGACCTCGCGCACGTCGCCGGCCTCGACGATGAGCGAGGCGCGGGTACGCGTGTGGTTGCGCACCAGGTGATGGTGCACCGCCGAGGTCAGCAGCAGCGACGGGATGGGCGCGAAGTCCTGGTTCGAGTCGCGGTCGGACAGCACGATGAAGGACTCGCCCTGCGCGATCGCGTGGTCGACCTCGTCGAAGATGTCCGAGAGGCGGCGCTCCAGGCCCTCGTGGCCGTCCCGCACGCGGTACAGACCACGGATCTTGCGGGCCGAGAACACTCCCTTGAGGTGCGGGTCCGCATCGATGTGGAGGATCTTCGCGAGCTCGTCGTTGTCGATCACGGGGAAGTCGAGGATGATCTTGCGCGCGTGCTCAGGGGTGGCCTCGAGCAGGTTGGGCTCCGGGCCGATCGCTCCGCCGATCGCGGTGACGATCTCCTCGCGGATCGCGTCCAGCGGCGGGTTGGTGACCTGCGCGAACATCTGCGTGAAGTAGTCGAACAGCAGGCGCGGCCGGCTCGACAGCACCGCGATGGGCGTGTCCGAGCCCATGGCACCGATGGGCTCGATGCCCGTGGCGGCCATGGGCGTGAGCAGCTTCTTGAGCTCCTCCTCGGTGTACCCGAACGCCCGCTGGCGGCGCTTGACGGAGGCCTGCGAGTGCACCACGTGCTCGCGGTCGGGGACGTCCGCGAGCCGCACGGCGTTGTCCTTGACCCACTGCTCGTACGGGTGCTCGGCCGCGAGCTGGGACTTGATCTCCTCGTCCTCGACGATGCGACCGGCAGCGGTGTCCACCAGCAGCATGCGTCCCGGCTGCAGACGGCCCTTGCGGACCACCTTCGCCGGATCGATGTCGAGCAGACCGGCCTCGGACCCGGCGACCACGAGGCCGTCGTCCGTGAGCCAGAAGCGGCCGGGGCGCAGCCCGTTGCGGTCGAGGGTCGCGCCGATGAGCGTGCCGTCGGTGAAGTGCAGCGCGGCGGGGCCGTCCCAGGCCTCCATGAGCGATGAGTGGTACTCGTAGAACCCGCGCCGTGCAGGGTCCATCTCCTGGTTGTTCTGCCACGCCTCGGGCATCATCATCAGCACTGCGTGCGGCATCGAGCGTCCGCTCAGGTGCAGCAGCTCGAGGACCTCGTCGAACGAGGCCGTGTCCGACGCGGAGGGCGTGCAGATGGGCATCAGGTCCGCCATGTCGCCCAGCAGCTCGGAGGCCATGGTGCCTTCGCGCGCGGTGATCCAGTTGCGGTTGCCCTGAACGGTGTTGATCTCGCCGTTGTGCGCGATGCCGCGCAGCGGCTGCGCCAGCGGCCACGACGGGAACGTGTTGGTCGAGAAGCGCGAGTGCACCAGCGCCAGCTCGGACTCGAACAGCTCGTGCGTGACGTCGGGGAACACCTGCTCGAGCTGGTACGTGGTGAGCATGCCCTTGTAGGTCAGCGTGCGGCTCGACAGCGACGCGAAGAACGGGCCGCCGGACTTCTCCGAACGCTTGCGGACACGGTAGATGCGGCGGTCCAGCTCGATGCCCGAGAGTCCGTCCGCGACCACGAACACCTGCCGGAACACCGGCATGGCGGCGCGTGCCGAGGGTCCCAGCGGCTCCGGGTTCACGGGAACGTCCCGCCAGCCGAGCACCTGAGCGCTCTCCGACTGGGCGGCCTGCTCGAAGGCGCGCATCTGCGCGTCCTCCTCGCCTGGGGTGAGGAACGCGATGCCCACCGCGTAGTGGCCAGCGTCGGGGAGCTCGACATCCACCACGGCGCGCAGGAAGCGGTCAGGGACCTGCGTGAGCAGACCCGCCCCGTCGCCGGTCTCGGTCTCCGCGCCCACGGCTCCGCGGTGCTCGAGGTTCTTGAGGGCCGTCAGCCCGGCGTCCACGATGTCGCGACCGGGCGTGCCACGCAGGGTCGCCACGAAGGCGACACCGCACGCGTCGTGCTCGTACGCGGGGTTGTACAGCCCGTAGCCGGGCTGGGGAGCGCCAGAGTAAGCGGCCATCACACCGTCCTTTGCCGTCCCCGGCTGGCGCCGAGGACTCGTTGGTTGCGGGGCGCCGTCGCCCGGTGAACACACGGGTGAACAGCCTACCGCGTACCGGGCTCCGGTAAAGAACCCATCATGACTTCTCCTGGCTTGTGGCCGGGCCGTCGTCGTCGGTCGTCTCGGCCTGATCGGCCGATGCGGTCGCGCCCTTCGCTGTGGGGCCGTCGCTGTCCTCGGCAAGGATAACGGCTTCGCCGGGCTGCTCTGCCGACGCGCTCGCAGGTGCCTCTGCAGGCTCGCCCTGGGGCGCATCGGCCGTGCGGGGCGCCGCGAGGCGATCGCGCGGCACGCGCTCGGACTTCGCGGCCTGGAGCCTGCCGAGGACCACGAACATGATCACGGCCAGCGCGAGCACCGCCATCGACACCCACACGTTGATGCGCAGGCCTCCCACGGTCACCGCGGTGTCGATGCGCACCATCTCGATCCACAGGCGACCCGAGACGTAGACCATCACGTACAGCCAGAACACGCGGCCGCCGCGCAGGTCGAAGCGCCTGTCGAGGTAGACGATGAGCGCCGCACCCGCGAGGTTCCACAGCAGCTCGTACAGGAAGGTGGGGTGGAAGGTCTCGAACTGCTCGTAGCCCTCGGGACGGAACATGGGGTCGATCTCGAGGGCCCACGGCACCGTCGTGGGTGCGCCGAACAGCTCCTGGTTGAACCAGTTGCCCACGCGGCCGATCGCCTGCGCGATCAGCACCGCCGGGGCGGCGGCGTCCGCGAAGGCCGAGAACGAGGCATGGTGGCGCCGGGCGCCGATGTACGCTCCGAGCGCTCCGAGCGCGATCGCTCCCCAGATGCCCAGGCCGCCGTTCCAGATCTCGAAGGCGGCCCAGGGGTCACCGTCCTCGCCGAAGTACGGCCCCGGCGTCGAGATGACGTGATAGAGGCGCCCGCCGATGATCCCGAAGGGGATCGCCCACAGGGCGATCTCGCCCACGGTCTCGGGGTCGCCGCCGCGCTCCACCCACCGCTTGGTGGTGAACCACAGCGCGAAGAAGATGCCTGCGAGGATGAACAGTGCGTAGGCGTGGATGGTGAGCGGGCCGATGGCGAAGCTCTGCCATTCGGCCGGAGGGCTCGGGATGTACGTGCGCATCAGCGCCCTTCTCTCACGCCGGCGGCGAGCTGCGTCACGCGCTCGCGCACCGCGGCGATGCCGGACTCGGGGTCGGGCGCCTCGCCGAGGGCTCGCACCAGGGCGGTGCCCACGATCACGCCATCGGCGAAGCGGGCGATCTGAGCCGCGTGCTCGCGCGTCGAGACGCCCACGCCCACGCACACGCGCTCGGCGCCGGCCTCGCGCACCTCGGCGACGACGCGCTCGGCGGCGTCGCCCACCTGCGCCCGCTCCCCCGTCACTCCCATCAAGGGGGTGGCGTAGACGAAGCCACGAGATGCCTCGGCGGTGAGATGCATGCGCTCGCGGGTGGTCGACGGCGCCACCAGGAAGATCGTGTCGAGGTCGACGGCGCGCGCGGCGTCGACCCAGTCCGCGCCGGCGTCCGGCGTGAGGTCAGGCGTGATGACCCCGGAGCCGCCGGCCTGCTGCACGTCGCGCGCGAAGGCGTCGAGCCCGTGCTGCAGCATCGGGTTGAAGTAGGACATGACCACGGGCTCCGCGCCGGCCTCGCGCACCGCGCGAACCGCGGCAAAGGTGTCCGCCATCCGCACTCCTCGCTCGAGAGCCTGGGCGACCGCGAGCTGGATGACCGGACCGTCGAGCACCGGGTCCGAGTATGGCGGGCCGATCTCCACGATGTCCGCGCCGGCCTCGACCATCGCCTGCATCGCGCGAATCGACGTCTCCACGTCGGGAAAGCCCACGGGCAGGTAGCACACGAGGGCTGCACGGCCCTCCGCCTCGATCGCATCGAAGCGATCGCTGAGCGCGCTCACGCGTCCTGTCCCGGCAGCATGTCGAACCACCGCGCGGCCTGCTCGACGTCCTTGTCTCCTCGGCCGGACAGCGTGACGAGGATCGTGGCGTCGGGGCCGAGCTCCTGGCCCAGCCGGAGGGCGCCGGCCAGGGCGTGCGCGGTCTCGATCGCCGGCAGGATGCCCTCGGTGCGGCTGAGCAGGCGGAAGGCCTCCATGGCCTCCGCATCCGTCACCGGCCAGTACTCGGCACGGCCGATCTCTGCCAGCCAGGAGTGCTGCGGGCCCACGCCCGGGTAGTCCAGACCCGCGGAGATCGAGTGCGACGGCAGGGTCTGGCCCTCCGCGTCCTGGAGGATGTACGAGCGCGAGCCGTGCAGGACGCCCGCGCGGCCACCCGTCAGGGTCGCGGCGTGACGGTCCGTCTCGACGCCGTCTCCTGCCGCCTCGCAGCCGATGAGCCGCACGCCGTCGTCGTCGAGGAACGCGTCGAACGAGCCGATGGCGTTGGAGCCGCCGCCCACGCAGGCGAGCACCGCGTCGGGAAGCCCGCCCAACGCGAGCATCTGCGCACGGGCCTCGACGGAGATGATGCGCTGGAAGTCGCGCACCATGGCCGGGAACGGGTGGGGCCCGGCGGCGGTGCCGAACACGTAGTTGGTGGTCTCGACGTTGGCGACCCAGTCGCGAAAGGCCTCGTTGATCGCATCACGCAGGGTGCGCGTGCCGGTGGTGACGGGAACCACCTCCGCACCCAGCAGGCGCATCCGGGCGACGTTGAGCGCCTGGCGCTCGGTGTCCTCCTCGCCCATGTAGATCACGCACTCGAGGTCCATGAGCGCGGCTGCCGTCGCGGTGGCGACGCCGTGCTGTCCTGCGCCGGTCTCCGCGATCACCCGCGACTTGCCGATGCGCTTGGTGAGCAGCGCCTGCCCCAGCACGTTGTTGATCTTGTGCGACCCGGTGTGGTTGAGGTCCTCGCGCTTGAGGTAGACCGTCGCTCCCCCGGCGTGCCGGGCGAAGCGCGGCACCTCGGTGACGATGCTGGGCCGGCCCGTGTACTCGCGTGCGAGGCGGTCGAGCTCCTGAGTGAAGGGAGGGTCGATGCGGGCCTTGTCGTAGGCGTCCGTCAGCTCGTCGAGGGCGGCCATGAGCGCCTCGGGCACGAAGCGCCCGCCGAAGTCACCGAAGAAGGGCCCGGGGGCCTGCTGCAGCGAACCGGTCACGGACGCACCGCTCGCAGCGCGGGGTGGGCGCCGGCGGCGACCATCTCCGCCACGGCCGTGCGGGGGTCCTTGTCCTTCACGAGCGCCTCGCCCACCAGCACGGCGTCGGCGCCCATGCGCGCGTACTCGACCACGTCATGGCCGTCGCGGATGCCGGACTCGGCGATGCGGATGATGCCGTCCGGGATCGTGGGCGCGACGCGGGCGAAGGTGTGGCGATCGACCTCGAGGGTCTTGAGGTTGCGGGCATTGACGCCGATCACGCGAGCGCCGGCGTCCGCTGCACGCTTGACCTCCTCCTCGTCGTGGACCTCGACCAGCGCGCACATGCCGAGCGAGTGGACCCGCTCGACCAGGCTCTCGAGGGCCATCTGGTCGAGCGCCGCGACGATGAGCAGGACCACGTCCGCGCCGTGGGCGCGCGCCTCCCACACCTGGTACGGAGTGACGATGAAGTCCTTCCGAAGGATGGGGATGTCGACCTTGGCGCGCACCGCGTCGAGGTCCGCCAGGGAGCCGCCGAACCGGCGCTCCTCCGTGAGCACGGAGATGACGGTGGCGCCGCCGGCCTCGTACTCGGTGGCGAGCGAGGCGGGGTCGCTGATGGAGGCGAGGTCGCCCTTGGAGGGGCTGGAGCGCTTCACCTCGGCGATCACGGAGACCGCGTCGGAGGCGAGCAGCTGGCGGGCGTCGATCGCGCAGGGCAGACGGGAGGCGCGCTCCTTGAGAGCGTCCATCGACGTGCCGGACTCGCGCACGGCGAGATCCTCGCGCACGCCTGCCACGATGCTCTCGAGAACGCTCATCGTCTTCCCCCGTTCATGGCCACCATGCTACCGCCGCGTCCAGGTCCGGATGACCCGTCCATCGGTCCGGAGGGTCGTGGGCGATCACGGAGCCAGGTACGGCTCCAGGGCAGGGATGTTGCGCAGCACGGCGTAGAGCACGACGGCTCCCGCCAGCGCGTAGAGGGACCAGGCCGGCGCGGGCCTGCGCCGCACGGGACGCCCCAGCGCGGCCGCGGTCCACGCGGCCCAGCGCCACAGCAGCCACGGCACCACGAGCACCGCGAGCGGGTTCATGCCCCACGCTCCCGCGAGGTCGAGGTGGGCCATGTCGTGGATGGCGCGCAGCGAGCCGCAGCCCGGGCAGTACCAGCCGGTGAGCCACAGGCTGGGGCACGTCGGATAGTGGCCGCCCTCGTGGGGGTCGACCTGGGCCACGTAGGCGGTCGCGGCGACGGTCGCCACCGCGACGGCCACAGGCGCGACGAGAGGGTGGAGTCGCGACGCAGCGGTGCGCTGCGCGGACTCCACCCTCTCGAGGAGCGACACGGCTCAGACGGACGCGTCGAGCGCGAAGACTCCGCCGAAGAGGAGCGCGAGGTACGCGATGCCGACTACGGCGCCGATGCCGATGCCCCACAGCGAGACCTTCTTGGCGGTGTCGGCGGACTCCTGGGCACCGGCGTGGTCGCCACGCTCCCACTTGCCGTTGACCTCCGCAGCCTTGACGATCGCCCAGATGCCCAGCGGGAGGCAGCACAGCACCGTGGTGATGATCGCGAGCACCAGGTTGTTGTTCGGGGGCTGACCGGCCGAGCCGGGGACGCCGGGCTGGGGCGCCGCGGGAGGCGGCGGAGGGGGCGGGGTGATGTCACTCATGCGTGTCTCCTTTGATGGCGAGCGACCGGGATGAGGGGCCGCTACGTGAGGGGCTGCCCGTGGCCGAGCGCGCGCAGGGCACCCCCGACCGCGAGAGCCACGACTGCCAGGCCGACTCCGACCCAGACCACGGGCCAGATCGGGAACGCCAGACCGATCGAGATCACGAGCGCCGCGATGACGAGGCCCCCGTTGGTGACCCACGCCGCCGTGGTCTTGCCGTGGTTGGCGTGCGCCTCATCGGGGAGGTTCTCCGGGGCGATCTCGATGCTCGACATTCCTTCTCCTTGCCAGTCGTGGGGCCAGTCTAGCCATCTCGCGCGGGACGCAGGCGTGACGCGAGCGAGATGGCGCGAATCATCGCGGCGGCCTTGTCCTTGGTCTCCTGATCCTCGCTCGCGGGGACCGAGTCGGCGACGATCCCGGCGCCCGCCTGGACATGGGCGACACCGTTCTCGATGAGCGACGTGCGGATGGCGATCGCCATGTCCATGTCGCCCGCGAAGTCGAAGTAGCCCACGGCGCCGCCGTAGAACGCGCGCCGCGTGGGCTCGATCTCGTCGATCAACGCGATGGCACGGGGCTTGGGTGCGCCGGACAAAGTGCCCGCAGGGAAGGTCGCCGCGAACACGTCCACGGGCCCATGCGCGCCCTCGAGCTGGCCGACCACGGTCGAGCAGATGTGCATGATGTGGCTGTAGCGGTTGACCTTCATGAACTCGAGCACCTCCACCGAGGTGGGAGCGCACACCTTGACGAGGTCGTTGCGAGCGAGGTCGACCAGCATGACGTGCTCGGCCAGCTCCTTGGGATCCGCGAGCAGCTCCTCCTCGAGGCTCTTGTCCTCCTCGGGGGTGGCGCCCCGCGGCCGCGAGCCCGCGATGGGGAAGGTCGAGACCCGTCCGCGATGCACGGCAACGAGCGACTCGGGGCTGGCGCCCACGACCGCGAACTGTCGGCCGAGGTCGTCCTCGAGCTGGAAGCAGTACATGTACGGGCTCGGGTTGAGCGTGCGCAGCACCCGGTAGACGTCGAGAGGGCTCGCCTCGCAGTCCACGTCGAAGCGTTGCGCCGGCACCATCTGGAACACCTCGCCGTCGCGGATCGCGCCCTTGGCGAACGCCACCATGTCCTCGTACTCGCCGTGCGCCGAGCGCTGCCTCACGGACGGCTCCACCGCGTCGGCGTCCAGCGCGGAGACATCACCCGCGGGGGCGTCCACGAGCGCTCGCTCCATCGCATCGACACGGGCCACCGCATCGGCGTAGGCACCCTCGATGCCGCTGGCCTGCGCATCGGCGTTCACGGCGTTGGCGATCAGCCACACCGAGCCGTCCTGGTGGTCGATCGCCGCCACGTCGGTGGCCAGGAGCAGGTGCGCGTCCGGCACGTCGAGCTCGCGCGGCGCCTTCTGCGGCAGCGTGGGCTCCCATTGGCGGACGATGTCCCAGCCCAGCACGCCCACCAGACCCCCCGTGAGCGGAGGCAGACCCGGAATGGGCTCCGAGCGCAGCTCGTGCAGCGCGCGGCGGATGGCGTCCAGCGGCGCGCCGTCCGCGAGACCTACGGGCACGTCGCCGGACCAGCGAGCCTCGTCGCCGTCCACCGTCAGCGCAGCCCGTGCGTGCACGCCCACGAACGAGTACCGACCGCGGGTGCCGTCGGGCTCGGCGGACTCGAGGATGAAGGTGTTGGGGCGATCGCCGGCGAGCGCACGGTAGACCGCGACGGGCGTGAGGCCATCGGCGAGCACGCGACGCACGACCGGCACCACGCGGTGCGTCCGACCCAGGTCGACGAAACCCTCCAGCGTGGGCCAGGTCTGGCCCCAGGCCACCGCGACGGGCTGGCTCATGCGAGGCTCTCCGCGTCCACGGCGTGCAGGTCTCCCCCGGCCTGGAAGCAGGTGGTGGCGCCGGTGTGGCACGCGGGTCCGTGCTGGGTGACTGTCACCAGCAGCGCGTCTCCGTCGCAGTCGATCTCGACGCGGTGGACCTCCTGGATGTGGCCGGAGGTGTCGCCCTTGCGCCACAGCTCGCCCCGAGAGCGGCTCCAGTACACCGCCCGGCCGGTCGTCAACGTCTGGTGAAGGGCCTCGTCGTTCATCCACGCGACCATGAGGACCTCGCGGGTGGCGCGATCCTGGACGACCGCGCACACGAGGCCGTCGTCGGAACGCTTGAGACGCTCGGCGATCTGAGGATCCAGGGACATGCCGACCATCCTTCCAGATCGTCACGCACCCCCAGCCCCCTCCCAGCGTTCGGCGCCATCGTCATCGTCCACGGCCGAGCAGGAGGACGAGGCATCCACGTCGGAGGGCGACGCCGATGGACCGGCTCAGTCGCGAGTCTGGGACACCCAGGCCGCGTACAGACCTGCGTAGATGCCACCCGCGTTCACGAGCTCGCGGTGAGGACCGACCTCGACGAGCTCGCCCTGCTCCATCACCGCGACCAGGTCCGCGCGCTCTGCCGTCGACAGGCGGTGCGCGATCACCACTGCGGTGCGGCCCTGCATGAGGCCCTCGAGGGCGCGCGAGATGCGTACCTCGGTCGCGGGATCCACCGCACTGGTGGCCTCGTCGAGGATCAGCAGGTCCGGATCGCGCAGGTAGGCGCGCGCGATCGACACGAGCTGGCGCTCTCCAGCGCTCAGCAGCTCGCCGCGCGGCCCCACCGGAGTGTCGATGCCTGAGGGCAGCGCTTCGAGCCAGGCGTCGAGTCCCAAGGACTCGAACGCCGCCAGCGCGCGGTGCTCGAGGTCGTCGGCGGAGGACTCCGGCAGCGCGTAGGCGAGGTTGCTGCGGATGGTGCCGTCGAAGAGGAAGCCCTCCTGGGGGACCACGGCCACGGAGCGGCGCAGCGACGTCACGGGCACGCGTCGCAGGTCGACGCCGCCCACGCGGACCGTTCCCTCCGAGGGGTCGAAGAACCGGGACAGCAGTCGGGCCAGGGACGTCTTGCCCGAGCCGGTCTGTCCCACCAGGGCGATGCGCTTGCCCGCCGGGACCTCCAGATCGATGCCCTTCAGCACCTCGGGACCGCCGGGATAGGTCAGGCGCACGCCCTCGACGCTCAGCTCGCCATGTCCGTGAGGGATCGGGGTGCCCTCGGCGCCGGGGTCAGCGACGGTGACCTCCTGGTCCACGAGCTCGAGCACCCGCTTCCAGCCCACCACCGCGCGCTGCATCTCCGCGAGCATCTCGATGATCCACATCAGCGGCCCGGCAAACATGTAGACGAGGAAGGCGAACGCGACCACGGTGCCGACGCTGAGCTGGCCGCGCAGGGCCAGCGTGGTGCCGCCGATGAGCGCCAGGCCGGTCGCGAGGGACTGGCCGATCACCGTGGACGAGAAGTTCAGCGAGGACAGGATCGACGCCCTGCGCTCGGCCACCAGGATGTCGTCGATCTCGTCGTGCAGCTGGTCGCGCATGCGCTGCTGAACGCCGTAGGAGCGAATGGTCGCCACTCCGACGATCTGCTCGGAGGTGCGGCCCAGCAGGTCCGCCATCTTGGAGCGCACTCCCTGGAATGCGCGGCGCACCCGCGGCTGGATCCACAGCAGCGATCCCACCATCGGCAGGAAGGCGAGCAGGACCAGGATCGACAGCTGCCACGAGTACAGCAGCATCACGCCGAAGATCACCGCGGACTCGAGCGCGGAGATGATCATCGCCGCCCCGGTCCACTGCATGAGGTCGCGCATGGTCTCCACGTCGCCGGTGACACGCGAGACGTAGCGCCCTCGCTGCTCCTCGTTCTGCGTGAGGACGGACAGCTCGTGGACCTTGTCGAACGCGCGCACGCGCAGGGTCGCCAGGCCCTTCTCCGACGCGCTGACCATGCGTACGCGCACGCGCCAGGCAAGGATCGCGGCGATCACGAGCACCACGGAGCCCGCGCTCGCGTAGGCGACCACCAGCGGCACGTCCACGCCGCCCGGCGCGAGCAGACCCTCGTCCGTCACGCGCTGCGTCAGGAACGGCACCGCCGCCCGGCCCATCGCGGCGAAGGTCGCGAGCACCAGGGTGACGGCGAGTCCCACGCGGAACTCCGGGCTCACCTCGAGGCCGCGCCGGAACATGTGGCGCACGGTCATCGTGTCGTCGTCTGCGGCGCTCATCCCACGTACCCCGCTTCCTCGTCCGCCTGACGGCGCGAGTCCTCCTCGTACGCGAGGACGAGCTCGCGGTAGCCGGGATCGCGCTCGATGAGCTCGCGGTGCGTGCCCGCGTCGACCACCGATCCGGAGTCCACGTGCACCACGTGATCGGCGAGCAGGATCGATGCCAGGCGGTACGCGATGATCAGGACGGTGGGACCGGCGCCGTCTGCGCTCAGTCCGCGCAGGATCTCCTGCTCCACCCGAGGATCGACGGCGCTGGTCGCGTCGTCGAGCACCAGCACGCGGGGCCGTCGCACGAGGGCGCGGGCGAGGGCGAGGCGTTGACGCTGGCCACCCGACAGGTTCATGCCGCGCTCGGCGAGCGTCGCGTCCAGCCCGGCGCCGCGCTCCCCCGACAGCTTCTCGACCACGTCGATCACGTTGGCGCGGTGCAACGCATCCCAGACCTGATCGTCGTCGTAGTCCTCGCCCAGCGTGACGTTGTCGCGCACCGAGCCGGCGAACACGAAGGCCGTCTGCGGCACCAGCGCCACGTGATCGCCCAGCGAGGCGATGGTCTCCAGGTCCACGTCATCCAGCGTGATCGCGCCCTCCGTGGGGCGCGCCAGTCGCGCCGCGGCGAGCGCGACGGTGGTCTTGCCCGCGCCGGTGGCGCCCACGAGCGCGGTCACCGTGCCCGGCTCGAGAGCGAGCGACACGTCGCGCAGGATGACCGCGAGGTTGCCGTCGCCGTCGTCGGCGCCGATGTCCGCCCCGGAGAAGCTCACCGCGCCGGCACCGGCCCTCGAGACCTGGCGGTGACCCGGCTCGTCCACCTCGGTCGCGGCCTGGGAGATCTCCCCCACGCGACGGAACGCCACCAGCGCCTGGGGCATCTGCCCCAGCACCCAGCCCAGCCCGCGGATGGGGACCGCCAACAGCGTGACGAGGTAGATGGCGGAGACCACGTTGCCCACCGTCACGGCTCCGGCATCGGCGCGAACCGCGCCCACGACCATCAGAGCCACGGACCCCAGCGGCACGATGAGGTCCATGAGCGGCTCGAACCACGCGCTCGTGCGCCCCACGGTGATGTCCGCGTCGCGCAGGCCGGTCACGGCCGCGGAGAAGCGCTCGCTCTCGCGACGCTCGGCACCCAGCGCCTTCACGACCGTGCCGCCCTCGAAGCTCTCGTGGGCGATGGTCGACACGTCCGCGCGCAGCGACTGACCCCGATCCCATCGAGGAGTGATGACGCGCTCGTACGCGAGGTTGATCGCGAAGATCACCGGCACCACCGCGAGCCCGGTGACGGCGAGCCACGGGTCCATCACCCACATCGAGTATCCCGCCGCGAACATCATCACGAAGGAACCCACGGTGAACGCGAACGGGTGCAGAGTGTTGGTCGCGCTCTCGGAGTCCGAGGACATCGCGGACAGCAGTCGGCCCGAGGGGTTCGCCCGGTGCCATCCGAGCGGAAGGCTGGCCAGCGCATCGGCGACCACGCGACGGTGGCGGGCGCCCACGCCTGCGACGGCGATCCCCTGCACGCCGCGTCGCAGCCCCACCAGCACCGCGTTGACCACGCCGATGCCCAGGAACGCCGCGCCGGCGAGCAGGATCGCCCCCTGCGGGTCCTGGGTGATGTCGCCCCAGATGCCCTGGATCTCCTCGCCCGCGACGCCGGGGATGACGACGTCGTCCGTGATCTTCCCCAGGAGGGTGCCGAACAGCACCGTCAGGATCGAGAACACCGCTGCCGCGAGGATCGCGAAGCCGAACCGCCACGGCTCGGTGCGCACCGCGTGGCGCAGCAGCTGGAAGGCCTTGCGGTTGAAGGATCCGCTCAGGCGGTAGTCGTCCGGGCGCCCAGGCCTGGTCACCTGACCTCGATTCCCGCGTCGCGCATGGCCTGCTTGACCTGCGCGATCGAGAGCGTGCCGAAGTGGAAGACGCTGGCCGCCAGCACCGCGTCGGCTCCGGCTCGCGCGGCCTCGACGAAGTGCTCCGCCGTGCCCGCTCCGCCCGACGCGATGAGGGGGACGTCGACGACGGCGCGCACCTCGCGGATCATCTCGAGGTCGAAGCCAGCGGTGGTGCCGTCGGCGTCCATCGAGTTCAGCAGGATCTCGCCGGCGCCCAGCTCGGCGCCGCGGCGTGCCCACTCGACCGCGTCGATGCCGGTGCCCTTCTTGCCGCCGTGGGTCGTCACCTCGTAGCCCGAGGCGGTGACCGTGTCGGGTCCGCAGCGGCGGGCGTCGACGGACAGGACGAGCACCTGGGAGCCGAACCGCTCGGCGATCTCAGCGATCAGCTCAGGGCGCTCGATCGCGGCGGTGTTGACGCCCACCTTGTCCGCTCCCGCGCGCAGCAGCCGATCCACGTCGTCAGGAGTGCGCACTCCGCCGCCCACGGTCAGCGGCACGAACACCGTGTCCGCGGTCCGTCCCACCACGTCGTAGGTGGTGTCGCGGCCGTCCACGGACGCCGTGACATCGAGGAACGTGACCTCGTCCGCGCCGGCGGCGCCGTACGCGCGAGCCAGCTCGACGGGGTCGCCCGCGTCGCGCAGGTCCACGAAGTTGACGCCCTTGACCACGCGACCCGCGTCGACGTCGAGGCACGGGATCACTCGCACGGCGACGCCCATCATCCCTCCGGGTTCCACACGTCGAGGATGTCCACGACGAACACCATGGTGCCCAGCGCCGGGTAGCCCAGCGACGGCGGCACGACCATCATCACCTGGGAGCCCTGCGTCTGGTCCAGCAGGCCCTGCTGGAGACCGGGGACCGCGGAGACCTCGTCCATGTCGACCAGCAGCGGCTCGCGCTCGGCGGCCCAGGAGGAGTCGAACACGTCGCCGGCCGCCCACTGCTCGCCGGCCTCGAGGCCAGCGTCCTTGTCCGCAGGGCTGTCCGCGTAGTACACGATCGAGTAGTTCGCGAGCACGTGGGACGCGGGCGAGATCTGCGGCCCGGAGCCGCGCACCAGCGTCGAGACCTGCAGGTCGCCCGTGGGCTCGACGCCGTCATGGATGGTCACCTGGGGCTCGCCGGAGCTCAGCGTGCTCACCGTGGGCATGCCCTCCGCGGGCGGCACCTCGTCTCCGACCGGGCGGGTCGGGAGCACGTCCACCACCAGCGCGATGGGCTCGCTCTCCGCGACTCCGTCGCCGGGAGGCGTCACGACGAGCACGCGCGCACCCACGCGCACGCCCAACAGCGCGTCGTACATCGCATCGCCGATCATCTCGCGGCTCAGCAGGTTGGGCGTGGGCGTGCCGTCGAAGGTGTTGATGATCACGGTGCCGTCGACCAAGGACTCGCCGTAGACGTCGAGCAGCAGGGCCTGGTCCGCGACCAGGGGCTCGCCCTCGCCCTCCCACAGCACCTGGGTCTCCTCGACGTCGTAGTCGAGGCCTGCGGTGAACTCGATGTCAGGCGCGAGGGTCTCGGACTGCGCGACCGTGATGGCCTCGACGCCGCCCGAGGGCGACGCGCTCGCGTCCGGAGCCTCGCTGTCGTTCGAGCACGCCGAGAGCGCCAGCGCGGTCACGCTGGCGACGGCGAGAACGGCAAGGCGGCGCACGGATGCCCTTTCGAAACAGGTGAGGGGGTGCCGTCAGTCTACCGGCGCGGAGGGGTCCTCCAGCGCCGTCAGCAGAACGTCCACACGCTCGTCCGTGTTCCGGAACGGGTCCTTGAGCAGGACTGTTCGCTTCGAGCCGCCGGCAAGCTTGAGGTGCACCCAGTCGACGGTGAAGTCCTGGCCGGCAGCGACGGCCGCGGAGACGAAGCGTCCTCGCAGCGCCGCACGGGTGGTGGCGGGCGGCGCCGTCGTCGCGTGCTGGATCGCGGCGTCCTCGACCACCGTCGCGGCGAGCCCGTCGCGCTGCAGCCGGTGGAACAGGCCCCGCGTGGGCGAGATGTCGTGGTACGCGAGCTCGAGGCGCGCCAGGCGCGGGTCGTCGAGCGCGCACCCCAGCCGGGCCTGGTAGCGCTCGATGAGCCGCAGCTTGATGGCCCAGTCCAGCTCCGTGTCCACCTGCGAGAGGTCCTGCGTGCGGACGGCCTCGATGCCGCGCTCCCACAGGTCGAGGATGCGCTCGACCTCCGGCGTGGGCTCGATGACGCCGCCGACGTGCGCGCGGACCAGGTCGAGGTACGTGCTCTGGATCTGCACCGCGGTGAGCCGACGACCGTCCGCGAGCTCGACGGTGGCCTCCCCCGTGAGGTCGTGGGCGACGTCGCGGATGGCCTGCATCTCCTTGGCCAGCGCGAGGTCGGGCAGCGGTTGGCGCGCCTCCATGATCCGCAGGATCAGGTCCGTCGCGCCCACCTTGAGCAGGGTGGTGGTCTCCGACATCGAGGAGTCGCCCACGATCACGTGCATGCGGCGGTAGAGCTCGGCGTTCGCGTGCGGCTCGTCACGGGTGTTGATCATGGGTCGCGAGCGGGTGGTCGCGGAGGACAGCCCTTCCCACATGTGGTCCGCCCGCGGCGAGAAGCTGTAGTGCGCTCCCGCGGGACTGCGGGTGATGGTGCCCGCGCCGGTCACGATCTGCCGGGTGATGAGGAACGGCAGGAGCGCCGATGCGAAGGCCCGGAAGTCCGCACGCCGCCGCACCAGGTAGTTCTCGTGGCACCCGTAGCTGTTGCCCGCCGAGTCGACGTTGTTCTTGTACAGGTGGATCGTGCCGTCGATCCCGGCGTCCGCGAGGCGCCTCTCGCCCTCCTCGACCAGTCCGTGCACGATGCGCTCGCCGGCCTTGTCCGAGGCGATGAGGTCCGTGAGCGTGTCGCACTCGGCGGTCGCGTACTCCGGGTGCGCGCCCACGTCGATGTACAGGCGCGACGCGTTGGGCAGGAAGACGTTCGACGAGCGCCCCCACTTCACCACCGAATGGAACAGGTGACCGGCGACCTCCTCCGGCGTGACAGCGCGCGCGTTCGGGGCGTCGAGGTGCAGCCCGAACTCGGTCTCGAGTCCGAAGATGCGGCGAGCGGGGTCGACCTCGAGCGGGGGCGGGACGTCAGCGGAGACCGCTCCTGGTGCAGCGGACGAGGCTACTGCCCGCCCTTCTGGACGAACGAGCGCACGAACTGCTCCGCGTTGGTCTGCAGCGAGTCGTCGATCTCGTCGAGCAGGCTGTCGAGGGCGTCCGAGCTCTCCGCCTTGGCGGCGGGAGGTGCGGGCTCGGGGGCGTCGTCCTCGTAGGGCTGTCCGGAGGCGTGCGTCTGGGGCATGCGTCGAGTCTAGACCCGGCCAGGCGCCACGGCCGATGCGCCGTGAGGCTCAGCCGTCGAGCTGCTCCAGCAGCGGGTGCGAGGTCTGCAGGGGGTCATCCAGATGCAGCACCTCGAGGCGGCCATGCGCCGTCTCGCGGTCGAGCACCACGGTGGACCACCCGGCGGCATCGACCAGCTCTGGGTGGGCGCCGACGAACGCGCCCCTCACGGCGGCTCTGGTGCTCTGCGGAGCCGCATGCACCGCGGCCGCGACCTCCGCATCGTCCGTGAGCCGCGTCACCGCGCCAGCCGCGCTCAGACGCGCGGCCCAGCCGTCGCCCAGGCGGCTCCACTGGAGGTCGAGCGCCGCCAGTCGCGGGTCCGTCCACGGCAGCGGCGCGACCGCGCCGTCGGGGCCGGGCGCGCTGTGCTTGTCGCGCAGTCGTCCCAGCAGCTGCAGCTTCGCGACCCACTCGACGTCCTTGGAGGCGGAGAAGATGTCCCGTCCCAAGGCGTCCAGCACCTGCTCCCAGCGCGCGATCACCTGGACGTCGTCGGCATCGGCCGCGTAGTCCCGCGCGATCGTCAGCAGCGCGCGCTGGATCTCGAGGGCCGTGGCGACCTCCCCGGAGGCCAGCGGCAGCTCGGCGCGCAGCGACAGGTCATGCGAGATGCGCGACACCGCCGCGACCGGCTCCGCGAGCACCAGCGCGTCGAGACGCTCGTCCTCGGCCTCGATCGCGGACAGCACGAGCGAGGTGGTGCCGACCTTGAGGAACGTGGGAACGTCGAGGCAGTTGGCGTCGCCGATGATCACGTGCAGCCGGCGCCAGCGCTTGCGATCGGCGTGCGGCTCGTCCCTGGTGTTGACGATGGGCCGGCGCAGCGTGGTCTCGAGCCCGATCTCGGTCTCCATGTAGTCGGCGCGCTGGGAGATCTGGAAACCGGGGCGCTCGCCGCGTTGGCCGAGGCCTACGCGCCCGGCTCCCACCACCACCTGTCGCGTCACGAGGTGGCTGGTGATGAGTCGCGCGAGCTCGTCGAAGTCGACGTCGCGGCGCACCAGGAAGTTCTCGTGCGTGCCGTAGCTCGCGCCCTTGCCATCCACGTTGTTCTTGTACAGCTCGACGCGGAGGTCCTCCTCGACGGCGTAGCGCTCGGCGGCTGCGAGCGCGATGGCGTCTCCCGCGCGGTCCCACACCACGGCCTCGTGGGCCGTCGCGACCTCGGGCCCCGAGTACTCCGGGTGCGCGTGGTCGACGTAGAAGCGCGCGCCGTTCGAGAGCACCGCGTTCAGATGGGCGGGGTCCTCCCACGATCCGCGCCGCCGGCGCAGCGAGATGCGCCCGTGCGCCGGGTCCCACTCGTGCACGTCGGTGAGCATGTCCGCGCCTGCCTTCGCACGGTCGCGCCGCATCCCGCGCTGGTCCTGGAGCGGGTCCTCGCCGCCGTAGTCCCACGGCGCCGTGCGACCGTTGGCCCACAGCCGGCAGGCGCTCACGAGCCGCGAGGACAGCAGGATGGGGTTGGCCTGCGGCTGCGCGGGATCGACGATCCCGTACTCGGTCTCGATCCCCGCGACGCGCACGCTCAGCCCTCGCGCAGCGAGCTCGCCGCGACGGCCTTGGCCTCCGCGAGCTCCTGGTCACAGGCCGCGTCGACGTGCTGAGCGCTGATGCCGCGCTCGCCGCCGGCGATCACGGCCTTGATCGCGCGCGTCTTGGCGCGGTCCACGGCGTTGCGCACCAGCGCCCCTGACATGTACTTCGCGTTGGACGGGTCCGCGTAGAGACGGTCGACGCCGCGCTCCGCGAGGTTCTTCGCGGCTACGTCCCGGTCTCCCCCGGCCGCCTCGACGGCCGATGCGGCGAGCGGCAGCTCCGCGGTGAGGTACTTGGAGAAGATGTCGCGCGCGGACGCGGCGTCGGGGCGCGAGATCTCGATCTTGACGTCGAGGCGTCCGGGACGGAGGATCGCCGGGTCCAGCATGTCCTCGCGATTGGAGGCGCCGATCACGATGACGTTGCCCAGCTGCTCCACTCCGTCGAGCTCCGTGAGCAGCTGCGGGACGATCGTCGTCTCCATGTCCGAGCTGACGCCGGAGCCGCGCGAGCGGAACAGCGCCTCCATCTCGTCGAAGAACACCACCACGGGAGAGCCGGCGCTGGCCTTGGCGCGTGCGCGCTCGAAGATGGTGCGGATGTAGCGCTCGGTCTCGCCCACGTACTTGTTGAGCAGCTCCGGACCCTTCACGGACAGGAAGTACGAGCGATCGGCGCCCACCGCGTCGGCCAGGCTGTGGGCGACGGCCTTCGCGATCAGCGTCTTGCCGCAGCCGGGGGGCCCGTACAGCAGGAGACCGCGCGGTGGCGTGAGCGCGTGCTCGCGGTACAGGTCCGGGTGACGCAGCGGCAGCTCGATCGCGTCCCTGATGCGCTCGATCTGGGGAGCGAGACCGCCGATCGAGTCGTAGTCGACGTCCGGCACCTCCTCGAGCAGCAGCGCCTCGACTCCTGTGCGCTCGATGCGCTCGGTCGCGAATCCCGTGCGCGTGTCGATGATGACCGTGTCGCCCTCGGAGACCCGATGGCGGGCATCGCCGCCCACGAGCATCACCACGCGCTCGTCCTCGCCGCGCGACACCACCAGCATGCGATCGTCGTCGATGACCTCGCGCACGATGGCGCCCTGGCCCGCGCGGTCCGACTGCGCCACGCCCACGAGCACGCTCATCGCGTTGAGGAGCACCTCGTCGCCGGGCTTCAGGTCAGCGTCCACCGTGGGGAGCACCGTCACGCGCATGCGGCGACCGTTGCTGACCACGTCTGCGTGCTGGCCCGCTCGCTGCACGAAGGTGGCGAAGGTCTGGGGCGGTGCCGATGCCTCGGCGAGCTTGCTGCGCATCTCGCCCAGCGACTCGCGCGCCGCCTCGAGCAGGCGCTGCAGCTCCGCGTTGCGCGCCTGCAGCGCCGCGATCCGGTCCTGGCCTTCCGCGACCATCAGTCCTCCGTTCCGTGGTTCGCGCCATCCGTGGCATCGCCGAGCTCGACGGCGAGGGTCCGCTCGGCGTCTCGGCGCACGCGGCGCACCTTCTTGTCGCTGACTGCGCGCTCGCCCAGGTCCTCGGGCGTCCACTCGCCGTCCGTGGGGTAGGCGCCCTTGGCGGGTCGGCGCTTGCGCACCGGCGCGTCGACGCCGGGCGCCATGCGCCGCGTCGTGAGCAGGAAGCCGGTGTGGCCGATCATCCGGTGGTCCGGCCGGACGGACAGGCCCTCGAGGTGCCAGGTGCGCACCATCGACTCCCATGCCTGCGGCTCGGTGAACCCGCCGTGCTCGCGCAGATCCTCGGCGAGCCGCGACAGCTGCGTGGTGGTCGCGACGTACGCGAGGAACACGCCGCCGGGGGCGAGCGCAGCGGCCGCTGCGTCGAGGTTCTCCCACGGCGCGAGCATGTCCAGGACGATGCGGTCCACCGTTCCCGGCTCGGCCACCTCCGCGACGCGGTCGGCGAAGTCGCCGATCTCGAGTCGCCACGCGGGATGCGGGCCGTGGAAGTGGCTCTCGACGTTGGAGCGGGCGATGCCAGCGAAGTCCTCGCGCCGCTCGATGGAGATCAGCTCGCCCGCGTCGCCGACCGCCCGCAGCAGCGACATGGTGAGCGCTCCCGAGCCCACTCCCGCCTCCACCACACGCGCACCGGGATAGATGTCCGCCATCTGGATGATCTGGCCCGAGTCCTTGGGGTAGATCACCGCGGCGCCGCGCGGCATCGACATCACGAAGTCGCTCAGCAGCGGTCGCAGCACCAGGTAGTCGTAGCCGGCGGTGTTGGTCACGACGGTGCCCTCGGGCTGGCCGATGATCTCGTCGTGAGTGAACTGCCCGCGATGCGTGTGGAACGTCTTGCCCGCCTCCAGCACGATCGTGTGGTGCCGGCCCTTCGCGTCGGTGAGCTGGATCCGGTCGCCTGCGCGCAGGGGCCCGCGGCGCGCCTCGGCGCCCGCAGGAGGGGTGGGGACGGTCATGCCGTCCAGTCTAGGGCGACGCGCGGGGGCCCCGACCCGGCGTCAGCGCAGCGCTGACATGACGTCGCCGAGCCGCACCAGGCCCACGACCTCACCGTCCTGGACCACCACCCAGCCATCCGTGCGACCCCACCACGTGCGCAGCGCATCGACCAGGTCGTCGCCTGCGAGCCCGGGCGGCACGTCGGTGCCGCGCGGCAGCGGCATCACCACCGACTGCAGACCGGTGTCGTGGTGCGCCTCGACCGGCACCGCATCCGCCATCGCGACCGGGAAGTGCCCGGCGGCCGCTCCGTCCGCGCCCAGCACGACGATCTCGCGAGCACCGTGAGCGGAGGCCTCGGCGACCGCCTGGGCCACCGTCGCGGTGTACGGGATCGCGACCGCCGGCACCATGAGCGTGCCCACGGTCACGGACTCGCGACGCCGCAGCATCTGGGCGCTCTTGAGGGCGGAGGATGCCGCAGGCCACAGGATCATGAAGATCAGCGCCGCCCAGATCAGCTCGAACGTTCCGGGGCGACCGCCCTGCGCGAAGGGCGCCCCGATCGCGTACGCGGCCACGCCGATCGCCACCACCCGTCCGCCCCATGCCGCCACGATCACGCCCCGATAGCGGTCCTTGGTCACGGCCCACACGATGGACTCCAGCACCCGGCCGCCATCCATCGGGATGCCCGGCAGCGCGTTGAACGCCGCGAGGATGAGGTTGGCCACCATCAGGTACCGGATGAGCTGGTAGGCGGTGAGGTCCTGGCGGACGAACTCGGCGAGGGTGAGGTCGAAGGCGCCGGTCGCGAGCGCCGCCCAGGCCAGGCCTGCGATGGCCAGGTTCGCGAGCGGGCCAGCCGCAGCCGTGATCCCCGCGACACGAGGCGTGATGCCCTGCGCGTCGAAGCTCGTGTGACCGCCCCACAGCGTGATCACCACCTCGTGGACCTGGCGGCCCAACGCCTTGGCCGTCGCGGCGTGAGCGAGCTCGTGCAGGAACACGGAGACGAACAGCAGCGCCGCGAGGATCAGCCCGATGGTGAAGCCGCGGCGGGTGAGCTCCTGGCCGCCGTTGGTGCTGAAGATGAACGCGAGGACCACGAGCATCACCAGCGTGGATCCCTGCACGATCACGCGGCCGCCGAACGCGCGTCCGAGCTGGAGGCCGCGGGTGCGGCGAGGGGCGTCGCTCATGGGACCACGGTAGACGGTCGCGTGGGGCCGATGCGCCTCGCGGCCGTGTCGTTCGCGGCGCCTAGGGTGGTGGGCATGAGCCGTCGCCCCGCCCTGTCGCCATCACGCGCCGGGGACTTCCGCCAGTGTCCGCTGATGTTCAGGCTGCGCGTCGTGGACCGGATCCCGGAGCCGCCGTCGATCGCGCCGCGCCTGGGAACTCTGGTGCACGCGGTGCTCGAGCACGTCTACGACCTGCCCGCGCGCGACCGGACGGTCGAGGCGGCGCAGGCCATGCTTCCCTCCGAGTGGGACGCCATGCTCGCCAAGGAGCCGCAGCTGGAGGAGCTGTTCGAGGACGCGAGCGCGCGCGACCAGTTCTTCGCGGACGCGCGCGAGCGCGTCGCCACGTACTTCACCATGGAGAATCCCCAGCGGCTCGAGCCTGCGGGACGCGAGGAGTTCGTCGAGTACCAGCTCGACGAGGGCCCCAACCTCCGCGGCGTGATCGATCGCGTGGACGTCGCGCCCGATGGCTCGATCAGAGTGGTCGACTACAAGACAGGCAAGACGCCGCATCCCCGCTACGGCCAGCAGGCGAAGTTCCAGATGCGCTTCTATGCGCTGCTGGTGGAGCGCCTGCGGGGCCGCCGCCCGGCGCTCCTTCAGCTCCTGTACCTGCGCGACGGCGGCACCGTGGTGCTGCATCCCACGGACGACGACCTCGCCCAGATCGAGTTCGAGATCCGCGAGCTGTGGAACGAGATCGCATCCGCGGCTCGCACGGGACAGTTCCGAACGCGGAAGTCGACGCTGTGCGGCTGGTGCAGCTTCCAGGCGTTGTGCCCGGAGTTCGGCGGCACTCCCCCGCCGCTGGTCCACGCTGACGTCGAGCGGGCGCTGGGGATCGCGGTCGACTCCCCGCTCTCCGCGGAGCCGTCGTGAGGACTCGGACGCTCGGGGCGACCGGGCTCACCGTGACGGAGCTCTGCATGGGAGGCGGCCCGCTGGGCGGGATGGAAGCCGCGTTCGGGTACGACACGCCGGAGCACCGCGCGGTGGAGACTGTGCATGCCGCGCTCGCCTCCCCCATCCGCTTCCTCGACACCTCCGCCGGCTACGGCGACGGCGCTTCCGAGCATCGCATCGGGACTGCGCTGCAGCAATCGGGTGGCCTCGCACGCGACATGGTGCTCGCAACCAAGGTGGACCCTGACTTCGTCACCGGCGAGTTCGACGGTGCCGCCGTGCGGAGGTCGATCGAGGGCTCCTTGGAGCGGCTGGGCGTGGAACGCGTCGACATCCTCCACCTCCACGATCCCGAGCGCATCACCTTCGAGGAGGCGATGGCGCCGGGCGGAGCCGTGGAGGAGTTGGTGCGCATCAAGGAGGAGGGAATCGCGGACCACCTGGGAGTGGCGGGAGGGCCCACCTCCCTGCTGTCTCGCTTCCTGCGCACCGGGGCCTTCGAGATCGTGCTCACTCACAACCGCTGGACCCTCGCCGACCGCACGGCCGACGCGCTGATCCAACAGGCGCACGAGGCCGGATACGGCATCGTCAACGGGGCTCCCTTCGGGGGCGGAGTTCTCGCCCGCGGAAGCGACGCAGTATCGACATACTGCTACGCGCCCATGCGTGACGAGACCGCCACAGCCGTGCGGCGCATCGAGCAGATCTGCGCCGACGCTGGAGTTCCCCTCGGGGCCGCGGCCGTGCAGTTCTCCACGCGCGACGAGCGCATCCACTCCACCATCGTCGGAGTCTCGCGGCCCGAACGCATCGCGCAGCTGCTCGAGTGGTCGTCGTGGACTATCCCCGATGACGTCTGGGCCGCCATCCTTGACGCGTCGGGCCGCGATGCAAGGCTGCAGAACTGATGGACGAGCGACCTTCCGGCACCCCGTTCCCCGCCGGTTTCGGCTGGGGAACCTCCACCGCGAGCTACCAGATCGAGGGGGCCGTCGACGTCGACGGCCGCGGTCCCTCCATCTGGGACACGTTCTCCCACACTCCCGGCCGCATCAAGGACGGCACCACCGGCGACCGGGCCTGCGACCACTATCACCGATGGGAGGAGGACGTCGCGCTCATGGCCGAGCTGGGAGCGCCGTACTACCGCTTCTCGCTCGCG
Organism: Demequina activiva; assembly: GCF_016862815.1. Taxonomy (GTDB): domain Bacteria; phylum Actinomycetota; class Actinomycetes; order Actinomycetales; family Demequinaceae; genus Demequina; species Demequina activiva. The sequence continues at coordinate 260,045 of NZ_BONR01000002.1, read as the reverse complement.
TGGCCGCGCCTCCAGCCGGGGGCAGCGGGCGGCCTCAACGACAAGGGCGTCGACTTCTACAAGCGGCTCGTCGACGCGATGCGCGACAAGGGCGTCACCCCCTGGGTCACCGCCTACCACTGGGACCTTCCCCAGGAGCTCGAGGACGCCGGCGGCTGGCCCGAGCGAGACACCGCGTACCGGTTCGCCGACTACGCGGAGCTGGCGTACGGGGCACTGGGCGACCACATCGACATCTGGACCACGCTGAACGAGCCGCTGTGCGCGGCCCATCTCGGATACGCCGATGGAGAGCACGCCCCGGGACGGCAGGAGCCGGCGAACGCCATTCGCGCCGCGCACCACCTCAACCTCGGCCATGGCCTCGCCCTGCAGCGATGGCAGGACAGCCGTCGCGAGGGGCACCGGTTCGGCGTGACGCTCAACGTCGTGCCCGCGGTGGCCGCCACCGACTCCCCCGCCGACGTCGACGCCGCGCGCCGCGTCGACGCGGTGACCAACCGCATCTTCCTCGATCCCATGCTCACGGGCTCGTATCCGGCAGACCTGATCGAGGACCTCGCCCCGCTGATGGACTTCAGCCACGTGATCGACGGGGACCTGGAGATCATCCACCAGCCGCTGGACGACCTGGGGATCAACTACTACCAGCAGGGCATCATCACGGGGCCGGGACCGGACGCCCCGGACCGCTTCCGTGCCGGCGTCATGGCGGTGGGCGCCGGCGACACCGGCCGCTCCGACCAGGGGCTGCCGGTCACGGATCGCGGGTGGGAGATCGATCCGGATGGCATGGTGGCCCTGCTCCACCGCATCACCGACGACTACGATGCGCCCCCGCTGTGGATCACGGAGAACGGCTCCTCGTGGTTCGAGGAGCCAGGCGAGGACGGCGTGGTGCACGACGACCGCCGCATCGCGTACCTCGACCAGCACGTGCGCGCCGTGAAGCGGGCTCTCGACGAGGGCATCGACCTGCGCGGATACTTCGTGTGGTCGCTCATGGACAACTTCGAGTGGGCCTACGGCGAGTCGAGCCGGTTCGGCCTCATCCACGTGGACTACGACACCCAGGTGCGCACGCCCAAGGACTCGTTCCACTGGTTCAAGGACGTCATCGCCCGAGCAGGCCTGGCCTCCTGACATGGCGCGAGGCCTGCAGCCTCCCCTCTGCGGGCCTCGTGCCGTGCTCTCGCTCGCGCCTACGAGCGCGCGGGTCGGCCATGGTCGTGCACCGTCAGCAGGTCCTCCGGCCCCAGTCCCTCGAGACTGCGCACACGCGCGAGACCTGGCCGCGGGTCGAGCGGCACGATGCGCTCGACGCCCACCGTGCGCGCTCCCGCCGCGAGCGCCGACGCCACACCCGTGGGCGAGTCCTCGACGGCGACGCACTGCGCGATGGGCACGCCCAGCTCTGCCGCGGCGGTCAGGTACGGCTCCGGATGGGGCTTGCCGTGCGCCACGCGATCTCCCGTGACCACCACGGCGAAGGCGTCCGGAGCGGTCGCGAGAAATGCCTGGGCGAGGCGTGAGTAGGACATCGTCACGAGCGCGCACGGGATGCCGGCGGCGACGACCCGCTCGAGGAGGGCACGCGCATCGGCATTCCACGGCGCGCTGGTGCGCACCTTCTCGGCGACCTCGGCGACGAGCAGCTCGATGATGTCAGGGACCGGCAGGTCCACACCCGCGTCTCGCAACGAGCGGGCGGTGACGGTGAGCTCCGCGCCGATCTGAGCGTGCGCATCGGCGTCCGACCAGGTCGCCCCGAACCGGGCGGCGAGCGCACGCTCGCTCGCGAACCAGAACGGCTCCGAATCGATGAGCGTGCCGTCCAGGTCCCACAGCACGGCGGCGGGCAGAGAGTGCTGTTGGTTCACACTGGTTGAGTCTAGGCTGGACTGATGAGCACGGAGGATCGCGAGAGCGCCATCGGAGACGACGAGACCGTCATGATCGCCGCCTTCGAGGGCTGGAACGATGCAGGCTCGGCGGCGTCCGGAGCGCTCGATCACCTCGCGCATACGTGGGGCTCGGAGCAGCACCTCGCGATCGACCCGGAGGACTATCACGACTTCCAGGTGAGCCGTCCCACCATCACGCGGCTGCCGTCGGGCGACCGCGTGGTGTCGTGGCCCGGCACGGTCGTGTCGACCACGACGGGTCCGTGGCCGAGCGAGCGCGGCCTGAGCCTCGTGCGCGGCATCGAGCCGTCGATGCGATGGCGCTCGTTCTGTGCGGAGGTCCTCGACGCCGCCGAGGACCTGGGTGTGACCACGCTGGTCACGTGCGGGGCGCTCCTGCTCGACGTGCCCCACACGCGTCCGCTCCCCACCTTCATCACCAGCGAGGATGCGGACGCGCGCGAGCGCTACGCACTCGAGGCATCGGACTATGAGGGGCCCACAGGCATCGTGGGCGTGCTGGGGCACGAGGCGCAGCTGCGCGGGATCACCGTGCTCAGCGTGTGGGTGGGGGTGCCGCACTACATCGCGCACCCTCCCAGCCCCAAGGCCACCGCGACTCTCCTGGGCTCGCTCGAGCGCCTGCTGGGCCTCCCGATCGACCTGGGCGAGCTGCCCGACGAGTCCGAGGCGTGGCAGCGCGGTGCGGACGAGCTGACCGACGAGGACGAGGAGATCGCGGCTCATGTCCAGCAGCTCGAGTCCCTCATGGACGAGACGAGCCTGCCGGAGGCCTCCGGAGACGCGATCGCGGCCGAGTTCGAGCAGTTCCTGCGCCGCCGTGGTGACGGCGGTCCCAAGCGCACCGACTAGGCGAGCGCAGGAATCACGCCGGCGCCCAGCAGGGCGAGGATCAGGGCGGACAGGCCGATGCGGTACCAGACGAACGGCCAGAACGAGTGGCGCGTGATGAGCCGGAGGAACCACACGATCACGACGAAACCGACGGCGAACGCGACCGCCGCTGCGATCACCGTGTTCGCGATCCCGGGACCGCCGGGCTCCGTCAGCTCCCCGGAGTTCGTCACCCATTGGAACAGCCCGGAGCCCAGCACGGCAGGGATCGCGAGCAGGAACGAGTAGCGCGCCGCGGCCTCCCGCGTGAGCCCCAGGAACAGCCCCATCGAGATGGTGCCGCCGGAGCGGGACACGCCAGGGATCAGCGCTGCCGCCTGGGCCAGTCCCAGCAGGATCGCGTCCTTGGCCGTCAGCTCCGTGAGCTCGCGCTCCTTGCGACCGAAGCGGTCCGCGAAGCCGAGCACCAGAGCGAAGATGGCGAGCACTGCCGCGGTCAGGTAGAGGTTGCGCAGGTAGTTCTCGATCGCGTCCTGGAACAGCACTCCGAGCACCACGATGGGCACCGAGCCCAGGATCACCCACCAGCCCATGCGCGCATCGGGGCTGCCGCGACCGAGTCGGGACGCGCGATCGGCGCCGTTGCGCCCGGCGAGGGCGGACACCCACGCGGAGATGATGCGCGCGATGTCCTTGCGGAAGTACAGCAGCACGGCCGCCTCGGTGCCGATCTGGATGATCGCCGTGAACGCCGCGCCCGGATCGCCGCCGGACGGCAGCAGCGGCCCGATCACGCGGATGTGCGCGCTCGAGGAGATGGGGAGGAACTCCGTGAGTCCCTGCACCAGCCCGAGGATGACCGCTTCCCACCACTCCATGTGCGCAAGGCTAGCGCCCGCGCGTCGCGCCGGAGGCCAGCCCGTCGCAGCCGGTAGCGTCGCCTGCATGCAGCGGAGAAGGGTCGGCACCAGCGGTCTCGTGGTCTCGGCTCTCGCGCTGGGCACCATGACGTGGAGCCGGGACACCGGCGCAGACGAGGCGGGCGCTCAGCTCGACGCGTTCCTCAGCGCCGGCGGCACGCTGCTGGACACGGCCGCGTCGTACGCCGACGGCGGTTCCGAGGCGCTCATCGGCACGATGCTGGGCGGCACCATCTCGCGCTCCGACGTGCAGATCTGCACCAAGGCCGGGATCCGGCGCACCGAGTCCGGCGGCGTCATCGACGCGTCGCGAGACACGCTGCTGGACACGCTGGACGCGTCGCTGAGCCGCATGGGCACGGATCATGTGGACCTGTGGCTGGTGCACGCGTTCGACCCCGTCGCGCCGGTCGAGGAGACGCTGCATGCTCTCGAGATCGCGGTGAACTCGGGCCGCGCGCGCTACGTGGGCGTCTCGAACCACCCCGGCTGGGCCACCGCCCGCATCGCCGCGCTCGCAGGTCGCCCCGCCATCAGCGCCAGCCAGATGGAGTACTCCCTGGTGCAGCGCGGCATCGAACGGGAGGTGCTGCCCGCGGTTGATGCGCTCGGCATGGGAGTGCTCGCCTGGTCGCCTCTGGGCCGGGGAGTCCTGACCGGCAAGTACCGCGATGCGATCCCTGCGGACTCCCGAGCCGCCTCCGAGCACCTCAGCGGATTCGTGGCGCCCTACATGGATGAGCGATCCGCGTCGATCGTGGACGCGGTGGTGACGGCCGCGCAGGGACTGGGAGTGCACCCCATCGAGATCGCGCTGGCATGGACGCTGCGCCAGCGGTCGGTGAGCGCCGCCGTGGTCGGGGCGAGAACCTCGGAGCAGCTCCGGCCCTCTCTGGACGCGCTGAGCCTGGAGCTTCCGGACTCGATCGCCGAGGCGCTCGACGAGATCTCCGCGCCCCCCATCGGCTACCCGGAGCGGCGGTAGCGCGATGACGATGACGCGAGCGGCCTACCGGAGGTCGAAGTCCTCGACGTCGTCGTCCAGCTCGTCCTCGTCCTCTTCAGCGTGGGGATCGAGCTCCTCGTCGAGGTCGCCGTCGCCGTCGCCGTCCTCGAAGTCGTCGTCGAGCACGAGGGGCAGGGTCTCGGCATACTCCGTGTCGAGAGCCTCCTCGTACTGCTCGAACGCGCTGGCGACGGAGTCGTATGCATCGTCCACCGCCGCATCGGCCGGGCCGCGACGCGTCGCGACGGCCTCGAGGTGCTCCTCGAGAGTGGCGACGAGCCGTCGCAAGGCCTCACGCGCATCGGTGCTCATGGTTATGACGGTACCTGTGGTTGCAGTTGAATGGGAGGGGACATGAGAGAAAACGACGGACACTCGCCGCACGTGATCACGCCATCGCGCGGGCGCCCCGCTGCCTCGAGCCGGTTCGAGTGGCGCGTGGTGGACATCCCGCGGGACGTCACGCGCGCTGAGACCCGCTCGCTGCTCACGGAGCAGGCCGAATACGGTCGCTGGGAGCTCTCGCGCTCCCAGATCCTCTACGGCGGCGCGAGGCGAGTCTGGCTGCGCAGGCGCGTCATGAGGGTGCAGCGCACCGACGCCGCCTGAGCCGCGACGGCCCCGGTGGTCAGGGCCCGCTCAGCAGTCGCGCAGGAAGCTCGTGAGCACCCGGGTGCCGAAGAACAGGCTGTCCACCGGGATGCGCTCGTCGATGCCGTGGAACAGCGACGGGAAGTCGAGGTCCGGCGGCAGCTGCAGAGGCGCGAATCCGTAGCCGGTGATGCCGATGGCGGCGAGGTGCTTGTTGTCCGTGCCGCCCATCAGCGAGTACGGCAGCACAGGGGCGTCGGGGTCCTCCGAGCCGAGCGCCGCGATCATCTTGTCCACCAGCGCCCCCTCGAAGGGAACCTCGAGGCTGCGCTCCTCGATGTAGGGCTCGACCTTGACGTGCGTGCCGGCCAGCTCCTCGATCTGTCGCAGCACCTGCTCCTGCTGACCGTGGAGATAGCGGCTGTCGACGTAGCCCACCGCAGTGTCCGGCACCACGTTGGTCTTGTAGCCGGCGTCCATCATGGTCGGGTTCGACGTGTTGCGCACCGAGGCCTCGATCATGGGTGCCATCGCGCCGAGTCCGGCAACCAGGCGGTCGATGACCTCCGGCGTGGGCTCGTACTCGATGCCCTCGAGCTCCGCGACGCCCTTGAGCAGGCGCTCGGCGGTGGGCGTCAGCTCGACCGGCCACTCGTGCGCGCCGATGCGCGTCAGCGCTCCCGCGAGGTGCGCCACCGCGTTGTCACGGTGCACCAGGGAGCCGTGCCCCTGCTTGCCATGGGCGATGAGCTTGAGCCACTGGATGCCCTTCTCCGCCGTCTGGATGAGGTAGGCACGCCGGCCGTTGATGTACGCGGAGAAGCCGCCCACCTCGCTGACGGCCTCAGTGGCGCCGTGGAAGTCCTCGGGGTGGTTCTCGACCAGCCACTTGGCTCCCCGTGCGCCGCCGTGCTCCTCGTCCGCGAAGAACGCGAGCACGATGTCCCGCGGCGGCTGCTCGCCCGCGTGGATCATGGTCGCCACCGAGGCGAGGATCATCGCGTCCATGTTCTTCATGTCCACGGCTCCGCGGCCGTAGATCATGCCGTCCTTGATCTCCGCGGCGAACGGGTCGACGGACCAGTCCTCGGCGAAGGCCGGCACCACGTCGAGGTGCCCGTGGACCACGAGCGCATCGCGGTTGGGGTCGGTCCCCGGCCACAGGCACGTCACGCTGGCGCGCCCAGGCTCCGATTCCCGGATCACGGGCTTCAGGCCCAGGCCCGAGAGGAAGGCGGCGACGTACTCCGCCGCCTCGCGCTCTCCCGGGCCCGGCTCGTCGCCGTAGTTGGAGGTATCGATACGGATGAGGTCCTGACAGATCTGGACCACGTCGACGGAAGCGCTCATGCGTTCAGGCTAGCGTCCGGACGCGCCGACGCCCGCCGGTCCGAAGGGGAGCGGACGGGCGGGCGTCGGGTGGTGACGGCGCTGAGGCAGCCGTCAGGTGAAGATGCTCACTCCACCGGGTCCGATCAGGAGGCCGACGATGATGAGCACGATGCCCCACAGCACGTCCTTCTGGATGATGCGGACGATGCCGAGCACGACGAGGACGACTGCGAGGATCCAGAGGATCGTAGCGAGCATGATGTTCTCCTTTGCTTCACGTCTGAACTGCTTCCTTCGTGAGGGTCAACTGCGCATGCGCCCTGGACATTCCCCCCTTGTTACCGATTCGTGATCTGACGGGAGCTCGTCGGCGTCGCTCGAGCGCCTCCGATGGCGGGTCCTGAACGGCGGTTGCGCGTGTGAAAGTTGCTGTCATCTCGGGCTGCTGGGGCGCGCTGGCGAGGTCGAGGCCCCCGTCGAGGAGCGCGTCCTGATGCCCGCCTCGGGACGGATCACGCGGTCCAGGCTGGCAGGGCGGATGCGGCGGCGACGGCCGCGGGAACGACGAAGGGCCGGAGGCTGTCGCCTCCGGCCCTGCTGGTGTCCGAGGGGGGACTTGAACCCCCACGCCCGATAAAGGGCACTAGCACCTCAAGCTAGCGCGTCTGCCATTTCCGCCACCCGGACAGGTGGTCTGCGGTGCTCCGTGGAGCGCCTCAGCGCGACGGCAATAGTAGCATGGCGTGCGGTTCGTCAGACACCACGCGAGCGTGCCGCCACGGCCCGCTCTAGCGGAAGTCCCTGCTCTTCGCAGGGACCTTCAGCGACAGCGGGGACAGGTGCTCGGCGACAAGATTCGTGGCGCCGTCGGCCCGTTCGATGCGGCCGCGGATCACCAGGGCCGCCGAGCGTCTCGCCACGGCCTGGAAGCGCCGCCACACCCCCACCGAGCAGATGACGTTGAGGAAGCCCGTCTCGTCCTCGAGCGACAGGAACGTCACTCCCTTGGCCGTGCCGGGGCGCTGACGATGGGTGACGACGCCCGCGACGGTCACCCGCCGCTCGGCCTCGTGCTCGGTCACTCCGGCCACGGTGAGCACGCCCTGCGCGTCGAGCCCGCCACGGACGAAGACCGTGGGATAGCTGTCCGCGGACACTCCGGAGGCCCACACGTCCGCGACGGCCTCCTCGACCGCGCTCATGCCGGGCAGCATGGGCGCCTCGACGCCGGTCTCGACGCCTTCGAGGGTGTCCGGGCCCTCACGAGCCAACGCCCCGGAGGCCCACAGGCCCTCGCGTCTGGTGACTCCCAGCGACTCGAGCGCGCCTGCGGTGGCCAGCGCCTCCCATTGCGCGACGGTGAGCCCCCTCTCAGGCGCCAGCCCCGAGTGGCCCTTCACTCCCGCGGGCCTCACCCGCACGCGTCGCGCCATGTCCGTCAGGGACGTGAACGGCGACTCGGCACGCGCGTCGACGATCGCCTGCGCGGCATCGGCCCCGAGCCCTCGCACCGCAGACAGGCCCATGCGCACGGCAAGGGTGCGATCCACATGCACCAGGGCGGCCAGGTCCGCACGGGTCTCGTCGGGAGCGTCGAACGGCTGCGCGACGCGTTCGACGCCGGCCAGCACCTCCGAGCGCTCCACGCAGGGTCGCAGCACCACCTGGCCGTGGCGCCGCGCATCGGCCGCGAGGGACTGCGGACTGTAGAAGCCCATGGGCTGCGCGGCCAGCAGGCCGGCGTAGAAGGCGGCGGGACGATGGACCTTCAGCCAGCTCGAGGCGTACACCAGGTACGCGAAGGAGTACGAATGGGACTCGGGGAAGCCGAAGTCGCTGAAGGCCTTGAGCTTGTCGAAGATCTGCTCGGCAACGTCCGCGGTGATGCCACGCTCGTTCGCGCCCACCATGAAGCGGGCGCGCAGCGCCTCCATGCGTTCGGGGCTGCGCTTGGAGCCCATCGCCCGCCGCAGCTGGTCCGCCAGCGAGCCGTCGAAGCCTGCGCAGTCCATCGCCATCTGCATCAGCTGCTCCTGGAACAGCGGCACGCCCAGGGTCTTGCCCAAGGACTTCTTGAGCAACGGGTGCAGGTAGGTGACGGGCTCGCGACCCCTCGCGCGGTTGATGTAGGGATGCACCGAGCCTCCCTGGATGGGACCGGGACGGATGAGCGCCACCTCGATCACGATGTCGTAGAACCGGCGCGGCCGCAGCCGCGGCAGCGTGGCCTGCTGGGCGCGGGACTCGACCTGGAACACCCCCACCGTGTCCGCGGCGCACAGCAGGTCGTACACCTCGGGATCCTCCTGCGGCAGCGAGTGGAGCCCCAGCTCCTCCCCCGTGGTGTCCCGCATGGACCCGAACGCGTACTTGAGCGCGGACAGCATCCCCAGGCCCAGCAGGTCGAACTTCACCAGCCCCGCATCGGCGCAGTCGTCCTTGTCCCACTGCAGCACCGTGCGCCCGGGCATGCGTGCCCACTCCACGGGGCACACGTCGATCACGGGCCGGTCGCACAGCACCATGCCACCCGGGTGGATGCCCAGGTGGCGCGGCAGCCGCAGGAAGCGCTCGGCGAGGTCGAGCACGGGCTCGGGGATGTGCTCGAGGTCCTGCGAGGGCGCCGGCTCCGGCCACATCGCATCGCGTTGCTGCGCGGCCCACTCCTCCTGTCTGTCCTGCGGCACCCGCAACGAGCTCCACCGGTCGATGCTCTTGGACCAGGCGTCCTGCTGGCCCACGTCGTAGCCCAGTGCCTTCGCCGCGTCCCGCACCGCCGATCGCGGCCGGTACTGGATCACGTTGGCGACCATCGCGGCGTTGATGCGGCCGAACCGCTGGAAGACGTACTGGATGACCTCCTCCCGGCGATCGGACTCGATGTCGACGTCGATGTCCGGGGGGCCATCCCTCTCCGGTGCCAGGAAGCGCTCGAACAGCAGCCCGTGGGTGACCGCATCCACCGCGGTCACGCCCAGCGCGAAGCACACCGCCGAGTTCGCGGCGCTGCCTCGTCCCTGGCACAGGATGTCGTGGTCGCGGCAGAAGCTCACGATGTCGTGGACGATGAGGAAGTAGCCGGGGAAGTCGAGCGCCTCGATCACGTTCAGCTCATGCTCGAGCTGCTTCCAGGCTCCCGGGATCCGCTCGTCGTGCGGAGGTCCGTAGCGGGCGTAGGCCCCGCGCTTGACCAGCTCGCGCAGCCACGACGCCTCGGTATGGCCCTCGGGAACCGGGTAGGGCGGGAGGTTCGGGGCGACGAGGTTGAGGTCGAACGCGGACTCGGCGGCCAGCCTCGCCGCAGTGGCGACGGCCTGCGGGTGACGCCTGTGACGGTGCAGCATCTCTGCGGCCGAGCGGAGGTGGCCGCCGGAGCCGCCGGGAAGCCAGCCGTCCATGTCGTCGAGCGAGGAGCGGGCCCGCACCGCCGCGAGCGAGCCGGCCAGGTCCGCGTCACGCGGGCTCGCATAGTGCGCGTTGGTGGTGGCCACGAGCGGCAGGCGCGCGTCGAAGGCCAAATCGGCCAGCGCATCGGCCCTCTCGGAGTCGAACGGGTCCCCGGTGTCCGTGATCTCGACGGCGACGTTGTCCCGCCCGAACAGCGACGTCAGCCGGTCCAGCTCGCGCCGGGCGGCCGCGAAGCCCAGCGGCGTCACGGCGCCGGACAGCGCGTTGGCGCCCGGGACCCCCACGCCGGCGAGCGCCCGCCGCACGGATCCCTTGCGGCAGCCGGTGAGCACCAGGAACCGGCCGTCGCCCGTGGCCGCGAGGTCCTCGAGGGTGTAGCGGGCCAGGCCCTTCTCCCCTGTGGCCAGGTGCGCCATCCCGATGGCGTGGGACAGCCTCCCGTAGCCCTCGGCGCCGCGGGCCAGCACCACGAGGTGGCTGCCGCGCGGGTCCGGCACCCCGGTGGGTGGGTCCAGCACCGGCGGACCGCCGGGAGTCTCGGGGGCGCCCAGGTGCAGCTCCGCACCAAAGACGGTGGGCAGGTCGATGGCACGCGCGGCGTTGGCGAATCGCACCGCGCCGTAGAGGCCGTCGTGGTCGGTGAGGGCGAGCGCGCTGAGCCCCAGCCGCCCGGCCTCGGCCGCCATCTCCTCGGGATGGCTGGCGCCGTCGAGGAAGCTGAAGGCGCTGTGGGCGTGCAGCTCGGCGTAGTCGACGCAGTCAGTCATAGATCGCCTCGAGCACCCAGGAGCCGTCGGTGAAGGACGCCAGCAGCGCGTGCCCCGGGGCGCCGTCCGGGCGGCGCAGCGAGATCTGCAGGCATGCGCGGCGCGAGGAGTCCTCGGACCACCATCGTTCGACGATGGGCCACGGGCCCGCCCACGCCTCGACGGGCTGCGGCAGCCCCCACGAAGGGCCGTCGCTCGCCAGGCCCATGCGCCCCGAGGACGGGTGACGTCGCGCGGCGGCCGCCCGCTCGTCGCGCGGGTCCACCTGCAGTCGCACCCAGGTGGGAGGGGCGCTCATGGCCAGCCGCCGGTCGATGCGCACCGGCGCGCCGCCGGCGTCGAGGACCTCGAGCGGCTCCGGCACCGGCAGCACGGTCGCCGGGGCGGGATCGGGGATGCGGCCGGGCCATGGGTGCTCGATGCGCCGGCTCGGGGTCGCCTCCTGGCCCCACGGCAGCGCCAGCACGCGGTCCCGCGGGGAGCGGCCGCCCTGCTCGCGCACGGCCAGCACGGCATCGGCCCCCAGCAGCCCCTGCACCCTCTCCAAGGTGCGCTGGGCGCGCGAGTCCGCGCCGGACACGCCTCCCCAGAGGTAGGCCTGCTCGCTGCCCAGCGGCACCACGTCCTCCGCGGTGACCTGCAGCGCGGTCAGCGGGGCGCGCTCCGGCCCGCTCGAGGTTCCCGACAGCCATCCCTCGAGCTGCCAGCGCACCCGGTCCGTCATGTGCTTGGCGAACGCACCCGCGCGCGAGCCCACGTCCGTGCGCCAGACCCGCTCGAGGGCGTCGCCGCGCTCGGTGGTGGCGGCGATGCGCACCCGCCCGCAGCGCACGCCGGCCTCCAGGAGCGCCGCGTCGAGCTGCCGTGACACGTGGTCCGCCACGAGCGCGAGCTGCTCGACGCGCTGCGCGGGCTCCTCGAACGCGTACGTCACGGCGATGTCCTCCTCGGAGCGGCGCAGCACCGGCGGGCGCACGTCCTCGCCACGGCCGACGCGGTGGGCCCACATCCCCACCGGACCGAATCGCGCGAGCACGTCCCCTGCCGGCAGCGCGGTGAAGTCCGCGAGGGTGGTCAGCCCCAGCCGCGTCAGCACGCTCACCAGATCCTCGACCTGCTCGCGCTGGCGCCGCTCCATCGCGGCCAGCGGCAGCACCTCCACGGGCGCGTCCGCGAGGAAGTCGGCGGAGCCGCCTCCCGGCACCAGCGCCGAGGACCGGGCCGCGAGCACCGCCGCGAGCAGCCCGTCGGCCATCCCCACCCCGGACTCGCAGCCCGCGAGCTCCGCGACGGCGGTCACGAGAGCCTCCGCCAGCGCCTCCTCCGAGCCGTGGAAGCGCGCCGCCCCGTCCGCGGGGATCATCAGCAGGCCCGGACGGGACACCTCGACGCCGGAGACCACCTCCTCCGCGGCTGCGGCGACCGCCTCGAAGGCACGCGAGTCGCGGCCCTCGTCGTGCGGCAGGATCGCGAGCTCGGGACAGGCGCGCTGCGCGAGCCGACGACGCATCCCGCGCCGCACCCCGGCCGCGCGAGCCGCCGCCGACACCGCGACCATGCCACGCCCGTGCAGCACCGCCGCCGGCGCATCGGCCCCCAGCCCTGCCTCGCCCATCGCGGCCACGACAGGCCAGTCCGGGACCCACAGCACGGCCCTGCGCACGGTGACGACGGGCCCCGTCGAGCTCTCCCGACGTGCAGGGGCGATGTCGCTCATGCGACCTCCTCGTCCACGTCGATGCGTGCTCCGGGGCGCGTCCAGCGCGCCCCGACGTCTCCGTCCAGCAGCACCCGCACACGTCGCGTCGCGCCGGCGCGGCGTCCGCCCACCGCGACCGTGAGCTCACGCTCGCGCAGGCGTCCGTCCCCTGCGCCCAGCCCGCTCCAGGCGGAGCTCACCACGTCCAGCCGCACGTGAGCCGCGGGCCACTCGCCTGCGGCGATCACCACGCCGCCCCGCTCGCGCGCCCGCGCGCCGATGCGGCGGCGGTTCGCGTCGGACAGCGCGAGCCGCTCGCCCAGCAGCACCACGTCCATGCCGTCCACGCACGCCCCCACGGCATCGGCCGCCTGCGCGCCCGGGTGCGGGATGAGCGCCAGTCGCGACAGCTCGATGCCTCGCCTGGCCGCCGCGACCACGCCCACGGTGGGCATGCCGATGGCCGCCGTCCACGATCCCGCACGCGAGGCCTCTGCGGCGAGCGCGAGCATCAGCGACGTCGCCCCCGTGACGGCCACCACCTGACCCCGGCGCAGCCCCTCCGGCATCAGCTCCGTCAGGTCCGCGGTCAGCGGCAGCGCAGGCCGATCCCACGCCTCGCGAGCGGCGCCGATGCGCGTCTCGACACCCTTGAGCGCCGCCCGGGCGCGGCTGAGCCGCTCCTCCTGAGAGGCATCCGGGGTCGTCTCGATGGGCATGGGGCTCCTGGGGTCACCGCGAGGAAGACCTCGCATTCGAACATATGTTCGATTGTGTCACCAGGCTCCGACATCGTCCAGCCCACCTGGAAGAGTGCGGGGTTCAGCCGGCGGGGCGCAGCGCCCACAGGGCGACGGCCGATGCGGCGGCCACGTTGAGCGAGTCCACTCCCCCGGCCATGGGGATGGTGACCACCGCGTCCGCCGCCTGCTGGGCGGCACGGCTCAGTCCGTCGCCCTCGGCGCCCATGACGATCGCGATGCGCTCGTGGCCGGCCGCGGCGAACTCGTCCAGGCTCACCGCATCGTCCGCGAGGGCAAGGGCGGCCACGGCGAACCCGGCCTCCTGCAGCGTGCGCAGCGCGCCCGGCCACTCCTGCGCGCGCGTCCACGGTACCTGGAAGACGGTGCCCATGGACACCTTGACGCTGCGCCGGTACAGCGGGTCCGCGCAGGTGGGCGCGACCACGATCGCATCGGCGCCGATGCCTGCCGCCGAGCGGAAGATCGCGCCCACGTTGGTGTGGTCCACGATCCCCTCGAGGACCACGATGCGGCGGGCGTCGCGCGCGATCCGCTCGAGCGACGGCAGCGAGGGGCGCTCCATCGCCGCCAGCGCGCCGCGATGCACCTGGTAGCCGGTGACGGCCTCGAGCACCTCCGCGGGCGCGACGTACACCGGCGTGGCGTCCGGGACGGTCAGCGAGTCGAGCCACCGCTCGCTCATGAGGACCGAGCGCGGCTCGTGGCCCGCGGCCAGCGCCCGCTCGATCACCTTGGCGCCCTCCGCCATGTACAGGCCGCGCTCCGGCTCGAGGCGGCGGCGCAGCGCCACGTCCGTGAGGTCGCGGTAGTCGGCGAGGCGCGCGTCGGCGGCGTCGGCGATGGGGATGACGGGCATGCGGACCATTGTGGTCGACTGTGACCGCCAGGACTCACCCGAGGCCCGCGAGCGACACTGACGGACCGCTGGCGCGCTCAGGTGAGAAGAGGGCGGGCGCGCGAGAGCCCCGGCACCTCACGGCGCCGGGGCTCTGACGGGTCCTGCTAGTTCTGGCCCTTCTCGGCGTTCGGGTCGCGCGGGCGGCCCGAGCGGGTGCCGGCGTCGGTGGCGTCCGAGGTGGCGTCCTCGACCTCCTGCTTCGCCAGGCGCAGCGCCTCGGCGGGGTCGGTGAGCGCGGAGGTGATCCGGGACTTGCGGTCGGTGCCGCGCTCCGGGTCGCGCTCGAGCGGCTCGGGAGCCTCCTCCGCTCCGAACGCGGCGCTGATCGACTTGAGCGCGCCCGTGAACTCGGTGGGCACGAACCACACCTTGTTGGACTCGTTCTTGGCGATCTCGGGCAGCATCTGCAGGTACTGGTACGCGAGCAGCTTCGAGTCCGCGTCGCCCTCGTGGATGGCGTCGAAGACCTGGAGGATCGCGCGCGCCTCGCCCTCGGCGGTCAGGATCGCGGCCTGGGCGTCGCCCTCGGCCTTGAGGATCGCCGACTGCTTCTGACCCTCGGCCTCGAGGATCTGGGACTGCTTGACGCCCTCGGCCGTGAGGATCGCGGCGCGACGGTCGCGCTCGGCGCGCATCTGCTTCTCCATCGAGTCCTTGACGGACACGGGCGGGTCGATGGCCTTGAGCTCGACACGTCCCACGCGGATGCCCCACTTGCCGGTCGCCTCGTCGAGCACCGTGCGGAGCTGGCCGTTGATCTGGTCGCGGCTGGTGAGCGTCTGCTCGAGGTCCATGGTGCCGATGACGTTGCGGATGGTCGTGACGGTGAGCTGCTGCATGCCGACGATGTAGTTGGCGATCTCGTAGACCGCGGCGCGGGCGTCGGTGACCTGGAAGTAGATGACCGTGTCGATCTCGACCACGAGGTTGTCCGAGGTGATCACGGACTGCGGCGGGAAGGACACGACCTGCTCGCGCATGTCGACCTTCTGACGCACCTTGTCGATGAACGGCACCAGCAGGTGCATGCCGGCCTGCATGGTGCGCGAGTAGCGCCCCAGCCGCTCGACCACGCGCGTCTCCGCCTGCGGCACGATCTGAATGGCTCGCGCGATCGCCGAGATGACGAAGATCGCGAGGACTATCGCCGCGACGGCGATGGCGATCTGGACGGGATCCATGATCACTCCCCCTTCGGTTGGGGCGCGACGATCGCCGTCGCACCGCGGATCTCGAGCACCGTGACCTCGGTGCCCTCATCGATGGCGGGCGCGTCGTCCCGCGTGCGTGCGGACCAGACCTCCCCGCCAAGCTTCACGCGTCCGGCGAACTCGGTGACGGCGTCGAGGGTGCGGCCCTCGACGCCCACGAGCGCGGCGGTGTTGGTCTCGATCAGCTCGCCTCGCGCGCTGATGGACTTGAGCAGGTACGGACGCAGCGTGAACAGCAGCAGTGCCGCCACCGCACATGCGATGATCACGCACACCCACCATGGCAGTCCCAGCAGGGCCGCCGCGCCTCCGGCGAGCGCGCCTCCGGCGAGCATCGCGAAGGTCAGGTCGAGGGTGAAGACCTCGACGATGCCAAGGGCCATCGCGCCCACGAACCACCACAGCGAATCCATGCTGCACCTCCTTCTCGGCAACCTAGCAGGGGGGCCTCGGCGGTGGCATCGTCCGCGCGGAGGACTCCCACGAGAAGGAGCGTCAGCCCTGGTCAGGCGCGGTCGGAGGGCACCTCCAGCGCGGTCGCGGCCCCAACTTCGGCGGTCGCTGCGCGCTCCTTGCGCCACGCGGCCCATGACACGGCCAGCGCCGCGATCCAGAGCGCGACGATGGCCGCGTACACGGCGGTGGTCGCCGCGCCCGCCAGCGGGATGACCTCGGCACGGATGAGCGAGCGGGTGTTGGTGAGGATGATCATGCCGCCCACCGCGGCCCCCAGGAGGCGGGGCGGGACCAGCCGCACCAGCCACGCCGCCAGCGGCGCGGCGAGCAGGCCTCCGGCCAGCAGCGCGAGCACGACGCCCATGTCGATCCCGGCGGTGCCGAGCCCGAGCAGGAACCCGCCGCTGGCGGAGATCGCGACCAGGAACTCGGAGGTGTCGATGGAGCCGATGACCTTGCGCGGCTCGAGGCGGCCCGTGGCGAGGATCGCAGGCGTCCCCACGGGCCCCCAGCCGCCGCCGCCCGTCGCGTCGACGAAGCCGGCGACCAGTCCCAGCGGGGCGAGGAAGCGTCGCTTGAGCGGTGCGCGGTCGAGGCGACGCGGCACCCCACGCACGGTGAAGCGCACGAGGAGGTAGACGCCGAGCGCCAGCAGGATGCCGGCCATGACGGGCGCGGCGGCCTCGGTCGACAGCTGCGACAGCACTGTCGCGCCCAGGAAGGCACCCACGGCGCCGGGGACTCCCACCCGCCCCACGACCCGCCAGTCGACGTTGCCGAACCGCCAGTGCGACACGCCGCTCGCCAGCGTGGTCCCGATCTCCGCGAGGTGCACGGTCGCCGATGCGGCGGCCGGGCTGGTGCCCACCGCGAGCAGCAGCGTGGTCGAGGTGACTCCGTAGGCCATCCCCAGGCTGCCGTCCACGAGCTGGGCGCCGAAGCCCACGAATGCCATGACGATGAGCGCTCTCATGTCGCCTCCTGTGTTCAGGGCGCACGCGCCTGGGACGTGCGGCCGATGCCGCTCAGGAGGAGATTACCTATCAATCTGGTAGGAATCAATACCTACTAAGAAGATAGGTTATTCGGGATTCGCCCAGACCGCGGGGTCCTCGTTGATCGCCGCGATGGGACCGGGAAGGTCGCCCCGCGCGAGATCGGCGAGCGTGACGCCCTCGAGGACCTCGCGCACCCGGGCGCGCAGCGCGACCCACACCCCCAGAAGGGGCTCCGCCGAGCCGTCGTACCTCAGGTCCGAGGGGCGCTCGCCGCGCACGAACACCAGGGGGCCGTCGACCGCGCGCACCACATCCGCGACCGTGATCTGATCCGCTGGCCGGAGCAGTCGGTAGCCGCCGCCGATCCCGCGCTGAGCGGTGACCAGCTGCGCCTCACGCAGCGACAACAGGATGCCCTCGAGGAACTTCCGCGGGATCTCCTGCGCCTGCGCGATCGCCTCCGTGGTGCGCGTCGCGGACTCGGGCGATGCGGCGGCCAGCTCGGTGGCGGCCCGGACGGCATACTCCGCCCTCGCCGAGATCCTCACCTGCGGGCCTCAGCCGCGCCGAGCCGTCCAGCGGCCGCCGAACGCGTGCAGCTCGACGGGCATGCCGTACGTCTGCGTCAGGTGGCTCGCCGTGATGGTGTCGCGCACGGGCCCCTGGGCCACCACCTCGCCCTCGCGCAGCAGCATCGCGTGCGTGAAGCCCTGGGGGATCTCCTCGACGTGGTGGGTGACCATCACCATCGCGGGCGATCGGTGGTCTCCTGCGAGCTCGGTGAGCGCGGCCAGCAGCTCCTCGCGTCCGCCCAGGTCCAGACCGGCGGCGGGCTCGTCGAGGAGCAGCAGCTCGGGGTCCGTCATGAGCGCGCGGCCAATCTGCACCCGCTTGCGCTCGCCCTCCGACAACGTCCAGAACTCGCGCTCGGCGAATCCGCTCATGCCGAACGCGGCGAGCAGCGCGTCTGCCCGGTCCTCGTCGATCTGCTCGTAGTCCTCGCGCCAACGGCCGGTGATGCCGTGCGCGGCGGTCATGACCACGTCGCGGACCGTCTCGTCGTCGGGGATGCGGTCCGCGAGCGCCGCGCTGGACAGTCCCACGCGGGTGCGCAGGTCCTGGGTGTCCGTGTGCCCCAGCTCCTCGCCCAGGATGGTCGCGGAGCCGTCGCTGGGATGCATGCGGGCGGAGGCGATCGTGAGCAGCGACGTCTTGCCTGCGCCATTGGGGCCGAGGATGACCCAGCGCTCGTTCGCATGCACTGTCCAGGTGATGTCGGACAGGATCGCGTTGCCGTCGCGGCGCAGGCCGACATGGTCGAGACGCAGCACCTCAGTCATGCTCACGAGCCTATCCGACCAGCGCGCGGTACAACTGCAGGGTGCGCTCGCCGATGGTCTCCCACGAGAAGTGCTCAGCGGCACGCTCGCGCCCCGCGGCTCCCATGCGCGCGGCACGCTCCTGATCGGACACCATGTCGGTCAGCGCGGCCGCGAGATCCGCGATGAACGCCTCCGGGTCCGTGGGCGTGCCGGTGCCGTCCTGGACCTGGTCGATGGGCACGAGGGTGCCGGTGGAGCCGTCCACGACCACCTCGGGGATGCCGCCGGTCGCCGTCGCGACGACAGGAAGGCCCACGGCCATCGCCTCGAGGTTCACGATGCCCAGCGGCTCGTACACGCTCGGGCACACGAACGCGGTGCACGCGTCGAGCACGGCCACCAGCTCGGCGCGAGGGAGGTGCTCCTCGATCCAGATCACGCCGTCGCGCCGCTCCTGCAGGCTCGACACGAGGCCCGAGACCTCGGCGGCGATGTCCTTCGTGTCGGGAGCGCCGGCGCACAGGACCACCTGCACATCGGTCGGGAGCTGCTCGACCGCGCGCAGGAAGTGCGGCAGCCCCTTCTGCCGGGTGATGCGCCCCACGAACACGAGCGCAGGACGCGACCGGTCGATGCCGTACCGCTGCACCACCGCATCGGCCGCCGCCCGCTCCTCGTCGGTGGACGGCGCGGCCCAGGCGTCCACGTTGATCCCGTTGTGGATCACGCCCACCTTGTCCGGGTTCACCGTGGGATACGAGCGCAGGATGTCCCGTCGCATGCCGTCGCTCACGGCTATGACCGCGTCGGCGCCCTCGTAGGCCGTCCGCTCGATCCAGGACGACACCTGGTATCCCCCACCCAGCTGCTCGGCCTTCCACGGACGCAGCGGCTCGAGGGAGTGCGCGCTCAGGACGTGCGGGATGCCGTGCAGGCGCGCAGCGAGGTGGCCCGCCATGTTCGCGTACCAGGTGTGCGAGTGCACCAGGTCCGCGCCGGCGCAGTCCTTCGCCATCGGCAGGTTGTGGGCCAGGACATCGAGGGAGGCGTCCCCGACTCCCCCGCCCAACGGGTTGTAGCCCACGACGCCGGGCTCGTCTCGTGGGCCATCGAAGGCCCGCACCTCGACGTCGATGTGCTGGCGCAGCACGGCGGACAGCTCCGCGACGTGCACGCCGGCGCCTCCATAGATGTGGGGCGGGAACTCGCGGGTGAGGATGTCGACTCTCATGTCCCCCACGGTAGTGCGACCTCCCCAGCGATGCGCCCTGACACGCGTCCGACACTGGCCCTATGCTGGGCGTATGTCAGCGCCGAAAGTACTCGCCATCGTCCTCGCCGGAGGTGAGGGAAAGCGCTTGATGCCCCTCACCGCGGCACGCGCCAAGCCCGCCGTCCCCTTCGGCGGCACCTATCGACTGGTCGACTTCGCACTGTCGAACCTCGTGAACTCGAGGTATCTGCACATCGTGGTCCTCACCCAGTACAAGTCCCACTCGATGGACCGCCACATCGCTCGCACCTGGCGCATGTCGCCGCTGCTGGGCAACTATGTGGCGCCCGTGCCCGCTCAGCAGCGACGGGGCAAGCACTGGTACCTCGGCAGTGCCGACGCGATCTACCAGACCGTCAACATCATCGAGGACGAGTGCCCCGACATCGTCGTGATCGTCGGTGCCGACCACGTGTATCGCATGGACTTCTCGCAGATGGTCGACTCGCACATCGAGTCGGGAGCAGACTTCACCGTGGCGGGCATCCGCCAGCCCATCGGGCTCGCGGACCAGTTCGGCGTGATCGACGTCGACAAGGACAACCCGGGGATGATCAAGGCGTTCCTGGAGAAGCCCAAGGATCCTGACGGCCTGCCGGACTCGCCCCAGGAGATCCTCGCCTCGATGGGCAACTACGTCGCGTCCGTGGAGCCGCTGCTCGAGGCGCTCAAGTCGGATGCCGAGAACGAGGAGTCCAAGCACGACATGGGCGGCGACATCGTCCCGTACTTCGTCGACAAGGGCACCTGCGGCTTCTACGACTTCCTCGAGAACGACGTGCCCGGCTCGACGGATCGCGACCGCGACTACTGGCGCGACGTGGGAACCCTCGACATGTACTACGAGGCGCACATGGACCTCATCGCGGTCCAGCCCATCTTCAACGTCTACAACCGCGAGTGGCCCGTGCACCAGGGACTCATCACCGAGCCGCCCGCGAAGTTCATCCACTCCGAGGAGGGCCGCCTCGGACACGCCGCGGACTCGATAGTGTCGCCCGGCGTGATCGTGTCGGGAGCGACCGTCACGGGCTCCGTGCTGTCCCCCGGGGTGCGTCTGCACTCGTGGTCCACGGTCTCGGACTCGGTGCTGCTGGACGACGTCGTGGTGAACCGCCACGCGCAGGTCCACCGCGCGATCATCGACAAGAACGTCCAGGTCGAGGAGGGCGCACGCATCGGGATCGACCGCCAGGCGGACCTCGAGCGCGGCTACACGGTCACCGAGACCGGCATCACCGTCGTGCCCAAGGGCACCATCGTCAAGGCATGACCGGACGGCTCATCGTCCTGGACGTCGACTCGACCCTGATCACGTCCGAGGTCATCGAGATGATCGCTGCGCGCGCCGGCACGGAGGCGGAGGTCGCCGCCGTGACCGAGGCCGCGATGCGCGGCGAGATCGACTTCGGTCAGTCGCTGCGCCAGCGGGTGGCCACGCTCGCTGGGGTGCCCGACACCGTGTTCGCGCAAGTCCTGGACGAGGTGCGCTTCACTCCCGGCGCGCAGGAGCTGATCTCCACGCTCCAGTCGCGAGGCTGGACGGCCGCGCTGGTGTCCGGCGGCTTCGAGGAGATCGTCGCGCCGCTGGCCGCGCGCGTCGGCATCTCGCTGTTCCGGGCCAACCGCCTGGAGGTGGCCGATGCGCGCCTCACCGGGCGCACCGTGGGCCCGGTGATCGATCGTGCCGCGAAGGCACAGGCGCTCCTGGAGTACTGCGAGCAGCTGGGCGTCGACCCGGCAGACGCGGTCGCCGTGGGAGACGGCGCCAACGACCTCGACATGATGGCGGCCGCGGGCCTGGGGATCGCGTTCAACGCCAAGCCGGTGGTTCAGGAACTGGCCGATGCCGCGGTCAACGAGCCCAGCCTGACTGCCGTGCTCGACGTCATCGACCGCTGACGCTCAGCCGCCGCCCTGCTGCCGCACCGGCGGCGCCCACGCACCGTCGGCACGTATCGCCGCGAGGACCCGGCGGCTAATCTCCCCGAGCTGGCGGACCTGCGCGCGCGTGAGCGCATCGAAGACCGTGCGCTGCACGAGCTCGACGTGCGCCGGCGCCGCCTGCTCGACCTTGGCGGCTCCGGCGTCGGTGAGGATCGCCAGCGTGTAGCGGCCGTCCGCAGGGTCGGGCTCTCGCCGCATCCATCCCTTGGACTCCAGGCGGGTCGCGGCCCGGGACAGGCGCGACAGGGAGCTGTTCGAGTAGCCGGCCAGCGTGCTCATGCGCAGCGTCCGTCGCTCAGCGGTGCCGAGCGCGTAGAGGATGCCGTACTCGAAGTGCGTCAGGGCGGAGTCCTTGAGCAGCTGGCCATCGAGTGCGGCGGGAAGCCATTCGAGGAGGGTCGCCACTGCGGCCCACGTCTCCAGCTCCTCGTCGCTCAGCGACGCTGCTCGTGTGGTGTCAGGCATGGCTGCATGCTACGCCATCTCCGCGTGCATTCACCCTGAACTGACTTGACTAGGAAACTGAAAGCGCCTAGGTTTCACTTTCCCGAGCAAGTGAATGAGCCGCGTCCCACCGACGTGGCGAACAACAGGAGCGACCACATGGACATGCAGCTGAACGGGGCAAGCGCCTTCGTGAGCGGATCGACGCAGGGCATCGGCTACGCGATCGCACGGGGCCTCGCGGCCGAGGGGGCACGGGTGATCCTCCACGGTCGCGCCGCCGCCCGCGTCGAGGCGGCCGTGGACCGGCTGCGAGCGGATGTGCCCCACGCCGCCGTGACGGGGCTGCCTGGGGACCTCGGCGTCGACAGCGACGTGGACCGGCTCGTGCCCGCGCTCGGCGAGGTCGACATCCTCGTCAACAACGTGGGCGAGTTCGGCCTGCGCGAGTTCTCGGAGCTCACGGATGACGACTGGCGCCGCAGCCTCGACATCAACCTCATGAGCGGGGTGCGCCTCTCGCGCGCGGTGCTGCCGGGGATGCTCGCGCGCGGCACCGGCCGCATCCTGTTCGTCGGCACGGAGTCCGCCCTCGACGTGCCCGCGGACATGCTGCACTACGGCGTCGCCAAGGCGGGCGCGCTCGCCTTGGCCAATGGCCTCGCCAAGCTCACGCGAGGGACCTCGGTGACGGTGAACACCATCGTCGGAGGTCCTACCTATTCGGACGGCGTGGCCGCCGTGGTGCGCCAGCTCGCCCAGGCGCAGGGGATGGAGGAGTCCGAGCTGCAGGCGGCGATCATCGCGCAGCGAGGCAGCTCGCTGCTGGCACGGTTCATCGAGCCCGGGGAGATCGCGGCTCTCGCCGTCTACCTCGTCAGTCCCCTGGCGTCCGCGACCAACGGGGCCGCAGTGCGCGCCGACGGCGGCGTGCTCACGACCACCACGTGAGGGCGCGGCTTCGTCGCGGCCTGCGCGTCACACCCGCTCGTGAGGGGCCAGGGCCGGCAGCCCGTCGAGGCTCGTCGCATTCTTGCGGTTCCAGTAGTCGCGCAGGCCGTCCTCGCCCTTGCCTCGCGCCCACCTGGTGAGATGCTCGCGGTCGCCCTCGTACGTCATCTCCGGCACGGACATGCCGCACGAGTCGCTGATGCGCTGCGCGCTGACCACCACGATGGCGCGGGCACCGGGCGTGTCGGGAAAGGGCGCCGCCATCGTGCTCCACTGCTCGCTGTCGCGAGTGATCACCTCTGCGGTGCCGTGGATGCGCGCAATCATGGGAGGTCCGTCGAACGCACACCACATCAGGGTGATGCGATTGAGCGCGCGCACGTGGGCGATGGTCTCGGACCCGGAGCCCGTGAGGTCGAGATAGGCCACACGATGGTCGTCCAGGACCACCAGCGTGCCCGCTCCGCCCTTGGGAGAGACATTGACCAGCCCGTCGGCCGCTGCGGTGGCGACGAAGAACATCGGCTGGCGTCGGATGAAGTCGCCGATGAAACCGTCCAGCGACTCATGCTCGGTCGCCATGGCCCCTCCTCGTGTCGAGCGCGGTGCGCAGCCCTACTCGACGTTGCGACCGGACAGCACCGCGACCAGCCGCGCCGTGCGGGAGTCCAGGTCCGCCCACGTGCCGTCGAACTCGAGCACGGCCGCGGTCGCCGTGGACAGGCCGTGCGCGATGTTCTTCAACGAGCCCGTGTCGGAGCCCGGCCCGGACAGGTACGCCGTCGCGGCGGAGGACGTGGGCTCATGGCCCACCATGATCGCCGTCTCGACGTCGTGGAGCTCGCGCACCACGCTCAGGAGGCCCTCGACGTCCGTCTCGTAGATGCCGTCCACCGTCTCCGTGCGCGTGTCCGGAAGCGCCGCGGACATGAGCTTCCACGTCTGCTGGGTGCGCGTGGCCGGCGAGACGAGCGCGACGTCGGGACGCAGCCCGGCCGCGGCGACCTCCTCGCCCAGCTTGGTCGACGCCTTGCGGCCGATGAGCGCCAGGGTGCGCTCCATGTCCTGGAGCCCGAGGGCCGGAGCCTCAGCCTTGGCGTGGCGGGCGATGATCAGCGTGGGCATGGTCTCACTGTCCCATCGCGTGCACGCCGCCGTCGACGTGGATCATCTCGCCCGTGGTGGCCGGGAACCAGTCGCTCAGCAGCGCGGTGACGGCCTTGGCGGTCGGCTCGGTGGCGTCGGAGTCCCAGCCCAGGGGCGCGCGGTCCGACCACACGCCCTCCATCTGGTCGAAGCCCGGGATGTGCCGTGCCGCGGTGGTCTTGATGGGGCCGGCGGAGACGACGTTGCAGCGCACGCCCTCCGGTCCCAGGTCGCGTGCCAGGTAGCGGTTCACGGCCTCGAACGACGCCTTCGCCACGCCCATCCAGTCGTACACGGGCCACGCGTAGCGGCCGTCGAACGTGAGGCCCACGATCGAGCCGCCCTGCGTCATCAGCGGCAGAGCCGCCTGGGCGAGCGCCTTGAGGGAGTACGCGGAGATCTGGATCGCCGTCGAGACGTCTTCCCACTGCGCTGACATGAAGTTGCCGCCCATGACGGTCTGCGGCGCGAAGCCGATGGAGTGCACCACGCCGTCGAGGTGGGGCACGTGCTCCTTCACGGCGTCCGCGAGCGCCGCGAGGTGCGCCGGGTCCGTGACGTCCAGCTCGACCACCGGCGCCGCCTCCGGCAGCCGGCGACCCATCGCCTGGGTGATCTTGAAGGTGCGGCCCACGCCCGTGAGGACCACGGTCGCGCCCTGCTCCTGGCACAGACGTGCCACGTCGAAGGCGATCGAGCCCTCCGTCAGGACCCCCGTCACCAGAATGTTCTTGCCATCGAGCATGCCCATAGATGTCTCTCCTCCTCGCTGGAAGCCTAGCGACCCCCGCATCGGCCGTCGTGGTGCGAGCCGCGACACGGCTCGCCGAGCGCGTGCGCCCCTAGTGTCCCATCCCCAGTCCGCCGTCGACGGGGATGACCGCGCCGGAGACGTAGCCGGCGGCGTCGGACGCGAGATACAGCGCGGCGGCGGCCACGTCCTCGGGAGCGCCGAACCGCTTGGCCGGGATCGACCCCTCGTACTGCTTGACCGTGTCCTCGCCCAGCTCCGCCGTCATGTCCGTCGCGATGAAGCCTGGGGCGATCACGTTCGCAGTGATGCCGCGCGCCCCCAGCTCACGGGTGATGGAGCGCGCCATGCCCATCAGCGCCGCCTTGGAGGACGAGTAGTTCACCTGGCCGGGGTTGCCCAGCAGCCCCACCACGGAGCCCACCAGCACGATGCGACCGAAGCGCTGGCGGATCATCGACTGCGACGCGCGCCGCACGCACCGGAAGGTGCCGGTCAGGTTGGTCTCGAGGACATCCGCGAAGTCCTCGTCGGTCATCCGCATGAGGAGTCCGTCGCGGGTGATCCCGGCGTTCGCGACCAGGATCTCGACGCGCCCGTGCTGCTCCTCGAGCGCGTCGAAGGCCGCGTTGACGGCGTCCGTGTCCGTGATGTCCGCGATGGCGCCGGTGACGCCCTCGGGCAGCTCGCCGCTGCGGTGGATCGACGAGACCGTGTAGCCGGCAGCGACGAAGCCCTCGGCGATCGAGCGGCCGATGCCGCGGTTGGCTCCGGTGACGAGTACGTGTCGTGACATGGGTGACACGGTAGCCGACGGCGCGGGGTGCGAGCAGGAAGTGTGAGGCGCGGGAAACGGGAAGGTCACAATTGCATCGCAACCGCACGGCGCGGCGTCGGAACTGCCCGGCGATGTTGGTATGGTGACCGCTGTCGAAACGTTTGGACTCGCAATGGTGACCATCGCACCGTCGCACAAAGGGGAGTGACGAATGACCACGGACGACATGGGCTCGCGCGGCGTCGCGCGACGACGTTGGAGCACGGCCGCGCGCATCGGAGCGCTCGCAGCCGTGTCCACGCTGGCCCTGACGGCTTGCTCGAGCGGGAACGACGGCTACGTCGATGCCTGGTTCCGCAATGGGGACCCCATCTACGCGCCGCTCAAGGCCGATCTCTTCGACGAGGCCGGCACCCCGCAGTGCGAGCAGCCCCTCGCCTGGCAGCGCATCGAGACGCGCGGCCGCTCGCTGGCGAGCACCGGCGGAATCGTCGTGGCATGGCTCTTCGAGGTCATGAACGACGAGGTCGACCCGGAGACCGCAGGCGACGACGGCAGCGAGCGGGCCAAGCTCGAGCGCGCGCAGGGCAGCCTGGACCGCATGTATCAGTGGACCGAGCCCACCTTCGACGCGGAGAACGGCATCACGGGTCCCGAGGACCTGGAGGCGCTCAAGGCGCAGTGGCAGGAGCACCTCGCCGGGATGGGCGAGGAGGCTCCGTTCGACCAGTACGCCCGGCCTGGCGAGAGCTGGCTCGTCACCCCCGAGGTGACCTACACGATCCGTCGCATCACCGACGTCGAGGGGTTCATCGAGGACAACGCGATCCCCACGAGCTTCAACGGGCAGCGCTTCGACTACGCGGGTGCGATGAACCGCGAGACGGGCGTCGAGTACCTCATGGAGACCAGCCGCGAGACCGGTGAGACGGTCCTGCTGTCCGCCGACGAGGAGATCCCCGTCGAGGAGGGCTCCGAGCTGTACAACGAGTTCGAGATCGACCTCGACGTCGGCTTCCCCAACGAGCCCGAGGCGCGGCTGGTGCTGGCGAACGACCAGTGCCCCGCCATCGATGGCACCCAGGGCAGCCGCTACTGGGTGTTCGACTTCGAGATGCTCGAGACCACGTCGGAGGAGCCGGTGGACCTGCTCTAGCCGCTGTCCGTCCATCAGGGCCCGTCACCGCGATCGTGGTGACGGGCCCTGATGCGTCCACGACTACCATCGACTCGTGCCCGCCCGCCGCCATCCCTCCCTGCTGCGCATCGCGGCCACCATGGCGGTGTGCCTCGCGGTGAGCGCGGTCGCGACGCTGCTGGGCCTGTGGCAGTACGGCCGGCACGTGGAACGGGCCGATGCGCGCGCGGCTTATGGGAGCGCCGTCGAGTCTCCCGTGGCGGACCTGGGCGCCGTGGTGCCCGCGGAGGCGTCCACCCTGCCGCCCGGCGCACAGTGGCGGACCGTCACCGCGACAGGGTCCTTCGATCCTGCCCCTCCCACCGTGCTGCGGGGACGCCCGGTGGACGGGACCGCCGCGTGGCAGTACCTCGCGTGGTTCGACACCGTGGACGGGCAGTCGCTCATGGTCAACCTGGGGTGGGTCCCGCAGCCAGGCGGCACCGAGGATGCGTCCGCGTTCGATCTGCCGTCCGATCCTGGCGTCCAGATCACGGTCGTGCTGCGCGACTGGGAGGAGGACGACGGCAAGACCACCGCCGGCTCCATCACGCGCATCACTCCGGCGCAGCTGCCGGCGCCCACGGGTGACCCCGTCCCCGGTTACGGGATGCTGCGCGAGCTGTGCGCGGACGATTCGTGCGTCCCGACGCCCATCGGCGAGCCGGTGCCGCTGCCCGAGCTGACCTTGGGCCCCCACCTGTCCTATGCGTGGCAGTGGTGGCTGTTCGCGGTGATGGCGCCCGTGGGCGGCGTCCTGTTGCTGCGCCGTGACGCACGCATGGATCGCGCAGCGCCCGCGGCCCGGCCACCTCAGCGCCGTCGACGGCTCACCGACGAGGAGATCGAGGACGCCCTCTAGCGCCGGAGCGCTCTCTCGTGTGCCTGGAGAGCGCGTTCAGGCGAGGGCGATCAGGTCCCGGTAGGACTCGTTCCAGAGGTCCTCGACGGCGTCCGGCAGCAGCAGCACGCGCTCCGGGTCGAGCGCCTCCGCGGCGCCCTCGTCGTGCGTGACCAGCACCACGGCGCCCTCGTACGAGCGCAGCGCGTTCAGGATCTCGGCGCGCGAGGCAGGGTCCAGGTTGTTGGTGGGCTCGTCGAGCAGCAGCACGTTGGCCTGGCTCACCACGAGCGTCGCGAGCGCCAGGCGCGTCTTCTCGCCACCGGACAGCACGCGCGCGGGCTTGCCCGCGTCGTCGCCGCTGAACAGGAACGAGCCGAGCACCTTGCGCACCTCGGTCTCGCCCAGGTCCGGCGCGGCGTGGGCCATGTTCTCCCCCACCGTCGCGTCCATGTCCAGGGTGTCGTGCTCCTGGGCGTAGTAGCCGAGCTTGAGCCCGTGCCCCGCCTCGATGATCCCGGTGTCCGGCGTCTCGACGCCGCCGAGCAGTCGCAGGAGGGTGGTCTTGCCGGCACCGTTGAGTCCCAGCACCACGACCTTGGAGCCGCGGTCGATCGCGAGCTCGACGTCCGTGAAGACCTCGAGGGAGCCGTAGTACTTCGACAGCTCCTGGGCGCGCAGCGGGGTCTTGCCGCACGGCGCGGGTGTGGGGAACCGCAGCGAGGCGACCTTGTCGCTCGCGCGGGTGTCCTCGGTCTCGGCGAGCAGACGCTCGGCACGCTTGGCCATGTTCTGCGCGGCCACGGCTTTGCTGGCCTTGGCGCGCATCTTGTCCGCCTGCGCCAGCAGCTCGGCGGCCTTCTTCTCCGCGTTGCGTCGCTCGCGGTGGCGGCGCTTCTCGTCGTCCTCGCGCTGCTGGAGGTAGAGGTCCCAGCCCATCGCGTACTGGTCCATGACGCCGCGGTTGGCGTCGAGGTGGAACACCTTGTTCACGCACGCCCGCACCAGGTCGACGTCGTGGGAGATCACGATCAGACCGCCGGCGTACTGGACCAGGAACGCGCGCAGCCACGCGATCGAGTCCGCGTCGAGGTGGTTCGTGGGCTCATCGAGCAGCAGCGTCTCCGCACCCGAGAACAGCACGCGGGCGAGCTCGACGCGGCGACGCTGCCCGCCGGACAGGACGCCGACGGGCTGCGCGAGCACGCGCTCGTCGAGGCCCAGGTTCGCGGCGATGCGGGACGCCTCGGCCTCCGCGGCGTAGCCGCCGGCGGCGCGGAAGCGCTCCTCGATGCGGGGGTACTGGTCCATGGCCTTGTCACGGGCCTGCTCGTCCTCGCCCGCCATCGCCTCCTCGGCGTCGCGCATCTTGCGCGCCAGGCCCGCGAGGTCCCGCGCGGCGAGGATGCGGTCCATCGCCGCCTGCTCGAGGTCGCCGGTGCGGGGATCCTGGGGGAGGTAGCCGATGCGACCCTTCTGGACCGCCTTGCCTGCGGATGGCACGCCCTCGCCGGCGAGGATCTTGGTGAGGGTGGTCTTGCCGGCGCCATTGCGCCCGACGAGGCCGATGCGGTCGCCGGCATTGACGTGGAACGACGTGGGGTGCAGGAGCACCCGCGCGCCGATGCGCATCTCGAGGTCCTGAGCGGCGATCAACGAATCTCCCCTCCGCGCAGCGCGCGGCAGTTGTGCGGTTTCGACAAGGTTTGGTCCGCGTGGCCGTCCGATGGCCGATGCGGGAGCGGCCACGAGTAGCGTGGGCGCCAGTCCATTGTCCCAGACAGAGGAGATCCCCATGCCCCGCCGCCTCACCGGAGCCGACGTCGCGCTGGTCGCCGTGTTCGCCGCGTTCATCGCCGCCTCGACCGCGGTGCCCGAGGTGACGCTCGCGTTCGGCGTGCCCGTGTCGCTGCAGACCTTCGCCGTGGTGCTGGCGGGCCTCGTGCTGGGGCCGTGGCGCGGTGCCGGCGCCGTGCTCCTCTACCTCGTGGTGGGGCTCGCCGGCGCCCCGATCTTCGCCAACCTCATGGGGGGCAGCGCGGTGCTCGCGGGTCCCACGGGCGGCTTCCTGCTCGCCTTCCTGCCGGCCGCGTGGGTGGTGGGCGCCATCACGGTCGCGTTCCGCCGCCGCACGCGTCTCACGTACCTGCACCTGGTGATCGCGGGTCTCGCGTCGATCCCGGTGGTCTACGCGATCGGCATCCCCTGGCTGGCCTGGCGTGCGCAGATCACGGTCACGGAGGCCGCGATCGCCATGGGCCCCTTCGCGATCGGGGACGTGATCAAGGTGCTGGTGGCCGCGGCGGTGGCGGCGATCATCCACCGCGCGTACCCCCAGCTCCTGCCGGGAACCCGCGCCCGCTCAGCCGCTGTGGAGCACGAGCACGCCACGACCGCATAGCCTTGGGGCATGATCGAATTCAAGGACGCGGCCGTCGTCGCGCCCGACTCCGGGGTGCCGATCCTCGAGCCCACCAGCCTGCGGCTCACGGAGCGCCACATCTCCATCATCGGCGCGAACGGCGGCGGCAAGTCCACGCTGGTGCGCCTCATCAATGGACTGGTGCTGCCGTCGGAGGGCTCGGTCGAGGTCGAGGGGCTCGACGTCGCCAGGCACGGGCCCAAGGTGCGCCGCATCGTGGGATTCCTCTTCACGGACCCGTCCGCCCAGCTCATCATGCCCACGGCCATCGAGGACGTGATGCTGTCGCTGCGACGCACCATCGACAAGAAGGACGAGCGGGCCGATGCGGCGCTCGCAGCGCTCGAGGAGATCGGCCTGGGCGACAGGGCGGACGTGTCCGTCAACGCGCTCAGCGGTGGCCAGCGCCAGCTCCTGGCCCTGGCGGGCGTGCTCGCGGTGACGCCGCGCATCCTCATCGCGGACGAGCCCACCACGCTGCTCGACCTGCGCTGGCGGGCCCACGTGGGCTCGCTGCTGCGCTCGCTGCCGGTGCAGCTCATCGAGGTCACCCATGATCTCGACTCGGCCGCCCGTGCCGAGCGCACCCTGGTGATCGACGACGGTGGCGTCGCGTTCGACGGCTCCCCGATCGAGGCCGTCGCCTTCTATCGCGACCTGATGTTCGGCCGCGTCTCGCGGCGGCCCTCCGCATGATCTCCATGCTGGGCCTGTACCGGCCGCGCAGCACTCCCCTGCACGCCGCGCCGGCCTGGTTCAAGGTGCTCCTGCTCGTCACGCTGGCGATCACCACGGTCCTCGTGTCCGACCCGGTGACCTCGGTGGGCATCATGTGCGCGTGCGTGCTGCTCCTGGCGTCGACCGAGCCGCCGGCCAAGGCGACGCTGTACGCGATGCTCGGCACCCTGGCCGTCGCGGGACTCAGCTCGGGACTGCACGTGTGGCGCGGCGACTACGCACGCGCGATCGACGTGGCCGCAGATCTCATCGGCATCGTGGCGCTGGCGCTGGCCGTGACGTGCTCGACGTCGATGGCGGCGATGCTCGACTTCGTCTCCGCCGTCGCGCGTCCCATCAGGTTCCTGCTCCCGCCGGAGACGCTCGGGCTGATGTTCGCGCTCATGCTGCGGGCGCTACCCGAGGTGGCGCGGCTGTACCTGGAGTCGCGCATGGCGGCCCGTGCGCGCGGACTCGATCGCTCGGTGCGGGCCGTGGTGTTCCCTACGACCACGCGCAGCGTGGGCTTCGCCCTGCAGCTGGGCCAGGCGCTGCACGCGCGCGGCATCGCGGAGGAGGCTCGCGAGAGGCGCCGATCCCGCCGCGCGGCTCCCCCGGGCCAGCCGTCGAGGCGGCGCCGGCGTGGTCGCGCGGGCGCCGCTGTGGGACCGCGCGAAGGCGTGGTGCCGCCCGCATCGTCGATGTCTCGCGAGGACGCCTTCGCGCTGCTCGCGGGTCACGCGAGCGACGCGAGGCCCCGCGATCCCGCGCGGAGCCAACCATGACCTTCAGGGACGGCGCTCGGCTGGACCCGTCTCGCGTGCAGCGCCGCGGCCGCCGTCGCGGCGGCGGCATCGCGATCGGCGGCGGCGTGGGCGGGCTGCTCCTGGTGCTGGCGTACGTGCTGCTGGGCGGCGACCCCGCGGATCTGGACACCTCGGGCGGGAGCGCAGGCGCCGAGGACCCGGACACGGCGGCCGCGTTCGCCGAGCGCTGCACCACCGGTGCGGACGCCAATGCGTACGACGACTGTCGCGTGCTCGGCGCGATCGAGTCGCTCGACGCGTACTGGAGCGACGTGCTGCCCGGCCTGGGCCACGCCTTCACGCCGCCCGGGGTCGTCGTGTTCGACGAGGCCACCACAGGAGGCTGCGGCGCCGCGTCGGCGGCAACCGGGCCGTACTACTGCCCCGTGGACGCGACGATGTATCTCGACACGAGCTTCGTGGACGCCCTCGCGGCGTACGGCTTCGAAGACGGCCCGCTTGCGCAGCTGTACGTGATCGCCCATGAGTACGGCCACCACATCGAGAGCATCACGGGGGCTCTGCAGGCCGCGGACAGATCCGGGACCGGACCTGACTCCGACGGCGTGAGGATCGAGCTGATGGCCGACTGCCTCGCAGGCGACTGGATCGGCGAGGCATCGACCGTGGAGGATCCCGAGACCGGACGCCCGTTCCTCGAGCCCATCACGGACCAGCAGCTCGACAACGCCCTCGCGGCGGCCGAGGCCGTGGGCGACGATCGCATCCAGGAGACCGTCCAGGGCTACGTCGAGCCCCACTCGTTCACGCACGGCTCATCGCAGCAGCGCCGCGAGGCGGTGATCCTCGGCTACGAGCAGGGCGCAGCGTCCTGCGACGCGTTCGGGGTGTTCACCGACGCCGCTTGAGCGGCGCTCCGACCATCCTTCTCAGACGTTGAAGCCGAGCGCCCGCAGCTGCTCGCGGCCGTCATCGGTGATCTTGTCCGGGCCCCACGGCGGCATCCACACCCAGTTGATGCGGAAGCCGTCGACCACGCCGTCGAGCGCCTGGCCGGTCTGGTCCTCGATGACGTCCGTGAGCGGGCACGCCGCCGAGGTGAGCGTCATGTCGATCACGGCGTGCTGGTTCTCGTCGAGCGCGACGCCGTAGACGAGGCCGAGGTCGACGACGTTGATCCCCAGCTCGGGATCGATCACGTCGCGCATCGCCTCTTCGACGTCCGCGGCGTTGGCGGGGGTCTGAGTCTCGGTCATGGCTGGTCCTTTCGTGCCTGGATGACCGCGTCCTTGAACGCCATCCATCCCAGCATGGCGCACTTGATGCGCGCCGGGTACTTGCCCACTCCGACGAACGCGGTCGCGTCGCCGAGCAGGTCCTCTCGGTCATCGTCCAACGGCTCGCCCTTGGCCTGCATCAGGTCGCGGAACGCGTCCATGGTGCGGTCCGCCTCCTCGAGGCTCTCGCCCTCGACCAGCTCGCTCAGCACGGACACCGAGGCCTGGGAGATCGAGCATCCCTGCCCCTCCCATGACACGGCTCCGATCCGGTCGCCGTCGAGGCCCACGCGCAGGCGGATCTCGTCGCCGCAGGTGGTGTTGACCTGGTGGGACTCCCCCACCAGCGGCAGCTCGATCTCCACCAGGCCGCGCCCATGGGCCTGACGGGCGTGATCCATGATCACCTGCTGGTACATCTGCTCCAGTGCGCTCATGCCTTCACTCCGAAGAATGCGGGGACGGTCGCGAGCGCCTCGGTGAAGGCGCGCACGTCGTCCGGGGTCGTGTACACGTGGGCGCTGGCGCGGGTCGAGCCCGTCACGCCGAAGCGCCGGTGAAGCGGCTGCGCGCAGTGGTGACCCACGCGCACCGCGATGCCCGCGTCGTCGAGCACCTGGCCCACGTCGTGCGGGTGGATGCCGTCGACCGAGACGGCCGCGATCGCGATCACGTCGCGCGCGTCCGCGTCGCCCTCGGGTCCGAGCAGCCGCATGCCGGGGAGGTCCGCGACGCCGCCACGCAGCAGCGCGGCGAGCTCGCGCTCGTGCGCCTCGACGCGATCCATGCCGATCTCCATCAGGTAGCGCGCCGCGGCGCCCATGCCCACCGCCTGGGCGACGGGCTGCGAGCCGGCCTCGAAGCGCATCGGCGCGTCGAGCCAGCTGGTGGTCTCCATCGTGACGACCTTCACGGCTCCGCCGCCGAACACGCTGGGCGGCAGCGCGTCGAGCAGCTCCTTGCGGCCGTACAGCGCGCCGATCCCCGTGGGGCCCAGCATCTTGTGGGAGCTGAACGCCATGAAGTCCACGTCGAGTGCAGCGACGTCCACCGGCAGGTGGGGCACCGACTGGCATCCGTCCAGCACCGTGAGCGCGCCCACGGCCTTGGCTCGGGCCACGAGTGCCGCGACGGGCGAGATGACGCCCGTCAGGTTCGACACGTGGGTGAACGCGAGCACCGCGGTGCGCTCGTTCACGAGCTCGTCGAGGTCGTCCAGGTCGAGGCGGCCGTGATCGTCGACCGGGATCCACCGCAGCGTCGCGCCCGTCCGGGTCGCGAGCGCCTGCCAGGGCACGAGGTTCGCGTGGTGCTCGGCCTCGGTCACGCAGATCTCGTCGCCGGGGCCGATGCGGAAGCGCGCCGCCTCCTCGCCGCCGATGCCGGCGGACGCATTGCCGATGCCGCTCGCGACCAGGTTGAGGGCCGCCGTGGCGTTCTCGGCCCACACGATCTCCTCGTGCTGCGCACCCACCAGCGTCGCCACGTCGCCGCGCGCCGCCTCGAACAGGCCGGAGGCCTCCTCCGCGAGGAGGTGAGCGCCGCGGCCCACAGCACCGTTGTGGTGCTCGTAGAAGTCGCGCTCGGCATCGATCACCGCGCGCGGCTTCTGGGCCGTGGCCCCCGAGTCCAGGTACACGAGCGGCTTCCCGTTCCTGACCGTGCGGGTCAGGAGCGGGAAGTCGTCGCGCAGACTGGAGGAGAGCATCGCGATCGTTACGCCTCGACCAGGAAGCGGTCGTAGCCCTCGGCCTCGAGGCGCTCGGCCAGCTCGGGTCCGCCCTGCTCGGCGACCCGGCCGTTCACGAACACGTGGACGAAGTCGGGCTTGATGTAGCGCAGGATGCGCGTGTAGTGCGTGATGAGCATGACGCCCAGCCCGGTGTTGTCCTTGACGCGGTTCACGCCCTCGGAGACGATGCGCAGCGCGTCGACGTCCAGACCGGAGTCGGTCTCGTCGAGGATCGCGATCTTGGGCTGCAGCAGCTCCATCTGAAGGATCTCGTGGCGCTTCTTCTCACCGCCGGAGAAGCCCTCGTTGACGTTGCGCTCGGCGAACGAGGCGTCCATGCGGAGGTTCTCCATCGAGCCCTTGACCTCCTTGACCCACGTGCGCAGCTTGGGAGCCTCGCCGTCGATCGCGGTCTTGGCGGTGCGCAGGAAGTTCGACACCGAGACCCCGGGGACCTCCACGGGGTACTGCATGGCGAGGAACAGGCCCGCCTTGGCACGCTCGTCCACGCTCATCTCGAGCACGTTCTCGCCGTCCAGCAGCACCTCACCGTCGGTGATCGTGTACTTGGGGTGGCCAGCGACCGAGTACGCCAGTGTCGACTTCCCGGATCCGTTGGGGCCCATGATGGCGTGCGTCTCGCCCGAGCGGATAGTCAGGTCCACGCCCTTCAGGATCTGCTTGGTGCCTTCGGGGGTGTCCACGCTCACGTGGAGGTTCTTGATCTCAAGAGTGGTCATCAGTTCTCCTTCGTCACAGCAATGTTCGCGTCCACGTCGACGGCGATGGCGCCGTCGACGATGGACACGGAGTACACAGGGACCGGCTCCATGGCCGGAAGTTCGGTGGCGTCGCCCGAGCGGACGTCGAAGCGGCCGCCGTGCGCCCAGCATTCGACCTCGTGGCCCTCGACATCGCCCTCGCCGAGCGAGACCTCTCCGTGGGTGCAGGTGTCGCCGATCGCGTACACATCGCCCCCGGACTCGCGCACGAGCGCGACGGGCACGGTCGCGCCGCTGTCAGAGGTGACCATGACGGTCATCGCGGAGCCGGGCGCCAGGTCGGCGAGAGAGGCCACTACGGTGCTGGTCACGCCGGCTCCTCCGAGAAGTGCTCGAGCTCCTTGTCGATCTCCTGCATGAGCCCGGCCTCGACCTCGGGGACGCCGATCTGCTGGATCAGGTCCGCGAAGAAGCCTCGCACCACGAGCTTGCGCGCGCGGTCCTCGGGGATGCCGCGCGAGCGCAAATAGAACATCTGCTCGTCGTCGAAGCGACCGGTCGCGGAAGCGTGGCCCGCCCCTTCGATCTCACCGGTCTCGATCTCGAGGTTGGGCACCGAGTCCGCGCGCGCGCCGTCCGTCAGGACGAGGTTGCGGTTGAGCTCGTAGGTGTCCGTGCCCTCGGCCGCGGCGCGGATCAGGACGTCGCCGATCCACACGGTGCGTGCCGTCTTGCCTGCGAGCGCGCCCTTGTAGGCGACGTTCGAGTGGCACTGGGGAGCGTTGTGGTCGATGAACGTCCGGTGCTCGAGGTGCTGACCGGCGTCCGAGTAGTACAGGCCCAGCAGCTCGGCGGAGCCGCCGGTGCCGCCGTACTCGGCCGTCACGGCCAGGCGCACCGCCTTGCCGCCCAGCGACACCGCGACGTGCTTGTAGGTCGCGTCGCGGCCCACGCGGGCGTGGTGGGTGCCCGCGTGCACGGCGTCGTCGTCCCACTGCTGCAGGCTCACGACCTTGAGCTGCGAGCCGTCACCCATGATGACCTCGACGTTGCCGGCGTGCGCGCCGGTGCCGCGGTGCTCGAGGATGACGGTCGCCTCGCTGTGAGTGCCCGCCTCGATCACCAGGTGCGAGCGGGAGCGCTCGCGACCGGTGATGGCGACACGAATCGGATCGGTGAGCTGCGCATCGGCCGGGATCGCGACGTGCGTCGCGCGCTCGGTGCCAGCGGACGCGATCGCCGCGATGCGGTCCTCCGGGACGAGCACGGTGCCGCGCGGAGCCTCGCCCTGGGCGAGCTCGCCCACGACGACGCCCTGCGGCGCCGTCACCTCGACGGACGCGCCGTCCGCGGGGGCGGCGGCCTCGTCGAGCACCGGCGCGAGGTCGCGCAGCGCCGAGAACCGGT
Organism: Demequina activiva; assembly: GCF_016862815.1. Taxonomy (GTDB): domain Bacteria; phylum Actinomycetota; class Actinomycetes; order Actinomycetales; family Demequinaceae; genus Demequina; species Demequina activiva. Next base: position 223,562 of record NZ_BONR01000002.1, on the reverse strand, counting down.
AGTCCTCGTCACGGGGACCCGGCTGCTCGAATGCGTCCACGTCGAAGGACGTGAAGCGCTCGCCGCGCGAGCCCTGGGGGACGACGACGCCGTCGGTGTGGGCGGCGTCAGCGGTGGCCTGCGAGTGATCGGTGGTGGTCAACCGACACTTCCTTCCATCTGCAGTTCGATGAGGCGGTTCAGCTCGAGTGCGTACTCCATGGGCAGCTCGCGCGCGATGGGCTCGACGAACCCGCGCACGATCATGGCCATGGCCTCGGTCTCGTCCATGCCTCGGGACATGAGGTAGAACAGCTGGTCCTCGGACACCTTCGAGACGGTCGCCTCGTGACCCATGTGGACGTCGTCCTCGCGGACGTCGACGTACGGGTAGGTGTCGGAGCGGCTGATCTGGTCGACGAGCAGCGCGTCGCACAGCACGTTCGACCGGGAGTTCTTGGCACCCTCGAGCACCTGCACCAGGCCGCGGTAGGACGTGCGCCCGCCGCCGCGTGCGACCGACTTGGAGACGATCGAGCTCGAGGTGTTGGGAGCAGCGTGCACCATCTTGGCGCCCGCGTCCTGGTGCTGGCCCTCGCCCGCGAAGGCGATCGACAGGGTCTCGCCGCGGGCGTGCTCGCCCAGCATGAAGATCGCCGGGTACTTCATGGTGACCTTGGAGCCGATGTTGCCGTCGACCCACTCCATGGTCGCTCCCTCGGCGGCCGTGGCGCGCTTGGTGACCAGGTTGTACACGTTGTTCGACCAGTTCTGGATGGTCGTGTAGCGCACTCGGGCGTTCTTCTTGACGATGATCTCGACCACCGCGGAGTGCAGCGAGTCGGAGCTGTAGATGGGCGCGGTGCAGCCCTCGACGTAGTGGACGTAGGAGCCCTCGTCAGCGATGATCAGCGTGCGCTCGAACTGGCCCATGTTCTCCGTGTTGATGCGGAAGTAGGCCTGCAGCGGGATGTCGACGTGGACGCCCGGGGGGACGTAGACGAACGAGCCGCCCGACCACACGGCCGTGTTGAGCGCGGCGAACTTGTTGTCACCGGCAGGGATCACGGTGCCGAAGTACTGCTCGAACAGCTCCGGGTGCTCGCGCAGCGCGGTGTCGGTGTCCATGAAGATGACGCCCTGCTCCTCCAGGTCCTCGCGGATCTGGTGGTACACGACCTCGGACTCGTACTGAGCGGCGACGCCGGACACGAGGCGCTGCTTCTCCGCCTCCGGGATGCCCAGCTTGTCGTACGTCGCCTTGATGTCCTCGGGCAGGTCGTCCCACGTCGCAGCCTGCTTCTCCGTGGAGCGCACGAAGTACTTGATCTGGTCGAAGTGGATGCCGGACAGGTCCGATCCCCAGTGGGGCATGGGCTTCTTGTCGAACAGCTTGAGGCCCTTGAGGCGCTGGTTCAGCATCCACTCGGGCTCGCTCTTGAGCGCGGAGATGTTGCGCACGACGTCCTCGGACAGGCCGCGCTGCGCGATCGCGCCCGCGGCATCGTTGTCGTGCCAGCCGTACTCGTAGCCGCCGATCGACGCGATGATCTCCTCATCGGTCTGGGCCGGGGCGTTGTCGGTGGGAGTGCTCATGGTCATCCTTCCTTGGTGGTCACCGCAGCGACCGGGATGGTGGTGGTGCACACGTGGGCTCCGCCTGCCAGGGTGGACAGGCGCTGGACGTGGACGTCGAGGACGCGGGAGAAGGCACGGGCTTCCGCCTCGCACCACTCCGGGGCCTCTTCGGCGATGGACTGCACAGGGCAGTGGCCCTGGCACAGCTGAAGGGTGAAGCCGCCGGGGCCGGGGCGCACCGAGGTCGCGAAGCCCTGCTCGGCCAGGGCCTTGGACAGGGCGTCGACGCGCTCCCCCATGGATGCGTCCTGGGGCATCGAGGCGCGCAGGCGGATCTCGAGCTCGGCGGCCTTGGCCTCGACGAACTCGTCGAGCTGACCGTGCTCGCGCATGAACGCGACCGCGTCGACGGCGACCGACGAGTACGCCGTCGTGAGTGAGCGCTGGCCCTCGGTGGTCGCGACGTAGGACTTCGCCGGGCGTCCGCGTCCGCGCACGTGGGTGCCGGGCTGCTCGTGCTCGGTGATGAGCGCATCGTCGGAGAGCGCCGACAGGTGACGCCGCACTCCCGCGGGCGTGACGCCCAGCTCGTGCGCGAGCGTCGCGGCCGTGATGGGGCCGGCGGAGGCGATGAGGCCCAGCACCCGGTCGCGGGTGGTGTCTCCAGCCATGGCTCACTCCTCTCGCGGTCGAGTCGTCGGGGGGTTCAGATAGGACAACATTCTCGTTGCTCAAATAGTTCCCGGCAAGCAAGGGAAGCCTTACCTGAGTGTTGCGTAATTCGTCGCGCCATCGCGCCGCGAGCACGTCGGCCCGGCCTTCTGCTGGCGCCGCTTAGGATTGTGGGGTGCTGCAACGCCCCCTCGACTTCATCGCGCGCCACGGGCGCGGCTTCACGATCGCCAACATCCTCGCGCAGGGCGGCATCATCGTGACCGGCGGGCTGGTGAGGCTCACCGGCTCAGGGCTCGGCTGCTCGACGTGGCCGCAGTGCGAGCCCGGCAGCTTCACGCCTGAGTTCCACCCCGAGCAGTGGTTCCACCCGGCCGTGGAGTTCGGCAACCGCCTGCTGACCTTCGTGCTGGTCGCGGTGGCTCTGGGCGTCGCGATCGCCGTGTGGCGCAGCCGGCCGGAGCTGAGATGGTTCGGCCTGGTGCCGGGCATCGGCGTCATCATCCAGGCGGTCGTGGGCGGCATCAGCGTGCTCGTCCAGCTCCACCCGCTGGTGGTCGCGCCCCACCTGCTGCTGTCCACGGTCCTGGTCTGGTACGCCGTGTGGCTCGCGCTGAGGTACCGGCGCGCTCCGGAGCGCGCGGGAGCTCCGATGCCCTGGCACCGTCGGCTGCTGGCCGTCCTGGTCGCGGCGATCCTGTTCCTGGGCGCCCTGACCACGGGCGCGGGGCCTCACTCGGGCGACATCGACGCGACCGAGCGCCTGGACCTCGACCCCGAGCTCATCGCGCGCGTGCACGCGGCATCGGTCTGGGCCTTCATCGTGGTGCTGGCGGCGCTGATCTGGCGCGTGCGCGGGGACCGATCGGTGGGCGAGCGCGACGAGGTGCGTCGCGCGTGGATGGTGCTCGCCATCGTGACGCTCGCGCAGGGCGCGATCGGCTACGTCCAGTACTTCACAGGGCTGCCGGAGGCCGTGGTCGCCCTCCACCTCGCGGGTCTGGCGGTGTTCACCGCAGCGGCGGCGGCGGCGTACTACCTGCTGAGGGCCGCACCCACGCCCTCGCGGTCCGCCTAGCCCCTGCTGGGACGCGGCAGTGGACGCGCGCGTCAGCGCACCAGGCGCGTCGCTTCCGGGCGTGTCCACGGAGCATCGGGGGCGCGCAGCGACGTGTAGCCGTCGCGCCGTGCACGGTCCGTAGCGAGCAGGCCCGCCACCGCGGACGAGGACCGGATGCGGCCGTCGAGGATGGCCGCGACTGCGTCGTCCAGCGGCACCCAGGCGCCGATCATGTCGCGCTCCTCGTCGGTGCGCACGTGACGCTCGTGCTCCGGCACCTGCGCGATGTCGCGCGCCAGGTACACGCGGACCGCCTCGGAGGAGCCTCCTCCTGACGGACAGTAGTCCACGAGGGCGTGCCAGGTCGCCGCAGTGAGGTCGGCCTCCTCGTGCAGCTCGCGACGCGCGGCGTCCAGGGGCTGCTCGTCCGCCACGTCCAGCAGGCCTGCGGGGGGCTCCCAGCACTCGGCACCCACCGGGTGGCGATACTGACGCACCAGGTAGACCCGGTCCTCGGGATCGAGGGCGATGATCACCACCGCGCCGGTGTGACGCACGTAGTCGCGCGTGACGACGCCCGCCTCCCCCAGGTCGACCTCGTCGCTCGCGATGTCCCACACCTTGCCCACGAAGCGCTCGTGGGTGGTCAGGACGGGGCGCGAGCCCGGGACGTCGGCGAGCGGCTCGGTCACAGCTCAGGCGGTGGCGCTGGCGTCAGCGGCGGCCGGCTCGGAGGTTCCCTCGCGCACGGCCAGCGCGGCACCGATGAGCCCCGCGAACAAGGGGTGCGCCTTGGTGGGCCGCGACAGGAACTCCGGGTGAGCCTGCGTCGAGATGTAGTACGGGTGGGTCTCGCGTGGCAGCTCGACGAACTCGACGAGCTCGCGGTCGGGAGACTCGCCCGAGACCACCAGGCCCGCCTCCTCGAGCTGCTGGCGGTACTGGTTGTTCACCTCGTAACGATGGCGGTGACGCTCGCCCACAGCGGTCGCGCCGTACGTCTCGGCAGCCACCGAGCCGGCCTTGAGGACCGCCTGGTACTCGCCCAGGCGCATCGTGCCGCCCAGGTCGCCCTGGCCGTCGACGATCTCGAGCTGCTCCTCCATGGTCGCCACCACGGGGTGCGGGGTGTCGGGGTCGAACTCGGAGCTCGAGGCTCCCTCGAGACCCAGGACGTTGCGCGCGTACTCCATGACCATGGTCTGCAGGCCCAGGCAGATGCCCAGCGTGGGAACGCCGTTCTCGCGGGCCCAGCGCAGCGCGCCGATCTTCCCGTCCACGCCACGGATGCCGAACCCGCCGGGGACCAGCACCGCGTCCACGCCGCCGAGCGCCTTCTGGGCACCCTCGGGGGTCTGGCAGGTGTCCGAGGCCACCCAGCGGATGTTCACCTTCGCGTTGTGGTGGAAGCCGCCTGCGCGCAGCGCCTCCCCCACGGACAGGTACGCGTCGGGAAGGTCGATGTACTTGCCCACCAACGCCACCTCGACCTCGTGGGCCGGGCGGTGGACGCGGTTGAGCACGTCCTGCCACGCACCCCACTCGACGTCGTGGAACGGCAGGTTGAGGCGGCGCACCACGTAGGCGTCGAGGCCCTCGGAGTGCAGCACACGCGGGATGTCGTAGATGCTGGGCGCGTCGATCGCGTTGACGACGGCATCGGGCTCGACGTCGCACATCAGCGCGACCTTGTTCTTGACCGAGGGCTGCACGGGGCGGTCCGAGCGCAGCACGAGGGCGTCGGGCTGGATGCCGATGCTGCGCAGCGCCGCCACCGAGTGCTGCGTGGGCTTGGTCTTCTGCTCGCCGGAGGGGCCGATGAACGGCACGAGCGACACGTGCAGGAAGAACACGTGGTCGCGGCCCACGTCGTGACGCACCTGACGCGCCGCCTCGAGGAACGGCTGGGACTCGATGTCGCCCACGGTGCCGCCCACCTCGGTGATGATGACGTCGCAGTCGGGGCCGGCCTGCTCGCGCATGCGGCGCTTGATCTCGTCCGTGATGTGCGGGATCACCTGGACCGTGTCACCGAGGTACTCGCCGCGGCGCTCCTTCGCGATCACCTGCGAGTACACCTGACCCGTGGTGACGTTGGACGACGCGGAGAGCTTCACGTCGAGGAAGCGCTCGTAGTGGCCGATGTCCAGGTCGGTCTCGGCGCCGTCCTCGGTGACGAACACCTCGCCGTGCTGGAACGGGTTCATCGTGCCCGGATCCACGTTGAGGTAGGGATCGAGCTTCTGCATCGTCACGCGCAGGCCGCGGGAGCGCAGCAAGCGCCCCAGCGAGGATGCCGTGAGTCCCTTTCCCAGGGAGGACACGACGCCTCCCGTGACGAAGATGTGACGGGTGACATGGTCCGTGCCGGACGAGAATCGCGTTCGCTCCACGGGCTTCAATGCTAACAGTCTTTCCGGGGCGAGGGGCCCGTCGCCGCGCCGATGCGTGGACCGGGTCCGCGCGGATCAGCCACCCTGGGGCGGGACGAGCGTGCGACCCTCCCCCGGACCGTAGTGACCCACGGCACCCGCAGCGGCATCGGCGAGCGCGAGCGGCACGGAGATCTGGCCGTAGAAGCCGGTGCCCTCCACCACGGTCGCGACGCTCGCCGCTGCGTCGGGCGAGTTGAGCACCGCGCTGGGCACGTCGCCGGTCGCGTCCACTCCGGAGGCGACTGCCACCGCCTGGGCGTACTGAGCCATGATCGCGGCCACTGCGGCGATGGCTCCGGATGTCTCCGCACGCACGGCCTCGTCGTTGGATCCAGGACCGGCGATGAACGCCACGGACTGCACGGCGTCCGTCGAGACGCCGGAGACCAGGCCCGCCTCGGTGAGCAGGTCCATCAGCAGCGCCGAGCGGTCCGCGGCCGCCTCGGGGTCGGGGAAGTCCGTGCCCGCGAGGTCGGACTCGTCCGTGCCCGGCGGGTACACGCCCGGCATGAGCGCCTGTGCGAGCGCGTGCGCGAGCACCGTGGACGGCGAGGTGGTCTCGTCGACCCCCAGCACGTTCGGAGCGATGGTCGAGGCGAGCGATGACCGGAACGCCGTCTGCGACGGATCCGTCCACAGCGGCTCGATGGTCAGCTCTGCGTTGACCGTCGCCCCGGCCTGGACGATGCGGTCGCGCACGCCCGCGGCGTCCTCGGCCGAGGGATCCATGGCCTGGACCGTCGCCACGGACGTGCCCAGCAGCCTCCCGGTCAGCAGCCCAGGCGCGGACTCGTCCGCGTACTGGCGTCCGGTGGTGGTCTGCGCCTGCGCGGCAGCGACCTCGTCCTCGGCGGTCGCGAGATCGGCCTCGAGCTGGTCGATCTGCTCCGTCAGTCCGCCCACGAACGCGTCGCGCATGGGCCCGGAGCCCAGCACGACGCCCACCGCGAGCGCGAGGAACACGGCGACCAGCGAGACCACGTGATAGCGGAAGTCCTTCATCATGCTCCTCCGAACCATCCGACGACGGTGGCCCACACATCCTCGAGCCATGCGCGCCCGCCGGGGGTGACCCACACGGCCGCTCCCAGCGCCAGCAACGCGCTGAGCACCAGGGCGACGAGCGTCCACGGCGAGTACCGATGCCGGTAGAGCTGCACCACCGCGGGCGCGTCCACGATCGCGCGTCCGGCCTGCAGGCGCGCCAGGAACATCCCCGAGGCGTCCGTGTGCGCGGACTCGAGGTAGTCCTGCAGCGTGGCCTCGACGCCCACCGTGACGATCACGTCCGCTCCCCCTGCCTCCGCGATGAGGATCGCGAGGGCGGCCGAGGGCAGCGACGACTGCGAGGTCGTGTGCCGCAGGCCCAGCGCGTCGACCCGCGCCTGGCCCGTGGGCCCACCGTGAGGATCGTGGAGCACCACCTCGTCCGCCGCCTTGAGCGCGTCGTCACGCACCCCCTCGACGTCGCCGATGATCAGGTGAGGCGAGGATGCGAGGTCGAGCGTCGCATCGGCCGCATCGCCCACTGCGATGAGGATGGGCCTGCGGTCGCGCAGGTAGCGGCGAATCTCTCGCAGCTGCTCGCGGTGCCGGTAGCCGGCGGCGATGACCACCACGTGCCGGCCGCCCATGTCGACTCCGACGTCGGGAAGACCGGAGCCATGCAGGATCGTGTCGGACTCGCGCTCGACGTGGTCCAGCGCGTTCGCCGTGAAGGTCGCGAGCTGGACCTTGAGCCCATCGATCGCTCCCGTCGTGAGGTCCTCGAGGGCGTCAGCGTCCACGCGCGCGCCCTCCGCGACCACGTCGCCGTCGACCATCACGCGTGCGCCCTCGATGGTCGCCGGGGTGCCGTCCTTGCAGCCCAGCACCGCAGAGCCCACGTCGTCGATCAGCACGATTCCCGCATCGAGCAGCACCCGCGGGCCGCCCGTCGGGAACCGGCCGGACATCGACTGGCGCACGTTCACGACGGCGGCGGGCTGGCGGGCTGCGAGCGACTCGGCCGCCTTCTGGTCGAGGTCGAGCACGTCGATGACGGCGACGTCGCCGGCCCTCAGCCGGCGCGCGAGTGCACGCACGCTCGGCTCGATTCGCAGAGGTCCGGTGATGGTGCCGTCGCTCGCGCTCGCATGAGGCACAGAGCGATTCATGCGCTCATCGTCGCACGCCGGAGGCCTCCAGCAGCTCAAGCGCGTGGGCGCGTGCCGTGGCCGAATCCTCCTGGCCCGACAGCAGGCGCGCGATCTCCTCGACACGCGCGTCCGCCTCCACCGCGGTGACCTGCGCGCGGGTCACGGAGCCGTCCGTCGCCTTGGCGACCACCACGTGGGTGTCGGCGAAGGAGGCCACCTGCGCGAGGTGCGTCACCACGATCACCTGGTGCGTCTGGGCGAGCGCCGCGAGGCGGCCGCCGACCGCGACGGCGGCCTTGCCCCCCACACCGGCGTCCACCTCGTCGAACACGAAGGTGCGGGGTCCCTCATGCGTGGAGTGCGCCAGGGCGACCTCGAGCGCCAGCATGATCCGGGACAGCTCGCCGCCGCTGGCGGCCTCGGCGATGGGCCGATGCGGCGCCCCAGGATGCGAGGCGAGCGTCATGGCGACGGCGTCCGCGCCGTGCGGCGCAGGGTCGATCGGCTCGACGGCCACCGCGAAGTCGGCGTCTGGCATCGCGAGCTGGGCGAGCTCCTCGCGCACGGCGGCGGCGAGGCGCGTGGCCGCGTCGCGACGACCGGCGCTCAGCCGCTCGGCGGCCTCCTCGAGGGCGGACCGCGTGCTCGCCACGGCGGCGCGGCGCTCCACGAGGGTCTCGTCCCACGCGTCGTCCTCGGCGACTCGCGCACGCGCGTGCTCGGCGTGCTCGAGCACCCCGGCGAGATCGGGAACGCCGATGCGCCGCATGAGGCCAGCCAGATCCGAGCGGCGCTGGTGGATCTCGTCCAGCCGCGCCGGGTCGGCGTCGAGTCCTTCGAGGTAGGACGCGAGCTCCGTGACGAGGTCGCCGGCACCGTAGGCGAGGCTCGCGAGCCGCTCGTCGAGCGCACCGAGCGCGTCGTCGTGGCGGGCCGCGTCGCCCAGGGCGCGGCGGGCTGCCTCGAGCGCCGCGACGGCCGTGAACTCGTCGTCTCCCCCGAGCGCGGCGTGCGCGGACGCGACTCCCGTGCGGACGTCCTCCGCATTCTCGAGCACGCGCGCCTGGGCGGCGAGCTCCTCGTCCTCCCCCGGCTGCGGCGCGAGCGCGTCGATGGCGTCGAGGTCGTCTCGCAGCCGGACCACTTCTGCGCGAGCCGCCTGCGCACCGTCCTCCATGCGCGCCAGCGCAGCGCTCGCCTCGGTCCACGCGGTCCACGCATGGCGGTACTCGGCGACGGTGCCCTTGTGGTCGTCGCCGGCGTACGCGTCGAGCGTGTCGCGCTGGCGTGCTGGCGTCCGCAGCCGCGCCTGATCGTGCTGGCCGTGGACCGTGACGAGCTCGGCCGCGACGTCCGCGAGCAGCGCCTGCGGGACCGTGCGCCCGCCGATCACGGTGCGGGAGCGCCGACTCGCGCCCACGGTTCGCGCGACGATGACGGTGCCGTCGTCGTCGACCTCGACTCCCGCCTCGGCCAGCCGCTGGGCGATCGCACCGTCGCGAGGGGCGTCGAGCACCGCCTCGGCCAGCGCCGCATCGGCTCCTGCGCGGACAGTCTCGGGGACGGCCTTCGCGCCCAGGATCAGACCCAGCCCGGTGAGCACCATGGTCTTGCCGGCGCCGGTCTCCCCCGTGACGCAGGTCAGGCCCGGGCCCACCTCGATCCGCGCGGACTCGATGACGCCCAGGTCCGTGATGCTGAGTTCGTGGAGCACTCTCAGCCGTCCTCGTCCGGCGGGGCGGAGTCGCGGGCGGGCGAGCCGGGGCTCGGCGCGGTCGAGCCGTGGATCTCCCGTCCGATGGGCGTGGGGTGCGCGCGCTCGCCGCGCCACCCGTCGGTGGGCAGCGAGAACTTCTTGACGAGCCGCTCCGTGAACGGCGCGTCGGACATGCGGGCCAAGCGCACCCCGTGGATGCCGCGGCGCACCTCGATGAGGCAGCCCCGGCCGGTGTCGATGCTGCGCGAGCCGTCGAGCACCACCTGGCCCTTGGACTCGGAGGATGCGACCACCTCGATCTGGAACGAGGACTCGGGGCCCACCACGAGCGGGCGCGCGAACAGTGCATGGGCGGCCAGCGGGACGCACAGCAACGCGTCGACGTCGGGCCACATCACGGGCCCGCCGGCGGAGAAGGCGTGCGCGGTCGATCCCGTCGCGGTCGCGATCACCAGGCCGTCGCAGCCGAAGCTCGACAGCGGCAGCCCGTCGACGGCGAGAGACACCTCGAGGGTCCGGAGGCGATTCGCGCGCTCGACGGTCGCCTCGTTCAGCGCCCAGCCGGTCGCGACGGAGCCGTCCTCGCGGGTCACGCTCACCCGCAGCGTGCCACGCTCCTCGACGGTGTAGTCCCCGTCCGCGAGTCGCTGCGCGGCGGTGGCGACGTCCTCCCGCTCCAGCTCGGCGAGGAATCCCACCCGGCCCAGGTTCACCCCGAGCAGCGGGATTCCCGTGCCGTGCGTCCGCTCGGCGGCGTGCAGCATGGTGCCGTCGCCGCCGAGGACCAGCGCTGCCTCGATGGGGTCGGAGACTCCCGCCGTGAAGTCCGTGCAGGTCTCGATCCCCGCCGCGCCCAGCACGCGCGCCGCCTCCGCACCCGCCTCGATCGTTCCGGGACGCCGGGGGTTCGCGATGATCAGGATCCTGCGGGTCATCGGTCTCCTTCCACCTCTCGTGCGATCGCGTGGTCGAGCGCGCTGTCGACGAGGACGGGACGCTCGGGCCTGTGGGGCCTAGCCTGCCATGCTCCACCGCCCCACACGAAGAACTCCACATTCCCCTGAGGACCAGGCAGAGCGCTGCGTGCGACATCGTGAACGGCGATGCCCGCCGCGGACATCGCGTCGGCGACGCCTCTCACGGCGGATGCTCGGGCGCGGGGGTCGGTCACGACGCCCCGAGCGCTCAGCTTGGAGCGTCCCACCTCGAACTGCGGCTTGACCATCAGCACGAACTCGGCGTGCGCATCGGCCGTGCGCACGAGCGACGGAAGCACGAGCGTGAGCGAGATGAACGAGAGGTCCGCGACGACCACCTGTGCGCCGGTGCCGGGGCCACCGGGCGCGAGGTCCCTGACGTTCATGCCCTCGGTGACGGTCACTCGGGGATCCGCCCGCAGCGAGCCGACGAGCTGGCCATGTCCCACGTCGACGGCATCGACGCGGGCGGCCCCTCGCTCGAGCAGCACCTGGGTGAAGCCGCCGGTCGACGCACCTGCGTCGAGAGCGTGCGCGCCGGCGACATCGAGGCCCAGCGGGGCGCACGCATCGAGCGCGCCGAGCAGCTTGTGCGCGGCGCGAGAGACATAGTGGACGGAGTCAGGTGCGACGGCCAGCTCGGCGGCATCCGGCGCCTCCGAGGCGGCACGGGTGACCACGACGCCGTCGACGGTGACGGCGCCGGCGGCGATCAGCTCCTGGGCGTGCGAGCGCGATCGAGCGAGGCCGCGCGCAGCGAGCGCGCGGTCCAGCCGCATGAGCGCCCTACTGCTCCTCGCGCATGCGCGTGGACAGCGAGTCCTGGATCTTGTCGAAGAACTCGGCCTGCTTGTCGAGGTCCTCGGGCAGCTCCGTGACGGCGTTGAGGGCCTCGCGGACCTCGGCCGGATACTTGACCTCGCCCAGCGGCTCGCGCTGATCCTTGATGTCATTCATAGGACGAGGGTACTCCCAGGTCAGGAAGGCTCTCAACATCGACGTCGCGGCCGTAGTCCGCGGTCGCCCAGGCGGCGGCGCACGCCGCCCGTGCGGGGTCGAGCCCATCGGCCGAGCCGTCGCCATCGCTCTCGACGTGAAGCCGCCCTGCGGCGACCCATGCGGTGGCCGCGCCCACGGTCCATCGGTCCCCGTGACGCCGAGGCTCGGGGTGTGCCATCGCCAGGGCGGTCAGGTCCAGTCCGAGGAAGGCGGGACGGTGCTCGGGAGGCGCCAGGATCGCGTCACGCACGCCGTCGACGCCCGTCATCACCTGCAGTCCGGGATACCCGGCGGCGCGCGCGCCCTTCAGGTCCGTGTCGAGCCGATCACCCACCACCAGGGGGCGCGAGGCGCTGGCCTTCTGGGCCGCGAGGCGGAACATCGCCGGCTCGGGCTTGCCAGCACCCGGCGGCTCCACGCCCGTTGCCGTCACCACCACGTTGACCAGCGCGCCGTTGCCGGGAGCCGTGCCGCGCTCGTTGGGGATGGTGAGGTCCTTGTTGGAGGCGAAGAAGCGCGCGCCGGCCGAGATCGCGTAGGACGCCTCGGCGAGCTCCTTCCACGAGACATCGGGAGAGAAGCCCTGCACGACGGCGTCCGGCCCGTCGTGCGCGCTGTCGACGATGCGGTATCCCGCCTCGGTGACCGCGGTGCGCAGCCCTGCTCCGCCCACGACGTAGACGCTCGACCCTGCCGGCAGCGACTCGAGCATCAGTGCGGCTGCGGCCTGCGCTGCGGTCATCACCTCGTCCTGCGCCGCGGGGATGGACAGGCTGGTGAGGTGCTCTGCGACCGTGGCGGGCTCGCGGGAAGCGTTGTTGGTGACGAACACGACCCGCATGCCGGCCGCGCGCGCGGCGTCGAGCGCCGCAGGAGCGGTAGGGATGGCGTGCGGCCCCCGGTACGCGACGCCGTCGAGGTCGACGAGCGCCGCGTCGAAGGCGTTCTGCAGCGGCTCCGCGCTGCCCAGCAGGGACGATGAGGTCACGAACGGGCCTCCGGGGCGTCGTCGGAGGTGGCGGGATCGGGAGAGGCGGGGTCGGGCTCGGCCACGGGTTCAGGGAGCTCGGCCACGTCGTACACCGTGATGTCGAAGTCGAGGTCGGGCTCCACCTCGCTCGAGGGCACGCGTGCCTCCAGCTCATCCGCCTCGTCGTGTCGATCGAGCGCCCGCAGGGCGGTCACCGTCGCGGCGTCGATGCGTGCACGGAGCTGTGCATCCGCCGTCTCGAGGCGCCGCAGGGACACCAGCGCGGCTGCAGGGTCGCCCATGTCGACGCGCGCGCCCGCCACCACGATCTCGAGCTCCACGGTGCCGCGCGGACCGAGGTCGGACGCCTCCGGCGAGCGCGCGAGGTCGATCGCGCGCTCCGGGCGGCCCATCCCCCGTTCGCAGTCGGCCATGAGCGGCAGGTGCTCGTTGGATCCGTTGAGGCGACGCACGGTGCGGAACTCGCGCAGCGCCTCAGCGTAGCGTCCGGTGGCATAGGCCGCGAGGGCGTTCGCCTCGCGCACGACGTCCACACGCCCGCCGCGGGCCACCGCCACCTGGGCGTGCTGATAGGCGAGCTCGGGGTCGAGGTCGAGCAGCGACCCCACCATCACGAGGTGGCGTGCCACGTCCTCCGCGTTGTCCTTGCTGAGAGTGCGCAGACGTCCTCGTACGCTGCGGTCGAGCAGCGCACCGGTCACGTCCTCGGGCACGTCAGGAGCGTCCACGTGCGGTCTCTGGGTGGTCCGATCGCCACGACGCGAACCGTCGTCACGGGAACCGGTCCGGTCGTCGCGCCGCACGCGGTCCTGGGGACGCCCCGATGCGCGATCGTCGCCCGAGCGCGGCCCTCCGCGGCGATCGTCCGGGCGGCCGCCGCGTGACGGACCCCGCCTGTCGCCATCGCGCGGCGGACGGCTCCCGAAGCGGTCGGAACCTGTCGCACGCGGGCCACCGCCGCCTCGCCCTCCCCGGGAGTCCGGGTCTCGGCGCGGGCGTGACCCCTGGCTGCCGCGGGAGTCTCCGCCGTCGCCGGCGCGAGCGGGGCGCGAGCCGTACGAGCCCCGGTTCGAGCCGGACCCCTGCTGTGATGGCCGGGATCCACGATCGCCGCGGTCCGATGGCGCCCGATCGCGCCCGCGTCCGCCGCTCGAGGGCGCGCGGTCGTCCCTCGTGGGGCGCGAGCTGCGTGCTGAGTCTCCGCCGGAACGCCCGGATGGGGCTCGTCCCGAGCCCGCGGGCTGCTGGTCGTCGCCGCTGTCGCGGTCCGGTCCTTCAGAGGAGGCCATGGTGCTCCGATCGATGCTTGCCGGCGCCGTGCGCCTGGGACGATTCTTGCGGAAATGACGAAGGGCCGCCCAGCGTTGGGCGGCCCTTCGTAGAAGAATGTCCCGCTGCGACCTACTCTCCCACACCCTCACGAGTGCAGTACCATCGGCGCTGAGAGGCTTAGCTTCCGGGTTCGGAATGGAGCCGGGCGTTTCCCTCTCGCTATGGCAGCGGAAACTCTATGGAGATATCAGTACCCGACCGTATCTCGGGAACCGCACAGTGGACGCGTAGCATTAATGATTAAAGTCAAGTTATCGGCCTATTAGTACCGGTCAGCTTCAAGAGTCTTTAGTCCTCTCTTCCACATCCGGCCTATCAACCCAGTGGTCTGCTGGGGGCCTCTCGAGCCGAAGCTCATGGAAATCTCATCTTGAGACCGGCTTCCCGCTTAGATGCTTTCAGCGGTTATCCGTTCCGAACGTAGCCAACCAGCCGTGCTCCTGGCGGAACAACTGGCACACCAGAGGTTCGTCCATCCCGGTCCTCTCGTACTAGGGACAGATTCTCTCAAATTTCCTGCGCGCGCAGCGGATAGGGACCGAACTGTCTCACGACGTTCTAAACCCAGCTCGCGTACCGCTTTAATGGGCGAACAGCCCAACCCTTGGGACCAACTCCAGCCCCAGGATGCGACGAGCCGACATCGAGGTGCCAAACCATGCCGTCGATATGGACTCTTGGGCAGGATCAGCCTGTTATCCCCGGGGTACCTTTTATCCGTTGAGCGCTGGCGCTTCCACATGCCACCAGCGGGTCACTAGTCCCGACTTTCGTCCCTGCTCGACCTGTCAGTCTCACAGTCAAGCTCCCTTGTACACTTGCACTCGCCACCTGATTGCCAACCAGGCTGAGGGAACCTTTGGGCGCCTCCGTTACTCTTTGGGAGGCAACCGCCCCAGTTAAACTACCCACCAGGCACTGTCCCTGATCCGGATTACGGACCGAGGTTAGATATCCAGAGTGATCAGAGTGGTATTTCAACAATGACTCCACCAATACTGGCGTATCGGCTTCAAAGTCTCCCACCTATCCTACACAAACCACACCGAATACCAATACCAAGCTATAGTAAAGGTCCCGGGGTCTTTCCGTCCTGCTGCGCGTAACGAGCATCTTTACTCGTAGTGCAATTTCGCCGAGTTCGCGGTTGAGACAGCGGAGAAGTCGTTACGCCATTCGTGCAGGTCGGAACTTACCCGACAAGGAATTTCGCTACCTTAGGATGGTTATAGTTACCACCGCCGTTTACTGGGGCTTAAATTCAGAGCTTCGCCTTGCGGCTGACCCTTCCTCTTAACCTTCCAGCACCGGGCAGGCGTCAGTCCGTATACATCGTCTTGCGACTTCGCACGGACCTGTGTTTTTAGTAAACAGTCGCTTCTCCCTGGTCTCTGCGGCCTTCAAACGCTCACGATCGCAAGGACCGATCACGCCTCAGGCCCCCCTTCTCCCGAAGTTACGGGGGCATTTTGCCGAGTTCCTTAACCACGATTCACTCGATCGCCTTAGTATTCTCTACCTGACCACCTGAGTCGGTTTGGGGTACGGGCGGCTAGAACCTCGCGCCGAGGTTTTTCTTGGCAGCATAGGATCACCGGTTTCCCACTGATGTGGTCACCATCGGCTCTCAGGCACATGAGCTGCGGATTTGCCTACAGCTCGCCCTACGACCTTAGACGTGGACTACCATCGCCACGCCCGGCTACCTTCCTGCGTCACCCCTGTTAATACGCTTGCCTACTACGGTTTTGGGTCGCGCGCTACTCCACCGCTCCCCGAAGGGTTGAGTGGCATCGGGCGCTTAGCTTCATCCGATTCAGCATGGGCGGTTCTTCGCCGGTACGGGAATATCAACCCGTTGTCCATCGACTACGCCTGTCGGCCTCGCCTTAGGTCCCGACTTACCCAGGGCGGATTAACCTGGCCCTGGAACCCTTGGTCATTCGGCGGACGGGTTTCTCACCCGTCTTTCGCTACTCATGCCTGCATTCTCACTCGTGTGGCGTCCACCGCTGGGTTACCCCGCGACTTCACTCGCCACACGACGCTCCCCTACCCATCCACACGCTTGGATCCGAAGACCAGGCAGTGTGTGAATGACACAACTTCGGCGGTGTACTTGAGCCCCGCTACATTGTCGGCGCGGAATCACTTGACCAGTGAGCTATTACGCACTCTTTCAAGGGTGGCTGCTTCTAAGCCAACCTCCTGGTTGTCTGTGCAACTCCACATCCTTTCCCACTTAGCACACGCTTAGGGGCCTTAGTTGGTGTTCTGGGCTGTTTCCCTCTCGACTATGAAGCTTATCCCCCACAGTCTCACTGCTGCGCTCTCACTTACCGGCATTCGGAGTTTGGCTGACGTCAGTAACCTGGTGGGGCCCATTGGCCATCCAGTAGCTCTACCTCCGGTAAGAAACACGCAACGCTGCACCTAAATGCATTTCGGGGAGAACCAGCTATCACGAAGTTTGATTGGCCTTTCACCCCTATCCACAGCTCATCCCCTCGGTTTTCAACCCAAGTGGGTTCGGTCCTCCACGCGGTCTTACCCGCGCTTCAACCTGGCCATGGATAGATCACTTCGCTTCGGGTCTAGACCCGGCGACTCAATCGCCCTATTCGGACTCGCTTTCGCTACGGCTGCCCCTCACGGGTTAACCTTGCCACCGAGCACTAACTCGCAGGCTCATTCTTCAAAAGGCACGCCGTCACCCCTGCTAGGGAGGCTCCGACGGATTGTAAGCACACGGTTTCAGGTACTATTTCACTCCCCTCTCGGGGTACTTTTCACCTTTCCCTCACGGTACTGTTCCGCTATCGGTCAGAAGGTAGTATTTAGGCTTACAGAGTGGTCTCTGCGGATTCACACGGGATTTCTCGGGCCCCGTGCTACTTGGGATGACTCTCAGGAGTCCGCGCAATTTCGTCTACGGGGGTTACACCCTCTGTGCCGGGCCTTTCAATGCCCTTCGACTATCACGCGGATTTCTGACTCCTTGAGAGAGCGGCAGCTCCCTCTGTGAGGTCCCACAACCCCGTCAACGCAACGCCTGCCGGCTATCACACGCTGACGGTTTGGCCTGTTCCGCTTTCGCTCGCCACTACTCACGGAATATCTCTTCCTGTCGGTACTGAGATGTTTCACTTCCCGACGTTCCCTCCGCTCGCCCTATGTGTTCAGGCGAGGGTCACTGGACATGACTCCAGCGGGGTTTCCCCATTCGGACATCCTCGGATCGAAGCTTGTTTGCCAGCTCCCCGAGGCTTATCGCAGGCTACAACGTCCTTCATCGGCTCCTTCTGCCAAGGCATCCACCATGTGCTCTTAAAAACTTGACTACAGAAATCAAAGATGCTCGCGTCCACTATGCAGTTCTCAAGGTACGGGCGGGCTCACCTTCTTCTGGCGCCTGCCGTGCGAAGCACGGTGGTTCATCCAGATCCAGTGATCCGTCCAGTCAGTCATCGTGACCGACCTGAGGTTGAGCGTGACGCCCGATCCCTCAGGACCCAACAGTGTGCCGTGCATTCGCCGTGCGTTTCTCATGGTTCCAACCCCGAGGGGCGTACTGATGAGACGCTCGCAGCGTCATGCCTAGTCGATGTTCCATCCGTGAGCTCTCGCCGGCCTACGTATGAGGCCGATGCGAGTCCTGGACAGCTCGAGAGCTGCCAAGTGCTCCTTAGAAAGGAGGTGATCCAGCCGCACCTTCCGGTACGGCTACCTTGTTACGACTTAGTCCCAATCGCCAATCCCACCTTAGACGTCTCCCTCCCAAAAGGGTTGGGCCGACGGCTTCGGGTGTTACCGACTTTCGTGACTTGACGGGCGGTGTGTACAAGGCCCGGGAACGTATTCACCGCAGCGTTGCTGATCTGCGATTACTAGCGACTCCAACTTCATGAGGTCGAGTTGCAGACCTCAATCCGAACTGAGACCGGCTTTTTGGGATTCGCTCCACCTTGCGGTATTGCAGCCCTTTGTACCGGCCATTGTAGCATGCGTGAAGCCCAAGACATAAGGGGCATGATGATTTGACGTCATCCCCACCTTCCTCCGAGTTGACCCCGGCAGTCTCCTATGAGTCCCCACCATTACGTGCTGGCAACATAGGACGAGGGTTGCGCTCGTTGCGGGACTTAACCCAACATCTCACGACACGAGCTGACGACAACCATGCACCACCTGTATACCCCCCCGAAGGACTCCCTATCTCTAGGGATAAAGGGTATATGTCAAGCCTTGGTAAGGTTCTTCGCGTTGCATCGAATTAATCCGCATGCTCCGCCGCTTGTGCGGGCCCCCGTCAATTCCTTTGAGTTTTAGCCTTGCGGCCGTACTCCCCAGGCGGGGCACTTAATGCGTTAGCTGCGACGCGGAACTCATGGAAAGAGCCCCACATCTAGTGCCCACCGTTTACGGCATGGACTACCAGGGTATCTAATCCTGTTCGCTCCCCATGCTTTCGCTCCTCAGCGTCAGTTGTGGCCCAGAGACCTGCCTTCGCCATTGGTGTTCCTCCTGATATCTGCGCATTCCACCGCTACACCAGGAATTCCAGTCTCCCCTACCACACTCTAGTCTGCCCGTACCCACTGCAGGCCCGAGGTTGAGCCTCGGGTTTTCACAGCAGACGCGACAGACCGCCTACGAGCTCTTTACGCCCAATAATTCCGGACAACGCTTGCGCCCTACGTATTACCGCGGCTGCTGGCACGTAGTTAGCCGGCGCTTCTTCTGCAGGTACCGTCACTTTCGCTTCTTCCCTGCTGAAAGGGGTTTACAACCCGAAGGCCTTCATCCCCCACGCGGCGTCGCTGCATCAGGCTTGCGCCCATTGTGCAATATTCCCCACTGCTGCCTCCCGTAGGAGTCTGGACCGTGTCTCAGTTCCAGTGTGGCCGGTCGCCCTCTCAGGCCGGCTACCCGTCGTCGCCTTGGTGAGCCGTTACCTCACCAACAAGCTGATAGGCCGCGAGTCCATCCCAGACCGAAATTCTTTCCAGACAATGACCATGCGGTCTCGTCTCGTATCCGGTATTAGACCTCGTTTCCAAGGCTTATCCCAGAGTCTGGGGCAGGTTACTCACGTGTTACTCACCCGTTCGCCACTGATCCACGAGAGCAAGCTCTCGCTTCACCGTTCGACTTGCATGTGTTAAGCACGCCGCCAGCGTTCGTCCTGAGCCAGGATCAAACTCTCCGTTAATGTTTGATAGCAATCCGGCTAGGCCGGTTCACATACAATACGAAGTGGTTCCGAGGAACCGTTTAATCTCTAGCTTCGAACAAAATGTCACTGACATTTCGTTGTCTACCAAAGGAATCCTGCATCGCGATGATCGAGCCGAAGCTCTCTCGCCGTGATGCCGGAGGTTTTGGCATCGACTATGTGGCACACTGTTGAGTTCTCAAGGTTCGGACGCGCACCAATCACTGCTCTTTCGAGCGAGTGGTTTGGGGCAACCCTTCAAAGTTACCGGTTCGTTTCCGACTTGTCAAATCGCACTATCGGCGATTTTTGTCGTTCCCGTTTTGGCAACTCATCTAAGTTACTCGCCCGTTTCCACCCTGTCAAATCGCGCTTTCTGCGATCCTGACCGGCTGGACCCGTTCGGGCAACCCTACCAACTTACCCCTTGTTCATGTTCCTGTCAAATCGCTGTGTCAGCGTGTCTGTCAGTCCCGATCCCGCGGGGGCTCTCCATCGTACATCACCTCGGGCGCGCTTGCGACCGCTGTTCTGTGCTGATGGGGAGCTGTCATGGGGCTTCTCGTGGCCTTCTGCAGTCCTCCGAGAAGCGCTTCCGTCGTTGGCAGCGAGGAAGACATTACGGCCCGGTGAACCCCAAGTCAAATCGGGGCGTGCCGGGCGTGTCGCGGCCTCTGCGACACGGAAGCCCCTGCTATTCGACGGGTGTGTCGCTGATGCGGGTGCGTCCGTCAGCGGACGGACCGCACAAGTGCCACAGATTTCTTGCCGCGCCTGAGCACGTACCAGCCTCCTGCAAGCGGGGGCAGGGCGTCCACGGAGGCATCCTGATCGCTCACCTTGGCGTTGTTCACGTACGCGCCGCCGTCCTGCACCGCGCGCCGGGCATCGGAGCGCGACGCGACGATGCCGCTGGTGACAAGAGCATCGATCACGGTGGCGCCGGCCCGCAGGTCGGTTCCCCCCAGCTCCTGCGCGCAACCCTCCAGCGTGGCGGCATCGAGCCCGTCCAGGTCTCCCCGGCCGAACAGCGCCTGCGAGGCGGTGACCACGGCATCGGCCGCAGCGGCACCATGCACGAGCGCGGTGACCTCCCAGGCCAGGGTTCGCTGCGCCTCCCGCTTGAACGGCTCCTGGGCGACAGCGGTCTCGAGGGCCTCGATCTCCTCACGCGACAGGAACGTGAACACCTTCAGGTACATCACCACGTCCGCATCGGCAGCGTTGACCCAGAACTGGTAGAAGGCGTATGGGCTCGTCATCTCGGGGTCGAGCCACACGGTGCCCGCCTCCGTCTTGCCGAACTTCGTGCCATCAGCCTTCGTGATGAGCGGTGTGGCCAGCGCGTGCACGCTGGTCCCCTCCGCCTTGCGCGTCAGCTCGGTGCCGGCCGTGAGGTTGCCCCACTGGTCGGAGCCGCCGGTCTGCAGCGTGCAGCCGAAGCGCCGATGCAGCTCGAGGTAGTCCATGCCCTGCAGCACCTGGTACGAGAACTCGGTGTACGAGATGCCCTCGTCAGAGTTGAGCCGGCGAGCGACGGTGTCCTTCGCGATCATCGTGCCGAGACGGAAGTGACGGCCCACGTCGCGCAACAGCTCGATCGCGGTCATGTCCTTGGTCCAGTCGTAGTTGTTGACCATGCGCGCTGCGGCGTCGCCCTCGAAGTCGAGGAAGGGCTCGATCTGCCCGCGGATGCGCTCGACCCACTCGTGCACCGTCTCGACGGGATTGAGCGTGCGCTCGCCCGTCATCTTGGGATCGCCGATGAGCCCGGTCGCCCCGCCCACGAGCAGGAGCGGGAGGTTGCCCGCCTGCTGGAACCGCTTGACCGTGAGGATCTGCACCAGGTTGCCGATGTGCAGGCTAGGTGCCGTGGGATCGAATCCGCAGTAGAGGGTGACCGGCCCCTCGTCGAGGTGGGCGCGAAGCTCGTCGTCGCCGGTGGTCTGGGAGATCAGCCCGCGCCAGGCGAGCTCGTCGAGGATGTGCTCAGTCATGATGGGGCCATTGTGCCAGCCCACGTGGACGAGCGGTCGCGGGGCGCCATTGCCCCGCAACACGAGGAAGGTCGCTGGGCACGCGGAGCGGAATCGCGAGTCGGCGCTGAGGGGTGGACGTCTTACGAGGGGTCCAACCGACTCGCGGTGTCGCATGCCCAGCGACACCTACGACGCTAAGCGCGTGCATCTGAGAGACCTCTCAGAGACCTCACAGCGCGCCCGACGCGTCTGGGAGGACTCCGGTGCCGTCCACGACCACATCGGCCGCGCTGCGGGTGTCGTGCGCATCGAGCACCCGGGCCTCGACCGACTGCCACCGCTCCCACTCCTCGCGCATCGCCTCGCCGTCCCGTTCGATCCCGCGCCGCAGCCGCACGTCCGCGGGCGCCTCGACCCAGACGGTCAGCACCGCATGCGCACGCGCGCGGGGGCTCGCTACCCCTACGCCCTCGACGATGAGCACGGCGCGGGGCGGCACCGGTATCCGATGCGTGCGCTCGGACCGGTGCCAGTCCCACATGTGGAAGCCCGCATCGCGGCCCGCGGCGAGCGGTTCCAGGATCTGGTCCAGGAGCACCTCGTCGAGTGCGTCGAGACCGCCCCATCCCTCGTACATGTCGTCGGCGTGGAGGATCTGCACGGCCGCATCGTCCGCACGATCAGTCGCCGGGTCGAACGTCCCCGCGCCTGCGGAGGGCGCCCCTCCCAGCTCGACCGCCAGATGGTTCGCCACGGTGGTCTTCCCTGATCCGGCCGGACCGTCCACGAGGACCACGCGCGTGCGGGGCAGGCGAGGGGCCGATGCACGCACCGCTTGCGCGATCTGACTCACAGGGACGGCGCTCACGTGCCCAGGCTACGGTAGGGCCATGCACGCGAACGTCCAGAAGGTGAAGGCCATCCTCGACGAGGCAGGGCTGCATGGACGGGTGCGCGAGCTCAGCGAGGGCACGCACACCGCGGCCGAGGCTGCCGCGTTCCTTGGCTGCGAGGTCGGCGCCATCGCGAACTCTCTGATCTTCATGACCGAGCGTGGCCCCATCCTGGTGCTCACGTCGGGCTCGCACCGTGTGGACACCGACAAGCTCGCGTCCCGCATCGGCGTCGAGGCCGTCGGCCGCGCCACGCCGGACCAGGTGCGCGCCGCGACAGGACAGCCGATCGGGGGCGTCGCGCCCGTGGGGCACGTGACGTCCCTGCCCACCTACATCGACGTCGAGCTCGCCGAGCACGGCGAGCTGTGGGCGGCCGCCGGCATCCCGGCGAGCGTGTTCGAGATCTCCTACCAGGACCTGGTCGCGATCACAGGCGCGACCGAGGTCACGGTCGACTAGGAGGCTGCGACGTCCAGACGTCGCTCGCTCACGGTGAAGTCGGCCAGCGCATCGGCGTCTGGCTCCTCGCACAGCCCCGCGAACTCGGGCACGCGGATGTACCCGTCCTCGATCACGTACGGCGTGGTGAGGTCGCGATCGTAGAAGCGCGACGAGGCGGAGATGTCTCCCGGGAGCGTGAATCCCGGCAGACCCGCGAGGGCGGCATTGGCGCCCCGCGCCAGACCCGTCTCGAGCATGCCGCCGCACCACACGGCGACCCCGGCCGCCCGCGCGACCTCGTGGATGCGCCGCGCCTCGAGGTAGCCGCCCACGCGCGAGGGCTTGATGTTGATGACGGCGGCCGCGCCCATGGCGATGGCGTCCGCGGCGGAAGCGGCGGAGACCACGGACTCGTCGAGGCACATCGGCGTGGTCATCACCTGTGCGAGCGCGGCGTGCTGGCGGAGGTCGTGCTCCGCGAGGGGCTGCTCGATGAGGAGCAGCTCGAAGGCATCGAGGCGCCGCAGGTGAGCGGAGTCGACGAGCGTGTACGCAGCATTGGCGTCGACCTGGAGCGGCACGTCCGGGTGGGCCTCGCGTACCGCGCGGACCGGATCGACGTCCCAGCCGGGCTGGATCTTGAGCTTGATGCGCTGGTAGCCCTCCGCGAGGTAGCCGGCGACCACGTCCAGAAGCTGCGGGATCGAGTCCTGGATCCCCACGCTCACCCCGGAGGGCACGCGATCGCGCGTCACGCCCAGATACGTGGCGAACGGCGTGCCCGCGGCCTTGAGCTGCGCGTCGAGCACGGCGGCCTCGAGCGCGGCCTTCGCCATGCGGTGCCCCACCACGGGCTCGAGGTGCTCCCCGACGGTCTCCGCGGTCAGGCTGCCGTCGCGCTGAACCTGCGCCAGCCGCGGCAGCAGGAACCGCTCCGTGACGTCCATCGCGCCAGCGGCGTACTCCTCGGAGTAGACCGGCTCGGCGAGGGCGCCGCACTCGCCCCAGCCCGTGACCTCGCGACCGCCCATGCGGGCGGCGACCTCCACTGCGATGAGCGTGCGTGCGGTCTGTGTCGAGAAGGACGTGGTGAACGGCGCGACGAGAGGCATGCGCACCTCGCGCAGCGTGACGTGGTCGATCTGGATCATGGTCTCCCCAGCAGGTAGCGGTGGTCGTGGAATCCCTGGACGACGAGGCCGCGCTCGAGCAGCGGCGCCATCGCCCCGCGCACGGCACCGCGCCAGCGCGCGGCGAGGGTGGGGTCCGTGCGACGCAGAGCCTCGATGTCCGGTGGGACGGCGACGGTCAGGACGGCGGCGTCCGGACTGGCGACGTGCGGGTGCGGCGAGCCGTCGACGGCGGTGCCGAGGACGGCCGATGCGCGGTCGACGTCGGGCACGAGGTGCGCGGGGCGCGGCGGCGGCCACGGCGCGTCGAGGCGCCAGCTCGCGAGGAGCCGGTCGCTGCCCTGCCCGGCGTTGACGCCGTCGCTCATCTCGCCATAGAAGTCGACGAGGTACTCGGCGATGTCGACGCCCAGCCGCTCGAGGTTGAACGCGGCATTGCGCGACACGAGAGGATCGAAGGTCCAGGTGATGCGCGACAGCCCTCGCTCCAGGGCCCACGCGCGCTGATGGAGCTTCATCGCCACGCCGATGCCGCGCCGGCTGGTCCCGGGCAGGACGCCCGCCACGTGCGAGTGCAGGGCGTGGCCCAGGGGCTGGGAGAAGTAGCCGATGCAGACGCCCACCATCGTGTCGCCCTCGTACGCCCCGGCGACATACGCTCCCGAGTGCGACAGCGCCACCATCAGGGGCGGCTCGACGGCGGGCGCGCCCCAGATCGACGCGAGCAGCGCCGCAGCCGCCGCCACCTCTCCGGTCCCCAGATCGCGGACGGTGACCCCCGCATCGGCCGCCGCGGCGCTCGCATCCGTGCGTGCCTGGCGCTCGCTCGCGCTCATGCGTCGCCCAGGATGTCGCGGACGAGCAGCGCCAGCAGGGCCGTGCGGTGCGGCACGTGGGCCACCTCCACATGCTCGCTGTCGGCGTGCGCGCCGCCGCCGACGCCGCCGAGACCGTCCAGCGTCGGGACGCCCAGCGCTGCGGTGAAGTTGCCGTCCGACGCTCCGCCGACCGCGCACTCGTCGAGGCTGGCGATGCCCGCCGCGGCGGCGAGGCGGGTCGCGCGTGCGAACAGGTCACGCGCCTGTGCGTGCTCGAGCGGACGTCGGTTCACTCCCCCGCTGATGCTCACGCGAGCGCCGTCGAGCACCGGCGCCAGAGCGTGGATGCTCGCGTCGATGCGATCGAGCTCGGCGCCGGAGCGGGCGCGCACGTCGATGTCGAACGAGGCCTGCGCGGGAACGGTGTTGGACGTCGAGCCGATGCGGCCGCTGGTGGGCACCACGGTGGTGCCGTCGCCGGTGCCATCGAAGGCCGCGACGGCCTGCAGCTGGTGGGCGAGCTCGAGTCCCGCGTTGATGCCGGCCTCGGGCTCGAGTCCCGCGTGCGCGGCGCGGCCGTGCGTGGTCACCGTGTACATGCCCGTGCCCTTGCGCTCGGTCTTGAGCGCGCCGCCCGGGCCGGAGGCCTCGAGGACGAGCACCGCAGCGGCGTCCCGCGCCTCGTCCTCGAGCAGCGCACGCGACGTGAGGGAGCCGATCTCCTCGTCGCCCGTGACCAGGATCGTGACGCCGGCGAGAGCATCGGCGCCCTCACGCTCGGCGAGCACGGCGCACGCGTGGACCGCCTGGACCAGCCCGATGGCCATGTCGAAGCAGCCCGGTCCGGTCAGGACGCCGTCCCGGATGGCGCACGGGTGGGTCGCGAGCGAGCCGTGGGGCCAGACGGTGTCGTGGTGGCCCAGGAGCAGCACGCGTGTGGGACCTCCCAGTCGCCAGCGCAGGTGCGTGACGCCGTCGATCACCAGGCGCTCAGGCTCGGCCGGCAGGCCCGCACCAGCCAGACGCGCGCCCAGCACCTGCGTGACGAGCTCGGCGCTGCGGGCGATGGCGGCGTGATCGTCGGAGGGCGACTCGCACTCGATGATGCGGGTCACGTCCTCCAGCATCGCTGGCAGGCGGGCGGAGACGGCGTCGATCACCCCGCCATCGTGTCAGATCCGTTGTGTCCCGGGTGTTTCCGGCGCCGGCAGCGGCACGGTCTCGACCTGCGAGTCGAAGCCGGCGATCACCGGGCGGGCGCGCGCGATCGCCTCCCGGACCGCCGGCAGCGACAGGGACGCCTGGTGCGCCTCGCGGGAACGCCAGCTCTCGGTCACCCAGACGAGATCGGGGTCGTTCGCGTCCGCGGCGATCAGGTAGACCTCGTTGCCGGGCATGCCGACGCTGCGGGAGGCGAGTGCAGCCATGAGGGTGTCGCGGTCGCCCGCGGTGGCGCGGATCGCTCCGATGAGTCCGTACATGGCCGTTCCTTGTCTGTTTCCGACCGCCAGGAGACACGTCGCGCTCATCTTCGACACTCACGGACCGCTAGCGCGCTCAGGCGGAGGTGGGGTGGGGCGCTAGGAGGCCGCGCCGGCCCACGGGCGGAAGTGCTTGACGCGGGCGCGAGCGGCCTTGCCCTGCTCGATTACACGCGCCGGAGCGGTGCCTCCCACGCCGTCGCGCGCCGCGAGGGATCCCTCGACCGTCAGGACCTCGAGCACGCCCGTGTCGAGCTGCGGGTGGATCTCCCCCAGCTCGTCGGCGGTGAGCTCGTGCAGCTCCTTGCCGCGCTTCTCGCACAGGCGCACGCACGCTCCTGCGACCTCGTGCGCGTCGCGGAAGGGCACGCCCTTCTTCACGAGCCACTCGGCGATGTCCGTCGCGAGCGAGAAGCCGGCGGGCGCGAGCTCCGCCATCCGCTCCGCCTGGAGCACCAGCGTGCGGACCATCCCGGCGAAGGCAGGCAGCAGCACCTCGAGCGTCTCCACGGCGTCGAAGGCGGGCTCGTGCACCTCCTGAGTGTCGCGGTTGTACGCCAGCGGCAGGCCCTTGAGGGTCGCCAACAACCCCGTGAGATCGCCGATGAGCCGGCCGGCCTTGCCGCGCGCGAGCTCCGCGATGTCCGGGTTCTTCTTCTGCGGCATGATGCTCGAGCCGGTCGAGTACGCGTCGTCGAGGCCGGCGAAGCCGAACTCCACGGTGGCCCACGCGATGACCTCCTCCGCGATGCGCGACAGGTCCACGCCCAGCATCGCGGTGACCCACAGGAACTCCGCCACGACATCGCGCGACGCGGTCGCATCGATCGAGTTCTCCATGGGGCCCACGAAGCCGAGCTCGTCCGCGACGCCCTGGGGGTCCAGCCCCAGCGTGGATCCCGCCAAGGCCCCCGCGCCGTACGGCGAGAACGCGGCGCGCGCGTCCCAGTCCGTGAGGCGCTCGACGTCGCGCAGCAGCGGCCAGGCGTGAGCCAGCAGGTGGTGGCCGATGGTCACCGGCTGAGCGTGCTGGAAATGCGTCCGGCCCGGCATGGGCGCGTCGATGTGGCGGTCCGCCTGCTGCAGCAGCGCGTCGACCACGTCGAGCGTGAGGGACGCGATGAGGCGAGCGTGGCGACGCAGATACATGCGGGACAGCGTGGCGATCTGATCGTTGCGCGAGCGGCCCGCGCGCAGCTTGCCGCCCACGTCCGCGCCGATGCGCTCGATGAGGATCCGCTCGAGGGCGCCGTGGACGTCCTCGTCGGACTCCGCCGGGCCCAGCCGGCCCGCAGCGACATCCTCGCGCATCGAGGTGAGGCCGTCGACCATGGTCGAGGTCTCCTGGTCCGTCAGCAGCCCGGCACGCTGGAGCGCGCGGGCGTGGGCGATCGAGCCGCGCAGGTCGTCGTCGGCGTAGCGCCAGTCGAAGTGCGTGGACTTGGACAGCTTCGCCAGCGCATCGGCAGGGCCGTCGGCGAACCGACCGCCCCACAGGGCACCCTCCACCGTGGCGCCGTGCTGACTGCCGGACTGCTGATCGGACATGACTATCCCTTCAGGCGCGCCTCGCGCGCGGCGGCCTGCTTGGCGGCGAGGCCGTAGATCTCGATGAACCCGCGGGCGGCCGACTGGTCGAACGCGTCGCCCTCATCGTAGGTCGCCAGGTTGAAGTCGTAGAGGCCGGTGTCCGAGCGACGGCCGGTGACCGTGGCACGGCCGCCGTGCAGCACCATGCGAACGTCCCCGTTCACGTGCTCCTGGGTGTCCTGGATGAACACGTCGAGCGACCTCTTCAGCGGCGACGACCACATGCCGTCGTAGACCAGCTCGCCCCACTTCTGCTCGACGCCGCGCTTGAAGCGGGCCTGCTCGCGCTCGAGGGTGACGTTCTCGAGCTCGCGGTGCGCCTCGATGAGCGCGATCGCGCCGGGAGCCTCGTAGACCTCGCGCGACTTGATGCCCACGAGCCGGTCCTCGACGATGTCGATGCGGCCGATGCCGTGCGCGCCGGCACGCTTGTTGAGCTGCTCGATCGCCTGCAGCGGCGTGACGGCCTCGCCGTCGATCGCGACGGGGATGCCACGCTTGAACGTGATGATGACCTCGTCCGGAACGGGCGGGAACGCAGGATCGTCGGTGTAGTTGTAGACGTCCTTGGTGGGAGCGTTCCAGATGTCCTCCAGGAAGCCCGTCTCGATGGCGCGTCCCCACACGTTCTGGTCGATTGAGAACGGGTTGGACTTGGTGGTCTCGATGGGCAGCTGGTGGCGGCCCGCGTACTCGATGGCCTTGTCGCGCGTGAGCGCGAGGTCGCGCACCGGAGCGATGCACTTGAGGTCAGGGGCGATCGAGGTGATGCCGACCTCGAAGCGCACCTGGTCGTTGCCCTTGCCGGTGCAGCCGTGGGAGACCGTGGTCGCGCCGAACTCGCGCGCGGCGGCCACCAGGTGCTTGACGATCACGGGACGCGACAGCCCGCTCACCAGCGGGTACTTGTCCTGATAGAGGCCGTTCGCCTGGAGCGCCGGCATGCAGTACTCCTCCGCGAACTCGTCGCGCGCATCGGCCACGTAGGCCTCGACCGCGCCACAGTCGAGCGCTCGCTGGCGGATCACCTCGAGGTCTTCGCCGCCCTGGCCGACGTCCACGGCGACCGCGATCACCTCGGCGCCGGTCGCATCGGCGATCCAGCCGATCGCCACCGATGTGTCCAAGCCGCCCGAGTACGCGAGCACTACCCGATCTGTCATTGCGTATCTTCCTTCGCTTCGTTGGTGCTGAGGGTCGTTCGTGGTCACTGGTGCGCGCCGCCGGCGGCGCGATCCAGGAACTTCTGTGCGAGGCGCATCCCGCCCTCGGGGTCGCGGCTGATGATCATCAGCGTGTCGTCACCGGCGACGGTGCCCACGATCTCGGGGTCGTCGTGACCGTCGATCGCGCTCGCGAGGTACTGCGCTGCGCCTGAGGGGGTGCGGATCACGGCCAGGTTCGCCGAGCCGTCCGCGCTGAACAGGAGCTCGCCGCACAGGCGCGTCAGGCGCTGGTCGGTGTCCTCCCCCGCGGACATGGTCTCCGCCGTGGCGTAGACGTGCCCACCGGTGACGCCGCGGACCTTGACGGCGCCCACGTCCACCAGGTCGCGCGAGAGCGTGGCCTGGGTGACGGTGATGCCCTGCGCCTCGAGGCGCACCGCGAGCTCGCCCTGCGAGTGGATGGGCTCCGCCTCGATCAGGCGCCGGATGAGCGCCTGGCGGGCGGCCTTGGTGGCGGGGATGGTGTGAGCCATCATCGCTCCGCCAGCCAAGTCAGCAGCGCCTTCTGCGCATGCAGGCGGTACTCGGCCTCGAGCCACACGAGCGACTGATCGCCGTCGAGGACCGATGCGGTGATCTCCTTGCCGCGGTACGCCGGGAGGCAGTGCAGCACATGGGCGCCGGGGGCGGCCAGCTCGAGCGTCCTGGCGTTGATCTGGAACGCGGTGAAGGCGTGGGAGCGCTCGTCGCCCTCGGCCTCATCGCCCATGGACACCCAGGTGTCCGTGGCGACCACGTCCGCGCCGGTGACGGCCTCGTCGTGGCTGTGCGAGATCAGGACGCTGCCGCCGGTGCCGGCTGCGATCTCCTCCGCGCGCGCGACCACGGCCGCGTCCGGCGCGTAGCCCTCGGGAGAGCCGATGCGCACATGCATGCCGGCGGTCGCTCCCCCCAGGAGGTAGGAGTGCGCCATGTTGTTCGCGCCGTCGCCCACGTAGGCAAGGTCGAGACCGGCGAGGGCGCCCACCGAGCCGCGCGCGTCGGCCACGGCGGCGAGGTCGGCGAGGATCTGGCACGGGTGGAACTCGTCCGTGAGGGCGTTGACCACGGGCACCGACGAGTGCGCCGCCATCTCCTCGATGCAGTCCTGGCCGAAGGTGCGCCACACGATCGCGCTCACCTGACGCTCGAGCACCCGCGCGGTGTCCGCGACGGACTCCCCGCGTCCCAGCTGAGAGGTCTGCGCGTCGATCACCACGGGGTAGCCGCCCAGCTCCGCGACGCCCACGGAGAAGGACAGGCGCGTCCGAGTCGACGGCTTGTCGAAGATCACGGCGACGGCCTTGGGGCCCACGAACGGCTGAACCTTGTAGCGGTCCACACGCAGCTGGAGCGCGAGCTCCAGGATCTCGCGCTGCTCCTCAGGCGTGACGTCGTCGTCGCGCAGGAAGTGTCGCACCATCACCGGTCTCCGTCATCGGTCAGGGGGTGAGCGGCCAGGTGGCCCTCGATCCACGTCAGGAAGGTGTCCGCCTCCGCGGTCGTGAGCGTCAGCGCGGGCACGAGGCGCAGCGTGTCCGGGCTGGGAGGGTTGACGATGAACCCGGCCTTGACCGCGGCCTGGGCGATCTCGGCCGATGCGGGGGCGGCCAGGCCGATGCCGAGCAGCAGACCCTCGCCGCGCACCTCGACCACGCCGTCCATGGCCTCGAGCCGCTCGCGCAGATGCGTGCCCACGGACTTGACGTTGGCGATGAGGTCCTCGTCCTCGATCACGCGCAGCGTCGCGAGCGCGGCTGCGGCTGCGAGGGGGTTGCCGCCGAAGGTCGTGCCGTGCTCGCCCTTGCCGAGCATCGAGCCCGGCCCCTCGCCGAACGCGACGAGGGCGCCCACCGGGAAGCCGCCGCCCAGGCCCTTCGCGAGCGTCATGACGTCGGGCTGGACGCCGTGCAGCTGGTGCGCGAACCACGCGCCGGTGCGCGCGACGCCCGTCTGGACCTCGTCGAAGATCAGCAGCGCCTCATGACGGCGGGTGAGCTCCCTCGCCAGCGCGAGGTACGCGTGCGTCAGGGGGATCACGCCGGCCTCGCCCTGGATGGGCTCGACGATGATCGCGGACAGGTCCGCGGCGTGCTCCGCGACGGCCGCGCGCAACGCGTCCTCGTCGTTGACGGGCACGAACACCACGTCGCCCATGAGCGGCGCGAACGGAGCCCGGTACGCCTCCTTGTGCGTGAGCGCGAGGGCGCCCGTCGAGCGGCCGTGGAAGCTGCCCTCCAGCGCGATGATGGTGCCCTTGCCAGTCTTGCGCGCCATCTTGATCGCGGCCTCGTTGGCCTCGGTGCCGGAGTTGGCGAAGAACACGCGCGAGCCGGACGGCGCGTGCGCGAGGTCCAGCAGCCTCTCCGCGAGCGCGATCTGCGGCTCGGTGGCGAAGAAGTTCGAGGTGTGCGACAGCGTCGCGGCCTGCGTCGCGATCGCCTCGACCCATGCGGGGTGGCCGTGGCCCAGCGCGTTGACGGCGATGCCGCCCAGCAGGTCGAGGTAGCGGTTGCCGTCCGCGTCCCACACGTACGAGCCCTCTCCCCTGGCCAGCACGCGCATCGGCACCCCGAAGGTGCCCATGAGGGCGTGAGAGTAGCGCTGGAGGTCGACGGCGCCCTTCTCCAGTCCCGCCTCGCCGTGCTCGCTCGGGCCGTGTCCCGGCGCGCTCATGCCCACAGGTCCACGTCGTCGGGGCGCACCATGGTGCCGGAGCCGGAGCTCGTGAAGATCTCGGTGAGGATCGAGTGCGGGTCGCGCCCGTCGATGATGTGCGCCTGGGGCACGCCGCCGCGCACCGCACGCAGGCACGCCTCCATCTTGGGCACCATGCCCGACGCGAGCGACGGGAGCAGCTTCTCGACATCGGTGGCGTGGATGCGGCGCACCAGCGAGTTCCTGTCGGGCCAGTTCGCGTACAGTCCCTCGACGTCCGTGAGCATGATGAGCTTGCGCGCCCGCAGCGCCACCGCGATCGCGGCGGCGGCGGTGTCCGCATTGACGTTCAGCACCGTCGTGGGATCGTCCATGTCGGGCGCCACGGTGCTGACCACGGGGATGCGGCCGGCGCCGATGATGTCCTCGATCGCGGCGGGGTTGACCTTGATGACGTCGCCCACGAGGCCCACGTCCACCTGCTTGCCGTCGATCGTGGCGTGGCGGCGCTTGGCCTGCAGGAGGCCGGCGTCCTCGCCCGACAGCCCCACGCCGAGCGGGCCGTGGTCGTTGATGAGGCCCACCAGCTCGCGCGACACGGAGCCGGTGAGGACCATCCGGACCACGTCCATCGCCTCAGGGGTCGTGACGCGCAGACCGCCCTTGAACTCGGACTCGATGCCGAGCTTGCCGAGCATCTCGGAGATCTGCGGGCCGCCGCCGTGCACCACCACGGGCGACAGGCCGAGCAGTCGCAGGTGGACGATGTCCTGGGCGAACGCGGCCTTGAGCGTGTCGTCGATCATGGCGTTGCCGCCGTACTTGATGACGACGGTCGCGCCCTTGAAGGACTCGATCCAGGGCATGGCGTCGATGAGGACGCCCACCTTCTGCTGGGCGGTGAGGTCGGGAGTGTCGATGTCGTGGCTCATGAGGAGTATGCGCTGTTCTCGTGGACGTAGTCGTGGGTGAGGTCGTTGGTCCAGACCGTGGCGGAGGCGTCGCCGGCCTTGAGGTCGACCACCACCTGCACCTCGCGGCCGGTGAGGTCGACCAGGTCGCGGTCGTCGCCGACTCCGGCGTTGCGGCACACCTGGATGCCGTTGACGGAGACGTCGATGGTGGTCGCGTCGTACGGGGCGACGTGCTCGGGGACCGTGCCCGCGGCGGAGATGATGCGGCCCCAGTTGGGGTCGTTGCCGAAGATCG
Source organism: Demequina activiva (assembly GCF_016862815.1). GTDB lineage: Bacteria > Actinomycetota > Actinomycetes > Actinomycetales > Demequinaceae > Demequina > Demequina activiva. The sequence goes on along the minus strand of NZ_BONR01000002.1, from coordinate 191,062 downwards.
CGGTCTTGAAGAGGTTGGAGCGCGTGATCGCACGCGCCACGGCCTCTGCCGCCGCCTCCGAGGTCGCCCGCTCGACGGTGACCGCGATGTCGTGGGCGGCGCCCTCGGCGTCCGCGACCAGCTGGCGGGACAGGTCCGCGAGCACGGTCGTGAGCTCGGCCTCGAAGGCGCTCGCCTCGGGCTGAGCGCCGCTCGCGCCGCTGGCCATGAGCAGGACCGTGTCATTGGTGGACATGCAGCCGTCGGAGTCGACGCGGTTGAGGGTCTGCGCGACGGCCGATGCGAGGGCCGCCTTGGCGGTCGCGGCGTCGACCTGGGCGTCGGTGGTCACGACGCACAGCATCGTGGCCATGCCTGGCGCGAGCATGCCCGCCCCCTTGGCCATCCCGCCCACGACCCAGCCGTCGCGTCCGGCGACGGCCTTCTTGGGGGTCGAGTCCGTGGTCATGATGCCCTCTGCTGCGGCGTCGCCGCCGTCGGGCGCGAGACCTGCGATGGCGGCATCGGCGCCATCGAGGAGCGTGTCCATGGGAAGGCGCACGCCGATCAGCCCCGTCGAGCACACGGCGACGTCGCCAGGAGCGACGTCGCGGCCCGTCGCCTGCAGGGCGTGGGCGACGTGCTCGGCGGTGCGGTGGGTGTCCGCGAAGCCCTCGGGGCCCGTGCAGGCGTTCGCGCCGCCGGAGTTGAGGATGACGGCGTCGACGCGGCCGTCGGAGGCCACCTCGCGGGACCATGTCACGGGAGCGGCCTCGATGCGGTTGGTGGTGAAGACGCCGGCGGCGACCTTCGACGGCCCGTCGTTGACCACGACGGTGACGTCCTTGGCGCCGGTGGACTTGATGCCCGCGGCGACACCGGCGGCGACGAAGCCCTGGGCAGCGGTGACGCTCATGGCGCGACTCCCAGCGTCTGGAGGCCGGTGGTCTCCGGCAGGCCGAGCGCGAGGTTCATCGACTGCAGTGCTGCGCCGGCGGTGCCCTTGACGAGGTTGTCGATCGCGCTGATGACCACCACCCGACCGGCCTTCTGGTCGACGGTGACCTGCACCAGGCAGGTGTTGGCGCCCAGGGTCGCGGCGGTGGTGGGCCACTGGCCCTCCGGGAGCAGGTGGACGAACGGCTCGTCCGCGTAGGCCCTCTCCCAGGCGGCACGCACCTCGTCCGCGCTCACGCCGGAGGCGAGCGGCGCGGTCACGGTCGCGAGGATGCCCCGCGCCATCGGCACGAGGGTGGGCGTGAAGCTGAGACGGATGTCCTCTCCGCCGGCGGAGGTGAGGTTCTGGACGATCTCCGGGATGTGCCGGTGCACGCCGCCCACGCCGTACGGGCTTGCGGCGCCCAGTCCCTCGGAGGCCAGCAGGTTGGTCGCGAGCTTCTTGCCCGCTCCCGAGTAGCCGTTGGCGAGCACGGCGACGATGTCCGTGGGATCCACGACGCCGGCGGCGATCCCAGGCTGGAGCGCCAGCGTCACTGCGGTCACGTTGCACCCGGGCACCGCGATCCGCGTGGTGCCGGGGAGGTTGTCGCGCTGGTGGCCGTCGCCGGTGATGAGCTCCGGCATGCCGTAGGGCCACGTACCCGAGTGCTCGCCCCCGTAGTACTCCGCCCAGGCCTCCGCGCTCGCCAGGCGGTGGTCCGCGCCGCAGTCGATGACGAGCGTCTCCGGCGGCAGCTGGGCCGCGATCTGCCCCGACGTCCCGTGCGGGAGCGCGAGCACCACCACGTCGTGGCCGGCGAGGTTCTCCGGAGACGTCTCCACGATGGTGCGATCCGCGAGGGTGCGCAAGTGAGGCTGGTGCAGTCCCAGAGCGTCGCCCGCGGTCGAGTGCGCCGCGAGCGCGCCGAAGTCGACATCGGGATGCTCGCTGAACACGCGGAGCACCTCACCCCCCACGTATCCGGACGCGCCAGAGACTGCCACTGAGATTGCCATGTGCATAACTATACATGGGTTTGAATGGTCAGCGACGGCCGGCGCCGAGCGCTGGAGCGCGCGGCGGCGGCGTGCCACGATGAGGAGATGAAGGCCATCGCCGCCGAGCATCCAGGCGAGCCGCAGGTCATGACCCTGCAGGAGGTGCCCTCCGCCTCGCCCGCCGCGGATGAGGTGCTGGTCGACGTGGCCGCGTGCGGCGTCAACTACATCGACACCTATCAGCGCTCGGGCGTCTACTCCGTCGACTTCCCGTTCACGCCGGGCCTCGAGGGAGCGGGCGTGGTCGCGTCCGTCGGCACCCAGGTCGACTGGGCGGCGCCCGGCGACCGCGTCGCGTGGGCCTCGACCTCACGCTCCTATGCCCAGCAGGTGCGGCTGCGCCGCTCGGACGCCTACCAGGTGCCCGAGGGTGTGGGCCTCGACGTCGCGGCGGCCGTGATGCTCCAGGGACTCACCGCCCACTACCTCTCGGCCTCCTCGTTCCCGCTGCACGGCGGCCACACCGCCCTGGTGCACGCGGGAGCCGGCGGCGTGGGGCTGCTGCTCACCCAGCTCGCGGTGGCTCGCGGCGCCCGCGTGATCACCACCGTCTCCGGCGACCGCAAGGAGGAGCTGTCGCGAGCCACCGGCGCGACCGAGGTGATCCGCTACGAGCGGTTCCGCGACATCGCGACGGAGCTGCCGGGCGCCATCAGGGCGCTCACCGACGGCAGTGGCGTGGACGTGGTCTACGACGGCGTGGGCGCCTCGACCTTCGACGGCTCGCTCGCCTCCCTGGCGGTGCGCGGAACGATGGTGCTGTTCGGCGGCGCCTCCGGGCAGGTTCCCGCGTTCAGTCTGCAGCGCCTCAACAGCGGCGGCTCGCTGTCGATCACGAGACCGTCGCTGGGCCACTTCCTGCGCACCGACGAGGAGCGCGCGTGGCGCGCGGGCGACCTGTTCTCCGGAATCGCCGCGGGAGATCTCGACGTGCGCATCGGCGAGACCTTCTCGTTGTCGCAGGCGTCGCACGCGCACGAGGCTCTCGAGGGCCGCCGCACCACCGGAAAGGTCCTGCTGCTGCCCTGATCACGACATCCCGTCGTCGCCGTTCGGACACACGCCGGTGACACGATCACGGCACAATGGCGCCATGCAGAACCTCAGGCTCCGTGTGATGCGTGACTCCGACCTCGACCAGGTGCTGGTGCTCAACACCGCCGCCGTGCCCGCCGTCAACGACTTGAGCAAGGACGAGCTGGTCGAGCTGCTGGAGTGGTGCGACGTCGCGCTGGTCGCGACCAACCGGGACGGCGCGGTGATCGCCTTCCTGCTCAGTCTCGGCAGCGGCCAGCCGTACCAGTCCGAGAACTACCGCTGGTTCGAGTCCCGCGGCGTGCGCCACCAGTACATCGACCGCATCGTGGTGGGTGAGAGCGCTCGCGGCACCGGCGTGGGCCGGGCCATGTACGAGTCCGTCTTCGAGCGGGCCCGCGAGCGCGGCGCGAGCGAGGTGACGGCCGAGGTCAACACGCGACCGCTCAACGCACGCTCGATCGCCTTCCACGAGCACCTGGGGTTCCGGCAGCTCGGAGAGCAGGAGACCAAGGGAGGTCAGGTGCGCGTCGCGCTCCTGACCCGTCCCGTCGACGGCTAGGCGGACTCGGACCGCAGGTCCGCCACCACCGTCTGCGGCACGTACTCCTGGCCGTCCGAGACGGGCACGCTCGACAGCCGCCACAGCGCGTACAGCAGCACCCGCGGCTCGACCGTGAGCCGTCTCGCCGTCGCGCGCAGCAGCGGCAACACGTCATCGTCCGCGACGGCGTCGCCGTCATCGCCCAGCAGCGCGCGCACGTGGGCGACCACCACCGCGCCCGGCCTGTGCTCGGCCTGCATCATCGTGGAGATCGCCTCGCTGCTGACCCCACCGAGCCCACGCACGCGCCGCAACGCCTCGTCGATCGCCGTCGCGTCCCCCGCGACGGCGTCGCGATACTGCCGAGCGCTGCGCACGCCCTCGCCGACGAGCTGCTGCGCGGCATCGGCGATCACGGCCGCCCTCAGCCGTGTCACGCCGAGCACACGGCTCGACCCCCAGGCGGCGCCGAGCATCTCGCTGAGGTCGTCGACCGGCACCTCGGCCAACGCGGACAGGTCGTCGAGCATGCGACCGGGTCGCGCCATCATGTAGGACGCGGCGACCTCCTCCGCAGTCGACTGCGGCAGCTGCGCAGCGAACACGCCAGCGATCACCGCGAGCTCGGCCTGCTGCGGGTACCCCCATGGCGCGCTCTCCCGCCACCCCGCAGGAAGTCCATCCCTCAACGCGCGCTGCAGCGCGACCGCCCACTCGTCCCTCATGCGGCCCACGGTAGTGCTGGCGGCAGCGGCTCGGAAGGGCGTGACCGACATCAGTCCGGTTCATCCCAGATGTCCCGCGAGAACCGGGCCGTAGGCTCGAGGCATGGACATCCTCATCGTCGGCGGCACCGGTCTGATCTCCTCCGAGCTCGCGGCGCTCGCACACGAGCGCGGAGACTCCCTGACCCTCGTCAACCGCGGCCGGTCGCCGGTGGCCGCGCCGCCCGCCGGCGCCCGTGTGATCCACGCGGATGCCACGGACGCCGCGGCGCTGCGAGCGACGCTGCACGGGATGCGCCTGCGCCGAGAGCGCTTCGACGCTGTGGTGCAGTTCGTCGCGTTCGGGCCCGACCACGTGAGCGCCGACGTCGAGACCTTCGCTCCGCTCACGCAGCAGTACGTGCTGATCGCCACGGGCGCGTCCTACCGCACCCCTGACCGCCTGGACCCGCTCACGGAGGACACCGCCCAGGACAACCCGCACTGGGAGTACGCCCGGCTCAAGCAGGCAGCCGAGGAGGCCCTGCGCACCGCGGCGCCCGCCGCGGGCCTCGGGTTCACGATCGTGCGCCCGGCGCACACCTACGGGCCGTCCAAGATCCCCGCGTTCACCGGCAACTCCCGCCACCCCTGGACCATCGTGGATCGCATGCGCCGGGGAGCGGACATCGTGATCCCCGGGGACGGCACCGCGCTGTGGACCATCACGCACGCTCGCGATGTCGCCGCGGGCATCCTGGGGCTGGTGGGCAACGACGAGGCCCTGGGACGGGCGGTGCACATCACCGGCGACGAGGCGCTGACCTGGAACGGCCTCTACGGCGCCATCGCGACCGCGGCCGGAATCGACCCAGAGGCATTCGCGGCCCAGCGCGTGTGCGTGCCCTCCGATGCGCTGGTCGCGGCGGCGCCAGATCAGGCAGGGTCGATCTACGGCGACAAGATGCACCCCGCCGTGTACGACACCTCCCTCATCAAGGCGCTGGTGCCCGGCTGGGAGGCGCGCATCGCCTTCGAGGACGGCATGGCAGAGGCCATCGCATGGTTCGAGGCCGACACGGCGCGCCAGACCATCGACGCCGATGCGAACGCGATGGCCGACCGCCTCGCCGCGATCTATCGCGCCGCGCTGGAGCAGGCGCGCGCCTGACGAAACCCGCGCATCGGACGTCCGGGTTCACGAACGGGGCAAAGAGGACTAGCGTGAGCCTCAAGGAACCGGTCCCGCCGGTGTCCCGGCACTACGGGGGTGATGCCGATGCCACGGGTGACGCAGCGCGTGCGTGCGGTGGCGCTCGCCGCCGCGGTGGTGGCGCTCGCCGCAGGCTGCATCCCCAGCGGCCCCGATACGACGGACCCTTCCCCGTGGACCGCGACGCCGTCGGTGACCGGCTCCCCCGAGCCGTCGACGCCCCCGCCCGTTCCGACCTCCGCGTCCACCCCGGTGCCAGGTCCGTCGGCGCCGGCGACGCCAGCCCCGACCGGGAGCGCGGCCGCGCTCGACTGCCCGCAGTACGACGACGGGCTCGACGTGTCGTACGTGGCCCTCGACAGCCATCGCTTCGCCTCGGTCTGCACCGGCATGACCTTCGAGGAGGCCTCCTCCGCACTTCCGGGCGTCGAGATCTCCGGCGAGGCTCAGTGCCCGTGGGTCGGCGCGATCGTCGACGCGGATCCGCTCTACATCCAGGCCATCACCGACCCCGAGGACCCGCTGGGCGGCATTCGCCTGTTCCGCATGCTGTACATCGGCGACCCTGCGACCGCGCCGCCGCACGAGGTGCCGGCGACGGCTGAGGGCGTGTCGATCGGCTCCGCGCGCGCGGATGTCGCGGCGGCCTACCCGATGGCCGCGCCAGTGGTGCAGGAGGACCCCTCGCGAGGGATGCGCGACCAGCTCGTGGTCGAGGAGGCGCCAGGCCACTGGTACGTGTTCGACCTCGTGGGCGACGTGGTCGCCGAGGTCACCTGGGGTCGCGGTCTGGACGGCGGCATCGCCGGCGAGCTGTGCGCGCTGTGACCGCTGCGCTCGCGGCGTAACCTGGGACCGTCCCTCCCCACCATCGTCAGGAGTCGCCCGTGCGCGTGCTGTTCATCGGAGGCACCGGCCTCATCTCTTCCGCCTGCTCCCCGCTGGCCGTCGAGCGAGGCATGGACCTCACCCTCGTCAACCGCGGCACGTCCATCAAGGGCACGGTGCCGGACGGCGCCCGAGCGATCCACGCGGACGTGCACGACACCGCGGCGCTGCGCGAGGCGCTGCGGGAGGATGTCGCGGCGCACGGCGAGTACGACGCGGTGGTCCAGTGGATCGGCTTCTCCCCCGAGCACGTCGCCCAGGACATCGAGACGTTCTCCGGCCTCACCCGGCAGTACGTGTTCATCTCCTCCGCGAGCGCCTACGAGACCCCGCCGACGAACTACGTGGTGCGCGAGGACACCACGCCGCTGTCGAACCCGTACTGGCAGTACAGCCGCGACAAGGCGGAGTGCGAGCGGCTGCTGCGCGAGGCCGGCGCCGAGCGGGACTTCCCCTTCACCATCGTGCGCCCGTCGCACACGTACGGCTACTCCGACATCATCTTCGGGATCACCTCGTGGGCCCAGCCCTGGACCATCGCGGACCGCCTCCGAGCGGGACGGCCGGTGCTGGTCCACGGCGACGGGACATCGCTGTGGACGGTCACGGACCACCGGGACTTCGCGGTGGGCCTGGTGGGACTGCTGGGCAATCCAGCCGCGCTGGGCGAGGACTTCCACATCACCAGCGACGACGTCCTGGCCTGGAACCAGATCCACGGTCACGTCGCGGACGCCTTGGGCGTCTCGCGCGACGCGCTCGAGGAGCAGACGGTGCACGTCCCCACGGAGACGCTGATCCGCTTCGACCGCGAGGCATTCGAGGGACCGCTCAAGGGCGACAAGATGAACGCGGCCATCTTCGACACCGCGAAGCTGCGCGCCGCGGTCCCCGACTTCGGCACCCGCCACTGGTTCCGCGACTCGATCCACGAGTCCGTGGCATGGTTCGAGGCGGACGAGGCACGACGCGGCATCGACCACGACGCGAACGCCCTGTGGGACCGCGTCGCGGACCAGTACACGCGCGCCGTCGACGGGATCTTCGCGCCGTGAGACTGGGACGGTCGCGGCGCCGCGAGGACGGCGGCGTCAGCCTCGACGCCGTCCTCGACGCCGCCGTGGCCGTGCTGTCGCGCGAGCCCGGGGCACCGCTCGAGCGCATCGCCGCCCGAGCGGGCACGGACCCTCGGCAGGTGCGGGCGCTCTATCCGAGCCGGCAGGCGCTGGTGGATGCCACCGTCATGCGCGGCGCCCGGCGGATCGCTCACGCGGCGGTGATCGAGGACGGCGGCCCCGCCGAGCAGATCGGACTGCTGGTCGCACGCATCTGGGAGGACCAGGCCCCCGTGGCACCCTTCACGGCCATGTGGATGCGCTCGCATCTGCGGGCGGAGGTGGAGGGTGCGCTGGAGCCGGTGCGCGCGCTGCTCGCGGATGCCATCGGACGCGGTGCGGGCCCGGGCGGGCTGCGCGCAGACCTACCCGCATCCTCGGTCGCGTGGCTGGTCGAGCACGCGGTCCTCACCTGCCTCACGGGCGTCGCCGACGGCGCCGTGGCGGCGGACACGGGACGCAGGCTGGCGATCACCCACGCCCTCGCCGCCGCCGGACTGTCCTGGGACCACGCCGGCGATGTCGCCACCGCCGTCGAGCACCGCGTCGCCGGCGCCTGAACACACGGAGGAGACCGCCATGCGTGCCATCGCCGCCTACGAGCCGCTTCCCATCGACGATCCCGCGTCGCTGCGCGACGTCGACGTCCCTGAGCCGGAGCCACGCCCCACGGATGTGGTGATCCGCGTCGAGGCGGTGTCCGTGAACCCCGTCGACGTCAAGAAGCGCGCCGGCGGATACGGCCGCAGCCAGACGGACTCCGAGCCGCGCGTCCTGGGCTACGACGGCGCTGGCACCGTGGTGTCCGCGGGTCCCGAGGTCGAGGGTCTCGAGCCAGGCGACGAGGTGTGGTGGTCCGGCGACGCCACGCGCGCCGGCTCCAACGCGGACCTGCAGGCCGTGGACCATCGCATCGTGGCGCTCAAGCCCTCGTCGGTGGGCTTCGCGGACGCGGCATCGCTGCCGCTGACCGCGCTCACGGCCTGGGAGACGATGTTCGATCACCTGCGTCTCAACCGCGAGGACTCCGGGACGCTGCTGATCGTGGGCGGTGCGGGAGGAGTGGGGTCCGTCCTCACGCAGCTCGCCTCACGCCTGACGGCGCTGCGGGTCATCGCCACCGCCTCCCGCGACGAGTCGCGGGACTGGTGCCTGCGCATGGGAGCCGATGCGGTGGCTGACCATCGCGACCTTCTCGCCTCGGCACGCCAACTGGCTCCGCACGGCCTCGAGTACGTCTTCTCCTCCTACACCCCGGGCAACATCGGTGCGTACGCGTCGCTGCTGAAGCCGTTCGGCCACGTCGTCTCGATCGACGGGACGGACGAGTCGCTGCTGCCGCTGTTCGCGAAGTCCGCCACGATCCACTGGGAGTACATGTTCGCGAGGGCCCGCTACGACGCGTGGGACATCGCCGAGCAGCGGCGCATCCTCGACGCCGTCGCGGACCTCGTCGATCGGGGCGAGATCACCACGACCGCGACCGAGCGCATCGATGACTTCTCCGCCGCCGGACTGCGCGAGGCGCACCGCCTGGTCGAGAGCGGCTCGATGATCGGCAAGGTCGTGGTCCACCGCTGACCCGGCATCGCTCTTGGGGCCTGCGCGCATCTCTGGAACACTCGACGCCATGCGCGCGAACCTCCTGACCGCCACGCTGATCGCTGCCGCCCTGCTCGTGGCGTGCTCGGCTCCCGATCCCGCGCCGCCGTCGCCCTCCACCACGGGGTCACCGACGCCGGGCGCATCGGCCGATGCCCCGACGGGCGCCACGAGCGCGGCGTCCGCCTCCCCCGACGCGACCAGCGACGCTCAGCCCGATCCGATCGAGGCCGGCATCGACCCCTACTGCGGTCCGGCCCAGGACGGCTACGTCGCGATGGGCGAGCTGCTGGACGCGACCGATCGCAAGTCCGCCGAGACGGGCGTCGAGGACGACGGGGGCGACGTCGCAGCCATGAACGCCGCGGGCGAGGAGATCCTCGCGGCGAGCGCGCGGGTGCGCGCGGAGTGGACGCAGGCACGGGCACTGCTCGAGTCCGACGGCTCCCCCGTGACGGAGGGCTACTCCGCTCAGGAGGCGGGCGAGGGGTTCCAGCACGTGCTCGACCATCTGGACGCGTGGGTCGACCCGGAGGCGCGCATCGCGGCCGAGTCGTCCTCGATCGCCCAGTACGACGCCGGGGTGCTCGCACTGCTCGCGGACGAGCGGGCGATCGACGCCGCCGCCAGCGGCGGCGAGGGTCTCAGCGTGGTCCTGGGCTACACGATCGAACGCTGCGGGGACCTGCCCGCGGTGTGACCGCTGGCGCTCAGGCGCCCATCTGCTCCCGGACGCGATCGAGCAGCTCCTCCCAGGAGTCGGCGAACTTCTGGATGCCCTCGTCCTCGAGCTGCGCGGTGACGTCTGCGAGGTCCACGCCGGCGGACTCGAGGCGCTCGAACGCCGATCGCGCCTCGTCGTACGTGCCGCGCACCGTGTCCCAGTCCTCGGGGTCGGACGGCACCTGGCCGTGGTCCGCGAACGCGTCGATGGTGCCCTGCGGCATGGTGTTGACGGTGCCCGCTGTCACGAGCTCGTCGACGTACATGGTGTCCGGGTAGGCATCGTCCTTGACGGACGTCGACGCCCACAGCGGCCGCTGCGGGTGCGCGCCGGCGGACGCGAGGCGCTGCCAGCGCTCGGACGCGAGCACCTGCTCGTGGTGCTCGAAGGCGAGCCGAGCGTTCGCGATCGCCGCGGTGCCGCGCACACCAGAGCCCACGCCCCCGGCGTCGAGACGCTTGTCGACCTCCGCGTCCACACGCGACACGAAGAAGGACGCGACGGAGCCGATGCGCGACAGGTCGTGTCCCGCGGCGTGCGCGGCCTCCAGCCCGTCCAGGAACGCGTCGACCACCTCGGCGTAGCGCTCGAGGGAGAAGATGAGGGTGACGTTGACCGAGATGCCCTCCACCAGCGCTTGGGTGATCGCCGGCAGTCCCTCACGCGTGCCGGGGATCTTCACCATCGCGTTGGGGCGGTCCACCAGCCACCACAGCTGACGGGCCTCCGCGATCGTCGCCCCGGTGTCACGCGCGAAACGCGGGTCCACCTCGATCGACACGCGCCCGTCGACGCCGTCGGTGCGGTCGTAGACGGGTCGCAGCACGTCGCAGGCCTCGCGCACGTCCGCTGTGGTGATCATGCGCACGGCCTCGTCGACCTCCACGCCCCGCGCCGCGAGATCGCCGATCTGCGCGTCGTACTGGTCCGATCCGGACACGGCGGCGGCGAAGATCGACGGGTTCGTGGTGACGCCCACGATCGAGCTGTCCTCGATGTCCTGAGCGAGCGAGCCGCTGCGCAGACGCTCGCGGGAGAGGTCGTCGAGCCAGATCGACACTCCGGCCTCGGACAGTGCTGCCAGCGGCTGGGTCTGAGTGGTGGCGGTCATGGCGTGCTCCTTCGCTCGGCGTCCGGATTGCTCTCTCAGGCAACCCCGGTCCGGTGCGCGGCATTCCACGGACGGGCGGTGCCCCGTCCAGGATCGCAGCCGCGGACGCCCCGTGCTCTCCCGAGACCCCGGTCGCACGGGGCGGCGGAATCGTGGGCCTCGTGCGCGGCGTTAGCGTGGGCACTGCCAGCTGAGGAGGCCGCAATGCCCTGGTCCATCACGGACATCCCCGATCAGACCGGTCGCGTGGCCGTCGTCACCGGAGCCAACGGAGGCCTGGGCCTGGTGACCGCGAGCGCCCTCGCGGGCGCCGGCGCCCATGTGGTGATGGCGGCGCGAGATCCCGACAAGACGGCCGATGCGCGCGCGAGCATCCTCGCCGCTCACCCCGGCGCCTCGCTCGAGGTGGTTCCGCTCGACCTCGCGTCGCAGGAGGGCACCCGGGAGGCCGCCGCCCGGATCGCCGCGTCGCACGACCAGGTCGATCTGCTGATCAACAATGCGGGCGTGATGGCGATGCCGGAGCGGCGCACCGAGGACGGCTTCGAGACCCAGCTCGCGATCGACCACCTGGGTCACTGGACCCTGACCGACGGGCTGCTGGCGCCGCTGGTGCGAGCGGACCGGGCGCGCGTCGTGACGGTCACGAGCTTCGCGCGCCACAGCGGCAGGCGCATCGACCCCGACAACCCGCACCTCGAGGGCCGCTACGACGACTGGGGCGCGTACGGCCAGGCCAAGCTCGCGAACCTGCACTTCGCCCTGGGGCTCGACCGCCAGCTCCGGGCTGCTGGCGTGCGCGCGAGGTCGCTGGCCGCACACCCTGGACTGGCGCACACAGACCTGCAGAAGCGCACGGTGCGCGAAGGCGGAGGCGGATCCGCCGGACCGTTCTGGGAGCGGGTCACCGCGGACTACGGCATGCCTGCCGAGCGAGCGGCGCTGCCCCAGCTGCGCGCCGCGACGGACCCCCGTGCGAAGGGTGGCCAGCTGTACGGGCCGCGGTGGGTGGTCACGGGACGTGCGGTGCGGCTCCCGCTGTACCGGCGCATCGGCCTGTCACGGTCCATCGAGGTGCTGTGGGACGTCTCGCAGCGCCTCACCGGCGCGTCCATGACGGTGCCGACCGTGGTCGGGACGTGACCGCAGGCGCCGGGCGACGGCCGCCCCTAGTGTGGAGACTGACCACCGTCCCATCCCTGTGAGGAGTGCCATGCCAGGTGCGTTGCCCGAGACGAGCTCCGACTCACTGGTGTTCTTCGGCGCCAGCGGAGACCTCGCCCGCAAGTCGATCTTCCCGTCCCTGTACCGGATGGTGAAGTCCGGCACCCTCACGGTGCCGGTCGTGGGCGTGGCGTACTCCCAGTGGGAGCTCGCGGACCTCCAGCAGCGTGCCCGCGAGGCCGTCGGCGCGTCCAAGGGCGGAGTCGATGACCCCGAGGCGCTCGAGCGGCTCGTGAGCCTGCTGCGCTACGTCGACGGCGACTACAACGATCCCTCGACCTTCGAGCGGCTGCGGGAGCAGCTCGCCGAATGCGGATCTCCCACGCACTACCTCGCGATCCCGCCGACCCTGTTCGGCACCGTGGTGCAGGGACTGGAGAGCGTGGGGCTCAACACCAACGCGCGCGTCGTGGTCGAGAAGCCCTTCGGCAGGGACCTTGCGAGCGCGAAGACGCTGAACGCGGACATCACGAGCGTGTTCGACGAGCACGCGATCTTCCGCATCGACCACTTCCTGGGCAAGGAGGAGATCATGAACCTCCTCTACTTCCGCTTCGCGAACGCGATGTTCGAGCCGATCTGGAACCGCAACTACATCAAGTCCGTGCAGATCACGCTCGCGGAGGACTTCGGGGTCAAGGGGCGCGGCTCGTTCTACGAGTCCGCGGGCGCGTTGCGCGACGTCGTCGAGAACCATCTGTTCCAGATCGTGGCCCTGCTGACCATGGAGGCGCCCACGTACCAGGGGTACGGAGCCGTGCAGTCGGCGAAGTCCAACGTCTTCAAGGCGATGCGCCCGCTCACCCGTTCCGACTACGTGCGCGGGCAGTTCGAGGGCTACCGCGACGAGGAGGGCGTCGCGCCCGGATCCGACGTCGAGACCTACGCCGCGGTGCGGCTGCACATCGACTCGTGGCGCTGGGCCGGCGTGCCGTTCTACCTGCGCACCGGGAAGTGCCTGGCCGTCTCCGTGGGCGAGGTGGTGGTGGACTTCAAGCGCCCGCCGCAGGCGCTGTTTGCGGATGCGTCCGACCCGGATCAGCATCCCAACCGGCTGCGCTTCCGGCTGTCACCCGAAGGCGAGATCGGCCTGGGCGTGCGGGTGAAGCGCCCGGGCGAGGAGTTCGTGGGCCATGAGCGGGAGCTGCTGCTGCCCACGGAGAGCGAGCTCGAGCGCGAGCCGTACGAGCGCCTGCTGGCCGACGCGCTCAAGGGCGACAGCGCGCTGTTCACGCACGAGGACTCGGTCGAGGCCGCGTGGCGGGTGGTCGACGGCGTGCTCACCGACCACACCCCCGCCATCCCCTACGCCCCCGGCTCCTGGGGCCCGGAGGAGGCCGCCGGGCGGCTCATCGGGCACGACGGGCCGTGGCACAATCCCCGGCCCTGACACGCCCCCAGGACACGACTCACCACAGACGACCGCGAGGAGACACACATGACGACCACCGCCCCGATGCAGCTGGGAATGATCGGCCTGGGACGCATGGGAGCCGGACTGAGCCGCCGGCTCATGCGCGACGGCCACACCGTCGCGGTCCACGACGTCTCCCCCGCCGCGATCGACGCGCTCGCGGCCGAGGGCGCGATCCCGGTGCGCGAGCTCACCGAGTTCCTCACCGCGCTCGACGCACCTCGCTCGGTGTGGGTCATGGTGCCCGCGGGGCAGATCACCCAGTCCGTGATCGACGCGCTCGCTCAGGTGCTCGAGCCCGGCGACACCGTCATCGACGGCGGCAACAGCTACTACCGGGACGACATCGCGCATGCGAGCGCCTTGGGAGAGCGCGGCATCCATCACGTGGACTGCGGCACGTCGGGTGGCGTGCATGGACTCGAGCGCGGCTTCTGCCTGATGGTGGGAGGCGAGCGTGAGACGGTCTCGCGCCTCGCGCCCATCTGGGACACGATCGCGCCGGGCGTCGACGCCGCGGAGCGCACCCCGGGGCGCGAGGGCACGCCGGTGGACGCCGAGAAGGGGTGGCTGCACTGTGGGCCCAACGGCGCGGGGCACTTCGTGAAGATGGTCCACAACGGCGTCGAGTACGGCCTGATGGCGGCATACGCCGAGGGCTTCAACGTGCTGCGCAATGCGAACGTGGGCAAGGCCACGCGCCAGGCCGATGCCGAGACGGCGCCGTTGGCGAACCCCGAGTTCTATCAGTACGACATCGACACCGCCGCCGTCGCCGAGGTGTGGCGTCGCGGCTCCGTCGTGGGCTCGTGGCTGCTGGATCTCACCGCCGAGGCCCTGCACGAGGACCCCGATCTCGCGGAGTTCTCTGGCAACGTGTCCGACTCGGGCGAGGGTCGTTGGACGTCGATCGCGGCCATCGACGAGGGCGTGCCCACGCCGGTGCTCACGACCGCCCTGTATTCGCGCTTCGCGTCGCGCGACCTGGACATCTACGCGGAGAAGGTGCTGAGCGCGATGCGCAAGGGGTTCGGCGGGCACGAGGAGAAGCCCACCGGGGAGTAGGCGGCCCCCCAGCCGCGCCACCCTCAAGGGGTGGCGCGACCGGGAAGCGCGGTGGCGCTCACGGCGATGCGCGCGCGGCGACGCGCCCGCAGGCGCACCAGACGCACGCGCCGTCGCAGGCGGGCGAGGCCGCTGGGCAGCGGCCCGAGCCGCGCCTCGGCGCGATCGGCGTGCATGAGGTCGGGGCGCTCGGCGTAGTACGCCGCGAGCTTCCCGAGAGCTTCGTAATGAGTCATGGCAGTTCACCTCCTCTCGACAGGATCGAGGGCCGGCAGGGCACGCGCTGGCGGTTGTCGGACACCAGCGTGCGGGGAGTCCGGCACGCCGCGCCCGTGGTGGGCGCGCATGCGGGACGCGAGACTCAGGCCCGGGGGCGTGAGCGAAAGGGCGCAGCAGCGGACCGGTGCTGGCGGGCGCAGGCGAGGGGCCTGACGCGCCAGGGTGCGATCACGGTCCGCATGCGTCGGCGGCCCAAGGGGGCCATCAGGATGCGGAGCTGCTGCGGGCTAGCCGAGCTGGGCGGCGCCGAAGCGGCGCTTGTCCCCTCGCAGGCTGCGGGGCTCGGGAGAGGACAGGAAGCGCCACGTGGCCGCGTTCGCGGCGGTGGTGTTCAGGTCGATGTCCATCATCGGAGCCTCCTTTCGCATGCCTGGGGGTGAACAGTCGAACGCTCAGCACGAACGTCCGGAGAGGACGGTAGCAGGGTGCCGGCTCGATCGGAAGAAGATTTTACCGAACCGTGATCAGGAGGCGATTCGTGCGGACAGCAGGTCGAGCAGCGCGGCCTCGTCCTCGACGCCCAGGTAGACCTCCTGGCTGTCGCGCAGCGTCAGCACCACGGCGGTGGTGCCGGTGGTCGTGTAGGCCCGGGCGTTGCGGTGGGTGAGACCCCAGCGCCAGCCCCAGCCCCCGAACTCCCGCACCGGGGCGTACTCGCGGCGCTCGACCGCGCGGACATCGGCGAGCGCGATGTCGCGCCGCAGCGCCCCGGCGAGCCGCACCCGCAGGTGGGTGTCGTCGACGGTGACCGTGAGCGGCACTGCGAGCAGGCACAGAAGCAGGGCGAGCGTGCCCGCGCACAGCCATGGCGCCTGCCGCCACCCGGCCCCGACGGTGAAGATCGCTGCACAGAGCCCGGCGCACCCCAGCAGGAGCACCAAGGCGAACCTGTTCTCGTACGCGAGCTGACGGGACCGATACGCGACCATGGCCTCAACCCTGGCACGCGCATCGGCCGCCGTGCCATCGTCCGCGCGGCGGAATCCTCGCCGGCACATGACGGTTGTCCCCTGGGACAGGGACGCGACGATCGTGTCCACCACCCACCCCTCAGGGAGGTACCCATGTCCTTCGACCAGCTCACCTTCGACGATCCGAGCAAGCGCTACGCGCATATCCGGCCGCAGGCCCAGGAGCAGCCCTTCCCCGGGCTTGACCGCGACCTCGACCCTCAGGCCGATCACGGCGAGGAGAGCTACCGCGGCACTGGCCGGCTCGAGGGCCGCAAGGCGCTCATCACGGGTGGCGACTCCGGTATCGGCGCGGCCGTCGCGATCGCGTTCGCCCGCGAAGGTGCGGACGTGGTCATCAACTACCTCGAGCCCGAGCGGGAGGACGCCGAGCGCATTGGCGGGCTCATCGAGAGCGAGGGCCGCCGCGCCATCCTGATCGCCGGCGACATCCGCCACCGCGACTTCTGCCGCACTCTCGTGGCGAAGGCAGTGGACGCCCTGGGTGGTCTCGACATCCTCGTGAACAACGCCGGGCACCAGGAGTACCACAAGGACTTCACGGACATCACCGAGGAGGATCTCGACCGGACCTTCAAGACCAACCTGTACGCCATGGTGTGGCTCACCCAGGACGCCCTCCAGCTCATGGGCCCCGGCTCGACCATCATCAACACCACGTCGGTGCAGGCCTACAAGCCCTCGCCGATCATCGTGGACTACGCGACCTCGAAGGCCGGTATCAATGGGTTCACCAAGGGACTCGCGATGCAGCTCGCGGAGAAGGGCATCCGCGTCAACGCGGTGGCTCCCGGCCCGGTGTGGACTCCGTTGCAGGTGACCGAGGGGCAGCCGCCGGAGAAGCTCGACGGGTTCGGCGACAACACCGCGCTGGGCCGGGCCGGGCAGCCAGTCGAGATGGCTCCCGCATACGTGTTCCTGGCGTCGCCCGAGTCCAGCTACGTGGTGGGCGAGACCATCAATGTCAACGGCGGCCTGCCGGTGCCGTGACCCGCGAGGGGCGGCACGGGTCCTTCGCGCGAACGAGGCGCGGTGCGCGTCGCTTCCGTAGGATGGCACGGTGCCTGTCACCGACCTGTCCCCGTCCACCCAGGACTACCTGAAGAGCATTTGGAACCTCCAGGAGTGGGCGAGCGGACCCGTGTCCGTCACGGCGCTGGCGGAGCGACTGGGCGTGCGCACCTCGACCGTCTCCGACGGCATCAAGAAGCTCTCCGCCAACGGCCTGGTCGAGCACGCCCACTACGGAGGCATCACGCTCACCGAGGCGGGGCGCTCGCACGCCCTCGCGATGGTGCGACGCCACCGGCTGCTCGAGACGTACCTGGTGCAGGAGCTGGGCTACGACTGGGACGAGGTCCACGACGAGGCCGAGGTGCTCGAGCACGCGGTGTCGGATCGCCTCGTGGCCGCCATCGACGCGCGCCTGGGGCACCCCACCCGGGACCCGCACGGCGACCCGATCCCGTCCGCGGACGGCGCCGCGCACCTGCCGGACGCGGTGCCGCTCGCACAGGCCGGCGACGGCACTGCGACCATCGCGCGCATCGCGGACGACGACCCGGACAGGCTGCGCGCGTTCGCCCAGGTGGGACTGGTCCCCGATGCACGCGTCGAGGTCGCCAGCGACGTCGACGGCGTGCGCATCCGCCTGGACGGCGTGGTCACCGACGTCGCTCTCGACGGCGAGGATGCCGGCGCGATCTGGGTGACTCCAGCGCGGGCGTGACGCCGCGGGAGTCACCCATCCGTCGGTGCGGTCGCGGCGGCGTCAGCCGCCGGTGATCGTGATGACGATCAGCGCGAGGTTGAGCGCCACGATGAGCGCGACCACCACCCAGCCGATCACTCGCACCGGCAGGCCGCTCGCGTGCTCCCCCATGACCGCGCGCGAGCTCGTGAGGCGCACCAGCGGGATGAGCGCGAACGGGATCCCCAGGCTCAGCACCACCTGGCTCAGCACCAGCGCCCAGGTGGGGTCGACGCCCATGCCGACGATCACGAGCGCCGGGATGAGCGTGATGAGGCGCCTGGTGAGCAACGGGATGCGCCGGTGGAGCAGGCCGCCCATGATGACCGCGCCGGCGTAGGCGCCCACGGATGTCGCCGCGAGTCCCGAGGCCAGCAGCCCGACCGCGAAGATCACGCCGATCGCGGGCCCGAGGTTGGCCTCGATGGCGGCGTGCGCGCCTTCGATCGAGTCCGTGCCGCTCACGCCGCGCAGAGACGCCGCGGCGAGGAGCAGCATCGCGATGTTGACGGACCCGGCGATGAGCAGCGACCAGAGCACGTCCGCCTTGGTGGCGCGCAGCAGTCGCGGCAGGCGATCCTTCCACGACGGGTCCGCGGCGGCCGCAGTGACGGGGTTCGCTCCACCGACGCCCTGGCCAGGCGGCAGCGCCCGCGGCTCGGCGGCCACGACCTCGTTGTCGACGCCCGGCTCCCCCGGCAGGTGCCGGTCGCGAGCCAGCGCAGAGTGAAGGTAGATCGCGTGCGGCATCACCGTGGCGCCCAGCATCGAGGCCGCCAACAGCACCGTGCCCGCGTCGCCGAAGCGCGGCACCAGGCCGCCGGCGACCTCGCTCCAGCTCACGGGCGACACGAACAGGCCTGCCAGGAATCCCACAGCGATGATGGCCAGGAAGCCCATGATCACGAACTCGAACGGGCGCTGTCCGCGGCGCGAGTGCACCGCCAGCAGGATCATCGAGACCACACCGGTGATGAGCCCTCCCCAGATCAGCGGCAGGCCGAACAGCAGGTGGAGGGCGATCGCTCCGCCGATCACCTCGGCGAGATCCGTGGCGGCGGCGACGACCTCCGCCTGACCCCAATACGTCAGTCGGGTGCCGCGGCGCAGCCGCTGTCCGAGAAGCTCCGGGAGCGACCGGCCAGTGACCAGGCCCAGCTTGGCGCTCAGGTACTGGATGAGCACCGCCATCGCGTTCGAGACCACCAGCACCCAGACCAGGAGGTAGCCGTACTCGGCGCCCGCGGTGAGGTTCGCGGCGACGTTCCCGGGGTCGACGTAGGCGACCGCGGCGACGAAGGCGGGACCGAGCAGGGCCCACAGCCGATGCTCGGGCCGGGGACCGCGCCCGGTCGCGCCGGGGCGGCCCGTCACGCCCGCATCGGCCGCCTCGGAGCGATTGTTCGGCATGCCGAACAATCTAGCATCGCCCGTGGAGCGTCCCCGTCATCGAGGGGCGAGCATCATGATCCCCGCGCCCAGCAGGCACAGCGCCGCGCCGGTCCAGTCCCACACGTCCGGCTGGAACTTGTCGACCACGATGCCCCACGCCAGTGACCCGGCGACGAAGATCCCGCCATAGGCCGCGAGGATGCGCCCGAAGTGCGGGTCCGGCTGAAAGGTCGCGATCACGCCGTACAGCGCCAATGCGACCACGCCGAGACCCACGAAGACCGCTCCGCGATGCTCGCGGATGCCCTGCCAGACCAGCCAGGCGCCGCCGATCTCCGCGAAGGCGGCAAGCACGAACAGGGCGATGACGCGGAGGGTGTGCATGCGGCACACCCTAGTGCGCGACCGTCATCGCGAGATCAGTCGGCGATCAGCGCCTCGTACAGCTCGAGGTCGTAGTCCGAGAAGCAGCAGAACGTGACCTCCTCGATCGACGGGTGCTGCTCGACGGCCTCGCGCACCGCGGCCACGGCGACCTCCGCGGCGTAGTCCTGCGGGTAGCCGTAGGTTCCTGTGGAGATGCAGGGGAAGGCCACCGTGCGCAGTCCATGTCCGGCAGCCAGCGCGATCGCGTGCCGGTAGCAGTCCGCCAGCACCTGGTCCTCGCCATGGCCGCCGCCGCGCCAGAAGGGCCCCACGGTGTGGATCACGTGCGTGGCGGGCAGCCGGTACCCGCCGGTCATCTTGGCCTCGCCCGGCTCGCAGCCGCCGAGCTCGCGGCACTCGTCGTGCAGGCCGCGCCCGGCCGCAGCGTGGATCGCGCCGTCCACGCCGGACCCGCCCAGCAGGGTCTCGTTCGCGGCGTTGACGATCGCGTCGACCTTGAGCGTCGTGATGTCGTCTCGGATTGCGCGCAGGTGCGTCATGCCTCCCAGTCTGTCTCACCGCGGCTGAGATCGCAGGCGAGGACGGCCGATGCGCGGGTCGCCGTGCCTACCGGAGGGTCGCCGTGATCACGCCCGCGTAGGGTCCGGACAGCACGCTCGGCTCGGGCTGGCCCGTCACCCACAGGTCAGAGATCTGTCCGTCGAGGTAGAGCGCGTCCTCGACCCCCAGCTGGTCGCTGAACAGCGTGGCGAAGTCCCACAGGTTGGTCAGTCCCGTCGAGATCGCGAGATACACCACGTCTCCCGTGGTGCTGACGCCCACCCCGCTGCGGACCGCAAGATTCGTCGAGCCCTCGCGGAACTCGGGGTGCACCTCGCCGTCCAGCAGCAGCGCCGGCCCCGACTGCGTCGCGTGGAGCACGCCCGAGGGGTCGTAGTCCACGCTGTCCACGACGGTCGCGGTGCCATCGTCGAGGACGGCGAACACGGCATTGGGCTTGAGGTGGAAGTTGCCGCCGCCGTCCGCGAGGTTGAGCCCCACGAGCTCCTCGCCGTCGCTGACGAGAAGGCCGCCAGGGACCATCTCCGGCGTGAAGATCCCCGCGTTCGTGGCGACCTGGATCTCGCCGCTCGCGGCGAGGACGTCCGCCAGCATCACTCCCCCGGCGTCCGGATCCCAGTCCACACGCACGTCCCACTCCTCCAGCGGCAGCGTCACCACGGCGTAGCGCCGCCCCGCGTGCTCCACGATGCGCGCGTCGACGTCCCCCGTGCCCGGGACCGCCTTGCTGGTCGCAGCGGGACTCGGCGATCCTGACGTGGCGGGCTCGGAGGCGTCCCTGGCCGCAGTGGCGGTGACGCGTGGGGGCACCGGCGCGTCTGCGCTGCATCCCGCGACGACGGGGACAGCGAGGACGGCGACCGCGAGGGCGAGGGCCGCGCCCGGGCCCACGCGCAGCGGCCGCATTCGCCGCGACCGGGACAACAGGCTCACAGCTCCAGCCGGATCTGCTCGACGTCCAGCTCGTGCAGCGCCTGCGACAGGACCGGCGACGAGAAGGTGCCCACGTCCCGGGCGTCGAGCAGGGCATCCCTGCGCGCGCGGATGACCGCGAGGTGCTGCGCGCCGCCGCGCCCGTGATGCTCCTGCGACGCGAACTCGCGCCTGACGCGAGCGGACGCCTCGTCCATAAGCGCGTCGAGCCGCTCGCGCTCGGCGCGTCGCTCGGCAGGCGAGGCGCCCATCGACGGCTTCACCCATCGCACCACCCACGCGACGGTTCCGCCCTGGATGACGAGCGACAGGATGGCGACCAGGTACGCCACCAGGACCAGCAGCGAGCGGCCGGGCGTGTCGGTGGGCAGCGTCTGCGCGGCGGCGACCGTCACCACGCCGCGCATGCCGGCCCACACCATGATGGCGCCCTCGCGGGGCCCGAGCGTGCCGCGCACCAGGTACGACAGGTCCGCCTGGACGCGGGCGAGGCGGCGCTCGACGTGATCGGAACCTGCGCCGCGATGCCGCATGCGGGCACGCCAGCCCAGCCGGCGCCCTGCCGCCTCGCGCCGCTCGGGATCCTGGAGCAGCTCACGGACGTGCTCGACGTGCGGCTGCAGCTCACGGGCACGGCGGGCACGGCGCGCCTGCACCCACAGCAGCGGGGCGATGAACGCCGCGCGGACAACCAGCACGCCCACCAGCAGCACCACTGCGATGCCGAGCGCGTGCCCGACGCCCTCATGGTCGCGCTCCACGTCCTCGATGGTGCCCAGCAGCTCCAGGCCCAGGATGAGGTAGACGGCGCCCTCGAGCATCAGCTCGATCGCATGCCAGGTCTGGTGATCCGACTGGCGCGCCTGCGGCGACAGCCGGCGTGCAGCGCCGTTGCCGGTCACGAGACCCGCCACCACCGCCGCGACCAGGCCGGACGCGTTGAGCAGCTCCGCCGGGATGGATGCCAGGAAGGGCACCGTGAACGTGAAGACGGTGTTGGCCGTGGGGTCCTTGATGCGCGCGCTCACGGACAGGTTGACGCGTCCCACGAGCCAGCCGATCGCGACGGCGAGCGCCATCGCCAGCACGAAGTGCCACGCGATGTCCCACAGCGTGACGGCCGATGCGGCGGCCACGATGGCGCCGCGCAGCAGCACCAGTGCGGTGGCGTCGTTCAGCAGGCTCTCGCCCTCGAGCAGGCCCACCACGCGCGGAGACACGCCCAGCCTCTTGATGATGCCCGTGGCCACCGGGTCGGAGGGCGACACGATGGCGCCGATCGCGAAGGCCCACGGCCACGCGAGGTCCGGGATGAGCGCGTGGACGAGCACGCCCACCAACACCGTGGAGAGGATCGTGAGCAGCACGGACAGGGCGCCGATGGACCTGAACTCGCGACGGAAGTCGGTGGCCGGTATCGATGCGCCGGCGGCGTACAGCAGCGGGGGCAGCACGCCCGCGAGGATGACCTCTGGCTCGATCTCGACGGCCGGCATGCCCGGGATCAGGCTCACCGCCACGCCGAGCGCCACGAGGATCAACGGCGCGGCGACGCCCACGCGCGGGCTCACCGCGGTCGCGAAGGCGATCGCGATGAGCGCGATCACGCCGATGACGAGGACCTCCACCACGTGCCTCCTCGTGAGCGTTCTTGGCGGTCACGACATCGTAGCGGCGGCGGCCGGACCCATCGGGACCTCCGGCCGTCGCGAACCTCCTGCGGAGGGTGATACGTTCGCGAACGTGAGAGGAGGCGCCATGACCGCCGTGCAGCACCCCGCCGCGCGCGCTCGCCTGCGAGCCCGCACCCCTGTACCCACCTTCAGGTCGGCGATGGGTGAGGGCAGGGCGCCGATGCGCATGTGGGTCACGGGCCTCACGCAACGCGGCATGATGGTCAGCGACGGCGAGGGCGCCGCCGTGTGGGTCATCGACGAGCGGTCGCGCCACGCGGTCGAGCAGGCTCTGGCGCTGGGGATCTCCGCACTCGACATCCACGACGGCGGCACCATCGTGATCGCGGGCACCGAGCTCAACGTCGCACCCTGGTAGGGGCTGGCTCGACTCAGAAGAGCGTGGGCTCGGGCTGGTTCAGCTCGGCGAGGTTCGCGCGCGAGCCCTGCATCGCCGCGGAGGTGGTGCGCCACTCCCCGTCGCGGTCGCGTGCATCCACGCGACGCGGCTGCGTGGAGCCCATCGACCCGGTGTTCGGATCCTCGGGAGCGCGCTCGAGACCGTGCGCGCGGATGAGCGGCCTGAGTCGATCGGCCAGCGCGCGACGGTACTCCTTGGGGGCGTACGCGCCGTCGCCGTAGAGCTCTCGATACCGGGGCGTCAGGTCCGGCCGGTGGGTGTTGAGCCAGCGGGCGTACCACTCCTTGACGCCTGGCCTCAGGTGCAGCGCGGTGTACGTCACGGAGGTGGCGCCGGCCTCCTTGATGCGACGCAGGGCGCCGTCGAGGTGCTCCTCGGAGTCGGTGAGGAAGGGCAGGATGGGCATCATGAACACGGCGACGTCGAAGCCCGCCTCCGCCGCTGCCGTCACGGTGGCGAGCCGCGCCTGCGTCGTGGGGGTTCCGGGCTCGATCGACTGCTGGAGGTCGTCGTCCGCGATCGCGATCGACAAGGCGAGATCCACTGGAACCGATGCCCGCGCATCGGTCAGGCGAGGCAGGTCGCGGCGCAGCAGCGAGCCCTTGGTGAGGATCGAGAACGGCGTCCCGGAGTCCGCGAGCGCGTCGATGATGCCCGGCATGAGTCGGTAGCGGCCCTCTGCCCGCTGATAGGGATCCGTGTTGGTGCCGAGCGCCACGTGCTCGCGCGTCCAGGACCTCTTGGCGAGGTCCTGGCGCAGCGCCTCGACGATGTTGACCTTGACGATCAGCTGACTGTCGAAGTCCTTGCCCGCGTCGAGCTCCAGGTACTGGTGACTGGGGCGCGCGAAGCAGTAGACGCACGCGTGGGTGCAGCCGCGATACGGGTTGATGGTCCACGTGAAGGGGACGGCGCTGGACTGGCCCACCTTGTTCAGCGCGCTCTTGGCGAGCACCTCATGGAACGTGACGCCTTCGAACTCGGGGGTGCGCACCGAGCGCACGAGGTTGTTGAGGCGCGCGAGACCGGGCAGCGCCTCCGCGCTCTCCGTGGCGATCGCCTGCCCTTCCCACCGCATGGCGCCATTCGAACACGTGTTCGATCCAGGGTCAAGCGGCGCGCCGGACAGCGCGGGACAGCGCGGTCAGCCCTCGAGGTCGACCTGCCGCACCTCGAGGTCGAAGAGCGGGACCTCCCCCTCGGGCACCGCGATCTCCACGAGCATGCCGGTGCCAGTGAGCTCCTGCGGATCGACCACGCTCCACGTCACCTGCTGCTCGTCCGCGAGCGGCTGCCCGATGGTGACGGGCGACTGCAGGCACTCGAGCCCTGCGGCCGGTGCGTAGTGGTCCGCCCACGGGACCGTCACGAGCTCGGCAGCGCCCTCCGGCGGGCACGCCTCGAGCTGCACCCACTCGGTCTGCCAGTGGCGGCCGGCGACCCGCTGGTCCCAGGTGAGCTCCACCCACAGCTCTCCCTCGGGCTCGCCCTGCACGCTCCACGGCCATCGGAGCTCCAGCCCCCAGGTGACCCACGACGCGCCGACCAGCGCCTGGTAGTAGTCCTTGGCCGGATCCTCGTCGAGCACGCGGTAGACGTCGACGCATGCGTTCGTCTCGCCGCCGAACCGCTGCACGGCCAGCAGCGCGGGGTGCGAGACGGTCGAGGCCCAGCTCACGGGCTCGGCGCACAGGCTCTGCACGGGCGCCTCGCCATCGACGCGCTTCAGCACCGGCGTGGGCACCTGGGCCACCTCGTCCTCGGGCGCGTCCTGCGTCAGCAGATGGCTGCGAGCCGTGAACCAGATGCCGACCATCGCGACGATCAGCACGACGCACGCCGCGGCGACGGCGACGCGCCCCCGGCGACGAATCGTCACGCCGGACACTCGATCGCTGCCGTCACCTGCAGCCTCCGCCACGCACTCATCTGCACCCCCTGGCATGTGCGGCCCGCGACGCACGGCCGATTCTGAGCCGAGCATAGGGCCACCGCCGCGCGAGCGGAAGGACCACGGGGGAAGCGCGACGGGCGTAGCGTCGGACGCATGGACCGTGCCGCTGTCGCCACCCGGTTGGCGACCCCTGAGGATGCGCCCGTGCTCGCGCAGCTGCTGTGGGACTTCAACGCCGAGTACGACGAGAGCACGCCCTCCATCGCGACGCTCGAGCGACGGCTGCAGGCACTGCTCGCCGGGGATGGCTTCTGGGCGATCCTGGCGGGCGTCCCGGCAGTGGGCTTCGCGACGCTGGCGATGCGCGACTCGCCCTACTACGAAGGCCGGGTCGCGTACCTCGAGGACCTCTACGTGGTGCAGGACATGCGCGGCACTGGCATCGGGTCAGCCATCATGGCGCTGCTGATCACCGAGTCCGAGCGGCGTGGCGCCGGCCTCGTCGAGATCGGCGTGGACGAGCCTGATGTCGACGCGATGCGGTTCTACGTCCGGCACGGGTTCGTGCACCGCGATCCCGAGACGGGCGATCGCGCGTTCCACATCTACCGCGAGCTCGCGTGAGAGCGGGGCGCCGCCGGCGACGGCCTAGTGACCGGCGCCCAGCTTCCCCGCGAGGCGGTCGAGGCGCATCTGCGTGTCCTCGTTGGCTCCGACGATCGTGACCGTCTTCCCCTTGGACTCGTACTTGTGGATGATCGCGTCGAGCGTGGCCACGGTCGAGGCGTCCCACACGTGCGCCTGCGAGATGTCGATCACGATGCGGTGAGGATCCCCCGAGTAGTCGAACTGGTACACGAGGTCGTTCGAGGACAGGAAGAACAGCTCACCCTCCACGGCGTAGACGCGCTGGTCGTCGTCGTCCGAGGCATCCAGGCGGGTCACCGTTGTCAGGTGCGCGACCCGGCGGGCGAACAGCACCATCGCGGTGAGCACGCCCACGCCCACGCCGATCGCGAGGTTGTGGGTCCACACGGTCACGACGACGGTCGCGAGCATCACGGCGAGCTCGGACTTGGGCATGGTGCGCAGCGTTCCGAGCCGCACCGAGTGCCAGTCGAACGTGCCGACCGCGACCATGATCATGACGGCCACGAGCGCCGCCATGGGGATGATCGCGACGAGGTCGCCCAGGCCCACGACGAGCAGCAGCAGGAACACTCCCGCCAGGAAGGTCGAGATGCGCGTGCGGGCTCCGGAGACCTTCACGTTGATCATGGTCTGGCCGATCATCGCGCAGCCGCCCATGCCGCCGAAGAACCCCGTCACGATGTTCGCGACGCCCTGACCCCAGGACTCGCGGGTCTTGTTCGAGTGGGTGTCGGTCACGTCGTCCACGAGCTTCGCGGTCAGCAGCGACTCGATGAGCCCCACCAGCGCCATCGCGAGCGCGAACGGAGCGATGATCTGCAGCGTCTCGAACGTCAGCGGGACGTCGGGGAACAGCAGCTGCGGCCACGACTCGGGCAGCTCGCCCTCGTCGCCCACCGTGGGCACGCTGATCGCGGCGATGATCACGGCCGCGGTGATGAGCGCGATCGCGACCAGCGGCGCGGGGACCACCGTGGTCCAGCGCGGCAGCAGGACCATCACGATGATGCCGACGGCGACCAGCGGGTACACCACCCAGGGCACGCCCGTCAGGTGCGGCAGCTGCGACATGAAGATGAGGATCGCGAGCGCGTTGACGAATCCCACCATCACCGAGCGCGGGATGAAGCGCATCATCTTCGCGACGCCCAGCAGGCTCAGCACGATCTGGAGCACGCCGGCGAGGATGACGGTGGCGATGAAGTAGTCGACGCCGTAGTCACGGGCCACGGGAGCGATCACGAGCGCGACGGCGCCGGTGGCGGCGGAGATCATCGCGGGACGGCCGCCCACGAACGCGATGGTCACGGCCATCGTGAAGGAGGCGAACAGCCCCAGGCGCGGATCGACGCCGGCGATGATCGAGAAGGCGATCGCCTCGGGAATCAGTGCGAGTGCGACCACCAGGCCGGCGAGCACCTCGGTGCGCAGACGCCGGGGGTTGCGGAGCGCGGCCTTGACGGAGAACGACTCGTCGGCCTCCGGAGCACCCGTCACGGGCTGCGGCTCGGGCGCTGGATCGGCGACGTACGGTCGGGGCTGATCGGGCATGCGTGCTCCTCAGGGTCGTGGGCGGCTCCACTGCGCGCGCCATGGATCCGGGCCGATGCGCGGGCCTGGTTGGCAGCGCACGCGACGTCGCGAGGTGGCTGGGTGGGGACGGGCTCGGGCGCGCACGCGGCGCTGGCGACCGAACCGCCGCCACCTTACCGCACGTGCCCTCCACCGGGCTGGCGGGCGGTCCTCGCCGGCGGCGACGTGCTCGGGCCCGCTACCGCTCGGACGCGAGGCGACGCAGGGCCGTCATGGCCTCCGCCGCGCGGTCCTGAGGGACGAACAGATGGTCGTGATGGAAGCCGGCCACCACGTTCGCGCTGATGCCCACGTCTGCGAGGGCGCGCGCGAAGGCCGCCGTGAGCCCCACGGCCTCGAGCGACGAGTGCACGGTGAGGCTGATGCGCGCGCTCGGGAACTCGAACTCCAGTCCGTGGCGGCCGGCGGCATCGATGGGCAGCACCAGCGTGAGGCCCTCCGCCTCGCGGACGGTGGCGACGGCGTCGATGAGCGCCGCGGCGGACGCCAGGCCGTCGACGCTCGCCCACACGTACGTGACGGGATCGAGCTCGGGGCGCATCGACGTGAGGAGGGTGTCGAGGTCGGTCTCGCCTGTCATGGGGCGAGCCTAGCGACAGCTCGAGCCCGACCGCCGGGCGCTCAGTCGTCAGACAGCAGCGCGCGGATCTCCTCGGCGGTCGGAACGCGGCCGACGACCTTGAGGAGGCCGTTGACCGCGAGTCCCGGCGTGGACCGCGCGCCGTAGGCGGCGACCTGTGCGGGATCGGTGATGGTGAAGACGCGAATGTCTCGATGGTCCTGCGCGGCCACGTCTCGGATCAGCCGCTCGAGGCCGTCGTTCGTGGGGCACGCGGGCCCCAGGATCTCGATGGTCATGGTGACCTCCTCTGCGGGCGCCGCCGTGGCGCTGTTCTGTGCAGTGTCCGCCGGTCCCAGCCGGCGGGGGCGGGCCCTTGGTCCCGCTGGTCGTCGAAGGGCCTGGAAGCAGGCCGATGCGCGCGCCGCCGCGCCGATCGTCCGCACTTCTCGAAACGATCTCGACAACGTTTTCTCGCGTTTCCTGTCAACCTTTCCTGCTCGTGGCGCATCTGACCAGTGCAGAGGAAAACAGGATTGCAACGGCGCAGTCCGGAAAGGGGACGACCATGTCCACCACTCGCGCACTCACTCACCGCAACGGCACCGTGTCGATCGTGACGAGCTCGGCTGCCGCGGGAGCGTTCATCGCTCTCCTCACCTCCTGGGCGCTCAGCAGCCCGGCCACCGCCGACGACGAGGGCTTGGTCGATGTCGACGGCCTCGTGACCATCGGCTCCCATGACGGCAGCGGAGGCGCTTCCGTCGACGCCGACGTCAGCATCCTGGGCGCGGGCGAGCGTGCCGAGGACCTCCCCGTCTGCCTCCCGCCCGTGGAAGTGGACGACGACCCACAGACCGGCTCCGATGACGATTCCCGCGACGGATCGGGCGGCGTGAGCGTGCTCGACGCCCGTGTCGACGCGGACCTTCTGGACGGCGTGCTCGCAGGCGGCGCGCGCTCCGGAAGCGGGTCCGGTAGCGGCTCGGGCGGTTCCGGGTCGGACTCCGGGTCCGGGTCCGGGTCCGGTGACAGCGGAAGCGGCGCCAACGGCGGCAGCGGCGGCAGCGGCGGCTCAGGGAATGGCTCCGGGTCCGGCGATGGCGGCTCCGACCACGATCACGGCCCGCTGATCGACGCGGACGTCGATGTCGACGTCGACGGCCTGCTGCCTGCGGTGACGCATCACAAGAACCTGCTGGACGTGGACCTCGGCGCGGCCGTCGGTGGCCTGCTCGACGCGGATGCCAACGTGTTCGTGGGCGACGATCAGGACGACCCCGCTCTTGTGGACATTGACACATCCGCGCTTCTTGGGCTGGACAGGTGACATATCCGCGGGTCTAGGTTGAAAAGACCAGCAATGGTGCTGAGGGAGGCTGATTCGCGATGACGGCGACGGCGGCCACGCGGGCTCGCGTGGCCGCCTTCCTGGACTCCGACTACGCACGTGTGGTCGGAGCGGTCGCTGTCGCGACCGGGGACCGCCAGCGTGCCGAGGACGCCGTGCAGGACGCGATCGTCAAGACCCTGTCCTGCGACACCGAGCCCGACAATCTCTCGGGCTGGATCACCGTGGTCGCCATCAACTACGTCAAGCAGGGCTGGCGGCGAGACGGGGCCCAGGGACGCGCGTACGTCAAGGCGGTCGAGTGGGACGAGCCGGCGGACGACGAGGCCGAGCACGTGGTGGACTCGCTCGCGGTGCACGAGGCGCTCACTCACCTGCCGGATCGTCAGCGGACCGCGGTGGTCCTGCACTACCTCGATGGCCTTGCGGTCGACGAGATCGCCCAGGTGATGGGCATCAGCTCCGGAACCGTCAAGACCCAACTGAGCCGCGGCCGCGGGTCGCTGGCCAAGGAACTGCGCAAGGAGGTGGCGTGATGGACGACATCGATGCCGCACTGCGCGCACTGCTGACCTCCGCGGCGGGCTCCCCCACCGTGGCGGGCCGCGAAGAGCTGCTGGCGAGCCTCACGGCGCGCATCGACAGCGGCGGCGCGGACGTCGCGCTGGCCCCAGCGTCTCCCACCTTCCTCGATGCCGTCGACCCCGCAGGGGTGGGGGCGCCGAGCCCTGCTCGGCGCACCGCGCGCGCCGCGGGGATCGGGGTGGGTGGATGGCTGGCGCTGGCGGCCGGCGCGGCGGCGGCCGCAGCGGCGAGCGCGTGGTTCGTGGATCGCGCGCCGTTCGATGCGGAACCGGTGCCGGGCGTGAGCGCGCCCCCCAGCATCGTCGACGTGCGCGTCGAGCCCGCTCCCACGATCGAGGCGGTGATCCCCGGCATCACGGCGCCGGAGGCGGCGCGCGGCGAGGCCGCGGCGGCGACGTCAGGGCCCCGCGACGGCGCGGGCTCCACCGGTCCGGGAGCAGGTCCGGTTCCGGCGCCCGGCGTCGAGCCCGGCGACGCGCGGCAGGACTCGCCCGGGGGCGGGTCGGGTCAGGGCGGACGCGGCAGCGATGGCGGCGGCTCGACATCGGCCGCCGACGGACTGCTCGACGTGCAGCTGGACGTCGACGTCTCGCTCGGCGACGTCGAGGATGCGGTGAAGGACACGGTGGAGGGCGTGCTGCCCGAGGGACCGCTGCAGGACACGGTCGCACCCGTGATCCACGCCGTGAACGTCAGCGGGCTCGCCTCGTGGGCGGTCGACTCCCTGGTGTGCGGCGAGCCCGCCCCCGTCAGCGTGCAGGCGAGCGACAACAGGGCGGTGACTGCGGCATCGTTGCGGGTGACGACCGCCACCGGACACTCTCAGCTCATCCCGTTGAGCGGGGCGGGCGGCACGTGGAGCGGTGTGCTCGCTCCGATCACGGCGCTCGACCTGGGGCTGCTGAGCTCGCTCGTCGTGGTCGACATCGAGGTGCGCGACGCGGCCGGGAACGTGACGATGGCCCAGCGGGAGGTCGCGGTGGGCGTCGCCTCGTGCCTGCTCGGATGATGCGGCCTCAGCGACCGACGTCAGGACTGCGCCGCGGGATCGTCCTCGCCGCCCTCGGGCAGATCCGTGCGGTCCGGGCGCCGCGCCAGGAAGGCGATCGACGCGCCCAGGCCGCCCCAGACCACGACGAGGGTCGCGATCATCAGCACCAGTGCATCGGCCGTCATTGGTGCTCCTCGCGACCGGCCGATGCGCCGGTGGGGTCGGGCTGGGCCGGCAGGTTCAGCTGGGCTCGGGTGGGCCACGGCGAGAAGTCGCGCACGTCGCGCCGCCATCTCACCAGCGACAGGACCGCTGCGACGGCGAGCAGGAAGGCCGCCGTCCCCCATCCGAACACCACGACATACCAGGTGGGATAGTCACCGTAGCCGTAGGCGCCGAGCGTCACGGCCTTGGACACGAACATGAAGATCAGCACCAGCGCGACCACGTTGACGAGCACCACCCACGCCCGGCCCAGCCGGAAGGTCGACACCGTGGACAGGTGACGCCTGAGCTCGGTGCCGCGGCGTCCGAACCACAGAGCCGCGGCGATCATCGCGACAGCGCCGGCCACGATCCCGAGCTGGTTGGACCACTGATCCACGACGTCCAGCAGGAACAGCCCCGTGGTGGTCGCGAAGCCCACGGCGGACAGCACCGCGGAGATCACGCCCACCACCACCGCGGAGACGCGCGGGTTCCAGCCGAACTTGTCCTGGAGGGCGGCGGAGATGGTCTGCAGCACGGAGATCAGCGAGGTCAGGCCGGCGATCACCAGCCCCGCGAAGAACAGGGCGCCGAAGAAGGCGCCGCCGGGCATCTGCGCGATGACGGCGGGGAAGGTCACGAAGGACAGGTCGACGCCGGAGTAGCCCTCGAGGTCCGCGACGGCGACGCCCTCCTGGTGCGCGAGGAAGCCCAGCGCGGAGAACACGGCGATGCCCGCGAGCATCGAGAAGGAGCTGTTGCCGAACGCGACCACGAGCGCCGGGCCGGTGATGTTGGAGCGCCGGCGGCGGTACGACGCGTAGGTGATCATCACGCCGTAGGCCAGCGACAGCGAGAAGAACACCTGCCCGAAGGCCGCGATCCACACGTCCACGTCGCGCAGCGCCGCGAAGTCCGGCGTGAAGAGCGCGCTCAGGCCGTCTCCTGCGCCCTCGAGGGTGAGGGCTCGCGCCGCGAGGATGAGGAAGGTCACCACCAGCAGCGGGATGCCGATGACGTTGAGGCGCTCGACGCCGTGGGCGACGCCCAGCGCGAGGATGGCGATCGCAACGGCCCACACGCCCAGCAGCGGCCACAGCACCCCGGGCACGAACTCGAGCGACACCGTGCCCGGCTCCCCCAGGCGCAGGTACTGGTCCAGGAAGAAGCCACCGGGATCGTCCGCATAGCGCAGGTCGAAGCTGAAGAAGAAGTAGCTGGCCGCCCACGCGATCACCGCGGTGTAGTACAGCCCGATGACGAAGCACACGGCGACGTGCCACCAGCCCACGCCCTCGCCCGCCCGGCTGGTGCCGCGGCGCGTGGACCGACGCATCGCGAGCGGTGCGGAGCCGCGGAACCGGTGTCCGATGCCGTTCTCGAGGAACAGGATGGGAATGCCGGCGGCGACCAGCGCGACGAGGTACGGGATCATGAACGCGCCGCCGCCGGCCTCGTAGGCCTGGCCGGGGAAGCGCCAGATGTTGCCCAGGCCCACCGCGGAGCCCACGGCCGCGAGGATGAACGCGGTCTGTCCGCTCCAATGCTCGCGCTTGGCGGGCGACGCGCCTGAGGCGCGGCCAGTCGGGGCTGCCATCGAGGACCTCACGGTGCTGGGACGGACGGTGACACGGCCGCATGCGTCGAGGCCGATGACCGCCACGCTACCCCGCGCACCTGGGCCGATGCGCGGCGAAGGTCCGGTGCCGCGAGCGCCTTCAGGTGCGGGTGGCGCGGCGGTAGGCGGTGCCGTCCTGCCCGCCCGTGCGCAGCCATCGCCCGTGCGGCGGGCCGCCCCCGTCGGGCACGGTCGCGCGCCACGCGTAGGTGCGTGGCCACCGGCGGAACACCGGCATGAGCGTGGTGACCACGCGCATGAGCCATGGCAGCGCGCCGGGGCGCCAGGAGCGCGTCACCTCGAGATGGACCTCCGTGCGACCAGGGCCTGGGGTCGCGGTCCAGACGCCGCCCGTGAGGTCGACGTCGTTGACGGCGACCGTCCACCGTCCTTCCCGCGCCTGACCGGCGTCGAGGGCGCGCAGGTCAGGGAAGGCGGGGTCGAACACGATGTGGGCGGCGTGGCCCTCGGCGGCGGCGCTGATGGCCTTCACGGCGCGACCGTCGCCCGTGAGGCAGGCACGGCCCTGTCCCCCGCTCACCGCAGGGGCGTCCCCGTCGCGGCACAGCTCGATGGGCCACACGGGCGCCGCGTACTTGAGGAGGTGGCGACCGTGCCATCGGGCGCCGGGCAGCGTGCCGAGCGCCACGTCCTCGCCGTCGATGCGGACGACAGGGCCGCGGCCGGGCGCCGATCGCACCAGGTCGAAGCGCGGCATCCAGACGAGCATCAAGGACGAGGGCCGCACGGTCCCCGCGCCCACCGGCGCGAGCATGGCGGCTGGGCGGCGAGCGACGCCATCGCGATCGTCGATGTCGATCATCACCTGGCGTCCGTCGACGTCAAGGAAGGCGACCTCGGCGGACACGCCGTCCGCGTGCACCTCGAGGTGCGCGCCGCGCAGGTCGACGCGGTTCCACGTCCGCACGCCCGCGCCGATGCCGTACATGGCGCGATCGAGGCAGATGTCGTGGTGAACGTAGCAGTCGACGGAGCGATCCTCGCGGCGGCTCAGCAGCACCGCCATGCCCGTGCCGTGGAGCGCATCGTCGAACCACTGCAGCTCGAAGCCGTCGTACACGCCATGGTCGGCGAGCTCTCCGTTGAGCATCGCCGCCATGGTGGTGGTGCGCAGGGCGATGGGACACGACGGCCGCCGCACGGGCTCATGTCCCGCACGGTCGTCGACATGAGAGCAATGCTCGGCGCCCACGGCTGCCCCACCTCCTCGCGGTGCTTCCTGCACACGAGCGTAGAAGCGCTCACGCACGCAGCATGGGACCAAGGTCACGAGCGATCGCGTGCGAGCGCGCGCGCCTCGCGTACACTTTCGGCATGCCCGACGGCCATAGTCCTGAGCGCCGGCCCGTTGCCTCGCCCCTGGCGATGACGCGCGGCCCGGCGCCTGCCCTCATTCATCGAGCCGCCACCGGCTCTCGCACAGGCGACCTGTCATGACCCAGGCCTGGCTGCTGTTGCTGCTGGCCGTGGCGCTGATCGCCGCGAACGGGCTGTTCGTCGCTGCGGAGTTCGCGTTCGTCACGGTCGACAGGCCCACGGTGGACCGCGCGGCGAAGTCGGGCGACAAGCGCGCGGCGTCGCTCCAGGCCGGGCTCAAGAAACTCTCGACCGAGCTGTCCGGTGCTCAGCTGGGCATCACCGTCACCTCGCTGCTGGTGGGATTCATCGCGGAGCCGTCGATCGCGACGCTGCTGCGCGGACCCATCGAGTCGCTGGGACTGCCGGAGGCCACATCCGTCGCCGTGTCCTTCACGGCCGCGTTCATCATCGCGACGGCGACACAGATGATCTTCGGGGAGCTGGTGCCCAAGAACTGGGCGATCGCGGAGCCGCTGCGCATCGGCCGTGCCGTCGCCGGAGCCCAGCGGGGCTTCACGTGGTTCGCAGGCCCCCTGCTGCGAGTGCTGAACGGCTCCGCCAACTGGGTGGTGCGCCGGTTCGGGATCGAGCCGCGCGAGGAGCTCGCCTCGGCGCGCTCGGCCCAGGAGCTCGAGTCGCTCGCTGAGCGCTCGGCCGCCCAGGGCACGCTCGAGCCCCGGGTGGCGCGCAGGCTCGCGAGAGCGGCCGAGATGAAGGACCGCACGGCGTCCGATGCGATGACCCCGCGCACGCGCGTCACGTTCGTCGAGGCAGACGACTCCGTGGCGGACCTGCTCGCGCTCGCCTCGCGCACGGGGCACGCGCGCTTCCCCGTCATGGGCGAGAACGTGGACGAGATCCTGGGCGTGGCGCACTTCAAGAAGGCGCTCGCGGTCCCGCCGCGCCAGCGCAAGGGCATGACGATGCGCGACATCATGCTGCCCGTGGAGTCCGTGCCGTCCACCATGCCGCTCAGCGCCGTGCTCGACGCGCTGCGCAAGGGTTCGCAGGTGGCGATCGTCGTGGACGAGTACGGCGGCACCGATGGCGTCGTCACGCTCGAGGACCTGGTCGAGGAGATCGTGGGCGAGATCGAGGACGAGCAGGACCGTCCCGTCGCCCGCTTCCGGCAGCTGGACGAGCGGCGCTGGTCGCTGTCCGGCCTGCTGCGACCGGACGAGGCCGGAGACATCGCGCACATCGAGATGCCGGAGGCGCGCGAGTCGGACACGCTCGGTGGCTTCATCACGGAGCACCTCGAGCGCTTCCCGCACGTGGGCGACGTGATCGAGGTGGACGCGCGCGACGAGGACCACCGCGACGAGGACGACATCCCCACGCCCGTGAAGGTGCGCCTGCGCGTCACGCGGCGTGACGGCCACCGTGTGGACAGGGTGATCCTCGAGGTCGTGCCGCGTGAGGACGACGAGGACGACGACGGGGACGAGGACTCGCCACGCTCGCGCCGTTCGCGTGGCGAGGACGGCGACAGGGAGGCCGCGGATGTCTGACCTCACCGCGATCCTCATCGCCGTCGCGCTGCTCGCGGGCAACGCGTTCTTCGTGGGCGCGGAGTTCGCGCTCGTCTCCGCTCGCCGCACGCAGATCGAGCCTCGCGCCGCGGAGGGCTCCTACCCCGCGCGCATCACCGTGCGTGCCATGGAGAAGGTGTCCCTCATGATGGCCGGCGCACAGCTGGGCATCACGATGTGCTCGCTGGGCCTGGGCGCGATCGGTGAGCCCGCGGTGGCGCATCAGCTGGAGAAGCCTCTCGCCGCGATCGGCGTCGAGGGGGCCTGGCTGCACGGGATCGCGTTCGCGATCGCGCTCGTGATCGTGGTCGCCCTGCACATGGTCCTGGGCGAGATGGTTCCCAAGAACATCGCGATCGCCGGACCGGAGCGTTCCGCGATCCTGCTCGGACCCCCGATGTACGCGATCGTGTGGGTGCTCAAGCCGGTGATCTGGGCCCTGAACTGGTTCGCGAACGGCGTGCTCAAGATCCTGCGCGTGACGCCTCGGGACGAGGTCGCCAGTGCGTTCAATGCAGACCAGGTGTCCGCGTTCGTGGCCGAGTCGCGCCAGGAGGGCCTGCTCGATGAGGAGGAGCACCGCGTGATGTCGGGATCGATCCAGCTGTCCTTCGAGACGGTCATGGATGTGCTGACGCCGTGCGAGGACCTCGTGACCCTGCCCGTCGACGTGACGCCGCAGCGCGCGCAGAAGGAGTGCGTGAGGACGGGCTTCTCGCGGTTCCCGCTGATCGACGCGGACGGCGAGTACGTGGGCTACCTGCACCTCAAGGACTTCGTCGAGGTGCCGCGTGGTCACGCCAGCAAGCCCATCCCGGAGGATGCGGTCCGTCCCATCACCTTCCTGACGCCCGACACGTCGCTCGAGGAGGCGCTGACGGCGATGCAGGTGCGTGGCACCCACATCGCCCTGGTGCGCGAGGACGGGGGCGACGGCTCGAGCGCGACCGATGAGCCCGCTGGCACGGTGATCGGAGCCGCGATGCTCGAGGACGTCATCGAGCGCCTCGTGGGCGAGGTCGTGGACGCCGGCCAGGTGGCCACGGCGGAGCAGGCCTAGCCCTCGCCGATCGACGCGGCCCGCACCAGCGTGGCGAGGGCGGAGTGGTGAGGTACTGTCTCATCCACGCGCGGCCGTGGGGGCGGCGCCTGGCCCGCGAGGACGGTGGCCGCGTGATGTTCTATCCCGACGGGGGGGCCGGCGAGAGCGCTGCCGCGCCGGCGCCAGCGCCTGCGCCGCTGCCACAGGCCGGATGGATGCCGGACCCGAGCTCGCCGACGTACGAGCGCTACTGGGACGGTCAGCGCTGGACCACGCACACCCGGCCGCGCACCGCCGTGGCGGCGCCGGTGACCGCACCGGCACCCGGACCTGCCTGGTCCCCGCACACGCCTACGAGCCACGGGCCGTCCTTCTCAGCGCCTGCGTACCCGGCTACGGTCCCGCCGCGCCGATCGCGTGCCAGCCGTGCGCTCGGCCTGCTGGTGCCGGTCGCGGTCGCGGCGGGCATCGCGTCCATGGTGTCCGGCGGCTGGGGCTCGACGCCCGAGCGGGTTCAGTTCACGGTGGTCGAGGACGCGACGGCTGCCCCCATCGCGCCGGACACGCCCTACGGGACCTACAGCTCGACGCCCATGGCCGTCGCGCTCGAGCCACTGCTGGTCACGCAGGCGCCGGCGATCGACGTGACGCAGTGGGCGCACGAGCACGGCACGGACGCGATCCTCGCGGCCGTGGGCGAGGCCGCGATCCAGAGCCCGTACGTGTACGTCGACCTGTGGACCGTCCGGGAGCTCGCGGGCACGTTCACCCTGCAGCCGAACTACGTGTACGACGACGAGGAGGCGGAGCGCCGTCGCAGCGAGACGCGCCAGGCCGCAGCCGACGCCCTGGTCGCCGCCGGTGTCGCCGGCGCCGCGAGCGACGCGGAGAAGGCGAGCCTGATCCATCACTACATCGTCACCGCGGCCACGTACGACACTCAGGCGTCCGATGCGCTGGAGGTGGGCCGGGCACTTCCCATCGTCCAGCAGTCCCAGGAGGCCTACGGGATCCTCGTCGAGGGAAGCGCCGTGTGCACGGGATACGCGATGGCGTTCACCGCGATGGCCGAGCTCGCGGGCCTCGACGCCGTGACGGTCACCGGCACCGACAGCACGAGCGAGCTGTCCGCGGGACATGCGTGGAACAAGGTGCTCGTGGACGGGCGCTGGGTGCTGGTCGACACCACCTGGGACGATCCGGACCAGGGTCCGCGGGACATCAGCACCGAGTACCTGCTGGTCAAGGATGGCGACCCGCTGCTCAGCACGCGCGTGGCGGACGAGGACTGGATGATGCCGGAGAGCAGGCGCGAGTTCGGCGCCTGAGGAGCGCCCCTCGCCTACCGCCGCACCTCCTCGATCCACCCGCGCGCCTGAGCCCGTGCCTGGTCGAGCTGAGCGCGGGACGCTCGCAGCGCATCGGCGCCCATGCCGGGCTCGGTCGAGGTCTCGGCATCCACGGCGGCGGCGAGCCCGCCCAGCACCTGCGAGCCCTCGCCGGCGGCAGCGGTGCGCGCATCGGTGGGGCCGCTCTGGCCCAGGTCGTGGAGCTCGCGATCGAGCTCGAGGACCCGGGGGCGGGCCGCCCGCCACAGCGTTGACGCCTCGGCGGCGCTGGGCTTGGACAGGACCTGCGGAATCAGCGACTCCTCGAGCCACGACATCTCACCAGCGGCGTGCGACAGCCGCTTGTCCCAGGCGCGACGCCTCTGCCGGAACCGCCAGATCGCCACGATGATCACCAGCGCCACGAGGGCGGCCAGGACCCACGGCCACCATACGGTCGCGTCCTCCTCCGCGGCGGGCTCCTCCGCGGGCTCCTCGGACGGCGCGGCGGTCGCGGTAGGCTCCGGCTCGGGCTCCTCCGTGTCGGTCTCCGTGGGGACGGGCTCCGGCTCCTCGGTCACCGCCTCGGTGGGCTCAGGCGCGGTGGGCTCCGGCGCGGGGCCGGCCGTGTCCGTGGGAAGCGGCACGCTGGTGATGTCGGGCAGTCGTGAGGGGTCGATCTCCGGGAGGCTGTCACAGCCGTCGAGGCCCGCGGTGAGCGCGGCTGCGAGGGCGACGGCGACGAGGGAGCGTGCGGTGCGTCTCACGGGTTCCTCCACGAGGGTGGGCTGCTTCGACCCTCACCCACGCGCTCTCAGCCCTCCCGGATGGTCAGGGACGCGATCGAGCCGTCCTCGGGCACGAACTCGAAGCTCGAGAATCCGTTCGCGTGCGTGGCCTCCCAGTCGCCCTTCACCGTGATGACGTCGCCCTCGATGTCCACCTCGCGCGGCGTCAGGGTGCCGTGCGCGCCGATGAACTCCGTGTCGCTCCACGCCTTGAGCTGGTCCCGACCGTGGAACGTGCGGCCCCAGTCGTCGACGTAGCCGCCGGCGACGAACGCGTCGAGGAACGCCTCCTCGTCGTGCCGGTTGACCGCATCGATGAAGGACGCGACGGGTTCGGGGATGGTGAGCTTCGCCATCCCTCCAGCATCGCCCGTCGGTCGCGCGAGCGCGACCTGGGCGCCGGGGTGCGTTCGGCTCGTTGCGACCCCAAAACGGCGCCTGTCGGCCCTTCGCCCTGGCATCTGAGGAGATACCTGCATACGTTGGGGACATGACCGATGTCGCGCACGACCCCGTCCCCACGGATCCGGACTGGTTCAAGCAGGCCGTGTTCTACGAGGTGCTCATCCGTTCCTTCAACGATTCCTCCGGCGACGGCGTGGGCGATCTGCGCGGCCTGACGGAGAAGCTCGACTACCTGGAGTGGCTGGGCGTCGACTGTCTGTGGCTGCCGCCGTTCTTCCCCTCGCCCCTGCGTGACGGCGGCTACGACGTCGCCGACTACACGGGCGTCGCGGAGGACATCGGCACCATCGACGATTTCCAGGAGTTCCTCGACGCCGCCCACGATCGCGGCATGAGGGTCATCATCGACGTGGTGATGAACCACACCTCGGACCAGCACCCCTGGTTCCAGGCCTCCCGCAGCGACCCCGACGGCCCGTACGGGGACTTCTACGTGTGGCACGACACGGACGAGGCCTACGCCGATGCGCGCATCATCTTCGTGGACACCGAGGCCTCCAACTGGACGTGGGACCCGGTGCGCCAGCAGTACTTCTGGCACCGCTTCTACAGCCACCAGCCGGACCTCAACTTCGAGAACGAGGCCGTGCACGACGCGATGCTCGAGGCGCTGACCTTCTGGCTGGAGCGTGGCGTGGACGGCTTCCGCCTCGACGCGGTGCCGTACCTGTACGAGGAGGAGGGCACCAACGGCGAGAACCTGCCGCGCACCCACGAGTTCCTCAAGAAGGTGCGCAGCTACGTGGACGAGCACTACCCGGGGCGGGTGCTGCTCGCCGAGGCCAACCAGTGGCCGGCGGATGTCGTGGACTACTTTGGCGACCCGGCCGTGGGCGGCGACGAGTGCCACATGTGCTTCCACTTCCCCGTGATGCCGCGCATCTTCATGGCGGTGCGGCGCGAGTCGCGCTACCCCATCTCGGAGATCCTCGATCAGACCCCGGAGATCCCGGATCACTGCCAGTGGGGCATCTTCCTGCGCAATCACGACGAGCTCACGCTGGAGATGGTCACGGACGAGGACCGCGACTACATGTGGAACGAGTACGCGACGGACCCGCGGATGAAGGCGAACATCGGGATCCGCCGCCGCCTGGCTCCCCTGCTGGACAACGACACCAACCGCATGGAGCTGTTCACGGCGCTGCTGCTGAGCCTGCCGGGCTCGCCGGTGCTGTACTACGGCGACGAGATCGGCATGGGCGACAACATCTGGCTGGGAGACCGCGACGGGGTCAGGACGCCGATGCAGTGGACGCCTGACCGCAATGCCGGGTTTTCGACGGCGACGCCGGGCAAGCTGTCGCTGCCCGTGATCATGGATCCGGTGTTCGGCTTCCAGTCGATCAACGTGGAGGCGCAGCAGCAGAACCCGTCCTCGCTGCTGCACTGGACGCGGCGCATGCTGCAGGTGCGTCGCCAGCACACGGCCTTTGGCGCCGGCAGCTTCTACGACCTGGGCGGCTCCAACCCGTCCGTGTTCTCCTACCTGCGCCAGGACGGCGACGACGTGATGCTGTGCGTCAACAACCTGTCGCGCTTCCCGCAGCCCGTCGAGCTGGACCTCCACGAGTTCATGGGGTCGCGGCCGGTGGAGATGATCGGCGGCGTGGAGTTCCCGGCGATCGGCGAGCTGCCGTATCTGCTCACCTTGGCCGGGCATGGGTTCTACTGGTTCAAGATCTCCCGATCCCCCCTCTCGGAAGGAACGCTGCCATGAGTCAGTGGATGGAACGTGACGAGCTGGCCGCGTACATCGCTCGTCAGCGCTGGTCCGGTCAGGGCGGCGAGCAGGTCGCCATCGAGTCGGTGCACGAGCTGCCGTGGCTGAGCGACCCCGCCTCCGGGGTGGGAGTGCGCTTCGAGCTGGTCCAGGCCGGGGCGCTGTTCAACGTGCCGCTGTCCTACCGCCAGCAGCCTCGCGAGGATCTGTCATATGGCTTCGTGGGAGCCACGACGCTGGACGGCCAGGTGCTCTACGTGTACGACGCGATGCATGACCCGGAGGCACGCGCGCTGCTGCTGCGCGGGTTCTCGGACACGGCCGATGCGCCGGCGGGGCTCGCGTACGAGCGTCTCGAGGGATTCGCGCTCGAGGACCCCGAGAGCTCCGTGCTGCTGTCCGCCGAGCAGTCCAACACGTCGGTGATCGTGGGCGATGCGCTGGTGAAGTTCTTCCGCAAGCTCGCGCCGGGGCGCAACCCTGACATCGAGATCCAGGCCGCGCTCACGCGCATGGGCTCCGAGCAGATCTCGCCGCTGCTGGGCTGGATCTCCGCGGGGGACATCGACCTCGCGATGGCCGGCGTGTTCGAGCGGTCTGCCACGGACGGCTGGGACACGGCGCGCACGAGCGTGCGTGCACTCCAGGACGACGAGGTGCGGGCGCGCGAGGCCGGCGGCGACTATGCCGGCGAGTCGGAGCGCCTGGGCGCCACGCTGGCCGTGGTGCACCGGGAGATGCGCGAGGCGCTGGGCACGGCCACCTGGGGGGCGGAGGACGTATCCGCCCTGGTGGCGCGATTCCATGCACGTGCGGACACCGCGGTGACGATGCACGAGAACGTCGCCGCATTCGCACCGCGCGCTCGGGACGCGTATGCGGCGCTCGAGGATGCCGCACCCATCGAGGTGCAGCGCGTGCACGGTGACTTCCATCTGGGCCAGACGCTGCGCACCACCAACGGCTGGAAGATCATCGACTTCGAGGGCGAGCCGGCTCAGCCTCTCGAGGACCGCGTGCGGCTGGATGCCGCGGCGCGGGACGTCGCGGGCCTGCTGCGGTCGCTCGACTACGCGGCGCACTCCGTGGCGATCGTCAACGGCATCGAGGACACGGCGTTCATCGACGACTGGGTGCGGCGCAACCGCAACGCGTTCCTGCGCGGCTACGGCTACGAGGACTCCCCCGCGGCCGCGGCACTGCTGCATGCGTACGAGATCGACAAGGCGCTGTACGAGGTGGTCTACGAGTCCAACTATCGGCCCGACTGGGTGCAGATTCCGCTGCGGGCGCTCGAGCGGCTGCTCTAGCCGTAGCTCCACCGGCAGTTCCACCGGCAGTTCCAGCCGCTGATCGGGCAAGCCACCCGCAGGTGAACCGGGCCGGGGCGCTCTACCACCCGGACGGGCGCGCCCTGCTACGCCTCTGCTCGCTCCTCGTGCCACGCAGCAACTACCCGCATCGCTGCGTACTGCTCTTCCCAGGGCTCTCCCCTGGGCTCTCCCCTGGCGGCTCGGTCGGCGGCGACCCAGGCGCGCACCATCGCCTCGTCCTCCGGGGTGACCTCTGGCCAGCGGATGTCCGGCGGCGGCGGGATGTCGATGTCGAGCGCTCGCGTCCCTCCCGGAGACGGAGCTCTCCCCTGGTCGAGGTGTGGCGGCGGGATGAAGGTCACGGCGGTCGCGCTCGCGCGGATCTCCCAGCCCTGACGGTGCACGTCGTGGTGGCAGCGGGTGCAGAGCATCACGCCGTTCGCGAGGTCCGTGCGGCCTCCGTGATCCCACCACTCGATGTGGTGCGCCTCGCAGTGCTCGGGCGGGGCGTGGCACTTGGCGCACCCTCCGTCTCGTTCCAGGAGCGCGAGCCGCTGAGCGGCGGTGAACAGCCGCACCGTGCGCCCCATGTCCAGCACCGCGCCGTCCCCGGCGAGCACCTGCGGGATCACTCCGGCGTCGCCTGCCAGGCGGCGGAGCTCGCGCACCGACACCGGCTGGTCGATCCCGTCGATGCTGCCCTGCCCGTCACCGGTGCGGAGGTCGTTGAGCGACATGCGGACCACGATCGACGTGCGCACCCCCGAGCGCGTGGTCTCCGTGCACCCGAGCGCGTGGCGCGCGAGGTCGTGGAGGGCGTCGACGCGCATCTGGCCAACGGTCCTCCCGTCCGGCGTGCGGCCCTCGCCGTCCTCACCGTGGTCGCGGCCCTGCCGGCGCACGTCGCGTGTGGTCATCTGCTCGAGGACCGCGATGACCGGCGCGGCCGTGACCGCGTCCATCTGGCCGTGGATCACCACCGTGCCCTCGTGGTCCTGCTTCCACCACAGGTAGCGCGCCTCGTGCTGCTCGCGCTCGCGGCGCTCGTGCGCGACGCGGTCCACCCGGGCGAGGGCGCGCAGCACCATCTTGCGCACGTCGTGGGCGCTCATGGTCACCGCTCGCGTGACCAGCCGCTCCTCGACCTCCGCCAGCACTGCGGCCTCGACGTGCGCGCGAACCTTGTCGAGTCCGTCCACGATCAGGCCTGCCGCATCCACCGACAGCTCCCCCGTCACCGAGGCCCGAGCGACCGCCGGGTACCGGGGTGCCGGAGCCTTGGCCGGCGCATCGGCCCTCTCACCGCCGAGCCCAGCAGGCGCATCGGCCGGGAAGAAGGCGCCACCGGCGCTGATCGAGCGCTTGGCGCCCGCCACGGTGCCGCCGCGGACCGTCGACACGAGCGTCGCGGCGTTGCCCTGACCGGTGCGCCGCGCGAGGCCGCCGCCGGGAAGCTCGGGCGCGGAGCGGCGCGCGATCTCGCCCGCATAGCGCGAGCCGAGCGCACCCACGAGGCGCTCGAGCCTCGCGATCGCCGCGTTCTGCGCCAGCAGCACGTCCGTGGACAGGCCGGAGACATCGCGCGCGGCGAGCTCGCCCAGGAGGGTGCTCACCCGCTCGATCTCTGCCGTGTCATTGGCCATGAGAACAGTCAAACAGGGGGGTCTGACATCGCCCGCCGTCGCGCCGCCAGTCCCACCGCGTGGCGATGCGCGCGTCACCGATGACGTCAGCCGCGCACGATCTCGAACGCGTCGTAGGCGGCGCCCTCGTCCTCGGTGGGCCGCTCGTACAGGTGCGCGGAGTCGCGCAGCACGGTATCCGCGAGCGCCTGCGCATCGTCGCCGCCGCGCTGGAGCACCCGCGCGATGCAGACGTCCACGGGCATGTCCACGAAGTGCAGCACGGTGCGGGCGCCGGTGCCGTGGGCGAGCGCTCGCAGGCGGTCCCGCTCCTCCCGCGACCACGAGCCGAACTCGGCCACCACCGTCACCCCGCTCGCCAGCAGCGGCGGGATGGTGGCCTCGACCTCCGGCTGCAGCGCGAAGCGAGCCTCGTAGTCGACGAGGCTGAGGCCGCGCGCCAGCACCGCATCGTCCATCGCGACGTGGCGGCCGGACTCGCGCGCGAGGAGCTGCGCGGCGTAGTGGGTCTTGCCGGAGCCTGGGAGGCCTGTCAGGAGGTGCAGCGTCGTCATGACAGGACGCTAGCGCGCCGTGCCACGATGGGCGCATGAGCATCTCCATCGCAGTCCTCGGCACCGGCATCATGGGCGCGGCCATGGCGCGCAACCTCGCGCGCGCGGGGCTGGAC
This sequence comes from Demequina activiva, assembly GCF_016862815.1. Lineage (GTDB taxonomy): Bacteria > Actinomycetota > Actinomycetes > Actinomycetales > Demequinaceae > Demequina > Demequina activiva. The sequence continues at coordinate 146,746 of NZ_BONR01000002.1, read as the reverse complement.
GTCACCGTCTGGAACCGCACTGTCGAGCGCGCGCGCCCGCTCGAGGCGGACGGCGCGATCGTGGTCGAGATGGCGGCCGATGCAGTCGCTAGGGCCGATGTGGTGCTCACCATGCTCTTCGACGGCCCGGCGGTGCGCGAGGTGATGGAGGAGGCCGCTCCCGCGATGCGGCAAGGCGCCGTCTGGCTGCAGTGCACGACGGTGGGCGTGGACGAGGTGCCCGACTTCGCCGCGCTTGCCCAGCGACACGGCGTGACCTTCGTCGACGCCCCCGTGCTCGGCACGCGCGCTCCCGCGGAGGCGGGTCAGCTCACGGTGCTCTCCGCCGGGCCGGAGAACGTCCGGGCGACCCTCGCGCCCGTGCTGGAGGCCGTGGGAAGCCGCACGGTCTGGACGGGGCTCGATGGCGCATCGGCCGCCTCCACGCGCCTCAAGCTCGTGGCCAACAGCTGGGTGATCGCCGTGTCGAACGCCGCGGGCGAGATGGTCGCGCTGGCGCAGGCGCTGGGCGTGGACCCGCGCCAGTTCCTCGACCTGATCGAGGGCGGACCGCTCGACAGCGGGTACCTGCGAGCCAAGGCGGGCCTCATCCTGGACGATGCGCTCACTCCCCCGAGCTTCTCGGTCGCGGCGGCCGGCAAGGACGCGGAACTGATCGTGGCCGCGGCGACCGCCCACGGCGTGCGGCTGGACGGCGCCGAGGCGGCGGCCGAGCGCTTCGCTCGCGCCGTCGCGGCCGGCTACGGCAACGAGGACATGGCGGCCGCCTACCGCGCGAGCGCCGAGTAGCCGCGCCGGCTCCCGGTCCCGCACCCGGACACAGCACGAGGCGGGCCCTGCAGGGATGTCCCTGCGGAGCCCGCCTCGTGGTCAGCGGAGTCTCACGACGTGGCTGGGGAAGTCAGGGGTGGTTCAGAACCAGTGCTTTCGCCCGCCAAGGCTGCGGCCGGAGCGGCCGAGGAGCAGCAGGACGAGGCCGACCACGAGGAGCACGATTCCGATGGTCGTCAGGATCGGGATCGACGCGAGAACGCCGATCAGGAAGAGAATCAGACCAAGAATGATCACGGTGTTTCCAATCTGTCGCGGCCCCATCGATGGGACCGTGGTGGTCGGGTCGCCGTCGTCAACGCACAAAGGCCGAGGTATCTTCCCGATCGTTTCGACGGGGTCATACAGAACCTGGGACGTCGCACCATGGACACCCCGTGAGAACCTAGGCACATGACCTTCGCGCCACGCGCCCCGGAGCGCCGCGATGTGACGCTCAGCGCGACCGTCACCGCGCTGGCGCTGGCCATGCTGCTGCTGTTGCCGGCGCTGTCCAGCGTGGATCCCGAAACGGCGATCACGATGCCACGGCCCGGCGACTGGCAGTGGTGGTTCGCGGTCCTCGCCGTGATCGTCCAGGGGGCGCGACTGGCGTGGCTGAGCTCGGCGCCGGGGCACGTGCTGGTGGCGATGGGCGCGCTCGCGCTCGCCGTGGCCGCAGTGGGCTTGGGGGACGCGTCGAGCGTCCCGTTGCTCGCTGTGATCGCCGCGAGCTACGCGGCCACGCGGCACCGCAGCTCCGGCGAGACCGGCGTCAGCGAGACGTGGACACCTTGGGCGATCACGGCCGCGCTGACGGCAGCAGCCGGCGCGATCGCGAACCTGCGGCTCGACGAGGGCGCGCTGGTGCCCGTCGCCGCCGCGGTGGCACAGGCCGTGGTGGTGGTGGGCGTGCCGACCGGGATCGCCGCCGCGGTGAACGCCCGCGCGCAGGTCCGCACCTCCCGCGAGCGTGAGGCTACGGCGCTTGCGGGCGAACTGGAGGCACGCACGGAGGCGGCGCTGGCGGCGGAGCGTACGGCCATCGCCCGCGAGCTGCACGACATTGCCGCGCATCACCTGTCCGGCATCGCGCTGATGTCCTCCGCAATCTCGCAGCAGATCGACACCGATCCGGCCACGGCCAAGCAGGGCCTGGCCGATGTCCGGGCCCAGACGCGCACGCTGCTGGACGAACTGCGCGGCCTGGTCGCGTTGCTGCGCCAGGACGGTGACGTCTCCACGGCTGTCGAGTCCCTCGCCGGGCTGGAGACCCTCGTGCCGGAGGCCACACAGCGCGGCCGCGACGTCGAGTTGCGCCTCCCTCAGGGCGCGTCGGTGCGCGATCTCGCCCACGGCATCGGCCCTCTGTCCCAGTTCGCTGCCTACCGGACCGTGCAGGAGGCGCTCGCGAACGCGGCGCGACACGCGCCGGGCGGCCGATGCGCCATCGAGCTGCGCGATGCGGGCGACGCTCTCGAGGTGGTGGTCACGAACGGCCCGGGCTCGGCCGGCGCTGAGACCTCGAGCGATGGGCCGGGCGGCTTCGGGCTGCGCGGCATGGAGGAGCGCGCGGCGCTCACGCGGTCCGCGCTCACGTACGGCCCCACCGAGGACGGCGGCTGGCGGGTACGGCTGAGCATCCCCCGCGAGACCGCGCCCACCCCGGTAGCCGCGCCCGCATCCGACGCCATCCCAGGAGAGGCGCCATGATCCGCGTGCTGATCGCCGACGACCAGGGCCTGGTGCGGGCCGGCCTTGCCGCCCTGCTGGGCGCCGAGCCCGACCTCGAGGTGGTGGGCACGGCCGCGGACGGCGACCAGGCGGTCGAGATGGCGCGCGAGTTGAGCCCGGACGTCGCCTGCGTAGACGTGCGCATGCCTGGCCGTGACGGCATCAGCGTCACCAAGGAGCTGTGCGACCCTGCCGCAGAGCGACAGGTCCCGGTGCTGATCCTGACCACCTTCGCGATCGACGACTACGTGTTCGCGGCGCTCGAGGCCGGCGCTTCTGGCTTCATGCTCAAGGACTCCGAGCCGGCGGACATCCTGGCCGCCGTGCGCTCGGTCGCGGCCGGCAACGGCACCCTCGACGGCAGCCTCACTCGCATGGTCATTCGCGAGTTCTCGCGTCGCCGCCAGGCTCAGCCGGTCACTGTCGCGCAAGGATCGGAGCTGCTGTCACCACGCGAACTCGACATCCTGCTACTGCTCGCACAGGGCATGTCCAACGAGGACATCGCGCGTGAGCTGGTGCTCGAGGTGTCCACCGTGAAGTCGCACATCTCGCGCATGCTGCCCAAGATCGGCGTGCGCTCCCGCCTGCAGGCCGTGGTGTGGGCGTACCAGCACCGCGTGGTCGAGGTGGACGGCTAGACGATCACGAGGACGATAGCCTCAAGCGGGCTGAGCGGGCTGAGCGGGCTGAGCGGACTGTGCGCCGCACTCGTCGCACACCTCGTCCGAGAAGATCACGGTGGTGCCAGGGCCAGGCGCGGTCCGGTCGTGTGGCGCCCCGCCGTGCGGGCACGCGGCGGCCGCGGCGCGGCGATCGAGCTCCTGGAGTCGTTCGAGCCTGTCGAGGCGGTGTTCCAGCTCCCGAAGGGTGATCAAGCGCCGGGGCTTGGTTGTCGTCGCACGGGTGTCATCAGCAGACACATCAGTCACAATGCTCCTCGGTTCCATACCAAAAAAAGGTCGGTCGCCGAGGTCTGGAGCGACTGCTACGGACCCTAACACGGGTGGAGCGCTCCTGCTACGTGGCGGTCTGCTCCGCCGAGACGCGGAAGTCGTGGGCCGTAAGCTCCCGGGCGCTCAGGCTCTGGGCGACACCGTGCAGGGTCAGGTTCCGATCGCGCGAGTAGGTCCGCATGAGCCCGAAGGCCTCGTCCATCGAGACCGAGAGCGAGCCCGCGATGACACCCTTGGCCTGCTCGATGGCGACGCGGGTGTCCAAGGCGCGCTGGAGCTGCTCCTCGATCATCTTGCCTTCACGGACCAGGCGCTCTTGGAGCAGGCCGATCGTGGCGACATCGGCCAGGGCCTGGGCCAAGGCGGCGTCTCGGTCGCTGACGTGCCCCGTGTGCTCGCCGAACAGGTTCATCGAGCCGATGACCCTTCCACGCAGCCTCATCGGCGTGGCCAGCGCGGAACGGAACCCTTGGGCCACCGCGGCGCGGCTGAACTCAGGCCACCGTTCGCGCTCGCCTTCGATGTCGCTCACCGAGACCCTCTCTCCTCGGTCGTAGCAGTCGATGCAGGGACCCGCATCGGCGCCCAGCTGCATCACCTCGACGAATGCCGCTGCACTTCCCGTGGAGGTGAGGAGCTGGAGCTTGCCATCGGCGTCAGCGAGCAGCAGCCCGCCTGCCTTCATCCCCAGGATCTCCACACAGTCCTGGAGAACTGTGTGAAGGAGCTCGACCTCATCGAACTCGGCCGTCAGGGTGTCTGCGGCGGCAACGAACGCTGCGCTGATGCGCTGCTCCCTGGCCTCTGCGTCCATGGTCCTCCTCCGCTCGTGGAGTCTGTCACTACGTGATGGAGCAATAGTCTCCCCCATCGCGCGACGTCCGCATACCTCGTCGCAGGACCGTTCCTCCTAAAGGCGGAGCCTGTCGAATGGGCACCTTTGCCGCTAGAGCGGGCGCGGTCCGGATTCCTAGCGTGGCCGTAGCCGGCGCACCCCGCGCCGGGCCCGACCCTGGAGGTCACGATGACCCACCCATCGGCCGTATCGGCCACCGCTCCCCTCACGACGAACCGCACGGCCGTGAGCCTGACTGACGTGCACAAGACCTACCCTGGCGGCGCGCAGCCGGTGCACGCAATGCGCGGCGTGACCCTCGCGATCGCGGCGGGCTCCTTCACCGCCGTGATGGGCCCTTCCGGCTCCGGCAAGTCCACGCTCCTGAACGTCGCCGCCGGGCTCGACGGTCCCACGTCGGGACGCATCGTCATCGGCGACACGGACGTCAGCCACCTGTCCGCGGATGCGCTCACGCAGTTCCGACGCCGCCACGTGGGCTTCATCTTCCAGTCCTACAACCTGCTCCCCCACCTCACCGTCGCCGAGAACCTGCGCCTGCCGTGGTGGCTAGACGGCAGGATGGCCGATGCGCGGCGCGAGTCCGAGCTGCTGGCCGCCGTGGGACTCAGCGACATGGCGCACAGGCTGCCGAGCGAGCTATCCGGCGGGCAGGCGCAGCGCGTCGCGATCGCGCGGGCGCTGGCGACGCAGCCGGCGGTGATCTTCGCGGACGAGCCCACGGGTGCGCTCGACTCCCACACCGGCGCCGCCATCCTGGATGCGCTCCGCGAGGCCGTGACCGCCTTCCACCAGACGCTCGTGATGGTCACGCACGATCCTCAGGTGGCGGCCGCTGCGGACGAGGTCGTGTTCCTCGCGGACGGCGCCGTGGTGGACCGCGCCGCGGGACTGACGGCTCCGCAACTGTCGCAGCGCGTGCTGGAGCTGGGACGGTGACCGCCGTGGCAGCCGCTGGGATGCGGCAGGTGTCAGTCCGGGCGCTGCGAGCCCACTGGCCCAGCGCAGCGGGTGTGTTCCTCACCGTGGTGCTCGCGGCGGCGCTGATGGTCGCCTCTGGCGTCCTCATCGAGTCCGGGCTGCGCGAGAGCGATCCCTTCTCCCCCACGGCGATGATGCTGCCTGCCGCGATGGGCTCCTTCGCGGGCGTTGCCCTCATGCTCGCGGTCTTCGTGGTCTCGCAGGCCTTCGCGGCGGCCCTGCGAGACAGGCGCCGCGAGTTCGCACTGCTGCGCGCCGTGGGCGCCACGGGCAGGCAGGTGCGCTCGCTGATCACCACCGAGGTGATGGCGATCTCCGCCGTGGCGCTGCTCGCGGGCGGGGTCGCTGGCTGGTGGGGCGCAGGCGCGCTGGTGCCGCTGCTGACCTCCAGCGGGATTGTCGAGCCCGGCTTCGCGCCCTCGCCGTCCCCGTGGCCCCTGCTGGGGGCGGCCGTGCTGCTGCTGCCGGCGGCGTGGATCGCGGGACGGCTCGCGGCGCGGGAGATGGCGCGGCTGAGTCCCACTGCGGCGGTGGGCACGTCCACCGCGGATGCACGGGCGCTCAGCCCAGGACGCATCGTCGCGGCGTGGATCTGCGCGGGCGCTGGGCTGCTGGTGACACTCACCCCCGTCTTTCTCCCGGGTGCCGTGGGCGGCGCGGCGGGTGCCGCATCGGCGTTCCTGTATCTGATCGCCGTAGGCCTGGCGGGCCCGGCGTTGGTGCTCCGCGCAGCCACGTGGCTCACGCGGCGACGCTCTTTGCAGGGACACGCGGCGACGGTGCTGGCCAGCGCGAACGCGCGCGGCTTCTCCCGTCGCCTCACGGCGGCCGTGGTGCCGCTGGCGCTGCTGGTGTCCCTGGGCTCGGTGCAGACGGGTGTGAATCACACGGTCGCGCAGGCGGCGGCGCAGCAGTTGGGCGACGCGCTTGCCGCTGACCTGGTGTGGCAGGGCCCGTCCGAGCAGGCGGTCGATGCGCGGGAGGCTCTCGCCGGAGCGCCCGGCGTGGAGGCTGTCGCCACGACGGGCCAGGCGATGGTCCAGGTCAGGACCGATTCCGCCGACGAGGACCTCCCCTTCCTCGACGGCCTGAACTGGGAGGCGGGCGCGGTGACGGTGCTCGAGGACCCGGCTGGGCTCGTCGATCCGGGCGTGACTGCCGGCGACATGGCTGATCTTGCCGAGCCGGACACGGTCGCGATCGCCGCAGACGGGCTCACGTTGCCCGGCATGGGCGTGGGCGATCGGCTTGAGCTGCGCTGGCCCGATGGGACCGAGACCAGCCCTCGAGTGGTCGCCGTGTACGAGCGCGGTCTGGGACTGGGCGGCCTCATCATGAGTCCGGCGACTGCGAGCTCGTCCGGTGGTGCCACTGTGTATGTCGAGACGGAGCCGGGCGCGGCCGATGCGGTGGCCGCGTCGACGTCGGATGCCGGGTTCCCGATGATCCCTGCTGCGGAGTACGTGGAGGCGGCTGTGGCGGGTGGCAGCGACGATTCGCGGCTGTCCAACGTCCTGCTGATGGTGCTGCTGGCGTTCATCGGGATTGCGGCGGCGAATGCGCTGGTGATCGCGACGCGGTCCAGGACCGGCGAGTTCGCCCTGCTGGGGCGGCTGGGCGCCACGCGCCGTCAGCTGCGCGCGATGCTGGGCGTCGAGGCGGCGCTGGTGGGCGTGGGCGCGGTGGTGATCGGCACCCTCACGGCGCTGCCCGGGCTCATTGCCGCGTCGCTGGCGATGGTGCGCGGATTCAGCCTCGGGCTCGACCCGGTGTTCTACGCCTCGCTCGCGGGCGCCACCGTGGTGATCGCGTTCCTGGGGGTCGCAGGTGCGCGCCTGCGGGCGCGGGCCTAGTCGGCCCGCCGGATGCAAGGATGTCCGCATGACTCTCAAGCGCGTGTGCGTGTTCGCCGGCTCCAGCCCCGGTGCCGACCCCCGGTTCATGGAGTCGGCCACGGCGCTGGGCACGTTGCTCGCGAGCCGCGGCATCGGCGTCGTGTTCGGTGGCGGCAGCGTGGGCCTCATGGGCGCGGTGGCGGACGCCGCACTCAAGGCCGGAGGCGAGGTCATCGGCGTGATCCCGGAGGCGCTGGACCGCCGGGAGGTGAGCCACCGGGGCGTGACGCAGTTGCACGTGGTGGACACCATGCACGAGCGCAAGGCGATGATGGCGGACCTGTCCGATGCGTTCATCGCCCTTCCCGGCGGCCTCGGCACCTTCGAGGAGGTCCTGGAGGTCACGACGTGGACGCAGCTGGGCTTTCACGACAAGCCGGTGGGCCTGCTGTCTGTGGCCGGCTTCTACGACGACCTCAAGCAGCTGCTCGACCACGCGGTGCGGCAGCGCTTCATCCGCCCCGAGCACCGCGCGCTGCTGCTGACCGAGGACGACGCAGAGGGTCTACTGGAGCGTCTGGAGGCGTGGCAGCCGCTTGCCATCGACAAGTGGATGGACGCCGGGCTGCCAGAGTTGGACGTGCCGCCGCGCGGGCCGCTGGTGGGCACCAGCGCTGTGGTGGTGAGGGATGGCAAAGTGCTGCTGGGCCGACGTCGCGGCTCGCACGGCGCCGGCACGTGGTCCTTCCCCGGCGGCAAGGTCGCGCCGGGCGAGGCACCGGCCGATGCGGCAGCACGTGAGCTGGAGGAGGAGACCGGGCTGATGGCCACCTCCGTCGAGCCGATCACCTGGACCGACGACGTGTTTCCCGAGCACGGCCTGCACTACGTCACGCTGCACTACGCCGTGGAGGCGGAGGGCGAGCCGGTCACCACGGAGCCGGACAAGATCGACGAGTGGGCGTGGTTCGACTGGGACACACTCCCCCAGCCGCTGTTCGGGCCGGTCGCCGCGTTGGTCGCAACCGGCTGGAACCCGGGCAGCTAGTCAAGGTCGAGGGCGACACCTATTCGCGGGCGATCCCCCAGGGCACAGCAGTACGCCGTTGGGCATCCAACTCCAGCCGCCAAGGCCGAGGCCGACCTCAGAGCCGAAACACTCAACGTGAGGACGAGTGACGCGGGCTACACTCCGAACATGAAGTCCAGCGCCACGCAGGGCGTCCTTGAGCTGCACATGCTCGAGCAACTCGATGGTGAGAACGTGCTGGCACGCCACGACATTCAGGTCCTCCGCGATGGCCGCAGTGGTCGCTTCGAAAGGTACAGCACATACAGGACCGCGCCTGCCACTCAGTCCTCCGAGGACGCGTTGAGGCATGTCTTCCCGTGAACAGCGGCGCCGAGAGGCGAGACGCGGACCAACTCTCCGTGTTGATCGACCGTGCGTACGCAGACGATATTGACGACGCAGTCGCGCAGGAGCTCCTCGCCTCCGATAACGTGCAGGTCGCCATGGCGCTTGCCGCGAATGAGCACCTGAGCGCTGCCGCCCTCAAGCAGGTCGCGCGGACTTACCCCAGGCTCACTGACCTCGCGTCGACGAACCCGAGCGCCCCGCCCACCCTTAAGGACAGGCTCCCGCTAGGCGCGCACTCCGGGTTCTCTCTTGAGCGGTATCTGGATGACGTGGGCGCGACGCGGGAGCAACGCACCCGTCTGTTCGAGGCTGTCGATCGTGCGCCGGCGGGGGCCGGTCCTCTGCTCGGCGACTTCTGGGCTGGATTGACGAGTCAGGAGACCTGACGCCTACCGCAGCACCGCCGCGAACTCCTGCTCCGCCGCCCCGATGATGGCCTCGCGCACCGCGAGCACCTCGTCAGCGGACAAGGTGTGATCCGAAGCGCGCATCACGACGTTCACGGCCAGCGACTTCTTACCCTCGCCCACCTGCTCGCCCTGGTAGACGTCGAACACCCGCGCATCCTGCACAACCTCGCCGCCAGCGGAGCGCACCGCGCGCACCAGGTCGCCCGCGGCCACGTCATCGGCGACGACGAACGCGAAGTCCTCCTTCGCCAGCACCTGCTGCGACACCGGCACGGCCTCCTGGATGCGGCCCTCCGTCGAGATGATCATCGGATCCAGCACCACCTCGAAGGCCACGGACCGGGCCGGCAGACCCAGCGTCTCGCACACCTTGGGGTGCAGCTCTCCCGCGTGGCCCACGAAGTGGCCGGACTCCAGCCAGTACGTCGCTCCACGGCCCGGGTGCCACGGCATACGCGCACCCTGCGTCACCACCACATCGGCCCCAGCGGCGGCGACCACGCGCTCCACGGCCGCGAGCGCATCGGCCCATCCCCATGCCGTGGCGTGGCCGTTCCAGCCCGCGCGCACGCGGTTGCCCGCCATGATGCCGGCCACACGGCGCGGCTGGCCCGGCAGGGCCTCGTTGAGAGCCTCGACCTCCTCCGGACGGATGCCGCCGTCGGTGTTGTCCACCGTGGGCAGCTGGCCAATGTGCTTGGACTGGTACGCACGTCCCAGCTCATAGACCGCGACATCCTGCTCGCCGCGGCCCAGGTTGACCTTCACCGCATCCACCAGCGTCGCGAGCATCGTGGTGCGCATCAGCGGCTGCTCCGCGCTCAGCGGGTTCGCCAGGCGCACCACGTCGCGGCGCGGGTCCTCCATGGGGATGCCCAGCTCGTCCAGGCGCTCCTCGGAGATGAACGGGTACGTCAGCACCTCCGTGAGACCGGACTCGGCCAGCGTGCGCGCCACCGCGCGGCGCACCCGCTGGCTGTGCGTGAGACCGCGCCCCGGGGGCGCGACCGGCAGCACCGAGGGGAGGTCGTCGTAGCCCTGCAGGCGCGCGACCTCCTCAACCAGGTTGATGGCCTCCTCGAGGTCCGGGCGCCACGTGGGCGGCGTCACCAGGAGCGACTCGGCGTCGCGGTCCACGACGCAGCCCACCGTCTCGAGCGCCGCCACCACAGCATCGGCGCTGTACTCGACGCCCACGATGGTGCTCGGATACGAGACGTCCATCGCGATCTGCGCGGGCGCCACGGTGTTGTCGAGGTCGAGCCAGACCTCGTCCAGCTGTCCCCCGCCGTGCTCCTGCATGAGCCGCAGGGCGCGCTCGATCGCCACCGGCGCCAGGGCCGTGTCCACGCCACGCTCGTAGCGGCGCGAGGCCTCGGAGCCCAGCTTGTGACGGCGTGCGGTGCGCGCGATGGTGATGGGGTCCCAGTGGGCGGCCTCCAGCAGGATGTCCGTGGTCGATGCGGACACCTCCGTGGCCGCACCTCCCATGACGCCGCCGAGGCCAATGGGCCGGAAGCCCTCGCCGCCGGCGCTGTCGCACACCAGCAGGTCCTCCGGATCCAGCGTGCGCACCACATCGTCCAGCGTCTCGAGCTGCTCGCCCTTGACCGCGCGGCGAACCACGATGGGCTCCACCACCTTGTCCAGGTCATACGCGTGCAGCGGGTGACCGGTCTCGAGCATCACGTAGTTGGTGACGTCGACCGCCAGCGAGATGGGGCGCATGCCGGACTGCTCCAGGCGTCGCTTCATCCACGCGGGGCTGGGCGCGGCTGGGTTGAAGCCGCGCAGGACTCGCGCCGCGAAGCGGTCGCAGCCCACGCGCCCGCGCACAGGCGCCTGGTCCGCGATCTCCACCGCGAAGGCATCGGAGCCGAACCCGTCGGCCACGCGCGTGCCCGTCACCTCGATGGCGGCAGGGTCACGGAACGGCTGGCCGGTGGCGTGGCTGTACTCGCGGGCGACGCCGCGCACGGAGAAGCTGTAGCCGCGGTCCGGGGTGACGTTGATCTCGAGCGTCTGCTCGTCCAACCCCAGCAGGCCCAGCGCCGATGCGCCAGGCACCAGAGCATCGGCCGTCACCAGTCCCGGGAAGGTCTCCACGGACTGACCGGAGGGCGAGGAGAGCACGATGATGCCATCGTGGTCATCGCCCAGCCCCAGCTCCTTGGACGAGCAGATCATGCCGTCCGACCAGTGACCGTACGTCTTGCGCCCACCGATGGGGAACGGCCCGGGCAGCACGCCGCCGGGCAGGATGCACACCACCCAGTCGCCCTCCACGAAGTTGTGCGCGCCGCACACGATGCCCTTGGACGCGGGGTACTCGTCCTTGTTGTCAGGCTTGTGGCCGGGTCCTGCGGGGTCATTGTGCTCCCCCACGTCCACGCGGCAGTAGTTGATGGTCTTGCCGTTGGAGGCCTCTTCCTTGACCAACGAGAGCACGCGGCCCACCACGAGCGGTCCCGTGATGCCACCGCCCTCGATGCCCTCCTCCTCGAGCCCCACCTTCGCGAGCGCGGCGGCGACGTCCTCGGCACTGTGTCCGGGGACCAGGTCCACGGACTCCTCGAGCCACTTCAGCGGAATCTTGGGCATGACTAGATCTCCATCCCGAACTGCTGGGAGAAGTGCACGTCTCCCTCGACCATGTCACGCATGTCCTTGACGCCGTGACGGAACATGAGCGTGCGCTCGATGCCCATGCCGAACGCGAACGCGGTGTACTTCTCCGGGTCGATGCCCGCGGCGCGCAGCACGTTGGGGTGCGTCATGCCGCAGCCGCCCCACTCGATCCAGCCCGTGCCGGAGCAGGTGCGACACGCGGGGTCGCCGCCGTCGCACACGAAGCAACGGAGATCCATCTCCGCGGAGGGCTCGGTGAACGGGAAGAAGCTGGGGCGCAGGCGCGTCACCGCATCGGGCCCGAACAGGCTGCGCGCGAACGCGTCCAGCGTGCCCTTGAGGTGGGCCATGGTGAGGCCCTTGTCCACGGCCAGGCCCTCGATCTGGTGGAACACCGGCGTGTGGGTCGCGTCCAGCTCATCGGTGCGGAACGTCTTGCCCGGGCACACCACGTAGATGCCGCGACCCTCATTCTCGAGGGCGTCGCGGCGCTCCAGCGCGGCGCGCACCTGCACCGGCGAGGTGTGGGTGCGCAGCAGCAGGCCGGCCTCCGGCGGGTCGATGAAGAACGTGTCCTGCATCTCGCGCGCCGGGTGGTCGGGATCGAAGTTGAGGGCGTCGAAGTTAAACCACTCCGCCTCCATCTCCGGGCCCTCGGCCACCTCCCAGCCCATCGCGACGAACGTGTCGCACATGCGCTCCTGCATGGTCTCCAGCGGGTGGCGTGCGCCCTTCAGCTCGCGGCTCACCGGCAGGGTGACATCCACGGTCTCCTCGACCAGCACGCGCGCGTCACGCTCGGCCTCGAGCTGGGCCTGGCGGCCGGCGATGGCCTCGTTGACCCTCGCGCGAGCCTTGCCCATGTTCTTGCCGGCGGTGGCCTTGTCGGCGGGCTCGAGCCCGCCGATCTGCCGGTTCGCGAGGCTCAGCGGCGCTTTGTCGCCGGTGTGGGCCAGCCGCGCCTCCTTGAGCTCGTCCAAGGTGGTGGCAGCCGCGATGGCAGCGAGCGCATCGTCGATGGCCGCGTCGACGCCTGCGGCGTCGAGGGGTGACAGGTCAGTCATGAGTGCCAATCCAGGGGTGGGGTGTCCGTCGGGAAGTCTACCGGCGCGAGTGCAGGCGGCCGATGCGGTGGTGCGGCTCGCGCGTCAAGGCCCAGGGGTTCTCCCTGGGCCTAGATAAACAGCGAAGGTGCGGCCTGCGTGGCCCACTCCCGGCGCACGTCAGCGCGGCGGGCCGTGATGGCGGTGCGCGCGCTGGTGCTCATGGGCTCCACTGTAACGTGGGCGCGCACGGGCCAGGAAGCCGGGTTAGCGTGGATGCATGATCGAAGTCGGCAGCGTCATCCACACGTCCACCGCCCCTCCCGAGGCGTTCTTCGAGCGATGGGCGGATCTCCCCACCCACCCCGAATGGGCGTCGAGCATGGACTGGTTCGACGTCGACACGCCCGTGCAGCTGGGTTCGAGCGGCACGTCGAAGTCGAAGACCGGTGAGCCTGCGTCCTTCCGCGTCACGGCCTTCGACCCACCCCACGTCTACGCGGACACCACCGAGCTCGACGGCGCCGAGCTCACCGTGCATCACGAGGCCCGCGCCTTCGCCAACGGCACCAGGGTAGAGCTGCGCGCCTGGCTGGAGGGCCCGCGAGCGCGCGACTACGAGATGGAGATGCGCGCGGTCCTGGAGCGCGCGCTGCCCGCGGACCTCACCGCGCTGGTCGCGCTCGTCGAGGGACGCCAGAGCGGCGACGGAGAGGCTGAGTCGCTCGACCCCAACCGCGCGGGTCCGGACGCGCATCGGCCGCCCGTGCTCGAGGAGCCGGAGCCGAACCCCTGACGGTCTGGACATGAGCTGCCTACTCGGGCAGTCGTGTCCGCGAACCGTGGACATCAGTTGCCTACTGTGAGGGGTGGGGCGCTCAGCCGCCCATGTTCGCGAGCACGAACAGGATCACGCCGCCCGCGATGGTGTTGACGATGGGGATCGCGATGCGCGCCACACGCGGCAGCAGCGGGTTCTTGACGGCCAGCACGTTCATGAAGAACAGGAGCACCGCCAGCACCGCGCCCAGGAATCCGAAGACCACCAGGATCAGCGGCAGGAACATCAGCGCCTTCTCCACGGTGGACGCGTGCCCGCCCATGCGGTGCACCTCGCGGCCATCCATGACGAGCGTCTGGAAGCCCGACAGGATCCCGCGCACCTCGAGCTTCGAGGTGTCGCCCTTGCGCATGGGGATGGCCCAGCCGCCCTTGCGGCGCTTCACGGGCTCGCCGTCGATCAGCACGCTGTAGAAGATGCCGTCCGCACCCTTGAGCGCGACGGTGCCGCGTGCCCCAGGAATGTCCAGCGGCACGGTGGTGGTGGGTGTGTCAGCCATCTCGAAGCCCTCTCAGTTCTCGCGGAAGGCTAGCACCGCGCACGCTTCCGGCAGGTTTCGGCCCGGCGGATGCGCCCCTTCAGCTGGCGTAGACGCGCCCCTTGACCGCCTGCTTGCCCTCGATGAGAGCCGCGTCCGCACGCGCGACGAGCCCGTCGAGGCGGTCGCCCCACTGCGCGACCGCGAAGCCCGCGGTGACGCCCACGGCCTCCCCGCCGTCGACGCGCGCGTGCAGGTCATGCTCGATCTCGTCGCGCAGGCGCGACACGATCGCGTGCGCGTCACCGCCGGGACTCAGCACCTGCACCACGACGAACTCGTCGCCGCCCGTGCGCGCGGCGATGTCGCTCGCCCTGATGTTGGCGCGCAGCGACAGTGCCACCGTCTCGAGCGCGAGATCGCCGGTCTCGTGTCCGTAGGTGTCGTTCAGGCGCTTGAAGTTGTCGAGGTCCACCACCACCGCGATGACCATGTCGCCGCGCGCGATCGCCCGCTCCACAAGCGGCGTGCCACGGCGCAGGTACTCGTGTCGGTTGGCCAGCCCCGTGAGCTGATCCGTGGCCGCACGCTGGCGCAGCGAGCGCAGCGGGCGCCACACGCGCAGCGCCAGCAGGATCGCGACGATGGTGATCAGCACGGAGAACGCCGTGATCACCACCACCGTCCCCGTCAGGTTCGACAGGCCCTGCGAGAGCTGGCTCGCGTCCGCGTTGAGGTGCAGCACCCAGTCCAGGTCCGCGGCGGGCTCGAGCGTGCGCTCCAGCACGATCGTGAGGCCGTCCTCCGAGATGTAGTCCTGGCCCGGCTCCAGCGGCGGTGGAGCCATCTGCAGGTCCAGGTCCTCCGCCCGTGCAGGCTTGCCGTAGCGGGCGGAGATCTCCTCCACCTCGCGCAGCTGACCCGACGGCACCGCGATGATCACTCCACCGCGGGACAGCACGTAGGCGTCCGCGCCCTCGCCGAGCGGAAGATCGTCGAGCACCTGACCGAGAGACACCAGTTCGAGATCCGCTCCCGCCACTGCGATCAGGCCCTCGCCGCCGCGTGCGGCGCGCGCGGCGGACACCAGAGTCTCGTCGGAGCCGAACTGCAGGTACGGGTCCGTCCAGGAAACGTCCGAACCGCCGACGCCTGCCTTGTACCACGGCCGTGCCCGGGGGTCGTACTCGGACTCGATGGTCTGCTCGCCCAGCATCGTGAACTGCGAGTCGTAGTCCCCGCTCGAGGTCAGCTGGCCTGGCGGACCGCTGCGCTGCTGGACGTCGAAGCCGCTGCCGTCACGGCGCACCACCAGGAAGGACCCGTCCGCCCACCCCACGTACAGGGAGCGCACCGTGGGCTCGCGCTCGAGTCGCAGATACATCGCCGTCGCGAGCCGGTCCATCGAGATGTCCTGCTCACGCTCGATCTGCACCGCGGTGCCCTCGGTGACGTCGCTGGCTGATTCGACGTAGCGAGCCACGCGCTCGGCGGTCAGGTCGCCCACGTACCCGTACGTGTCGATCGCGGCCGCATCGGCCTGACGGGTCACCGCGAGCACGCCTGCGATGGTGGTCACGATCTGGAGGATCAGGATGGTGATCACCATCGCGGCAGCGATGAGGAAGCCGCGCGAGCGGCTCAGCCTGCGCAGCCTCTGCGGAGGCGAGGACATGGTTCGAGATTACGGTCGTACCAGGGACGCTTGCGACATCGAGGGCGTGATCTTCGTCACCCGCGCCGGAGCGGTCACACGCCGGTGCGGCGGCTCAGGCGCGCTGGGCGCGCGCCGAGGCGTACAGGCACACGGAGGCGGCAGTCGCGAGGTTGAGGCTCTCCGCGCGGCCATAGATGGGGATGCGCACCACGAGGTCCGCGAGAGCCAGCTCGTCCGCCGTGAGTCCCCAGGCCTCGTTGCCGAACACCCACGCCGTGGGCACGGCGATGTCCTCGTCAGCGGCGCCCTCCCCGCCCAGCTCGGCGTCGCCGCTGCCATCCGCCGCGAGCACCGTGATGCCGGCGTCGTGCAGCGCCGCCACCGCATCCGCCAGCGGCGCGCGCACGATGGGCAGGTGGAACAGCGAGCCGGCCGTGGAGCGCACCACCTTAGGGTTGGTGATGTCCACGCTCTCGCCGGCGAGGATCACCGCCTGGGCTCCCGCCGCATCGGCCGCCCGGATGACGGTGCCGGCGTTGCCGGGGTCGCGCACGTTGCTGAGCACAGCCACCAGGCGCGGCTGCTGCGCGAGCACGTCGTCGAGCGAGTCGCCGGAGGTCTGGACGACGGCGACGATGCCCTGGGCATCCGAGCTGATCGCCTGCACCACGGCATCCGTGGCGAGGTGCACCCACAGCTCTGCCGCCAGAGCATCAGCGACCACATCGCGGTGCCTGGCCAGCGCATCGGCCGTGACATAGATGTCGCGCACGCGGGCGGGCGCGCACGCGACCGCCTCGCGCACGCCCTGCGGACCCTCGACCAGGAACTGCCCGGCCCGGGAACGCGCAGAACGCCCCGCCAGCTGAGCGACCTTCTTGATGCGCTCCGCTCGAGGATTCTCGAACGTGAGCGTGAGGTCGTCGGGGCTGGCGGGGCGTCCTGTCATGCCTGAGACTTACGCGGCGGGCGCGTTGACGTCCTCAGGGAGCGCCTTCTTGGCGGTCTCCACGAGGGCGGCGAAGGCCGGCGCGTCGTTCACCGCGAGCTCGGCGAGCATGCGGCGGTCCATCTCGATCTCAGCGGCCTTGAGGCCCTGGATGAAACGGTTGTAGGTCATGCCGTTGGCGCGAGCCGCGGCGTTGATGCGCTGGATCCACAGCTTGCGGAACTCGCCCTTGCGCTTGCGACGGTCGTTGTAGCTGTAGACCATCGAGTGGGTGACCTGCTCCTTCGCCTTGCGGTAAAGGCGCGAGCGCTGGCCACGGTAGCCGTGGGCCCGCTCGAGGGTGCTGCGGCGCTTCTTCTGGGCGTTGACTGCCCGCTTGACGCGTGCCATATCTGTTACTCCTTGCGTTCTCGGGCGGTTACTTGCCCAGCAGCTTCTTGATCTTCTTCGAGTCGGCGTCCGACAGGATCGCGTCCTGCGCCACGCGGCGCTTGCGCGAGGACGTCTTCTCCTCGAACTTGTGCACGTTCATCGCGTGCGCGTGCTTCACCTTGCCGGTGCCGGTGAGCTTGAAGCGCTTCTTGGCGCCCGAGTGGGTCTTGTTCTTCGGCATGACTGCCCTTCCTTGCGTTCTGCGCGCCCCGTGCGGGACGTGCGGGTCGTTACTCGGACTCGTCGCCCGACGTCTTCTTGGCGGCCTTGGCGGCTGCACGCTCCGCGCGCTCGGCCTTGTCGGCCGCCTTGCGCTCGTCGCGGACCTTGCGCTGCTCCTCCATGGCCTCGGCCTTCTTCTTGAGCGGCCCCAGCACGAGGGACATGTTGCGCCCCTCCTGCGACGGCATGTTCTCCACGACGCTCAGGTCCTGGAGCTCATCGGCCAGCTTCAGCAGCAGGCGGCGCCCCATCTCGGGACGGGACTGCTCGCGACCGCGGAACATGATCGTGACCTTGACCTTGTCGCCGCCCTTGAGGAAGCGGACGATGTGGCCCTTCTTGGTCTCGTAGTCGTGCTCGTCGATCTTGAGACGGAAGCGCATCTCCTTGATCTCGGTGTTCGCCTGGTTGCGCCGAGCCTCGCGAGCCTTCACCGCCGCCTCATACTTGAACTTGCCGTAGTCCATGAGCTTGACGACCGGGGGACGCGAGTTGGGCGCGACCTCGACGAGGTCGAGATCCGCCTCCTGCGCGAGCCGGGTGGCGTCCTCGATGCGGACGATTCCCACCTGCTCACCGTTGGGTCCGACCAGGCGGACCTCGGGGACGCGGATGCGCTCATTGATGCGGGGCTCGTTGATGGGTGGCTCCAATTCGTCGTCTGTCAATGCCTCCGGGCAAGGAAAAAGCCCCTGCTCGAGCACGAGCAGAGGCCACCGGGTCCACGACGCCACGCCGCGCCTGGGGCGCGACGACTGTCGCAACCGAACCCTGGCCCATTGCTTTGGCCCTAGGGTGGGAGGTGGTCTCCACTTGCGCGCCGGAGAGCGATCCCCGGCCGGTCAGTCATCAAGGATAACACGAATGAGCGAGAACTCACCTGGAACGAGCGCCGATGCGCTCTCCGACGCGTCCGCACGCGCAGCCAGGGACATGGCGGACGTCACTGCCGTGGAACTTATCACGACGGTAGGCGTTCATCTCATGAGTGCCGCTGCGCTCAGGTGCGGGCTGGCCGAGGATGGCGAGGCCCACGAGGACCTCGACGAGGCTCGCAAGCTGATCGAGGCCCTCGCGGGACTGGTCACGGCGTCCGCACCTGATCTGGGCGACACTCACGCACGAGCGCTGCGCGACGGACTGCGAAGCGTACAGTTGGCGTTCCGGGAGGCCTCGGCCATCCCGGACGCACCCGGTCAGGGACCCGGGGAGAAGTACACGGGGGCAGTCACCTAGATGAACCGCGACACGGACGCTGTCGACGAGCGCACCACCAGCGACCTCGTCTCAGACGACGTGTCCACGGAGCCCGATACCCCCGCCCCTACCGAGGACGAGGCGAGCGCCCCCGCCGCCGCGAGCCCCGCATCGGCCGCCACCGCCTCCTCGCCGAGCATCTCCGCCCTCAGCGCCGCCGATCTCGACGACGGCACCCCCGAATCCGACGCGGACCCGGAGTCGGATGCCTCGGATTCCGACGAGGCCGACGAGCCCGGCACCGTGGTGGCTCCGGTCCCCGCCGCCGTCGCCCCGGACGGCCGCCCCCACCGCCGCCGTAAGACGGACCCGCCGCTGCCCGCCCAGGACCACGAGCCCGCTCGCCGGGGCAGGCGTGCCGGATGGATCGTCACGACCGTGCTGCTGCTCCTGCTGCTCACGGGCTCCGTGCTCCTCAACTGGCATCTGTGGACCACCACCGACGAGTGGCAGGCGCGAGCCGACGCGCTCACCGACGTTAACTACGACCTGGGCGAGCGGCTCTCGCGCGAGGAGCAGACCACGATGCAGCTCGGCTCCGAGATCGACCTGCTCACCCAGCAGCTCGCCACGTCGAACCAGCGCGTGATCGACCTGGGAGCGAGCAAGGCCTCCGCAGAGGACGCGAGCGAGTACGCCAGCCAGCAGATCGATCAGCTCACCACCTCGCTGACGAACGCGAGCGCCGTCGCGAACGCGCTGCACCGCTGCGTCGACGGCCAGCAGCAGCTGGTGACCTACCTCGAGAACCCGGACAACTACGAGCCCGAGGAGCTCGCGGACTACGCGCAGAGCGTCCGGCAGCTGTGCGCCGCCGCGGAGAGCAGCAACGAGCAGCTGCGCGAGGCGCTCTCAGAATGAGGCGCCGCGTCATCACCGCGGCGGTCGCGGCAGCCGTCGCGCTCGCCGGCTGCGCGACCGTCCCCGCAGGGCCTGCACCCATGCCCTCGGACTGGGTCCCCACGCCCACCGCCACGCCCGTCGCGCAGACCGTGGGTCTGTCCCCCGACGGCTTCACGGCAGCGCAGCGCATGACCGTGCGCGTGCGCAACGTGGGCTGCGGGTTCGTCAAGACGGGCACCGGCTTCGCTCTCGACGCGTTCACGCTCGTCACCAATCGGCACGTGATCAACGACTCCGCCGACATCCAGATCTCGACGCACGACGGCCGCGTGATCGAGGCCACCGCCGCGACCACCACCACGGTCGCGGACATCGCGATCATCAAGACCACCGAGCCGCTGGGCGGGGCGTACGCCATCCGCTCGCAGGAGGACCCCCTCGAAGGCGACGTCATCACCGTGGTGGGCTACCCGGGCGGCGGCCGGCTCACCACCGTCAGCGGCGTGGTGCTGGGCCCCACCAAGGACCCGCTCGAGAGCGCCGTCGACCAGGTGCTCGCCACGACCGCCATCGTGGAGCCCGGCTCCTCCGGCTCCCCCGTGCTCAACGACGCCGGTGAGGTGGTGGGCGTGGTCTACGCGAAGAACGACGTGAACCAGAGCTTCATCGTGCCCGTGTCGATGCTCAACACGCTGCTCGCCCAGCCCTCGCTGCTGGTGCCCGAGCCCATCGACTGCGCGGCCGCACCGTCCGCCTGAGCGCACTCTCGGGCTGAGCGATGCACCCCACGCGTGCCGGGGTTCGCCTCCTGTCCGCACCCGCGGCTAAGGTGACGGTCATCGGTCGCCGAGCTGAGGAGGACGCGCCGTGAGCCAGGACCACTACACCTCTCCCGTGCCGCCGCCCCCGGCGGGTGCGCCCGGCGGGGTGCCACCCGTCGCATCGGCCGTACCGCCGGCGCCGGCCACCCGCAAGCGCAGCGGGGGCCGCCTCACAGCGCTGATCCTCGGCTGGACCGCGCTGACCGCCGGCGTGCTGACGCTGGCCGGTCTCAGCGCCTACCTGTGGCTCACCCACGAGCAGTGGGTGGACCAGAACGACGCGCTGCGTGCCGAGGCGCTCGAGATGGGCGAGAGCCTGGCCGTCGCGCGCTCCGACGCGGAGGCAGCGGAGCAGTCGCTCGATGAGGTCTCGGCTCAGCTGACCGAGGCGAAGTCGACCATCTCGGAGTTCGCCAACACGGACGCGAACGCCAGCGACGACCTGGTCTACGCCGAGGACCTGATCGAGCGCATGATCGTGTGCATCGACGAGCAGGCGGACCTTGCGGACCACCTGCGGGAGTCCTGGCGCTACACGACCGAGAGCCTCCGGGCGGTGGAGGCGAACATCGACGAGTACTGCTCCACTCTCGAGGAGGCCTGGGAAGAGTACGAGGCCGAGAGGTGAGGCGTACCCCTCTGGCCGTGGCGCTGGCCACAGGGACGCTCGCGATCGCGGGCTGCGCACCTCTTCCGACGGCGCCGCAGGAGCTGCCCGCGACGTTCATCCCAGAGGTCGAGGCTCCCTCGCCATGGCCCGAGATGCCCGTGGGCGAGGACGGCTTCACCGTGGTCGAGCGGGTGGCCGTGCGCGTGTCCGCGGTGACATGCGACTCCTACCAGACCGGTTCCGCGTGGGTGCTCGACGAGAACACCGTGGTGACCAATCGCCATGTGGTGGAGGACGCCGTCGAGATCGAGCTCACCAGCTATGACGGCCGCCACTACACCGGGACCTCCTCCGTGCTGGATGCCACCGCGGATCTCGCGCTGGTGACCATCGACGGCACCTTCCCCGAGGCGGCCACCATCGCGCAGGATCCCGCCGAGCAGGGCGAGCAGCTCTACGTGGTCGGGTACCCGGAGGGCGACATCCTCACCACCACGCCGGCGACGTTCCAGGGCCAGGCGCCGGAGACGCTCGGCGAGGGACAGGACGACATCGACGTGCTGTGGGCGGAGATCAAGCAGGGCAACTCGGGATCGCCCCTGGCGGACGTCAACGGCGAGGTCGTGGGCGTCATCTACGCGGGCAACGACGGCGGAGGCGCGTCCTCGGTGACCCACGAGTCGCTCATGGACTTCCTCACGGACGAGTCGACGCACGAGCCCAACGAGGCCGCCTGCTCGTGGTGACGGGCCTGCCGTCCGGTGCTACGGCGCGGTCGCGAGCCTGAGCTCGAGCGTGTCCACGCGCTGAGCGACCACGTCGGAGTGCGCGAGCTCGCGCTGCACGCGCTCCAGCACCGCATCCAGCTCGGGCTGCGTCAGGCCCGGCGACAGGCTCAGCACGATCGCGACCTCCGCACCACGCCCCGGGGCCGCCTCGACTCGCCGCAGCGCCTCATCCACGGTCACGGCGGAGGCGACCGCCTCCCTCACCTCATCCGAGACGGTCCCATCGATGACCGCAGGCCGCCAGTCCTCACCCTGACCCACCGCCCACACCGCTGGGCGCGGGATCAGCACGGTCTCCATGCCGGGGTTGATGACCAGGCTCGACCAGCCCTCCGCGATCGCGGCGAGCGCAGCCCGCGGCCCCTCCGCCGGGATGGGACGGGCCTGCGCATTCCACGCCTTCATCGCGTCCACATCTGTGAACACGGGCAGCGCCGCGCGGCCGTCCGGCATCTGGACGGCCACCACGCCGGTGGTCGCGACCTCGTCCTTCTCGACGCCGTGCTCGCCCATGACGCGCTTGTCGCCACTGGCCAGCACCGGGATCAGCACGCGCGCGTAGGCGAGCGCGTCGACCACGTCGCTCAGCGTCGTCTTCGCGTGCGAGAAGCGGATGAGGGCCTGGGCGAGGCGCGCGTCCGCACTGCCGTCGTCGTCCGCGAAGATCGACTCCGGGATGTCCTTGGCAGGCTCGCCGTCGCTCATGGCTTCGATGCTACGGGCTCCCGGTGACGCTGGCGCCCAGGTGTGACGCACGCCGCGCTCCCGGTGCCCTGACGCGCGCGAACCGCTCACCACACGGCTGTGTCTCGTGAGACGGGAGGGACGCGAGTGCAGGCGCACGCGTCCCAGTGGCACCGCCCGTCACAGGTGTGTGGTGGACGGCCGGCGCGGGACGCAGGTGCCCGCTACGGGCGGCCGGCCACGTCCAGTGCCTGCGGCAGGGTGAAGTTGCCGTTGTACAGCGCCTTGCCCACGATCGCGCCCTCGACGCCGCGGTCCGTGATCGCCCGCAGCGCGGCGATGTCCTCGAGGCTCGAGATGCCGCCGCTGGCCACGACGGGCGCATCGGTGGCCTCGCAGACCTCCTGCAGCAGTCCCACGTTGGGGCCGGACAGCATGCCATCCTTCTTGACGTCGGTGACGACGTAGCGCGAGCAGCCCTCGCGGTCCAGGCGGGCGAGCACCTCCCACAGGTCGCCGCCATCGCGGGTCCAGCCGCGTCCGGCCAGCGTGGTGCCGCGCACGTCCAGTCCCACGGCTACGCGGTCGCCGTGCTTGGCGATCGCGGCGGCGGTCCACTCGGGGTTCTCGAGCGCCGCCGTGCCGATGTTGACGCGAGCGCAGCCGGTCGCGAGCGCGCGCTCCAGCGACTCGTCGTCGCGAATGCCGCCGCTCATCTCGACCTTGATGTCGACGGACTTCACCACACGCTCGAGCAGCTCCGCGTTGGACCCGCGTCCGAACGCTGCGTCGAGGTCCACGAGGTGGATCCACTCGGCGCCGCCGTCCACCCAGTCCTGGGCGGCGGACAGCGGGTCGCCGTAGCCGGTCTCGGTGCCGGCCTCGCCCTGGGTGAGGCGGACGGCCTGGCCGTCAGCGACGTCGACGGCGGGGAGGAGCTCGAGGCGGCGGGTGTCGGTCATGGTCTCGCTTTCATGGGATACGGCCGATGCGGGCACCAGGCTACCGTCCCGGGCGACTCCCGCAGGGCGCTCGACAGTACAGCGAATCCTGTACTACCGTGGCTGTCATGAGCATCGCTGTGGACACCCGCGTCTCCCTCGGCGCCGAGCCTCGCGACCACATCGCCTGCGCCGCTCCGGCACACACCCGCGCGGTGGCGCACGTGGGACACGCGCTCTCGGTCCCCACGCGCGCCGCGATCGTGCTCGCCCTGCGCCACGGGAGCCACTGCCCGGCGGACCTGGCCGCCGAGCTGGGCGTGAGCCGCCAGTCGATGTCGAACCACCTGTCCTGCCTGCGCGGCTGCGGCCTCGTGGTCGCCGAGCGGCGTGGGCGCCACATGCACTACTCGCTCGCGGACCCGGCCCTGGCACAGGCCCTGGGCGCGATGCTGGCGCTCACGTACGCGCTGGACCCGTCCTGCTGCGACGGCGACGGGTGCACGTGCTGATGAGCGCATCGGCCCTCACCACCGACCGCGCCGCTACGCTGCGTCGCCGCATCCGCTGGATCGTCGCCGGGACCATCGCGTACAACGTCGCGGAGGCGATCATCGCGCTCAGCGCGGGCGCCGTCGCGGGCTCGAGCGCGCTCATCGGCTTCGGGCTGGACTCGGTGGTGGAGGTCGCGTCCGCCGCGTTCGTGGCGTGGCAGTTCGCGGCGCCGGATCCCCGCACCCGGGAGCGCCTCACTCTGCGCCTCATCGCGGTCGCGTTCTTCGCGCTCGCGCTCGTGGTGACGGCCGATGCGGTGCGCGCCCTGGTCGCCGCGGACCCGCCCGCGCACTCCCCCGTGGGCATCGCTCTCGCCGCGGCGTCGCTCGCGATCATGCCGTCCATCGCCTGGTTCGAGCGACGCACGGGCCGCGAGCTCGGTTCCGCGACGGCGATCGCCGACTCCCGTCAGCTGGTCCTGTGCTCGTACCTGTCCGCCGCGCTGCTGGTGGGACTGCTGCTGAACTCGCTGCTGGGTTGGTGGTGGGCGGATCCGCTCGCCGCGATCGTGATCGCCGGCTTCGCGGTGCGCGAGGGGCGCGAGGCGTGGAGCGGCGACGGGTGCGCCACCACGTCCGGCGCCCTGCTGCATGGCTCCGAGGTGGAGTGCGAGGACGACTGCTGCGCACCCGACGGCTCGGCGACCGGCCCCGCGAACCTTCCCACCCCACCGCTCTCCTAGGCAACTCATGCCTACGATTGCGGCTTCGCAGGGCTCCCCGAGGCCAGTGATGGCCACGGACGCGGCACCGCCGCGGCCGACGAACTCGATCTCTGCGAGCCCCGCTCGTCGTGCCTGACGCAGCCGTGATTCGTGACCCTCACGTGCCTCGGACGCCCGCAATCGCGTCCACCCTCGACATGAGTTGCCTACAAGGGCGGAAGGCGCAGGCGGGCGCGGGCCGCCGTCAGGACAACGTCGCCACCCAGTTGCGCAGCAGCTGCAGCCCCGCCTCGCCGGACTTCTCCGGGTGGAACTGCGTCGCGCTGAGCGGGCCGTTCTCGACAGCCGCGACGAACCGGTCCGAGGCATCGGCCGTGCCTGCCTCCGACCACGTCACCAGCGGTGCACGGAAGCGCCCAGTGTCCTCCGTGGTGCCCAGCGGGAACTGCCGCGCACCGTACGAGTGGACGAAGTAGAACCGCTCGTCCTGGAGCCCGTCGAACAGCACGGACTGCGCGGGAACGTCGACCTGCGCCCAGCCCATGTTGGGCACCACGGGCGCCTGGAGCTTCTCGACGGTGCCGGGCCAGTGGTCCAGGCCCTCGGACTCGACGCCGTGCTCGACGCCGCGCTCGAACATCACCTGCATGCCCACGCAGATCCCCAGCACGGGACGCCCGCCGGACAGCCGACGGCCGATGACCTGCTCGCCACGCACGCCCTTGAGCCCCGTCATCACGGCCTCGAAGGCACCCACTCCCGGGACGATCAGGCCGTCCGCGTTCTCCGCGATCGCGCGGTCATCCGTGAGCACCACGCGGGCTCCCACATGCTCGACGGCACGCACCGCGGAGCGGACGTTGCCGAAGCCGTAGTCGAGGACGCAGACGAGGGGGGAGGTCACCGGTCAAGTCTAACGAGCGTGGGGAGACGGCCGATGCGCGGGCGGGCGGGCCGCGGAGGCGCGCCTGCTCAGGAGGCGGAGCCGCCGGGATCCGGGTCCGAGTCGCGCTTGTTGGCCTCCATGGCCTTGTACCTCTTCTTGGCCTCCTTGGAGGCCTTGCGCAGCTCGCGGAACGCGGACACGCGACTCATGCGCGCCTCGAACACCTTCCCCGGATGGGTGGCGGCGATCTCATCGATGGTCTGCGTGCCGGCCATGAGCGTCGTGATGACGCCGGGCGCCTGGTCGAGCGCGAGGCCCGGGGGCAGCTTGTCGCCCTTGGCGCCGCCCTGCCAGCGGTGGATGGTGATCTGACCGGCCCGCCGCTCCATCGCGAGGATGGGCTGCGTCTTCACGAACGCGCTGATCACCTCGCCCGCGGTGTCGACGGCACCGGCGGTGGTGTCGTCGAGCACCGCGAAGGCGCCCGCCGACGTCTCGATCGCCTGTCCCTTCACGCCGTTGAGCGCGCACACCGCCGCCAGCACGCGTCCGTTCTGGATGGGCGTGAACAGCGCGACCGTGTCCTGCTCGACATGCCGACCGGACTCGCCCATCGGCGTAGCGTCCGCCAGGCCGGACAGATCGTCCGGAACGTCGAAGTCCTCGTCGCTCACAGCGCGCCCTTGGTCGACGGGATCCCCTTCACCCGCGCATCGGCCGTCACGGCGGCGCGCAGCGCTCGCGCGAGCGCCTTGAACTGTGCCTCGACGATGTGGTGGGGGTCGCGCCCGGCGAGCACGCGCATGTGCACGCAGATGCCGGCGTGGTGCGCGATCGACTCGAGCGCGTGTCCGGTGAGCGAGCCCGCGAAGTTGCCGCCGATGAGGTGGGTGGCCTGACCCACCGGCTCGCCCACGTGGACGAAGTAGGGACGCCCGGAGACGTCCACGACGCACTGCGCGAGCGCCTCGTCCAGCGGCACCATGGCGTCGCCGAAGCGGGAGATGCCGGCCTTGTCGCCCAGGGCCTGCTTGAGGGCCTCGCCGATGCAGATCGCGACGTCCTCGACGGTGTGGTGGCTGTCGATGTGCACGTCGCCGGTGGCCTTGACCGTGAGGTCCATGAGCGAGTGCTTGCCCAGCGCGGTGAGCATGTGGTCGTAGAACGGCACGCCTGTGTCGATCTCGGTGGTGCCGGATCCGTCGAGGTCGAGCTCGACCAGGACCTGGGACTCGCTCGTGGCGCGTTCGATGCGACCCGTGCGGCTCATGCGGTGACCTCCAGTAGCGCGCTGCGGAACAGCGCCATCTCCTGCGGCGTGCCGATCGACACGCGCAGCCATCCCTCGGGGCCCGTCACACGGATCAGCACGCCGTGCGCCAGCAGCCCCTCGAATACCCTCTCACGGTCCTCGAACGGACCGAACAGCGCGAAGTTCGCGTCCGTGTCCGCGACCGTGTAGCCCTGCTCGCGCAGCCAGGCGACGGTCTCGTCGCGCTCGGCGCGGATCTCGTCCACCTGCGCCTGCAGCGCGCGGTGGTGCGCCAGCGCGGCGCGCGCGACCGCCTGTGTGACGGCGCTCAGGTGGTACGGCAGGCGCACCACGCGCAGCGCGTCGATCACCGGCTCGTGAGCGACCAGGTAGCCCAGGCGTCCGCCTGCCAGCGCGAAGGCCTTGGACATGGTGCGGCTGACGGCGAGGTTCTGGTGCTCGGGGATGATGGTCGCGGCGCTCGGCACGCCTGAGCGGCGGAACTCCGCGTAGGCCTCGTCGATCACCACCACGCAGCCGCCCTCGACGTCATCCGCGGCGCTCAGCAGCGCGCGCACCTCGTCGAGCGTCAGCGCGGTCCCGGTGGGGTTGTTGGGGCTCGCGACGATCACCAGGCTGGGCTGCTGCTCGCGGATCGCGGCCTGCGCGGCGTCCAGGTCCAGATGGAAGTCCTCACGGCGCGGCAGCGTCACGTACTCCGTGATGGTGTCGCGCGCGTACTCGGGGTACATCGAGTAGGTGGGCGCGAAGCTCATCATGGTCCGGCCCGGGCCGCCGAACGCCTGGTGCAGGTGCAGCATCACCTCGTTGGAGCCGTTCGCGGCCCAGATGTTGCGCACCTCGACGAAGTCGACGTGGCTCTCGACCTCGAGGTAGTGCGCGAGGTCCGCTCGCAGCGCCGTGAAGTCGCGGTCCGGGTAGCGGTTGAGACCCTCTGCGGCCTTGCGCACGGCCTGAGCGATCGCGTCCACCACGGCTGGCGGCGGGGCGTAGGGGTTCTCGTTCACGTTCAGGCGCGCGGTCACCTCGAGCTGGGGGGCGCCATAGGGCTCCAGCCCGATCAGATCGGGGCGCAGGGGCAGCGTCATGGCTGGAAGTCTAGTGGCGGCGATCGACGGCCGATGCGGCGGTCGAGCGATGTCACCGGCGCCACCTACGGTGGACGCATGACCACGGAAGCGACCACCGCATCGGCCGTCCTGCGCGAGGAGGGCGAGGCCGCCCTGCGAGCCCTCGTGGGACGGGACGATGCGCGCCTGCGCGACGATCAGTGGCGCGCCATCGAGGCGCTGGTCGCCCGCCACGCGCGCGCTCTGGTGGTGCAGCGCACCGGCTGGGGCAAGTCTGCGGTGTACTTCGTGGCGACGTCGCTGCTGCGGGCGCGCGGGGCGGGGCCCACGATCATCGTCTCTCCCCTGCTGGCGCTCATGCGCGACCAGATCGCGGCGGCCTCGCGCGCCGGCATCCGTGCCGCGACGGTGAACTCCGCGAACGTCACCGAGTGGGACGACGTCCATGCGGCGATCGCGCGCGGGGAGATCGACGTGCTGCTGTGCTCGCCGGAGCGGCTCAACAATCCGCAGTTCCGTGACGAGGTGCTGCCGCGGCTGGCGGCCGATGCGGGGCTGGTGGTGATCGACGAGGCGCACTGCATCTCGGACTGGGGACACGACTTCCGGCCGGACTACCGGCGCATCCGCACGCTGCTGGCCGAGCTCCCCGATGGCATCCCGGTGCTCGCCACCACGGCCACGGCGAACTCTCGCGTGACCGACGACGTGGCCGAGCAGCTGGGGGTGCGCGGAGCGGACATGGCGGCGCGCGAGGACGTGCTGGTGCTGCGCGGGGCGCTCGACCGCGAGTCGCTGCATCTGGGCGTGGTGCGCCTGCCGGATCCCGCGACGCGCGTGGCGTGGCTCGCGGCCGCGCTGCACGAGATCGACGGCTCGGGGATCGTGTACTGCCTCACCGTGTCCGCCGCGGAGGAGGTCGCGTCGCAGCTGCGCGCCGCCGGGCACGCCGTGGGCGCCTACACGGGCCGCACTGACCCCACGGAGCGCGAGCAGCTCGAGGAGGATCTCAAGACCAACGCCGTGAAGGCGCTGGTGGCGACCTCCGCCCTGGGCATGGGGTTCGACAAGCCGGACCTGGCCTTCGTGATCCATGTGGGCGCGCCGTCCTCCCCCATCGCGTACTACCAGCAGGTGGGACGCGCGGGCCGTGGCGTGGACCGGGCGCTCGTGGTGCTCCTGCCGGGCGCGGAGGACCGCGCGATCTGGGAGTGGTTCGGCTCGCAGGCCTTCCCGCCAGAGGACCAGGTCCGCACGGCGCTGGGCGCGCTCGGGACCGCCTCGCCCACGTCGCTGGCCGCGCTCGAGACCCAGGTGGACCTGCGTCGCGGGCGCCTCGAGTCGATGCTCAAGGTGCTCGACGTGGACGGAGCCGTCACGCGCGTGAAGGGCGGCTGGCTCGCGACCGGCGTCTCGTGGGAGTACGACGCCGAGCGCTACGCCCGCGTCGCCGCCGCGCGCGAGGCGGAGCAGCGCACCATGCTCGAGTACGAGGCGCTCGACGGCTGCCGCATGGCGTTCCTCCGGCGCGTGCTGGACGATCCGGACCTGGAGGACGACTGGACGTGCGGCCGCTGCGACGGCTGCGGCGGCGTCGACCTCCCGGCCCTGCCGGACGGCGACGCGGTGACGGCCGCGCGCGAGGGCCTGGACCGCGTGGGCGTGGAGATCGTCCCGCGCCGGCAGTGGCCCAGCGGGATGGACGCGATGGGCGTGGACCTGCGCGGGCGCATCCCCGCCGACGAGCAGGCTGAGCCGGGCCGCGCGATCGCCCGGCTGGACGGACTGGGGTGGTCCGGGGCGCTGCGCGACCTGTTCGAGGGACGCGACGAGGACGGCCGGCCGGTGGACGGCGAGACGCCGCAGGCGCTGCGCGGCGCGGCCGTGCGGACGCTCGAGGACTGGGATGCCCTGTGGCGAGGTGCGGGCGACAGTCGAGGGCCTGCCGTGAGCGCCGTGGTGGCCTTGCGATCCGTGACCCGCCCCCAGCTGATGGACCACCTGGGGCCGGGACTGGGCCGCTACCTGCAGGTGCCGTTCCTGGGCACGCTCGGTCCGGTCTCCACTCGCCAGGACCCGGACCGCCACGACGTCAACTCCGCTCAGCGGCTCGCGTCCGTGAACCGCCGCCTCACCCTCGAGCTCGACGACGCGGCGCTCGACGCGATGCGGGCGCGCGCGATCCTGCTGGTGGACGACTCCACGGACTCCGGGTGGACGCTCACCGTCGCCGCACGGCTGCTGCGGCGTGCCGGCGCGTCCGCGGTCTACCCGTTCGTGCTGGGCGTCCGCTGACGCCCGCGGCGCGGCACCGCCGCGCCGTCAGTCCTGCAGGCGCGCGGCGATCGCCTCGCCGTGTGCCGGAAGGTCCTCGGCATTCGCCAAGGCGATGACCTTGTGCCCCACCTCGGCCAGCGCATCGGCCGTGTAGTGGATCGTGGACACGGCCTTGAGGAAGCTGTGCGCGCCCAGTCCGGACGCGAAGCGCGCCGTGCCGCCCGTGGGCAGCACGTGGTTCGAGCCCGCGAGGTAGTCGCCCAGCGGCACCGGGGTGTGCGGGCCCACGAAGATCGCGCCAGCGCTGCGGATGCGCGCCGCCACGTCCGCGGCGTCGCGGGTGTGGATCTCGAGGTGCTCGGCGCCATACGCATCGGCCACCGCGACGGACTGGTCGATGTCCTCGGTCAGGATCACCGCGCTCTGGCGACCCGTGAGCGCCTCCTTGGTGCGAGCCAGGTGCTTGGTCTCGTCCATGCGCGCCGCGAGCGCGAGCTCGACCGCATCGGCCAGGGCCTCGGAGTCCGTGATGAGCACGGATCCCGCCATGGGATCGTGCTCGGCCTGCGAGAGCAGGTCCGCGGCGACGTAGCCCGCGTCGGCGGAGTCGTCCGCGATGATCGCGATCTCCGTGGGTCCGGCCTCCGAGTCGATGCCCACCACTCCGTTGACGGCGCGCTTGGCAGCAGCGACGTAGACGTTGCCTGGACCCGTGATGACGTCGACGGGATCGCACAGATCGTCGACGCCGTACGCCAGCATGCCCACCGCCTGCGCGCCGCCCACGGCATAGACCTCATCGACGCCCAGCAGTGCACAGGCCGCGAGGATGGTCGGGTGGGGCTCGCCGCCGAACTCCTTCTGCGGCGGCGTGGCGACCGCGATGGACTCGACGCCAGCGGCCTGTGCGGCCACGACGTTCATGACCACGGAGCTGGGGTACACCGCGAGGCCGCCGGGCACGTACAGGCCCACGCGGCCCACGGGGATCCACCGCTGCGACACCGTAGCCCCGGGCGCCACCTGCACGGACACCGGCGGCGGCACGGTGGCGTCGTGGAAGGTGCGCACCCGCGCGATCGCCTCGCGCAGCGCGTCGAGCACGGCCTCATCCTGGGTCTCGAGCGCCGCCTCGATGCGCGCGGCGGGCACGCGCAGGTGCTCCGGGACCACGCCGTCGAAGCGCTCGCCGAACTCGCGCAGAGCATCGGCCCCGCGCTCGCGCACGGCAGCCAGGATGGGCTCGACCGTCGCGAGGGCATGAGACACGTCCACGTCCGCACGCGGGACCACGCCCAGCAGCTCGCGCGCGGTCAGGTGGCGGTCACGGAGGTCGATTCGGCTCAGCACGCATTCGAGTCTAGTGGCGCGTGCGGTGTGGCCCGTGGGGTCACGCGAGGGCGGCGCGCAGCCCATCCTCCAGCGGGGTGGTGCGGCGTCCGATGAGGCGAGGGAGGTCATCGCCGGGGGCATCGAGCTCCCCTGCCCGCACAGCCTGGTCGATCGCCACCGTCATCTCCGCCCACGGCTGAGGAACGCCGTTGCCGATGAGCGCCTCGAGGTGCTCCGCGGCGTCCACCTGACGCAGGTGCACGGGACGGCCGGCGATGCGGCCCACCGCGTCCGCGAAGTCGTGCATGGTCCAGGCGTCGTCACCCGCGAGCTCGTACCGCTGGCCTTCGTGTCCAGGGCTCACCAGCACCTCGGCGGCTGCGGCAGCGAAGTCCGCGCGGGTGGCCGATGCGGTGCGACCCATGCCGGCACTCGTGAGCACCTCGCCGGTCGCGAAGGCCTGACGCGCCTGCTCCACGTAGTTCTCCGTGTAGAAGCCGTTGCGCAGCATGACCCACGGCACGCCCGCCTGCTCCAGCAGCCGCTCGGTGCCCTGGTGCTCGGGAAGCACAGGGTTGACGGTCGCGTCGCTGGCCCTCAGCACGGACGTGTAGGCGATCAGCTGCGCGCCCGCTGCGACGGCAGCGTCGATCGCGTTGCCGTGCTGGGCGATGCGACGGCCGAACTCCGAGCCGGAGATCACCAGCACCTTATGGGCGCCCTCGAACGCGGTGCGCAGGCTGGGCGGGTTGTCGTAGTTGCCCTGGCGGATGCTGACGCCTGCGGCGGCGATGTGGTCCAGCTTGGACGGATCGCGCACCACCGCCACGATCTGGCTGGGCCGCACGCCGCGCTCCAGCAGCGCATCGATGACCAGTGGCCCCAGGTTTCCCGAGGCCGCGGTGATGGCGATGGTCATGCGCGGCTCCTTCGACGTTCCGTCCCGGACAACCGCACGACGCTCGCGGTCATTCCGGGGTGTGACGCCCCTTGCCGATCCAGCCCAGGTGCGTGTGCTGGAAGCTGTCGCCCTCCTTCAGTCCGTAGCCCAGCGCGCGATCGACCGCAACGTGGAAGGCCCATGCGAGCGCGAGCAGACCGGCCCATCGGGCATCGACCGTGAGCGCGACCACCGCCAGCACCGCCGGACCCCAGTACGAGTGGACGGCGTTGTAGGCCTGGGCTCCGGCACGCGGGCTGATCAGGTAGCCGAGCGCGCTGAGGTCGAAGGCCAGGAAGAGCGCGAGCAGCCACCACCAGTCGTAGCCCAGGACGAGGGTCGTGACGATCACGGCGATCGCGATCACGGCATTCTCGGCGCGCTGCCAGGACACGGTGGTCATGGGGTCACGCTACCGGTCCATCCAAGCGGCGATGCTAGGTTGTGGCGCATGAAGACCCTGTGACCTCACCCCTGCTCCGCACCCACCCGCGACCCCACAGGACTCCTTCATGACTCATCTCCCCCTCGCCGGCCAGACCGCACTCGTCACCGGCGTGTCCCGACGCCGCGGCATCGGCTTCGCCGTGGCGTCCCGGCTGCTCGCCGACGGCGCGTCCGTCTTCATTCAGCACTTCGCTCCACATGACATGGAACTGCCGTGGGGCGGTGATGACATCGAGGCGCTCATCACTGAGCTGGAGGTGCTGCGCTCCCCTGGCGCCGCAGTCGGGCATACAACGATGGATCTGCGCGACCCGGACGCACCCGCAGCACTGGTGCGCCACGCCGCGGCGCTCACCGGAAAGCTCGAGATCCTGGTGTGCAACCACGCCAAGAGCGGGGATGACGGCTCGATCCACGACATGAACGCCGAGCGCCTGAGCGCGTTCTGGGAGACCAACACCCGGGCGACGCTGCTTCTGACCAGCGCATTCGCCAGCCTGCACGGCGGCGCACCAAGCGGCGCACGCCCTGGCGACCGCGCCACGCGCGATCCGTTGCCCGGACCGATGGGTCACGTGATCTGGATGACGTCGGGGCAAGGAGACGGGGCGATGCCAGGCGAGGTGGCCTACGCAGCGTCGAAGGCTGCGCTCTCGGGCGTCACCGCCACCGTCGCCGCGGAGCTCCTTGAACTCGGCATCATCCTCAATACCCTCAACCCTGGCCCCGTCAACACCGGCTATCTCGACTCGGACTCCACCGACCGTGACCTGGGCCCGATCGACGAGTGGCGAGAGCGCACACCCTTTGGACGATTCGGCGAACCCACTGACCCGGCGCGGTTGATTGCGTGGCTGGTGTCCGATGAGGGTTCGTGGGTGGTGGGCCAGGTGCTCAAGTCGGACGGCGGGCTGAGCCTCTACTGATCGAGGCCATGTGCGGCCGTGGCTGACCGATAGGAGACGCACGGCCAGCGAGATCGACACTCACGGACCGATGGGACGCTCAGGTGAGCGAGGCGTCACGCCGGGGCGAGACAGCTGGGGCCGAACGCCGCCTTGAGGTCTCCGTAGAGAGCGCTCGAGCGAGCCACGCGGAACTCGTCGCCCAGGCGCATCGTCACGGGGTCGCCGGAGCCGGTGAGCACCATCCGCACCTCGACGGAGCCGGGGTGCGAGCGCAGGATGCCCTTGATCTCCTCCACCATGGGCGGGTTGACCCGCGCGGCCGGCAGCGTGATCGACACCGGAGAGGTGTCCACCACGTTGAGGTTGGGCACGCGCAGCTCCACCGCGCTGAACTGGAGGCCGCCGTCGCCGCGCTCCCGGGCGCGCACCTTGATGGCGACCACGGCATCGTCCGCCAGGTCCCTGGCGTAGGTCTCGTAGGTCTTGCCGAAGAACGAGATCTCCGTCTCGCCGCTGAGGTCCTCGAGGGTGACGATCGCGTACGCGTTGCCGGACTTGGCCACGCGCCGGTCCACGCGGGTGACGAGGCCTGCGAAGGAGACCTGCCCGCCGTCCGCGACGCCGTTGGCGGGCGTGGCGTTGAGGATCTGATGCGAGGCCTCGGAGCGAATGATGTGGTCCAAGCCCGCCAGCGGGTGATCCGAGACGTACAGGCCCAGCATGTCGCGCTCGAGGTTGAGCTTGGTCTTCTTGTCCCACTCCTCGAGCTGCGGGACCACCACGGTCACTCCCCCGCCCAGGTCCGCGTCGCCGCCGAACAGGTCGAACTGGCCCGTGGCCTCCTGTCGCTTGACGCCCACCACGGAGTCGATGGCCTGCTCGTGCACCGCGTTGAGCGCACGCCTGGTGTAGCCCAGCGAGTCGAAGGCGCCGGCCTTGATGAGCGAGTCGATGGTGCGCTTGTTGCACACGGTGGCGGGCACCTTGTCGAGGAAGTCCTGGAAGGACTCGAACGTGCCCTTGCTGTCCCGGGCCTCGATGATGCCGGCCACCACGTTGGCACCCACGTTGCGCACGGCCGTGAGGCCGAACCGCACGTCGGTTCCAACGGCGCTGAAGTTCGCGATGGACTCGTTGACGTCCGGCGGCAGCACGGTGATGCCCATGCGGCGGCACTCGGCGAGGTACAGCGCGGACTTGTCCTTGTCCGTGCCCACCGAGGTGAGCAGCGCCGCCATGAACTCCGTGGGATAGTGCGCCTTCAGGTACGCAGTCCAGAACGACAGCACTCCGTAGGCCGCGGTGTGAGCCTTGTTGAAGGCGTAGTCCGCGAACGGGACCATGGTGTCCCACAGCTTCTTGATGGCCTCCTCAGAGAAGCCGTTCTTGCGCATGCCGGCGCTGAAGGGCTCGAACTCCTTGGCCAGCACCTCGGGCTTCTTCTTGCCCATCGCGCGGCGCAGCAGGTCTGCGGCGCCCAGCGTGTAGCCCGCGACGATCTGCGCGATGCGCTGCACCTGCTCCTGATAGACGATCAGCCCGTAGGTGACGTCGAGCACCTCCTTGAGCGGCTCCTCCAGCTCGGGGTGGATGTAGTCCACCTTCTGGCGGCCGTTCTTGCGCTCGGCGTAGTTGGTGTGCGAGTTCACGCCCATGGGCCCGGGGCGGTACAGCGCCAAGACGGCGGAGATGTCCTCGAAGTTGTCGGGGCGCATCTGGCGCAGCAGCTGGCGCATCGCGACGCCGTCGAGCTGGAACACGCCCAACGTGTCGCCGCGGCCCAGGAGCTTGAACGTCTCCTCGTCCGCGAGCTCGAGGTCCTCGAGCACCAGCGGCTCCTTGCCGTTGTGCTCGATGTTGTAGAGCGCATCGTCCAGGATCGTGAGGTTGCGCAGCCCCAGGAAGTCCATCTTGACCAGCCCCAGGCCCTCCGCCGTGGGGTAGTCGAACTGGGTGATGACGGCGCCGTCCTGCTCGCGGCGCATGATGGGGATGATGTCGATGAGCGGGTGGCTCGACATGATCACGCCGGCGGCGTGCACGCCCCACTGGCGCTTGAGGCCCTCGAGACCCTTGGCGAGCTCGACCACCTGGGGGGCGTCGGGGTCGGTCTCGAGCAGCTGGCGGAAGTCGCCGCCCTCGTTGTAGCGCGGGTGCTCGGGGTTGAAGATGCCGTCCAGCGGCATGTCGCGGCCCTGCTGCGGCTCCGGATAGGCCTTCGTGAGCTGCTCGCCCAGGCTGAACGGCTTGCCCAGCACGCGGGTCGCATCCTTGAGCGCCTGCTTGGCCTTGATGGTGCCGTAGGTCGCGATCATCGCGACCTTCTCCTCGCCGTACTTGTCGGAGACGTAGCGGATCACCTCGCCGCGCCTGCGCTCGTCGAAGTCGATGTCGAAGTCGGGCTTGGACTCGCGCTCCGGGTTGAGGAAGCGCTCGAAGTACAGCTGGTGGACCAGCGGGTCAATGTCCGTGATGCGCATCGCGTAGGCGGCCATCGAGCCGGCGCCCGATCCACGTCCGGGCCCCACACGGATGCCCTGCTCCTTGGCCCACTTGATGAAGTCCGCGACCACCAGGAAGTAGCCCGGGTAGCCCTTGTCCGTGATGACCTCGATCTCGAGGTTGGCGCGGTCCTGGACCTCGCCGGGGATCGTCTCGCCGAACCGCTCGTGCAGGCCGCGCTGGACCTCCTTCACGAACCACGAGGTCTCGTCCTCGCCCTGTGGCACGTCGTAGACCGGCATGTAGTCGGCCTTGGTGTTGAACTCGACCTCGCACTTCTCCGCGATCTCGAGGGTCGAGTCGCACGCCTCCGGGAGCTCGCGCCACAGGTGGCGCATCTCCTCGGCCGACTTGAGGTAGTAGCCGTCGCCGTTGAAAGCGAAGCGCTTGCCGCCCTGGTCGTAGGTGGGCTCGTTGAGGTTGGAGCCCGACTGCACGCACAGCAGCGCCTCGTGCGCGACCGAGTCCTCCTTCTTCACGTAGTGCGAGTCGTTGGTCGCCACCAGCGGCGCGCCCAGCTGGTGCGCGAGTCGCAGCAGGTCCTCGCGCACGCGGCGCTCGAGGTCCAGCCCGTGGTCCATGAGCTCGACGTAGAAGTTCTCCGCGCCAAAGATGTCCTGGAACTCGCCGGCGGCCTTGAGCGCCTCGTCGTACTGTCCCAGCCGCAGGCGTGTCTGGACCTCTCCGGACGGGCAGCCGGTGGTCGCGATGATGCCCTTCGCGTACCGCTGCAGCAGGTCGCGGTCCATGCGCGGCTTGTGGAAGTGTCCCTCGAGGGACGCGTACGAGGACATGCGGAACAGGTTGTGCATGCCCTCGGTGTTCGCGGCCCACATGGTCATGTGGGTGTACGCGCCGTTCGCGGAGACGTCGTCGCGCTCCTGACCGCGCTCTCCCCACTTGACTCGAGTCTTGTCCTGGCGGGCCGTGCCGGGGGTCAGATAGGCCTCGACGCCGATGATGGGCTTGACCCCGTGCTCGCGACCCTTGGCCCAGAAGTCGTAGGCGCCAAAGATGTAGCCGTGGTCCGTGGTCGCGAGCGCCGTCTGGCCCAGGTCCTTCGCGTGCGAGAACAGGTCGTTCAGCCTCGCCGCCCCGTCCAGCATCGAGTACTCGGTGTGGACATGGAGGTGGACGAAGTCACTGCCGGGCATGGCCCCGATTCTAGGCGCGGCGACGGACACGAGACCCCACCTCGGGGACAGTTCGAGCCAACCTCCGCGCGACACGCCGCGAGACCACGGCCGATGCGCGGGAGGGCTCGGCGTGTCGGCGTCACGGTGGTGGGAGGCCGTCGCGCAGCACCGCACCACACGGCTGTGACGGGAGTGGCGAATGGGACTTCTGAGCACCACCTCTGGACTCACCCGCCACACCTGTCACGGGCGCGTGGTGGGCGGTCGTGCGAGGGTGGCGGGACGGAGCGCGGGACCTTGGGACAATGGCTCACGTGAACGAGCCGTCCCCCCGTCCCGAGCGATCCCGCGCGCCCCGCGGTGACCGCCGGTCCGGGCGACGCGGGGGCGGCCAGCGCGACCCGCATCGGCCGGTCGCGCGGCGCGAGCTCGAGGCGGCGGCCCGGGCGCGCGGGGCCGTCGAGGTCCCGCCCCTCGCCTACCCGCCGGAGCTGCCCGTCAGCGCCAGCCGCGAGGAAATCGCCGCGGCCATCCGCGACAACCAGGTGGTGATCGTCGCAGGCGAGACCGGCTCGGGAAAGACCACCCAGCTGCCCAAGCTCGCGCTCGGGCTGGGTCGCGGGCGTGCCGGGCAGATCGGCCACACCCAGCCCCGTCGCATCGCGGCGCGCTCGGTCGCGGAGCGCATCGCGGAGGAGCTCGGCACCACCCTGGGCGAGATCGTGGGCTACCAGGTGCGCTTCACCGACCAGTCCAGCGAGCGCACCCTGGTGAAGGTCATGACGGACGGCATCCTGCTGGCGCAGATCCAGCGCGACCCCGACCTGCTCGCGTACGACACCCTCATCATCGACGAGGCCCACGAGCGCAGCCTCAACATCGACTTCCTGCTCGGCTACCTGACGAACCTGCTGCCGCGCCGCCCCGACCTGAAGATCATCATCACCTCCGCGACCATCGACTCCGAGCGCTTCGCGCGCCACTTCGCGCCGGGCGGCCCGGTCCCCTTCGAGACGGAGACGGCCGATGCGCGCCTGGCCCCCGTGGTCGAGGTCACCGGGCGCACGTACCCGGTCGAGATCCGCTACCGGCCACTGGCGGGCGACAAGCGCGGCGAGGAGAAGGACCAGGCCACGGGCATCGTCGACGCGTGCCACGAGCTCATGCGGGAGGGGCCGGGCGACATCCTGGTGTTCCTGTCCGGCGAGCGGGACATCCGGGATGCGGCCGATGCGCTGGCGGCGGACCTGGGCCCACGCGCCCGCGATCCGCGTCACCCGCAGGCGGTCGAGCTGCTGCCGCTGTTCAGCCGCCTGAGCGCGGCCGAGCAGCACCGCGTGTTCGAGCGGCACGCAACGCGGCGCATCGTGCTCGCGACCAATGTGGCGGAGACATCGCTGACCGTGCCCGGCATCCACTACGTCGTGGACCCCGGCACCGCGCGCATCTCCCGGTACTCGAAGGCCACCAAGGTGCAGCGGCTGCCCATCGAGCCCATCTCGCAGGCCAGCGCCAACCAGCGCTCCGGGCGAGCGGGGCGACTCGCGGACGGCATCGCGATCCGGCTGTACGCCGAGGACGACTTCGAGGGCCGGCCCGAGTTCACCGAGCCCGAGATCCTGCGCACGTCGCTGGCCTCGGTGCTGCTGCAGATGATCTCCGTGGGCGTCGTGGAGGGCCCCGAGGGGATGGCGTCCTTCCCGTTCGTCGAGCCGCCGGACACGCGGGCCATCCGCGACGGCGTCAACCTGCTCACGGAGCTGGGCGCGCTGGAGCTGCGCGACGGCCGCACGCGGCTCACCGAGGTGGGCCGCACGCTGTCGCGCCTGCCGATGGACCCGCGCCAGGCCCGCATGATCGTCGAGGCGCAGCGCCACGGCGTCGCGCGCGAGGTCGCGATCATCGCCGCCGCGCTGTCGATCCAGGACCCGCGCGAGCGACCCAGCGAGGAGCGCGAGAAGGCGGATGCGCTGCACCGGCGGTTCGCGGATCCCGGTTCCGACCTGCTCGCGTACCTGAACCTGTGGGAGTACCTGCGCGAGCAGCGAGCCGAGCTGTCCGGCAACGCGTTCCGGCGCCTGTGCCGCTCCGAGCACCTGAACTTCCTGCGGGTGCGCGAATGGCAGGACGTCGTGGAGCAGATCCGCCAGACCGCGAAGCCGCTGGGGATCCGGATGGAGCGCAAGGAGGCACAGCGCTCGGGCGATGCGAAGCCGTACGGTGACGCACACCGCTATGTGTGGGACGCGGACGCCATCCACCGCTCGGTGCTCGCAGGCCTGCTGTCGCAGCTGGGCATGCAGGACACCGCCGAGCCCAAGGCCTCGCAGTTCTCGCACCTCAAGGGCGGCGCGCGGGAGGCCGCGATGCGGCGGGCCAAGAAGCAGTCCCGCAACGAGTACCTGGGCGCGCGCGGTGCCCGCTTCGCGATCTTCCCTGGATCTCCGCTGTCCAAGAAGCCGCCCGCGTTCGTCATGGCAGCTGAGCTGGTGGAGACCAGCCGGCTGTGGGCGCGCGACGTCGCGGCCGTGAACCCGCAGTGGGCGGAGGAGCTCGCGGGCGACCTCGCCAAGCGCACCTACTCGGACCCGCACTGGTCCAAGAAGCGCGGCGCCGCCGTCGCGACGGAGAAGGTGCTGCTGTACGGCGTCCCGATCGTCGCCGACAGGACCGTGCTGTGGGGCCGCATCCAGCCCGCCGAGGCGCGCGACCTGTTCATCCGCCACGCGCTCGTACAGGGCGAGTGGGACTCCCACCACCGGTTCTGGAAGGACAACCAGCGCCTCATGCAGGAGGCGGAGGAGCTCGAGGCGCGGTCCAGGACGCGCGGGCTCATCGCGGACGACGACGCGCTGTTCGACTTCTACGACGAGCGCCTGCCGGACACGATCGTGTCCCAGCGCCACTTTGACCGCTGGTGGAAGGACGAGCGCCGCCGCTCCCCCGAGCTGCTGACGCTGACCCTCGACACCGTCGCCCCCGAGCACGAGGACATCGACACGTCGCTGTTTCCTGCGGTATGGCCGCAGGGCGACCTGACCCTCCCGCTCACGTACCAGTTCGAGCCCGGCAGCGACGCGGACGGCATCACGGTGCACATCCCCGTGGCCGTGCTCCCCCGCGTCACGCCCGACGGCTTCGACTGGATGGTGCCGGGGCTCGCCGACGATCTCGCGACCGCCACCGTGCGCGCGCTGCCCAAGCCGGTGCGCAGGCTCCTGGTTCCCGCTCCGGACGCGGCGCGCGACGTGGTCGCCTGGCTCGCCCGCGAGACGCCCGCGTGGGAGGACATGGCGCGCGCAGGCGACATGGCGGAGCCCTACCGGGACGCCTTCACGCGCGCCGTGCGCGCGGTGCGGGACGTCGAGATCCCGGCCGATGCGTGGGACGGCCTGGAGGAGCGCCTTCCGGCTCACCTGCGGGTCACCTTCAGGGTCGAGGACGAGCGCGGGCGCGCGCTGGACGAGTCCACGGACCTGGTGCGCCTGCAGCGCTCGCTGGCCCCCGCCGCGCAGACGGCCGTGCAGAGCGCGGTGTCACGAGCCGCCGATGCCGTGGGCCGGCGCGCGGGCACGCCCAGCCCTGCGAGCGCGACGGAGACCGTCGAGCCGGACGCCCGGCCCGCATCGGCCGCCGTTCCCGAGCAGGCGCAGCTCCGCACGTGGCCGGACCTTCCCGGAGGCGCCATCCCGGACGAGGTCACCGGCACCGTGGGAGGCGCGACCGTGCGGGGCTACCCGTCACTGGTGGACGAGCAGGGCGGCGCGGCTCTGCGCGTGCTCGCGGACGCCGCCGTGCGAGAGGCGTCGCACCCCGCTGGCGTGCGGCGCCTGCTGCTGACCGAGTGCGCTCTGGGCACCAAGCGGATCACCACGCGCTGGTCCCCGCAGCAGTCGCTCACCCTGTCCGCGTCGCCGTATCGCACCACGGATGCGCTGGTCGCAGCGCTGCAGGCGGTGGCGGTGCGAGCGCTCACGTCGGGACCCGAGGTCGACGCCGGCGCCGTGCGCGACGCCGGTGCCTACGAGCGAGCGCGCGAGCACGTCCGGGCAGGGCTCGAGGACGAGGCGTACCGGATCGCGGGCCTGGTCGCTGACGCCTTGGCCGCGTACCGCGACCTGGACGCGGCGCTCTCCGGCGCCACGTCGATGGCGCTGCTCGCGGTGGTCGCCGACCTGCGGTCGCAGTCGAGCGCTCTGGTGGGCGAGGGCTTCCTCGAGCGCACTCCCCTGGACCGGCTCTCCCACCTGCCCCGCTACCTCAAGGCCGCCGCCCTGCGCTTGGACAAGGCGCAGTCGGATCCGAACCGCGACGCGGCGCTGATGTGGCAGGTGCGGGAGGTCAGCGACGAGGTGGCGACGGTGCGAGCCGCCGTCGAGAACGGCCGGCCGGATCCAGAGCGTGCGGCGCGGCTGGAGCGTGCGCGCTGGATGATCGAGGAGCTGCGGGTGTCGCTCTTCGCACAGGGCCTGGGCACCTCGGAGCCGGTGAGCGACAAGCGCATCCGGGCGCTGCTGGCCTGAGCCCGGCGCTACCGCCGGCCGCTCAACACACAGCCGTGACGAGAGTGATGCACGAGACTCGAGGGTCACCACAGGCGCCCCACCAGTCACACACTCCACAGCCGTGTGTTGAGCGGCCGGGCAAGGCCGGCGTTCCTACGCGGTGAGGTCCTTGTACGCGTCGTGGTGCGAGATGCCCTCATCCAGGTACGCGTCACCGTGCGCGGTGTACCCGCAGCGCTCGTAGAACGGCATCGCCTGATCCTGCGCGGAGAGTTCGACGCGGACCCGCCCGTGCGCCCCGTGCCGCTCGAGAGCGGCGGCCTCGAGCGCCGCCATCAGCGCCCGCCCTGCCCCGGTGCCCCGTGCATCGGCCGTGACCGCCAGCCGCCCGATGTGCGGGTTCGCCGGGTCCATCGCGCCATGACCCGAGCCTTCGCCGTGGGCAGTGTCGGTGTGCGGCGCGAGCAGCCGCCCGGCGCCCAGCGGCGTGCCGTCGTCGGAGTACGCGACCAGGTGAAGCGTGCGGGGATCGTCGTCGAGCCAGTCGCGCTCGCCCTCGGGCGACACTCCCTGCTCGTGGACGAACACCGCGAAGCGCACGGCCAGCGCGTCCGCGAAGTGCTTCTCGGTGGTGACGGTCTCGATGCGCATGCGCTCAGCCTCGCAGGATCTCCAGCGCCGCGGCCAGGTCCTCGGGGTACTCGCTGCGGACGCGCACCTCGCCGCCCTGCGTGGGGTGCTCGAACGCGAGCTCGTGCGCGTGCAGCCACTGGCGCGTGAGCCCCAGGCGCTTCGCGATCGAGGGGTCTGCGCCGTAGGTGAGGTCGCCCACCAGGGTGTGGCGCATCGCGGTCATGTGGACGCGGATCTGGTGCGTGCGCCCGGTCTCGAGGTGGATCTCCAGCAGCGACGCGGAGGGGAACATCTCGAGCACCTCGTAGTGCGTGATGGACGGCTTGCCGTCTTGCGTGACGGCGAACTTCCAGTCGGAGCTGGGGTGACGGCCGATGGGCGCGTCGATGGTCCCGGCGGTGGGGTCCAGGTGGCCCTGCGCGACGGCGTGGTAGACCTTCTCCACCGTGCGCTCCTTGAACGCCGCCTTGAGCGCCGAGTACGCGGGCACGGACTTCGCGACCACCATGAGCCCGGAGGTGCCGACGTCGAGCCGGTGCACGATCCCCTTGCGCTCGGCGGGGCCAGCGTCGGCGAGCGTCACACCGGCCGATGCGAGTCCCCCCACCACCGTGGGTCCGGTCCAGCCGGGCGAGGGGTGGGCTGCGACGCCCACGGGCTTGTCGACCACGACGAGATCGTCGTCCTGGTACCGGATCAGCAGGCCGCCGGGGATCTCGGGCTCGGGACCCGCCTCTCGCTCGTCAGGGATGTCGACGGCGAGCACGCCGTCGCTGACGCGGTCCGACTTGCCCAGGGTGCGTCCGTCCAGAGCGACGGCACCGGCGGACAGCAGCTCTGCGGCCTTGGTGCGTGACAGGCCGAGCATGCGAGCCAATGCCGCATCCGCGCGCTCGCCCACGACCGCGTCGGGGACGGGCAGGAATCGGGTGTCAGCCACGAGGCTCGCTGGGGCTCGCGGCGGAGGGCGCGGGCTCGGAGGCATCGATCGCGGCGGACGATGCGCCGGTCGCCTCGGACGGCGTCGCCGCATCCGCGGACGGCTCGCTCCCGTCGTCCCCCGCAGACCCGACGGGGGCCAGCAGCGGCGTGTGCATCATGCCCAGCACGA
Source organism: Demequina activiva (assembly GCF_016862815.1). Taxonomy (GTDB): domain Bacteria; phylum Actinomycetota; class Actinomycetes; order Actinomycetales; family Demequinaceae; genus Demequina; species Demequina activiva. The sequence continues at coordinate 103,311 of NZ_BONR01000002.1, read as the reverse complement.
GGACGGCCACGGCCGCGCCCACGATCGCGATGTCCGCGACGTTGCCCACGAACCAGCCGTTGTAGTTGATCATGTCCACGACGTGGCCCTGACCGAAGGATGGGTCACGGAACAGGCGGTCGATGAGGTTGCCGATGGCGCCGCCCAGTCCGATGCCGAAGATCCACACGGCTGCGTTCGACTGGGCGCGGCGCGCGTAGTAGACGATGCCGGCCGTCACGACGAGCGCGATGATGGTCATCACCCAGGTGTAGCCGTCACCCAGCGAGAACGCGGCGCCCGAGTTGAACACCAGCTGGATCGACAGGAACTCGCCCAGGACCTCGTGAACCTCGTAGGGCTCGAGCGTCTCGAGTGCGATCTGCTTGGTGGCCTGATCGACCACCACTACGGCGAAGGCGACCAGCCAGAGAGCTGGTCGCCAGGTCACCGCCGCTCCTCGCGCTGCTTGCAGGTGACGCAGTGGGTCGCGCGAGGGAAGGCCTGCAGACGAGCCTTGCCGATGCCCTCTCCGCACACCTGGCACGTGCCGTAGGTGCCGGCGTTGACGCGACGCAGCGCGTCGACGCTCTGCTCGAGCATGTCGCGCGTGTTGTTCACGATCGACATCTCCTGCTCGCGCTCCAGGGCGGTCGAGCCGGCGTCGGCCTGATCGTCCCCCGCGCCTTCGGAGGTGTGGAGAAGGTCGTCCAGCTCGTGCTCGGCGCCGTGGAACTCCTGCACCAGGCGCTCGACATCCGAGTTGAGGGTCTTGACGATCGCGCGGAGCTCCGCGACCTTCCAGGGCTCGTCGCCGTCGCGCACCGTGAGCTTCTTGGCGTCGGCCGCCTTGAGCTCCGCCGGGTCGACGACCACGATCGTCACGTCAGTACTGGTCATGCCTCATCCTCGAATCTGGGTAGTGACGAGAGACTAATCCCGTTTGCCCGGCATCGCAAAGCGCCACGCCAGCACCGGACGCGCACCCGTGTGCGCGATCGTCAGAAAATCGTGTCAGCGCTGCTCGTCGCCGGCCTGCTGCTCGTCGGCTCCGAACGACTGCGCCACGTTGCTCGTGGGGCTGTAGCTGGATCCGCCCCAGGGGGTGGGGGCCTCCTCCTGGGCGGAGTCCTGAGCGCTGTCCTGGTGGCGCACCTGGGCCCACGGGCTGTCCGCGGCCTTGGGAGCGCTGTCGCCGTCCTGAGCGGAGGGGACCGACGCGGAGTCGATGGACGAGGCGGACTCGTCCGCATCGTCGCTCTGACCGAAGCCGCCGTCGAACGCGGGCGCGGACGCCGGCGCAGGCGCGGATGCGGCGCTGGGCGCGTCAGCCTTCGAGCCGTGGTCCAGGTCGCCCAGCAGGTTCTCGAGGTAGCTCTTGAGGCGCGCGCGGTAGTCGCGCTCGAAGCGACGGAGATCGTCGATCTTGCGCTCGAGCTCGCTGCGCTCGCTCACCAGCTGGTCCATGCGGTCCTTGGCGTCCGTCTCCGCCTGCTCGACGATCGTCTCGGCCTTGTTCTTGGCCTCGTCGATGATGCGGTCGCGCTCCTCCTCGCCTGCGGACACGTACTCGTCGTGCAGCTTCTGGGCCATGGCGAGCATGCCGGTGGCGCTGGGAGGGGTGGGATCCGTCGCGGCTGCGAGCAGACCACCCTCGGTCGACGGCGCGGGCTCGGGAGCCGAGGGCTGCGACGGGGTCGTGGGAGCGCCGGCCTGCGCCTGAGCGAGGCGCTGCGCGAGGTCGTCGCGCTCGGCGGTCAGCGACTGGATGGTGTGAGCCACCTCGTCGAGGAAGTCGTCGACCTCGTCCTGGTCGAACCCCTCGCGGTACTTGGTCTTGGAGAACGCCTTGTTGAGGACGTCCTCTGCGGACAGCAGTGCCATGTGCAAACCACCTTCGTGTCTCTAATGCTGCCGGTAGCCCGGCCCGAGCGACAATAACGGTCACTCTACTCAAATTTGGTTATCGGCATCTCAGATGCCGCCCTCAAGCGATGTGGGAGCTCCTAGAGCTGGAGTCGGAGGACGCCCAGGAACGAGTACAGGAGCGAGCAGCCGAAGAACAGCACCAGGAAGGCGATGTCGAGGCGAATCTGGCCGAGCTGGAGCGGAGGGATCACCTTGCGCAGCGCCTTCAGGGGCGGGTCCGTGATCGAGAACACGGACTCCGTCACCACGAGCATCGCGCCGGCGGGGCGCCAGTCGCGCGCGAACGAGAGCACCAGTCCCAGGATCACGCGTGCGAAGAGCACGATCATGAACAGGAACAGCACGAAGCGCACTGCGTCGATGAGGAGTTCCACCCGATGAGCCTAACCGAGGCTAGCGCTCGTTGAAGAACTCGCTCTCCTGGACGGGGGGCTTCTCCGCGTCCATGCCGATCTCCACGTGCGCGGGCGACAGCAGGAACACCGAGGTCGTGACGCGCTCGATCGAGCCGTGCAGACCGAAGGACAGCCCGGCGGAGAAGTCGACCAGGCGCTTCGCGTCCGCGTCCGACATCTCGGTGAGGTTCATGATGACCGGAACGCCCTGGCGGAACGCCTCGCCGATCAGGCGGGCGTCGTTGTAGGTGCGCGGCTTGACGGTCTGGATGCGACGCAGGTCCGTCGCGGACATGTGGCTCGCGGGCGTGCGCTGACGCTCGGCGCGGGCAGCCTTGGAGGGCGCCTCGTGCTTCTCGCGCACCTCGGACATGTCGTGGATGTTCGTCACGGGCGCGAGCTCGTCATCCGCGTAGTCGTACTCCTCGTGCTGGCTCACGTCGAAGCCGAGGTACTGGATCGCTTTGCGCATCGCGCTCATCGGGGGCTCCTTCGAAGGTCTGCTCGCTGTTGGTACAACGGTAGGCAGAGTCAGCGCCCCCGCCCCGTACCGACACGCCGCGCTCTGGGGCGTCGGCGCCCGCTACTGTCCGTCGCACACGATGACGCCTGCGAAGCGCCCGGTCGCGCCGTCGCGCCGGTGCGAGAACAGGCGGTCGGACTCCGCGGTGCACTCGCGGATCCGCACGATCTGCTCGAGCCCGAGCTGCCCCAGCCGCGTCTCGACGGCTCGGGGCAGGTCCAGCGCGGGCGTCCCGCTGCGGGTGGTCGCGAACGCGGAAGGATGCCGGGCGCCCACACGCGCGCGCAGGTCCTCCGGCACCTCGTAGCACTGGCCGCAGATCGCGGGGCCGATGGACGCGCTCATCTCGCCGGGCACGCGCCACCCGCCGCGGATGTCGAGCAGCGCCGCGATCGTGGCGTCGATGACCCCGCCGAACAGGCCCTCGCGCCCAGCGTGGACTGCCGCCACCGCCCCGCTCGCCGCGTCATGGATCAGCACCGGCACGCAGTCGGCGGCGATGGCCGCGATGGCGACGCCGGGCACGTCGGTGACGAGCGCATCGGCCGTGGGAGGGTCCTCGCCGCGCTCGAGGATGCGCGCGACGCGGATGCCGTGGTCGGCCTTGAGGAACGTGACCGGGGTACCGGCCAGCTCCCCCACGATGGCGCGGTTGGTCGCCACGTCACGGGGCTCGTCGCCCACGTGCTGGGCGACGTTCAGACTCGAGTACGGGCGCGCGCTGACGCCGCCTTCACGGGTGGTGAAGAACGCGCGGACCTCGAGTCCGGCGTCGATCACCTCGCCGCTACCGGAGGAACTCGGGGACGTCGAGCGCCTCCGAGTCGGTGCGCACGGCCGTGACCTCGATCGCGTCCGTCTCCGGCGCTGGCTCGTCCGCGTCGATCGCCTGCGGCACGGGCGCGGAGGACTCCTCGACGGGAGCCTTGAGCGGCTCCTGCTCCTGTGCGGTCGGGGTGGCCTTGGCGCCGTCGATCTGTCCGAGCGCACCGGTGTGCTTGCGCACGGTGGGAGAGCCGCCGTCGAATCCGGCGGCGATCACGGTGATCCGCAGCTCGTCGCCCAGCGAGTCGTCGATCACGGTGCCGAAGATGATGTTCGCCTCGGCGTGCGCGGCCTCGCGCACCAGGCGGGCGGCCGTCTCGACCTCCTTGATGCCCAGGTTCGAGCCGCCGGCGATCGACAGCAGCACGCCGTGGGCGCCCTCGATCGAGGCCTCGAGCAGCGGCGAGGAGATCGCGCCCTCGGCGGCCTCGAGCGCGCGCGACTCGCCGCGCGACGAGCTGACGCCCATGAGCGCGGTGCCGGCACCCTGCATGACGGACTTCACGTCGTTGAAGTCGACGTTGATGAGGCCCGGCGTGGTGATGAGGTCGGTGATGCCCTGGACGCCGCCCTGGAGCACCTGGTCCGCCGCGGCGAAGGCTCCCAGCACGGACAGCTCCGCGTCCTGGATGTCGAGCAGACGGTCGTTCGGGATGACGATGAGGGTGTCGACCTCCTCGCGCAGCGTCTGGATACCGGCGTCGGCCTGGTCCGCACGGCGGCGGCCCTCGAAGCCGAACGGGCGGGTCACGACGCCCACGGTGAGTGCGCCCAGTCCGCGCGCGATGCGTGCCACGACGGGTGCGCCACCGGTGCCGGTGCCGCCGCCCTCGCCCGCGGTCACGAAGACCATGTCCGAGCCCTTGAGGGCCTCCGCGATCTCGTCCTCGTGGTCCTGCGCCGCCTGGCGCCCGACCTCGGGGTCGGCGCCGGCTCCCAGCCCGCGCGTGAGCTCGCGGCCGATGTCCAGCTTCACGTCCGCATCGGACATGAGCAGCGCCTGCGCGTCGGTGTTGATGGCGATGAACTCGGCGCCCTTGAGCCCCACGTCGATCATGCGGTTGACGGCGTTCACGCCGCCGCCGCCCACGCCGACGACCTTGATGGCGGTGATGTAGTTCTGCGGTGCGGCCATGGCCCTCTCCCAACCTTAACCTTCAAGTTGAAGGTTATAGTTATGTCAACTGCTTCCACTGAGAAGGTACGGCCGCCACGCGCATCGGCCGGTGAGGCGCGCGCGTGTCGCGGGATAATCGCGGCGCAGAAGCTCGGCAGCGCCGCGAGCCCGGCCTCTCACCACACAGGTGGGGCGCCTGGGACACGAGGCACCCGTGTGAATCCCCTGGCGCCACACGGGCACCACCCGTCACGCGCGTGTGGTGAGCGGTCGGTCCCGGCGCGCGATCCCGTCACACCACGGTGGGCAGCGTTGGCGCGGAGACGTCGATCAGCTCGGCGTCGCTGGCCTCCTGCAGCAGCACCGCGAGCACCTCGGCCTTGAGTGCGGACTCCTCCGCGCTCCCCCACTCCACCCGCGGGCCGTCGCGCAGCACGAAGTGGATCGAGTCCTCGGTGGTCGCCTCGACATCCTGCACGCGCTCGCGCAGCTCGACCGGCATCTGGTCGATGACCGCGATCACCCCGTCCAGGATGCGCGTGTTCTCCGCCTCCAGAGGCACGTTCACCACCGGCAGGTGAGCCGGCGCCTCGGCGGCCTCGTCCACCTGCACGCCGTCCTCGTCCAAGAGCACGAAGGTCTCTCCGTGCGGGATCGCAGCGACCGGCTCCGCGGAGGTCAGCGTGACCCTCAGCCCCGCCGGCCACACCCGCTCCACCACCGCGTCGCGCACTCCCACCAGCGCCTCGAGCTGATCCTCGATGTGGCCCGTGTTGACCAGCACCAGCGACGTGCCGTCCTGCTGCGCCACGATGCCGGCGACGGTCGCGGGATCGACCACGGTGCCGAAGCCGCTGGCCTCGACGTTGTCCTGCTCGAGCGCGAACACGGGCGACAGCAGGAGCAGCCAGACGCCCACCGCCCCCGCGCCGGCGATGAGCAGCCGCGTGACCCACCGGCCGGTGAGCAGGCGCCGGTGCGCGGAGCGGCGCTCGCGCAGCCGCTCCTCCATGCGCGTGGTCACGGTGGACGATGCGGCGCTCACCTTGGCCCACGGCGTCGCCAGGGTGCCGCTGCGCGGCGGCGCGACCGACGCCGGGGCGCGCTCCGATGCGCCGGCGATAGGCACGCTGCGCGTGACCTTCGCGATCACGCGGCCGAGCGGCCCGATCACCGGTGCGCTGGACGTGCGGGGCGCCGATGCGGCGGAGGGTGCCGTGCGGGTCGAGCGTGCGGAGGACGCGGGCGCGGCAGCCGATCGGCGAACGGTGCCGGAGCGGGGCCTGTCCGCGCGGGGGGCGCCGGCGCGTCCCGAGCCTGTGCGCACCGTGCCCGTGCGCGGCGCCGAGGCCGACCGCGCGGATGCCGGAGCATCCGCAGTGGGACGAGGCTTGCGCGGCGAGGCGGGCCGCACCGGGCTCTGAGGGCGGCGCGGCTCAGCCATCGCCGTCCCCCGTGCGCAGCGCGTCCAGGATCCAGTCCGCTGCGAGCGTCACGGTGCCGGAGCCCACGGTCATGACCTGGGCGCCCGGCCTCGCGAGCGACGCGGCCACGGCGGCGGCCTCCCGGAGGTCCTCCACCACCTGGGCGGAGGACCCGGCGGGCACGCTCATGCGCTCGAGGATGCTGTGGGAGGTGACGCCCTCGATGGGGTCCTCACGGTCACCGTGGACGGCGGCGATGACCACGTCCGCATCCGGCACGGACAGGGCGTCGGCGAAGTTCTGGGCATGCAGCTGGGTGCGGGTGAACAGGGCGGGCTGGAACAGCACCACCAGGCGCTCGACCCCCGCGCTCCTCGCGGCTGCCAGGACCGCGGCAACCTCCGTGGGGTGGTGGGCGTAGTCGTCCACCACCCGCACGCCGGCGACCTCCCCACGCAGCTGATACCGCCGTCCCGTGCCGGCGAAGCCGGAGAAGGACGCGGCCGCGGCCCGCGCATCGGCGCCCATCGCGACCGCTGCCGCCCACGCGGCCGCGGCGTTGAGGCGCTGGTGCTCGCCGGGGACGGGGACCTCGAGCGGCAGCTCCTGGCCCTCCAGCTCCGTGAATTTGGCACCATTTTCATCGTGTAGCCGCCTAGACGATGAAAATGGTGCCAAATTCTGGAGGGAGAGGTGGGTGGGGGTCACCACGACGTCCGCCTCCGCCCGGCCATAGGTGACCACCCGCACGCCCGCGCGCCGCGCCTGCTGTGCGATGCGGGACACCGTCGCGTCCTCCGCGCACGCCACCAGCACCTGACAGGACAGCGCGAACTCCAGGAACGCCTCCTCGAGCCGCGCCTCGGTGCCGTAGTGGTCGAGGTGATCGGGCTCGATGTTCAGCAGCACCCCCACCTCGGGGTGGTAGCGCAGGAACGAGCCGTCGGATTCGTCCGCCTCGACCACCCCGATGCCGGCCGTGCCCGCGTAGCCGCCGGCGACGGCGCCGTCGACTCCGAACACGCGCGCTCCTACCGCGAAGGACGCATCGACGCCGGCGGCGTGCAGCGCGTGCGCGACCATCGCGGAGGTGGTGGTCTTGCCATGCGAGCCCGCCACGGCGACCAGACGGTCCTCCTCGAGGGCGTACACGAGCGCCTCGGAGCGATGCATCACCGGGATGCCCAGCTCACGAGCGCGGGCGAGCTCGGGATTGGTCTCGCGCACCGCAGTGGAGATCACCACCGCGTCGACGCCATCCACGTTCGCGGCGTCGTGGCCGATGCTGACGTCCATCCCGGCCTCGCGCAGCGCCAGGAAGTACGCCGACTCGCGCTGGTCGCTGCCCGTGACCGTGATGCCGCGCGCCGCCACGAGCCGTGCGACCGCGGACATGCCTGATCCGCCCACGCCGATGAAGTGCATCCGACCGCTCACAGCGCCCCCTCGATCATGTCCGCCAGGCGCGCGGCGCCGTCGCGAATCGCGATCCGGTCCGCCGCCGTGCGCATCGCGGTGACGGCCTTGGGATCCAGCAGCATGCGCTCGACGCTCTGCTCGATCGCCGCCGCGGTGAGGTCCGCGTCCTCGACCATGGTCGCGGCGCCAGCGGCCACCGCGGGCCGGGCGTTGTCCGCCTGCTCCCCGTTGCCGTGAGGCAGCGGCACGTACATCGCGGGCACGCCCAGCGCGGTGACCTCGCACACCGTGGCCGCACCAGCACGGCACACGACGGCACCCGCGGCCGCGAGCGCGGTGGCCATGTCGTGGCTGTACTCCTCGACCCGGTACAGCGGCCGGTGCGCGGCGGACAGATCGCCGAACACGCGACGCGCCTCCTCGCTCTTGCCCTGCCCTGTCAGGTGCCACACATGGACGCCGTGCGCGACCAGGCGCGGCGCGGCCTCGACCATCGCCGCGTTGAGGCTCGCCGCGCCCAGCGAGCCTCCTGTCACCAGCAGCACCGGCGCATCGGCCTCCCAGCCTGCGACCGCACGCGCCGCGGCGCGGGCCTCGGAGCCTGCCGAGGGATCCGCGAGCACCTGCGCGAGATCGCCGATCTCGGGACGCAGCGGCAGCCCGGTGACGACGCCGCCGCGCAAGGGCGTGCCCTCGAAGGTGATGGCGACATGCTCGGTGAAGCGCGCACCGAGCCTGTTCGCCACGCCGGGCCTGGCGTTCGCCTCGTGGACGATGATGGGCAGCTTGCGACGCCGCGCCGCGAGATACGCGGGCGTCGACACGTACCCGCCGAACCCGACCACGGCCTGGGCGTTCGATGCGTCGATCGCGTCCTCCGCGGCGCGGATGGCTGCGCTGAGCCGCCCCGGCAGCCGCAGCAGATCCCCCGACGGGCGACGGGGCATGGGCACCTTGGGGACGGTGTGCAGCGTCAGGCCGGCGCGAGGCACCAGGTCCCGCTCGAGTCCCTCGTCGGTGCCGAGCGCGGCGACGTCGTGGCCGCGCAAGGACAGCTCCGATGCCGTCGCCAGGAGCGGGTTGACGTGGCCGGCAGTGCCGCCGCCGGCGAGCAGGAAGGAGCTAGCCACGCCGTCCCCGCGCGATCACGGCGAACGAGCGCTTGATGACGGACGGGCGTGCCGAGAGCGCCTCGTGCGCCCCTGGCTCACGTCGCGCGAAGGCCATGAGCACGCCGATGGCAGCCAGAGACACGATCAAGGACGAGCCTCCTGAGGAGACGAGGGGCAGCGGCACGCCGGTGACGGGCGCGAGCCCCACGACGACTGCGATGTTGATGCAGGCCTGGCCGACGATCCACGCGCCGATCGCCGCGGCGGCGATCTGCACGAACGGGTCGGAGTGGCGGGTGACCAGGCGGTTCACGGCCACGATGATCATGCCGAACGCGATCAGCATCAGCAGCGTGCCGACGAGCCCGTACTCCTCCCCGATGATCGAGAAGATGAAGTCCGAGTCCGCGACCGGCAGGTATCCCCACTTCTCGCGGCTCATGCCAGGACCGAGCCCCCACAGTCCGCCGGAGGCCAGCGCCCACGTGCCGTGAAGGGTCTGCATGCACGCGCCCTGCGCGTCGCAGGACTCGGGGTTGAGCCACGCGTCGATGCGGGAGTTGCGCGACGTGCCGTCGTTCAGCAGCACCAGGATTCCCACCACGCCGGCGGCACCCGCGACGGCGAAGTAGCGCAGCGGAGCGCCGGCCACCCAATAGGCTGCGGCGGCCATGAGGGCGATCACCAGGGCGGTGCCCATGTCGCGCCCCACGAGCACCAGGCCCAGCACGGCAGCGACGGCGACGCCGCCGGGAACGAGGAGGCCCTTGAGCGTGCCGAGCTGGCGCCGGCCCACGGACAGCGCGACGCCCAGGAACAGGGCGAGACCCAGCTTCGCGACCTCGGAGGGCTGGAACGTCACCCGGCCCACGGGGAGCCAGTTCTTGTTGCCGCCGGAGGCCACTCCCGCGAACACCACGACCACCAGCAGCACCAGCGAGCCGAGGAGGATGGGCGCGGCCACGCGCTTCCAGAAGGCGACCGGCATGCGCGAGCCGAACACCAGCGCCGCCAGGCCGATGCCCAGCGCCGCCGCCTGGATCAGGAACAGCGAGTAGGGGTTGCCGCCGTCGCGGTTGAGCGCGTCGGAGGACGTGCTGGACAGGACCACCGCGAGCCCGACCACGACCAGCAGTGCGGTGGCCGCGGCGAGCAGGTAGTAGGTCAGGACCGGCGAGCCGGACGGTGCCGAGGGATTCTGGGTGCGCCGCGGGGCCGTGGCCGTCATGACGCCTCCCTTACTGCTCCAGCGCCCCCACCGCTGCCGCGAAGGCGTCCCCTCGATCCGCGTAGCTGCGGAACTGATCGAACGAAGCGCAGGCGGGTGACAGGAGGACCGTGTCGCCTGGCATGGCCAGGTCACGAGCCGCTCGCACCGCCTGCTCCATCACAGTGTCGCCCGGTTCGATGCGGGTCACGGGGATATCGGCCGCGTGTCCCGCGAGCGACCCGGCGAGCGGCTCAGGATCGGCCCCGATGAGCACCACCGCGCGCACGCGGTCGCGCACGGCGCGCACCAGCTCGTCGAACTCCTGGCCCTTGGCCTGGCCGCCGGCGATCCACACCACGGAGGAGGGGGCGCGCCCCCCGAACGCGGCGATCGCGGCATGCGCGTTGGTCGCCTTGGAGTCGTCGACGAAGGAGACGCCGCCCAGGTCGCGCACGTGCGCGGTCCGGTGCGCGTCCAGCGAGAAGGAGGCGAGTCCACGAGCGACCGCCGCCGGCTCGACGCCCACCGCCCGGCACAGTGCGGCCGCGGCGAGCGCGTTGAACAGCAGGTACGGCGGCACGTCTCCCGCGACCAGGTGAGACAGGTCGCTGACGTGGCCCAGCTCGAGCGCCTCGGTGCGGCGCGACTCGTGGAACGCGCGATCCGCGAGCAGGGACTCGACGATGCCCAGCTGGGAGACGGCCGGAGCGCCCAACGTGACGCCGACGGCTCGCGCGCCCTCGACCACGTCCGCGTCCTCGACCATCGCCTCCACCACGGAGTCGTGAGCGCCGTACACGCAGGCGACCTGGACGTGGCGGTAGACCCGCGCCTTGTCCGCGCGGTAGGCCTCGACCGAGCCGTGCCAGTCCAGGTGATCCTCGTCAGCGTTGAGGCACACGGCCGCGTGCGGCGACAGCGTCGACGTGTAGTGCAGCTGCAGGCTCGCGATCTCGACGGCGACCAGGTCGTGCTGCTCTCGCGCCGCCGCGATGACGGGGATGCCCATGTTGCCGCACGTCGCGACGTCGAGACCGCCGGCGGCGGCGATGGCGCCCACCATCTGCGTGGTGGTGGTCTTGCCGTTGGTGCCCGTCACGAGCACCCACGGGATCCCGTGGCGGCGCACGCGCCAGGCGAACTCCATCTCGGACCACACCTCGAGGCCGGCCGCCTCGATCGCGCGCAGCTCGGGCGACAGCGGCGAGAAGCCGGGAGAGGCCATGCACAGGTCGAAGCTCGCCAGGTCGAGGCCGTCGAGCGAGGCGGCGTCCGCGTCGGCCTGTCCGGGGTCGACGACGACGGCCTCGGCTCCCAGCTCGCGGCAGGCCTCGAGCGCCGAGCGCCCAGCGACGCCCAGGCCGAGGATGAGGACGCGCAGCCCGTCGATCGGACTCGGCGCGGTCATTCGCCTGCGGGCAGCGTGGCCACCCATTCGGTGTAGAACAGCCCCACGCCGGCAGCGGCGGCGAGGCCGGCGATGATCCAGAAGCGGATCACGATCGTGACCTCTCCCCAGCCCAGCAGCTCGAAGTGGTGATGCAGCGGGGCCATCTTGAACACGCGTTTGCCGCCGGAGATCTTGAACCAGCCGATCTGGATCACCGAGCTCGCGACGATCACCACGAACAGGCCGCCGATGATGACGCCCAGCAGCTCGGTGCGCGACATGATGGTCACGCCGGCGATCGCGCCACCCAGCGCGAGCGAGCCGGTGTCGCCCATGAAGATCTTCGCTGGGCTCGCGTTCCACCACAGGAAGCCGAAGCATGCGCCGGCGATGGCTGCGCACAGGATCGCCAGGTCGCGTGGGTCGCGCACCTCGTAGCACTGGCTGTTCGAGCCGTCGAGGCTGCACCACTGGTTGTACTGCCAGATCGCGATGATCGTGTACGCGCCAAAGAAGATCAGCGATGCGCCGGTGGCGAGGCCGTCGAGGCCGTCTGTGAGGTTGACGGCGTTGGACCAGGCCGTGATGAGGAAGTTGGCCCAGATCACGAACAGGATGATCCCGATCGCCGGTCCCCAGTACGCGAGGTCCAGCGCGGTGTCGCGCAGGAACGAGATCGCGGTCGATCCGGGCGTGTCGCCGTGCTGGTTGGGGAACTGCAGCGCGAGCGCCGCGAAGGCGATTCCCACGACGGCCTGACCCAGGATCTTGTAGCGGGCCCGCAGTCCCAGCGACCGTTCCTGGCGGATCTTGATGTAGTCGTCGAGGAAGCCGACGAAGCCGAGCCCCACGATGAGGAACACCACGAGCATCGAGGAGGCGTACGGGGTGCGGCCGGTCAGCAGGTTCGCGAGCAGCCAGCCCAGCACGGTGGCTCCGATGATCACCACGCCGCCCATGGTGGGCGTGCCGCGCTTGACCAGGTGGGTCGCGGGTCCGTCGTGGCGGATGAACTGCCCGTACTGATGGCGTGTGAGGAAGCGGATGAACAGCGGGGTGCCCAACAGCGCGATGAAGAGCGAGACTCCTCCCGCAAGGACCACCGCTCTCATGCATTCACTCCCAGAAGGTCGTCGGCCAGCTTCCACAGCCCGGAGCCGTGGGACGCCTTGATGAGCACGGTGTCGCCGGCGCTCAGACGCCCATCGAGGAACGCGCGGGCCTCGTCAATGGTAGCGACGTACGCGGCCTCGTCGCCCCACGAGCCCTCGCGGACGGCCGATGCGTAGGCCGGCTTGGCACCCTCGCCCACCACGAGCAGGTGGTCGATGCGCAGCCGCACGGCGTCCAGCCCCACCTCCTCGTGGCCGGCGCGCGAGGCGTCGCCCATCTCGCGCATCTCCCCCACCACCGCGAAGGACCGTCCGGTGGTGGCGACCTCCTTGAGCGCTCGCAGCGCGGCCCGCATGGACTCCGGCGACGCGTTGTAGCTGTCGTCGAGGATCCATACGCCGTCCGCGCGCTCGGTCAGCGCCATGCGATGGGCGCTCAGTGCCGTCGCGTGGCTCACGAGCGCCGTGACGTCGCCGATGGGCAGCCCGCAGGCGAGACCCACGGAGATCGCTGCCATGGCGTTGGTGACGTGGTGCTCGCCCACCAGTCGCAGCGCCACCGCGTGTTCGTCCACCTCGAACGCCGCGCGACCGCGGTCGAGCCGCACGCGCTCGGCGAGCACGTCGGCACCAGCCGTGGTTCCGAACGTGCGCGCCTGACGCCCGTCATGCGTGAGCACCGCACGCTCGCGCATGGCCACCACGCGGGCGTCGTCCGCGTTCAGCAACGCCACCCCGCCGGGGACGAGGCCATCCAGCAGCGTCGCCTTCTCCTCGGCCAGAGCCTCGGGCGAGCCGTAGCCGCCCAGGTGGGCGCTGCCCACCGTGAGGACCACGGCGATGTCCAGCGGTGCGATGTCCGTGAGGTACGCGAGGTCGCCGGGCGCGGAGGCGCCCATCTCCAGGACGAGGTGCCGCGTGTCCGGATCCGCTCGCAGCACCGTGAGTGGCAGTCCGATCTCGTTGTTGAAGCTGCCGACGGGCGCGACCACGGCGGGCAGGATCTGCGCCAGCAGGTCTTTCGTGCTCGTCTTGCCGTTGGAGCCGGTGATGCCCACGACGGTCAGATCGCCCTCGGTGCGCAGCAGCGCGAGGTACGCCCTCGCCAGGCGTCCCAGGGCCGCGGCGACGTCCTCGACCAGCACGTGGGGCCCGGCGACCGGCTGCGAGACCAGGGCCAGGCTCGCGCCCGATGCGAAGGCCTGAGGCGCGTAGTCGTGACCGTCCACGCGCTCCCCGACGAACGCGACGTAGAGGGCACCGGGCAGCACCTCGCGCGAGTCCTTCTCGACGGAGGTGATGAGCGCATCGACCTCGGCCGCGAGCTCGCCGGAGACGGCGTTGGCGATCCACTGCGCGGTGACGGGCCTCATGCGCGGTCCTCCCTGCCTGATGTCGGTGTTGTCACGGGACCGTGGACCGTCACGGTCGCGGCGACGCCTGGGTCGACGGCGCGACCCTCGCGCTCGGCGACGATGCGCGCCTGAGCCTGAAGGTACGCATCGCGGTCGTTGTAGCGATGGAACACCCCCGCGATCTCCTGCGTGGGCTCGTGACCCTTGCCAGTCACGATGACCGTGTCACCGGGGCGGCCCAAGCGCAGTCCGTACTCCACTGCCGCGACGCGAGGCTCGACCTCGTGCACGTCGTGGAGGTCCGGACGGGCCTGCTCGATGCCTGCTCGGATCGCCGTCCGGATCGCGGCGGGCTCCTCCGAGCGCGGGTTCTCGTCGGTGAGCACGATCACGTCGGCGAGATCGGCTGCGATGCCCCCCATGACCGGGCGCTTGCCCTGATCGCGGTCCCCGTCGGAGCCGAAGATCAGGATCAGCCTCCCGGGCGTGATGGGCCGCACCCCCTGGAGGGCCAGCGTGAGCGCGTCCGGGGTGTGGGCGTAGTCGACGATCGCGAGCGGATCCCTGTCGCTGCGCTCGACCACCCGCTCCATGCGGCCGGGGACGCCGTGGGCCGTCGCGACGCCCTCGATGGCATGCGGGAGCGGCACTCCGGCGGCGTGCGCCGCGGCGATCGCGACCATCGCGTTCGACACGTTCACCAGTCCCGGCAGCGGCGAGAAGGCGCGGTGCACGGAGCCATCGGGGGCCGTGAAGGAGAACCGCGATCCCACGCCGTCGAGGCCGATGTCCGCCTCGGTGACCACCCAGTCCGCGTCCTGAGGATCGTCGACGTGCGTGGACACGGTCTCGATGGGGATCTGCACGGTCTCCACGAGGCGCCGCCCCCACTGGTCGTCGACGTTGACGATGCCACGGCGCGCGCGACCCGGGGCGAAGAGCTTGGCCTTGGCGGCCAGGTACTCCTCCATGGTGCCGTGGAAGTCCAGGTGGTCCCACTGCAGGTTGGTGAACACCGCGACGGAGAAGTCCACGCCGGCGATGCGCTCGAGCGCGGCGGCGTGCGAGCTCACCTCGGTGACGGCCGCGGTGACGCCCTCCTCGCGCATGCGTGCGAGCAGCCCGTGCAGCACGGGCGCCTCCACGGTGGTCCGCGGCGACTCGATGGTCTCCTCGCCTATCCTCAGCTCGACGGTGCCCATGATCCCGCGGCGCTCGTGCACCTGGGCCAGCGCGTTGTCGATGAAGTACGCCGTGGTGGTCTTGCCGTTCGTGCCGGTCACCCCCACGAACGCGAGCTCGCGCGAGGGGTCTCCGTAGACCAGCGCGGCCGCCTCTCCCATCGCGACCCGCGCATCGGCCGCCAGCAGCACCGGCAACGACACCCCCAGCTCGGCGAGGACCTCGGCGCCGGCGGCGTCGGTGAGGACGGCGACGGCGCCCGCGTCTGCCGCAGCGGCGGCGAAGGTCGCTCCGTGCACCTTCAGCCCGGTGAACGCTCCGAACAGATCTCCCGGACGCACGTCGCGGGAGTCGACCGTCGCGCCGGTGACCGCGATCTGCGCCGCGGCCACCGCATCGGCCGCGCGGAGGCTCGCGCCCGCGCGCGACGCCACCTCGGCGAGCGTGCGCGGCACTGCTCGCGAGGGGCGCAGTGCCATGTCCTGCACGTTCACTCCCAGGTGGTCGGGTACAGCTCCTCGGCCGGGCCCGACGGCGGAACGCGCAGGGCCTGCAGTGCAAAGGTTGTCACGTCGGAGAACACCGGTGCGGCAACCTCGCCGCCCCAGATCGAGGACTTCGGATCGAAGAGCGTCACCGACACGACGATACGCGGGTCGTCCGCCGGGGCGATGCCCACGAAGGAGGCGACGATCGAGTCGAGCTTGCCGCTGGGGCCCACCGCCTGCGCGGTGCCCGTCTTGCCAGCGACGCGGTATCCATCGATCTGCGCCAGCGAGCCGGTGCCCTCCTCGGTGACGTCCTCGAGCATGAGCATCAGCTGGTCAGCCGTCTCCTCGGAGATCACGCGGGTGGGCTCGGACCTCTCTCGCTCCACGAAGGTCCCGTCCGCGTCGCGCAGGCCCTTGACCACCGACGGCTGGACGCGCACCCCGCCGTTGGCGACCGTCTGGAACACCTGCGAGGTCTGCAGCGCGGTCACGGACACGCCCTGGCCGTACAGCACCGCCCACTCCGTGCGGCCGTCCCAGTTCTCCCACGGGTGCAGGATGCCGCCCGACTCGGACGGCAGGCCCACCCCGGTGGGCGTGCCGAAGCCGAACTTCGACAGGTACTCGTATCGCTGGGCCTCGGTGAGGCGCTCGCCAGCCTGGATGGTGCCGGTGTTGGAGGAGTTCACGAGGATGCCGGCGAGCGTGAGCTTCTGGTCGCCGTAGTCGTGGGAGTCCTTGAAGGTCTGGTTGTTGTCCGTCGTGTACTGGTACGGCGCGACGTAGCGGCTGGTAGGCGTGGCGAGGCCCTCCTCGAGGGCCGCGGCCACCGTGATGACCTTGGCGGTCGAGCCCGGCTCGAACACGTCCTCCACCGCGCGCGAGCCGCGGCTCGACGCATCCGTCGCGCCCGGGTCGTTGGGGTCCACGGTGCCGGAGTCCGCGAGCGCGAGCATCTCGCCCGTCTCGACCTCCTGGACGGTGACGATTCCGCGGGGAGCGCCCGTGACGCGCAGGGCCTCCGCCAGGCGCTCCTGCGCGTAGTACTGGATGTCGCGATCGATCGTCAGCTCGACGGTCGATCCGGGCACCGCGGGCTCCTCCTCGAGCACGCCCGTGGGGATGACGGTGCCGCCCACGCCGCGCTCGTAGGTGAGCGAGCCTGGCTCTCCCAGGAGCTCGTCCTCGAAGCTGGCCTCGATGCCGGCCAGTCCCCAGTTCACACCCTGGTGGTCCTCCTTGCCGCCCACGAAGCCCACGATGTTGCCCGCGATCGAGCCGTTGGGGTAGATGCGCTCGGAGACGGGCTCGCGATCGATGCCGTAGATGCCCTCGTCCGCGATGAGATCCCAGGTCTCCGGCGTCACGTACTTGGCCAGGTACTGGAAGGGCTGGTCGCCCACGAGGTCAGCCGACAGCTCTGCCTCGCTGGTGCCCAGGATGGGCGCGAGGATGCGTGCCGCGTCGAGCGGGCCCTCCGCCACCACCGCCTGACCGTCGACGCGCTTCCACTCCTGCAGCTTCTGCTGGTTGACGAACACGTGGTAGCGCTCGGCGCTGGTCGCGAGCACCACGCCGTTGCGATCGGTGATGTCCGCGCGCAGCGGCTCCGTGGTGGTGGTCGCGAGGCGGTTCTCGAGCGCGGCGGCGGCCATCGCGGAGGATTCCACGCCCTGGATGGTCACCAGACGCACGGCGAACACCGCGAGCAGCGCGAGCGACAGCAGCGTGACGAGACGCTGGCGGGTGCGCGGGTCGCCCACCCGCGGCAGGCGCGCGCCGGTGGCGGTCACCGGCACCGTGCGAGGACGCCCCGCGGTGCGCGGCGTTCCGGGCCGCTGGGCACCCTGCCCGCGCTGGCCAGTCCTCGGTCGCTGGTCCGCCATCCCTACTCCCCCTGCTTCAGCACTGCTTGATCCGTGAGCGACACGAAGCCCAACGTCGTGTGGGGCTCCATGCCCAGGCCGCGCGCCGCCTCCGCCAGGTACGTGGGCGACGAGTTCGCCTCGAGCTCGCTCACCAGCGCGGCGCGCTGCTGGTGGAGCTGGGCGATCTCGATCTTGAGGTCGCGGCGCTCGTACGCGCCCTCCGACATCGCGGTGGTGATCGCGAGCACGGACGCGAGCGCGGCCATGATGATCAGCACGCAGGTCCAGGCGAACGGCGCCAGCGAGCGCGCCTGCTCGGGCGCGGACACAGCACGCAGGTGGCGACGGTCCTGGGAGGTACCGCGCTCGCGCGGCTGCGTGGCTCGGGTGGGGACGGCAGTTGAGGTGCGGGGCCTCCGCAGGGGCGCGGCGCTCACGCGGCCCTCCTGAGGCGCGCAGGTGGCGTGGGGCGCGTGCGCTCGGCGGCGCGCAGGCGGACCGGCTTCGAGCGCGGGTTCGCCTCCGCCTCGTCCGCGCCCGCCTTCTCCGCGCCGCGGGTGATGAGGCGCAGGTACGGCTGGTCCTCGTCCGGGATCACAGGCATGCCTGGAGGAGCGGATGACGTCGCGCCGGCCGCGAACGCGTTCTTGACGATGCGGTCCTCGAGCGACTGGTAGGACATGACGACGATGCGCCCACCAACCCGGGTGCCCTCGATCGCCGCCGGGATGGCGCGCTCGAGCACCTCGAGCTCGCGGTTCACCGCGATCCGCAGAGCCTGGAAGGTGCGCTTGGCGGGATTGGAGCCGGGCTGGCGCGAGGCTGCCGGGATGCAGGCGCGCACCACGTCGGCGAGCTCGTCGCTGCGGGTCAGAGGCGCCTGCGCGCGCCGGGCCACGATCGACTCCGCGATGCGCGCCGCGAAGCGCTCCTCGCCGTACTCGCGCAAGATACGCGTGAGCTCGCGCTGGTCCGCGTCGCGCAGGATGTCTGCGGCCGTGATGGGGTCCTCGCGATTCATGCGCATGTCCAGCGGAGCGTCCTGCGCGTAGGAGAAGCCGCGCTCGGCCTCGTCGATCTGGAGCGAGCTGACGCCCAGATCGAGCAGGATGCCGTCGCACGCCTGCGCTCCTGCGCGCCCGAGCGCGCCATCGATGTCGTCGTACTCCGCGTGGTGGGCGACGAACCGCTCGCCAAAGCGCGAGAGGCGCTCGGAGGCGAGAGCGATCGCGTCGAGGTCGCGGTCGATGCCCACGACCGTGACGCCGGGGTGCTGGTCCAGGATCGCCTCGGTGTGGCCGCCCATGCCGAGCGTGCCGTCGATCACGACGGCGCCCGGACGCTCGAGCGCGGGGGCGAGCAGGTCGACGCAACGCTGAAGCATCACCGGCTGGTGACGCGATGCCGCATCGGCCATTCCCTCTCCCCTCCTGTGCCGCCGTGACCCGTGGTCTCCCTCCGGCTCTCTGACGGGGGGAAGTCCGTCAGAGCGGCGCGGGAGGAGGCCGCAGGCCACGGTGGTGTCACATCTCGTCGAATACCTCTGCGGCGGTTGCCGCGTAGTCCTCTTCGCCGTCCTCCAGGTACTGCTCCCAGGTGGCGGCGTCCCAGATCTCCACGCGCGACCCCATGCCCACGACCGCGACCTCGCGGTCGAGCCCGGCATAGCGGCGCAGCGGCGGAGCCAGCAGGATCCGTCCCTGCTTGTCCGGGATGTCGTCCTGGGCGTGGCCCAGGAAGTTGCGCAGGTAGTCGCGCGCCTTCTTGTTCTCCAGCGGAGCGCGTCGCAACCGGTCGTGGATGGTCGCGAACTCGTCCAAGGGGAACAGGAAGACGCACCGGTCGAGCCCACGCGTGGCCACGAGTCCCGAGGCCAGGCGGCCGCGGAACTTGGCCGGCAGGATCAGCCGTCCCTTGTCGTCCAGACGAGGCGTGAACGTGCCGAGGAAGACCCCTGTGGGTCCCGGGCCGTGCACCACTGCATCGGACACGACGGCCTCACCTCCCAACGCCACGACTCGCCAGTGCGCTCCACATTACTCCACTTCTCTCCACCTTGGGGGATTCCTGCGCACAATTCTTCGCCATGTCGGTGATAGACCCAGGTAGATCGGTGTGGAGAGAGGTGGAGGGGTTTTCCACGCCCACGCGTGTGGACCCCATCACGGCGCGTCCCGTTCTCGCACGGAATCGCCTAGGCTCGTCAGGAGACTGCGAAGGAGCATTCATGACCCCACCCCTGCCCACCGACGCCGAGCTGAGCGACGTCGCGGAGGTCACGTCACGGATCCGTGCGTCCATCTCCACGGTGCTGTCCGGGCTCGATCAGGCGATCTCCGCCACCCTCGCGACCGCCCTCGCGCAGGGCCACCTGCTCATGGAGGACGTGCCCGGCGTGGGGAAGACCACGCTCGCCCGCGCCTTCGCGGCCAGCGTCGACTGCACCGTGGGCCGCATCCAGTTCACTCCTGACCTCCTGCCCTCCGACGTCACGGGCGTGAGCATCTACCGCTCCGACGAGCACCGCTTCGAGTTCCGGCCGGGGCCGATCTTCGCCAACGTCGTGATCGCCGACGAGATCAACAGGGCGTCGCCTAAGACGCAGTCGGCGCTGCTGGAGTCCATGCAGGAAGGCTCCGTCACGGTCGACGGTGCGACGCGTCAGCTGCCCGCGCCGTTCCTGGTGGTGGCCACGCAGAACCCCGTGGAGATGGAGGGCACCTACCCCCTGCCCGAGGCTCAGCGCGACCGCTTCATGGCTCAGGTCTCCGTGGGCTACCCCGAGGCTCGTGCCGAGATGGCGATGCTCGACTCCCACGACGGTCACGACCCGCTCAAGGATGTGCGCCCCGTCGCCGATGCCGAGACCCTGCTGGCCGCGATCAACGTCGCCCGGCGCATCTACGCAGCACCCGCCATCAAGCAGTACATCGTGGACCTGGTGTCAGCGACGCGAGACGAGTCGGGCCTGCGCCTGGGCGCGTCGCCACGCGCATCGCTCCAGCTGCTCGCAGCGGCCAAGGCGCGAGCCGCGATGGCCGCGCGCAACCATGTGCTCCCTGACGACGTGAAGGCGCTCGCGGTGCCCGTTCTGGCGCATCGGCTCATCGTGTCGACCGAGGCGCGGCTGGCGGGGCGCACCGCGCAGCAGATCACGCGCGAGATCGTCTCCGCCACTGCGGTGCCCAGCGCTGCTCGCGACGCCGCCGCGCCGCGCGAGGCAGCCGTGGTGCGTGCACCGTGAGCACGCGCACGGACACGACGGAGGCGCTCACGCTTCGATGACCGCCGCTGCCACCCGTTCCCCCGCTGCCGCCGGCGCGCGGTCGCGACTGCGCCCGGACACCCGCATGACCAGCCGCGGCGTCGGGATGCTGTCGTGCGGCGTGGTGATCGCGGTGCTGGGAGTGGGGCTGTCGACGCCCATCCTCGTCTACATCGGCGTCGCGATGGTCTGCGCCGTGGCAGTCGCGTACGTGTGGGTGCTGCTCGCGGTCGACTCCTTCCTGCGAGTCTTCCCTCGGGCCCGGCGCGACGTCACTCCTCATCCGCTGACCGCCGGCCGCCCTGGGACCGTGACGGTCGCGATCGAGGCAGGGCGGTCGTCGCGGCCCGGTCGCGGACGCGTGGGCCGCGCCCTCGCCGATCATCTCGACATCCGCGAGCAGGCTGCGGCCGAGCTCACCGGCGGCATGGGCACCAAGGCCACGGTCACGCGCGAGCCCGGTCGCCTCGAGCTCACCTACTCTCTGCACCCGTCACGCCGCGGCCGCTGGCCGCTGGGCCCCTCCCTGATCCACTCGTCCGACCCGTTCGCGATGTTCCTCGCGGACACCCCGGTGGGCGAGGCGCAGCACGTGCCGGTGTGGCCAGCCGTCGTGGACCTGTCCGCCACGGCGGGCGCGCTCATGGGCCACGCCGACCGCATCGTCCTGGGCGCGCGGACACCGTCGCCGGACGACTCGTCGCTGCGCGACTACCGCGAGGGGGACGACCTCCGCCGTGTCCATTGGCCCAGCTCCGCTCGGCGCGGCACCATGCTGGTGCGCTCCGACGAGCGTGCCGGCCGCCGTCCCGCAAGCGTGATCCTCGACGCGCCGCGCGAGCCCGTCGCCCTCGAGTGGGCGATCTCCGCTGCGGCGTCCATCGCCGTCTCCGTCCTCGAATCCGGACATCCGGTGCGCCTCATCGGCGGAGGCATCGATCCGGGTTCGGTGCGCCACCTGGGTGATCGCGGATCCGCCGCAGCCCGCATCGAGCTCCTCGATCAGACAGTGGACCTCGCATCGCCGGTGTCCCGGGCCGCGGCCACCGCTGACGTGGTGCGCTCCGCCTCGCTCGCCGCCACGGACGCGATCCACGGCGAGGTGACGGTCGCTGTCGTCAACCCCCTCGAGAAGGCTGCGATCGACGCCCTCGTTCCCATCGGCGACTCCGGTCGCGCCTGGGCGATCGTGCGCGCCGACGCCCCTCTCGAGCAGGATGCGCGCGACACGGTCCGCGCGTTGAGGCGCGCCGGGTGGCGCGCGGCCACCGCCACGTCCGGCGACGACCTCGAGGCGCTGTGGAGCCGGATGCTCACCGCCGGGGAGATGGAGTGACCATGGCTGCGCACGCGTCCCGCACCCCGTGGCAGGCGACGCCCTTCATCGCGATCGCCACGTTCCTGGGTCTGTACGGCCTGAGCACCATGCTGGAGATGGGTCCCTGGGTGCGCACCGTCGCGGTGGTGCTACTGGTGGCGACCGCGACGCTCGTGATCACCCGCCTGCTGTCGCGCTCGCGCGTCCTGCCTACGCTGCTGGCCGCTCTCGTGTCCGTGGTGGTGATGATTCCGCTGTTCGCACGCCGCGAGGACGGCTCCGCGCACCTGCTGCCCACGCCGGGTGGCTTGGGGGACCTGGGAGCGGCGATGCGCGGCGGCGTCGAGTACGCCGCCGTCACCATCGCGCCGGCTCCCGAGGCGTTGCCGCTCACCGCACTGATCACGGCCGTCACCGTGGCGCTGTTCCTGGTCGCCGAGCATCTCGCGGTGTCGTGGCGTGCCGCCGCCACCGCCGGCCTGCTCCTGCTCATCCCGTGGCTGCCCGCGGTGATCTTCCAGCACCGCATCTCGACAGGTGCGCTCATCGCGGCCATCATCGCGTGGCTGCTCGCCTTGGCGCTCGCCCGGCGCGTCGCCGGCTCCGAACGGCGCCCCGCGGTCGCCGGAGCGCTCACCGCTACCGCAGCGACCATGGGCGGAGTGCTGCTGGTGGCACCGACGGCGCTGGGCGGACTGGGATGGGGCATGATTCCCCGCATCGATGCCCCGGCGTCGCTCGAGACCGCGACGCGGCTGAACCTCGACCTCGACCTGCGCACGTCGCTCACCACCAACTCGACCACGCCCGTCATGGTCTACACCACGGAGGGCCCCAAGCCCGACGCCTTCAAGCTGTACGCGCTGACGGACTTCGACGGGGTGAAGTGGTCTCGCGAGGAGGCGCCGCTGCCGGGCATCGCCGCCGGATCCGGGCTGCTGTGGCCCGAGCCCGTGGAGAGCTGGAACGATCAGCGCCGCCAGCGCATCGACATGCAGGTGCTGAACCTGCAGGAGACCAACCTGCCGCTGCCCCCGTCCCCCCGCACGCTCGACCTCGAGGGGCCGTGGTTCTACGACTCGGAGCGCGACGAGGTCGTGAGCGATGAGGCGACGGCGCGCGAGATGCAGTACTCCATCGTGACGGATCCCCGCTTCGTCTCCGACCGTGACCTCCGTGAGACGCAGGAGCGCATCGACGGCGGTGAGGATCCCACCGACCCGCGCTACCTCTCCATCTCCCCTGCCATCGACGCCAGCCGGGTGGAGAGCCTCGCCACCGAGCTCACGTCGGAGGCCGAGACCCGCTACGACCAGGCGATAGCGATCCAGCAGTTCCTGCGCGACCCCCTGCAGTTCACCTACGACACCTCCGTGAGCCCCAGCGGCGGCGATGCGATCTCGACGTTCCTGGACGACCGCTCGGGCTACTGCGTGCAGTTTGCGACCACGATGGTCATGATGGCGCGTTCGCTCGACATCCCTGCACGCATGTCCGTGGGCTTCCTCGCGGGCAGCGCGACCGATGCGGACACCTTCGTCATCCAGGGCGGCGACGCACACGCGTGGCCCGAGCTGTGGTTCCCCGGCGCAGGCTGGGTGCGCTTCGAGCCCACACCCGCGGTTCAGACCGGTGCACCGCCCGAGTACGCAGATCCCTTCACCAGCAACGCGCCCATCCCGGAGGACGTGCTCAACGGTGGCGCGGCTCCCGGCCAGCCGCTCCAGCCGCAGCTGCCGGAGGATGTGCCCAACACCACGGGGATACCCGCAGTCGAGGACCAGGGACCGGAGATCCCAATCCTGGTGTTCGTCCTCGCCGGCGCGGTGCTCGTACTGGGCGGACTGGGCGCGTGGTGGTGGATGCACCGGTCACGCCGTCCCCACGGTGCCCCCAAGGACGCCGAGGACGTGTGGTCCCGTCTGAGAGAGTCGCTGCCTGAGCCCATGCGGTGGTCGAGCGACCTCACGCCTCACGAGGCTGCTCAGCACGTCGAGGCCGGCATGCGGGAGTTCGACACCGGCCTGTCCGGTCAGGCGCGCGAGGACCTCACGCGCCTGGCCAACGCGGTCGCTGATCACAGGTATGCGCCTGACGGAACGCTCGCGTCGCTGGACACGCTCAGCGAATGGGCCGCGGCGGTCGACGCCGAGGCCCAGAGCGCCGAGAGTGACAGCGCCCGGGCTCAGCGCAGCGGCGCTGGGCGGTAGCAGGACCGGCGGAAGCCGCCGGCGCCGTCGCGAGACTAGAAGTCGCCGCGCTCGCGGCGGCGCTCGAAGCGCTCTTCCATGCGCTCCATGAACGGCTTGTGCTGCTTGGGCGCGTGAGGCTTGCCGCGCGGCGCCGCGCCGCGGGGCGCATCGCTCGACACCGGCACGGGCTTCTTGCGAGGCGACAGCAGCGCCCAGAGCGCGATGGCGACCATCACGCCGAATCCGGCGACGCCGATGAGCGGGATCTGCGTGACCACGCCGACCACGACGATCCCGAGCCCGACCACGACACCGGCGACGGCGGCGATGACACGACCAGGTGTGCGAGGACCCCTGCTCATCGCTCGATGAAGCGAAGGATCCTGCCCGAGATCCTGCTCGAGCTGGTCCAGCACGCGCTGCTCGTACTCCGAGAGCGGCATGGCGACCTCCTTCATTGCGGCCTGCGAATACGGATAGTGTAGTTGGAACCGTCCGGTGAGCACTACCCGGACCACGAAGGAGAATCGATGCCGCGTCGCGCCTCGCGCACAGCCATCGCGGCGGACGTTCCGCGCGACACCTCGATCCCCATCGCGTCCGGAGCTGTGCTCCTGACGGACGACCCTGACGGTGTAACGACCGTATGGGTCAATGGAGTTCCCAGCTCGACCATGCGAGTCGAGCCGGAGGTGCTCGACTTCGAGTACATGCGCCACTTCGCCGCCGCGATCGCGGCCTGGGAACGACCCGAGCGGATGCTCGCGCTCCACGTGGGCGCTGGGGTGTGCACGATGGCGCGCCACCTCGCCCACGCCTACCCCGACTCACGCCATATCGCGGTCGACGTCGACTCGACCCTGCCGGAGCTCGCGCGTCAGTGGTGGGACCTGCCGCGCTCGCCGCAGCTGCGCGTGCGGTCCCAGGACGGCCTCGACGCCGTCGCGACGCGGCACGAGCATTCGCTGGACCTCCTCCTGCGCGATGCGTTCGCCGGCGACTCGACTCCCGCGCCCTTGGCGGGTCGCGAGTGGTGGATGCACGCTCGGCGCGCGGTGCGCCCCGGCGGGCTCGTGGTCGCGAACGTGAAGTCGGCGCCCGACCTGGCCACGCATCGGCCGGACGCGGCCGCGGCGCGGGCCGCGTTCCGGGACGTGCTCGCGATCGGCGAGCCCGCGGTGCTGAAGGGCAAGCGGCGCGGAAACGTGGTGCTGGTGGCGAGCGACGGGATCGACACGGACGCGCTGCGCCGCTACGCCGCATCGGCTCCCCTGCCCACGGGCGTCGATTTCGGCTGGCCTCGCTAGCGGCGAGCGGAGGGGGCGAGCGCCCGCACGGGCCGGGGACAGCAGAAGGCCGCCACCCCACAGGGGTGACGGCCTTCTGGCTGAAGCCTAGGTGGCCTTAGATCGGGCGAACCGTCTCAGCCTGGGGGCCCTTGGGGCCCTCGGTGACCTCGAACTCGACGCGCTGCGCCTCTTCGAGGGACTTGTAGCCATCGGTCTCGATCGCGGAGTAGTGCACGAAGACGTCGGCGCCGCCGCCGTCCTGAGCGATGAAGCCGTAGCCCTTCTCAGCGTTGAACCACTTCACAGAACCCTGTGCCATGCGTATTTCCTATCGTTACTGCCCGGGTGACGGGAAGCGCGGACACCGTGTCCTCGCTCGTCGCCGCAATGATGCTCCCCGGGTCAGAAACTGACCGGATCATGCACACTACGTTCTTGCAACCAGGACAAGCATGACACGAAATCACGGTCCTGGGGGAGAATCTCCTCGTTGTTGCTGAAGAAATCTCTCAAATTCAGCTCCCAGCTCATCTGCTGAGGGCAGCGGACCGTCCACCTCGATGCCGCTCTCGCGCTGATCCATGAACGCGTCGTACTGCTCCTCGAGCTGCGACACGAGCGCCTGGACCTCCTCGCTGTCGGCGGTCTGGCGGGTGATCTCCTCGGCCGCCGCGGCGGCCTCGTCGTCCAGGGCATCGGTCGACAGCGCCAGGCCCGAGATGTCCTCGATGGCCTCCATGGCCTTCTGCGCGGCCTGCGGGTACGGCGACTGCGCCAGGTAGTGGGGCACGTGCACGGCGACGTTGATCGCCGCCAGGCCCCACTGCCCGAACCGGTACTCCATGAGGTTCTGCGCACTCGCCGGCACCGTCACGGTCCCGAACAGGCTGGGCGAGTCTGGAAGCAGGTCCTGCGACGTGCCGTGGATGGTCGCGTTCAACGGCCGGGTGTGAGGCGCGGCCATGGGGATGCCGTGGGTGCCAAGCGTGAGCTCGACGCCCAGCCTCTCGACGATCGCGCGCACGCCGCGGATGTAGGCCTCCCACTGCACGTCAGGCTCGAATCCGTGCAGGAAGAGGAATGGCCGTCCCTCGGCATCGGTGACCATGTCGAGGTACAGATGCGGCTCGTCGTACGCCGTCCACTGGTTCACGGAGAAGGTCATCTCTGGGCGTCGCGAGCGGTAGTCGAGCAGCTGGTCGATGTCGAAGGTGGCGATGCGCACGGGCTCGCTCTCCTCGAGGATGTGCTCCGCGACCAGCGCGCCGGCCTTGCCTGCGTCGATGAAGCCGCGCAGCGAGTGCAGCAGAACGGCGCCCTCCTGGGGGGCGACCGAGGCCCATGCCTCGACGCCCTCGGCGCTCCAGCTCACGAGTGGGGTGTCCATAGTCTCCTCATTGTTTCACGCGTCCTCGGGCCCGACGCCCGTTCACCCTGCTCTCACGCTGTCCGCGAAATGCCAGCAGACGCTCGCGCTGGCTGGCGTTCACCGGCTCCGTCGTGATCGGCTGCAGGTGGTAGCGGTGAGGCCGTGCGACGGGGATAATGGAGGACTGCCTCGGACAGGACAACACCGGGGCGGCGAAGGGTATGCCGATGCAAGACGACCGCACCCTGGCCGCGGAGCGCCGCGGGCTGGATGCCGAGCAGCACGTTGTCGACGGGCTGTACGCCCGGGTGGACGAGCTGAGGGATGAGACTGAGCGTCGCCTGGCTGACGTGCGCCGTGAGGGCCCCAGCGGCTCGCCTCAGAACCGCTCGGAGCGCGACGCGTTCGCCACGCTGTACGAGGATCGGATCATGCAGCTCAACGCGGTCGAGGACCGGCTGTGCTTCGGTCGCCTCGACATGAGCGACGGCGAGCGCTTCTACGTGGGCCGCATCGGCCTGTCCGACGAGGAGCACGCTCCCCTGCTGACCGATTGGCGCGCGCCCGCCGCGCAGGCGTTCTACTCCGCGACGGCCGCCAACCCGGGTGGCGTGGTCAACCGCCGTCACCTCACCACGCGCGGCCGCACCGTGGTCGCCGTCGAGGACGACGTCCTCGACGTCGAGCGCCTGCACGAGGCTGGCCTGGACGAGGGCCTGGCCGGCGAGGGCGCACTGCTGGCGGCCTTGGGAGCGCGCCGCACCGGCCGCATGGGCGACATCGTCGCGACCATCCAGGCCGAGCAGGACGACGTGATCCGAGCCCCCATGACCGGCGCGCTGGTGGTCCAGGGCGGTCCGGGCACCGGCAAGACGGCCGTGGCGCTGCACCGGGCCGCATTCCTGCTCTACCACCACCGCGAGCAGCTGGAGCGGCGTGGGGTGCTGCTCATCGGCCCCTCGCGCGACTTTCTGCGCTACATCGACCACGTGCTGCCGTCCCTGGGTGAGACCGGTGCGGTGTCGACCACGCTCGCTGGACTGGTGCGCGGCGTGCCGATCACGGGCGAGGAGGCCGACGCGGTGGCGTCGATCAAGGGACGCATGGAGATGGCGGACGTGATCAAGGCCGCTGTCCGCGAGCGCCAGCGCCTGCCGCGGCGCGACCAGGAGGTGCGCATCGACGGGCGCCCGGTGATCATCCGCCGCTCCGACATCAAGGAGGCGCAGGCCAAGGCGCGCCGGGAGGGCAAGCCCCACAACGAGGCCCGTGCCAGCTTCGCGAAGGAGATGATCTCGCGCCTGACCACCCAGCTCATGGAGCAGCTGGACGGCCTGGGCGACGCGGATGATCGCCGCGAGCTCACGCGCGACGTGCGCGACTCCAAGACCATCCGCATCGCGCTGAACCTGTGCTGGCTGCCGGTGTCCCCCGCCCGTCTGCTGCAGGACCTCTTCTCCAAGCCGCACCTGCTGGACTACGCGGCGCGCTCCTTCTCGCAGGCGGAGCGCGACGCGCTGCTGCGGCCGGCGTCGGCGCCGTTCACCGAGGCTGACGTGCCGCTGCTGGACGAGGCAGCCGAGCTGCTGGGAGACATGCCCGGCTCGGCGCCCCGCGAGCGCGGTGACGGTGCCAGTGCGGAGGAGATCGAGTACGCCAAGTCCGTGCTCGACACCTTCGGCGGCGACGGCATGGTGACGGCCGAGACGCTCGCGGAGCGCATGCGCGGGTCCGATTCGCGGCTGTCCGTCGCCGAGCGTGCGATGCGCGACCGCACCTGGACCTACGGCCACGTGGTGGTGGACGAGGCGCAGGAGCTGTCCCCCATGGCGTGGCGCATGCTGCTGCGCCGCTGCCCCACGCGCTCCTTCACCATCGTGGGAGACGTCGCACAGGTGGCGTCGCCCGCGGGCACCCAGTGGTGGCCGGAGACCATGGACCCGATCTTCGGCGAGACGTGGAACCTGCGCGAGCTCACCATCTCGTATCGCATCCCCGCCGCCGTCGCGGAGGCCGCACAGGCCTTCGCGACCGGAGCCCGGCTGCCCGTGAGCGAGCTGCGCGCGGCGCGCGAGCTGGACGACGCGGTGGCGATCACCCGTGCGGACGGCGCCGATGCGCTGGTGCCGGCCGCGGCGCGGATCGCCGCGCGGCACGCGTCCGAGATGGCAGACGGCGAGGGCGGCCTGGTGGCCGTGATCGCGCCCGATGCGATGGTGGACGAGATGCGGTCAGCAGTCGCCGCGTCCGACGTCGAGGGGACAACGGTCGAGGTGCACACCGCGCGCGAGACCAAGGGGCTCGAGTTCGACGTCGCCGTCGTGGTCGAGCCGGCCGCGATCGCGGCGCGCCCCGGCGATCTGTACGTGGCGCTCACCAGGCCCACGCGCCGCCTCGAGATCGTGCACGCGGAGGAGCTTCCCACGGGGCTCGGCTGACCCGTGTGCTCCGCACGCGGCCTCGCTAGGACTGTCGGGCCAACGCGCGTGTCGGCCCGACAGAGCGAACCACGCGGGGTGCGACACGCGGAGCCGGTCCGCTGCGCGGGCCCGGGGCCGCGGGGTGTCGCGCGGCTGGTGGTTCGAACTGTCGGCGGTGCGCTACTGGCAGGGCCCGGCGCCAGCCATCGCGAGCCCTTGCAGGTCGCCCGGCCCCCAGGTGATCAGCATGCTGTTCTCAGCGTTCATCAGCTCGGAGGGGTCCTCGACGTGTGCCAGACCGATCACGTGAGCGAGCTCGTGCATGATCACCGCTGTGGCGAGCGCCGTGCCTCGCTGCGACGCCATCAGATCTGCGACGTCCTCGCTGTCGAGAATCACGACGCCAGCCGCAAGGTAGCGCTGCTCTCCGTACGCTCCGTTGACAGAGCTCGAGCCGCCCAGCCCCGTCACTGATCCCTCGAGGTCGGACACCGTGTCCTCGTCCGACCACCCGACGATGATCGGGGCGAAGTCCTCGCCGTACCGCTCCTGGAACAGAGGGCGGTCGAAGCTCGCGACCTCGGTGGTGGTGCCGCCGTACTCGAACACGAGGCCCGTGCGACGCGAGACGTCCGCCACCGCCTCCTCGATCATCTGCTGCGCGCCCTCGGGCATCCCGTCCGGATTGACCACCCATGCGAGCGGTCGGCACGGGTCGTAGAGGGTGGGTCCCTGACCGGCCTCCTCGAACATGAAGCCATGCGACCCGGAGGTCGTCACCGACACCTCGGCCGCGAGTCGCCGTGGCTCCCCATCAGGCAAGGGGATGCGGATCTGCTCGCCATCGACCATCAGCACGTTGCGCGGCTGGCCGATCTTGTCCCACGCCTGCCACTCGAAGCCTGTGGCGTAGCCCACGGCGGCGATCGCCACGGCGCCAGTGACCATGATGATCCCGAGGCGGGCCGCCGCATTCATCCCGCAAGCCTGCCACGGGCGCGGCCCATCGAGGAGCCCAGCGGGCCCGGAACGGGTGTGGAGTTGGTAACACTGCCCCGGGTGCGAGAGTATGTCCCCCGTGCGCGCACTTCTTCTAGAGAACCTTCACCCCCAGGCCACCGAGAACCTCGAGGCCGCCGGCATCGACGTCGTCAACCAGGCGGGAGCGCTGGACGAGGACGAGCTGATCGAGGCGCTCGACGGCGTCGAGCTGCTGGGCATCCGCTCCAAGACGATGCTCACCGAGCGTGTCATGGAGGCCTGCCCCTCGCTCATCGGCGTGGGTGCGTTCTCGATCGGCACCAACCAGATCGACCTGGCCGCGGCCGCTCGTCGCGGCATCGCCGCGTTCAACGCACCGTTCTCGAACACGCGGTCCGTGGTGGAGATGGCCGTCGCGGAGATGATCTCGCTGACCCGTCGCCTCCAGGTGCACAACCGCCTCATGCACGAGGGCGTGTGGAACAAGAGCGCTGACGGCGCACACGAGATCCGGAGCCGGACGCTGGGCATCGTGGGCTACGGCAACATCGGCTCGCAGCTGTCCGTGGTGGCCGAGGCGCTGGGCATGAACGTCATCTTCTACGACAACGCGGAGAAGCTCGCGCTGGGAAATGCGACGCGCATGCCCACCCTCGAGTCGCTCCTGCAGGCCGCGGACGTCGTCACGCTTCACGTGGATGGACGCGCCGGCAACCAAGGCTTCTTTGGCCGCACGCAGTTCGAGATGATGAAGCCTGGCGCGCTGTTCCTCAACCTCTCCCGCGGCTTCATCGTCGATGTCGACGCCCTCAAGGAGGGCCTCGAGTCCGGAGCCATCGGCGGCGCCGCGATCGACGTGTTCCCCGAGGAGCCCAAGAAGAAGGGCGATCCGTTCGTGTCGCCCCTGCAGAACATCCCGAACGTCATCCTCACCCCGCACATCGGCGGGTCCACGGAGGAGGCACAGCGCGACATCGGCATCTTCGTGTCCAAGCGCCTGCGCGACTACGTGCAGAACGGCTCCACCTCGCTGAGCGTGAACCTGCCCAACCTGCAGCTCGAGCAGCCGCAAGGCTCGCACCGGATCGCTCACCTCCACGAGAACATCCCTGGTGTCCTCGCGGCCGTGAACCGCGAGCTCGCGGAGCACAACGTCAACATCGATGGCCAGCTGCTCGCGACCCGTGGGGAGCTGGGCTACGTGGTCACCGACGTCGCCGCGGGCCTCACGGACGATGCGGTCGCCGCGCTGGGCGCCATGCCCGGCACGGTGCGCCTGCGGGTGCTCTCATAGCCTCCGGGGCCACCACCGACGCCGTCGCCTTCCGAGACCTCGGTCTTCCCGACGCGCTCGTCGCGTCGTTGGCCGACGCGGGCATGGAGACGGCGTTCCCCATCCAGTCCGCGACCATCGCCGACGCGCTGGCCGGTCGGGACGTGCTGGGCAAGGCGCGGACGGGGTCGGGAAAGACGCTCGGATTCGGGCTGCCGGCGATCGCGCGACTGGCGGAGACCGGACCGGCCACTCCCCTGCAGCCACGTGCCATCGTCCTGGTCCCCACTCGCGAGCTCGCGATGCAGGTCAACGACGCGCTCGAGCCTTTCGCTCACGCGATGAAGGTGTCGCTGCGACTGGTGGCGGGCGGGCTGTCGATGTCCAAGCAGATCCGCTCCCTCGAGCGTGGAGTGCACCTGCTGGTGGCGACACCCGGCCGCCTCGCGGACCTGGTGCGCCGCGGCAACGCGGACCTCAGCCAGACGCAGCTGGTGGTGCTCGACGAAGCCGATCACATGGCGGAGATGGGCTTCATGGACGAGATCGAGGAGATTCTCGCCGGGGTGCCTGCGGGTGGGCAGCGTCTGCTCTTCTCCGCGACGTTGGACGGCGACGTGGACCGCCTGGTCTCGACGTACATGGAGGAGCCCGTCCTGCACGACGTGACGGGCGGCGACGAGGGTCCCGCCTCGATGCGGCATGTGGTCCTGAACGTGCCTCCACACGCGAAGTATCAGCTCGCCACTCGCATCGCCGCGCGCGAGGGCCGCACCATCGTGTTCGTGCGCACCAAGCTCGCCTGCGACCGGATCGCCGAGCAGATGCGCCAGGCCGGCGTGCTCGCCGTCGCCCTCCATGGCGACAAGTCGCAGGAGGACCGCAACCGCGCGATCACCGGCTTCCGCGCCGGGCAGATCCCCGTGCTGGTCGCCACCGACGTCGCCGCGCGAGGCATCCACGTGGACCACGTGGACCTGGTGATGCAGATGGACCCGCCGCACGACCACAAGGACTACACGCACCGTGCAGGTCGCACCGCACGCGCCGGCGCCGAGGGCCTGGTCGTGATGCTCTCGCTGCCGCACCAGCGCAAGACGGTGGACCGCATCATCGAGAATGCCGGAGTGGACGCCACGTTCCGGAAGGTCCGCGGCGAGGACGAGGACACGTTCCGCATGCTCGCGGACCTCACCGGGGCCGTCGAGCCGTCAGGCGTTCCGGTGGCCGAGCCCCGCATCGCAGGCGGACGCGGAGGCCACGACGCCGGGCGCGGACGCGGCCGTGATGGCGGGCGTGGGGCCCGTGGCGAGCGAGGTCGCAGGCCGTCCCATTCGCGCGCGGCAAGCGGCGGCGGTCCGTCCGACGAGCACCGCAGCGCCAAGCGACGTGCGGAGATCGAGGAGCGTGAGCGCCGCCTTGCGGAGCGCGAGCGCCAGCTCGAGCTGCGCGAGCAGAACCTCAGCGACCGCGAGAGCGCCCCGCGCCGCGAGCGGCCTGCCGGTCGCCGCGACGACTCGCGTGACGCACGCGGTTCGAAGCCACGCTACGACTCCCGCGATGACTCCCGTGGCAGCCGCGACGGGGGCCGCAGCTCACGCGACACCCGCGGCAGGGACGACAGTCGTGGACCCCGGCGTGACGGCCGCGACCGCGACGACGGCCGCGGCTCGAACAGCTATGACCGCAAGCGGGACAGGGATGGCGACAGGCGCGATGCCCGCGATCGCGACCAGCGCCGCCCTGGTCGGGACGATCGCTCCCGCGACCCTCGCAGCAGGGATGACAGCCGCGACGGTCGCTCCTCATCGCCCGGCCGTGGCCGTGGACCGGCGCGCGATCGCGATGACCGCGGTCGCCCCGCGCGTGACTCGCGCGGACGCTACGAGCGCGACGACAGGCGCGACGCCCGCGCCGGCGGCAAGCCCCGCAGCGGCGAGCGCGACGATCGCGAGAGCGGCAGGCCCCGCAACGACCGCTGGGAGGACAAGTCCGGCAAGCGCACGGCTCCACGAGATGACCGAGGCGGCAAGGCGTCGCGCTCACGGGATGACCGTGACCAGCGTGAGGGCGACGCACCCTGGATCAGGCAGCCGAAGACAGGACCCGGCTTTGGCCCCAAGAAGAGCAAGAAGGGCCCGTCCAAGCCCACGGGCCGCAGCGGCAAGCCCCGCCCCAAGAAGAAGAAGTAGCCCCCTCTCCACCTGAGCGGCCCATCGGTCCCTCAGGGACGCAAACAGGGTGTGCGTGTGCCCTGGCGGTCAGTCAGGAGGGATCCGGCTCGGCGGCGGCGTCCTCGGCTCGCAGGCGCGCGATCGCAGCCTCGAAGTCATCCAGGGATTCGAACGCCTGGTACACGCTCGCGAAGCGCATGTAGGCGATCTCGTCGAGCTCGCGCAGTGGCGGCAGGATCGCCAGCCCGATGTCCGTGGCGTCAATCTCCGCCTGACCCGCGGCACGGATGGACTCCTCGACCTTGTGCGCCAGCACCGCGAGGTCATCGTCGTTGACGGGGCGGCCCTGGCAGGCCTTGCGCACCCCCGACACCACCTTGTCGCGGCTGAAGGGCTCGACCACGCCGTTGCGCTTGACCACGGACAGGCTCGCGGTCTCCACCGTCGAGAAGCGCTTGCCGCAGTTGGGGCACTCGCGCCGCCGCCGGATCGACGAGCCATCCTCGGCCGTGCGCGAGTCGACCACGCGCGAGTCCGTATGGCGGCAGAAGGGGCAGTGCATGGCACTACTGTCCCACGAACAACGCATGTCCCACGAACACTGTCTGTCCCACCAACACCGTCTGTCCCACGAACACCCTCTGTCCCACCAACGCAGTGCCTGCGATCAACGGCGAGCCGAGCGAACGCGGCTCGCCTACCGCGAAAGCAAGATGCGTCAGCCGACCTCGGGAAGCAGCAACTGCTCGCCTGCCTGCAGAGCGGAGCCGCCCATCGCGTTCAGCGTGATGATGTCCTCGACGACGTCACGCACGTCCACGCCAGCAGGCGTGATGCCGGCGGCGATGGACCACACCGTCTCTCCCGAGCTCACCGTGTACGTGTCGAACACCACCGGCGGTGCGGAGTCGTCGTTCGCGAATGCCTGCGGGGCGACGATCGCCACGGCAGCGAGAACCATCGCGACGAGGACGCCGCGGCGCCGCGCCCTGGCCGCAGGCGTCTGGATGAGCTGGACGCGCAGGCGCGCAGGGCGGCTCGAACGGGCAGGGACCGCACGGCGCACCGGGCGCTGGCCGGTCATCACCGGGTTCATCGCATATGCAGTCATGTCATCCTCCATTCGAACAGGTGTTCGTCGAACACATGTTCTATTTGTAGCATCCACATCGGACAACGGCAAGACACGCTCGAACATGTGTTTGATTTCGAGCGTCCTCTGCCCTACCGTCATGGAAGACAGCACATCAGCGGGGTCTGACATCGGATCTCGACGAGGAGGAGACATGGACGAGCGCACGGGCGACAGCGGCGCCACCATCCACGAGTTCCCGAGCGCGCCTGGGGATCGCCTCACCGATCGTCAGCGCCGCATCCTCGAGACCATCCGCGACTCCGTGGAGTCGCGCGGCTATCCGCCGTCGATGCGAGAGATCGGCGAGGCGGTGGGCCTCACCTCGACCTCATCGGTCAAGCATCAGCTGTCCGCGCTCGAGACCAAGGGATTCCTTCGCCGCGACCCGCACCGGCCACGCGCGATCGAGGTCGTCCTGCCCAGCGATGACTCCCCCGTGGTGTCCGCACCCGAGCCCGCCGCCGCAGCGGCCGAACGCGACGACCTCTCCATGGTGCCCCTGGTGGGCCGGATCGCGGCCGGTGGCCCCGTGCTCGCCGATCAGGCCGTCGAGGACATCTTCGCGCTGCCCAAGCAGCTCACGGGCGAAGGGGAGCTGTTCATGCTCAACGTCGCCGGGGACTCCATGATCGACGCCGCGATCTGCGACGGCGACTGGGTGGTGGTGCGCCGTCAGCAGACGGCGGAGAACGGTGACATCGTGGCGGCGCTGCTCGACGACGAGGCGACCGTCAAGACGTTGCGCCGCAAGGACGGCCAGGTGTGGCTCATGCCGCACAACCCGGCCTACACGCCCATCGACGGCACGCATGCGTCGATCATGGGCAAGGTGGTGTCCGTCCTGCGACGGATCTAGCTCTGGCGCCAGCCGTCCTGCCAGTGGAAGCCGCCCTTGATGGCGCGGCGCATCGCCTGCATCGAGTTGGCGACGGTGGTCTGGTAGACGCGCGACTCCTCGGTCTCCGCCTTGTCCGCGAGGTCGCGGCCCCTCTTCTCGAAGTGCTCGAGGTACTCCGCGAACCGCGCGCGCTCCTCGGCCTGCCCGCGCTCATACTCGGTGCTGTCAGTCATGGCTCCCAGCCTATTGCCTACTCCCCGCGCTCCTGGGCCGCCGCGTCGAGCCTGCGCAGCGCCTCCAGGACCGTGTCGCGGTCCGCTGTGGGCCACAGGGGTGGCATGGACCGCGCGAGGAATCCGCCGTAGCGCGCGGTGGCCAGGCGCGAATCCAGCACGGCGACCACGCCGCGGTCGCCTTGCGTGCGGATCAGGCGTCCCGACCCCTGTGCCATCAGCAGCGCCGCGTGCGTCGCCGACACGGCCATGAACCCATTGCCTCCGGACTGCGCGACCGCCTCGGTGCGCGCCTGCGAGATGGGCTCGTCGGGACGGGGGAAGGGGATGCGGTCGATGATCACCAGCGAGGCGGTGGGCCCGGGCACGTCGATCCCCTGCCACAGCGAGGTGGACCCGAACAGGCACGCGCGGGGATCGTCGCGGAAGCGCTCGACGAGCGTGGGCAGCTGGTCGTCCAGCTGGTACATGACCGGCACGTCGAGCCGAGCCCGCATGGCCTCGGCAGCCGCCTGGCCGGCGCGATGCGAGGAGAACAGTCCCAGCGTGCGCCCGCCTGCGGCCTCGATGAGCGCGGCCATCTCGTCCAACGCCTGCGCCGAGATGCCTCCGGCATCGGGACGCGGCAGCTGCGAGGCGACGTACAGGATCCCCTGCTTGCCGTAGTCGAAGGGACTTCCCGCGTCCATCGCGATGGGATCGTCCACACCCAGGTGCCGCGCCATCGCGTCGAAGTTGCCGCCCAGTGCGAGCGTGGCAGACGTGAACACGGAGGCCTTGTCCTCGATGAGCTTGTGGCGGATCAGGCCGGCGACGTCAAGCGGGGCCGCGACGATGCGCACGGCCTGGCGCGACTCGTAGTCGCCATCGGGAGGAGCGAGCCAGATCACGTAGCGGCCGGCCTCCCCGAGCAGCTCCTCGCACACGTCGAAGACCTCGGTGAGCGCTGCCGTCGCGACCTTGGCGGAGGCCGATGCGCTGTCTCCTGGTCCCCGCGCCTCGCCCGAGTCCTTGGTCGCCTTCTGCACCTGCGTCAGCATGGTGCGGGCTGCGCCGCGGATGAGGTCGACGGCCTCAGCCAGCTCCTCCGGGAGACCCAGGCGAAGACGGCCCGGCTCGCAGTCACCCAACGCGCCGTCGAGAGCGCGCGCAGCGCGGTCGAGGTCATCGGACGCCACGCCCACGCGCCTCGCGGTTCGGGCGGCGCGGTCCACGCCGCGCACGGTCAGCTCGTGGGTCGCAGCCGAGGTGATGCGGCCCACCAGCTCGTGCGCCTCGTCGACGATCAGCGCGTGATGCTCGCCCAGCATATCGTGACTGGCGGCCTGCACCCCCAGCACGGCGTGGTTGGTCACCACCACTCGCGAGACGGCCGCGTGGTCGCGCACCTGCTGCGAGAAGCACTCCTTCAGCAGGGGGCACTTGGACTCGAGGCACTCGCGCCCGGTGACGCTCACCTGCGCCCATGCCCGGTGCGACACGCCCGGCACGAGATCGTCCCGGTCGCCGGTGTCGGTCTCCTCCGCCCATGCGTGCAGCCGCGCGACCTCCTGTCCGAGGTCGCTCGTTGGCCCTGCGGGGAACGGCAGCATGTCGTCGTCGGGCTCGCCGTATCCGCCAGCCATCTTGTGCTTGCACAGGTAGTTGCTGCGCCCCTTGAACAGCGCGACCTCGGGCCGATGCCCCAGTTCGGGCTCGAGGGCGTCGAGGACCATCGGAAGGTCCTTGGTGAACACCTGCCGCTGCAGCGCGAGAGTGGCCGTCGACACGACGATGCGCTGCTTCTCCCGGGCCGCGTGCGCGACTGCCGGCACCAGGTACGCGAGCGACTTTCCGGTGCCGGTGCCGGCCTGGATCAGCGCGTTCTCGCCATCGCTGAGCGCACGCTCGACGGCCTGGGCCATGCGTGTCTGACCGTCGCGGCGCGCACCGCCGAGCGCGGAGACGGCGATGTCGAGCAGCCGCACGGCCTCGGTCGCGTCCAGCGGGCCGTCATCGTGCACAGCCTCGGCACTGTCCTCGACGGCATCCTCGGCCGTGGCAGGGTCCGCGGGGCTCACGCCGCCAGGGCCGCGGCCTGGAGGCGCGCCGCGAGGCCGTCGTCGACCATCGCCACGAGCCGCGTGCCCTCGGGCTCGTGGCTCTCCTCGAGGATCTCGCCGTGCAGGTGCGCCTCGTTGATCAGGTCTCCGCGCGTGTAGGGCACGAGCACGTCGACCTTGACCTCGGGGCGCGGCAGCTGGTGGGCGACGAGCTCCATCAGCTCACTGATGCCGGCACCGGTGAGCGCGGAGACCTCGATGGTGACCTCCGGGCGTGCGCGCAGGCGCATGAGGGTCTCAGGCTCCGCGATGTCGGCCTTGTTGAGGACCAGCACCTCCTTGACCTGATCCGCGCCGGGCACGTCGGCCAGCACGGTGCGCACGGCCGAGATCTGGCTCTCGGGGTCCGGGTGCGAGGCGTCCACCACGTGCAGCATGAGGTCCGCGTGTGCGACCTCCTCCAGGGTCGAGGAGAACGCCGCCACCAGCTGGTGGGGCAGGTCGCGCACGAAGCCCACGGTGTCGGACACCGTGAACTCGCGGCCGTCGGGCGTCTGGGAGCGACGCACCGTGGGGTCGAGCGTCGCGAACAGCGCGTTCTCGACCAGCACGCCCGCGCCGGTCACGCGGTTCAGCAGCGAGGACTTGCCTGCGTTGGTGTACCCCACGATCGCGACGTTGGGCAGCGACAGGCGGCGGTCACGGCGCACGTTGCGCGCGGGCTCCATCGCCTTGATCTGGCGCCGCAGCTGCGCCATGCGAGTGTGGATGCGACGGCGATCCAGCTCGATCTTGGTCTCACCGGGGCCGCGCGAGCCCATGCCCGCAGCGGCGCCTCCCACCTGACCACCCGCCTGGCGGGACATCGAGTCTCCCCAGCCGCGCAGTCGCGGCAGCAGGTACTCGAGCTGCGCCAGCTCGACCTGCGCCTTGCCCTCCTTGGACTTCGCGTGCTGCGCGAAGATGTCCAGGATCAGCGCGGTGCGGTCGATCACCTTGACCTTGACCACGTCCTCGAGCGCACGGCGCTGGCTGGGCGCGAGATCGTCGTTCACGACCACGGTGTCCGCCCCCACGGCCGCGACGATCTCCTTGACCTCCTGCGCCTTGCCCTTGCCGATGTACGTGGCGGGGTCCGGGTGCGGACGCCGCTGCAGCACGCCGTCGAGCACCTGCGAGCCGGCGGTCTCCGCCAGCGCGGCGAGCTCGCGCAGACCCACCTCGGCCTCCGCGGCGGTGCCGTGCGACCACTGGCCCACGAGCACGACCTTCTCCAGGCGCAGCTGGCGGTACTCGACCTCGGTGATGTCCTCGAGCTCGGTCGAGAGGTTGTCGACGCGACGCAGCGCGGCGCGCTCCTCACGGTCGAACTGGTCGCCGTCGTAGTCGGTGCGGGCGGTGCCGCCGGCGGCGACCGCCGTGCCGGCGCGCGAGAGCACCCGCTCGATCACCGCATCCGCGCGAGAGGGGCTCTGGTCGTCAAGGTCGTTCGGCAGGGATTCGCTCATGCTCGTCCCATTGTCGCACCGGCCGCCGACCGGCACCACCACCGGCGGTACAGTCGCTTCCGTGAGCGAGGACCACTACTTCTCCGCCCAGCCGGCCTCCGCCGATGAGCGCCGCCTGATACCCGTCCGGTTGGCGGGCCGGGACGTCGAGGTCGAGACCGCATCGGGCATCTTCTCCCCCGGTCACATCGACCTCGGGACGCAGGTGCTGCTGCGCCACCTCCCGCCGGCGCCGGCCGGCGCGGTGCTCGACCTGGGCTGCGGCTGGGGTCCGCTCGCGCTCACGGCGGCGCTGGGCACGGCCGATGCGCGGGTCACCGCGCTCGACGTCAATCGCCGCGCGCTCGACCTGGCGTCCCGCAACGCCGCACGGCTGGGCGTCGCAGACCGGGTCGCCGCCGTGACGGCGGACGAGGTGCCGGCCGATGCTCGGTTCGACGCGATCTGGTCCAACCCGCCCATCCGCATCGGCAAGGACGCGCTGCACGAGCTGCTGGCCGCGTGGCTGCCGCGGCTCGCCGCCGACGGCGAGGCGTGGCTCGTGGTCCAGAGGAACCTGGGCGCGGACTCGCTCGCGCGATGGATCTCCGATCAGCGCGGCGCCGACGGCGAGCCCTGGGGCAGGCTCGAGAAGGTGGGCAGCGCCAAGGGGTTCCGGGTGCTGCGTCTCGTACGCGACTAGTAGGGGCGCTCTCCCCTGGCCACCGCATCGGCGATCGTCGCGAGCCGCTGCGAGCGCGTGACCTCGCGCTTGGCCAGGACCAGCTGCGCCAGAGCGAACTTGCGCGCGGAGGGCGGCATGGCGTCCCAGAAGTCGCGGGCGCCCGGAGCCTGGGCCAGCGCGGCGGCGAGGTCATCGGGCACCACCAGCGCCTCCACGTCATCGAGCAGCGTCCACGAGCCATCCGCCTTGGCGGCGGCGATCACGGCGGCGCCGGGAGGCTCCATCAGGCCTGCTGCCTCGAGCTCGAGAATGCGCGCCTTGTTGGTGCGGGCCCAGCCAGAGCCCCGCTTGCGTGGAGAGCAGTACTGAAGGGTGCGGTTCTCGTCGAGCTTCCTGGTGGTCGCATCGATCCACCCGAAGCACAGGCACTCGCGCACCACCTCGTCGTAGGTGAGGCCCGTGCGGCCGGACTGCTTGCGCCAGAGCGCGACCCACACTCCGGACTCCAAGGCGTGGTGCCGCGCCAGCCACGAGCGCCATTCGGCGGCGTCCTCGGGATGGATGCGGAGCGCGCCGTCCACATCCGGCTCGATCGGGTGCATGGGTCAGGCGGGCGTGACGGCGAGCACGTGGGAGACGTCGACCGTGCCGTCCGCGACCAGCACCGCGGGGCCCTCGAGGACGGTGCGCGTGCCGATGATGCGCACCGTGACCATGCCGCCTGGCACCTCGACGTCCCAGACGTCGGGCGCGCCCTCGCCCGCCCACTCCCGCACCGCGAGCGCCACCGCGCAGGCTCCCGTGCCGCAGGAGCGCGTCTCGCCTGAGCCGCGCTCGTGCACACGCATGCGCACGCGACCGCGCTCGACGCCGTCGCGGATCTCCCCACCGCGGGTGACGACGAACTCGACGTTCGAGCCAGCCGGCGCAGCGGGGCGCACGCGAGGCGCATGGGTGAGGTCGAGCGCGGCGAGCTCGTCCGTCGACGCGAGCGCCACCACATGGTGCGGGTTGCCGACGTCGACGGACAGCGCGGGGCGTGCCGGCGTGAGGCCGTGTGCCTCGACCTCGGAGTCGAAGCCGTCCGTGGCGTCGCCCAGGCGGTACTCGCCCATGCCCACGGCGTAGCGGCCGTCCCCGAGGGACGTCAACGTGCGGGTTCCACCGCGGGTGCCGATGGTCAGGCCGCCCGTCAGGTCGATGCCCGCGTCGCGCTCCAGGAACGCGCCGAACACGCGTGCGCCGTTGCCGCACATCTCCGAGGTCGAGCCATCGGCGTTCCAGTAGTCCATGAACCACGTGCGAGCGTCGAGACCGGCGCCCGCGGGGATCTCCCCCGCTCGCACCGCACGGATCACGCCGTCGCCGCCGATGCCCGCGCGGCGGTCGCACAGGAAGCGCACGAGCTCGGGGGTGAGGTCGATCTCGTCGCGCTCGTCGAACAGCAGCACGAAGTCGTTCTCCGTGCCGTGCCCTTTGGTGAAGCGCAGCGTGGCGGTCATGCGACCAGGCTACCCGGGCCCGGTCGATGCACCGAAGCCCCGGCTGTCGCCGTCGTGCGCGACGAAGGTGGCTAGCGCGGGATCAGCGCGAGGGC
Organism: Demequina activiva; assembly: GCF_016862815.1. GTDB lineage: Bacteria > Actinomycetota > Actinomycetes > Actinomycetales > Demequinaceae > Demequina > Demequina activiva. Next base: position 61,682 of record NZ_BONR01000002.1, on the reverse strand, counting down.
GTCCTCCGCTGCGCGGTCGACGTCCGCCTCGTCACGCGGCGCGTCGATCCAGTGCACGCGGCCGTCCGGCCGGAACCACTTGGCCTGGCGGCGCGCGAGCCGCCGAGTGTTCTGCTGGATCAGCGCGCGGGTCGCGTCCGCGTCGAGCTCTCCGTCGAGGTGACGCAGCGTCTCCGCGTAACCCACGGCGCGGCGCGCTGTGACGCCGTCGCGGATGCCTCGGGAGTCGAGTGCCCGCACCTCCTCCACGAGCCCGGCGTCCCACATGTGCTCGACGCGCGCCTCGATGCGCGGGTCGAGCTCCTCGTACGCGAGTCGCAGTCCGATCTGCACGGCCGGGATCTCGTACTGGTGGGTGGGCAGGCTCGCGGAGAAGGGTCGCCCCTTGAGCTCGATCACCTCGAGTGCACGGACGACGCGCTTGGCGTTCTGCGCGGGGATGCGCGCCGCGGCGACGGGGTCTGCGGCGGCGAGCTCGCGGTGCAGCATGCCGGGACCCTCGGCGTCGGCGCGCGCCTCGAGGCGAGCGCGGACCTGCGGGTCCGTCGGGGGGAACTCGAAGCGATCCAGCAGCGCCCTGACGTACAGACCGGAGCCGCCCACCACCACGGCACGCCCTCCGCGCTGGTGGATCGACTCCGCGTCCGCGCGGGCATCGCGCTGGTAGGAGGCGACGGCTGCATCCTCGGTGACCTCGAGAGTGTCGAGCTGGTGATGCGGGATCCCGCGCCGCTGCGCGACCGGCAGCTTGGCGGTGCCGATGTCCATGCCGCGGTAGAGCTGCATGGCGTCCGCGTTGATGATCTCGCCGCCCAGCCGCTCCGCGAGGGCGAGGGACACCGCTGACTTGCCCGTCGCGGTCGCACCCACGATGGCGATCACGGGCGGCGCGTCCTGCCCTGCCCCTGCGCGGGGCCCCAGCGCGCTCACACGTGCCTCAGGCGCCGGCGGAACGCAGCGATGGCATACCAAGGCCCACGGGACCGCTGGACGCCCCTGCGCCCGTGCCGCAGGACGAGCCGCAGCCGCCGGAGCCGTGGTCGTGCTCCCCGGCCTGCACGCTGTCCCACGCGTCGCCCGCGCGGGTGCGCCGCACGGAGTAGGGGCCGCCCGCCAGGCCGCTGTCCGCGATGAGGTGGTGCGGGGCGGCGTGGGTGACCTGGACGGTCACCATGTCTCCCGGCCGCGGCGCGTCGGAGCCGTCAGGGACCGTGAAGTGCACCAGGCGGTTGTCGGGCGCGCGGCCGGACAGGCGCGAGCGCTCGGCGTCCTTGCGGCCGCCCGTGTCCTTCCCGGCGCTGTCGAGCACCATGAGCTCGACGTCGCGCCCCACGATCCCGACGTTCTCCGCGAGCGACACACGCTCCTGGAGAGCGTGCAGGCGCTGGTAGCGCGCCTTCATCACCTCCGCCGGAATCTCCGGAAGCTCGTAGGACGGCGTGCCGGGGCGCGGGGAGTACTGGAAGGTGAACACGCTCGAGAAGCGCGACGCCTCGACCACCCGGAGCGTGTCCTCGAAGTCCTGGTCCGTCTCGCCCGGGAAGCCCACGATCACATCGGAGGTGATGGCGGCATCGGGCATCGCTGCCCGCACCGTGTCGAGGATCCCCAGGAACCTCGCCGAGCGGTAGGAGCGGCGCATCGCGCGCAGCACCGAGTCGGAGCCGGACTGGAGCGGCATGTGCAGGCTGGGCATCACGTTGGGGGTCTGCGCCATCGCGTCGATGACGTCGTCCGTGAACGCGGCCGGGTGCGGCGACGTGAAGCGCACGCGCTCCAGTCCGTCGATCTCGCCGCATGCGCGCAGCAGCTTCGCGAATGCACCGCGGTCGCCGAACTCGACGCCGTACGAGTTGACGTTCTGACCCAGCAGGGTGATCTCGACCACGCCCTGGGACACCAGCGCCTCGATCTCCGCGAGGATCTCGCCCGGACGGCGGTCGCGCTCCTTGCCGCGCAGGCTGGGCACGATGCAGAACGTGCAGGTGTTGTTGCAGCCCACGGAGATGGACACCCACGCGCTCGCGATCGCGTCGCGGCGGCTGGGAAGGGTGGAGGGGAAGACCTGCAGCGACTCCTCGATCTCGACCTGCGCCTGGGCGTTGTGGCGCGCCCGGTCCAGCAGCGCTGGCAGCACGTCGAGGTTGTGCGTGCCGAACACCACATCGACCCACGGCGCCCTCTCGACGATCTCGCCGCGGTCCTTCTGCGCGAGGCAGCCGCCCACAGCGATCTGCATGCCGGGTCGCTGCGCCTTGATCGAGGCCAGCTGCCCCAGGTTGCCGTAGAGACGCGTGGCGGCGTTCTCGCGCACGGCACAGGTGTTGATGACCACCACATCGGCCGCTTCGGCGCCCGCGGGAGCTGACGTGTAGCCGGCGCCTTCGAGCAGCCCGGCCATGTGCTCCGAGTCGTGGACGTTCATCTGGCACCCGAGCGTCCTGACGAGGTACGTGGGTGCGAGTGCGGTCTGTGTCATGCCTACCCTGCGACGGATTCGGCCCGCAGCTCGCGGATCACCGTCACCTTGATCTCTCCAGCAAAGGAGAAGTCCTTGCTGATGTGCTCAGCAATTGTACGCGCCAGCTCGCGCGCGCCCTCGTCGTCCACAACGTCGGGCTCGACCACCACGCGCACCTCGCGTCCCGCGGCCATGGCGAGCACCTTCTCGACCCCATCGTGGGAGGCGACGATGCGCTCGAGTCCCTCCATGCGCTCCACGTAGCCGTCCGCGTCCTCCCGACGAGCACCAGGACGCGAGGCGGAGATCGCATCCGCGACCTGCACGATCACTGCCTCAAGGGAGTCCTGCGGCACCTCGTCGTGGTGCGCCGCGATCGCGTTGACGACCTCGGGGGCCTCGCCGTGCTCGGCGGCCAGGGCGGCGCCGATGGCGGCGTGCGTTCCCTCGCGCTCGTGGGTGAACGCCTTGCCGATGTCGTGGAGGAAGGCTCCACGCCGCGCGAGCTCGACGTCCGCGCCGATCTCCGCCGCGATGTCCGCGGCGAGCTGCGCGGTCTCCACCAGGTGAGCGAGCACGTTCTGTCCGTACGAGGTGCGCAAGCGCAGGCGGCCCAGGATGGCGACCAGATCCTGCGCGATGCCCAGGACTCCGGCTGCCTCGATTGCGTCGAGTCCGGCATCGACGTGCCGCTGCTCGGCGTCCTCGACCGCGCGCGCGTACGCCGCCTCGACGCGCTGGGGCTGGATGCGACCGTCCTCGATGAGGTCGCGCAGGGTGACCTCTGCGATCTCGCGACGCTCGACGTCGAAGGACGAGAGCTGCACCGCGTTGACGCCCTCCTCGACCATTACGTTCACACCTGTGAGCGCCTCGAAGGCACGGATGTTGCGTCCCTCGCGACCGATGATGCGGCCCTTCATCTCCTCGCTGGGAAGAGTGATCCAGGTGCTGGCGGTCTCGGTCACCACCTCGCTGGTCTGGCGCTGCATGGCCGTCACCAGGACGGAGCGGGCCCGCGCCTCGGCCGTGGCCTTCGTGGAGCGCTCGATGCGACGCACGTCCATGCGTGCACGCTCGCGCGCGAGGTCGATCTGCTCGTTGATGAGGCGTTCGCGGGCCTCCTCCTGGGTGAGCTGGGCGATCTCGGCCAGCGCGGCCTGCTCGCGCGACGTGAGCTCCTGGCGCTGGGCGACCACGCGCTTCTCGTCGCGCGCCACCACTGCGGCGCGCTCGTCGAGGCTGCGGGAGAACTTCTGCGCGGCCCGCAGATCTGCGGCGAGCTCCTTCTCGCGCTGCGCGACGCGCTCCTCGCGGCGCTGCGCCTCGGAGAGCAGGTCGCGGGCCTCTTCACGGATGCCCTGCGTCTCGTTGCTTGTGTCGCGCCGAATCTCTGCCGCCTCACGGCGAGCGAAGTGCACCACGAGCACGGAGGCGAGCAGCAGGAGAAGGGTCGCCACGGTGGCGATCAGCTGGGGCACTGGGCACCCTCCTCGTCTCAGGACATGCTACGTATCCGCTCTATCGGCACGTTGCAGCTCTTTCACAACCCCGAAGGCGAGATCAGGCGAGTATCCCTTGCGGCCCAGCATTCCGACCACTCGGCGCACCTTGACCTGATCGTCGTGGCCGTTCAAGGAGCTCCAACGCTTGGCGGCCAGCGAGCGTGCCGCCTCCCATTCGTCGTCCACGGAGATCTGGTCCAGGGCGGTACCGATGTCATCGCTCGAGAAGCCCTTGCGACGGAGCTCCTGATCGATCGCGCGACGGGACTTGCCCCGTTCCTGATGTCGCGTCCGCGCGATGGATGCGGCGAGCGCGGTGTCGTCGAGAAGGTCCACCTCGCGGAAGCGGGCGATGATCTCGTCCGCGATCGCCGGGTCGACGTCGCGGGAGATCAGGCCGTCGCGCAACTGCTCCTCCGACTTCGAGGAGTGGGTGAGCAGGCGCAGCGCGATCTCCCGCGCGCGCTCGGCCGGGTCCGCTGGTGTCGTGGGTGCGGAGTCTGGCCGAGCGCGCGGGGACATCAGAAGGTCGCGCGCTCCTTGGCGGCTGCGGCCTTGGTCGCCGCCTTGGACTCAGCCTTGGCCTCGTCCTCAGCTGCGATCGCGGGCGACTGGTCGCCCTCGTCGGCGGACACCCCGATGCCGAGCTTGGCCTTGAGCTTGGTCTCGATCTCCGTGGCGAGCTCAGGGTTGTCCTTGAGGAAGCTGCGAGCATTCTCCTTGCCCTGCCCCAGCTGGTCGCCCTCGTACGTGTACCACGCACCCGACTTCTTCACGAAGCCGTGCTCGACTCCCAGGTCGATGATGCCGCCCTCCTTGGAGATGCCCTGGCCGTAGAGGATGTCGAACTCGGCCTGCTTGAACGGCGGCGCCATCTTGTTCTTGACGACCTTGATGCGGGTGCGGTTGCCGACGGGCTCGGTGCCCTCCTTGAGGGTCTCGATGCGGCGCACGTCGAGGCGGACCGATGCGTAGAACTTGAGCGCCTTGCCACCCGTGGTGGTCTCCGGCGAGCCGAAGAACACGCCGATCTTCTCGCGCAGCTGGTTGATGAAGATGGCCGTGGTGCCGGTCTGCGAGATGGCGCCGGTGATCTTGCGCAGCGCCTGCGACATCAGGCGGGCCTGGAGACCCACGTGGCTGTCGCCCATCTCACCCTCGATCTCCGCCTTGGGCACCAGTGCCGCAACCGAGTCGATCACGAGCACGTCCACACTGCCCGAGCGGATCAGGATGTCCGCGATCTCGAGCGCCTGCTCACCGGTGTCCGGCTGCGAGATGATCAGGTTGTCGACGTCCACGCCCAACTTCTTGGCGTAGATGGGGTCGAGGGCGTGCTCGGCGTCGATGAACGCCGCGGTGCCGCCCTGCTTCTGCATGTTCGCAACCGCGTGCAGCGCCACGGTGGTCTTTCCTGAGGACTCCGGGCCGTAGATCTCCACCACGCGACCGCGCGGAAGACCGCCGATGCCGAGCGCGATGTCCAGCGCCACCGAGCCCGTGGGGATCGCCGGGACGGCCACCACCTGGCGGTCGCCCATGCGCATCGCCGATCCCTTGCCGAACTGCCTGTCGATCTGTCCGAGTGCTGCCTCGAGCGCCTTCGAGCGGTCTGCCGCCTGTGCCATGTCGTAACCCAATCGTCGGTGGCATTGCTGCCGTGCCTTGTCATTCCATGAACGACGCTATGACGCGCCTCTGACATCGGCCCGACGTGGTCCCCTCCACTGGGGAGGGCCGGCGTCGTGCACCGTCCTGTGGACCAGCGTAATCGAACGCATGTTCGAAGGGAAGCGACACGCGCGCGGCGTGTCGCGCATCGGCCGCCGCGGGCCCATCGCCCAGGGCTGTCAGCGCGGGGGCGGCACCATGCGCTCGCGCTCGCCGCCGTCGCGCTGCGACAGCGGCACGTCCATCTGATCGCACAGCGCGTGCCACACGTCCCGCGGCGGCACGCCGTCATCGAGCGCCGTCACGCATGTGCGGGAGTCGAGGGCGTCGAGCGCCAGGTCGCGCGCGAGGGTACGGGAGTAGGCCTCGCCGAACACGGAGTCCAGCAGGGCCCAGAACTCGCTGTGCCGCACTAGCGCGCGCGGACCTCGCCGAGCAGCTCGGGCACGGTGTCCGGGATCGAGGGCATGACGTCGACGGTCTGCAGCTCCGCGGTCTCGAAGCGGTCGGAGACCTCGCGGAGGATCGCGGACATCGGCACGTCCAGCGCGACGCAGATCGACGCGAGGAGCTCGGAGGAGGCCTCCTTCTGCCCGCGCTCGACCTCGGAGAGATATCCCAGGGACACGCGCGCGCCCGAGGAGATGTCGCGCAGGGTCTTCCCCTGCGTCAGGCGGGCGTCTCGCAGGACGTCGCCGATCTCGTTGCGCAGCACAGGCATGCGGTTCCTCCCCAAGGTGGCGCTGAAGTCTCTCACGTCACGTTTAACGCAGAGTACCCCAGCCCTGTTCCCTGAGTCCACGAGGCTCACCTCTGGAGGATTCAGCGGTCAGCGGAACCGGCCAGACGAGCCGCCAGCAGGTCCAGCGCCGCGTCCACGGCGGCGGCCGTCACGGCACCGCGCTCCCCCGTCAGGCGCACGGTGTGGGACTCGCCACCTGCCGCATCGGCCACCGCCAGGCACACCGTGCCCGGGGAGGCACCGTCGTGCGACTCGGGGCCGGCCGCCCCCGTGGTCGCCACCGCCACGTCAGCGCCCAGCGCTCCTCTCGCGCCCCGCGCCATCTCGAGTGCCGTGGCCTCCGACACCACTCCGGCCGATGCGAGGGTCGCCTCGGCCACCCCCAGCACCGCTGTCTTGACCGCAGGCAGGTACGCCACCACGCCGCCGCGCATCACGTCCGAGGCTCCGGGGATCGCGGTCAGCGCCGCGCTCACCGCGCCGCCCGTGAGCGACTCTGCCGTAGCGATCGACAGCCCCGCTGCTCGCGCGGCCTCGATGACGGCGGCCGCCCGGGCCGCCGTGGTGAGCGGGCGAGGGTCACCGGCGCGCATCCGCGCCCGGCCCCTCCTGTGCACCCACGCCACGCGCGCGAGCCGTACGCCGGTGACGCACTGCCGCCGCGATGCGCCTGGCATAGTCGGCGCCCGTGATCACCGCGACGACCACCGCCGCGACCAGGCACCACCACGCGACGGCGTCGAGCCACGCGGGACCGCCCGGCCACAGGTAGAACGTGATCGCCGCGAGCTGGAGCACCGTCTTGAGCTTCCCGCCCCGCGAGGCGGCGATGACGGTGTCGCCCGCGACCGCGAGCCTGCCCAGGGTCACGCCCACCTCGCGCACCGCCAGGATCGCGAGCGGCCACCACGGCACGCCATCGATCCACACGATGGTCGCGAGGGTGCACAGCACCAACGCCTTGTCCGCGATGGGATCCGCGAGCTTGCCGAAGGACGACACCACCTCCCAGCGCCTCGCGAGGTAGCCGTCGAGATAGTCCGTCGCGGCCGCGACCAGGAAGATCAGCAGGGCCCACCAGCGCCATGCGCCGTCCTCGCCGCCGTCCACCACCAGCAGCCACACCACGATGGGCACGGCGACCAGCCTGGCGGCGGTCAGGAGGTTGGGCAGGGCGGCGCTCACACGCACACACTAGCGGGGGCGGGCGCGGGCCCGGCCCTCCGGGATAATGGTCGCCATGCCATCACGTCCGCCCCTCCATGCCAGCCGCCGGACGCCCGTGATGGCGATCGTCATCGCCGCCGTGCTCGCCGGTATCGCCGTGAGCGTCGCCCTCGTGCTCGCGTCGGGCGCGCCGGATGGAGCAGGCCCGCCCGGCTCCGCCGAGGCCCCCGCGAGCGTCGAGCCCTCGGCTCCGGCCGCACCCACCACGAGCACCTCCCCCGAGCCGCCGCCGCCCAGCCCTGAGCCCACGCCCGACGTGACGTTCACCCTGGTGGCGGGCGGCGACATCCTCACCCACGGTCCCGTGCTCGACTCGGCCCAGCGCCAAGGCGACGGCGCGTACGACTTCGCGCCGCTCATGGCGAACGTGCGGCCGTACGTCGACGGCGCGGACCTGGCGCTGTGCCACCTCGAGGTGCCGGTCGCGCCCGCGGGCACCCAGCCGTCCGGCTACCCGGTGTTCGGCGCGCCCGTCGAGCTCATCACCGCGATCGACGCTGAGGGATGGGACGGCTGCTCGGTGGCCTCGAACCACTCCGTCGACCGTGGTTTCGCTGGACTCGAGGCGACGCTCGACGCGATGGACGACGTGCGCCTGGGCCACACCGGCACCGCCCGCACCGAGGCGGAGGCGGCGTCCACCCAGATGTACACGGTGCGTGAGGGCGGCCGCACCGTCTCCGTCGCGCAGGTCTCCTTCACGTACGGTCTCAACGGCCTGCCCAAGCCGGACGGCAAGCCCTGGGCCGTGGACACCTTCGATGCGGACGCGGCGGACGTGCAGCCCATCCTCGACGCCGCGCAGGCGGCGCGGGACGACGGCGCGGACGTGGTGGTCGCCTCGGTGCACTGCTGCGTCGAGTATCGCGTCGCGCCGTCGCCGGCTCAGCAGAGCATCGTGGACCAGATCGGCGCCTCCGGACTGGTGGACCTGTACATCGGCCACCACGCTCACGTGCCGCAGCCCATCCAGCTCGTGGACGGAGGGCCCTCCGGCCAGGGCATGTGGGCGGCGACCGGGCACGGCAACTACCTGTCGAACCAGGACACGCAGTGCTGCGTCGCGGATGCGAACTCCGGCTATGTGACCACGTCCACCATCACCGTGGACCCCGAGGGCGCCGTCGACGTCAGCGTCGAGTGGACCGCCGTCACCGTCGACCGGCTCGACAACCACACCATGCACGTGCTGCGCAACATCCTCGACACGGGAGCCGGGAACCTCAGCGCGTCCGAGGCACAGGCGCGCTGGCGGCGGGTGGCCGATGCGGTGGGCGACCAGGCGCCCGAGCGCGCATCCGCACCGCAGCCGTTGGCCGACGCGGCGTACAGCGACCTGCGCTGGTGGCACGCGGGGATGTAGAGCCGCCGCAGCGGCCGATGCGAGGGCCGCGCCGCGCGCCTGCCGGCGCTAGAACGTGCGGTCGCCCAGGCTCAACGGGTTGTCGTGCTCCTGCGGCCGCGGGTCGATCAGGCTCGTCGTGAACTGAGGGCTCGACTCGCTGACCGCGCTGGCCGGCTGCGCGACCCCGAACAGCCACCCCTGGCCGTAGCGCCAGCCGCAGCCGGCGAGGAACTCGGCCTGCGCCTCGGTCTCGATGCCCTCCGCGATGGTGGCCAGGCCCAGCTCCCGCGCGAGGGCGCCCAGGGCTCGCGACACGCGTGCGCCGGCGGGGTCCTCCGGGATGCCCGCCACGAACGACATGTCGAGCTTCACGCCTGACACGGGCAGGTCGCGCAGGTACGACAGCGGCGACACGCCCGTGCCGAAGTCGTCGAGCAGGATGGGCACCCCCGCGTTGCGCAGCTCCGTGAGCTCGTGACGGATGCGCGTGTTGGGCGCCACCAGCGAGGCCTCCGTCAGCTCGACCACGAGGCGCTGCGGGCTCAGGTGGTACCGGCCGATCGCGCTGAGCACGCGGTCCGCGAACTCCGAGTCGCCCAGCTGGTCCGCGCTGACGTTGAGCGAGACCCACGTGGTGGGCGACGGCCCGCTCGCCAGGAACTCGGCGGCTTGATCGACCAGCGCGGTGCCCAGGGACACGGACAGGTTCTTGTCCTCGATCAGCGGCAGGAAGCTCGACGGCAGCAGCAGCCCTCGCGTGGGGTGCTGCCAGCGCACCAGCGCCTCGTATCCCACGATCGTGCGCGTCGCGAGCTCCAGGATGGGCTGATAGTGCAGCACCAGCTGCCCGGCCTCGATCGCCCCGGCAAGGTCGGAGGCGAGAGCCGACTGCGCATCGGACGTGGTGCGCATGGACGGCTCGTAGACCTCCGTGCGCGACTTCCCGCTGGACTTCGCGCGGTACATCGCGGCGTCCGCGGCGCTCAGCAGGGTGGGCGCGCCGCCCGAGGTGGTCTCCTCGTCCGCCATCGCGATGCCCACCGATGCGTGCAGCGTGATCTGGTGGCGCTTGACCTGGACGGGGCGCTTGAGGCCCTGGTGGATCGCACCGGCGATGTCGAACAGCGCCTTCGAGCAGTCCGGGTCCTGCACCACGATCACGAACTCGTCGCCGCCGATGCGCGACACGGTGCCGCGGCCGGCCGTCGCGGTGCGCAGCACCCCCGCCACGTGCACCAGGGCGTTGTCGCCCATCGCGTGGCCGAACCGGTCGTTGAGGCCCTTGAAGCCGTCCAGGTCCACCGCGATCACGCCCACGCGCGACTCCGCGTCCGGCTGCTCGAGCACCTTCTGCAGCACGTCCTGCAGCAGCGTGCGGTTCGCCAGGCCCGTGAGCGGGTCGTGCATGGCGCGGTGCGCCATGAGCTCGGAGTGCATGCGGTCGTCGGTCGAGTCGCGCACCTGCACCACGTAGTGGTCGGGCGCGCCGCCGGCGTAGCGGACCAGGCCCACGTCCAGCACGGCCCACACCACGTTGCCGTCCGCCCGCACGTAGCGCTTCTCCACCGTGAAGCGGCTGGAGTGGCCGTCGTAGAGCCGCTGGAGCTGATCGCGCTCGGCGTGCAGGTCCTGCGGGTGGCTCAGGGCGCTGAACGGCGTCGAGCGCAGCGCGGAGACCGTGGAGCCCATCATCTCGGCGAACGCGCGGTTGACCTCCATGAGGCGCCACTCGAGGTCCACGAGCGCCATGCCCACCGGGGCGTTCTCCATGGCCTTGCGGAACTGCGCATCGGACCTGTTGAGAGCCTCCGCCGCCTCGCGCAGTCCTGAGGTGTCCATCATCGTCACGACCGTCACCGGACCGTTGTCCCAGCCGTCGGGAACCACGCGCGACCGCACCTGGATCCAGCGCACGTCCTCCGCGCCACGGCGGCCCGGCACGCCCACGATGCGGGGCTTGTCATCCGTGCGCCCGATCCCGAAGGCCTCGCGCAGCAGGATGGGATGCATCTGGTCGTCCACGGCGCGCAGGTTCAGGCGGGCGATCGGCAGACCCACCGCATCGGCGCGGGTGACGCCCAGGATGTTCGCCGCGACATCGGAGATCAGCGCGAGCTCGTCCGCCTGGGTGACGATGATGACGCCGTCTCTGGCCGAGGACAGGACGGCCTCGAACTGGCTCCGGAGCTGCCGCTCGCGAGCGAGCGTGGCGTCGCGGAGCTTGCGCGCGCGGTACGAGCGCCAGAAGAAGAAGCAGGCGAGGCCGGCGAGAGCGAGGAGCAGCGCAGTGACGGGCACGCCGACGGCGGGCTGCTCGAACAGCTCTACGACCCCTGCCATGTCTCTCCCTCAGCCTCGTCATCGACAGCCGAAGCCTCCACGGTAGCCGGAGACTCGCCTCGCAGAATAGCCAGCGTCGATGCCAATGCGTCAGGAGTGACCAATACCTCACGAGCCTTCGACCCCTGCGACGGGCCCACGATCTCGCGCGTCTCGAGCAGGTCCATGAGGCGACCCGCCTTCGCGAAGCCCATCTTGAGCTTGCGCTGCAGCATCGAGGTCGAGCCCAGCTGCGTGGTGATGACGAGCTCCGCGGCCGCGATCAGATCGTCGAGATCGTCCCCGATGTCCTCCGCCACGACAGCGGAGCCGCCCTGCGGCTGCGTGACGTCGTCGCGGTACTCCGGGTTCGCCTGGTTCTTGACGTGGTCCACCGCGGCATGGATCTCGGACTCGCTCACCCAGGATCCCTGGACGCGCATCGGCTTGGACTCGCCCATGGGCAGGAACAGGGCGTCGCCCTGGCCGATGAGCTTCTCCGCGCCCGGCATGTCGAGCACCACGCGGGAGTCGGCGAGCGAGGAGGTCGCGAACGCCAGGCGCGAGGGCACGTTGGCCTTGATGGTTCCGGTGATGATGTCCACGGACGGACGCTGCGTGGCGAGCACCAGGTGGATGCCGGCGGCACGGGCGAGCTGCGTGATGCGCTGGATCGACTCGTCCACGTCGCGCGGCGCCACCATCATGAGGTCCGCGAGCTCGTCCACGATCACCAGCAGGTACGGATACGTGCGGATCTTGCGCTCGGAGCCCGGCAGCGGCTTGACCTTGCCCGCGCGCACCGCCTTGTTGAAGTCGTCGATGTGCTTGTAGCCGAAGAGCGCGAGGTCGTCGTAGCGGACGTCCATCTCCTTCACCACCCACTCGAGGGCCTGCGCGGCCTTCTTGGGGTCCGTGATGATGGGAGTGATGAGGTGCGGGATGCCCTCGTACATGGTGAGCTCGACACGCTTGGGGTCCACGAGCACCATGCGCACCTCGTCCGGCGTGGCACGCATGAGGATCGACGTGATCATCGAGTTGACGAACGACGACTTTCCGGCGCCCGTCGCACCCGCCACCAGCAGGTGCGGCATCTTCGCGAGGTTGGCGAGCACGAACCCGCCCTCGACGTCCTTGCCCACGCCGATCGCCATCGGATGGTCGTTCTTGGTGGCCGCAGGCGAGCGCAGCACGTCTCCCAGGGACACCGTCTCGCGGTCCACGTTGGGGATCTCGATGCCGATCGCGGACTTGCCGGGGATGGGCGACAGGATGCGCACGTCCGCGCTGGCGACCGCATAGGCGATGTTCTTGGACAGCTGGGTGATCTTCTCGACCTTGACGCCCTGACCCAGCTCGACCTCGTAGCGCGTCACCGTGGGGCCGCGGGTGAATCCCGTGACGGTGGCGTTGACGCCGAAGTCCTCGAGCACGCCCTTGAGCGACTCGACCACCCGGTCGTTGGCCGCGGAACGGGTCTTGTGGGGCGCCCCCTTGGCGAGGACGTCCACGTCCGGAAGCACGTACGGCGTGGAGTTCTCGAGCTCGCCCTGCTCCCCCGTCGGGACGATGCTCGTGGAGGGCGGCGCCGCGCGCTCGCCCGGCGCCGCCACCAGCGCGGCCGTGTCGACGTCCTCGCCGGCGGGCTCGTAGGCGTCGTACGGCGACACCGGTCCCGTCGCCGTGGGCAGCACCTCGGTGGCGCCGGGCGACTCGTCCCACGGCGGGTTGATGATCTCGTCGAAGTCGCTGGGCTCGGTGTCGGAGCGGTCGACGCTCGCGGCGCTTGCGAAGGCCTCGTCCGCTTCGTACGCATCGAGCTCGGCCTGGCGGGCGATCTCGGCGTCCGTCCTGCCGCGGCCCAGCAGGCGGCGCCGATGCTTGGGTGCCTTGGGCCTGGTCTCTCCCGAGCGCTCGAGGGTGCCGTGCTCGGGAAGGTCGAGCGCGTCCTCGTCGGCGACTGGCTCGCCGCGCAGGCGCTGCACCCCACGGCGCGCGTGAGCGATGAGCTCCCGCAGGGGCATGCCGATGATGATCAGCACGGACAGCAGGCCCAGCAGGATCAGCACCACCACGGCCAGCGGCGCGGTCAGCGCCCACGCCAGCGGGGTGCCCACCAGGAAGCCCAGGATGCCGCCCGCGGCCTGGATCGCCTCGAGGCCCTCATCGGGTCCGGGACGGCCGGCGTTGATCTGCAGCAGCCCGTCGATCGTCAGCACGAGCAGCACGGCGCCCAGCGTGATGCGGTGGTTGGCCTCCTCCTCGCCAGGCGCACGGAACAGGCGCACGGCGAACGCCAGCAGCACCAGCGGCATCGCCACCGCGAGCACGCCGAACGTCCCCGCCACCACCCAGTGGATGGCCGTGCCTGCCCACGAGGACAGGCCCCACCACTCGCGCGCGGCGATGAGGATCGCGACGATCACCAGGGTGATCGCCAGGCCATCGCGTCGCACGTCAGGGCTCACCTGCTTGGCGCCGTGGCCGATGCTGCGCACGCCGCCGCCCACGGCATGGGAGGCACCGCGTCCCATCGCGGCGACGCCGCGCAGGACGGCAGGCGGCTGCTTCTTCGCGGGTGCCTTCGAACGCGGGGAGGACGGCTTGGAGCGCGTGCTCGTGGAACGTGACTGAGCCATGCTTCGAGACGCTACCCGCGCATCGGCCGTCCTGGGCGTTGCCACCCCGCGCATCGGCCCGTTTGCGAGGCTACGACTCGATCACGATCGGGATGATCATGGGGCGGCGGCGCAGCTTGGTGCCCACGTAGCGTCCCAGGACGCGGCGCATCACCTGCTGCATCTGGTGCTGATCCGTCGAGCCCTTGCGGGCGGCCTCCTCGAGCGCCTGCTTGATCTGCGGCAGCACGGCGTCGAACACGGAGTCGTCCTCCGCCAGTCCGCGAGCGTGCACCTCCGGCCCCGAGACCACCTTGCCGTTGGAGGAGTCGATGACCGCGAACACGGAGACGAAGCCCTCCTCCGAGAGGATGCGCCTGTCCTTGAGCTCGGTGTCCGTGATCTCGCCCACCGAGGATCCGTCCACGTAGACGTTGTGGGTCTCCACGGCGCCCACCACGCGCGCACGACCGTCCTTGAGGTCCACGACCACGCCGTTCTCCGCGAACATGACGTTCTTCTCCGGCACGCCGGTCTTCATCGCGAGCTTGCCGTTGGCCAGGAGGTGACGCACCTCACCGTGCACCGGCATGACGTTCTTGGGCCGCACGATGTTGTAGCAGTACAGGAGCTCACCGGAGCTCGCGTGACCGGACACGTGGACGCGCGCGCTGCCCTGGTGCACCACGGTCGCGCCCAGGCGCATGAGCCCGTTGATCACGCGGAACACGGCGTTCTCGTTGCCGGGAATCAGGGACGACGCGAGCACCACGGTGTCGCCCGGTCCCACGCGCAGCTTGTGATCCAGCGACGCGATGCGGCTCAGCGCCGCCATGGGCTCGCCCTGCGAGCCCGTGCACATGTACACGACCTTCTCCGGCGGCATGTCGTCCGCCTTGCGGGCATCCACCAGGATGTTGGCCGGCACCTCGAGGTAGCCCATCTCCGCGGCGATGTTCATGTTGCGCACCATCGAGCGGCCCACGAAGGCCACGCGACGTCCGTGCGCGTGCGCGGCGTTGATGACCTGCTGCACGCGGTGGACGTGGCTCGAGAAGCTCGCCACGACCAGCCGCCCGGTCGCATTCGCGAACAGCTGGTCGAGCACCGGCGTGATCTCGACCTCGGACGTCGTGAAGCCGGGTGCCTCCGCGTTGGTGGAGTCCGTCATGAACAGGTCCACGCCGCGCTCGCCCAGCGAGGCGAAGGCGCGCAGGTCCGTGATGCGGCCGTCCAGGGGAAGCTGGTCCATCTTGAAGTCGCCGGTGTGCAGCACCGTGCCGCCGTCCGTGGTGATGAACACCGCGAGCGCGTCAGGGATGGAGTGGTTGACCGCGACGAACTCGAGGCCGAACTTGCCCAGCTGCTCGTGCTGGCCCTCCTTCACCGCGAGGGTGACGGGCTTCATCCTGTGCTCCTTGAGCTTGGCCTCGATGAAGGCCAGCGTGAGCTGGGAGCCCAGGATCGGGATGTCCTGACGCAGGCGCAGCAGGTAGGGCACCGCGCCGATGTGGTCCTCGTGGCCGTGCGTCAGCACGATCGCCTCGATGTCGTCCATCCGGTCCTCGATGTAGCTGAAGTCCGGCAGGATCAGGTCGACGCCCGGCTGGTGGTCCTCGGGGAAGAGCACGCCGCAGTCGACGATCAGCAGGCGGCCGTCGATCTCGAACACCGCCATGTTGCGACCCACCTCCCCCAGGCCGCCCAGGGGGACGATGCGCAGGGTGCCCGGCAGCAGTGGCTTGGGCTCGGTCAGCTCGGGGTGGAAGTTCACGGGTCTCCTAGGTGGTGATGGGTACGCCCGCGGCGCGCAGCGCGGACGCGAGAGCAGCGAGCTCGTCGTCGTCCAGCGGCAGCAGCGGCAGGCGCATGTGGCGGCCGGGGATGACCCCGAGCAGCTCCATGGCGGCCTTGGCGTTGGAGGCGCCAGGACCGTTGAAGATGGCGTCGTGCACGGGCAGCAGCTCCTCGTGGAGGCTGTCCGCACGAGCGGTGTCGCCCGCGTGGTGCGCGGCGATCATGGCGGCGATGCGTGTCCCTGCGACGTGGGCGCTCACCGACACGACTCCCGCCGCACCGGCGCGCAGGAACTCGAGCGTGAGCGGGTCGTCGCCGGAGTACCAGTCCAGGCCGGTGCGGGCGATGCGGTCCTTCGCGGCCCCCACGTCGCCGGTGGCGTCCTTGTTCGCGACGATGTTGCTCACCTCGGCGAGCTCGTCCAGCGAGCCGTCCGTCAGTGCGATCCCGGTGCGCCCGGGGATGTCGTAGAGCATGACCGGCAGGTCCGTCGCACCGGCGATCGCGCTCAGGTGGGCGACCACGCCCTTCTGCGACGGCTTCGAGTAGTAGGGCACCAGAGCCAGGACGGCGTCGACGCCGGCCTCCTGGGCCTGCTGCGCCATCATCACGGCGTGCGCCGTGTCGTTGGATCCGGCCCCCGCGATGAGGGTCGCGCGGTGACCCACCGCATCGACCAGAGCGGCGGTCAGTTCGAGCTTCTCGGGAGCGTGCGTGGTGGGCGCCTCGCCGGTGGTGCCGGAGATCACGAGGCCGTCCGACCCGTGGTCAAGCAGGTGGTTCGCGAGTGCGATGGCACTGTCGACATCGATGGAGCCGTCTGCGTGCATCGGCGTCACCATCGCGGTGAGCACGGTGCCCAGCGGGCGCGATTCGCTCATGGGCATAACCTACCGCGCCCCACCGCCGCCGAAGCCGCTCCCGACGCGGCGACACCACTCCACCACACGGCTGTGACTGATGGGACGGACGAGGCGCCGGAGGCTTCCCCCGGGTCCCATGCGCATCACTCGTCACACGCGTGTGGTGGCCGACTGCGCCCGCACGGCCGATGCGGGGTCGCCTCTCCCCTGCCGTTCACCGCTCGCCGCGGGTCGCCACGGTGAGCAGCACCGCGCAGTCCGTCACCGCCTCGAAGCCGTGACGGGCCGGTGGGATCACGAAGTAGTCGCCCTTGCTGAGTGCGAGCTCTCGCTCGCCCGCACGGAAGGTCACCTCGCCGCGCAGCACCTGGAGCGTGGCCTCCGCCGGAGCGTCGTGCTCGCCCAGCGTGTTGCCGCCGGCGACCGCGATGAGCGTCTGGCGAAGATCATGCCGGTGGTCACCCGCGATCGTCACGGCGTGGCGCCCGCTGTGCTCCTCGTACGCGAGCGCGAGCTGCTCATCCACCAGCGTGTCCAGGTCGACGATGTCCATGGGAGCCTCCACGCCCATTCAATCGCGCATCGGCCGGCCGTGCTCGGTCAGGGGAGGACGATCTCGAAGTTCGGGTCACCGGGCTGCATCACGCTCAGCAGACTCGTCAGCACGGAGGCGTCTCCCTCGAGCTCGATGCCCGGCGACTCCGTGTCTCCTGCGGTGAGTGCGATCAGCCTGGCCTTGGTCAGCGAGGCATGCAGAGCGGCGTCGTCCCCAGGCTCGCGCTCGTGGCCCACCAGCACGCCGTTGCGCAGCGTGACGCGGAATGAGCGTCCCAGGTCCGTGAGCGTGACGTCCGTGACGAGGTCGAGGTCCCAGGCCCGGGGGCCGTCGACCGCGATCGCCATGGCGTCCCAGATCTGCTCGGGGGTCAGCTGCGCGACGATCTCGGGCGCGGCGGTCTGCGTGGGCGTGCCGAAATTCCCCTCGCGCAGCTCCTGCGCTCCGGACAGGAAGAAGTTGCGCCACGTGCCATTCTCCGAGCCGTAGCCCAGCTGCTCGAGCGTGTTCGCGTAGACCTCGCGCGTAGCCGCGTGATCCTTGTCGACGAAGATCGCGTGGTCCAGCAGGGTCGCCGCCCAGCGGAAGTCGCCCTCGTCGAAGGCGCCCTGAGCCATCTCCACGACCCGGTCGATTCCCCCCAGCGCCGCCACATACCGCTCGGCCTGCGCCTGGGGCGGGTGAGGCCACAGGCGCGCCGGGTTGCCGTCGAACCAGCCCATGTACCGCTGGTAGATGGCCTTGACGTTGTGACTCACGGAGCCGTAGTAGCCGTGGGTGCCCCACACCTTCTCGATCGCGGGCGGCAGCTCGATGGCCTCCGCGATCTCCGCGCCGGTCATGCCCTGGTTGAGCATGCGCAAGGTCTGGTCGTGCAGATACTTGTACAGGTCGCGCTGGACGCCGAGGTACTCGACCACGCGCTCGCGGCCCCACGTGGGCCAGTGGTGCGAGCTGAACAGGACCTCGGTGCGATCGCCGAACGCCGCGATGGCCTCCGTGAGATAGCGCGCCCACACGTTCGGGTCGCGCACGAGGGCTCCGCGCAGCGTCAGCAGGTTGTGCAGAGTGTGCGTGACGTTCTCCGCCATGCACAGCGCGCGATACCGAGGCAGGTACAGGTGCATCTCCGCAGGCGCCTCGGTTCCAGGCGCCATCTGGAACTCCATCTCCACGCCGTCGATGGTGTGGGTCTCCCCGGTCTGGGCGACGTCGATGGTCGGAACGATCAGACCGGCGTTGCCCGTGGAGGTGGTCTGGCCCAGGCCCGCGCCCACCTGGCCGTTCGGCCCCTTGTGCAGTCGCGCGCCGTACATGTAGCCCGCGCGGCGCGCCATCGCCGTACCCGCGTAGACGTTCTCGGCGACCGCGTGCTCGACCATTCCCTCGGGGGCGATGATCGCGGCCTCGCCCGCGTCGACCTGCTCCTGCGAGACGACGCCGAACACGCCACCGAAGTGGTCGATGTGCGAGTGCGTGAAGATCACGGCCCTCACCGTCCGCTCGCCGCGGTGCTCGTGGTACAGCCGCATGCCCGCCGCCGCATTCTCCTTGCCGATGAACGGATCGACCACGATCACGCCCTCGTCGCCCTCGATGAGCGACATCACCGACAGGTCGTAGCCGCGCACCTGATAGACGCCCTCGACGACCTCATAGAGGCCGTGCTTCGCGACCAGTTGCGCCTGACGCCAGAGGCTGGGGTGCACCGTGTGAGGCGCCTCGCCCTCCAGGAAGTCGTAGGCGGCGTTGTCCCACACCACGTCGCCGGCCTCGTTGCGGATCCGGGTGTCCTCGAGCGTCCCGAGGAAGCCACGGTCGGCGTCCTCGAAGTCCTGGCGATCCGCGAACGGCATGGTCTCGAGGTGGTGGCGGTGCGCCGCTCGGATGGCCGCGGTGGCGTCATGGTGGGACATGGGTCTCCTCCTGGGGTGCTCGTCTCGCAAGCATGGCCGTTGTGGTCCACCGCTGCAACAGGACAGATCGCCGCAGGCATGAGAGTCCGCTGACGCCCGCCGTGCCGGGGTCCATCTCGCTAGGTTGGCCTCATGGCTCAGGACACCGCGGGCGCGCGACAGCGACGAGGCAGGCTGGGCCGCCCCACCTTCAAGGACGCCGCCTCGGGCTTCGTCACCGGCCTGTTCTCGATCCCCGAGGGCATGGCATACGCCTCGGTGGGAGGTTTCGCGGCGCCGCTGGGACTGTGGTCGGGCGTGGTGCCCACGATCCTGGGATCGATGCTCGCCCGCACGGTCCTCATGGTGACCACGCTGACCTCGGCAATCGTGTTCACGTCGCAGAGCGTCCTGAACGAGGCCGGGCTCGCGCTCGACGACATCGGCGCCATCGCGACCATGACGGTCATGACCGGCCTCGTGATGCTGCTGCTGGGCGTGCTCCGTCTGGGCTCGGTGATGGCCTTCGTCTCCACGGCCGTCATGACGGGCTTCACCACAGGCATCGCGGTCCAGATCCTCGCTGGAGTGGTCGAGGATGCGACGGGCTACGCGCCTACCTCGGACAACACGGTGGGCGAGATCGTCGAGGGCATCGTCAACATCGGCGCGTGGGACGCCACGACGGCGGCCGTCGCGGGCGGGACGGTCGCGATCTGGGCGATCGCGCGCATGTTCCGGCCCCTCGAGAAGTTCGCGACTCTCATCGCGCTCGTGGTGGCGACCGTGGTGACCGTGGTGGCGGCCTTCGACATCGAGATCGTCGAGGACATCGCCCCCATCCCCCGCTCGCTACCACCGTTCACTCTGCCGGACCCGTCCGCGATCCCGCACCTGCTCACCGGTGCCGTCGCCATCGCGCTGGTCGCTCTCGCTCAGGCGGCGGGCATCAGCGCGGCCGTCGCCAATCCCGACGGCTCCCGCGCCGATGCGTCCCAGGACTTCACCGCTCAGGGCATCGCCAACATCGGCGGAGGCTTCTTCGGAGCCCTCCCCACGGGCGGCTCGCTGTCCCGCACGGGCGTCGCCACGAGCGCCGGGGCACAGACGCGATGGGCTGGCATCTTCGCCGGGCTGTCGCTGGGCCTCATCGTGCTCACGGTGGGCCCGTTGGCGGGTGCGATCCCCATGGCCGTGATCGGTGGCCTCATGCTCGTGATCGGCGGCGAGCTCATCCTGGGGCGGCTCGCGGACATCCGCCTGGTCCTGAAGACCTCGGTTCCGTCGACGGTCGCGATGGTGCTGACCTTCGTCGCGACCACGGCCCTCCCGCTGCAGCAGGCGATCTTCATCGGCGCGACCATCTCGATCCTGCTCACCTCCGTGCAGTCGAGCCGCACCGGCCGGCTGATCGAGCTCAAGCGCCGGGAAGACGGCGGCTGGGAGGTGGCCGATGCGCCACGTGCGCTCCCGTCCCACCGCACCACGGTGGTCCACTACAGCGGCGTGGGCTTCTTCGCGGAGGTGGGCCGCCTCGAGCAGGAGTGGCCCGACACCGACGGGGCCACCGATGCGGCGCTCGTGGTGTCGACCCGAGGGTCGCTGGCGATCCCGTCCGCGACCTTCCTGAAGATGCTCGACCGCAAGGCCGAGCGCATGCGCGAGCACGGCGTGGCGCTCGTCATCTGCGGGGTTCCCGACACGCTCCACGACCTGCTCGGGCGCACGGGTGCGCTCGACCGCATCGGCCCCGAGAACGTCTTCGCCGAGACCGAGCGTCTCATGGAGTCCGTCGAGCTCGGCTACGCGCGCGCCGAACAACTGCGTGCGACGTCCACCACCCAGGAGTCCTGAATGAACGGCATCATCGGCGAAGTCCTGCCCCTCGCGCTCGGCGTCGCGATCAGCCCCATCCCGATCATCGCGTCGATCCTGATGCTGCTGTCGCCTCGCGCCCGCGTCACCAGCGTGGGCTTCCTGCTGGGCTGGGTGCTGGGGATCCTGATCGCCACGACCATCTTCACGCTGCTCGCGGGCTCGCTCGGCGGCGACCACGGCGGTTCGAGCCCGGTCGTGGGCATCATCCAGATCGTCCTCGCCGCACTGCTGCTCCTGCTCGCGCTGAAGCAATGGCGGAGCAGGCCGCGCGACGGCGCGGAGCCGACGATGCCGGCCTGGATGTCCGCGATCGACACCTTCACGTTCGCGAAGGCGGCGGGACTGGGCTTCCTGCTGTCAGGGGTGAATCCCAAGAACCTGCTGCTAGCCGCATCGGCCGGTCTGACCATCGGCACTGTCAGCGCAACCTCGCCAAGCTCAGCGGCACCGACGGCGATCGCGGTGTTCACGGTCCTCGCCGCGTCCACCGTCGCCGTGCCGGTGATCGGCTACCTGATCGCGGCGGACCGGCTCCGCGGCCCGCTGGACCGGCTGCGCGACTGGCTGGCGGGCAACAACGCGGTCATCATGACCGTGCTGGTGCTCGTGATCGGCGTGGTGCTGCTGGGGAAGGGCATCGCCCAGTTCTAGCCGCCCAGGGCGGTCAGCGATTCGAGGTCGCCCGCCTCGAGGACGCCGGCGCCGTCGATCAGCAGCGTCGAGTCCCCGGCGGTGAACTCGGGGATCTCCGAGCCGCCGACGGGCGTGGCCGGGAACGTCAGCGTGTCCGCGGTCGCCTCCGGCCGGCCGAGCGTGACCACCACAGAGTGGCTTCCTGCGGCGGAGGTGCCCACCAGGATCGCGCGCGGCGTGGTGTCACCGAACACGTCGTCCCACTCCTGCACGACCTTCGAGATGGGGGCGTCGGTCGCCTGCCGCTCGCCGTCGAACGTGACGCCCACCACGGTGGCGGTGGGATCCGTCAGCACGATCTCGTTGACGCTGGTCTGGGAGCCGCGAGCGCCGATCACCCACACGTCGCCCTCGGCGTCCGGCTGGCTGAGCGCAGCGATGGCCCAGCCTCCGAAGAGCCCCAAGGCGAGAGCCACGATGGTGACGATGGCGATCACCTTCATGCGGCTGGTGTCCGTGCGCGGAGCGCGGGTGGCGTGCTCCGTGCTGTCGCTCTTCTTCTCGCTCACACAACACTCCCCTGATCGACGCTGGTGGCGGTCGCCGCTCCCAGTCTGGCGCATCCGCGAGGTCTCCACCGCATCGGCGCCTCGCGGGCGTAGGGTGATGCCCGTGGACAGCATCGTGACGCCATACGAGGACCTGCTGCGCGACGTGCTCGCGACCGGGACGCGCAAGGAGGACCGCACCGGGACGGGGACGCTGTCCGTGTTCGGCCGCCAGCTGCGCTACGACCTCTCGCAGGGCTTCCCTCTCATCACCACCAAGCGGGTGCACGTGCGCTCGATCGTGGGCGAGCTGCTGTGGTTCCTGCGCGGGGACACGAACGTGCGCTGGCTGCAGGAGCGCGGCATCTCGATCTGGGACGAGTGGGCGGACGATGACGGCGAGCTGGGTCCCGTCTATGGCTACCAGTGGCGCTCGTGGCCCGCCCCGGACGGCTCGCACGTGGACCAGATCGCGAACGTGGTCCAGTCCATCCGCACCAACCCTGACTCGCGCCGGCACATCGTCAGCGCCTGGAACCCGGCGCTCATCGACGACATGGCCTTGCCCCCGTGCCACGCGCTGTTCCAGTTCTACGTCGCGGACGGGCGCCTGAGCTGCCAGCTGTACCAGCGCAGCGCGGACCTGTTCCTGGGCGTGCCGTTCAACATCGCCTCCTACGCGCTGCTCACCCACATGATCGCCGCGCAGACCGATCTCGAGGTGGGCGACTTCGTGTGGACCGGCGGGGACTGCCACATCTACTCGAACCACCTCGAGCAGGTCCAGACGCAGCTGGCGCGCGACCCGTACCCGTACCCCACGCTGACGCTCGCCTCGAAGCCGTCGCTCATGGACTACGACCTCGAGGACGTGGTGTTCGAGAGCTACCAGCACCACCCGGGCATCAAGGCCCCGGTGGCGGTCTGAGCCCCGCTCGATGCTGAGGGCCATCTGGGCGCAGGCCCGTGACGGCGCTGGACGGCCCGTGATCGGATCCGGCGGCGACATGCCCTGGCATCTGCCGGAGGACCTCCAGCACTTCTCGTCGCTGACGCGCGGCGGTGCCGTGGTGATGGGCAGACGCACGTGGGAGTCGTTCCCTGAGCGCTTCCGGCCGCTGCCGGGCCGCGTCAACGTGGTGATCACGTCCGCGCCGTCCCTCGAGGGGGCCGACGCGGTGGTCGCCTCGCTCGACGCGGGTCTCGAGGCCGCGGCGCGGCTCACGCCGGACGGCGAGGTCTGGGTGATCGGCGGCGGTCGCGTGTACGGCGCGGCCCTCGAGGCCGTCGACGGGCTCGAGGTGACGGAGATCGACCTCGTCGTGGACGGCGACACCTTCGCGCCGCAGGTCGATCCTGCCGTGTGGGAGGTCGTCGGCGACTCGGGCTGGCGAGACTCCGCGACGGGCCCGCGTCACCGGTTCCTGAGCTACGCCAGGCGTTCGACCGCCTAGAGGAGCGCGTTCAGCAGCACCCCGCCCGTGGTGCCCAGGATCAGCGCCACGATGGTCACCCCCGCCACGATGCGGACGCGGCGCTGCCGCTTGTCATCGCTCATGATCCGTCACTGTAGCGGCCCCGGCTGGCAGGATGTCCTCATGTACGCCGTGCCGCACCGCGTCGAGACCGAGCGCCTCGTGCTGCGCCGCTACGTCCACGACGACGCCGAGGCGCTGGCCACCCTGATCCCCCGCAACCTCGATCACCTCGGGCAGTACATGGAGTGGACCGCGTTCGAGCCGCAGACGGTGGACCAGCGGCGAGCGTGGATCGCGGAGGTCGCGGCCAAGGCCGATGCCGGCGAGGACTTCACCCTGGGCATCTTCCTCCTCGCCGGCACGCTCGTGGGCGGCACCGGGTTCCACGTGCGCACCGAGCCCGACCGCCTCGCGATCGGCTACTGGATCGACGCCGAGCACGAGGGCAGGGGCCTGGTCACAGAGGCCGTGACCGCGCTGACCCGCGTGGCGCTCGAGCTGACCGGGGCGGACCTCGTCGACATCTCGCACGCGCCGTCCAACGTGCGCAGCGCGGCCATCCCGCAGCGTCTGGGCTTCCACCGGCAGGACGCCACTGGCGAGCAGTGCTTCGACTCCGGATGCCAGGAGCCGTCCGTCACGTGGTTCGCCACGCGTGCGGACCTCGCGCGCCAGCCTCTCGCATCCGCCGTGCGCCCGCGCGCCGTCGACCGGCACGGAGATGAGATCCCATGGCCGCCGTGACCGCCCCGCTCTCCGGGGTGCCCACCCAGGTGCGCACCAGGCGACTGCTGCTGCGCCCCTTCCGCGCTGAGGACGCGGAGAACTTCGATGCCCTGGTGATGTCGAGCATCGACCACCTGCTGCCGTGGGAGCCGTGGGCCGCTCACGAGCCGCATCCCCTGGAGCGACGCCGCCGCGACCTCGCGGACCTGGGAGGCCAGCTCCAGTCCGGCGCCGCGGCGCACTACGCGATCGAGCTGCCGGGCTGCGGCATGCTGCTCGGCAGCGCCGCGCTCGTCACCGGCGCCGCTCCGGACCGGATCGAGATCGGCTACTGGCTGGGAGTCACCCACACCGGCTGCGGCTACGCCACGGAGGCCGCGACGGCATTGACGCACGTCGCGCTGCGCCAGCTGGGCCTGCCGCGACTCGAGCTGTGGGCCGATGCCCGCAACCTCGCGTCGAACGCCGTCGCCCGACGGACGGGCTACCGCCTCGACGGCACTCGCCCGTCCTATCGCGATCACGAGGGTCCGCCGCCCCTCATGAACGTGTGGCTCGCGGACGCCGAGTGGTCGCCACCGCTCGACGCGAAACGCGCCTGACCGGCCCGCCACCCAGGCGCCACCGCCGCGCCATGCGGCACCCCCGCCCCGTGCCAGGATGAGGCCCATGCCGCGCCTGTCCCCCGCCCGCCAGCAGGCGGTCTCGGTGTCCGTCGCGACCGGCGCGTACGCGATCAGCTTCGGCGCACTGTCCATCGCCGCAGGCTTGGATCTGTGGCAGACCATGGCGCTCAGCCTGCTGGTGTTCTCCGGCGGCTCCCAGTTCGCGTTCGTGGGCGTCATCGCCGCCGGCGGGACGGCCGCGGCAGCGGTGGTCACCAGCACGTTCCTGGGGCTGCGCAACGGCTTCTACGGCGTGGGGCTCGCTCCGGCGATGCGGCCGATGCACGGGATGAGGCGCGCGTGGGCCGCGCAGGTCACCATCGACGAGTCCACTGCGGTCGCGCTCGCGCAGCCCGCGGACGATCAGCCCGCACGGCGCGAGGGCTTCTGGTGGACCGGCGTGGGCGTGTTCCTGGCCTGGAACGCGATCACGGTGGTGGGAGCCCTGCTGGGGTCGCGCATCGGCGATCCCGCCCAGTGGGGGCTGGACGCAGCCGCCGCGGCCGCGTTCCTGGGGCTGCTGTGGCCGCGACTGGCCTCCCGCCCAGCGCAGGCGGTGGCCGCCGCATCGGCCGTGCTCGCGCTCGCCCTCACCCCCGTCCTCCCCGCGGGCCTGCCCATCCTCGCCGCGGCCGTGGTCGCGGTCGCGGTCGGGTGGCGTCCGCCTGCGTCCACACAGGAGGTGCCCGAGTGACGCCCTACCTGTGGACGTGGGTCGCGATCGTGGCGGCAGGCGTGCTCGCGTGGGCCACCAAGTTCGCCGGGCATGTGGTGCCCGAGTCCTGGCTGGAGAACCCCCGGGTTCACCGCATCGCGGCCTTCGTCACGGTCGCGCTGCTGGCGGCCCTGTTCGCCGTGCAGGCCTTCACGTCGGGCCCGAGCGTGGTGCTCGACGCCCGCGTCGCCGGCGTCGCGGTCGCGGCGGTGCTGCTGTGGCGGCGTGCACCGTTCATCGTCGTGGTCGCGGCGGCGGCTGCGGTGGCCGCCGGGCTGCGACTGCTGGGCTGGGGCTGACGGGCTAGAGCAGCTCGCCCAGCGCGAAGGCGACCAGGAAGCCCGCGGTGGCGAGAAGCCCCGTGGCCCAGTGGTCCTGCTCGAAGGCCTCGGGGATCATCGCGTTGCACACCATCGCGAGAAGCGCGCCCGCGGCGACGGACTGGATGACGGCGATGGTGGCTCCCGGAGCGCCCTGCAGGAACAGCACGGCGATCACCGTGGCGAGCACCGCCAGCGCCGTGATCCCTGCCCAGAGGCCGAACACGAATCCCGCACCCCTGCCCGAACGCTTGAGGGGCACCGTGCCGGCCAGCCCCTCCGGCACGTTGCTCAGGCCGATGGCCGCGACGATCGCGACCGGGAAGCCGCCGCTGGCGGCCGCGAGCCCGATGACGATCGCCTCTGGAATCCCGTCCAAGAGGGCTCCCACCGCGATGGGCGCCCCACCGCCCGGACTGTCGCCGCCGCGCTTGGCGGTCGCGTTGCGCGACCCCGAGGGCACCTGCGCGGGATGCCGGTGCCGCTGCGCCAGACGCGTCACGAGCGCGTCGCCGCCCACGTACAGCAGCGCGCCACCCGCGAATCCGATCACCACGGGCCACACCCCACCAGCCTCGTGGGCCTCGGTGACGAGCTCGAGCGCGAGCGTCGCGATCAGCACTCCGGCGCCGAACGCCATCACCCCGGCCGTCACCCGCTTCGACACGTCCCACCGCCAGGCGATGGCGGCGCCCACGAGCAGCGCGCCGATGCCCACCAGTGACGCCAGCGCGGCGGTGCCCACGATCATCCCGCCAGGCTATCGGGCCGCCGCCGCGTAGGCTGGTGGCCATGCCCACCGCAGACGTCTCCGCCCGTCCCGCCGTCCCCGGAGACGAGGACGCGATCGCGGACATCCAGCTGGCCGCGTGGCGCGGATTCCTGGGCGACGCGGCGGTCGATGCGGTGCCGCGGGACGAGGTGCTCGCCACCTGGGGTGCGGCGATCCAGTCGCCGCCGTCCCGCGAGCACAAGGTGTTCGTGGCCACAGACGGCCCCCACGTGGTGGGCTTCGCGGCGATGGCCTCAGGCGGCGAGATCGTGGCCCTCGAGGTCGCCCCGGAGCACAGGCGCGCCGGTCACGGCTCGCGACTGCTCGCGGCCTGCGTCGACACGCTCCGCATCCAGGGCGGCACCACGCTGCGGGCATGGGCACTGGAGGGCGACGATGCGCGGGAGGCGTTCCTGACGGGCGCCGGCCTGGGCGAGGGTGGCGTCAGGCGCGGCATGGACGGCCCCGACGGGGAGCTCGCCGAGCGCATGTTCCGCGCGGAGCTCGCGCAGTAGCGGTCCGCGCGCGAGACGTCGCCCGCACGGCGACTGGGCCGCGCATCGGCCGGGCCCTTCGCGCGGTCAGCCTTGCCGGGCGGCCTTGCGCTCCGCGCGGTACAGCTCCGCGGCGTGGCGCATCGAGCTGCGAGCCATCCTCCGATCGCGGTTGGCGTCGTACGCGTGAGCGACGTGGAACCAGGCGACCCAGTCCTCCGGCCGGTCCTCGGCCGTGCGGCGTGCTACCTCGAACACCGCCTCCGCCGCATCCTGGGTGAGCCGGCCCGTGCGGTCCCTCTCGCCATCATGCAGCGGCAGGCGTCCCTCGCGCTCGAGCTGACTGGCCATGCGTTGCACGGTGATGCCGAGCCTCCACTCGTGGAACAGCCACCATGCGCCCACGAGCGGCAGCACCAGCATCGCCAGCCCCAAGCCTTTCGCCGCGAGCTCGGGGGCGCGCACGAACGCGAACGCGAGGTTCGCGACGAACGCGAAGTACAGCGCGACGATCACCGTGATGGCGACCGCCGCGAGGAAGCCGGGGTTGCGGAAGACGCCCATCTACAGCGACATGTACCGGTCGAGGCCCAGGGTGAGGCCGGGATGGTTGCCGACCTCCCGCACGCCCAGCAGCACACCGGGCATGAAGGACACGCGGTCGAAGCTGTCCGTGCGGATGGTGAAGGCCTCGCCGGCGTTGCCGAACAGGACCTCCTCGTGAGCGACCAGACCGCGCAGGCGCACCGCGTGGACGTGGACGCCGTCCACGTTCGCGCCGCGCGCGCCATCAGGGTCGTGAGTGGTGGCGTCGGGGCTGGGGGCCAGACCGGCCGAGGCGCGGGCGGCGGCGATGCCGCGTGCCGTGTGGAGCGCGGTGCCCGACGGGGCGTCGACCTTGTCCGGGTGGTGCAGCTCGACCACCTCGGCCGACTCGAAGTACGGCGCGGCCGCGGCGGCGAAACGCATCGCCAGCACCGCGCCGATGGCGAAGTTGGGGGCGATCAGCACGCCCAGGTCGGGACGCTCCCGCAGGTGCTCGTCCACGCGCGCCAGTGCGTCCTCGGTCCAGCCGGTGGTGCCCACCACCGCGTGGATTCCCGCATCGATGAGGGCGTGCACGTTGGCCTCGGTGGCGTCGGGAACCGTGAAGTCCACCGCGACGTGCGCCTTGGCGTGAGTCGCCGCGGCGATCTCGTCATCGGTGTCGAGGGCGGCCACGAGCGCCAGGTCATCCGCGGCCTCCACGGCCTGCACCACGTGACTTCCCATGCGCCCTGCGGCGCCCAGCACTGCGACGTTGATCATGGCGTCCACTCTACGGGCGGTCGCGAACGCGGCCGTGCGTCCCAGCAGTCATCCAGTGCAGGGATCCGGCGAGATCCGACGCTCGACGACTGCGAGCGCGCAGGGCTACGCGACCGCCGGGCCCACCCTCACGCTCGAGCGATCGCGCGACGCGAGCTCCGCCGCCAGGCCCACCACCGCATCAGCGGTGACCGAGCGCACCTGGTCGAGGGCCTCGGCGATGCTCCACAGCTCGCCGAACACCAGCTCGGACTTGCCCAGGCGCGACATGCGCGAATAGCTGTCCTCCAGGCGCAGCACCGTGGTGCCCGCGATCTGCCCCTTGGCCTTCTCGAGCTCCTCCGCGGTGACGCCCTGAGCCATGCGCTCGAGCTCGACGGCGAGCAGGCCCTCGACCTCGTCCGCGACGCGCGGATTGCAGGCGGCGTACATCCCCCAGATGCCGGTCTCCGCGTTGGGCGCCCCGAACGAGTACACCGCATAGGTCAGCCCACGCTTCTCGCGGATCTCCTGGAACAGGCGCGAGGACATCCCGCCACCCAGGATCGCGTTGAACACGCTCAGGGTCGAACGGCGCTCATCGGTGGCACGGAAGCCCCGCGTGCCCAGCATCACGTGGGCCTGCTCCAGATCCCGGGTGATGCGCACCTGGGGCGTCAGGCCCGCGTCCACCGGCGCGAGCGCGTCGCGCCGAGCGACCGGAGCCGTCTCGCCGGTGAGGTCCCAGCCGCCCGCGGTCAGCGCATCGGCCACCATGGCGCACACGGTCTCGTGGTGGACGTTTCCAGCGGCGGTGACGATCAGGGTCTGGGGGCCGTAGTGCTGGCGATAGTGCTCCTCGACCGCGTCGCGCGACACCGAGCGGATGATGTCGGGCGTCCCGCCGATGGGCCGGCCCAGCGGATGCCCGGCCAGCACGGCCTCGGTGAAGCGCTCGTGAGCGACGTCGCCTGGATCGTCCTCCGCCATCGCGAGCTCCTCGAGGATGACGCCGCGCTCCATGTCGAAGTCGGCCTCGTCGAGCCTCGCGGAGGTCACCATGTCGAGGATCACGTCGATCGCGAGCGGCAGGTCCGTGTCGATGGTCCGGGCGTAGTAGCAGGTGTACTCCTTGCCCGTGAGCGCGTTGGACTCGCCGCCCACCCGGTCGAAGGCCTCGGCGATGTCGAGCGCGCTGCGCCGGGCCGTGCCCTTGAACAGCAGGTGCTCGAGGAAGTGGGTCGAGCCCGCATGCTCCGGGGTCTCGTCACGACTGCCGACGCCGATCCACGCGCCCAGCGTCGCCGATCTCATGCCGGGGATGTGCTCGGTGAGCACCCGCACGCCACCGGGCAGGACGGAGCGCTGGATCACCGCGCCCTGGTCCTGCTCGACGGTGAGGTGGGCGCCGATGGCCGATGCGGCGACGAGAGGGAGTGCGTGAGGCATGCCTGCGAGCCTAGCCCGCCTCTCGACCGCGCCGAGCGCGGGTCAGGCCTGCGTCACGAGGTCGCGCAGCACGCGGCACGGGTTGCCCGCCGCCACCACGCCGGGCGGGACGTCGCGGGTGACCACGGAGCCCGCCCCCACGATGCTGTCGCGGCCGATGGTCACGCCGGGAGTGATCGTGACGGAGCCTCCCAGCCACACGTTGTCCTCGATGACCACGGGGGCGGCACGTTCGAAGCCTTCACGCCGGCGGACGGGGTCCTCGGCATGGTTGGGCGTGTAGATGCCGCACCGTGGGCCGATCAGGCAGTCCTCGCCGATGACCACCGGGCCTCCGCCGATGATCAGCAGATCCGCATTGATGAACGTGCGGTCCCCCACCGTGAGGGTGAGTCCGTAGTCGATGCTGAACGGCGGACGCACATCGACGCCGTCGCCCAGTCCCGGCACCAGCTCGCGCAGGAGCCGGGTCGCCTCAGCGGCATCCTCATCGAGCGCACGCGAGATCCGCTCGCACAGCGTGTGCGCGTGGCTGGTGTGATCGAGCAGGGAGCGGGACAGCCGGTACTGGACCCACTCGCCGTCGACCAGCCGCCGCAGATCGTCCTCGCCGTCCGTGTGGTCCCGCACCCGCCGGACCACCTGCTCGAGCTCGAGCCTCATCGCCACACTCCCGTTTGTTGTTGACTCCAACATAACGAGAGCGAGCCCTGAAGTCCAGCGCGTTCCCTCCCCCACACGCCACGAGGGCGGCCCCGGGCTACCGGGACCGCCCTCGTGAGCGTCAGTTCTGGCGGGTGCTACTCGCCGGCCTCGTCGGAGGAGTCCGCGGACTTCTCCTCGACCACGCCGAGCGACAGCTTGCCGCGCGGGTCCACTTCCTGGATCTCGACCTGGATCTTCTGGCCGATGGACAGGACGTCCTCCACGTTCTCGACGCGCTGGCCGCCCACGAGCTTGCGGATCTGCGAGATGTGCAGCAGACCGTCCTTGCCGGGGCTGAGCGAGACGAAGGCGCCGAACGCGACCGTCTTGACGACGGTGCCGACGAAGCGCTCGCCGACCTCGGGCACGTGCGGGTTCGCGATCGCGTTGATCGCGGAGCGCGCGGCCTCGGCGGACTCGCCGTTGTCAGCGCCGATGAAGACGGTGCCGTCGTCCTCGATGCTGATGTCCGCGCCGGTGTCGTCCTGGATCTGGTTGATCATCTTGCCCTTGGGGCCGATGACCTCGCCGATCTTGTCCACGGGCACGCGCACGGTGATGATGCGCGGAGCCGTGGGGCTCATCTCGTCGGGCTCGGAGATGGCCTGGTTCATGACGCTCAGGATGTGCAGACGCGCGTCCTTGGCCTGGCCCAGGGCGCCACCCAGCACGGAGGCAGGGATGCCGTCGAGCTTGGTGTCGAGCTGGATCGCGG
Source organism: Demequina activiva (assembly GCF_016862815.1). GTDB lineage: Bacteria > Actinomycetota > Actinomycetes > Actinomycetales > Demequinaceae > Demequina > Demequina activiva. Next base: position 30,295 of record NZ_BONR01000002.1, on the reverse strand, counting down.
TGATGAACTCGGAGGTTCCGGCGACCTTGAAGTCCATGTCGCCGAACGCGTCCTCCGCGCCCAGGATGTCGGTGAGCGCCGCGTAGCGGGTCTCGCCGTCCACCGTGTCGGACACGAGGCCCATCGCGATGCCCGCGACGGGGGCCTTCAGGGGCACGCCGGCGTTGAGCATGGCGAGCGTCGAGGCGCACACCGAGCCCATCGAGGTCGAGCCGTTCGAGCCCAGTGCCTCCGAGACCTGACGGATCGCGTACGGGAAGTCCTCACGCGACGGCAGCACCGGCACCAGGGCACGCTCGGCGAGCGCACCGTGGCCGATCTCGCGGCGCTTCGGGGAGCCCACGCGACCGGTCTCGCCCGTGGAGAAGGGCGGGAAGTTGTAGTGGTGCATGTAGCGCTTCTTCGTCTCCGGGTTGAAGGAGTCGATCTGCTGCTCCATCTTGAGCATGTTCAGCGTCGTGATGCCCATGATCTGGGTCTCGCCGCGCTCGAAGATCGCGGAGCCGTGCACGCGCGGGATGGGACCCACCTCTGCCGACAGCGGGCGGATGTCCGCCAGGCCACGACCGTCGATGCGGACGCCGTCCTTGAGGATGCGCTGACGGATGGTCTGCTTGGTCACGGAGCGGATCGCTGCCGAGACCTCCTTCTCGCGGCCCTCGAACTGGCCGGCGAAGTGCTCGAGCGTGCTCGCCTTGATCTCGTCGAGGCGGTTCTCGCGCTCCTGCTTGTCAGCGATCTGCAGCACGGCGGTGAGGTCACCGGACACGTGCGGCTCGACGGCCGAGTAGACGTCGTCCTCGTAGTCGAGGAAGCGGGGGAACTCGACGGTGGGCTTGGCGGCCTTCGCGGCGAGCTCGGCCTGGGCGTCGCACAGCGCCTTGATGAAGGGCTTGGCGGCCTCGAGGCCCTCAGCCACCACGTCCTCGGTGGGCGCCTGGGCACCCTCGGAGATGAGGTTGAAGGCGTCGTCCGTGGCCTCCGCCTCGACCATCATGATGGCGACGTCGTCGCCCACCACGCGGCCGGCGACGACCATGTCGAACACCGCGCGCTCCTTGTCGGAGTACTTCGGGAACGCGACCCACTGGCCGTCCACCAGCGCGACGCGCACGCCGCCGATGGGGCCGGAGAAGGGCAGGCCGGACAGCTGCGTCGACATGGACGCCGCGTTGATGGCCAGGGTGTCGTACGCGTCATCCGGGTGGATGGCGAGGACGTCGATGACGACCTGGACCTCGTTGCGCAGGCCGGACACGAAGGACGGGCGCAGCGGGCGGTCGATCAGACGGCAGGTGAGGATCGCGTCGGTCGAGGGACGGCCCTCGCGACGGAAGAACGAGCCGGGGATCTTGCCGGCGGCGTACGAGCGCTCCTCGACGTCCACCGTCAGGGGGAAGAAGTCGAAGCCCTCGCGGGGGTGCTTGCCGGCCGTGGTGGCGGCCAGCAGCATCGTCTCGCCGTCGAGGTAGGCGGCGGCGGAGCCGGCGGCCTGCTTGGCCAGACGGCCAGTCTCGAAGCGGACGGTGCGGGTGCCGAACGAACCATTGTCGATGGTTGCCTCGGCGAACTGGATCTCAGGACCTTCCATGTGGAAGTCGCTCCATTTCTGTTGGAGCAGGCCAGGCCGAACTCAAAGGGGCTTCAGCACCACTGATCGTCAGTCGACATGCTCAGATTCGCCCACCGCGTGCGATGCGGGAGTCTGCTCATCTCCACCGAGGATCAGCGTCCAGCTGGCCTGCCAGGTGTATGAAAGTGGGCGCGCCACGGGTGGCGGGCCGTCTCCACTCTATCAGTCATGGCGGCCGATGCGGTGGAGGCCGGGAAAGTGAAAGACCCGGCCGCTCGACCTCCGTGAGGAGGGAGCGGCCGGGCCGAGCGCGACTGGCTGCGACCTAGCGGCGCAGGCCCAGGCGCTCAATCAACGAGCGGTAGCGCTCGATGTCGACTCGCTGGAGGTAGTTGAGGAGGTTGCGGCGCTGACCGACGAGCAGCAGCAGACCACGGCGCGAGTGGTGGTCGTGCTTGTGCTCTTTGAGGTGCTCGTTGATGTCGTTGATGCGCTGCGTGAGAAGCGCGACCTGGACCTCGGGGGAACCGGTGTCGCCCTCGTTGGTGGCGTACTCGGTCATGATGGACTTCTTGGTGGCTGCGTCCAAAGGCACGGCGCACTCCTTCTTGTCTCGTTGCGCGGCGCTCCCAGGCAGGTTCTCTGGGGGCTCTCGAATCCGCGGCCGTTACACGGCGACGTCCAATCATACAGGAAGCGGCGTCGCGGGTGCGACCGAGGCGTGAGCGGAGATCCGGATGCGCTCGCGCGGCGGATCAGCGAGCAGCGCGCCCGCGAGACGCTCGAGGGGGATCGACTCCCCCACCAGCTGCGCCCATGGTCGCACGGCATGGGTGCTGACGAGGAACTCGACCGCCTCGACCAGGTGCCGAGGCTCGCTTCCGGCCACGCCCACGATCGTGTGGGCCTCGCGCGCGACGCGTGCGACGTCGATCTCGACGGTCGCGCGCTGAGCGGTGCCCACGAGAGCGAGTGCGCCGCCGCCCGCGAGAGAGCGCAGCGCGTCGCTGGCCCCGTCGCCCACGCCCGAGGCGTCGATCACCGCGTCGCAGGAGGGCACCCGGGCGCCGCGATCGAGCGCCACGTCCGCACCGAAGTCCAACGCGCGGCGCCTGCGGTGCGGGTCCGGATCGACCACCGAGCAGGACGCTGCCCCCGCCTCCGCCGCCATCGCGACCACGGCCAGGCCGATGAGCCCGGCGCCGAGCACCACGACTCTGCGCCCCGCGAGACCACCCACGCGCTCGACGGCAGCGCACGCACGGGCGATGGCACACCCTGCGGGACTCACGAGCCCATCGGGAGCCCAGGGGGGCACCGTCGCGATCGTCGCGCCCGCGGGAAGGAGCAGATGGGAGGCGAACGCCCCGCTCAGCGCCCACGCCTGCGACACCGGCTCCGAGCCCACCTCGATCGCACCCCTGCACGTCGCTCGCGAGCCCGCGGCGCATCGCGGGCACACCCCGCAGGTGACGGTGGGCGACCACACCACGCGGGCGCCGGGGACGAGTGCGCCGCCGCCGGCCGCTCGCACCGGGGAGCCGGTCGCGACCACCGTGCCCACTCCTTCGTGCCCCAGCACCGTCGGCGCACCACCGAAGCGCCGCTCGGCCATCACCCGGCGCACGCATCCGCACACGGTGGCGCAGGACACGTCGACGAGCACCTGACCGGGCTCCAGAGGAGGCAGGGAGACGTCGCTCAGGCTCACATCGCCCGCGCCGCGCCACAGCGCCACGCGCGCGCGCTCGGCGGCGAGCGCAGGGCGATGCTGGGCGTCAGGCATGGGCAGAATGTGCCGGTTCACAGCGGCTGAGAGCAAGCCCGCGACCCGCCAGCCGTCAAGAGTTCAGCGCGCGTTCAGCGACTGTTCATGCTGGCAGGCGCGCGACGTCAGTACCGGTCGATGTAGGGGCGCTGCGGCTCTGGCAGCACCGCTCCCGCAGTGCTGTCCCACGCAGCCTTCCAGCGGCCATCCTCGATGGCCTCCTCCAGGACGTCGTTGATCCACATGCGGAACTCGTCGTCCTCGAGCGCCACGCCGATCCCGTACGGCTCCGCCGTCACGTTCCCGCCCACCAGGCGAAACTCGCCGGGACGCTGTGCGGCGTAGCCGGCGAGGATCACGTCGTCGCTGGTGACCACGTCGACCTGGCCCTCTCCCAACCCGTCGACGCACGCGCTGTAGTCCTCGAACAGGACAACGTTCGCCTCGGGAGCGAGATCGCGGATGGTGCGCGCGCCGGTCGACCCCTGCACCGAGCACACGTCCTTGCCTGCGAGGTCCGCCACGGAGGCGATCGTCGCATCGTCCATACGGGTCAGGAGACTCTGCCCCGCGACGTAGTACGGCCCCGCGAAGCCCACGCGCTCCTTGCGCTCGCTCGAGATGGTGTAGGTGGCGACCACCAGGTCCGCCTCGCCGTCCGCCAGGATCCGCTCGCGCTCGCCGGAGACCGCCTCGACCCATGCGATGCCGTCCTCGGCGATGCCCAGCTCGTCCGCGACGATGCGCGCGATCTCGGTGTCGAACCCGCGCGCGGCGCCGGACTCGTCCAGCTCCCCGAACAGCGGTTGGTCGGCCTTGATCCCTATGGTGATCGCGCCGGACTCGGCCAGGCGTGCCATCGTGGAATCAGGCGCGAACTCATTGCTGCTGCACCCCGCCAGCACCGCTGACAGCAGCACCGCGACGGCCGCTGCGGCGACGCTCCTCACGCTCGTCGTGCGCATGGCACCCCTTCCCTCGCGTCCGAGACTAGCGAAGGGGACGCCGCGGACTCGACGCCGCGCGCAGCGCGCCCGATCTGCTCGCGCCGAGGCGCGCGCTACGGACCTGGGGTGCCGCCCGTTCCGTAGCCGGTGTTCGCGGAGTACCGCGCAGACTCGGCGCCGCCCTCGTGCATCGCCTCGGAGCCATCGTCCTTGCTGGCGACATGCTTGGACCGACGCATCCGACCCTCGATCCAGATCGCGAGACGAGAGATGGTGAGGTTGATGATGATGAACATCGCCGCGCCCACGAGGAACAGCGGGATGAGGTACCGGTCCCCGAAGTAGTCGCGGTTGGTCTTGATGACGCGCAGCAGCTCGTTGTAGGACACGATGTAGCCCAGCGCGGTGTCCTTGAGGAGCACCACCATCTGGCTGATGAGCGCTGGCAGCATGATGCGAACCGCCTGCGGAAGCTCGATCAGCAGCGTGGTGCGCATCGGCGACAGGCCGATGCTCAGCCCGGCCTCCCTCTGCCCCGCCGGCAGGGCGGCCAGGCCCGCACGCAGGATCTCGGCGACGACCGCGGCGTTGTAGACCACGAGGCCGAACACCACGGACCACAGCGGCGACCAGCCGAAGAACAGCTTCGCCAGGAACATGAGCATCAGCACGGGCAGCCCGCGCGCGAGCTCGGTGACGACGGCCGAGGAGCCGGAGAGCACGCGGCGACGTGCCCCGCGACGGATGATCGCCACCGTGGCGCCGAACACGACCGCGATGGGGGCCGCGACCGCGGCGGCCTTGAGCGTGTTCAGGACGCCGGTGAACAGCGAGCTCCACACGTCGCCCGCGGTCTGGCCCTTGGGCGGGTCCCAGAGGATCTGCCACCTGTCGTCGAAGATGCCGCGGTCGTACCACGCGACGATCACCCACGCCGCCACGGCGAGGAACACTCCGGTGAAGACCCAGTTGAGGATGACGTCGAGCCGCTTCGCCCGCGGGCCGGGGACGTCGTAGAGGACGGATGCTTCGGACTTCATCGCGCGAACGCCACCTTCTTCTCGACCTGCCCGGCGAGCACGCCCAGCGGGATGGTGATCACGAGGTACATGAGCGCGATGCCGAAGAAGATCCACAGTCCGTCAGTGGGGTTCGAGGTCATCAGCGTGCGCTGCACGGTGACGAGCTCCACATAGGCGAAGCCCGCGGCAACCGACGTGTTCTTGGTGAGCGCGATCAGCACGGAGATGAGCGGCGGTATCGCGGTGCGCCACGCCTGGGGAAGCACCACCTGCATGAGCGACTGCCGGAACGTCAGGCCGATGCTGCGGGCGGCCTCCGCCTGACCGATCCCGACGGAGTTCACGCCCGAGCGCAGCGCCTCGCACACGAAGGCGCTGGTGTAGATGCTCAGCGCCGTCACGGCCGGCCAGAAGCCAAGATCGGGGAACAGCAGGCCCACGCTGGGCGCGACGAACACCCAGAAGAAGAACATGAGGGTCAGCGGGGTGTTGCGGACGATCTCCACGTAGAGCGTGCCGAACGTCCTCAGTGGCCCGACGGGCGACACCCGCATGACCGCGAGGAGCGTGCCTCCCACGAGCGACAGCACCCCGGCCATCACCGTCAACGACAGCGTGCCGAGGAAGCCGCCCCAGACGGCGCCGAACTCCTCGATGAACGTGACCATGCTCTCCTCCGGATGAGCCGTGCGGCCCCTCGTCAGAGGGGCCGCACGGGGTGATCCCCTATCCGACCTCGTAGCGGTCGACGGTGGGAACCTCGGGCTCCGGCAGGACCGTGCCGGCAGTCTCGTTCCACGCCTCGAGCCAGCGACCGTCCTCGAAGATCTCCTCGAGGACGTCGTTGATCCACATGCGGAACTCGGTGTCCTCGCGCTCGACGCCGATGCCGTAGGGCTCCTCGGTGAAGGGCTCCCCCACCACCTCGAACTCGCCATCGGAGTCCGCGACGTAGCCCGCGAGGATCACGTTGTCCGTGGTGACCACGTCGACCTGCCCATTGCGCAGCGGCTCGAGGCAGTCGGTGTAGGCGTCGAACAGCGAGAGCTCGGCGTCCGGATAGTTGTCGGAGATGTTCTGCGCGGGCGTCGATCCCGTCACGGAGCACACGTTCATCCCGGCGAGGTCGTCCGGCCCGGTGATGTCCGTGTTGCCGGACAGCGTCATGAGTGCCTGGCCGGCGTTGTAGTACGGACCGGCGAAGCTGATGAGCTCCTTGCGGTCGTCGTTGATCGTGTAGGTCGCGACCACGATGTCCACGGTGCCGTCCTGGATGAACGGCTCACGGTTCGCGGACACCGTCTCGACCCACTCGATGCCGTCCTCGTCGATGCCCAGCTCGGACGCGATGATCGTGCCGATCTCGACGTCGAAGCCCTCCGGCACGCCGGACGGCGCGAGCAGCCCGAACAGCGGCTGGTCGAACTTGGTGCCGATGGTGATCGAGCCAGCCTCCGCCAGCTCCGCCATGGTCGAGCCCTCAGGGAACTCGCCGGGGTCGACGTCCTCCCCGCCATTGCCATCATCTCCGGATGAGCACGCCGCCAGCGCGAGCACCACGGCCGCTCCCAGAGCGGCCACCTTGGTCTTCGTGAACATGTTGTCTCCTCTCTCCCGCCCCGAGGGATGCACGGGGCCCTCACGCACTCAGTGCGTCAAGATCTTCGACAGGAAGTCCTTGGCGCGCTCCGACTGGGGGTTCGTGAAGAACTCCTCCGGCGTCGCCTCCTCCTGGATCAGCCCGTCCGCCATGAAGACCACGCGGTTCGCGGCCTTGCGCGCGAAGCCCATCTCGTGGGTCACGACGATCATCGTCATGCCCTCCTTCGCGAGGTCCGTCATCACGTCGAGGACCTCGTTGATCATCTCGGGGTCCAGGGCGGAGGTGGGCTCGTCGAACAGCATGACCTTGGGCCGCATGGCGAGCGAGCGAGCGATGGCGACGCGCTGCTGCTGACCTCCGGACAACGCCGCCGGGTACTTCTGTGCCTGGTTGGCGATCCCCACTCGTTCGAGCAGCGCCATGGCCTCCTCGCGGGCCTGCGCCTTGGGCAGGCCGCGCACCTTGATGGGGCCGAGCGTCACGTTCTCGAGGATGGTCTTGTGAGCGAAGAGGTTGAAGGACTGGAACACCATGCCCACGTCCGCACGCAGCTGCGCGAGCGGCTTGCCCTCCTCCGGCAGCCGGACGCCGTCGATCTCGATCACGCCGTCGTCGATGGTCTCGAGGCGGTTGATCGCGCGGCACAGCGTCGACTTGCCCGAGCCCGACGGCCCGATCACGATCACCACCTCGCCGCGCGTGACATCGAGATTGATGTCGTTGAGCACATGGAGCTCGCCGAAGTGCTTGTTGACGTGCTCGAGCCTGACCAGTGGCCTGTCGCCGGACTCCGCGCTGCTTCCAGGGCTTTCGCTCATGATTCGACCATAGCCGGATTCTTGCGGTGTTTGCCCGGTTTAATCGAGTTGTAACACGTCCCGGCACCATTCGACGTCAGATCCGAGCGCATCGGTGAGCGCTTCGAGCGACCCGAAGTCCAGCATCGGCCGCCTCCATCGCACCAGGTCGAACGCGACCTCCGCGCCGTACAGGTTCAGATCGTCGCGGTCGATGACGAATCCCTCGACGCGCAGGCCCTCGCTGCCCACGGTGTAGTTGAAGCCCAGGCTGACGGCTGTGGGCAGCGCCACCCCTGCGACCAGGTCCGCCTTGTCATTGCCGCGCGCGTCGAGCACGGTGAGCCAGCCCGCGTACACCCCGTGACGCGGGATCATCCCGGCCCTGACATCCAGGTTCGCCGTAGGAAAGCCGATCGTGCGTCCCAGCTTGTCGCCGTCGACGACGACGCCCCTCAGGCGATGCGGGCGGCCCAGCACCTCCGCGGCTTCGTCGAGCTTGCCGTCCTCGAGCAGCTCGCGCACCCACGTCGAGGACCAGCGCCGGCCGGACTCCGAGATCGCGCACGCGTCGTCGATCACCTCGACGTCGAAGCCCATGGTCTGTCCCAGGGCGCGCAGGGTGTCGACGTCGCCGGCGTTGCCCCGCCCGAACTTGGTGTCGCGCCCCACCACCACGCGGGCCGCGCCGAGCCCGTCCACGAGCCACGTCCGCACGAACTGCTGCGGCGTCTGCTGCGCGAAGTCGAGCGTGTAGGGCACCACGATGATGCCGTCGAGCCCGGTCTCCTCCAGGAACGTCAGCTTGTCATCGAGGCCCATGATGAGCAGCGGCGGGTGCTCCGGGTCGTGGACGGCCTTGGGGTGCGGCTCGAACGTCATCGCGACGGCGCGGTGTCCGCGCGCCTCGGCGTCCTCCACCATCCGGGTCAGGACGGCCTGGTGACCGCGATGGACGCCGTCGAAGTTGCCGAGCGTGACGGTGGTGGGGCCCAGGTCCGCGGGGACCTCCTCGAGCGAGTTCCAGACGTGCATGGCGCCCATCATGCCGCAGGCGAGGACGGACGGAACACGACGGCGGGGCGCAGGCCTCCCCTGCCGCGCTCGACCACGGCGACCAGGTCGCCATCCGGAGCCAATGCGGCGAAGGGCCCGTCTCCCTCGAGCGTTGCTGCACCGTCCGGGTCGATCGCCTGGCCGTAGCCCAGCGCGACGGCGTCCCGCTCGTCCAGGTCGAGAACGGGAAGGACGGCCGATGCGGCAGTGCCCAGGGGCACGCGCGGCACCTCGTCGCCCGCGTCGACCAGCTCCGCGAGCGCCTCGAGCGTCACTGCGTCGTCGAGAGTGAGCCCGCCCACCCGCGTGCGCCGCAGTGCGGTCAGGTGTCCTCCTACGCCCAGCGCGGCTCCCAGGTCGCGTGCGAGCGCTCGCACGTACGTTCCCGAGGACACGGCGACGCGCACGTCGATGTCGACGAGCGCATCGGCCCGCCGCGTGTCGAGCACCTCGAAGGCGCTGACGGTGACGGGGCGGGCGGCGAGCTGGACGTCCTCGCCGTCGCGGGCGCGCTTGTAGGACCGCACCCCGTCGACCTTGATGGCGCTCACGGAGCTGGGCACCTGCTGGATCTGCCCCGTCAGGGCGAGCACCGCATCGGCGACCTGGTCGTCCGAGACGGCCGACGCATCGGCCGTCGCCGTGACCTCGCCCTCGGCGTCGTCGGTCACCGTCGTCTGCCCCAGGCGGATGGTCGCCGTGTACTCCTTGTCGTGACCCACGATGTAGGTCAGCAGACGGGTGGCGCGCCCGATCCCGATCACGAGCACGCCCGTGGCCATCGGATCGAGGGTGCCGGCGTGGCCCACCTTGCGGGTGTGCGCGAGCCTGCGCATGCGGCCCACGACATCGTGCGACGTCCAGCCCGCAGGCTTGTCCACCACGACCAGCCCGGGCGCGGGCTCAGGCTGAGGGGTCTTCGCCATCCGCGTCGTGCTCATCGGGGTGACGATACGGGTCCTCGTCGCCGGCGTACTTCGCGTTCTCGCGCAGCTTCGCCAGCTCGGCGTCACGCTGCTGCGCCTCGTGCAGCGCCCTGTCGAGGCTCGCGGCCGTCTCCGGCACCGCGTCGAGGATGAAGTCGAGCGTGGGGGTGAGCCGGATGCCCAGCTCACCTCCCACGATCGAGCGCAGTCGCCCCTTGGCCGAGGCGAGGGCGGCGGCCGTGGCCGCACGCTCCTCGTCCCCGCCGTACACCGTGTAGAACACCGATGCCTGCTGCAGGTCGCCGGTGACGCGAACATCCGTCACCGTGACGAACCCCAGGCGAGGGTCCTTGATCTCGGTCTCGAGCGCGCGAGCCACCAGCTTCTTGATGGTGCCCGCGAGCCTGAGAGCGCGTGCGCTGTCTGCCATTAGGACCTCGGGATCTCGACCATCTCGAACGTCTCGATGATGTCACCGACCTGGATGTCGTTGAACTTGCCCAGGCCGATTCCGCACTCGAAGCCGTCCTTGACCTCGGTGACGTCATCCTTGAAGCGGCGCAGGGTGTCGATCGTGGGCTCGCCGATGACGACGCCCTCGCGGACCACCTTCGCCTTCGCGTTGCGGACGATCTTGCCGTTGCGCACCAGGCAGCCGGCAATGTTGCCGAACTTGGAGCTGCGGAAGATCTCCTGGATCTCCGCGGCGCCCACCTGACGCTCCTCGAACTCGGGCTTGAGCATGCCCTTGAGCGACGCCTCGACGTCCTCCAGCGCGCGGTAGATGACCGAGTAGAAGCGCATGTCGACGCCCTCGCGGTCCGCGAGGTCCTGCACGCGCTCCGCAGGGCGAACGTTGAAGCCCAGGATGATCGCGTTGTCGACCGTCGCCAGGTTCACGTCGTTCTGCGTCACGGCACCCACGCCGCGGTGGATGATGCGCAGGTCGACCTCGTCGCCCACATCGATCTGCAGCAGCGCGTCCTCGAGCGCCTCGACGGCACCGGAGACGTCTCCCTTGATGATGAGGTTGAGCGTGTCGACCTTGCCGTCCTCGATCGCCTTCGCGAAGTCCTCGAGGCTGATGCGCTTGCGACGCTTCGCGAGCTGTGCGGCACGGTTCGCGGCCTCACGCTTCTCCGCGATCTGACGCGCGGTGCGGTCGTCGTCCGCCACCAGGAAGGTGTCGCCGGCGCCGGGCACCGACGTCAGTCCGATCACCAGGACCGGACGCGCGGGGTGCGCCTCCTCCACCGGCTGATCGTGCTCGTCGAACATCGCACGGACGCGGCCATAGGCCGTTCCCGCGACGATCGAGTCGCCCACGCGCAGCGTTCCCGAGTTGACCAGCACGGTCGCGACGGCGCCGCGGCCCTTGTCCAGGTGCGCCTCGACGGCAACACCGCGAGCGTCCTTGTCCGGGTTGGCCCGCAGGTCCAGGCCCGCATCGGCGGTCAGCAGGACGGCCTCGAGCAGCTCGTCGATGCCCTGGCTCTTGAGCGCGGAGACGTTGACGAACATCGTGTCGCCTCCCCACTCCTCGTCGACCAGGTTGTACTCGGTGAGCTGCTGGCGGATCTTGTCGGGGTTGGCCCCCTCCTTGTCCACCTTGTTGACCGCGACGACGATCGGAACGTTCGCCGCCTGGGCGTGGTTGAGCGCCTCGATGGTCTGCGGCATCACGCCGTCGTCCGCCGCGACCACGAGGATGGCGATGTCGGTGACCTTCGCACCACGAGCACGCATGGCGGTGAACGCCTCGTGACCCGGGGTGTCGATGAACGTGATCGCGCGGGTCTCACCGTCGTGCTCATGGTGCACCTGGTAGGCGCCGATGTGCTGGGTGATGCCGCCGGCCTCGCCAGAGATGACGTCCGCCTTGCGGATCGAGTCCAGCAGGCGAGTCTTTCCGTGGTCGACGTGGCCCATGACGGTGACGACCGGAGGACGAGCCTCCAGGACGTCGTCGCCCTCGGCCTCGAGCTCGGCCTCGATGTCGAGGCCGAAGTCCTCGAGCAGCTCGCGGTCCTCCTCCTCGGGGGACACGATCTGGATCTTGTAGCCCAGCTCGGCACCCAGGGTCTCGAAGGTCGCCTCGTCGAGAGACTGCGTGGCCGTGGCCATCTCGCCCAGGTGGAACATCACGGTCACGAGCGACGCGGGGTTGACATCGATCTTCTCGGCGAAGTCCGTGATGGTCGCGCCACGGCGCAGGCGGATCAGCGTGTTGCCGTCACCGCGAGGGATCTGCACGCCGCCGATCGACGGAGCCTGCTGCTGCTCGTACTCGGCGCGCTTGGCACGCTTCGACTTCCGTGAGCGCGCAGGGCGTCCGCCCTGGCGTCCGAATGCGCCGGCAGTGCCGCCGCCGCGTCCGCGACCACCCGCGGCCGGACGGCCACCGGGGCCGCCGAATCCGGGCCGTCCACCGGGACCGCCGCCAGCGCCGGGAGCACCGGGACGGCCTCCAGGACCGCCGGGGCCACCTGGGCCTCCGCGCCCAGGGGCGCGGTTGGGCATCTGGCCGGGCGTGGGTCGCCCGCCGGGACCGGCAGGACGGCCGCCAGGACCGCCTGCACCGGGACCGCCAGGGCCACCGGGACGTGCGCCCGGGCGGGGCGCGCCGGGACGCGTGGTCTGGAAGGGGTTGTTGCCACCCGGACGCGGGCGCGGACGAGGTCCGGCGGTGCGCTCCGAGAAGGGGTTGTTGCCGCCGGGGCGGGGGCGGGGCTTGGGCATGTCCGCCGGCGTGGCCGCGCCCGGCTTGGGTCCGTCGTCGGCGGCGGCAGGCGCGGACTCCTGCGCAGGAGCCTGGGGTGCGCTCGGCGCGGGTGCGCTGGCCTCCGGGGCCGCCTCGGGGGCGGGCTCCGCAGGCGCGGCAGGCTTGGGCGCGGCAGGCTTGGGAGCCGGCTTCGCCTTGGGCTTCGCGGGGGTCTGGGAGGCGTCGTCCTTGCCGGGCGCCGCGGGGAAGGCCTCGCGGGCCTTGCGCACGACAGGCGCCTCGAGAGCCGAGGAGGCTCCCTTGACGTACTCGCCGAGCTCGTTGAGCTTGGCGATCAGATCCTTGCTCGGAACTCCGAGCTCTTTCGCGATCTCGTGAACGCGGGGCTTTGCCACAATTCTCCTGTCTTGGTCCGACCAAGACAGGGTCGAACCATCGTTACGGGTGGGTACTCATCGTGAGGAACTCATCGGATGACCATGGGCTTTCGTCCCAATCTTCGATGGCGGGCATGATGGCGGCTCCGGAACCTACGCGCCCGGGAGGGCGACGCCCGTCGCATCCGCGCCGGGCGAGCGCAGGGCTCGTCCGATGCTGTTGCGGCGCGACGCCAAAGCGAGGCAGTCGGCATCGGGATGCAGCCATGCACCCCGACCCGGCAGCGTCGCGCTCTCGTCGACGACCACGCGGTCGCCCTCGAGTGCGAGACGCACCAGAACCGACCGAGGAGCCTTGCGGCGGCATCCCACACACGTGCGCACGGGCTCGTGCGGACGCGCATCGGTGTCGCCGGAAGGCAAACTCGGCCCCATCAGTCTAGCGGCTTGCAGCGGCGGCTAGGACCGGGGGGCGTCGGCGCGCCCCGGAACGTCCGGCGCCTCGTCCGAGCGGATGTCGATGCGCCATCCCGTGAGACGGGCGGCGAGACGGGCGTTCTGGCCCTCCTTGCCGATCGCCAGCGACAGGTGGAAGTCCGGCACCACGACGCGCGCGGCGCGAGCCTCCTCATCCACCACGGTCACGGACACCACCCGCGACGGCGACAAGGCGTTGCCCACGAACGTGGCGGGGTCCTCATGCCAGTCGACGATGTCGATCTTCTCGCCGCGCAGCTCGCTCATCACTGCCCGCACGCGCGATCCCATGGGACCGATGCACGCGCCCTTGGCGTTGACCCCCGGCTCGGTGGCGCGCACCGCGACCTTGGTGCGGTGGCCCGCCTCGCGCGCCAGGCTCATGATCTCGACGGTGCCGTCCGCGATCTCGGGCACCTCCATCTCGAAGAGCTTGCGGACCAGGCCCGGGTGCGTGCGCGAGAGCATGATCGAGGGGCCCTTCTGGCCGCGCGTGACCTCGAGCACGTAGCCGCGCAGACGCTCGCCGTGCACATAGGTCTCCGTGGGCACCTGCTCGTGCGGCGGCAGCAGCGCCTCGGTCTCGCCGATGTCCACGTGGACGTTGCGGGGGTCCGCGCTCTGCTGGATGATGCCGGACACGAGCTGCCCCTCCTTGCCCGCGTACTCCCCCAGCACCGCGTCGTCACCCACCTGGCGCATGCGCTGCACGATCACCTGGCGGGCGGTCGCCGTCGCGATGCGACCGAAGTTGTCCGGGGTGTGGTCGAACTCGGGCTGGTCCTCGAGCACATCGTCGGACTCGGGGTCCACGTCCTCGCGCGCGAAGATCGAGACCTTGCCGCTGTCGCGGTCCACGTGGGCGCGAGCGTTCCGGTAGGCGCCCGGGGTCTTGTGGTACGCGGAGACCAGTGCCTGCTCGATCGCGTCGACGAGCACGTCGAGCCGGATCTCGCGCTCTCTCTCCAGGCCCTTGAGGGCCACCATGTCGATGTCCATCAGTCCTCCTGATCCATGCGCTTGAGCTCGACCTCGATGCGGCCCTCCGCGACGTTGTCGATCGCGATGCGCTCCTCGCCGTGCGGCGCGCCGAGCACGAGCGTGTCGCCGTCGACATCCGTGAGGCGGGCGGTGGTCGTGGTCCCATCGACGAGGACGAGGGCCACCAGTCGGGTGCGTGCGCGCAGGTAGTGGCGACGCTCCGTCAAGGGCCGGTCCGTGCCGGGCGTTCCCACCTCGAGGACATAGGGGGTCGACGGGACGTTCGCCTCGTCGAGCGCCGCGCCGATGGCGCGTGACGCCGCCGCGATGGCGTCGAGATCGGCCCCGCCCACCTCGGTCTCGGGGAGGTCGAGGGTGACGGTCACGCGCGTGCGCTTGCCTGCGGGCGAGACGGACACGGAGTCGACCTCGAGACCCGCGGCGGCTGCGCCCGGCGCGGCCAGCTCGGCGATCCTGGTCGTGAGGTCCATGGGCCCAGCCTCCTGTGCGCAAGCGCTTCCGTTCCTGAAATTCGGTCGCGGACAGTCTACCTGCGCTGCATGGGATGATGACGGCCATGAGGACGCGCCACACCTGGGGGATCGTAGCTGTGGTGGCCGCGACGCTCCTCGTCGCGGGATGCTCCTGGCGCATGGAGACTCCTGCGCCGCAGTGGCCGTCGCCGGACGCGGTCACGGTGATGCGCGACGACGCGGCGCAGCGCGAGCAGGCCGTCATCGATGCCATCGCCACCGCAGCAGGGGCGGGCACCCCGCAGGCCGTCGTGATCGCAGAGATCGAGGGGGCCGCCGCGCCCCAGCGCCTCGAGGCGCTGGGCGGCCTGTACATCGCGTACCCCGACTCCTCCCCGACTCCCGTCGCATCGGCCGTGCCGACGGACGTGGTCGCCGCCGTCACCGCCGCTCGCGACGGCCACCTGGCCGATGCGCTGGTCGCGCAGGACGCGGACCTCGCCTCGCTGCTGACCGCCGCCGGCCTGTCCCACGCGCTGTCGAGCTGGTTCGCGATCTGGGTCGACGATCAGGTCGCCGGGGAGACGCAGCCCGTGGTCGAGGAGCGACTGCTGTCGACCCCGGTGATCCCGGAGCCGTCGCTGCTGCCAGCAGAGGGCTCGACGACCGATGAGGAGACGCTGAGCGAGCTCGGGCTGGCACACGATCAGGCGCGCTACGCGTATGAGGTGCTGGCCGCCCGTGCGGCGGAGGACGAGCGCGAGCAGTGGCTTGCGCGGCGCGCACTGCAGGACGCGCGCGCACAGTCGCTGGTGGACCTCCCGGGGGTGGAGGACCAGCGCGCGGCGGTGTACGTGCTGAGCCCCGAGCAGTCCGGCGACAGCGCTCAGCGCGTGGCGACCGCAATCGAGATCGAGAACCGTCTGGGCGCCGCCTACGCGGCACTGGCCGCCACGGCCGGCGCCGGCGAGAAGCCGTGGCTGCTGGGCGCCGCCTTCGATGCGTACGCGCAGGCGGCGGCCTTCGGGGAGCCCACCGACAGCCCCTACCCGGTGCCAGCGCTGCCCGGCATCGAGTCCGTGGGCTCGGACTAGCCCCTACGCGAGGGCGGCGCGCACGCGCTCGACGACCGTGGGCACGGCCTCGGCCAGCGCAAGCGCCTCGCTCGAGCCCTCGGCACGGACCTTGAGCTCGACCTCGCCATCCGCGAGCCCGCGTCCCACGACGAGGATGAAGGGCGCACCCACCAGCTCCGCGTCCTTGAACTTCACGCCGGGCGAGACCTTGCCCGCGCGGTCGTCGTAGAGGACCTCGAGGCCCTCCGCCTCGAGTTCCCCCGCGAGGCGCTCGGCGGTGTCGAACACGTCCTGGTCCTTGCCGGTGGCGACCACGTGCACGTGGAACGGGGCCACGTGCGCAGGCCACTTCAGCCCCAGCTCGTCGTTGTTGAGCTCCGCGAGCAGCGCCATCACGCGCGTCACGCCCACGCCGTACGAGCCCATGGTCACCGTCTGCTGCTTGCCATTGACGTCGAGCACCTGGAGCCCCAGGGCCTCGGCGTACTTGCGTCCCAGCTGGAAGATGTGGCCAATCTCGACGCCGCGCGCGAGCTCCAGGGGCCCGGAGCCGTCCGGCGCGGGGTCGCCCTCGCGCACCTCTGCCGCCTCGACGGTGCCGTCCGCGCTGAAGTCCCTGCCCGCGGTGAGGTCGAACACGTGCTTGCCCGGCGCATCGGCTCCCGTGATCCAGCGGGTGCCCGGCACGATGCGCGGGTCCAGCAGGTAGGGGATGGCCGTGTCGCCCTCGTCGCCGCGGGCGACGCCCTCGTCGCGGGCCTGCGGACCCAGAGCGCCCGGGCCGATGTAGCCCTTGACGAGCTGCGGGTGCCGAGCGAAGTCCGCCTCGGTCGCGGGCTCGACGGTGTGCGGCGCAAGGGCGGCCTCGAGGCGCGTCAGGTCCGCGTCGCGGTCGCCGGGCACGCCCACGACGAGCAGCGACCGCTCGCCCGTGGGAGACGTGAGGGCGAGCACCACGTTCTTGAGCGTGTCCGCTGCGGTCCAGGGTCGCTCGGGCCGGGGGTGCCGCTCGTTCGCCACGGCCACCAGGGTGTCGATCGTGGGGGTGTCGGGGGTGTCCTCGACATGGGCGTCGGGGGCGTCGGTCCAGTCGATCGGGTCAGGCACAGGCGTCGTGACGGCCTCGACGTTGGCCGCATAGCCGCCAGGAGACCGCACGAAGGTGTCCTCGCCGATCACGGTGGGGGCGAGGAACTCCTCGGACTTCGAGCCGCCCATCGCGCCAGAGGTCGCCGTGACGATCACGTAATCGATGCCCAGCCGCTCGAAGATCCGGATGTAGGCCTCGCGCTGGGCCTGGTACGACGCCTCGAGCCCGGCGTCGTCGACGTCGAACGAGTACGCGTCCTTCATGATGAACTCGCGGCCGCGCAGCAGGCCGGCGCGCGGGCGCGCCTCGTCGCGGTACTTGGTCTGGATCTGGAACAGCGACAGCGGGAGGTCCTTGTAGCTGCTGTACAGGTCCTTCACGAGCAGCGTGAACATCTCCTCGTGCGTGGGGGCGAGCAGCATGTCCGTGCCCTTGCGGTCCTGCAGGCGGAAGAGGTTGGGGCCGTACTCGTCCCACCGCCCCGTCGCCTCGTAGGGCTCCTTGGGCAGCAGCGCCGGGAAGTGGACCTCCTGGCTGCCGGCGCGCTCCATCTCCTCGCGCACCACCGCCTCGACCTTGGCGAGCACCCGCAGGCCCAGGGGCATCCACGAGTAGATGCCGGGGGCGGCGCGGCGAATGTAGCCGGCCCGGATCAGGAGCCGGTGGGAGGCGACCTCGGCGTCGGCCGGGTCCTCGCGCAGCGTGCGAAGGAAGAGCGTGGACATGCGAAGCATGGGGTCAAGCCTAGTGGCGTCGCATGCACCGTCCGGCCGATGCGGTGGCGCGCTCGCCGCGGACGTGGCAAGGCCCGCGGACGCCGGTGGGCGTCCGCGGGCCGAGGAGCGCAGTGCCCTAGAGGAGCACGCCGTTCAGCTTGAACAGGAACACCGCCATCTGGCCACGGGTCACGTCGTCGGAGGGGCCGTAGCCGCCCGACGCGTAGCCCGAGGCGATGCCGGACTCGGCCAGCCACTCGATGTGCTTGTAGAAGGTGTGAGTGGTGGGAACGTCATCGAACGTCGGGGTCGCCGGGGGCGTGTACTCCGGCGAGCCGGCGAGCTTGTAGAGGAACGCCGCCATCTGGCCACGATTGAGGTCGTTCGACACTCCGAACCTCGAGCCGTCGCCCACGCCGTACGTGATGCCCTCGTTCGCCATCCAGGTGATGTGCTTGTAGAAGACGTTGGACGTCGACACGTCCGCGAACGGCGACTCGGCCGGAGGCGTCCATGCCGGCGAGCCGGCCATCTTGTACAGGAACGCCGCCACCTGGCCGCGCGAGATCTCGTCCGAAGGGCCGAATCCACCGTTGGCGTAGCCGTAGGTGATCCCCGACTGCGACAGCCACGAGATGTGCTTGTAGAACGGGTGCGTGTCAGGGACGTCCGTGAACGACGAGGTGTACACCGTCGGGGTCACGTCGTCCTCGCAGCCGGCCGCGGGGCGGTCGGCGTTCAGGAGCACGTTGTCGATCGCGAGGCCCTCGAACGAGTTGTTCACGAGCCAGCCGTAGCGGTTGCCGCCCACGGCGACGTTGATCGTGTCGGCTGCGTTCCCGCCGAGCGTCCACTGCTTGAGCACGGAGTCGGTCGCGTCCACGACACGCATGTCGACGTAGAGCAGGCCATCCTGCTCGTAGAACGACGCCCCGAGCGAGTACCACCCGGACTCGGTGATCGTCGCCGGGTCCTCGCCATAGCCGCCGATGAACGGCGTCGAGTTGGCGGCGTTGTTCGACGCGCCAGCGGTCCAGGTGCCTTCGCCAGCGGTGCCCACGGTGAACACGAAGTCGCGCTGGTGCGCGCCGTCGGTGCCGTTGACGCCGAGCGACCACTGGAACTGTCCTGCCTCGGACTGGGTGTCGAAGTAGAAGTCCGCCGAGCTGAACCAGCCGTGCGCGGGGAACGCCGAGGCGTAGCCGCCGAAGCGCGTGAACACGTCCGCGTTGTACTCGATCACCGGCGCAGTCGCGTAGTAGCAGCCACCGGCAGCGGCGAGCTCGTCCGTGCTCTCGACGATCGACACGCCCGAGAGCCCACCGTCTGCGGAGGCGCTGTCAGAGGCATCCTCGAAGTCGATGAGCGTCGAGGCGATGCTCGGCACCGGCGTGGCCGAGATCGAGAACACCGGTGCGTAGCCGGTCCAGCCGAGGTCCTGGCGCAGCGCACCGAGGCCCGCCTCGCCGTCATCGTTGTAGCCCACCGGCGCGTACGCGTCGATCACGATGGAGTCGATGTCCGAGTCGGTACCGACCGACGCGGAGGTGTCCCCCAGGTCGATGTTCAGGCTGTCGTACGGGCCCTTCGCCAGGTCGCTGTTCTTGCTCGTGTAGGTCGAGAAGGCCACGACGACCTCGTCAGGCAGGGGTGTTGCGGTGGCGGAGAAGTCGAAGGTGACGGGGAAGGAGAAGCCGTTCTGGCACGTGTCCAGTGCGGCGTCGTGCCACGTGCTGGCGCCCTCGCCGCACTCCTCGGCGTTCGCCGACGGACGGAACGGGACGTCGACGTCCTGCGTGAGCTCGGCCAGCACGGCGCTGGGTGCCGCAGCGGCACCTTCGCCGTCGACGGCATACACCGTGGCCGTGACCGGATGGGTGTAGGAGGATCCGGGAGTCGACACGCACTCGGCGCCCGTGCCGGACTCGCATGCCCAGCTGTTGAGGCTGACCTCGATCTGGTCGAGCATCCGGTTGGCACCGGCGAGCTCGACGATGTCGCCGACGGCTAGGGTCGAGCGGGCGTTGAAGCCGATGCTCGGGTACGAGGCGGGCGCCTCGGCGGGCAGTGACGAGAAGACGACGCTGCTCGCGTCCTCCGTGCTGGTGGCCTGGGCGGCGGTGCCGACCAGGGTCGCGGCCAGCGCCGCGATCGAGACTCCCGCAACCGTGCGGGCAGTGGTGTTTCGCATTAAGAATCCCCTCAGAATCTTCGTGGCATGACGATATTCAGCAGTCGCATACCTATGAGCCCTTGAACCCTATCGATACTGATAATGGACGTGGAACAGGTACTCCGATGTGTGATGAAGTCCACTAGATCCGCGCGACACTTTTCCGAAACGTCCCCTTTTTGCGCCCTTACGCTCGCGCTGGTGCTGCTCGGCAATCTCCGTGACATTGTTCAGGAGAATGCGATACACGGGTGCGCGGAGCTGCGGTCCACGCCCTCCGCGCCTCCGGCGTCGACACACGCCGCGCCAGTGGGACCCTCGAGCCGCCGCCCGTTCGTCACGAAGGCATCCTTCCCGGCGGGAGCGTGGGCCAAGGCGAAGCATGCTTGCGGGCCACCGTGACCTCGCCCGCGGTGCCGGGGCGCAGCCGCTGAGCACGAGCGCGGATGTCCAGGAGACGGTGGTGCGGGTCCGGACGCGCGACGCGCCTCGAGCTCGGCCTAGAACATCACGGTCGCGAAGGTCCCCACGCACCGGAAGCCCACGGCCTCATACGCCGCGAGCGCGGGTGCGTTGAAGTCGTTGACGTAGAGGGACACCGTGGGAGCGTGCTCCACGCGGACGGCGGAGATCACGGCTGCGAGGCCCGCGCGCGCGAGGCCGCGACCGCGCAGATCGGGGTGGACCCACACGCCCTGCAGCTGCGCCACGCCCCCGCCGAGCGCGCCCACCTCCGCCTTGAACACCACCTCGCGCCGGCCGTGCACCGTGCCGTATTGCAGGTAGGCGCGTCCCGCGCGGACCAGATGATGGAGCCGCTCCTCGTACGCCGCTCGGCCGTGCCGCATCGGGTCGTAGCCCACCTCGCCGATGAACATGTGCACGCATGCCGGGAGAAGGGCCTCGTAGTCCTCGTCGCGCGCGCGCCGCACGGCGTCGAGCGCGAGGTCCGCCGCGTCCACGGGCGCGGCGTGAGGCGCGGGCGCATCGGCGACCATCGAGACCTGACGGGGACGCACCTCCCGGGCGGGGCCCCACCACGGCTCGACGCGTCCCCACAGATCCAGCGTCAGGTCCGCCTCGCCCACGATCGCCGCCGGGCGCGCGAGTCGCCCGATCGCCGCCGCTGCAAGGTCGGCGCGCAACGCCTCATCGGCGTCCTGGTCGCCGGTGGGGGCCACGACCGCGCAGAGATTCGCGCCGGACCACACCAGGCCCGCCAGCTCGCGCCCCCAGCCGTGCCTGCGGCGAATGACCCACAGCCCCGCGGGCATCACGCCCGAGGCACGTGCAGCCTCGAGGTGCATCGCCGGCACCACGGTGGTGACGGGATCCGTCTCGCACAGCGCCGTGAGCGCGTCGAGATCGCGGCGCTGCGCCGGCGTCAGCGAGTGCTGAGCGCGCCGGAGCAGCGAGTCCGTCATTGGGCGGCCATCACCTGCGGAGACGCGCCCTCCTCGGGCTCCATCGTCTCGGCGATGCGCATCGCCTCCTCGATCAGCGTCTCGACGATCTGGCTCTCGGGCACCGTCTTGATGACCTCGCCCTTGACGAAGATCTGTCCCTTGCCGTTGCCCGAGGCCACGCCCAGGTCCGCCTCACGGGCCTCGCCGGGCCCGTTCACGACGCAGCCCATGACGGCGACGCGCAACGGCACCTCCATGCCCTCGAGTCCTGCGGTGACCTTCTCCGCGAGCTCGTACACGTCCACCTGCGCGCGCCCGCAGGACGGACAGGACACGATCTCGAGCTTGCGCGGCCGCAGGTTGAGCGACTGGAGGATCTGGATGCCGACCTTGACCTCCTCGACCGGAGGCGCGGACAGGGACACACGAATGGTGTCGCCGATGCCCTGGCTGAGGAGAGCGCCGAACGCGGTGGCGGACTTGATGGTGCCCTGGAAGGCGGGGCCGGCCTCGGTCACGCCCAGGTGCAGGGGCCAATCGCCGCGCTCGGAGAGCTGGCGGTAGGCCTCCACCATCACGACCGGGTCGTTGTGCTTGACGGAGATCTTGAAGTCGTGGAAGCCGTGCTCCTCGAACAGGCTGGCCTCCCACACGGCGGACTCGACGAGTGCCTCCGGGGTGGCCTTGCCGTACTTGTCCATGATGCGCTTGTCGAGGCTTCCGGCGTTGACGCCGATGCGGATCGACGTGCCGTGGTCCTTCGCGGCCGCGGCGATCTCCTTGACCTGGTCGTCGAAGCGCTTGATGTTGCCGGGGTTGACGCGCACGGCCGCGCAACCGGCCTCGATCGCGGCGAACACGTACTTGGGCTGGAAGTGGATGTCCGCGATCACCGGGATCTGGGACTTCTTCGCGATGATGGGCAGCGCCTCGGCATCGTCCTGCGTGGGGCAGGCGACGCGGACGATGTCGCAACCGGCGGCCGTCAGCTCCGCGATCTGCTGCAGCGTCGCGTTGATGTCCGTGGTCTTGGTGGTGGTCATCGACTGCACCGAGACCGGCGCGTCGCCCCCGACGTAGACGCTCCCCACCTTGATCTTGCGGGTCTTCTTGCGCGGGGCAAGCGTGGGGGCGGGCATGGCAGGCATTCCGAGTCCGATGGCAGTCACAGTCTCATTATCTCCTCAGACGTCGTTTCGATTTCCAGGCGCGGCGATCACAGCACGTTGACGGGCGCGACGATGTCCGCATAGATGAGAACGACGCCCATGACCAGCAGAATTCCGAACACTCCGTACGCCAGCGGCATCATGCGTGCCACATCCACGGGCGCAGGGGCCGGGCGCGCGCGCAGGCGCGCCCAACCGTTCTTGATCCCCTGCCACAGCGCCGAGGCGACGTGGCCGCCGTCGAGCGGCACGAGCGGGATCATGTTGAACACGAACAGCGCGAGATTGAGGCCGGCGAGCAGGTTCAGCATGTCGCCCAACTTCTCGGTGAGCCCGTAGCCCTCGACGTCGGCGCTGGTGATCTCACCCGCGACCCTGCCCACGCCCACGACGCCCATGATCGAGTCCGTGCTGCGCTCCTCGAGACCCAGCGCGGCCCGCGTCACGTCCCACAGGTGCTGCGGCAGGTTCACGATGACCTCGGTGGTCGCCACCAGGTAGTTCCACGTCTGCACGGCGCCGGCCGTGAGCGGCTGCGGCTCGGTCACGAACTCCGAGGTCACGCCCAGGTAGCCGACGGTCTCGAGCATCGGCTCGCCGCTGGTGTCGAGCACCGGCTCCCCCGCATCGTTCGTCACGGTCCGCTCCCGCTCGCCGGGAGTCACGGACAGCGTCAGCGGCTCTCCGTCGCGCAGCACCTCGAGCGGCATGGTCTGGCCGGGGCTCGCCGCGATGATCGCGGTGGCCTGCTGCCAGTCCTCGGCGGGAACACCGTCGACCGCCGTGATGGTGTCGCCGTCCTCGAGCCCGGCCTCGGCTGCGGGCGACGCGGGATCGCCGGCGGCGCACTCGGTCGCCCCGGCGGCCGGCACGCACGGCACGACCTGACCCACGGTCAGAGTCTGCGTGGGTGCCCCGATGGTGGTGAGCACGATTGTGAACAGGATGACCGCCAGCGCGAGGTTCACGAGGGGTCCACCCATCATCACGATGACCTTCTTCCACCACGCGAGGTGGTAGAAGGCGCGGTGGTCCTCGCCCGGCTGGATCTCCTCGACCGCGGCCTCACGCGCATCGCCGATGACGCGCGCCACCCATCCGGTGCCGCGGACGGGCTTCACGCGGTCCTCCGGGGGGATCATGCCCACCAGCCGCACGTAGCCGCCCAGCGGGATGGCCTTGACGCCGTACTCGGTCTCGCGGCCGCGACGCGACCACAGGGTGGGACCGAACCCCACGAAGTACTCGCTCACGCGCACGCCGAACCTCTTCGCGGGCACCATGTGCCCCACCTCGTGCAGCGCGATCGAGATCAGCAGCCCGACCACGAGCACCAGGATGCCCACCAGCGTCAACATGTCCCTACCCTACGTAGCCGTTGCCTCAGCCGATGCGGGCACGAGCGCGCTCGCGCGCCCACCGCTCCGCATGGTCGACCGCGTCCAGCGACAGCTCGCTGGGCGCCTCGTACTCCTCCACAACGCTCCTGACCGTGTCGACGATCCCGAGGAACGGCAACGATCCTGCAACGAACGCTGCGACGCACTCTTCGTTCGCGGCGTTGAACACCGCCGGATGCAGTGCCGACGCCGCGACGGCCTCGCGGGCCACGCGCACCGCGGGGAAGGCTCGCTCGTCCAGCGGCTCGAAGGTCCACGTGGACGCCTGGCTCCAGTCGCATGCAGGCGCGGCGTCCGCGACGCGGTCGGGCCACGACAGTCCCAGGGCGATGGGAAGCCGCATGTCCGGAGGCGACACCTGCGCCAGGGTGCTGCCATCGACGAACTCGACCATCGAGTGCACCATCGACTGCGCATGCACCACGACGTCGATGCGGTCCATGGGGATGTCGAACAGCAGGTGCGCCTCGATCACCTCGAGCGCCTTGTTGACCATCGACGCGGAGTTGATGGTCACGACGGGGCCCATGTCCCACGTGGGGTGGTTCAGGGCGTCAGCGGGGGTCACGTGGGCGAGCTCCTCACGGCTGCGGCCGCGGAACGCGCCGCCGGAGGCGGTCACGACCAAGCGCGCGACCTCGCTGGCAGCGCCGCCGCGCAGAGCCTGGGCCAGCGCCGAGTGCTCGGAGTCGACCGGGACGATCTGACCCGGGCGCCGCACGGCAGCCTTCACGAGCGCGCCGCCCGCCACGAGAGACTCCTTGTTCGCCAGGGCCAGCGTGCTCCCGGCCTCGAGCGCCGCGAGAGTGGGCCGCAGCCCCACGGACCCGGTGATCCCGTTGAGCACCACATCGGCGCCGCACCCTGCGGCGGCGACCACCGCATCGGCGCCGGAGCGGACGTCGACCCCGGGCAGGGCGGCGGAGATGGCGCGCACGGCATCGGCCGATGCGACGGCCACCAGCGGTGCCCGTGTCGCCTTCGCCTGCGCGATCACGGCATCGGGGTCGGAGCCGCCCGCGGCGAGCGCGACCACACGGAAGCGGTCAGGGTTGCGCGCGATGACGTCGAGCGCCTGCGTGCCGATCGACCCGGTGGAGCCCAGCAGCGAGACGGTGCGAGGGCTGTCGCTCACGCGGCCCCGAGCAGGATGTCGACCGCGCGGGCGAGGTACGCGTCGACCACGCGCTCCTCGTAGGCGGCCCAGGACGAGCGCCGCTTGAACGTCGCGCTGCGCAGCTCGTCCGCGGTGAGCGGCTTGCCCTGGTCGAAGAACGCGGTGAGCCGGTCCAGCAGCTGGTCGACGTCCGCCTGTGCGTAGCCGCCGTGCAGTCCGCTGGGACGGTCGAAGCGCTCTCCCGCCGGGCGGCGCAGGCGCGGGTACAGGCTCTGGGCGCGCTCGGCAAGCTGCGCCATCCACGCGTCCTGGCCGTGCTCCTTGATGAACCGCTCCTTCACGCGAGCGGAGAACGCCACCTCGAGCCGGTCGAGCGCGCTGTCCACCGAGGCCGTCGAGTACCCGCCACGGGCCAGGCCGAACGATGCCCGTCGCACGTCGAAGGACGCGAGGTCGTCCGCGGCGCCGGGCTGCTCGTACACGTGTCGCGCCTGAGCGAAGTAGGCGTCGACGTCATCACGGCGATAGCCGAGCTTGGTCGCACCCGCACGGGGGAACAGGTCAGGCATCAGACCTCCTTGATCGCGAGCTGGCCGCACGCTCCATCGATGTCACTGCCTCGAGTATCCCGGATCGTGGTCGGAATCCCGTGAGCGCGCAGGGTGTGGACGAACTCTCGCTCGACCTCAGGGTCCGATGCGGTCCACTTCGACCCGGGCGTGGGGTTCAGCGGGATGGGGTTGACGTGGACCCAGCCGTCGCCGCGCTCCTTGAGCTTGCGGCCCAGGAGGTCTGCGCGATGCGCGTGGTCGTTCATGTCGCGGATCAGGGCGTACTCGATGCTGACGCGCCTGCCCGTGGCGTCGAAGTAGCGTCGTGCCGCGTCCAGGGCCTCGTCCACGGTCCACCGCGTGTTGATGGGCACCAGCTCGTTGCGCAGCTCGTCGTCCGGCGCATGCAGGCTGAGCGCCAGCGTCACCGGGATGCCCTCCTTGGTGAGCTTGTCGATCGCGGGCACCAGGCCCACCGTGGAGACCGTGACGTGGCGCGCGGACAGGCCGAAGCCGTGCGGCTCGGGCGCGACGAGCGCGCGCACGGTCTGCATCACGGCCTTGTAGTTGGCGAGCGGCTCGCCCATGCCCATGAAGACCACGTTGGACAGCCGGACCTGCTCGCCCAGGTCGCCGTCGCGCGCCGACCTGGCGGCCAGGCGCACCTGCTCGATGATCTCCGCGGCGGACAGGTTGCGCGTCAGCCCCATCTGGCCGGTGGCGCAGAACGGGCACGCCATGCCGCAGCCGGCCTGGCTCGTGACGCACAGCGTCGCCCGCTCCGGGTACTTCATCAGCACGGACTCGACCTTGACGCCGTCGTGGAGGCTCCACAGCGTCTTGCGGGTCGCGCCGCCGTCGGCGACCAGCGACGTCACCGGCTTCATGAGCGGAGGGAACACCTGCTGAGCGATCTCCTCGCGCGCCGCGGCCGGCAGGTCCGTCATGTCCGCGGGATCCACCGTCAGGTGGGTGTAGTAGTGCGTCGCGAGCTGCTTGGCGCGGAACGCGGGCAGGCCCATCTCGCGGACGGTCTCGATCCGCTCGTCCGTGGTGAGGTCCGCGAAGTGGCGTGGCGGCTTGCCGCGGCGCGGCGCCGCGAACTGGAGAAGTGGTCGGTCGGTCATACGGCTCCCTGGAGAAGTGCGAACACGACGTATGCCACCGGCGCGGCCAGCAGCAGAGAGTCGATGCGATCCATGATGCCTCCGTGGCCCGGAAGCAGCGAACTCATGTCCTTGACCTGGATGTCGCGCTTGACGGCGGACTCCGCGAGGTCGCCCAGCACGGCGGCCACCACGCACGCCGCGCCCACGAGCGCGCCGATCCACCACTGACCGTCGTAGAAGAAGTACGCGGCGATCGAGGCGGCGAGGGTGCCCAGCACCAGTCCGCCTGCGAAGCCCTCCCAGGTCTTCTTGGGGCTCACGCGTGGAGCCATGGGGTGGCGGCCGAACAGCATGCCCGCGAACAGGCCGCCCGAGTCGGCACCCGCGACCGCGAGGATCACCACCAGCACGCGGTGCCAGCCGTCGTCCGCGAGCACCAGCAGCACCAGGAACGCCGCCATGAACGGGATCCACAGCAGGGTGAGCATGCTCGCGAGCGAGTCGGCGAGGGTGTTCTCGATGCGTTCGTCCACCACGCGCCATGCGACGGTGCCGGCGCAGCCCACCATGAGCGCCACCACGAGCCCCTCGGGACCGTAGTACCAGGTCGAGATCATGAATCCCACGGTCGCGAGCGCGACGGGGATGAGCGGCACCTGGCGCGCCTGCTTGGCCAGCACCGTTCGCCACTCCACCACGGCGGCCAGGGAGAACAGGCACGCGAGCACGGTGAAGGCCAGCGGATCCCACCAGGCGGCGACCACGACGATCGCGAGCAGGCCGATGCCGACCGCGGCCGCTGCCGGCATGTTCCGTCCGCTTCGCGACACGGGCGCCACCTGAGGCACCGGGGACTCCACGGGCCGGGGCGTCTCGGGGTCGATGCGGGGATCGTCCACCGCATCCGCGCTCGCACCATGAGGGACGGGTGCGGCCGATGCGGCGCTGGCCCTGGGCGCCCCGGCGACAGCCGGCGCGCCCTCCCCTGGGCGCCCCGCGCGGTCCTGCTGGACCGGCGCTGCGGGCTCCGGCGCATCGGCCGGCTGCTCGGGGCCGTCGTCGTGCAGCGACGGCATCCCGGGAACGTAGTACGGCGCGGGCTGGAACTCGGAGGTGGCCGCCCACGGCGACGCGGAGGGCTGCGGCTCCGGCGTGCCAGCATCCCGCTGGGGCCCACGGGGGTCCTTGTCGCGGCGGCGGAAGATGCTCATGGAGGGGTCACCGCGCACGACGCGGCCCGAGGCTAGACCTCGAGCAGCTCGCTCTCCTTGTGCGCCAGCAGCGCGTCGATCGCGTCGACGTGCTTCTTGGTGAGGCCGTCGAGCTCCTTCTCCGCGCGGGAGCCCTCGTCCTCGCCCACCTCGCCATCCTTGACGGCGGCGTCGATCTGGTCCTTGGCCTTGCGTCGCATGTTGCGCACCGTGACGCGAGCGTCCTCGGCCTTGGACTTCGCGAGCTTGACGTAGTCGCGGCGGCGCTCCTCGGTGAGCTGCGGCATCACGATGCGCAGCACGGTGCCGTCGTCCGAGGGGTTCACGCCCAGGTCCGAGTTGCGGATCGCGGACTCGATCTCCTGCTTCGCGGAGGCGTCGTACGGGGCGACGAGCACCATCCGCGCCTCCGGGAGCGTGATCGACGCCAGCTGCTGCAGCGGCGTGGGAGCGCCGTAGTAGTCGACCGTGATGTTGGCGAACATCGCCGCAGACGCCTGGCCGCTGCGAATGCCGGCGAAGTTGTCCTTCGCGACCGCCACGGCGTTGTCCATGTGCTCCTCTGCCTCGAGGAGGATCTCGTCGATCACCTGTGCTCCTTCAGTCTCGTCGCCGGCGGCCTCAGGCCGTGACCAGCGTCCCGATTCTCTCACCCGCGAGTGCGCGAGTCACGTTGCCTGGCTCCTCGAGCCCGAACACCCTCATGGGCATGGCGTTGTCCTTGGCCAGCGAGAACGCGGCGGCGTCCATCACGTTGAGGCCCTGCTGCAGAGCGTCCGCATACGTGACGTGCTCGAGCAGCGTCGCGTCGGGATCCTCGCGCGGATCCGCCGTGTAGACGCCATCGACGCCGTTCTTGCCCATCAGCACCTCGGTGCAGCGCACCTCGAGGGCCCGCTGGAGCGAGACGGTGTCCGTGGAGAAGTACGGCATGCCGGCGCCTGCGCCGAAGATCACCACGCGCCCCTTCTCCATGTGCCGCACGGCGCGCAGCGGGATGTACGGCTCTGCGACCTGGCCCATGGTGATGGCGGTCTGGACGCGCGTCGCGACGCCTGCCTGCTCGAGGAAGTCCTGCAGCGCCAGCGCGTTCATGACCGTGCCGAGCATGCCCATGTAGTCGGCTCGCGCGCGCTCCATGCCGCGCTGCGACAGGTCCGCTCCGCGGAAGAAGTTGCCGCCGCCCACCACGATGCACACCTGCACGCCGTCCTTGACGGCGACCGCCACCTCGCGGGCGATGCGGTTGATGACGTCTGCGTCGAGCCCCACGGACCCGCCGCCGAACATCTCACCCGACAGCTTCAGCAGAACGCGCCGCACCTCGGAGGAGTCTCCGGTGTCCGGATTCACGATCGTGGACTCGGACATCGGCTCCTCCTGAGGTTGCGGCGCGCTGCTGTGGTCTGGTGTCTCCTGCCTGGAAGCCTATGCTCCCACGCGGAAGCGAGCGAAGGCCTGGACCTCGCCGCCCGAGTTCTCGATGACCTTGCCGACCGTGGTCTTCGGGTCCTTCGCGAACGCCTGGTCCACCAGGGTGTTCTCCTTGAAGAAGCCGTTCAGGCGGCCCTCCACGATCTTGGGCAGCGCCTGCTCGGGCTTGCCCTCGGCCTTGGCGGTCTCCTCGGCCACGCGACGCTCGTTGGCGACGACGTCCTCGGGGACCTCCTCGCGCACGAGGTACGACGGCGAGTAGGCGGCGATGTGCATCGCGATGTCGCGAGCGACCTCGCCGGCCTTGGCGTCCGAGCCGACCAGGACGCCCACCTGCGCGGGGAGGTCCTTGTTGGTGCGGTGGAGGTACTCGGTCACGGCGGGCGCCGCGATGCGGGCGACGCGGCGCAGGACGATCTTCTCGCCCAGGATGCCGGCCTCGGCGTCGATGACCTCCTGCAGGGTCTTGCCGTCGACGTCGGTCGCGAGCGCGGCCTCTGCCGAGTCGGCGCCCGAGGCGACGACCGTGGCGAGGACCTGGTCCGCGAGCGCCACGAACTTGTCGTTCTTGGCCACGAAGTCGGTCTCGGAGTTGAGCTCGATGAGCGTGCCCACCTGACCGCCGTCCACGTCCTGGATGGACGCGGCGACGAGGCCCTCGGAGGCCGAGCGGCCCTCGCGCTTGGTGACGCCCTTCAGGCCCTTGACGCGCAGGATGTCGACGGCCTTGTCCAGGTCGCCCTCCGCCTCGTCGAGCGCCTTCTTGACGTCGAGCATGCCGGCGCCGGTGCGCTCACGCAGTGCCTGGATGTCGGCAACGGTGTAGTTCGCCATGTGCGATTCCCTTACTTCTCGTCGGCGGCGTCGGCAGCGGCCTCGGTGGGCTCGTCCGCCTTGTCGGCAGCCGTGGTGGTCTTCTTGGCGGCCGGCTTCTTGGCCGGCGCCTTCTTCGCAGCGGGCTTCTTGGCGGCGGGCTTCTTCGCGGGCTTGTCCTCCGCGTCGTCGGCCTCGGCCTTCTCGTCAGCCTTCTCGTCAGCCTTGGGCTCCTCGGCCTTCTCGTCGGCCTTCTCGTCAGCCTTGGGCTCCTCGGCCTTCTCGTCAGCCTTCTCGTCAGCCTTGGG
>NZ_BONR01000001.1 GCF_016862815.1 Demequina activiva | reverse complement strand
CCCTCGCTCCCACCCCGCCACGCTAGCCCACCGGACACGACCCCAAGCGAACAGACCGACACGAACGAGCCAACCGCCATCACGAGGGCCAACCTTGCCCGCGTCATGGCGCCCATCCCAACGTCCCACGACACACCCTCAGCGCCACTCCTGCCCCCGAACCGCAACGACAGACCCCCGCAGCCCGACACGCCACCCACCGTCAGATCGCCCTGCTACCGCCCGTGCTGGCGCGCGGTGTGTACGCGGACGAGAAGGTCATGGCCACGGAGGCCACCGAGGCCGAGCGGGCCCTCGCGGACCGCATCGTGGCGGACCTGCCAGGCCTGGCGTACGTGCGGGTGGACCTGCTTCCCACCGAGGACGGACCCGTGGTGCTGGAGCTGGAGCTGACGGAGCCCAGCCTGTTCCTCGCGCTGGGCGAGGGAGCGGCCGAGCGCGCCGCTGCCGCGTTCCGGGCGCTGCTGGGCTGACGCGAGGGCGAGCGCCTGCACTCACCAGGGACGGAGACGGCCAACGTCCCGGTCCCATGCGGCGTACGCTCGGGCTATGACCGTCACCATTGCACAGCCGGGCCTCGTGTGGCTCAAGGACCCCGTCAACCGCAAGACGGGCAAGCCCACCGGCAAGGCTCCGGTGATGCGTCACCACGAGGACTGCATGCACTTCGAGCGTGCCGCCGACGGCAGCCTGCTGGGGCCCGCGCCGTACAAGGCGACCGAGGAGCAGATGGCGACCATCCCGCCGTGCCGCACCTGCTCGGACACCTCGGGATCGGGCGCCCCGCGCCCTCGTGTGGCCGCGGACCGCATCGGCGCCCCGTGCTCGCGCTGCGGCATGACGCTTCCGCTGTCCCGCGTGTGCGACAACTGCGCGTAGCGGTGCCAGCGCCTGTCGGAGGCCGCCGCTAGCCTGATCCTTGCGCCCGCCGTCGGGTGCGCATCGGCCATCTCCAGGAGGCACACGCATGAGCACGCCCATCATCGACGCGCGCGGGCTGCGCAAGACCTACTCCGTGCGGGGCCGCGGCAAGGACGCGCCGCGCACCGTGGAGGCCGTCAAAGGCGTCGACATCACGGTCGCTGCCGGAGAGATCGTCGGCTTCCTGGGTCCCAACGGCGCCGGCAAGACCACCACGCTGCGGATGCTGACCACGCTGCTCGATCCCAGCGGCGGCACCGCGACCGTCAACGGCCACGACCTCGCCAAGGACCCGGTGGGGGTGCGCCGCTCCATCGGCTACGTCGCTCAGATGGGCACCACGGACCCGAGCGCCGTCGCCGGTGAGGAGCTCGTGGACCAGGCCCGGCTGTACGGCATCGATCGAGGCGTCGCCGCCGAGCGTGGCAAGGCACTGCTGAGCGGGCTGGACCTGGACGGCATCTGGGAGCGCAAGTGCGGCACGCTCTCCGGCGGCCAGCGCCGGCGACTCGACATCGCCATGGGGCTCATCCACGAGCCCACCATCGTGTTCCTCGACGAGCCCTCGACCGGTCTGGACCCGCAGTCGCGCGCCAACCTGTGGGAGCACATCCGGCGCGTGCGGGACGACTTCGACACCACCGTGTTCATCACGACCCACTACATGGACGAGGCGGACGCGCTCAGCGACCGCCTCCTGGTCATCGACCACGGCGAGATCGTGGGTGCCGGGACCTCCGACGAGCTCAAGCGCTCCGTGGGCGGCGACCAGGTGCTGCTGACCGCCTCGAGCGCCGATGCCGCAGCGGCCCTGGCGGCGGCCGCCACCGAGGTGCTGGGCGACGTGCCCCACGAGATCGACGGAGACGTGGTGCGGCTCACGGTGCCCGATGGGGCATCCGCACTGCCCACGCTGCTGAGGGAGATGGGGAGCGGTCACGACGTCGCAGGGGTCGAGGTGCGACGCCCCACCCTGGACGATGTGTTCCTCACCATGACCGGGCGCTCGCTGCGCGACGAGGAGGCCTGACATGACCATCGCACGCGACACCTGGATCGTCTTCTCCCGCGCGATGCGGCTCAGCCTGCGCCAGCCCGTGTGGGTGGTGTTTGGACTCCTGCAGCCCATCCTCTACCTCGCCCTGTTCGGGCCGCTGCTCGAGACGATCGCGGACACCCGCGCCTTTGGCGAGGACGTCGACGCGTGGCAGATCTTCGTGCCCGGACTGCTGGTGCAGCTGGGACTGTTCGGCGCGAGCTTCGTGGGCTTCGGCCTCATCGCGGAGTGGCGCGCCGGCGTGATCGAGCGCATGCGGGTCACGCCCGCCTCGCGGGCCTCGCTGCTGCTGGGTCGCGTGCTCAGGGACGTCATCGTGCTGCTGGTGCAGGGCACCATGCTGGTGCTCGTGGCACTGCTGTTCGGTCTGCGTGCGCCATGGTGGGCCATGGTGGCCGGCGTCGCCACGGTGGCGCTGCTGGGCGCGTGCTTCGCCTCGCTCAGCTACGGCGTCGCGCTCACCCTCAAGTCCGAGGACTCGTTCGCGCCGCTGCTCAACGGCGTCGCGCTCCCGTTGCTGCTGCTCTCTGGCATCCTCCTGCCTATGTCGCTGGCACCTCAGTGGCTGGAGACCCTGAGCAACCTCAACCCTCTCAAGCATGTGGTGGACGGCGTCCGCGCGATGTTCCGCGGCGACCTGACGGACCCCGTCGCACTCTGGGGCGTAGGCATCACGGTCGCGCTGGTGGCGTTCGGCCTCGCCATCGGCACCCGCGTGTTCCGGCGCGAGAGCGCTTGACGGAATGGGCGCATCGGCCCGTCTGTTGAGCCCGTCATGGCACAGGTGACGGAGCTTGCGGGGGTCTACGACGCGGATGGCGGCGTGCGCGGCGAGACCGCGTACGTGATCGGCCACCTGCTGGGGCGTGCCCACTGCTCACTGTGCGACATCACCCACTCGCCGGTGCGACGCAAGCCCGCCTGGGACCGGATGGCGGCTACGCTGCCCGTGCCCGTGCGGCTGCTGCACCGCAACGAGCTCGACGCTGACCTCGCGGACGCCATCGACGGCGAGCCGCTCGCGCTGGTCGCCGCACGCGTCGACGGCTCCTGGTCCGTGCTGCTGGACGCCGCCGACCTCGACGGCCTGGACGGAGACGTGGACCGCTTCCGCGGGCTCCTCCTGTCGCGACTGCGCGAGCGCAGGTGGGAGCCGGCCGCTCTCTAGCGCTGCTCGGGCTCCGTCAGCTCGTACGGATCCAGCAGCCACTCGGTGCCGTCGCAGACGGCGACGATGCGGTCGCCGTCGAACTCGCCGGCATGGCCGCCGCCCAGCGGCGAGCAGCCCGGCGCGGGCGTGGCAACCACGGCATCGTCCTCGAAGGAGTCGACCAGCAGGTCATGCACCACCCACTGGTGGTCGGTCACCGTGCCGATGTCAGGATCGATGTACTCGCCGTGGAACACCGCGCGCCCGCCCTCGGCATCGATCCACGCATCCACGCCGCGGTCGCGCGAGAAGCCCTGGACGACCATGCGGCGAATCTCGTCCTGCACCAGGCTCGGCTTCCAGGTCTCGCCGTCACGCCAGAACACTCCCGTGGCGGCGCCGTTGGCGTCGTAGGAGACCCACAGCTCGAGGCCGTCCGGCTGCGCACCCACCACGTCGACGTTCGCGATGCCCCCCTCGATACGGTTGGCCGTGCTGATCGCGCTGTCCCCGAAGTCGTAGGTGTTGGTCTGGGTCAGCAGCTCGAACTCGATCACCTGCTCCCACTCGGAGCCGTCGCTGCGCTTGATCCACGCGACCGTGAGCGCGGGGTCCCAGTGCACCACGTCACGGTCGATGGTGGTGTCGAACTCCGCGACCGTGAAGTGCTCGCCGGTGGGGGAGATCAGATAGAGCTCCTGGACGTCGGAGAACCACGTGTACTGATCGCCTTCGCCCACACGCAGCACCGCGAGCTCCCAGTCCTCGTCCACCAGGTCCCACACCCACGGCTGCAGCACGTACGAATCCGGCATACGGTCGTCCTCGTGCGGCACCACCGCCGGGAGCACGTGGTCCGTGCCCTGCAGCCACTCGGGACGGCTGTCCTGCTCGCCCGCCGCGTCCACCGCGGCCGTGGGCGAGGCCGTGGGCGCGGCGGTTCCGAGGTAGCCCTGATCGGTCAGGAACCAGTACGCGCCGTACGCTGCGGCGCCCACGAGCGCGATCGCGATCAGGGCGCCCACGGGGAAGCGTCCCTCGTCCCCGCTCGGCAGCCTCATGGGGCGCAGGATATGTCACATCGTCCGTGCTCCCAAGGGCCCGCGCCGCCGCGCCTGGCCGCTCGCCACTTGCGTCTGAGAGTCGCGTTCGCCACAGTGTGAGGATGGCTGTCCCTGCCCCTGCGTCCATTCAGACCAATCCGCTCACCCAGCTCACGCTGGCTCAGCTGCGCGACCGCACCAGTGCCAAGTGGCACAAGTACGCGCCCGACGTGCTGCCCCTGTGGGTGGCGGAGATGGACGTCGCGCTCGCCGATCCCATCCGCGAGGAGCTGGAGCGCGCCGTCTCCGGTGGGGACACCGGTTACGCCTCGGGAACGACGTACACCGAGGCGTTGGCGACGTTCGCTGACCAGCGCTGGGGATGGTCGGTGTCGCCGGGCCAGATGACCACCGTGGCGGACGTCATCACCGGGTACACCGACGTCCTGTGCATGCTCACGGAGCCGGGCGACCAGGTCGTCGTGAACTCGCCCGTCTACCCGCCGTTCTACTCGTATCTCAAGGCCGCAGGCCGTCAGGTGGCGGAGGCGCCGCTGGGCGAGGACCTTCGGATCGACTTCGACGCGCTGGACGCGGCATTCACCGCTGCGACGGCCGGAGGCCGCTCCGCGGCGTACCTCCTGTGCAGCCCCCACAACCCCACCGGCGTCGCGCACACCCGAGCCGAGCTCGAGCGCGTGGCGGCCCTCGCTGACCGGCACGGCGTGCGCGTGGTGGTGGACGAGATCCATGCACCGCTGGTCTACGAGGGCCACGAGTTCGTGCCATACCTGTCCGTGGACGGCGGCGAGAAGGGCTTCTCGCTCATGGCCGCGTCCAAGGCGTGGAATCTCGCCGGCATCCCCGCCGCGATCGTGATCGGCGGCCGTGCGGTGCAGGCCGAGCTTGCGCGCTACGCGACCTCTCCTCATCACGGACCCACGCACTTTGGCACCCTCGCGCAGACAGCGGCCTACCTCCACGGCCAGCCGTGGCTGGATGCGCTCATGCAGGGCCTGGACGCGAACCGTCGCCTGCTGGGGACGCTGATCGACGAGCACCTGGCGGGCGCCGTCTACCGCCAGCCCGAGGCCACGTACCTGACGTGGATCGACTGCCGCCCTCTGGAGCTCGACACGGACCCTTCCGCGCACTTCCTCGAGCACGCGCGGGTCGCAGTGAACTCCGGACCCACGTTCGGCACCGGCGGCGCCGGCCATGTGCGCCTCAACATCGCCACGCACCCGGACATCATCACGGAGGCCGTGCGCCGCATGGGCGCCTCGACTCACCGCGGGTGATGCGAGCCGCGCGCTCTACCGGTCCAGCGGCTTGGTCCATGTGAGCGTGTAGCGCCACAGCGCCCGCCGGCGATACACCGAGCCGGGCATGATCCGCGTCGCGGCCTCCCGAACCTGTGCATACGTGTGCGGGGGAGGCCATATGGTGGGCGACGGATGCTCCCACTGCTGGCGTCTACGCCGCGCCGCGACATCAGCCGCGATCGCTACCGCCTCCCAGTGGAGCTCGCGCCACGTGGCTTGGGCGAGGCCCACGATGAGGACTGTTCCCCCCGGTGCGGTCAGCTCGGACAGCCTACGCAGCCCGGAATCGAGATCGAGATGGTGAAGCGTCGCGACGCAGGTCACCACGTCGAAGCCGTGCTCCCGCAGGTGCTCCGTCATCACGTCCGCGATCCGATAGTCGATGCCATCCGACAGTTGCGCGCGGGCGCGCTCGATGCTCGCCGCATCCGTATCCAGGGCGGTGACCGCGAGCCCCCTCTTGACCAGCTCACGGGCCAGCAGGCCTTCGCCACAACCGACATCGAGCGCCGTTCGCGCGGTCTCAGGGATCAGCTCGCTGAGCTCGCGCTGATAGGCGATGCTGTGGTTCCAGCGCTCGTGGTCCGGCAGATCGGTGAGCATGCGCCCACGCTAGCGACCCGGCGAGCGGCGTGCGCGTTGGGAGGACATGGGGATGGGGCTCGTGGAGCCTGATCCCCATGTCCCACCGGGATGGGGCGGCTACGCGCCGGCGGCGTCCAGCATCGCCACCTGCTCCGCCGTGAGCTCCACGTGCAGCGCGTCGATGTTCTCCCGGTACTGGTCGTAGGTGCGGGGCCCAATCAGGGGCAGCACGCTCGGCGAGTCCTGAGCGAGCATCCACGCGAGCACCACCTGGTTGCCCGTCGCGCCCGTCTGCGAGGCGACCTCGTCCACGGCGGCGAAGCGCGCATCGGCGTCGGGGCCGGCGTAGTTGCCCATCGCCCAGAAGTCCGCGCCGCGACGCGAGCGGTCCGAGTACGCGCCCTTCAGCACGGGCGAGTACGCCACGAGCTGGAGGTCCGGGTGATGCTCCAGGTAGTCCAGCTGCTCGTCGCCCACGATCGAGCCGTGCCGCAGGCCCGCACGGCGGCGCAGGTAGGAGTGCTGCTGCTGGAGCGCCACCGGCTGGGGCCAGCCGTGCTGCTCGCACAGCGCCCGGATCTGAGCCAGGCGCCACGCGCGCACGTTGGACCATCCGTAGGCGCCGATGCGCCCGTCGGCCACGAATCCGGCAAGGGTCTCAAGGGTCTCCTCGAGAGGCGTCGAGAGATCATCCACATGCACGTAGTACAGGTCGATGCGGTCGGTGGCCAGGCGCTCGAGCGAAGCCTCGAGACTGCGCTTCAGCACGGGCGCGGAGGCGCCTACGAAGTGCTGACGTGCGTACTCCCAGTCAGCCTCGCCGTCCTTCCACGCGGTCTCGGCTCCGTCGACCATCCCGGTGGCCTTGGTGGCGAGGAACACGCGATCGCGCACGCCGGCATCGGCCATCCAGCGGCCCAGGAGCGACTCGCTGTGACCGCCCTGCGAGCCCGGCGCCTCCCACCAGCAGTAGCAGTCGGCCGTGTCGATCATCGCGCGTGCGGGGGAGCCGTCTGCGGCCGCATAGCGCGGCGCTACCTCTCCCAGGAAGTGGTCGAGGATGCGACGGGACTCGCCCTCGGGGGTGCGGGTGCCCATGATCATCGCGCCCAGCGCGATGGGGACCAGCGTGGCGTCGGTACCCGCCAGGGTGCGTCCGGCGACGGCTGTATCGGTGGTGGTCATGCTTCCTCCACGGGTTCGCGTCGGGGCCGGTTGACCCGCTCGATGTCGACGCTAGGAGTTCGAGCGCGCTCGAAGTCAACCGATGGACAGGCCCCTTGACTTCGAGTGCACTCGAAGTCCTACTGTGGCGAGATGAGCGCCTACAGCATCGACGACGTCGCCACCCTCACCGGGGTCTCGAAGCACGCCTTGCGGTACTACGAGCGCGAGGGTCTGCTCGCGGAGGTCCCCAAGGCGCCGAACGGGCACCGGCGCTACTCCGAGGATGACCTGGGCTGGGTGCGGTTCCTGCAGCTGCTGCGCGCGACCGGCATGCCCATTCGCGAGATGAAGGCGTTCGTGGACCTCACCCACGCCGGCGAGCACACCATCGCGGACCGAGTCGAGGTGCTCGCGCACTACCGCGAGGCTCTCGTGACACGGATGGCGGCGGACCGCGAGCATCTAGAACGCCTGAACGCGAAGCTCGACTACTACCGGGGGGTGCTCGCTGCTGCGGACGCCGTCCCTGAGGACATCACCGGGTACGTGCGCACAGATCGCGCACGTACCTGACCTCGGCCACCGGCACGCCGCCGAGCTCCTCGACGTGCGCGCCGCCGTCGCCGGCCCATCCCTCGCGCTCGTAGAAGCGGCGGGCACGCAGGTTGTCACGGGCGACCCAGAGGTACGCGCGCGTCTCGCCGCGTTCGCGCAGCCGTGCGATCACCTCGGCGTGGAGCGCCGTCGCCGCCCCGGTTCCGAAAGCGTCGGGGTGGGAGTTGAGCATCCACAGCTGCGCACGCGGGATGTCGGACTCCTCGTCGCGCGCGGGCCCGATCGCCGCCATCGCCACGACTCGCCCATCCAGGGCTGCGACCAGCCGCGCCCACGGCGCGGGCTCTCCGCCGGTTGCGCCATCCCCACGCAGGCTGGCGGTCCATCGCTCGCCCACCGCGACCGGGTCACGCCGCGCCAGGAATTCCGGGTCCATGATGCCGGCGTACGCGGAGCGCCAAGCGGCGACGTGGATCTCTCCCATGGCGAGGCCGTCGGCTGGCTC
Organism: Demequina activiva; assembly: GCF_016862815.1. Lineage (GTDB taxonomy): Bacteria > Actinomycetota > Actinomycetes > Actinomycetales > Demequinaceae > Demequina > Demequina activiva. Next base: position 966,996 of record NZ_BONR01000001.1, on the reverse strand, counting down.
GGCGTCGCGGATCACCAGGCTCATGGCGCCAGGCTAGCGATGTGCCTCACCCAGCGCGCTCGTAGGCGGCCGCGAGCCACCCGGCGACCTCGTCGTCCACGTCGTCGATGCTCGTGAGGTCTGCTCGATGCGTGCACATCCCTCCGGCCTCGACCACGCGTGTGCCGGGCGGCGTGGCGTCGAGATTCAGGCTCAGCCGGACGCGCTTCACGGACGGCGCCTGGACAAGCGCGAACTGCTTGGCGCGGCGCAGGCTCACGCCTGTCTTCTGCACCACCACCTCGACGTCGTCACCCAGGGCGCGGGCCTGGGCGACCACCGCATCGTGGATGGGCCGCAGCACCTTCTTCGCTCCCGCGTACTGCGCGCCGAGCAGATCGTCGGCGGGTGGAGGCCCGCCGGCGAGCCGCTCCCGCACCGCGTGGGCGAGCGCATTCGCGTTGCCGTGCGTGAGCCCATGGCTCGCCTTCAGGTGGGCGACGATCTGACCGTGACGCTCGAGGCCCGCTGACTCGACCTCGGTCGCGAAGTCGGCGACGCTGCGCCCCGTCGCCTCCTCGATGTTCGCCAGCTGACTCGCCTTCTGCGCCTGCACATCCGTCATGACTGCTCCTCTCATCAGCCGCATCGTCGCGCTGTCGCAGCCGCGCCGTCTTGAAGGAATTCAACCCGGCCCCGGCATCGGCCGGCGAGCGGGTCAGCGCGGCGCCTCGACGTCCGGGGAGAAGCCGGGCCCGGCGTTGCCCTCGAGCGCGAAGGAACGCTGCACCTGAAGGTAGCGGCGTGGGCTCAGCCCCGTGTGGCGCGTGAAGTCCCGAGTGAAGTGCGCCTGGTCGCTCCAGCCGCCGTCCGCCGCGACGCTCGCCCATGGCACGTCCGCGAGCGGGTCGAGCCCCTCGATGAGCCTGCGTAGGAGCAGCAGGCGCGCCAGCTCGCGCGGCCGCAGGCCTACGATCCGCGAGAACTCTCGATCCAGATGCGCGTGACTCACGCCCACCTCCTGCGCCAGATCCTGGATGGACCGACGCGGGGCCGCCACCAGCGACGCAACCGCGCCCTCGACACGACCCAGACCGGGCACGTCGAGGTTCACGAGCTCAGCGACCCGATGCTCGACCGCGTCCAGGAGCGCCTCGGGATCATCGGCCCGCCTGACGGCCAACGCCGCCCGGAGCTCGACCAGGCTGGGAGCGCCGGTGGCGAGGTCGACGATCCTGCCCCGCAGACCCGCAGGACGGTGCCCCAGCAGCGCCTCGCATCCCACGGCCGTCGTGACGATGCCCACCGCGAACGTCTCCCCGTAGGGCGCATTCGTGATGGGCGCCGTGTGCGGTCCGATCACCAGACCCTCCGCAGAAGTCACCTCGACCCCGCTCGCCGCCGTCTGGGTGATCGAATCGCCAAGGATGAGGATCGCCACCGTTGAACCCGTGGGAGCGATCAGCTCGCTGCGGTACGGCACCGTGCCGCGCGCGAACCACACCTGCTCGACCGCGCGACCGGGCTCGCCGCGCACGGGCCGTGTGCGGAAGTCGAAGTCGAACCCCAGGTCCACGCCGCCAGGCTAGCGAGAGACGCGCACGCGCGTGCCTACTCTGAAGGGGTGACGATGGCGCACGCACCCGAGGCTGAGATCTCGATCGATGCCGAGCTGGTGCGCGCCCTGCTCGCGGACCAGCACCCGGACCTCGCTCAGCTGCGCATCGGCGCCCGCATGGATGGCTGGGACAACGCGATGTTCCGCCTGGGCCCCTCGCTCGCGGTGCGCCTGCCGCGACGGGCGGTGGGCGCGGAGATCTCCGTGACCGAGCTCGACTGGCTGCCGCGCATGCGGCGCGACTGGACCTTTCCCGCGCCGGTGCCCACGCGCATCGGCCTTCCCGGCCGGGGCTATCCCTGGCGCTGGAGCGTGGTGCCGTGGCTGCAGGGACGCCCTGCGTTCGAGGAGCCCCTCACCGTCGCGGGCGCCCGCGACCTGGGCGCCGCGCTCGCGCAGGTCCACCGGCCCGCACCGGCCGATGCGCCCGTGAACCCGTATCGCAGCGGCACCCTCGCGGAGGTGGCGGAGCGCTGCGATGTGCGCCTGCGCACCCTGGAGGAGACCGGCGACCTGAGCTCGCCGGACGCCGAGCTGCTGCGGCGCTGCTTCCAAGCGGGCGCGGACACGCCCGAGCCTCGCCGCACCTGGGCTCACCTGGACCTTCATGGCGCGAACGTGCTCACGCGCGACGGGCGGCTCGCGGGGATCGTCGATTGGGGGGACGCGGCTGCCGCGGATCCCGCGACGGACCTGGGTCAGGCGTGCGTGCTCGTGGGCTCCGCGCACAGCGATGCGCTGCTGGAGGCGTACGGCACGGCGGAGGGCACGCTCAGGGTGGGTGCCGGCAGCGACGGTCGACGCAGAGTGAGGGCCCGGGCGGTTGCCTACGCAGTCACGCTCGCGACCTTCGTCGAGGAGCCCTACCGCGGTGCCGGCCTGCGCGCCGTCGCGGAGCTGGCGGAGGAGTGCCGGTCACCCACCGGCTGAGCCTGGGCGCGCCACGCCGCTGAGCAGCGCTACGCCGCGTCCGCGATGCGGCGGGCCCGGGAGGCCCCGCGCCGCAGGCGCCTCGCCACCGCGGTGGGCGCTGCCGTGAGCAGGTCCACCACCGCCTGCTCGATGGCAGCCTGGATCGCGGCGTCGCGCTCGCCCGGAGAGAGGTCCTCGCCGTGCTCCCCCAGCGCGTCGATCACCGGCGCGATCGAGACGCCGTCCTCCCAGAGGTCGATCACTCGCGGGTCCACGTAGGAGGCGCGGGCGACGGCGGGCGTGTTGCCCAGGTTCTCGGCAACCTGACGCATCGCGCCGGCGACGGCGCGCTTGCGCGCGGTCTGGCTCATGCCTGCGGCGTCTCCAGCCTGCGCGAGCGCCTGGGCGGCGATCACCGTGCCGTGCCAGGTGCGGAAGTCCTTGGCGGTCGCGCCTGGCTGCACCACGATCTGGATGTACTCGTTGATGTCGTCCGAGTCGATGTCGTGCCACACCACAGGCGTGACGTTCTCCCGCCATGCCAGCAGCTGAGGGTCGTCGTCGGTGCGGCGCTTGAGCGTGGTGATCGCCTCCTCGACCGCGGGCTCGCGCACCACCACGTGCTGCTCCTTGCCGGACTTGCCCACGTAGTCGAACACCACGCCGTCAGCGGTCACGCGTGCGTGCTTCTGGAGCAGGGTGGCGAGGCCGTAGGAGCCGTTGTTCGCGGCGTACGAGTCGCCGCCCACGCGGAACAGCCCGCGGTCCAGCAGGCGGAAGGCGATCCCCAGCACGTGCTGCTTGGACATGTCGCCGCGGCCCGCGTCCGCATCCGCGACCGCGCGCGCGGCGGGCAGTCCGCCGGCGATCTCGACCACGCGCTCGTGCTTGTCCCGGTCGCGGCGCTCGCGCCACGCGGGGTGATAGAGGTACTGGCGCCGGCCGGCCTCGTCCGTGCCGAGCGCCTGCAGGTGGCCGTTGGGCCACGGGCAGATCCACACGTCCGTCCACGCGGGCGGGATCACGAGCGCGCGGATGCGCTCGACCACCTCCGCGTCGCCGATGCGCTCGCCGGCCTGGTCGCGGTAGGTCCAGCCCGTCCCGGCTCGCCTGCGCGTGAAGCCGGGCTCGGAGGGGCGTGAACGGCGCAGTCGCGGCATGCGGAGAGAACGCGACGCCGCCTCGAGAAAATCCCGGGAATGAAACCGGTGACTCCCGCGCTGAAGTGTACGCTCTCGTACACTTAACTGAAGGAGTTCCCATGAGACGCCATCTGGCCCGCATCTACGTCGAAGCCGTGGGGGTGCTGGCACTGGCCGCCGTCGCCCTCGCGATCTGGCTCGCCACCGGCCCTGCCGGCTGGCCCGCGCTGCTGGGCGCCGCGACCTGGCTGCTCGCGCTCGGTCTCATCGGAGCAGGCAAAGTCCTCCCCTCCCGGCTGGTCGCCAGGCTCCCCCGCCACCCGTGGCCGCTGTACGGCCTCGCTGCCGCGGCCACCGTTGCCTCCGGGTTCGTCAGTGGGCTCGCGTTCGCGCTGGCCGCGACCGGTCTCGCCGCGCTGCTGGGCTACACGCTGTGGTTCTCGCGGCAGCATCGGCCGTCCCCCGTGGTCGCCGTGGGCGAGCGACTGCCGGACTTCCCGCTGCAGACGGTCCACGGCGACGAGGTGGGATCCGCGGCGCTCACGCACGAGCCCCACGTCATCCTGTTCTATCGAGGCTCCTGGTGCCCCTTCTGCGTCGCGCAGATCACCGCGATCGCCGGGCAGTACCGCGCGCTGTCCGAGCGCGGCGTGCGCGTGGCCCTCATCAGCTCGCGCCGCGCGGAGGAGACGGAGGAGCTCTCCGCGCGCTTCGACGCGCCCATGGACTTCTACGTCGACTCCGGAGGTCAGGCCGCGGCGGCGCTGGACATCGTGCAGGAGGGTGGCACGCCCGTGACCTTCGCCGGCGGCGCCGGGGACGCGGGCGGCGATACGGTGGTCCCCACCGTCATCATCACCCGCGCAGACGGCACGGTCGCCTGGATCCACCACTCGGACGACCACCGCGTGCGGCCCGAGCCATCGCTGTACCTGGAGGTCATCGATCGTGAAGGGATCGCCGTCGCGCGGGATGGCTCGTAAGGACTCGATCGCCCAGGTCGCGCTCGAGCTGTACCTCGAGCGCGGCTTCGGCGTGTCCATCGACGAGGTCGCCGCCGAGGCGGGCGCCTCCAAGCAGACCATCTACAAGTTCTTCGGCGGGCGCGATGGCCTGGCGCGAGCGGCGATGGAGCTCGAGCTGGAACGCGTCGTGGGGCCCATGCGCGAGGCCGCTGCCGCCGCAGGCGTCGCGTCCGCACGGCTGGCCGCCTTCGCCGAGGCCTACCAGGACGTGCTGTTCTCCTCGCGATGCCTGGCGATGTATCGGTTCGTGATCGGCACTGCAGGCGAGACTCCGGAGTTCGGCGCAGCATTCAACGACACGGTGGTGGAGTACGTGCTGGGACTGGTGACGCCGCTCATCGCAGAGGCAACCGGCGCACGTCCCGCCCAGGCGCGTGACCTCGCGGACCAGTTCATCGGCACCCTTCAGGGCAGCGAGCTCAACCGCGCGCTCGCGGGCGTAGCGGTGGACGATCAGCGGCTGGCACGGCTGCGTGGCCGGGCCATCGCGACCCTCGCCTCCTCTTGAGCAGGGGAGCACCGGGAGCGCGAAGCGAGGCCCGGGACTAGGCTCATGTCATGGAGACGCCGTTCGAGCCGCTGGTGACCGAGCGCCTGATGCTCAGGGCCATGACGCTGGACGACGCCGAGGACCTCGCGGAGCGACGCTCCGACACCACCACCGCGCAATACCAGGCATGGCGTGCTCCGTACCCCATCGAGCGGGCGCGCGAGCTGATCGAGGACATCACCTCCCGGCCTGGTCCGCAGCCCGGCCACTGGTACCAGATGGCCGTGGTGCGGCTGCGCGATGACAAGGTCCTGGGCGACGTGGCGCTGTGGCTGTCCGAGAACGGCCGCACCGCAGAGGTGGGCTTCACGCTCCACCCGTGGGCACGCGGCCACTACTACGCCACGGAGGCCACCGCGCGGCTCGTGGACTACGCCGTGTTCGACCTCGAGGTGCACCGGGTCGAGGCCTCGACTCACCCGCACAACGTCAGCTCGATCAAGGTGCTCGAGCGCATCGGCTTCATCCCCGAGGGCATCCGTCGCGAGCGCTACTGGGTCGAGGACCAGGTGTCCGACGACGCCATGTACGGCCTGCTCGCCCGCGAGTGGAAGGCGCGTCGAGCGCAGGACTGAGCGGCCGGTCCGACGCCGCTCACACGTCGCCGGCTAGAAGTCGCCCGGCGCGACCTGCAGGCACGTCAGCCCCAGCTCATCGCGCCACATGTCGACCACATGGTTGCGGTCGTCCAGCACGCACAGCACGTCGAAGCGGGGAGCGATCTCGCGGTCGTAGATCTCCCGCTTGACGATGCCGTCGGTGCGGTCGTCGCTGTCCGCCCGCAGGTGCAGGCCCTCGAAGGGGACCGGCAGGTGCGTGCCCAGCCACCATTCAGTCTCCGTGCGCGAGACCTCCTTGCGGCCGGAGATGATCACGATGGTGTGGCCCGCCGCATGCAGGGCGCGCACCACCTCGACCACGGGCCGGTTGGGGGTGTCCTTGTCGTAGCCGGTGGTGGCGAAGGGGTGGCGGTCACCCATGTGGGCCAGGGTGCCGTCGAGGTCGACGATCACTGCCGAGGGAAGCGTGCTCATGTCCGGCAGGCTATCCCGACAGCCGGTCGCAGGCCCGCCACGCCTAGACTGCACCGGTGGGACACCTCCAGATCAGCGACCTTCGCTTCACGCTCGCGGACGGCCGGGTGCTGCTGCGCGACGTCTCGCTGAAGGTGGGAGCGGGGGACGTCGCGGCGCTCGTGGGTCCCAACGGAGCGGGCAAGACCACGCTCACGCGCCTCATCACCGGCGACCTCAAGCCGGACGAGGGCGCCGTCGCCGTGACGGGCTCGCTGGGGGCGATGCGGCAGTTCATCGGCTCCGTGCGAGACGAGTCGACGGTGGCGGACCTGCTGCTGTCGCTGGCGTCCCCGAAGCTGCGCGACCTCGCCCAGCGGGTCACCGCCACCGAGGCCCGCATGCACCAGACGGCCAGCGAGAAGGACCAGATGGCGTACGCCGGTGCCGTGATCGCCTGGGGAGACGCCGGCGGCTACGAGCTGGAGACGCTATGGGATGTGTGCACCGTGGCGGCGCTGGGCATGCCCTTCGACAGCGCCCGCGACCGCAAGGTGACCACGCTGTCCGGAGGCGAGCAGAAGCGCCTGGCCCTCGAGGCGCTGCTGCGCGGGGACGACGAGGTGCTCCTGCTCGACGAGCCCGACAACTACCTGGACGTTCCCGGCAAGCGCTGGCTCGAGGATCAGCTCATCGCGTCGCGCAAGGCGATCGTGCTGGTGAGTCACGACCGCGAGCTGCTGGACCGTGCCGCCACGCGTATCGCAACGGTGGAGACGAACGCCAACGGCAACACGCTGTGGGTGCACGCCGGCCGGTGGTCCACGTACCGGGACGCGCGTGAGGCTCGCAACGAGCGGCTCGCGGAGGACCTGCGGCGGTGGGACGAGGAGCACGCGCGCATCAAGGAGCTGGTGCGAGTGATGCAGGCGCGGGCCAAGATCTCGCCGGACATGGCCTCGCGCTACGCCGCGGCGCAGACCAAGCTGCGCAAGTTCGAGGAGGCCGGCAAGCCCGAGCCCGTGCCGCTCGCGCAGTCAGTGTCGATGCGACTGGGCGGCGGCCGGACGGCCAAGCGCGCCGTGGTGGTCGAGCACCTGGAGCTCACCGGCCTCATGGAGCCGTTCGACAGCGAGATCTGGTTTGGCGATCGGGTGGCGCTGCTGGGCTCCAACGGGTCAGGCAAGTCGCACTTCCTGCGGCTGCTCGCCGCAGGCGGCTCCGATCCGGACGGCGAGCACCGTCCCGTGGGAGACGTGGTGCCGGAGCCGGTCGCTCACACCGGATCCGTCAGGCTGGGCTCGCGGGTGAGGCCCGGCTGGTTCGCGCAGACGCACGCGCACCCGCAGTGGCACGGCAAGGCATTGACGGAGATCCTCCACCGCGGGGACGACCATCGCGCGGGTCTGGTGCGCAAGGCCGCCATCGCGTCGCTGGACCGCTACGGCCTGGGCGGACAGGCGGACCAGGCGTTCGACACGCTCTCCGGTGGGCAGCAGGCGCGGTTCCAGGTGCTGCTGCTCGAGCTCGCCGGCGCCACGCTGCTGCTGCTGGACGAGCCCACGGACAACCTGGACCTGGAGTCCGCGGAGTCCCTCGAGGCGGCGCTGTTCGCCTTCGAGGGAGCGGTGATCGCGGTGACGCACGACCGCTGGTTCGCGCGATCGTTCGACCGCTTCCTGCTCTTTGGCGCCGATGGACAGGTCACCGAGAGCACCGAGCCCCGGTGGGACCTGGGCCGCGTGGACCGCGCGCGCTAGACGCGCTCCAGCACCTCCACGCCGTAGGGCGGCAGCGTCAGCGTCGCCACGGCGTCACCGCCGCCCAGCGGCACCAGCGACTCGCCGTCGGGCACGCGTGGGAACGCCTGGGTGGGCCGGTCCGCCATGTTGATCAGCCACACGAAGCGCCGCCCGTCCTCGTGGTGCAGCTCGCCCACGATGACGTCCGCATCGTCCGCCCTGACCTCCGGCGCGACTCCCGCATCCTCCGCCAGCGCGGCGTACAGTCGCACGAGGTCATTGGGGTTCACCGCCGGCGAGACCGCCGCCATGTGCTCGAGAGGGTAGGTGCACAGGATCGCCTGGCCCTCGCCGATGCAGTGGCGCAGCAGGGCTGGCCGGCCATGGGCATCCGTCGCGATCACCTGGGCGCCATCCGGCTCCACGGGCAGGAAGGCGCGCGAGTTCTCGTTGCCCGCCGCGGCGAACTCCAGCGTGGTCCCCGCCTCGATGCCGCCGAAGTCCTCATGGAAGGTCATCTCCACCACCGGGTCCACGATGGGATCCACAAGACCATAGCGAGTCAACTTTCTCACTCCGAACAGCTCGTGCATCGTGGGCCACCACGGCCCGCGCTGGTTCCCGTGGGCACCCAGGAAGTAGGAGGCGTACACGGTCTTGCCAGCGCGCGCCAGCTCACCCACGCGCTCCCAGGTGGGCGAGGTGACGTGCTTGATGGAGGGCAGCAGGTACAGCGACGCGTCGTCCGGCAGGCCGGGTCCGACGTCCATCGGCTCCACCTCTGACGCATAGCGGTGCTGCACGCCGTCCTTCAGGTCCCGGACGGTGCCCGGCTCCCAGGACAGCCCATCGGCCTCGCGGACGAACCCCACGGGAAGGTCCGCATGCCGAGCCGAGACGTACGCCTGCAGCAGGTTCAGGGACGCGGACGGGCCGTCGAGCTCATGCGTGAAGGGGTACTGGTTGTCGAGGTACGCCGTCACCACCATGGCGATCTCCGCATCCGGGCGCGTGCAGCGCGCGACGTCGATGCGCTCCAGCAGCTGCGCGAAGGCCTTCATCTCGAGCGCCTGCGGCTTGGGCTCGCCGTCCTTGTCGATGAGCCCGAAGTGCTGCTCGAACGGCCGGTGCGTGTACGGCGCCTGGCGTGCCAGGTGGTCGTAGTCAGTGTTGTTCCACGCGAGCCAGCCGGTCGCGCCAGCCAGCAGCGTGTGATGCAGCAGCTGACGGTAGTAGTGCGCGCCGTTGACGTCCGACGTGTAGTCGGAGGTGGTGCCGAACTCCTCCATCACCACCGGCAGGCCCGAGCGGTGCAGCTGCTCGCACACATACGCCGCCCCCAGGAACTGCCGGGACTGATCCGTCTCCATCCGGTACACGTGGGGTCCCAGAAAGTCCACCAGCTCCGCGACGTCGCGCACCCGGAAGCCGTTGTCGGAGCCCGTGATCTCGACGCCCCAGGCACCCTCGCCGATCGACACGGGCTGCGTGCCTCCACCAGCGCGCACGGCGTCGATGAGGATCTGCGCCCAGCTGATGATCACGTCCGGGTCCAGCGCGCCGTTGCCGCGCGACTTCCAGTCGCCGTAGATGGGCACCTCGTTGGTCAGCAGCCACGCCGCCACCGCGGGGTGCTCGCAGAACCGCGCCGTCAGCTCGCGGACGTACCAGGCCTGACGTGCGACGAACCACACGTCGGAGAACAGGTCCCGACCCTCGCGCCACGCCGGATCCCAGTTCTGGCCGGACATGTGGCCCACGATGAAGGTGGGGATGGTCTGCATCCCGCGGGCCTCGTGGCGGTCCAGGAAGTCGTGGAAGCGAGCCACGAGCTCCTCGTCCAGCACGTCAGGCTCCGGGTGGAAGTCCGGCCAGTAGAAGAAGGAGCGCGTCACGGTCATGCCGTGCTCGCGCATCTGATCCAGCTCCTGGTCGATGACGTCGCCGTCGTACTCGCGCCACATCAGCGGCCCGCCGGTGCGGGACCAGAAGTTGACGCCCACCCATGCCCGCGGCTGCCCGCCGGTCTCCACCTTGAGATTCGGTCGCTCCATGCCCACCATCCTGGCGCATCGGCACCACCGGACGCACGCCGCTACGCTGGCCATATGACGGACGATGGCGCCCGGGAGCCTCTCCACATCACGGATGAGACCGTCCGTGCGCTCGTCGACGAGCAGTTCCCCCAGTTCGCTGGGGTCGAGCTGGGCAGGCGCTACACGCTCGAGGACCACATGGCGATCCGGATCGGGGACCACTACGGCGCCCTGATGCCCCGCGTCGCGCGGCTCGACCATCTGTACGCACGCGTCACGGACCTCATCGCAGAGCCCTCCACGCACTGGACCTTTCCGTCCTCGCACCCGATCGCGACGGGCATGCCGGGCCATGGCTACCCCTTTCACTGGAATCTCGTGGATTGGAACTCGAGTTCGACCGCCGGGTTCGTGCCGTTGCATCCCCACGCGGTCGGAGACCTGGGCCGCGCGATCCGCGAGATCCATCAGCCGGCCCCCGAGGGCGCGCCCCTGAACCCCCGCGCGGGCCGCGGACTCGCGGTGCTCCGCGAGCCGTTCGAGCAGCTCATCGACGTCGCCGTCGCGAAGGGTGCGCCGGAGAATCGCGAGCTCGACCCGGCCGTGGTCAAGCGCATCTTCGACGCCGGAGTGGCCGCTCCGGTGGACCTGGGGCTGCACTGGACCCACGGCCGTCTCGAGCCTCGCGCGGTTCAGTCGGATCGCGGTGAGTTCGCGGGCATCCTCATCTGGCACTGCTTCGGCGCTGGAGACCCGGCTGCGGACCTGGGCTACGCGGCCAACCTGGTGCCGCTGGAGGCGCTCGACGAGTACCGCGGGGGGTACGGCGAGACGTCGGAGGAGACCATCGTGCGAGCCCGTGCGTTCCAGGTGTTCGCGGCGCTGGGATACATCTTCTACGACGACCCCTTCCTGCAACGCATGGCGTGGGAGCGCCTCATCGAGTTGGGCGCGGTCAAGGGCGGCTGACCACCCACTCCCAGAATTTGGCACCATTTTCATCGTCTCAGGCTGGCCATGAGGAAGAACCCTCCGTACAGACGAGGGACGGACGGCCGATGCGCCCATCGCCAGCCGCGCACAGGCTCGGCAAGGCGGGAGTGGGTCGTGCATCGGCGCTCGCGCTTGGAGGTTTTTTCATCGCGTAGGGGCTTGGGCGATGAAAATGGTGCCAAATTCTGGGAAGGCGGTAGGGAGGGCACTCGTCGAGCCCGTCGTGACAGACTGACGCCATGGACATCTACGAGACTCCGCTTCCGGGCATCGGCGTCCGGTACGAGTTCCAGTCGGAGAGCGGCGACCACGTGGGCGTGGTGGTGCGGCGCGACGGCAAACGCGACTTCGCGCTCTACGACCGCGAGGATCCGGACTCGTGCAAGGGCACCGTCGAGCTGTCCGAGGGCGACGCGTCCAAGGTCGCGGAGCTGCTGGGCGGCACCAACATCACCGCTCGCCTGGACTCCCTGCGACACATGGTGGAGGGGCTCGCGATCGAGTGGATCGCCATGCCCGCCTCCGGCGGACTCACGGATCGCACCATCGGCGACGGGCGCATCCGAACGGAGACATCGGCCTCCGTCGTGGCGGTGATCCGCGGCGACACGGGCATCCCGGGCCCCGACCCCGACTTCACCCTGCGCGGAGGCGACACCGTCCTCGTCATGGGCAGCACCGATGCGGTGCGCCAGGCGACCACGATCCTGACGGGATAGCCATGCTCACCGCCGCGCTGCCCGTCGAGGTGCTTCCGGAACCGGACGCCAGTCACGCAGGAGAGGTGCTCATCGAACTGGGCATCATCCTGCTGGTGCTGGCAGGTCTGGGGCGCCTCGCGGCTCGCATCGGCATCCCCTCGATCCCGCTCTACCTGCTCGCCGGCGTCCTCATGGGCGACGGCGGGTTCATCCCCGTGAGCGCCGGCGAGGAGTTCCTCGAGGTGGGCGCCGAGATTGGCGTGGTGCTGCTCCTGCTGCTGCTGGGGCTCGAGTACTCGCCGCAGGACCTGCGCAACGGGCTGCGCTCCAACTGGGTCGCGGGGCTCGTGGACGGCCTGGCCAACGCGGTGCCAGGCTTCGCGGTGGGCCTGATGATGGGCTGGTCGCTCACCGCCTCGCTGCTGCTCGCCGGGGTCACCTACATCTCCTCCTCCGGCATCATCGCGCGGCTGCTCGACGACTTCGATCGCGTCGCCAACCGCGAGACTCCCGTGCTGCTGAGCCTGCTCGTGATGGAGGACATCGTCATGGCGGTGTTCCTGCCCATCATGGCGGTGCTGCTCGTGGGCGCGACGTTCGTGCAGGGCGCCGTCGCCGCGGGCATCGCCTTGGGGCTCGTGGTGATGGCCTTCGTGGTGTCGATGAAGTTCTCCGAGAAGGTGTCGCGCCTGGTGCACTCGCACTCGCGCGAGCTGCTGCTGCTGACGGTCCTGGGACTCACCTTCCTGGTGGCGGGACTGGCCGATGCGGTGCAGGTCTCCGCGGCGGTGGGCGCCTTCCTGCTGGGACTGACGCTCTCCGGTCAGGTTGCGGACGATGTCAGGAGCCTGATGCCGCCGCTGCGCGACGTGTTCGGCGGCCTGTTCTTCGTGTTCTTCGGCCTCACCATCGACCCACGCGATCTGGTGCCGGTGCTGCTGCCGGCGCTCGCGCTCGCGATCGTGACCGCGCTCACCAAGATCTTCACTGGCGTGTTCGCCGCGCGCCGCAACGGGATAGGCCCCAAGGGCCAGTGGCGCACCGGACTGTCGCTCATCCCGCGCGGCGAGTTCTCGATCGTCATCGCCGGCCTGGGCGTCGCAGCGGGCGCGCAGGCGCAGCTGGGTCCCTTCGCGGCGGCCTACGTGCTGATCCTTGCGGTCACCGGCTCGCTGCTCATGCGCTTCGCGGACCGCATCCCGATGCCCGTCAAGCTGCGCGGCCAGAGCTCGTGGCCCGGTTCGCGCACCACCGCACCACCGCTTGCATCCGCTGGCGCACCACCAGGCGCTCCCGAGGTGCGCAAGCCGCTCGCCTAGACCGCGCATCGGCCGTCCGGACGGCCCCGCGCATGGCGCCCGCTTTTCGCCGTCTTTGCCTGCGAGAACGCCCGGCAAAACTTCGTGAAAACGGTCATTCTCAGGCCTGCGAGTGTGCGAACATTTCCTGCCGCCACTTCCGAGTGGGCGGTGCGCCGGCTACGTCGCGCAGGTGGTGTAGCAAGCGTCCGAGGCAGACTCGGACGCCAGCCCTCCGACCAGGATCCCGCAGCACGCTGCGCCTGCGAGGGGGCGTCCTGAGCTTCATAAGGACCCCGCAGTGCTCTCCCGATACCTCGAGATCCTCTCGACCCCTGGCGCCCGCGCGTTCGCGGGCTGGGGTCTCCTCGCCCGTCTGCAGATGGGCCTCACCGGCCTCGCCACGTTCCTGCTGGTGCAGATGCAGTACGGCTCGTACGCGTGGGCCGGCATCGTCCTGGCCGCGATCGCCGTCTCCTACGCCATCGTCGCGCCGCAGGTCGCGCGCCTCGTGGATGCGCACGGCCAGTCCGCCGTGCTGCGCTGGGGCTTCGCCGTCGCGCTTCTCGGTCGCGCCGCCATGCTGCTCGCCGTGTTCACCGAGCAGCCGCTGTGGGTCCTGATCGCGATCGCCCCCACGTTCGCGGCCGGCGGCTCGCAGTCGACCCTCACCCGCGCTCGCTGGGCGCACGCACTCAAGGACCGCGCCAGGCTCGACACCGCGTTCGCGCTCGAGTCCTCTCTCGAGGAGGTCATCTGGATCCTGGGCCCCGCCGTCGCCACGGTGCTCGCGGTCTCCGTCGCGTCCTGGGTGCCATCCGTGCTCGCGATGGTCTCCCTCGCCGTGGGCGGCTACGTGTTCCTGTCCCTCAAGGACACGGAGCCGCCGGTGCGCAGGAACAGCGCCGATGCGGGACTCACGGAGGCAGCCCTGGCCGTCGCCCCCGCGACGGCCGCCGCAGCCATCGCGCTTCCCCCGGTGACCGCCGCATCGGCCCGTCGCGTGCGCCGCTACCGCAACCCGTTCTCCGGCCACCTGCTGGTGACGGCGCCCACGCTGGGCATCGCCGCGCTGATCTTCCTGACGCAGGGCGCGATGTTCGCCTCGATCGACGCGTCCGTGGTCGCGTTCGCAGAGCAGCTGGACGCCAAGGGCGCGTCCGGACTGATCCTGGCCGTGTGGGCCGCGGGCTCTCTCGTGGGCGGGCTCGCGTACGGGGTGATCGCATGGCGACGCACCCTGGCGACGCGCCTGTTCTGGGGCGTCACGGCCACGGGCCTGTTCGCGGTGAGCCTGATCTTCGCTCCGTCGCTGTTCGTGCTGGGCGGCCTGCTGTTCGGCATGGGCCTGTTCATCGCGCCCAACATGGTGATCGGCGACGGCCTGGTGCATCACAGCATCCCCCGCGCGCGAATGACCGAGGGCATGACGTGGACCCGCACGGGCATCGACCTGGGTGTCGCGATCGGCGCCTGGGCCGCGGGCGTCGCGATCGACGCGCGCGGCGCGGGCGCAGGCTTCGCGATCACCGCCGTGGCGGGCCTGGCGGTCGTGGCGGCCGGATGGCGCTACATCCGCTCCCGCCCGGCGTACGTCGAGGCCCCCGAGCTGGTGCCTGCGGCCGATGCGCCCGGTCACCTGGTCGCCGCCGGCAGCGCCGATGCGACGGTCCACCTGCCGGGCGAGGTCGCCCACGCGCACGAGGCGCCGGCCTCGGCGCAGTCGCCGCGCGTCCCCGTCTGACGCACGAGACACGGCGCGCACCCTTGCCAGGGTGCGCGCCGTGCGCTTTCATCGGCACATGCGCATCGGAGCCGTCGCGGCCGTCCTCGCCTCGACGGCGGCGCTCGCCGCATGCTCGGCCGGGGATCCCCCTGCACTGAACCCCACGGCCGATGCGCCTGTCGCCTCGACCTCCCCCGTCGCCACCGCGACGGCCACGCCCCAGCCGTCGCTCGCATCGGCCGCAGTCGATCCCGGCGTCTACGCCATCGCCTGCGACCCCGCCGGCCACGCCCGCCCGGACGCCGTGACCGTGCTGAGCGAGACCCAGTACCGCATTGGCGGCTGGAACCACCTGAATGGCGTGGGGACGTTCGCGAGCGCACGGCTCGCTCCGACGGAGTACGCGATCAGCGCGCAAGCGTTCGTCGAGCAGCCCGACTGCGATGGGCAGCGAGCTCTCGAGACCGTGCTGGTGAAGAAGACCTACGACTGGGACCGCCAGCATGCCAACGGCATGGAGGCGTCCTTCCCGGCGGAGTCGCTGACGTTCGGAGAGGTGAGCGACATCGTGCTCGAGCTGCGCGTCGACGCGGCCACCACCGCCATCCCGAGCGCCAGCGACCTCGCGGCGGCCTACGGAGACGTGCTGGATGAGAAGCAGCTCGGTGAGCTCGACGCGCAGCAGATCAACCTCGAGCTGACGCTCTACGGCGATGGTGCCGGCGCCGGGGCGCAGACCATGAATGCCGGGATCATCGTCGCGGTGGACCCAGCCGAATTCGCTGACGGCTGGGTGCGCGTGGCGGTTCCGCGGGAGGACCTGACGTTCTACACCGAGACCGACTATGTGCGCACCGAGGTGGCGCCGGACGCGCACGCCACGCTGCTGGTCGAGGGCCTGCGCATCAATCCCGAGACGGCGACCGGAGCGACCGTGCGACGGTTGGTGACCGGCGTGGGCGGCGAGTTCGATCCTGCCGCCAAGCCCGAGCTGCTCAAGGAGATGGGGCTCACCTTCGCCCTCATCCAGGTGGGCCGCTCCGCGTGACTGCGCCTGTGCGTGGGCCAGGCACAATATCTCCATGATCCGCGACGCGACCCCGGACGATGCCGCTGCCATCGCCGCTCTCTACAACCCGTATGTGCGCGACACCGTCATCACGTTCGAGTACGACGAGGTGAGCTGCGAGGACATGGGAGCGCGCATCGCGAAGGTGCTGGGGCTTGGCCTGCCCTGGATCGTGGTGGAGGACGCCGAGCGGGTCGTGGGCTTCGCGTACGCCGCGCCGTACCGGCCGCGCGCCGCCTATCTGCACTCCGTGGAGTCGACCATCTACCTGGCCCAGGACGCCGGTGGCCGCGGATTGGGGCGAGCGCTGTACGGCGAGCTGCTGGAAAGACTGAAGTCCTCCGACGCGCACTCCGCGATTTCGCTGGTCGCGCTGCCCAACGACGCGTCGATGGGCCTGCACCGGGCGCTGGGCTTCCGCGAGGTGGGCGTGCTGCGCGAGGTGGGACGTAAGTTCGACCAGTGGATCGACGTGGCGTATCTCCAGCACGATCTGACGTGACCGCGTCAGCGCGCTGCCCCGCTTCGGGGCCTTTCCGCCGCTTTTCCACTCTTGCGCGGCCGTGTGAGGTGCGTCACGATGGGGTGTCGCCCCATCGATGGCTATCGAACTTGAGGGGCGTCACCCGCCCTGGCGGGTTTGAACTGAAGAGAGAACATCATGGAAGTCCCCACCTCACGGCGGGGATCCGAGGCGGGCTTCTCGCTGGTCGAGCTGCTCGTGGTCATCATCATCGTGGGCATCCTTGCCGCGGTCGCCATTCCTCTGTACCTGACCCATCAGGCCAAGTCACGGGATGCCGCCACGCAGTCGGATGCGATGAACCTGGGCATCCTGGTGCGGGCAGCGTTCGATGAGAGCGAGACCGGCGTCGTGGTGACCGGAGATGGCACGGCGTACTACATCGACGGCGAGAGAGTGCTCGGTGCCTCCCCCGGCGTCGAGTTCGTCCAGTACACCGGCGGCGACATCGACAACTGGTGCCTCGAGCTGAGGCATCCGGGAGGCGAGAAGTCCAGCAGCCCGGGCGTCAGGTTCGACGCCCAGAACGGGTACGTCGAGCAGGCCACCTGCTGACCGCATCGGAACCCCATGAACGCCCGAAGGCCCGGTCCCCTCCATGGGGGCCGGGCCTTCGTCGTGCCCGGAGCGGGGGACTCCACCGGTTGCGAATCTCCCGCGTCGAGTTAACACTGTTCACATGGCTGCAGTGAACTGGTTCGAGATCCCCGCGTCCGACCTCGCGCGTGCGAGCGCGTTCTACGCCCACGTGCTCGACGTCGCACTGGTGTCCGAGGACATCGGGGATGGCAACCCCAAGTCGCTCATCCCCGGTGGCGACGGAATGATCGGCGCGGTGTCCCACGGCCCCGACTGGACACCCAGCACCCACGGGACGCTCGTCTACTTCGACGGCGGCGACGACCTCCAGATGCTCCTGGATCGCGCGGTCGAGGCGGGTGGCCAGATCGTCGAGCCCAAGCAGACCGTCGACGCCACCTCCGGCTATTGGGCCCGCTTCCGGGACACGGAGGGCAATGTCATCGGCGTGCTGTCGCCGAACTGACGCCCTCCTGCGCACCCCACCCGCGCATTGGCCGACTCCGGCGCACATGACGAAGGCCCGACCCCCTCGCGGGAACCGGGCCTTCGTCGTACGTGACCTTCGTTACGCGGAGCGCACCGCGCGCGTCGCGTCGATCAGGTTCTTGAGCGTCGCGTTGGTCTCCTCGTAGCCGCGGGTCTTGAGTCCGCAGTCCGGGTTGACCCACAGCTGCTTGCCGGGGATCGAGTCCTTGGCCAACTGCAGCAGCTCGGTGACCTCCTGCGTGGAGGGCACGCGCGGCGAGTGGATGTCCCACACGCCGGGGCCGATCTGGCGCTCGTAGCCGTGGTTGCGGATGGCGGGCAGGACCTCCATGCGCGACCGCGCAGCCTCAATGGACGTGACGTCAGCGTTCAGGCCGTCGATCGCGTCGATGATCTCGCCGAACTCCGAGTAGCACAGGTGCGTGTGGACCTGGGTGTCGTCCTTCGCGCCGCTCGTGGCGAGGCGGAAGGAGTTCACCGACCAGTCGAGGTACGCGGCCTGGTCCGCCTTCTTGAGCGGGAGCAGCTCGCGCAGGGCGGGCTCGTCGACCTGGATGATGCCGATGCCGGCCGCCTCGAGGTCCGCGATCTCCTGACGCAGCGCCAGACCCACCTGGTTGGCGGTGTCGCCCAGCGGCTGGTCGTCGCGCACGAAGGACCACGCGAGGATCGTCACCGGACCGGTGAGCATGCCCTTGACGGGCTTGCTCGACAGCGACTGCGCGTACTGCGCCCACTTGACCGTCATGGGCTCGGGACGGGCCACGTCACCCCAGAGGATCGAGGGACGCGTGCAGCGCGAGCCGTAGGACTGCACCCAGCCGTTCTTGGTGACGTCGAAGCCCTCGAGAAGCTCCGCGAAGTACTGCACCATGTCGTTGCGCTCGGCCTCGCCGTGCACCAGGACGTCCAGGCCCAGGTCCTCCTGCAGCTTCACCACGGTGGCGATCTCGTCCTTCATCGCCTGCTCGTAGTCGGCGTCGGAGAGCTCGCCCTTGGCCCACGCGGCGCGAGCCTTGCGGATCTCCTGGGTCTGCGGGAAGGAGCCGATGGTCGTGGTCGCCAGCTCCGGAAGGTGGAAGCGGCTGTCCTGAGCGGCCGCACGCGCGGCGTACGGGCTGCGCTCGAAGTGGCCAGGCTCGACGCCGTCGAGCGCCTGGCGCACGTCCGCGCGGTTGGTGCCGGGGTGCTCGGCGCGAGCCTTGAGCGCCGCACGGGCCTCGGCGAGCGCGCCGGCGACGGCACCCTCACCCTCGGCACGGGCGGAGGCGAGCGTGGCGATCTCGCCGACCTTCTCGTCCGCGAAGGCGAGCCAGCTCAGCAGCTCATCGCCCAGGTGCTCCTCGCCCTGCAGGGTGTGGGGCACGTGGAAGAGGCTGGTGCTCGAGGACACGGTGACCGTGGCGCCCAAGGCGGCCACGGCATCGGCCTTCTCGAGTGCCTTGTCCAGGTCCGTGCGCCAGATGTTGTGGCCGTCCACGACACCCGCCACCACCGTGGTTCCGGTGAGGTCGATGCCCGTGGGGACGGAGCCGCGAACCAGGTCGATGCCGATGGCGTCGACGCCCGAGTCCTTGAGCACCGGCAGCGCGTCGTCGAGCGCGTTGTACGGCGCCGCGACGAACAGCGCGGGGCGCTTGGTCGCGGCAACCAGGGCCTCGTAGACCTTGGCGGCGTTGGCAAGCACGTCGGCACGATCCGCGTCGATGTCGGCGACCAGGATGGGCTCGTCGATCTGGACCCACTCGGCTCCGGCGCCCTCGAACTCCGCGAGCAGCTGGATGTAGACCCGAACCAGGTCGTCAAGACGCTCGATGGGGTCGAAGCCCGTGGGGGCGTCGTCGGAGGGCTTGGACAGGTACAGGAAGGTCAGCGGGCCGGTGATGACCGGACGCGTGATGAATCCGGCCTCCTTGGCCTCGACGAACTCGTCGACCCAGCGGCTCGAGGTGAGCGAGAACACCGTCTCCGGGCCGATCTCCGGCACCAGATAGTGGTAGTTCGAGTCGAACCACTTGGTCATCTCAAGCGGCGCCTTGTCGCCCACGCCGCGCGCGATCGTCGAGTAGCCCGCGAGGTCCACCGAGCCGTCCTGTGCGCGCAGGTCGTTGAAGCGCGTGGGGATGGCACCGAACGTCACCGACGCGTCGAGCACGTGGTCGTAGAACGAGAAGTTGCTGGGGATCGAGCTGTCCGTGCGGCCCAGTCCCAGTGCGGCCAGGCGGTCGCGGTTGGCGGCGCGCAGGTCCTTGGCGACGGCCTCGAGGTCCGCCTCCGTCGAGTTGCCCTTCCAGAACGACTCGAGTGCCCGCTTGAGCTCACGCATTCGGCCGATGCGCGGGTATCCGAGGATGGTGCCGCCGGGGAAGGCGGGCGCAGGGGCAGAAGAGTTCGTGGTGTCAGTCATGCTTCCTCATGGAGGTTGTGGTGCGCGGCGGGCTCGCCATTGCGCTTGGTCGACGCGTCTGAGCGCCGATGCTGTGCGTGCGCGATTCTAGCCCGATACCGCGCCCGTGGCTACGCGGGGGTGAGACGCGGTGTCCGCATCGTGAGATGGGCCTGGTGCGCGTGAGGGCGCGGGCCATCCGAGCGACGCACGCCGTGCGCACGCCGTGCGTCGATGGCGGACGTCACGGGTCCTCGCACGGCAGGCGTTGCTGCGGTGCAGGAATGAGCCGCCGCGCACACGGGTTGCACGCCGTGACTGAGAGGATGGCCACCATGGCTGAAGAGATCACGAACAAGCAGGTCACGCTGACCCGCGAGGCGGAGGGCGTGTATGTGGCCCGCAATGCGGATGGCGCGGAGTATCGGTTCGGCTACAACGTGGACGGCGCGCTGAGTTCCGTGGAGCTGCTCATGGTGGCGATCGCCGGCTGCTCCGCGACGGACCTCGACATGATGACGTCCCGCCGTGCCGAGCCCACGAAGTTCGAGGTCACGGTGAGCGCTGACAAGGTGGGCGGCTCCACGCCCGCGATCCTGCGCGACATCGACGTGGCCTTCGACGTGGCGTTCCCCGAGGGCGAGGACGGCGACAAGGCGCGTGCCCGCGTCGAGCCCGCCCTGCGCTCGGCGCACGAGAAGACGTGCACCGTGTCACGGACCGTCGAGAACGGCGCGACGGTGACCCTGCGCGAGGCCTAGCGGCGCAGCGGCAGCTGGCTCACGAGGTCCATCGCGGCCTCATGCTTGTTGAACGTGATGACGTGGATGCCGGGTGCACCCGCATCGAGCAGGTCGCGCGAGAGCTCCGCGGCGTGAGCCACGCCCGCGGCACGGGCAGCCGCGTCGTCCTCCGCGGCCTCCAGGTCTGCGATCAGCGCCTCCGGCGTCTCGACCCCCGTGAGCTGCGCCGCACGGTGCGCTCGGGTCGCTGACACGAGCGGCATGACCTCGGGGATGATCGGCAGGTCGATGCCCTCCCGCTGGGCGTCGCCCACCAGCGCCGTGTACTGCGCCGCGTCGTAAAACACCTGGGTGATCGCGAAGTCCGCACCCGCGTCCTGCTTCGCGCGCAGCACGTCCAGGCCCTGCTGGCGCCACTGCGGCATCACGTGCTGGGCGGGGAAGGCGGTCACGCCGATGCTGAGGTCATCGATGCCGTGGGCGGCCGCCACCTCGCGCAGCAGGATGACGAGCTCGCTCGCGTAGAGCAGGCCGTCGGGGTGCGGTCGCCAATCGGTCTGACCCTTGGGCGGGTCGCCACGCAGCGCAAGGAAGTCGCGCACGCCCTCGGCGAGATACTCCTCGATCACGGTGGTCAACTCCGCGCGGGACTGGTCCACGCAGGTGAGGTGCGCCAGCGGCGGAATCGTGTGCGTCGCGGCGAGGCGCTGCACCACCGTGCGCGACGTGCTGCGCGTCGAGCCGGAGGCGCCGTAGGTGATCGAGATGAAGTCCGGCTCCGTCGCCGCGAGCATGCGCATGGTCTGCGTCAAGGTCTCGTCCGCCGCGGGAGAGCGCGGCGGGAAGAGCTCGTAGCTGAGCGTGGGCGCGTGCGCGCGCAGGAGTTCCCGGATGGTCATGGCGTGGACACGATACTGGCGTGCGGCGCGCACCCGCTACCCCGCCGTCCACAGGACCGCCTCAGTGGCGCGCTCTCCCGAGGAACGGCCCGGCCGATGCGCGGGCTGGCAGATCTGCCGCCAGACTTGAGCGCATGACACCCACGACGAACGACCCGCTCCGCTGCTTTGGGGCCGGCGACGACCTGTACGAGCGGTACCACGACGAGGAGTGGGGCCACGAGGTCCACGGGGACGCCGCGCTGTACGAGCGGATGACGCTCGAGGGTTTCCAGTCCGGCCTGTCGTGGCTCACGATCCTGCGCAAGCGAGAGTCGTTCCGGCAGGCGTTCGCGGGCTTCGAGCCGGCGGCCGTGGCCGCCTTCGACGAGGCCGACGTGGAACGGCTGATGGAGGATGCCGGGATCGTGCGCAACCGCCGCAAGATCGAGGCGGCCATCACCAACGCGCGCGCCGTCGTGGCACTCCAGCAGGCAGGGCGCTCGCTGGACGAGGTGGTGTGGTCGCATCGGCCGCAGGCGCGGGCCACGAGGCCCGCCGGGTGGGAGGACGTGCCCGCCTCCACCGACGAGTCGAAGGCGTTGGCGAAGGAGCTCAAGTCGCTGGGCTTCGTGTTCGTGGGGCCCACCACGATGTATGCGCTCATGCAGGCGTGCGGGCTGGTCGACGACCACATCGTGGGCTGCGTCGCAGCGACGTGACGCGTCAGCAGTAGGCGCGGCGGTGGCGCGCGGTGGCGTCCTCGAGCAGCGCCTCGACGATCCGCTTGTCCGCCGGCAGCCATGCGACGTCGCGCCAGCCCCCTGGCTCGAGCCAGCGCAGCGCGTCGTGGTCCTCGAGCGGCCGCGGCTCCACCGTGGCGCCGTCCGCTCCGGGCAGGATCCTGGCCCACCACACCCGCATCACCAGACGCTCGACGTCGGCGTCGCCGGGACGCAGCATCCACACGGGTTCCTCGCCGCACTGGTCCTCGATGCCACGGCCGTCGTCGGGGCCCAGCACCTCGTCGCCGATCTCGACCTCGACGCCCAGCTCCTCGCGGAGCTCGCGGCGCAGCGCCTGCTCGGCTCCCTCGCCACGCTCGACCTTGCCGCCCGGGAACTCCCACAGGCCCGCGAGTGCGGCGGGTGACGAGCGCCGCGCGGCAAGAAGAGTGCGCGGGATCAGCAGATCATCGGTGATGGCGGCCGCCACCACCAGCCTGGTCTTGGCCTCCCCCATCAGCGCGCTCCGCCCGGACCGCGGCGCCCGCGATGCATGGCGACTACTCCGTCACCGCCGCGTAGCCCGCGGCATCGAGCAGCTCGCCTGCGTCCTCGGTCAGCTCGACCTTGAAGATCCAGCCGGAGCCATAGGCGTCCGCGTTGATCGCCTCGGGCGCGCTCTCGAGATCCGCGTTGACCTCGGTGACCGTTCCCGTGACGGGCGAGTACAGCTCGGAGACGGCCTTGGTGGACTCGAGCTCCCCGCACACGCTGCCGGCGTTGACCTGGCTGCCCAGGACGGGAGCCTCGACGAACACCACGTCGCCCAGGGCATCGGCCGCGTGCGCGGTGATGCCCACCGTCACGACCGATCCGGAGACAGGGTCTCCCTGGACCCACTCGTGCTCCTTGGAGTACTTCAGCTCCTCGGGGATGCTCGTCATGTCAGCCTGCCTCTCGCTCGGTGGACCGGGCCGCGCCCGTCACGCGTCTCGCTTGTAGAACGGTAGCGCGACCACCTGCATCTGCTCGTGTCTGCCGCGCACGTCCACGCCCACCATGGTGCCGGGCTCGGACAGTGGCACAGGCACGTAGGCCATCGCGATCTGGCGTCCCAAGGTGGGGGACGGCATCCCTGAGGTGACGATGCCCACCTGGTTGTCGTCCTCATCGGTCACCGCGTATCCGGTGCGCGCCGCGCGCCGCCCGTCACCCACGAGGCCCACGAGGGTCTTCGCCACGCCCTCGTCACGGATCGAGGCCAGCGCCTCGCGGCCCACGAAGTCGCCACGGTCAGGGCCGCCGTCGACGCCCCAGCTCACGATCCGTCCCAGGCCAGCCTCGAACGGGTTGGTGTCGTGGCTGAGCTCGTGCCCGTACAGCGGCATCCCGGCCTCGAGGCGCAGCGAGTCGCGGGACGCGAGGCCGCACGGCACGAGCCCCGCCTCCTCACCGTGAGCCAGGGCCAGTCGCCACACCTCGGCGGCCCGCTCGGCCGGCACGAACAGCTCGAAGCCGTCCTCGCCGGTGTATCCCGTGCGCGCCACGAACGCGTGGATGCCCCCCGTGAGCAGGACGTTCGCGGCAGCGTAGTAGCGCAGGGCGTGGATGTCCTCTGCCCCCAGGTCGCACATGCCTGCCGTGATGGACGCGGACGCCGGGCCCTGGACCGCGATGAGCGCGATCGACAGCGTCTCGTCCTCGATCCAGGCGTCGAGGCCTGCGGCCTCGAACCGTCGCGTGAGCTCAGCCGCCACGGTCTCGCGGTTCGCGGCGTTGGCCACCACCATGAAGTGGTCCCAGTCCCGTCGGTAGACCACCAGGTCATCGATGACGCCGCCGTCCTCCGCGCAGATCATCGTGTACTTGGCTCGCCACAGGCCCATACGGCTCATGTGGCCCACGAGCGCGGTGTCCAGCGCCGCCGCAGCGTCCGCGCCGCGCACCATGAGCTCGCCCATGTGCGACAGGTCGAACAGCCCGGCAGCGGTGCGGACCGCAGTGTGCTCGGCGACGTCGCTCTCGTATCGCAGCGGCATCTGCCAGCCTGCGAACTCGGTCATGGAGGCGCCCAGCGCCATGTGCTCGCGATGCAGAGGAGACTCGAGTGTGCTCACGTGCACCACGGTACGCGACGGCGCGCGATCACCAGGCGCGGGGAGGCTGCCGTGGCGGCGCGGTCACGTGCCTGTCTGCAGCAGTGCCACGACTCCCAGCACCGCGCCGGTCAGCACCGCCGCCGCGACGCACGCGATCACCACGACGACGGTGAGCCGCCGGCGCCGCTCGGCCTCGCGACGGCGCGCCGCCTGCGCGGGAGTGAGCACCGCCGCAGCACTGTCCTGCGAGGCAGGCCCCGTCGTGGAGGAGGTCGCCTCGCCGCTCAGCGTCGGCACCACCCGCGGGGTGTATGCCGGCTCGCTGGTGCCGAACGCCCCGGCCTCGGTGGCGCGAGCTCCCACGTGGCCCGGGGGGAGGTCCGGTCGGCCCGGCTTGCGGCTCTGGGGGTGCGGGGCCGGCTGCGTGGGCTGCTCGAGAGAGTGACCCGTGTCCGCCGAGCGGGCTGACGCGATCCGGGTGGCGTCGTCGTCCACTGCAGGATCGGTGGCGCGCTTCGCGATCCGGGTGGCGTCGTCGTCCACGCCGGGCGCGGTCCCGCGGGACGCCACCCTGGTGCTGTCGTCGTCCACCTCCGCGTCCGCGTCCAGCTTCCGCGCGGACAGCTGAGTGTCGTCATCACTGGCGGGAGCGTCGCGGGAGACGCGGCGCGTGGCATCCTCGGTCCCGTCCTCTGCCGCCGCCGCCGCATCGGCCCAGGTGCGCGGCGACACGCGCGTGTGGTCCTCCGCGTCGTCGTCGGGTCGCGCCTGGTCGCTCATGCGTCCACCCGCGCGCGGCCAGACACCGTCGTGTCGTCGTCGTCGAGGGCGTCCTCGCCCCACGCGGTCCACGGCGCGGGGGACGCGTCGCGAGGAGTCTGCGCGTGCAGCGTGTCCGCGACCACCACGGTCACGTTGTCGGTGGTGCCCGCCTCGAGCGCCGCCGCGACCAGCCGTTGCGCGGCCGCGTCCGCGGTTCCGGCGAGCGCCGCGATGGACGCGATCCGGGCATCGGCGATCACCTTCATGAGCCCGTCGCTCGCCACCACCAGCCGCAGTCCGGGCCGCGCGCGCACGAGCCAGCCGTCGAAACCCGGCCAGCTGTCACCGATCGCACGCGTCACCAGGTTGCGATCGGGGTGCGATTCGGCCTCCGCAGGCGTGATGCGTCCCGCGTCGACGAGCTCCTGCACGTGGGAGTGATCCACGGTGACCTGGCGCAGCGCGCCTCCCTCGAGGGCGTAGACCCGCGAGTCGCCCACGTTGATCACCATCCACCACGGCTCACCGTCATGCTCCACGGCGACGGCGCCGGACAGCGTGGCTCCCGCCTCCCCACCGGCCTGGTGCGACACGTCCGCGACCAGGCTCCTGGCACGCTCGACCGCGGCCTTGACGTCCGCAGGGGTCGCGACCGGTGCGCCCGCCAGCGGCCGGAACGCCTCGATCACTGCCTGGGCCGCTGCGGCGCCGCCCACGTGGCCGCCCATGCCGTCCGCCACGATGTGGACCCGGCCGGCGCTGAGGTAGGCGTCCTGGTTCTCCCCGCGTGGCCCGCAGTCCGTCGCACCGCCGCCGGTGCACCACGGTGTCGACATCAGCGGTCGCCCTCATCCGCGACGATGCGCACCTCGAGGTCGCCCAGCAGCAGCGTCGCGTCCGCGGGGATCGCCTCGGTGCCGTCCACCTCGCGCTCGTCGTCACCGATGCGCACATACGTGCCATTGGTGGAGCCCAGGTCGCGCACGTTCCAGGCGCCGCCCATGTAGGTGAGCTCGGCGTGGACCTTGGACATCGTGCGGGTCGAGTCGTCGACGCCCAGCCGGCCCGGCGTGTGCGTGGCAGTCGCACGGCCGATGACGATCGGCCCCTCCGTCAGCGGGTAGCGGCCGCCGCCCACGACCTCGAGCGCCCAGGAGTCCTTGCGCCGCTGCGCGATCACCGTGCGGTCGTCCTCGTCGGGGCTGACGGGGATGGGCGGTGGCGCGAGTGGCGCTCCGGCGGCCCACGGCTCCCAGGTGTCCGGCTCGGAGGTGGGGATGCTGGGCGGCTCGGGTGCGCTCGCCGGCTCGGGAGCGGGTGTCGCAGCCCACGGCAGCGGTTCCGGCAGCGGCGCATCGTGCGGCGCGCTCTGCGGCGCGGGGAGGGCATCGCTGTCGACGGCCGATGCAGGGGAGGGCTCGCGCTCCACGGACGCCTCGTGCGCGGGCTGCTCGGCACTCGGTGCGTGAGGCCGGGGGGCGGGCGTGCTCGCGCCCGCGGCCTGGAGGTACGGCGAGACCGGTCCGGAGTAGGGCTCCGGCTCCGGCGTGGCCGGCGTGGCCGATGCGGGTGGCGTGGCTGGCGCAGCTGGCGCCGGCGTGGCCGATGCGGGTGGCGTCGAGGGTGCTGGGTACTCCGGTGACGCAGCCCCAGCCCCGGCCGCGGGATCAGCGAGCGGCGGGAGCTCCGGCTCCGGTGCACTCGGCTGCGGTGTCATCGGCGCGGGTGCGGCCGCTGGAGTGCCCCACCCCGGCGGCAGGGCGGAGATGGGCGCGGTGGCGGGCGTGGGCTCGGCTGCCGCGTGCTGGTCGCGGTGCTGGCTCGACGGGGCGGGCGCCGCAGGGCGAGGCGGCTCGGGCAGCAGCGGCTCGGGCAGCTGCGGTTCGGACATCGGCGGCTCGGGCACCTGCCGCTGGGGCGCGATGCTCGGCGTGACCGGCGCGGAGGAGTTCACGGCCGCCCAGGTGGGCTCGGTGCCGGGAGCGCTGGGAGCGCTCGGTACGACGGTGTACTCGGCCTCGGGCACGTCGGCGGACTCCGCCGCACCGGGCGCGGGCGCAGGCGCGGAGGGGGCCGAGGGTGCTGACTGCGCCGATGCCCACGCTCCTGCTCCGTAGCGAGGGGGCCGCGAGGCGCGCGACGGCAGCGGGGCGGTGGCGGCACTCATGGCACGGTCCGGCGCGATCGGCGCATCGCCGGCGCTTGCCGCCGTGCCGCCGCCCCCAGCCGCCGCGGCAGGCGCAGGCCCAGAATCGCCGGTCCGGGCATCGGCCGTCACCCCCGTGTCGGGAACCACGCCGTACTTGCCCCACCCCATCACCGACGCCCAGATCACCGGGCTCACGGCGGCGAGCCAGGACAGCGCCGCAGGCGCGCGCAGACGCAGCTCGATCATTCCCGAGCCGTAGATCCACAGCACCCACCCCACCAGCGATCCCAGCAGCGCGGCGAGTGCCCCGCCCACGAGGAGCCCGCGGGCGATCGGCGGGAAGTCGGGAGACGTCGACGCCAGGACCGCGACGCCCACGACATACGCGAGCGCCCCCACCAGCGCCACCGAACGGGCGATGATCACCGGGATCACGGACATCCGTGCGGCGCGCGCCGCCGCGACCCAGCGCAGCACCGGCACCCACGCGTGAGCTGGCGTGCCGCCCACCTTGCGCAGCAGCGCACCCAGCGCGAGACCCATCCAGACGAAGCCGCCCGCGATGGCGACTGCCCAGACGATGGCGTAGACGACGAGGACCGTCCCGGTCTCCGGGCTCATGAGCGACCTCCCTTGGTGCGTCCGCGGCGACCACGTGTGCCACGGCGCGATCGACGGCTTCCCGTCCCTGACGTGTGCTCGGAACGCCAGTGCGCCCCAGGCCTCGACTGCTTCGCCTGCGGCGGTGCCGTGGGCGTCGCGACGGAGTGCCACACGGACCGCAGTGACGTTCGCATCCTGAGTCTGGCCCACCAGCCGCGCTGAGCGAGCCAGGCCGCGCGGTCCGCCTCCACAAGTTCCCAGAACTCCTGCGCATCGGCGTCCCTCGCCGCGGCGCCGGAGAACGTCGCGCGGTCGGACATGGTCGCGAGCGCCGCGCCGTTCGCCGTCGCGTACGCGGCGGCCGTCTCGCTGCGCGTCGCCAGGGGAAGCGGGTCGAGCCCGGACTCGACGGCCGTGTCGAGGTACTCCTCCCAGCCGCTGTGGATCGCGGACGCCGGCTCTCCGCGGCGGCGGCGCCGGCGGCGCGCGGCCTTCCATGCCAGGATCGCGAGGAACGGGCCCACGATCACCAGCAGGGCGAGCAGACTGATGCCGCCGATGCGCAGCGCCGGTCCCAGCCAGGTGAGCCCGCCGGGCTCCTCCTCGTCGGCGGCCTCGTCCTCGGTGGTGGTGCCGCGCTGGGTGGACGGCGGCACGATGGCCTCGGCGCGCTCCGGGTCGAGCGCGGACGCGAACTCAGGGTCCTGAAGAGCCGTCGTGTCAGGCGCGAGCGGGCTCTCGTGCTGCGGAGTGACGTCCGCGGCGGCCCACGCGCCGTCCGCGCCCTGCACCTCGACCCACGCGGTCATGTTGCTGCCGCGGCACTCGCCTGCCTCGCACACCGCGGTGGCGTACCCGGCCGGGTCGGTGTCCGCCAGGCGAGCCCCGAGCACCACCCGGGACGGGAAGCCGAGCTCGGCGGCCATGAGCGCCGCAGCGGCAGCGAACTGCTCGTCGTCGCCCACCGCCGCCACCAGGGACGCGCTGCCGGCGTCGCCTGCGGAGTCCTCGCGCTCGAGGAGCTGCGTGAACAGCCGCTCGATGCGGTCGTACGAGTGCCCCGCGGCCGAGGACGCGAAGGCGTACTCCCCCAGGTCCTCCTGCCACCGCGGCAGGTCTCCGTCCACCGGCTGCTCGAGCGCGTGGCTCAGGTAGCCGCGCTCGCGCAGCCGGGTGATGAGCTCCTGCAAGCCCTCGCCATCGCGCGAGACCTCCTGCCGCGCGACCCAGTCGGACAGCGCCGGCGGGATGAGCGACGCCTCGATGGTCGCGGAGCCAGGCGACGGCCCCAGGTCCGCGAGCGTGAGCGGCTCCTGCGGCACGTTGCCGCGCACGCGATAGGCGTCACCGGAGACCACGCCGCCCTCGACGGCGGTGATTCCGGTGGCCTCCTCGGGGAGGTAGAAGAATCCGTCCACCAGCTGCGAGCGCCGCGCGCCCTGGAAGCTGATCGAGCCCAGCTCGCCCACGAGCGGCACCCAGATTCCACCGCCCGCGCCGATGGCGATGTCCACGCCGGCGGGCACGGTGTCCTCGCCTGCCGGGATGGTGGACGGCACTCGCTGGAAGCGCACGGGCGCCTCGCCCTCCCGGGCGGAGGCGGAGAAGCTCTCGCCGTCGAAGCTCGGCAGGGCCGCGACTCGCACGCGTTGAGGGGCGCCCTCGGTGACGGTCACGCTGAACAGCACCGCGTCATAGGCATCGTCCGTGAACCACGAGCGGTAGGTGGCCAGCGGCGTGACCGCAGAGTCGAGCGTGAGCCGAGGGTCCACCACGGTGCGTGCCACCTCGCGCGGGGTGTCCGCGGCGATGGGGCCCGCGACCAGCACGGCGGTCACGGTTCCCAGCATCACCATGACGGCCACGGCCGCCGCCCCCGCCAGGTTGCGCAGGTGCGGAGCGCGCGTGAGCCGCGCGCGATCGGCGCCGTGCGCGCGCGAGATCGCGCGTCGCCGCTGATAGGCGGAGCGCCAGCCGAACCATCCCAGCATCAGCAGGAAGGCGGCGAGCCCGATGGCGAACTCCCGCGTCACGTACAGGCCTGCGGGCGCCCACGGCGGTGTGGGCGCACGCGTCGCGGGGCCGAGCGCGATCGCGAGGACCACCATCACCCCCACGACCACGGCACCCAGCGGCCACCACCGGCGCGCACGCACGGCCGCCCAGGTGGCCAGCAGGGTGCCCACGAGGAAGAGCGCGTAGACGGGCACCAGAGTGCCGCGATAGGCGCCCAGCGGCAGCGGCAGGGTGACGATGTCCTTCCAGCCCAGCACCGGCCCGCGCACCAGCTCGAGCAGGGAGGCGGCGACGCTGTCGAGATCGCTCAGCGCACCAGGGATCGCGAGCCCCAGCCCTCCCGCGACATAGGCGATCACGATCAGCAGGGTCGCGAACCCCGGGCCTCGCCCCAGCCGGTCCGCGAGGATGGTGACGCACGCGCCCGCCGCCGCCGCGACGGCGACCACGATCACATATCTCGACGATTCGAACACGGGGGCCAGCGCCAGTGCGGCGACGGCCGCGCCGGCGACCATGAAGAGCGTGTTGAGGAGGACGAAGGTCCACGTGGTGCGGGCCCCTGACGTGCGTGAGCGCCTCATGTCGCACCCCGTGCCAGCAGCTGGCGCAGATCGTCGAGGATGCCCAGGCTCAGCACTCGCGTGCGTCCCACCGCGTGCATGGACGGCTCGGACTGCGGGTCGCACACCACGGCGGCCACTGCGACGTCGGACGGGAAGGCCAGCGCCGCGGACTGAAGGTGCGGCAGCAGCGCGGAGGAGCCGGTGACCAGGAAGGCCAGCGATGTCTCTGCCGAGGAGTCGACGAGCATGCGGGCCAGCGTGGGCAGCGCGACCACGTCGACGCCCGCGTCCACGCCCGCGAGGTCGTCGAGCAGAGCGCGCGGCGTGGTGACCCGGAGGGCGCTGAGCGAGCGCACGGAGGCCTGGGCGAACTCGGGCACCTCACCGCTGACAACCACCTCGACGTCGCGACCGTCCCGGATCGCCCGCACCCCCAGCGAGCCGACGGCGCTCACCGCCATCTCGAACTCGATCGGGGACGAGTAGGAGCGCTCGTCGAGGTCGAGCAGGATCGAGATGGTCGAGCGGCGCGTCTCCTCGAACTGGCGCACCATGAGCGTGCCGGTCTTCGCCGTGGACTTCCAGTGGATCTGGCGCTGCGCGTCACCGCGCGCGTACTCGCGCACAGCGTGGAAGGAGATGTCCTCGTTGGTGATGGTGCGGGTGGTGCGCCCCTCGAGGTCGCGGATGAAGCCCATCGAGGTGCTGGGGATCGCGATCGTGACGGGGTGGATGAACAGCGTTCGCACCTCCGCCCAGTGGAACTCTCGCAGCAGCAGCTGCAGGGGGTCGGACCGCGACGTGGTGGCGGGTCCCACATCGACGATGCCTCGGTGCGGCGCCGGGATCACGATGGCCTCGCGGTGCTCGTGGCCGCGGCGCAGCAGGGGCACGTGGAAGTCGATCAGCCCCTCGCCCACCGGCACATCCACGCGCCCGGGCAGCGCGATGCGGGCCCGCGGGTTGGTCACCACGATCTCGCCCGCGGCATCCGTGCCCGCGACCACCGCGTCGTGACCCAGCGAGAAGTCCACCACGTACTGCTCGCGGCCCAGCAGGAACGGCAGCGCCATGAGCAGCAGCACCAGGCCCACGGCCGCTCCGATGAGGAACTCGCCCCACCCGAACGCCAGTCCCAGCACCAGGCCCACCACCACCCAGGCGATCGCGGCCCAGCCGGCCGGCGTGACCACGGAGCGCGCCTCGGTCCACGCGTGTCGCACCGCGTCCGAGGCGGTGCGGGTGGCGTGCAGGGCCCACAGGCCCAGGGCGACCCACCGTCCGCGCGACTCACCCGTCAGCTGGGTGCGCGTGCGCGTGCCTGCACGGGTCACGCCGGACCGGGTGTACCCGGTTCGCGTGTGCCCGGCGGCGGTGCGGTCGGCCCTGGTGCGGCCGGTGGACCCTCGGCTCACACGAGATCCTTCTGCGTGGGCGGCGGGGTGTCGAGGAGGATCTGGCCGATCACGGCGGTCGCGGTCACGCCGTCGAACTCGGCCTCGGGGTCGAGGATGAGGCGGTGCGCCAGGATGGGGTCCGCGAGGTTCTTGACGTCATCGGGCGTGACGTAGGTGCGCCCGTGAGCGAGAGCCCACGTGCGGGATGCGCGTGCGAGCGCGATCGCGCCACGGACGGAGACGCCCAGGCGCACCTGGGTGGCGTTGCGGGTCGAGTCCACGATGCGCGCGATGTAGTCGAGCACCAGCGGGCTGGTGTGCACCTGCCGGGACAGCTCCGTCATCGCGGCGATGGTCTGCAGCTCGACCAGCGGGCTGACGGTGACACGGGGCGGACGTCCCGCGTCGATGATCTGCAGCGTCGCGCCGTGGTCCGGGTAGCCCAGCGACGTGCGCATCATGAAGCGGTCCAGCTGCGCCTCGGGCAGCGAGTAGGTGCCGGCCTGCTCGACCGGGTTCTGGGTCGCGACCACCATGAACGGCGACCCGGCGGAACGGGTGTGGCCGTCGACGGTGACGTTGCCCTCCTCCATCACCTCGAGCAGCGCCGACTGGGTCTTGGGGCTCGCACGGTTGATCTCGTCCGCCAGCACCACGTTCGCGAAGATGGGCCCCGCGTGGAACTCGAAGGTGCCCTGCTTCTGATCGAACACCGTGATGCCCGTGACGTCGCCCGGCAGCAGGTCCGGGGTGAACTGGATGCGGGTCGCGGTGCCCTTCACCGTCTGGGCGAGAGCGCGCGCCAGCGACGTCTTTCCGGTGCCAGGCACGTCCTCGAGCAGCAGGTGGCCCTCGGACACCATCGTGGTGAACGCAAGCTCGACCACGTGGCGCTTGCCGAGCACGGCGCGCTCGACGTTGTCGGCGAGCGCCTTGAAGGTACCGGCGAACCAGTCGGCCTGCTCATCAGTGAGGGTCATCGGGGCTCCTTGAAGTGGACGGGAGGGGTGGTCATGGCGACGGCTCCGGGCTGGGGTCCGGCTCGGGTGGCGGGGCGACGGCGGGGTTCTGGCACTGGATCGGGTCGAAGGTCACCGCGCCGATGCCGGCGAGCGCACCCTGGAAGGACACCGTCAGCTGGCCGCTGGCCAGCGTCGAGAAGTCCGATCCGGTGATGGGGTCGCCGTTGTAGTCGAACTTCTGCCACGAGCCCAGGACGTGAGCGGGCAGCGGACCGGCGGGGGTGGGGAAGCGCGCAGCACCGCCGTCGAGGCGAGCGCAGATCTCGGTGCTCACCGACGGCGCGTAGGCGGGGCTGCCCCCCGCGGGGGTGAGCTGCACGGCGCCGCCGCAGTACGAGGCGTCGTACACCGAGCACCACTTGGCCCACACGGGCGCGCTGACGTTGTGGCGGTCGCGGATGGGGAAGGACGTGCTCGAGCTCTGGTTCGACGCGGATCCCTCGAAGTAGCGGATCTCGACCCACCTGGACTCGCCGCCGCCGAGCCGCTCGAAGCTGGGCTGCGACACGGAGTTGAGGTTCACCGCGCACGCGAGGGAGCCGGTGACGGCGCAGGTGGTGCCCACCGAGTAGGGGGACGTGACGACCGGCGTGGGCGGCTGTCGGCGGGGCAGGAGCGCGACGTCACGCTGTGCCTCGCCAAAGGACTGCGGGCCGGTGCTCGGCACGGTGCTGACCGCGCAGACCGTGCGGGTCTGGTACTGGAACGGACTGAGGCCGTCCACCGTGATCCGGTAGATACCCGCCGCGGTGCCGGTGGTCTGCACATCGCATCGGTTGCCGTTGTACACGCCGATGCCGACGGTGCTGCCCGCACCGCCCAGCGTCACCGCGACGTCCACCTGCGCGGAGTCCAGCGAGGTCTGCTCGTACGTCGCGTTGTTGACGGACTCGATGGTGGGACTGCCCACGCCGTTGCCGCGCACGGACACGGCCGCGCCGGTGGCCTGGGCGCCGTCGACGGGGGGCAGGGGCAACGACGTCTCCGGGGTCAGGGTGATGTCCTGGGGCGAGTTGGAGCCCAGCGCGTACGTCACGACCGGCTGCGCGCCGGTGCCGCGCACGGTGTGGACGTACGGCTGTCCCGTGGGGCTCGTGATCCGCACCTCGCGCGTCGACGGGTCGGACACGGTGAACCGCAGCTCGACCTGCAGGCCGGCGCCATTGGACGTCCTCGCGGGGCTCACGGACTGGCCGGTGATCGCTCGCGGCGGCGCGTATGACCATGCGACGGTGGACACGCCGGCCTTGGACTCGCCCACGGTGTTGACCGCGCGGACCGTGTAGGTGCGCTGATCGCCGTTGGTGAGCCCGGTCATCTGGCCGCACGTCCCGCTGGCGTCGCAGGACGCCACCTGGCGGTTGCCGTCGTACACGGCGAAGCCGGAGATCGAGGGGTACGACGAGCGTGCACCGCCGGGGCTCACCGCGAGGGTCGCGGTGCCGTCGCCGAAGCCCACCTGCCGCACCTCGGCGGGGCCCGCAGGGAAGCCCTGGAGGTCGATACTCACCGAGCCCAGCCGGTCGCCGGCGCTCACGCGGCCCTGGGCGTCGCGAACCGCGAACGTCGCGTCGCACACCGCACCCGGCGCATCGGCCGTCCACGAGGCCCTGATGCCCGTGCTGCCCACGAGCGAGAAGGTGACGTCGGGGCAGGAGCCTCCCGCGCTGACAGACACCAGCTCCAAGGGGACGTCCGGCAGCGGGTTCACCTCGCCGTTCGCGCCCACCACCGTCACCTGGCAGGAGGAGCCGGACGCCTGCGAGCAGGTCTGCACGACGCTCGCGCCCTTGGGCAGCTTGGACGGCGCGGGGCCCACCTTGAGCGTGAGGGACACCGCCGGCGTCGTGGGGTCGGAGGGCAGGGACACCGTGATCGCGTCCGCCTGGCCCGGGATCGCCTCGCGCGACCGGGCGCTCACCGTCAGCTCGGTCCCCGACCGGGTGACCTCGAACATGGCGCCGCTGTAGGCGTGGGCGATCTCGACGGGGCGTGACTGCGCGCCGGCGGGCCAGGTCACCATGGATGCGAGGTCGAACGTGGTCGAGTCTCCGGGCGAGACCTCGAGCGAGCCGCCCGTCAGGATGGGCTGCGGGATCTCCGCGATGATGACGATCGGCACGGGCAGCAGCGTGGGCTCGTCCTGCCCGGCGATCAGCACGGGCACCAGACAGGTGTCGGTGTAGGGCTCGCCCTCGCCGGCCGTGTAGCGCAGCGTCGTCCCCGCGATGAAGCGACACTCGGAGTCCGCTCGGTTCCCGGACGCGGTCACGCCATCGCCGTCGATCGAGACCTCGACGCCTTCGGGGAGCGCGATGAGGTCGAGCAGATCGAAGGTCACCGAGGCGCCCTCGTCGACCTCGGGCGGGGTGAACGGATCCTTGAGGGCGACACGCACGTCCTCCTCCCCCGGGACGCGCAGGAAGCCGTAGGTGGTGACGGCCTCCCCGGCGAAGTTCGTCCCATCGAGCTGGAAGGGGATGAGCCTGCCCATCTCCGGCAGCGGTCCGGAGATCGAACGGCCGGACACGGTGAGGTCCTGAGGGTCTCCCCACAGAGACAGCGTGAGCGTCGAGGCGTCCCCTGATCCCCACGAGACCTTGTCCGTGAGCACGTCGACCCCGGTCTCGAACTGCTCCCTGTTCTCCGCGGTGAGCACCGTGTCCAGCACGATGGGGACGTCCGCGATCGGCTCGCGCACCGCCTTGAGGATGATGCGGCCGATCGCGGTGCTGCCGCCCTGGTTGCGCACCGAGTACACGTAGGAGTAGGTCCCCGGCTCCTCGCCCACCAGCATCTCGACGCGACCGTCCTCGATCCCGACCAGCCGCTCCGCGAGGTCTGCGTGCTCCGCAGAGCCCGGCGCGGCGTCAGGTGTCGCCTCGATCAGCTCGAGCTCGCCGCCCGCGAGATCGATGTCGTTCGTCAGCGGGCTGATCAGCACCCGCCTGTCCGGGCCCACCTGCGCCTGCACGTAGTCCGAGTACGTGACGGGACGGGGGTCGACATCCGCCGCGAGCACGCCCACCGCGACCGTGCCCACGGCGCTCTGGCCGCGCGCGTCGACCACGCTGTACGTGAACGCGACCTGTCCCGAGAATCCCGGGTCCGCGCTGTAGACGATCTCCTGACCGTCGGAGGACACGCGCGCCGAGCCCGACGCCGGCTGGGTCTCCACGCGCTGCAGCGCGACCGTGTCGCCGTCGGGGTCGATCCCGGTGCCCACGAACGGCAGGCGCACGGACTCGCCCGATGCGACGCGTCCGCTCAGGGTGCGCGGCGTGGGGGGCTGGTTGGTGTCCGACGCGAGCACCGTGACCACCACGCGCGCCGTGTCCTGCTGGGTGGGGTAGCCCAGCACGTAGGCGGCGTAGCGGATCTCGTACACGCCCGGCTGGTCGGGCGCGAGGTAGCGGATCCGGGTGCCGGCGGGGAACGCGAGCCCGGAGCCCGGGTCCGACTCCACCGAGTCAGCATCGAGCGCGATGACGTTGCCGGCCGGACCCACGTCGTTGGCGAGCACGGCGATGTCCGCCTGCGTCCCCACCCGCACCGTGATGGAGTCGTCCACCGCGAGCGGCGTGGTGGGCGAGTCCGATCCCAGCAGGATCACGGTGATCTCGCCGCGCACGGACGCCTCCTCCCGGCCACTGCCGTCGGAGACCTCGTAGGACACGACGCCCAGCGGTCCCGCCTGGCCGGAGGCGGTCTCACCGCTGATCCGCAGTGCGCTGTGGCCCACGACGTCCGCGGACAGCTGCGCGCCATCCTCGGGCTCGATGGTGAGGTCGCTGAGCAGCAGCACGTGGCCGCCGGGATTGGTCACGGCGGAGAGGACGTCGACCGTGGCGTCCTCGCGGGCGCGCACGAACGCGGTCAGCGGCAGGGTGGTGAGGCGCTCCTGCTCCGGCGGGATCACCGTGATACGCGCCACGCCGCGAGTCTCCGCGACGCCATCCGTGACGGTGAAGTCCACGAGGTACGAGCCCGGCGCGTCGGCGGCGAACGTGAAGCCGATCAGGCCCTGCGCCACGGAGATCGCCGCGGCGTCGTCGACCCCCATCGCCGCCTCGGTGACGGCGAGCGGGCCGCGCGCGCCGCTGACCTGGCTCGCGACGTCGACGGTCGCGGTGACCCCGGCCGTCACGGTGACCGCGACATCGTCGACGCGCAGCTGCGGCTCGCCCAGCACGGCGATCGTGAGCGGGCGCGACGCCTGGGCGCCGTGGGAGTCGGAGACCGTCACCTCGACGGGCACCGCTCCGGACTCGGTGGAGGAGGCGTTGGTGTGCTGGAAGAACACCTGCCCCTCCGGCGACGCCGCGACCAGCCCCACGGTCGCGTCCGTGGTCGCGGAGACCAGATAGATGGGGTCGCCCTCGGGGTCCACCCAGCCATTGAGCACGTCCGCGGAGACGGTGCCGCCAGGCGCGACCTGCGGGCTGGGCCAGGTGATGCGACAGTTCTCGACGCCGCACCACACGGGAGCGGAGTTCTCGTCAAGATCCTTGATCGTGAGGGTGACCGTGGCGGGAGCGGACTGCAGGCCGTCGTCCGTGGTGCCGTCCGAGACCACGTACGTGAACGTCGCGCTGCCGGTCGCACCGGGAGCCACGTCCACCACGATGGCCTGGTCGTCATCGGACGTCGACAGCGTGCCGAAGCTGGGGTCCAGGCCCGCCGCTGAGCCGGGCACCACGGTCAGGATGTCCTCGTTCGCGTCGTGGTCGTTCAGCAGCACCGGGATCATGACCTGCCGGCCGGCGCGCACGCCGAACGAGTCGTCCGCGGCCACCGGCGCGCGCGGCTCCGCGACCTGCGTCGCGACCTCCTCGTCCGGCGCGGACGCGACGTCGTCCTCATCGGCGACCCATTGCTGGGAGGAAGGCAGGAGCGCACCCGACGGGACTGCCCACACCCAGCCGGACCGCGTCTCGTTCAGCACCACCCGCGAGCCGTTGCTGCGCAGCTGCGGGCTGCGACGCTCGCCCAGGGTCCCCTCGCCGTAGTCGAGCGTGGTCGTGGTGCCGTTCGACATCCACAGCGTGCCGGGCCCCTCGCCCACCGGCAGCCACGCACCCACCACCACGCCTGAGCCCGGCATGGCGACGGGCTGCGCCGGCTCGCCGAGCGCCAGCTCCGTGGAGCCGTGCACCCGTGCGGGAGCCGTACCGTCGAGCGGCACCGAGATCGCCCCGAACTCGTCCGCCACCACCACGCTCGATGCCGAGTCAGTGGAGGCCTGCAGCCGCGCGCCCGTCGCGGCGGAGGTCGCCACCGGCTCCGCAAGATCCTGGATCCACACCAGCCCCGTCTCGGGCTCCAGGACCGCCCACCGGTCCCCCGCGAACGTGATCTGCGCGTCCTCCGACGCGGGTCCCTCGGGCAGCGCCATCTCCTCCGGGCGCGCTCCGTCACGCAGGTCCGCGACGAACACGGAGCGCCGCTCCGCCGAGTACGCCGCGACCCTGCCATCGGCCGTGACCGCGACCGCCACCGCGCGGAACTGCGGCCGGTCCTCTCCCTCGCCCACCACCACGTCGCGGTAGGGATCGATCGGGCTCGGCGTGACCGCGGCGCCGCTGGAGACCTGGCCCGCGAGCACCTCACCGGTGTCCGTCAGGTAGGCCACCCAGTCCCCGGCGTGAACCACCACGTCCGTCCCGGCGGGCGTCGCCGCCATGCCCTCGGCCGCCTCGTCGATGTCCACGGGGCGCGCCACGTCGACCGTGGTGACGGACGCCAGGTTGTCGGAGTACACCAGCAGGCGGTCCTCGGCCTGGATGATGTCGCTGGGCGAGCTCACGTCCTTGACCGTGTCCAGCTCGGAGACCACCGTGTTGACGCGCGCGAAGCGCTCTCCCGTCGCGGTCTGCAGCGCCCACACCGACGGGTTGTCCGGCTCCACCTCGCGCTCGTCGAAGCCCGGCGCGACCACCGCGCCCACGGCCACCACGCCCACCAGCAGTCCCACGCCGATGCGGCGTGCGAGGCGCCAGCGCGCGGCGGTGGCCCGGCCCACGCCGGAGTCGACTGCGCTCACGTCCTACTGCCCCGCCACGAGAAGGATGGTCACGAGCACGCCGATCGCCGCCGCGCCCGCCACGAGCGCGGCGATCGCGATGCCGCGGCCCACGCGATTGGCCTCCGCCTCATGGCGCGTCTTGGTGCCGGCGCGGGTGCCGGCCCTGCTGCCGCCCGCATCGTCCCGGCGCAGCCGCCGCGACTCGACGGGCACCGTGGAACGCGCGGGCGCACGCGGGCCGTCCGGGCTGGGGGCGCTCGCCGTCGCCTGGGCCCACTCCTCGGTGGGCACGTCGAGCGGCGTCACGGGAAGTCCCAGCTCCTGCTCGACCGCCTGCAGGGCCTGCCCGAACGCGAGCGCGCTGGGGTAGCGGTCGCCGGGCAGCTTGCGCATGCCACCCTCCAGCGCACGCTCCAGGGTGGGCGGGATGTCCGAGCGGCCGATGGGCGTGTACTTGGCTCGCGCGATGCGCGCACGCAGCTGGCTCTCGTCCCCACGACGGCCGTCCGCGCCATCGAACGGCCCGCGCTGCGCGAGCAGCGTGTAGACCGTGGCCGCGAGCGCCCACACCTCCGTCGCGACGGTGCCGGACGTGCGCCGCTCGACGACCTCGGGCGCGCTCCACGGCGGGGACATCGCGATGGTCTCCTCCTCGCCGTTGGCGACGGCGGTCGCCACGCCGAAGTCGGACAGCACCGGCTGTCCGAAGGAGGTGACGAGGATGTTCGACGGCTTGATGTCGCGGTGCAGCAGCCCGGCGCGATGCGCGGCCTCGACCGCTGCGGAGATCTTGATGCCGATGGACAGCACCTCCGGCACCGCCATGCGCTCGTTGCGATAGCGGTTGGTGAGCGACGCCGGGCAGTACTCGACCACGAGGTACGGGCGGCCGTCCGGCGCGACCGAGGCCTGGTAGACGGTGAGGATCGCGGGGTGCGCGCTCAGGCTCGCCATGATGTCCGCCTCGGCGGCCAGGGCGCGGGCGGCGGCCTCGTCCTCGATGCGGCTCAGCAGCACCTTGACGGCCACGAGCCGGCGCGGCATCTCCTGCTGGAACAGGAACACGTCGGAGAACCCACCTGAGCCCAACGGGCGTACGTAGGTGTAGCCCGCGAGCACCGGCGGGCTGAGCGACTGCCGTCGAGCCACGACACCTCCCCCCGTCAACTCGTGCCACCGTGTTGAGACCCCTGGTGGGGCCTGGGAACGCAGGTCACTCTAGTCGAGTCCCACCTGCGTTCAGAAGAGCCTGGGCACGGATGTGACCAGGTCGACTCCGTGCGACTCAGCCCTGCTCCGCGTACGCCTCCACGGGCGGGCACGCGCACACCAGGTTGCGGTCGCCGTGCACGTTGTCGATACGCGCCACCGGGGACCAGTACTTGTCCTGGCGCAGGCTCGGCACAGGGAACGCCGCCTGCTCGCGCGAGTAGGCGCGATCCCAGGAGTCGCTGACCACCGCATCGGCCGTGTGCGGCGCATGCCGCAGCGCCGTGTCCTCCGCGGCGATCTCGCCGCGCTCGACCGCCGCGATCTCCTCGCGGATCACCAGCATCGCCTCGATGAACCGGTCGATCTCGCACAGGTCCTCGGACTCCGTGGGCTCGACCATGAGCGTGCCCGCGACGGGGAAGGACATGGTGGGCGCGTGGATGCCGAAGTCGATGAGTCGCTTCGCGATGTCCTCCGCCGTGATGCCCGTGGACTTCGCGAGCGGGCGGATGTCGAGGATGCATTCGTGCGCCACCAGGCCGTTCGGTCCGCGGTACAGCACCGGGAACGCGTCGGCGAGGCGGGCGGCGACGTAGTTGGCCGCGAGCACTGCCGTCTCCGTCGCGCGGGTGAGGCCCTCATGTCCCATGAGCGCGATGTACGCCCAGGTGATGGGCAGGATGCCGGCGGAGCCGAACGGCGCGGCGCTCACGGGGGCGCCGCGACGGCGCAGCTCTGCGGGCCGCTGGATGGTCTGGCGCAGCGCCGGGAGGTAGGGCACCAGGTGCTCTGCCACCGCCACCGGCCCCACGCCGGGACCGCCGCCGCCGTGCGGGATGCAGAACGTCTTGTGGAGGTTCAGGTGGGAGACGTCGCCGCCAAAGTGGCCCGGCTTGGCGATGCCCACCAGCGCGTTTAGGTTCGCGCCGTCGATGTAGACCTGGCCGCCGGCCTCGTGGACCGCGGCGCACACCTCGCTCACGTGCTCCTCGTAGACGCCATGCGTCGACGGGTAGGTGATCATCATGCAGGCGACGCGGCCCTCGTGGGCGGCGAGCTTGGCGTGCAGGTCCGCGAGGTCGACCTCGCCGTCGGGGGCGGTCGCGACCACCACCACGCGCAGCCCGGCCAGCGCCGCGGACGCAGCGTTGGTGCCGTGGGCCGATGCGGGGATGAGGCACACGTCGCGCTCGGCCTGTCCGTGGTCTCGGTGGTACGCGCGAATCGCGAGCAGACCGGCGTACTCGCCCTGGGCTCCCGAGTTGGGCTGCACGGACACGGCGGCGTAGCCGGTGATGTCAGCGAGCCAGCCTTCGAGCTGAGCGATCATGTCGCGGTATCCGGCCGTCTGGTCCGACGGCGCGAACGGGTGGATCCGCGCGAAGCCCGGCCACGAGATGGGCGCCATCTCGACGGCCGCGTTGAGCTTCATGGTGCACGAGCCCAGCGGGATCATGGTCCGGTCGAGCGCCAGGTCGCGGTCCGCGAGCCGGCGCATGTAGCGCATCAGCGAGGTCTCCGAGCGGTGCTCGTGGAAGATCGGGTGCGTCAGGTAGTCGCTGGTGCGCCGCTGCGAGCGGGGGATCGCGACGCGGGGTGCGGTGTAGACGCTGTGACGCTTGACGGCGGTGACCGCCTCCACCAGGTGGTCGAGGATGTCCAGGCTGGTGACCTCGTCGCATGCCATCGCGACGTGGTCGTCGTCCACGCGACGCAGGTTGATGCCCTGGGCGGCCGCGCGGGCCAGCACGGAGTCCGCGCCCCCGGGGACCTCCGCGACCACGGTGTCGAAGAAGTGCTCGTGGCGGATCCTCACGCCAGCCGCCGCGAGCGCATCGGCCAGCGTCACGGCCGTGTTGTGCACCTGCTGGGCGATCGCGCGCAGCCCGTCCGGGCCGTGGTGGATCGCATAGAAGCTGGACACGATGGCGAGCAGCGCCTGCGCCGTGCAGATGTTCGACGTGGCGCGGTCGCGCCGGATGTGCTGCTCGCGGGTCTGGAGAGCGAGCCGGTACGCGCGCTTGCCGGCGGCGTCGACGCTCACGCCCACCAGGCGGCCGGGCAGCTGACGCTCGAGCCCCTCGCGCACGGACATGAAGGCGGCATGCGGCCCGCCGAAGAACAGCGGCACGCCAAAGCGCTGCGCCGATCCCACCGCGATGTCCGCTCCCACCTCGCCGGGGGCCTTGATCATCGTGAGCGCGAGCAGGTCGCACGCGATCGTCACCTGCGCGCCTGCGGCATGCGCGGCCTCGATGAACGGCTCGGGCTCGCGCAGCACGCCGGTCACGCCGGGC
This sequence comes from Demequina activiva, assembly GCF_016862815.1. Classification (GTDB taxonomy): domain Bacteria; phylum Actinomycetota; class Actinomycetes; order Actinomycetales; family Demequinaceae; genus Demequina; species Demequina activiva. The sequence goes on along the minus strand of NZ_BONR01000001.1, from coordinate 924,721 downwards.
TGCTGGATCACGAGGCCCACCAGGTCCTCGGGCGCGGTCCAGTCCTCGTCGAGCTCCTGCACCTCGAGTCGCAGTCCGATCGCCTCGGCGTGCGCCTCCACCACGGCGATGGTCTGCGGCAGGCACTCGGCGTCGAGCACCACGAGGCCGCCTTCTTTGCCGGACACGGCGCGCCGCATCAGCAGCACGGCCTCCGCCACCGCGGTGGCCTCGTCCAGCAGCGACGCGCCGGCCACCGGCAGCGCGGTGAGGTCGGACACCATGGTCTGGAAGTTCAGCATCGCCTCGAGCCGGCCCTGCGAGATCTCCGCCTGATAGGGCGTGTATGCGGTGTACCAGGCGGGATTCTCGAGCACGTTGCGGCGCACCACCATGGGCGTGATGGTGTCGTAGTAGCCCTGGCCGATCATCTGGATGTGCACCTTGTTGCGCTGCGCGAAGGACTGCAGGGCGTTCAGGGTGTCGTTCTCCGTGAGGGGGTCCGGCAGCACCAGCACGTCGTCCTGGCGGATCGACTCGGGCACCGCCGCCTCCGCGAGCACGGCCAGCGACGCGTGGCCCACCGCGTCCAGCATCGTCGAGATGGCGGACTCGTCCGGTCCGATGTGCCGGTCAGCGAAGGAGGTCACTGGCCCATTGTGTCGCAAACGTCCTGGAGGCGACAGGGAGCGGTGTGGCGCGTCGCTCTCGACCCGACAGTTTGAACCCATCCGGGCTCGACGCGCCGCGCAGGGCCCTCCGCGAGCGCCCACCCCCCGGCGAGTCGCCGCGAGGGCGGTTCGGACTGTCGCAGGGTCGCGCCCGGCCGTGTCCGGACGATGCGAGGGAGGCCCCCGCGCGCTGCCCCTAGTCTGGGGCCATGGCTCAGTGGGATCCTGACAGCGGCAAGGTGCGCCCCACGTGGGAGGTCAGCTTCTCCCCGTGGTGGGTGTTCGTGGGCTGCGCCCTGGCCGGCGTGATCTGCGCCGTGATCGTGTTCGTCACCGTGCTGGGAGGCTCTGCCGGCGACCTGCCCAGCGGCGGGCGCCTGGTCGAGAGCGGCATCGCGCTGCTGGGACTCATCGTCGCCGTGTTCATCCTCGTGGGACCCCTGCTCGCCTGGGGCCTGGGATTCATGCTGCGCTCCACCACCAACGACAACGTTCACATCCTGGCGTTCGCCGTGCTGGGCCTGGCGGTGGGATTCATGCTGGGCAACCTGGTGGGCGCCGGGGCCTTGATCGCGCCCGCCGCGGGTGTGGGCGCCGGCGCCGCGCGCTGGGCGATCTCCAGCCGCGCGCGCCTGTGAGGGCCGAGCGGCCCGCGTCCGACGTGAGCACGATGGTTGGCTCGGACACCCCGGCGGCGCCCGCCTGCTGAGCGCCACGGTTGTGCCACGATGTCGCCCAGGAGGTGCGTCGATGGAGCTGCTCGTGATCCTGGCGGTGGGCGTGATGCTGGGCTGGGGCGTGTCCATGACGCACCCGCTGGTCAATGCCGGACCCGTGATCGGAGCCGCGGCCGGCGCCGTTGGCGCGTGGCTGGGATCCCGAGCGCTGGGCGGCATCTTCGCGCCGCTGCTCACCGGCCACGAGCTCGCCGGCGAGGTCGCTGGCGCCGCGGTGGGGGCGATGGTCCTGGCCGCGATCGCGGGCGGTGCTGTGCTCGCGCTGCGGGGGCGGCGTCGCTGAGTCCTGGCAGCGCCTGACTACGCTGGGCGGCGTGAAGGTCTTCGTCCAAGTCCCGTGCCTCGATGAGGAGGCGACGCTCGCCACCGTGCTCGAGTCCATCCCCACCAGCGTCGACGGGGTCGACGAGCTCCACGTGCTGGTGATCGACGACGGCTCGAGCGACGCCACCGCGGAGATCGCCCGCAGCCACGGCGCGCACGTGATCAGCCACGCCCGCACCATGGGCCTCGCCCAGTCCTTCCGGGACGGCGTGGACTACGCCCTGGCGCAGGGCGCGGACATCGTCGTCAACACCGACGGCGACAACCAGTACCGGCAGGAGCGCATCGGCGACCTCATCGCGCCGCTGCTGCGCGGCGAGGCGGATATCGCGATCGGCGACCGCCAGACCCACACGATCGCGCACTTCAGCCCGTTCAAGAAGACCATGCAGCGGTTCGGATCCTGGGTGGTCAACAAGGCGGCGCGCACGCGCCTGCCCGATGCCGCGTCGGGCTTCCGCGCCTACAGCCGGTATGCGCTGTACCGCCTCAACATCGTCACGCAGTTCAGCTACACCATGGAGACCATCATCCAGGCGGGCGACAAGCGCCTGGCGATCGTGTCGATCCCCATCGACACCAACGCCAAGACGCGTGAGTCGCGTCTGTTCGGATCCATGTTCGAGCACATGGCGAAGTCCGCGCAGGCCATTCTGAGGGCATCGATCATGTACCGGCCGTGGGGCGTGTTCGCCACCCTGACCGCGATCTTCGGCGTGATCGGCCTCATCCCGTTCGTGCGCTTCGCGATCCTGCGCGCGACGGGCAACGATGGCAACCACCTGCAGTCCCTGATCTTCGGCACGATCATGCTCGTGGGTGCCGGGCTGTCGCTCGCGCTCGGCGTGCTGTCCGATCTGATGAAGACCAACCGCATCCTCACCGAGCAGATGCTCGAGCGGCTCAAGGAGCGCCAGTACGGGCCGGCGCCGTCGCCCGCGACGCACGCGTGGGCTCCGCGGTCCGTGGCGCAGCCGCACGACGGCGTGCTCGCCGAGCCGGAGCCCGAACGAGAACGGGCCTCCCAGGAGTAGCCGGCCGCGCATCGGCCGTCGCAGCAGCCCGGCCGATGCGCACGCCACCACCGTGGCGATGGTCACCGTCGGCTGGCGGCATGTCAGCGCTCCGGCCTACGCTCAGAAGCGAGGAGGAGTCGATGCAGACCGCGAGCGCGCCGCCGCCGTACACGAGCACCACCAGCACGCACCTGCTGAGGTTCGTCGCCATCTGGGTGACGGCCATGGGACTGCTGCTGCTGGTGCTCTCGAGCGGCCAGCTGTTCGTGTGGGACGACCCGGGCGCGCTGCTCCTCGCGATGGCGATGACCGGAGGCGGTGCGGCCGTGTGGCTGGGGTGCCGGTGGTGGCTCGAGTCGCTGCACCGCAGCAACCGCGAGTTCCTCCTGAGTGAGGACGGGGTGAGCGCGCTCGCGGGAAGGGCGGCCTTCGCCCGCAGGGTCCGCACCTGGTCCGTGGTCGCATTGGTGGGATTCATGGTCGCGGGCGCGGTGGTGATCTTCGCCGGCTCCGCGATGGGCTGCGTGGGCGCGCGCGACGGGGCGTGCCGGCTGCCGGAGATCGACAGCTCGGTGTTCAGCGCGTCGCGCTCCCTCGCGGTGGGCGCTGGTGCGGCGTACGTGGGCCTGATGATCCTCGGCCGCTCTCACCGGCTGGAGTCCGACCGCATCGAGATGGTGATCGCGGAGGGCCAGCGACGGCGCATGGAGGGCCCCATCCCGGGCGTGTCGCGCAGCCGCTGGGAGTAGCGCGCACGCGTGCGCATGTTTCCAGGAGGTGAAACTGTGACCTCCGACTCACCACTGACGCCCGCGAGCGCCTAGCCTGGCGTCGTGAACGACATGACTCCTCCCGTAGCCGCCCGCGAGCACACCGTCGAGAGCTTCACCCGCGAGTTCCTGCGCGAGCTGAACTTCGGTCGCGGCGTGGACCTCGACCGCGCATCCGCCAACGACAAGTACATGGCGCTGGCGCGCACCGTCCGTCACTACCTCATGACGGGTTGGCTCGAGACGCTCAGGAACCAGTACCGCGATCAGGCCAAGGTGGTCGCGTACCTGTCCGCCGAGTTCCTGCTGGGCCGCCAGCTCGACAACAACCTGCTGACCTCGAACCTCGAGGGCATCGCTCGCGAGTCGCTCGACCAGCTGGGCATCAGCCTCGACGATCTGCGCGAGGTCGAGATCGAGCCCGGGCTGGGCAACGGCGGCCTGGGCCGCCTCGCGGCATGCTTCATCGACTCGCTCGCCACGCTGGACGTGCCCTGCATCGGCTACGGCATCCGCTACGAGTACGGCATCTTCAAGCAAGCCTTCGTGGACGGTCATCAGGTCGAGAAGCCGGACACCTGGCTCGCGCTGGGCTCGCCCTGGGAGTTCCCGCACCCCGAGAACGCGGTGACCGTGGGCTTCGGCGGCCACGTCGAGGACGTCACCGACGAGGACGGCGTGAAGCGCCGCGACTGGGTGCCCGCCTCCGTGGTCAACGGCGTGCCCTACAACTACATGGTTCCCGGATACGGCACCAACCGCGTCAACACGCTGCGCCTGTGGTCCGCGCGGGCGCCCAAGGCGTTCAACCTGCAGGTGTTCAACGAGGGTGGCTACGAGGAGGCGGTCAAGAACCAGACCTTCGCGGAGAACATCTCCAAGGTGCTCTATCCCGAGGACTCCACGCCGCAGGGCAAGGAGCTGCGCCTCCAGCAGCAGTACTTCTTCGTCGCCTGCTCGATCGCCGACTTCCTGTGCAACGTGCTGCCCCAGGACTTCGACCTGCACCGGCTCCCGGACCGCATCACGTGGCAGCTCAACGACACCCACCCCGTGATCGCCGTGCCCGAGCTCATGCGCCAGCTGGTGGACCTGCGCGGGTGGACCTGGGAGGACGCCTGGGGGGTCACCCAGAAGGTGTTCGCCTACACGTGCCACACCCTGCTGCCGGAGGCGCTCGAGGTCTGGCCCGTGGACCTGCTGGGCAAGCTGCTGCCGCGCCACCTCGAGATCATCTATCGCATCAACGAGCTGTTCCTCGAGGAGCTGCGCGACACCTACCCAGGCGACGAGCTCAAGGTGCGGCACATGTCGATCATCGCGGAGCACCCCGTGCGGGCCGTCCGCATGGCGCACCTGGCGACCGTGGCCGGCTTCAAGGTCAACGGCGTGGCCGCGCTGCACTCCGAGCTGCTGCGCGACAAGGTGCTGAGCGACTTCGCACAGCTGTGGCCGGAGAAGTTCACCAACGTCACCAACGGCGTGACGCCTCGACGCTTCGTGCGCATCGCCAACCCGTCCATGTCCGGCCTCGTCACGGAGGCGATCGGCGACGGCTGGATCAAGGACCTGTCGCAGCTGTCGCGCCTGGAGCCGCTCGCGGAGGACGCCGAGTTCCGCCGCCGCTTCCGCGACATCAAGGCCGCCAACAAGGTCGAGTTCGCGCGCGTGCTCAAGGAGCGGGACGGCATCGAGATCGCTGGCGACGCCATGGTGGACGCGATGGTCAAGCGCCTGCATGAGTACAAGCGCCAGACGCTCAAGCTGCTGCACATCGTCTCGCTGTACCAGCGCATCGGCTCGGGGGCGCTGCCGTTGGAGAGCGTCACCCCGCGCACGTTCGTCTTTGGCGCCAAGGCCGCTCCCGGCTACGCGCTGGCCAAGCAGATCATCGCGCTCATCAACGCGGTGGGCTCCACGATCAACGCCGATGCGTCCCTCGAGGGCCGTCTCAAGGTCGCCTTCCCCGCCAACTACAACGTCACGCTGGCGGAGAAGCTCATCCCCGCCGCGGACCTGTCCGAGCAGATCTCCCTCGCGGGCAAGGAGGCCTCCGGCACGGGCAACATGAAGTTCGCGCTCAACGGCGCGCTGACCATCGGCACCGATGACGGCGCGAACGTCGAGATCCGGGAGCTGGTGGGCGACGAGAACTTCTTCCTGTTCGGCATGTCCGAGCCCGAGGTCGCGGACCTCGAGGCCAGCGGCTACAGCCCGGAGGCCGTCTACGCCTCGGACCCGGACCTCAAGGCCGCCATCGACCTGATCTCCTCCGGCGCCTTCTCCGGTGGGGACCGCACGCTCCACGAGCCGGTGATCGCCGCGCTGCTGGGCGAGGACCGCTTCATGGCGCTCGCGGACTTCCGCTCGTACGTGGACGCGCAGGACCGTGTCGAGGCGTACTACGGCGACTTCGAGGCGTGGAGCCGCTCCGCGATCCTCAACGTGGCGCGCTCGGGCTTCTTCAGCTCGGACCGCTCGATGGTGGACTACATGGACCGCATCTGGGGTGCCAAGCCGGTCAAGCAGAACTTCTGACCCCCGCGGGACCCGATCTCCCGTTCCCAGAATTTGGCACCATTTTCATCGTCCAAGGCCGCTTCTGATGAAGAACCCTCCAGGCTGAATGGCCTGAGCATCGTCGGGCGAGCCCGACGTGCGGGGCGCCGACTGCATTGTCAAGGCCCGCATCGGCCGTGCGCCTCCCTCCTCAGTGGAGGCTTCTTCCTCGCGAAGGCTCGTAGAAGATGAAAATGGTGCCAAATTCTGAAAAGCGGGGTGGGGTTCACCGTCCAGCCGCTGCCGCGCTAGGGTGAAGGAGCCAACGCGGGGAGCTCGGGTCAGCCGAGCTGAGAGGACGGCCGTCACGCGCCGTCGACCCGAGAACTTGACCTGGGTAATGCCAGCGTAAGGACGTGCCTCACGGGCGCGGCGTTGGGCGGAGCGCATTCCGCCGCACGGCCGATGCGCGCTCGCCTTCTCGCGCCGTCGCGCCGTGGAGCGGCGCTGCGCTGTCCCTGGGTCTGACCCGCAAGGAGACACCGTGATCGCCGAGATCCAGGTCCTGCCCCGCCCCATCGGAACCCCTGAGGACCGCTACGCCCACGTCGATGCCGCCATCGCGGCCATCGCCGCCTCGGGCCTGACCTACGAGGTGGGCGCCATGGGCGCCACGATCGAGGGATCCCCTGACGGCGTGTGGGCGCTGCTGCGCACCGTCCACGAGGCCACCCTCCAGGCCGGTGCCGAGGGCTGCCTGTCCGTCATCAAGGTCTCCGGAGCCTCGGGGGACTCCGGCCCCAGCGTCCAGGACCTCGTGGGCAAGCACCGGCCATGACCCCGCGCACGCGCGCCGCGCTCGTGGGCGGCGTGACGGTCGCGGTGCTGATCGCCGCATGGGAGGCCGCCGTGCGCATGGGCGACCTGCCGCCGTTCGTGCTGCCGGCGCCGTCCCATGTGGCGGCCACCGCCGTAGGGTCAGCCCCGCTGCTGGGCCCCCACGTGCTCACCACGGCCACGGAGGCGGTGCTGGGCCTCGCGCTCGGCGCCACGGTGGGATGGCTGCTCGCCGTCCTGACGGCGACAATCCCGACGACGGGTCAGGTCGCGCAGCCCGTGGTGCTGCTCAGCCAGACCATCCCCACGGTGGTGCTCGCGCCGCTCATGATCCTGTGGGCGGGGTTCGGGCTGACGTCCAAGGTCGTGCTGGTCGCGCTCACCGTGTTCTTCCCGGTCCTGATCGCCTCCTCCGCCGCCATCCGCGACGTGGACGCCGAGCACGCGGACATGGTCGCAGGGCTGGGCGGCACCCGCCGGCACCAGCTGTGGATCGTCCGCCTGCCCGCGTCCGTGCCGGGAGCGCTCGCGGGTCTGCGCATCGCCGCCACCTACGCCGTGGGTGCCGCCGTGGTGTCCGAGTACCTCGCCGGCGCCTCCGGCATCGGCGTGTTCATCCAGCGCTCCCGCAAGGCCTACGCCGTGGACCAGATCTTCGTGGGGATCGCGCTCATCGCGATCCTCACGGCCGTGCTGGTGCTCGCGATCGTGGCGCTGCGCCGCGCGCTCACCCCCTGGCAGCCCGCGCACGCGCGGCTATGACCCCTCTACCCCCATCACCCTCAGGAGAACTCATGAAGAACCGCACCCTCGCGAGCGCATCGGCCATCGTGGCCGCCACCGTGCTCGTCGCCTGCTCCAACGCCACGGAGACGGACGCATCGGCCGATGCCGGCGACGCGCTCACGCCGGTCACCGTCGTGCTCGACTGGACGCCCAACACCAATCACAACGGCCTCTACCTCGCACTCGAGAACGGCTGGTACGAGGAGGCCGGGCTGGAGGTGACGGTCATCGAGCCGGGCGAGACCTCGGGCCTGCAGCTGGTCGCGACCGGGCAGGCCGACGTCGCGTACTCCGTGGCCGAGGGCCTGCTGCCCGCCCGCGCCGCCGGCGCGGACGTCGTGTCCGTCGCCACGGTGATCGAGCACAACACCTCCTCCCTGCTGTCGCTCACCGAGGACGGCATCGAGCGCCCGCGCGATCTCGAGGGCAAGCGCTACGGCAGCTACGGCTCGCAGCTGGAGACCGCGATCATCTCCGCGCTCGTCGCGTGCGACGGCGGCGACCCCGAGCTGGTCGAGCACACGCCCTTGGTGAGCGACGACTTCCGCATCGGCCTCAGCGAGGACCAGTTCGACGCCGCCTGGGTGTTCGACGCGTGGGACACCATCCGGCTGGGAGACGTGGACGGCCTCGACGTCAGCACTCTGGCCTTCCGCGACTGGTTCGACTGCATCCCCGACTGGTACACCCCGTTGCTGGCCACGAGCGCCGAGGCGATCGCCGAGTCTCCCGAGACCGTGCGGGCGTTCGTCGAGACCACGGCGCGCGGCTACGCCGCCGCGATGGAGGAGCCCCAGGCTGCGGCCGATGCGCTGCTCGCGGCCGCGCCCGAGCTCGACGAGGAGCTGGTGCGGGCGAGCTCGGACTGGCTGGCCACGCGGTACGCGGACTCTCCGGAGACCTGGGGCGAGCAGGACCCGCAGGTGTGGGACGAGTTCGCCGGCTGGCTCGCGGCCGGCGCGATCCTCGAGGGAGACCCGGACGTGGAGGGGGCCTGGACCGACGAGTTCCTGCCGGGGCGGCCGTGACGCAGGTCACCGCGGCAGGTGCCGCCACTGGCGAGCGCTCGCCCATGCTGGCGGTGCGCGACCTCACGGTCGCGTTCCCGCCAGCCCGCGGGAAGGGCGACGCGACGGTGGCTCTCGACCGGCTCACGCTCGAGGTCTCGCGAGGCGAGTTCGTCGCGGTGCTCGGGCCCTCCGGCTGCGGCAAGTCGACGCTGCTGCGGGCGTGGGGCGGGCTGCTCGTTGAGCGGGCGCGGGTGAGCGGAGAGATCGCCGTGCCGCGCGCATCGGACGGGACCCGGGCCACCGCGTGGATGCCACAGCGCGACGGGCTGCTGCCGTGGCGGCGGGCACTCTCGAATGCGATGGTGGGAGCCATCGCAGCGGGGGTGCCGCGCGAGCGCGCGCTGCCGCGCGCGCGGGCCCTCCTCGTGGAGTTCGGGCTGGGCGGCTTCGAGGACGCCTGGCCGCACGAGCTGTCCGGAGGGATGCGTCAGCGTCTCGCGCTGCTGCGCACGTGCCTGACGGAACGGCCCGTGCTGCTGCTCGACGAGCCGTTCGGGGCGCTGGACCCCGTGACGCGCCGGCGCATGAACGCGTGGCTCGCGTCCGTGGGCCTGGTGTCGCAGGATGGGGAGCGTGCCGTGGCGCTCGTCACGCACGATGTCGACGAGGCGATCACGCTGGCGGACCGCATCGTGGTGATGTCCGGACGCCCGGGGCGGATCGTCCACGAGGTCCAGGCGCACGGCGAGAGTCGCTACGACCGCGAGGCGCTGCTGGCGTCGCTCGACGCTTGAGGGCGCCACTGGGCCCGCCGGGCCGCGCGTGCGGAGGGACGATGCGCGAGTAGCCTCAGCGCTCGCGCCGGCCTCGCAGGCGGTCCAGCTGGCGTCGCTCGCGCTTGGTGGGCCGCCCGGCGCCCCGGTCGCGCACGCCGAAGGCGGCGGGGCGCTCCGCACGCGGCGTCGGCGGCGGCGAGTGGTCGATGTAGGCAGCCTGCGCAACCGGAGCCCCCACGCGCTTGACCAGCAGCTGGCGCACCTCGACGATGCGCACCTGCGCCGGGCCGCCCGGATGCACCAGGGTGACCTCCACCCGATCGCCAGGGCGCACGGACGTCGATGGCTTGGCACGGTCGCCGTTGACGCGCACGTGGCCCGCCTTGCACGCGGCCGTCGCCTGCGAGCGCGTCTTGGCCAGGCGCACGGCCCACACCCACACGTCTGCCCGCGCGCTGGTCCTGTCCACCCCGCCAGGCTACGGGTGCGCGCGGCGCGAGACCGCATCGGCCGGGCATACCCTGAGTGGCATGGACACCCAGGTGATTCTCGAGGCGATCGGCTGGATCGGCTCGATCCTCATCGTCTGGTCCCTCGTGGTCGCGCGAGTGCTGCGGTTCCGGTGGATGAACCTCATCGGAGCGGTGCTGGCCACGGGCTACAACGCCGCCATCGGGGTGTGGCAGTTCGCGTTCATGAACCTCGCGATCACCCTCATCGACATCTACTGGCTGGCCCGGCTGTACCGCGAGGCTCACGACGAGCAGGTCTATCGCGTGCTGCCCGTGGACGCGGACAACGCGTTCCTGCGCCACGTGCTCGCCGAGCACGCCGCGGACATCCAGGAGCACCAGCCCTCCTTCGAGCTCGACGGCGACACCGGCACCGCAGCCGGCGGCACCCGCCACACGTTCCTGGTGGTGCGCGGGGACGAGGCGGTGGGCGTGGTGGCCGTGCGCGACATGGGCGATGGCCGCGGCCTCGTGGAGCTGGACTGGGTCAAGGAGCGCTTCCGCGACTTCACGCCGGGCGAGTTCGTGTACCGCGAGTCGCGGGTCCTGGCCGAGGCGGGCTTCAGCCGTCTCGAGGTGGACGTGCGCGAGCAGCTGGATCGCGACTACATGCGCCGCATGGGCTTCCGGACGGAGGGCCCGCGCTGGGTGCGCGAGGTGGCTCCCGCCTGAGGTGGAAGACTGCTGGGGTGACCGACACACGCCACTTCGCCTCCGACAACTACGCCGCGGTGCACCCCGAGGTGCTGGCCGCGATCGCCGGCGCCGACGGCGGGCATCAGCCCGCGTACGGGGCAGATGCGGCGACCGCGGCGTTCGATGAGGCGGTGGCCTCCGTGTTCGGGGCCGAGGCGCTGGGCTTCCCGGTGTTCAACGGCACCGGCGCGAACGTCATCTCGCTGATGGCGCTGTCGCCCCGCTGGGGCGGGGTGGTCGCCTCCGAGCACGCGCACATCAACGTCGACGAGAACGGCGCCCCCGAGCGGGTGGGCGGCCTGAAGATCCTGCCGGTGCAGGCGGCCGATGGACGGGTCACCCCGGCGTCGCTGTCGCGGTGGCTGGGGGACAGGGGCGACGAGCACCGCGCGCAGCCGATGGTGCTGTCCGTCACCCAGCCCACCGAGCTGGGCACGGTCTATCCCCTCGAGGACCTGCGTGCGCTGGTGGACGCCGCGCACGATGCCGGGATGACGGTCCACGTGGACGGGGCGAGGATCGCCAACGCCGCTGCCGCGCTCGGCGTGGGCCTGCTGGGCGCGTGCGGCGGGGCGGACATGGTGTCCTTCGGCGCCACCAAGAACGGCGCGATGGGCGCCGAGGCCGTCATCGTGCTCGATGCGCAGGTGCGCGCCCGGATCGAGCCGGACCTGCCCCACCTGCGCAAGGCCACCATGCAGCTGGGATCGAAGATGCGCTACGCGTCCGCGCAGCTGACTGCGATGTTGACCTCCACCGGCGACACCGAGGACCCCCTGTGGCTGCGCAACGCGCGCCACGCGAACGAGATGGCCGGCGTGCTGCGCTCCGGCCTGGAGCCGCTCGCCGGCGACGGCGCGCTGCGCTTCACGCAGGACACCGAGGCCAACGCCGTGTTCGTCGAGATGCCGCGCACCATGGCCGCACAGATGCGGGAGACCTACCGCTTCTACGACTGGACACCGGGCTCGACTGCGGACACGGTCGAGGTGCGCCTGATGTGCTCGTGGGACACGGAGCCGGCGGACTGCGAGCAGTTCGCGGCTCTGGCGCGCGAGGTCGCAGGCGCCTGATGGCCGTCGCGTGTCCCTGCGGATCCGGTGACCCGTTCGCGCAGTGCTGCCGGCCCGTGGTGCGCGGCGAGGTCGAGGCGGCGGAGGCATCGGCCCTCATGCGATCTCGCTATACGGCGTTCGTGCGCCGGGACGTCGATCACCTGCTGCGCACGTGGCATCCCTCGACCCGTCCGCGGACGCTCGACCTCGAGCCGGTGCAGTGGCGTGGGCTGGAGGTGGCGGACATCACACACGACGGCTCCGCAGCGGACCGGGCGACCGTGACCTTCACCGCCCACTGGGTGGATGATGCGGGCCTGCCAGGGACGATGCGGGAGACGAGCAGGTTCGTGCGCGAGGACGGTCGGTGGCTGTACGTGGACGGGGACGTGGGCTGATCCGGTCGCACCCGCAGCGTGCCGGAGGTCCCGTCACCTGACGTTCATCTTTCGGCCACAATGGTGGGCGTGACCGAACCCCTGCTGCTCGCAGTCGTCGTCGCGACCGCACTCGCCTTCGATTTCACCAACGGCTTCCACGACACCGGCAACGCGATGGCGACCTCGATCGCCACCCGGGCACTGAAGCCCAAGCAGGCCGTGCTGCTGTCCGCCTCCCTGAACCTCGTGGGCGCCTTCCTGTCCCTCACGGTGGCCGCGACCATCGCCACCGGCATCGTGGATTCGGACATCGTGACGCTCGAGGTCGTGCTCGCCGGACTGGCGGGCGGCATCGTCTGGAACCTGCTGACGTGGCTGTTCGGCATCCCGTCCAGCTCCTCGCATGCGTTGGTGGGCGGAGTCGTGGGCGCCGTGATCGCCGCGGCAGGGGTGTCCGGCGTGCTGTGGTCCGGTCTGACCGCGAAGGTTCTCATCCCGGCGCTGGTGGCGCCCGTGATCGCGATCCTGGTGGCGACCGTGGGCACCGCCCTGGTGGGCCGCATCACCCAGGACGTGCCAGACAAGGACAACGACCGCATGTTCCGTTGGGGCCAGATCGGCTCCGCCTCGCTGGTGTCCCTCGCGCACGGCACCAACGACGCGCAGAAGTCGATGGGCATCATCCTGCTGGCCCTCATCGCCGCGGGAGCGGTGCCCGCGGACTCCTCGGTGCCGTTCTGGGTGATCCTCTCGTGCGCCCTGGCCATGGCCCTGGGCACCTACACCGGCGGCTGGCGCGTGATCCGCACCCTGGGCAAGGGGCTGGTCGAGCTGTCCTCCCGTCAGGGCATGGCCGCAGAGACGTCCTCCGCTGCGGTGATCCTGCTGTCGAGCCACTTTGGCTACTCGCTGTCCACCACGCACGTCGCGACCGGCTCGATCCTGGGCTCGGGGGTGGGAACCAAGGGTGCCTCGGTGCGCTGGGGCGTCGCGGGCCGCATGTTCGCCGCGTGGATGATCACCGTGCCGTCCGCCGCCGCCGTGGGAGCGGCGTTCTACGGCATCGACGTGCTCATCGGCGGCACCGCCGGGTCCTTCGTCGTGTTCGGGCTGCTGATCGCGATCTCCGCGGTCATCTACGGGTGGTCGCGGCGCCAGCCGGTGTCCTCCAGCAACGTCAACGATGACTGGGACCCCGCGCAGCAGTCCGAGTCCTACGTCGCCGAGTCCGTCACCATGCACCGGCCGGAGATCATGCGCGTCAAGCGCAAGGAGCTCAAGCGAGCGAAGAGGCGGGCCAAGGCTGCTCGAGGGGCCGAGGAGGCCGCGCGCAGGCGGGCCGCCGCACGCGTGGCCGAGCTTAAGGACGAGCCAGCCGTGCGGCGCGGCTCGGAGAGGGACGGTGAGCGCTGATGTCCGAGTACGTCGAGTGGGGAGCCTTGCTCAACGTGCTGCTCGTCGGCCTGCTTGTGGGTGCCGGGCTGCCCGCGCTGTTCGCCGTGGGAGTCCGTGCCATCGCGGGTCCAGGCGCTCGAGCCGAGGACGGCTCGGTCTCCGCCGGGCGGCGGGTGCTTGCGTGGATCTGCTTCGGCATCGCGATCCTCGCGATCGTGGGAGCCATCGCGTTCCTCGCGGCAGGCGGGCACTGAGCCAGAGCGCCCGGGAGCGCGCCGTCAGACTTCGAGGGCTGCGTGCGTCAGCTCCCACGGTTCGCCGGACGGGTCCGTCGCCACCAGGCTGAACGTCGCGTCCGCGACGTCGAAGTCCAGGGTGACGGTCGCATCGGCCGCCTTCCAGCGCAACGTCCCCCGCGAGCCGGACAGCGCGTGCGAGAACTCGCCCCCGAACCCGGGATGCTCGCCTCGTAGTCGAATCGCCGCGACCTGAGCCTCGACCACCGGTGAGGCCAGCGCCGCCTCGACCTCGTCGCGCGTGTAGTGGTGGCGGTTCACGTCGCGGCCCACCCCGGTGCGCTCCAGCAGATCGGTGTCGTTGGCTCCCGCCAGCAGCCCCACGTAGTACACCTGTGGCGTGCCGGGCGTCATGAGCTGGATGAGGCGAGCCAGCAGGTAGCGCCGGTCGTCCCGGCCCAGCGCGTCGTAGAACGTGCAGTTCACCTGGTAGAGGTCCAGGTTCGACGCGGCGGCTCCGGTGGCGAGACGGCTGCCGCCCCCGCTGGCGTCGTGGATGGACTCGACCAGGGCGTCGATCTGCGCGGGCTCGAGCAGCCCGGGCTCCCCGGGCACGAGGTCGCTGGCGCCCACGTCCACGATGCCGATGCCGTCGTGGGTGTCGAGCACCGTGAACGCGTTGGCCGGCCGCATGTCGAGCCACCGCGACAGCGGGTCGAGGTCCTGCGCGTGCAGCGCGTGCAGCACCAACGGCGGGAGCGCGAAGTCGTACACGTAGTCCACGGTGGGGGCGAGGTCGATCTGCTGGGTGTGGTGCCCGTGGACCTCGAGCAGGACCTGCGCTCCACGCTCGTGGGCAAGCGCCATGATGCGCTCCGTGTACACCGCGGTGGCCTCGGTCATGAAGCAGTCCGTGCCCGGCTCCTTGCCGGTGTATCCGACCGCGTCCAGACGCAGCAGCGTCACCCCACTGGCGACCATGGTGTCGATCACGTGCGTCAGGTAGGCCCACGCCTGGTCGGAGCGAAGGTCGATGTCCACCTGGTCCGCCGTGAACGTGGTCCACACCAGGCGGCGCTCGCCGCCCCACGTCATCACCGTGAAGGGCAGTCCCGGGCGCGGCCGGTAGATGCGAGCGAGGTCCTGCTCCGTCGCGCCGTCGGGGAACACGCTGCCGAGGGTCAGGAACATCGGCTCCCACGGCGACTCCGCGCCGCGCTCCAGCACGTCCCGGTGCATGGCCGATGCGGCGGAGACGTGGTTGACGATCACGTCGCTCATCACGCTGTGCGTGCGGGCGAGCGCGGCGACGCCGTCCCATGTGCCCAGCCGTGGGTCCACCTGCGCGTGGTCCTCGGGGTCGAAGCCCGCATCCGCCCCATCGAAGGGCGTGAAGTACGGCAGCAGGTGCACGCCCCCGAAGACGCCGCCGAGCGGGCCCTCGAGCAGGTCCGTCAGACCCGCGAGGTCGCCGCCCAGCCTGTCCACGTACGTGATGAGCTGCGGGCGGTGCGCTGGCGATTCGGTCATGTCATCTCCTCCGACCATCATGCGTCACGAGCGCTCGAGGCGCCGCTGGAGCCACAGCGAGCGCGGCAGACGGGCTGCCTGCGACAGCTGCGCCCACGGCGCCAGCACGTCGAAGGCATGCGCGCCGCCGGGCCACACGTGCAGCTCGGCATCGCCGCCGCGCTCCCAGATGCGCGATGCGAACTCGACGCACTCGTCACGGAAGGTCTCGGCTGAGCCCACGTCGATGAACGTCGGGGGCAGTCCGCCCAGGTCCTCGTTCGCGGACGGCGACGCGTACGGCGCGGGGTCGGCACCGTTCAGGTACGCCTCCCAGGCGGTGGCGTTCGCGGTCGCGTCCCAGGACCCCACTCCCACCATCTGGCGTGCGGAGCACGAGCTGGAACGGTGATCCAGCATGGGGCACAGCAGCATGAGCCCGGCGAGCGCCGCACCCCCGCGATCGCGCCAGAACAGCGCCGTGGACGCCGCGAGGCCGCCGCCCGCGCTGATGCCAGCGAGCACCACGCGCTGGGGGTCCAGCAGGTCCGGCCCCTCGCCCGACGTCACCCAGGTGAGGGCGCTCACGGCGTCCTCGAGCGCCGCGGGGTACGGGTCCTCGGGCGCCAGCCGGTACTCCGCGGACACGACCGCGCATCCCGTCTCGTAGGCGAGCTCGGCCACGAGGTCGAGATCGGAGTCCGCCGTGCCTGCGACCATGCCGCCGCCGTGCAGGAACATGATCACGGGCACAGGCTCCCGCGCGGCCGCGGGGCGCAGCACCACGAGGTCTACATCCCGGGCGCCGTCCACTCCCGGTGCGGTGAGGTCCAGCCGGTCGAACGCCGCATGGGTGCTGGCGTGCATGGTGGACACATCCGCGCCCAGTCCCCGCACCCGTGGAATGTCCTCGCGGGCCATGGACGTGACGATGATGTCGCGATGCTGCTCGAGCGCCCGCGCGATCTCCGGGTCGAACGCGGGCCTGGCCATGCTCTCCGTCATCCCTTCACCGCACCCTGCAGCAGCGCGGCCACGAACTGGCGCTGGAACACGAGGAACACGATCAGCACGGGGGTGAGGATCAGCAGCGATCCCGCGCACAGCAGGGGCACGTCCGTGCCCCACTGCCCCTGGAACGCTCCCAGCGCGCCCGCCATGGTGCGCTTGGTGGGGTCGTCGACCAGCACGATCGCGAGCAGGAACTGGTTCCACGTCCACAGGAACAGCAGGATCGCCAGCGACGCGATGGCAGGACGCGACAGCGGGATGTGCACGCGCCAGAACAGCTGCCAGGTGCTGGCGCCGTCCACCTTGGCGGCCTCGGTGAGGTCCTGGGGCATGTTCACGAAGTGCGCCCGCATCCACATCACCGCGAACGGCATGAACAGGCCGATGAGCGGCAGGATGATCGCCCACTGGGTGTTCAGCAGTCCGTAGTCGCGGATCTGGTAGTACAGCGGCACGATGATGCCCTCGAAGGGCAACGTGAGGCCCAGGATGAAGACCACGAACAGCGTGCGCCGGAACGGCACCTGCAGGTGACCCAGCGCGAAGCCGGCCAGGGTCGAGATGAGGAGCGCGATGGGCACCACTCCCAGCTCGATGAGGACGCTCGAGGTGAGCATCTTCGCCATGTCCGCGGACTGGAAGGCCAGGACGAAGTTGTCCCAGTGGTACTCCTCCGGCAGTGACAGGCCGTCGGGGTAGGTGCCCGGGGGGTGCAGCGCCGTCACGAACAGCGTGATGAACGGCACGATGGTGACGAGCATCACGAAGATAAGGATGCCGCGGCCCAGAAGCAGCTCGCGCGAGGACGGCCTCATGAGGTCGACTCCGATCGGGTGATGCGGTTGAGGGGCAGGACGACGATGAGCACGAGCGCGGTGAGTGCCACGGCCATCGCGGACGCCTGGCCTATCTCTCGCTCGAAGAACGCGAGGCGGTAGATCTCGAGGCCGGGCACCAGGGTCGCGTTGCCGGGACCGCCCTGGGTCGAGATGTAGATGATGTCGAAGCTGCGCAGAGCGCTGATGACGGTGATGATGATCGCGACGCCCAGCTCCTGCTTGACCGCGGGCAGCGTCACCGCGAAGAACTCACGGATGGCGCCGGCGCCGTCGAGGCGCGCCGCCTCGTACAGAGCCGGGTCGATCTTGGTCATGCCAGCGAGCATCAGCAGCATGCACAGGCCCACGTTGACCCAGGCCCCGATGATGCCCACGGCGGGCAGCGCGGTGTCGAAGTCGCCCAGCCACGCGCGCGTCACGCCATCCAGCCCGATGAGCGCGAGGCCCTGGTTGACCAGGCCGTTGGAGGCGAGCAGCCAGGTCCACATGATGCCGGCGGCGACCAGCGGGATCACCTGGGGAAGGAAGAGCACGGTGCGGGAGGCGAGCGCGAGCTTGCTCTCGCCGAACTTGCGGATGATCGCGGCGGCGATGACGCCGAAGATCACGGGGATGACGGAGAAGTACAGGATCAGCTGGAACGCGTTGACGATGGGCCCGATGAGGTCCGGGTCAGTCACCAGCCGCACGTAGTTGTCGAGGCCCGCCCACTCCGCGGTGGTGATGCCGTTCCAGTCGTACAGCGAGTACTGCACGGTGGCGGCCAGCGGACGCAGCACGAACAGCGCGTAGAAGAACAGCGCCGGTGCGACCAGCAGGAGACCAGGCAGCCCCGCTCGCAGGCGCCGCGCCTTGTCGGCGCGGCGCCTGCTGCGGATGTCGCCTGGCGGCTCTTCGGTCAGCGCCGGTGCGCTGGCTCCAGGAGAGGAGCGCCAGGGTCGAGCCATCGTGGGATCAGCCGCCGATCTGCTCGAGGTAGTCGGACTGGACGGACTCGAGCAGGCCCTCGGGCGTCTGCTCTCCCGCGACCATGCGCTGGAGGTTGGGGGTCCAGCTCTCGGCGTAGATGGCGCCCGTCGCGTTGGCGATGAAGTCCATCGCGCCGTTGTTCTCGCCCACGATCGCGCCGGCCTCGAGGGTCTGCGCGGTCACCGAGTTCGGGTCGACCTCGGGCATGAAGGCGTCCGCCGGGCCCATCGGGTGCGAGCCGCCGACCTCGACGGCGATGGTGCGAGCCGTCTCATCCGTGGCGACCCAGTTGAGGAAGGTCGCGGCGCAGTCCGGGTTCGCCGCGTTCGCGGAGACACCGTAGGTGAGCGGTGCGGACATGGCGCCCAGCTGGCCGCCCTCCTCGAGCGGGGGCATGAGGAAGAAGCCCACGTTGCCCGGCATCTGGGCGTCGAGGTTGCCGGACTCCCAGTCGCCGTTGAAGATGAACACCGACTCGCCTCCGATGAAGCGGCTCATCATCTGCGAGTAGTCGATCGCGTTGATGTCGTCAGCGAAGTAGCCCGACTCGATCCAGCCGTTCAGGTGCTGAGCGGCCTCGAGGTTGGTGTCCGTGTCGATGGTGGCGCCGTCCTGGAGGTAGATCCAGGAGTTGATCTCGCTGGGCGGTCCGTACGAGGCCATGAGGCCCTGGAGCGGGAACGCGAGGCCACCGGTGGCGCCACCGTTGAACTGGTTGATGGGCGTGAGGCCGGCATCGGCTGCGGCCTGCAGGTACTCGTCGAACTCGGCGAGCGTCGCGGGCGGCTCGGTCATGCCGATCTGCTCGGCGAGCTCCTTGTTGTAGAACACGCCCGTCATCGAGAAGTTGACGCCCATGGCGTAGAGAGGGCCGGAGCCACGACGCCCCTCAGAGTCGACGCGCATCTGCTCGAGCTGCGAGGACGGCCACTGGTCCCAGCCAAAGGACTCGGCGTAGGAGTCCAGGTCCAGGAGCAGGCCCTGGCTCGCGAGCTCGGACATCTGCGGCAGGCGCATGATGTCGGTCTCCGAGTCCGCCAGGATGCGCGGCGCGTTCTGGGTGATGACCGCGAACTGGTCCTCGCGGATGTTGAAGGTCACGTTGTCGTGCTGCGCCTCGAACTCTGCGGCGAGCTCGCCGAAGAGCGGGAAGCCGGTCTCCACGTACGCCTCGAGAGTCACCTCCTCGGTGCCGCACGAGACCTCGCCCGCGGGGCCCTCGGTCACGCTGGAGTCGGGTGCTGCCGTCGTCTGGTCCGCCTCGGGCTCGGCGTCGCCGCCGGGAGGGGAGCAGGCGGCGAGTGCGAGAGCACCCGCCATGCCGAATGCGACCGATGCCACCACGCGACTGCGCGGAGCTGAGGCTCGGTTCTGAGATGTCTGAGACATCCTTGTCTCCTTTCGATTCCTACTGAGGTCCGCGGCCTGCGGAAGTCGGTGCTAAAACGAACTAGCAACCGCTAGCGTGCGGCATCGTGCGCATCGATGTCAACCCAGCGGCGGCTCGGTGGCTAAATCGTTATGGTTGTGCCCTGACGATCGCGCGATCGCGCATCGGCCGGAGACGACGAGGAGGGCGCGGTGGTGCGCAAGCGGGTCACGCTCGCCCAGGTGGCGGCGGAGGCGGGCGTAGCGGTGTCCACGGCCTCCCTCGTGCTCGGCGGGCGCGCAGCGGACGTCCGCATCTCCGCCGCCGCCCAGGAGCGCGTGCAGGCCGCTGCGGAGCGCCTGGGCTACCGCCCCAACGCCGTGTCCGTGGGCCTGCGCAAGGGCCGCACCAGCACGTTGGGCTTCATCTCGGACTCGGTCGCCTCGTCCCGCCTCGCGGGCGAGATGATCAAGGGCGCGATCGAGGCCGCGCGAGACCGCGGGTTCATGGTGTTCGTGGGCGAGACCGGCGGCAACGTCACCCTCGAGCGCCAGCTGCTCGAGGCGATGGTGGACCGCCAGGTGGACGGCGTGATCCTCGCGGCGCTGCTGACCCATGGCCGCGAGCTGCCCGACGGCCTCGACCAGACTCCCGCCGTGCTGCTCAACATCGCCGTCGACGACTGCGGCGACCTGCCGGTGGTCCTGCCCGACGAGCTCCAGGCCGGCAGGGACGCCGCCGCCGCCCTCATCGACGCGGGTCACCGCGACATCCACCTCGTGGGCTCCGGGCCCGGACGCGAGGACGTCCGCACCATCTCCGTCGCCGCCAAGCTCCGTCTCGACGGCATCCTCGAGGTGCTCACGGCGCATGGCCTCGAGCCCGCGTCCGGGCGCGCCATCAACCAGTGGCTGCCCCCCGAGGGCTATGCCGCGGTCGAGAGCATCCTCGAGTCGGGCACGCCAGGCGCGATCGTGTGCTTCAACGACCGCCTCGCGATGGGCGTTTACCAGGCGCTCCAGGATCACGGCCTGCGCATCCCGGATGACGTCTCGGTGGTGTCCTTCGACGATGCGTCGATCGCCGGCTGGCTGCGACCGGGCCTCACCACGGTCGCCCTTCCCCACCGCACCATGGGCAAGCGCGCGGCGGACGTGCTGATCGACGTGATCGAGCACCACCGCGCCACGCCAGACGAGCGCGGCCCGCACGGCGTCCAACTGGTCCCCATGCCCATGCGTGTGCGCGGGTCCATCCGCGACCTGAGCGCCTGACGCCCATCCGGCGTGCGCATCGGCCGTCCCCACCTGAGGAATACCTGTCAGCCAGCCGCCCGTTGACGGTGGGGTGCGCCGGAGCGACCCCTCATGCTCCGGCCTGACGGAAGGAGCACATCATGTCAGCGCTCATCATCACCACGAACTACGGCATCGAGCAGGACGAGCTCAAGCAGCCGCTCGAGGCCCTCAAGGCCGCCGGCGTCCCGGTCACGCATGCCGCCGTCGAGGTCAGCCCCGTGCAGACCCTCGTGGGCGACAAGGATCCGGGCGAGACCTTCGAGCCGGACGCGTTGCTATCCGACGTGGACGCCAGCGAGCATGACCTGCTGGTCATCCCCGGCGGCACCATCAACGCGGACACCCTGCGCACGGACGATGCGGCGGTCGCCTTGGTGAAGGCCTTCGCCAGCTCGGGGCGCACCATCGCGGCGATCTGCCACGGGCCGTGGCTGCTCGCCGAGGCGGACGTCGCCCGCGGCAAGACCGCGACGTCCTACCCCTCGCTCGAGACGGACCTGCGCAACGCAGGCGCCACCTGGGTCGACGAGGAGCTGCGCACGTGCGAGATGGAGGGCTACACCCTGCTGACCTCGCGCACCCCCGACGACCTGGACGCGTTCAGCGCCGCGGTGGTCGACGCCGCGCGCTAGCCGAACCGGCTCCCGACACGCCCGGGATGCACGAAGGCCCCCGATCCATCAGGATCGGGGGCCTTTCGCAAGGGTGCGCGAGGGGGGATTTGAACCCCCACGCCCTTTCGGACACTGGCACCTGAAGCCAGCGCGTCTGCCGTTCCGCCACTCGCGCGCGACGAGCAACTTTAGCACGACCCGTGAGTCCTCTACGATTCAGCGTATGGGAGTCCTCGATCGGTTCGAGAAGGGCCTGGAGAACGCGATGCAGGGTGCGTTCGCCAAGACCTTCAAGTCCGGCGTCAAGCCCGTCGAGATCGCGAGCGCGGTCCGGCGCGAGTGCGACGCGCGTGCGGCCGCGGTGGATCGGTCCAGGACGGTGGTGCCCAACGAGTACTCGGTGGCGCTCAGTCCCACGGACTTCGAGAACATCGAGCAGTGGGGCTCCGACGCCCTGGCGCACGAGCTCGAGGACGCGCTGCGCGACCATGCGGAGCGCCAGCGCTACAGCTTCGTGGGCGCGGTCAAGGTGGAGATGACCCTGGACGAGACGCTGTCCACGGGCCGGCTCGCGGTGCGCAGCCGCTCGACCCGCGGCCCCGTCGCCCCGGTGACGAGCCACGATCACCATTCGCGCTACCCGCTGCTCGACATCGACGGCGAGCGCTACCACCTCACGGGCGAGATGACGGTGGTCGGCCGCGGCTCCGAGTCCGACATCGTCGTGGACGACACGGGAGTGTCGCGCCAGCACTGTCGCTTCGAGGTCACGGACCAGGGCACCATCCTGACGGACCTCGGCTCGACCAACGGGACGCTCGTCGAGGGCCAGCGCATCACCGAGGTCACCCTCGTGGACGGCAATGCCGTTACGGTGGGACGGACCACGATCATGTACTGGGACGGCCTCCCGGTGGACGAGGACCTGTAGCCGCATGAGCGAGATCTCGATCACCCTCCTGCGATTCGGCTTCCTGATCCTGCTGTGGGCGCTCGTGCTCGCCGCGATCGGGGTGCTGCGCGCGGACCTGTACGGCACGCGGGTGACCTCGCGCGGCCGCGGCCGCGAGGCGCGACGGAAGGCCGATGCGCGCACGGACAAGGTGGCGGCGCCCAGCAGGTCCGCGACCGGCATCAGGACGGGCTCGATCTCCACGCGGGACGAGACGGCCGCGCACCTGGCGGTGACGGCCGGAGCGCTCAAGGGCACCACGATCCCGCTCGGGTCCGCACCCATCCTGGTGGGCCGCTCGCCCACCTGCACGCTCGTGATCGACGACGACTACTGCTCCGCCAAGCATTGCCGGATCTTCCCCGAGGACGGCGGCTGGAAGGTCGAGGACCTGGGCTCCACCAACGGCACGTTCCTCGACAACCAGCGCGTCGACGACCCGATGCCCTTCAAGCGCGGCGACAAGCTGCGCCTGGGCGCCACCACGGTCGAGCTGAGGGGCTGACGTGTACCTGGGACTTCACTTCGCCGCGCGCTCTGATGTGGGGCTCATCCGCTCCAACAATCAGGACTCCGCGTTCGCCGGCCCGCATCTGCTGGTGGTCGCGGACGGGATGGGCGGCGCCGCGGGCGGAGACATCGCGTCCTCGATCGCGGTGGGCCGCCTCGCGGCCCTCGATGGGGAGTCCCACGGTCCCGACGAGGCGCTGGACGAGCTGAAGGACGCCATCGCGGACGCTCACGCGGAGATCGTGGACCGGGCCCGCAACGACCCCGAGCTGTCCGGGCTGGGCACCACGGTGACCGCACTGCTCAGGGCAGGCTCGACGCTGTCCATGGCGCACATCGGCGACTCCCGCGCCTACCTGCTCCGCGACGAGCAGCTGGACCAGGTCACCACGGATCACTCGTTCGTGCAGCACCTGGTCGACACCGGTCGCATCAGCGCCGCGGACGCCGAGCATCACCCCAAGCGGTCCATGCTGCTGCGGGTGCTGGGCGACGTGGACGCGGACGTCCCCGTCGACATCTCCGTGCGCGAGACCCGCCCGGGAGATCGCTGGATGCTGTGCTCGGACGGCCTGTCCGGCGTCGTCAGCCGCGAGACCCTGCACAAGACGATGGTCGAGGTCGAGGATCCGGGTGACTGCGCGGATGCGCTGGTGTCCCTGGCGCTGTCCGCCGGGGCGCCTGACAACGTGACGTGCGTGGTGGCCGACGTGGTCGACATCGACGACGCGCCCGACGGTGTGGGACCGCCCACGTCGACGCAGATCGTGGGCGCCGCCGCCCGCGACCGGCACCGTCCCTCCGCAGGCGGCTCCAGCGCCGCAGCCAAGGCCGCCCGCCTGTCCGCCTCGGAGGAGTCCGAGGAAGACGAGGAGCCTTCCCGATGGGAGGTCCTCTGGCCCCGCGTACGGCCCTGGGTGCTGCCCGTGGTGGCCCTGCTGGTCGTGGTGGGCGGCGCGTGGGGCGCGTACGCCTGGACGCAGACGCAGTACTACGTGGGTGAGGAGAACGGGAACGTCGCGATCTTCCGCGGCATCCCGCAGGACCTGCCGGTGGTCGAGCTGCACACCCTCGTGGAGCGCACCACGGTGCCGCTCGACGAGCTGCCTGCCTATCAGCAGGAGCGCATCGACGCGACCATCCGGGCCAGCAGTCTCGAGGACGCGTTCTCCGTGGTCGACGCGCTCGAGGCGGAGGCCTAGTGGCCACGGTCGCGGAGCTCGAGGTCCGCACCGGCAGGCGCGCCGAGCTCGCGCTGCTGGGGATCGCCTGGGTCATCATCGTCCTGTCGCGAGCGCTCGTCGACTATCACGCGGACTTCCTGGAGCTGGCGCCGCTCGCGATCTACGGCGGCGGTGCAGCCGCCCTCATGCTCGCCTGCCACCTCATCATCCGCCGCTACGCGCCCTCCGCGGATCCGGTGCTGCTGCCTGCGGTGTTCGCGATCAACGGCGTGGGCCTCGCGATGATCCGCCGCATCGACTTCGCCTACGCGCAGTACCGGGGCAGGGAGACCGACTTCGGCGCCGCGCAGATCGGCTGGACCATCGCCGGCGTGATCCTCGCCATGGCCGTGATCCTCGTGATCCGCGACCACCGCAAGCTGCGCCGCTTCACCTACACCGCAGGCGTGGTGGGCCTGGTGCTCTACCTGCTCCCGCTCGTGCCGGGCCTCGGGGTCGAGATCAACGGCGCGCGCATCTGGATCGACGTCTTCGGCCGCTCCCTGCAGCCGGGCGAGTTCGCGAAGATCGCGATGGTGGTGTTCTTCGCCGGCTACCTGGTGACCAACCGCGACACCCTCGCGCTGGCAGGCCCCAAGATCCTGGGACTGCGCTTCCCGCGCCCGCGCGACATGGGCCCGCTGCTGGTGGTGTGGGCCGCGGCGCTGCTGCTGATGATCTACCAGCGCGACCTGGGCGCCTCGCTGCTGTTCTTCGGCATCTTCCTGGGGATGCTCTACGTGGCCACCCAGCGCATCAGCTGGGTCATCACCGGCGTCGCGCTGTTCGGCGTGGGCGCCGTCGCCGCCGGCATCGTCTTCCCCCACGTGCGCTCCCGCTACGACGCCTGGCTCCATGCCCTCGACCCTGAGGTGTACTCCTCCGGCACCTCCGAGCAACTGGTGCGCGGGCTGTTCGGCATGGCATCGGGCGGGCTGTTCGGCACCGGCCTGGGCCAAGGCCGCCCGGACCTGGTGCCGTACGCGGAGTCGGACTTCATCATCGCGTCGATCGGAGAGGAGCTGGGGCTCACCGGCCTCATGGCCCTCCTGGTGCTCTACCTCATCGTCGTCCAGCGCGCGTTCCGCACGTCCATCGGCGTGCGGGACGGGTTCGGCAAGCTGCTCGCCGCCGGACTGGGCTTCTCGCTCGCGCTGCAGGTGTTCATCGTCGTCGGTGGCGTCACGCGCGTGATCCCGCTGACCGGTCTCACCACTCCCTGGCTCGCGTACGGCGGATCATCGATGCTCGCCAACTGGATCGTCGTGGGCCTCCTGCTGCGCGTCTCGGACCAGGCCAGGCGCGCCCGGACGGAGGCGAGCGCATGAACGAGCCCGCCCGCCGCCTCAGCGTGATCGTGCTGGTCCTGTTCCTGGCTCTGCTGGGAGCCACCTCGTGGATCCAGGTCATCAACGCCGAGGATCTCAACCAGGACCCCCGCAACGTCCGCACGCTCTATCGCGAGTTCGGCAACTTCCGCGGCCCCATCGTGGTGGACGGGCAGTCCGTCGTGTACTCGACTCCCGTCGACGATCCGTACAACTACCAGCGCAGCTACACCGACGGCGAGCTGTTCGCGTCCGCGACCGGCTTCTACTCGATCGTCTACGGACGCACAGGCCTGGAGCAGACGGAGAACCAGCTGCTGAACGGCAGCGACGACTCCCTGTTCTGGACGCGGCTGGGCAACCTGTTCGCCGGCGAGCAGCAGCAGGGCGCCTCCGTCGAGACCACGCTGTCCGGCTCGCTGCAGCGCGTGGCCGCCGAGGCTCTGGGCGACCGCGCAGGCGCGGTGGTGGCGCTCGATCCTGAGACCGGCAAGGTGCTGGCGATGGTGACGAGCCCCACCTACGATCCAGCGCTGCTGGCCGGCCACGACACCTCCGTGGTCAACGAGAACTACGCGAACCTCCTGGCGGACCCGGCGGGCCCGCTGATCAACCGCGCGATCGCGGGAGACACCTACCCGCCGGGCTCGACGTTCAAGCTGGTGGTCTCCGCCGCCGCGCTCGAGTCCGGATTCACGCCGGACACCGAGCTGTACGCGCCTCAGGAGCTGGAGCTCCCTGGCACCACCACGACGATCGGCAACTACGGCGGCGTGGCATGCGACCCCAGCGACCACATGTCGTTGGCCGATGCGCTGCGCGTCAGCTGCAACACCGCCTTCGCGGACCTCGGCATGTCGCTGGGCTGGGGTGTCATCGAGCGCAAGGCGCACGACTTCGGGTGGGACGAGCCGCTGGACATCCCCCTGCCTGTCACCGCATCGCGCCTGCCCGAGTCGCCCGACGCGGCGCAGACCGCCATGAGCGCCATCGGGCAGTACGACGTGCGCGCCACGCCGCTGCAGATGGCGATGGTCGCCGCGGCCATCGGCAACGACGGCACCCTGATGCGCCCCTACCTCGTCGACGCCGTGCGGGCGCCTGACCTCAAGGTGCTGTCCACCACCGAGCCCGAGGTGCTGCGCGAGTCCATGACACGCTCGGACGCGACAGACCTGCGGGAGATGATGGTCGACGTCGTCAGCAACGGCACCGGCGCCGGTGCCCGCATCGGCGGTGTCGAGGTCGCCGGCAAGACCGGCACCGCGGAGACAGGCCGGGACACCGCGCCGCACACCTGGTTCGTCTCCTTCGCACCCGCCGACGATCCCGTGGTCGCCCTCGCGGTGATCGTCGAGGAGGGCGGCGACGGCGACCGCGGCGCGACCGGCGGCACGGTCGCCGCGCCCATCGCGAAGGCCGTCATGGAAGAGGCGCTGCGCCTGGACGCGGAGGGCGACCTGTGACCATCTCCTCCGGAACCACCCTGGGCGGACGCTACGTGCTGCGCTCCCTGCTCGCCGTGGGCGGCATGGGCGAGGTGTGGCGCGGCGAGGACACCGAGCTGGACCGCCCGGTCGCTGTCAAGGTGCTCAAGGAGGGCGCCGCGGCGAACGAGACCTTCCTCAAGCGCTTCCGCAACGAGGCCAAGAACGCCGCGGGACTGGCCCACGAGAACATCGCCCAGGTCTACGACTACGGCGACCAGGAGGGCACCGCGTACCTGGTGATGGAGCTGGTCGAGGGCGAGCCGCTGTCCACCATCCTCGAACGCGAGCGCACTCTCGACGAGGCCCGCCTGGTGCGCATCATCATGCAGACCGCACGTGGCCTCGACGTGGCGCACGACGCCGGAGTGATGCATCGCGACATCAAGCCGGGCAACCTGCTGGTCGCGCACGGCGACGCGGTCCGCATCACCGACTTCGGCGTCTCGCGCAGCATGGATCAGACCACGCTCACCCAGACCGGCATGGTGATGGGCACCGCGCAGTACCTCGCGCCCGAGCTGGCGCTGGGCAAGCCCGCGACCCCCGCATCGGACGTCTACGCGCTGGGCATCATCGCGTTCGAGGCCGTGGTGGGCAAGCGGCCGTTCACGGCCGCCACGGCCGTGGACATCGCCATCGCGCACGTCAACGAAGCGGTGCCACCCCTGCCCGCGACCGTGTCGCCCGACCTCGCGCAGCTCATCAAGGAGCTGCTCGAGAAGAACCCCCGCAAGCGACCGCGCACCGCCGGCGAGCTCATCGAGCGCCTGGGCTCCTTGACCCTGCGAGAGCCGGGCACGGTGCCCTCGGCACCCACCGCAGCATCGGCGCCCCGCGGAGAGGCAGCCAGCACGTCCGACGGTGCCCGCACGCGCCGCGGTGGAGGTCGCACCATGCCGCCCTCCATCGCCCCGCGCGAGTACCGACCACGACCCGATGGCCCGCCTCGCGGGCGTTCAGCACGATCAGTGGGACAATGACGACCGACACACGCACCGACGTGGGAGACAAGGACTGATGAACGACGACGCGAAGATCCTGGCAGGCCGCTACGAGGTCGGCGAGCTCATCGGCCGCGGCGGCATGGCCGAGGTCCACATCGGCTATGACACCAGGCTGGGCCGCACGGTCGCCATCAAGATCCTGCGCGCGGACCTCGCGCGCGACCCGTCCTTCCAGACCCGCTTCCGCCGTGAGGCGCAGGCTGCCGCCGGTCTCAACCACCCCGCGATCGTGGCGGTGTACGACACCGGCGAGGACGCCTCCCGGACTGCGGAGGGCGCCCACCAGGCGGTGCCGTTCATCGTCATGGAGTACGTCGAGGGCCACACGGTGCGCGACATCCTCAAGGGCGACGTCGCCGCGCCCATCGACGAGGCGATCGAGATCACCACGGGCGTGCTCACCGCCCTGGACTACGCCCACCACGCAGGGCTGGTCCACCGCGACATCAAGCCCGCGAACATCATGCTCACCCCCACCGGCGCGGTGAAGGTCATGGACTTCGGCATCGCCCGCGCGCTCGCCGATGCGGGCAACACCATGACGCAGACGCAGGCGGTCGTGGGCACCGCTCAGTACCTGTCTCCGGAGCAGGCGCGCGGCGAGACCGTGGACGCACGCTCCGATCTGTACTCCGCGGGCTGCGTGCTGTTCGAGCTGCTCACCGGCCGCCCGCCGTTCGTGGGCGACTCCCCCGTGTCCGTCGCGTACCAGCACGTGCGCGAGGAGGCGCCCAAGCCATCCGACTTCGCCTCCGACGTCCCCGCCGAGCTCGACCAGGTGGTGCTGCGCTCGCTCGCGAAGAACCGCGACCACCGCTACGCCACCGCACAGGAGTTCCTGGGCGACCTTCGCGCCGTGATGGCGGGCGGGCCGCTCAGCCCCTCGACGGGCGCCATCGCCGTGGGCTCCGCCGCGTTCGGAGCAGGAGCGGCAGGCGTCGCCGCCGCCGCGAGCGCCGGCACGGGCGAGAACCCGCAGCTGAGCCCCGAGGACATCGAGGACCAGCCCACCCAGGCGATGCCCGCGCAGCCGGGTGGTCCGGAGACCGGCGAGACGCAGGTCATGACCTCCGCCGGCGCCCCCTGGGCGGCCGTGGGTGCGGGCGCCGCCGCCGTGCCGCCGCCGCAGTCCTCGATGGTGGACGTGGTCGACGAGCACGACCTCGAGGACGACGAGGACGCGCGCCGGCGCAAGCTGATCCTGTGGATCTCGCTGGGAGCCGCCGCGCTCATCGCGATCATCCTGCTGCTGTGGCTGTTCCTGCGCGACTCCGGTCCCGAGGAGCCCACCACCCAGACCGCCACCATCCCGAACGTGGTGGGCATGGAGGAGGACGAGGCTCGCGCGGAGCTCGAGGAGCTCGGATTCGTGGTCGAGTCCGAGCCCGAGCCCAGCCAGGACCTCGCCGAGGGCCTGGTGACGCGCACCGATCCCCCCGTGGGAGACGAGCTCACCTGGACCGTCGACGGGGAGGCGCAGGCGATCGCCATGGGCGCCACCGCATCGGCGCCCGCCAGCGGTCCTCCCACGGTCACGATCTTCGTCTCCGCAGGCCCCGACTCCGTGACCATCCCGTCCGTGCGCGGCATGGAGCAGGCCGATGCGATCTCCCGTCTCGAGGAGGCCGGGCTCACGGTGGCCTCGGTCGAGCAGGAGGACGATCCCGACCTGGAGGCGAACCGCGTCACCAAGGTCGAGCCGGCCGAGGGCGAGGAGGTGCCTGCGGGAAGCTCGGTGACGCTGTTCGTCTCGAGCGGGCAGGTCGAGCTGCCCGACCTGGTGGGTCAGGACGAGGACGCCGCGCGTGCGGCGCTCACCGAGATCGGACTGATCCCGGACTTCACGGACGTCGAGGACACGTCCGTCGCGGAGGGCACGGTGCTGTCCCAGAGTCCCGGCGCCGGTCGCGTGCCGCAGCGCTCGACGGTGCAGCTGGAGGTCGCGGTGGCGCCGTCCACCGTCGCCGTGCCGGACGTCACCGGACTGGGCAAGGCGGAGGCCGAGCGACAGCTGGGCACCCAGGACCTGACCTTCACGTACGCGCCCGACCAGTTCGACCCGAACATCCCCTCGGGCTCCGTGAAGTCGCAGAACCCCAACGGCGGCACTCAGGTCGCGCCTGGCACGCAGGTGACGCTGGTGCTGTCCAAGGGACCCGAGCCTGCGCCCGACCCCGACCCCGAGGTGTCCGAGGAGCCTGGTGGATGATGAGCCGCGCTGCGCACGAGCGGAACGTCCGGCCACCGGAACCCTCCAGCAGTTGAACTCCCTGAGGACCGCCTGCATCCAAACCGCCCCTGCGCCCGGAAGTAGGGGTGAGGCGCCTCGCACCCGGCGAGGTGCCGCGAGCGGGAAGGGAACCGTGCGAGAGTCGATCCCAGGGCAGAATGGGGACATGACGCCCCGAGGGCAGGTGGGTTGACGATGGCCGCAGCACGCGCTGGCAGAGCCGTTCTGAGGGAATCCGCGATGCCCGCGACGGCGTTGAGGGGAGCATCATGTCTCCCGTGATGACCTCCGACAGCCTGCGGTCGTTCGTCGAGTCGCGGCTCCCCCGCGTGCACGAGGCGCTCGCGGCGCACGTGAGCACCGCGGCCTCCGGGCTGCCTCAGGCGGGTCCCGACTACGCGCGCCTGTGGGAGACCATCGGCGATCAGTTCGTGGGCGGGAAGAACATGCGGCCTGCGCTCACCCTCGCCTCCTACGCTGGCCTGGGCGGCGAGGACACGGACGCGGTGGTGCCGGTGGCGGCAGCCATGGAGATGCTCCACACCGCGATGCTCGTCCACGACGACATCCTCGACCACGACGAGGTCCGTCGCGGGCGCCCCAACGTCGCGGGCAGCCGTCGCGCGGAGCTCGCAGGGCGGTCGCTTCCACCGCAGCAGGTGGACGATCACGTGCTCACCGCCGCGCTCCTGGGCGGAGACCTCGCGCTCTCGAGCGCGTACGACCTCATCTCGCGCACCACGCTCCCCGCGCACCACCGCATCGCGTGCCTGGACCTCATCACCTGCGCGGTGCGGGCCACGATCGCCGGCGAGCTGCTCGACATGTATGGCGACCTGACGCCCGTGAAGCAGGCGGACGCCCTGCGCGTCGCGGAGCTCAAGACAGCGACCTACTCCTTTGTGGTGCCGCTCCTGGCCGGCGCCCAGCTGGCAGGAGCGGACCCCACCATGGTGGGCCACCTCGAGCGCATCGGCACCTCGCTGGGGCTCAGCTTCCAGCTCGCCGATGACGACCTGGGGGTGTTCGGCGACCCCGACGTGACGGGCAAGTCCAACCTGTCGGACCTGCGCGCAGGCAAGCGCACCGAGCTGATGCGGCTGGGCTTCGCGGCGGCGGACCCCGCTCAGCTCGCGGTGCTGGAGCGCCACCTGGGAGATCCCGAGCTCACGGAGGAGGACGCCGCACGCGTGCGCGAGATCCTCGTCGACACCGGTGCCCGCTCCCGCGCCGCCTCGCTCGGCAGGCGCCACGCTCGTCAGGCGGCGCGCATCGCACGCGAACGTGTCCCAGCACCCCTCAGCGGGTTCCTCCTCGACCTCGTGGAATCGCTCGACGGTCGCGCATCATGAGCCGCTCCCGGCAGCGCGCGGCGAACGACAACGAGACCTCGCTCGAGCTGTACGACCAGGCGGCCCAGGCTGCCTCGGCGCAGGTCATCGCGCACTACTCCACGTCCTTCGGGGTCGGCTCCCGCATGCTCCCGCGCGCGATGCGCCATCACATCGAGTCCGTGTACGCGATGGTCCGCGTCGCGGACGAGATCGTCGACACGTACATGGGCCCTGACGCCCCGGCGCTGCTGGACGACTTCGAGGCCGAGGTGCTCCGCGCCATGGACGGCCGCTTCTCCACCAATCTGGTCGCCCACGCCTTCGGCGCGACCTCCCGCGCGGTGGGCATCGACCGGACCATGGTGGACCCGTTCTTCGCGTCCATGCGCATGGACCTCGAGCGCACCGAGCACGACCAGGCCAGCTTCGAGCGCTACGTGTTCGGCTCCGCGGAGGTGGTGGGCGAGATGTGCCTCGCGGTGTTCGTCAACACGAGAACGGGCCCGCGCCCCATCCCCGATGACCTGCGCGCGGGCGCGCGTCGCCTGGGCGCCGCCTATCAGAAGGTCAACTTCCTGAGGGACCTGGGCGCGGACAGCGAGCAGCTGGGCCGCTCGTACTTCCCTGGCATCAGCGCCAGCACTCTCACCGACCACCAGCTCGCCGGGCTGGTCGAGGACTGTCGGGCGGACATCGACGCCGCCCGTGCGACCCTGCCGGGCCTGCCACGCCGTGCCCGCATCGCGGTGGCGACCACGATCGACATCTACGAGCGCCTGCTGACCCAGATCGCGGCGACCGACGCCTCCGCGCTGGTGGCGACGCGAGTGCGCGTGAGCGACCCGACCAAGCTGGCACTGGCGGCGCGCAACATCGTGGGGAGGCAGTCATGAGCGAGAGCACGGGCGGGGGAAGGGTCATCGTGATCGGCGGTGGCGTGGGCGGTCTCGCGAGCGCCGCACTGCTGGCCCGCGGCGGCGCGCAGGTGACGCTGCTGGAGCGCCACTCGCGCGTGGGCGGGCGAGCGGGCCGGCTCGAGGTGGACGGCTTCACGTTCGACACAGGACCGTCGTGGTACCTGATGCCCGAGGCCTTCGAGCACTTCTTCGCGCTGCTGGGAAGGGACGTCGAGGACGAGCTCGACCTCATCGACCTGGACCCGCGCTACCGCATCTTCTTCGAGACGGCCGATGCTCGGGGAGCGGACATCCTGGACGTCACCTCCTCCTCGGAGCAGAACTGGGCTGCCTTCGACGCGATGAGCCCGGGCGACGGCCAGGCCATCCGCGAGTACTCGCAGGAGGCCACCGCACTGTACGAGCTCGCGCTCGAGCGCTTCCTCTACACGACCTTCCAGCGCCCCCTGTCCGTCGCCGACGCATCGCTGCTGCCGCGGCTGCCCCAGCTCGCCGGGCTGCTGACCCGCTCGCTGGGCGCGCGCATCGGCTCTCGCGTGAGCGACCCGCGCCTGCGCCAGCTGCTGGGCTACCACGCCGTGTTCCTGGGCTCCGCTCCTGAGCGGGTGCCGTCCCTGTTCTCGCTCATGAGCCACCTCGACCTGGTGGACGGCGTCCGCTACCCCCGCGGCGGGCTCTATGCCGTGATCGAGGCGCTCGAGCGGGCGGCGCTCGAGGAGGGCGTCGAGATCGTCACGGACGCGGACGTGGCGCGCATCACCGTCGAGAACGGCCGCGCCACCGGCGTGCGGCTGCGCTCAGGACGCACCCTGAGCGCCGATGCGGTGGTGTCGGGCGCGGACATGCACCACACGGAGACGGAGCTGCTGGAAGCCCAGTACCGCACCCGGCCCGAGCCCGCGTGGAAGAAGGTCCGCCCGGGCGTGAGCGCCCTCCTGGTGATGGCGGGCGTCGAGGGTGAGCTGCCGGAGATCGAGCACCACAGCCTGTTCTTCACGCAGGACTGGGACGCGAACTTCCGCGCGATCATGGACGAGCGGACCGTGCCGCATCCCGCATCGGTGTACGTGTCGCGCACCTCCGCGACCGATCCGTCCACGGCCCCGGACGGACACGAGAACCTCGTGATGCTGGTCCCGTTCCCCGCGGACCCCGCGCTGGGCGCGGACGAGGCCTCTCGCGAGACGATGCGCCAGCACGCGCTGCGGTATCTGGATCAGGTGGGCGACTGGGCGAGCATTCCGGACCTGCGCGCGCGCACGGACATCAAGGCGATGCTGACGCCGTCGGACTTCGCCACCTCTCTGTCCGCGTTCCAGGGCGGCGCGCTGGGACTCGAGCACACCCTGCGCCAGTCCGCCATGTTCAGGCCCCGCAACGTCTCCGCCAAGGTCGACAACCTCCTGTACGCCGGCGCGTCGACGGCTCCCGGCATCGGGGTGCCCATCTGCCTCATCTCCGCGGAGCTGGTCGCCAAGCGCCTGCTGGGCGAGACCGGCGTCAAGCCGCTGAACACCCCGCTGCCGCACGGCTACCTGCGCCGCACCCTGCGCCGTGACCGGCTGGGCGCGCTCGCGAAGGCGATGGGAGCGCAGGCCGTTCCCACGGAAGGCGCACTGTGACGCAGTACCTGTACCTCATCGCGCTGCTGGTGAGCCTGATGGGACTGGGCACCCTCGACTGGCGCTACCGCGTGGCGCTGTTCGCGGACGCGCGGCGCACGCTGCTGACGCTCGCGATCACGGTCGTGCTCTTCCTGCTGTGGGACCTGGTGGGCGTGGGGCTCGGGATCTTCTTCATCGGCGAGGCGCCGTACTTGAGCGGCTGGCTGGTCGCGCCCGAGGTGCCCGTCGAGGAGATCGCCTTCCTCACGCTGCTGACCTACCAGACGCTGTTGCTGTGGCTGGCCTTCGCGCGACGCCACGCGCGACGCCACGCGCGGCGCACGGACGCCGCTGGAGCGGAGGCGTCATGACGTACGTGGTGCTCTCCGTCGCGGTGCTCGCGCTGCTCGTCCTGGCGACGGCGCCCGTGCTCAAGGCGCTGCCGTCCAGGCCGCTGCTGCTCACCGCCGCCGTGCTGCTCACGCTGACGGTGGTGTTCGACAACGTGATCGTCGGCACCGGGATCGTCGACTACGACGAGGCCCTCATCAGCGGCGTGCGCATGCCCATCGCCCCCATCGAGGACCTCGCCTACGCGATCGGCGCCGTGCTGCTGGTCCCCACGGTATGGGAGCTGCTCGGCGGACGCCGGCGCGCCTCCGAGCCCGCCGGCGGCACGGAGGACGTCGCATGATCGCCGCGATCGTGCGCGCGTCGCGCCCCATCAGCTGGATCAACACCGCGTTCCCGTTCGCCGCCGGCTATCTCATGGCGGTGCGCGAGGTCGACGCCGTGCTGATCGTGGGCACCCTGTTCTTCCTCATCCCGTACAACCTGCTCATGTACGGGGTCAACGACGTCTTCGACTACGAGTCCGACCTGGCCAATCCGCGCAAGGGGGGCGTCGAGGGGGACGTGATCCGGGACCGTGCCGCCGCCGCGCGCGTGCACCGGGGAATCCTGTGGGCGAGCGCCATCACCGTGGTGCCGCCGGCGATCTGGCTGCTGCTGCAGGGAGGCGTGGCCGCCGCGATCACGCTGGTGCTGGTGCTGTTCGGCGTGGTCGCCTACTCCGCGCCCGGCCTGCGCTTCAAGGAGAGGCCCTTCCTGGATTCGCTGACCTCCGCGCTGCACTTCGTGGGCCCGCTCCTGTATGCGCTGGTGCTCGCCGGGGTGTCGCTGGCGGACCCCGTCGTGTGGCCCATCTGGGTGGCGTTCGTGCTCTGGGGCATGGCGAGTCACGCGTTCGGCGCGGTGCAGGACGTGCGTGCGGATCGCGAGGGCGGGATCGGCTCGGTGGCGACCGTCATCGGCGCCCGTGCCACCACCCGGCTCGCGGTCGCTCTCTATGCCGGCGCATCGGCCGTGCTGCTGGCCCTGCCGTGGCCGGGCCTCCTCGCCGCGGCGCTGCCGCTCGCCTACGCGGTGTCGGTGGCGCGCTTCTGGAACGTCACGGACCAGACCTGCGAGGAGGCGAACCGCGGATGGCGCACGTTCCTGTGGCTCAATCAGCCCGCGGGATTCCTCATCACCGTGCTGCTGATCGTGGAGTGGAACGGCTGGCTCTAGGCACCCGACGTTCGCGGCTGCGCTGGCGCTACTGGCGCACCAGCGGCGACAGCCCCGCCGAACGGCCCTCGGCGTCCGGCATGCCGCACACCTCGAGCCAGTTGGCCAGCAGCCGGTGCCCGCCCTCGGTGAGCACGGACTCCGGGTGGAACTGGACGCCGTGCAGCGGCAGGTCGCGGTGCTGGAGACCCATGATGATGCCGTTGTCCGTGCGCGCGGTCACCTCGAGAGCGTCATCCACGGTGCCCTCCTCCACGGCGAGCGAGTGGTATCGCGTCGCCGTGAACGGGGACGGCAGGCCGGTCAGCACGGACTCCTGCTCGTGGTTCACGGTGGACGTCTTGCCGTGCATGAGCTCGGGAGCGTGGCTGACCACGCCGCCGTAGACCTCCGCGAGCGCCTGGTGCCCCAGGCAGATGCCCAGCATGGGCGTGCCCGTGCGTGCGCACTCGCGGATCACGTCGTTCGAGGCGCCGGCCTCCGCGGGCGTGCCAGGACCGGGCGAGACCAGCACGCCGTCGTAGTCGTCGATGTCGCCGGCGTCCGCGACGGCGTCGTTGCGCACCACCACGGTCTCCGCGCCCATCTGGCGCAGGTAGCCCACGATCGTGTAGACGAACGAGTCGTAGTTGTCGATCACCAGGATGCGCGTCATGTCTCCTCCACCGTGGTCTCCTGCAAGGCAAGGTACTCGCTGATCCAGGGGAACACGTACTCGAACAGCACCAGCACCACGGCGGCCACCACGATCAGCAGGATCAGCAGCCTCACCAGCGCCGGGCCGGGCAGCGCGTTCCAGATGCGGGTGGAGATCATGACGGCACCTCGAGCAGCTCCTCGGGCACCCCGTTGCCGGTGGGAGCCCAGTAGTCCAGCGACCCGTGCACGATCCACCGCTCGGCGGCGGAGAACTTGGGGTGGCAGGTGGTCAGGGTGATCATCCGCTCCGTGGGCGCCTCGCCCGGCGCATACGGATCCGGCGCGATGACCTCGACGTCCGTGGGTCGCACGATCTCCCATTCCTCGACGCTGTACACGAACCAGGCGTCCTCGGTCTGGATGATGAGCGAGTCGCCCACCTTGAGATCGGACACGT
This sequence comes from Demequina activiva, assembly GCF_016862815.1. GTDB lineage: Bacteria > Actinomycetota > Actinomycetes > Actinomycetales > Demequinaceae > Demequina > Demequina activiva. The sequence goes on along the minus strand of NZ_BONR01000001.1, from coordinate 888,176 downwards.
CCGCGAACGGCTTGCCGTAGGTGGTGCGGTGGCCGGAGATGGCGAAGTTGCCCACCTCGCCCGGCAGCGCGGTGTCGGGGTAGTGGCCGATCCCGAGGGGATCGAGCACGTCCGCGCGCGTCACGCCCTCGGACACGGGCTTGATGTAGTCCTCGCCCCAGCGCGGGACCATCATGGTCGCGAAGGTCTCGGTGAAGTCGGGGTAGTCCATCGCGGGCGGGTCCACGTCCGTGAACTGCAGCTCCGCCGGAATGGTCGCGGGGCCGTCCTGACCGCCGGCCTGGATGCCGTCCACGACGTCGGGCTCGACCCAGTCGAGGCTCTCGACCACCTCGCGCTGGGCGCGCTCTCCCTGGACGTCGGTGTAGAACAGCTGCCACAGCACGAACAGCGCGAGCAGCGCGCCCGCCAGGATCAGCAGCTCGCCGATCACTCCCACCACGCTCAGGCGTTCGCGCTCCGGGCGGCCAGGCGCGGGCGGACGCTCGGCCTGCGACGGGGGCGCGGTGGGGGCGGTCATGGTGCGTCCAGGGTACGCGAGCACGGGGGCGCGCCCAAGCATCGGCCGCACAGTGGGTACCCTGGGGGCCAGGAACGTCCGCACCGCGCGGACCGCGGCAGAGCGATGGAGCACCACGTGGCACTGAGGAAGAAGCGCGACGACGACAAGCAGGTCTACAAGGCACCTCGCAGGCTGGGCAAGGCCAAGGCCGAGGACGAGAACCCTGGGTGGCTGCTGCCCACCGCGATCACGCTGCTGGTGCTGGGCCCCGCCTGGATCGTCGTCTACTACATCTCGAAGGCGCAGTACCCCCTGCCCATCGGCGACTTCAACCTGCTCGTGGGCTTCGCGTTCATGGCCGCGTCGATGGCGCTGCTGACCCGCTGGAAGTAGCCGCGACGCGAGTTACACGCCTGTAGTTATCCCCCGTTGTGGACAACGGTGGGGATAACTACACCCGTGTTATTCACAGTGGGGACAGGCCTGGGGATGGCCGATGCGCGGGTGGGGTCCGCGTGCACCACCCCGCCGACAGTGCGCACCACCCACGCCGCGACACGCCGTCTCGGGGAGCGGCTCGGTCGCGACGCGCCGCGCCGGGCGTCCAAAATCGGTTCGAACTGTCGCGGGTCAGGCGGAGGCGCGGACCGTGCGCTCGCGCCTGTCCACGCCGCGGAACATCGCGAGCATGATGAGTGCGCCGGCGACCGCGCCGCCCAGGTGCCCCTGCCATGACAGGCCGGAGAAGAACGCCAGGCCGGGAATCAGCTCCGCCACGAGCGGACCGCCGATGAAGATCGCGGCGATCACCAGCACCGAGGTGTAGGGCAGTCGCAGCCGCTTCAGGACGATCCCGTAGGCGGCGAGGAGGCCGAAGATCGCGCCGGACGCGCCGGCATGCACGGACCCGGGCACGCCCAGCAGCTCGGTCGCGATCGCGCTTCCCACGAGTCCACCGGCGTAGAGCGCGAGGAAGCGCCAGCGGCCCAGCGCCGGCTCGAGCGCCTGGCCCAGCTGCCACAGCGCCAGCATGTTCATGCCGATGTGGAACGGCCCGAAGTGCGTGAACCCCGCCGTCACCCACCGGTACCACTCGTTGCCGGCTCCATAACACCAGAACTCTGCGGAGGCATTGCAGATCGCCGCCTCTGCGTCAGACAGGCCCGGCCACATGCCCCAGGCGTCCTGCCACACTTCGGACGAGCCGTACAGCAGCGAGCCGACGAGGTACGCCAGCACGTTCAGCCCGATCAGCGCATACGTCACGACGGGCGGGCCGGCGGACATCGTGAAGCCGAGCCGGGAGCGCACCGGGCGTGCCTGCGCCTGCGCCTGCTTGAGGCAGTCGACGCACAGCACGCCCACCGCGGCGGGACGCTGGCACTCGGGGCAGGCCGGGCGCTCGCACCGCTGGCACCGCACGTAGGACACGCGGTCCGGGTGGCGCGGGCAGGTGGGAGCGCCGGCCGCTCCCGGCTGCTGGGTCACGAGGCGGAGCCCTAGGAGATCGTGACGCCCGTGATCATGACGTCCTCGAGGGGACGGTCACGACCGTCGACGGGCGTGGAGGCGATCTTGTCGACCACGGCCTTGGACTCGTCGTCCGCGACCTTGCCGAAGATGGTGTGGCCCTGGTTCAGGTGCGGCGTCTGCGCCACCGTGATGAAGAACTGCGAGCCGTTGGTCCCGGCGGGCTTGCCGGTGATGGGGTTGAGGCGCTTGCCGGCGTTCGCCATCGCCAGCATGTACGGCTCGGAGAACTGGTTGTTCGGGTGGATCTCGTCGTCGAAGGTGTAGCCAGGACCGCCCGTGCCGGTGCCCTCGGGGCAGCCGCCCTGGATCATGAATCCCTGGATGACGCGGTGGAACACCAGGCCGTTGTAGAAGGGCTCGTTGCTCTTCTCGCCGGTCTCCGGGTCCGTCCACTCCTTCTCGCCGGTGGCGAGGCCCGTGAAGTTCTTCACGGTGGCGGGGGCGTCGTTGGGGAGCAGTTCGATGCGGATGTCACCTGCGGTGGTCTCAAGAGTTGCGATCATGCGGACTATTCTCGCACGCCCCTCGCGTTACCCACAGTGAAGTGACAAGATGGAAGGTCAGGACACCCCTGCTAAACGGAGGCACCCCAGTGGCACGCAAGAAGAATCCCCTCGACGACATCGACGTGGACCAGTACCGCGCGCAGGCTCAGGAGGCCGCCGCGAGCGCCAAGGTCGCGGCCGAACAGGCGGCAGCATCCGCCAAGGAAGCCGCCAAGCGGGCCCAGGATTGGGCTGGACCGCAGTACGACAAGGCCAAGGATTGGGCCGGTCCGCAGTACGACAAGGCCAAGGCGTGGGCCACGCCCAAGGCCAAGAAGGCGTACCACTCGGGCGCCCGCAAGGCTGAGCCGTACGTGCGCAAGGCCGGAGAGACCACCACGCGCTGGGCGGACATCGCACACGCGGCGATCGTGGGAGCCGCGATCCCCGCGGCCGTGGGCGCCGTCGAGCACGCCGCCGAGGACGACACGCCGCAGGGCCGCAGCTGGGGCCGGCTGCTCATCCCGATCGCCCTGGCAGGCGCCGCCGCCGCCGCGCTGGTGGTTTGGGCGCGTCGCGACCCGGGCCGCGACGAGTGGGCTGGCGACGACGAGGAGTGGGAGCTCGCCGGCGACGGCGACTTCAAGCAGCAGCTGCGCGACAACGTCAACAAGGCGACGGATGCGGCGATCGAGGCTGCGAAGAAGGCCGGCGAGGCTGCGGCCTCGGCCGCCTCTGCCGCGGCGGACCAGGCTGCTCCGGTCATCGACAAGGTCAAGGAGCAGGCGGGCCCTGCGGCCGAGCGCGTCAGGGACACGGCGGTCGAGCAGAGCAAGAAGCTCGCAGACCAGGCCGGTCCCGCCTACGCGAAGGTCAAGGACACCGCGGTCGAGCAGAGCAAGAAGCTGGCGGACCAGGCCGGCTCGAGCGCCGCGAAGGTGCGCGACACCGCTGCGAGCGAGGTGAGCAAGGTGCGTGCGTCGGTGGACGATGCGCGTGACCGGGCCACGGCTGCCGCGGAGAGCACGCTCGACGACGCCGAGGACGTGTGGGAGGACGAGGCGGCCGACGCCGCCCCTGCCAAGAAGCCCGCTCCGGCCACGAAGCCGACGGCTCGCAAGTCGACTCCCAAGAAGTCAGGCGGCGCCGCCTCCTAGCGGCACCCGTCCCTGCGGCGCCCTGGCCCTCGTGGCCGGGGCGCCGTTGCGTTCACCCCACCGGCGAGCCGATCTCCACTCCGTGGCCATCCGCGAGCTCGCTCACGCACCGCGCCACCTGACGGGCACGCTGGGCCTCGTCCCATCCCATCCTGGGCGCCATCGCATCGGCCACCCGCTCGACCACCTCCCGGGTCACGCGACCCTCGAAGGCCAGCGAGGTGCGTCGCTGGAGGATGTCGGAGACGGTCCGCGCATGCTCGGCTGCCACGAGATAGTCGACCTCCCGGATGCTGAGCCGGTCTCCCAGGATCGCGTGGTCCTCGCCGTCGCGGAGATGGTCGAGGACCTCGGGCGCGCGCGTCCCGTACCGACGCAGCAGCTCGTCGCGGCGGCCGGGCTCGGCAGCAGCCAGGTGGTCGGCGGCCCACTCCAGGCGATCGTCGGCGCTCAGGGGAAGCCCGCGGGCGCCGCCGATCGCCACGTCGCGGGTGTCGCGGAGCCGGGACAGCCCCTGCGCCTCCAGAACCTGATCCGCGACCCGCTCGCCCAGCGCGCGGAACGTGGTCCACTTTCCGCCGACGATGCTGAGCCGCAGCCGCCCCTGCGCGTCCTCGCTCGTCTCGATCCGGTAGTCCCGCGAGACCGCCCCGGGCGCCGTGCGGTCAGCGCGTGGCAGGGGCCGGATGCCCGCGAAGCGGTACACGATCTGCGCGGGCTCGACGGTGATGCCAGGGAACACGTCCGCGACGAGGTCCAGGAAGTACTGCACCTCGTCCTCGGTGCAGCGGGCCGGCTCGCGTGGATCCGCCGGGATGTCCGTGGTCCCGATCATCACGCGCCCGTGCATGGGGTGGATGAGCACGATGCGCCCGTCCGCGTGCTCGAAGAACATCTCGTGACCGCCGGTCGCCGCCAGCAGCTCCGGATGGTCCACGACGATGTGCGAGCCCTTGGTGCCGCCCATCCACGCGGTGGGCTCGCCCAGGGCTGCGTTCGTCAGGTCCGTCCAGGGGCCTGAGGCGTTCACGATCACGTTCGCGTCCACCACCACGGTCTCGCCCGTCTCGGCGTCCGTGACCACGGCGCCCTCCGGCTCCACGCCCGTCACCTCCGCGTAGGTGACCGCTCGCGAGCGCGGGTTGGCCTCGAGCGCATCCCTCAGCAGGTCGATCGCCACGCGCTCGGGCTGCGCGACGGCGGCATCGAAGTACGTCGCCGTGCAGCGGACCTCCGGCGCGAGAGCCGGGAACATCTGGTGCGAGCGCCGCCGCCCGCGGAACTCGTGGCGCGGCACCGGCCCGCCAGCGCCGGAGAACGCGTCATACGCGAGCAGGCCCACCTTGACCAGCACGGCGCCTCTCTCGCTGTGGTGGGCGGAGCGGGTCAGGCGCAGCAGCCGCAGCGGCGCCGTGAGCAGGCCGGACCAGTAGCGGCGCAGCGGGATGGTCGTGGGAAGCGGCGCGACGTGGTGAGCGGCGTTGCGCAGCAGTCGGTTGCGCTCCTGCACCGACTCTCGCACCAGCCGCAGCTCGCCGTACTCCAGATAGCGCAGCCCGCCGTGCACCATGCGGCTCGAGGCGGCCGATGCGCCGGCAGAGATATCGCCGCGCTCGACCAGGACAGCGTCCACTCCCTGCAGACACAGGTCGCGGAACACGGCGAGTCCGTTGATGCCGCCGCCGATCACCAGCACCGTGGGGCGCGCCCCGCCGGCGATGCTGCTCGCGAGTCTGTCCGTCATGCCTTCCACCTCATCACCACGCGCCCCGGTGCGCAATGGTGGAGGCAGCATCGCGGTGGCGCCTCACCCGCCGGTGCCCGTAGGTTCGTGGGAGGGAGAGCGAGCGAAGGAGCCCATCGTGACGTGCATCGTGGCCATCGATCAGGGCACCACCAGCTCGCGCGCGCTCGTGTTCGACGAGTCGGCGACGGTCATCGCCACCGGCCAGGTGGAGCATCGTCAGCACTTTCCCCAGCCCGGCTGGGTCGAGCACGATCCGCTGGAGATCTGGGAGAACGTGCGGGAGTCGGTCGCGCTCGCCCTGGCTCGCGCGTCGCTGACCCGTCACGACATCGCGGCGGTGGGGATCACCAACCAGCGCGAGACCGTGGTGGCGTGGGATCCCTCGACCGGCACTCCCGTGCATCCGGCGATCGTGTGGCAGGACACGCGCACGCAGCCGCTGATCGACCGGCTCACGCAGGAGCACGGGCGCCATGCGTTCGTGCAGGAGACGGGGCTGCCGCTCGACGCGTACTTCTCCGCCTCCAAGATTCGCTGGCTGCTGGACCACGTGGACGAGGGCCAGGCGCGCGCGGAGCGCGGGGAGATCCTCGTGGGGACCATCGACAGCTGGCTGCTGTGGAACCTCACCGGCGGCCCGGACGGCGGCGTCCACGCGACGGACGTCACCAATGCGTCGCGCACGCTGCTCATGGACCTGCGCAACCGGCAGTGGAGCGACACCATGCTCGCGCTGTTCGACGTGCCGCTCGCGTGCCTGCCGGACATCCGCACCTCCTCGGATGCGTTCGGCCGGGTCAGCCAGACCAGCCTCCTGCGGGAGGTGCCCATCACGGGAATCCTGGGCGACCAGCAGGCTGCGACCTTCGGGCAGGCGGCGTTCGCGGCGGGAGAGTCGAAGAACACCTACGGGACGGGCAACTTCGTGCTCCTCAACACCGGGTCGCAGCCGGTGTTCTCCGACAACGGCCTCATCACGACGGTCGCCTACGAGCTCGAGTCCGGGGAGCTCGCCTACGCGCTCGAAGGGTCGATCGCGGTCACGGGCTCGCTGGTGCAGTGGCTGCGCGACTCGCTGGGGATCATCTCGACCGCCGCGGAGGTCGAGGAGCTCGCGAGCAGGGTGCCGGACAGCGGTGGCGTGGTGCTGGTGCCCGCGTTCTCGGGCCTGCTCGCTCCCCACTGGCGCTCCGATGCGCGCGGCGCGATCCTGGGGATCACGCGGTTCACGAACCACGCCCACATCGCTCGAGCGGCGCTCGAGGCCGTCGCGTGGCAGTCCCGCGACGTGCTGGACGCGATGGTCGCGGACACGGGCACGGTGCTGACGGAGCTCAAGGTCGACGGCGGCATGGTGGTCGACGATCTGCTGATGCAGATCCAGGCCGATGCGCTGGGAGTTCCGGTGGTGCGGCCCGAGGTCGCGGAGACCACGGCGCTGGGAGCGGCCTATGCGGCCGGGCTCGCCGTGGGCTTCTGGGAGTCGATGGACCAGCTGCGGAGCCTGTGGCGCGAGGGGGCGCGGTGGGAGCCTCGCGTCGACTCGGAGGCGCGCGAGCGCGCCTTCGCGCAGTGGCACAAGGGCGTGGACCGCTCGCTGGGCTGGGCGGACTGAGGGGGCCCGGTGACCGTCCCGGTCAGCAGGTGAAGCTGAAGTTCAGCGGCCCCGTGGGGGTGTCCGCGGATCCGGTGACGGTCCGGCCGTCCTTGACGAGATCCGCGAGGGTGGTCTCGATGGGCGCCAACGAGTCGCCCAGCACGAGGCCGTCGTCCGACGTCAGGAAGAAGTCGGTGCCGTCGTCGAGGGTGGTCGCGATGCGGAAGTAGTCGTCGCCCTCGAGGCCAGTGACGTCCTGCGTCTCGCACAGCCCCGTGCCGGCGCTCGGGTCGAAGTCGGAGGCGTCCAGGTCCGAGCGTGCGCCCGCCCACTCGACGTATCCCTCCTTCGCCACCTCCGGTGCATCGCCGCCGGCCTCACCGCCGTCGCCACCGTCCGCCGCATCGGCTGGGCAGGAGAAGGCGAACTCGACGGTGATGTCAGCGTTCTGGCCCGCCAGCGAGCCCATCACGATGGTGCCTGTCGCGCCGGTGTCCGTGATGGTGATGTCGAAGCTGTCCGGCTCGTTGGTGCGATAGCTCGCGGCGCCCTCGGCATCCGTGAACTCCGCCGCGACGATCTCCGGCGGATAGTGCGTGAACTCGAACGCCGGGAAGCCCGTCGCTCCCGCGGCCGTCATCATCCGCGGATCCGTGGAGTCGTAGGCGGACTCGAGGCTGCAGATGTCCAGCGTCACGTCCTGGGCGACCCCGTCGACCAGCAGTGTCACCGGCGCGCCCTCAGCCGGCTGCTCGGCCTGGGGCGCGGGCTGCGCGTCGGTGGCGGTCGGGGCAGGGGTGCTGGGGCTCGGACTGGCCGTGGGCCCAGCATCGTCCTCGCCACCCGAGCATGCGGCGAGCATCAGCGCGGACGCTGCCGCCCAGGCGATCGCTCTCATCGCGCCTCCTCTGCAGGCCTCGTGCGCCGCGGTCGCGGGCTTCCTCAGGCTACGTCGGATGCGACCGATGCGCGAAGTCGGGTGCGCGGGGGCAGGCTCTCAGGGCCGCGCGAACCAGTCCCCGGACTCGATCGCCGGCAGCCCGTCGATCAGCGCCCCGGCGCCGGCCACGTAGAGCCAGCCCCACCTGTCCGCGCCGTCCCGTGGGTCGACGAAGGTCAGCGGGACGCGCTCGTAGTTGTTCGCGGCCCCACCCAACGTGAAGCCCTCGAGAAGGTCGAGGTCGCGGCGCAGGGAGACCTGGGCCCGTGCGTCGGCCGGTGGCATCACGACCTCGGCCCGCACCGCCGCACCGTCGCGCGGAAGCACGTACGGATAGCCCGCGGGCGCGTCGACCATGGCGAAGCCGTCGAGGATGAGCGAGCCAGTCCATCGGCCGCCGTGGCGCGTCACCAGGTGGGCGTTCGAACCGCCCTCGCGCAGGGTGCCGTAGACGAGGTACGGGAGATCGAGGCCGCCGTCCAGCGGCGGAGGGGTCAGGGGTGCCGTCACAAGGAGATTGTGCACGCACTGCGCCTGAGGATGGTGGAGCCTGGGGGAATCGAACCCCCGACCTCCTGCTTGCAAAGCAGGCGCTCTACCAATTGAGCTAAGGCCCCGCGTCCCGATCAGTGATCAGAACTCGTGGTGGACATCATCCCAGATGTCGCGTCTCGCGTCACGGGCCAGGGCCCCATACGCGAGAGCAGCCGCCGCGATCACTGCGGCGAGGACGACGATCTTCTTCATACGACCACCTCGGTGGGCCCAGGAGGACTTGAACCTCCGACCTCTTCGTTATCAGCGAAGCGCTCTAACCGCCTGAGCTATGGGCCCGTTGCGGCGAAGGCCGCGGCGACCAACAATACAGCACCGCCACGCGCGCGACAAAACCGGTGGCGGCCGATGCCGGACAGACCTGGCGCGGGCGCTCGTCAGTCGTCGGTGAGGGTGACGTACACGCCACCCACGACCTTGGAGACCGTGTTGTAGAGCAGCGCGCCCAGCGTGGACAACCCGGTGAGCAGCACCACGTTCACCACGGCGACGAGGGTGGACGCCGCCATCCACTTGTTGAGGTCGAACACCGGCATGATGTTGACCTCCTGCTCCGCGGTGAACAGCTGCTGCACCCAGTCGTTCGCCAGCCCGAAGAACTCGATCGAGTTCAGCACGGACCAGATCACGTAGACGGCGACCACGAGCATGATGCCCAGGGCGATCGACAGCAGGAAGCCCATCTTGAGCGCGGACCATGGGTCGATGCGGGAGACGAGGACGCGGGCCTTGCGCGGGCCGCCCCTGCGCTCGGAGGCCCGGATGTCGTCGCCTGCCGTGAGATCGTCCTTGGCCTTGATGGCGAAGCCCTTGATCTTGTCGAAGCCCGTGCCGAGCGTGGCGCCCACGCTCGCGCCGGCGGCCGTGCCGCCCACGAAGGACTGCTGGTCGCCCGTGGTGGGCTGGGAGGCGCGCGTGGGCTGCGGGGCAGACGTCGGCTGCGGCGAGCTGGTGGGCTGCGGCGCGGAGGACGGCTGGGGCGCCGACGTGGGCTGCGGTGCGGTCACCGGAGCGAACGGGGACGGCGCGTTCGTCGTGGGGGCCTGCGCGCTCGACGCCGCGGGCTGCTGGCCGGACACGGGCGCGTACGACGGCGCGGCGGCGCGCTGCTGGCCGGAGGGAACCTCTCCCGTGATGGGGCGCAGCGAGGTGCGCTGCGGCTGCGACGTGGGCGCCGCGGCGCCATCCGGGCGCGGCGTGAAGGTCGAGCTGGTGCTCGACGTGGCGCGGTCGTCCGCATTCATGACGTCTCCTCCTGGCCCGCGCGAGGGCACGAGCATGGTGTCAAGGGTACTTGAGGCCGGTGAGAGCGCGATCGCCGGGCATCGTCACCGGCCCCGACCGCTGTTCGGCCCACCGTACCCGAACGTCTGAGCACGCGCGAGAGGTTCCCCACGCCTCGGTGGTCCGTCCCCGTCTGTGACGGCTCGGACCCGTCGCGGGGGCTGGTGGCCGCAGACGTGCATCGGCCGGACCGTCCTAGGGGGGTGGGACGGCCCGGCCGATGGTCCATGACCGGGGTGCGGCGCGCTGCGCCGTCCGGTGACTCTCGTCTCGCGGCGCCGCTGGGAGCGGTCACCGGATCCTGTCGCCCATTGTGCCAGGGCTCTGCGGAGCGCACCACCTGAGGACACGCCGCAGGGGCCCGATGCGCGGCCGCTTTCTGTGCAGAGGGCGGCCGCGCATCGGCCCGGTGGAGGTCAGACCTGGGCGGGCTCCCAGCCGGTGCCGGGCTCTCCGGCCTCCTCGGGAGCACCGGCCGCCTCGAGGTTGGACCGCAGCTTGGCGCCCAGGTCCGCGTCGACGTTGGTCCAGTACTGGATGGCGCGCTCGCGGATGTCATCCGACTTCACCGCACCCACATGGCCGGTGATCTGCTCCAGGATGTGCGCCTTCTGCTGGTCGTCGAACACCTCGCGGTACATGGTGCCGGCCTGACCGAAGTCGTCGTCCTCGGCGTGCAGGGTCGCGGCGGCGCGCACCATCTCGCCGTCCGACTCCCAGTTGCCCGCGTCGCCCGCACGCTCCGCGTCCGCGTGCGCACCTCCGGTGCTGTTGGGCGCGTACACCGGGGTCGAGGCGGAGGAGAAGGAGTAGCGCATCGCGCCGTCCTTCGAGTAGGAGTGCCCGTGCGGGTCCGCGTTCTTGGCGGCGTTCACCGGCAGGTCAGCGTGGTTGGTGCCCACGCGGTAGCGGTGAGCATCCGCGTAGGAGAAGATGCGCGCCATCAGCATCTTGTCCGGGCTCGCGCCGATGCCGGGCACGAAGTTGGACGGCGCGAACGTCGCCTGCTCGATCTGCGCGAAGTAGTTCTCCGGGTTCTTGTTCAGCTCCATGACGCCCACGTCGATGAGCGGGTAGTCGCCGTGAGGCCACACTTTGGTGAGGTCGAACGGGTTGAAGCGGTAGTCCTTGGCGTCCTCGTAGGGCATGATCTGCACCTTGAGGTCCCAGCGCGGGAAGTCGCCGGCCTCGATGTGCTCGTAGAGGTCGCGGATGTGGTGGTCGCCGTCCGAGCCTGCGAGCTGGGCCGCCTCGTCGATCGAGAGTCCGTGCACGCCCTGCTGGCTCTTGAAGTGGTACTTGACCCAGAACCGCTCGCCCTCGGCGTTGATCCACTGGTAGGTGTGCGAGCCGTAGCCCTGCATCTCGCGCCACGAGCGGGGAAGGCCGCGCTCGCCCATGAGCCAGGTGACCTGGTGGGCGGACTCGGGCTGGAGGGTCCAGAAGTCCCACTGCATGTCGTTGTCACGCAGGTGCGAGCCAGGAAGGCGCTTCTGCGAGCGGATGAAGTCGGGGAACTTGATCCCGTCGCGGATGAAGAACACCGGGGTGTTGTTGCCCACGAGGTCGTAGTTGCCCTCGGAGGTGTAGAACTTGAGCGCGAAGCCGCGGGGGTCGCGCCACGTGTCGGGCGAGCCCGACTCGCCGGCCACCGAGCTGAAGCGCGCGAGCATCTCCGTCTCGACGCCGGGCTGGAACAGCGCGGCGCGGGTGTAGTTCGCGATCTCCGGGTTGGTGACGGTGAAGGTGCCGAACGCGCCGCCGCCCTTGGCGTGGACCACGCGCTCCGGCACGCGCTCACGGTTGAACTGCGCGAGCTTCTCGACCAGGTAGTGGTCGGTCAGCGTGGTGACGCCGTCGTTGCCGACGGTCTGCGAGTGCTGGTCGGAGGCGACGGGCGCCCCGGCGTTGGTGGTGGTGAACTTCTCAGACACGTTTCTCTCCTTGATTGGCAGTGGGCGAGTCAGCGGGGGGAGCCGGCGTCGACCCGCGCAGCCATGGCGGCTGAGCAGTCGGCGCAGGTGCCCCAGAAGGTGACTTCGGCCTCGGCGAGGTCGAAGCCGCTAGTCTGGCTGGGCGTCAGGCAGGGCGCGTGCCCCGTGACGCAGTCGACGTCGGCGACGGCACCGCATCGCTGGCACACGATGTGGTGGTGGTTGTCGCCCACGCGAAGCTCGTAGAGTCCGGGCTGGCCGGCAGGCTCGATGCGGCGTGCGAGACCGGCCGCGACGAGGTCCGTGAGGACGTTGTGGATGCTCTGGCGCGAGGTGGCGGGGAGCGCGTCTCCCACGGCGTCCAGGATCGTGTCGACGCCCGAGTGCGGCAGCACATGCAGCGCGGCGATCGCCGCCACGCGCGTGTCCGTGACGCGCAGGCCCGCGTCGCGCAGCATCGCGACGGCGTCTGGAGCTGGGACAGCGGTGGACGTGGTCATCGGTGTGAGCATACGGGCTTGTTTTGACTCTGTCAAAAGGTAGCGATCGTGCGCGTCGGCGCGGGCCTCGGGACCAAGGACCCGCGTGCACGGCACGGCGGCGTCCTAGCGTGAAGACGACACCTGATACCCCCGGAGGTATGTGATGAAGATCGTCGTCGTCGGCGGAGTGGCCGCCGGAGCGTCCGTCGCCGCACGCGCCCGCCGTCTCGACGAGACGGCGCAGATCATCGTGCTCGAGCGCGGTCATCACGTGTCGTTCGCCAATTGCGGCCTGCCGTACCACGTGGGCGAGGTGATCACCGAGCGGTCGCGCCTGATCCTGCAGACGCCGGAGAGCCTCAGGGAGGCCCTCGATCTCGATGTGCGCCTGGGAACCGAGGTGATAGCGATCGACCGCTCCTCGCGCACGGTCGCGCTGCGCGACACGGACACCGGCGAGGAGACCACCGAGAGCTACGACGCGCTGGCCCTGTGCATGGGCGCCGAGGCAGTGCGTCCACCGCTGCCCGGCATCGACCACCCCACCGTCCACGTGCTGCGGCGCATCGGCGACATGGACCGGATCAAGGCGCGACTCGATGCCGCTCTCGCAGCACAGCGGGCCGGTCGCCGCGGCGTGGTCCGGGCAGTGGTGGTCGGCGCCGGGTACATCGGCCTCGAGATGGCGGAGAACCTGCACCACCGCGGCGTCAAGGTCGACGTCGTCGAGCTGTCGGACCAGATACTGCCGCCCGTCGACCACGAGATCGCCGCACCGGTCGAGCAGCACCTGACCGCTCGTGGCATCGGCCTGCACCTGTCCACCGCCGCCGCGGCGTTCCGGCCACTCAGCGGTGAGGGCGGCGACGGAGAGCAGGACGAGCGTGTCGCCGTCGAGCTCGACTCGGGCACGACCATCGATGCCGACCTCGTGATCCTCGCCGCCGGCGTCAAGCCGGCCGTGGCGCTGGCAGCGGAGGCCGGCCTTGAGCTGGGGCCTCGGGGCGGGATCGCCGTGGACACCCACATGCGCACCTCCGACCCCCACGTGTGGGCGGCGGGCGACGCCGTCGAGACGCCGCACCCGGTGCTGCCGGGCACGCATCTGAACCCGCTCGCGGGTCCCGCGAACCGCCAGGCGCGCGTCGCGGCCGAGAACATCTGCGGACGCGACACCGAGTACCGCTCGACGCAGGGCACCAGCATCGTCAAGGTGTTCGACATGGTCGCGGGCGGGACCGGCGCCACCGCCCGTCAGCTCGACGCGGCAGGCGTCGCCTACCGCGTGGTGCACCTCCATCCGTCCGGCCACGCCGGCTACTACCCCGGCACCGCGATGATGCACATCAAGCTGCTCTTCGCGCCCACGGACGGGCGGGTGCTGGGCGCGCAGGCGTGCGGATTCGACGGGGTCGACAAGCGGCTGGACCTGTTCGCCATGGCGATCCGCGCAGGCCTCACGGTGTACGACCTCGAGGAGCAGGAGCTCGCCTACGCACCGCCCTTCGGCTCGGCCAAGGACCCCGTCAACATGGCAGGCTTCGTCGCCGCGAACGTGCTGCGCGGCGACCTGAGCCTCTGGTACGCCCAGGACTACCCGGCGGGCACGGCCGGCACGCGCCTGGTCGACGTCCGCACCCCGGAGGAGTACGACCTGTGGCACATCCCCGGAGCGCAGAGCGTGCCGCTCGCCACGCTCCGCGATGCGATCGCCGACTGGGATCGCACCACTCCCGTGCGTCTGTACTGTGCCGTGGGCTTCCGCTCGTACCTCGCGCACCGCATCCTCGTCCAGACCGGCTTCGAGGACGTCGCGACCCTGTCCGGCGGCTCGACCACCTTCAAGCACGTGCACCATGGTGGCGAGAGCTCGGAGGCACAGCCACCCATGGAGAGCTACGCCGAGCACGTCTCGGTGGCCTCCGCGGTCGCGGCGGCCACCGGCGCGCTCACCGACCTCGACTGCACCGGTCTCGCCTGCCCGGGCCCCATCATGCGCCTCGCCGCCGCCATGAGGACGGCCGATGCGGGGGACGAGATCCGCGTGACCGTCTCGGATCCAGGGTTCGCCCTCGACGGGCCGGCGTGGGCATCGAAGAACGGGCACACCCTGGTGTCGATGGAGCCACAGGGTCCCGGCTACGTCGCGACCTTCCGCAAGGGCGGCACCGCGCCGGTGACCAGCTCATCGGCCCCCGGACCGGCGAAGACCTCGATGGTGGTGTTCTCCGGCGACCTCGACAAGGTCCTGGCGGCGTTCATCATCGCCAACGGCGCGCTCGCGATGGGGCAGGACGTGTCGATGTTCTTCACGTTCTGGGGTCTCAACGCCCTGCGTCGCGAGGATCCCCCACCACGCGAGCGCACGGCCATGGAGAGGATGTTCGGCGCGATGATGCCGCGGGGCGCGGACAAGCTGACGCTGTCACAGATGCACATGGCAGGCGCGGGCACAGCGATGATCCGCAGGGTGATGCGCCAGCACGATGTCCAGCCGCTGCCAGAGCTCGTCGCCGCAGCGCAGGCCGGTGGCGCCAGGCTCATCGGCTGCACCATGACCATGGACCTGCTGGGGATCGCGCAGTCCGACCTCATCGAGGGCGTCGAGCTGGGCGGTGTGGCGACGTTCCTGGGCGAGGCTCAGGAGTCCGGGAGCACCCTGTTCATCTGAGGGGCGGCTAGGCCCACTGTCCGCGAGCGACCAGCACGTCTTTGAGGATGTCCGCGCGATCCGAGACCAGGCCGTCGACGCCGAGGTCGAGCAGGTGCTCCATGTGATCGCGCCTGTTCACCGTCCAGATGTGCACCTCGCGCCCCGCGGCGTGCGCGGCGTCGATGTGCTTGCGGCCGATGAACGGCACCGGCCCGTTGCGCCACGGGATCTGCAGCGCGTCCACGTCTCCCAGGGTGGCCTGCGCGTCCGCCCCGGTCCACACGCCGATCCACCACGCGATCGCCTCGCGCTGGGCGGCGGGAGTCGCGACCGGCTTGGACAGCAGCTTCAGTGTCGCCCGGCGGCGATCCGCCGAGAACGAGCCGACGCACACGCGATCGTGCGCCTGGGTCCTCTCGATCGCGGCCGCGATGGGGCCGATGCCGGACTCGCCCTTGACGTCGATGTTCACCTTGACGTCGGGCCAGGTTCCGAGGATGTCCTCAAGGCGCGGCACGGGCTCGACGCCGCCGATGCGCGCAGCCTTGACGCGCGACCACGGGTGGTCGGCGACCTCTCCGGTCGCATCCGTGGTGCGGTCGAGCGTCGAGTCGTGCAACGCGACCGCCACCTCGTCGCTGGTTCCATGCGCATCGGTCTCGAGATAGCGGTATCCCAAGTCCACCGCCGCCTGGAAGGCCCTCATGGAGTTCTCGAGCCCCTCGAGCGAGAAGCCAC
Source organism: Demequina activiva (assembly GCF_016862815.1). Taxonomy (GTDB): domain Bacteria; phylum Actinomycetota; class Actinomycetes; order Actinomycetales; family Demequinaceae; genus Demequina; species Demequina activiva. Next base: position 872,569 of record NZ_BONR01000001.1, on the reverse strand, counting down.
GATGCGCGAGGGCGACCGGGCGGCCGCCATTGTCGAAGTACGGGTGACGAGCGCTCATTCCAGCACTGTATCCACGAACGCCTCCACGGCGTCGAGGAAGGCCTGACGGGGCCCGGGCGCGGACAGCGTGAGGTCATGGATGGCGCCGTCGATCACGACCTCGTGCACATCAGGCCCCAGGCCCTGCGCCCACGCCGCGATGAGAGAGACGTCGATCACCACGTCCTGGCTCTGATGACGCGGGTTGCTGTCACGATCCGGGCCCGAGGAGTCCGAGCGGCCCACCAGGACAGGGACCTGGATGTCCAGGCCTTGCGACACCCGGCGCTGCGCCGCGCGCGTGGCTGCGAGCCAGCCAGCGGTCGCGGGTTCGCCGCCGGGCTTCTTCCACGCCGGGTCGAACTCCCATCGGCCCTTGTCGATCAGGGCGACCGTGTACGGCGAGGGCACGCGCGCGATCACCGTCGCGGGCCGCACCCGGCTGATCGCGGGCGTGGCCGTCATCGCGTATCGCTCCCACGGTCGCAGCAGCAGCCCGAAGAAGGGGCTGTTGAGGATCACGGCCGCGAGGTCGGGGTCGGGGGTGTCGGATGCCCAGATGGCTGCCGCGAGGCCGCCGGTCGAGTGGGCATGGACCACGAGCGGGAGGCTGTCATCACCGGTGACCGCGCGCGCGTCCACCACCGCAGCCGCGGCCGCAGCGGAGATGTCCGCGCCCAGCTCCGCGATGTCGGTGATGTGATGAGGCTTCTCGCCGGGCTGGAGCGAGCGCCCCGCGCGCCGCATGTCCACCGCATAGAACGCCAGACCCATCTCAGTGAGCGCCTCGGCCACATGCGTGGTGAAGAAGTAGTCGTTGTAGCCATGCACGTGCAGCACCACCGCGCGGGGCTGCTCGGGACGGCCGATGCGCCGGATCAGCGTCGCGGGGGCCAGCGGCGCCTGCTCGTACCCGTCGAGCACATCCTGCTGCCAGTCGAGAGTGGTGGGCGCGCTGACGGGATCCATCTGCTGATGCTATCGCCGCGCGCCCGCCACCCGCCGTTCACCGAGGTAGGGCACGCTGTGACCTATGAGCGACCACGACGACGTGCTGCCCTCCATCGCTGACGCCCGCGTGCCCGCCGAGGGCGGGACCATCCCGCGCCGGCGGGTGTGGGCATGGGCGCTGTGGGACTGGGCGACGCAGCCGTTCAACACCGTGATCATCACCTTCGTGTTCGTCGCGCTGTACCTGACCAAGGACGGCTTCATCGATCCGGAGATCGCGGCACTGGGCGAGGACTCGCCTCAGGTCGAGACGGCGCTCAGCGATCTCGCGGCGGACTTCGGCCTGGGCATGACGATCGCGGGGATCCTGGTGGCTCTCCTGGCTCCCGTGCTGGGGCAGAGGGCGGATGCGACAGGGCGACGCAAGGCCTGGCTGGGGGCCATGACTGCGCTGGTGGTCGCGTGCACCCTGGGCCTGTTCTTCGTCCAGCCCTCTCCCGACTACTTCTGGCTGGGAGCGGGGCTGATCGCGCTCGGCGGCGTGTTCGGCGAGATCGCCGGCGTCAACTACAACGCGATGATCGTGCAGGTCACGACGCCGAGGTCGATGGGCCGGGTATCCGGTCTGGGCTGGGGCCTCGGATACCTGGGCGGGATCGTCGCGCTGGTGATCGTGGTGGTGCTCACCGAGCTCGACTGGTTCGGCATGGACACCTCCAACGGCATGGCCTTCCGCGTCATCGCCGTGGGCTGCGCCGTGTGGACGCTGCTGTTCGCCTGGCCGGTCTTCGCCTTCGTGCCGGAGTCGACGGCCGCGGCTGGTCGGCCGCGGGTGGGGATCTTCCAGGGCTATGCCGTGCTGTGGCGTGACCTCGGCGACCTGTGGCGCACCGCGCGCTCGACGCTCTGGTTCCTGCTTGCGTCCGCCGTGTACCGCGACGGGCTGGCGGGGGTGTTCACCTTCGGAGCGATCCTCGCGACCCAGGCGTTCGACTTCGGCGACAGCTCGGTGATCGTCTTCGGCATCGCCGCCTCCGCGATCGCCGGCGTCGCGACCATCATCGCCGGCCGGTTCGACGACCGGCTAGGGCCCCGCCGGGTCATCCTGTTCTCGTTGGGGGGCGTGGTGGCCGCGGGCCTCGCGGTGCTGGTCTTCAATGCCGCTGGCGCCATCGTGTTCTGGGTCGCAGGGCTGATCCTCACGGCGTTCGTGGGGCCGGCGCAGTCGGCGTCGCGCTCGCTGCTGGCTCGCGTCGCGCCCGCCGGGCGCGAGGCCGAGGTGTTCGGGCTCTACGCGACCACGGGGCGTGCGGCCTCGTTCCTCGCGCCGCTCGCGTGGTGGGCGAGCATCGAGCTGCTGGGCGCGACCATCTGGGGCACGCTCGGCATCATCGCCGTGGTGGGCGCCGGCATGGTGCTGCTGCTGTTCGTGAAGACGCCGGCGGATCGCGGATCGCGAGTCTAGGCGGGAGCGTTGAGCGCTGGGCCACCCGCGGGTGAGGCCTCGTACCGCGCCTCCTCCTCGAGCTGGTCGTGATCGCTCGGTCCCAGGAACAGGTACGCCACCCATGCCATCGGCACCAGCACCACGATGCCGAGCGCCACGAGGATCGCGACCACCGTCCGGCGCGCGCGTCGGGGCCGGTCATAGCGGGAGACCCACCAGACCGCGCTCGCCAGGAACGCCACGAACCCCAGGGCTGCCACCGCCCAGGTCACGGCCGCACTGATCTCCACTCGAGCCCCGTCTCCGCGTCTCGGCACAGCTGCCGACATGCCGATGGTAGAGCGAGAACCCGGCGTCGAGGCCCTACTCGCCCGGGCTGTCCTCCGGTGCGCCGTCGGCCTCGCCGTCCTCGAGCGGCTCGTCGACGTCGAGCTTGCGCTCCACGTTGCGAGCGATACCGATGATGGTGTCACCCTTGGCCGGCTTGGCGAACGTGACGCCCATGGTGTCCTTGCCCTTGGCAGGGACCTCCGAGACGGTGGATCGGACCACCTTGCCGGAGCCCATGATGACGAGCACCTCGTCGTTCTCGTCCACGAGCATCGCACCCACCAGGTCGCCGCGCTCCTCGGTGAGCTTGGCGACCTTCACGCCGAGCCCGCCGCGGTGCTTGGGGGTCCAGGCGGACACGGCCGTGCGCTTCGCGAACCCGTTCTCGGTGACCACGAAGGAGAACGGACCGCCCGCATCGGCCGCCACGTCCGCGGCGTCCTCGTCGGAGGCGTCGGAGACGCCGAGCTCCTCGGCGTCCGGGACGGACGCATCGATCACGTCGAGCGCGAGCAGCTCGTCGTCGCCGCGGAAGCTCATGCCCTTCACGCCGGACGTCGCACGGCCCATGGGGCGCAGCTCCTCATCCGTGGCGTGGAAGCGCACGGACTGTCCCTTGCGGGAGACCAGCATGAGGTCGTCCTCCGGGCTCACGAGTCGCGCCGCGACGAGCTCGTCGGGACGCAGCTCGCCATCCTCGCCCTCGACGTCTCGCAGGTTCACGGCGATGAGGCCGCCAGTGCGGTTCGAGTCGTACGCGGTGAGGTCAGTCTTCTTGACCAGGCCGCGCTTGGTGGCGAGCACCAGGTACGGCTTGTCCTCGTAGGACTTGAGGTCGAGCACCTGGGCGATCTCCTCGCCCGGCTGGAAGGCCAGCATGTTCGCGACGTGCTGGCCCTTCGAGTCGCGGCCGCCCTCGGGCAGCTCGTAGCCCTTCGCGCGGTAGACGCGGCCCAGGTTGGTGAAGAACAGCAGCCAATGGTGCGTGGTCGTCACGAAGAAGTGGTCGACCATGTCGTCCGTGCGCAGCGTCGCTCCACGGACGCCCTTGCCGCCGCGCTTCTGGGCGCGGTACTGGTCCGAGCGCGTGCGCTTGGCGTAGCCGGAGCGGGTGATCGTGACGACCACCTCCTCCTCGGCGATGAGGTCCTCCATCGACACCTCGCCGTCGAAGGGCGAGATCTCGGTGCGACGCTCGTCGCCGTACTTGCGGACGATCTCGCCCAGCTCGTCGGAGATGATGGTTCGCTGGCGGGCGTCGTCCGCGAGGATGTCCTTGAGATCGGTGATCTCCTCCATCAGGGCGGCGTAGTCGTCCTGGATGCGCTGGCGCTCGAGGGCGGCGAGACGGCGCAGCTGCAGGTTGAGGATCGCGGTCGCCTGGACCTCGTCCACATCGAGCAGCTCCATCAGGCCGGTGCGCGCCTCCTCGGCGGACGGCGAGCGGCGGATCAGCGCGATGACCTCGTCGATCGCGTCGAGCGCCTTGAGATAGCCCTGCAGGATGTGGGCCTCGCGCTCGGCCTCGCGCAGGCGGTACGCGGTGCGGCGCTGGATGACCTCGAGCTGGTGCGCCACCCAGTAGCGGATGAACCCGTCGAGCGCGAGGGTGCGGGGAACGCCGTCCACGATCGCCAGCATGTTGCAGCCGAACGTGTCCTGCAGCTGCGTGTGCTTGTAGAGGTTGTTGAGCACCACCTTCGCGACCGCGTCGCGCTTGAGCACGATCTCGAGTCGCTGCCCGGTGCGGCCAGAGGTCTGGTCGCGGATGTCCGCGATGCCGCCGACCTTGCCCTCCTTGACGAGGTCCGCGATCTTGATCGCGAGGTTGTCCGGGTTGACCTGGTACGGAAGCTCGGTGATCACCAGGCACATGCGGCCCTGGATCTCCTCGATGTTCACCACCGCGCGCATCGTGATCGAGCCGCGACCGGTGCGGTACGCCTCCTCGATGCCACGGCGGCCCAGGATGGTCGCACCCGTGGGGAAGTCCGGACCGGGGATGCGCTCGATGAGCGCCTCGAGCAGCTCCTCGCGCGAGGCGTCCGGGTGATCGAGGTGCCACTGCACGCCGTTGGCCACCTCGCGCAGGTTGTGCGGCGGGATGTTGGTGGCCATGCCCACCGCGATGCCGGCGGAGCCGTTGACCAGCAGGTTGGGGAAGCGGGCCGGCAGGATCTGCGGCTCCTGCTCGCGGCCGTCGTAGTTGTCCTGCCAGTCGACGGTGTCCTTGTCGATGTCGCGCACCATCTCCATGGCGAGCGGAGCGAGCTTGCACTCGGTGTACCGCGAGGCGGCGGCACCGTCGTTGCCGGCGGAGCCGAAGTTGCCCTGGCCCCAGATGAGCGGGTAGCGCAGGGACCACGGCTGGACCAGACGGACCATCGTGTCGTAGATCGCGCTGTCACCGTGCGGGTGGTACTTGCCCATGACGTCGCCCACCACGCGCGAGCACTTCGAGAAGGCGCGGTCGGGGCGGTAGCCGCCGTCGTACATCGCGTAGAGCACGCGCCGATGCACGGGCTTGAGGCCGTCGCGGACCTCGGGCAGCGCACGGCCCACGATGACCGACATCGCGTAGTCCAGGTAGGACCGCTGCATCTCGGTATTGAGATCGACGTCCTCGATCTTGCCGTGGTTGAACACCTCAGATGTCAAGGAAACGCACATCCTTCGCATTGCGCTGAATGAAGTTGCGGCGGGACTCGACGTCCTCGCCCATCAGAACCGTGAAGACCTCGTCCGCCTGCGCGGCGTCATCCATCGACACCTTCAGGAGGGTGCGGGTCTCGGGGTCCATCGTGGTGACGCGCAGCTCCTCGTGGTCCATCTCGCCCAGGCCCTTGTACCGCTGGATCCCGTTCTCCTTGGGGATCTTCTTGCCCTCCGCGATGCCCGCCTTGAGCAGAGCGTCGCGCTCCTTGTCGGAGTAGACGTACTCGTGCTCCGCGTTGGTCCACTTGAGCTTGAACAGCGGTGGCTGCGCCAGGTACACGTACCCGGCCTCGATGAGGGGGCGCATGAAGCGGAACAGCAGCGTCAGCAGGAGGGTGCGGATGTGCTGGCCGTCGACGTCGGCATCGGCCATCAGCACCACCTTGTGATACCTGGCCTTCTCGATGTCGAAGTCCTCGCCGATCCCCGCGCCGAACGCGGTGATGAGCGACTGCACCTCGAGGTTGGCGAGCGCCCGGTCCAGGCGCGCGCGCTCGACGTTGAGGATCTTCCCGCGGATGGGCAGGATCGCCTGGAAGTAGGGCTCGCGACCGGCCTTGGCCGAGCCTCCCGCGGAGTCGCCCTCGACGATGAAGATCTCGCACTCGTGCGGGTTGCGGCTCTGGCAGTCGGACAGCTTGCCCGGCATGCCGCCGGACTCGAGCAGCCCCTTGCGGCGCGTGGCCTCGCGGGCCTTGCGCGCGGCCATGCGCGCCTGCGACGCCTGGATGGCCTTGCGGATGATGTCCTTGGCCTCGTTCGGGTGCGCGTCGAAGAAGTCGGTGAGCTGCTCGCCCACGATCTTCTGCACGAACGTCTTCGCCTCGGTGTTGCCCAGCTTGGTCTTGGTCTGGCCCTCGAACTGCGGCTCGCCCAGCTTCACGGAGATCACGGCGGTGAGGCCCTCGCGGACGTCGTCGCCGGTGAGGTTCTCGTCCTTGTCCTTGAGGATCCCCTTGTCTCGGGCGTAGCGGTTCACCAGCGAGGTGAGCGCCGCGCGGAAGCCCTCCTCGTGAGTGCCGCCCTCGGTGGTCGAGATGGTGTTCGCGTAGGTGAACACGGACTCCGAGTAGGCGTTGGTCCACTGCATGGCCATCTCGAGGGAGATCTTCTTCTCGGTGTCCTCGGCCTCGAGGGAGATGACCTCGGCGTGCACGCGCTCGGACTTCTTGGTGTCGTTGAGGTGGTTGACGTAGTCGACCAGGCCGCCGTCGTACTTGTAGGTGACCACTCGCGAGGTGGGCTGATCCTCGGCGTCGGGATCCGCATCGGCCGCGATGTGATCGGGGCGCTCGTCGATGAGCGTGATCGAGAGGCCCTTGTTGAGGAAGGCCATCTGCTGGAAGCGGGCTCGCAGCGTCTCGAAGTCGAACTCGGTGGTCTCGAAGATCGTGTCGTCAGGCCAGAAGGTCTGCTGGGTTCCGGTCTCGTCGGTGGCCTCGCCCTTGACGAGCGTGCCCTGCGGCTTGCCGCCGTCCCCGAAGGTCTGGCGCCACACGTGCCCCTGGCGCTTGACCACGGTCTCGACCTTGGAGGACAGCGCGTTGACCACGGAGATGCCCACGCCGTGCAGACCACCGGAGACCGCGTAGCCGCCGCCGCCGAACTTGCCGCCCGCGTGCAGGATGGTCATGACCACCTCGACGGTGGGCTTGCCCTCCGTGGGGTGCATGTCCACGGGGATGCCGCGGCCGTTGTCCGTGGTGCGCACACCGCCGTCCTCGAGAAGCGTCACCGTGATGGTGTCGCAGTGGCCGGCGAGGGCCTCATCCACCGAGTTGTCGACCACCTCGTAGACCAGGTGGTGCAGTCCCCGCTCACCGGTGGAGCCGATGTACATGCCCGGGCGCTTGCGGACGGCCTCGAGGCCCTCCAGGACGGTGATGTTCTCGGCGCCGTAGGCAGGCTGGCTCGCCTGTGCGTCGGTGTCGGCCACAGATTTTGCCTTTCACGGGACTCTCGCGGCCTCGGACGGGACGCGGTGTACTGCACGTCATTCTAGTCGGTTCTAGGGCCGATCTGGCGCGATTCAGGGGTATTTGGGGAGAAACCGTCGGGTGCGCTCGCAGCCGTCAGAGAATCTGCTCCAGAATGGGCTCGAGACTGCGGCGCTCGGCAGCCGGGGGGCTCTCGCCCCAGCGCATCGCGGCGATCACGGGTTCCCACGCGCGAGAGGCATCCAGAAGTCCGGGAGCGAGCCGTTCCGTCGCCGCGGCGAAGGACGTCTCCGCGTCGATGAGGATGGGACGCATGTGGCTGCGTTCGCGACGCGGGAGGAAGTGGATGATCGATCGGAGCAGGAGTCGCGTGCGTGCGACGTCGGCAGCGGGGTCACCGCGGGAGCCGTTGTTCCAGTCGATCACCGTCGATGTGCCGTTCCAGATCACATTGCGAGGGTGGAGGTCGAGGTGGCACAACGCGGTGCCACCCGGAAGGGCGGAGATGCGATCGAGCACTGCGTGGCGCACGCGCCCGTCCAGTGGCCCTCGGGCAATCACCTCGAGCAGGTACGTCTGGAGTCCGATGAGTGGCGGTGGCGCCTTCACGCTACGGATCTGATGCTGAATCTCCGCGAGCTCTCGTCCGATCCATTCCGCACCACGGGTCTCCAGCATCGTCCCGAGCTCGGGACCATCGACGTAGGCGAGAGTGAGGGACGGCGGCTGCCCCTCGACATCCGTGCCGAGCAGCTCGGGGACGGGGAGTCCGCCGGTTCGAGCAGCGCGGAGAGCGTCTGCCTCCAGAGTCACCACGATGCTCGGCACTCCCGGCAGCAACGTCTTCACGACAGTTCCCGGAGCGCCGTACGTGACGACCGCCGTGGCTCCCCTCGCGATCTGAGCTCCCTCGACCCACACCGCGTCACCCATAGGTGTCCCGCGGACCTCGACCGGGCACCCGTCGTTGGCCGCGCTGCCAGGTGCGCGCGGTGGGGCCCAGCACCGTGAGCTCGCGCACGATGTCCCGTCCGAACTCCTCGTTGATGCGGTGGCGGATCTGTCCGGACATGATGCGCAGCTGCGTCGCCCACGCGGTGGAGCTCGCCTTGACGGTGAGGACGCCCTCCTCGAAGGTGACCGGCTCGCAGTGATCCGCGATCTGGTCGCCCACGACCTCGCGCCAACGGCCGGTGACGCCCGAGACCTCGATCTGCTCGGTCCAGCCCATGCGCCGCAGAAGCGCGTCGACCGCCTCCGACATCGCCGCGGGATCGCGCCCGTTCGAGTACGGCTGCGACTGACGTCGCTTGTCCTCGCGCTGGCGGCGACCGGCCTTGGGCGTGGTCCGGGAGGCGCCGCGCTGACGGGCCGATGCGCGGGCTCGCTCCATCGCCTCACGCGCGAGGTCCTGCGCTGAGCGAGTGGGCTCGTCGTCAGTCATCCGCGCCGCCCTCGCCTCCCGTGACCTGGCCATCTGCCACCACGAGCACCCTTCCGCGCAGCGCCTCCGGGACGTCCTCGGCGACCGCTGCCGTGATGAGCACCTGGCTCGCGTCCGCGAGGCGCTCGACCAGAGCCGCGCGCCGTCCTGAGTCGAGCTCCGCGAACACATCGTCCAGGATCAGCACGGGCTCGCCGTCCTCGTCGCCATCCGGACCGCCCTCGTCGGTGAGCAGCGCATACGTGCCCAGTCGCAGCGCGAGTGCGCACGACCACGACTCGCCGTGGCTGGCATACCCCTTGGCGGGCATCGTTCCCAGGTGGATGTCGAGGTCGTCGCGGTGAGGTCCGGCCAGCGTCACGCCGCGGTCGAGCTCCTTGGGCCTGACCTCCTGCAAGCGCTCAAGCATCATCATCGACAGCGCCGCCGCATCGGCCGTCTCGTCCCACTCCTCGTGCGAGCTCAGCGACGTCGCATACGACACCGAGCATTCGCCGCCGTCCGGGGCGACGGCCGCGTAGGCCTCGGTCACATGCGGTCCGAGAGCCCGCACCGCGCGCAGTCGGGCGGCGAGCAGGCGGCCTCCCAGTCCGGCCAGCTTCTCGTCCCAGATGTCGAGCATCGTGAGGTCGCCGCGGGCGTTCTTCGCGGTCTTGATCATCGAGGATCGCTGGCGCAGCACGCGGTCGTAGTCCGCGAGGTCGCCGGCGAGCGCGGGCTGCAACGCGACGCACAGCTCGTCCATGAACGACCGCCTTCCGGCCGGGTCGCCCTTGACCAGAGCGAGGTCCTCCGGAGCGAAGACCACCGTGCGCAGCGCGCCCAGCAGGTCGCGAGGCTTGGCAGCGGAACGTCCGATGCGTGCGGTGTTGGCCTTGCCAGGGTTGAGCGAGACCTCGATCGCCAGGGAGCGGCCGGACTTCTCGACCCGCGCGCGCACCACCGCCCGCTCTGCTCCCTGCCTGATGAGCGGGGCGTCTGCCGCGACGCGGTGCGAGGACAGCGTCGACAGGTACCGGACGGCCTCGACCACGTTGGTCTTGCCCTGACCGTTGCGCCCCACAAGGGTGGTGACCCTGGGCCCGAACTCGATCTCTTGATCGGAGTACGAGCGGAAGTCGACCAGATGCAGGTGGGTGACGCGCATCGGCCGGACTAGGACTGGATGCGGATGGGCACCAGCAGGTAGCGGAAGTCGGCCACCACATCGCCGCCGGGCTTGTCGATCCCCACGAACTCGACCGGCTTGGTCTCCTGCGTGAAGCCCAGCTGCACGTACTCGCTCGACAACGCGCCGAGGCCGTCGAGCAGGTACTGCGGGTTGAAGGCGACGGTGATCGCGTCACCGTTCAGCACGCACTCGATGGCCTCGGACGCCTGGGCATCGTCGCTCTGGCCGGCGTCGAGCGTGAGCTCACCCTCGGAGAACGCCAGTCGCACCGACGAGTTGCGCTCCGCGACCAGGGACACGCGGCGCGTGGCCTCGATGAGCTCCGTTGTCTTCACCACGGCCGTGACGGGGCTCTCCTCCGGGAACAGCCGACGCACCTGCGGATAGTCGCCGTCCATGAGCAGCGACGTGGTGGTGAGACCGCCCGCCTCGAAGCCCACCAGGTCCACGCCTTGACCCGAGCTGAGCGCGACGGTGACATCACCGGCGCCCAGCGCCTTCGCGGTGTCGTTGAGCGTACGAGCTCGCACCAGCGCGACGGCCGATGCGTCCGAGGATGACGGCTTCCAGGACAGCTCACGCAGCGCGAGCCGGTAGCGGTCCGTGGCGAGCAGCGAGATGCTCGAGCCCTCGATCTCCATCCTCACGCCGGTGAGGATGGGAAGGGTCTCGTCGCGCGAGGCCGCGACCGTCACCTGACCGACGGCGCGCTGGAACTCGGACCCGTCGATGGTGCCGGACTGGGCCGGCAGCTCCGGGAGCGCGGGGTACTGATCGACGGGCATGGTCGCCAGGGTGAAGCGCGACGCACCGCACGTGACGGACACCTTGGTTCCCTCGAGTGCGAAGTCCACGGGCTTGTGCGGCAGGGCGTTCGCGATCTCCTTGAGAAGACGGCCCGAGACGAGCACCTCGCCGGCCTGGTCCACGTCAGCGGAGAAGGTGCCTCGAGCGGAGACCTCGTAGTCGAAGCTGGCCAGCGCCACCTCCCCCGAGGACTGCGCCGTGATGCGCACTCCGGCGAGGACGGGAACGGGCGGGCGCGCCGGGACGGCGCGCGAGGTCCATGCGACGGCGTCAGCCAGCACGTCGCGATCGACGGTGAATTTCATGGAACTGCTCCTCAGGTTCTGTCGCACAGACTACGCCAACGCCACGGCAGCGGAAGGGCGTTGGCGCGCCAGCGCCTGATCGAGGTCGAAACGTCATGAAGGTCCATCGGGCTTGATGCTGAATGACAAGAGTAGGTAGTCGTCATAGGCACCGTGGAAACTGGGGAGAACCACAAGAGTTCCTGCTATTTCCCCACTCTTGCCTGTGAGAAAGCTCGGGACGGAACGTGTGATTCGACCAGGGTGCCCGTGGACGAGGCCGTGTCATGCACAGCCCGTCCACGATTGCCCACAGCTCCGTCCCTGTGGATGAGCCCTCTGTCCACGGCAATTCACAGGTTTATCCACAGCTGTGAGCGACACAGTGGTGGTGCGTGAGGAGGGGGCAGAGCGGTCAGCCGCGCGACTGCTGCTTGATGCGCGCGTGGATCTCGTTGACCTGGTTGTACATCTGGCGGCGCTGAGCGATCTGGTCCTCGACCTTCTTGACCGCGTACATGACCGTGGTGTGGTCCTTGCCGCCAAAGTGCTCGCCGATCTTGGGCAGCGAGAGGTCCGTCAGCTGGCGGCACAGGTACATCGCGATCTGGCGGGCGGTGACGTAGACCCGGCTGCGGCTGGTGCCCGTCAGCTCCTCCATCGAGATGCCGAAGTAGTCGGCGGTGGTGCCGATGATCGCCGATGCGGTGATCTCCGAGTCGTCGTCGGAGATGAGGTCCTTGAGGACCACCTGGGCGAGGCTGAGGTCGACCGGCTGCTTGTTGAGCGCGGCGAACGCCGTGACGCGGATGAGCGCGCCCTCGAGCTCGCGGATGTTGCTGGTGATGTTCGAGGCGATGTACTCCAGCACATCGGACGGCGCCTGGACGTCATCCGCGGCCGCCTTCTTGCGCAGGATCGCGATGCGCGTCTCGAGGTCAGGCGGCTGCACGTCCGTCATCAGGCCCCACTCGAAGCGGGTGCGCATGCGCTCCTCGATGCCGTCGAGGTTGCGTGGGCTCACATCCGAGGTGATCACCACGTGCTTGCCGGCGTTGTGCAGCGCGTTGAAGGTGTGGAAGAACTCCTCGAGCGTCTGCTCCTTGCCCTGCAGGAACTGGATGTCGTCGATGAGCAGCACGTCGACCTCGCGGTACTGGCGCTTGAAGCTCAGCGACTGATCGTCACGAATCGAGTTGATGAAGTCGTTGGTGAACTCCTCCGAGTTCACGTAGCGCACGCGGGTCTGCGGCTTCAGGTGGCGCGTGTAGTGACCGATCGCGTGCAGCAGGTGCGTCTTGCCGAGCCCCGAGTCCCCGTAGATGAAGAGCGGGTTGTACGTCTTGCCGGGCGACTCGGCGACGGCCAGCGCCGCCGCATGGGCGAACCTGTTCGATGCACCGATGACGAAGGTGTCGAAGGTGTACCGCGGGTTGAGGTGCGGATCCTCGTAGGTCGCCGGCGGCGGGGCCTGAGGCCGTCGCTGCACCGGGGCGGTCTCGAAGTCATCGTCGAGTGAGTCGCTGGGCTCGGGCGAGTTCACCGACGAGTCGACGGTGACCGCGATGCGGACCTCGCGCCCCAGCACCTGGGACAGCGCTCGCGTGATGAGCGTGCGGATCGTGGTCTCGACGTAGTTCTTGGTGAAGTCCTCGCGCACCGCGAGGAACACGTTGTCCTCGACGATCGCGAGAGGCTTGATCAGACGGATGAAGCTGCGGTGCTGTGCGGTGACGGCGTCATCCGCGCGGAGGACGGCGAGGGTTCTGGTCCACACGTCGTCCATCGTCTCGGTGCCTGTCTCGGCAGCCATCGACCCTCCTCTGCGGCGTTCTCCACATAGTTCTACACAGCCGGTTGAGACAGTGTCATCAGTTCGTTACCACCGCAGCGGCGTGTCGCTCCCGGGTGGTGCATCGGTGATGGGCGAGCCTATCCTGTTCGGAGCGCCCATCCAATGCGAGACGTGCGATTTGACCGCGAGGTCCCACGCGCGTAACGTTAGTGCGCTGTTCTGACCGTACCCAAAATGACTTTCTGTGGAGTGACCCGTGAGCAAGCGGACCTACCAGCCGAACAACCGCAAGCGTGCCAAGACGCACGGCTTCCGCCTGCGCATGCGCACCCGCGCCGGCCGCTCGATCCTCGCGTCGCGCCGCCGCAAGGGCCGCGGCAAGCTGTCGGCGTAAGGTGCTGCCGGCTCGCTCCCGGATGACGGACGCGGCGGACTTCAGGTCCGCCATGCGTCAGGGATCTCGGAGCGGGCGGGCCACCGTAGTCGTCTACGTGGTGCAAACCGGCGATGCTGAGAGCATGGCCGGTTTCGCTGTTTCCAAGGCAGTGGGAGGTGCGGTGATGCGCAACCGTGTGAAGCGCCGTCTGCGCGCGATCATGGCTGCGCTCCTGCCGACCCTCCCCCACGGAACCGCGGTGGTGATCCGCGCCCTTCCTCGCTCCGCCGAGGTCGACTTCGCACGCCTGCGCGCGGACGTCACCGACGCCGTCGACACCGCCCGTCGCAAGGCGGCACTCGCGTGAGCGCCGCGCGCCGGGCAGTGCACGCGATCGCCTCTGCGCCGCGGCTGCTGCTCATCGGCCTGATTCGCGCGTACCAGCTGCTCGTCTCCCCCTTGCTGGGGCCCCGCTGCAAGTACTACCCGTCGTGCTCGCACTACGGGCTCGAGGCGGTGCGCCGCCACGGCGCCATCAAGGGCTTCGCTCTCGCCGGCTGGCGAGTGCTGCGCTGCAATCCGTGGAGCAACGGTGGCGTCGATGACGTGCCCGAGCGCGGTGCGCCGCTGTTCCGCTCCTCCCGAATCTCCACGGAGGCGCCCGCCTCCGCCCTCTCTACGTAAGGACCGACGTGGGCTTTCTCGACACGATCCTCTTCCCCCTCGAATGGGTGGTCGCCAACATCATGGTTGGCTGGCATTGGCTGTTCACTGCGCTGGGCATGGAGTCCGACTCGGGCTGGGCATGGTCCCTGTCGATCGTGGGTCTCGTGGTCACGATCCGCATCATCCTGATCCCGCTCTTCGTCAAGCAGATCAAGGCGTCCCGAGCGATGCAGGTGATCGCCCCCGAGCTGAAGGCCGTCCAGGCCAAGTACAAGGGCAAGAAGGACCAGGCTTCCCGCGAGGCGATGAGCCGCGAGACCATGGAGCTGTACTCCAAGCACAAGACGAACCCCTTCGCCTCGTGCCTCCCCATCCTCGTGCAGGCCCCCATCTTCTTCGCGCTGTTCAGGGTGCTCAACTACCGCATCCGGCCGGCCGACGAGGCCAACCCCATCGGCCTTCTGACCGCTGAGCTCGCCGGTGAGGCCTACGACGCGACCATCTTCGGTGCCCAGCTGTCGGAGACCTTCCTGCGCTCCGAGGGCGCCTCCGCCAAGATCGTGTCTGCAGTCCTCATCATCGCGATGGTCGCCACCACCTTCCTGACGCAGCGCCAGCTCACTCAGAAGAACATGCCGGCGGCTGCGCTCGAGGGCCCCATGGCGCAGCAGCAGAAGATCCTCATGTACGCGCTGCCGTTCATCTTCGTCATCACCGGCCCCAACTTCCCGGTGGGTGTGCTCATCTACTGGACCACCACGAACCTGTGGACCATGGGTCAGCAGTTCTACGTGATCCGGCGCAACCCCACTCCCGGCTCCGAGGCGGAGAAGCAGCTGAAGCTGCGCCAGGCGGAGAAGGCCAAGCGCAAGGGACTGACCATCGAGGGCACCGGGACGGACGTCACCGAGCTCGAGGCCCCCAAGTCCGGCGGTCAGCGCCAGCAGCCCAAGAAGAACCAGCCGCGCTCGAAGCGCAAGAACCCTCCGGGGCAGGCCCCCAGGGCGGGTTCATCGGAGGGCGGCGATGAAGCCGCCCCCTCCGACGACGCCGGTTCCACCGACGACCAGCCCCAGAAGTAAGGACCACCATGACTGAGCAGAACAAGGCGCTCGAGGCTGAGGGAGACGTCGCCGCGGACTTCCTCGAGGAGCTTCTCGACATCCTCGACATGGACGGCGACATCGACATCTCGGTCGAGGCTGGACGCGCGAAGGTGGCGGTGCTCGCCGAGGGACCGAGCCAGGACCTCAAGCGGCTCGTGGGCCCCGACGGCGAGGTGCTCGATGCACTGCAGGACCTCGCTCGGCTCGCGGTGCAGGCGGAGACGGGCGAGATGAGCCGCCTGATGCTGGACATCGCGGAGTTCCGCGCGGGCCGGCGCGAGCGCCTGGCCGAGCAGGCCCGGGAGGCGATCGCCACCGTTCAGGAGACCGGCGCTGCCGTGTCCCTGTCCCCCATGAACGCCTTCGAGCGCAAGGTGGTTCACGACGTGGTCCTGGAGGCCGGTCTGGTCTCCGAGTCGGAGGGCGAGGACCCGAACCGCCACGTCGTGGTGCGACCCGCGTCCTGATCCCTGTTTCACGTGAAACAACGGAGCATCCCGTGAGCGACGAGCAGACAGAGCCGGAGGCGGAGGCGGTCGTGGCCACCCTCGCCGACGACCCGCTGCACGGCGCCGCCGAGGTCCGTGAGTTCTTTGGCGACGTCTACCCACGGGTCGAGGCGTTCGCGTCGCTGCTCGCCGACCAAGGCGTTCTTCGCGGGCTCATCGGTCCGCGTGAGGTGGGACGCCTGTGGGAGCGCCACATCCTCAACTCTGCCGCAGTGGCTCCTTTCCTGGGCACCGGGACCATCGTGGATGTGGGCTCCGGAGCGGGACTTCCGGGACTCGTGGTCGCGGCAATGGTTCCTGGGCGGCAGGTAGTGCTGGTCGAACCCATGGAGCGTCGCACGGCGTGGCTCTTCGAGGCGGCAGAGGCGTGCGGCATCGACAACGTCACCGTGGTGCGAGGCCGTGCCGAGGAGGTGCGCGACGTGGTCGAAGCCGACGTCATCACCGCGCGCGCCGTGGCGTCCATCGACAAGCTCGTGAAGTGGAGCGCGCCCCTGCTGAGCGACAAGGGAGAGATGGCGTTGCTCAAGGGCCGCTCGGCACCGGACGAGCTGGAGCGAGCGAAGTACGTGCTGCGCAAGTTCAACTTGATGGGAAGCGTCCACGCGGCCCCGACCCTGGCTGGACTCGAGCCCACGACGGTGGTCCGTCTGCAGCGTCCGTCCTAGGCCCTCATCGCTCGGACCTTGTGTCACGGCTGCACCCGAGACATGGAGGCCAGCACGAGGCAGCCGGTTCATCAACAGCGTTGTCCACAGGCAGTTCATACGGGGAATGGCGGTTCTCCCCCGAAGTTGTCCACAGGAGGAGCCGCGCGACTCGAGACGGTAGAGTCGTGCGGAGCGCAGTCCCCGACGGGGGCTGTTTCACGTGAAACAAGGAAGGAGTCCGTGTGACCGAGACGACGGGTCAGGACGGACAAGTGTCCTCGACGTCAACCTCGCCACGGGTCTCCCCACGCGCCGGCGTCCCGTCTATGGACGCTCTCAGCGCTCCTGTTTCACGTGAAACACAGGACGCCTACGACGCGCTTGGCGAGGACGAAGGTAGCCCCTTGGCCAACGAACTCATCGCCACGGAACGGCTGCGCCGCGAGCTCGACAGCTCGGACTTCCCGCGGCCTCGCGAGACTCGGGTGTTCGCGGTCTCGAACCAGAAGGGCGGCGTGGGCAAGACCACGACCACGGTCAACGTCGCCGCCGCATTGGCGCAACGCGGCGCCAACGTGCTGGTGATCGACGCGGACCCGCAGGGCAACGCCTCCACGGCGCTTGGGGTCGACCACCATTCGGGGACGCCTTCCATCTATGACGTGCTGCTGGACGACGTCCCGATGGCCAAGGTCGCCCAGCGATGCCCGGAGATCTCCTCCCTGTGGTGCATCCCCGCGACCATCGACCTTGCGGGTGCCGACATCGAGCTGGTGTCCGTGGTGCGCCGCGAGTTCCGGCTCCACGATGCGCTGCGCGATCTGCTCGAGGGTCCCGGCAAGGACCTGGACTACGTCTTCATCGACTGTCCCCCCAGCCTGGGCCTGCTGACCCTCAACGCCATGGTCGTCGCTCAGGAGGTGCTCATCCCCATCCAGTGCGAGTACTACGCGCTCGAGGGCCTCACGCAGCTCATCAAGACCGTCGAGATGGTGCGCAAGCACCTCAATCGGGAGCTCGAGGTCTCGACCATCGTGCTCACGATGTTCGACGCCCGCACCAACCTGGCACGCGAGGTCGCTGACGAGGTCCGTGCCCACTTCCCCACGCAGACGCTCGAGCAGACCATTCCGCGCAGCGTGCGCGTCTCCGAGGCGCCATCCCACGGCCAGACCGTGATCACCCATGACCCCCACTCGAGCGGTGCGGTCGCGTACACCGCCGTCGCCCGCGAGATTGCCATGGCCGGAGCGCCGGCCCAAGGAGAGCACCAGTGAGCAAGCCCAAGCGTGGACTAGGAAGGGGCCTCGGAGCCCTGATCCCCAGCGAGCCAGAAGAGCAGGCGGGCGACGCCGGTGCACAGCAGGACTCGGGCGGTCGCGCGACGGGCACCGCCACGCGGGAGCGTCCGCACGACATGTTCTTCTCCGGCTCCACGTCGAACGGGCGCGAGGACGGGCCGGAGCTCGTTCCCGTGCCCGGCGCGCGGTTCGCCAGCATCGACCCCCACAGCGTGACGCCCAACCCGCGTCAGCCGCGCGACGTGTTCGATCCCGAGGCGCTCGCCGAGCTGGTGGGATCCATCAAGGAGATCGGCGTCCTCCAGCCCATCGTGGTGCGCCCGCACCCCTCCGGCGACGGCTACGAGCTCATCATGGGCGAGCGTCGCCTGCGTGCCTCCAAGGAGGCTGGCCTCGAGGTCATCCCCGCGATCGTGCGCGACACGGACGACACGGACCTGCTGCGCGACGCCCTGGTGGAGAACCTGCATCGCAGTCAGCTCAACCCGCTCGAGGAGGCGGCTGCCTATCAGCAGCTGCTCGACGACTTCGGGATCACCCACGAGCAGCTCGCCGAGCGCATCAGCCGCTCACGCCCGCAGATCTCGAACACCCTGCGGCTCCTGCGCCTGCCGGCCCCTGTGCAGAAGCGCGTCGCGGCAGGTGTGCTCAGCGCAGGCCATGCCCGCGCGCTGCTGGGCCTCGAGGATGCCGCGGACATGGAGATCCTCGCCCAGCGCATCGTCGCCGAGGGCCTGTCCGTGCGCGCCACCGAGGAGGCCGTCACGTTGGGCGTCGAGGGTCCCAAGCCCAAGCGAGGGCAGGTGCGTGCCGGCGCCCGAACGGCCGCACTCGACGAGCTGGGATCACGGCTCGGCGATCGCTTCGACACCAGGGTGAAGGTCCAGCTGGGCCGTGCGCGGGGCAAGATCACCATCGACTTCGCGTCCGTGGAGGACCTCAATCGCATCGTCGCGGTGATCGACCCCGAGGACCCGGGGATCCTGCAGGCCTGAGCCCGAGCGCCACCGTCGCCTGGCCCGGCAAGGTGCCCATCTAGCAGGAACGACGCTGATCAGTGCGCGGTGACCCCGCGCACGATGCTCTCGTACAGCGCACCCAGGTCCTCACCGGATCCCGCCGCCGCCTGGGGCAGCAGGGACGTCTCCGTGAGGCCAGGAGCGATGTTGATGTCGAGCACCTGAGCGCGGCCCTGACCGTCGAGGATCATGTCGACCCTGGACAGGTCACGCAGACCCAGCCTCCGGTGGACGGCGAGTGCCGCATCCGTCACGGTGGCCGTCGCTGACTCGTCGAGACGCGCAGGGGTGAAGTACTCGACCCGGCCGGGGTTGTAGCGGGCGTCGTAGTCGTACGGACCGTCGCAGACGATCTCCACCGGTGCGAGGGCGCGGGCGCCATCCCCGGTGCCGATCACGGACACGGCGATCTCCGTGCCATCCACGGCGGTCTCGATCATCGCGTTGTCGCCGTAGGCGAAGCAGTGCACCATCGCCCGCGCGAGCTGGTCCCGCTCGCGGACCAAGGAGACGCCCAGGGCTGATCCGCCGCGCGCAGGCTTCACCACCAGCGGCAGCCCGAACCGTTGGACGATCGCGTCGAGGACCTGGTCCGCTCCCACCTCGCGGAACAGGGACTGAGGCAGCGTGACGAAGTCGGGGGTGGCTGCGTCCTCGCCACCATAGACGGCCTTCGCGACCGGCTTCACCCAGGCGACGCGGGCCTCCTTGGAGCGCGTGCCCACGTAGCGTGCGCCGGTGAGCTCGAGCAGCGCCTGCAGCGAGCCGTCCTCGCCTGAGGCGCCGTGGAGGAGCGGCCATACCACTGCGTCCGCATGCTCGCGCAACGCCGGCAGGAGCCCCGTGTCGACGTCCCGGACCTCGACCTTCAGGCCGCGGTCGCGCAGCTCCTCGGCCACCCGCCGCCCGGATCGCACGGACACGTCGCGCTCGTGAGAGAGCCCTCCAGCGAGGATCAGCACATCCATGGGTATCCTCCAGATACAGTGTCGGTCACAGTTGAGCCAAGGTCATGCCAAGTCTGGCGAGGGGAAGTCCACGCTGTCGCCCGGGCCCTGGGCGCCGGAGCCGAAGATCCGCACCGTCTCGAGCTCCGCCTCGATCACACCGGCGAGTCGACGCACGCCCTCGCGGATGCGCTCGGGCGTGGGGTAGCAGTACGAGAGCCGCATGTGGCCCGCGCCGGAGCCGTCGTAGTAGAACGCCGTGCCGGGCACATAGGCGACGCGGGCGGTGACGGCACGCGGAAGCATGGACTTCGCGTCCAGGCCCTCCGGCAGCGTGAGCCACACGTAGAACCCCCCTTCGGGGACGTTCCACGACGCCTCGGGGATGTGCTCCTCGAGCGCGGAGATCATCGCGTCGCGACGCTCCCGGTACTGCTCGCGGAACTTCTTGATCTGACCCTGCCAGTCGGCGTGCTCCAGATACGTGCGGATCGCCAGCTGCGAGGCGTTCGACGGGCACAGGATCGCGGACTCGGATGCGAGCACGAGCTTCTCGCGCACGGCGTGGGGAGCGACTGCCCAGCCCACGCGATAGCCGGGAGCGAATGTCTTGGAGAATGACCCCAGGTAGATGACGCCCTCCTCGCTCATCGACCGCAACGCGGGCAGGGGCTCGCTGTCGAATCCGAGCAGCCCGTACGGGTTGTCCTCGAGCACCAGCACTCCGTAGCGCCGGCAGATCTCGAGCACCTGCGGGCGTCGCTCGAGCGCGAGCGTCACTCCCCCGGGGTTGTGGAAGTTCGGCACGGTGTAGAGGAACTTGACCCGGCGGCCCTCGGACGCGAGCCTCGCGAGGGTCGTCTCCAGCGCAGCGGGCACGAGCCCGTTCTCGTCCATGGCCACGTGCACCACGTCGGCCTCATGTGCCCGGAACACGCCCAGGGCTCCCACGTACGAGGGCGCCTCGGCGACGATCACGTCGCCGGGGTCGATGAAGATCTTGGTGACCAGGTCCAGCGCCTGCTGCGACCCGGTGGTGACCACGACATCGTCCGGATGCGCGCTGATGCCCTCGAGCGCCATCACCTGGGTGATGTGCTCCCGCAGGCCCTCGTCGCCCTGCCCGGAGCCGTACTGCAGCGCGACCTCGCCCTGCTCCATGACGAGGCGCCGCTGCATCTCTGCGAGCTCCTCGAGCGGGAGGCCGCCGATGTACGGCATGCCACCGGCCAGCGACACCACCTCGGGACGGTTGGCGACCGAGAACAGCGCGCGGATCTCCGAGGCGCGCATCGCATGCGCGCGTGCGGCGTACGAGTCGAACCAGGGGTCGAGTCGAGTTCCGGGGCTGTCAGGGCTGGTCATGTGGGCAAGTCTCCCATGTGCGAGGGGGGTGGAAACAAGAAGGCCGGGACCTGTGCGGTCCCGGCCTTCCGTCAATGAGCTGCGGTCAGGCGAGGACCTCGTCGAACAGTGCTGCCAGCGCGGGCTTGGGCTTGGCGCCCACGACCGACTTGACCACCTCGCCGCCCTTGAAGAAGTTCATGGTGGGGATCGAGGTGAC
This sequence comes from Demequina activiva, assembly GCF_016862815.1. Lineage (GTDB taxonomy): Bacteria > Actinomycetota > Actinomycetes > Actinomycetales > Demequinaceae > Demequina > Demequina activiva. Next base: position 851,511 of record NZ_BONR01000001.1, on the reverse strand, counting down.
GCCATACGCCGCAGCCAGCTGCGGGTTCGCGTCGGTGTCGACCTTCACCACCTTGAGCTTGCCGGCGTACTCTTGCGCCAGCTCGTCCAGCAGCGGCGCCACGGCGCGGCACGGGCCGCACCACGTCGCCCAGAAGTCCACCACGACGGGGATGTCGGACTTGATGACCTCGTCCTGGAACGTGTCCTCGGTCGCGGGCACGGGCTCGGCGGGAGCGGCCGCGGCGGGCGTCTCCTCCACCGCGATGACCTCGTCCACGCCGTCCGCGGCCGCGGCGCCCTCGGCGTCAGCGAGCGCGTCCAGGTAGTGCTGCGCGTCCAGCGCGGCGGCGCAGCCCGAGCCCGCGGCGGTGATCGCCTGGCGGTACCGGTTGTCCACGAGGTCGCCGCACGCGAACACGCCCTCGACGTTGGTCGCGGTGGTGCGGCCCTGAACCTGCACGTAGCCCTCGGCGTCGGTGTCGATCACGCCGGTGACCAGCTCGGAGCGCGGGACGTGGCCGATCGCCACGAACAGCCCCGTAGCAGGGACGACGCGCTCCTCGCCGGTGTTGACGTCGCGCAGGCGCACCGAGGACAGCTTGCCGTCACCGTCGAGCCCGGCGACCTCGGAGTTCCACGCGAACTCGATCTTGGGATCGTTCTTGGCGCGATCCGCCATGATCTTGGACGCGCGCAGCTCGTCGCGCCGGTGGACCACCGTGACCTTCGAGGCGAAGCGGGTGAGGAACGTCGCCTCCTCCATCGCGGAGTCGCCGCCGCCCACGACCACGACCTCCTGGTCGCGGAAGAAGAAGCCGTCGCAGGTCGCGCACCAGCTCACGCCCTTACCGGACAGTCGCTTCTCGTCCTCGAGGCCCAGCTCGCGATACGCGGAGCCGGTGGCGAGGATGACAGCCTTGGCGGAGAACTCCTTGCCCATGCCCGTGGTGACGGTCTTGACGTCGCCCTCGAGGGACATCGCGGTGACGTCGTCGAACAGCACCTCGGCGCCGAACCGCTCCGCCTGGCCCTGCAGGGTCTCCATGAGCTCCGGTCCCTGGATGCCCTCGACGAAGCCGGGGAAGTTCTCGACCTCAGTGGTGTTCATGAGGGCGCCGCCAGCGGTGATCGAGCCGGCGACCACGAGGGGCTGCAGGCCCGCTCGGGCGGCGTAGATGGCGGCGGTGTAGCCGGCGGGGCCTGAGCCCACGATGATGACGCTGCGGGTGTCGCTCACGGTCGATCCTTCTGTTGCGGTGACAGGCGCGTGTCGCGCCCGGCTTGGTAACGAATCGTAGGGGGTCGTTCTTCCCGGCTCCACCACGGCCGATGCGGGTTCACTCGGTGTTCGTCGCACTGGGCGACGCGGATGGCAGCGGGGCAGGACTGAACGTGTAGGCGGGGTAGTCGGGCTCCCGTGTGGAGAGGCCGTCCATCGGCACAGGAGACACCAGCATGTTGAACGCCACCAGACCCACGATGAGCAGCGCCGTCGCGAACAGTCCCACGAGCAGCGGGCCCGTGGACAGCGGCCCGGACCTGCCTGCCCTGTCCTGGGCGCGCTCCACCGCGGCGTCGAGGGGGGCATTGCGCGGCAGATGGCGTTGCGCGAACTCGAGCGTGGCCTGCACCACGGAGCGATCGTCGCCCGCGTTCTGCTCCTCGTTGATCTCCTCGAACGTGTCGAGCGCCAGCGGCTGGTCCCGCTCGCGCTCGACCGCCTTGCGCGTGCGCCGCGAGAACTGGGCCGCCTCCTCCGGCGAGGCGTACAGCGAGCGGTCGACGGCGGCACCGGGCTCGAGCTCTGGAGCGACGATGCGCTCGGCGGCCACCTCGGCAGCCACGCCCGGAGCGGCGACCGCAGCGGCGATGCTCAGCTCGGTCTGGTGCTCGGCGGCCGCGAGCGTCTCAGGCGAGACGGCGATCGGAGCGTGAGGCTCCTGCGGCTCCTCGTGTGCGACGGCGGGCAGACTCGGGAGAGAGCCTCGCAGGCCGCGCAGCGCGGCGGGGTCGGGTGGCCCCATCGCAGCGGCCACCTGCGCGAGGGTGTCGGGGCCGGTTCCGGCGATCGCGGCGCGCGCGAGGTTGGCCGCGCCCAGCGACAGCGCATCGGGCAGGTCCGGCACGGTCACCTGCTCCGACTCCATCCCCGTGACCAGGGCGAGGTAGAGGTGAGCCAGCGCCGCCGCATCGGCCTGCTCCGTGCGGCCACGGCCCAGTCCCGCCTGGGTGGCCAGCTCGCCCTCGGCGTCGAGACCGCTGACCACCACGCGGCCGCCGTCCGCCACGGTGATCGCGCGGGCCCGGAGGAATCCGTGATGGATCCCCTGCCCGGCGGCGACCTGGAGGGCGCGGGCGGCCTCTCCCACGATCGCGCCCGCGACGCGCGGCGGCACCACGCGTTCGTGAATGAGGTCCGATGCGCGGACGCCGTGAGGCCGCTCGGTCACCACGTAGGTGACTCGGTCGGAGCCCACGTTCTCGCGCCCGGAGGCGAGCACTCGGGCGAAGCGCGCATCGCGCACCTGGGCGGCACGGACGGCGGCCTGGCGGACCGCGCCCGGAGCGAGGGACGTGAGGATGTCGACCGTCACCTCGACGTCGCGGCGGGCGTCGAGCGCTACCCAGCGATCGACACCGGGAACGTCGTGCGGCTCAGCGCGCAGTGTCGTGAAGCGGCGACCCAGCGTCGCTCCTTCATGCACGTCGTAACCCCCGATTGATGTAGCCGGAGTCTCATCCTAATCGGGTCTCAGCGGCGCCCGAGGCGCCGCAGCAGCGGCGCCGCCGCATCGCGTGCCTCGCGCACGCGCAGGGCCCACAGGCCCGCGGCGTAGACAGCGATCATGGCCGTGCCGACGCCCATCACGATGAGCAGGGACACGCCGGCGCCTGGCACGCCCGTGAGCTCGCTGGCGGGCGGTGCGAGCTGCAGCAGCAGCCAGCCGATGCCGCCGGCGGCGCCCGCGGCCAGCAGCGCCTTGCCGTGGGTGACGAGCACCCGCCGGCCGTCCAGTCCGTCGAGTCGCCGGCGCAGCCCACCGGCTCGCAGGATCACACCCACCCAGTTGGACGCGGCGAGCCCCAGGCCCACGCCCACCGTCCACCAGCGGGGCTCCGTCAGGGCCATCACGCCGTAGGCGACGCCCACCCAGGCGATGGCCATCGGGATGTGCATGTAGAAGATGGAGCGGGCGTCCTCGAGCACGAAGTACATGCGCTTGAACAGCACCGTGGCGCCCAGGGGCACCAGGCCCAGCAGCATCGCGATGAGCACCTCGGTGATGGACGCCGCCTCCGCGGGCTTGGTCGTCGGGTAGACCACCCGGACCACATAGGGCGCCATGACGATCATCGCGACGGTGGCGAACACCGTGAAGACCCCCACGGATCTCAGTCCGCGGGACAGGTCGGCGCGCAGGCTGGCGACATCGTCGCTCGCGGCATGGCGTGCCATCGCGGTGTACATCGCGGTGGCGATCGACACCGTCACCAGCGAGTGCGGCACCAGATAGAGCGACAAGGCGTAGAAGTACGCGGCGTTTCCCGCGATGTCCAGCTCCGAGCCGTCAGGATTGGCGGCTGCCGCGACCTGCGTGGTGAGCAGCACAGCGACCTGCTCGACGAGCACCGCGGCGAGCGCCCAGCCGGCGATGCGCCCGATGGTGGTGAGCTCGCCCTTGGGGCCGCGCCACCGCCAATGCCAGCGGTAGCCGCCCCTGACCATCGGGATGATCAGGATCAGGGCCTGCGACGCCACGCCCAGGGTCGCGACGCCGCCCACGAGCGCGATCGCTCCGGCGGTCCAGTCCTCCGGATCTACGGGTGACGCGGCGTCGAAGGGCCCGAACAGCACGAGGTAGGCGCCGAGTCCCGCGATCGCGACCACGTTGTTGAGCACGGGCGCCCACATGAACCACCCGAACTGCTCGCGCGCGTTGAGCACCTCACCCACCAGGGTGTAGAGCCCGTAGAAGAACAGCTGCGGGATGCACCAGAACGCGAACGCCGTCGCCAAGGCGATCATCTCCGGCGGCCAGTCGCGGGTGTAGAGCACCACCCACAGCTGGGCGGACAGCGTCAGCACGATGGTCGCGCCCAACGTGAGCACGCCGCCCACGGTGAGGATCCTGTCGACCGTGCGCTCTCCGCCCTTGCGCTGGAACGCCTTGACGATCTGGGGCACCAGGGCCGCATTGAGCACGCCGGCGGCGAGGATCGCGAACATCGCGTTGGGCAGCTTGTTGGCGATGTCGTAGGCGTTCGCCGCCGGAGCGTTGGCGCCGATCGCGGCGATGAGCATCGCGTTGCGCACCAGGCCCAGGATGCGCGAGGTTCCTGTGCCGGCCGCCATGATCGCGGTCGAGCTGCGCAACGACCGGCGCCGCCTCCCCGTCACGGTGAGCTCGGGATCAGGCTTGGGCTCAGCGGCGTCCGTCATGGTCTCCGCCTTCGGAGTCGGTCGCGGCGTAGGACTCGTGCTCGGCCTCTGTCTCCGGCTCGGGCGGTGCGGTCGCCGGCGCGGCGCCTGGGCTGGTGCGAGTGTCCTTGCGCCCGCGTCGAATGGTGCGCACGATGCCCGCGACCATGAGCATCACCAGCAGCACGGAGAAGATCGCGGTCGCCGCGGTCCCCCAGTCCGCCCGCACGCGCACGGAGAACTGCTGCACATCGCTGACGGCCACGCCGGTGGTGCTCCTCAGCACCGCACGGAGCTCGACGTTCGACGATGACACGGCCTCGACGGTCACGGGGGCCACGACCTCCCGCCCCGCCGGCACCGTCACCACGGGCCGGTTCTCCACCTGGAGCGTGGGAGACAGGCTCGTGAGCTCGACGGTGACCGTGACGGGACGATCCAGGTCGTTGACCACCGTGATGGGGATGTCGCCCGCGTCCGCGAGCAGGTTCAGGTCCGAGCTCTCGGCGATCCGGACGCCGGTCAGGGTGGCGTCAGCCATCTCCAGTCCCGCCACCACGGCCGCGTCCCTGGCCGCGGGGTCGCCGCGCAGCGCGGTGGGGATCGCCTGCGCCACCGGCGCTCCCCATTCCCGGAAGGCCTGCGCGGGACTCGCGGCCGTGGTCGACAGGGTCCACAGCTCCGCGAGACGCCGCTCGAGGGATTCGATCTCCGCGAGCGGGAGGTCATTGTCCGTGTCGAGGGTGGCCTCCAAGGCGACCGCGGTGGCGGCGTCGCCCAGCAGCTCCTCCACGGACCGCACCTGCACCCAGGGCGCCTCGACGAGGGCCTCGAGAGCCTCCGATGTCTGCGTCCCGCCCAGCTGCCACGAGCGCCCCGGCGCGACCAGGACGGGAGCGCCACCGCCCGCATCGGCCGTCAGCGCCGACTGTGCGACGAGCACCGTGCGGGCGGCGTCCGAGCCGGGACGGTACTCGGCCAGCGTGGTGCTCAGCCGTTCGTCCGCCACCAGCAGTGGGCCGCCACCGTCCGCGACGGCCAGCGCACCCGCGCCGGCCGCGGCATCGGAGTGGCCAGGGGAGCCTGGGTGGGCGAGGGTCGCGGCGGCGCCGTTGGCGTCGGCCCAGGCCGCGGTCGAGGCGTCGACCGCGGCGGGCTGCGCGAGCCACGGCGCCGTGCCGAAGGCTCCGAGCGTGGTGCCGGCGGGAGTGTCGAGCGCCAGCGCGATCAGGTTCTCGTCCTGCGCGTGCGCGAGCGATGTCAGGTCGGGATCACCCGAGGGCAGCCGGAACACCTCACGGCCCAGCAGCTCCTGGTCGAACACCTGGGCAGTGGTGAGCTCGGTGGGGTCCAGTGCGACCGCGACGCCGGGCACGGCCGATGCGCGCAGCACCGCGTCGACGCGGGTGGGCTGGCCCTGCGCGGTCGCGAGCACGGTCAGCGGGAGCTCCGGAACCGGGGCGCCGGCCCACGTGATGGGCATCGCGTCCACCAGGTAGGCGTCTGCGCCCACCTCGACCTCGAGCACCACGCCGTACACGCCCCACTCGCCGTCCGGCAGGCCCAGGCTCGCCGCTGACGAGGACACCATCAGCGACACGCGCGATCCGGGATCGATGGTCAGTCCCGCGGGCTCGGGCTCCGGCGGCCCTGTCCCGTCTGGCGCCCCGTCCTCGGGCGCGGCTGGGTCCGCGTCGTCGTCGCCGGCGTCGGGCTCGGGCGGCGCTGGCGGCTCAGGCTCCTGCGTCACGCGGTCCAGCGGCGCGCTGCGCGGGTCCTCCAGGAACGCGTCCAGGGACTCGAACGACTCGAGCGGCTGCTGGGTGACGTGCATCGAGACCACGACCTGGTCCACCGGCAGCGCTCCAGGGTTGTGCACGGACACGGAGGCGCCCACAGCACCGCCGGGCTCGACCACCGCGGACCCGAAGGACGAGACGGTCGCCGTGACCGGAGCCTCGGTCTCGGTGGCCAGCGGCGTTCGCGCCGGTGCCGCGGCCGCCGCCATCGCCGGTGCGAGCAGCGCCACCGCCATGGCCGCTGCTGCGGCCGCGATCGAGCGCTTCACGGCGCGATCGCGAGCAGGTCGGCGGCCACCTGCGCCATCTTGCGCTCGTTCGGGAAGGCGAGCCTGCCGCCGAGGTCGCTCACGCGGATCCACTCCGCGACCTCCGCCTCGTGATCGGGATCGTTCTCGGTGGTGATGATGCCCCCCTTGGCCTCCATCAGGAAATGGTGAACCACCTTGTGCACGCGTCGATCGTCGCCGGTGAACCAGTAGTCGATCACCCCGATGGGGCGAATGATGTCCGCATCGATGCCCGTCTCCTCCGCGACCTCGCGGATCGCCGCCTGCTCGGGCGTCTCGTCGCCTTCGATGTGCCCTTTGGGCAGGCACCACTCGAGCCGCCCTGCACGGTTGCGGCGGCCGATGCACGCGGCGTAGGCGACACCGTCCTCGACCCGGACGGCGATGCCGCCCGCGGACGTCTCGTTGGAGACGGGGAGCTGTGCGGAGCGCCGCGCAGCCGAGTCTCGCCGCTGTCGCATCACGTGACCCGCGGGTGGCCGCGGGGTCGCGTGGGGACGCGGATCGGACGGACGAGACATGCGCTCACTCTAACGAGCCGGGGCCGGGAGCCGAGTCGCCCCGCCCGGCACCTGGCGTGTCCGAATTGCCCTCCCTCCCCGACGTAGGCAACTCATGTCCACGTTCCTGCGCGCATCGTCCCTCGAGAGGCAACTGATGGTCACGCGTGCTCCTCCCGCCGCCCATCTGAGATGCTGGTGGGCGTGACCCAGACCCCCGCCCTGCCGTCGATGGACGTGCTGCGCCAGCGCGCCGAGCACCTCTGGGATGCCCTCCCGGCCGAGGTCCTCGACCTCGCCGCCCTGTTCGACGGCGCGGGTCACGAGTTCGCGCTCGTCGGCGGCCCCGTGCGCGACGCGTTCCTGGGGCGCTCGAGCTCGGACCTCGACTTCGCGACGTCCGCGCGGCCCAATGACACCGAGGCGCTGCTGCGTCAGTGGACCCGCTCCACCTGGGACATGGGTCGCGAGTTCGGGACCATCGGCGGGCGCCGCGGGGACCTCGTCGTGGAGATCACCACCTTTCGCGCGGACGAGTACGACGGCGTGACGCGCAAGCCCGTGGTCGCGTTCGGAGACTCGCTCGACGGCGATCTCGCGAGGCGGGACTTCACCGTCAACGCGATGGCCGTCCGGCTGCCGTCCAAGGAGTTCGTGGACCTTCACGGCGGGCTCGAGGACCTGGGTGGCGGACTGCTGCGCACGCCGGTCGAGGCCGAGGTGTCCTTTGGCGACGATCCGCTGCGGATGATGCGCGCGGCGCGCTTCGCGTCGCAGCTGGGCTTCGAGATCGAGCCGGTGACCTTCGCCGCCATGTCGCGACTGGCCGAGCGCATCTCGATGGTCAGCGCCGAGCGCGTGCGAGACGAGCTCACGAAGCTCCTGCTGGGGTCGCACGTCAGGGCCGGGCTGGCGGGGCTCGTGGACTCCGGCGTCGCGGAGCATGTGTTGCCCGAGCTGCCCGCGCTGAAGCTCGAAGTGGACGAGCACCACCATCACAAGGATGTGTACGAGCACACGCTCACCGTGGTGGAGCAGGCGATCGACCTGGAGACAGGTCCCGACGGGGCCGTTCCCGCCCCCGATCTCATCCTGCGCCTGGCGGCGCTGCTGCACGACATCGGCAAGCCCCCCACCAAGCGCCACGAGCCCGGCGGGGGCGTCTCGTTCCACCACCACGAGGTGGTGGGCGCCAAGATGACGCGGCGGCGCATGAAGGAGCTGCGCTTCGACAAGGACACCATCAAGGCCGTCTCCCACCTCGTCGAGCTGCACCTGCGCTTCCACGGCTACGTCGACGCGCGCTGGTCCGACTCCGCGGTGCGCCGGTACGTGACCGACGCCGGCGACCAGCTCGAACGGCTTCACCGCCTCACGCGCGCGGACGTCACCACGCGCAACCGGCGCCGGGCCGAGCGACTGTCCTTCGCCTACGACGACCTCGAGCAGCGCATCGCGGACCTGCGGGAGCAGGAGGAGATCGACTCCATCCGCCCGGACCTCGACGGCAACCAGATCATGGAAATCCTCGGGATCGGGCCCGGCCGGGAGGTGGGCATGGCATATCGGCACATGCTGGAGGTCAGGATGGAGCACGGCCCGCTGCCGCTCGAGCGCGCGCGCGAGGAGCTCCTCGCCTGGTGGAAGGGGCAGGGCTCATGACGCCGGGCGTGCTGGTGTTCTTCGCGGTGCCTGCGCTGGGCGCCGCGGTGGCGCTGGTCTACGGGATCGTCTGGCTCTCGTCGAGGGCGACGCGGGCGTCGTTGGCTGCTCGCTACCCGTTGCCCCTGCTCACCTGGATCATCGCGTTGCCCATGACGCTCTACGCCGGCGCCGCTGTGCTGATGGGAGTCGCCTTCCAGCCCACGTTCGACTCGGGCGCGTCATCCGGTAGCGCGCTGCGGAGCCTTGAGCAGCTGGTGCTGCCGGTGCTGGGCCTCGCGACCGTGGTGCTCGGCGTCCTCGTCATCGTGATGGGCCATCTGCGCTCGCGGCGGGGGCCCTGGCCGCGCTTCGCGATGCTGTCCGTCGCCGCCGTGCCCATCGCGGGCGTGCTGTACGGCACGGCGGCCTTCATCATGGTGGGAGACGCCGTCAGTGGGTTCGTCGGCATGGTCCTCGCCGTGGGCTCGATCGCGAACGCCCTGCTCGCGCGCCCCACTCAGGAAGCCCGCCAGGCGCGCCGGGACGCTCGCCGCACGGCCGCATCGGCCGCCGTCACCACCGAGCTGCCGTCGCCACCGCCGCCGTCGACCCCACCCCTCTGAACTAGGCAACTCACGCTCACGATCTGCTCCTGCCACGGCTGACGAGGCACCTCATGGTCACTCCGTCGCAGGCCCTGGTCGGCACTCTCCACAGCCGCGTCGGAGGACGCTGCTCTGCACGGGCACGTGGGCTATCGCTCGCGAGGACGCGCTCGGCCGCGGTACACCGCACCCATGTCGCTTGCAGATCTGGTCTCCTTCCTGGAGTCGACGCCCGCGAGCTTCTCTCTCGCGGAGCTCATGCGGGGCGCGAGTCGAGGTGGGGTCCGGGCCGCGATCACCCGCGGTGAGATCACTCGCGTGCTTCCGGACCGCTACGCGGCATCGCTGCACGCGGAGTCTTGGGCCGTTCGTTCGCATGCCGCCGCGATGTGGGGACCGGATGGCTGCGCTCTCACGGGCGCCGGAGCGCTCTTCGACGCCGGTCTCCTACCGTTGCCGCCCGCCGTCGTGGACCTTCGGGTTCCACGCTGGCGGCACCGACCGTCGGCCCCGTGGCTGCGCATCACCAGCACCACCTACGTGCCACCGGTGGTGCTCACGCGGCCCGACGGTGCGACGCTCGTCGATAGCGCTCTCGCGCTTGTCCACGCCTACGGCCGAGCGCCTGAGCGCGAGCGCGCGGAGCTGGTGTACCGCCTCACGCGTTCGAACCTCGTCGATCCAGAAGCGGTGCGCCTGCATCTGGACTCCTTGCCTCGCGCACGCGGCCGCGCGTCCTTGTTGCGCCGGTGCGCGTTGGCTCAGGACGGCGTGGAGAGCTACCTCGAGGAGCGCGGCGCGGAGGAGATCCTCGTGGGCCGGGGCTTCGAGTCCATCGTCCGGCAGCATCGGCTACGGGTCCGCGGCGAGCTGTTCCGGTTGGACGCGTATGACGCGCAGACAAGGACGGCGGTCGAGTTCGACGGCTCCGAGTTTCACGCGGAGCCGGCGCAGCGCGTGCGGGACATCCGTCGGGACGCGACGCTCGCGACCATCGGGATCCTTACCTTGCGGTTCGGGTACGGAGACGTGGAGCAACGCCCCGACTGGTGTCGAGACATGGTCCGCGACACGCTGGAGGCGCGTCGTCTGAGTACGTGATGTGCCTCGCCAACGACCCATGCGCGCGAGACGTGTACATGAGTTGCCTACTTCAGGGAGCGGGGGACCGGCGCCGGCGCCGGCTCGCGGGGAGCACGCGCGAACACCGCAGCCGACCCGACGTAGAGCAGCACCAGCGCCGCCATGAACGGCTGCGAGTACCCGTTGTCCGGCAGCACCAGCCCGCCGATCACCGCGGACAGGATGAACGCCACGTTGTAGGCCATGTCGTAGAGCGTGAACGCGCGCCCCCGCACGCGGTCCTCCGTGTCGCGCTGGACGATGGTGTCCACCGCGATCTTGGCGCCCTGCACCGCGAAGCTCACCACCACCGCGGCGGCGAACAGCGCCCACGGCGCGGAGGAGATCGCGAGCATGGTCTGGCCCGCGGCCCCGATCAGGAGGCACAGCACGATCCACGCATGTCGCGAGAAGCGCTCCTTGAACACCGGTGTCAGCACAGCGGCAAGGCCGAAGCCCACCGCGGCGAAGCCCACCACGATCGTGAAGCGACCGAGTGCCTCCTCCGGCTTGTCCGGGTCGCCCAGCACGTGCCGCGAGATCAGGATCGACGCGACGAACATGATCCCGTAGAGCAACCGCTGCGCCGCCATCACGAGCAGCGCCTGAAGCGGTGTGACCCTGGCGTGCAGATAGCGCACGGCCTCGGCGAGCTCCCCGCCCAGCTCGCGCACCTGAGCGACGAAGCGGAGCCGTTCCAGGGGGTCCTCCGGTCCCAGCTCGCGCCGCCCGATGAGCACGGTGGTCCAGGAAGACAGCGCGAACGTGGCGCCCGAGCAGGCCAGCGCCGCGAAGGCCAGCCCCGCGTCGCTCGCATCCGGAGCGAGGAACGTCGCGATGCCTCCCACCGCTCCTCCGATGGCCGCCGCGACCGTGCCGAGGGTGGGAAGGATCGCGTTGGCCGTGAGCAGGTCCTGGGGCTCGACCACGCGGGGGATGCCCGCGGTCATGGCGGCGAGCAGGAAGCGGTTGACGGACAGCGTCAGCAGTGCGAGCACGTACAGCGACCATTCGGGCCCGTCGATGGCGAGCATCCCGCAGATCGCAGCGACCAGCCCCACCCGCACCAGGTTCCCCATGAGCAGGATGCGTTGGCGCTGCCACCGGTCGATGAGCGGCCCCACGAACGGCCCCACGATGGTGAACGGCGCGAGCAGCACGGCGAAGCCAGCCGCGATGGCCTGCGGCGTGGTCGCGGTGGTGGGGTCGAAGAAGAAGGCCGCCGCGATGCCCACCTGGAACATCCCGTCGCCGCCCTGGGACAGCAGTCGCACGTACGCGAGGCGGCGGAACCCTCGCGCGCGCCACAGCCGGGACAGATCGCGCGCGAAGGACATGGCGACAGCCTAGGGCGCAGGCACGACGGGCGGGAGGGCGGCCGATGCGCGGGTGGCGGGGTGGGATCCGGCGCCCGCCGCTACAGTGTCCGGCAGGAGGTAGGGACATGACTGTCGGGTGGTTCTTCAAGGCTCTGACGCAGTATGCGGACTTCCATCAGCGGGCCAGGCGCCGCGAGTTCTGGTGGTTCGTGGCCACGGCGTACGCAGTGCAGGTGATCCTCGTGGGATTTACGCTGGTGACGCTGAACAACGCGTGGGATGGCTCGACGCTGGATGCGGACGAGGCGGGCATCTCCACATGGATCATGGGCATCGGCACCATGGCTGTGTCGCTGCTCCTCGTGGTCCCGTACTGGGCGGTCACGGTGCGTCGCCTGCACGACACCGACCACTCCGGCTGGTGGGCGCTGTTCCTGCTGTTCTTCCCGCTGCTGATCTGGATCTTCGCGTGCTTTGACGGCACGCCTGCGCCCAATCGGTACGGGCCGGATCCCAAGGAGCTCGAGCGGCCGGGGGTGGCCTGAGATGGGCTTCACGGACGCGGTGCGCCACAGCTTTCGCAACTTCGCGACCTTCGAGGGCCGCGCTCGTCGCAGCGAGTTCTGGTTCTTCTACCTCTTCCTCAGTCTCGCGGGACTCGCGGGTGGCGCCATCGTCCTCGTGGTCGCCCTGCTGACCATCGGGCTGTCGAGCGCCGGCGACGGCGAGCCCTCGGGCGTGGCGATCGCGATCTACCTCGTGGTGATCGCGCTGTGGTTCCTCGGGATGCTCGTGCTGTACCTCCCGTTCCTCGCGGTGTGGGCGCGGCGTCTGCACGACATGGGCCAGACGGGTCACTGGCTGTGGCTCAACCTGGTGAGCCTGGGGATCGTGCCGGGCATCATGGCGTTCATGGACTCCGAGCCCGGCCCGAACCGGTGGGGCCCTGACCCCAAGGCCGCCGAGCGTCCCGCGGTCCCCTACGGCTACGCGCAGGCCGGCTATGGAGCGCCGGCGGGCTACGCCGGTGCGCAGCCTGGCCAGATCCCTCCGGGCTCAGCGCCCGCGCCGCACCAGCCCGGGCAGGTGACCCCTCCGCCTCCGCCCCCGCCGACGGGCGACAACCCGTGGGCCCAGCCGAGCCCTGAGCCCCCCGCGCAGCCGGACGAGCAGCGGTAGCGCGGCGCGCATCGGCTGGCCGCAGGCGCCGCCGTGGGGTCTAGCCTGAGCGCATGATCTCCTGGGACACCCTGGCCGCGTTCGTCGCGCTGTCCTTCGTGATCATCGTGATCCCCGGCCCCAGCGTGCTGTTCATCGTGGGGCGGGCGCTGCAGCATGGACGCCGCGAGGCCCTGCTGTCCGTGGTCGGCAACGCCGGTGGCGAGGTGGTGCACGCGGTGCTGGTCGCGGTCGGCATCGGCGCGCTCATCGCCGCCTCCGCCACGGCGTTCACCGTGCTGAAGATCGCGGGCGGCGCGTATCTCGTCTACCTGGGCATCCAGGCGGTCCGGCACCGCCGCGACGGGCTGGCCATGCCGACGGCCGATGCGCAGGCGGCCGACGTCCTCACCTCGCCTCCCCTGACGTCCCGGCGGGTGCTCGCCGAGTCCTTCACGGTAGGCGTGACGAACCCCAAGACGCTGGTGTTCGTCGCCGCGGTGCTGCCGCAGTTCGTGGACCCGTCGCGCGGCCCGGCGTGGGCGCAGATCCTGCTGCTGGGTCTCGTGTTCGCGGTGGTGGCGGTGATCTCGGACGGCGCCTACGCGCTGCTGGCATCGGGGGCGCGCAGCTGGTTCGCGTCCTCGCCCACGCGTGTGGCTCGGATGCGTGCGACCGGCGGCGCGATGATGGCCGCGCTGGGGGTGGCGCTGATGCTGTCGCGCCGGGCGGCGTGAGGCATTCCCTCTTCACCTGAGCGCGAACGAGCGTGCATCGCGGGCGTGCGACAGGCATGGTGGAGACATGACTACCGACACCCAGACCAAGGACAGCAAGCGCATCGCGATCGTGGGAGGGCACGGGAAGGTGGCGCTCCAGCTCATCCCCATCCTCACGGGTCGCGGCCACACCGTGGTCCCGCTCGCCCGGAAGCAGGATCAGCTGATCGAGCTCGCCGCGCTGGGCACGGAGCCGCGTGGTCTCGACATCGAGGCGGCGAGCGAGTCCGACTTCGCCGCGGTGTTCGAGGGCTGCGACGCGGTGGTGTTCGCCGCGGGTGGAGGCCCGGACGGCAACATCGAGCGCAAGCGCACGGTGGACCTGGAGGGCGCGACCAAGTCCATCGCGGGTGCCAAGAAGGCTGGGATCTCCCGGCTGGTGCAGGTGTCCGCCATCGGCGTGGACAGCGAGCTGCCCGATGACGTCGAGCCCGTGTGGAAGGCGTATGTCGAGGCCAAGCGCGATGCCGATGCGGCGCTGCGAGAGTCGGGCCTGGACTGGACCATCATTCGGCCGGGTGGGCTGACCGACGAGCCCGCGAGCGGGCGGGTGTCCCTGGCTCCGGAGGTCGAGCGCGGCCAGATCTCGCGCGCGGACGTCGCTCACGTGCTGGCGGACTGCCTGGACCGCCCGGACACTGCGGGTGCGCAGTGGGAGGTCGTCGGTGGTGAGACGCCCATCCCGATGGCGCTGGAGGGCGCCTCGCGCTGAGTTCGCTGTGACCTGAAGCGCCGCGCGGCGAGATTCTCGCGCCACCACCCCAACCGATCGGGCCTGTGCGAGGGTTCTACGAGTATGGAAGGCACCACCGGTCGATCCCCTGCGTGGGAGCAGGTCGCCTCGACCCTCGCGAGCGAGCGCTACCCCGCGCTCTTTGCCCGAGCGCGCATGCTGACGCACTCGGATGCGGATGCGGAGGACGTGGTTCAGGACGCGCTCGTGAAGACGTTCTCCCGCCGGCGCCACTTCGAGTCGATGGCCGCGGCCGAGGCGTACGTGCGTCGCGCGATCACGACGGTGTTCTTGGACCGGGCGTCGCGGACCACCCGCGATCGGGTGAAGTGGCGGCGGGAGTCGGCGCTGCGGTCGCCGTCCACCGGCGATCCCGCCGAGGGCGTGGGATCGCAGCTGGACGTCGAGGCCGCGCTGCTGTCGCTGAGTCCCCGGGTGCGGGCCTGCGTGGTGCTGCGCTATGTCGAGGACCTCTCGACGGACGAGACCGCGCACCAGCTCGGCCTCTCCGCGGGTGCGGTGAAACGGTACCTGTCCGACGGGCGCGCACAGCTGCGCGCACTCTTGGGCGACGATGCGCTGGGTGAGGCCGATGACAGCGTCCCGGTCATCTCGAACGAAGGGGGCCGGTCATGAGCCTCGAGCGAAACCTGGTCGCCGCGCGAGAGGCGCGGCTGAGGGACGGCGCGCACGGCCGTGCGCTCGACCCAGAGGTGCTTGACTCCGTGGTGATGCGTGCTCGGCGTGCGCGGCGTGGCCGGGCTGCGGGCCTGTCGGCAGCCGCAGCGGTCGCCCTGGTCCTGGTGGGGGCGGCCGCGTGGGCGGCGCCGGCGTGGCTGGTCGATCCGGACCCGGCGATGCCGATCACGACGCCCTCGGTCGACGAGTCCTCGTCACCGTCGCCGAGCCCGTCGCCGAGCCCCGACGTGACGCCGACCTCGAGCCCGTCGCCGACCGCGATGAGCCCCGCGGAGATCGCCCAGGAGAACGCGCGGATCCTCGAGGCCATGGAACTGTCCGATCTCGTCATCACCACTCCGGAGAACCTCGACTGGGAGGGGTGGTTCCGCACCACGCTCGACATGGACACGTTCGACTCCGCGCGGGAGGGGACGCCGCCGCCCTTCACTCCCGACGGCGAGTACCCGGGTGCGGTCACCACCACCATGCCGGAGGGCCTCCTCATCTCCGAGTACAGCGACCTCGCCCCGCCGTGGTTCGACTCCGTGCGGCCCTTCACGCTGGATCCCGAGGCTCCGGTCAGTGCCGGAACCGCAGGGGTCCAGGCGGACTACACGGCCATCACGGATGCGCCCGTCACCTATCAGGTGGACGGTCTGACCGCGGGCGCGTGGGTGATGGCGGCGGTCGAGACGGACGAGCTCTCGCAGCAGCCGCGCTGGGCGGTGTGCCGCTATCACGTGGCGGTGCAGGACTCCACACCCACCGTGACGGGCGTCTACTGCGATGCCGCGGACAGCGGCCGCGTGGCAGACACGTTCGAGATCCTGGGCTTCGCATGGGGCGTCGAGGGCTCGTCGCTCGTCGAGATGATCGGCCCCCTGAACACGGACAACGTCGCCACGCGCGTGTTCGACGCCGTCGAGGGCGAAGGAGTCCTCGCGTACGCCATCGCGCCGGAGGCGTACCGCCCGGACCCCGAGGTCGCCTCGTGGTCGCTGGCGGACGAGGGCTACCGCTCCCCCTCCGAGGCGGAGATCCGCGAAGCAGACGGATGCGAACGCAACGATGCGGGGCTGTGGGTGTGCCCGGACATCTAGGCGCGGGCTCGAAGGCCGATGCGCCGCTGCCCGGACAGCGCGAAGGCCGGGTCACCGTGTGGTGACCCGGCCCTCGTCGCTCAGCTGAGCGTGGGGATCAGCGCTCGATGTCTCCGGCGATGAACGCCTCGAGCTGCGCGCGGCCCTTGGTGTCCTCCATCTGGACCGGCGGCGACTTCATGAAGTAGGTCGAGGCCGAGAGGATGGGGCCGCCCACGCCGCGGTCCTTGGCGATCTTCGCGGCGCGGATCGCGTCGATGATGATGCCGGCGGAGTTGGGGGAGTCCCACACCTCGAGCTTGTACTCCAGGTTGAGGGGCACCTCGCCGAACGCGCGGCCCTCGAGGCGGACGTACGCCCACTTGCGGTCGTCGAGCCAGGCGACGTAGTCCGACGGGCCGATGTGCACGTCGCGCGAGTCCTTCAGTCCCTTGAGCGAGCCCTCGAGGTTCGAGGTCACGGCCTGGGTCTTCGAGATCTTCTTGGACTCGAGGCGGTCGCGCTCGAGCATGTTCTTGAAGTCCATGTTGCCGCCCACGTTCAGCTGGTACGTGCGGTCCAGCGCGACGCCGCGGTCCTCGAACAGCTTCGCCATCACGCGGTGGGTGATGGTGGCGCCCACCTGCGACTTGATGTCGTCGCCCACGATGGGGATCCCGGCGTCCTCGAACTTCTTGGCCCACACGGGGTCGGAGGCGATGAACACGGGCAGGGCGTTCACGAAGGCGACGCCTGCGTCGATCGCGCACTGCGCGTAGAACTTGGCCGCCTCCTCGGAGCCCACGGGCAGGTAGCACACGAGCACGTCAGCCTCGGAGTCCTTGAGCACCTGGACCACGTCGACGGGCGCGTCGTCGGACTCGGTGATGGTCTCGCGGTAGTACTTGCCCAGGCCGTCGAGGGTGTGGCCGCGCTGCACCTGGATGTCCGTCTTGGGGACGTCGCAGATCTTGATGGTGTTGTTCTCGGAGCACTCGGTGGCCTCCACGAGCTCCTTGCCCACCTTGAGCGAGTCCACGTCGAAGGCGGCCACGAACTCGATGTCCGAGATGTGGTAGTCGCCGAACTGGACGTGCATGAGGCCCGGGACCGTCTCGCCTGCGGCGCGGTCCTTGTAGAACTCCACGCCCTGGATGAGCGACGTGGCGCAGTTGCCGACGCCGACGATGGCGACGCGAAGTGCAGCCATGGTGTGTCTCCTTCAGTTGTTGCCCGCGGGAGCGGTGCTGGGGTTGTCTCCGCGGGTCGCGGATCGTTCGTTCTCGATGAGTCGGTCGAGCCACTCGACCTCGCGCTCGACGCGCTCGAGTCCGTGGCGGTGAAGCTCGGTGGTGTAGGCGTCGTGACGTTCGCGGACGCGCTGGAGTCCTTCGGCGACCTCCTCGAGCCGCTCGGACAGCCGCGAGCGGCGGCCCTCGAGGATGCGCAGGCGGGTCGCGGAGTCCGTCTTGGTGAACAGGGAGAAGCGCACGTCGAAGGTGTCGTCGTCCCAGGACGAG
This sequence comes from Demequina activiva, assembly GCF_016862815.1. Taxonomy (GTDB): domain Bacteria; phylum Actinomycetota; class Actinomycetes; order Actinomycetales; family Demequinaceae; genus Demequina; species Demequina activiva. Next base: position 833,881 of record NZ_BONR01000001.1, on the reverse strand, counting down.
GCGCCGGCGTTGGCCAGCTCCTCGGCGAGGCGGGACTCGCCCTCGGCCGTGAGCCCGTAGGCGATCTTGGAGCGCCTGGAGCCGGCGGTGCGGACGGCCGATGCGTCAGTCTCGTCAGCGGCGATGAGGCCCGAGGCCACCATGCGCTTGAGGCAGGGGTACAGCGAGCCGTAGCTGAGGGCACGGAAGGGGCCCAGCTCGCTGCCGAGGCGCTTGCGGATCTGGTAGCCGTGCAGGGGCTGCTCCGCGAGCATGCCGAGGATCGCCAGCGACAGGACATCGGTCTTGGCCACGGGCTCTCCTCTCTTCTGTGACGGCTGGTGGATCAGACGTCAACACTAGCACCTTGTTGTATCGCGGCGATACATCGAGTACCGTTCGAAGTCGGACTCACCGAGGGTCGCGGGCACGTCTGAAGCCGCTCGAGCGTTGGTGACACAAGCAACGGCGCGGTCCGGCTGCACGCCCCGGGGAGCTCGACGCCCCCGGCCACCTGCGCCGCACCCGCCCCTGAACTCTCTAGGGTGAAGACACTGTGAGCGATACCGGCATGAACACTCCGCGCATCAGCGCGAGCCCCGCCTCCGCGGCGGCTCCCGTGCGCCCCTCCACCGGCATCCAGCGCACGGCGTCCGCACCTGGCGCGGGCACCGTCGCGATGGCCAACGGGATCCCGCCGTGGAGCGCCACCGGCGCACCCGTCACGGGCAAGCAGCCCACGCGCCGGCCCACCGGCGCGCAGCCCACCCGCCGGTCCACCGGCGCCAAGCCTCGCACCTCCACGCGAGCCGCCGGCGCGAAGGCGACCGGCGCATCGGCCGCATCCAAGCCCAGCACCACGGCCAAGGGCGGTGGCAGCGGCAACGGCGGCGGCAAGGGCTCCAAGCGCGACGACTGGCCCACCTGGCGCCGGTGGCTGTGGCGCATCGGCATCTGGGCGCTCATCGCACTGCTGGCCGTCAGCCTGATCGGCGCGATCGCGCTGTTCATCCGCTACACGCAGCTGGACGTCCCCGACCCGGACGACTTCGCGCAGGCGCAGTCCTCGATCTTCTACTTCGCGGACGGCGAGACGGAGATGGGGCGCATCGGCGTCGTGGACCGCGAGGTCGTCGACTACGACGACCTCCCCACGTACGTGGGCGACGCGGTGGTCGCGGCGGAGGACCGCAGCTTCTACACCAACCCCGGCATCAACATCCTCGGCATGAGCCGCGCGATGTTCGAGACCGTGGTGCTCAACCAGCCGCGCGGTGGCTCCTCGATCACCCAGCAGTACGTCGAGCGCTACTACGTGGGCGAGACCACCACCTCGATCCAGGGGAAGATCGACGAGACCCTGCTGGCGCTCAAGATCGACCAGGAGCAGTCCAAGGAGGAGGTGCTCGGGAACTACCTCAACACCATCTACTTCGGGCGCGGCGCGTACGGCATCCAGGCCGCCGCCGAGCAGTACTACGGCAAGGACGCGGCGGACCTCACCCTGTCCGAGTCCGCGATGCTCGCGGGACTCATCCCCGCGCCCAGCGCGTGGGACCCGCGCGTGGACCACGACAAGGCGGAGGAGCGCTGGAACTACGTGCTCGACGGCATGGTCGACGCCGGCTTCCTGACGCAGGCCGAGCGCGACGACATCACCGAGTTCCCGGAGCCCATCGACTATCAGCAGGAGGACGTGTTCGCCGGCACCGAGGGCTACATCCTGCAGGCGGCCATCGATGAGGTGGTGGAGAAGACCGGCGTGACGCGCGAGGAGATCGAGTCGCTCGGCTATCGCATCACGACCACGATCCTCCCCGAGCACCAGGACGCGGCCGAAGAGGCCGTCGCCACCATGCCGGACGACCACGCGGACAACCTGCGCGTCGCCGCCGTGACCGTGGACTCCGCGACGGGCGCGATCACGTCCATGTACGGCGGCCCGGACTACCTCGAGATCCAGCGCAACGCCGTCACCCAGGACATCGCGCAGGCGGGCTCCACGTTCAAGCCGTTCGCGCTCATCGCGGGCCTCGAGCGCGGCATCGGCCTGGGCAGCGAGTACCTCGCCAACAACGAGATGGAGTTCGAGGGCTTCGAGCGCCCCGTGCGCAACTTCGGGGGAGTCGACTACGGGGTCGTGGACCTGGTCAAGGCCACCCAGGACTCCATCAACACCGCCTATGTGGGCCTGAACGAGGACGTCACCCCGCAGGTGACCATGGAGACCGCCATCGCCGCGGGCCTGCCGGAGGACACCCTGGACCTGGACGCGAACCCTGCGAACGTCCTGGGCTCGGCCTCGCCGCACCCGCTCGACATGGCCTCCGCGTACGCGACCATCGCGTCCGGCGGGCTGCGGACGGAGGCGTACCTGGTCGCGTCCGTGACGGACGTCGCGGGAGAGCCGGTGTTCGAGCAGGAGGTCGAGCCCGAGCGCATCTTCGCCGAGGACGTCATGGCTGACACGACGTTCGCGATGCAGCAGGTCGTCAACTTCGGTTCGGGGCAGACCGCCAAGGAGCTGGGTCGACCGCTCGCCGGCAAGACGGGAACGTCCAACGACAACCGCTCGGCGTGGTTCGTGGGCTTCAGCCCGCAGATCGTCGGTGCCGTGGCGCTCTACCAGGTGGGCGAGGACGGCTCCGCCGAGCAGATCACTCCCTTTGGCGGCTTCTCTCAGATCACCGGCTCGACGGTGCCAGCAGCCGTGTGGACCGCGATGATGGGCCCCATCCTCGAGCCCATGGAGATCGTCGACTTCCCCGCACGAGCGAACGTGGGCGAGGACATCCCCATCCGTCAGCCCTCCCCCTCGCCGTCACCCACCCCTGAGGTCACGGAGACCACGGAGGCGCCCGAGCCCGAGCCGGAGCCGGAGCAGACCACCGAGGAGCCCGAGCCGGAGCCCGAGGAGACCACCGAGGAGCCCGACCCCGAGCCCACGCCGCCGCCGTCACCGGCGCCGACGGTCAGTCCCGCGCTGCCCTAGCGGCGCAGCGCGCGGCCCCCGCCCCACGGACAGTTCGAACCAAGTCGCGGTCGAGGCGCCGGCCGCAGGGGCGCGACGCCGCTGCGCGCGCGGCGTGTCGCCGCTGATGTGGTGCGAACTGTCCGCAGCAGCGCGGCGGCGCATGGCCGATGCGCGGGCTGGGGCGTCTACCGGCGCAGCGCGCGCTTGGCCTTCAGCGCTGCGACCAGCGCGCGGTAGCGCAGCGGCTTCACCGGCACGTCCCACGCGCCGTCGACCGCGACGTCGTCCCCGAACTGGTGCTTGAACTCCCCCACGCCCGCCAGCTGGGGTGCCCGGTCCGAGCCCACGCCCATGAGGTCGTAGCGGGTCACGCCCTCCGCCTTCAGGGTCGTGAAGATCCTCCACTTGAGCAGGATCGCGGCGTTCGTGTCGCGCGCTTCGCGGTTGCCACCGGCGTAGAAGTCCACGCCAGCGCCGTCGTGAACCAGCGAGATCACCCAGGAGACCGCGCGGCCCGGCTCGAGGTCCCCCTCCGGCCCGGTGTCGTGGCGGCGGGCCACGAATACCCGCGCGTGCTCGCCCAGCGACGCGAGCATCGTCGTGTACACGTCCATGGGGAAGATGCCGAACCCGTCGCGCTCGGCGGTCTCCCGGTAGATCTCGTACAGCTCGCGGAAGCCCTCCGCGCTCATCCCGGACTCATCCGTGACCGTCATGTCCTCGTCCTTGAGGACCTTGCGGGTCTTGTAGCGGCCGCGCTTGGTGAAGGACGCGAGGATCTCGTCCTCGGAGCGGGTCAGGTCGATCACGACCGTGGTGTCGTACGTGACCGTCTGCAGCAGCTCGTGGAGGTCCGCTGCCTCGTGCCAGGCGTGCAGGCGCACGAAGGCGACCGACGGAGCCTCGGCCCGCACGTAGTCGACCACCGCCGCGCGCACCGCGGCCTCCGCATCGGCCGTGGGACGCGACGGCCACATCGGGCCGTGCTTGGCCCACAGGTAGGTGAAGCCGCGCCCCTCGAACTCCGTGAGCGCGATCAGCGCGACCACGGCATCGGCCGTGTCCAGGATGGCCAGGCGACGCCACGGCGTCCGGCCCTCGACCGCCTCGTCGAACGCGTCCCACGCCGGTGCCTGCTCGATGGGCACAGGCTCGCCGAAGGCGCGCGCGGCGTCCATGAAACGGTCGTTCTCCCAGTGCTCCACCCGCAGTTCGCTCACGCGTACGAGGCTACCTGTGGACAGGGATCGCGGCGGCAGGCCGCGCAAGGTATCCTTGTCGGTGGTCCCGACGCCTCCCGGCACCCGGGACCGCTTGCATCACAACCCTCCTGCCACGGAACGTCCGTGGCCGCATGAGTCCAGAGGAGGTGGGTAATCGATGCGTCAGTACGAAATGATGGTCATCCTCGACCCCGAGGTGGATGAGCGCACGGTCCAGCCGTCGCTCGACAAGTACCTGAACGTGGTCACCAGCGACAAGGGCACCGTCGACAAGGTCGATGTGTGGGGCCGCCGTCGCCTGGCATACCCCATCAAGAAGAAGAACGATGGCGTCTACGCGGTGATCAACTTCACCTCCGAGTCCGCCACGGCCAAGGAGCTCGAGCGTCAGCTCGGCCTCAACGAGTCCATTCTTCGCACCAAGCTGCTGCGTCCCGACGCCAAGTAGCGACTGCTCCCGACTGCAACCAACGACACGACACGACACCTAAGGGGACACACATGGCAGGCGAGACTCAGATCACCGTGATCGGCAACCTCACCGGCGACCCGGAGCTGAGATTCATCCAGTCCGGCGCCGCGGTCGTCAACTTCACGGTGGCGTCCACCCCCCGCACGTTCGACCGCCAGTCGAACGAGTGGAAGGACGGAGAGACCCTGTTCATGCGCTGCTCCCTGTGGCGTGAGGCCGCGGAGAACGTGGCCGAGTCGCTCACCAAGGGCATGCGGGTCATCGTGACCGGCCGCCTCGTGCAGCGCTCGTTCGAGTCGAACGGCGAGAAGCGCACCGTTGTCGAGATGCAGGCCGACGAGGTTGGTCCCTCGCTGCGATACGCCACCGCCAAGGTGAACCGTACGCAGCGTCAGGGCGGCTCCGGCGGCCAGGGCGGCTTCGGCGGCGGCGCCTCCGCGCCGGCAGGCGGATCCTCGAACGACCCGTGGGCCTCGGCCCCCGCGTCGGACGAGCCCCCGTTCTAATACTTTTCCACTTCAGGAGTTCCACACATGGCTAAGCACGACATTCGCAAGCCGCGCAAGAAGGTGAACCCGCTCAAGGCGGCCAAGGTCACCACGGTCGACTACAAGGACACCGCGCTGCTGCGCAAGTTCATCTCGGACCGCGGCAAGATCCGCTCGCGTCGGGTCACCGGCGTCTCGGTCCAGGAGCAGCGCGAGATCGCGCGCGCGATCAAGGTCGCCCGCGAGATGGCCCTTCTCCCCTACGCCGGCTCCGGCCGCTGATCGGGGGTCAGACATGGCAAAGCTCATCCTGACCCACGAGGTCTCCGGCCTCGGCATCGCCGGCGACGTGGTCGACGTCAAGGACGGCTACGCACGCAATTACCTGGTTCCCCGCAAGCTGGCCACCCCGTGGTCCGCTGGTGCGGAGAAGCAGATCGAGACGCTGCGCAAGTCGCGTCGCGACAAGGAGATCGCCAGCGTCGAGGAGGCCCAGGCCGCCCGCGACTCGCTCCAGGCGAACTCGGTGACCGTCGAGGCGAAGGCGGGCGAGTCCGGCCGCCTCTTCGGTGCCGTGACGCCGGCGGACATCGCCGCGGCGATCGGCGACCGCGCCAAGGTCGACAAGCGCCGCATCCACATCGCTCAGCCCATCAAGGCGCTGGGCACCTACACGGTGCAGGTCTCCCTGCACGACGACCTCTCGGCTGCCGTCGAGGTCAACGTGGTGGCTGCGAAGTAGCTCTTCACTGAGCCGTCAGGCCCGGTCCCGCTCAGGCGGGGCCGGGCCTTTCGCGTGCGCGGGGTCCGGCCCTCCCGACAGTTCGAACCATCCTCGGTGAGACACGCGGTGCGATATCCGGGATGTCGAGCTACGAGCCGGCGCGTCCCGTCCGGATTGGTTCGGGCTGTCCGGGAGTGGCAGGCTCTGGACGGCCGATGCGCGGCTCAGGGGAGCAGGAGGCTTCCACCAGGGACGACGCGCGGGTGTGGATAACTGAACACCCGACACGCCGGGAGCCGACACGCCGACGACTTTCTCCCAAGCGTTGTCCACAGCGTTGAAAGCAGTATCAGTCCAGGTAGCAGTAGTGGGCGCGACATTTGCGACACGCAATCCACACACCTGTCCACAGTGCGCCCCCGGGGTTCTGCACAGTTCCTCCACTGTGCACACGGCGTGTATCCACGGGCTGTCCACGGGGGAGCGAGAACTCGACTTGTGCGGGCTCGCCGCAGCCCCTACCTTGGCGTGTCAGTCCCCGGAGAGACACTCGTCTCACCGGGACAGAAAGGGAGTGTCATGTCAGTCGAGGAGCTCGAGGCGTCCTACGGACCTGAGCCGAGCACCTATGACCGTCTGCCCCCTCAGAACCTCGAGGCCGAGCAGTCCGTGCTCGGCTCCATGCTGCTGTCGAAGGACGCGATGGCGGACGTCATCGAGTCCGTCCGCGCGGATGACTTCTACAAGCCCGCGCACGAGATCATCTTCGACGTCGCGGTCAAGCTCTACAACTCCGGCGACCCGGTGGACGCCCTCACTGTCAGCGCCGAGCTCCAGCGCACCAACCAGCTGAGCCGCATCGGCGGCGCCGAGTACCTGCACACGCTCATCGCGATCGTGCCGTCCGCCGCCTCAGCCGGCTACTACGCGCGCCTGGTGCGCGAGCAGTCCATCCTGCGGCGCCTGGTCGAGGCCGGCACGCGCATCGCGTCGATGGGCTACGACTCCGACGGCGCTGAGGTCGACATGGTGGTCGACGGCGCTCAGGCGGAGATCTTCGCCGTCACCGAGCGTCGCAACTCGCAGGACTACCTGTCCATCGGCGACGTGATGGAGCAGACGCTCTCGCAGGTCGAGATGGCGTCCGCTCGCGACGGTCAGATGCTGGGCATCCCCACCGGCTTCACGCAGCTCGACGAGCTCACGGGCGGCCTGCAGGGCGGCCAGATGATCGTGCTCGCAGCGCGTCCGGCCATCGGAAAGTCCACGCTCGGCCTCGACATCGCGCGCGCGGCGTCGATCAAGCACGGCAAGGCCTCCGTGATCTTCTCGCTCGAGATGAGCCGCGAGGAGATCACCAAGCGCATGCTGTCCGCGGAGGCGGGCGTGAAGCTCTCGCGCCTGACCAAGGGACCGATGGGCCCGAACGACTGGGAACGCCTCGCGCAGACCGCCGCGAAGGTCTCGAGCGCGCCGCTCTACATCGACGACTCGCCCAACATGTCGCTCATGGAGATCCGTGCGAAGTGCCGCCGCCTCAAGCAGCAGCACGACCTGCAGCTCGTGGTGGTCGACTACCTCCAGCTGATGAGCTCGGGCCGCAAGGTCGAGTCCCGCCAGCAGGAGGTCTCCGAGTTCTCGCGTGCGCTCAAGCTGCTCGCGAAGGAGATCGAGGTCCCGGTCATCGCGATCTCGCAGCTCAACCGTGGTCCCGAGCAGCGCACGGAGAAGAAGCCCATGCTGTCCGACATGCGCGAGTCCGGCGCGATCGAGCAGGACGCGGACATCGTGATCCTGCTGCATCGCGACGATGCCTACGACCGCGACAACCGTCCGGGCGAGGCTGACTTCATCGTCGCCAAGCACCGCGCCGGCCCCACCGACACCATCGCGGTCGCGTTCAAGAAGGACTACGCGCACTTCGCGGACATGGCCCCGGACCTGTAGGTCAGCGCCACCCATCCGCCCTCGTCAGCACTCCGAATCCTCAGCATGACGACCTTTGCCGCACGCCTTGCCGTCCTCGCGGGAGCGTCCGCTCTCGCCCTCACCGCCTGCGCCACCGCCGCAGAGCCCGAGTCGCCGGGCGCCTCACCCGAGCCCGAGATGTCCGCCACGCACGACGCGATGGACGACGCCATGGAGGAGCCCACCGACGAGGCGGACGCCATGGAGGACGACGCGATGAGCGACGACTCGATGGAGTCCGTCGAGGTCCCCGAGGCCCTGCAGTTCACCACCACCACGCTCGCCGGCGCCGAGTTCGACGGCGCCTCGCTCGTGGGTCAGGACGCGATCGTGTGGGTGTGGGCGTCATGGTGCCCGATCTGCCAGTCGGAGGCACCGGCAGTCGCCGCGGCCAACGAGCAGCTTCCGGACGGGGTCACCATCTATGGCCTGCCTGGCAACGCGGACCTCGCGTCCTCGCAGCAGTTCGTCGAGGAATACGGTCTGGGCGACATCGAGCACATCTTCACCGAGGACGGCTCGCTGTGGTCCAACTTTGGTGTCTCCTACCAGCCCGCACTGGTGCTCATCAACGACGACGGCACGTTCGAGACCATGCCCGGCTCCTCGGGCGAGGCTCAGATCATCGAGGCCGCGGAGCAGCTCGCCGCGTCCTGACCCATCCGGTTTCGCTCTGTCTCCGAATCCCCTCCGAGCGTAGAATGAACGTTCACATGGTCGAGGAGGACCGATGAGACTACGGATGTTGGGTGCGGCGGCGGTGACGAGCCTGGTGCTCGCGGGCTGCACGGCTTCGAGCGAGAGCGCGACCACCGCGACGACGGATGCGACGACGGGATCGGCTGAGCGTCCAGCCGAGTCGTCCCCGCCCGCCCAGCCGGGACCCTTCGACTTCACGGCTGCGACCGCGGCAGGCGGCACGCTCGAGGGCGAGTCCCTCAAGCACCGCGACGTGATCCTGTGGTTCTGGGCGCCGTGGTGCCCTACCTGTCTGGTCGAGGGCCAGGACTACGTCGCCGATGCGATCGCCCAGATGCCCGAGGGCGTCGAGCTGGTGGGCATCGCGGGCCGCATCACCGACGAGAACGAGGTGGGCGAGTTCCTGGACTTCACCGGCACCGGCGACGCGACCCACGTGCTGGACGAGGACGGCACTCTGTGGGCGGACTTCGGCGTCGCGCTGCAGCCAGCCTTCCTGTTCGTCAATGACGACGGCACCTACGAGAAGGGTGGCGCCGGCCTGACCACCGAGGACATCCTGGCGCAGGCCGAGCGGCTGGCGGAGAGCTAGTCCTTCTTGGTGGACGCGCGCAGCGCGTCCAGCGTCGCCTTGTCGGCGACCTGGATGCGGCTGGGAGCGGCCGATGCGACAGGCTCGACCGGCTCTGCTTCCGCTTTCGTGGCTGCTGCTCGCGCATCGGCCCGGCGCCCCAGGAGCAGGATGACCACCGTGGCGATCGCCACCACGGCGACGAACACGATCAGGGCGACCGTGCCCCACGACTCGATCCACTGGGCGACGGCGCCCTGCCAGCGCGCGGTGGTGTGGAGCACCTCATTGAGGGCGTCGATGCCGTAGCGGGGCAGCACCTCCGCGAGGCCGAAGAGCAGGACGTAGATGCCGGCGAGCACCATGAGCCCGCCGCCGATGCGCATGAGGACCGGCGTCTTGGAGCGCAGCGCGGCGGCCGCGGAGGAGCCGGCGACGGCGGCGAGGATCGACACCGCGAGCACCGAGGCGCCCATGCCGGCGCCGTAGATGAGGAACGGTGCGACCGCGCCGACGGGCCCGGGCGCTGCGAGCGCCTGGGCCACGACGGCGAGGAACAAGCCGATGGTGCAGCTCATGGAGGCCAGCGCGAACGTGGCGCCGTAGCCCACCTGCGACCAGAATGCGCGCGTGGGCGCGGAGCCGGTGATGCGCATGCCCGGGCCGCGCAGCTCTCCGCCGCGCAGCAGCACGATGCCCAGCCAGATCAGCACCGCGCCGATCGCGACGGTGACGTAGGACAGGTACGGGAGGATCGAGCCCTGGAGGCCGATGTTGACCGCGCCGAACAGCAGCCCGAACCCGGTGAAGATCACCATGAACCCCACCGTCATCGCGAGCCCGAACCCTACGGCGCGGCGCAGAGCCGCCGCCCGGGTGACGCCGGCATCGGCGCTGCCGGTGACGATCACGGTGATGTAGGCAGGGAGCAGCGCGAAGCCACACGGGTTGAACGCGGCGACAGCGCCCAGCAGCAGGGCGTAGGCGGCGGCGGTGGGATCAAGCAACGGCGCTCCTCTCGAGAGCGAGTCTAGGCCTGGCGTCAGGAGAGATTCGGAGCCGAGCGAGGGACGGACGGGCGAGAGTCTTTATGCAAGTGGTAATCATTCTCACGATGCGCTAGTGTCGCGGTTGAGCGCACGGCAGCGCTCTCGCGGACCGCAGGTCCGCAGTCGATCCCCGCATTGAAAGGTCGGCCCCACGGGCCAGGTTCACTCATGTCCACCCTCTCCACCACCATCCGCGCCACCGCAGCAGCGGGAGCCGCCGCGCTGCTGCTCGCCGCGTGCGCGACCGAGGATCCCGCCGACGCGGACCCCGCAGCCTCGACCACCCACGAGGCGCACGACGACCACGACCATGACGGTCACGGCGACGAGGCCACCGAGGCGAGCGAACAGGCTGCGGCCACCCCGCGCCTGGTCATGACCTACGACGGCGGCATCGTGGTGCTCGACGCGGCCACTCTCGAGACCGTCGCGGACCTGCCGCTGGACGGCTTCAACCGCCTGAGCCCGGCAGGCGACGGCCGTCACGTCGCGGTGTCGACCACCGGCGGCTGGGCGGTGCTGGACGCCGGAACGTGGTCTGAGGCGCACGGCGAGCACGCGCACCACTTCACGAGCGAGCCAGCGCTCACGGACGTGATCATCGAGGCAGAGTCTCCGGGCCACGTGGTGCCCCACGGCGACCTGGCAGCGCTGTGGGATGACGGCACGGGCGAGGTCACCGTCGTCGAGATCAGCGAGTGGGAGGACATGGTCGAGCACGCGCATGTCCACTCGATTCGCGACTACACGGCAGATGCGCCCCATCACGGTGTGGCCGTCGCCACCGAGGGCGGCCTCCTGTACGTGACGCGCGGCGACGAAGAGTCGCGCTCTGGCGCGATGGCGATCGACGCTGACGGTGAGACGGTCGTTAGCAGCGACGAGTGCCCCGGCGTGCACGGGGAGACCGCATTCGCCGGCGCGAGCGGCGACGAGTACGTGGTGTTCGGCTGCGAGGACGGCGTGCTGGTGATGCACGGCGACCACGCTCACAAGCTCCAGGCCGAAGGCGACTACGTGCGGACCGGCAACGTGCACTCTGTAGACGGCAGCGACATCGTGCTGGGCGACTACAAGACCGACCCCGAGGGAGGCCTCGGCCTGTCGCAGGTGCTGCTCGTCGACGTCGCGGCCGAGACTTCGACCGTGGTGGACCCGTTCGTGGGCGACGACGCGACGTACACGTGGCGCGGCATCGCGCGCGGCACGGACGGCGAGGCCCTGGTGCTCGGCACCGACGGTGCGCTGCGCGTGCTCGACGCGGCCACCGGAGAGGTCACCGCGACCATCCCGGTGATCGCGCAGTGGGAGGTGCCAGAGGAGTGGCAGACCGCCCACCCGGCGCTCACCGTGGTCGAGGGCATGGCCTACGTCACCGACCCCGCGACCGGCACCGTGCACGCCGTCGACTACGCCGGCGGCGAGGTCTGGAAGTCCGCGGACGTGGGCGTCGAGATGAACGAGCTCACCGCCGCGACTGGCTGACCTGATCAGTCAGCCTTCTCTCACAGGGCCCGGCTCAGTCGCCTCGCGCGGCAGGGCCGGGCCCTTCCGGTGCTGCCCCGCATGGCGAGGCGGTAGCGTGCCACCATGCGCACGTTCACAGGCCAGCAGACCACCCTGACCCACGGAGACCAGCACGCCACCATCGCCGCCCTGGGGGCAGCGCTGCGCGAGTACACCGTGGGCGGCCGCGATGTGGTGCTCCCCTTCGCGGCGGACGAGCTCCCGGCTGCCTACCACGGCATGGTGCTCGCGCCGTGGCCCAACCGCCTTCGCGACGGTCAGTACTCGTTCGGCGGGCAGGAGCTCCAGGTGCCCGTGTCCGAGCCCGATCGTGGCACCGCGCTGCACGGCCTGGTGTGCTGGCAGGAGTGGACCGTCGAGTCGCACACCGAGTCCGCGGTGACGATGGCCCTCGATCTGGCACCGAGCCCCGGGTATCCGTTCCGCCTCGCGCTCGCGACCACCTACGCGCTGGGTGATGACGGCCTGACCGTCACGACGGTGGCCCGCAACGCGGGCGCAGACGCGTTGCCGTATGGCGTGGGCTTCCACCCATGGTTCTCCCCCGGCGGCTCCGACCTCGACCATTGCACGCTGCAGCTGGGCGCCGCATCGCGGGTCACGGTGGACGAGCGGCTGCTGCCGGTGATGGACGCACCCGTCGACGGTGCTTTCGACCTGCGGTCGCCGCGCCCGCTCGACGGCATCGCCTTCGACGACGCCTGGGTGGACCCGATCGCCGATGCCGAGGGCAAGTCGTGGTGCCGGTTGTGGTGGACGGACGGTTCGACCATCGAGATCTGGGCCGATGCCGCGGCCACGGCGTGGCAGATCTGCACCGGCGACGAGGTCCCCGGGGTGAGGCGTGCAGGCATCGCGATCGAACCCATGAGCTGCATCGCCGATGCGTTCCGCACCGGCGAGCGGCTGGTCACCCTCGAGCCGGGCGAGTCCCACGCGTTGACGTGGGGCATGAGGTTGGTGTGAGCCCCCGCCGGACGTTGCTGGTTGGCTTCGGAAAGCTCGGCGCTGACCTCGCCACCCTGCTCATCGAGGACGGCGGCGAGGTGATCGCGCTGCGCCGCGACGCCGCGGCTGTGCCGGACGCCGTCGCAGCGATCGGCGCGGACCTGCGACAGCCGCTTCCCGAGCCGCTCCCTGACGTGGACGCGCTGGTCGTCACGCTGCCTCCGTCCGTGGATCCCGAGGGCTATCCCGCCGTGCTCGACCGCTTGCGGCACGCGTTGCCGGCCATCCCCGAGCGGACGGTGTTCGTCTCCTCGACGGGGGTGTTCGAGGGGTGGACGGGGCGCCAGCCCATCACCGAGAGCGACATCCCCCTGCCCCAGACCGAGCGAGCGCGAGGAATCCGCGAGGGGGAGCTCGCCGCGATCGACCTGTTCGGGGCGGTGGTGGTCCGTCCTGCAGGCATCTATGGCCCGGGCCGGGACTTCCTGGTGCGGACCGTGCGGGACGGCCGGCCCATCGATGCGACGCGGCGCACCAACCGGATCCACCAGAAGGACCTGGTGCGAGCGATGCATGAGCTCCTGCGCAGCGAACAACCGGCCTCGATGCTGCATGCCGTGGACCAGGAGCCTGCGCGCCTGGGCGACGTCACCGCGTTCATCGCGGGCCTGCTGGGCACGGAGTCGCCCCCGGAGGTGAAGGACCAGGCTCACGGGGGCAACATCTTCGACGGCACGGCTGTGATCGAGCTGCTGGGACATCTCGACTACCCCAGCTACCGCGACGGCTACCGCGAGATGCTCGCCGGCACCTGAGGCTGACCGCGCCGTGGGCGGTCAGGCCCGCGGCGCAGCATCACCACGCGAGACTCGCTACAGCTCGCCCTTGCGCTGCAGGTAGTTCATCGCCACGTACCCCAGCGGGATGCGCAGCCAGTAGGTGATGACGCGGTAGATGATCACCACCGAGGTCGCCAGGCCCAGGGACAGGCCCGCGGACGTGGTGAGGCCGGTGATGAGCGCCGCCTCGACGGCGCCGAGGCCACCGGGCGTGGGCACCACGGCGCCCACCGCGTTGGAGATGAAGTAGAGCACCGCGACGTCGATGATCGCGAGCTCCTGGCCGAACGCCTGAAGGGTGCAGTAGAACGCACCCACGTAGGCGATGGTCTGGATGAAGTTCCCGGTGAGTCCCAGCAGCAGTCGCAGGGGCTGGCCCAGCACCTGCACCAGGCGCGGCCACGTCTGGCGCAGCGGCGGCATCACCTTCGCCAGGACCCAACGGCGAACCTTGGGCACGAGCATGAAGGCGACCACCACCGCGACCATCACGGCCACGCCCAGCAGCACGGTGCTGGAGGGCAGCGCGGCGAGAGTGCCCTCGGAGCCCGTGACCAGGGTGAGGGCCAGCAGCGCGCCCACGGTGACCACGATCGCGCTCACCTGGACCAGCGCCACGGTGGCCACCGCGAGCGGACCCGGCACGCGTCGCTTGGTGAGCATGCGCAGGTTCAAGGCGGCCGGTCCGATGCCGGCAGGCACAGCGAGCGCGATGTAGGCCGCCGCGACCTGCACCAGGAGCACCCGTATCCACGGCAGGCGGATGGGCGAGAACGCGATCATCGCGAGCGCGGCTCCCACGAAGGTGAACATCGCCCACACCAGCGCGCCCAGCAGCCACCAGAGGTTCGCCTGCTGGAGGGCGCTCACCACGTCCTGGGTGTTGAAGAACGCGAGCACGAGTCCCACGGCGACGATGGCGAGCACCAGGGTGGCGACGGTGCGCCACCCGAACCGCACGATGTTCTGCTGCTCGATCTCCGCATCGGGCAGGCGCTGGACGATGCGCTGGCGCATGTCCGGCAGCAGCCTGTCCTTCTTGACGGCCTGGCGCGTGCCGCGCGGCAGCACGATGGTCTGCAGCAGCGGAGCGACCTGCTCGACGGCGTCCTCGCCCAGCGCGCGGAAGGCGGCGGCGACGGCTCGCTCCGCGCCCACGGCCACGGCGGTGGTCGCGAGCATCTGCACGTTGTCGAGCCGGCGGGACAGGGTCGACGAGGCGACCTCGCCCATCTCCCACGTCGTCAGCCACACCACCGGCGAGCCCGAGCCGTCCTCCTCGCCCACCAGGATCGCGTCCGTGCTGATCGAACGGTGAGCGATGCCAGCGTCGTGCGCGCGCACCACCTCTGCCCAGATCGCGTCCAGCAGCGCGTCGTCGATCTCGTCCGCCGGAATGTCGGTCAGCACCTTGGTCGCGAGGGGCCGTTGATACACGGTGATCATGGTGTCGCGTGCCTGGCTCATCCCCAGCACGCGCGCGGTCCGGACTCCTGCTGTTCGGGCGGCGTGCGAAGCGAGCGCGGTCGACTCCGCGGAGTGCCGCAGGCTCACCTCCGCGCGCGCATCGACGCCGCGAAAGCGCAGCGTGTTCCACAGCTTCGCGAGGAACCCCGCCGCGTGACGATCGCCATCGAGCGCGTGGACCACCAGGTGGTGACCCTCGACCGTGGTGACGTCGTAGACGCGGCCCGAGCGGGTGCGACCGATGGCCGCCGAGACCTCGTCGAGCTCCGTGGGCTCGTAGCCGTCGTGCGCATCGGCCCTCACCAGGCGTCGTGGCTGGAAGCCGGCACGGCGGATGCCGTCCACGAGCGACTCGCCGTACGCCCGGTCCGCGCTGGATCCCAGCAGCCAGCGCAGCAGGAGGCCCGTGGCGCGGCCGATCAGCACCACCGTGATCGCTGCGGGCAGCGTGACGATGCCGGAGATCACCGCGACCGCCGCTGCGATCCACAGCAGCGTCCAGGACACGGACAGCACGCGGCGCGTGGTGCGCAGGCCGGCGGCGGTGAGCATCGCGGCGACGGCAGCCAGGTACGCAGGCAGCTGCACCACCATCTCGCCCTCGGCGCCGCGCACCGACAGGCTCTCGACCAGCTCATCCGCGCCCCACTCGAGCGTGGTGAGCGCCGCGACCACGGTGACGATGAACGCCAGCACCGCGGCGCCCAGCACCTCCAGGATGCGTCGGGGCTCACGGCGGATGCCCAGGTCGATGATGACTGCGGCCGGGACCACCAGGGTGACGATGCCGGAGAAGATGTTGACCGGGAACACCAGCAGCCGCTGCAGCAGCGCGGAGATGCCCTCGACGTCCTCGGTGAAGCCCTGCGTGGTGCCGTGGGCGTACGCCCCCAGCAGCAGCGTCAGCACGATCCCCACGAGGGTGCCCGCCGCGGCCAGCAGATCCGTCACGCGATGCACCCGCTGCTCGGGCTCGTCGATGATGGACACGCCGCGCAGAGGATTCTCCGCAGGCGCCTCCTGCAACGAGCTGTCCGCGGCCATGAGGCGAGTCTAGGAGGTCGCGCGGCGGCGCGACGGGAGCACCGGGCCACCCCCGCATCGGCCCGGCGCAGCCACTACTTGATACCCCAGCTCGCGAGCGTCTCCTGGCCCACGATCTCCGGCCCGATGAACGCGACGGCATCCAGCGTCCAGTGCGCGACGATCAGGGGTCCCAGCCGGCCGGTGCGATGGAACCAGGAGGCGAACACCACGCCCATCACCACGTTGCCCACCGCCATGGGCCAGCCCTGATAGAGGTGGTAGGCGCCGCGCAGCAGGGCCGATGCGGCGATGGCTGCGTACGGCGACCACCGCAGGTCCTTGAGGCGGGTCATGAGGTAGCCCACGGCGATGGTCTCCTCCAGCACGCCCGCGACGGCGGCCGACAGCAGCAGGATGGTCGCCGCCCACCACGCCTCGGGCAGTCCAGAGGTGTCGATGCGCACGCTCTGCCCGATGGCCCGCCCCGCCGCATACAGGGCGAGCCCCGGCAGCCCGATCACCGCCGCGAGGCCGAGCCCCACGCCCACGTCCTTCCACCAGTGGTGGTCGTGTCCGGTCAGCCCCAGGCGTCGCAGTGCGCTCCTGCCGCCCTCGCTCAGCAGGTACAGGACCAGGAACACCGGCATCAGCAGGTACAGCTGACGGATCACCTGGAGCGCGAGGTCCACGTAGTCGATGCTCGAGCGCGACGGGTTGATCGTGGTGGACTGGTTGCCGATCGCCGGCTCCGCGAGGTATCGCTCGATGAGGCGCAGCGCCGCGGTGATGGCGTAGTAGCCCAGGGACAGCCCGAGCACGATGACGATCTCCGCGCGCAGGCGACGCCGGCTGGGAACGGCCGATGCGGGGGGTGCGTCGGTCTCCGGGGCGGGGGTCGCGGCGGGCTGGTCCATGGTCACGGTCACTCTAACGAGGCAGCCGCGGCGTGCGTGCCCGGCGTCTTCGCCGCGGCGCCCCAACGGTTTCCAGGCCGGGCCGCGTTGTGTGGGCGAGAATGCGGGAAGCCCAGCGGAGGGAGCAGCACGTGGCGCGATGGGAGCCGGTCCTGGACCAGGTGATGCGCGAGCGTGCCGCCGGACTGCTGGCCTATGCGCGACTGCTCACCGGAGGCGACGACGCCGAGGCGCAGGACGTGCTCCAAGACGCGCTGGTGCGCAGCTTCTCTCGCGGCCGCGCGTTCGACGACGTGAACCGCGCCGAGGCATACGTGCGCCGCGCGATCCCCACGGTCTTCATCGACCGTCTCCGCAAGCGAGCGTCCCGGCAGCGTGCGCACGATCGTGTGGTCGAGGTGCCGCCCCACGAGACGGACCGTGCGGCAGTGCTCGACGTGCGTGACGCGCTCGCCCGGCTCGGCCCGCGCGAGCGAGCGTGCATCGTCCTCAGGTTCTACGAGGACCTCACGGTGCCGGCCATCGCGGCGCGGCTCGGCATCGCCGAGGGAACCGTGAAGCGCTACCTCTCCGACGCATCGGCCCGGCTGGCGGCGGACCTCGACGCCGTCGCCGACTGGCGCGACAGCTCTGACTCGGTGCCCGTGCAGGCGCCCGCTCTGAAAGGAGCACGACCATGACCGATGACCTGCGAGACCTGCTGGCGCGGGCCGGCCGCGACGAGGCGAGCGCGGCTCGACGCGAGGACTTCCACGGCGCGTTCGGGGACGCCGTGCGTGGCCGGGTGCGGCGGCGCAGGGCCGTGCGCGCAGCCGGCGTAGGCTCCGTGGCCGCGGTGTCGGTGGGAGCGATCGCTTTTGGCGCAGTGCGCCTGCCGGGAATGACCGATGCGGGACCCCTGTCCTCCGGCGACTGCCCACCGGGGACGGTCGCGTCGTCCGCGAGCGCCGGTGCGACCGGCGCGCCCGCACTGGAGTGGTCGGTCGCTCCACCCGTGAGCGTGGAGTTCGACGGCAAGACCTACACGGTGTCGTCGACGTCCGGCGCCTCGGCGGAGCTGTTCGTCGAGGACGGACGGCTCAGCGTGAGCGATCTCGGCGGCGAGTCCGAGTTGCGTGAGCAGGACGGCACCTACACGATCGAGCTGTCCGATGGGATGCTGGTGCGCGCGGAGCTCGACACTGACTCCGGCGAGTTGATCGCCTGGGCGGATGGCGAGGACGCTCCCTCCGCGGTGATCGAGGTCGACGCTGCGGCGCCCGACGTGGTCTGCGTGACGCCAGAGCCGAGCCCTCCGTCCGAGGCGGCCGTGAACGCCTGCGTCGACGGACGCTGGCACATCGATGCGGAGGTGCTGCGCCCTGACCTCGTGTACGGCGTCACCAACACCGAGGACCCGGACTCGCAGGCCAGCAGCACGCCGGGAGTGGCGATCCAGCCGATGCTGCTGGACCAGCGCGTCATCACCGTGGTGCTGGATGCGGGGACCGGCGAGCCGCTGGCGATGCTGGAGGCGGCCGAGCCCGAGCAGGAGCTGCTGGTGAGGCTGTCGGAGGGCGACGCGCTCCGCGTGGCGAAGAACGGCGACGGAACCTTCGCCTTCCAGCTCCTCGACGGTCGGTGGATGACGGTGACCGACGACGACGGCCCGTGGAACGGGCAGGACGTCGTGGCGCTGTCCGGGCAGATGCCGCGCGCGGTGTCCGCATCGGCCGCACCTGACGATGGTCTGGCCTGGACGGACCTCGCGCGCGAGCTCGCCGACGACTTCGATCTCGAGTGGCCCGAATCGCCGTGGGTGTGCGACGCGGCTGGAAGCGTCGACGACGGCACCGACGGTGCGACCACCTCTCCCAGCCCGGCGCCCTCGCCGAGCCCGGGCATCGACCCGGCCGCCGCATCGTCCCCCTACCAGTGCGGGTACGTGTTCGAGACGGCTGAGCGACGCACGAGCGAGTGGGCAGTCACCAACGCGCAGTGGCGTGACGGCGACGCGGTGTGGACCATGCTCGAGGATTGGTACGGAGGTTCGCTGCGTTCGTTCCTCGTCGAGCCGTCCGGGCCCGCCGCCACCTTCGACGCGGATGGCACGTTCTTCGATGCGCGTGGAGCGATGCCTGGCAACGGAGGGCTCGGCAGCGACTCCGGTGACGGCATCTTCCACGACGTCTGGCAGTACGACGGGATGGGCTCCCAATCGCTGACCTTCGTGGCGGCGCTCGACGGCCGGGTGATCGCGGTCGCGGATCCGACTCCACAGCCGTCCGGGATGCTCGTCGACAAGAACGAGGCCGATGCTCCTACCTCAGCGGTCCTGTTGGATGCGTCCGCCCTGGTGCCGTGCCCGTCGGTCTCCCCTGATCAGGTTGCTGAGGCCGACATCGTGGCCGTCACCGCCGCGGCAGCGCGAGACGACGAGGGCGCCATCGAGGTTCAGTACGCGTGGGAGACCATGGGTCGGCCGTAACCTGGGGGCATGGCCCACGTCGTGTCCATCCGCCGCTACCCCGTGAAGTCGATGGGGGGCGAGTCCCTCGAGACCGTCGAGGTCGACGCCCGCGGCCTGGTGGGCGACCGGGAGTTCGCCGTACGTGACCTCGACTCGAAGCTCGCCGCAGGCAAGAACGGCAAACGTCATGCGCGCCGCGACGGGGTGTTCGAGTTCCGCGCCCACACCGAGGACCGCGGAGTGGTCGTGACGGGGCCGGGGTTTCGGCATGGACTCGTAGGCGAGCCGGAGCTGGACGCGTGGCTGTCCGATGCGCTGGTCGCGGACGTCGCCATCGCTCCGGAGACGGACGTGAAGCACTTCGACGACAAGCCCGTCTCGCTCATCGGGACCGCGACCCTGGACTGGTGCGCCCGCGAGCTGGGTGTCGACGCGGACGCCCGCCGCCTGCGCGCGAACCTCGTGGTCGAGACCACCGAGCCGTTCGAGGAGGAGCAGTGGGACGGCGAGGTGCGCATCGGCTCCGCGGTGTTCGAGACCGCCGGCCGCGTCGAGCGATGCCGCACGATCGATCTTGCCCAGGACGGCGTCGACAGCGAGACCAGGTGGCTCAAGGCGCTGGGCGAGACGCGCGACCTGCGCGTCGCGATCTACCTGGACGTGATCACGCCGGGCTTCGTGTCAGTGGGAGACGGCGTCAGTCTCTGAACGCGAGAGAGCCGTCAGTGCATCGCGGTGCGTTCCGACCCGAAACGTACCTTCGTGCACTGCTGGAACGTACGGCCGATGCGCGGGTGGCGATGAGCGCCCGGTGGCGGCGCCCACGGTGGAGAGTTCTTCCTCATCACCGGCCTTAGGCGATGAAAATGGTGCCAAATTCTGGGGAGGGGCGTGTCAGGCGAGGTAGCGGTCCACCAAGGCCTCGGCCAGGCCCACGTAGGTGCCCGGCGTCAGGGCGGAGAGCCGCGACTTCACGTCCTCCGGCAGCTCCAGCCCGCCCACGAACTCCTGGATGGCCCCGGCGTCGATGGTCTGCCCTCGCGTGAGGTCCTTGAGCCGCTCGTAAGGGTTCTCCATGCCAGGCACCCCGGCGACGGCCGCCGCGCGCATCGCGGACTGGATGGGCTCCGCGAGCACCTCCCACGACGCGTCCAGGTCCGCGGCCAGCGCCGCCTCGTTCACGGACAGCGCACCCAGGCCGCGGCGGACGTTGTCGATCGCGAGCAGCGAGTGACCGAACGCCACACCGATGTTGCGCTGGGAGGTCGAGTCCGTGAGGTCGCGCTGCAGCCGCGAGGTCACCAGCGTCGAGCCGAGAGTGTCGAACAGCGCCGCGGAGATCTCGAGGTTGGCCTCCGCGTTCTCGAAGCGGATGGGGTTGATCTTGTGCGGCATCGCGCTCGAGCCGATCGCGCCGGCCACGGCCGCCTGCGCGAAGTAGCCGAGCGAGATGTACGTCCACACGTCGGTGGCGAGGTTGTGCAGGATGCGACCGAAGCGGGCCACGTCCGCGTACAGCTCGGCCTGCCAGTCGTGGCTCTCGATCTGCGTCGTGAGCGGGTTCCACGTGAGGCCCAGCCCCTCCACGAAGCTCTGCGACACCGCCACCCAGTCCGTGTCCGGGACCGCGGCGGTGTGGGCACCGAACGTTCCCGTGGCTCCGTTGATCTTGCCCAGGTACTCCTGGCTCTCGACGCGACGCAGCTGGCGGCGCAGGCGGTGCGCCAGCACGGCGAGCTCCTTGCCCAGGGTCGTGGGCGTCGCGGTCTGACCGTGGGTGCGGGAGAGCATCGCGACCCCGGCCGTCGCGTGGGCGAGCTCGGCGATCTGCCCCGCCAGCGCATCGGCCGCCGGCAGCCATACCTGCTCCACGGCGCCCTTCACCATGAGGGCGTAGGACAGGTTGTTGATGTCCTCCGAGGTGCACGCGAAGTGCACCAGCTCCGCCAGCGGCGACAGGCTGGTGCCCTCGATGCGGCGCTTGATGTAGTACTCGATCGCCTTGACGTCGTGGACGGTGACCTTCTCGATCTCCGCGTGCTCCCGAATCCCCTCCGCGCCGAACTCGGCGGGGATGGCGCGCAGCAGTGCGGTCTCGTCCTCGGTGAGCGCGCGGGCGCCCGGCACCGCGGCGCGCTCGCACAGGTGGATGAACCACTCGACCTCGACGTGCAGGCGCGCGCGGTTGAGCGCCGGCTCGGACAGGTGGTCCACGAGCGGCGCGGCTGCGGCGCGGTAGCGGCCGTCCAGCGGGCCCAGCGCGATGGCGGGCTCGAGGGCGGCGAAGGACACGAGGGCGGCGGGGTTCCAGGCGGTCACGGCGACCATTGTTCCACGGCGCCCCGGCCGTCCGTCCGTGAGTTTTCCACAGATCGCGGCGGGCCGATGCGGTGGTGGTCCGGGTTTCCTAGCGTCGAGCCATGACCGACGTGCCCGTCCTGACGCCACCCGTGCTCTACCTGCCGCCACACCCGCTTGCGCAGGCCGCGGACTGCGTCGAGGACGTCCGGCGCCTGCTCGCCCAGGCCGAGCGAGTCGAGTGGACGTCCACGGCCGCACGCGGGTACCGGGCGGAGATCGACGCCCTCGCCGCGTCGGTGGGAGCGCTCGCGGCCGCCGTCGAGCATGCGCGCGACCGCCTGGCCAGTGCGCGCATCGCCGCGCACGGGAGCGGGCAGCTGTGAGCGATCCGGCGCCCCCTCCCATCAGCGTGCACGGTGGCGCAGGCGGCGAGCGTGCGGTCACGGAGGACCTGGAGCGAGCCGCGGCGGTGCTGGCCAGCGCCGCCCAGGAGCTTCGCGAGGCGGCCAAGGCCCTGCGCATCGCGCAGTGGAACGCGGAGGATGCCTACTCGCGGTCGCTGCCGGAGGTCGCTCCCTACGTGTTCGACGCGAGGGACGCCGCCCAGGACGCCTCCCACGGACCGCACGGGGCCCTCGCCCTCGAGCGAGAGCTCGACGACGTGAGCGCACGGCTGAGCCAGGTCGCGCACGGGTTCCTGGCGGCCGAGCAGGCGGCGAACCACCACGTGAGCGTGCTCGAACGGACGAGGCGCGCAGTGCGGGACCTGGCGCTGACGGTCGCGTTCCCCTCACGGGTGGTCGCGGGCGCGGCGTGGAGCGTGACGCCTCTCGGCACGGCGATGCGCATCACCGGCGACGACCCGGTGGGCGAGGCCCTGATGCCGGACGGGCCCCCGCCCACCACCGGCTACCTCAATGGCGACACCGCAGGCGCGGCGATCGCCGCCCACGACATCCCGCGCGGCCCGCTCCCCAGCCAGTACGAGGCGGCCGTGGGGGCCGCGACGGCGGCGGCGGACGCGCTCGAACGGCTGGCCGGCGAGCCAGCGCTGGTGGGAGTGCACGTCCGCCCCGGCAGCGGCGCGGAGCGGGCGAGCCCACTCGGACTCGAGGACCTCGTGGACGGTGTGGCGGCCGTCCCCTACGGCGAGCACGGCGCCGTCGCCATCGACACCCTCACGCACGCGGACGGCACGCGTTCGCACATCGTGTCGATCCCCGGCACGGCGGACCACACGCTGTGGGATGCATCGCCCTTCGACTGGCTCAGCAACGGTCAGGCGGTGGTGGGCAGGACGTCCGACACTGCGCGCCTGGTCGCGCTCGCGCTCGAGCGCCACGGAATCCGCGCGACCGAGCCCGTGATGCTCGTGGGGCACAGCCAGGGCGGGATCGTGGCCGCGACCATCGCGGCGTCCGAGGCCGCGGACAGGCTGGCGATCACCCACGTCGTCACCGCGGGCTCGCCCATCGACCGCAACGCGCCCATCGACGGCGTCGAGTACATCCACCTGTCGAGCCTGCAGGAGACCGTTCATCAGCTGGATGGCGTGCGCACTCCCGACGCCGCCAACGTCATCTCCGTGGTCGCGGACCTCGAGCAGTCAGGCGACCCGGCCGTGGCGGCGGCTGGCGCCAGTGTCCTGGGCGCCCATGCGCTCGGCTCCTACGCCGCGATCGGCCGGGCCGCGGACGCCTCGCTGCGGCCCTCGCTGACGGCGTGGCGCTCCGGCGCATCGGCGTTCCTGGGGTCAGGCGAGATGGCCCGCACCGAGTACGCGCCTGCGGTCACCCCATCGCGGGCGACCGAGCCGTCCCCTGGTCCGAACGCGCCGCCGTCGCCACCGCGCGACCCACGGCCGGTGCCGGGAATCAGTCCCGGCGGGATCCCAGAACTGCGCCCATGATCGCGGAGGCGATCGAGATCACCAGCGCCGCCAGCAGCGTCTGCCAGAACCCGCCCACGGTGAGGTTGACGAAGTCGACCTGCTCCGAGATCCAGGCGGTGAGCCACAGGATGAACCAGTTGATCACCAGGGCGAACAGGCCCAGCGTGAGGATGGTGATGGGCAGTGCGAGCAGACTGACGATGGGCTTGACGATCATGTTCAGCAGCACGATCACGGCGCCGATGGCCAGGAACACCAGCACGCGCTGCCACCACTCGGCCTCGCCTCCCGTGACCGCGAGGTCCAACGGGAGCAGGGTGGCGATCCAGAGGGCCACGGCCATGGCGACGGTGTTGAGGAGGAACTTCATGCCCGGGAGTCTCCCACACCTGCCATCCTTGAGGCATGGATCGACCCCAGCCGCGGCCCGCCATCGCCGCCATGCCCCGCTACGTCCCCGGCGCACGAGGCAGCGCCGAGCGCCTCCCTCCCATCAAGCTGTCCTCGAACGAGAACCCCTACCCGCCGCTGCCCTCGGTCGCGCAGGCGATCGGAGCGCAGGGGCAGCTCGCCCATCTCTATCCCGACATGTTCGCGGTGGAGCTGCACGAGCGCATCGGCGCGTTCCTGGGTCTTCCCGCCGCCTCCGTCGCCGTGGGCGGTGGATCGGTCGCGGCGCTGCAGCACGTGCTCCAGGCGTACGCCGGGCCGGGCGACGAGGTCATCTTCGCGTGGCGCAGCTTCGAGGCATATCCCATCCTCACCCAGATCACAGGGGCGACGCCCGTCCAGGTGCCGCTTGGCCAGGACGGGCGCCACGACCTCGATGCGATGGCCGGTGCGATCACCGACGCCACCCGCGTGATCGTGCTGTGCTCGCCCAACAACCCCACCGGTCCCGCGCTGCGCTCGGCGGAGGTGGAGGCGTTCCTGGCCCGCGTGCCCTCGCGGGTGCTCGTGGGGCTCGACGAGGCGTATGTCGAGTTCGTGCGCGATCCGGACGTGGTCGACGGACGGGCGGCGCTGGACCGCCACCGCAACCTGCTGATCGCCCGGACCTTCTCGAAGGCGTACGGCCTGGCCGGACTGCGCGTCGGCTACGTCGCGGGCGATCCGGAACTCATCGCTCCCGTGCGCTCGTGCGTCACCCCGTTCTCCGTCTCAGCGCCCGCTCAGGCCGCCGCGATCGCGTCCCTCGACGCGCAGGACGAGCTCCTCGAGCGGGTGGAGCTCGTCGTCGCCGAGCGGGAGCGTGTGGTGCCCGCGCTCGCGGAGCTCGGCTGGGACGTACCGGAGCCGCAGGGCAACTTCGTGTGGCTCGCAGCGGGTGAGCGGACGGCGCAGATCGCCGGCGCGCTCGCGGACCTCGAGCCTGCGGTGCTGGTGCGGCCCTTCGCGGGCGAAGGCATGCGCGTGAGCATCGGCACCCCGGAGCAGAACGACGCGCTGCTCGCCGCGCTGGGGAGCATTCGCTGACGCACGAGCGTTGAGAACGCTGCATCCAGACCGCGCCAGCGGCGCTGATAAGTTTGGTCGCGCCGGTGTCCTGTCCGCAGCCTCCGCCGCAGACCTGTCCCGAGGAGAAGAGTGACGCCCACCGATCTTGAGGCGCTCGCGAGCGACAACGGCCTGGAGCGCGTAGGCGCTCGGCCCCCGTTGCGCGCGTACATCGTGCAGACGTGGCGCCGCCGCGACTTCGCGAGCACTCTCGCGCGCTACCGGCTGCAGGCCGCCATGAGCGAGAACCGGCTGGGAATGGGCTGGGTGGTGCTGCGGCCCATCCTCAACGCGATCCTGTTCGGCACGATCTTCGGCGTCATCATGCCCAGCGACACGCGGCCCGACAACTTCGTCGCCTTCCTCGTGGTGGGCGTGTTCATCTTCGAGTACTTCACCAAGACCATGTCCGGCGGCGCGAACTCGATCGTCGGGTCCAAGTCTCTGGTGCGCAGCCTGAGCTTCCCGCGCATCCTGCTGCCCATCGCGATCGTGATCCGGCAGTTCGTCGAGCTCATCCCCATGCTGCTCGTCATGATGGTCATCCTGCTCGTGGTGGGTGAGCCCATCCAGTGGTCATGGCTCATGCTCGTGCCCGTCATGATGCTCATGACGCTGTTCAACCTGGGCATCGCGCTCATCACGGCGCGGCTCACGGTGCACGTGCGTGACCTGTCGCAGATCATCCCGCTGGTGTCGCGCGTGGTGTTCTACACCAGCGGCATCTTCTTCGACCTTGAGCGCGTGCTCGCGGACCGGCAGGAGCTGCTCACGCTCGCGCGACTGAATCCGGTGCACGACTTCATCGCGCTGGTGCGCGGCTACATGGTCACGGGCAACCCGATCGAGCCGTTCATGTGGTGGATCGCCATCGGAGCGGCGGTGGTGACGTCCTCGTTCGGCCTCGTGTTCTTCTGGAAGGGCGAGGAGAGGTACGGCCGTGACTGAGGGCTCCGCGACGCGCACCGGCCATCCGACGGTGGTGGTGGACGATCTCCACATCAAGTACAAGACCTTCGCCTCCGGCAAGGCCGCGAGCGGCACGCGCGCGCTGCTGCAGCGCCAGCGCGGCATCCGGGTGGTGCACGCGGTCAAGGGCATGACCTTCGTCGCCCACGAGGGCGAGAGCATCGGCGTCATCGGCCACAACGGCTCCGGCAAGTCGAGCCTGATGAGGGCGATCGCGGGTCTGCAGAGCCCCGCATCGGGCAGCGTGTTCGCCTCGAGCCAGCCGGCGCTGCTGGGCGTCAACGCTGCGCTGCTGGGCGACCTGTCCGGCTCCAAGAACGTGATCCTGGGCTCGCTCGCGCTGGGCAACTCCCGGGCGCAGGCGGACGCGGTGTACCAGGACATCGTGGACTTCTCCGGTCTCGAGGAGTTCATCGACCTGCCCATGAAGACCTACTCGTCCGGCATGGCGGCACGTCTGCGCTTCTCGATCGCGGTGTCCCGTGACCACCAGATCCTGCTGGTGGACGAGGCGCTCGCCGTGGGCGACAAGGAGTTCCGGGCCAAGAGCGAGGCGCGCATCCGCGAGCTGCGCGAGCAGGCGGGCACGGTCTTCCTGGTGAGCCACTCGATGCGCTCGATCCTCGACACCTGCTCGCGAGTGCTGTGGATCGATCACGGCAACCTCAAGATGGACGGGGACCCGCAGGAGGTCGTCGACGCGTACCAGGCGTCGAAGAACTGATGCGCTTGCAACCTACGGTTGCGTAGCCTACGCTTGCGTAAGTTAGCGAAGGCGGACGCTTGAGCGTCCCCGAGAACATCCTGGAGGCCCCGTGGACGCGACTGGTCCGCTCTCCTCCGACGGCCTGGTCCAACTGCTCGACCACCAGGGGAACGCCGTCGGCGATGACGTCTACAGCCCCTATGCCGCGCACCTGACCCCCGATGACCTGCGGGCGTTCTGGCGCGACATGACCGTGCTGCGCAGCTGGGACCTTGAGGCCACCAGCCTGCAGCGGCAGGGCGAGCTGGGCCTGTGGGTCCAGTCGCTGGGCCAGGAGGCCGCGCAGATCGGGTCCGGCCACGCGCTGCGGGAGCCGGACTTCGTGTTCCCCAGCTACCGCGAGCACGGCGTGGCGATGACTCGCGACGTCGACCTCGTCGAGATCCTGCGCATCTTCCGCGGGCTCCAGCACGGCGCCTGGAACCCTCAGGACCACGGCTTCCACCTGTACTCGCTGGTGATCGGCACCCACGCACTCCACGCGACGGGCTACGCGATGGCGATGGACCGCGACGGGCTGGTCGCCAGCGGTCACCCGGAGCGCGACGGCGCGACCGTCTGCTACTTCGGCGACGGCGCCACCTCGCAGGGAGACGTGAGCGAGGCGATGGTCTTCGCCTCCGTGCACCAGGCGCCCGTGGTCTTCTTCGTGCAGAACAACCAGTTCGCGATCTCCGAGCCGGCGACGCGCCAGTCGCGCGTGCCGATCGCGGACCGCGGCAAGGGCTTCGGCATCCCCAGCGTGCGCGTCGACGGCAATGACGTGATCGCGTGCCACGCCGTCACCCAGTGGGCGTTGCAGCACGCCCGCAGCGGCAACGGGCCGGTCCTGATCGAGGCCTTCACCTACCGGATGGGCGCGCACACCACCTCGGACGACCCCACGCGCTACCGCTCGAAGGCCCAGGAGACGTACTGGGCCGAGCGCGACCCCATCGCCCGCCTCGACGCGCACCTCACCCAGCGCGGCGAGCTCTCCGACGAGTTCCGCGCCCTGGTGACCGCCGAGGCCAAGGCGCTGGGCCAGCGCACGCGTGAGTCCGTGCGCGGGTGGGAGCGCCCGGCCACCACCACGATGTTCGACCACGTCTACGCGCTGCCTCACGCGACCGTGGACGCGGACCGTGCCTGGTTCGAGCGCTACGAGAGGTCGTTCGCGGACGTGGAGGCGGCCGGATGAGCGAGCGGCTGACCATGGCAGGCGCCATCAACGCGGGCCTGCGCGCTGCCATGGAGCGCGACGACAAGGTGCTCCTCATGGGCGAGGACATCGGCGCACTGGGCGGCGTCTTCCGGGTCACCGACGGACTCCACAAGGACTTTGGCGAGGCGCGGGTCATGGACACCCCGCTCGCGGAGTCCGGCATCGTCGGCACGGCCATCGGCATGGCCATGCGCGGCTATCGCTCCGTCATCGAGATCCAGTTCGACGGCTTCATCTTCCCGGCCTACGACCAGATCACCACCCAGCTCGCCAAGATGCACTATCGCTCGCAGGGTCAGATCACGCTGCCCATCGTCATCCGCGTGCCGTTCGCGGGCGGCATCGGCGCGGTCGAGCACCACTCGGAGTCCCCCGAGGCGCTGTTCGCGCACACGGCCGGCCTGCGCATCGTCTCCCCGGCGACGCCGCAGGACGCCTACGACCTGATCCAGCAGTCGATCGCCTGCCCCGACCCGGTGATGTTCTTCGAGCCCAAGGCGCGCTACTGGGTCAAGGGCGACGTCGACACGGAGCGCGTGCGCGCCCAGCTCGACGCCGCGGACGGCGAGGCGGCGGCGACAGCGGAGATGGCATCGGCTCGCGTGGCCCGCGAGGGCTCGGACGTGACCGTGGTCGCCTACGGCCCCACGGTCCGGCTGGCGCTGCAGGCCGCGGAGGTCGCCGCCACGGAGGGCACCGACGTCGAGGTGATCGACCTGCGCTCCCTGTCCCCGATGGACTCCGACACCGTGGTGCGCTCCGCCAAGCGCACCGGCCGGGTGGTCGTGGTGCATGAGGCGCCCACCGCGTTCGGCTCGGGAGCCGAGCTGTCCGCGCGCGTCACGGAGGAGGCCTTCTTCCACCTGCACGCGCCTGTGCTCCGCGTCGGTGGCTTCCACACGCCCTACCCTGGAGCCACGTTCGAGCACGACTATCTGCCGAGCCTCGACCGCGTGCTGGACGCCGTGGACCGAGTCATGAGGCACTGAGGAGCCCGCGATGCCGACCTTCCAGCAGTTTCGGATGCCCGATGCGGGCGAGGGCCTCACCGAGGCGGACATCGTCACCTGGCTCGTGGCACCAGGCGACACGGTCGAGGTGAACCAGCCCATCGTCGAGATCGAGACCGCGAAGTCCCTGGTCGAGCTGCCCTGCCCGTTCGACGGCGTGGTCAAGGAGCTGCTGGCGCGCGAGGGTGACACGGTCGAGGTGGGAGAGCCCATCCTCGAGGTGGACGTGGACCCGGACGGCGAGGCGCCCGCAGAGTCCTCGGCGCCGAGCGGTGCCGACGCCGCCGCTGAGGCCACTGACGCCCCCGTGCAGGCGGCACCGGCGAGCGCCCCGGTGGCGGATGCCGGTCCCCTGTCCGACGCCGGCGGCGACAGCGATGCCGGCGGCGAGTCGGGAGCGGTCCTCGTGGGCTATGGCGTGAAGGCCGGCTCCGCGGAGCGGCGCCCCCGCCGCGAGGAGGCGATCGAGCCCGTGGGCGGCGAGCAGGACCTCGACGAGTACCCGGTGCTCGCGAAGCCCCCCGTCCGCAAGCTCGCCCGCGACCTGGGCGTGGACCTCACCACGGTGACGCCCTCGGGACCCGGCGGCCTCGTCACGCGCGAGGACGTCGAGCAGCACGTCAAGGCGTACTCGGCGCAGACCCTCGCGACCTACCCGAGCGACGATCAGCCCTGGCTCGAGACGGGCACCCCGCAGGGCGATGGGCGCACCACCCGGGTGCCCGTGAAGTCCGTGCGCAAGCGCACCGCAGAGGCGATGGTGCAGTCCGCCTTCACCGCTCCGCACGTCACCGAGTTCCACACCGTGGACGTCACGGAGACCATGAACCTGGTCGCGAAGCTCAAGCAGGACAAGGACTTCGCCGATGTGCGCGTCACCCCGCTGCTGATCGTCGCGAAGGCGCTGCTGCTGGCCGTGCGCCGCCACCCCGAGGTCAATGCGAGCTGGGACGACGCCACGCAGGAGATCGTCTACAAGCACTACGTCAACCTGGGCATCGCCGCCTCGACTCCGCGCGGCCTCGTGGTCCCCAACATCAAGGACGCCCACCGCTTGCCGCTCCACGCGCTCGCGGTCGAGCTCCAGCACCTGACGGCCGAGGCGCGCGCGGGCACCGTCAGCCCCGCGCAGATGAGCGACGGCACCATCACCATCACCAACGTGGGCGCGCTGGGCATCGACACCGGCACGCCGATCCTGAACCCCGGCGAGGCCGCGATCCTCGCGTTCGGCGCGGTACGCCAGATGCCGTGGGTGCACGAGGGCGAGATCCAGCCGCGCTGGGTGACCCAGCTCGCGCTGAGTTTCGACCACCGCCTGGTGGACGGTGAGCTGGGCGCTCGCGTGCTGTACGACGTGGGCCGGGTGATGAACGACCCCGCTCAAGGACTCGTCTGGGCGTGAGCACGCGCGCGCAGGGGCGGGTGAACCGGCCTCGCGTCGCGGTGCTGGCGTCCGCGCAGCTCACTGCCGGCGTGGGCGTCGCGTCTGCGGTGTCGGTGGGAGGACTGCTCGCAGAGCAGGTCAGCGGATCCGCGGCCTACTCGGGGCTGCCCCAGACAGCGAACGTGCTGGGTGCGGCGCTCATCGCGGTCCCCCTGGCCCGGCTCGCCGGTCGCGCAGGCAGGCGCACGGCACTGACCACGGGTCTGGCGCTCGCCGCAGGCGGCGCCGCCGTGGCACTGCTCTCCGCCGCGCTCTCGTCGCTGCCGCTGCTGCTCGCGGGATCGCTGCTGGTGGGCGGCGGCATGGCCGCAGGTCTTCAGGCGCGGTTCGCCGCGACGGACGGCGTGGCCGATGCGCGACGCGGCACCGTGCTGTCGATCGTGGTGTGGGCGTCGTCCATCGGCGCGATCCTAGGCCCCAACCTCATCGAGCCCGGGGCGCGCCTGGGCGCCAGTCTGGGCTTGGTGCCTATCGGCGGGGCGTGGGTGTTCGGACTGATCGCTCTGCTGGTCGCCGCCCTGGTGATCCGCATCGGCCTGCGCGACCCGCGTCCGGCGAGCGCGCCCGCTCGCCGGAGGATCGTCGACACGCTGCGAGCGGTGTGGGCGAATGCGGACGGTCGCCTGGGTCTCATCGCGATGGCGACGGGCCACGCCGTCATGGTGGGCGTGATGGCCATGAGCAGCG
Source organism: Demequina activiva (assembly GCF_016862815.1). Lineage (GTDB taxonomy): Bacteria > Actinomycetota > Actinomycetes > Actinomycetales > Demequinaceae > Demequina > Demequina activiva. Next base: position 802,792 of record NZ_BONR01000001.1, on the reverse strand, counting down.
TCCACCTCCACGGCCACGGATCCTCGCTGCGCTTCATCGGCATCGTCATCAGTGCGCACGTCGCCGGCATGTACATGCTCGCGCCGGTGTTCGGCTGGCTCGCGGACCGGTGGGGACCCCGCTCGGTGGTCGCTCTGGGCACCACGGTGCTGCTGATCGGCTGCGGCTTCACTGCCGCATCGGGCTGGGCGGATGCGGGTCACGGCTCGCACGCGATCGCTGAGCTGTGGGCCACCGTGGGCCTGGTGCTGATCGGGCTCGGGTGGTCGGCGGTGACCATCGCGGCGGCCACGCTCATCGCGGTGCTGTCGCACCACGGGCGTGCCGCTCCCACCGACGTGCAGGGCGTCGCGGACCTCACCATGGGCCTGGCCGGCGCCAGCGCGGGAGCGCTGTCGGGTCTCGCCCTCGCGGCGCTCGGGTATACGGGCCTGTCGATCGCGGGCGCCGTGCTGCTCGTCCCTCTGGTGGTCGCCCTGCTCGCTCACCGACGACGACTCGCGGCGCCATCGACGCGCTGATCGCCGCTGGTGCGAGCCGCTAGCCTGGCCTGATCAACCGGCGAGGGGAGCCGACCATGACCCAGCCCGACGAGCATCGTCCTGATGAGCAGGGGCCGGACCAGCCGCGCGAGGACGGCGCGATCGTTGCGCCCGACGACTGGTACAGCGGCCCCGCAGGCGCGACCAACCCGGCGTCCACGCCCGTTCCGCTGGACGGTGGGCCGGCGGTGCCGCCACCGCACCCCGGTTCCCGCGGCGAGCAGGCGCTCAGCCTCGAGGGTGTGACGTTCGATCGAGCGACCGAGCACAACCGGCGTGCTGTCGTGGGCATGGTGCTGTCCGGCCTGGCGCTCGCGGGTCTGCTGGCGTGGTTCGTGGGCTTCAGCACGCCGGTGCTGGTGGTGCTCGTGCTCGCGATCAGCGGAATGGTGCTGGGCGTGCGGGGACGCGCGGCCGCGCGCAACGGACTCGCCACGAACAAGCGTCTGGCGCTGGCCGCGATCATCACCGGCGCCGTGGCAGTCGTGGGGATCATCGCGATCTATGGGCTGCTGCTGTACGCGCTCAGCCAGTTCGGGTGACGGCGCCCCAGCGTACGTCGAGGCCGCGTCCCATGAACGTGCCGTAGCGGGCGAACGCCTGCTCGAAGCCGTCGCGCTCGCGAGCGTCCAGCCGCGTGAGCGGGTCGACGTCGATCACACAGGTCGTGGTGCGCATGGTCCGCTTCCAGGTCCCGACCACCCGACCGTCGCGCACGAGCGTCGCCCGGAACACCCCGTTGCCGCCCGGCACCACGGCGTTCATGTGCTGCGGCTCCATCATGAGTGAGCGATCCCCGTAGCCCAGCATGTACTCGTCGAAGCCAGGCGGGATGACGAGGCCGCCCTCGTTCGCGGGCGGAGCGTCGTCAAGGGCCTCCGCCGCCGCGACCATGGGACCGTGATCGGTGTCGACCGCTCTCAAGCGCTGCCCCGCGCCCGCCACGCCCGCGCGGCACTCGCGCACTCCCAGTCCGGTCCAGCGCGCGAGATCCTTCACGGTGACCGGCCCATGACTGCGGACGTAGCGCACGGCGATCTCCGCGAGCGCCTCCTCGCGCTCGAGCGCTACGGGGTCAGGCACCCACTCGTCGAGCAGCACGAACGTCTGCTCCTTGCCGTCCTGCGGACCCATGCACGTCAGCCCCACCTGCGAGGCGTACCAGAGCAGGTGGTAGCCCACCTGGCCAGGCGAGGGCACCCCGGCATCCGCGATCGCCTCGAGGCACTGCGACCTGGTGAGTCGCTTGCCGCCGCGCAGGACACCCTCGAGCGCCGCGTTCGCGGTCGCGACCGTGTCCTCGGTGATCCCCAGGAACTGCCTCCGAGCAGCAGCGCCCGCCAGCGGCTTCCCGGACATCAGGTCGAGCATCCACCGGGCATCGCGCGCAGGAACCAGATGCACCGTGCCTCGCATGGGCCAGGTGCGCAGCGCCTCGCGACGCTCGAGGGCCGCGTCCACGTCCGGCGCCGTGAGGTGCGGCAGGCGGATCCCCAGGGACCACATCCCGCTCGCGAGATCCTGCGCCTGCATGGCGCCCATCCACATGGCGACGTCGCCCACGGAGCGGTGCGCATGGTCGCCGGCCAGCAGCAGTGCCCGCATGCGCAGCGCCTGCACCTCGGAGCCCGGGAGCGCGGTCATGTGCCCACGCTAGCGAGGCGCGGTGACACTCAGCGGAGCCAGGGCGCGCCCCACCGGCCCTGGGCACCGACCACGGCGTCCTGGCACAGTGTGCTCGGGAGGTGCGATGGGCACGATCGACTGGAGCGCGGCCGATCGCGCGGATCTCGACCAGGTCGCCGCAGAGGTGCGTCGCTGGGCGGACGCTGCGAGCGACTCGCCGCTGTACCGCGCGCTCGCGCTCGGCATCGCGCAGGATCCGGAGCTGCTGCGGGTGGTGGCTCGGATCGACAACGTTCCGCCCCTGAACCTGCTGTTCGGCGCCGTGCGCCTCACCACGAGTCCGGCCGATGCGTTGGCCGCGTGGTACCCGCACCTCACCTCACCCGCGCGCGAGGCGGGCGCCGACGCCGTGGCGGCGTTCCGGGACCACGTTCTCGCACGCGAGGACGCGCTGCTCGCGATCGCGCAGTCGCACCGCACTCAGACCAATGAGGTGGGTCGCGCCGCCGTGCTGCTGCCGTGGCTGCCCCGAGACCGCGGAGCCGTGCACGCGATCGACCTGGGCGCATCGGCCGGCCTCAACCTGCTGCTGGACCGCTTCGCCTACCGGTACCGCGGTGCGGAGGGCGACACGCGCATCGGCGGCGGGGTGCTCGAGCTCGAGTGCGACGATCGGGGCGGCTTCGACCTGCCTGCGCGGGTGCCGGAGCTGGCGACGCGGACCGGCATCGACCTGTCGCCGGTGGACGCCACGGACCCGGCCGCAGCAGCGTGGCTCGAGGCCCTGGTGTGGCCCGAGCACCTGGACCGGCTCGCTCGACTGCGTGCCGCCATCGCGCTGCGCCGCTCCACGGAGGTGCGGATGGTCGCGGGCGACGCGGCCACGGCGCTCACGGAGGTGGTCGCGACCCTCCCGCCTGGTCCGGTGGTGGTGTGGCACACCATCGCCCTGTACCAAGCCGATGCCGCGGTGAGGGCGGACATCGACGCGGCGGTGGACGAGGCGACTCGGCACCGGGACGTCACGCGGGTGGGTCTCGAGCCCGTCGCCGAGCACCCGGCCGCCGCCGTGCGCGTGGGACCGTCCTTCGACCGCGGCGAGACGGTCGCGATCGCGCATCCGCACGGACGCTGGATCGACCGGGCCTGACGGACCGTACGGGCGCTCAGCCCTCGAGCGCCTCCGCGACCACGGTCCGAGCGGCGTCCTGCACTTCGCCCAGGTGCGCCTCGGACACGAAGCTCTCCGCGTAGATCTTGTACACGTCCTCGGTGCCGGACGGGCGCGCGGCGAACCAGGCATCGGCCGTGGTGACCTTGAGACCGCCGATGGCCGCCCCGTTGCCGGGCGCCTCCGTGAGCTTCGCCGTGATCTCCTGGCCGGCGAGCTCCGTCGCACTCACCTGAGACGGCGACAGCTGCGCGAGGGTGTCCTTCTGTGCCTTGGTCGCGGCGGCGTCGACGCGGGCGTACCAGCTCTCGCCCAGCTCATCGGTGAGGTCGCGGTGCAGCTGCGAGGGCGTGCGTCCGGTGGCGCCCATGATCTCCGACGCCAGCAGGCACAGCAGGATGCCGTCCTTGTCCGTGGTCCACACCCGGCCGTCGCGTCGCAGGAAGGATGCCCCAGCGGACTCCTCACCGCCAAAGCCCACCTCGCCGCTCAGCAGCCCCGGCACGAACCACTTGAAGCCCACGGGCACCTCCTCGACGCGGCGGCCCAGCTTCGCTCCCACCCGGTCGATGAGGGACGAGGACACGAGGGTCTTGCCGATGCGCGCATCGGGCCGCCAGTCCGGCCGCGCCCCGCCGTACAGGTACGAGATCGCAGTCGCGAGGAAGTGGTTGGGGTTCATCAGCCCGCCATCGCGGGTGACGATGCCGTGCCGATCGGAGTCCGCGTCGTTGCCCGTCGCGATGTCGTACGGCGCGTCCGCGCCCTCCATGAGGCCGCGCAAGCTCGCCATCGCGGAGGGGCTCGAGCAGTCCATGCGGATCTTGCCGTCCCAGTCGAGCGTCATGAAGCGCCACGTGGGGTCCACCTCGGGGTTCACGACGGTCAGGTCCAGGCGGTGCTCCTCGCCGATGGCGCCCCAGTAGTCGACCGCGGCGCCGCCCAGCGGGTCCGCGCCGATGCGCACGCCGCCTGAGCGGATCGCGTCCAGATCGATCACGGTCGGAAGGTGGCGCAGGTAGAGATGGAGGTAGTCGAAGCGCTCGGTGCTGTCCGCCGCGAGGGCGTCCTTCAGCTGCTTGCGCGGCACCTGTCGCCACGCGCCGCCCGTGAGGATCTCGTTGGCGCGGTTCGCGATCCAGCGGGTGGCGTCCGAGTCCGCGGGGCCGCCGTGCGGGGGGTTGTACTTGAAGCCGCCATCGCGGGGAGGATTGTGCGACGGCGTGACCACGATGCCGTCGGCGAGGCCCGATCCGGACGTGCGCAGCCCGGTGGGGTCCACGGCGCCGTTCTCCACGAGGATGGCGAGCGAGACGGCGGGCGTGGGCGTGTAGCCGTCGCGAGCGTCGATGCACACCCGCACCCCTGCGGCGGCCAGCACCTCGAGCGCCGTGTCCTGCGCCGGGCCCGACAGCGCGTGGGTGTCCTTGCCCAGGAAGAGCGGCCCGTCGGTGCCTTGAGCGCGGCGATACTCCACGATCGCCGCGGTGGTGGCGACGATGTGCGCCTCGTTGAAGGCGGTGTCGAACGCGCTGCCCCGGTGTCCGGACGTGCCGAAGACCACCTTCTGCTCCGGATTCGCAGGGTCCGGCACCTGATCGAAGTAGGCCCCCAACAGGGCGTCCACGTCGATGAGGTCCTGGGGTTGGGCGGGTGTTCCGGCGCGCTCATGCATGCGCCCCACTCTTGCACCTTCCCGCCCGCGCCGTCCATCGGTACGGGTCATTCACGGGAACGTCACGCGAGCGTCAAAGTTTGACAAAACCCCCCGGGTCCCCGGCTAGGCTGGGCACGTGGCAGCCAAGCGCCGGACTCCCCCGTCCTCTGCGCCTGCGGATCAGGAGGCACCGCAGGACGGCTCGGCGCGCCCTCGCGGCGCCGGCGCCACGGGCACGCCCGCCAAGAAGCCCGCCGCCGCATCGGCCCGGCGTACCGCTCCCGCGCGCAAGGCTGCCGGAGATGGATCCGCCCCCGCGCGCAGACGGGGCGGCGTCAAGCGGGCCGCGGATCTGCATGCCGCGGCCGCCCTGATCGTGGCGCACAACCAAGCCCGTCGCATCGCCGCGACCGTGCGCGCCGCCCGATCGATCCCGGGCATCGACCTGGTGCTCGTGGTCGACGACGCCTCCGGCGACAACACCCAGGAGCTCGCGCGCAAGGCCGGTGCCGTCGTGGTGCGGCACTCGCACCATCGTGGGCGCACGGCGTCGATCGAGACCGGAAGCTCGGTGATCGCGATGCGCGACGAGCCGGGCCGGACGCCCCGTGCCGTGCTGCTGCTGCCCGGCGGACTGGGGCACCACGCGGTGGGCGCCGCTCCGCTCGTGCCCGCGGTCGTGGAGCATGTCGCGGATCTCGCGATCGCCGTGACGGAAGGTCAGGCCCGCACCCTCAGCACCTCCGGCAAGGCCGCCAGGCGAGCCATCGAGCAGGCCTCGGGCTGGACGCCCACGGACCCGCTGGGCCCCATCCGCTGCCTCACCCGCGAGGCGCTCGAGGCGGCCATGCCGCTCGCCCGCGGCGCCGGGCTCGAGGTGGGCATGACGATCGACGTCCTGCATGCCGGGATGCGCGCCACCGAGGTCGAGTGCGAGATCCGCCACCGTGCGCCCGGCACCTCCCCCCGCGCGGCCGCCGCGCGCGCAGCCCAGTACCGTGACGTCATGATGGCCGTGAGCACCCGACGCGTGAAGAGCGGGATCAGCGGCGCACGCGAGGCCGTGGCGCGCCGCACTCGCCAGGGCCGCGAAGGCGATGCCCTGGACGCCGACGCGACCGTGGCCAAGCAGACCGCCACCGAGGAGGACCAGTGAGCACGAGGCCCCGCTACGCGTTCCTGGGACCTGCTGGCACCTTCACCGAGGCGGCCCTGCGCCGCATGGTGTCCCCCGAGGACGCCGAGTACGTGCCCGTGGTGGACGTGCCGGCGGCCCTGGGCGCGGTGCGTGCCGGCGAGGTCGACTTCGCTGTGGTCGCGATCGAGAACACGGTCGAGGGCGGCGTCACCGCGACCCTGGACACGCTGGCTGAGGGCGCACCGCTGGTGATCCTCGCGGAGACCGTCCTGCCCGTCGAGTTCGAGCTGGTCGCGCGGGAGGGGATCGCGCACGGCGACATCACGCGGGTCACCGCGCACTCGCACGCCTGGGCCCAGGTGCGTCGATGGGCGCACGTGACCATTCCGCAGGCGGTGTTCGTGCCCGCCTCCTCGAACGCCGCGGGCGCGCGAGCGATCGCCGCCGGCGAGGCCGTCGAGGGCATCGACGTCGACGCAGCACTCGCTCCACCAGGCACCGCCGCCGGCCTGGGGCTGCACCTGATCGAGGAGCACGTCGCGGACAACGAGCACGCTGCGACGCGGTTCGTGAAGGTGGGGCGTCCCGCGGCCGTGCCCGAGCCCACGGGCCGCGACAAGACCACGCTCACCGTCCACCTGCCCACGGACCGCTCCGGCGCGCTGCTGGAGATGCTCGAGCAGTTCGCGGCGCGCGGCGTGAATCTGTCACGCATCGAGTCGCGTCCCCGCTGGGACCGGCCAGGCGAGTACTCGTTCTCGATCGACGCCCTGGGGCACGTGGCGGAGCAGCGCATGGCGGAGGCCCTCATGGGCCTGCGTCGCACCTGCCCGCTGGTGGTGTTCCTGGGCTCGTACCCGGCGGCGGCGGATGAGCCCACGCCAGTGGTGCCGGGGACCTCGGACGCGGACTTCGCGGACGCCCGGGCGTGGGTCGAGCAGCTGAGGAACGGCGACCACGCCTGACCCCTCCACCCGACTTCCCGGAATTTGGCACCATTTTCATCGCCCAGACGGAACGATGAGGAAAGAGTCTCCACAGCGGCCGCTCACCCTGAACGATGTCCACAGGTGACGCGCCGGCTCGAGCGCGCTCCTCGTCCCCACTCTTACTGTCCGTGTCATGACTCGACGCCGCAGCGCCCCGTCCGTCGCCTCGATGGCAGCGGCGATGGCCGCATACCCACGCCCGTGGTCTCGCGGCGAGCTCGAGGAGCGCTGGAGCAGGCGAACCTTGTCCGACGCGCAGCGATACGGGCTGGTAGTGCGCATCGCGCCTGGGCAGTGGGCGCACCGCGAGCATCAGACGAGCGTCGCGTGCCAGATCGAGGCTGTCGTGAGGTGGATGGAGCCGCATGGCGCGATCTCGGGCGCGGCAGCGCTGTGGCTGCATGGATGGGCCGCGGCGCGGTTCGACGCAGTCGACGTGGTGCTGCCCACGGCGGTACGACGTTCCGCGCCACGATGCGCGACAGTTCTGCGTACCGATCGACCGTTCGAGATTGCGGTGGTCGACGGAGTGCGGGTGCTGTCGCCCGAGGACGCCGCGATCCTCGTATGGCGCCGAGCGGCCCCCGACCAGCGCATCGGCCGTCTCCTCGACATCATGAGAGACGGACCGGTTGACGCCGAGGCCTTGCGGCGCCGCCTGCCCGAGCACGGGCGGATTCCCGCGCGCGCACAGCTCGCCGAGGTCGTCGATCTGGCTAGGGCCGGAGTGCAGAGCATGCTCGAGCACGTCGCGGCGACGCAGGTGTTCGTGGGTCCGGAGTGGCAGGGCTGGGAGCGCCAGGGGGAGGTGATCGCGGTGGGTGTCGCGCTGCACCCCGACATGCTGCACCGTGACGCGAAGGTCGCGGTCGAGCTCGACTCCCGCCGATATCACTCCGACGACCAGGCGCGGCGCAAGGACCTCGAGCGAGACGCGCTTCTCGTGGCGGCCGGCTACTCCGTGATTCGTCTCACGTGGGAGGACGTGACGCGTCGACCCGAGTGGTGCCGGGCCCGTGCGCGAGAGGCTCTTGCGGTGAGGCAGCGCTGACGTTCGTCGCGCGCCGCTGGAAGGTTCTTCCTCATTGCGCCTATTGGGCGATGAAAATGGTGCCAAATTCTGAGGGAGCGGGAGTGGGGGAGACGGCCGATGCGACGGCTCAGGTGGCCGGCACCCTCACTCGGAGCGATCCGGGCTCGAGCCACGCCTTCACACGCGACGCGCGCCCCAGCTCCTCGCCGTCGACCTGAACGCGCTGCGGCGACGCCATGGCGATCTCCACCGAGCTGCCTCGACCGTGATCGATGCGGGAGGCGCGCCACGCCTGCAGCAGCTCCGACTGCTTGATGCCTGCGCCCTGCGCGATGACCGAGCCGAACAGGTCCGTCCAGCCCACGATCCCGGCGCGTGCGTCGAGCGTGGCGATGTCCAGCAGGCCATCCGAGATCGAGGCGTCGGGGATCAGCTGCAGGCCCCCGGGCAGCCTGCCCGCATTCGCCAGCAGCACGGTGCGCATCTCGTTCGTGACGGGCTCCGCATCGTCGATCCTGACCGTCGCGGTCATGCGCTTGTCGCCCAGGTGCTCGAGAGCGGCGAAGAAGTACGCCATCCATCCCAGGCGCCGCTTCAGCGTCGCGTTGGCACCCGCGACCATCTCCGCATCGATGCCCGCGCCCGCCATGACGAGGAACAGGTGACGGCTGTCCTCCCCGTGGCCGGGGAACGCGCGCTCGATGTCCATGTAGCCCACGTCGACGGGGCGGTCCACGCCCTCGAGGGCCGTGCGCATCAGCGCGGAGGTGTCGTTGATGGGAAGGTCCAGGTTGCGTGCGAACAGGTTGCCGGTGCCCATGGGGAGGATGCCCATGGCGATGTCCGTGCCGGCGAGCGCCTCGGCCACGGCCCGCACGGTGCCGTCGCCCCCGACGGCGATCACCACATCGGCCCCGGCGGCGATGGCCCGGCGCGCCTGTCCCGTGCCCGGATCGTCCACGGTGGTCTCGAACCACATGGGCTGCGGCAGGTAGCGGATCGCGCATGCCCGCATCGCCCGCTCGCGGATCTCGGTCACGCTCTCCTTGCTGGGGTTGGCGACGAAGGCGACCCGCTGCTTGTCCGGAGCATCGATCGTGAAGGCGCCGCTGACGTTGGCCGTCGCCGGCTTGATGCGCAGCACGCGTCGCCAGAACTTGGGGACGGCGAACGGGTCGCGGGCGCCCACACGGCGGGTCACGGAGACCGCCAGCACCAGAGCGATCACCCCGACGATCAAGGCGATCGATCCGAGGATGAGGGGCAGCATGGCTCGAGCCTAACGCCCCGTTAGAATCGCGGGCATGATCGACCTCAAGCTGCTGCGCGCTGACCCCGACCGTGTCAAGGACAGCCAGCGCTCCCGCGGCGACGACCCCGCGGTGGTGGATCAGGTGCTCGCTGCGGACGCGGAGCACCGCGCCGCGCTCGCGGACTTCGAGACCAAGCGCGCGGAGCAGAAGGCGCTGGGCAAGGAGGTCGCGCAGGCACAGGGCGACGCCAAGCAGGAGCTGCTGGCCCGCACCAAGGACCTGGCCGCTCAGGTCAAGGAGCTGAGCGCGACGGCCGATGCGGCAGCCGCCAGGGCGGTCGAGCTCGCCCGGTCGCTCGGCAACATCCCGGAGCCCGAGGTTCCGAGCGGAGGCGAGGAGGACTTCACCGTCCTGCGCCACGAGGGCTCGCCCCGCGACTTCGCAGCGGAGGGCGTCGAGGTCCAGGACCACCTGGCGGTGGCGGAGCGCTTGAAGGCGATCGACATGGAGCGCGGTGCCAAGGTGTCCGGCGCGCGCTTCTACTTCCTCACCGGCATCGGGGCACGCCTCGAGCTCGCGATCCTCAACGCTGCGATGAACCTCGCGTACGAGCGCGGCTTCAGCCCCATGATCACGCCCACGCTGGTGCGGCCCGAGACGATGGCGGGCACCGGCTTCCTGGGCAAGCACGCGGAGGAGATCTACTACCTCGAGCGCGACGACCAGTACCTCGTGGGAACCTCCGAGGTCGCTCTCGCGGGCTACCACGCGGACGAGATCGTGGACCTGAGCGCCGGACCGCTGCGCTACGCCGGCTGGAGCGCCTGCTACCGCCGCGAGGCCGGCTCGGCGGGGCGGGACACGCGAGGCATCATTCGCGTGCACCAGTTCCACAAGGTGGAGATGTTCAGCTACGTGACGGCGGCCGATGCCGCGGCCGAGCACGCGCGCTTCCTCGCCATCCAGGAGGAGATGCTGCAGGCACTGGAGCTTCCGTATCGCCTGATCGACACGGCGGCAGGAGACCTGGGCTCGAGCGCGGCGCGCAAGTTCGACTGCGAGGCGTGGCTGCCCAGCCAGGAGCGCTGGATGGAGGTCACCTCGACCTCGAACTGCACCACCTATCAGGCGCGACGGCTCAACATCCGGGAGCGCGGCGAGCGCGGCACCGAGGCCGTGGCGACCATCAACGGCACCATCGGCACCACCCGGTGGATCGTGGCGCTGCTCGAGAACCACCAGCAGGCGGACGGTTCGGTCCACGTGCCCGAGATCCTGCGCCCCTACCTGGGCGGCGTCGAGCGCCTCGAACCCGTCGCCTGAGCCCGCCCGTGCGGGGGCAGGGGAGTGCCGTTCACGCCCGCGTCACCGGCTCGTCGTAGGCTCATCCCCATGAGCCAGGCCCCCGACCAGATGCAGCCCCCGCTGGACAACGACTCGTGGAGGCTGCTGGGCCTCGACATCGACGGCACGCTCATGCACTGGGGCGGCGACATCTCGGACCGCGTGGTGCGCGCCGTCGAGCAGGTGCGGATGTGCCGCAACCACGTGATCCTCGCGACCGGCCGCAACATCGTCGCGACCATGCCGGTCGCGGAGCGCCTGGGCATTCGCCGCGGATACGCGGTGTGCGCCAACGGCGCGGTGACCATCCGCCTCAACCCTGCGAGCCCAGGCGGCTACGACATCATCGAGGTCGTCACCTTCGACCCCACTGCTGCCCTCGAGCTGATCCGCCAGGAGATGCCGGACGCGTTCTTCGCGGTCGAGGACCTGGGCGTGGGCTTCCGCGTGAGCCGCGAGTTCCCCATGGGCGAGCTGACAGGCCGGCAGATCGTGGTCGACTCGTTCGAGGAGCTCGCTCAGGGCGAGGTCACCCGCGTGGTGATCCGCGCTCCCGGCGTGGACGTCAGCCACTTCGACGACCTGGTCCAGCGCATCGGCCTCAACGACGTCACGTACGCCGTGGGCTACTCGGCGTGGCTGGATCTCACCCCTCCCGGGGTCACCAAGGCCTCCGCGCTGGAGGCGCTGCGTCGCAAGATGGGCGTCTACCCCGCGCACACCGTCGCGGTCGGCGACGGCAACAACGACCTCGCGATGCTGCAGTGGGCGGGCCAGTCCGCAGCGATGGGCAACGCGCCCGCTCATGTGCACGAGGTCGCGGACGAGGTGCTCGGCTCGGTCGAGGACGACGGGATCCTGCCTCTGCTCGAGCGCCTCATCGACCCGGAACGCCTCGCTGTCCTGTGACGGACGTGCCCGTAGGCTCGTGACATGATCTGGCTGACCACCCCTGCCCATCACCGCTGGCTCGAGTCCGAGACCGATCGTCTCCTGAGCTTCGGAGCCGCGAGCCGTGACCCACGCGGGGGGTTCGGCTGGCTCGACGAGAGCGGCGCGCTCGACCAGTCGCACGACGTCGAGCTGTGGATCACCTGCCGCATGACGCACTCGTACGCCCTGGCCGCGATGATGGGGCGCCCGGGGGCGTCCTCGCTGGTCGACCACGGCATCGATGCGCTGAGGGGGCGTCTGCACGACGACCAGCACGGCGGATGGTTCGCCGCGGTGGACCCAGACGGTCCCACGAAGGACGTCAAGGAGGCGTACGGGCACGCGTTCGTGATCCTCGCGGCCTCCTCCGCAGTGGCCGCGGGCCGGCCCGGAGCGAGCGACCTCCTGGAGGAGGCGTTGGAGGTGCACGGCCAGCGGTTCTGGGATGACGAGGCCGGCATGAGCCGCGAGGCGTTCGGCCGGGACTGGTCCGAGATCGAGGACTACCGCGGCATCAACGCGAACATGCACACGGTCGAGGCGTACATGGCGGCCGCGGACGTCACGGGCGACAAGTCGCTGCTGCGGCGCGCGCTGCGCATCACGGAGCGCGCCGTCCACGGCTACGCCCGCGCCAACGACTGGCGTCTGCCGGAGCACTTCGACGCGCAGTGGCAGCCGCTCATGTCCTACAACGAGGACGAGCCTGCACACCCCTTCCGGCCGTTCGGCGCGACCATCGGCCATCTCCTCGAGTGGTCCCGCCTGACGCTTCAGCTGGCCGCATCGGTGCAGCAGTCGGGGCTGGCGCGCCCGGAGTGGATGATGGACGACGCGAAGGAGCTGTACGCGACGGCGGTGCGCGAGGGATGGAACGTCGACGGCGCAGTCGGCTTCGTCTACACCGTGGACTGGGACGGCCGGCCGGTGGTGCGCGAGCGCATGCATTGGGTGACGGCGGAGGCGATCGGTGCAGCGGCCGCGCTGTGGCAGGCGACCAAGCTGCCCACCTATGCCGAGGACTACCGCCGGTGGTGGGAGTTCGCGGGCGAGCACCACCTGGACCATGAGGGCGGCTCGTGGTGGCACGAGCTCGGCACCGACAACGCGGTGTCGCGCACGGTGTGGGAGGGCAAGGCGGACATCTACCACGCACTGCAGGCGACGCTCATCCCCAGGCTGCCGGTCTCTCCCGCGCTCGCGGCATCCCTCGCCGCGGGCAACCTCGCGTAGAGGTCCACGGCTCCTCACGGACGCGCAGAGGCGCTGACCGGGGTGCCGCCTCTTCAGGACGGGACGGCTCAGGCGGGCACGGGCGGGGTGAGCACCACCTTGCCGAAGACCTCGCCCGACTCGAGCAGCCGATGCGCGTCCCCTGCGCGTTCGAGCGGCACCGCCGCGTGGACCACCGGCCGCACCTGACTCGGGATCCACGGCCACACGTCCTCGCGCACGGACCTCACGATCGCGGCCTTCTGGTCGTGCGGGCGCGCTCGCAGGGTGGTGCCGATGACTCGCGCCCGCAGCGACAGCAGCCGGCCCAGGTCGAGCTCGCCTCGTGCGCCTCGCTGCATGCCGATGACCAGCAGCCGGCCGTCGGGCCGCAAGCAGCGCAGGTTGTCCTCGAGAGCGCCAGCGCCCAGCACGTCCAGGATGACGTCCGCTCCGCCGAGTTCCCGCACCGTGGCGGAGACCTCCCCCTCACGGTGGTCGATCCCGACCGCCCCCAGCACCTCGCAGCGGGACACCCGTTCCGGCCCGCCAGCGGTCGCGAGCACGCGCATCCCTGCCGCTACCGCGATCTGGATCGCGAGGTGCCCCACGCCCCCCGAGCCTCCCTGGACCAGCAGCGTCTCGCCGGGACGCGCATCGGCCGCCTGCAGGTTCGACCAGACGGTGCACGCCGCCTCGACGAGCCCCCCCGCCTCCTCCCACGTCAGCCCTGCCGGCACCGGCAGGACGAGGTCCTCGTGCACGGTGACGGCGTCCGCGTACCCGCCGCCTGCCAGGAGCGCGCACACCTCGTCCCCCACGGCCCAGGACGTGACGCCCGATCCCACGGCGGACACCACGCCGGCGACCTCCAGGCCTGGCCACGCTGGCGCTCCCGGCGGCGGCGGATACCGGCCCTCGCGCTGCAGCAGGTCCGCCCGGTTCACGCCGGCCGCGCGTACCCGGATCAGCACCTCGTGCACGCCTGGCTCAGGATCAGGCCTGCTCTGTGTGCGCAGGACGTCCGGACCGCCGAACTCGGACACAGTGGAAAAAATCACACCATCGCCCCAATGTTTCGCGTCATAGCCGTCACGGTATAGCGTCTCACTCCACGTGAAGCCCCATGGGTTTCAGGTTCTTGGCGAAGGTGCCGATAACGCTGGGGTCCAGTTGCATCGAGGCGCGCACGGCAGATGGCGGTGTGTGCACAGCAGGCGGCTTGTGAGGGAGAGAGTAGATGCTCCAGAGGCTTGGAATTCGAGGGAAGATCCTCGCCGTGGTCGCGGTGCCCATTCTGGTGCTCGTGCTCGCGGCAGGCTTCATCACCTACGGTGCCTCCCAGGATCTCAGTGCTGCCCGCAACTCGGAGCAGCTCGTCGACACCCTTGATGCCGCACGCACGCTCGAGGCCAACCTCCAGGATGAGCGCTACGCGGCCATCAACTTCGTCCACATCATCCAGGACACCCGCTCCAAGCTGGTCGTGGGCCAGAACGACACCGAGGACGCGCTCGCAGACACCGTCGCGCGCATCCAGGAGGTCGAGGGCGAGGACGCCGGACCCATCATCGCGGACCTGTATGCCGCGCTCGGGGTGACGTCGCTGGACGACCCGCTGTTCCCGAACGAGCGCTCGCTATCCATCACGCCGCCCACGGAAGAGGGCGGATGGGTCGGATTCCCGTCCCTCGACGAGGTCGCCTCGATGCAGGAGGGCTACACCGCGGCCCGTGAGCGCGTCGCGGCTGTGGCAGCCACCGCCGACGAGAACGCTGGCGGCGCCTTCCAGACCCTCGACTTCCGCATCGGCTTCGAGTCCGAGACCGCGACCACGCTCTTCACCTCGCCCCTGCCGTTCAAGGACGACCTCGAGTCCGTCACCGCCCAGGTCGACGCGAGCATCCAGTCCATGCTGGGCTCCACGGAGCAGCTCGCCGACAACGAGGCGAACGCTGCGGCCGTCGCCGCGCTCGCGTCCGGCCAGCAGGCCGTCGCAAACCTGGGCGCAGTCCGCGCGGGAATCCAGTCTGGAACTGGAAACATCGCGACGTACCTGGGCTTCTACCGAGGCATCCTCGAGACGATCGTGAACTCCGCAGACGACGTCGCGGTCGCCATGACCGATCGCGAGCTCGTGTCCACGCTCCAGGCGTACGGCGACGTCGACGCCCTGATCGAGAACATGAAGTACGAGAAGGTGCAGTTCGAGCGACTCATCCGCACGGGCTCGTTCCTCTCCGGCGAGGCGGACCAGGTCCGCAACCTGCAGACGCGAACCGACCTGAGCCTCGAGGAGGCGCAGCGCTCGACCGCATCGGTCGAGGGCGCGGAGCCGGTCCCGGACTACGGCGCCTCCGTCGGAACCTCGGCGACGGACCAGCAGTCGTTCGAGTCCGTCCGTACCGCGCTGCTGCGCGGCACCGACATCGACCTCACCGGTCAGCGCCAGAACCAGTGGCCCGAGCAGGTCGACGAGGAGCTCACCGCGTACGAGCCGCTCCGCGAGGACCTGTGGACGGATGTCGAGGACAGCGTCGCCGCGAACTCGCAGGCAGCGCTCCTGCAGACGGTGCTGACGGCGATCGTCGCGATCCTGGTGCTCATCGCGTCCGTCGTCGTCGCGCTCCTGATCGCCCGCCGCATCGTCAACCCGCTGCGACGCCTGACCACGACGGCCACCGCCGTGCGCCAGGAGCTGCCTCGACTGGTGGAGCGCGTGGCGATGCCCGGCGAGTCCGTCGACGTGTCCGAGGTGCAGATCAACGTCGAGTCCCGCGACGAGATCGGCACGCTGGCAGAGGCATTCAACGGCGTCAACGCCGCCACCCTGGCGATCGCGGGCGAGCAGGCCGCTCTGCGTGGCTCGATCTCCGAGATGTTCGTCAACGTCGCGCGCCGCGACCAGGTGCTCCTCAACCGCCAGCTGTCCTCGATCGACGAGATGGAGCGCACGGAGGACGACCCGAGCACGCTCACCAAGCTGTTCGCGCTCGACCACCTCGCGACCCGAATGCGTCGAAACTCCGAGTCCCTGCTGGTGCTCGCCGGCATCGACACCGGCCGTCGCCTGCGCCGTCCGATGCCGCTGTCGGACGTGGTCCGGACCGCATCGTCCGAGATCGAGCTGTACGAGCGCGTGCAGCTCGAGCTCGACGCGGACCCGTCGATGCTCGGCCACTCCGCGCTGACCGCCGCACACCTGTTCGCGGAGCTCCTCGAGAACGCGACCGTCTTCTCCGACCCCGGCTCGCCCGTGGTGGTCCGGACCGCGCACGTCGACGGCACCTATGTGGTCGAGATCGAGGACTCCGGTATCGGCATGACCGAGAAGGAGCTGGTCGAGGCCAACAACCGTGTCGCGTCGACCGCGGCGTCCGAGATCCTGGGTGCGCAGCGCCTGGGCCTGTTCGTGGTGGGCCGCATTGCTCGCCGTGTGGGTGCCCGCGTCGAGATCCGCTCCGAGGAGGGCAAGGGCACGGTCGCGACCGTCACCATGCCGTCCTCCCTGTTCGCCTCGGAGGAGAACGTCCCCGAGACCCACGTCTCGACCACCGCGACCGACGCCGCCACGCACGCCCCCGCAGCGCTGGTGTCGCACCGCGCCTCCGACGAGATCTCCGATGTGCCTGCGCGTTCCACCGCGAACGCTGGCGCGGCGTACACCCCCGCGGTGATCGAGGAGGGCGCGAGCCTGCTCGGTGGCCGCGGCGCTCCCGCTCAGCCCGAGCCCGCGCCTGCGTCCGAGCCGGCGGCGGACCCGAACTCGATCGAGGCGCTCATCGCCGCGGATGCCGCCGAGGCACCCGCGGGCGAGGAGGCGAACCTCGAGGAGCTGACGAGCGGGACGACCGGCGCCGGGCTTCCCACGCGACGCCGCCGCGAGGCGCCTGCACCCGCAGACGCCGACCGCGAGCAGCAGTCCATCGTGGGCCTGCCTGCGCGAGCGACGGACGCACAGCTGTCCGCGCTCGAGGCCGAGCAGGCTGGTGGCTTCATGCCTGCCGTCTCTCCCAGCGAGGTCACCCCGCAGTCCGCGGAGGAGCGCGCCTCGATGTTCCGTGGCTTCCGCCCGCGCCGTGCCAACGAGCCCGAGGTACCGATCGACCCCGAGGCCGAGTCCCTGGGCCACGCGGCGCGTCGCGGAGGCCTCGACCCTGCAGCGCTGGCTGCGAGCCAGCAGGCCGCACCGGTCGAGGAGGCACCGCAGATCCCGTCGCTCGAGCCGGATGGCGACGAGCCCACGGCCACGACGTTCTCGTCCGCACCGTCCGCATCTGCACCGTCCGCCGCGTCGAGCGCGGAGCCCGACGGCGCCGGTGCGGGCATCGCAGCGGTCGGTGCAGCCGGCGCCTTTGGCGCGGCCGCGTTCTTCGGCTCGCGTCACGGTGACGAGCCGTCAGCCGCGAGCGCCCCGGCTGCGAACGAGGAGTTCGCGCCGCAGACAGCCGATGCGGCATCCGGCGACGGCTTCGCGCCGGAGGCGGCTGAGGCGCAGCCCGAGGTCGAGCAGGCTCCTGAGGTGCCGACCTTCCGCATGCCCAAGTTCGACGGCGCCGCAGGAGCGTTCGGAGCCGGCGCGGGCGCCCCTGCGGCCGCTGCCCACGTCGCCGACACCGGCGCCAGCGTCCCCTCGGCACCCGATCAGGCGTCCGCGCCCGAGCAGGCCGCCGCCCCTCCCGCGCAGGAGTCGCCCGCCGAGTACGAGCCGGCTCTCGCAGCCGACGAGGCCGCCGGCCCCATGGTGATCCCGATGCTCGAGGGTGACGACGCCGTGGAGAGCGAGCAGTCCGCCGACGATGCGTACCCCGCAGAGTCGAGCGCCCCCTCGGTGCCACAGGCGGAGACGGCCTACGCCGGGGACCACGACTCTGCGCCGTATGGCGGTGTCGAGTCCGTGTCGCTCGACGACCCGTTCGCGGCTGCATCTGCTCCTGAGCTCGCTGACGCTCATCCTTCCGACGCGTCGGCGTGGGAGCTCAGCGCACCGAGCACCCCGGAGGCCTCGTCGTGGATGAGCCCCGAGTCCGCGCCCTCCAGCGCATCGGCCGTCGAGCCGGCTCCGCAGGCCGCCTCGTGGGACGCTGCGGACGAGCAGCCCCCCGCAGCGCCCGCACCCGCGACGGAGGACCCGGCGGTGGGATTCTCCGCAGGCGCCCCCGCCTACCAGCAGCCGGTCCAGCCCGCTCAGCCCGCACAGCCGATGGGCTCTCCCGTCCCTGCAGCGTCTGCCCCCGAGCACGGACCCACGCTCGACGAGCTGATCCAGAGCGCGGTCGATGACGACACCGAGCAGCGCCCAGGGTTCTTCTCGCGCCTGTTCGGGCGTGGTGGCAAGAAGGGCGCTGCCGTTGCCGGAACGACCGCAGGCGCCGTCGCGGCGTCCCAGCCATCGGCATCGGCCTTCGAGCCTGTGACTGCGACCGAGCCCCGTTCCCAGGCCTCCGCTCCAAGCCAGTCGAGCGCTCCCCTCGGAGGCTTCGATCCCGAGCCGGTCCAGCCGCAGGCAACGGCCCCGGCCGCGATGCCGTCGCTGTACGAGTCCGTGCCCTCGGTGTCGAGCGCCCCGGCGCCGGCGCCGTGGGAGGCGCAGCCCGCGCCGAGCGCTCAGCAGAGCGCCCCGGAGCCTCAGGGCTACGCCCCTGCACCGTGGGAGGCGGAGCCGTCGTCACCCGCGCCGGCGGCCGCCTCTGCACCCCAGGCTCCCGCCTACGATCCCGAGCCGTCCCCAGCCTCGTTCGCGCCCCAGGAGTCCGATGCGCCGGCAATCGAGGGCTGGGCGCCGCGCCAGGAGCAGCCGGCGGAGGACGCCGGTCACGGCGTGTACTCGCCGGACCAGCTGGCACGGGCATCGGGCTGGGAGGCGGCCGGCGCGAGTGCGCTGCAGGCTGCCGAGCCCGAGGTCGCGACGTCCTACCAGCCGGTGATCCAGCCGGACTCCGCGGACGGCGGAGACACCGACATGACGTCGGCCGTGTTCTCCGAGCTGAGTTCGCTCGCGGCCGAACGGCCTAAGGTGGAGAAGACCCGCGCGGGCCTCCAGCGCCGTCGCCCCAGCAATGCGGCGCCGGTCGAGGTCAGGCCCATCGAGGACGAGGTGACCATGGCGCCTGGCGACCGCGACGCGGACGCCGTACGCAGCCGCTTCAGCTCCTTCTACTCCGGCACTCAGCGGGCCCGCGACGACGTCGCAGCCTTCGAGCGCCAGACCGAGCCGGCGGAGGCCTCAGACACATGAGCCACCGCACCAGTACGATCCCCACTATCGAGAATTCGCTCCATCGAGGGAGCGGGAATTGCAAGGAGGAGCTGTGACCGAGCTCAGCACTGAGGCCACCAACTTTGGATGGCTTCTCGACAACTTCGTTCAGACGGTGCCCGGCACGCGTCACACCCTTGTGGTGAGCGCTGACGGCCTGCTGATGGCGATGTCGAAGAACCTGGACCGCACGGGCGGCGACACGCTCGCCGCCGTCGTGTCCGGCATGGCCAGCCTCACCCGCGGTGCGGCGCGTCAGCTGCAGGCCGGAGAGGTGCGCCAGTCGATCATCGAGATGGACGAGCTGTTCCTGTTCCTCATGAGCGTGTCGAACGGCTCGGTGCTGGCCGTCGCGGCTGACTCGACGTGCGACGTGGGCCTCGTGGGCTACGAGATGACGCTGCTGGTGTCGCGCACCGAGAACGCCCTCACGCCGCAGCTCATCACGGAGATGCGCCAGAACCTTCCGACCGACGGCGTGACCCGCTCGTAAGGGGGAGCTGCCATGACAGACGCGACGACGCCGGGCGGCGAGGAGGAGACCTACACGGTCCGTCCCTACGCCGTGACCGGCGGCCGCGTGAGCGCCGCGAGCAAGGACCTCCCCATGGAGGCGCTCGTGGAGGCGCGGTCGGACAACCAGGCTTTGAAGGGGCTCACCCCTGAGAAGAAGAAGATCCTGCAGCTTGCTACAGGTGAATATCAATCCGTGGCCGAGCTCTCGGCCCACACCCGGCTCCCGCTGGGTGTGGTCAGGGTGCTGGTCACGGACCTTGCTGAAGACAATCATTTGACGATTCACACCGGCGGAACGGCTGACGACACGTCGACTCACGACGAGTCCGGCGGCCTTTCCCTGAGTCTCCTGGAGAGTGTCCTCGATGGCATCGCAGCCCTCTGACGCGGCGGTCGCGACCTCCGCGCCTACATCAGCCCCCACGGTCGTCAAGATCGTGATCGCGGGTGGATTCGCGGTCGGCAAGACCACGTTCATCGGTTCGATCTCCGACATCGACCCCCTCAACACCGAGGCGGCCATGACGGAGAAGTCGATCGGCATCGACGATGCCGGCGGCGTGACCGACCGCAAGACCACCACCACCGTCGCCATGGACTTCGGCCGCATCGCGCTGCCGGGCTCTCTGTGGCTCTACCTGTTCGGCACGCCCGGCCAGGACCGCTTCCTGTTCATGTGGGACGACCTCGTGCGCGGCGCGATCGGTGCCGTCGTCCTGGTCGACACCGAGCGTCTCGACCAGTGCTTCCCTGCCGTCGACTACTTCGAGGGTCGCGGCGTGCCGTTCGTCGTGTGCGTGAACTGCTTCGACGGCGTGGCACGTCACACTCTCGAGGACGTGCGCGAGGCCCTGGGCATCCCGCCCGAGGTCCCGGTCATGTACACCGACGCTCGCGAGAAGGCCGCGACCAAGCAGGCGTTGATCGCCGTGGTCCAGCTCGCGATGAAGCAGCTCAAGAAGTAGCCCCACCAGACGGCCGATGCGTGCGCAACGGCGCGTGCGCATCGGCTGGCCACCCCCGGCTACGCTGGGACGGTGATCTACATCGACGGCTCCGCGCTGTGCAGGTTCCTGCCCGGCGTGAAGCACTTCGAGGAGTGGAACGCCTGGGTGGTGCCGCGCATCGACCAGGTAGCGATGACCCAGCTGGGCGTGACCGAGCTGCGCCAGGCCGCAGAGCTGATGCCGCGCGAGCAGAAGACGCTCGCGTACGACGTGGTGGATCAGGTGAGGGCCAAGATCGCGATGATCCGCTTCTCGGACGAGAACGTCTCGGTCTCGACGCACGCAGCGGCCGTGCTCAAGCCCTTCGCGGCGCTGCACCTGGGCGCCGCCGTCGCACACCCAGCGATCGACACCGTCGCGACCTACGACGCGGAGCTCGCGCAGGCCGCCGAGCTCTACGAGCTCACCGTGGTGTCGCCCGGCCTTCCCGCCGGCTGGCACAATGGCACCGCCGGCTGAGGCCGGCACCGGGAGAGTTGACCGAGCGGCCGAAGGTGACGGTCTTGAAAACCGTTGAGGCGTTAAAGCGTCTCCGTGGGTTCGAATCCCACACTCTCCGCTCCCGCTGACGACAGGGCGCGTGCGGCCGATGCGAGGGCCGGGCAGGCCGCCAGGCTCAGCTCAGCAGCAGCGCGCGCCGCACGTGACGTCGAGTGCGTGCGCGACGGCCCGCACGCTGTCCAGCCGCAGCCCGTACTGCACTCGCGCGCCGTCACGTCGCGACGCCACCATTCCGGCCTTCTCCAGCTGGTGAAGGTGATGGCTCGCGGTGGCGGCGGACACCTGGAGCAGTCCGGCCACCTCCGTGGTGGTCATCTCGTGGCCGTCGCAGCATGACAGCTGCTGCAGGATGCGGACCCGGTTGGCGTCGGCCATGGCGCGCAGGCGGGCGGCGATCTGCTCAGCGTCGTCGTCTGGCGCGAACTGCGCGGACCCCAGGGGTGCGCAGCACAGCGGCTCGGTGGCGTCGATCACGGGCAGGGAGGCGGGCATGCGCCCATCCTCCCACGGCAATTGACATATGTCTAAACATGCGCCACGCTTCCGGTGAGACATATATCGAAAGGAGGTGAGTGCGATGACGACCATCCTGGACTGCTGCGGCGGCGGAGGAGGCTGCTGCGGCGGCGGCGGCTGCTGCTGACACCGCCCGCCCGTCGGCGGGCGGCCTGATCACCCGCTCGCCGATGCTCGCATCGGCCCGCTCCCGCCACGCGTTGCCGGCCGCTTTGCTCCGCGCCCATGACGACCGGTACCCTGTGGTGGACCAATCGGGAGACGTGACTGAGCGGCCGAAAGTGCATCCCTGCTAAGGATGTGATGGGGTTACCCATCCGTGGGTTCGAATCCCACCGTCTCCGCCGCGTGCGCAGCCCCGTCTCGACCTCGAGTCGGGAGCCTGTATACTCGTGACTCGGCCATCACGGCCATGCGCCCTTAGCTCAACGGATAGAGCATCTGACTACGGATCAGAAGGTTGGGGGTTCGAATCCCTCAGGGCGCGCTCACCGAAGGTCCTCATCGTTCGCGATGGGGACCTTTGTCGTGTGACGACAGTGTCGCCCCTGGTCCAGGCACGTCACCGCTAGGGTGGTCCTCGGCGCCGCAGAAGGCGGAGCCTGAGACCGTCTAAGGAGTCAACACCGTGGATTTCTTCGCGAACTTCCTCGAGATCCTGTTCTTCACCCTCTGGTTCATGATCGTCATCGCGTTCTTCGTGGTGGTCATCCGGATCATCATGGACATCTTCCGTGACGAGGACCTGAGCGGGTGGGGCAAGACCGGCTGGCTGCTGCTCGTCGTCATCCTCCCGGTGATCGGATCGATCATCTACCTGTTCGCCCGCGGCTCCGGCATGGCCCGGCGCGATGCACGCGACGCCGCGGCCATCCGCGATGCGCAGCGCGAGTACACCAAGGGTGTCGTCCAGGAGGTCGGCGGCCCCGCTGGCCAGATCAAGGCGGCCAAGGAGCTGCTCGACGCTGGAACCATCACGCAGGAGGAGTACGAGGCACTGAAGGCCAAGGCCCTCAGCTAGATCTCTCCAGCTCGTGCCCGTCGGGACCGAGCGTCGTGCGCCGCACCTGATCGCCCGCAGTGGCGACCACGGTGAGGCCGACGCTCCTCCCGGCGGGCACGAGTCGTATCGTGACCGTGCCGTCGCTGGCGGCGTCGAGCGCGTCCACCGTCGCGGCGACGACGCGCGCCACGCTGTCGCCATCCGGTGGCAGCGCCCCGCGGTCGTCCAGAATCGTCACCGTGACGCCGCGGCGCCGGGCACGCGCCGCCGCCTCCACCACACTGGGCAGCATCAGTGAGCGCCCCCGCACCCCATCCCTCAGGGCCGCCTCCGTGACGGCATAGGTCTGTCGCTCCTCGTCGGACGCCGGAGCACCGTTCGCGATGCGCTCGAGCAGCGGTACCACTGCTGCGGCGAGCTCCGCGGCACGGGTGCGCCGTATCTCCTCGGCGGTCTCGACGCGCGCCTGCTGCGCCGCCGCAGCGATCGACCGGCGCTCGAGGGATGCGATCCGGCGCGCTGTGCGCCGCAAGGTGCGTGCGAAGAGAGTCGCCACGACGAGGATTCCCATGTGCGCGTTCAGCATGAGCGCGCCGGACACGGCACCGCGTCCTGAGGACGCGGCCGCCGCGATGGTGATGGCAGCCATGGCGGCCATGCCCGCCCACGCGTACAGCCCGCGCCGGCGCAGCGTCAGGAAGAACAGCAGCCAGGTGTTCGAGCCCAGGTGCCAGGACGCCCGGCCCAGGTCGCCCTCGCCTGGGAGGTTGGTCGCGACCAGCGCGGTGGAGACCACCACGACGGCGAGCACCGCAGCGGTGTCACGCAGCGGGAACGGATCGGGGTGGGGGCGCAGCAGCAGCACGCCCCCTGCGCTGACCAGGAGCATCGCGACGTACGACTGCCATGGTGCGCTCAGCACATCCGCGGTGCCCACCGTGAAGATCGCGTTCGACAGGACGAACAGCGCGAGGATGAGCCTCGCGGCCGGCGAACCCAGGTACAGCAGCGATGAGACGTCGGCGTTGTCCGCTGGCGCCGGCGACGGGGGCGAGCCCATCGGCGTCGTCATGCGCGGCGCCACGTGATCGTCACCTCGGTGCCCGCACCGGGAGCGGAGCGTACCGAGCCATGCCCGCCGTGAACGGTGCCCATGCGACCCTCGATCGATGCGCGGATGCCCAGGCGTGTGGGGCGCACCGACGAGGGATCGAACCCCGTGCCGCTGTCCGTGACGCGCACCTCGAGCCCGTCGTGGCCCAGGCGAGCGGTCACGGTGGGATGCGCGTCGGGGCCGGCATGGCGTCGCACGTTCGTCAGCGCCTCGGCGACGGCCTCCGAGGCCGCCGCGACCGCTATCGCAGGGAGCGGGCCGGCGTCCTCGAGCTCTGCGACGAACACGGCGTCGCCTGCGGCATCCGTGATCGTCGCCCGCAGCGCGGCCTCCGCATGCTCCGATGGCAGCTCGCCCGAGTCGTCTCCCACGGGCGCCGCGATGGTCCGCACGGCATCGAGCGCGCGGCCTGCCTGCGCCGTCACATCGGGGCCATCAGGTCGGCTCGCCGCGAGCAGCACCGACATGATGTCGTCGTGCACGATCGCATTGATGCGGGCCCTCTCGCGCTCGTGGGTCGCGCCGGCGGCGGCGAGCATCGCTGCGGCTCGTGCCCTCTCCGCGGCGGCGTCCTGCGCGTCGCCAGCTCGCACCACGGCCTGCGCGATTCCCGTCAGGACGCTGCAGAAGATCATCGCGCCCACGCCGTCGAGCACCGCGTCCACGGCGGAGCGGTCGCTCGAGAGGATCTGCACGATGGTGACGATGGGCGCCTGCGCGACCGGGAAGACCCACACCCACCGGGATCGCCACGTGGCGCCGGCGAGGGTCGACGGCAGCGCGGTGATGCCCTGGATCCACGGGGTGGTGCCAGGCGGCAGCACGGTCACGGTCATCGCGGGCACCCACAGCGCCTGCAACCCGAGAAATCCCACGATGGTGATGCGTGCGAGGGTGCGGCTCAACGCAGCCCTGCCGAGTGGGGCGATCGCCAGCAGCGAGGCCGGCACCAGCAGCCCGAGGACCACGGTCGACCACCAGAACCAAGGGCTGAGCGACGCGCGCTGCGCCAGGATCCCGCTGGGACCCGTCACCAGCAGGGCTCCGAAGACCACCGCACCGATGCCTGACGCGGTGTACAGCACCCGCTGGAGGCGGTCTGCTGCGGACTCCTCGGCGCGCTCCGTCACTCGAGGATGCCGTCCTCGACGGCGCGGCGGTAGAGGTCGACGCGTGAGGCCGCCTCCCGCCCCACGGCCTCGTACTTGCGGCGGATCGACTTGACGTAGTCGGAGACCGTGCCGCGCGAGATCCCGAGCGCCGCGGCGACCGAGGCGGCGGTCTCGCCCGAGGCGTACATGCTGAGCACCTCCTGCTCGCGTTCGCTCAGGCGCGCGTTCGACAGGTGTGCGTCCGCGTCGATCGCGGCCGCCCAGTCGGTGTTGAAGACGGCGTCGCCGCGCGCCGCCGTGCGGATCGCGGCCAGCAGCTCGTGAGGGTCGGAGGACTTACGGACCAGGCCGAGCGCACCGGAGCGGGCGGCCGACTGGATGAGGGCTCGATCCTCGGCGCCCGTGTGGATGAGCACGTACGCGCCCAACCGGTGGATCGCGGCCACGTTCGCGGCCGGATCCGAGCCGTCGGACAGCCGCAGGTCCAGCACCACCAGCCGAGGGGAGGGCGCGAGCGCACCCAGGTCGCGCACCGTCGCGACGCACGCGACCAGTTCGAGATCGGGCGCTCCGGCGATCAGCGCCTCGAAGCCCCGTGCCACCAGCGCATGATCCTCGACGAGCGCGATGCGGTGCGGCTCAGTCATGCGTCCTCCCTGCTTGGTGGCTGTCCGGCCACGATAGCGTGAGCCCTGGCGAACCCACGGGATCGGAGCCGACCTCTCACCGCAAAAAGTTCACCTCGACCCCCCACAAATGGGGATACCGGACCACGACGTAAGTTGGCATGCTCGGTGACGAGGCAGAGGTGGGGAGACCCCCCTTGCCGCCAAGCCCGGGAGGGGTGGCGATGCACTGGTCGGCGGAGGAGTTCGTCCTAGTCATCACAAGCATCCTCTTCTTGGCCGCCGTGGCATCCTCTTTCCTTCCGAGGGTGGAACTCACCCCCGTGACACGCGCGACGTTTGCCATCGGCGCCGCAGCGTTCATGGGATCCGCCGCACTCTTGGCAAGGATGGAGGACGTCCGGTTCCCCGTGATCCTCTGGCTGGTGCCGCTGGTGCCCATCGCCGCCATCGCGGTCCTGCTGCGCGACACGCGTGCATCGGCGACGCCGGCTGCGCCCGCGACTCCCACGGTGAGGCGAGCATCGGCCTTCAGTCCCGACGGCGACCGTGCAGCGATGACCTCAGCGGCGATCCGCGTGCTCCGGGAGCGCGCCGCGAGCCCGCGATCATCCGCGCACGAGCTCGAGCAGCTCGCATGCCTCCATGCGCACCTGCGCCCGGTCGTGGCGGCCAATCCCGCCACTCCGGCGAACGTGCTGTCCTGGCTGTCGACCCTGGGCGACGTCCAGATCGATGCCGCCATCGCGTCGCGCCGAAGCGTCGCCAGCGTCGCCACGCCCGTCTCGGGTGTGAGGCGCGTCGAGGCCGATCGCGTCGCGACCGCGGTGACGGTTCCCAGCCTCCTGGGCTGACCGGTATCGCTTGCCGGCGTCGCTCAGGCCGCCTGCGGCTCCGCGTCGTCTCGCTGGTCCGCGTCCTCACCGACGGATGAGCGGTCCGGACCCACGCGGCCCTCGCGCGGTGCCTCCCACGTGGCGATGCACAGCGCCACGGTGTCCCCCCGCTGCCAGGATTCCGCGGTGGGCACCCAGGCCACCCACGACGATCCGTCTCCGAGATCGGGCATCCGTGTCGCGCAGTGATCGCGCGTGCGCTGCGCCACGTCCGCGTCGCCGGGGAAGCGCAATTCAGAGAAGCCCAGCGCGGTGATGACCTCGCCCGTGTGGGGCTCATCGCAGTCCACCACCGTCGCATCGCTCACCGACCCGTCCTCGCCGATGCGCTCGAGGCACATGCCGGGGACCACCTGCATCGCATGGAGGTCGCCCGTCTCGCTGGCAGCCGCCGGCTCGAGGCTGCCTCCCTGGACGTCCAGAGCGACCGACCACGAGATCCCGATGAGCAGGGCGACGCCTGCCGCGATCGCTATCCACGCGGCGAGCATCATGCCGCGACCCGCCTTGCGAACGGACGTGGTGCTCGAGGTTCGAGCCGAGCGCTCGTCCGCGGCATGCGATGCGGGCGGCGGGGTGGGCGGGCTCCACGCCGGGCCCTGCGCCTGCGGGCCGCCGGGCGGTGTGAAGGAGCCCGTCACAGCGCGCCGATCTCCAGCACCACCGGCACGTGATCCGACGCGCCCTTGCCCTTGCGCTCATCGCGCAGGATCTGCACGCCCGTGGTCGCGCGCGCGAGGGGAGCGGAGCCGAACGCGAAGTCGATGCGCATGCCCTCATTCTTGGGGAAGCGCAGCTGCTTGTAGTCCCAGAACGTGTAGCGGTTCTCGTCGGGGATGAACTGGCGCGACAGCTCGACGTAGCCCGCGTCCTCGAATGCATGGAACGCGGCCCTCGCCTCAGCCGTGACGTGGGTCTCCGCCTCCGAGTCCTCCTCGGACCAGATGTCCGTGGACAGCGGCGCGACGTTGAAGTCGCCCACGAGCGCCGTGGGCTGGTCCGTCCACCCGGCGGCGGCCTCGCGCAGCGCGCGCAGGAACTCGAGCTTGTAGGCGTAGTGAGGGTCCGTGAGCCCGCGGCCGTTCGGAACGTACAGGCTCCACACCCGCACGCCGCCTGCCGTGGCGCCGATCGCCCGCGCCTCGACCACGGGCTCCTGGTCGCCCTTGCCGAACGCCGGCTGGGCGGGGAAGGACGTCTCGATGTCCGCGAGCCCCACGCGGGAGGCGATCGCCACGCCGTTCCACTGGTTGAGACCGTGGATCGCCAGCTCGTAGCCGGCGGCCTCGAAGGGCTCGCGCGGGAACTGGTCGGGCTTGCACTTGATCTCCTGCATCGCGAGCACGTCAGTCTGGGACCGCTCGAGCCAGTCGACCACCCGTTCGCAACGGGCACGGACGGAGTTCACATTCCAGGTGGCCAGGCGCATGGCTCCACGCTACCGCTCCGGTGCTGGGGGAAGCCTGACCCGCGTCCCCGAGGATGGCACGCGCGCGGCGGCGTCGGGCGGCGGGTGCGGTCCCAACGCTTCACGGCGACATGCCGCGCGCCGCGTACTCTGAGGCCATGGCGACAGCATTGATCACCGGAGCGAGCAGGGGCCTGGGCGAGGAGTTCGCGTGGCAGCTGGCCACGGCGCGCCACGACGTGGTGCTGGTGGCCCGCGACTCTGACCGGATGTCCGAGATCGCGGACACCATCCGCAGCGCGGCCGGCGTCGAGGTCGAGGTGCTCCAGGCGGATCTTGCCGATCCCGCAGCGCTCGACCGCGTCGCCGATCGCCTCGCCGATCCCGACCGGCCCATCAGCCTCCTGGTCAACAATGCGGGCTATGGACTGGGCCGCAGCATCCTCGAGACGACATGGGAGGACGAGAAGGCCGCGCTCGACGTGCTCGTCACCGCGCCGATGCGTCTGTCGCAGGTCGCCGCGAAGGCGATGGTCGACCGCGGGCACGGGGCGATCCTGAACGTCTCCTCGATCGCCGCTCACCTCGCGAACTCGTCCTACGGGGCGCACAAGCGCTGGGTGCTCGACTTCACGCAGGCGCTCGCGGGCCAGCTCCGCGGCACGGGTGTGAGCGCCACGGCCGTGATCCCCGGGCTGGTGCGCACCGAGTTCCACGACGCCCCTGATCTGGTGCACATGCGCGAGGAGTACCCCGATGCGGCGTGGCTGAGCGCGGAGCAGGTGGTCGCATCCGCGCTCGCCGCCGTTCGCCGCAAGGCCGTCACCGTCACGCCGAGCGCCCGCTACGCCGCGGGTGCCGGACTGCTCCACCTGGTGCCCAAGTCCCTGACGCGTCGTTCCCGCTCCCAGCGTCGCGGCTGAGCTCCCAGTGGGAGTCGGTAGGCTCCCTTCCATGACCACCGGCACGCCTCGCGAGCAGTTGCGCGACCTCATCAAGGAGCTGGCCGTGGTGCACGGCCGCATCACCCTCGCCTCGGGCAAGGAGGCGGACTACTACGTCGATCTGCGCCGCATCACGCTGCATCACCGCGCCGCGCCACTCGTGGGGCACGTGCTGCTCGATGAGCTCGAGGTCCAGGGCTACGGCCCTGCAGACGTCGACGCGGTGGGCGGGCTCACCCTGGGCGCGGATCCCGTCGCGACGGCATTGATGCATGCCGCGGCCTCCCGCGGCCTCGACCTCGACGCGTTCGTGGTGCGCAAGGAGAACAAGGCCCACGGTCTGCAGCGCCGCATCGAGGGTCCCGACATCGCGGGACGCACGGTCGTGGCGGTCGAGGACACGTCCACGACGGGCGGCTCCGTGCTGACCGCCGTCGAGGCGATCCGGGAGGCTGGTGCGACCGTCGCTGCGGTCGCGGTGATCGTGGACCGCGACACCGGAGCGCGCGAGCGCATCGAGGCGGAGGGCCTGCCGTACATCTCGCTGTTCGGCCTGGAGGACCTCGGCCTCAGCTGACGGACCGCCGGGCCGGGGGCCTGCCCCAGCGGCCCCCGACCCTTCCGCGAGGCGAGCGGTGTCGCTAGGGTGACGCCATGAACGGCTGGCTGCGCTTCGATGCGTGGATAGGCACGGCCGGCGCCGTCCTGTTCGGGCTGGGGATCGTGCTCGGGCAGTCGATCTTCCTGCTGCTGGGAATCGCGATCGGCGCGGCCGCAGCGCTCCTCGCCTGGCGCGACCGCTCGCGAGCGTCCCGGCTCAGCGAGACCTACGCCGAGTTCGCGCGGGCACATGGCTGGGAGCATGTCAGCGCGACGTCCGAGTACGGCAGCCGGTTCCGGGCCTACCCGTTCAGCACCGGAGTGAGGCGGCGCCAGGAGTCGCTCATCCGGGGCGAGTTCGGCGGGGTGAGATGCGCGACCTTCGCCCATGTGTACGAGGAGACCTCCGGACACAGCGGGGAGCAGTCCGTGCCGATCGCGCACCAGGTGGTCATGGCGGAGCTGCCTGTCGCGCTGCCTCGGATCGACATCGTCCCGGAGGCCGTGGGCCAGCAGGTCCTGCAGCTGCTCGGAGGCACGGACGTGGAGGTCGAGTCCTACGAGTTCAACCGTCGCTGGCGCGTCATCACCGCTGATCCGCGCTACGCGCGCGCCGTCCTTGACCCCCGGATGATCGACCGCCTGATCGCGGACGATGCAGACGGGCTCATGCTCCGCATCGAAGGGGGCGCCGTCTACACGTGGCAGCCGGGGCGACAGGGGGCCGATGCGCTCGCC
Source organism: Demequina activiva (assembly GCF_016862815.1). Lineage (GTDB taxonomy): Bacteria > Actinomycetota > Actinomycetes > Actinomycetales > Demequinaceae > Demequina > Demequina activiva. Next base: position 772,654 of record NZ_BONR01000001.1, on the reverse strand, counting down.
CGGCGGCTCGCGGTGGTCACCGGAGTCGCGCGGCGGGTTCCGCAGCACGTGCTCAGGCAGTACCGGCAGTGGGGATACGGAGTGAAGGACGGCTTCGCTGAGAGCGCGCCCGCGTGGGCGACCGAGTCCGGAGCGCTCACCAGCCGCCAGCCCACCGATCTCGCCGCAGCCGCCGGATGGCTGCCGGTCGCCGCAGCGGCCACCGCGCCGCACGGCGCGCCGCGGCGTGACGGCGCCTCGGAACCGGCAAGCACGCATGGCGAGCCGCCCGCATCCGACGGGACCCGCACATCGGCCGTCCCCACAGGCCCGGCCTGGGCGACCGAGTCCGGCGCCCTCACCGGGCGCCGCTACACGGGCGTCGGCGTGGACGCTGACGGCGACGGCATCGAGGACTGGCGGCAGATGAACCCCGGTCGCGACGACGGTCGCCGCTAGGCTCTCAGCATCACCGACAGTTGGAGGGGCACCATGGAGTGGTTCTTCGTCGCACTCGCGATCATCATCGTGATCGTCATCCTGTGGGCGATCGCGCAGTACAACCGGCTCATCACGCTGCGCAACCTGGTGCAGGAGGCCTGGCGCCAGATCGACGTCGAGCTGCAGCGACGCCATGACCTGATCCCCAACCTGGTCGAGACCGTCAAGGGATACGCCAAGCACGAGCGCGAGACGCTCGAGGCCGTGATCCAGGCCCGTTCCGTGGCTGTGGAGCCCGGATCGAGCCACGCCCAGCAGGCGAAGCAGGAGAACGTCCTGTCCCAGGCGCTGGGGCGCCTGTTCGCGCTCGCGGAGAACTATCCGGATCTGAAGGCGAACCAGAACTTCCTGGAGCTCCAGCGCGAGCTCGCGGACACGGAGGACCGCCTGGCGGCGTCACGGCGCATCTACAACGCGAACGTGCGCTCGATGAACACCAAGGTCGAGACGTTCCCCACGAGCGTGGTCGCGGGCATGTTCTCGATCACGCGCGAGGACTACTTCGAGGTCCAGGACGCCGCGGTGCGCCAGACGCCCAACGTCCAGTTTTGAGTGTCGCAGACGCCGCGATCTTCGCGACCATTTCGCTGGTGTTCCTGGGCATGACGGTGCCACTGATCGCCAAGCTGATCGCGATGGGCAACAGCCGCGCATCGAAGTGGATCGTGATCACGAGGCGAACGCCCGCTCCGCCGATCGCTCCCGCTGCCGCCGCCCGCGGGTGGCAGTACACGGCTAGCAGCGGAAGGTGGGCGCATCTCTTCACGGTCCCGCCCTTCGGGATGCGCGGAGCGCCCTACGCGACCGATGTGGTGCACGGCAGCCGCGAGGGGGGCGCTTTCGTGGCTTTCACGTTGCACGGCGTCAAGCGAACGAACAGTTCCTCCGAGCGATCCAGCGCGCCGTGGCGCGTGGTCGCAGTACCCCTGGGCGGGCGCATCCCGCGGGTCTCGTTCACGCCGACAGGCGCGCTCGCGGAGCTCCTGGGAGTGGAGGTGCTCGAGGCGTGCGAACACGAGGTGCTCGTCGAATCCCACGCCTTCAACGAGCGGTGGCGAGCTGGCACGGACGATACGGAGTGCGCGCACGCGGTGCTCACGTCGACCGTCATCACGGCTCTGATCGATGCGCCAAGCGAGATCTACTCCATCTTCATCGAGAACGGGTACCTCGTCGCCGCGACCGCCTATCCCGCGCATGGACTCGACTGGATCGACGCGTGGCTGGACGTGCTCGAACGCATGCGCGATGGAGTCCCACCGTTCGTGTGGGAGCGCTGGCGGCTTCCCGCGTCCTGAGAGTGCGAGCCGGTTGCTAGGGTCGCCAGGGTGAGCGACTCCTCCCAGCTGTCCGTCTCCGGCCTCACGCACTCGTTCGGCGATCGTCGCGTGCTCGACGACGTCACGTTCGACGTCCGGCCCGGCCGCCTCACCGGCTTCGTGGGAGCCAACGGCGCCGGCAAGACCACGACGATGCGGTCGATCGTGGGCGTCCTGAAGCCCGATGCGGGCACCGTCACCTTTGGCGGCGAGCCGCTGAGCCTGGCCGTGCGTAGGCGCATCGGCTACATGCCGGAGGAGCGCGGCCTCTACCCCAAGATGAAGGTGCACGAGCAGCTGGTGTTCCTGGGGCGGGTGCTGGGCGTCGACCGCGACGTCGCCGCGACGCGTGCGACGGCGCTGCTCAAGGACTTTGGCCTGGGCGACCGCGCGGACGACGTGCTGCACACACTGTCGCTGGGCAACCAGCAGCGCGTTCAGGTGGCGGCCGCGCTCATCCATGAGCCTCGCATCCTGGTGCTCGACGAGCCGTTCAGCGGTCTCGATCCGATTGCCATGGACACGATGGCCGCGCGGCTCCAGGAGAGCGCGGCGCAGGGTGTGCCGGTGCTGTTCTCCAGCCATCAGCTCGAGCTGGTCGAGAAGCTGTGCGACGATCTGGTGCTGATCAACAGGGGTGCCGTGGTGGCCGCTGGAGATGCCGCCGCACTGCAGGAGGAGCGGGCCGGTCGACGCTATCGCGTGCAGGTGGCCGCAGCGCCGGAATGGACACCGGCTGGAGCCGGGTTCGAAGTCGCGTCGCGCGACGCGCGTGGCGTGCTGGTGGACCTGGACGAGACCGCAGACACTCAGGACCTGCTCGCGCAGGCGCAGCGTGCGGGCGCCGTCGAGCACTTCGGTCGCGTGGTTCCCACGCTCGCCGAGCTCTTCCAGGAGGTGGCCCGATGACGGAGCCCACGGCCCCGCAGCGGGGCGCCCTGGTCCGCGTGATCGCGGGCCGCGAGATCTCCGTGAAGCTGCACGACAAAGGCTTCATCGCATCGACCATCGTGTTCCTCGTGGTGATCGTCGCCGCGGTCGCCATCCCGGCGTTGATCGGCGGCGGCACGCCCGAGTACCGAGTGGGTGTGGCCCCGGGAGCCGAGCAGGTCGTGGACGCGGCTGCCGGGCTGGGTGCGCTCCCCGCAGACGAGCGCCCTCCGGGCGTGCCCGAGGCGCAGGTCGACTCCGTTCCCGTGGAGGAGCCCCAGGCGGCGCTCGAGTCCGACGACTCGCTGACCGCCGTGGTGTCCGTCGACGGCGACCAGGCGACCATCTACGGCCGCGACGGCGTGCCAGAGGAGCTGCGAGCGCTGATCACGACCGCGGGCGCGCAGGCGACCATCGCGCGCGTGTCCGGTGAGGCCGGCCTGACGGACGCCCAGCTGGACGGTCTGCTCGCGCCGCCGGTTCCGGACGTGGTGCTCACGGACCCCGGTCCCGACCACGCGGTCCCGCCGGAGCTGCTGGTGCTCGTGTTCGGGTTCCTGTTCTACTTCGCGGTGCTGACCTTCGGCATGTCGATCGCGCAGTCCGTGGTCGAGGAGAAGCAGTCGCGTGTGGTCGAGCTCCTGGTGGCCGCGGTGCCCATGCGGTGGATGCTCGCCGGCAAGGTCGCGGGCAACACCGTGCTCGCCATCGCACAGGTGGCGCTGATCGTAGGCGCCGGCCTGGTGGGAGCGGCACTGACGGGGTCGAGCGACGTGGTGTCGCAGGCGCTGGGCGCCAGCGGCTGGTTCCTCGCCTTCTTCCTGGGCGGCTTCCTGATGCTGGCGTGCCTGTGGGCGGTCGCGGGCTCACTCGCCTCGCGCATCGAGGACCTCCAGTCGACGACGCTGTACATGCAGCTCGCGGTGATGATCCCGTTCTTCTCCGCGATCTTCATCACGGACGACGGTTGGCTCCAGCGGGTGCTGTCCTACTTCCCGCTCACGGCCCCGCTGCTGATGCCCGCGCGCATGCTGCACGGCAACGCCGCTCCGTGGGAGCCCTGGGCCGCGCTCGCGATCGTGCTGGCGACGGCGGTGGTGCTGATCGGCGTGGGCGCGCGCCTCTACTCCGGCTCCGTGCTCAACACCTCGAAGCGCACGTCGCTGGTCGCGGCGTGGCGGGCCGGGTCTGGCGCGTGACCGACTCCCTCGAGGGCGACAGCGCTCCCGAGCACGGCGTGGGGCCCTTCCCGGGCGGCGAGGGCGCCTGGCCGGAGGACGCGCGCCTGGACCCTGATCTGCTGCGGGAGGGCGACCGCCGCAACGTGGTGGATCGGTACCGCTACTGGCGGCACGAGGCAGTGGTCGCCGATCTCGACGAGCGCCGGCACGAGTTCCATGTCGCGATCGAGAACTGGCAGCACGACCTCAACATCGGCTCGGTGGTCAGGACCGCGAACGCGTTCCTGGCGCGCGAGGTGCACATCGTGGGCAATCGCCGATGGAACCGTCGCGGCGCCATGGTCACCGATCGCTACCAGCACGTGCGCCACCATCCGACGGTCGAGGGCTTCGTCGCGTGGGCGCACAGCGAGGGTCTGGCCGTGGTCGCGATCGACAACCTGCCCGGTTCCGTGCCGCTCGAGACCGCTCAGCTTCCCCGCGAGTGCGTGCTGGTGTTCGGCCAGGAGTCGGTGGGCCTGTCGGATGCGGTGCGCGATGCGGCGGACGCGACGCTCGCGATCGCGCAGTACGGCTCCACGCGCTCCATCAACGCGGGCGCTGCCGCAGCCATCGCGATGCATGCGTGGGTGCGCCAGCACGCGGACATCGACGCAGGTCACGCCTGACCTGTCTCCCATCAGGTGCCTCGCTCCTGGAGGAACCCCACGACTCCACAGCGCGCTCCGGCGCAATCTGTAGGAAAGTGAGGACCCAAGGAGATCAGCGACCAGGACGTCCAGCCCGGCCGCTGGGAGATCGTGCGCGAGGTCGACACCCGCCTGGGTTGAATCGTGCGACGGAGTGTCGATCCCGTGCCGCTGCTGCGTCGTAGGGGTGAGACTCGGGAGAGGCCCGGGCTCGCCGGAAACAAGGAGACACCATCATGAAGTACCTCTTGATCCTCGCCTCGGACCCCTCGCTCCCCTCGCCTGAGCCCGGTGACGCGGGCTTCGAGGCCTACATGGCCGCGTGGTCCGAGTACACGCAGGCGCTCACGGCCGCGGGTGCTCATCACAGCGGCGAAGCGCTGCAGCCCGCCGAGACCGCCACCACCGTGCGCCACGATGCCGGGGCCACCACCGTGATGGACGGCCCCTTCGCCGAGCTCAAGGAGCACCTGGGTGGCTACTACCTGATCGACGTCGACACTCTCGACGACGCGATCGAGTGGGCTCGCCGGGTGCCCATCGGCACCGGCTCCGTCGAGGTGCGACCGGTGTTCCCCACGGACGAGTTCTGAGCAGCGACCCACGGGTCGACGCGGCGCTGACCCGCGTCGCCCGCGAGGAGGGCGGGCGCCTGCTCGCCCTCCTCGCGGACCGTCTGGGGGGCGTCGACCGCGCCGAGGACGCGCTGCAGGACGCTCTCGCGCGAGCGGCGGGCTCGTGGGGCGCGGCGGGCGTGCCGGACCAGCCCGCCGCGTGGGTGTACACCGTCGCCCGCAATGCGGGCGTCGATCGATTGCGGCGGGAGTCCGCCGCTCAGCGCCGCCTGTCCACGCAGGCGCGGGTGCTCGAGGCCGGCACGACCGAGCGGCTGGACAGCGCGTCGACGGCCGATGCGCCCGTCGCGATCGCGGAGTACGGGCAGGTGGGCGACGAGCAGCTGCGCCTGATGCTCCTGTGCTGCCACCCGGCCCTGGGGCGCGAGGCCCAGGTGGCGCTCACCCTGCGACTGGCGGGAGGCCTCACCACCGCGGAGATCGCTCAGGCCTACGTGGTTCCTGAGGCGACCATCGCCCAGCGCCTGGTGCGGGCCAAGCGCAAGATCAGGGCGGCGAACATCCCGCTCACGATCCCCGCGGACCTGAGCGAGAGGGCCGAGGTGCTGACGGCGGTGCTCGGCGCGATCTTCAACGAGGGCTACCTCGCCCACTCCGCCGCCGCGGGCACGTTGACGCGGGCCGACCTCGCCGATCAGGCCATCCTGCTGACCGCCACCGCGGCCGATGCGCTTCCCGACGAGCCGGAGCTCGCGGGCCTGCTCGCACTCGAGCTCTTCCACCGGTCGCGGGATGCGGCGCGCGTCGATCGCGACGGCGCGCTGGTGCGCCTCCAGGACCAGGACCGGACGCTGTGGGACCGGTCGATGATCGCGCGTGGGTACGCCGTTCTGGCGCACGCTCTGTCGCGACGAGCGCTGGGACCCTGGCAGGTTCAGGCGCTGATAGCAGCGGAGCACACGCGTGAGCGCACGGATTGGGAGCGCGTGGTTCGGTACCACGACGTGCTGATCACGATGGGTCCGAGCACGGTCGCGCAGCTCAGCCGCGCGATCGCGGTCGCGGAGGTCGACGGGCCCGAATCCGCGCTCACGGACGTCGACAGGATCACGGGTCTCGAGCGCTACCACCTCTTCCACGCGGCCCGTGCGGACCTGCTCGAGCGCTCGGGGCGGGCCGAGGAGGCGGCGCTCGCGTGGGACCGTGCGGCCGGGCTCACCGCCAACCCCGCGGAGGCGGCCTATGTGGCCCTGCGGCGCGCATCGGCCGCCACCGCCGCGCGCAGGGACCTGGGGCCCATACCGCGCCCGCGCGATTTCTGACAGAATGGACGGCGGTTCCTTTCCGCACGATCCCAGGAGATCTTCATGGCCATCGCCACCGTTGAGTCGTACTCCGCGATGCTGGACGCCGCCAAGGCCGGCAGCTACGCGTTCCCCGCGATCAACATCACGTCCTCGTCGTCCATCACCGCCGCCATCCAGGGCTTCGCGGAGGCCGAGTCCGACGGCATCATCCAGGTCTCGGTGGGTGGCGGTCAGTACGCCTCCGGCTCGACCATCAAGGACCAGGTCGTGGGCTCGCTCGCGCTCGCCGCGTACGCCCGCGAGGTCGCGGACTCCTACGGAGTCACCATCGCGCTGCACACGGACCACTGCCACAAGACCTACCTGGACAACTGGCTCAAGCCGCTGCTGAAGATCGAGGCGGACAAGGTCGCGAACGGCGGCGCCCCCATCTTCAACTCGCACATGTGGGACGGCTCGACCGTGCCGATGGACGAGAACCTCGCGATCGCGGAGGAGCTGCTCGAGCTGTCGCAGGCCGCGCGCACGATCCTCGAGATCGAGATCGGCGTCGTGGGCGGCGAGGAGGACGGCCACTCGGCCGAGATCAACGACAAGCTCTACTCGACTCCCGAGGACGGCATCGCCACCATCGAGAAGCTCGGCCTGGGCGAGAAGGGCCGCTACATGACGGCCCTCACGTTCGGCAACGTGCACGGCGCGTACAAGCCGGGCGCCGTCAAGCTCCGTCCCGAGATCCTGGGCGAGATCCAGAAGGCCGCCGCCGAGAAGTTCGGCAAGGACAAGCCCTTCGACCTCGTGTTCCACGGCGGCTCGGGCTCGACTGCCGAGGAGATCTCGACCGCCGTCAGCCACGGCGTCATCAAGATGAACATCGACACGGACACCCAGTACGCGTACACGCGTCCCGTGGTGGACCACATGATGAAGAACTACGACGGCGTCCTCAAGGTCGACGGAGAGTGGGGCAACAAGAAGGCCTACGACCCGCGCGCCTGGGGCAAGCTCGCCGAGGCCGGCATGGCCGCCCGTGTGGTCGAGGCCTGCCAGCAGCTGGGCTCCGCCGGGAAGAAGATCTGACCAAACCGCGTCAGGCCAGGCCCCGGGGAGTCACCAGACACCCCGGGGCCTCGCTACGCAAAGGCCGATGCGCATCGGCCGTTCATCAGGTGGGGCACCAGCCCCGCTGACACCAAGCCCCCGGCACCGTTCCGGGGTGAGGGGAGTGGGCGAGATGCCCGGAGTGGTGATCGTGGGAGCCCAGTGGGGCGACGAGGGCAAAGGCAAGGCCACGGACGTGCTGGGAAGCCGCGTCGACTATGTGGTGAAGTTCAACGGCGGCAACAACGCCGGTCACACGGTGGTGATCGGTGACCAGAAGTTCGCCTTGCACCTGCTGCCGTCCGGAATCCTGACGCCGGACGTCACGCCGGTGATCGGCAACGGCGTCGTGGTGGACATCTCCGTGCTGTTCAGCGAGATCGACGCGCTGCTCGAGCGCGGGGTGGACCCGTCCAAGCTGCTGATCTCCAACGCCGCGCACGTGATCGCGCCGTACGCCCGCACGCTGGACAACGTGACCGAGCGCTTCCTGGGCAAGCGCAAGATCGGCACGACCGGCCGCGGCATCGGGCCGGCGTATGCGGACAAGATCAACCGCCTGGGGATCCGCATGGGTGACCTGTTCGACGAGCAGGTGCTGCGCGACAAGATCGAGGGCTCGCTCGAGCAGAAGAACCACCTGCTGGTGAAGGTCTACAACCGCCGCGCCATCTCCGTGGACGAGGTCGCGGACGAGCTGCTGCAGTACCGCGAGCGTCTCGCGCCCATGGTCACGGACACGTCGCTGGTGCTGAACCAGGCGCTCGACCGCGGCGAGACCGTGCTGTTCGAGGGTGGCCAGGCGACCATGCTGGACGTGGATCACGGCACCTACCCGTTCGTCACCAGCTCGAACGCGACGGCAGGCGGCGCCTCGACCGGCTCCGGCGTGGGGCCCACGCGGATCGACTCCGTGATCGGCATCGTCAAGGCCTACACGACCCGGGTGGGCGAGGGGCCGATGCCCACGGAGCTGTTCGACGAGAACGGCGAGTTCCTGGCACGGGTGGGGCACGAGTACGGCACCACGACGGGACGGCCTCGCCGATGCGGGTGGTACGACGCCGTGATCGCTCGCTATGCGTCGCGCATCAACGGCCTCACGGACCTGGTGCTGACCAAGCTGGACGTGCTGACGGGTCTCGAGGAGATCCCGGTGTGCGTCGCCTACGACGTGAACGGCACGCGCTACGAGGAGCTGCCGCAGGATCAGGCGGACTTCGCCGCAGCGACGCCCATCTACGAGTACCTGCCGGGCTGGACCGAGGACATCTCGGCCGCGCGCGAGTTCTCGGACCTGCCGCAGACCGCCCAGGACTACGTGCTGGCGCTCGAGAAGATCTCGAACTGCCGCGTGAGCGCGATCGGCGTGGGCCCGGGCCGCGACGAGATCATCGTGAACCACGACCTGCTGCACGCCAGGGGTGAGTAGCGCGACACTCTGATCGAACGCTGGGCACATTCTCGCTCCGGGGATGTATCTTCGACGCGGCGATGGCACCGCACTCCACAAGGAGAGACCGTTGCCGCGCCTCCGATCTATCGCCCTGGCCTTGATGCTTGTCCTGGCCGCTCAGGCGGCGGCATCTGGCCCTGCTGCTGCCGCTATGCCCACGGTGTCCGCCACCTTCACCGTCGACCGAACGGTGGTGGATGACGCGAATCCACGAGTGCAGCTTCAGTTCGTAGTGTCGGATGCGCTGCCGTACGGCACCGAGATCCGCATCTGGGACGGGAGCAAGGTCACCAACTACTACTCCTGCACTCTGAGCGCCGGCGGTTGTCTGGTGTCCTCGGGGACAAAGGTCCCCGAGGACGCTACGGTCACGTACCACGCGTACTTGACGTCGAGCCCTGGGTGGGACGGTGCCCTCGACCGGCCTACGGGAGACTTCGTGGACCTTGGCGCGATCACGGTGCGGCACGCAGGCTACTCGGGTTCGATCACGGAGTTCTCCTCATCCCGCGTGGGCGAGAACTACTACGGCACCCCGGCCTTTCGCCTGTCGCTCTCCCTCAGCGTGCCGGTGAACTCCTACCGGGCGACCATCGTGGACGTCACGCGGAATCGGCTCCTGTCCAATTGTGGCGGAGCGGGAACTGACGGCATCTGCAATGACTGGGAGTACTTCTCCTCCGGGATTCGGGTCTAGGAAGCCGCTGTGTCGAGTGGCGGATACGCCGGGGCGGGCGTCTACCGAGGGAATGTGGCCAGCAGGCAGCTGATGTTCGCCCATGTTGGCGACCTGGACGACGTGAAGGACGATCTCCTCCGCTACGCTTTCGTGGCGCTGAACGAGCCAGCCGGATCAATGACGCCTGCCGCTCTCGTCGCAGGGTCCAAGCTTGTGGACTCCACCGCCGCCGCGGCGATGAACGATGTTGCCGCGTGCAGTCGAGTCGCCCCCTATCTGACCGCCAACGCTCGGACCCGCTCCACAGCCGGCGACTTCTGGCTCGCGTGCAGCGCCGCTGGGCTGGGCGAGGCGCTGATCGGCCTCGCGGGAATCGTGTCCATCAGCGTCATCATGGACATCCTCTTCGACATGGGCACTGATCCGGACGCACCCATCGACGGATCAACCAATCCTGATGCCGACTGCTACGTCCTCACGGGCGTGGGGAACTGGTGCACGTCGAACGCCGACGACCCGTGGCTCAACCCCGGCCCACCGACTGCTGCGGACTACGACGGAGCGGTCAACTCGCCCACTGCCTACTCGATACCCGGCGAGCCGTGGGACCCCAAGCCGCTGCGACCGCGGTTCACCTATTTCGACGGAACTGAGGCGTGGTCGTGCGACGGCATCCCCGGGGAGCCGCGGTCAGTTGAGGTCTACGCCCTCGAGGACGGCCAGTGGAAGCCGCAGGCCGGCGGAGCGGGCAGCAGACCACCCGTCAACTGCATGTTCCTCGACGAGAACGGCGACCTGCTGCTCGACGCGGATGGGAACATCGACACCTCTGTGCGTGACGCGACGCTCGATGCGCTCTTGCGCAAGGATGGACTAGAGAACACGTACGAGCGCCATCACATCGTCACCAAGTACGCGAACTCCACGGATCCTGCGAAGGTGAACGTGGTGAAGGAGATGAACGGTATCCTCGCGCGCCGGGGACTCACAACGGAATCTGACATGAACCTACTGGTCATCCCGCATGAAGGCCCGCACCCACCCGAGTATCACAATTGGGTGCTCAGCAATCTGCAGGAAGCAGATGCGGCTGCAGGCGCCGACGACGCGCTCTTTGCTCACTTCTTCACCGAGTACATCACCTCGTCCATCCTGGAGGATCCGTCGATCGTGCTGAAGAAGTACTGGGAGTGCCGCAGGTGAGTACGAGTGATCTGCTGGATCTTGCTGGGGTGAAGCCCCACATGTTCTACAGGGCCATGTCGTTCGATCTGGTCACACGGTCGACCGCGAGTGCGACGACCGGCGAACCCGCCGATCGTGAGTACTACAGAGCTGCCAGGAACTATGGCGCACCTGTTGGCAAGCTCGAATTCACGTTCGATGCTGCGACCTTGCCGACGTGGCCGTACTTCATGGGGGTCCGAACCGTGTTCTCACGCGCCGGCAGGGATGTGATCAGTGCTCACCTGGGCACTGCTGATCGCATTCGTTTCTTCGAGTACACGGTGACGCTCGCGGGTGGAATCAGCGACGAGGTTCATGTGGCGCTGCCGACGGAGCACGTCGACGTCCTCTCGCCCTGGTCGACGGTCGCGCCCAACGGCGTCGCACAGTGGTGGGCGCTCGATCTCGCAAAGTTGCGCGACCGCTCGTTCTTCATTGTCCCCGAGGCGAGCACCGACGTCGTGATGCGCGGCGACCTCATCTTGGCGCTTCACGAAATTGGCTGGCCCGGGTACGTGTACGAGCTGCGCGTGATGGACGGCAAGCACATGGTCGCGTATGAAGAGTGGGCGGAGCACCCTGAATGGACCCACTGTCAACCGCCGCAATGACGGAGATCTCCGGATGAGTGGCCTCACGGGTGTGGGCCGGCGAGTGCCAGACGTGGCGTGCTCTTGGCACCTGTCCGTCGTGCGCGCGGCTTACTGGGAGTGTCGCCGCTGATGTCCGAACTTCTTCCGATGAGCGAGGTGGTTCCGCACCTCCTCTATCGCGTGTTCTCCTTTGATAAGGATAATCGCGGTGTGTTCACCCGAGGCGGAGGCAACGACATCTACGGAGCGGAAGTCACCTACGGTGCCGAGCTACCGGATGTGTCGTTCGCAGTCGATGACGTCGTGCTACCGCCGTGGCTGTACGTGGTGCGCGCTCGGACCGTCTTTTCGGAACGTGCAAAGGCGGTGATCCATGCGTACCTCGGCGCGGAGGATCGGATCGGCTTCTTTCGGCTCCCCGTTGAGATGCCTGACGGGCGCCTCGAGTCCGTTCACCTCGCGTATTCCACGGAAAGGGTGGACGTGCTGTCGATGTACTCGACAGTGTCGCCGCACGGCGTGGCGCAATGGTGGGCGCTTGAGCTATCCAAGTTGAACGGCCGCTCGTTCTTCATCGTTCCAGAGGCGAGGAGCAACACAGTGATGCGGGGCGACCTGCTCCTGGCGCTCCATGAGCTTGGATGGCCTGGGTACGCGACGGAACTCCGGGTGATGAACGGCAAGCACCTGGTCTCGTATGAAGAGTGGGCGGAGCACCCTGAATGGACCGACTATCAACCGCCGCGGTGACGGGGACCTTCAGGTGAGCGACAAGTCCCAGTTTCCGGTTCCCGAGGTTGTCCCACATCTGTTCTACCGCGCATTCAGCTTCGACACCCGGGCCTCCGCCGTCACCACCGAATCGGCTGAGCCCGCGCGCCGTCTCGTTGCTCGCGCGCGCCGCCTTCACACGCCGCCGACCAAGGACCTGGCCTTCAGCGTAGAGGCGAGGGAGCTCTCGGTCTGGCCGTACTTCCGTGATGCGACGGGAGTCTTCTCAAGCGGGGCCCGCGACGTACTCGAGATGTTCCTCGGAGCCGAGGACAACATCGTCTTCGAGTCCTATCCCGTTGCCCTTGAGGGAAGTGACGACGTCGTCCACGTTGCGTACTGCTCCGCGGCGGTCGACATCGAGTGGGGCCTCAATGCTCCGCTCTCGGACGGCAACGTTGGGCGTTACTCGGGCGTCGACCTTCGCAAGTTGGCAGGCAGAGTGTTCTTCTTCTACCCGCCTGCGGTGGGCGACGTGGCGCTTCGCGGAGACGTCATCATTGCTCTGCGACAACTGGGCTGGCCTGGGTACGCCGAGAAGCTTCCTGTCATGAGAGGGACCCGCCGTGTGAAGTACGAGGAGTGGGCGGAGCACCCTGAATGGACCGACTATCAACCGCCGCGGTGAAGGGGACCTCCGGATGAGCGGCGTCACTGGCGAGGGCCGGCAGGTGCAACGCTTGGCGTGTTCGTCGCGCACGTCCATCATGCGGAGGACCTACTGGGAGTGTCGTCCATGACCGATGATGATTCAGTCGAACTCGAGGCGGTCGTCGGTCATTGCTTCTACGGGGCGTTCGCCTACGACGCTGCTGTGAAGTCTCGCGCGACAACGGTGGGCGGGGACTCGGCTCGGCTGGCGGTGTCGACGGCGTTGAAGAGGTTCTCCACCCCGGCGGACGAGCTGGTCTTTGAGGTGACGCTGCCTGAATTGCCGCCGTGGCCTTACTTTGTCGGAGTCCGTCAAGCCTTCAGCGCTGAGGCAAGGCAGACCATCGAGGCCTACGCGGCTCCTGGCGACAGGATTCGCTTCGTGTCGTATCCGGTCGCGCTTCTTGATGATGCGATTGATAAGGTGCACGTGGCGCTTCCGACGGAGCATGTGGACGTGTTGTCACCGTGGTCGACTGTTGCGCCCAGCGGCGTGGCGCAATGGTGGGCGCTGGACCTTCACAAGCTGGCCGACCGGTCGTTCTTCGTCGTGCCCGAGGCGCGCAGCAATACGGTGATGCGGGGCGACCTGCTGTTGGCGCTCCATGAGCTTGGCTGGCCTGGGTACGCCACAGAACTCCGGGTGATGGACGGCAAGCACATGGTCTCGTATGAGGAGTGGGCGGAGCACCCTGAATGGACCGACTATCAGCCGCGACCATAGCGGAGACCATCAGGTCAGCAACTTGTCCCAGATTCCACTTCCCAACGTTGTCTCACATCTGCTCTACCGCGCATTCAGCGTCGACACCCGGGCCTCCGCCGTCACCACCGGATCGGCTGAGCCCGCACGCGGTCTCGGCGCAGCTCTGCTCGCCTATCCCAGGATTCCCTGGAACAAGCGAAACCCCATCCCCTGACACCTCGAACCGTGGCGATCCCGGGATTTGCGCGGCGCTGAGAGAGGCGAAGCCGGCTCGCACCTCGGTAGGGTCTCTCGGATGAGGCGCCGTGCAGTCGGTTGGTGGGGAGCGGGTGGCGCGCTGCTTGTGATCGTGGGCTGCTATCTGTGGGCGGCCACGGACTGGTCGCCGCCCGACCTGGACGATGAACGAGCGTTCGCCGCGCAGATGGTCCAGGTGGACGCCGCCCGTGTCGTGACAGTGGAGGAGAGACCGGCGCCCCGGATCAACCTCAACCCTCTGGTGGTGTGCTGCGACGATGGCGGTGCGAGCATCGGTGCTGTCGTCGTCACCTACGAGGGCGAGGATCTCGACGCGATCGAGAACGCCGTCGAGGTGCGCCTGCGCTCCAAGGGGTGGGAGCCACACGGGTCCCTCTGGAGCGGTCCGCCCGCTGCGGGTCACTTCTGGTGCACCGTCACGCGCGACGACGACGCCACAGAGGTGCGCCTGCGCGTCGGCCGGATCGAAGGCTGAGAGGTCGTCGTGACGAGGCTGACTGGCATGCGACGACGCACTGCGCTGTGGACGGGGTTCGGCATCGTCGTGCTGGCGGCGGGCCTCGTGGCCGCGATCCTCGTCAGCGCGCGGCTTGAGGCCTCGCAGCGCCTGGATCCCGAGCGCGTGATCGCGCAGCAGTACCTCGACATCGACGGCGCGACCTCCGTCACGACCAGCGAGACGCTGGGCGCCTTGTTCCCGGACGGTCTGGGCTCGGGCATCGGCTCGGTGTACGTCCACTACGAGACCGAGGATTCCGATGCCGTGCTCGCGGCACTCGAACAGCAGCTCGAGGAGGACGGCTGGCGGCGCGAGGGCGACGGCTCGACGTGGTCCGGCGGAGCCGCGCACGACAGCCGGTGGGCGACCGTCTCGACGCGGGACGGCGAGGTGTGGCTGCGCATCGGCTCGATCGAGGGCTGACCCTCAGCCGTCGCTAGACTCGCACGCGTGAAGGTACTGATCGTCGGCTCCGGAGCCCGCGAGCACGCGCTCGCCCGCTCCCTCCACCTGGACCCCGCTGTCGAGGAGATCCACGCCGTCCCGGGCAACCCGGGCATCGGCGCTCTCGCGACACAGCACTCGCAGGACCCGAACGACGGCGTCGCGATCGCCTCGCTCGCGGTCAACGTGCGGGCGGACCTGGTGGTGGTGGGCCCCGAGGCGCCCCTGGTGGCCGGAGTGGCCGATGCGGTGCGCGAGGTGGGCATCCCGTGCTTTGGCCCCACCGCCGCAGCGGCGATGCTCGAGGGCTCCAAGGCCTTCGCGAAGGAGGTCATGGCCGCCGCCGACGTGCCTACCGCCGCGCCTCGCGTGTGCACCACGCCGCAGGGCCTGGCTGCCGCTCTGGGCGAGTTCGGCGCCCCCTACGTGGTGAAGGACGACGGC
This sequence comes from Demequina activiva, assembly GCF_016862815.1. Taxonomy (GTDB): domain Bacteria; phylum Actinomycetota; class Actinomycetes; order Actinomycetales; family Demequinaceae; genus Demequina; species Demequina activiva. The sequence continues at coordinate 757,344 of NZ_BONR01000001.1, read as the reverse complement.
CTCGCGGCTGGCAAGGGCGTGGTGGTCACCGAGGACCTCGAGACCGCCACCGAGCACGGCCAGGCGATCCTGCGCTCCGGCGGCGTCGTGGTGATCGAGGAGTACCTCGACGGCCCCGAGGTCAGCCTGTTCTGCATCTGCGACGGCGAGACGGTGGTGCCGCTGCAGCCCGCCCAGGACTTCAAGCGCGCCTACGACGGCGACGAGGGACTCAACACCGGCGGCATGGGCGCGTACTCGCCGCTGCCGTGGGCGCCGGAGGGCCTTGTCGACGAGGTGGTCCGCACCGTCGCCCAGCCCACCATCGACGAGATGGCCCGCCGCGGCACTCCTTTCCAGGGCGTGCTCTATGTGGGGCTCGCGCTCACCTCGAAGGGTGTGCGCGTGGTCGAGTTCAACGCCAGGTTCGGCGATCCCGAGACGCAGTCGGTGCTGGCGCGCCTGGAGACGCCGCTGGGCGAGGTGCTGCTCGCCGCCGCACAGGGACGCCTGGCGGAGCTGCCGCCCCTGGAGTGGAGCGCCGATGCGGCCGTCACCGTGGTGCTCGCCTCCAGCGGGTACCCCGAGGACCCTCGAACCGGCGACGCGATCACCGGAATCGACGCCGCGGAGGCCGTCGACGGCGCTCACGTCCTCCACGCCGGCACGGCCACCAACGACGCGCTCGAACTGGTGAGCGCGGGCGGCCGGGTGCTGTCCGTGATCGGCCGCGGCGCGAGCCTGGCCGATGCGCGGGACGCGGCGTACGAGGCTCTCGCGCACATCGGCCTCGACGGCGCGCATCACCGATCGGACATCGCGCTCGCGGCGGCGACGGACCAGGCCGGCGCCTGATGCCAGGGCACGTGATCGAGCCAACTGCGGCTCAGCTGCCGGGCTGGCGACACGTCTACTCGGGCAAGATCCGCGACCTCTACGAGCCCGTCGAGCCGCACCCGCGCGGTGACGTGGTCCTAGTGGTCGCCAGCGACCGCATCAGCGCCTACGACTGGGTGCTGCCCACGGAGATCCCCGGCAAGGGCGGAGTGCTGACCGCGCTGAGCCTGTGGTGGTTCGACCAGCTGCGCGACATCGTGCCCGACCACACCATCGAGGCGCCGGTGCCGGATGAGGTGGCGGGGCGCGCCATGGTGTGCCAGCGGCTCGAGATGTTCCCGGTGGAGTGCGTGGCCCGCGGCTACCTCACCGGATCGGGCCTGGCGGAGTACCGGGAGACCGGCAGCGTGTGCGGCATCGAGCTGCCGCGTGGATTGGTGGACGGCTCACGCCTGCCCGCCCCCATCTTCACCCCCGCGACCAAGGCGGAGGTGGGCGAGCATGACGAGAACGTGAGCTTCGAGGCGGTCGCCGAGCGCATCGGCCAGGCAGACGCCGAGGCGCTGCGCACCCTCACGCTGCAGGTCTACGCCCGCGCGCACGAGATCGCGGCCTCGAAGGGCATCATCCTCGCGGACACCAAGCTGGAGTTCGGGCGCGACGCGAGCGGCACCATCGTCCTCGCCGACGAGGTCCTCACGCCGGACAGCTCGCGCTTCTGGCCCTCCGGCGACTGGGAGCCGGGACGTGCTCAGCCCAGCTTCGACAAGCAGTTCGTGCGCGACTGGCTCACCTCGCCGGAATCCGGCTGGGACAAGGCGAGCGACGCGCCCCCGCCGGGGTTGCCGCAGGACGTGGTCGACAGGACCCGCGAGCGCTACCTCGAGGCCTACGACAGGCTCGCGAAGAACTAGCCCTTGTCCGAGCCGTGACCCTCGCGCCAGTCGAGGTCCACGGGCTTGCCGCCGATGGTGGGAATGCCCCACTTGAACTTGAGCGACGCCAGGCGCAGCCCGAGCACCACCACGATGGGTGCCCAGATCACGACGATGCGCGGCACATCGAGCGCGATCAGCACACCGTAGAGCGTGGCTCCCGCGAGCGCGGCTGTGGCATACAGGTGGCCGTTGCGCAGCACGTCAGGGACGTCGTTGGCGAGCATGTCGCGGATGATGCCGCCGCCCACGCCCGTGATGACCCCCATCACGGCTGCGGTGACGATCGAGGCGCCGGCGTCGATCGCGATCCCGGCGCCCACGGCCACGAACACCGCGAGTCCCACCGCATCGGTGATCTGCACGGTCCGGTAGCGGTCCAGCCTGTCGAAGGGACGGCGGCGGGCGTAGAGGGCGACCGCGAGCCCTGTTCCGGCACCCACCAGGAGGTAGCTGGGGCTCTCCATCCAGAACACGGGCACGTCGAGCAGCACGTCTCGCAGCGTGCCGCCGCCTACCGCGACCATGCACGCCAGCACCACCGCGCCCACGAGGTCCATGCGCTTGCGTCCCGCGGCGACGGCACCGGAGATGGCGAAGGCCACCGTGCCGAGGTACTCGAGCACGGTGCGCAGGGTCTCGAGCGCGGAGCCGATCAGCTCGGGCGCGTCGACGGTCAGGGCGAGCACCACGCAAGCGTAGTCGCGCCCAACGCTTTCACGCCGCCGCGCGTCTCAGTTGCATGAGCGTGGTGACGGACATGTCAGGACGGCCGATGCGCGCGGCGGCCGCGTGCGCGGCGACTGCGATGCTGTGGCTGGGCGGCTGCGCTGCGGGCAGCTCGCCCACGGAACCGGTGGAGTGGGACCAGGAGCTCGACCTCGGCGTGCCGGGTGAGACCGTAGCCGTCACGGAGGACGTCGAGTTCTATCCTGCGTGCGGCAACGAGACACTCAACCACGACGGCACCACGTGGTACCCCTTCACCCCCGCCAACGGCGAGGACTTCACGGTGCCCTCCGCGCGGGCGACGGACGGCCTGGGTGACCTACCGACCGTGGGCTGGTCCCGCGCATCGGCCGTCCGTGCGCTGCCGGCCGTCGTCGCGCCCGGGCCAGGCGACGATACCGGGACCCTGGTCGAGTTCGAGGGCGGCTTCGCGCACTGGGTCTCGGACAACGGACTGCTGGAGACGTGGCTCACCACCACGACCATCTCCTACAGCTTCCTGTGCTGACGTTCCACCGCGCGTCAACCAGGACCCTGGTCAGGGAACGAGGGCCCTGCTAGGTTGAGTCCGCTCATCGCGCATCAACAAGGGGGAACATCTGTGAAGAAGTGGACTCTGGCCGCATTGGCCACCACCGTCCTGGCACTGTCCGGCTGCTCACTGCTCGGCAGTGGCGGCACCGTAGAGGAGCTCCAGGTCACCGTGGGCGAGTGCGTGGATGAGGCGTCGGTGACGGAGGAAGGCGAGCAGGAGATCGGCGTGCTCCCTGTCGTGGACTGCGCCGAGCCGCACTACGCCGAGGTGTTCCACACCGTCCAGCTCACCGACGAGAGCTTCCCCGCAGACGTGGTGACCCAGGCGGAGGACGCCTGCTACGGCGCGTTCGAGAGCTACGTGGGCATCGACTACGCGGAATCGATCTACTACTTCACCGCGACGTACCCCACGCAGGGCTCGTGGGACAACGGTGACCGCCAGATCGCGTGCCTCCTGGTCGGGGAGGTGGGCGAGGAGCTCACAGGCTCGCTCAAGGGCGCCGCCGAGTAGCCCCACCCACCGAGGGGCGTGCCTGGGTGCCGCTAGACTGCGGACATGCCCACGATCGTTGTTCACGTGATGCCCAAGCCCGAGATCCTCGACCCGCAGGGCAAGGCCGTCGGCGCCGCACTGCCCCGCCTGGGCTTCGAGGGTTTCGCCTCCGTGCGCCAGGGCAAGCGCTTCGAGCTGACGGTCGACGGCGACGTCACGCAGGAGCTGCTCGCGCAGGCGCGCGACGCCGCCGAGACCATGCTGTCGAACCCCGTGATCGAGGACGTCGTGGCCGTGGAGGTCGTCGACTGATGGCCCGCATCGGCGTCGTCACCTTTCCCGGCACGCTGGACGACCGTGACGCCGCGCGCGCCGTTCGGCTGGCCGGCGGGGAGGCCGTCAACCTCTTCCACACGGACGCGTCGCTCCAGGACGTCGATGCCGTGGTCCTGCCAGGCGGCTTCAGCTACGGCGACTACCTGCGCGCCGGCGCCATCTCGCGCTTCTCGCCCATCATGGAGGCGGTCGTCGACGCCGCGAAGGGCGGCATGCCGGTGCTGGGCATCTGCAACGGCTTCCAGGTGCTCACCGAGGTGCACCTGCTGCCTGGCTCGATGATCAAGAACGACCACCTGCACTTCGTGTGCCGCGACCAGGTGCTGCGTGTCGAGAACGCGGATACCGCCTGGACCACCGACTACGAGGCGGGCCAGGAGATCACGATCCCGCTCAAGAACCAGGACGGCCAGTACGTGGCGGACGAGCGCACGCTGGACGAGCTCGAGGCCGAGGGGCGCGTGGCCTTCCGCTACGTGGGGTGGAACCCCAACGGCTCGCGCCGCGAGATCGCCGGCATCACGAACGAGCGCGGCAACGTGGTGGGCCTGATGCCGCACCCCGAGCATGCCGTCGAGCCGGGGTTCGGGCCCGACTCGATCCTGAACGGGCGCCGCGGCACGGACGGTCTGGCGTTCTTCACCTCGGCGGTCAAGGCACTGGTCGCCACGGGCTGAGTCATGACGCGTCGCGAGAAGGTCATCGGCACCGTCGCCGAGGAGCTGCCCCGGCCTGAGGGCGCCCCTGTCCTGATCGCGATCGATGGGCCCGACGCCGCCGGCAAGACCACGCTGCGCCGCGAGCTCGCTGCGGTGCTCAAGGCGCAGGGCCGCGACGTGGTCGAGGCCAGCATGGACGACTTCCACCACACCGAGGACGTGCGCTACCGCCAGGGCCGCACCAGCGCCCGTGGCTTCTGGGAGGACTCGTTCGATCACGAGGCCTTCATCGCGAAGGTTCTCGACCCGCTGAGCGCAGGCGGCGACCGCATCGTCACGCTGCGCCACCACGACCTGGACTCGGATCGCATCCTCGAGGATGTGCCCAGCTGCCGGGTGGGTGACAACGTCACGCTGCTGGCGGACGGGCTGTTCATGCAGCACCCCGGCTTCCGCGACCGCTGGGACGCGGTCATCTGGGTGGAGGCTCCGTACTCGGTGCGGTTCGGCCGCATGGTCGCGCGCGACGGCCTCGAGGCGGATCCCGAGGACCCCGTGCAGCGGCGCTACTTCGACGGCCAGCTGATCTACCGCAGCGAGGTGGGCCCGCGCGAGCGAGCGCTCGTGGTGGTGGACAACACGGACCCGGCGCGCCCGAGGATCCTGCCGCGGGCCGGCTCAGCCGATGCGCCGGTCACCGCGCTGGGACGAGCCGGGCGGTGATCGTAGAGTCCGTGGTGCTGCCGGTGATGCCCGGCAGGGAGGCCGACTTCGAACAGGCCTTCGCGCAGGCCGCGCCGCTCATCGAGCGCCAGCCCGGCTACGGGGGCCATACGCTCCGACGTGGCATCGAGCATCCGTCGACGTACCTGCTCACCGTGCATTGGGAGAACGTCGCCGCGCACGAGGACGGCTTCCGTGCATCGTCCGACTACCAGCAGTGGAAGCGACTGCTGCACGGGTTCTACGAGCCGTTCCCCACGGTGCTGCACTACGGAGCAGAGGTGAGCCCATGACGCAGCCCCAACCCGACGGCCAACGCATCGCCGCGTTCTGGGCCGCGCGGCGCTCCGACGACCCTGCGCTTCCCGAGGGTGCGCCAGAGGCCTGGGCCTTCGGGGCGACCCCGGAGCATGCGGACGACCTGCTCACGCTCGTGCTCGAGGGCGTCAAGACCGCCACCGCATCGTCGGTGTGGGACCACGAGGCCACGGGGGAGCCGGTGCCACGCGAAGGGGAACGGAGCATCATCCTCGACGGTCGCGGGGTCCCGCGTGCGCTGATCGAGACCACGCGGGTGCGGGTCGTGGCGTTCGGCGAGGTGGATGCCGCCCATGCCGCCGCGGAGGGCGAGGGCGACCGTACGCTCGAGCACTGGCGCGAGGTCCACGAGCGTTACTGGCGCGAGCACGCCGCGAGCCCGCGCGGCTTCGAGCCGGACATGCCGGTGGTGTGCGAGGAGTTCCGGCTGCTCTACCCGCCGGCAGGAGTCCACGCGGGGGAGCCCGCGGAGGTGGACTAGCGGTCGCTTTCGCGCTCGAAGCTCACGTGCGTGACGCCGCTGGGGGCGGATTCCGACGTGACCCGCCGGCCGGCCTCGAAGCCGCGCAGATCGTCCCACAGCCGGATGCCACGGCCCAGCAGGATGGGCACGATGGCGACGTGGAGGTCGTCGACGAGCCCGGCGCGCAGGAAGTCGCGCACGGTGGTGGCGCCGCCGCCGATGCGCACGTCGCCCCCCGCGGCCGCCTCTCGCGCCAGCGCCAGACCCTCCGCGGGCGACGCCTCGAGAAACTCGAAGCGCGTGCCGTTGTCGAACTCCAGCGAGGGCCGGGGCCGATGCGTGAGGACGTACACGGGGTAGCCGAACGGAGGCGCGTCGCCCCACCACCCGCGCCAGTCGGGATCGTCGCCGTACAGGTGGAGCCCGAACATCCCGGCGCCCATGATCTCCGCGGTGACGCCCTCGAAGTAGCGCGCGGCGTAGTTGTCATCCACGCCCGTGGTGCCGGCTCCGCTGGTGTCGTGCAGCACGCGCTCGTGGAACGTGCGGGTCGCCACATAGTCGGCGGTCAACCGTGCCCAGTCCTCCCCGAACGGATTCTCGGGTGTACCGTCCTCGGTGGTCGCGAAGCCGTCGAGGGAGATGTTGAGGTCCACGCGGACTCGGGTCATGGCCTGCTCCTTCAGTCTGGGACCCAGCATGGCACGCCTGGTCGCCGTAGCATCGGGTCTGAGACAGAGGAGGCACCGGATGCGCCGTGTCACATTCTCGATGGGCATGACCGTCGACGGCTACGTCATGGACGGCGACGGCAGCTTCGACTGGTCGGCGCCGTCGCCCGAGGTGTTCGCGTTCCACATCGAGAGAGTGCGACCGGTGGAGGTGCATCTGCTGGGGCGGCGCCTGTACGAGACGATGCTGTACTGGGAGGACCCCGAGCAGGCCGCGTCGTTCGGAGAGGCGGAGCGGGAGTGGGCTGCGCTGTGGAACCCTCTGCCCAAGGTGGTGTTCTCGCGCACGCTCTCCGAGGTGGAGGAACCAGCGCGCCTGGCCACGGGCGGTCTCGCCGAGGAGATCGAGCGCCTGCGAGCCGAGCCTGGTGATGGCGAGATCGCCGTAGGCGGGGCGGACCTCGCCCACCAGGCGGCGTCGCTGGGACTGATCGACGAGTACCAGGTGTTCATCGACCCGTTCCTGGTGGGAGGGGGTACACCGTTCTTTCCGCACGGTGGGCGCCGCGAGGACCTCGACCTGGTCGAGAGTCGCGTGTTCGCGTCCGGGACGGTGTTCCTGCGCTACCGCGTGGCGAGGTGATCCACCCACGACGACCCGTGCTGCCATCGCGCACGCTTGCTATGCGGGGCGTCAGCAGCTTCCGGCCCACGTGAGAATTGGTGCTTGTAGCCTCGTGCTCGGGGGCTAGGTTCTGAACCAGGCGGTCCGGAGGGGGGAGCCATGGCTCGAAGTTGGCGCATAGGAGCGGGGGCAACGGTGCTTGCGCTCGTGGCTTCCGTGATGCTCGCTGGCTCAGCGTCAGCGTACGAGTACCTGAGTTGTCACTGGGGGACCACCTCCCCGACATACCGCATCGTCCTCAACAACTCGCCCACCACCGATATCGTGGCGGCTGCGGGACGATGGAACGAGCCGCAGAACGACGTCACTTTGGTCAAGACGACATCGTCGACCCATGACATTTCCGTCTACGACACCCAGATGGTCAACTACGGCTGGACGGGCATCGTCTCCGCACGCGGCGACGTGACGTACATTCCCAGTAATTGCAGTGGCGGCCATTGGGCGCGGGGGGCGCTTCAGTTGGTCGTCAACACGAAGTACAGCTCGACCAGTTCGTCTCGCCGTGCCGGTACGGCAACCCACGAGTTTGGTCACGCCCTGGGTCTCGATCACAACTCGACCGTATCGGTGTGCCCCGGCGGAGGAACGGACTACCTGTCGATCATGTACCCATCTACCGCCAAGTACAGCGGAAACTGCGCTCGATTCCATCCGTCCGGTATAGACATTAACGCTATCAAGGCACGGTACTGACATGCGGGCCGGTTCAGACGGGCGTGTGGCGAGACTCCTCACGGTCGCTGTAGTCGCTCTCGTGATGGGTGCTTGCAGTTCGGGTGGCGATGTCGAGGCCGTTGTGCTGAACGATCTGCCGCTAGCCGAGCGCGCTCAAGACTATTCGAGCGTGGAGCAGTTGGCAGTCGACGCGGAAGTCGTTGTGGTCGCGCGCGCGACGGGCCCGGACGATTACGTCAGAGATGACTGGGGGGCATTTGTCATAGACATGGAGGTCATCGAGGTTCTGGGGGGCGACGTGAGGGCCGGAGAGAGGCTCGCGGTCGCGTCCGACATCTCGGTAGCCGAGCAGGCAAGTCAGCCCAGCAGCCGAAAGCCCCTACTCAGTCTCCCGCACGAGTTTCTCTTGTTTCTCCAGCCGGTCGAGAGTGACCTCGGCTCACGTGCAGAGTTCGTGCCTGTCGGGTGGGTCTCGGGGTACTTCCAGGCGACGGGTGGCGCGGGCTACTTGCGGCTGGATCCGGACTCGCGGGGCATCCCAGAGAGGGTGACCCACGCTGAAATCGAGGCTGCGCTGGAGGCTGCACGCTGATCATGCTCGCAGGCCAGCGCCACGCCCGGCTCGCTCGTTGCGCGACGCACGCTCCTCGGCGTGCGGAGGGTCGGTGGAGGACCTCGACCTGGTCGAGACTTGCGTGTTCGAGTCCGGGACGGTGTTCCTGCGCTACGCCGTGACGCGCTGACCCTGGTCGGAGCGTGCCTGCAGCGCCGTTGCGGGGGACGGGCCGGTGTGCTCGCCGCTGAGGCGATCGCGCAGCTCCGCGAGGGCGAAGAAGGTGCGGTGGTTGAAGTCCGCGCCCAGCTGGTTGGGGATGGTGACCAGCACGGTGTCGGCCGTCTGCACGGCCTCGTCCTCGCGCAGCTCCGCCTCGAGCTTGTCCATGTCGCCCACGTAGGTCTTGCCGAACGTCGCGATGAAGTTGTCGATGCTGCCCACCTGGTCGCGGTTGGCGCCCATGCGGTCACGCTCGAGCATGCCGCCGAAGTAGGCGGCGGTCTCGTCATCGATGATGGGCATGATCGAGCGTGAGATCGAGACGCGTGGCACGCCGCCGTGTCCGGCCTGCTCCCACGCCTCTCGGAAGGCCGCGATCTGGCGCGACTGGATGACGCCCAGCGGCTCGCCAGAGCCGCCCTCGACCAAGGTCGAGGACATGAGGTTCATGCCCAGCTCGCCCACCTTGCGGGCGGACTCCTCGCCTCCGGCGCCGTACCAGATGCGCTCCGACAGCCCGGGCGACTGCGGCGTGATGGGCAGCTTCTGTCCCGGCCTCACGTGGGCGTTCGCGCCCGGCTCGGCGATGCCTGCGCCGGAGATCGCGTGCCGGAACTGCGCGATGCGCTGAGCGGCATCCTCGACGGGAAGCGTGCCCACCGGTAGCGGGTAGCCGAAGGTGCCGGGGCCGTCCGCGGCGGGCTCGGGTGAGCCGCGGCTCACGCCCAGCTGCAGCCGCCCGCCGGAGATGAGGTCCGCCGTGCCGGCGGCCTCCGCCATGTACAGGGGGTTCTCGTAGCGCATGTTGATGACGCCTGTGCCGAGCTCGACGCGCTCGGTGCGGGCGCCCATGGCGGCCAGGAGGGGGAAGGGCGACGAGGTGTTCTGCTCGTAGTGGTGGATGCGGATCCAGGCGCCGTCCATTCCTGCGTCCTCGGCGGCCTCGGCCAGGGCGATCGTGTCGTGCATCAGGTCCGCTGGGGTGCGCACCATCGAGCCGGGTGCGCCCGACCACCATCCGAAGCTCAGGAAGCCGATGTTCTGCATGTGCTACTCCCTACGTTGAAACCTCAACCATTCTGCCAGCCCAACGCTGTCGCGGGCGCCGCCATTCCGCCCTGGAGCATGAGCGCTCAGCCGGCCTGCTGGCCCTCGCGACGGTAGGTGCGCACGTAGGCGTGGATCCATCCGCCCACCACCACCGGGATCAGGCCCCACAGCACGATGACGTTGGCCGCGGCCGGGACCCACGCGGGCGTGCCGTCGCCCCCCACCAGATCCCACGCCACGAGCGAGACCAGCACCACCACCAGGGGTGCGCCCACCACCAGCGACCAGCGGGGCGCGGGCTCCACCCACCACTGCGCGAAGGCGGTCAGCGCCCGCCTCGTGCTCACACCGCACCGTCCGCAGCGACACCGGGGGCGGCCCGCCGCGCCCGCCGAGCCCGGAGCTCCGCGAACCCCAGGCTCGCCAGCGTCAGCAGCACCGCGAGCACCGCGCGCTCGACCACGGACGTGCGACCCCACAGGGTCGACAGGACAAAGAACAGGCCGCCCGCGAGCAGGGCATCGCGGAGGGCCGTGAGGTGCTCGCGTCGCCGCGAATCTACGCCGATCGGCTCACCGGGCACTGTGTCGCTCAAGGCGGCTCCTCGCAACCTGTGGACCGAGGCGAGGCGCGCATCGGCCGTGGACGGTGCCATCGTCGGTCTCACTGTAGCGAGCCGCGCCGCATCCGTCCTGGCAGTGACGCGCACGCCGGTGACCTCACCGGCCGCATGCGACAGGATGGGGTGCATGACAGTGGCAGATCCCCGCGTCCTCCGACGCGCGCACGAGGACCTCGACGAGTTCCAGCTGGCTGAGCGCCACCCCGACTACCGGGTGGACCTCGAGCGCATCCGCTTCTCCCCGTACTTCTCGCGGCTGTCCGCCGTGACGCAGGTGATCTCCCAGAGCGGTGCCGGTCTCGCGGTGCACAATCGGCTCACCCACTCGGTGAAGGTCGCGGCCGTGGCGCGCGCGATCGCCATGAACCTCTACCGCGACACCGGCGAGGTGGGGCGACTGGTCGAGGAGCTCGGCGGCTGCGACCCGGTCGTGGTGCAGGCGGCGGCAAGCGCGCACGATGTGGGCCACCCGCCGTTCGGGCACCTGGGGGAGCGTGCGCTGGACCGGCTGGCTCGGGATCGCTTCCGGCTGGCCGAGGGCTTCGAGGGCAACGCGCAGACGTATCGGATCCTCACACGGCTCGACGAGCACGACGTCTCAGGCGTGGGACTCAACCTCACCAGCGCGGTGCGCGCGGCGGTGCTCAAGTATCCATGGCGCCGCGGCAAGGGCGGCTCCCGCCGCGGCGCCGCCAGTCGCAAGTTCTCGATGTACGTGATCGACGAGCACGATGCGCTCGCGGCGATGAGCGCCTACCCGGCCATCGCGGAGGGCCAGCAGACGCTGGAGTGCTCGGTCATGGACATCGCGGATGACATCGCCTACTCGCTCCACGATCTGGACGACTTCTACCGAGCGGGCCTGCTCAACCAGGCCACCATCGCCGGCGAGTTCCGGGAGTGGCGACGCGAGCTCGCGGACCTCCGCGCGCTGGACACGCCCACGCTGCGCAGCGTGAGCCGCGCACCCGGGCACTCGCTCGAGCTGCTGTGGCGACGGCTCGAGGAGCGCGACCCCTGGATCGCGAACGCCGATGCGTTCGACCAGGCGGTGGCGCGTGTCACCGAGGAGGTGGTGGAGGGGCTCCTGACGGTGCCGTTCGACGGCTCGCTCGGAGCGGATCGCGCACTGGCGCGCTTCACGGATGCGTGGATCCGTCACCTGCAGTCCTCGATCGAGCTGCACCGCGAGCCCGCGCATCGCTCCGGACACGTGATGCTGGACGCCACCGCGTGGCACGAGGTGGCGGTGCTCAAGTTCCTCCACGAACGATTCATCCTGGACCGCCCGGACCTGGCCGTCTACCAGCGGGGACAGGCGAACCTCGTCGAGCGCCTGGTGGACGGCTGCATCGCGTGGCTCGACGACCCGCAGGATGTGCGGAGAGCGCCTCGACGCCTGCTGGACCTCGTGGACCTCGCGACGGAGGACTACCTGACCGTGCTGCGCGAGCAGCCGCAGGTGCTGCCGGACGTCGACGAGACGGAGCTGCGCCGGCGAGCGATGGGACGCGGCGTCATCGACTACGTTGCCGCTCTCACGGACGCCCAGGCCATCCACCTGGACGCCCTGCTGACGGGCTACACGGAGCGTCTGTGGGACGCCGGTCAGGGTCTCTAGACTCGGCCCATGATCACCGTTCGCCGGGTGCGCCCGGACGATCCCGACGCGCATCGGCTGTGGAAGGCCCAGGAGCGAGACCTCGCCCTGCGCTACGACGAGCCCGACCTGGTGCTCGAGACGGAGTTTCCGACTCTCGTGGGGTCGTGGGTGGGCTACGCGGAGGACGGATCGCCGGTCGCGAGCATCGTCGCCCGCTGGTCGCCGTACCCTGAGACGCTGCCGGGAGACGTGGAGCTCAAGCGCCTGTGGGTCGAGCCCGGGCATCGGGGCCACGGGCACTCGCGGGTGATGATGAGGGCGGCCGAGCAGGCGTGCCGGCGCGCGGGCGCGACGCGCATGATCCTCGAGACCGGCACCGAGCAGCCCGAGGCCATCGCGCTGTATCAGTCACTGGGGTGGACGCCCATGGCGCCCTACGGCGAGTACAAGGACGAGCCGGACTCGCGCTGCTTCGCGCGTCCCCTGCCCACCCGGGTGCTGGTGATCAACGGCACCATGGGGGCGGGGAAGACCACCATCGCCGCCGCGGTGCACGATCTGTTGGCGGAGCGCGACGCGCACAGCGGCTACGTGGACGCCGACTTCCTGTGTCAGGCCGAGCCGCATCCCGAGACCGATCGCTTCAACCAGGGGCTGCTGTTCGACAACCTCGCGGCGATCGCGCCGAACTATCGCGCTCGCGGATTCGGTCTGATGGTGCTCCCGCGCGTGGTCGAAGACTCCACCGATCGCGATCGCTACGCCCGCGCCTTCGCCGATCCCGAGGCGGGCCCAGCCGAGGTCGCGATCGTGCGTGTGGACGCCCCGGAGGACGTGCGACTGGAGCGGCTGATGGCGCGCGAGCCGGAAGGCTACTGGCAGGACTTCGCCCGGGCGCGCACGGCGGAACTCGACGGGATCCTTCGCACGCTCGACCTGGACGATGCGGTGGTGGACAACGCCGGCGTCCGTGATCGGCTCGTGGTCGCAGCAGAGGCCCTCGAGCGCGCCGGCTGGTAGCCCCGCCGCCCCTTCGCTCTCTCCTCTCCAGAATTTGGCACCATTTTCATCGCCCAAGGGCGTTTGTGAGGAAGGAATCTCCACGCTGCGTACGCCGCCCGGCCGATGCGCGCCTCGCTCAACGGACGACGGCAGGGCCACCGTGAGGTGACCCGCGCATCGGCGCTGTGCGTGGGGTGGAGGATCCTTCCTCATTTCCTGCCCTGGGCGATGAAAATGGTGCCAAATTCTCGGAAGGGGGGCTAGCCGAGCAGGGCCGCTCGCCACTCGTGCTCGTGCTTGCGGATCCATTGCGCATCCGACGCCCACACGGAGCCCACTCCGCGCTCCCACAGCTCGAGCCACGGCGACTCGCCCGTCGCCCGCATCTGCGCCAGGTAGTGGTACATGCGCTCGGAGCGCAAGGCCAACAGCGGCAGCAGTCGCTCGCGCTCGGAGTCGCTCAGCTGGTAGCCGTCCGCGAACGCCCGCATGCGCTCCGCCTGCGACGAGATCTCGAAGCCGCGGCCGTGCAGCGGCGCGAAGGCGTGCACCGCGTGCGCGACATCCCACAGTCGCGTGCCGGGAGCGGCGGCGTCCCAGTCGATGGCGACCAGTCGACCGTCCTCGGCGATCACCATGTTCGACGGCGCGATGTCCTGGTGGATGATCAGGTCACCGCCCGGACCCGGCAGACCGTCGAACCACTGCGCGTCGGCGGGTGGCTCGAACGTCGCCAACGCATCATGCATCTCCCGCATGAACGCGCCGATGCGCGCGGGATCGAGCGCCGCGGTCGGCGCATCGGGGTGGTCCGCGCGCACGCCGTCGACCCACTCGACCAGGTGGCGGCCCTGCGCGTCCCAGCCAAAGCTGCGCGGCGCGCCGCGGAAGCCCACCTGCCCGAGGTGCGTCAGGAGCGCGTGGATCGCGCCCGTGTACGGGTCAGGGGCCTCGAACGTCACCTCTCGGCGGGCGATCCGCAGCGGCAGCTCGCCGGACTCGGCAGCGCTCTCCGGCTCATAGGACGTGCCCTGCGGGGGCGCGTCCTGAATGGGCGACAGCGGGTGGACAGGTCCCGCATCGCCGCGCCGCCGGCCTGCGGCGACTCCGGTCCCACGGCCCTTGCGAGGCTTCGCGGGACCCGAAGCACGCTCGGCGGCGGCCGGCGCGTCGATCTCGGGCACGCCGTCCGAGTCGACCTGCGCGCGTGCCGCGTGGATCGCAGCCAGCACGCCCGCTGCGCCTCCCCGGGACCTTCTCACCGCGCCCCCGCGGACGTCGGCGACGGCGCCGTCATCCGTGCCGGCACCGGAGGTGCCCGCGATCGCATCCTCGCTGCGGCGCCTGCGAGGCGCGGCCCGCGTCGGCAGCTCGTTGGTGTCCTCGGGCGGCTCGTCTCCATCGACTGCTCGCGTGTCGACGGCCTCGGCGACCTGACGCTGAGGCAGCGTGATGGGCGGCGGCTCGGGCGGTGACGTGCGCACCCGCGGGAGGGTGGGGGCGACCTGACCGCTGTCGACCAGGCGGCGGCGCAGGCGCCTGCTGAGCAGCGACATGCCCATGTACGGTCCACCCGAGGTGGGCTCTGGCCACGCCGGCGTCGCGATGCGCGGCACCGGGCGTGCATGACGCACGCCCTTCCACCGGTCGAGCATCCACTCGATGCCCTCGAGCGAGTCGAGCAGCCGAGGCTCGGCGTCGTCGGAGCTGTGGCCCTGCACAGCGATCTGCCCCTCCCAGCCGGAGGCCATGAGGACGTGAGCGAGCTTGCGGTCCATGCGTCCGGCTCCCCACGGCAGGATCTTGCGCCCGGTCTGGATGCCGTCGGGGTCCACGCCGGACAGCGCCACGGCCACGAGGTGCGGCTGCATGATCGCGAGCACCTCGGCGAAGCGATGCGCGTGGTGGTGGCTGTGCTGGAACTGGTACGCGATCCCCACATTGCGCAGGTCACGATGGGCGAGCTCCTCGACCACCTCGACCTGGTTCTCGGGCTCGCCGAACCAGCCCAGGTGGTTGGTGAGCGCGAGGCACATGTCTGCGTCGAGCGCGAGCCGTGCCAGCGGCTCGAGGTGGTCCGCGACGCGCCGCACCCGAGCGCGCTGCATCGCTGGCGACAGGCGAGCGGGAGTGCCCTCCTGTCCGAACTCGACGCACGTCCACAGGTCGGGACGGCTGCCGCGCCGGCGCAGCTGCTCGACCTGGGCCCGCACGTGGGGGTCGACGAGCCCCAGGGCGACATCCGCATCTGGCGCACCTGGCTCGCCCAGCGGCAGGGGACACCACAGCCCCACGACGGAGATGTCCGCGGCCTCCAGGGCATCCATCTCCGCGGCGAACCTCAGCGCGTGCTCCTCGCGCCAGTCCCAGATGATCCGCGTGAGCCCCAGGCGCGTGAGCATCGCCGCGCGCTGCTGCGGCGAGCGATCCTCGAGGTCGGAGGAGACGATGCGCGCGGCAGCGATCCGAGCACGCTGCGCGCACGCACCGGCGGGGTCGCCGGAGCGCGTGTCAGCGCGGGTCTCGCGCGTCGCATCGCCCATGAGTGCCCCTCAGCTCTTCCAGATGGGGTGTCGCGCAGTGCGTCCAGTGTCTCCCCGACTCTACGGCGGCGTACACGCCGATGTGAAGAACGTCACGGGTGCGACAGCCCAGGTAGATGCCGAATTGTCCGGATCATCCGGGTTCCTGGGCCTCGACGGCTGGTGCGAGGCCTCGAAGCCGCGGCGAGGCTCAGTGGGGCCAGACGGGCTCAGGGATGCGGGGCTGGGGTGGCGAGGCGGGCGAGGCGGCAGGGTCGCGCAGGCGAGCCACCACCCAGTCCAGCCCTTCGAGGTTGTCGAGCAGGCGGTGCTCCGCGTCGTCCATGGTGTGGCTCAGGAGCGCGACCGGCCCGTTCCACCCGGACTCGACCACCACCCGCGCCCGCTCGACGTCCGCTGGACCGTGCCCGTACGGGTGGATCTTGCGGCCGCCCCAGTGCGCACCCTCGACCATGCCGTTCAGCACGAGCGCGAGCACGCGGTCCTGGATCCCTGGCCACAGCGTCGTGAAGCGGTTGAGGTGAGCGTGTCCGTGATGCTGGACGTAGACGAGTCCCACGTTCGTCAAGCCTCGGGCGGCGAGCGCATCGGCCACCGCGATCTGGTTCTCGGGCTCGCCGAACCACCCGAGGTGGTTGTAGAGCCCCACCTGCATGCCGTGCTCGGCCGCCATCTCGACCAGCGGTGCCAGGTGATCGGTGGTGCGCCGCACCTGCTCGGACTGGGCATCGGCAGGCAGCGGCTCCCACGGCCCCGGTGGACCGAAGTCGGTGCAGGTCCACAGGGTGGGCGTGAGTCCGCGCCTGGCGCACTCGTCGATGTGCGCGAGCGCGTCCGGGTCCACCAGGCCACGCTCGGACTCGTCCGCGGGCCACGCCATGCTCACCCACAGCGCCGTGAGGCCGATCCCGTAGCGCTCGAACGCGTCGAGCTGAGCGGGGAAGTCCGCGACGTGTTCGGGACGCCAGTCCCAGGCTGCCTGCGTGAAGCCTGTGCGAGCGATCATCTGAGCGCGCTCGAGCGGCGTGCGCTGCACGGAGTCGTAGGGGACGATGCACCAGGGTGCGAGGTTGCTGCGGTCGAAGATCTCCAGGCCCATGCCGTCCAGCCTAGGAGTGCGCGTGCGGTGTCAGTCGCGCAGCGCGAAGTCGAGCGCAGCGTCGACGTGCAGGCCCATCGAGTCGAAGTAGGGATCCTCGACGTCCTGCGCCGTGAGCACCATGGGGATCTCCGTGCACCCGGAGATCACGCCCTGGGCGCCGCGCTCACGCAAGTGGTCGTAGACGCCGCGTACCCAGGCGGGAGCGTGGGCGGGGACCACGCCGCGCGCCAGGGAGTCGTAGATGAGGTCGTGGAGCTCGGCGAGCTCCTCCTCCTGCGGAACGATGGTGGTGATGCCGCGTGCGGCCATGTGGTCCCGGTAGAAGGGATCGCGCATGGTGTAGCCGGTGCCCAGCAGCGCGACCGTGTCCAGGCCCGCCGCCAGGATCGCGTCCGCCGTCGCGTCGAGCATGTGGATGAGCGGGATGCCGATCGCGGCGCTGACCGCAGGCGCGACCTTGTGCATGGTGTTGGCGCAGATCATGATCGCCTCCGCGCCGGCGCGCTCCAGCGCCGCCGCATCTGCGGCGAACATCGCGCCCATGCGATCCCAGTCGCCCGCGGCCTGGGCGTCGGCGATCTGCTGGAAGTCGTAGCTGCGCACCAGCAGGTCCGCGGCGCTCGAGCCGCCCAGCCGGGCGTTGACGCCCTCGTTGAGCAGGCGCTCGAACTCGAGCGAGCTGTGCCAGGTGATGCCTCCGAGCAGGCCAAGACGACGGGGCTGGGTTCGCATGCGGCCAGGCTATCGACGGCGCCCGGCCGATGCGAGTGCCAGGCGGGGGTCTACCGGCACCCCGCGTACGGCTGGCCCCAACATTCCACCTTCCTGTAATGTTGGAGGGGCGAGCACTGGCGCGATCGGACGTGGGAGGCGACATGCGCATCGGAGAGCTGGCACGACAGGCGGGCGTGACCGCCAAGACCGTGCGCTACTACGAGTCGATCGGCCTGCTGGCTGATCCCGGACGGACAGGATCCGGCTACCGCGAGTACGGCGAGGATGCGCTCGAGCGCCTGCGATTCGTGCGTGACGCCCAGGCGGCGGGTCTCACCCTCAAGGAGTCGGGCACCATCCTCGACATGAAGTCGGAGGGTGAGCGCACGTGTCACCACACCCAGGAGCTGCTGGACCGGCACCTCGCGGACATCGACGCTCAGATCGCCTCGTTGGAAGCGGCCCGCGCGGAGCTGCGGGGCCTGTCGCAGCGTGCCGCGGCCCTGGACCCGGCTGCGTGCACGGACCCGAACCGCTGCCAGGTGCTCGCCCACCCCTGATCCCCGACGGACGCCCACCCCGTACGGGAATGGCGCCGATTCTGGAAAGCGAGAGGGCCGATGCGCCTGGGACCTTGGCCCCGGCGCCCTCGCAGGTGCGGGCATAGGCTCGAAGACAGTCGGTCCCCGCCGCGCGCTCTGAGCCCCGCGCATCGGGGGCCGCACGTCTCAGTCCGCGAGCGGAAGGCATCCCACGAGCATGAGGATCTCGATCCCGCAGGAGTCCCGCCCGGGCGAGACGCTCGTCGCCGCGACGCCCCGCACCGTCGAGCAGCTGGTGCGGCTGGGCTACGACGTCACCGTCGAGGCCGGCGCAGGCGCCGCCGCGAACGTCCCCGACGCCGCGTACGAGGCCGCAGGCGCGCGCATCGGCGATCGACTCGAGGCGCTGAGCGGTGACATCGTGGCGATGCTGGGCGCACCGGACGCGGACGCGTTCAGCCAGCTGACCCCCGGGGCGATCCTGGTCGGGATGCTGGCGCCCCACGGCCGCCCCGAACTGATCGACGCGCTGGCCGAGCGCGGCATCACCGCCCTGTCCCTGGACGCCGTGCCCCGCATCTCACGAGCGCAGTCGCTCGACGTGCTGTCCACGCTGTCCAACGTCGCGGGATACCGCGGCGTGATCGAGGCTGCGGAGGCGTACGGGGGCATGTTCGCCGGCCAGGTGACCGCCGCAGGCAAGACCGCGCCCGCCAGCGTCTTCGTGGTCGGCGGCGGGGTCGCCGGCCTCGCCGCGATCGGCGCCGCGGTCTCGCTGGGCGCGCAGGTGCGTGCCTTCGACGTGCGGCCCGAGGCCGGCGAGCAGATCGAGTCCATGGGCGCGACGTTCGTGCACGCGGCCGCCGCCCAGCAAGCCGTCTCCCAGGACGGCTACGCAAGCGAGCTCACGGCGGAGCAGGAGCGTCACACTCGTGAGCTGTACGCACAGGAGAGCGCGCGCGCCGATGTGGTCATCACCACCGCGCTCGTGCGCGGGAGCGCGCCGGTCACCATCACCGCAGAGATGGTCGCGGCCATGAGACCGGGATCGGTCATCGTGGACCTCGCCGCCTCCGGCGGGGGCAACTGCGAGCTCACGGTCCCCGGCGAACGGGTCGTCACCCCCGGCGGGGTGGTGATCCTGGGCTGGACGGACCTGCCCAGTCGCATGCCGCAGCACACGTCGCAGCTGCTGGGGACCAACATCGTCAATCTGGTGAAGCTGCTGACCCCGAGCAAGGACGGTCACGCCGTGATCGACCTCGAGGATCCCGTGGTGCGCGGCATGACCGTCGCCCACGACCGTGCCGTCCTGTGGCCGCCACCTCCCGTCCACGTGTCCGCCGCGCCCGCGGCGACCCCTGACGGCGCCGGCGTGGACGCGCAGCAGGCGGGCGCATCGGCCGTGCCCCGGGTGCCGACGACGAGCCGCCGCGGCGCATGGCTCGCCGGGGTGGGAGCCGCCGCGCTCGCGGTCGCGCTGGCGTTCGCGTCGCCGGCGTTCCTCGCGATGTTCACGGTCTTCGTGCTCGCGGTGGTGATCGGCTACTACGTGATCTCGAACGTGAGCCATTCGCTCCATACCCCCTTGATGAGTCAGACCAATGCGATCTCCGGGATCATCCTCATCGGCGCCCTGCTGCAGCTGGGGTCCTCGAGCGCGGTGGTCACATCGCTGGCCGTGATCGCAGCCGCGGTGGCGTCGGTGAACGTGTTCGGCGGCTTCCTCGTCACGTATCGCATGCTCGGCATGTTCCAGAAGGGAGCGTGACGCCATGACGCTGACGTCTGTCGCGCAGGTCGCCTCTCTGATCGCGGCGGTGCTGTTCATCCTGTCCCTCGCGGGGCTGTCCCGGCAGGCGACCGCCCGGCGCGGCACTCTCCTGGGGATGGCGGGCATGGCCATTGCGATCCTGGCGACCGTGGCGCTCGCGCTCGACCAGTCCGAACGGCCCGTGGGGGTGACCGCCGCGTTGATCCTGGGCGTGATGCTGTTCGGCGCGCTGGTGGGCACGTGGCGCGCGCGCTCCGTCGAGATGACGCAGATGCCCGAGCTGATCGCGATCCTGCACTCCTTCGTGGGCGCCGCCGCAGTGCTGATCGGCTTCAACTCCTTCCTCACCGAGGGGCATGACGCGGTGCACCTGGTCGAGGTGTTCCTGGGCGTGTTCATCGGTGCGGTCACGCTGACTGGATCCCTGATCGCGTACCTCAAGCTCTCCGCGCGCCTGCGGTCGCAGCCCCTGACGCTGCCGGGGCGCCACGCGCTGAACCTTGCGGGCGTCGTGGCGTCCGTGGCGCTGGGGGCGTGGTTCCTCGCGGCGCCGTCCGTGTGGCCGCTGGTGCTGATGACGCTCATCGCCCTCGCGATCGGAGCCCACCTGGTCGCGGCCATCGGCGGCGGCGACATGCCCGTCGTGGTGTCGATGCTGAACTCGTACTCGGGCTGGGCGGCCGCGGCCGCTGGCTTCATGCTGGGCAACTCGCTGCTGATCGTGGTGGGCGCGCTGGTGGGATCCTCCGGCGCCATCCTCTCCGCGATCATGTGCAAGGCCATGAACCGGAAGTTCCTCGCGGTCATCCTGGGAGGGTTCGGGGCGGAGGGTGGCGCCGGGGCCGGCCCGGAGGATGCACCGGTGGGAGAGCACTCGGAGGTCACCGTCGCCCAGACGGTCGAGCTGCTCGGATCGGCCCGGTCCGTGGTGATCGCGCCCGGCTACGGCATGGCGGTCGCGAAGGCCCAGTACCCCGTGGCGGAGCTGGTGTCGCGACTGCGCGCTCGCGGCGTCGCGGTGCGCTTCGCGGTGCACCCGGTCGCGGGCCGGCTGCCCGGGCACATGAACGTGCTGCTGGCGGAGGCCAAGGTGCCGTACGACATCGTGCTTGAGCTCGACGAGATCAACGACGACTTCGCGGACACCGATGTGGTGCTGGTGATCGGAGCCAACGACACGGTCAATCCCGCCGCGCTCGAGGATCCGCGCTCGCCCATCGCAGGGATGCCGGTGCTGGAGGTGTGGAACGCCAAGCACGTGGTGGTGTTCAAGCGGTCCATGGCCACCGGCTACGCGGGAGTGCAGAACCCCCTGTTCTTCAAGGAGAACGCCGCGATGCTCTTCGGGGACGCGAGGACGCAGGTCGAGGCCATCGTCGCCGCGATGCCCGCCACCTCGCAGGTGAGCGCCTGACGGGAAGACACGGGCGGTCCGCATCGTTGGTCGGATGAGGGCTTGACCTTCCAGTGGGGTGGAAGGTCTAGCGTGGTCATTCAGAGGGGCGCACCGGGCGCCCACCCTCGCGGAAGGAACGCCATCATGAGCTCCGACACCATCGATCTGACCGTCACCGGCATGACGTGCACGGGCTGCTCGGGCAAGGTCCGCAGCGCTCTTGAATCCACTCCAGGAGTCGCGCAGGCGGACGTGAGCCACGAGACCGGCCTCGCGCGCGTCACTCCTGACGGAACCGTGCCCGCCGAGGACCTCGACTTCGCCCTCGACGAGGCCGTGGAGGGCGCGGGCTACCGCGTCGCCGCATCATGACCACCCCGGCCGACCGCATCCCCCGCGTCGACGCGATCAACCTCGCCGTGTCCGGGATGACGTGCTCGAGCTGCGCGGCGTCCATCCAGGGCGGTCTTGCGAAGCTCCCCGGAGTCCAGGACGCGACCGTCAACTACGCCACCCGGCGCGCCACGGTGCGCCCCGACGGCTCGGTGGATGACGCGACGCTCGAGGCTCAGATGAGGGACGCGATCAGCGGCCTGGGCTACGAGGTGCTGACCAAGCCGCGCCCGTCAGGCGCGCCGGCTCCTTCGCCGTCGGGTCGCGCTGTGCACGACGAGCACGACATGGACGAGCACGACATGGACGAGCATGCCGCTCATCTGCAGGCGGACGCCGCTCGCATCGCGGACTACCGGCGCCGCTTCCTCGTCGCCGCGCTCCTCACCCTCCCCGTTCTGCTGATCTCGATGATCCCGGCCTGGCACTTCACCGGGTGGGAGGGCGTGGTGGCGGTGCTCGCGACCCCCGTGATCGGCTGGGCGGCCTGGCCGTTCCACCGCAGCACCCTCATGAGTGCTCGCCACGGCACCACCAACATGGACACGCTCGTCACGATCGGCACGGTCGCGGCGTGGACCTGGTCCACCGTGGTGCTGCTGGGACACGCTGCGGGCGCCATGAGCGACGGCCACATCTACTACGAGACCGGCGCCGTCATCGTGACGCTCATCCTGCTGGGCAAGTGGCTCGAGACGCGGTCCACCGCGCGGGCCGGGGACGCGATCCGCGCCCTGAGCGCGCGCCAGAGCTCGACCGCACGGCTCGAGGACGGCACCGTCATCGAGCGTGACCGCCTCGAGGTCGGCATGCGCTTCGTGGTGCGGCCCGGCGAGACCATCGCGACGGACGGCATCGTGGTCGAGGGAGGCGCCGCGGTGGACGCGAGCCTCGTGACGGGAGAGTCCGTGCCGGTGCGCGTCGAGGCGGATCAGGGCAAGGCGAGCGAGGTGGTGGGCGGCACCATCGCCACGGACGGCTCCCTGACGGTCGAGGCGACCAAGGTGGGCGAGGAGACCATGCTCGCGCAGATCGCCCGCATGGTCGACGATGCGCAGACGGGCCGCGCTCGCGTGCAGCGCCTCGCGGACCGCATCTCCCGCATCTTCGTCCCGGTGGTCATCCTGATCGCAGCCGTGACCCTCGCGGCATGGTGGCTGCTCACCGGGGACGTCAATGCCGCGTTCACCGCCGCGGTGGCCGTTCTGATCATCAGCTGCCCGTGCGCGCTGGGGCTGGCCACTCCGCTGGCGATCATGGTCGGCACCGGCCGTGGTGCGCAGCTGGGCGTGCTGGTGCGTGGTCCCGAGGCACTCGAGGACACCCGCGACGTGCAGGTCATCGTTCTCGACAAGACCGGAACCGTCACCGAGGGCCGCATGGCGCTCGTGACCGCGTCCGCGCCGGACATCGCGGCGCAGCATAGTGACGATGCGGAGGCAGCGCTCCTCGATGCGGTCGCCTCCGTCGAGGCCCGCTCCGAGCACCCCATCGCGCAGGCGATCGCCGATGCGCGCGAGGGTCGCAAACGCGTCAAGGGCTTCCGCAACGTTCCTGGCCACGGCGTCATCGCCACCGTCCAGCACGTGGGCCTCGCGGGCGAGGCGCCGGGCCCGGACGCCGCGAACGCGGACGTCCTGGTGGGCGCTCGCCGCATGTTCGACGAGGTGCCGGACGCGATCGAGCAGATCGCAGCCGAGGCGGAGTCCCAGGGCCGCACCGCGATCTTCGCGGGCCGCGTTCCCTCCGATGACGGTGGCGTAGGCACCGGCACCCTCGCGACCCGCACCCGTGCCGTCGCGGAGGCCGTCGTGGTGGTGAGCGACACGGTCAAGCCCACGAGCGCATCGGCCATCCGGTCGTTCCGGGAGCTCGGCCTCGAGGTGGTGCTGCTCACTGGCGACAACGAGCGCGCTGCGCACGCCGTCGCCGATCAAGTGGGCATCGACCGCGTCATCGCGGAGGTGCTGCCGGGCGACAAGGCGGACGTGATCCGTTCCCTCCAGGACGGCGGCACCCGCGTGGCCATGGTGGGCGATGGCATCAACGACGCTCCCGCCCTCGCCCAGGCCGATCTCGGTCTCGCGGTGGGCACCGGCACGGACGTGGCGCGAGAGGCCTCGGACCTCACCATCGTGTCCGGGGACCTGCGTGCGGCGGCCGATGCGATCGCGCTGTCCCGGCGCACGCTCGGCACCATCCGAGGGAACCTGTTCTGGGCCTTCGCGTACAACACGGCGGCGATCCCCTTGGCGGCGCTGGGGATCCTCAACCCGATGATCGCGGCTGCCGCCATGGGTGCGTCGAGCCTGTTCGTCGTGGGCAACTCGCTGCGGCTGCGAAGCTTCCGGGGGTACCGCGCGGCGGCGTGAGTGGTCGCAGCGTCAGCGGGCGTGGGGCGTCAGTCGGAGAGGCGCGCCAGCCGGGCGTCCCAGTCGGCCTGGCGGCGGTCCACGGTCGCACCCAGGATCCTCACGTCCCGCGAGTACTCGACGGTCCGCGGGGATCCCCAGCCATCCTCGTGGGCAGCGGTCAGCAGGCTCAGCTGCGCGGCCTGCAGGCGCCTGAGCGCACGCGCGGTGGCCCGGCCGCCGCGCTTGCGTGCCCAGTGCCGTGCGCGGCGCCGCGCACGCCGCGTCGCGAGGGTGGTGAAGTCACCGGGACTCACCAGATCGTCGGGGACGATGTGCGCGGCGAGTCCCGCGAAGGTCCGGCGCTCGCGCAGATGCGCCCACCGCAGCACCACGAGGAACAGCGCGAGCACCGGGATGCCCTTCACGATCGAGCTCAGCACGGCCGCGCCACTGAGAAGGGGGGAGTCGAAGAAGCCGTGAAGCGTCATCGCGAGGCCCAGGCCCCCTGCGAGCGCCGCGACCCGGCTGAGCTGGGACGTTCCTGCGTTGAAGAAGTAGCCCAGGCCCGCACCGGCGATCGCAGTGAAGGTGGCATGCGACCACAGACCGCCGATGAGCCCGCGCAGCGTGAACATGGCCCACACGGTGTCCGTGGTGCCGTCCGCGCTGAAGGCCGCGGTGTAGAGGAAGCTCTCCGAGACCTGGAATCCCAGGCCCACCACGGCGCCGTAGAACAGCCCGTCCGCGGCTGAGCGCACGCGGGCTCCTGGGATGAGCGCGAGCGCCAGCACCCCCAGGAGCTTGAGGGGCTCCTCCACCAGCGGCGCAGCGAACGAGGAGACCCAGGGGTTGTCCGCGCCCAGAGCGGAGGCCACCACGTCGTGCATGGCGGGCGCGGCGATCGCGCCCAGGCCCGGTGCGGCGAGCGCTCCCCACAGCAGTGCGCCCAGCACGGTGACGGGCGAGCGACGCTCGAACATCTCGAGCTGGTAGAGGATCACGATGAAGACCAGTCCGTACAGCAGCCACAGGATGGCGGCCAGCACGGCGGTCTCCGGGTGGTCACGCAGGGCACGCGCCACGAACGGCGTCCATCGCACCAGGCCGAACAGCGTGAGCGCCATGCCCACCCAGAACACCCACGAACGTGCGTCCATGAAGGTCGCAGTGCGGGGAATCAGCCGGGGCAGCGCGGCGATCGACACCGTGTAGGGCTGCGGCTCGCGCGTGGTCATGGCAGGCCCGGCTCGGAGGTGGTGGAGCTCTGTGGCGAGGGCGCGACCGCCATGGACTCGACGATCTCCTGTGCCCCTGGCAGCGCGCCCGCCCAGGACTCGAGCGGCGCGGCCAGCGTGCTCACCGTGTCGAGCGTCCCGTTGTCGATCACCCACGTCTGCGTGGACAGAGTCTCGCTCGTGGCAGACACAGTGAAGCCTGGGTAGCCGGACTCCGTGGTGTAGGGGACCGGATCGGTGATCACCCAGTTCGCCGTCGGGTCCTCCGCGAGCGCGGCGACCGCCTCATCGACCAGCGGCTCCAGCGAGGCGGGCCCGCTGATGGACGCGCGCACCGTCAGCGTGGCGCTGCCGCTCACCACCGTGGTCACTCCGGAGCTCTGGCTCTCGACGCTCCATCCCTCGGCCAGCGAGAGCTCGAGCGTGCCGCCCGCGGCGACCGCGTCGTCGGCGGCTGGCTCCGGGTCCCGCAGCACCCCCGCCAACGCCGGCACCGCGACCACGAAGAACAGGGCGATGGCCGCCACGATCAGGGCGCCGGGCGCCGAGTTGCGGCCGATCAGCCTCAGCGACAGCGGCAGGCGGGAGGCCACCGCGAGCTGCTGCGTGGTGGGCGCAGAGGAGTCGCGTTCCGGCGGCTCTCCTGCGCTCATGGCCGGGACGGTATCACGCGCAGGAGCACGTGGTGTGGCCCCGCGCAGACGAGCCAGAACCGCCCATTTCGCCCACCGGAACTCACACGAGCGCGAGCGCCTGATCGAGGTCCGCGCGCAGGTCCTCGACGTCCTCCAGGCCGATCGACAGGCGCACCGTGGTCTCCGAGATCCCCACCTCCGCGCGACCCTCCGGGGTCATCTTGTTGTGCGTGGTGGTGGCGGGGTGCGTCGAGATCGACTTGGCATCGCCAAGGTTGTTGGAGATGGTGAACAGGCGCAGCGCATTCATGAACCGGAAGGCCGCCGCCTGCGCCTCGGGGCCAGCCACGTCCACGCCGTCACCGACCGCGAGATCCAGCGTCACGAGCGTCCCGCCCAGCGTCATCTGCCTCACGGCGCTGTCGTGCTGCGGGTGGGAGGGCAGCAGCGGGTAGCGGGCCACGGACACCTTGGGGTGCTGCTCGAGCCACGCCGCGAGATCCATGGCGCTCGCGGCCTGATGGCGCACGCGTACCGCGAGCGTCTCGAGGCCCTTGAGCAGCACCCATGCATTGAACGGCGAAATGGTGGCTCCCATGTTGCGAACCATGAGCTTCACGGGTCCGTTGACGTACTCGTCGGAGCCCAGGATGGCGCCGCCGAGGACCCGGCCCTGGCCGTCGATGTGCTTGGTCGCCGAGTAGACCACCGCATCGGCTCCCAGCTCGAGAGGCTTCTGGCCGATGGCCGTGGCGAACACGTTGTCGACGACGAACAGCGCGCCGGCCTGCTTGCACAGTCGCGCGATGAACGGGATGTCGAGCACATCCTGCATGGGGTTGGTGGGCGACTCGATGTAGACGGCCTTGGCGGGCGTGGCGAGCGCACGCTCCCAGTCGGCGGGGTCATTTCCGTCGACGTAGTCGACCACGATGCCCCACTTCTCGAAGAAGTTCGTGAAGGTCTGCAGCGTCGAGCCGAACAGTGCCTTCGCGGCGACGAGGCGATCACCCTGGCCGAGGATCGACCCGAGCGAGACGAAGACGGCGCTCATGCCAGTAGACGTCGCGAAGCACGCCTCGGCGCCCTCGATCGCGGCCAGACGCTCCTGGAACGCCGTGACCGTGGGGTTGGCGTACCGGGAGTACATGTAGATGTCGATCTCGCCGGCGAACGCGTCTCGCGCCTGCTCGGCATCGTCGTACGCGTAGCCCTGGGTGAGGTACATCCCCTCGGACATCTCGTTCGCCTCGGAGCGGTGGATGCCGGTGTGCACCGCGAGCGTGTCGGGGCGCAGCGAGTCGGGGAGGTCCTTGTCGGTCATGGGGCCAGGGTACCGGGGGCGCGGGTGCCGGCACAGGGCCGATGCGCCCGCTGGCGGCACCCGTATGCGCACCCGACGGGGGCTCAGCGCCGACGACCGGCGGGCCGTCAGCACTGAGCCCCACTGCGGGGATGGAGCGAGCGGCGCGCTACGAGACAGGGCGGCGTGCCACGAGCAGCGCGCCGCCGGCGGAGGCCAGCAGCGCCGCCGCGAGCAGCAGGCCATCCCAGTCCGAGGCGCCCGTCTGGGCCAGGCCAGCCACCTCGCCGGCCTCGGTGACCGTGATCCCGGTCGAGCCGATGACGGTGCCGTCCGCCGCCTGCAGCTCGAGGGTGTGATCGCCTGCGGGGATGTCCGCCGGGATCGTGAAGGTGACCGAGCCGTCCGTGGCCACGGTCGCGGTGCCGATCACGGTGGGCTCGGAGTACATGACCACCACGACCTCGGCGGGCGCACAGTCAGGGTCGACGCGCACCGTGATGGTCGCGCCGGCATCGGCCGACGCGGGTGCGGTGATCGTGCACAGTGCCGGCTGGGGCTCGCCGTCAGGTCCGGTGACGGGAGTGCCGCCGCCGTTCCCGGGTCCGTCACCCGGTCCGTCGCCGGGTCCGTCACCCGGACCATCGCCCGGACCGCCCGCCACGCACGGCAGGGTGCCGGAGCGCAGCGAGAAGCCGTCCGTGTCCGCATCGTCGACGTAGAACGTGGGCACTGCGCCATCGACGCACAGGGCGCTGGCGCCGATCGCGAAGCCCTCGTTCGCCACATTGGCCATGCCGGCGGGACGCTCGTACAGTGCCGTGATCTCCCACGAGCCCTCCGTCTGAGCGAAGGTCGCGATGCGGCCGTCGCAGGCCTCGTCGCACACCACCCACAGCTGGTCGCGCTCGGCATCCCACTGCACGTCCGCCACGAGCGGGAACGACAGCGGCTCGGTGCTGAGAGTCTCGAGCAGCGTGGCTGCGCCACCGGCCTCGAGCGACACCAGGTATACCGAGGCGGTGCCCTCGACACCCACCGCGAAGGCGCTGAGCTCGGGAATCCAGGTGATGCCCTCGAGCCCGCCGTTGGCCGGCAGGGAGGACAGCGGTGCGAGCTGCGCGAGGTTCCACTCGGACGTCGCGATCAGCTCGCCCGTGCCGGTGGTCTCGAAGCGCAGCACGGACGGCCGGCTGGTCGAGCCCTGGTCGTTGTCGCGCTCGGTCGAGACGTACACCACGCCCGGCTCGCCCTCGCGCACCGTGACGCCCTCGGCGTCCACGGTGCCCGTCCCACCCGGGTAGCGCAGAATGCGTCCCGCCTCCCAGCCGGGAGCGATCGACCAGGTGCCTGAGGCATCGGCCGTGAGGCGATAGAGCAGACCGTCGCCGTTCTGCACCGCCCACAGGTCGCCGGTGGCGGGGTCATAGTCGATGCCGCTCATGTCGCCCGCGAACCAGTCCTCGCCGTCGAGCGCGGCCACGTCCACGCCGCCCGGCCAGGCCGATGCGCGCACGTAGCCCGCACAGTCGTTGAGCTCCCCGGGGGTGGCGGAGACGGTGGTCTCGAACTCTCCCGTGCCATCGGGGCAGCGCCCGTAGCTGGTGGCGGCGTGAGAGTCCCAGCCGTAGGAGTCGATGACGGTCTCGCCGTCCGTCGCGAACAGTCGAGCGCTGTCGCCGCCGCCCAGGCCGAAGCCCAGGTCGTCGACCAGCAGCAGTCCACCCGCTGCGATCGTGGTGCCGGCGGGGATCGCGTACACGTGCGCGTCGTCATCGTCCTTGACGATCAGCCCCGACGCGTTCACCGTTGCAGCACCGATGTTGATGATCTCGACCCAGTCCGGGCCGGCTCCCGCATCCGAGGACTCGATCTCGTTGAGGCGCAGCGGGGTCGAGCACTCGTTGGCAGCGCCCTTGGTCGAGGCGGTCGCGTCGCGCCAGTCGCCCGTTCCGTCAGGGCAGCGTGCCCAGCTGACCAGCGCGTGCGTGGCCCACGTGTGCTTCGCCTGCAGCGTGCCCTCGAGGTCGTACAGGCGGAACGTGTCGCCATTGCCCAGCCCGAAGGTGAAGCCCTGGGGGTAGGTGGCGGATTCCTGGTCGATCACGAGCAGGCCTCCGGCCGGCACCACGGACCCGGACGGGACCACGTCCGTGCGGCTGTCGTCATTGTCCTTGATCGCCCACCCGGAGATGTCGATGGGGGTGTCGGTGAGGTTCGCGACCTCGACCCAGTCGGTGTCGTCGCCGTTGGACTCGACCTCATTGATCGCGAGGTCGCCAGACAGCTCTGCCGGCTCCTCGACAGGGGGCTGGGAGTCTCCCGAGCAGTCATTGGCAGCGCCAGGCGTGGCCGCGCCCGTCGTCGTGAAGTCGCCGGTCCCGTCAGGGCAGCGACCCCAGGTCGGAGCGGTGTGCTGGTCCGCAGGCCAGGTGGTCGCGTCGAATGGCTCCACCGCGGCCGCCAGGCCGCCCACCTCGGTCAGCGCCGTGCCGGGTGCGAACAGTCGTGCCGAGTCGCCCTTGCCCAGGCCGAAGCTGAAGTGCACGTCGGAGACCAGGTGCACATAGCCGCCGGCCGGGACCTCGCCGATGCCGGTGGCCACCCAGGCGTCCTCGTCCTTGCTGTCCATGACCACCACGCCGTCGAAGGACACGGGCACGGACGCGGTGTTGACCACCTCGATGAAGTCCGCAGAGTCGCCCGTCGACTGCGTCTCGTTGATCCGGAACGCCTCCGCGGCAGTCACCGGCGCGGGACAGATGTTCACGGCGCCGGGAGACGGCTCGTCGAGCAGCGTGAACCCCCCGGTGGCATCGGGGCAGCGGCCCCAGCTCGGCTCGGCGTGGTGGCCTAGCCAGGTGGTCGAGTCGAAGGGCACCGCCTGGGGGTCGAGCACCAGCTCGTCCTCCGCGGTGACCGTCGTGGCGGTGCCGGGTGCGAACAGGCGGGCGGAGTCGCCATTGCCCAGTCCGAAGTCGAAGTGGCCGTCGGGGAAGTCGACCGCGTCGTACTCGGTGAGGACCAGGTACCCGCCCGCGGCGATCTCGGTGCCGCCGGGAATCGCGTACACGTGGTCGTCGTCCGCGTCGGCGAACAGCACCCCGGACGCGTCGACCGGCAGGTCCGCGGTGTTGTGGATCTCGACCCAGTCGGCTCCGCCCATGACGTCGACGGTGGACCTCGAGGACGCCTCGTTGATCACCAGCGCGTCCTGTGGCGCCGCCGTGTCGATGGCTGACGCGGGAGCCGCGGCGGCGAGTCCCACCGCGCTGATCCCCACGAGTGTCGCGAGCGCGACTGCTGACCGGGCCTGAGGCATCTGTTCATCCTTCGTCGAATGGTGAGTGGACCATCGGCGAACGTATCGATACCAGGCGAATTCCAGGTGGCGGCACGGTGTACGGCGGATGTCGAAGAATGGCTGGAAAAGCGCAGAATGCTGCACCAATCAGCGCGAGAATCGGTCGAGAGATGCGGCCGCGATCACATCGATTCGACGAGTGCCCACCTAGCAGGCAGGATCCAGAAGAATCGCGGTGAGGATGCTCATTTGTGGGGCGGACTTTGGTGGGCGGCGCTCGATCACGGAGCCCTAGCCCTAGCCCTGGCGCCAGGGCAGCCCGTGCGCCTTCCAGCCCACCTCGCCGCGGTGACCGGCGGCGCCCACCGGACCCTCGAAGCCCTCGAGCACGTTGTACGAGGGCCCGATGCCAGCATCCGTCGCCGCGACTGCCGCGCCGATCGAGCGCTGTCCGGAACGGCACAGGAAGATCACGGGCTCGTCGGTGCCGGGCTCGATCCCGCCGTCCTTGAGCTGGCTCACGAACTGGAAGTTGCGCTCTCCGTCGGGGTAGGACACCCATTCGATGAACAAGGTCTCGTGGTCCGTGGACGAGGTGTCCGGGACGCCCACGAAGCGCCACTCGGCCTCGGTTCGCACGTCCACGAGCCGCGCGTTGGGGTTCGAGGTGAGGATGTCCCATGCCTCCTGCGGCGTGATGTCTCCGGCGTAGTTGCTCACGTGCGGGTCCTTCCATACGGCCGATGCGGGCGCCGGGCAGGCGCCGATGCGCGCCAGTCTAGGTGCGAGCCGCGTGCGCCGCCCACGCGGTCAGCGCACGCGCGCCGCCTCCACCGGCGACACCGTGCGCGCCGTCATGGCTGCGACCGCGCTCGCGGCCGTGATCGGCACGAGCGCCAGGACAGCGACGATCGCGACGGACATCACGGTGAGTCCGGTGGCCGCGGCCCATTCCGCGAGGTCTCGTCCCTGCTGCTCCGTCATCACGAGGTGAGCCAGTGACACCAGCGCCCACCCGGCAGTCGAGCCGAGCACGATGCCGCAGACCATGGGCAACGCCGTCTCCGCGGCGGCGGCGCGACGAGCGTCCGAGCCGGACAGCCCCAGCGCCGCATGAACGGCGTCGTCCGCACGGCTCGCGCGGCGGGCACTCGCCGTGACCATGCTCGCCACCAGGCAGGCGAGGGCAAGGACCATGACGATGCCGAGCGCCGCCGGCGCCTCAGGAACGGAGCGCTCGACGGCGGACGCCAGGAGCTCGTCGCCAGCGTCGTCGAGCGCGGCCTCGCGCCACTGCGCCATGGTGTCGAACACGCCGTAGCTCTGACCCGCGGTGGCCGCGCCGGCCGCAAACGCCATGATCGAGGCGGCGGTCGCCCACGACCGCCCCCGCGACGTCGCGTGGGAGGACAGCGCCAGGGCCCAGGGGCGCCCTGATCGGGCGAGCGCGTCCGCGGCGCGCGGGACCAGGCGCCGGTTCGCCTCGACGATGTCCGCGATCAGGACCACGGCGAACGAGACGGCACCGCAGACCGCCAGATAGCGCCCGGCGTTGGGGATGCGATACGCATCGAGTGCGAGACCGGCCCCGACGAGCGCGAGCGTCACAGCGCTGATCCACACCAGCCACCGCGCGGACATGCTGCGCGATACCTGGGCGCTGCTCACCGGAGTCACCGGCTTGAGCGCCGCCGCGGGGCTCACTCGCGACGACCAGAACGCGGGGACCACCGCGCAGATCGCCGCGAGCACCATGCCCAGCACGGCCACGATGCCCAGCACCGCCAGCGGCAGCGCGGGAGCGTCCGGCAAGGTCACCCCGGGTTCGGTGGCACGCTCCCAGGCCAGCACGCCGAGCACGACCGCCCAGCCGATGACCAGCCCGAGGGCCACCGCGACCGCGCCCAGGACGAGCGTCTCGAGGACGCTGGCCACGACGATCGTGCTGCGGCGCGCTCCGAGCACGCGGGCCGTGGCGGTCCATTCCACACGGACCTGCGCCTGGCTGCGGCCCATGGCGAACGTCGCGCCGAGCAGTGCGAGCGCCACGAGCGCAGACGCGGCGAGCGCGCCCACACCCCAGCCCTGCATGACGAACGGGTCGAACAGCGGCACGGTGTCGTCCTGCCACGCCGCGGACCAGGCGACGTCCATGAGCGGCTCCATCGACGGAGCCCCGTCCTGCCAGCCCACGTCCACCATGGTGAGCTGTGTCGGCTCGCCCGCCCCGTTCTCGAACGTCCACGCCGGGGTCTGGGACCAGTACTCGAGGGAGTCCTCCCACGTGAGGTGGCCGGCCGCCGACCAGCTCCAGAACGGCCCGTCCACGGACGGCGCGGACAGTCCGCTGACGCGGACCTGTCGCGCCAGCACCGCCGTCGGGTCCTCGTAGCGCGTGATCGCGACCACGTCGCCCACGCCCACGTCCAGATCCTCCGCCACCGAGCTGCTCAGAACGATCTCGCCGTCGACCGGGCCCTCGCCTGCGATCAGCACCGTCGCCCAGTCATGCAGTGGGTACTGCGCGGAGAGTCCTGCGTCAGCATCCACCGCTCGAGAGCCGTCCTCGCTCTGGATGCGCAGGACCGTGTGGTGCACTGCACGGGCGCTGTAGCCATCCTCGAGCGCCGCATCGACCATGCTCTCGAGCTCGCCAGGGGCGAGCGTGCCGGGCTCGTCGTCACGCTCCTCCTCCATCGGGGGTGCGCCCTGCGACCACCACGACACGGACGTCGCGTAGTCCTCGGCCAGGAACGAGCGGTCGGCGACGATCTCGTCCGTCCTCCATTGTGTGGCTGCGGCGATGAAGGCCGCGGAGGCGATGGCCAGCGAGAGCGTGAGCAGGGCACCTGTCCACACCAGCGCGCTTCGCTGCGCCCGCACCTGTTCCCTCATCAGCGTGACGATCATCGGACACCCTCCCGGTCCGCAGTCCGGAGCTCATCGACGGGGGAGCGCGCTGACATCGAGCGGCTGAACGTCGCCGCCGCCACGACCGCTGCTGCGACCGTTCCCGTGGCGACCACGAGCATCCACACCCACGGCACAGCCGCGAGGTCGGCGCCCAGATGCCAGAGGATCTCGGTCAGATCGAAGGGCGCCCCTGCTTCGAGCAGGAACACGTTGGTGGTGGTGACGGAGACGATCACGCCCACGACAGCACCGGCGACGGCCGATGCGCCGGCGAGCACGGTGGCCTCCCACACCGGGGCGGCGCGCAGGTCGGCAGGGCGGGCGCCCAGCGCAGCGAAGGTCGCCAGCTCGCGGCGACGCATCCGCACCGAGGTGGCCGTGGTGCTCACGATCATCACCACGCCCACTCCGAGGCCGATCACCGCCAGTGCGACGCCGACGCCGTCGAAGGTCGTGAAGCTCTCGCCGCTGTCGGGATCCAGGCTCCATACGGTAGACGGCGGGAAGTACTCGTCGGCGACGGTGAACACGTCCATCCCGGCGGGCTGGCCGGCGGCGGGGAACAGCATCGCTCCGCTGGTGGGCGCCGGTCCCCACGTCTCTGCCGCCCACTCCCGGGCGGTCTGATCCAGCTCGAGGGACGTCCCGATGCGGTACACGGGCGTCTCGTCGGTGGCCTCGGAGTACGTGAACTCGATCGTGGCGCCCTCCTCGGCAGGGAACCCCTCCGGATCCGTCTGCCAGTGCGTGCCGCTGAGGATGACGCCGTCCATCAGGCCCAGCGTGCGCAGCGCGCTGGGCGCGACGGTGTCCATCGCCTCGGCATCGACGGCGAGCAGCACCTCCTGCTCGGTGCCCGTGGAGCAGGTCTCGGCGTAGCACGAGGTGTACTCGTACGGCTCGTCGAACAGCAGCGAGAAGGGCACCACGTCGACGCGAGGATCGGCCTCCAGAGCGGCGAGCGCCTCCGCGTCGAGGGCCTGCGTCGCGAAGCCCGCGGGCTGGGTCTGCGCGCCGAACACGTCGACCGAGAACAGGTAGCCGTCCGCAGACGCCTCCCGCGTCGCGGCATCGATGGCCTGGGAGTGACCCAGGCCGGCAAGCGAGAGCGCGACCAGGCCGGACACGATCGCGGCGAGCGTCACCACGCGGGTCCGGGTCGCCGATCGGCGCGCGAGCCCGTCCGCCGCGATGGAACCCGCACCTGCCGCGCCCCCACGCCCCAGCAGGAGTGCCGAGCCGCGGACGAGTCGCTCAGCGATTCGCCGTGCCATCGCGCCTGCGACCCAGAGCGTCCCCACGATGGCGATGGTCATGGCGATGTTCTTGGTCACCATGAGCCAGCCCGGGTTCGCAAGAGTCTCGATCGCCCACGGGTCGAGCGGCACGAAGCGGTTGACCGCGGCGACCCCCAGCCCCAGCAGGTACGCGCCCCACCATGCCAGGCGAGCCCCTCTCACCCAGCCGGGCCGTTCGCCGGGGACGTCGTCGTCCGCAGCGACGACCGCGTCGGCCGCGTCCGGGGTGCCGCGGGTGACCGCAGCCATGGCCAGCACATGCACCAGCACGCTCGTCGCCGTCGCGATCACGGCCACGCCCACGTAGGCCACGAGCGTGGTCTGCGACAGCACACCGGTCCACGGTGCCTCGGACTCGTCGTACGTGAACTGCGAGACGATCGCCGAGGCGACGGCCGCGACTGCGGCGGCGATCGCACCTGACCTGAGGCCGCTGCGCGCCGCCTGCGAGACCATCGTGGAACGCGTCTGACCCAGAGCGAGCCGCGTCGCGATCTCGTGGCGTCGCGGCGCAAGGCCCAACCGCAGGAACAGCCATGCGATCACGCCCGCGATCAGGAACAGGGGAATCGTGTAGACGGCGAGGAAGATGAGGTCGAAGTAGCCGGGGATGCGCTGTCCGTACGCCCATGCGGCCTCGACCCACAACGGACCGGAGAGTGACGTCGCCAGTGCCGCTGCCAGGCCGATCGTGATCCGCGCTGCCCACCTCATCGCTCCACCCCCGCCAGTGCGTCGAGTCCCGCGAGCACCGAGTCCGGTGACGGGTCCGTGATGTGTCCCTCGACGCGGCCGTTCGCGAACAGCAGCACGCGACCCGCGTAGGACGCCGCAGTCGGATCGTGCGTCACCATCACCACGGACTGACCGAGCTCGCGGCAGCTCACGCGCAGGTGGGAGAGGATCTCCGCGCTGGCGTGGGTGTCCAGATTGCCGGTGGGCTCGTCCGCGAGCACCACGCGCGGCCGGGTGATCAGCGCGCGGGCGATGGCGACCCGTTGCTGCTGACCACCCGACATCTCGAAGGGCTTGCGGTCCAGCTCGCGGTCGATGCCCAGCATGTCCACCAGGCCCGCGAACCACTCGTCGTCCCGGCGGAGTCCGTTGAGTCGCAGCGGCAGCTGGATGTTGTCGCGCCCGCTCATGGTCTGGATGAGGTTGAAGCCCTGGAAGACGAACCCCACCACGCGGCCGCGCACCTTCGCGAGCTGCTTGTCGCTCAGTGCTGCGAGGTTGTCGTCGCCGATCCACACCTCGCCGGAGTCCGGCCTATCCAGCCCGGCGAGCAGGTGCACCAGCGTGGTCTTGCCTGAGCCGGAGGGCCCCATCACCGCGGTGAGAACGCCCCCTGGGATGTCGAGGTCCACGTGGTCGACGGCGGTGACGGCGGCGTCGCCGGAGCCGTAGGTCTTGGTGAGCCCCCGGGCCGTGAGCGCGACGGGTGCCGACGCGTGGGTGCCAACCTCGGGGGCGGTGATATCAGCCATACCAGGCACGCTAGAGCCGAGGCAGGGGCAGGCGCATCGGACTGGGGTGTGGTCTTCGCGTGATACCCGGGTATGAGTCTCGCCTCACGGAGACGGGTCGAGCACCTGTCCCACGAACAGCGCCGCGCCGGTGTCGACGTCCCGGATCACGTAGAGGAAAGGCTGGTCCGCTCGCACGTCCAGCCACTCGAGAGGCGCGCCCGTGAGCGCGATGCCGATGCCGGTGACAGCCGCCGCCTCCGTGCCCTTCTCGTCCACGATCACGCTGGTGGCGTGGATCGCGTCCGCGATCTGGAGATGATCGCCGATGCCGTCGAGGCCATCCGTGTCGAAGAGGCCCTCGACCCCGAGCGCGTCCGCCATCACGTCCCGGAGGGCGACGGTGGAGGCTGCCTCGAAGCGCGGAAGTCTCACCGTGCAGCCGGAGTGCAGCCACGACAGGTCGAGCTCCTCCATCAGTGCCGTGCCCATGCGGTCCCGCATCTGCTCGAAGCGCCCGGACTCGGGCACGATGACCACCATCTCGAGCTGTCCGCCCGCATACGCCAGCGCGGCGGCCACGCCTCCGTCGATCTCCGCGACGCCCGCGGCGGTTGCCGTCGCATCCATGAGGGGCACGTCCACCTGGGAGCCGTCGAGCCGCGTGAAGGGCTCGTCCTCCGTGTCCTCCGGCAGGAGCTCGTCGCGCCAGGTCGCCGTCATCGCCAGCGCGTTCAGCAGCACCAGCCGTGACGCCTCGGAGAACGACTCCGCCGCGAACAGGTCGCGAACGAGGCCCTGCGTGTGCTCGTCGACCCAGGCGTTCATGCGCTCCGCCGCCGCGCCGGGCTCGGTCCGCAGGGGCACGGACTCCGCGCCCGCGCCGAACCACGTCGCCAGCACCTCGCGGTACTCGGGTCGAGGCTCGTCCCCTGCGTCGGTGAAGACCCTGTTCGCCACGACCACGGTGGGCGGCTCGACGGCCTCGCCGGTCGCCGGGTCCGCGCTCGCGGCGTCCGGTGCGGTCGACAGCCGCTGCTGGTAGGCGTTGAACGCCGCCAGCCGCTCCCGTCCCGACGCCGGAAGCCCGAACCCCGCCGCGATGGCGACGGCGAGCTGCCCGCTCGCCCCGGCATCGGCCATCCCGAACGCGAGCCCTATCGAGGCGGGCGACACCACGGTGTTGTCCGTGCCGGACGCGCACGCGCGGAAGATCGCGTAGCCCGCCTCGTCGATGCCGCGCGCCAGTGAGGGCACGAGCTCGGAGCACGGCTGAGGTCGCTCGGCAGGAGGGCTGGTCATGCCGTCAGCCAAGCGCATCGCACTGACATCAGCCCTGCGGGCGCACCAGCCCCGCCTCGAAGGCCATGACCACGGCCTGAACGCGGTCCCGGGCGCCCATCTTGGCGAGCACCCGGCCCACATGGGTCTTGACCGTCGGCTCGGCCAGGAACAGCTCTGCGCAGATCTCCTGGTTGGACCGCCCGCGCGCCATGAGGGTGAGCACCTCGCGCTCGCGGTCCGTGAGCTGCGCCAGAGCGTGCGCATCGGCGGGCTCTGCGTCCAGCGTCGCCACCTTCGCGAGCAGGCGCCGCGTGGACGATGGCGCGATCACCGCGTCGCCAGAGAAGACCGTGCGGATCGCGGCGAGCAGGTCCTCAGGCGGCGCATCCTTGAGCAGGAAGCCGCTCGCGCCCGCCTTGATCGCGGACAGCACGTACTCATCCAGGTCGAACGTGGTGAGGATGACCACTCGCGTGGGAAGCGCATCGGCGATGGCGCGGCATGCCTCGATCCCGTCGGTGCCCGGCATGCGCACGTCCATGAGCACCACGTCGGCGGGCTCGCGAAGCGCTGTGAGCGTCTCCACCGCGGCGGCGCCGTCCCCGGCCTCCGCGACCACCTCCATGTCCGCCTGCGAGTCCACGACCATGCGGAAGCCCGCACGGATCAGCTGCTGGTCGTCGACCAGCGCGACGCGGATGGTCATCCCTGCTCCGGGTGGGCCGCGCCCGAAGTCACGGGCGGCAGTGCGGACCAGGGGAAGGTGATCCACTGGTCGGTGCGCTTCCACACGTAGTCGGGCTCGATGATGGATCGCGGCTTCGCGTAGAGCACGGCGGTGCGCACCTCCCCGGCGTGCTGAGCCATGAGGTCCTTCACCAGCGCGAGCGTCTCGCCCGTGTCCGCGACGTCGTCCGCGATCAGCACGCGCAGTCCGGACATCGCATCCGTGTCCAGCAGGGGCGGCAGCAGCACGGGGGCAGGCAGCCGCTCATCGATGCCCGTGTAGAACTCCACGTTCAGGGTCCCCACGCCCTTGGTGCCCAGTGCGTAGGCCAGCGCGCCACCCACCGGAAGCCCGCCGCGTGCGACGGCCACCACCACCTCGGGCTCGTACCCGGAGTCGACCACCATCTGCGCGATCTCGCGCGACGCGTCGCCGTAGCCCTGCCAGGTGAGGATCTCGCGCTCATCGGTGCCGGTCATGGGCGCCAGTATGCCCGGTCGCGCGCCGGGGCGACGTCAGGAGGATCGCGGCAGCGTCGCGCGCACCAGGTAGCCGCCGCCCGCGCGGGGCCCGGCGCTCAGCGTGCCGCCAAAGACGGTCGCGCGCTCGCGCATGCCCGCGAGCCCCTGGCCGTTGCCGTCGTCGCGCGCGGCGGCTCCCCGGCCGTCGTCCGAGACCGTCAGCACCAGCGCGCCGTCCTCCCACGTGAGCTGCACGAAGGCGCGCGGTGCGGGCCCGGCGTGCTTCAGCACGTTGGTGAGCGCCTCCTGCGCGATCCGGTACAGCGCGAGGCCAGCGCCGATGGGCAGCGGCCGCGGGGTGCCGGTGGTCACGAAGCTCACGTCCAGGCCGCCGTCGCGCGTGGCCGCCACCAACGCCGGGATGTCCTCGATGCTGGGCTGCGGGCCCAGCGCGGCCTCGTCGTCGGCGTCACGCAGCAGTCCCAGGAGCGCGCGCATCTCGCCC
The DNA here is from genome assembly GCF_016862815.1 of Demequina activiva. Taxonomy (GTDB): domain Bacteria; phylum Actinomycetota; class Actinomycetes; order Actinomycetales; family Demequinaceae; genus Demequina; species Demequina activiva. Next base: position 718,300 of record NZ_BONR01000001.1, on the reverse strand, counting down.
AGCGCGGAGCGGCCCACCTCGCTGATGGTGCCCAAGGCCCGGGTCGCGGCCTCGGGGTCCTCGGCGGCGGCGAAGCGCCCGCCGTCGGCCTGCGCGACCACCACGGACAGGGTGTGGGCCACGACGTCGTGCATCTCGCGCGCGATGCGAGCGCGCTCCGCGGCGGCGGCCAGGGCACGCTCCGCCTCCGTGTCGCGCGCGAGCTGCTGCTCGAGCGACGCGATCTGCGCGTGCGCGCGCTGGAGGCGCACGCCCAGCACGGCGCCCAGTCCCACGGCGCATGCGGCGATGACGAGCCCGGCCCATTCCATGCGCTCACCCTAGAGCCGTGGTGCTCCGTCGCAACGAGGGCGACATGTCTGATTCGTCACGAGGGGTTCACAACAGCGCGCTTGTGCGTTGTCATGGAAACGGACGAATCGGCCGATAGGACTGACGTGATGGCACACGCGAGCGGCGACGATCGCAAGGACGGCGTGCTCTCGACCCTTGCCCAGGGTCTCGAGCGAGGCGCCGATGCCTTCACCCCGGCCCGCGACGAGGACGCTCCCGCAGACCTGCCGGGCCGGCGCCGTGGCGAGCACCTCGCCCCGGCCGCCGCGCCCTCCACCGTGGCCGCGGCCGTGCTCATCGACTGCGGCACGTCGCGCCGCGACGGCTTCACGCACGTGCTCTGGGTGTCGCCATCGGTGGAGTCCGTGCTGGGCTCCGCCGCGGCTGAGCGCATCGGCGAGATCGTGGGCAGCGTCGACGGCATCACGGCGTACGACTGGGAGGGACTGGACCACCTCCATGTGCGCGCCGCCGGCATGGACCACACGGACGTGCTGCGCGCCGCTCGCGCGGCGGTCGAGGCGCACAGGGCCCGCTGACGCCCCTGCCGCCGCGACGTCGGCTGACGGCCGATGCGCGGGCCCGGTGGCCGTCACGCGCGCGGGTAGTCTGTGCCACGTACGCCCGGCCGCCTCGCTTCCAAGGGATCTCATGACCGACGCACCCGCTCCGCAGCTCGACCCCGCGCAGAACCTGGACACCGTGGATGCTGCCGCAGCCACCCCCGATCAGGAGATGCCGTTCGCGGAGCTGGGGCTCAAGCCGGACGAGTACCAGCGCATCGTCGACCTGCTGGGCCGTCGCCCCACCGCCGCCGAGCTCGCGATGTACTCCGTGATGTGGTCCGAGCACTGCAGCTACAAGTCCTCGAAGATCCACCTCAAGCAGTTCGGCGAGAAGACCACCGAGGCCATGAAGGAGCGCCTCATGGTGGGCATGGGCGAGAACGCCGGCGTGGTGGACATCGGCGACGGCTGGGCCGTGACGTTCAAGATCGAGTCCCACAATCACCCGTCCTACGTGGAGCCCATGCAGGGCGCCGCGACGGGTGTGGGCGGCATCGTCCGCGACATCCTCGCGATGGGCGCGCGCCCGGTGGCGGGCATGGACGAGCTGCGCTTCGGCGCCATCGATCACCCCGACACGGCGCGCGTGGTGCACGGCGTGGTCGAGGGCGTGGGCAGCTACGGCAACTCGCTGGGCCTGCCCAACATCGGCGGTGGCTCGCTCTTCGACCCCAGCTATCAGGGCAACCCGCTGGTGAACGCCCTGTGCGTGGGCGTGATGAGGCACGAGGACATCCACCTGGCCAGCGCGGAGGGCGTGGGCAACAAGGTGGTGCTGTTCGGCGCACGCACGGGAGGCGACGGCATCGGCGGCGCGAGCATCCTGGCGTCCGAGACCTTCGAGGACGGCGTGCCCGCCAAGCGGCCGTCCGTCCAGGTGGGCGACCCGTTCATGGAGAAGGTGCTCATCGAGTGCTGCCTCGAGCTGTTCCGTGCGGACGTGGTGCAGGGCATCCAGGACCTGGGCGCTGCGGGCATCTCGTGCGCGACCTCCGAGCTGGCCTCGAACGGCTCCGGGGGGATGCACGTCTGGCTCGACGACGTGCTGCTGCGCGATCCCACGCTGAACGCCGGTGAGATCCTCATGTCCGAGTCGCAGGAGCGCATGATGGCGGTGGTGACGCCGGACAAGCTCGATGAGTTCATGGAGATCGCCGCCAAGTGGGACGTCGAGTCCTCCGTGGTGGGCGAGGTCAACGACTCCGGCCGCCTCACGATCGACCACCACGGCCAGCGCATCGTCGACGTCGACCCGCGCACCGTCGCGCACGAGGGCCCCACCTACGACCGCCCCTACGCGCGCCCGGCATGGATGGACACGCTGCAGGCCGATGCGTTCTCGGCCCAGCTCCCCGCCTCGGGCGACGCTCTGCGCGACGCCGTGGTCGAGCTGATGGCGAGCCCCAACCTCGCGGACCGCTCATGGATCACTGACCGCTACGACCGCTACGTCCAGGGCAACACCGCGCTGGCCCGCCCGGACACGGTGGGCGTGGTGCGCGTGGACGAGTCCTCGGGTCGCGGCGTCGCGATCGCCACGCGCAGCAACGACCGCTACACCAAGCTCGATCCCTACAACGGCGCCCGCCACGCGGTGGTCGCCGCCTACCGGGCTGTCGCGCTCGCCGGCGCCGTCCCCACGGCCATCACCGACGGTCTCAACTTCGGCTCGCCCGAGGACCCGGACGCGATGTGGCAGTTCGTCGAGGCGATCCGCGGGCTGGCAGATGTGTGCGCGGAGCTGGGCGTGCCGGTCACCGGTGGCAACGTCTCGCTGTACAACGGCACCGGCGAGCCGGGGCGGATCGACTCGTCGATCAACCCCAATGCCATCGTCGGCATGCTGGGCATCCTCGACACCGTCGAGCGCGTCACCCCGTCCGGCTGGCGCAAGGGCGGCCAGCTGCTCTACCTGTTGGGCACCACCGGCGCGGACCTGAACGGCTCCCGCTACGCCGAGCTGTCCGGCCACCTGGGCGGGCTGCCGCCGGCCGTCGACATCGAGGCCGAGAAGGTGCTGGCCGAGGTCATGGTCTCCGCGAGCCGCGACGGCCTCATCGACGCCGCGCGCGAGGTGAGCGAGGGCGGCCTGGCCGCAGCGATCGCCCAGGGCGCGCTGCGCTACGGGGTGGGAGCGCGCATCGTCCTGGACGAGATCATCGAGCGCGACGGCGTCGACGCCGCGACCGCGCTGCTGTCCGAGACCCAGGGACGGGTGCTGGTGGCCCTGCCCCGCGATGAGGAGACCCGCCTGGTGGCGATGCTCGAGGCTCGAGGCGTGCCCGCGATCCGCCTGGGAGTCACCGAGGACGGCGACGACGCGGTCCTGGACGTGCAGGACCAGTTCACCCTGCGGCTGTCCGAGCTGCGCGAGGCCTGGGCAGCGCCGGTCCGTGCGCACTTCGCCTGAGCCTGACCGCGCCACGGCAGGCCACCTCCCGCAGGAAGGGGCGAGGCGCGCGACTGTGCGACGCTGAGAGCATGACTGCAGCCAAGTCGCCCCGCCGCCGCATCGACCCTGCCGCCGGACGCGCAGCCCTGAGGAACTGGCGCGCGAGCACCCGCGAGGCGGACCTGCATCAGCCCGGCGTCGCGATCGCCCAGGATGCAGCGCCCACCGTGGACCGTGCGACCCTGGCGACCGCCGTCCGCTTCAGCCTCGAGGAGCTGGCCTCGCGCGCGCCCGGCGGAGCGCTCGAGGTGCGCGTGCCACCGTTCGGCGCGACCCAGTGCATCGAGGGTCCCTCCCACCGGCGCGGCACCCCGCCAGCCGTGGTCGAGATGAGCGCGGTGGTGTGGCTGGGACTCGTGACCGGACGCGTGGCGTGGGCCGATGCGGTGGCGGCCGGGGAGGTCGACGCATCGGGCGAGCGCAGCGACCTCTCCGCGCACCTCCCGTTCACGGACCAGGTCGACGCGGGTCTGTGAGACGTTTTGTCACGATTCTGTGACGGTATGGCTTTGAGATCGCATGGGGCCCGTGGCCTGCCTAGGGTGGTAGTGCAAGCGCTGACACGGACGTCCGCGAACCCCGCGGCTGCGAAGTGCGGTGCTGCGCTCCGGTGCGATGGCACCCCGCGCCGGGGCACGACTCAAGGAAAGAGGAGTGTTGCGCATGAGGAGAAGGTGGATTGGACCGGCAGCGGCGATCGCAGCCGCTGGCCTGGTACTGGCCGGCTGTTCGTCTGACGGCGACGGGGGATCCGAGCCCGATGGCTCGGACACCGCGATCGAGGGCGACGGCGGGGAGATGCCCGAGGGCTGCGAGGACTTCGCGGACTACGGCATGCACGAGGGCGCCGAGGTCGAGCTCTACGGAACGATCTCCGGCGTCGAGGCTGAGCAGCTCACGGAGTCGATCGTCCCGTTCGAGGACTGCACGGGCATCGACGTGACCTACAACGGCTCCGACGAGTTCGAGACCGAGATCAACATTCGCGTCGAGGGCGGCAACGCCCCTGACCTGGCGATCATCCCGCAGCCCGGTCTGCTGCAGCGCGTGGTCGGCACCGGCGCCGTTGTCGCGGCCCCCGAGGCCGTCGCAGCGAACGTCGACGAGTTCTGGTCCGAGGACTGGAAGAACTACGGCACCGTGGGCACCACGTTCTACGCGGCGCCGCTGATGGCTTCCGTCAAGGGCTGGGTCTGGTACTCGCCCACGGAGTTCGAGGAGAACGGCTACGAGGTCCCGACCACGTGGGACGAGATGCTCGAGCTCACCGCCACCATGGCGGAGAACGGTGGCTCCGGAGCCAACTACAAGCCCTGGTGCATCGGCTTCGAGTCCGGCACCGCGACGGGCTGGTCCGGAACCGACTGGATCGAGGACCTGGTCCTGCGCCAGCACGGACCCGAGGCATACGACCAGTGGGTCGCGGGCGACCTCGACTTCACGTCGCCCGAGATCACCGAGTCCTTCGAGTCGTTCGGCGAGATCGCGCTGAACGCGGACTACGTCAACGGCGGCCTGGGTGACTCGGCGTCGATCGTGGAGACGGCGTTCCAGGAGGCCGGCCTGCAGATCCTCGAGGGATCCTGCTCGCTGCACCACCAGGCGTCCTTCTACGAGGCGCAGTGGCCCGAGGGCACCATGGTGGCCGAGGATGGCGACATCTGGGCCTTCCTGACCCCGAACATCGCTGAGGGCGACGCCGAGGCCGTCACCGGCGGTGGCGAGTTCGTCGCGGCGTTCAACGAGGAGGAGCCCACCCAGGCCCTCCAGGCGTACCTGTCCTCGGACACGTGGGCCAACGAGCGCGTCTCCATCGGCGGCGTGATCTCCGCGAACAAGGGTCTCGACCCGGCCAACGCGTCCAGCCCCATCGGACAGGCCTCGATCGAGATCCTCCAGGGCGAGGACACCATCTTCCGCTTCGACGCATCTGACCTGATGCCCGCGGAGGTGGGCGCCTCGGCGTTCTGGACCGGCATGAACGACTACGTGAGCGGAACCTCGCTCGACACCGTTCTGTCGAACATCGAGAATGCCTGGCCCTGATCCCAGGTGAGTGACGGACCGGCGGGGCCCGCGTAGCGTGGGTCCCGCCGGTCCACCATCCCTCCACGAAAGGAGTCGACGATGCCGTCGACCGCTGTGATGGCAGCTGGCTCAGGCCTGCACGCCGCGTCAGACCTGGGGCCGAGCTTCTGGGCAGCTCAGGGAAGCAACCTGTTGTTCGCCGCGCTCGCGATCCTGGCGTTCCTGGCCATCGTTGGGCTCATCATGTACGGCGCTGATCTCATCAAGGGCAGCGCGCGCGACAAGGTGCAGCTCGTGGTGCTGGTGACCCCGGTTCTCGCGCTGCTGGCGGTGGGCCTGATCTACCCGGCCGTCGACACCACCTGGCTGTCGTTCAACGAGATCACGAACGAGCCCGACCCCGACACGGGAGTCTTCACGACCTCGATGCAGTTCATCGGGCTCGACAACTACCGTTTCGCCTTCTCCGATCCCTCGACGCTGCGCACCATCCTCAACACGTTCGTGTGGATGATCCTGGTGCCGCTGATGTCGACCGGCTTCGGCCTCGCCTACGCGGTCTTCATCGACCGCGCCAAGGGCGAGAAGGCCCTCAAGTCGCTGGTGTTCATGCCCATGGCGATCTCGCTCGTGGGCGCCTCGGTCATCTGGGGCAACATCATGTACGACTACAACCAGGTGGGCGAGCAGACAGGCATGCTGAACGCGCTGCGCGCGCTCGTGGGCCTCGATCCGTACAACTTCCTGGTCGACGATCCGTGGAACACCCTGTGGCTCATCATCATCCTGGTGTGGATCCAGACCGGTTTCGCCATGGTCATCCTCTCCGCCGCGATCAAGGGCGTTCCGGTGGAGATGAACGAGGCGGCGTCGCTGGACGGCGCGAGCGCATGGCAGCGCTTCTGGCGCATCACCATCCCGTCGATCCGCAGCACCATCGTGGTGGTGCTCACCACCATCACGATCATGGCCCTCAAGGTCTACGACATCGTTCGGACAGTCACCCAGGGACGCGACAACACGGACATCGTCGCGAACCGCATGTACGTCCTGAGCTTCGTCGAAGGCCGTGAGGCCCTGGGTGCCGCGCTCGCGGTGATCCTGTTCGTGTTCGTCATCCCGGTCGTCATCTACAACGTGCGATCGCTGAACAAGGTGAAGGAGACCCACTGATGAGCGTCACGATGCCTCCTCAGCACCCGGTCGAGGATGACAAGCCCACCAAGGGCAAGTCGCTCACCAAGGCCGCGAAGGCCAAGGAGAACCTCACCAGTCCGTGGGCGACCGCGGCGGCCATCATCATCGCGATGGTGTGGACCATCCCCACCGTCGCGCTGTTCATGACCTCGCTGATCCCCGGCGACCGCTACCGCACCGATGCCTGGTGGACCGTGCTGGCCGATGGCGGTCTCACGTTCGAGAACTTCAACCAGGTGCTCTTCGAGTCCTTCGGCGACAACTCGACGGCGCCCCCGCTGCTCGAGTACGTGTTCAACTCGATCGTCGTGACCGTGCCGTCCGTGGTGTTCCCGGTGGTCCTGGGGCTCATGGCCGCCTACGCGTTCGCGTGGATCCCGTTCAAGGGCTCGAACTTCCTGTTCGTGCTGATCTTCGCCCTCCAGGTGGTGCCGCTGCAGCTCGCGTTGATCCCGCTGCTGCGCATCCTGGGACCGGAGAACCTGGGTCTCGCGGGCGAGTTCCCGGGCGTGTGGATCGCGCACACGATCTTCGCGCTGCCGCTGTCCGTGTTCCTGCTGCACAACTTCGTCAGCCACATCCCGCGCGAGGTCCTCGAGGCCGCGCGCGTGGACGGGGCCAGCCACACGCAGATGTTCTTCCGGATCATCATCCCGCTGTCGCTTCCCGCGGTGGCGTCGCTGGCGATCTTCCAGTTCCTGTGGGTGTGGAACGACCTGCTGGTCTCCGCGGTGTTCGGAAGTGCGGACACGTACCCGCTGACGTACCCGATCTCGAACCTGGCGGGTGACTACGGTCAGTACGCCTACCTGGTGCCGCCTGCGGCGTTCATCTCGATGATCATCCCGCTGATCGTGTTCTTCTCGCTTCAGCGGTACTTCGTCCGCGGACTGCTCGCCGGCTCCACCAAGGGTTGAGGGGTCCATCAGCGCCGCCCGCACCGCAACCGCGGTGAGGGCGGCGCTTGGACGTCCACGGCGCTTGACGTGGCAGGGTCGAAACGATTGGATGCGACTCATGCCTTCGCACCGCCGCCTCAGGGCTCACCGTCGCCTGGCGGCGTTCGCCGCGGCTGGCGCACTCGCCCTGGCTGCGTGCACGGCCGATGCGAACGCACCCGAGCCGACCGGCGACACCGGGGCCTCCGCGCTGCCGGCGACGCCGGCATCGGCCACGCCCTCGCCGAGCGAGGACGCGTTCGAGGCGTTTCCTGACCGCCCCGCATCGCAGGTCGACGCGTGGCCCGATCCCGGCGACTTCCTGGTGGACGTCACCAAGGCCGTGGTGCCGGCTGCCACGCTCGCGCAGCAGGAGCGTTGGGACGACTACGACCACATGGGCCGCATCACGGGAACGGCGCAGGCCCGTTGGATCGGCTCCTGGTCCACCAATGACGCGATCTCGAACTACGCGCACCAGGTGTACACGGCAGCGGCCGCTGCGGACCGCATCGGCCTGATCGCGTACTACGGCATGAGGGACTACACGTGCGAGGAGGCCGCGTCCGATCCGGAGCTGGCGGACTTCTATGCCGAACGGTCCCGGGTGCTGGTGGAGGAGCTGCCAGGCTCCGGCGCTCAGGCATGGATCGTGCTCGAGCCCGCACTGGTCGCGAGCCTCGGCTCGTGTGAGGGCGACCCGCGCGGAGCGTGGGTCGCGGACGCGGCCGCGACCTTCGCCGATGCGGGCGCGGCGGTCTACCTCGACGCGGGAGTGGTGGACGATCCGGCCGCGATCGCCGCGAGCCTCGCCAGCCTCGACCTGGAGTCCGTGGCCGGCATCGCCGTGGGAACCAACGGCTATCGCGCGGTGAGCGAGCAGCTCGCCGCGGGCGAGGCCGTGCTGGCGGCGCTCGCGGACGCGGGCGTGGACGTCGACGCGCCGCGCTCCGGTCCGGACCCCGGTGAGCCCGGCCTCGGACTGATCGTGGACACCTCGCGCTCAGCGGTTCCTGTGGAGGCTCCCGAGCCGTGCAACCCGCCGGAGGCAGGCATCGGCGTCCCGCCTCGGCTGGTGGGCGCGGGCGCTCTCGACGCGTACGTGTGGATCAAGCGCGTGGGCGAGTCGGACGGCGCCTGCAACGGTGGCCCCACCCGCGGCCAGTTCTCGCAGGCCCTCGCCCTCCAGCTCGCCCGTAACGGCTCTCTCGAGGAGTCCTGATGCGCGCTCTCGTCGCCGCCCTCGTGGCGTGCGCCCTGCTCGCCGGATGCTCGGTGGACCCTGCGCCCGAGGCGACCACCCCGGACCCGGAACCGTCCGCCACGGCCCCCCGCGCATCGGCCGCCCCGGAGTCCTCTGAGGCGCCTGCTGCGAGCCCCACACCGTCACCCAGCGACCAGGCCTCGACCGCGACGGGCTTCCACGACGCCGGTTCGCAGGCGGACGGCCAGGTCGCGCAGCTCGAGGCCGCGGGCCGGGACGCGGATGCGGACGCCATCCGCCGCATCGCCGAGCAGCCGGTGGCGACCTGGCTGGGCGAGTGGATGCAGGACGTCACGGGCACCGTCGCCGGCACCACGCGGGCCGCTGCCGACGCCGGCCAGGTCGCGCTCTTCGTGGTCTACGCGATCCCCGGACGCGACTGCGGCCTGCACAGCGCAGGCGGCGTGCCGGAGGACCAGTACCTGGACTTCGTGCGCGACGTCGCCGACGGCATCGAGGCGGGCTCGCGGACGTGGATCGTGCTCGAGCCCGACGCGCTCGCGCAGATGGGCGACTGCGACGGCCAGGGCGACCGTGCAGGACTGCTCGCGGGAGCGGCGGAGATCCTGGACGACGCCGGCGCGGACGTGTTCCTGGACGCGGGGCACTCGGGATGGCGCGCCCCCGAGGACGTGATCGCTCGGCTCGAGACCGTGGGCACCGAGCACCTCGCCGGGTTCTCGACCAACACCTCCAACTACCAGCGCACGGAGGACGAGCGAGCGTGGGCCGAGCCCATCGCGGCAGCCACGGGCCTGGAGTTCATCGTGGACACGTCCCGCAACGGCAACGGCTCCAACGGCGAGTGGTGCAACCCGTCGGGACGCGCTCTTGGCGAGCCTCCGCAGATCCTCGACGACGGGCCGATGCGCGCGGTCGCCTGGGTCAAGGCGCCAGGGGAGTCGGACGGCACCTGCAACGGTGGTCCCCCCGCTGGGCAGTGGTGGATGGAGGGTGCGCTCGCCCTTGCAGGCGCCGCCTAGACTGGTGCCCGTGAGCGACGTCCCCCACCGTCCCGAGTCCGAGGGCACCCCCTCGGTCGAGGAGCTCGACCGCATCGCCGTGCCGGCGAGCATTCGCCGCGCACCCCGGTTCGGCCGCGTGGTGGGAACAGGCGCCGGAGGCGGCTTCGCGGTGGGCTTCCTGTGCGGGATGATCCTCCCCAACTCGACCGGGCTGGGCCGCGCGACCGTGGGCATCCTGGTCGGGCTCGGCATAGGCCTGTTCGGCGGCCTGATCGCTGGCGTCATCGCCGTGGGGCTCGACCGCCGCAGCCCCGCCTACCTCAAGGCCGCGCGTGAGCGCGAGGCCGCCGCATCGGCTGCCGCCCTCCCCGAGCTCGGCGACGGCGACGCCATGACGAACGGCCCCCGCGCATCGGCCGGGGACGGGCCCCAGGACAACCCCGGCCAGCGTGAGGAGCGCCAGTGACGCGACGCGGCGACGGACGCCTCAACCACGACCTCGACCCCGGCGAGAAGGGGCCCCAGGACGCGTGTGGCGTGTTCGGCATCTTCGCTCCGAACGAGGAGGTCGCGAAGCTCACCTACTTTGGCCTCTATGCGCTGCAGCACCGCGGCCAGGAGTCGGCGGGCATCGCCACCTCCACCGGCGACAAGATCCTCGTGTTCAAGGACATGGGGCTCGTGTCGCAGGTGTTCGACGAGGGTGCGCTCGAGGCCCTGCAGGGCGACCTCGCCGTGGGGCACGCGCGCTACTCGACCACCGGCGCGTCGACGTGGGCCAACGCCCAGCCCACGCTGGGCCCCACCAAGCACGGCACCGTCGCGCTGGGCCACAACGGCAACCTGACCAACACGCACACCCTCATCGATCTGGTCGAGGAGCGCCTGGGAGTCGAGCGCCGGGAGGCGCTGCTCGCCGCGGGCGGCACGGACACCGCAGTGCTGACCGCGTTGCTGGGATGGGACCGGTTCGAGACCCTCACCGAGACCGCGATCGAGCTGCTTCCGCACATCCAGGGTGCGTTCTCCCTCGTGTTCATGGATGAGGACACCGTCTACGCCGCGCGCGATCCGCAGGGCGTGCGCCCGCTGGTCCTGGGCGAGCTGCCGTCCGGCGGCTGGGTGGTCGCCTCCGAGACTCCGGCGCTGGACATCGTGGGCGCGCGGTTCGTCCGCGAGATCGAGCCGGGGGAGTTCGTCACCATCGACGCGAACGGCGTGCACTCCCAGCGCTTCGCGGATGCCGCCCCCAAGGGCTGCGTGTTCGAGTACGTCTACCTTGCACGGCCCGACACCGCCATCGCGGGGCGCTCGATCCACGCCGCCCGGCTCGCGATGGGCCGCACGTTGGCCCGCGAGTACCCGGTCGAGGCGGACATGGTGATGCCGACGCCGGAGTCCGGCACGCCCGCGGCCGTCGGGTACGCCCAGGAGTCCGGGATCCCGTTCGGCCAGGGCCTCACCAAGAACGCCTACGTGGGCCGTACCTTCATCCAGCCCTCGCAGACCCTGCGGCAGCTGGGCATCCGCCTCAAGCTCAACCCGCTGCGCGAGCAGATCGAGGGCAAGCGGCTGGTGGTGGTCGACGACTCGATCGTGCGCGGCAACACCCAGCGTGCGGTGGTCGCGATGCTGCGCGAGGCCGGCGCCGCCGAGGTCCACCTGCGAATCTCCTCGCCACCCATCGAATGGCCGTGCTTCTACGGGATCGACTTCGCGACTCGAGAGGAGCTCATCGCGGTGGGGCACGCCGTGGAGGACATCCGGGAGCACCTGGGCGCGGACTCGCTGGGCTTCATCTCCGTCGAGGGCATGATCGCCGCGACCGAGCAGCCGCGCGCGCAGCTGTGCACCGCGTGCTTCACCGGGGAGTACCCCATCGAGCCGCCCGTCGACGCCCGCCATCTGCTCTCCGTCCAGCCCGTGGAGGTCGCCCCGTGACGCCTGTGCCGTCGCCCTCGTCCGAGCCCATCACGTATGCCGCCGCCGGCGTCGACACCGAGGCCGGCGACAAGGCCGTCGAGCTCATGAAGTCCGCGGTGGCGCGCACCCATGGTCCCGAGGTGCTGGGCGGGATCGGTGCATTCGCGGGCCTGTTCGACGCATCCGCGCTGAAGTCCTACGAGCGGCCCCTTCTCGCCTCCTCCACCGACGGCGTGGGCACCAAGATCGTGATCGCACGCCAGATGGACGTGCACGACACCATCGGCCAGGACCTGGTCGCGATGGTCGTGGACGACATCGTGGTGTGCGGCGCCAAGCCCCTGGTGATGACGGACTACATCGCGTGTGGCCAGGTGGTGCCGGAGCGCATCGCGGACATCGTGCGCGGCATCGCCGAAGGCTGCGAGATGGCAGGCACTGCACTGGTGGGCGGCGAGACGGCTGAGCACCCCGGCGTCATGGAGCCCGACGACTACGACGTGGCCGGCGCGGCCATCGGCGTGGTCGAGGCGTCCGCGCTGCTGGGCCCCGATCGCGTGCGCGACGGTGATGTCGTGGTCGCGATGGCCTCCTCCGGCCTGCACTCGAACGGCTACTCGCTGGTGCGTCGCGTGGTGTCGCACGCGGGCTGGGCGCTCGACACCCATCTCGAGGACCTGGGCCGCACCGTGGGCGAGGAGCTGCTCGAGCCCACCCGGATCTACGCGCAGCTGTGCGTCTCGCTGGCCGCGTCCGTGCCGGGCCTGCGTGCGTTCTCGCACGTCACCGGCGGCGGACTCGCCGCGAACGTCGCGCGGGTGATGCCTGCGGGCCTCGCCGCGTCAGTGGCACGCGACGCGTGGGAGCTGCCGTCCGTGTTCTCGCTGGTGCAGGCCGCGGGCTCCGTGCCGTGGTCCGACCTCGAGTCGACGCTCAACATGGGCGTGGGAATGGTCGCGATCGTGGCGCCGGAGGATGCGGACGCGCTGGTCGCAGCATCCGGCGCTGCCGGCGTGCCAGCCTGGGTGCTGGGCGAGATCGCCGAGGACGACGGCCGGGTGGCCTCGCCGGACACGGTGCGTGGCGCCAAGGGCGTGCTGGGCGGTGCCGTGCATCTCACGGGCGCCTACCGCGCCTGACGGCATCCCGGCCCCGTCTGAGACGCGCTGCGCAGCAGGCGCGTCTGCCGCGCGCACGTCACCGCGCTCGCGAAGGCTGAGACGTGCGCATGCGGCTGCTCGAGTGGGCGCCGGCATCTGGGTGCTCTTCCAGAGCACGCGGCGTCAGGGCATGCCAGGGCCCAGGTCTCGCCGTGTCAGGCGAGAGGGTGGAGCGGCCTAGCGGTCGTCGTCCGCCCAGCGGTCGACGTACTCGTCGGACTCCTCGACGGCAGGCTCCGGCTCGGGCGTGCGCCTGTGCGGCTCCGCGCCACTGATGAGCTCGCGCTCGAGGTCACGGAGGTCCGCCCCGTGGTTCGAGTACTTGAGCTGACGCGCGATCTTCGCGTCCTTAGCCTTCTGACGGCCGCGCCCCATGTCGCCGTCCCTTCCGGTACTTCGCGGGCGCGCGTGTCTCGCGGGCCCTGCGTGGTGAGTCCTGACACGTACTTTACAACGCCGCCGCACGTGGTTGCGAGTCCCTCCCAGGCGGAGATGAGCGGGAGAAAAGGGGAAATCTCACACCAAACGTCGTCATAACCGAGAACGACACCCCTCTCAACAGTCAACGGAGGCCCGACTCAGGGGTCTTCTTCAACTGAAGGAAGCTAGAGATGATGGCTGACACTGTCCAGGAGCCGGAGAAGCTGCTGACGCCGAGCGAGGTTGCTGCGATCTTTCGGGTGGACCCGAAGACCGTGACGCGCTGGGCGAAGGTCGGCAAGCTGTCCTCCATTCGCACCCTGGGCGGCCACCGCCGCTTCCGCGAGGCAGAGGTCCAGGCCCTCCTCGCGGACGCGCAGGAGCAGCGCCGCCCGTAGCACTCCCGCTCTTCCCCGCACTGACGCTGGTCGCGGCCCTCGCCCCCTTCGGGGAGCGGGGGCCGCTTTGCTTCTCTCTCCGGCCCCTGAAGAAAGGTGCCAGTCGGCACGCCGGTGGCAGGCCGCATCGGCTGATGCGCGCCGTACCCTGGTCGTATGCCGCCCGCCACGCTGTCCGCGATGGGCTTCGACACGCCCTTCGGCGAGCTCAACGTCCTCGCCACCACAGCCGATGCGACGGTGCGGGCCGCTGGCTTCAGCCCGCTGAGGGAGGTGGTCGCGCAGCTGCCGCGCGAGCTCGTCCATGCGGACATGACCGACGCACCGGTCGCGTCGATCGCGGAGGCGGTCGAGTCGTGGCTCGCCGATGGAGGCGACGCCATCACCACGGTGCCGGTCGCGCTGATGGGCAGCCCGTTCTTCGTCGAGGTCTGGGAGCATCTGCGCACCGTTCCCGCCGGCGAGGTGGTGTCCTACCAAGAGCTCGCGCAGATGGCCGGCAGGCCACGAGCGATGCGGGCCGCGGGCACGGCGTGCGCGCGCAACGCCGTGGGACTGTTCGTTCCGTGCCACCGCGTGATCGCATCCGGCGGGCGCCTGGGAAGCTACGGATTCGGCGGCCCTGGCATCAAGGCGGCGCTGCTCGCCCACGAGGGCGTGCGGGTGACCGATGCTCCCATCACCGAGGGCTCGCGCGTCGCCCTCGTGGGGAGTGACGGGTGAGCCCGCTGGCCGATGTGCCGCTGCGCGCCTGGCTGCCGTACTTCCTGGGAGTGTCCGCCGCGTGGGGATCGAGCTTCCTGTTCATCGAGGTCGCGCTGCGCTCCTTCGCGCCCGCCCAGGTGGCGCTGGGTCGGCTGCTGTTCGGCGCGGCGGTGCTGATGGCGATGGTGCTCGCCATGCGGCGCCTCCCGCGCCTCACGTGGCGCTCGGTACTGGCGCTGGGCCTCGTGGGCGCCTTCCTGTCCGGCATCCCGTTGATCCTGATCCCGCTCGCCCAGCAGCACATCACGTCGATCCTGGCGAGCCTGCTCAACGCCACCACGCCCCTGTGGACGGCGCTGTTCGTGGCCCTGCTGATCCCCACCGAGCGGGTGAGCCGGGCGCAGCTGGTGGGTCTGGTGCTGGGCGCGTTCGGGATCGCGATCCTGGTGGGCGCGTGGCAGGTGGACGACTTCCCCGCACTGGGAGTGGCCTTCATGCTGGGCGCGACGGCCTGCTACGGGATCGGGTCCACCCTGTCGCGGGTGCTGCTGAACCGCGTGCAGGAGTCGCCCGTGGTGCTGTCCGCGACGCAGATCTCGCTGTCCGTGCTGATCGTCGCGCCATTCGCGCTTGGCGCGCCCGCTCCAGGTGACGGCGCCGTCGCGCTCGACTCCTGGTCGATGTGGGCGCTCATCGCGCTGGGAGTGACCGGGACGAGCTTCGCGTACGTGTGGTTCTGGAAGATCGTCAGGACCGCGGGGGCGACCACCGCTGCGTCGGTCACCTACGTGGTCCCGGTGGTGGCCACGGTGCTCGGAGTGCTCGTGCTGGGGGAGAAGCTCCACTGGTACGAGCCCGTGGGCGCCGCGGTCGTGCTGACGGGAGTCTGGCTGGCCCAGCGCAAGCCGAGGCCGCGGCCAGAGGTGATGCAGGAGCTCAAGGGCTCCCCGGCGTGAGCGACAGGGCTACATCCTGTCCTTGATCCGCTCGATCGAGGCGCTCGGGAACAGGTCCTTGTTCTTCTTGATGAGGCTCATGCCGATCAAGCCGAAGATGAGGACGAACACCAGGATGATGCCAGCCACCAGGAGGGCGGCGCCCCACGGCTCCATCACGTTCGAGAAGCCCAGCACGGCCGCGGTGATCAGCACGCCGGTCATGAAGAACGCGAGCACTGCGGCCGCTGCGACCAGCGCAGCGCCGATGCCCAGGCGCTGGCTCTTGTACTTGATCTCGATCTTGGCGACCTCGACCTCGGACTTGATGGTCGCGATCCACTGACCAGCGACCGCCCCCAGAATCGCGTTGGCGAACATCTTGCCGTAGTTCGAGCTCATGGTTCCTCCCTGGATGGCGTGCTCCTAGTACATCGTCTATCGGCACACCTGCGCAAACGCGTGAACGGTCAGGAATAGTCCGCGACCACCTGGGCGAGCGCCCAGCGCAGCTGCTGGGCGAAGCCGGGCAGGGTGCGCTCGTAGTACTCGATTCCCCACGCCGCCTTGCGCACGGCGTAGGCACGTGCTCGGGCGATCTGAGGCTCGGTCGCGTGCGTCGCGTCGAGGAGCAGGGCACGCGCGCCGGCCCCCATGCACGTCCAGGCGGCGAGCAGATCGAAGCCGCGGTCGCCACGGCCGGACGCCCCCCAGTCGAGGATGCCGGTGAGTCGGGCCGATGCGCCCTCGCCCTCCAGCAGGAGGTTTCCCGGCATGAGGTCGCCATGGATCCACTGCGGCGGTTCGTCGGGTCCGGGATCCCTCGCGGCATCCCAGGCGGCCAGGGCCGCGGGGGACCCGAGCGCGACCACCTTGTCGCGCGTGCCATCGTCGCGGCTGAAGAAGGTCGGATCCGGAGCGGGCGCCCAATCGAGCGTCACCGTGCCGACGGCGTCCAGCGCGTCGGCGATGCCCCGCGCGACGGCGGCCTCGTCGTGGGGGTCGCCCGGCTGTGGGTGACGACCCGGAAGGCGCGACCAGATGCCCCAGGTCCAGGGCATGCCCTCGCCCGGCTCGCCGCGGAACAGCAGCTCCGGCACGGCGATGCCAGCCGGCCTGAGCGCCGCCGCGAGGACGGGCAGACGACGGGCGTCGTCTCCGGCCTCATCGCCGGCCCAGTCGATGATCGGGACCCGGACCACCGCATCGTCCCCCAGCAGGTGCACGCGATGGATGGTGCCATCGTGGTCGAGACGCCGCTGGGGCAGGTGCGCCCACTGCGGGCACTGGCTGCGGACCAGGGAGGCGACCAGCGCGTCGGGCACGTCGATCTGCGCTTCGTGCAGGCGCATCGGCTCCATGAAGGGACTCTACGCAGTGGAGAAAGCAAGAAGCCCCCGCCGCAGCGAGGGCCTTGCATGAAGTGGCTCCGACCGGCGTCGATCCGGTGACCTTTCGATTTTCAGTCGAACGCTCTACCAACTGAGCTACAGAGCCTTGTGGGTGTCACCCACAGTAAGCACGATGCCCCTTGCGAACAAGGGGCATCGCCACTCGCGACCCTGACGGGACTTGAACCCGCGACCTCCGCCGTGACAGGGCGGCGCGCTAACCAACTGCGCCACAGGGCCTTGCTGTGATCCACCTCGCGAGAAGTGGGCCGAAGAAGATTGTAGACCATCCTCGGTGGTGTGTCGTACCCCCAACGGGATTCGAACCCGTGCTACCGCCGTGAAAGGGCGGCGTCCTAGGCCGCTAGACGATGAGGGCGCCGTCTGACGCCCGAACGTCCGAGCGTCAAGGACGGGCACCATCGTACGGGGCGCGCCTGCCGTTCTCCAAGTCCGGGCGGCTCGGAGACAATGGTGCGCATGGTCGAGATGACGCGCGAGGACTTCGAGGAGGCCGTCGACGACGCGATCGACTCGATCCCGGAGGATCTGCTCGGGCTGGTCGACAACGTGGTGATCCTGATCGAGGACGACGCTCCCGAGGGCGACCCGGACCTGCTGGGGCTGTACGACGGCGTGGCGCTCACCGACCGTGGCAGCGAATGGGGGATGGGCGACCTCCCGGACCGCATCTTCATCTACATGAACCCGACGCTGCGAGTGTGCGAGGACGCGGAGCATGTGCGCGACGAGGTCGCCATCACGGTGGTGCACGAGATCGCGCACCACTTCGGGATCGACGACGAGCGCCTGCACGAGCTGGGCTGGGGCTGACGAGTCCCGGCCGCCGACTGCTACTCGGACATCTCCCAGCCCTGACGCTGCAGGTCGAACACGAACTTCTGCACCACCGCCTGCGACTCGGATTCGTTCTCGCAGCTCTCGTAGCCGACGTGCGCGGGGCGCTCGGGGTGGGCGGTGTCCGTGGTGGTGATGACCACGGTCGCGTCGTTGTCCTCGAGGTGGAAGGCCTTGACCTGAGTGCCGAGCGTCATGCTGAACGGTTCCATCCGGCCAGCCTACGTGCCGAGTCCCGGGCGCCCTGCGCGGGCCTCCTCCCGACAGTGCGAACCAATCTGCGTCGCGCCCCCCCGATGCACGGCGGGGTGCACCCCCGATCGCCGGCGGGTCGCCCCGCGATGGTGTCGAACTGTCGGGCGGGCGCTCACAGGAGCCCGCGCCTAGGCTGGGAGCATCCCCCCGCGCGCGAAGGAGCCTGCTGATGCCCGAGATCCCGATGACCATGTTCGGCCCCGTCCCCGAGGGCTGGATGTGGGGCACCGCGACGGCCTCGCACCAGATCGAGGGCGGCAACGTCAACAACGACTGGTGGCGCTTGGAGCATGCGCCCGGCAGCCCGGCGAAGGAGTCCAGCGGGGACGCGTGCGACTCCTGGAACCGCTGGCTCGAGGACCTTCAGCTGGTGCAGCGCATGGGACTGGACGCGTACCGCTTCTCGCTCGAGTGGAGCCGCATCGAGCCTGCGGAGGGCGAGTTCTCGCTGGTCGCGCTCGAGCACTATCGCGAGATGATGGTCGCCGCTCACGAGATGGGCCTGAAGACCTCGGTGACCCTGCACCACTTCACCACGCCCCTGTGGGCGGCCGATGCGGGCGGCTGGGCGGATGAGCGGATGGTCGCCTGGTTCGCTCGCTACGCGGACATCGTGGTGCAGCACCTGGGCGACCACATCGACATGGCGGCCACGTTCAACGAGCCCAACGTCGTGGACGCCGGCGGCTACTACTCCGGCACGTTCCCGCCCGGGATCACCGGGGACCGCGCGGTCTACGAGGCCGCCCAGCGCACCATCGTCGCGGCCCACGAGCGGGCCCGCGAGGTGCTGAAGGCGGGCCCGGGCGAGTTCCCGGTGGGCCTCACGATCGCGCTGCCGGACGTGATCGTGCACCCCGACGACGACGTCGAGTCCGACGGTCTGCGCTACGACCAGTGGGATGCCGATGCCCTGGTCGCCTTCAATCCGTGGGCCCGGCTCGACGCCTACCTGGAGACGGCGAAGGGTGACGACTACGTGGGCGTCCAGACCTACTTCGAGATGCACCTGGACTCGCGCGGCGAGACCCTCGAGGTGCCGGAGTCGTGGCGGCGCACGCAGATCGGGTGGTCCTTCACGCCCGAGGCACTGGGCCAGTCCGTGCGTCGCGCGGCTGAGGTGACGGGCGTGCCGGTGATCGTGACGGAGAACGGGATCGCGACCGAGGACGACGACGACCGCATCGAGTACTACTCGCGCTCGCTGGCGGCCGTGCGCGCCGCGTTGGACGACGGTGTGGACGTGCGCGGGTTCTTCGCCTGGAGCCTGCTGGACAACTTCGAGTGGCTCCACGGGTTCGGCCCGAAGTTCGGCCTCCACGAGGTCGACCTCGTGACGTTCGCGCGCACTCCCAAGCCGTCCGCGGGCTGGTACGCCCGCCTGGTCGAGGACTCCCGGTCCTGACATGACGCGCGAGCGGTTCGGCTCCGGCGGCCCCTTCGAGGAGATGTACGGCTACTCCCGCGCGGTGCGCATCGGCCCGCACGTGTGGGTCGCGGGCAGCTGCGCACGCGACGAGGCGATCGAGGGAGACGCCTACGCGCAGGCGGCCGATGCGCTGGGCGTCATCGAGCGCAGCCTCGCCCAGGCGGGTGCGGCCCTGAGCGACGTGGTGCGCACCGTCACCTACGTCACGGACATCCGGGACACCGAGAAGGTGGCGGCGGCGCATCGGGCCGCGTTCGGGGACGTGCTGCCCGCGGCGACGCTGGTCGAGGTCAGCGCGCTCGCGGACCCGCGCTATCTCGTGGAGATCCAGGTCGACGCCTACGTGGAGGCCTAGGCGCGCTGGGCGAGCGCGGTCAGTCCTCGGCCGGGAAGGCCTCCCACGCACTCATCGCCATCTCCTCGATGGTGTGCGCCATCTTCCATTCGATGTCATCCGCGGCGAGGTCGCCGTTCGCGACGATGCGGGCCGGATCTCCCGCGCGGCGCTCGCGCACCACGGGCTCCAGGTCCGAGCCCGCGGCTGCGAGCAGCGCGCTCACGATCTGACGCACCGAGGTGCCGTTCCCGGCGCCCAGGTTGTACACCGGGGCCAGCGGCTTGCCGAAGTCGAGCATGCGCGCCGCGGCCACGTGGCTGTGCGCCAGGTCCTGCACGTGCACGTAGTCCCGGATGCAGGTCCCGTCCTCGGTGTCGTAGTCGTCGCCGAAGATCTGCGGCGGCTCGCCCGCCCTGATGGCGCGGATCACCCGGGGGAACAGCGCGTGCGGGCTCACGTCGGGGACGTCAGGCGTGGCGGAACCGACGACGTTGAAGTACCGCAGGGAGGTCGCGCGCAGCGGTGCGTCCGTGCCGGCGGTGGCGCGCACCTGATCACGGATGAGCCATTCGCCGATGAGCTTGGACTCCCCGTAGGGCGACTCCGGCAGCGTGGCGGTGTCCTCCGTGGCCTCGGCGACCGATGGCGTGCCGTAGACGCCCGCTGACGAGGAGAACACGAGCTGCGTGACTCCCGCGCTGGCCATCGCCTCCAGCAGGCATGCGGTGCCCTCGACGTTCTGGCGGTACGTGTGGAGAGGGAACTTCACGGACTCGCCTGCGTACTTGTAGCCCGCGCAGTGGATGACGCCGCGAACGCCATGCTCGCGAAGTGCCGCGGCGACGGCGTCCGTGTCGAGGATGGTCGCGTTGACGAAGGGCACGCCGTCGGGCACGAAGGCCTCGAAGCCGCTCGAGAGATCGTCGAGCACGACCGCGTCCAGCCCAGCATCAGTGAGCGCCCTCACCACGTGGGAGCCGATGTAGCCGGCGCCGCCGGTCACCATCCAGGTCATGACTTCCTCCTTGTGCGTCGCTGAGCGTCAGCTGTCGCGGCGGGCGCCCTGCGAGGGCACCACCGTGAAGATCGTAGGCTCACGCAGCCCGGCCAGTGCGAGCGCGGATGTCACGGCGGCGGCGATGTCGTCGGCGGCGCTGGCGGGGACCACGGCGATCGCGCTGCCGCCAAAGCCGCCGCCCGTCATGCGCGCACCCACCGCGCCGTGCGCGACGGCGGTGTCGCACGCGAGGTCGATCTCCGGCACCGTGATCTCGAAGTCGTCTCGCATGGAGGCCTGGGAGGCGTTCATCAGCTCGCCGATGGCGCGCGGGCCCTTGGCGGACAGCGCTGCGACCGTGTCCAGCACTCGCTGGTTCTCGGTGACCACGTGGCGGACTCGCCGGAACGTCTCCTCGTCCAGCTGGGCCCTCGCATCGTCCAGGCCCTCCGGCGTCACCTCGCGCAACGTGGTCACGCCCAGGGTGCGAGCTCCGCGCTCGCACGACGCGAATCGCGCGCCGTAGCCGCCGGTCGCGTGCTCGTGGTCCACGTGGGAGTTCATGACGAGGATCTGCAGGCTCTCCTCGCGCAGGTGCAGTGCGACCGGACGGGCCTGCTCCGTGTCGCAGTCGAGGAACACCGCGTGGTCCTCTCGGCCCAGCATCGAGGCGGCCTGATCGAGCAGCCCGGTGGGAGCGCCGACGGCCCTGTTCTCCGCGACGCGGCCGATGCGCGCGAGCGAGAGCGCGTCGAGGTCGAGCCCCCAGAGGTCGCTGAATGCCTGGCCGACGGCGCACTCGAGTGCGGCTGAGGAGCTCAGCCCCGCCCCGACGGGCACCTCCGAGTCGATGAGGATGTCCAGCCCGGTGGCATGGCTCAGGTCGATCCCTGCCTCGCCCATCGCCCAGGCGACGCCCAGCACGTACGCGCTCCAGCCGTCCATGCCCTCAGGGCTCAGCGCATCCAGGCTCGCAGTCACCTCGGCATCGGCGAACGTCGAGCGCAGCCGAAGGGTGCGGTCGTCGCGCGTGCCCACCGCGGCCCAGGTGCGGCGGTCGATCGCGAACGGCAGAACGTAGCCATGGTTGTAGTCGGTGTGCTCGCCGATGAGGTTGACGCGTCCGGGCGCTGACCACACCCCGGTGGGCGCGTGACCGTAGGCGTCCTCGAAGGCGACGGCGATGCTGGTCATGCGGGGCGTCCAATCAGCTGGGCGATGCGGGTCCATGGTGCCAGACACGCGGCAGGAGGACGCGGGCCTGTGACCGGTCCCAGCCGATCCTACCCTCCCAGAATCTGGCACCACTCTCATCGCGCAGGCCGCGTCGTGAAGAAAAAGTCTCCAGAGTCAGGGAGCCGCCGCGCGGTCCTGCGTGGCTCGGTGGATACAGTGACCCCCAGGAACCTGACCTCAGGAGCACGCAGTGGCGAACGGCAATCGCGGACCGAGCATGCACGACGTCGCCGCGCGCGCCGGCGTCTCGCACCAGACCGTCAGCCGCGTCCTCAACGACTTTCCCGGCATCCGGCCCGAGACCCGCGACAGGGTGCTCGCGGCGATCGACGAGCTGGGCTATCGGCGCAACCTCGCTGCGCGCGCATTGGTCACCGGACGCACGCAGACCATCGGGATGATCGGCCCCGAGATCCCGGACATCGGACCCCTGTCCACGCTGCACGGCGTCGAGCGCGCCGCCCGAGCGGCTGGCCTACATACGATGATGACCAGCGCGGACCCGGCCTCGGAGTCCGTGCGTGAGGCCCTCGACTTCCTGGTGGGACGCGGCGTCGACGCTATCGCTCTGGTCGCCCAGCAGCGTTCCGTGCGCGAGGCCTTGGAGGGCTTCGATGAGCGCGTCCCGGTGATCCACCTGCTCACAGGCGGTGACCCGGCCGGCGCGGCGGCCTCGATCGACCAGCGGGCGGGCGCCCGCCTCGCGATGGATCATCTGCTGGACCTGGGGCACACTCGCATCCAGCACGTCTCCGGTCCGCCCAGCTACACCGAGGCCCAGCTGCGCCGCGAGGAGTACGGCGCAGCCATGTCAGACCGAGGCCTGGAGCCGCTCGAGATCATCGAGGGCGACTGGACCACGGACTCGGGCTTCGCTGCCGGCTCCGCTCTCGATCCCACTGCCACGGCCGTGTTCTGCGGGAACGATGACATGGCGTTGGGTCTCATCCACGCCCTGGTGACGGCAGGCCGCGACGTTCCGGGTGACATCTCCGTGGTGGGCTTCGACGACACACCCGCGTCGCGGCATTCTCTGCCGCCGCTGACGACGGTGCACCAGGACTTCGGCGCCGTGGGCGCGTGGGCGGTCGCGCTCATGATCGCTGCGCGCGACGGACTCGAACCGCCCTCGGCGGAGCTGATCGCGCCCACGCTGGTCGAGCGTTCGAGCACCGCACCGCTGTGATTCGACGCCGACAGTGCGCGCTCCGCGTGTCCTCACGACGCGAGCGACGCAGTGCAGACGCCGTGCTAATGTGAACGTGAACAACTAGGCGCTCCGGCGACGACGCCGA
The DNA here is from genome assembly GCF_016862815.1 of Demequina activiva. Classification (GTDB taxonomy): domain Bacteria; phylum Actinomycetota; class Actinomycetes; order Actinomycetales; family Demequinaceae; genus Demequina; species Demequina activiva. The sequence goes on along the minus strand of NZ_BONR01000001.1, from coordinate 695,218 downwards.
GAATCGAGATCACGCATGACCCGCAGCATCGTTCCCGACCTCACCGAGTACGAGGTCTGGTTCCTCACCGGCAGCCAGTCGCTCTACGGCGACGAGGTGCTCGCCCAGGTGGCCGAGCAGTCTCAGTCCGTCGTCGCGCACCTCGACGGCGCGGACGCGGTGCCCGTGCGCGTGGTCTGGAAGCCCGTGCTCATCTCGCGCGAGTCCATCGAGCAGGCGATGCTCGACGCGAACGCAGCCCCCCACGTCGTCGGCGTCATCACCTGGATGCACACCTTCAGCCCCGCCAAGATGTGGATCGCGGGCCTGCAGGCGCTGTCCAAGCCGCTGCTGCACCTGCACACGCAGGCGAACGTCGAGCTTCCTTGGGGCGAGATCGACTTCGACTTCATGAACCTCAACCAGGCCGCGCACGGCGACCGCGAGTACGCGTACATCGAGACCCGTCTCAACATCCCACGCACCACCGTCGTGGGTCACGCCTCGCACACCCGTGTGCAGGAACGCGTGGGGGAGTGGGCGCGCGCCGCCGCCGGTCGCCACGCCTCGCGTGCGATGAAGGTCGCGCGCTTTGGCGACAACATGCGCTTCGTGGCCGTCACCGAGGGTGACAAGACCGAGGCCGAGGCCGTGTTCGGAGCCCAGATCAACACGTGGGGCGTCAACGAGCTCGCCGAGCGCGTGCATGCGGCCACTGACGCCCAGATCGACGCGCTCGTCGACGAGTACGTCGAGCTGTACGACGTCGCTGACGAGCTGCTTCCCGGCGCTGAGCGCCACCAGTCGCTGCGCGACGGCGCCGCGATCGAGGTGGGCCTGCGGTCCTTCCTGGAGGAAGGCGGCTTCCAGGCCTTCACCACCAGCTTCGAGGACCTCGCAACGCTCCCGCAGCTGCCGGGTCTCGCGGTGCAGCGCCTCATGGCGGACGGCTACGGGTTCGGCGCCGAGGGCGACTGGAAGACAGCCATACTGGTGCGCATCGCGGCAGTCATGGGTGCAGGGCGCCCCGGCGGCGCGAGCCTCATGGAGGACTACACGTACCACCTGGTCGAAGGCGAGGAGCTGTCGCTCGGCGCGCACATGCTCGAGGTCTCCCCGTCGCTGTCGAGCCAGAAGCCGCGCCTCGAGGTCCACCCGCTGGGCATCGGCGGCAAGGACGATCCGGTGCGCCTGGTCTTCACGGCCGATGCGGGACCCGCCGTGGTCGTGGCGCTGTCAGACATGCGCGAGCGGTTCCGCCTGGTGGGTGCCGAGGTCACGAACGTCGAGCTGCCCGCGCCCATGCCGCGGCTGCCCGTGGGTCACGCGGTGTGGCGCAGCAAGCCGGACTTCGCGACCGCGACCACCGCGTGGATGTCCGCCGGCGCCGCGCACCACACGGCCATGAGCACCCAGACCACCCTCACCACGTGGCGCGACTTCGCGCGCATGACCGGAGTCGAGCTGGTCTCGATCGACGACTCCACCACGATCGATGACGTCGAGCGCGACCTCGCGCTGGGCGCCGTCTACTGGCGCGGCCGCTAGCGAGACCCGCACAGCGCGCGCCCCTCTCTCCCGGCCCGGCCCCCGTCGTCCTCAACGGGGGCCGAGCTGTGTCCGCAGCGGCGGGCGTGCGGCTCGCTACGGCAGCGCGATCCCCGTGATCCGCTCGAGCGCGGCGAACAGCTCGCCGCGCGCATCGGCATCAGTGACCAGCGGGTTCGGCTCGAGGACCTCGCGGCGCTTCACGTACTGGCCCGAAGTCGTGGCGATGGCGTCATCGGACGTCGCGAGCCACACCTGCGTCTCCGCGCCCAGCTCGACGGGGTCCCACGCATCCGGCCCGCCCAGCTGCGTCTCGATCCAGCCGGGATCGACCACGGTGACGATGGACTCGCTCTTGCGGGCGGCCAGCTCGAACGCGAGCATCGAGTCGTGCAGCTTCGAGTCCGAGTACGCCTGCATGCCGTTCCACGGCCGCTGCGTCCACTGCAGGTCCTCGGGCGTCCACGCGCCATCCGCCTCGAGGCCGCTGGTGAGATAGATCATGCGCGGCGCCACGGGCATCAGCGCGGTCAGCACGTACGGCGCGACCACGTTGATGTGGAAGATGCGCTCGAGTCCGTCGCCGGTCTCGCTGCGCTCGGCCGCGCCGCCGCCCACGCCCGCGTTGTGGATCACCACGTCGTAGGGCCCATACTCGTTGGCGGCCGATGCGAGGGCCTCGGTCTGATCGATGCTCGCCAGGTCTCCCGTCACCACGGCGAGAGCCCCGGGGTGCTCGCCGTGGGCGGCCTCTGCGCGCGCGGGGTTGCGGGCGTGGAGCACCACCTCGTGGCCCAGCTCGAGCAGCTGGCGCGCGCATTCGGCGCCGATGCCCTGTGTCGAGCCGGTGATGAAGATGCGTGACATCGAGTCCTCCTGAGTCAGGGTTTGGAACTCAGCCTAGGCGCGAGGGCTGGCAGAGGGGGCGCGCAGCCCCTCCTCGGCGGCGGGGAGGGCCTCGCCCGTGAGCTCGCGGAAGTGCTCGACCACCGCCGCGCGCAGGCCGGCGTCCCGGGTCGCCGGGTGCACGTCCTCGACCGCCCTCCGGTGCACGAACTGCCCTGAGCCCAGCGCGATGGGGTCCTCCGACGTCGCCATCCACACCGGCGTGTCCGCGCCCTCGTCCACGGGCAGCGTCGCCTGCGGGCCGCCCATCGCGGTCTGCACCCACCCGGGGTGGACCACGTTGATCGCGCGCTCGGGGTGGAGCGCTGCGAGCTCGAACACCCACATTTGGAACAGCAGCTTCGAGTCCGAGTACGGGGCGATGCCGGCCCAGTAGCCCTCTCCCCATGACCGTTCGCGCCAGTGGAGATCCGCGAGATCCACCGTTCCCTGACGATGCGCGTCGGATCCCACGTAGACCATCCGCGTCGACAGTGGCATCAGACACGTGAGCAGGTACGGCGCCACGGCGTTGACCTGGACCGTCTGTTCGAGGCCATCGACGGTGTCGCGGCGCTCGGGCTCGTGCGGCCCCAGGCCCGCGTTGTGGATCACCACGTCGAAGGGTCCTGCGGCGTTGGCCGCGCTGGCGAGTTCGCGTACGGAGGCGAGCGAGTCGTACGAGCCCACCACGGCGGCGCTGGCGCCCGGCACCTGCTCGAGTGCCGCATCGGCCCGGCCGCGATCACGCCCGTGGACCACCACCTCGTGTCCGAGCGCGACGAGCCTGCGGGCGGTCTCCGCGCCGATGCCCTGGGCGGATCCGGTGATCAGAACCTTTGCCATGCCGCCCATGCTCGCACGTCACGATGCCACCCTCGAACCGAGGCCGCACTCCACCGGAACGGCACACAACGCCCAGAGAAGTACGGCCTCGGCACCACCCAGCCTACGCGTCGCTAGCATGGGCGCATCGGACGTGGGTCCCGCGTCCGCGCCACGCTTTCGTGACCATCCCCGCCACGACAAGGAGACCCCCATGGGCATCGCAGACGAGCTGATCGAGAACAACGCGCGCTACGCAGAGGAGTACGTCGCGGACCGGCCCCTGCCGCCGCGCCGCCAGCTGGCCGTGGTCGCCTGCATGGACTCCCGCCTGGACGTGTTCGCGCTCCTGGGGCTCGAGATCGGCGACGCGCACATCATGAGGAACGCCGGCGGCGTCATCACGGACGACATGATCCGCTCGCTGGTGATCTCGCAGCGCAAGCTCGGCACCCGCGAGATCATCCTGGTCCATCACACCGACTGCGGCGCGCTCACCTTCACCGACGATGAGCTCCGCGGTCAGCTGCTCGACGAGACCGGCCTCAAGCCCACCTGGAGCCCCGAGTCCTTCCGCGACCTCGACGAGGACCTTCGCCAGTCCATCGAGCGCCTGCGTCGCAACCCGTTCCTCGTGGACTCCACGCAGGTGCGCGGCTTCGTGTTCGACGTGCACTCGGGGCTGCTGCGCGAGGTGGTGTAGACCCGTCGGGGTTACCGTAGAGAGTCCAGGAACCCAGGAGGTGTCCCATGTGGTGGAAGTTCTTCCAGGCAGTGCGACGCGGCGAGTACAGGCTCGCGCCCATGACGTGGCTGACGGCCATCGGCGCGGCGATCTACACGATCATGCCCGTGGACCTCATCCCCGAGCTGTTCTTCGGCCCGTTCGGCTTCGTGGACGACCTGGGCCTGTGGGGCGTGTTCGTGATGCTCGCGACCCGTGAGAAGAACCAGTGGGAGGCGCAGCTCCACCAACAGGACTACGTGGACGTCACCCCGGAGCCTCGCGCGGCGCGCTAGCCGGTCGCGGAATATCCCCGCCGGCGCGTGACTTGCACCGGCAGGAGGTTCACCCATGACTGACACCGACTTCAGCGGCCTCAAGGCCGTGTTCGTCAACTGCTCTCTCAAGCCCAACCCCGCCATGAGCCACACCCAAGGCCTCATGGACGATGCGATCGCGATCATGCGAGACAACGGCGTCGAGGTCGAGACCATTCGTCTCGCGGATCACGACGTCCCGCCCGGCGTGTACCCCGACATGCGTGAGGACGTCCCGGGCGGCAAGCAGGACAGCGATGATTGGCCAGAGCTGTCCGAGCGCATCCTCGCCGCGGACATCCTGGTGGTGGGCACCCCCATCTGGCTGGGCGACAAGTCCTCGGTCGCGACGCGACTGATCGAGCGCCTGTACGGCCTGTCCGGCCAGACCAACGACCGCGGCCAGTTCCTGTACTACGGCCGTACCGCTGGCGTGATCGTCACCGGCAACGAGGACGGCGCCAAGCACGTCGCGATGAACATCCTGTACTCGCTGCAGCACCTGGGATACGTGGTCCCGCCCAACGCGGATGCCGCGTGGCTGGGCCCCGTGGGCCCCGGCCCGTCCTACCTCGACGACGGCAGCGGGGGTCCCGAGACCGAGTTCACGCAGCGCAACACCACCTTCCTGGCCTGGAATCTCATGCACACGGCGGCATGGCTCAAGTCCACCGGCGGCTTCCCCGCTGGCGGCAACTCGAGCGAGGCGTGGAGCGAGGGCGAGAGGTTCGGGCACCCCAACCCCGAGTACCGGCACGGCTGACCGGCCGCTGCCCCCTCAGGCGCTCTCCAGCACGCGCCACTAGGTTGGCCCCATGGCCCAGCTCACCATCGGACGTCGCGACGCGGTGGACTACGTCGCGCTCCCTGTGGCGACCACCATGGACGCCATCCCGGACGCCGTGGGGGCGGGCTTCGCCCAGTTGGACGCGTACGTGGAGCAGCGCGGCATCGACGTCACCGGCGCGAGCCTGATCCGCTACCGCGAGGTGTCCTTCGAGGACCCCTTCGTGGTGGAGGTCGCCCTGGTGCTCGCGGCCACCCCCGCAGTGCCGCAGGTGCGTGAGCCGTTCCTGCTGGACACCCTCCCGGGCGGGCACTTCGCGATCGCCGAGCAGCGCGGACCGTACGCGTGGATCGGCGGCCTCACGCGCGAGCTCATGGACTGGGGCCAGGCGCGCGGCCTCGACTACGCGCTCGAGCGGGGCGACGCGGGCTCCGACGCCTGGCAGTGCTGGTACGAGCTCTACCCCGAGCCGGCGGTCGACGGCGCGCAGGGCCTGGAGGGCCCCGTCGAGGTAGGCCTGCTGCTGCGGGCCTGACCGCGCTACCGTGAGCCTGTGAGCGACGTCGTGAGCATCGACCTGAATGCGGACCTGGGCGAGGGGTTCGGACGCTGGCGCCTGACCGACGACGAGTCGCTGCTGCAGTCCGTGACCAGCGCCAACGTCGCGTGCGGCTTCCACGCCGGGGATCCGGCGATCATGCGTGGGGTCTGCGCGGGGGCCGCCGCCCGCGGCGTGGCCATCGGCGCTCAGGTCTCCTACCGGGACCTCGCCGGGTTCGGCCGGCGCTCGATGGACGTGCCGACTGACGAGCTCGCGGCCGAGGTCGCCTACCAGATAGGCGCGCTCGAGATCTTCGCTGCCGCAGCCGGCGCGCACGTCGCCTACGTGAAGCCGCACGGCGCGCTCTACAACCGCATCGTCCGGGATGAGGTCCAGGCCCGGGCGGTGGTCGAGGGCGTGCTGCTGGCGGCGCGGGCCACCGGTCGGGAGCTGCCCATCCTGGGCCTGCCGGGCGCCGCCGTGCTGCGGGTCGCCGCCGCCGCGGGCATCCCCGTGGTGACCGAGGCCTTCGCCGATCGCGCGTACCGGCCGGACGGCACTCTGGTCCCGCGCCCGGAGCCTCGCTCGGTGGTCAAGGACCCGGCCGCCGTGGTGGCCCGCGCGGTCGCGATCGCCACCGGCGGCTCCATCACCGCGTACGACGGCAGCGAGATCCGTGTCGAAGCCCAGTCGTTGTGCGTGCACGGCGACACCCCCGGCGCTGCAGCGATCGCTGCGGACGTTCGGACCGCGCTGGCCGAGGCGGGCGTCGCTGTTCGCCCCTTCGTCACCACGGCCGATGCGCGCTGACGGCTCCACCGGCCCCGTCACACGCGTCAGGCGGGTGGGCGAGCACGCGCTCCTGATCGAGGCCGCGAGCGAGGCGGACGTCGCGGCGATCACCGCCGCCGCGCGCGAGCGGCTGGAGGCGACCGATGTGGTTCCCGCGGCGCGGTCGGTGCTGATCGACGGGATCCGCGGAGACGCGGCGGCACACGCGAGCGACATCGAGGCGTGGAGCATCGGCCCGACGGATGCGCAGTCAGGACCGTTGGTCGAGCTGCCCGTGGTGTTCGACGGCGAGGACCTGGATCACGTGGCGAGGCTGTGGGGCGCGAGCGGGGAGGCGGTGGTCGCCCAGATGGTCGGAGTCGAGTTCGCGGTGGCCTTCTGCGGCTTCGCGCCGGGCTTCGGCTACCTCACCGGCCTGCCGCCGGACCTCGCCGTGCCGCGCCGTGCCGACCCCCGCACCCGAGTCCCTGCCGGGTCAGTCGGGCTCGCCGGCCCCTACGCCGGCGTCTACCCTCGTGAGTCGCCCGGCGGCTGGCAGCTGCTGGGACGCCTCGCCGCAGCAGCGCCCCGCCTGTGGGACACGCACCGCGAACCGCCCGCGCTGCTGGCGCCCGGCACGCGCGTGCGGTTCGTGCAGGTGCGCGCATGAGTGCGATCCGGATCGAGCGCGCGGGCGCGCTCACCACGGTGCAGGACCGCGGACGGCCCGGGTACGCGCACCTGGGCGTGCCGCGCTCAGGTGCGGCGGACCTGCCCGCACTGGACCAGGCCAACGCGCTCGTGGGCAACCGGGTGGACGCGGCCGTGCTGGAGGCGACGGCCACCGGGGTCGCTGTGCGCGCGCTCGCGGACGCGGTCGTGGCCGTCACGGGAGCGGACGCTCCCGTGTGGGTGGGCTCGGTGCCGGCGCCCCTGCGGGCCCCCATCCGGCTTGCCGCGGGACAGGTGATGGAGGTGGGCAGCCCGGATCGTGGCTGGCGCAGCTACGTCGCGGTGCGCGGCGGGATCGGCGCGGAGCCCGTGCTGGGAAGCCGTGCCACTGACCTGCTCTCTGGCCTTGGCCCCGCGCCGCTGCGCGACGGCGACGAGCTGCCCGTGCTCGCCGCGACGCCGCTGGGCGAGAGGGACTTCGCGGCGCTTCGCGCATCGGGTGCGCAGGGCGGGCCGGGGGCGCTGGACCTCACGGTCACGCTGGGGCCGCGCGAGGACTGGTTCCGCGCATCGGCCGTCGAGGCGTTCCTGTCGAGCGCGTTCACCGCGACCGGGGACTCGAACCGCGTGGGGCTGCGGCTGGACGGGCCGGTGCTCGAGCGGGCGCGCGACGGCGAGCTCGCGAGCGAGGGCATGGTGCTGGGTGCGGTGCAGGTGCCGCCGTCAGGGAAGCCGGTGATCTTCCTGGCCGATCATCCCGTCACGGGCGGCTATCCGGTGATAGCCGTGGTTGACTCGGTGGGCGTGGCCGCGGCGGCGCAGGCGCGGCCGGGCGAATCTGTGCGCTTCCGAGTGCATGCTGGCAGTCGGTGAGTGCCGGATTCAGCGGAGTTTCGACGCCCAGTGACTGCTGGCGCACCACCGCAGGCGAGACGGATGGACAGGCGAGAGTGATGAACGTTAACATCAGCGGCATGAGCGATCTCGAAGAGGCGATTCAGAAGGTCCGCGAGGACGTCGCGGCGCTTCACGGCGAGCTGGTCCGGTACGGCCTGGTGGTGTGGACCGGTGGCAACGTCTCCGGACGTGTCCCTGGCGCGGATCTCTTCGTCATCAAGCCGTCCGGTGTCAGCTACGACGACCTGGCGCCGGAGAACATGATCCTGTGCGACCTCGACGGCAACGCCATCGAGGGCACGCCGGGCTCCGAGCGCAGTCCGTCCTCCGACACGGCCGCCCACGCCTACGTCTACCGCCACATGCCCGAGGTGGGCGGCGTGGTCCACACCCACTCGACCTACGGGGTCGCCTGGGCGGCGCGCGGCGAGGAGATCCCGTGCGTCATCACCGCCATGGCGGACGAGTTCGGCGGGCCCATCCCCGTGGGCCCGTTCGCGATCATCGGCGACGACTCGATCGGCCGCGGCATCGTCGAGACCCTGCGCGGGCATCGGTCCCGCGGGGTGCTCATGCAGAACCACGGACCGTTCACCATCGGCTCCTCGGCCAAGGACGCCGTCAAGGCGGCCGTGATGCTCGAGGACGTCGCGCGCACCGTGCACATCGCCAAGCAGGGAGGGGACCTCATCCCCCTCCCCCAGGAGGCCATCGACGCTCTCTACGATCGCTACCAGAACGTCTACGGACAGTCGTCCGACGACCGCCGCGCGGAGCAGTCGTGACGGCCGATGCGGTGGCCTCCGGCCGCACGGCGCTCGGCATCGAGCTGGGCTCGACACGCATCAAGGCCTGCCTGATCGACACCGAGGACGCCTCTGTCCTGGCGGTGGGCTCTCACGCGTGGGAGAACCAGTACGTTGACGGCGTGTGGACATACGACCTCGACGAGGTGTGGTCCGGCCTGCAGATCGCCTTCGCAGCGGTGGCTGGCGACGTGCGGGATCGCTACGGCATCGAGCTGACGACCGTGGGCTCGATCGGGGTGTCCGCGATGATGCACGGCTACCTGCCGTTCGACGCGAATGGCCAGCTGCTCGTCCCGTTCCGCACCTGGCGCAACACCTCCACCGGTCGCGCGGCCGCGGAGCTCACGGAGGCGCTGGGCGTCAACATCCCCCTGCGCTGGTCCATCGCGCACCTGCACCAGGCCATCCTCGACGACGAGCCGCATGTGCCCCAGATCAGCTCGTTCACCACGCTCGCGGGCTACGTGCACTGGAAGCTCACCGGGCGCAGCGTGCTGGGCGTGGGCGATGCCTCCGGCATGTTCCCCATCGACTCGGCGACGCGCGACTACGACGGCGGGATGCTGGACGCCTATGACCGCCTCGCGGACGGCCGGGTGGACGTGCGATCCCTGCTTCCGGAGGTGCTCGTGAGCGGCGCCGATGCGGGGGAGCTCACCGAGGACGGGGCCGCGCTGCTGGACCCCGCCGGCACCCTCGCCTCCGGGATACCGATGTGCCCGCCCGAGGGCGACGCCGGCACCGGCATGGTCGCCACCAATGCGGTCGCGCCCCGCACGGGCAACGTCAGCGCCGGCACGTCCATCTTCGCGATGGTGGTGCTCGAGCGTCCCTTGAGCTCCGTGCACGAGGAGATCGACCTGGTCACCACGCCCGCCGGAGACGCCGTGGCGATGGTCCACTGCAACAACGGCGCGAGCGAGCTGGGCGCATGGGCGGGCCTGTTCGGCGAGTTCGCGGTTGCGCTGGGCAGCCCGGCGGACGCTGACGCCGTGTTCGGCGCGCTGCTCACCCAGGCTCTCGAGGCCGAGCCGGACGCCGGCGGCGTTCTCGCGTACAACACGCTGGCAGGCGAGCCCATCGCTGGGCTGGAGGAGGGCCGCCCGCTCGTGGTGCGCACCCCTGGAAGCGACTTCACGCTCGCGAACTTCATGCGCGCTCAGGTCTATGGCGTGTTCGGGACGCTCAGCCTCGGCATGGAGGTGCTGGCCGGCGAGGATGTGGCGCTGGACCGGATGTTCGCGCATGGCGGCATCTTCCGCACCGCCGGCGTCGCGCAGCGCTTCCTCGCTGCAGCCGTCGGGGCACCCGTGGCCGTGGGGGACACCGCGTCGGAGGGCGGCGCGTGGGGCATGGCGGTGCTCGCGGCCTTCCGTCAGGCTCCTGCGGGGACGCAGCTCTCCGAGTTCCTGGACGGCACGGTCTTCGCCAGCGCCGCCGTCAGCGTGGTCGAGCCGGACGGGGCAGACGTCCAGGGCTACGCGGCGTACCTGGAGCGCTACCGTGCCGGGCTCGCCATCGAGGCGGCGGCGGTCCGGGCGCTCTAGGCCCGCATCTCCCTCTGCCCCCTCCCAAAATTTGGCACCATTTTCATCGTCTACTGGTGTTGATGAGGAAGAACACTCCACCGGCGTTGCGGGCGGAGCGCCCGTCTGAGCGAGTCGCAGTGGCAGGCAATGGCGCTGCATGCCCACTGTGCCGCTCCCCTGATCTCGGTCTCTCCACGGAGGCGGCGCCGCTCCCGATGGCCTCCAGGAAGTCACGTCCACACGCTGAGACGGGACTGGAGGATCCTTCCTCGTTTCTCTCCTAGGGCGATGAAAATGGTGCCAAATTCTGAGAGAGGGGAGGGCCAGCGCTAGGGCTTGTCGTCCTCGGGGAGAGGCTGCACGATCTCGTCGGTGTGGTGTGCCTCGTAGGACGGCGCATCGTCTCCGGCAGGCGGGGCGGTGGGATCGAGATCCGCGATGTGGGTGGCGTCGGGGATGTGCCGCTCCGGATGCTTGTTGCCGAACTTCAGCCGCCACCCCGCGAACCGGGGAAGCGGCGTTCGCGCACCCTCGGGATCCACGTCGATGTTCGACGCCTCGAGCCCGTACTCCTCGCCGATGGTCGTGGTGATGTGCTCGACGAACTCGTCCCGGGTGGCTCGCAGATAGGTGAAGTGCTCGCGTCTGAAGGCCTTGATGGTGGCCATGCAGATGCCGAGCATTACGATCGAGAACGGCAGCGCGGTGATGATCGCCGCGGTCTGCAGCGCGGACAGGCCCCCGGACAGCAGCAGCGCGATCGCCACCAACGCCGTGGTGACCGCCCAGAACACCCGGATCCAGCGGCGTGGGCTCTCGTCGCCGCCGGTGGTGAGCATCGACAGCACCAGCGAACCTGAGTCCGAGCTCGTGACGAAGAACACCGCGATCAGGATCATCGCGCCGATGGTCAGCACCGTGCTGCCGGGAAGCAGCTCGAGCATCGCGAACAGCGAACCGTTGTAGTCCACGCTGCCGTCCGGCAGGAGGATGCCGCCGCCGTTGTAGAGCTCCTGGTAGAGCGCCGTGCCGCCCATGACGGAGAACCACAGCATGGTGATCAGCGTGGGAACCAGGAGGATGCCCCAGACGAACTCCCGCACGGTGCGGCCCTTGGACACGCGCGCGATGAACACGCCCACGAACGGTGCCCATGAGATCCACCAGCCCCAGTAGAACGTGGTCCACGACGCCTGCCAGGTCTCGCCGGCCGCGCCTTGGAACGCGGACACATTGAACGCGAGTCCGATGAACTCCTGGATGTAGGCGCCGATGGACTGCACGAACTCGCGCATCAGGAACTCGGTGGGCCCGAAGAAGAGCACGAACAGCAGCAGGAACAGCGCGAGCGCCAGGTTGATGTTGGAGAGCCACTTCATCCCCCGCTGAAGGCCCGTCACGAGCGAGAAGATCGTGACGATGGTGATCGCGATGATGAGGATGATCTGCGTGCGAGTGTCCGGCTCCGCGATTCCGACGCTCTCGAGGCCTGAGGAGATCTGCAGCACGCCCAGGCCCAGCGACGTCGCCACGCCGAACAGCGTGCCCACCACGGCGGTGACGTCGATGACGTTGCCCCATCCGCCGTTGATGCGCTTGCCCAGCAGCGGCTCGAGCGCGTAACGGATCGACACCGGGAAGCCGCGACGGTGGACGGCGTAGGCGATGCCCAGGCCCACCACGATGTAGATCGACCAGGCGTGGATGCCCCAGTGCAGAAACGTCTGCGCCATCGCCTGCTGGGCGAGCCGCTCGGGGCTGCCCGTGACGCCTGGTCGGGGGTCCGCGAAGTGCGCGAGGGGCTCCGAGACACCGTAGAACACCAGTCCGATCCCCATGCCGGCGGCGAAGAGCAACGCGAACCAGGAGAACATCGAGAACTGCGGTTCGTCGTCGTCACGCCCCAGCTTGATGTTCCCGAACTTGCTGAAGCCCATGACGAGCGCGAACACCACGAACACGGCTGCGATCAGGACGTAGTACCAGCCGAACGCGTTGATGATCCCGGACTGGATCGCGTCGAAGAAGCTCTCGGCGGCTCCGGGCGCCACGATCGCGAACACCACGAAGCTCAGGATGATCGCGGCCGCTGGCCAGAACACCCAGGTGGCCAGCTCCTTCCTGGTCATCGCCTTGCGTGCGGCTGCGGTGCTGCTCAGAGCCATCTGCGCCTCGCGCCGCGGGACGGACGGCGCGGCCTCCTTGCTCACCACCGTAGTAGGGGCGCGAGCATCATGCCTGGTGAGCGGGCACCGTGCGCCATCGCGTCGCCTGGAAGACCACCGCGGACAGCGCGACGCCGGCGACCACGATGCCGCCTACGACCGTCGCGATCGCCCCGTAGCCCTGCGCCGGATCCATGAACGGGTACGGGTACCAGCCGTCGGTGGCTCCACGGATCACGACCACGCCCACCCACACCAGGGGGTAGACCATGGGCACCCAGACCTGGCGCATCGGCAGCGTCCGGCGCGGACCCTCCACGAGCCAGTCGAGCGCCACGACGGTCGCGCTGAGCCCATGGATGATCGCGTTCGCCCACGGCCGCTCGACCTCTGCGGTGGGGAAGATCATGGTCCAGTACACGGTCACCACGATCACGAGATAGACGGTGACGGCAGCCCGCGCATGCTCGAGCCAGGCCGGCCGGGCGAGCGCCGTGCGGGGCGCGGCGAGCAGCAGGACTGCCGCGGCCACCAGGTTCACCTGGTTGGTGAAGTAGCCGAAGTGGTCGAACGGGTTGAAGTCCGCGCCTGCGATGGCGGCGCCGAGATTCGCCCCGATCGCGGCGAGGATGGCCATGGGGGCGACGAGGCGCCACGCTCGAACTGCCATCGTCATGGCGCCGATGCTAATGCTCGTGGGCGTGCTCGCTGTCCTCGTCCTCGGGGTGTCGGCGCAGGTACCACGCCTCGAAGGCGTACACCGCAGCGGCCCCCGCGACCGCGCTCGCGACCACCCAGGGCGCGTCCTGGCCGCGCATCGCCATGAACGCGACCAGCACCACCGCATCGGCCGCCAGGGCGGTCACCACCACCCAGGCCCGCGCCTGCACGACGCGGCGTATGCGCGTCAGCACGCCCCAGTGGATGACCATGTCCATGATCAGGTAGAACACGATCCCCACTGCGGCGATCTGCGACAGGTCCAAGAACACGGCGAGCAGGGCTGCGACCACGCCCAGGTACACGAGGATGTGGTGGCGGACCTGGCCGGGCATGCCGAAGTGGCGGTGCGGGATCATCCGCATCTCCGTGACCATGGTGAGCATGCGGGAGACCGCGAACATCGAGGCGATCAGGCCCGTGAGGCAGGCCACCACGGCGACCACGACGGTCGCGATCACGCCGGCTTGGCCCAGAGCAGGCCGGGCGGCCTCTGCGAGCGCGTAGTCCTGCGCGCTCACGATCTCCTGGACGGTGAGCGAGGATCCTGCGCCGAGGGCGACCACCAGGTACACCGCGGCGCAGATGGCCAGGGAGATCACGATCGCGCGGCCCACGTTGCGCGAGGGGTTCTCCAGCTCGGCGCCGTCATTGGTGATGGTGGTGAAGCCCTTGTAGGCGAGCACTCCCAGGCCGGTGGCGGCGACGAAGCCTGCGAGGGAGGTGCCTGCGGTGAGGCCCTCGGCACCGGCCTCGTAGGAGAAGCCGGAAGCGACCATCGCTGCGACGGCGAGAAGCCCGATGCCGCCGATCTTGATGATCGCGCCGCCCGTCTGCAGCCAGCCGATGCTCTCGTTGCGCGCGAGGTTGATCGCGACCGCGCCCGCGATCGCCAGCACGGTGAGCACGGGCACCAGCCAGCCGGCGCCGAAGCCGAACGGCTCCGTGAGGTAGGTGCCGAACGTGCGCGCGACGAGCGCCTCGTTGAGCACCATCGACAGCGCCATCAGCATCGCCGAGCCCGCCGCGACCGTGGAACGGCCGTACGCCTGCGTGAGGATCATGGCGATGCCGCCAGCGGACGGCTTGGCCTGGGTGGCCTTCACATACGAGTACGAGCCCAGCCCCGCGACTCCCGCTGCGGCCAGCAGTGCGAGCGGGAACAGCGGTCCCGCGAGGTCCGCGACCTGGCCGGTGAGCGCGAAGATGCCGGCGCCCACCATGACGCCGGTGCCCATCGCCACGGCGCCTCGGAGCGAGAGCGAGCCCTCGCGATACGTGTCAGCCATACCTGTGTTGACACGCTCGACGGGCCTGCGGCATTCCCCGGGGGACCGTCGAGGCGCGGCCAGCCGGGGTTCAGTCGGGCCGCTCTCCCTGCGCGTTCGCCTCGACGGCCACTGGCTCGCGATGCCGTCGCGCGGGGGTCACGATCCCCACCGCGGCGAGCACCACCACCGTGACGACGATGGCGACGGTCGAGTTGAGCTGGGGAAGCCAGAACGCCCCGAGGGCGAAGAAGGCCGCGCTCGCCACCAGCCAGCGCCACGTGCCGCCAGCCATGCGGATCAGCACCGCGCAGGTGGCGGAGAACACCGCCGCACCCGACGCGACCAGCAGCGCGGAGGCCGTCGACGCGCCCTGGTCCTCGAGTCCGGCCACGGCCACCTTGTTGCCCGCCGCGACCAGGATGATGCCGATGAGCAGCGGCAGGTGCAGGTACGTGTACGCGTCACGGGCGATGTCCGCCTTGCGTTCACGGTCCGCCTCCTGCATCGCCCCCTCCAGGCTGGGTCCCACGTCCTTGAAGTACGGCCACCACAGAGCGACCGCGACCAGTGCGCCCAGCAGGCCGAGCCCGAGCAGTGCCGGGCTGGGCTCGAGGTCCGCGGCGGCGATGCCGATCCCGAGCACGGACTCTCCCAGCGCGAGGATCACCAGCAGGTCGAACCGCTCGGCGAAGTGCGCTCCTGACTGGACCCGCCAGCCGGGGCCGCGCACCGACAGCACCCACGTGGCCAGGACGTCCAGCGCGACGGTTCCCGCCCACCAGTACAGCCGCTGCTGAGGCGGCAGCAGCGCGCCCGCGATCAGCAGCGCCGCAGCCGGAACCCAGGCGGCCGCCGTCAGCATGATCTGCCGGCGCAAGCGGGCGTCGTCGCGTGCGGCGAAGAGGTAGACGGCACCGTGGACCACGCGGATCACCATGTACAGCGCGGCGAACGCGACCGGTGCGAAGGAGCCGCCCTCGGCGTCCCAGAGGCCCAGGATCGTGAGCGAGATGCCGAACACCGTCATCATCGCGACGATGAATCCGGCGAGCGGCAGGCCGCGGTCCGCGCGGACCGTGTTGCCCAGCCAGGTCCACGCGATCCACACCCACCACAGCACTGCCAGCATCACCAGGCCCTGTGCCACGCCCCGCCACGACGGATCCGCGGCGATCGACGTGGTCACCTGGACGAACGCGAACACGTAGACCACGTCGAAGAGCAGCTCCATCGTGGTGACGCTGTGGTCCTCGTCGTTCAGGTGTGCTCTGAGGGACCACCGCCGCGGGTTCATGGCCTCAGC
The DNA here is from genome assembly GCF_016862815.1 of Demequina activiva. Classification (GTDB taxonomy): domain Bacteria; phylum Actinomycetota; class Actinomycetes; order Actinomycetales; family Demequinaceae; genus Demequina; species Demequina activiva. Next base: position 679,475 of record NZ_BONR01000001.1, on the reverse strand, counting down.
GTACGTCGAGCGCCCGCAGAGCCGTGCTGACGCCCGCGTGCCCCTCAGTCGGTGGTGCGCCCTGCGCTCCTGCGAGCCTTCAGCCCGGTCGCGTTGAGCACTCTGAGGGCCCTGTCGAGCGTCGGGAACGTGAGCCGTCCCTCGGACATCATGGGGATCGCGCGCAGCGGCATGTTGACCATGAAGGCCTCCATGGTGGTGCGGACGTCCTCCGGCATGTCGTCATCGATGGGCATCTTCGACGCCATGACCTTGCTCATCGCGGCCTTGAGCCGGCCGCCCAGCCACGTCGCCTCGAGGTCGCCCAGGATCGAGTCGTAGTGGAAGGGGAACAGAGGTCGAGCCGGGGGAATCGCGTGGCCCAGGAGCGCCTCGAACTCGCGGTCGGTGGCGATGGCCGATGCGGGGGCCGGCACAGGCGTGACGTCGCCGTCCGCGGCAAGACGAATGGTCTTGGTGGCGCGGATGTCCGTCGAGGACAGGCCGATGCGCAGCTCGTACTCGCCCGCCTCGACCACCCAGCCGGCGCTGGCGACGTCGTACACCGCGAACGAGCGCTCGTCCAGGGTGACCACGGCATCGGCGCTCTGGCCGGGCTCGAGCGCGACCTTCGCGAAGCCGGCCAGCTCCTGTGCGGGGCGGTGGAGCGTCGACACGGGATCGTGGACGTAGACCTGCACCACGGTGGAACCGGCGCGATCCCCGGTGTTCGTCACGGGGACGGTGACCTTGCGCGAGGCGCCGCGTCCGGTGACCTTGGCGGCGCCCAGCTCGAAGGAGGTGTAGCTGAGGCCGTGGCCGAACGGGAAGCGAGCCGGCACGCCAAAGCTGTCGTGGAAGCGGTATCCCACGTACAGGCCCTCGCGGTACTGGACCTGGGTGGGGCGGTCAGCGAAGTCGTGGCTCGACGGGAGATCGTCCGCGGTGACCGGGAAGGACTCCGCGAGGCGGCCGCCGGGCTCCGCGTCGCCGAACAGCACGTCGACCACGGCACTGCCTGCGGCCTGGCCGCCCAGGTAGGACTCGACGATCGCGTTCGGGGCGTCCGCCCACGGCATCACCACGGGGGCGCCGTTGGACAGCGCGACCACCACACGATCATGGCGCGCGGTGATGGCCTGGATCAGCCGCGTGTGCGAGGCCGGGATGTCGAGGTGGTCGCGGTCGTAGCCCTCGGACTCGAAGCTCGTGGGCAGCCCCACCATCAGCACGACGGTGTCCGCACCGTCAGCTGCCTCGAGCGCCTCGCGAATCTGCGCATCGGTCGCATCGCCTGTGGCGGCGTCGTAGCCGGGCGCGTACGTCACCTGTGCGCCGTCGGCCACGCGTGCCCGCATGGTCTCCAGCGCGGTGTCGAGCTGCGTGGACTGCACCAGGGAGCTGCCGCCGCCCTGGTGACGGGGCGTCTGCGCGAACGCGCCGATGAGGGCGATGCGCCCGGTGGGTTCGAGAGGCAGGATGCCGTCGTTGGTGAGCAGAGTGGTGCCGGCTGCAGCGACGCGGCGAGCCAGGGCGTGGTGCTCGGCGTGGACGGCGGAGCGGTCCTGCGACGCCGGGCGCGACGCCCTCTCGGCGGCGACCTTGAGCGCCAGAGTCACCACGCGTCCGCAGGCGAGGTCCAGGTCGCCCTCGCTCAGGGCGCCGGACTCGACCGCCTCGGCGGTGCGCTGGTCCCATGCTCCGGAGCTGGACGGCATCTCGAGGTCGAGGCCCGCGTGGACGCCTGCGGGGCGGTCGTGCGTGGCGATCCAGTCCGTCATCACCAGCCCGTCGAAGCCCCACTCCTCGCGCAGCACCTCCGTGAGGAGCGTGCGGTGCTCGCCGGCGTGGACGCCGTTGACGAGGTTGTAGGCGCACATGACCGTCCAGGGCTGCGCCTCCCGCACGGCGATCTCGAAACCGGTGAGGTAGATCTCCCGCAGCGTGCGCTCGTCGACGATGGTGTCGACGCGCATGCGGTCCGTCTCCTGATTGTTGGCGGCGAAGTGCTTGAGGCACGCGCCCACGCCCTCGGCCTGGATGCCACGCACCAGCGCGGCGGCCATGCGGCCCGCCAGGAGGGGGTCCTCGGAGAGGTACTCGAAGTTGCGCCCGCCTGCGGGGTGGCGCTTGATGTTGAGGCCAGGGCCGAGGAGCACGCCCACCTCCTCGTCGCGGCACTCGCGGCCCAGGGCGTGGCCCACCTGCTCGAGCAGCGCCGGGTCCCACGTGGCGGCGAGGGCCGATGCGGTGGGGAAGCAGGTCGCGGGGACCGAGTCGTTGAGTCCGGCGTGATCCGTGTCGCCTGCCTGCTTGCGCAGACCGTGCGGGCCGTCGGTCATCATGAACGACTCGAAGCCGTGCGCCGGCGATCCCTCGGTGTGCCAGAAGTCCTTGCCGGAGATGAGGCGGATCTTCTCCGCGCGGTCCAGCTTCGAGACGATGGCGGCTGCCTGGGCGGTGACGCCACGGTCGTCGGTGGAGGTGAGGGATGCCATGTCGCTCCTTCGCGAGTGCGGCGATGGTCGGTGCCGCGCTTATCTAAGTCTGTTAGATAAGGTGGATGGTACGCGCCGCAGGTGCGTCACGACAAGCCGCTGAGAGGTGGGCCACATGGCTCGCAGGTTGAAGCCGGAGGTGCGCAGGGCACGCATCCTCGACACGGCCATGGCGATCATCGACGCCTCGGGTCACCGCGGGCTGACCATGGCGAGTCTCGCGCGCGCATGCGACCTGTCCACGCCGGGCCTGCTGCACTACTACCCGGACATCGACACGCTGCTCGTGGCCGTGGTCGAGCATCGCGACGAGCGTGACGTGGCGGCGCTGAACTCCGCGGCGCGCGGCCCCGACGGGGACCTGCCGGTGCGCGCGGTGCTCGACGCGATCGTGGACAACATCGCAGCCCGCCCGCGCGCGGCGCTGCTGTTCGCCAGCGTCCAGGCCGACGCGCTCGACCCGGCTCATCCAGGGCACGTGTTCTTCCGCGAGCGAGCCGAGCGCCTGGCGCACTGGCTGGCCGCGCACCTGGGTGGGCCGGACGCTGAGCCGCTCGCGCATCGGCTCTTCGCCGCCATGGACGGTCTCCAGCTGCACTACCTGCGCGACCCGGAGGGATTCGACCTGCGCGCGCAGTGGGCGGCGGTGGCGGACGGCCTGCTGGACGCGCACTCCTGACCGGTCGCGATGCCCGATCCGAGCGCCGCCCTGCGCCGAGCGGCCGCAGGAATGGCTCGCGCACGCTCCAGCGGTCCCTAGTGTGGGAAGCATGCCCGACGCTGAACGTCCCGCCCGCCCGCCGCGCCCCGTCCGCACGCTGACCGTGCGTCGCAAGCAGCGGCTGTCTCCTTCGATGGTTCGCGTGATCCTGGGCGGCCCCGACGTCGACGAGCTCCCCGTGCTGACGTTCACCGACCACTACGTGAAGCTGAGGTTCGGTGACGTGACGCGCACGTACACCATCCGCTGGCTGGACCGCGATGCGCGCGAGATGGCGATCGACTTCGTGATCCACGGCGACGAGGGCCTCGCTGGCCCCTGGGCGCGCGACGCCGAGCCGGGCGATGAGCTCAGCTTCGTGGGCCCCGGCGGCGCGTGGGCCCCGCGGGCCGACGCGGACGTCCACCTGTTCGTGGGCGACGAGTCCGCGATCCCCGCCATCGCTGCGGCCCTCGACCTGCTGCCGCGGCCAGCGCGGGCGGAGGTGTTCCTGGAGGTGGCGAGCGCCAGCGAGCGACAGGAGCTGCCCGTCACGGACGCGACCACCGTCCACTGGATCCACCGCGACGAGGCGGGCACCGCGTACGGGGAGGGCCTCACCTATGCCGTGGAGTCCGCCCACGTGCCGGACGGCGACATCGAGGCGTTCGTGCACGGCAATGCGGACATGATCAAGCCCCTGCGCCACCACCTCTTCAACGTGATCGGGATGCCGCGCGACAGGGTCTCGATCTCCGGCTACTGGCGCACGGGCATGAACGAGGACGGCTGGCAGTCCTCGAAGCGCGCGTTCGTGGAGCAGATGGAGGCCGAGCAGGACCTGTGAGCGCGCGCCCCCGCCGCGCCCTGGAGGGTGGTGCTACATCTCCTCGTGCGTGTTGGGGTCGCCACCGAACAGGCGGCCATCCGGCTTGGTGAGCGCGCCGATCGCAGCGACCTCGTCCGCGCTGAGCTCGAACCCGAACACGTCGAGGTTCTCCACCTGTCGCGACGGTGTGGCGGACTTGGGCAGCGGGATGCTCCCCAGCTGGACGTGCCAGCGCAGCACCACCTGTGCCGGCGTCACGCCGTGCGCCTGCGCGATGTCGACCACCGCAGGCTCCTCGTACGGTGCATCGCGCTTGCCCAGCGGTGACCAGGACTGGGTGACGATCCCCAGATCGTCATGAACCGCACGCATCTGCTCCTGGGTGAAGTACGGGTGCAGCTCGATCTGGTTGATCGCGGGCGTGACGCCCGTGTCCTCGATGATGTGGCGCAGGTGCTCCTCGGTGAAGTTCGAGACCCCGATGGTGCGCACCACCCCACGCTTCTGCAGCTCGACGAGCCCGCGCCACGCGTCGCGATACTTGTCGGTGATGGGGTTGGGCCAGTGGATCAGCATCACGTCGATGCGGTCCAGCTGGAGCCGGTCGAAGGACTCCATGCCGGAGTTGATCGCGGCCTCGTAGTCGTGGTGGCGGCCGGGCAGCTTGGTCTGCACGGTGAGCGCGGAACGGTCGACGCCGTTGGCCCTCAGCCAGTCACGCGCGGCCTTGCCCACCTCGATCTCGTTGCCGTAGTTCACCGCTGAGTCGAGCAGGCGGTAGCCGTTGTCGAGAGCGGAGGTGATGGCGCTGATGCCCTCGTCGTCCTTGAGGGGGTAGGTCCCGAAGCCGATCGCCGGGATGGAGGTGCCGTCGTTGAGGGTGCGGGTGGGAATGCTCATGCCACCAACCTACGCCCGATGCGCGGGTGGCTCACGTCGCCGACTACAGCCGCCTTCCGTCCCGCCAGGCCTGCCGCACGGGAGGCACCACGATGCCCTGCTCGGCCATCTGGGTGCGCGTGCGCCGGCGTGACACCAGCACGCCGGTGACGCCTATCGCCATGGGGACCGCCATCGCCGCCAGCGCGATCCGGTAGTCGTCCAGCGAGTAGTCGCTGTCGCCCGGCGAGACGATCTGCAGCACGGCGCCCACGAGCAGCACGGACAGCACCGTCGCGGCGAAGCCGCCGATGTTCACGAACCCCGTCGCGGTCCCCAGCCGCCCACGGGGTCCGAACGTTCGCGCGTAGTCCATGCCCACCAGGGACACGGGACCGCCGAACCCCAGCGCGATGATCAGCAGTGCGAGCTGCCACCACGGGCGGGGGGTGTCGGGGATGAGGATCGCCGCCCACGCCACCGTGACCATGGCGGCACCGCCCAGGATGAGCCAGCTGCGCCGCAGCGGGTGGCGCGCGGTGAGCGTGCCGATGATGGGCGCGGCGGTGATGTTGGTGCACACCAGCAGGGTCAGCAGGGCCGATGCGCCCGCGGTGCTCTGCCCCTGTCCTTGCACGAAGAAGGGCACGCCCCACAGCAGCGCCACGGTGTTCGCGGAGAACAGCCCCGTCCAGTGGGTCCAGAAGCCCAGCTTCACGCCGGGCGGCCGGATCGCGTCGCGCATGGACAGCGACGGCTGCGCGCCTCCGGCCGATGCGATCGCCGGGGCGGCGGGGGCGACCTCGCCCTGCGCTCCGGTCGCGCTCGGCACGGCGTGGTGGGGGAGCTCCTGCTCTGGCATGCGCACCCGCCACAGCGACATGGCGGCAGCGGCGAGTCCCAGCGCGGCGAGAGTGGCGAAGGTGATGCTCCATCCCTGCTGGTGCAGCAGGAACGCGACCGGAATCGCGCTGGCGAGCTGGCCGATCTGCCCCAAGGTGCCGGTGATCTGCACCATGAGCGGCGCCCGGCGCGGGGGGAACCACTCGGACACGAGTCGCGTCGCGGCGATGAACACGGGGGCGTCCCCGGCGCCGATCAGCACGCGCGCCGCGAGCGCCAGCCAGATGCTGTCCGTGAAGGCCAGCATGAGCTGACCGGCTCCCATGGTCAGCGACCCGATCGCGAGCACCCGCCGGGGGCCGATGCGGTCCAGCATCGCTCCGGCAGGCAGCTGCAGGGATGCGTAGACGCTGATCTGCACCACCGAGAGCATCGACAGCCCGATGGCCTCGACGCCGAACCTCTCGAGCGCCTCGACGCCAGCCACCCCCAGCGCCGTGCGCTGCACCACCGCGACGAAGTAGATGAACGCCGCCGCCCCGAACACGGCCCACGCGGCGCGCGGGACCGCGGTGCGGGCGGCTTGGCGCATGCGGACTCCTTGATCGCGGGATGCTGCTCACAGTCTTCCAGGACGTCAAGGTGCTTCCGACCGCGTGACCGCACCCCGCATCGTCCGGGGGGCCGAGGCCATTCGTGCTCGCGACGGACGCCGCGATCGCGAGCGCCGACATACCGTGGAGACGTGACTGACACGACACCCCCGATGGACCCCACGATCGCCGAGGACCTCCTGCTGCTGCTCTTCGACCCGCGCGCCCGCGTCATTCGGGGCGAGGGGAGCCTGCACTACCCGCTGGGCGGGGCGGTGCTCTCGCAGCTCGCACTCGAGGAGCGAGTGGAGGTCGAGGATCAGGGCGCCTGGAGGGGCAGGACCGCGCGCGCCGTGGCGACATCGTGACGCAGCGGCGCCGGTGGCTGGGCATCTTCCCGTCGACCGCGCTCGTGGATGGCGGCTCGGGACGGCGCGACGCACTGATGGAGCCCGTCCGCGCCGCCTTCATCGACGGCGTGGAGCCGCAGCCGCGCGTCGCGGTGCTCTGTGCGCTGCTGTCAGCGAGCGGTGCGCTCCCGACCCTCCACCGCGACATCCCCTGGTCCGGTGAGGTCCACCAGCGCGGCAAGGGCTTCGAGAAGGGCGACTGGGGTGCGCAGGGCGTGAGTCACGCAGTCGCAGCGGCAGCCGCAGCGGTGGCCGCCAGCGCGGTGGTCACGACTGCGGCGGTCGCCAGCTCCACGCAGTGAGCCTGGCTAGACCTCGGTGACGCCCTCGTAGAGCCCGATGACGTTGCCATCGAAGTCCTCGATCACGGCCCACCAGCTGGTCTCCGAGATCTGCTCCTTGCCGCGCACCACCGTCGCGCCCTGACTCTTCGCGAGCGACAACGTGTGCTCGATGGAGTCGACCTCGACGTAGCTGCGCGGCTGGCTGAAGTCCTCGTCCCGGGGCGCGAGTCCGCCGCCGCTGACCCGGTTGGGGGCCTGCCACATCGGGTAGTCCTCGAACCCCGGAGGCGCCGCGATCTGCCAGCCGAACAGCAGGTTGTAGAAGTGCTTGGCCCGGTCCATGTCGGACACAGGGATGTCGATGTGGGTGATGTCGCCGTGGGCCATGGGAAGTCCTGTCCGTCTCGCTACCTGTCGCAGGCGCACACGTGGTTGAACGACACCACCTGGTCGCCGTCCTCGGGACGTGCCCACGATTCGGCCTCTGCCCGGCTCGCGAAGGTGCGAGGGGCGAGGCGACCGCTGGCCATGAGCACGCTGAACTCGATCTCCTCGCGGGGGTCGCTCCACTCGAGGGTGGTCGCCGTCTGCTCGCTGGGCATGCCTCTCACTCTAGTTCTGACGTGCGGTGGCCGCACGCGGCGGTGGGGGTCCCGCGAGGCGTGCGCCGAGCTCGCGGACGGCGTCGTGCAGCTCGACGGGACTCTCGACCGTGACCGGGGCGACGAGCGCGATCCGCGCGACCACCCACGTCAGCCAGGGGAGATCGTCTCCCCGAATCTCGACGCGACAGCCGCTCGCGCCAGGCTCCAGCACGGTGTGGTCCGCCCAGCGCAGCGCGTCGGCGAGGGCCTCGGGCGATGCGGCGATGGAGAGGATGCCTGCGTGTGGCCGTGGCATCGAGGCCAGCGCGCCGGCGACGAACGCGCCGGCATCTCCGCCGGGAATCTCGCGAGGTGCGAAGCGGCCGCCTACTGGGCGGGGTGCGCGGATGCGGTCCAGGCGGAACGTGCGCCAGTCGGCGCGCTGCTGGTCCCACGCCACCAGGTACCAGCGGCCATCCGTGGAGACCAGCTGGTGAGGGTCGACCAGGCGCCGCGAGTCCATCCCGTCGCCGCGGCGGTAGTCGAACCGGATGCTCTCGCCGTCACGACATGCGGCGGCGAGGACGCTCAGCGTGCCGGGATCCACCGCACCGGCGGCCGACACGGCGTCCAGGATCGCAACGTGGGCGTGCACAGCGGAGACGCGGCGCCGCAAGCGGTGCGGGAGCAGTCGCTCGATCGTGGCGAGAGCGCGCAGCGAGGTCTCCTCCATGCCGCTGATCGCGGCCTTGGTCGCGAGGCTGAGCCCGATGGCGACGGCGACGGCCTCGTCATCGTCGAGCACGAGCGGGGGCAGGTGCGCTCCCGCCTGGAGACGGTAGCCGCCGTGCTTGCCCGAGGTGGCGTCCACGGGATATCCCAGCTCTCTGAGCCTGTCCACGTCACGACGCACGGTCCGTTCGGTGGTGTCCAGCCGGTCGGCGAGCTCGGTGCTGCTCCAGAGCCTGTGGGTCTGCAGCAGTGACAGAAGCGCCAGCGCGCGAGCGGTGGGATCCTTGCGCATCTTCCGACTCTGCCATGACTTGCGGACAGATTCTGTCCGCAAAGGTCCCTAACGTCGCCGTGGCCGAACGTCGAGGACCCGCGATCGGTCGATTCAGAAGGGTCCGCAAAGGAGTCACCATGACCAATCAGAGCGAGTTCTCTCAGCCGTCCAGGATCGCCGTCAACGGCGTCGAGCTCGAGGTGTTCGAGGCCGGACGCGAGAACGCCGGCAACCCCATGGTCCTGTGCCACGGCTGGCCGGACCATGCCTTGACCTGGCGTCGTCAGGTGCCAGCACTGGTGGAGGCCGGATACCACGTGATCGCTCCCAACCAGCGAGGATTCGGAGGCTCGTCGCGGCCCACGGAGGTCGAGGCCTATGACGTCGAGCACCTCACCGGAGACCTCGCCGCGCTCCTCGATCACTTCGGCTACGAGAGCGCCGCGTTCGTGGGGCACGACTGGGGCGCGACGGTGAGCTGGTGGCTGACCGCGCTGCGGCCCGAGCGCGTGAGCAGGGTCATCGCCCTCAGCGTCCCCTACCTGGCTCGGGGCGACATGCCCTGGGTGCCGTTCCTCGAGGCGATCCTGGGCGCGGACTACTACATGGTCCACTTCAACCGGCAGCCCGGCGTCGCGGACGCTGTGCTCGACCAGCACACCCGGCAGTTCCTGCGCAATCTCTATCGCATGAACCTGCCGGCTCCCACGCCCGCGCCCGGCAACGCGATGATCAACCTCGCGCTGGCGCAGGAGGCGCTGGGCGATCCGATCCTCAGCGACGGCGAGCTCGACGAGCTGGTCGCGGCCTTCGAGGAATCGGGCTTCGCGCCCGGCATCAACTGGTATCGCAACCTGGATCGCAACTGGGAGCTGCTGGGAGAGGTGGACCCCGTGATCCACCAGCCCGCTCTGATGATCTACGGCGACCGGGATCCGGTCGCACGCGCGGAGGGCCTGCAGGAGCTCGTCCCGAACGTGGAGGAGGTCAGCCTCGACTGCGGTCACTGGATCCAGCAGGAGCGGCCCGAGGAGACCACGCAGCTCATCGTCGACTGGCTCGCCCGGGGGCGGTGAGCCGAGAGCACGACGACGGCCGCCGACCCGTGGGGGAGAGGGTCGACGGCCGTCGTGGCTGTGCTGGGCCGAGCGCGCTGCTTACTCGGCGGCCGGGGGCATCAGCACCGTGTCGATCAGGTACACGGTCGCATTGGCGGTCTGGACTCCACCGCACAGGACCATGGACTCGCCGTTGACGGTGAGGTCGTCGCCGGAGCCGGTGACCTCGAGGTCCGCGCCGTTGACGGTGGTCCAGGTGCCAGCGATCTCCGCAGGCTCCACCTGGCCGGGGACCACGTGGTAGGTGAGGATCGAGGACAGCAGGTCCGCGTCGTCCTGCAGGGTCGCGATGGTGTTCTCGTCGATCTTCGCGAAGGCGTCGTCCACGGGAGCGAACACCGTGAACTCGTCACCGTTGAGGGTGTCGACCAGGTTGACGCTGGGGTTCAGCTCGCCGCTCACGGCGGAGACGAGGGTGGTGAGCATGGGGTTGTTGGACGCGGCGACCGCGACCGGGTCCTGGGACATGCCCTGGATCGAGCCCGCGCCGTCCGGGACGGCGGCGTCGTAGTCCATGCAGGCAGGGCCCACGAGGTTGGCGTAGGCGTCCATCTCCATGGCGTCCTCCTCCATGGCGTCCTCCGTCATGGCCGGGTCTGCCTCCTCGGTCATCTCCGGGGTGTCGGACATCGCCGGGTCCTCCATGTCGCCGTCCGAGGCGCTGCAGGCGGACAGGGCGAACGTGCCGGCGACGGCCAGTGCGAGCCCGGTCGAGAACTTCGTCTTCTTGGTAAGCATGGCTTCCTCCGTATGTCTGGGTCCGGGGGTACGGGCCCACTGTGCTGCGCTGAGTGTCAGCGCCCGCCGCGACTGCAGCGACACCACCGGTTCGCCCGGTCGCGAGGGGCGGATTGGTGAGACTTCTCGGCGTCGACTCCGACCGCTCAGCACACGGGTGAGGCGGTAGTGACGCCAGGGGCCCGAGCGACGTCACACCCGGCTCTCGTCTCCCACCAGTCACGCCTGTGTGGTGAGCGGTCGGCGACCGGTGCATCGGCCGTGCGCGCCAATCCGCGCCACGCCGCCACCCGAACCTGCCGCAACACCTACGGAGGCAACGGACATGGAACTCGTCATCATCGGGCTGCTGGGCGGGCTCATCACAGGGATATCGCCGTGCATCCTGCCGGTGCTTCCGGTCATCTTCCTCACGGGCGGCGTCCAGTCCTCCCGGATCCAGCAGTTCGACGCGCTCGGCACGGGCACGGTGGGCAACGTGGGCGGCGGTGCGGCCGTGGCGACCAAGACGGCCGATGCCCCAGTCGCCACCGTCTCGAAGTGGCGCCCGTACCTGGTGATCGCCGGCCTGGTCACCAGCTTCACGCTGGTCACCCTGGTGGGCTCGATCGCGCTGACGGCGCTCAACCTGCCGCAGGACGTGATCCGGTGGGTCGCGATGGCGGTGCTGGTCTCGATCGGCATCGGCCTCATCGTGCCGCGCTTCGAGCACCTCCTGGAGCGCGCCTTCGCCTGGGTGCCCACCCGCAAGGTCGACAACAACAAGAACGGGTTCGGAGTGGGGCTCGCGCTGGGCGCCGTGTTCGTTCCATGCGCCGGGCCGGTGCTGGCGGCGATCATCGTGGCCGGCTCCACGGGTCAGATCGGCTGGGACACGGTCCTGCTCACGGTTGCCTTCGCGGTCGGTGTCGCAGTGCCGCTGCTGTTCTTCGCGCTCGCGGGACGCGGGCTGTCCGAGCGCGTCAAGGCCTTCCGCAAGCGCGAGCGCGGCCTTCGCATCACGGCCGGCGTCGCGATGATCGCGCTCGCGATCGGACTCGCGTTCAACCTGCCGCAGGTGCTCCAGCGCGCGCTGCCGGACTACACCGCCGGCATTCAGGAGGACCTCACGGACAACGAGGCCGCACGCGAGGCGCTCGCGCTCGGCGGGCTGGTCAACGACGAGAACAAGGACCTCGACCAGTGCAGCAACGGCGCCACGGAGCTCGAGAGCTGCGGCACGGCGCCGTCCATCAAGGGCATCGAGGCCTGGTTCAACACCCCCGACGAGCAGCCCATCGAGCTCGCGGACCTGCGCGGCGAGGTGGTGCTCATCGACTTCTGGGCCTACTCCTGCATCAACTGCCAGCGCTCGATCCCTCACTCGGTCGCCTGGGATGAGACGTACGGCGACCTGGGCCTGAACGTGATCGGCATCCACTCGCCCGAGTACGCGTTCGAGAAGGACGAGGGCAACGTGCGCGCCGGCGCTGAGGACTTTGGCATCACCTACCCGGTGGCGCTCGACAACAACCTCGCGACCTGGACCAACTACCGCAATCGCTACTGGCCCGCGCACTACCTGATCGATGCCGAGGGCACTGTGCGCCACATCTCGTTCGGCGAGGGCAACTACGAGGCCACCGAGGAGATGATCCGCGAGCTCCTGAAGGACGCGGACCCGTCCGTCGAGCTGCCCGGCGAGACCGACGTGGACGACGTCACCCCGGACGTGGGCTCGACCACGCAGGAGACCTTCCTCGGCACCTCGAAGGACGTGAACTTTGGCGGCGGCGTTCGCTACGCGCCCGGCGAGGGAACGTACGAGTTCCCCGAGGATCAGGCCGCTGACTCGTTCGCGCTGGACGGCGACTGGCAGCTGGAGACGCAGTACGCGACTCCCGCGGGGGCCGATGCGCGGATGAGGCTGGGCTTCCACGCCACCGAGGTGCGGATGGTCCTGGCAGGCTCCGGCACCGTCACCGTGAGGCTGGACGGGGGCGAGTCGCGGACCATCGAGGTGGACGGCACGCCGCGGTCGTATCAGCTCGCCGACGGCGTCGGCGAAGGCCAGCACGTGATCGATGTCGAGGTCAGTCAGGGCGTGGAGGCGTACTCGTTCACCTTCGGATGAGCGGGCCGCAGCGGCCGCTGTGCGGAATAGCAGGGACCTTCGGAGTGTCTACTGGGCATGAAGATCTTCCTGATCATCCTGCTCATCGCCGCCGTCGCGCTCGGAGTCCTCGGCTTCATCATCGAGGCGCTGTTCTGGCTGGCCGTCATCGGTTTGGTGCTGTTCCTCGTGACGGCGGGCTACTGGTGGTTCAAGTTCCGCTCGTCCCGCAGCAAGGACGTCGACACCGCGCGCTAGACCGCTCCGGCTGCTGCCGACGCCGTCCGTCCTAGGCGCGCGAACGCCTCCCGGAGCGGCGCAGGCTCCACATCGGTGAGGGCCGCGTCGAAGCGCAGCAGCAGTGCAGCGAGACCCGCCCACGACCACGAGCCCAGCGTCACCCGCGTGAGTCCAGCCCCCGCATCGGCCGCATGCCCATCGCCCACGAAGGGGGCGACCTCGCGGAGCGCGAGCGCCACGGTCGCCGCGCCGGTGCATGGCCAGGCCGTCCCGCTGTCCGCGCCGCGGAAGCGCGCGGCAAGGAACGCCTCCACATCGTCACCCGGAAGATCACGCCTGGTGAAGCGCCTGCCGGTGGCCATCATCGGCGTGAGCCTGTCCAGGCGGAACACGCGCCAATCCTCGCGGTCCAGGTCCCAGGCGACCAGGTACCAACGCCCGGAGACGAGCGCGACATGGTGCGGCTCCGCGCGGCGAGGAGGCGTGGGTGCGCCGTCGTCGTGGCCATAGCGGAAGCGCAGGACCTCGCTGGCGTGCACGGCTGCCGTCACCGCCAGCAGAGCGTCTGGCGCGACTGTTGCTGCCGCAGGGGCGACGGTCACGCCCAGCGCATCGACGCGATGCCGCAAGCGCGCGGGCAGCACCTGTCGCACCGTGGTGAGGGCTTGGGCAGAGGCCTCCGCCACGTCGACACCGGAGGCGGCCAATGCCCGCAGGGCGACCGCGAGCGCGATGGCTTGGGCGTCGTCGAACAGCAGCGGTGGCAGCTCCGCGCCGGCCTCCAGGCGGTATCCGCCGTCAGGGCCCTTGACGGCCCGGATGGTGTAGCCCATCTCGCGCAGCCGTTCCACATCGCGACGCACGGTGCGCGGGGTGATGTCCAGGCGCTCAGCCAGCACTCTCCCGGGCCAGTCACGGCGCGACTGCAGCAGCGACAGCAGTCGCAGCAGGCGCGTGGTCGGCGTGGCCATGCGTCGACCCTAGGCCCTATAGCGGACCGATTCTGACCTCTACCGGTGACAGCGTGGCGCCTGAGCTCGCCACCGTGGCGGGCCGTCCCACACAGGAGAACCCCATGAGCATCGCCACCACCACCCACCTCAACTTCCGCGGCACCGCGCGCGCCGCGCTCGAGCACTACCAGTCCGTGTTCGGCGGTGACCTCGCCGTCGTGACCTACGAGCAGGCGGGTGCGCTCACGGACGGCGCCGAGCCGGAGCAGATTATGTGGGGCCAGGTCGCCTCGCCCGAGGGCTTCCGCGTGATGGCCTACGACGTTCCCGCGGAGCGCCCGTGGGAGCCTGGCGTGGCACCGTTCTTCGTGTCGGTGCGAGGCGCCACCTTCGAGGAGGTCGAGGCGTACTGGACACGACTTGCGGAAGGTGCGACGGTCCTGGTGCCCTTCGCGGCATCCGCGTGGAGCCCGGGCTACGGGATGCTCGTCGATCCTTTCGGAGTGACCTGGGTGCTCGACGTCGCGGTGGCGTACGAGGGTTGACCCGTCGCGCGCGGCGGCGGAACCCTACTGGGGACGCCGTCGCGCGCGCAGGACCACGACGGAGATCAGCGCACCGAGCACACCGCCGGCCAGTGCGCCAGTCGTGTTGAGGATGATGTCGTCGATGTCCGCCACACGGCCCAGCGAGTACTGAGCCGCCTCGATCCCGGTGGAGAGCAGCCCGCCCACGAGCATCGCGATGCACGTCCTCGCCCAGAAGCCGCCGCGCGCAAGGCAAGCGACCGCGAAGCCCAGTGGGACGAACATCGCGACGTTGCCCACCACGTTGAGCCACGAGGCCGTCCCGCGATTGTTGAAGCCGCGGTCGATCTCCGTGAACGGCTCCAGGTTGACGCCCTGAGCACCGGTGAAGCCGCTGTCCAGGGCTGAGCCCAGGGTGAGCGCGCCGATGGCCGCGAGGCTCAGCAGCAGGCAGGTCCACAGCGCGGGCCGCACGCCACGTCCCAGCACCAGTGCGAGGGACACGACGACGATCGCGAGGACCGCGAAGCCCAGCAGGGGCACGGCGACAGGCACGCCGCTGACGGCGATGTTCGGCATGGTCCCTCCTGGCTCAACTCTCCCGAGCAACGGCTGAGCCGATGCGTGGGTTCCTCGACGTCAGGAGTCCTCTCCCTCGCGTGCGTCCCTGATGCCGTCACGCACCGCGATGCGGATGACGTAATAGAGCACGTACAGGAACGTCGCCCCGAACAGAATCCCGAGGATGAGGAAGAGCGGGGGGATGGTGTCCATGCGGGCCATTGTGGCCGTGGGACGCGGCTCCCGGCAACGGCCGCAGCTCAGCCCCCGTGGAACCCGTCGATCGCCTCGATCGCCTTGTCCATGAAAGCAGCCTCGCCGAAGGTGTTGATCTTGAAGAACAGCGCCTCGCTGCCGCCCGAGGTCGTCAGCGACACCTCCATCTGCGCTCCCACCGCGAGAATGCTCAACGAGAGCGTGACACGGTTGCTGCCGGTCATGCTGTACCGCTCGTAGGTCCGCAGGATCATGCGCGCCTCGCCGAGGGACAGCGTGTCCTGGTGCTCGAGCGTCGCGGAGGCGCTGCCGCGAGTGATGGCAGCGTCCATGTGCTGGGCGAGGGCGGTGGCCGAGCCCGTCAGAGACCTCGTCTCGTGCATCGATTCCCCCTCCACTTCTCGCGATCCGACGTGGGCCCCGTGGGGCTCGAACCCACGACCTACGGATTAAAAGTCCGCTGCTCTACCAACTGAGCTAGAGGCCCGCCACAGAATCCTACGCGGCACGCACCCGCGCCAGGTCGAGCAGGACAGGAGGCGCGCATCGGCCGTCAGTAGGCCGCGACCACGAACGCCAGACCTCCTGCGCCCAGCAGCAGGCACGCCCCCGCGAGGGCGGCCACTGGCACTCCAGGGGAGGGCGCGAGGCCTGACCCATGGACCATCTCCACCACGGCCCGTCCATACGCCCGATGCGCCACCAGGTACGCCACCAGTGCCACCGCCACGACCGCCAGCCCTATCGCGTAGGACACCGGCCCCACCTGATCGGACAGCACTCGTGCACCCACGGCGCCGCCGCCGGCGATCGCCAACGCCGTGCGACGCCAGGACAGCAGCGTGCGCTCGGGCTGGAGCCCGTCGTCGTACCGGGGGACGCTCACACCAGCCACCCGATGAGCAGCAGCAGGGCAGCGGTGAACACGCCCGCCACGATCACCGCGCCCAGGCCAGGCCCCGGCATCGGCCTGTGCAGCCGCATGGCCTTCTCCGTGCGCCACCAGCCCAGCCAGGCCTGTGCGGCCGCGAGCAGGCCCAGCACAGCGAACACCGTCGCCGCCGCCGCTCGCAGACCCGGCTGCACGGGGAGCTCGAGTGCCTCGACCGCGACGCCGGCGGCGATCAGTGCCAGTGCCGTGCGCACCCACGCCAGGAACGTCCGCTCATTGGCCATCGAGAAGCGCGGGTCCGGCTCCTCGCCCACGCCGTAGACGGCACGGGGAAACCGACGGTCAGTCATGAGTCCTCCCGAGGGTCGATGACGCTTAGCTCGTGCAGCCCTCGCCACGCCATCGCGAGGTTGAGCGGCCGGTCCAGGGTGGCCCACAGCACGCACTTCGACAGCCCGATTCCAGTGAGGCGGTCCTCGAGCCCGGGATCCTCGACACCGGTGGCCTCGCGATAGGCGGCGACCGCCGCCATGACGCCGGCGTGCGGCATCACCGTGTACAGGAAGCCCAGGTCCACCGCGCGATCACAGCCGGCCATCTTGCCCCAGTCGATGATTCCCGCGAAGGCTCCATTCGCGGAGAGCACATTCGAGCCGTGCAGGTCCGCATGGGACCACACCACGTCTCGACCGGCGGGCGCGTCCAGTGCCGCCTTCCACAGCGCGTCGATGCGCTGTACGTCCAGGCGCTCACCCGCCGGTCCACGTGCGTCGGCCAGCTGGTCCAGCGCCCAGGCGAGGTCCGCGCCCCGCGCCGCCATGGGGAGGGACTGCTCGGGGTTGTAGGGGGCGTCCGCATCGGCGCGGCAGTGGATCTGCGCGATCGCCCGTCCCATGCTCGGGCCAGCGGCCGCCGTGAGAGGCACCTTGTCCGCGGTCGCCGATGGCACCCAGCTGACGATCGCCCACGGCCACGGGTAGCCGTGACCGGGCAGACCGCTGCGGACCACGCGAGGGAACGGGAAGTCCCACGCATCGGACAGTCGCGGCACGAACCTGGTCTCCGCGATGAGCGAGTCCACGGCGGCCTCGACACGGGGCAGGCGCACCGCCAGGTCATCGCCCAGCCGGTACATCGCCATGTCCCAGCCATCGAAGCGCTCGCCCAGCTCGAGCTCGTGGAAGTCGGGGTCCTGGTCATCGACCAGCCCGCGGACGGTCTCCGGCGTGATCGATGGATGAGCGCGAGGCGGCCCGGTGTCGAGGGGCGTATGCGCATCTCGCTGGGTCATGGTCGCGACGCTAGCACCGGCGGTGCCGCGGCGCGGCCCGCGGGTGCGCGTGGTGCGCATGGATGGATCCGAGGGCGGCTGGCGTTGACCCGAGGGAAGGAACTCGAGGAGAGGAAAGATCATGACCGACCACGAGAACCACCCGAAGGACAAGCCCCGCGACCCGGCGAGCGAGACGGACCAGGACAAGCCGATCGCGGTCGACAACGCAGCGAGCCACCGTCCGGAGGCCGCTGACGGGCCCAACTTCCAGTCGCCGTCGAAGGACCCGGTGTCCGCGGAGGGCCGCGTCGCCAAGGGCGGCAATCAGAACCCGGACGTGAAGCAGCCGCCGGACTCTCAGATGCACAAGCAGCAGCGCAGCCAGGGCATGAACCACTCCGGCTGGGAGGGCAAGGGCTAGGCGCCCGCCTTCCCCCGGAGGAAGGTTCGCTCCGCCGGGTTCTCTGTCAGCTCGGCGGCCGTCGCGAAGGCGGCGCGCGCCTCCTCCAGGCGGCCCAGCCGCTCCAGGAATGTCGCCCTGGTGGCGTGCCACAGGTGATAGCGCTCGAGCGGCAGCCCGTCCACCAGCGCGAGGGCGGCGGCCGGACCGCGCACCTCGGCGAGCGCGACGGCTCGGTTGAGCTCGACCACCGCCGTGGGTGTGAAGGCGAACAGCTGGTCGTACAGCGCGAGGATCTGCGGCCAGTCCGTGTCCTCGAAGCGCCGCGCGTCGCCGTGCACTGCCGCGATGGCCGCCTGCACCTGATACGGCCCTGGCTGGCCTGCCTCGATGCAGTCGAGCACCAGCCGCTGGCCCTGCTCGATCAACGCTCGGTCCCACAGCGACCGGTTCTGATCGGCGAGCAGCACCACATCGCCGCTGGCGTTGAAGCGGGCGGGCCGGCGTGACTCCGTCAGCAGCATCAGTGCGAGCAGACCGGTGGTCTCCGGGTGGTCCGGCAGCAACGCGCGCACCTCGCGCGTGAGTCGGATCGCCTCGCGCGCCAGGTCCGGCCGGGTCGCGTCGGTGGTGCCGCTGTAGCCCTCGTTGAACACCAGGTACAGCACGGCGAGCACCGCGCCCATGCGCTCCGGCAGCTCCTCGCGTGACGGCACGCGGTAAGGAATCCGAGCGGCGGCGATCTTGCGCTTGGCGCGCGTGATGCGCTGCGCCATCGTGCTCTCCGGCACCAGGAAGGCGCGCGCGATGTCCCGCGTCTCGAGGCCCCCGATGAGGCGCAGCGTCAGCGCGACCCTGGCCTCCATGCCCAGCGCCGGGTGGCAGCAGGTGAACATCAGCCGCAGCTGATCGTCCCGCACCGGCTCGTCGAGCGCGTCCGCGATGGCCTGTGCTGGATCCGCTTGCGTGCCGTCCTCGCCCTCCATGACGGCGCGGCCGCGGTAGCGGTCCTCGCGGGTGCGCTCGCGCCGCACCACGTCGATCGCGCGATGCTTGGCGGTGGTGACGATCCATGCCGCGGGGCTCGGCGGGACGCCGTCGCGCGGCCACACCTCGAGCGCTCGCACGAAGGCGTCCTGCACGGCCTCCTGCGCGGAGTCGATGTCGCCCAGCATGCGCACCAGGGTCGCGACGGCCTTGCCTGACTCATGCCGGAACACCGCCGCGACCTCGGCAGAGGCATCGGCCATGGTCAGGCCCCGGCGGCGAGGTGTTCCGCATGCAGCGCCCCCACGCGCCGCCCGAACTCCTCCATCCGCTCCGGTGTGGGCGGCGGCGAGTCGAGCCCGTCATGGACGCTCAGCATGTACCGCGCCACGTCACTCTCCCTGGAAGGGGCGCACCTCGACGGGGCTCTGGCATGCGGCGGAGGCCTTCGCCGCCCACGTCAGTGCCGTGTCCAGGTCGGGCAGCTCCAGCACCCAGAATCCGCCGATGCGCTCGCGGGCCTCCGCGAAGGGGCCGTCCGTGGTGAGGGTCTCGCCCTCGCGCACGTGGACGGTGGTGGCGGTGTCGGGGGCCTCGAGGCCGCCGGCGAACACGTAGATCCCCGCTGCCTGAGCCTCGTCGTTGAAGGCTGCGGTGTCACGGAACATCGCCTCGACGTCCGCGTCATCGTCGAACAGCGGCTTCGAGTAGTCGTGGTGGACGCTGAACAGGTACTCGGTCATGGTGCTCTCCTTGTCTGGCCGGGCCACGCGCCCCGCCTCACCCACTCCACGAATGGGCCATGCCGGTTTCGACACTAGGTCCCCGGCCGCCCTGCTGCACGCCCTAGCCTGGGGTCATGTCGCTGGAGGAGCTGTTGCGCGATGGCGCCTGGACCACCGAGCCCGTGCGGGCGGCCATCGATGACGGCGTGCTCCGCGTCGAGGCTCGCGAGGGCTCCGATGCCTGGCGCGTCACGTCCTATGACTTCATCCATGACGACGCGCATGCGTTGCTGGCGCCGCTCGCCGCTCGCGAGGCTGTCGAGGTGTCCTTCCTGCTCGACTACTCCGAGCAGTTCGACCAGGCAGGAGTCATGATCCGGGTCGACGAGCGCACCTGGATCAAGGCCGGCGTCGAGGTCTCCGACGGCGCGCCTCAGGTAGGCGCGGTGGTGACGCGCGGAGTGTCCGACTGGTCCGTGGCGCCTGTGCCCGAGTGGGTGGGGCGCGAGGTCACCGTGCGGGCCTCGAGAGCCGGCGATGCGGTCACCGTTCGCGCTCGGGTCGAGGACGAGCCGTGGCGGCTGGTCCGTGTGGCGCCCCTGGACCCCACGGCCGATGCGCGGGCCGGGCTGTTCTGCTGCGCGCCCTCCCGGTCGGGGCTGACGGTCACCTTCACCGATCACCGGCGCGGCGAGGCGGACGGCTCGCTTCACTGACGCGGCGCGGCCCGTCCCGTCAGGCCGATGCGCGGGCCGGCTCCCGCCTTCCGGCGGCCGTGTCGCGCGGGGTGCGGAGTGCATCGGCCGTGCCGTGCTTGGCGGCGCGCGCGATGGCTCGCTCGAGCCTCGCGGTGGACGCGTGCCGCACCTCGGGGACGCGGGTGACACCCACCGTCCTGATGCCGCAGTACCAGAGCGTCGAGTTCTTGAGGGCGATGGGTGCGGCGTCGCGGTAGAACCAGCGGTTCCACCACGCGGGGGAGTCCATGGTCATCACGAGTCGCGCCGTGCGCCCGGCGAGGTGCTTGTCCCAGCCCCGGCCCTGGGCTCGGTAGCTGAAGGCGGTGCCGGACAGCAGCACGCGATCGATCCACGCTTTGAGCGCAGCGGGATAGGTGCCCCACCACTGGGGGAACAGCATCACGAGGTGGTCCGCGGCGTCGACGAGCTCGATGTATCGGGCGACGTCGGGGTCGAGGGGAAGGTCGTCATCGTGGTCCTCGCGGGGCGCGCGCAGGTGGCCGCGGGCGCGAGGGTGATCCGGGATGGGGTCGCGGGCGAGGTCGATCACGTCGACACGGGCGCCGGCGGCGCGTGCGGCGTCCACGTACGCGCCGGCAAGGGCGTGGTTGAGGCTGTCCGCGAGCGGCGTGCCGATGACGACGAGGATGCCGGGTGGGCGAGTGAGGGTGGTCATGCGCGGGGTCCCTTCTGACGGAAGATCGCGGTGAGGGTGTTGAGGTGATCGTTGAGAGCGCTCAGGTCGATCCCGCTCGCGTCCGGGTGGTCCACGAGCGCCGCGAACTGCTCGTCGAGGTCCCGTCCGGCGCGCTCGACGAGGTCGCGCGCGCTGTCCGTGAGCTCGAGCAGCACGCGCCTGCCCTGGCCCGGCGGGTGGGTGGTCGTCACCCACCCGGCCTTGACGAGGCTCGGGACGCGCTTGCTCACCGCGGCCTTGGTCACGCCCAGGCAGCGGGCGAGGTCGGTGATGTCCGTGGGCTCCACGTCCGCGAGTGTGGCGAGCGCGATGAACTGGCTGCCGGTGATGCCGTGACGGGCCTTGAGGAGCTCGTCGGCCTGTGCGTCGAGCTCGGAGACGAGCTCGTGGAGAGTGAAGGTGATCTTGTCGGACATGACATCGAGTCAACCAGTTGACTCGATGTGTGTCAACAGGTTGACTTCGATATCGTGCGAGGAGACCGCGGGCGCGGACGGTGGGCTACAGGCCCGCCAGCAGCAGCGCCGCGAAGGCCACCACGCCCGCCAGCAGCGTCCAGCCCATCGAGCGCTTCCACAGGGCGACGAGCGCGGCCACCAGCGCTGCCAGGTGCCAGGCGCCGAACCCGCGCCACTGCCCCTGGTCCAGGAACAGCGCATTCGCGATGATCGCCGCCATCGCGGCCGGCGCCACCAGCGACAGCATCTTCCGCACGCGCGGCGGGAGCTCGCGATCGCCGCCCAGCAGCAGGATCCCGGAGATGCGGATCAGGTACGTGCCGATCGCGGCGATGGTGAAGACGACGAAGGCGGTGATCACTGCGCCTCCTCGAGCGGCTCGACATCCCGGGGCTGCCGTCGTGACGGCACCAGCGCACCCAGGCCGATTCCGGCCAGCGCGCCCACGAGCACGTTCAGCCCGTACGGCAGGTCCTTGAGGATCAGCACCACCGCCGTGGAGATCGCGGCTGCGGCCACTGCGGGCCATGTGGTCAGAGCAGGAACCATCACCGCGATGAACATCAGCGGCACGATGAACCCGATCTGCCACGCGTCGGGGATCACGGGCCCCAGCACCACGCCGGCCGCGGTGCCGAGGATCCACACCAGCACGAACGGACCGGAGACGCCCAGGATGAACCAGCGTCGTCGCACGGGGTCGGGCCACTGATCGGCGCGCAGCACGGACACGGCCGCGGACTGGTCCGTCATCAGGTACGCCAACCCCAGCTGCCAGCGCCGCGGGAACGCGGAGAACACCGGAGCGAGAGCCGCGGAGTACAGGGCCAGACGCGCGTTGATCACCAGCGCCGTGAGGATCGCGATCACCGCCGGAGCGTCCTGGCGCAGCGCCTCGACGATCGCGATCTGGCTCGCCCCGGCGGTGACGGTGGCGCTCGCGTACGGCGCGAGCCAGGCGGGCAGGCCCACCACGTCGACGAGCGCTCCGAAGGCCAGGCCGAACAGCACCGAGCCCGGCATGAGCGGCGCGATCGACGCCGTGCCCTTCCAGAAGTCCCGCCACTGCTGAGGACCGATGCGCAGGAACGCTCCGCGCGCGGGCGGCGGCGGGGCGGGGGTCACCGCGCCAGTCTCGCACGGCGTCACGGGGCCAGTGCGGCAGCGGCTGGCCCGCGGCTGCCGTCCGAGTGCGGCTAGGCGCGAGCCTCGTAGGTGAGGCAGTCGGCGGTGTCGAAGGAGGCGCCTACCTCGATGGCCTCAGCGGTGCAGGCCATGTCCGCGTTGTAGGTGCAGTCGGTGCGGGTGCACGCGCCTACCCCCGCGTGGTCCGAGTGGCCGCCCTTGGCGTCCGAGTCGACGAAGGTCGCGCAATGCGCGTGGTCGCCGGAGACGTTGATGGCGCCGGCGCGGCAGCCGTCGTGGTTGAAGCCGCACGCCTCGACCGAGCAGGACGAGACGATGGGAAGGCTGATCATCGTGGCCATGGTTCCTCCTTGGTTGGTCCGATGCCGCCAAGAATACGCTGTAAATGCCCTGCCGTCGCGTTTTGAAATAAAGATACAAAGCGATCATCAAAACAATATTGAAACGCCATTGTTTCTGAAAGGGCGATCTTAGTTCGCTTCTACCAGGGAGGATGTACGGGGCGCGGGCACGCGTCAGGATTCCTGCGCGTCGGCATCAGGGCGGCGCGCTGCCGCGATCGAGGATCTCTCGCGACCATGAGCCAGTGGACGTGCCGATCAGCGGAAGTAGGCGGCCATCCGGTCGCCGTCGAGCTCATGCACGTGGAATGCCATGCCGTAGACCGACTCGAGCGCTTCGGGCGTCATCACCCTCGCCGGCGGGCCGTCCTGCACCACTGCCCCATCGCGCATCGCGATGATGCGGTCGGAGTACACCGACGCGTAGTTGATGTCGTGCAGCACCAGCACCACGGACTTGCCGTGCGTGTCCGCGAGACCACGCAGCAGCCGCATCAGGCCGGTGGCGTGGACCATGTCGAGGTTGTTCAGCGGCTCGTCCAGCAGCACATAGCGGGTGTCCTGCGCGAGCACCATCGCGACGTACGCGCGTTGGCGCTGGCCACCGGAGAGCTGGTGGATGGGTCTTTCGGTGAGATCACCCAGGTCGCAGTAGTCGATGGCCGATGCGACGGCGGCGCGGCATTCGGGCGTGAGCCGACCGTGGGAGTGCGGATAGCGGCCGAACTCCACGAGCTCGCCCACGGTGATCCGCGCAGAGGTGTGCTGGTCCTGACGCAGGATCGACAGCTTCTTCGCCACGTCCTTCGAGGGCGAGCGGAACACGTCCAGACCCTCGACTGCGACCGTTCCTGCATCGGCTCCCAGGATTCTGGACACGATCGACAGCAGCGTCGACTTGCCCGCCCCGTTAGGGCCGATGATCGAGGTCACCCCCGCGTCGGGCAGATTCAGGAAGACGCCGTCCACCACGGTGGCCTCGCCGTAGGACTTGGTGATGTCCTGGATGGTGATCATGCGCGAGCCTCCTTGAGCAGCAGGGCGATGAAGTACACGCCGCCCACGACGTTGATGATCGAGCTGAGCGTGCCCTGGAAGTGCAGCACGTGGGCGAGCAGGGCCTGGCCCAGCACCAGCGCCACGATCGCGAGCAGCCCGGCCGCGGTCAGGTTGACGACGTGGCGGTGCGTGCGGGTGAGCTGATACGCGAGGTTGGCGACCAGCAGCCCCAGGAAGGTGATGGGGCCCACGAGCGCCGTGGACACCGACACGAGCCCCGCGACTGCGAGCAGCAGCGCCGTCACCGTGCGGTCGTAGTCCAGTCCCAGCGTGATCGCGCGCTCGCGGCCCAGCGTCAGCACGTCCAGGCGCGGCGCCATCCGGTAGGCGACCAGGATCCCAGCGCCCAGCAGCACCGCGGAGATGCCCAACAGCT
The DNA here is from genome assembly GCF_016862815.1 of Demequina activiva. Lineage (GTDB taxonomy): Bacteria > Actinomycetota > Actinomycetes > Actinomycetales > Demequinaceae > Demequina > Demequina activiva. Next base: position 655,331 of record NZ_BONR01000001.1, on the reverse strand, counting down.
CTGTGTCGATCGCGTTGAAGGACGCGAACAGCTGGTCCATCAGGCGATCGAACTCGTTGGGATCCATCACCCGGAACATGAACGACGTGAGCGAGCCAAAGAACGTGCCGGCGATCACTCCCACCAGCACCATCGTGTATAGCCCGCGGGTGCCGTCGCCCAGGACCGCCTTGAACAGCAGCGTCGCGGCTCCCATCATCAGCCCGGCGTTGACGCCGAACATGAGCAGCGGGTCGATCGACTCGGCCACCGTGGACCCCAGCACGAAGACCAGCGTGGTCGCCAGCAGCACGTACAGCGCATCGAAGCCCATGATCGACGGCGTCAGGATGCGGTTCTGGGTGAGGGTCTGGAAGATGACGGTCGACACCGCGATCGCGACGCCGACGATCGCCAGCGCCGCCACCTGCTCCAGGCGTCGCGGCAGCGCGAAGTCCCAGTGGCCGTCGACGCCCCAGGTGAGGTAGAGCGCCAGAGAGCCAGTCAGGAGCGCCCCGAGTGACACGAACACGAGCACCAGTCGCCGCTCGAGCGGGCGCCCGGCCGATGCGCGGGCAGGCTCTGCCTGGTCCGTCACCTGGGCGACGGACGCGCCCGGCGTGACGGGTGCATCGGCGATGCGTGCGGCGGCCTTAGGCGGTCGCATAGCGATTGCTCCTTCGCAGGACCAGCACCAGGAAGATCGCGGAGCCGACCACACCCACGATGGTGCCCACCGCGATCTCGTACGGGTGGATGAGCCAGCGGCCCAGGATGTCGCACAGCACCACGAGCGCCGCACCGGCGAGCGCCGTGGTGGGGAGCACCCGGCGCAGGTTGTCGCCCAGCATGAGGGTAACGATGTTGGGCACGATCAGTCCCAGGAAGGGAATCGCGCCCACGGTCACGACCACGACGGCGGTCACCATCGCGGCGATGGTGAGGCCGGCGCTCATCCACAGGCGGTAGTCGACGCCGATGTTCGTTGCGAATTCCCGTCCCATGCCGGCTGCGGTGAAGCGGTTCGCGAAGAGGTAGGCCACCAGCACGACGGCGCCAGCGAGCCAGAGGGTCTCGTAGCGGCCTTGGATCACGCCGGAGAAGTCGCCGTTCATCCACACGCTCATGGTCTGGGTGAGGTTGTGGCGGTACGCGAAGAACTCGGCGATCGCGCTGAACACGCCGCCCAGCAGCAGCCCCACCAGCGGCACCAGGATCACGTCCTTGAACTGGATGCGCTGAATGATGCCGATGAACAGCGCAGTGCCGGCGAGCGCGAACACCATCGCGATGGTGATCTTGGTCATGATCGAGGCGCCGGCGAACAGCACTGTCGCGGTCAGCAGCCCCAGGCCGGCGGCGTCGATGGTCCCGGCCGTGGTCGGTGCCACGAAGCGGTTGCGGGCGAGGTGTTGCATGATCAAACCCGCGACGGCGAGCGCGGAGCCCGCGAGCAGCAGCGCCGCGGTGCGCGGCACCCGGCTGAGCGCGAACACCTCGCGCGCCTCGGGGTCGGTGAGCAGAGACCCGAGGTTCACGTCCGCGACTCCGACGAACAGCGACACCACGGCGAGCACGAGCACGGCAGCGGCCGCCACCCAGGGGGCGGCGGCCGCTACGGTGCTGCGGGGAGTGCTCATGGACTCAGAGGCAGGTCAGGAGACCAGCGAGCCGACCTCGTCGAGGATGGTGTTGACGGAAGTGAGCCCGCCGAAGGACAGGTACCACTTCTCGGTGTCGACATAGAGGACGTTATCGTTCGCCACGGCGGTGGTGCTGTTGACGAGCTCGTTGTCGAGCACGGCCTGGGCGGCCTCGCCCTCCTCGCCGATGGCGGCGTCGCGGTCGAGCACGATCAGCAGCGACGGGTCCACCTCGGCGATGAACTCGAACGAGATCGCGTCGCCGTGATCGTCGATCGCGACCTGGTCGATCGCCGGTTCGACGCCCAGCAGGTTGTAGACGAAGTCGAAGCGGCCCTCCTCGGACGGCCCGTACGCGGAGACCTCGCCGGCGCTGGTCATGAGCACCAGGCCTGGGCCCTCGTCCGCGGCGTCGGCGGCGACGGCCTGAGCGCCTGCGGTGACCTCGGCGAGTGCTGCGGCGGCCTCGTCCTCGGCGCCGAAGATCTGGCCCAACGCGGTGGTGTTGGTCTCGAAGGTGGTCATGAACGCCTCGGAGCCCCAGCCGAAGGACAGGTCGATGGTGGGCGCGATGGCCTCCATCGCCGGCAGCGTCGCGGCCGAACGCCCGCCCACGATGATGAGGTCCGGCTCCGCGGCGTTGATGGCCTCGTAGTCGGGCTCGAACAGAGTGCCGGTGTTCTCGGTGGACGTGGTGTAGTCCGCGAGGTAGCTGGGGACGGCGTGGTGGGGGATGCCCACCACGGATTCGCCCGCGCCCAGGTAGTCGATGGTGTCGAGGATGCCGTGCTCGACCACGATCACGCGCTGGGGCCGGAACGGCACGGTGGCCTCGCCCTGCGCGGTGGTGATGGTGACCTCGGTGGGGGTCTCCTCGGCGGGCTCGGTGGTCTCCTCGACCGCCGCGTCGACGTCCTGGCCAGCGGGATCCGCGCTGTCGTCGGGGTCAGAGTCGGTGGCGCACGCGGCGAGAGCGAGAGCAGCGGCCGCGAGCATGGCGGGCATGCGCACGGAAGTGGCGACAGGCATGGTTTCTCCGTTGTCAGATGGTGGATTCATGGACGTCGACGTCGCGTGCGGTTCGCCCTTGGCTGAACCGGCGGGAATTACGCTAGCGGTAAGTTGCGAAAAAGCCAACCCTTCGGAGCAATATCGTCCGATGTGCTGCTCTACCTGCCCCAATGGTCCGTCACTCGCGCCCCAGCGTCCCGCCTCGCCCACGCATCGGCCGCCTCCGCGATTCCCTCGAATGGGCGTCTCTGAGTGCTGAGGCGCCGCGCAGCGGTCGGATGCTCCGATACACCTGCGGGGCAGGCGTGCGCCGGCGACGGAGCGGGAACAAATCCGGGCCCGCCCGCGTCTGACTCTATGAACCTGTCACGGCGAGATGCCGCTCAGGCTCTCCCCGTGAGAGCACGTGGCGCCCGGTCCATCCCCCCTCAGCGGACCGGGCGTCACGTGCGCTCGGGACGCGTAGTCTGAAGGCTGACGGAAGGAGCCGCGATGATCCCCCGCATCGAGAAGACCGATGAGCAGTGGCGAGCCGAGCTGAGCCCCGACGAGTTCCACGTGCTGCGCGAGGCAGGCACCGAGCGCCCCTGGACCGGCGAGCTGCTCGACAACAAGCGCGATGGCGTCTACCGCTGCCGCGCGTGCGGAGCCGAGCTGTTCCGCTCCGACACCAAGTTCGACAGCCACTGCGGCTGGCCGTCCTTCTTCACCGCCGAGAACGACGCTGTCACCCTGAGCGAGGACATGTCGCTGGGCATGATCCGCACCGAGGTGCGTTGCGCCACGTGCGACTCTCACCTGGGCCACGTGTTCCCCGACGCCCCGCAGACGCCCACGGGCGACCGCTTCTGCATCAACTCCGTCTCCCTGACCTTCGAAGAAGGCGCCACCCCGGCCGATGCGCGCACCACCTTGGGCGCGGGGGCCGAGACGTCCGAGGACGCCTGAGTTGGCAGTGCCCCGCTTCCGGCGTCCAGCCATGCTCGACATGGAGGAGGCCGAGCAGATCGAGGGGGACATCGACCCCGCCGATCGCGGACTGATCGCTCACGAGACCGCCCTCGCGCTGGTCTCCCAGGCTCGCGCGTCTCACGACCCCGAGCTCACCGAGCGCCTGGTGAGGCTCGTGGACGAGGAGGGCATCGACACCGTCGCGATGATGTGGTCCAAGGCTGGCGCGCACACCCTGCCCGGAGCCTTGTGGCGCATCTACATGCTGCGCGAGTGGGTCAAGTTCGACTCGGTGGCGGTCGCGCGGTCGTATCACCACGGGGTCCACGCGGCGCACGTGCGTCATGCGATCGCAGGAGTGGAGGACCCCCCGGGGCCTGCTGAGGTGCGCTCGCTCGCGGACTCGGTGCTGTCCGGCGTGTTCTCCGGCGACCTGGCCGTGGCGCTCGAGCGGGCCGGGGCGTTCTGCCGGGTGGTCGCGACCGGCGCGGCCTTCGAAGCCGAGTCCGACGACGGTCACAACGACCGTCGCGCCCACCAGACCTCGCTCAGGGCCGCCCAGCTCTTGCGCACCGGCGAGGACCTCGAGCGCTGCGCCGCGATGTGGCGCGAGGACCGTCTGGATTGAGCCGGCGCATCGGCCGCCTTCCAGTCAGCCCCAGCTCTCCCAGAATTTGGCACCACTTTCATCGCCCAAGGGCGTTGGTGAGGAAGATACCTCCACGCTGGGTGCGGGATCCCGCCGATGCGCACCTGATCCCACGGACGCCGGTCGGGTCACCGTGTGGTGACCCGCGCATCGGCCCCTCCCACTCGGGTGGAGGCGTCTTCCTCGTCGGACGGCCAAGGCGAGGAAAGTGGTGCCAAATTCCGGGAGGGGAGAGGCGCGAGGTACGGGGGTGTTGAGTCCCCGCGCGAGGGGCGTACAGTGGTGAGTGACATCGGACTGCGGCAGCCCCGGGCTCCAACACCAGCCGCCACGAGCGGCCTTCGCGCCGACTGGCGCTCCCAGTCCGATGTCGCTTCATGTGCTCCGCCGCCGCGAGCCGTCCGAGATGGGCGGTGAGCCCTTCTTCTGCGAGTGTCACTGGGGTAGAAGCGCCCACCTCGCGGTTTCTCTACGGATGCACCTGCAGCAGGTGCGTCTCGATCGCGGTCACCCGCGCCCCGGAGTCCGTGTCCAGCACATGCGCCACCAGCACCCCACCCGCGGGCAGGTACGGGTTCTTGCGCGGCAGCGCCCCGCGAGTGAACCAGCGGGTGGAGGCGCGGATCATCTCGACGATGGTTGGCAGCGTGGGACGGTGGGCGCACACGACCCGCCCTGATGGCTTCTCCAGCAGCTTCACGAAGGTGTTGGCCGTTGCGAGCGGCTTGGAGGCGTGGCCGGGCTCGGTGAGCGATCGGTGAGTGTTGACCTTCAACCCTGCGGCGTCCGCGTACGGCTCCACCGTGGAGACACAGCGGCGCGCGGGCGATGACTCGACGTGCCTGGCTCCAAAGGCCGCGAACAGCGGCACCAGCTGGCGTGCCCTCTCCGCGCCGGCCTTGGTGATGGGCCGGTCCATGTCCTCGCCGGACCACGCCTTGCGGCGCTTGGCACGTGCGTGGCGGACCAGGACGAACGCGCGTGTGTCGAGACGGTCGTTCTCGTACGCGTCCACCAGCACCTCGAGAGGCCTGAGGTCGTCGCGAAAGGTGATGCGCTTGCGCGCCTCCTCCACGGTGAGCCAGCGGGTCTTGTCGATCTCGTGCTTGGAGGCATCCTTCACCGGCGGGCGAGCCTTGACGGTGGAGCCGCCGCTCACCACCTGCGCGGCCCAGTACTTGACCACCTTGGTCTTGCCGCCGGTGGGATAGCGCAGCGTGGGCAGGGGCTGCCCGAGCACCACCTGCTTGCCGGTCTCCTCGGCGACCTCACGGATCGCGCAGGCCGGCAGCGTCTCGCCCACGTTGAGCTTGCCCTTGGGCCACGACCAGTCGTCGTATCTGGGGCGGTGAACCGCGAGCACCTGCAGCTGGTCGTTCTTCACGCGCCACACGAGCGCGCCGGCCGCGATCACCGTGCCGGGCGGGTAGCGCCTCACTTGCGCTTGGCCCTCCGCTTGGGCTGGCGCTTGATGTAGGTGGCCTGGACGTCCTTGAGGCGGGTGCCGTCGACGGCCTCGTCCTGACGCACCCACGCGCCATCGGAGCCCAGCTCCCACGCGATGAAGTCGTCGGACATGATCATCGCGATGTTGTCCAGCAGGAACTCCTTCTGCTGGTCCGCGACGATGGTGATGAGCGCCTCGATGCGGCGGTCCAGGTTGCGGTGCATGAGGTCTGCCGAGCCGATGAACACCTCCGGATCGCCGTCGTTCGCGAACGCGAACACGCGGGAGTGCTCGAGGAACCGGCCCAGCACGGAGCGCACCCGGATGTTCTCCGAGAGCCCAGGCACGCCTGGCCGCAGCGCGCAGATGCCGCGCACCACCAGGTCCACGTCCACGCCGGCCTGCGAGGCGCGGTAGAGAGCATCGATGGTCTTCTCGTCGACGATCGAGTTGACCTTGATGCGGACCCACGCCTCCTTGCCGTCGCGGGCGCGCGCCGCCTCCTTCTCGATGCGGTCGATGAGGCCCAGTCGCACGCCCGTGGGCGCGACGATGAGGCGACGGAACTTGGCCTTGGGGGCGTATCCGGACAGCTGGTTGAACAGCTTGGTGAGATCCGCGCCCACCTCGGAGTCGCGCGTGAGCAGGCCGTAGTCCTCGTAGAGCCGCGCAGTCTTGGGGTGGTAGTTGCCGGTGCCCACGTGGCAGTAGCGCACCAGGCCCTCGTCCTCCTGGCGCACCACGAGGGACAGCTTGCAGTGGGTCTTGAGCCCCACCAGCCCGTACACGACGTGAACGCCGGCCTTCTCGAGCTTGCGGGCCCAGCCGATGTTCTGCTGCTCATCGAACCGTGCCTTGATCTCCACCAGCGCCAGTACCTGCTTGCCGTTTCGCGCTGCTTCGATGAGGGCGTCGACGATGGGGCTGTCGCCGGAGGTGCGGTAGAGCGTCTGCTTGATGGCGAGCACCTTGGGATCCGTCGCGGCCTGCGCGAGGAAGGCCTGCACGGACGTCGAGAACGAGTCGTACGGGTGATGCAGCAGGATGTCGCCGCGGCGGATCGCGTCGAACACGTTCTGCTCGTCCGCGGTCTCCACGGGTGCCAGCTGGTGGTGCGTGGTGGGCCTGAAGGCGGGGAACTGGAGCTTGGGACGGTCGAGGTCCGCGATGACGTTCAGGCCGGTGAGGTCCAGGGGCGCGGGCAGGTGGAACACGTCGTGCTCGGTGATGCCCAGCTCGCGCACCAGCAGGTCGCGGATGTGGGGCGGCAGGTCCTGAGCGACCTCGAGCCGGACGGCGGGGCCGAACCGTCGACGCAGCAGCTCGCGCTCCATCGCCTTGAGGAGGTTCTCCGCGTCGTCCTCCTCGACCTCGACGTCCTCGTTGCGGGTCACGCGGAACGTGAAGCTCGAGATCACGTCCATGCCGGGGAACAGGTAGTCGAGGTGCTCGGCGATGACGTCCTCGAGTGGCACGAAGCTGCGGGGCTCATCGGACAGCGCGGAGGCATCGGTCACCTGGGCGGCCTGGCCCGCCGAGTCGACGCTGAGGAACCGCGGCAGGGTCTCCGGCACCTTCACGCGGGCGAAGAACTGCTTGCCCGAGTCCGGATCCTTGAGCTCGACAGCGAGGTTGAGGGACAGGCCGGAGATGTAGGGGAAGGGGTGCGCGGGGTCCACGGCCAGCGGCGTCAGCACCGGGAAGATGTCCGAGCGGAACAGCTTGCGCAGCCGCTCGCGCTCCGCCTCCTCGAGGGTCTCGATGTGGACCAGGTGGATGCCCTGCTCCTGGAGCTGCGGCAGCACCCGGTCCTCGAACACGTCAGCGTGACGGTCCATGAGCTGATGCGCGCGCTCGGTGAGGGCCTCGACCAGGCGGGTGGGGCTCATGCCGGTCGCGGACGGCACGGCGAAGCCGGCGGCGATGCGGCGCTTGAGGCCCGCGACCCGCACCATGAAGAACTCGTCGAGGTTGGACGCGAAGATCGCGAGGAAGCGGGCACGCTCCAGCAGCGGCGTGTCCTCGTCCTCGGCGAGCTCCAGCACCCGCTCGTTGAACGCCAGCCAGGAGAGCTCGCGGTCCAGGTAGCGGTCCGCGGGCAGCTCCGCGTCGGGGTCGATCTCCTCGCGTTGCGGCTCGGGGTCCGCAGGAGTCTGCGCGGTCAGCTCCTCGACCGCGGGGCTGGCCTCGGAGGGCAGGGGCGCGGGCTCCGAGCGGTCGAGACCGTCGGTCGCCGTCGCGCTCGGGGAGGGGGTGCCGTCGTGCATGTGCCCATCGTGGCACGCCCGCGCGTGCGCGACCACCCCCGGAGGGCCCGGTTGCCTGCCGTTCACTTGCGTGTTTCATTGAGTTCAGATACAACTGAAACATGAGCGAGGGGACAGCCGATGCGCGTGCCGAGTACGTACGCCGCGTTGCCGCGTACTGGGAGAACGGCGGCCTCACCCACGCCGCCGGACTCATCCTGGGCCACCTGATGGTGTGCGAGCCAGCGGAGCAGACTCAGGCGGAGCTGGCAGACGCCCTGGACCTGTCCATGGGCTCCGTGTCCACGCAGCTGCGCACGCTCACCGCGGCCGGCATGGTCGAGCGCACGCGCCAGCCCGGCTCCCGCGCCGCCGTCTACCAGGTCCCGCAGGACATGTGGATCCGCATCCTCGGCACCGAGACCACCCGCATCGCGGGCCTGCGCGCGCTTGCCGACGCCGGACTGGCCGTCGCGCCCCCTAGCCGACGCGACCGCATCGGCTCCCTGGACCAGATGGTGCGGTTCTTCGAGCACGAATGGCCGCTGCTCGAGCAGCGGCTCGACGAGTTCCTCAGAAAGGAGGGGTCATGACCGAGACCCCCGTCATCGAGGTCGATCGCCTCACCAAGAGGTACGGCTCCTTCACCGCGGTCGAGGACGTGAGCTTCGAGATCCATCGCGGCGAGATCTTCGGGTTCCTGGGGCCCAACGGCGCAGGCAAGTCCACCACCATCAGGTCGATCCTGGACCTGATCCGCCCCACCTCCGGGCACTGCCGGGTGCTGGGCCTGGACTCGCGGCGAGACGCCGTCGAGATCCATCGGCGCATCGGCTTCCTGCCGTCCGACCTCGCTCTCTACCCGAACCTCACCGGCCGCCAGACGCTCGAGTACCTGGGCAACCTGCGCGGCGGAGTGGACTGGACGCGCGTCGACGAGCTCACCGAGCGGCTGGCCGCGGACCTGTCGAAGAAGGTGCGGGAGTACTCCTCCGGCAACCGCCAGAAGCTGGGCATCATCCAGGCGTTGATGCACCGGCCCGAGGCCGTGATCCTCGACGAGCCCATCACCGGGCTGGACCCGCTGGTGCAGCTCGAGTTCCACAGCATGCTCCGCGAGATGGCCGATGCGGGCGGCACCGTGTTCCTGTCCTCTCACACGATCTCGGAGGTCGAGCGCGTCGCGGACCGGGTGGCGTTCATCAGGCGAGGGCACCTCATCGCGGTGGAGCGCATGAGCGAGCTGCAGGACAAGGCGCTGCGCCGGATCAAGCTCGAGTTTGCGGCGCCGGTGCCGGCGTCCGCCTTCGACGGGGTGGATGGGGTGCACGAGGTGAGCGTCGACGGCCCCACCGTCACGGCGCAGTTCGAGGGTTCCATGGCGCCGCTGCTGACCATCGCGACGGCGCACGACGTGCTGTCGGTGTCCTCGGCGAGCGTCGACCTCGACGAGATCTTCCTCGAGTTCTACCGCGACGAGGTGGTCGCCGCGGGCGACGACCCCGACGAGCCGGGCGAGCGCGGCGCGCGCGCCGGCGCCCCGGAGACCGCGTGATGCTGCGCACCGTCTATCTCAAGTCGCTGCGGGACCGGTGGCTGGGCGCGAGCATCGGGGTCGCGTCGCTGTTCGCGATCGCATGGATGGGGATGTGGGCCTACGCCGGCATGGGTGACGAGGCCACCGACTTCATCGCCTCGATGCCGGAGGCGTACCTGTCGCTGCTGGGCATCACCCCGGACGGCGGGGTGGCGGGACTGATGCTGAGCAACATGTTCAACTTCCTGGGTCCGTTCGTGATCGCCGGAATCGGCGTCTCGATCGCCGCGGCCGCGATCGCCGGCGAGGAGGCCAACGGCACCATGAACGTGCTGGGCGCCATGCCGCGCTCGCGGTCACGGCTGCTGGGGTCGAAGACCCTCGCGCTGGCGACCGTTCTGGTGGGCGCTGGCGCGCTGGGATCGCTGTCCTACGTCGCGGCGGCCTCTCTGGCAGGAACGCCGCTGGGGTCGCTCGACCTTGCCGCGGCCACCGTGCACATGCTCGCGGTGTGCCTCGTGTTCGCGGCTGTCGCGCTCGCTCTTGGCGCGTGGACGGGCAACCGCGGTCTCGCCTCCGGTGCCGCGGTGGCGCTGATCGTCGTCTCATTCCTGATGTCCGGCCTGCTGCCGCTGTTCGAGGGTCTGGAGGACTGGGCGAAGGCCTCCCCCTGGTACTGGATCTCCGGGCCTCAGCCCATGGTGAATGGCGTGGACTGGCCAGCCGTGGCGGTGCTCCTCCTCGTGACGCTCGCGCTCGGCACCCTCGCGTGGTGGGGCCTGAACAGGCGCGACCTTGGCTCTGGCGCGGTGCGGACCCCGCTCGTGGAGCGCCTCAAGGGCGACCCGCGCATCGGCCGGGCGGTGTCGCTTCTCGCCGGCAGGGGCTCCACGCGCGGCATCGCCGCGAAGGCGCTCTCTGACCTGAGGCCCGTGCTCCTCATCGCGGCCGGCTTCCTCGCATTCCAGGCGACGGTGCTGGGACCGATGTTCAGCGCGATCTCCGGGGACATCGGCGGCGTCGTAGACGCCATGCCGGAGGCGATCCTCGCGATGGTGGGCTTCGCGGACTTCTCGACGCCGGAGGGCTGGTACTACGGCGAGGTGATGTCGATCGTGGGCCCGGTGGCGGTGGCCGTGGTGGCGATCAACGCGGGCGCCGCGCTGGCGCGCGAGGAGAGGTCGCGGACGGCCAGCGTGCTGCTGACGCTGCCGGTGTCGCGCACGGCGGTCGCACTGCGCATGTCCGTCGCGATCGTGGCGGGATCCTTGATCGTGGGGGTCGCGCTGGTCGCCGGGATCGCAGCCGGCAACGCGATCGCGGGCCTGGGCATGGACGTGGGCCACATCGCGGCGGCGGCGCTGCTGCTGGCGGGGCTCGGGACGCTGCTCGGCGCCGTCGCGTTCGTGGCAGGCGGGCTCACCGGCCGTCACGACGTCGCGGTGGGCGCCGGCACCGGCGTGGCGATCCTGGGGTGGGGCATCAATAGCTTCGTGCCGGTGAACCCCGACCTCGCGGACTGGGCGCGCGTCTCGCCCTTCTACTACTACTCGACCCCCAACCCCCTCGTCGACGGCATGACGTGGTGGCACCTGGGCCTGCTGGTGGGTGTGGGTGCGCTGCTCGTGGCGGTGGGCGTCGTGGCGTACCGGGCACGCGACCTGCGCGGATAGGTCGGGGCGCCGTGTGCGCGCGATCTAGCATGGATGGATGATTCGTGACGCATGGATGAGACTCCCGGGCATGGTGCGCGTGCTGCTCCCGGGCCTGCTCGTGAGCGGGCTCGCGCTCTGGGCCTTCGCCGAGATCCTCGAGGAGGTGCTCGAGCGCGAGGCGTTCGAGGGCATCGACGAACCGCTCATCGCATGGTTCGCGGAGAACCGCTCCGAGGGCGTCACCACCGCGATGGAGTGGATCACCCATGCGTTCGGGCCTGTGGTGCTGCCCATCATCATCGCGATCGGCTGCGGGATCTGGGGCTGGCGCACCAAGTCCTGGCGCGACCCCGTGATGGTGGTCAGCGCGATGATCTTCTCCACGGTGACCTCGATGGTCGTCAAGATGATCGTCGAGCGGCCACGCCCCGCTGACGAGCTCCAGGTCATCCCCGGGTTCGAGACGTCCTTCTCCTTCCCGTCAGGCCACACCACTGGAGCCGCGACCCTGGTGCTCGTCACGGGCTACCTGCTGTGGCGCCATGAGCGGCGCACGCGGGTGCTCGTGGTGTGGTTCCTGTCCTCGTTGGCGATCATCGCCCTGGTGGCCACCACGCGGATGTATCTCGGCTACCACTTCCTGTCCGACGTGATCGCGGGCGCCTGCCTGGGCTTGTTCACGCTGGGGCTGGTCATCTGCGCGGACAGGTGGCTGGACCGTCGCGCGACCTTGCCCTCAGACCAGGCCTGGGGTGATGTGACGGAGCCAGTCGACCGCGGGTAGCGCCCGGGCTCGCTGGAACAGGCGCAATCCCGGAAGGGCCGGTAGCTCGGGCTGGGCACTCGACACGGTGAGGTACCCGGCGATCCCGGCCACCACGGACCGCTCCGCCTCCGGCGACACGGACGTGGCGAGAGGGTGCGCGCGGAACATGGTGTGCGCGGGCCCGGCGCCGGTCATCGCCATCGACGGCATGAGCGCCGCCAGGTCGAACCACGGGGCACCCACGCACGCGTACGGCCAGTCCACGAGCCACACGCGGTCAGCGCTCACCAGGACGTTGTCGGCGCGCAGGTCCCCGTGGACCAGACGGTCGCCGGCGGTGTGCTCGAGCGCTGGTTCCTCGAGCGCGACCAAGCTGTCGAGATGGCGCTCGACCCATGCGCGGAGCGACCCCAGGCCCGCGAGCACTCTCTCGCGCTCTGGCGTGACCAGCTCCGCGAGCGACCTCCACGAGCGCAGCATGTCGCCGGCGCTGTCGGCGAAGGTGGGCAGGGAGGTACCCGTGCCGGGTCGAACCGCGGCCAGCTCCAGGAGGGCGTCGAACACGGCGCTGCGGTCCACGGGCGAATCCGCGAGGTTCGGCTGGCGACCGTCGATGGCGCGAAAGGCCAGGACCGCCCAGTCGCCGTCGTCCATCGACCACTGCAGGGGTGGCGCAGGGACCCCGTCAGGCAACGAGCGAACCCGGGTGGCCTCGTTGCGCACCAGGTCGACTGACCACGGGTCGCGGCGCGCGCTGATCGCCTTGAGGAACAGCCGCTCGCCTGACTCGAACGTTGCGCGCCCAGCGAAGCCGGGGCTGAAGCCCGCGGGCGCGGCCACGACGGACACAACGCGCGCTCGCACGCGGTCCTCGATCCGTGCCACCACGTCGGCCGAGACGTCCGTCCACGACATGCGGGCCGGGTTGCCTGGCTGGGGCGAGACCACGGGGCGGGCATAGAACCGGGAGTGAGGGTCCGGCACGTAGCCGCCGAAGGGTGGGCACTCGTGAAAGCCGTGCCGTTCATAGAGCCGATGCGCGGGTGCGAAGGGCTCCTGGGATCCCGTCTCGAGGCTCACCCTGACGTAGCCACGCGCGCTTGCCTCGCCCAGCAGATGCGTGAGGATCGCCGCACCGATGCCGCGGCCGCGCTCGCGCTCGACGGTGCGCATCGACTTGAGCTCACCGTGGGTGGGGTCGAGCTCGGCCAGTGCGCCGATGCCCAGCAGCCGGCCATCCTCCTCGCGTGCGGTCCACGCGCGCACGCGCGGAGCGCGCAAGGATTCGAGGGGGAGAGCGTGCACCGAGCAGGCGGGGGACGTCGCACGCATCTGAGCGAGGTGCTCATCGAGCAGCCTGTGCACGTCGGCAGCATCCAGGTCTGCCGGCTCGATGCGCATGCAGCGATTGTGCCAGCCGCCTACTCCACCGTGAAGGTGACCTCCATGCCCTGCGAGCGATGGCCCGCGACGGAGCAGTACAGCGTGTACTCGCCTGGCTCGAGCGTCACCGTGAAGCTGTCCGTGTCGCCAGGGGCGATCACGGCGGTGGAGCCCGAGGCTTCGCCGCCCTCGATCACGAGGTCGTGCTGCATGGCGCCATCGTTCGTCAGCTCGAACGTGTAAGTGCCCGCCGCGGTGGGAGCGTCGAGGTCATAGCCGAACTCGAAGCCGGACACCGCGACAGGGGTCCCCGAGTCCGCGCCGTCGCCTCCGGAGTCGGGGGACGGCTCGTCGCCGCCGCTCGAGCTGCAGGCGCTGAGCGCGAGCGAGAGCAGGAGAGCGGCGACGGCGGCGGTGAATCTACGCACAAGGGTCGAATCGGACATGTCTCGATGCTAGGGGTGTTCCGATGATCGCGCGCGCTGTGGAACGGCGTTCGGAGAGGTGCCGACGCCAGCGGCCCCACTGCAGTAGCGTCCGTGGAATGAGGGCAGCAGGTTTGACCGTGATCGGAGCGGGGTCGCTGGTCGGATTCGCCGTGATCGCCTACGCGTTCCTGGGCGCGGAGTTCGTGGACGGCCCAGAGTCGAGCGCGATCGGCGATCACGTGCGCATGGTGCTCGTGGGCGTCGCGATCATCGCGGTGGGGCTGACGCTGGGCCTCGCCCTGCGCCATGGCCACCGGTGGGCCACGTATGTGTTCCTGCTGCTGGGCGCGCTGCTGGCGCTGGCCGCGATCTGGTGGGCGGCCAAGGAGCTCCTGGGCTGATCACCGCCTCTCAGAATTTGGCACCATTTTCACCGCCTAAGGCCCGGCGCGATTAAGAATGCTCCACTCTGAGGCACACCACGACGCTCGGCGGACCGGGCGGCGGCCGGGCTTGGCTGCTCCGGCGCTCCGGCTGGCAACAGGCCTTTCACTCCCCCGGCGCCCCGCGCATCGGCCGCAGTCCGCCGCCGCCGTGGACGTTTCTTCCTCAAAGACGCCGTGAGGCGATGAAAATGGTGCCAGATTCTAGGGCGGGGGTCGGGGGACGGGGACCGCGAGAAGGGAGAGGGGCGCCCGGGGTCAGGCGGCTCGCTCCCTGACCACCGTGGCGATGTCGACCGTGCGGATCTGCCGCGACGCGGGCCATTGGGAAACCAGCGCCGCGAGCAGCACGCCCAGCGCCGCGGCAGGCAGCGTCCACCAGGCCCACCGCAGCTCGAGGGTGAACAGATCGTCGTTGAACGTCTGCAGGAACGCCGCCGCGGACCACACGCCCAGGAGCAGTCCGAGCGGGATCGCCGCCAGCGTTGCCAGCATGTTCTCCGTCGCGATCGCGCCCGCCACGCGTCGCAGCGGCACCCCGGCGGCGCGCAGGGTCGCCAGCTCTCCCGTGCGCTCCACGACGTTGACAGCCATGGTCACGTACATGACTGCGAGCGCGAGCACGGTGCCGAGGACGATCATCACGCCGATGAACACCCAGAACAGGCCCAGGTAGTCGTCGACGGTCGCGATGATCGCTCGCGAGTCCTGGTACGCGACTACGCCGTCGATCTGGGTGACCGTCTGGCGCAGCTCGTCCCGATCGGCACCGTCCTGAAACGCGAGGGCGAAGGACTCCGTGTCGCCGCCGGGCAGCAAGGACGCAGCGACCTCGTTGCTCGCATAGACAGACGTGCCGATGGGCTCATCGAGGAACGCCTCGATCACCACCGCCGAGTCGCCGGCGTCGGTGTGCAGCGTGATCGTGTCGCCCTCGACCACGTCCAGCAGCTCACTGATGCTGTGGCCCGCCAGCACTCCGCCCGACGGCAGCGCGACCGCTTCGCCGTCCCTGCCCACGAACCCGTGCATCTGCGTGTCCGGCTGGAAGCCGTGCAGCGCCGTCACGTACGAATCGTCATCACCCACGACGGTGACCTGTCCCAGGTGCGTCGTCTCCACAGCGGCGACGCCGTCCACCGCAGCCAGCGCATCGGCCGTCACCGTGCCGGCCTGCGTGACCACCGTGCCGTCCTCGAGGTTGATGTCCTCGTACTGGATCGAGATGGCCTGCATGATCGAGGTCATCATGCCCACGGAGGTGAGGATCATCACGAGCGCCAGCACTGTGCCCACCATGGTCGCGAAGGTGCGCCGCTTGGAGCGGACCAGGTCACGCAGCGCCATGCGGGCGCTCACCGGCAGCCAGGACTGGCGCGCCACGAAGCGGCTCCATGCACCAGGCGCCGATGCGCCGGCCTGTGTCCGCATGGCGGCCGCGGGTGACGTACGGCTCGCAGTCACGGCAGGGCCCAGCGCGCCGAGCACGCCCACCACGGCGCCGAAGGCGAGCCCCGCGACGAGCATCCACGGGTAGTTCATGATCACGGTGTCGGGCACCCCGATGAACCCGGTGTACGCCGTGGTGATCGCGCTGTTCGCGACCACGCCCAGGCCCACGCCGAGCACCGAGCCGATCGTGCCGATCCACAGGCCCTGCCTCAAGTAGTGCCGCAGCACCCGGCCGCGACGCGCGCCCGCCGCCATCAGCGTCCCGATCACGGGCTTCTCCTGCAGGATCCGGCGCGTGAGCAGCACCCACGCGGCGACGCCGGCGGCGATGAGGAACAGTGCGGGGAACGCCACCGACATCTGGTCGAAGCCCTGGAGGTCCTCGGACAGGGTCGCGTTGGACGGCTGGTCCTCCTGCGTCATGACGGAGGATGCTCCGGCCGCTGTCATCGCGTCGGTGACGTCGTCCTCCAACGCCGCGCTCGCATCGGCCGGCAGCAGGGCGAGCGTCTGGTTGGGCGGGACATCGAACCATCGCGCCACCGCATCCTCCTGCGCGAACACCACAGCGAACGAGTACGGATCGCTCAGGATGTCCTGCCGGGACCGCGCGGGCCACAGGTACTCGGGTGAGTCCACGACGCCGGCCACGGTGACCTCCACCCAGCCCTGGGCACCGAAGACCTGGAGCGTGTCGCCCGGACCCAGCCCGAACGTGTCGGCGGCGTGGCTCTCGAGCAGGACGTCGCCGGAAGCGTCCGCGGCCGGGTAGGACCCGTCCGTGACGTCGACATCGTCGATGGTGGGGTGCTCGCCAGCCGGGATCGAGATCACGCGGCCCAGCAGCTTGGTGTCCTCGATGAGCAGCGGCGGATCCACCTGGGTGCGGGTGGTGGCGGAGCTCGCGCCCGCCTCCACTGCGGCCCGCGCGACGTCGTCGACATCGCCGCCGGTGGCGACCAGGTCCGCGAAGGCGAGCCGTTCGTAGGTGGCGTCGTAGGAGGCGTTGAGGTTCTGGAAAGCGCCCGCCGTCGCGATGTACATCGCGACGCCCAAGGCGATCGTGATGGCGACGGCGATCACCTGCGACCGCTGGCGCAGCAGGTCGCGGGCGGTCTTGCGGCTGGAGACGCGCACGGGCCTCACCATGTCACGTCTGCGGCGCGTGCCGGCGCCTCGTTGGTGACCGATGACTCGACGCGGCCGTCGACGATGGTCACCACGCGGTGCGCGATCTGAGCGACGGAGGCGTTGTGCGTGACGATGATGACGGTGCGACCCTGCGCGTTGAGGTCCTGCAGCAGCTCCAGGATCTGCCGCCCCGTGGGGAGGTCGAGCGCGCCCGTCGGCTCGTCCGCGAACAGGATGTCCGGGTCCGTGGCGAGCGCGCGGGCCACGGCGACGCGCTGCTGCTGTCCACCGCTCAGCTGCGCCGGGAAGTTGTCCATGCGGTCGCCCAGGCCCACAGCCTCGAGCAGCTCAGCGATGCGGCCCTTGTCTCCGCGACCGGTCATCTCCACGATCATCTCGACGTTCTCGCGTGCCGTGAGGGTGGGGATGAGGTTAAAGAACTGGAAGATGAACCCCACGTGGTCGCGCCGGAAGTCGCTCAGGCGCCCAGGGGCCTCACGGGAG
The DNA here is from genome assembly GCF_016862815.1 of Demequina activiva. GTDB lineage: Bacteria > Actinomycetota > Actinomycetes > Actinomycetales > Demequinaceae > Demequina > Demequina activiva. The sequence continues at coordinate 638,106 of NZ_BONR01000001.1, read as the reverse complement.
ATGTCGACGCCTGCGACCTCGACCGTTCCCGCCGTGGCGCCGTCGATGCCGCCGATGATGTTGCACAGCGTGGTCTTGCCGGATCCGGACGGACCCAGGATCACGACGAGCTCACCCGACGCGATGTCGAGGTCGATCCCCTTGAGGGCCTCGACGGCCCCCTCGCCTTCGCCGAAGACCTTGGTCAGGCCGCTGGTGCGTACGGAGCGCTCGGTGTCGATCGCGGTGGGTGTCATGGTGTCTCCTCGGTGGGGATGAAGATGCCGTGGGTGTAGGCGTCGACGGCGCCCGCGGCCCAGCGCGCCGCGCCGTCGGGCTCGAGCGGGTCCGTGCCGATCGCGCTCGCGATGTGCTCATGGAGCAGGATCATCGCGAGGTCATTGACCATCAGGAACGCCGCCCTGGCCTCGGGATCGGCCGATGCGCGGGCGGCTCCGGCTGCCGTCATGCCCTCGAGCAGGGACGTGCTGAGCGTGTACCACCGCTGGAAGAGAGCACGGCCGGCGGGGTCGCCTGACAGCAGCAGGCGTCGCAGGTACGCGGGGATGGGGGAGCCTGGCGGCAACTGTTGGAGCAGCATCCCGGCGAAGCCATCGGCGACGTGTGCGGCGGGTCCGCTGGTGGCCGCGAGGGCGGGGTCGGTCATGCCGTCGAACAACCCGATCACCTGGGCGTCGACCTCGCGACGCAGCCCGTCCTTGGAGCCGAAGTGGTGAGCGATCAGCCCCACGGACACGTTCGCCGCCGCAGCGATGTCTCGGACGGACACGGCGTCGTGACCTCGCTCGGCGAACAGGCGCAGCGCGGCGTCGACGATGCGTTCTCTCCCCGCTGGCGTCGTGGACATGCGACCACCATACTGAACAATCGTTCAGTATGCGAGACGGCGTGGAGCACGCCAGGCGTGCGCCGTCAGCGTCACGGACGGGAGTCTGGCTCGGCGACGCCGTAGATGGTGGGCAGGAACTCGGCGACCGTGGGGTGGATGGCCAGCCATGTTCCAAGTGCCGATGCAGGCCCGTCCACGTGCATGAGCATGGACAGGGCGTGGACCACCTCGTCGCCGTGGAGGCCGAGCACCGCCGCGCCCACCAGGCGGTCCCGGTCCGCGTCGATGACGAGGCGCACCCTGCCGGGGGTCACCCCGTCGAGTGCCGCGCGAGTGACGCTGGCCATCTCGTAGTCGGCCACCGACAGGTTCAGGCCCGCCTCGCGCGCCTGGCCAAGCGTCATGCCCACGCGGCCCAGTGGCGGGTCCGTGAACACCGCGTAGGTGGGGATGCGGTCAGCGGCGGACCGGGCGCCTCCCGCGAGGTGGTCTGCCAGAATCTCGTGATCCTGGTAGCTGGTGTGCGTGAACGCACCGCGACCATTGACGTCGCCGAGCGCGTAGATGCCGGGCGCCGACGTGAGGAAGTGCTCATCCGTCTCGATGTAGCCGCGCGCGTTCGTCGTCACTCCCACGGTGTCGAGTCCCAGGTCATCGCTGTTGGGGATGCGGCCGGCGGCGACGAGCACGCGGTCGCCCTCGATGCGCTCGCCGTCCGCGAGCGTGAGCAGCGCGCCCGTCCCCGCGGGCTCAGCACGCGTGATCGTCACCCCGGTGCGCACCTCGATGCCCTCGTCGCGCAGGAACTGCGCGGCCGCATCGGCGATGTCCGGGTCCTCGCGCGGCATGACGTGCTCGCCGGACTGCAGGATGGTCACCTCCGATCCGAACCGGGACCAGATCTGTCCGAGCTCCAGGCCGATGTAGCTGCCGCCGATCACCAGCAGCCGCTCGGGCGCCTCCTTGAGGTCGAGCAAGGTGTGGTGATCGAGGAAGTCGACCCGCTCCAGGCCGTCGATCGCAGGCGGGACGGAGCGCGCCCCGGGGTTGAGCACGATGCGCGGCGCCGTCACCACTCGGCCATCGAACTCGACTCGGTAGAGGTCGCCGTCCTTGCCGGCGAGGCGGGCGCGGGCGTTGACGTAGCTGATGGACTCGTGGCCCTCGTAGTACTCGGAGCCGCTCTGGCGCCAGCCGTCGATGAGACGGTCCTTGCGCTCCACCGCCTGGGCGACGTTCACGGTGACGCCCTCGACGTGGACGCCGTACGCATCGGCCGTCCGGGCCGCACGAGCGGCGTGCGCCGAGGCGCGCAGCGCCTTGGTGGGGCGGCACCCGTCGTTGAGGCAGGTGCCCCCGAACGCGCTCTGCTGGAACACGGCGACCCTCTCGCCGCGCGCGTCCAGCTTCGAGGCGAGACCGGGACCGGCCTGGCCGCCGCCGATGATGATGGTGTCGAACTGCTCGTGGTGAAGGGCCATGGCTCATTGTGACCCGCGAGTCGACCAGCGCGCAGGGTAAGGCGACTGGACTCAGGTGGGTATGATTTGGCAACGTAATCATTGCGTAAATGGCGCCTTGGCCGCTACGCTCGCCACCAGCCCCGCGGTGCGCTGGGCGTTCCCGCCGGCACCGCAGCCCATCACCGAAAGGTCACCATGCGTTCCACCACCGTGCTCACCGGAATCGTCGTCGCGTCCCTGTCCCTCGCCGCCTGCACCTCGAGCGGTGAAGCCGACGCGGAGCCCACCGCCACGGCCGCAGCCGAGCCCGTCTCGGACGGCGAGCTGGTGGTCTACTCAGGCCGCAGCGAGGATCTGGTCCAGCCGCTCATCGACGACTTCCAGGAGGCCTCGGGCGTCGCGGTCGAGGTGCGCTATGCGGACACCACGGAGCTGGCCGCGCTGCTGCAGGAGGAGGGCGACGCCACCCCGGCGGACGTCTACTTCGCACAGGACGCCGGCGCGCTGGGCGCCGTCGCGAAGGCCGGACTGGTCGCCACCCTGCCGGAGGACATCTCCAGCGCGGTCGACGCAGGCCACACCTCCACCGACGGCTCGTGGGTGGGCGTCACCGGGCGCGCCCGCGTGTTCGTGATCGACTCCGAGCAGGTGGACCAGGCCTCCGCCCCGACCACCGCCGCCGAGCTCACCGACCCCGAGTGGTCCGGCCAGGTGGGCATCGCGCCCACCAACGCCTCGTTCCAGTCCTTCGTGACGGCGCTCAGGGTGCTCGAGGGCGAGGACGCCGCACGCGCGTGGCTCGAGGACATGGTCGCCAATGACGTGCAGATCTACTCCAACAACACCGCCATCCTCGAGGCGGCGCAGGCTGGCGAGATCCAGGTGGGCCTCATCAACCACTACTACTGGTACCGCCTCGAGTCCGAGCTGGGTACGGACGCGATGCGCGCGCAGCTGGTGTTCCCGGAGTCGGGCGATGCCGCCGGAATCGTCAACGTCGCCGGCGCGGCGCTCATGGCAGGCGCGGCCGAGGACGCCGATGCGATCGCGTTCCTCGAGTACTTGGTGTCCGAGGACGGCCAGCAGTACTTCGTCGAGGCCACCTACGAGTACCCGCTGGTGTCGGGAGTCGAGGCGCCCGACGGCTTGCCCGAGATCGGTTCCCTGACCAACACGGATCTCGATCTGTCCGACCTCGACAGCCTGTCCGAGACCACGGCGCTGCTCGCTGAGGTGGGCCTGCTCTAGAGTCGCCCCATGCGTGCGCCCCGCCTCCTGGATCCGGTGGCGGCGAGCGCGCGTCCGCGGAGGTTCGCCTGGGGTCGCGCGACCCTGGCGGCCTCGGCCGTCGTGGCCGCCGCGCTGGCCTCGATACCGCTGGTGTACCTGGTGGTCCGCGTCGCGGGGGCCGAGTCGGGTGCCGTCGCTGAGACGCTGCTGCGTCCGCGCACCGCTCAGCTCGCCGCCAACACCGTGGGACTCGTGGCGGCGGTGTCGGTGGCGTGCCTGGTGCTCGGAGTCGCCACCGCGTGGGTGCTCGCGCGCACGGACCTGCCGCTGCGGCGGACGTGGACCGTGCTGGCAGCGCTGCCGCTGGCGATCCCGTCCTACGTCGCGGCCTTCGGCTGGGTGGCGTTGACGCCGGTGCGCGGGTTCTGGGGATCGCTGATCGTCCTGACGCTGTGCAACGTCCCGCTGGTGACCCTGCCGACGCTGGCGGCGCTGCGCCAGGCGGACCGCGCGCAGGAGGACGTCGCTCGCACCCTCGGTCGCTCCCGCACGCGCGCGTTCGCGGAGGTCACGTGGCCGCAGGTGAGGCCGGCGGCGCTCGCGGGGGTGCTACTGGTGGCTCTCTACGTCCTCAGCGACTTCGGCGCAGTCGCGCTCATGCGCTTCCAGGCGTTCACCTGGGCGATCCATGCGGCCTACACCTCGAGCTTCGACCCCACGCTGGCTGCCGTGATGGCCACCGTTCTCGCCGCCATGGGAGTCGCTCTCGTGGTCGCGGAGCGCGCGATGCGTGGCCGCCAGACGCGGTTCGGCTCCACGGTGGCTGCCCGCGGAACGGTGCAGCCGGTCGTGCTCGGACCCTGGAGAGTTCCCGTGCAGGTGGCGCTGGCGGCCATCGCGGCGCTGTCGCTCGGCGTGCCGCTGGGCGCGCTCCTGCGCTACCTGGGCTCGCAGCCCTCGAGCGGCACCGTCGTGTCCGCAGGCGACGTGGCCGCCGATGCGCTGACCACCGTGGGCCTCGCGGCCGCCGGTGCGCTCATCGCCCTCGCGCTCGCGCTGCCGATCGGCATCCTCGCGGCCCGGCATCCGTCGCGGCTGGCCACGGGCGCCGAGTCCGCGAGCTACGTGGGCCTGGCGCTGCCGGGGATCGTCGTGGGCCTGTCTCTGGTCTACTTCTCGCTGCAGGTCGTCCCCGCCCTCTACCAGTCGGTGTGGATCCTCGCCTTCGCGTACGGGGTGCTGTTCCTGCCCAAGGCGGTGGGCGCCGTGCGCTCCAGCATCGAACGCGTCGAGCCGGGCCTCGAGGACGTGGCGCGCACGCTGGGCTCCGGGGTCGCCGGGACCTGGATGCGAGTGACCGCGAGGATCGCTGCGCCGGGCATCGGCGCCGGTGCGCTGCTGGTGGCCCTCACGGCGATGAAGGAGCTGCCCGCGACGCTGCTGCTGCGCCCCACCACGACGGATACCCTGGCCACGTCGCTGTGGAGGCTGACGGACATCTCGGCCTATGCGGCGGCCGCTCCGTATGCCCTCGCCCTCGTGGTGGTCGCCGCCGTCCCGGTGGTGCTGCTGACGCGTGAGGCCGTGGCCGGTGCGACCCGAGTCGAGGAGTTCGAGTGAGCGAGCTGCAGGTGCGCAAGATCGTGGCGGCCTACGACGGCTCGCCCGTCCTCCATGGAGTGAGCTTCGTGGTCCCCAGCGGCGCGTTCGCTGCCGTGCTCGGACCGTCCGGCTCGGGCAAGTCCACGCTGCTGCGAGTGATCGCCGGGCTGCATCGGCCGCTCGAGGGCGCGATCGTGGCGGCCGGCCGCGTGCTCGCGGGACCCCGCGTCGACGTGCCGCCGCAGCGCAGGCGCATCGGCTTGGTGCCGCAGGACGCCGCTCTGTTCCCGCATCTGGACGTGCGCGCCAACATCGCCTACGGGCTGCCACGGCGCGAACGCGACTCTGCCCGCGTGAGCGAGCTGCTGGACCTCGTGGGGCTGAGGGGGCTGGAGCATCGCATGCCGGGAGAGCTCTCCGGTGGCCAGCGCCACCGCGTCGCCCTGGGCCGGGCGCTCGCCCCCGAGCCGAATCTGGTGCTGCTGGACGAGCCGTTCTCCGCTCTCGATGCCTCGCTGCGCGGCGAGGTGCGCGCGCAGGTCAGTCAGGTGCTGCGCAGCACTCGCACCACAGCAGTGCTCGTGACGCACGATCAGGACGAGGCGCTGTCGATGGCGGACCGTGTGATCGTGCTCGCGGACGGGCGCCTGGAGCAGGACGGCAGCCCCTCCGAGGTGTACTCACAGCCGCGCTCCCCCTGGGTGGCACGGTTCGTGGGAGGAGCCGTGACCCTGCACGGGACGTGGCGCGACGGCGTCGCGGAGTGCGCGCTCGGCACCATCGCGGCGCGCATGGCCGTGGGTCACAGCGCCCGCAACGGTGACGCGGTGGAGCTGGTGGTGCGTCCCGAGCACCTCGAGCTGGGAGGTCCGCACGGGACGCCGGCGCTGGTGCGGCGGGTCCAGTACTTCGGGCACGATGCCGTGGTGACGCTCGACCTGCCGGGCCTCGAGGCGCCCATCGACGCCCGCGTGATCGGCGGCGCGGACGTGCGACCGGACGCAGAGGTGGCGGTGCGCCCCCGCCAGCCGGCGCTCGCGTTCAGCCGGTCGCCCGGGCCCGCGAGCGAGGCCCCGCGGGACTAGTCCGTGTCCGCCTTGCCGGACTCCAGCCCCTGCGAGATCGCGTCCATCACCGACGAGTCCGCGAGCGTGGTCACGTCGCCCACGTGACGGTGCTCGGCGACGTCGCGCAGCAGTCGCCTCATGATCTTGCCCGATCGCGTCTTGGGCACCTCGGAGACCACCAGGATGGTCCGCGGCTTGGCGAGCGCGCCGATCTCCTTGCGGACCTGCTCGCGCAGCGCGACCGCGACCTCGTGTCCTGAGGCGACCGCGCCCGCGCCGTCGGACTTCACCACGACGAACGCCACGACCGCCTGGCCGGTGGTCTCGTCCGCGGCACCCACGACGGCGGCCTCGGCGACCCACGGATGCGACACCAGCGCGTTCTCGATCTCGGTGGTCGACAGCCGGTGGCCGGAGACGTTCATGACGTCGTCCACGCGCCCCAGCAGCCAGATGTCGCCGTCCGCGTCGCGCTTGGCGCCATCACCCGCGAAGTACTTGCCGGGGAAGCGATCCCAGTACGTCTCCTGGTAGCGCTCGGGGTCGCCCCAGATGCCGCGCAGCATGGACGGCCACGGCTCGGATGCCACCAGGTAGCCGCCCTCCTCGACGCCCACGGGCTGGCCCTCGTCGTCCACGACCTCGATCGACACGCCGGGCAGCGGCACCTGAGTGGAGCCGGGCTTGGTCTCCGTGACGCCCGGCAGCGGCGACATCATGATCGAGCCCGTCTCCGTCTGCCACCACGTGTCCACGATGGGGCAGCGGTCGCTGCCGATCACGCGGCGGTACCAGAGCCACGCGGCGGGGTTGATGGGCTCGCCGACGGAGCCCAGCAAGCGCAGCGAGCTCAGATCGAACTTCGCCGGGATCGCCTCGCCCCACTTCATGAACGTGCGGATCGCGGTGGGAGCGGTGTAGAAGATCGTCACCTTGTACTTCTCGATGATCTCCCACCAGCGGCCCTCGTGCGGGGCGTTCGGGACTCCCTCGTAGAGCACCTGCGTAGCGCCGTTGATCATGGGCCCGTACACGATGTAGCTGTGACCGGTGATCCAGCCCACGTCCGCGGAGCACCAGTAGACGTCCGTCTCCGGCTTGATGTCGAACACCACGCGGTGCGAGTACGACGCGCCCGTGAGGTAGCCGCCGGTGGTGTGGAACAGGCCCTTGGGCTTGCCGGTGGTGCCTGAGGTGTAGAGGATGAACAGCGGGTGCTCGGCCTCCACCATCACGGGCTGGTGCTGCTCCGATGCAGGATCGACCACGTCGTGCCACCAGACGTCGCGGCCCTCCTCCCATGCGGTGTCCTGGCCGGTGCGCTTGACGGTCAGCACGTGCTCGACGGACCCGGCCGGCGTGGGGTTGGCGTCCGACGGCGCCAGTGCGGCGTCCACGAGCGGCTTGAGCGCCAGGTGCGCGCCGCGCCGGTTGCCGCCGTCCGCCGTGATGACCAGCTTGGCCCGGGCGTCGTCGATGCGCTGGCGCAGGCTCTCCGCGCTGAAGCCGCCGAACACCACCGAGTGGACGGCGCCGACGCGCGCGCAGGCGAGCATCGCGACCACGGCCTCGGGGATCTGGGGCAGGTAGATCGCGACGCGGTCGCCCTTGGTGATGCCGAGCGACTCGAGCCCGTTGGCGGCCTTGGACACCTCGCGCTGCATGTCTGCGTAGGTGACGGTGCGGGTGTCGCCGGGCTCGCCCTCGAAGTGGAAGGCGACGCGGTCGCCTCGACCCTCGCGCACGTGGCGGTCGACGGCGTTGTCACAGGCGTTGAGCGTGCCGTCTGCGAACCAGCGTGCGACAGGCGCTCCGGACCAGTCGAGCGTCTCGGTGAAGGGGGTGTCCCAGTCCAGGCGGCGGGCTTGCTCGGCCCAGAACTCGAGCCGGTCCTCCGAAGCCTGTGAGTAGAGATCTGCCTGGGCATTCGCCTGGGCGGCGAAGTCCTCGGTCGGGGGGAAGGTGGACTGGGTGAGGGCGTCTTCGACCATGGGCGCCAGACTAGGTGGAAACGGGCGCATCGCCAACCATTTGTAAGGCTGCCTGGTAGACAGCCGATGCGCGGGTGGAGCGAGGTCCGCGTGCCTCCGCAGCCTCGGTGGACAGGCTCGGTGTGCTGGCCCCAGGGGATGTCACTCGGGCGTCGACTCGGCGCGCAGTGCGGCGAGTCGCTGAGGCGAGAAGGCGCAGGAGGCGCGGCCGGTATCAGCCACGATGCCCCATCCGGGCGCGATCATGCCGATGGCCCCAGCGCCGGTGGTCTCGATGGCGAACGACGCGATCTTGCCGGCGGACTCCAGCGCCGCGCTCGACGTGGCGACCATGACGTGCGGTACGCCATCGAGCTCCGTGGTCAGGGGCGTCATGCCCTCGGGGCCGCTGGGATCGGTGCTGCTGGGAACCGCGACGGTGAGGCGAGCGAACAGCCGCCCCAGTGCCTCAGCGACGCCCGGATCGTCCACGGGCTCGTTCACCAGCGAGTTGAACACATCGTTGTCAGTGGGCACGTCACGCCTCCTTCTCGATCTGCGCGAGCAACGCCTGTGCATCGTCGTTCTCGAGCACGAACAGCCGGTCGCTGAGGTCCCACTTGAACCACGTCCCGCACGTGTCGCACTGGTAGATGCGTATCGCCATCGGCACGGACTCTGCCACGAGCGCGATGTGAGTGAGAGGCCGCGTGTAGAGGTCCAGGCGGCACACCTCGCAGCCCCAGTCGACTGCTGTCACCGAATGATCCCTACGTACGTCCAGCCATTGTCCGTCAGCTGCATGATCATGGTCCCCGGAGGCATGGGGCTGCCGCCGGTCACCACGAACTCCTGGATGTCCATGATGGTCGTGGTGCCGGAAGCGGGATCGACATTGGCGGTGTATCCGCCCTCGAGGAAGTGAGGGTTGGTGCCAGCGGACGCAGCAGTGGGCACCGTCGGATCGAGATGGTCGATCGGTGTGAAGAGCGCCACCAGCGGTTCACCGCTCGCCGCCGCAGTGGCGACAGACTCTGCTTGGCCGGTGGCGAGGGCCGCGTCGTCCAGCGAGGTGATCTTCATCGCATCAGAAGGGCTCATGAGCCAGGCCTGGCCTCCAGGAGGGCCAAGGGTGGCGTGAGGATTGCCTGCGATGAACGCGTCGAAGGATGACTGGCTCATGAACGTGACGCCGTAGTCACCCGCACCCAGGTCGGTGCGTGCGCTCCCCGGCTCCCGGTAGAGGCCTTCATTGTGCAGGTACTCGACAGCACGATCGGACTCGACGGTCGCCATTCCCAGCGGAGAGGTGTTCGCCTCGGTGGGGATCTCCGGATCCCGCGGCGGGGGAGTGGCGCCCGCCACGAGGTGGTCCGCGTTCTCCGCTGAGGGTGTCGCGACGGGGCCGTCAGGTGAGGCAGCCTCCGATGTGTCAGGCGCAGCATCCGTCGTCTCGACTGGGACATCGACGCCGCCATCGACAGGCGCTTCTGCATCCAGACCGCCGTCGCCAGCGGGCTGGGACGGTCCGTCAAGGGGGGTGCCAGGCAGTGCTTGCGTGCCGTCGACGGCGGGGGCTTCGCCAAAGTCGAGCGGCGTGGAGTCTGCCGACGTCGACGTCGACGTCGGCACCGGCTCCGGGGCCGGAGCGTCGTTCACGGGAGTCGGAGCAGCAGACGGCTCAGGCGTGGCGGTGTCTCCGACGGGCGCGCTCGGCGCATCAGACGTCGCGACAGGCCCATCGGTCACACTGACCTCGGGCGCGCTGACGTCAGGAGCACTGCCCTGGGGTGCCGCAGGCCCGGCGTCGCCGCCGGTCGCAACGGGAGCGTCGCCCTGGGGGACCGGTGTTCCGCCTCCGGTGGGCGCCGCCGGTGCCGCGTCGGACGCGCCCACGGTGGGGGCGTCCCCGGACTCGATGTGCACGGGAGCGTCCGCACCTGCGGCAGAGCCCGGATCCGAGGCCCCTGTCTGGGGGCCGTCGAAGTCAGGTCGCGGACCGGAAGGACCACCGACCGCCGGGGTCGAGGCCGCAGGTCCGCTCACCGTGGGCACCGTGGTGCTGGCGGGTGTGGTGGGGCCCGATGCCGAGGTGTCGGTCGAACTGTTCTGGTTGACGCCCAGGCGGTCGTCGACCTTGCGCGTCATGCCTCCTGCCACGCCGCCGGCGGCGCTGCTGAGGGCCACCGACTGCACGAACCCGTTCCAGGTGAGCTGGTCGCCCTCCATGAGCGACTCCAGCGGGTACGCGAGGCTGCCCCCGATCGCGCCCTTGAGGAGATGCTCACTGCGTCCGACTCCCGGCACGAACTTCGCGACATCGCTGAAGGCTCCACCGACACCGCCCGCCACGAAGGAGGTGAACAGGGCAGGCGGCGCCTGCCCGCCCTCCAGGCCGGTCGCGGTGCGGAACCCGTGCGCCAGTTGGACGGCGGCGACCTCCTGAAGGCCCTCGGCGCCCACGCGCACGGAGATGGCGGTGATGCGGCTGAGAGCACGGCTCGCCGTGACCATACGCTGCATCGCCTGGGCGAACTGGATCGCCTTGGTCACCAGTGCTCCGATGCGGGGCGCGATGCGCGCGACGACCACGGCGATGCGGGTGGCGATGACCGCGGCGCCGCCGGCGGCCCCGATGCCGAAGGTGACCACGCTGAGCGCGGCGCTGACGGCGATGGTGGCGGCGATCTCGATCACGAGGTCGCGCAGGAGGATGAGAGCCTCTTCGCGCACCTCGTCGACCTGGTCGGCATAGGCGCGGCAGGCATGCGCCAGCGAGTCGTCACCGCCGGAGGCGATCCCGGCCAGCGTCTCGATGTCGGTGGCGAGATCGGCGAGCTGGGTCTCGATGGTCCTGCGCTCGGGAGAGTCGACGCCCGCGAGCATGCCTGCGAGGGCACGAACCCGCGACGCGCTCGCCTCCAGGTCGCCGGAGAGGCCGTCCCAGCCTCCGGCGGCGTCGCGCAGGAGGCCCGTCTGCGCGTTGGGCCACGCGTAGCCCAGAGTGTCGATGATGAGGTCGAGACCCGGCACCGAGGAGGGATCACCGCCGGAGGCGCTCGGCGGGCGGCTCTGCATGCACCCCTGTGGCCCCGGGGGGAGCTCGAGCCCAGTGGCGGGGCCGCTCAAGCCTCGTACGGAGCGGTCGGCAGCGGAGTGGATCTGGGCGATCGCCATCAAGGCGCCGGACCACTGATCCACGGCGTCGGCCACGCCGTAGGACTGGGTGACGACGGCCTCGGCGGCGTCGTCATAGGCTGCCGCGAAGCTCTCGCCGCCGTTGTCGGTGCCGGCCATGTTGAAGCAGCGGCTCAGCACGGAGAAGCTCTGGCCTACGCCGCGGCGCAGTGTGTCCGCATCGCGACCGGCGGTGTCGGATGCGCGTGCGTAGTCGAGGGGCTCTACGGTGACAGCGACCATGATGTCCGGCTAGGAGCCGACCACCCCCTTGGCTTGCTCGACAGCGGTGTCGTAGGTGGCCTCGGCTCCATGCGCCCACTCGGCCAGGACGCTCGCTCGCTGCTGAAGAGCGGTCGCGCCGGCCGCCCAGACGGCGACCTCCGCGATGAACTCCTGGGAGGCTCGACCGGACCACGAGCTGAGGAGTGCCTGGCCGTGGCTGTTCGTCTGGCTCTGGAAGCGCTCGAGGAACGCGGCGAGGTCGTCGAGCTCACGGGCGAGCGAGCGAAGCTCTGCAGTGTCAAAGGCGTGTTCAGCCACGTCAGCGAGCCTCCGCTGTGGCGGCGCCACCTCGGTTGGCCGAGGAGCCACCCGAGCGCATCGCGGCGGCACCCGACTGTGCGGCCGAGGTGTTGGACGCTTCGGTGCTCTCATAGGTGGCCTCCGCGCCGCCCATGCGCTGGACGATCGACGCGAGTGCCGCGCGGGTCGCGGCGGCGTCGATCAGGAACGAGCTCCAGCTCTCACCGAACGTATCGGAGGCGGCGCCGTTCCAGGACGCTCCCACGACACCGGTCACGGCACCGTTGGCCGCGTCGACGTGCTGGTCGAACTCCGCGAGCAGTCCGCTCAACGCTGCCGCGCTGCCCGCGATCGACCCTGTCGAGACAGAGAAATGTGCCACGAGGACTCCTCACCTCAGGCGCTCCCGCAGTGCGGGGGCGAGGGGACGAGGGTCAGCCGCGGAACGAGTTCGCGATGTTGCTCTCGGACTCCTCGTACGCCAGCGCCGTCTTCGACAGCTGGTCCGAGATGCCCACCAGGGACTCCTTGAGCTGGATGCCGGCAGTGTCCCACTGCTCGAACAGATCCAGGAAGCTCTGGGAGGCGGCACCGCCCCAGTCGCCGGCCACGAGGCCGTTCACGAGCGACTTCAGGTTCGCCAGCTGGGACTCGATCTGGGTGGCCCCAGACGACAGCTGGTTCGCGACGCTCGACAGTGATTCCGAAGTGACCTTGATCTCGGCCATTACCCCTCCTAGGACGTGTGCGGTGCCATCGCGGGGCCTACGCTACCGCACGCGCCCACGACCCGTCACTAGCCAGCCCTGTGGCGTTGCTCACGAGCGCGAGCTGCATGCCGCCGGCGCCTCTCAGCGGCGCCCTCGGGACCCGTCGGCGGCCTGCTGGATGCGCGCGAGGGAGATCTCCGTCTCCTCCGCACCGCTGTACGGCTGGACGTCACCGATCCGCTTGCGCAGGTGCTCGAACACGTCCTCGGCGATCCTCAGGCGCACGCCCTGGTGCGGCGCGGACGCCTGAAGGAGGTCCTGGCCGATTCGAATGAAGTCTGCCCTGCCGCCGGGCAGTGCGACGTCGTAGGCGCCCAGGTAGGTGCTGGGAATCTGCTGGTCCTCACGCCCCGGCTTGAACGCAGCGACCCGCACGTGGTTGACGCCGAACAGCGCCTTCGCCAGCAGGCCCGAGATCGGAGGGTAGCGGCCCTCGCGTCCGTCGATCAGGATGAGGTCGATGCGGTCCCACGGAAGCAGCTCGGAGCCATCGAGTCGCAGGCCGGACTGCGAGATCTCGATGGCCGCCCCGCGGCGCAGCCGGGCACGCACTGCGAAGCCACGCCAGACGAATACCACCACAGGGAAGAGGAGGACCGCCAGGAGGGCGATGGTCCACCATTGGAGGAAGCGGTCGTTCGCGATCGACACCGACACCATCCACGCGGCGAATGCCAGCATCACAGCCGCCGTCACGAAGCAGGCTGCCGCGAGTCGTCCAGCCGCGCTCGGGTCGTAGTCGTAGACGATCGCATCGCCGCGCACCGTGCGGCTGCCTCCAGCCTCAGGAGCGGCAGCACCGCTCGCGGCCTTGGAGAGGTCGATGACGAGCCGGACCACGAGACCCACGAGCCCGACGATCGCGAACACCAAGGGGATGCCGATCAGTCGTGTGCGCATGGTGGAGGGCTCAGAGCTGAAGAACCAGATCAGGAGGCCCACGACCACCACGACGGCGATGCCCAGCTCGATCAGGCGGCGCCGCAGCACCGGTCCCCACCCTTGCCGCGGGGTGCTCTCAGGTGCGTCGCTCATGCGTGCCTCTCTCTCAGTCGCGGCCGGCGTGCATCCTCCACCTTGCCGGGCTCAGGCATGCGCCGGTAGCCCTGCCACAGAAGGTACATTCTGCCCACCCCGCGGGGGCAAGCCTTCCATAGGCGCGCGTCCGGCACCTCTCCGCCACCATCAGATCTGCTGGGCGGCGGGGATGCCGAGCTCCTCGGCGACCCACGGCCGGCCGGCGGCCAGCACCGTCATGGGGATGCCGCGCTCGCTCGCGGCAGCGTGAACCAGTCGCGCGATCTCGTAGAACTCCTTGTCGCGGCCCTCCAGGTCGCTCTCGAAGGCCATCGCCACCGAGCGTGCCATCTCCACCTGAGGCGCCTGCGCATCGTCCTTGCGGGTGAGCACCACGCGCAGATCGCGGTCCTTGCTCATGGCGCCGCCGACCACGGACCGCCAGCTGGCGCTGCGGTCGCCGGAGAACACCTGGATCTTCTCGACGCTCTCCCACGGTGTGAGGCCCACGCCGGGCGCGCGAACGCCCTGGCGGGACACGGCGACGGCGAGCTTGCCCTCGTCGGTGGTCATCCCGATCCCCGTGGTCAGCATGCCCAGGCCCTTGAACAGCGGGATGGCCATGATGAGCGCGAAGATCACGCGACCCACCACGGGAAGGTCGTCCGACCAGAAGATCATGATGGCGATCACGCCCAGTCCGAGCGCCGCCATCACGACGCCCTTCAGGATGGTGCGCGCCGCAGCGCTGCGGCTGTTCCAGTACTGAACCTCGTCGTCAGGAAGTGCTGTCACCGGTGTCTCCAGTCGTGGGGTGAGGCCGTGGTGCTCCGTGATCCAAGCGTGCCACCGCGCCGAACGTCACACCCGTCATGAGCGCCGCGGCGACGATCGCACCGGTGGTCAGCACCATCCCTCCAGCGCCAGCTTGACGATCACCGACCCCGATTCCCCGCGCTACCCGCCGGAGGCGTGCAGCGCGATCGCGAACAGTCCGCACGCGAGCGCGCCCGCCGCCGTCCGGAGGTGGTTCCACGCGAGCCATGGCCGCACGAACCGACCCCACATCTCGACTGGCTCCGCCGCACGAGCGAGCCTCTCGTTCAACGGCACGTTGCCCACGGCCGTCACGCCCAGCACGCCGGCCACGGTGACGGCGGCCCCTGCGACAGCCCAGCCGCGCCCGGGCTCGACGCCAACCACGGCGGCGAGGGCGGTAGCCGCTGGGACGGCCAGGGTCGCCAGGAGGAGGAGGCCTAGACGCCAGCGCTGTGCATGACGGTTGATGGCCTGCATGGTCGCTGCAGCCGCGGATGCTGGCTGCTCGCTGATGCCCGCCATGACGAACGCGGAGAACGCGTAGAGCACGCCGGCCGCCATGCCGGTCACCACGATCGCGGCCACCACCAGGGCCTGGTACGCACTCATGCCTGCGGCTCCACGCGCCAGGCACCTGCCGCGCGGTCGACGTAGTCGTGGAAGTCCGTCGCCTCGCGGCCCAACGCTCGGCGCACCCCATCGGAGGGGGTCGCGTTGCGCCCGTCGAGCACCTCGGTGAAGAGGTACTCGAGCAGCCCCACCTCGGCGTCGTCCATGCCAGAGGCGCGCAGCCCATCGGCGAACTGCCCCATGGTGAGCGGGACGTACTGAATCGAGCGATCCGCGGCCGCGCCGATGGCCGCGACAGCCTTCGCGAACGTCAGTGCCCGGGGGCCGGTGAGCTCGTAGACCTGGCCAGCGTGCGCATCGGACGTGAGGGCCGCGACGGCGACCTCGGCGACGTCCTCGAGGTCCACGAACGGCTCGGTGACGTCACTGACCGGCAACGCCAGCGTGCCCTCGAGCAACGGCTGCAGCAGGAAGCTCTCGTCGAAGTTCTGGGCGAAGAACGCGCACCGCACGACGGTGCGGGCGGGGAACGCCTCGGCGACCATCGCCTCCGCGCGCTGCGCCTCCACCTCCCCGCGGCCGGACAGCAGCACGAGTCGCGTGACGCCCAGGTGAGAGGCGAGCGTGGCGAGCCGGGTCACCCTGTCCGGGGCGCCGGGGATGGCCAAGTCCGGCACGTACGCGACGTAGGCAGCGGTGGCGCCGTCGAGCACCGGCGCCCACGTGGACTCGTCTCCCCAGTCGAAGCGGGGGGTGGAGCCGCGGGATGCGCGCCGCACGGGAACGCCGAGCGCGTCGAGTCTGGCGGCGACCCTCCGGCCCGTCTTGCCGGTGGCGCCCAGCACGACGGTGGGCCCACCGGGATCGATGGCGGGCGTGGACGTGGCGAGCGACTGCTGGGACATGGTTGCCTCCTCAGGGTGATGGGTGAACGCCTCTGAGTCTCGTCGCGGTGGGTGAGACGATCCATGGCCGATGCGCTCGCTTCCATATGCATGCGTCTCACCGAGCGGCATTCGCGCCTACGCTCAGACCATGGACGTGGTCACCGGCCTGCTCGACGGCCCTCGTGCGCGGGGGGCCTTCCTGCTGCGCAGCCACCTGCGTGCGCCGTGGGGCATGCGCATCGAGGACGAGGCGCCGCTGACCGTGGTCCCGGTCCTGCGTGGACGAGCGTGGGTGGGTCCGGCGACGAACGACGGCGATCCCGGGGAGTTCCTGGAGACCGGCGACGTGGTGCTGTTGCGCGGTCCCGAGCACTACGTGGTCGCGGACCGCCCGCAGACCGCGCCCACGGTGGTCGTGGGTCCCACCGATCAGTGCCGCGCCATCGACGGCGGTCCGTCCCCCATGCAGGTGTTCGGCGTGCGTTCCTGGGGCAACGACCTCGAGGGCGAGACGGTCATCATCACCGGCACCTACCCTCTGGATGGAGCGGTGGGCAGGCGGATCCTGCGCGCTCTGCCGCACCGGCTGGTGCTGCGACGCGGCGACGTCGACGCCACCCTGGTCGAGCTGCTGGCCCGGGAGGTGGTCCACGACCTCCCTGGTCAGGAGGCGGTGCTCGACCGGTTGCTGGACCTGCTGCTCATCACGTGCCTGCGAGCCTGGCTCGACCGCGCCGACGCGCCCGGCTGGTACCGCGCGGACGCGGACCCGGCAGTGGGAGCCGCGCTGCGACTCATCCACCACGACCCTGCCCGCGGGTGGACCGTGGAGATGCTCGCACGGGAGGCCGGTCTGTCCCGTGCCGCGTTCGCGCGCCGCTTCACCGCCCTGGTGGGGGACGCGCCCATGGCGTATCTGACCGGCTGGCGATTGGATCTGGCCGCGGACATGCTGCTGGCGGATGATGCGACCATCGCGTCCGTCGCACGCGCCGTGGGGTACTCGTCGCCGTTCGCGCTGAGCGCGGCGTTCAAGCGGGTGCGCGGCGTGAGCCCGGCCGAGCATCGACGACGCGTCGCCTGAGGAGGGGACGCAGCTCCCGCCAGCTCACGCATCGTCTGCATCATTCCCGTGTCCGCGACCCGCGAAATCTACTCGCCAGCGGCCCCCTCGGGTGCGACCATGAACTCATGAGCACCGACAAGCGCGACGTCACCAAGCCCTCGAGCGGCACCACCGAGCCCGAGGACACCCATCCCGCGCAGAAGGAGGCCTCGGTGCGGCCCACGCCGCATGGCGATGGCGAGCCGCGCGAGAAGGATGGCGAGGAGTCGCCCAGCGAGGACTGACGGAGCGCCCAACGCGCGCATCCGCGGCAAAGGTGTGACGATGGCACCATGTCTGGAGCCGAAGGTTTCGATTACCGCACCCGCACCAACGGAGAGGTCGCGATCTTCCATCACGGGAAGATGGCGAAGATGATGCGCGACCAGGAGGCTCAGGACTTCCTCGCCGCGATCAAGGACGGTGACAGGCAGGAGGTCATGTCCCGCTTCGTGGGCAATGACGGCCAGATGTCCCGCCCGGGCGTGCAGGCGACCGCGAGCACCGGCCTGCACGGCAACGGCGAGGCGCACGCCGTGAAGGACTTCCGCCGCAAGACCGGCTGAGCTCGGCGGCCTCGTTCGCGAGACGGCCGATGCGCGGGTGCTTCCGCGCCGGATCCGCGCCTACTCGATGGTGAAGGTCGCGGCCTCGGAGATGGCCACGGCGGGCGTCGCCTCGATCACGTAGTGCTCGGGCACGTCGCGCTGCAGCAGCGTCGCCAGCACGTCCTGCGGGACGTCGCACAGCAGCTCGGTCGAGCCGTCAGGGGTCGGCGACTCCTCGCAGTACTGCTCGATCTCCGCAGAGTCGGCCAGCGGCGAGTATCCGGCCGTGTACTGCAGGTACGCGAGGTCGGTGAAGCCCTCCTCGATCAGCGCGCGAGCGGCGGCAGCGGAGTTGCCGAGGATCACGGGCGTCCACGCGTAGACCTTGTACTCGCCTGCGGGAAGGTCGCGGTTGTCGTTCTCGAACGCCTCGGCCTGAGCCTGTCGCGCGGCGATCTCCTCGTCGGTCGCGTTCTCCCAGTCGAAGTCATCCCACATCGCGGACAGCTCGGCGGCCACGTCGCACAGCGATGCCCCGGAGAACTCGATCGTGGACGAGCTCGTCGAGGGCCCTTCGGGGGATGCGACGCGGTACTCGGGGACGAACTCGCTGCCCCAGTCCGGGGTCACGACCACGCCATCGCGGGTGACGATGATCTGGCCCTCCTGAGCCAGGAATGCGAGGGCCTGCTCCTCGGTGGTCACGAAGCTGACGTTCGCGGTCGCCCCGGTGGCGTCGTTGGTCACCGAGACCTCGGGCACCACGCCGTTGGCGGGCTGCGCCGGGGAGGACCACTCCTCGCCGCATGCCGGCGGGGTGAACAGACCGGCGGCCTCGGACTCGATGTGCTGCGCGTCGAAGGTGACGGGGATGGTGGCCGCGGCGTCCTCGGTGGGGGTGACGGCGGGCTCCGCGCCGGCCTGCGCATCGGGCTCGACCAGCAGCTTGACGCCGTACCACCCGATCGCCGCGGAGGCTCCTGCGATGGCCAGTGCGCCCACGGCCATGAGCCCCTTGTTCATTGCGACGTCGTGTCCCTCCGGCGCACGCTCGCGCCACGGTAGATCCGGCTTGTTGAGGCTCAAGCGTACGTCCTCGAATGGGACGAATCGATAGTCCTGCGGTATGACATTGCACCGTGCCTGGTCAGGGGCATCCCCTGTGGGAAATGCCTCACGAACCGACGCTCTCGACGGGCGTCCGCGCGCCCAGGTCCGCAGCGCCGGACGAGGGCTGCCACTGCTGCGCCGTCCACCCCACTCCGATGCCCAGCAGCAGGGCGATCAGCCCCGCCCCGGCGGTGATCGCGATGCGTGCCATGTCTTCCCCCGAAGTCTGCGGCGGTGCGGTGGTCTCAGTAGTTCAACGCACGGCGGGGGGCGAAACGTTGTGTGCGGTCAGTCGATCCGCACCAGCTCGAACGTGCGCGCCTCGTCGTCGAGCTCGACGGTGTGCGGTGCGAGGATCGAGTACGTCAGCGCCGCCGCGCTCACCGAGGGCGGGCCGTCGCACCACTGAACGGCGCTCACGTCGATGGTGACGGAGGTGGGGCCCTCGTAGCGGTCGATCGCGATGCGCTCCGGGAGCGTGACCTCGACCCGGCCCACGACCTCGTGGAGCGTGTACCCGTAGGAGCCGCCATCGTTGAGCGCGGCACGCCGCTGCTCGCGCTGCGTGATCCACAGGGGTGCGGTCGCCGGGAGCGTCACCGCCGCCTGGGTCCAGTCGAAGCCCTGCACCCACGCCTCGACCTCCGTGGTCGACCCGAACTCGAGATCGTCGAACGGAACCGTGAGGCTCAACCGCAGGTCGCTGCCGTCGAGGGCGCCGTAGCTGTCGCCGCACTGCATGGGCTCTCCAGGCTCGTGCGGGGGATTCTGCGCCTCGATGACGTCGCGTGGGTCCGACGGCGCCGGCGCGATCGTGAGCGGCACGGTCTGCGAGACGAGCGTCACGTCCACCTCGCGGCCCAGCGCGTCCTCGTCATACGGGAACGTCACCCTGCCCGCGTCGAGATCGATCTCCGTGCCCGGCACCGCGCCGGGATCGCACGTGATGGGCACGGTGCCGCTCCAGCCCTGGAGGCGCTCGCACTCGTAGGACCCCTCGCGGTATGCCGCGAGCACCGCGGTGGGCGGGATGGCGAACCCTCGCTGGGCCAGGTCCGCCTTGGCGTTCGCGGTCTCGCTCGAGTGCACGCGCGTCATCCATGCGACCTCGTAGTCCCCGGGCTCGAGCTGCGTGGCCGGCTGGTCGGGAGACTGGCGGCATGCGATCGCGATGCCACCCAGGCCGTCCCATGTCTGGGTGGACGGGTAGCCGCGCACGAAGATGTTGACGCCCCGCTGGGCGCTGGGCGGCAGCCAGCCCACCACCAGTCCGTCCCGTCCCACCAGTCCGGTCATGGGATCGACGATCACCGGGAACTCGTCGTAGCGCCCGTAGCGGATGGTCACGCTCGCCTCCACGATGGTGCGATACGCATCCCGCTGCATCGTGACCGCCGTCGGGATCTCGTGCGTGGCGCTGAAGCCGTCACGGGCCGCGAGCGACTGCGGCATCGGGGTGCCGCACTGCGGAGGACCCGCCGAAGCGGGGTCGTCGAGCCAGTCCGTCGCCTCGTCGAAGCTCACGGTCGCATCCACGTACACCGGCGGGTCGATCGCGGGCAGCGCTGCGGTGGCCGCCGGATCGGGTTCGTCCTGAGCCAGCAGCGCGGGCAGCGCGGAGGCGGCGATCGCCACGATGCCCACGGCCGCGGCGGCGGACCACAGCCCTGCCCGCGTGCGGCGCGAGCGCGCGATGTCCCGTCGCAGGCTCGGTGGTGGCGTCGAGGCTGCGTGCTCGGACCGCAGGCCCTCACGCAGCGCCCGAAGCTCGGGCCCGAGGTCAGCCACGGGTGCGCCTGCGCTCGGGCTCAGTGGTGACCGTCAGCTCGATGCCCGCGAGAGCATCGTCGTGGGTGGCTTGAGCGACCGTCACGCCCGCTCGGGTGCTCAGCTCCGATCCCGCAGCGGCGAGTCGCGCGCTGATCTCGTCCTCCCGCATCCCCGTCAGCTCCGCGATTCGCCGTACCGCATGGCCGTCGTGGTGGTGCAGGATCACGACGGCGCGACTGCGGGGGTCGAGGGCCGCGAGCGCGTCCCGCAGCGGCTCGGCCCCGGGAGGCTCGTCGTGGGAGGGCTCACTCGGCTCGCTGGCATCCGTCGAGCCGGGCGCCGTCGGCGGCACGAACGCTGATGGATCCGGCTCGGTCTGCTGCTCGGTGACGGACGCGGGAGGTGCGGTGCGGGGCGCAGCGTCGATGACCGCGCGGACCATCTCTGTCCGTACCCGCGTCTCGACCTCATCGATGCTGGTGAAGTCGCGCCCCCGCAGCACCACCGACAGCAGCGCCTGCTGCACTCGGGACTCGGCGACCTCCACGTCGTCCTCGAACAGCAAGGCGTAGGAGATCAGGTCGGGATAGCGCTCGCCGGTGAGCGCGTCGTAGGTGTCCTGCCAGCGCGGCACGTGTCCCTCTCCCTCGTCTGCTCTGAGACTACGTCCGCGCATGCGCTGCGCAGGCGCGGTCTCGATGGGTGTTCGACCGGCCAGGGGCGCCGGATGGCTCGAGCGCGTTCACCACGGCTGGTCCGACCAGACCTGCATGGCCTCGACGACCTCGCGGGCGGTGCCCGACCCGTCGGACTCCTGGTGCGGGTCGACGATCACGCCGTACGGCGGGCGCTCGCGCGCGGGGGGCGACCCACCGCACCATTCGACTGCGCCGAGCGCGATGTCGAGCTCGGTGGGGCCGTCATAGCGGACCATCTCGATCTGCGCCGGCAGGTCGACGTCCACCCACCCCGCGATCGTGTCGACGGAGGTGCCCACCTGACTGCCGTCCTCCATCTCATAGAACACGTCCTCGCTGGTGAGGAGCCAGATCCGGGTGCTTTCGGGAAAGGACACGCTCACGGTGGACCAGTCCGGCATCCAGCGCCACGCGGATCCGGCGACGACGGAGCCCGAGACGAGCTGGTCCCAGGTGACATCCCAGGCGAGCATGACGCCGTCGCTCGAGGCCCTGATCTGGTCACCGCAGGCCAGTGGCGTGCCCGGCTCGTAGGGAGGGTGGCTCTCCTCGAACTGGGTCCACCAGTCCATGCCCGTGTCACCCTCGAGGGTCATGGTCTGCGGCTGGGACACGAACGTCGCATCCACGTCGCGCTCGTACGCGCTCGCGCGGTACGGGAACGTCACCGTGCCCGCCTCGAGGTCGATCTCCGTGCCGAACAGCGCACCGGGGTCGCACGTGAGTGGCACGGCGCTGTCGTAGCTCATCATCTGCATGCAGTCGTAGGAGCCTTCGCGAAAGAGCTCCAGCGTCGAGGAGTGGGGCACCGAGTAGCCCTCGTTCGCGAGAGCGACCTGCGCGTTCGCCTCCTGCGAGGCGTGCACCCTCAGCGTCCACGCCACCTGGTACTCGCCGGACTCCAAGGCGTGGTCCGCGATGTCACCGTCGACGGGGCACGCCGCGGCCCACGAGTGCGAGTCCCAGGTGTGGCGGACGGACCCGCCTGGGTGCCAGGTGCGCATGCCCCCGACGTCGTAGCTGGTGCTGTAGCCCACGACCACGCCATCGCGCGCGAAGAGCGCCATCATCAGCGTCGCTGATCGCAGGCAGGTCCTCGGACCCGCCGTAGGCCACCTCGACCGTGGCGACCGAGAGCTGCTCCGATGCATCGAGCGCGATCGTGTCCCGGTCCGGCAGTGCGAAGGTGGCCGCGAACTCGCCCGAGGAGGCCTCCGGGCCCGGCAGCGGACCTCCGCAGGCCTCCGCACCGGTGACCTCCGTGGGAGCGAGCCAGTCCTCGCCGGTGGAGTCCTCGAAGGCGACGGTCGCGTGGTCCACCACCGTGTCAGTGACGGACAGGGTGGGCGCCGGCTCGGGAGCTGCATCCGACGCGAAGGCGTCCATCACGGACGGAGCGGCTGCTGCGCCCACGAGACCGAGGCCCGCGACCGCTCCCGCGGCCCAGAGGCCGCCTCGCACGGATCGCCGGCGTCGCACCGCCGCGGCTGTCGACGGCGCGGCCTCGAGCCCTTCGCGCGCTCGCGCGCCCTCGTGCGCGAGATCCCGCAGCCCGTTGCCCAGATCGCCCGTCACGTGCGCCCCGCAGGGGAGACGGTCACCGCGATCTCGATGTGGTCGCCCTCGGCGTACGCCGCAGGTCGCGTGGTGAGTCCCGTCTCGCGACCCATCTCGAGATCGGCGGCGGCCAGCCGCGTCCGCACCTCCTCCGCGTCGTGGCCCAGGGTCCGGGCGATGCTCGCAGGTGACAGGCGCTCGACATGATGAAGGAGCACGATCGCTCGCTCGAGCGCTGGAAGCGACGCGAGCGACTCACCGATGGCGACGGGCTGGGTGCGCGGAGGTGGCTCCTGCGCCGGGGCCTGCTCAGGGTCACCGCTCACCGGCTCCAAGGCACGTGGTCCCGGCGGGGCGAACGCCGAGGGATGCGGCTCGGGCTCAGCGACGGGCGCGGGCACCTCCATGCGGTGCTCCCTCGACCGAACCCCCGGGGCGCGCTCACCGTCGCGGCGCACGAACTCGCGGGCGACGCGCGCACGCACCGCCTCCTCGACCTCGGAGGAGCGGACGCGGCCGCGGATCCGGGACAGCTCGGCGACCAGCGCCTCATCCACCAGCGCGCGGGCGGCCGCATCGTCGCCGGTGAGAAGAGCCGCGAAGGAGACCAGGTGCGGGTAGCGCTCGCGAGCGAGCGCGTCGTGAGCGTCTCGCCACCGCGCCATCGCCCCCTGCTCCCTCGACTGCGCTGCGCTAGTCGTCCTCGGCCCGGCCGGCCCGTGCGAGCAGGATGATGCCGGCGACCACGGCTGCGGCCACGAGCACCGTCGCCACGGTGGACCGCGTCGACGGCCCGGAATGCAGGCCCACCGGCTTCTTGAAGCGCAGTGCGCCCCAGCCGTGGTGCGCGGCCGCGGCGCGCAGCTGCCGGTCAGGATTGATCACGAAGCCGTGGCCCACCGCGTCCAGCATGGGAGTGTCGGTGATCGAGTCGGAGTAGGCGAAGGAGCGGCTCAGGTCGTAGCCCTTGTCCTCGGCGAGGGCTCGCACCGCGTCCGCCTTCGCCTCGCCGTACGCGTAGAACGTGATCTCGCCGGTGTAGAAGCCCTTCTTCACCTCGAGCTCGGACGCCACCACGGCATCGGCCCCCAGCAGTTGGGCGATGGGCTCGACCACGTCTCGCGCGGAGGCGGACACGATGACCACGTCACGGCCGTTCTGCTGGTGGCGGCGGATCAGCGCGAGCGCCTCGTCGTACACCACCGGGTCGATGTGCTCATGCACGGTCTCCTGCACGATCTGCCTGACCTTGGCGACCTCCCAACCCTTGATGAGGTCGCTGAGAGAGTCGCGCAGACGCGTGGTCTGGCGCTCGTCCGCGCCGCCCACGAGGAACAGGAACTGCGCGTAGGCCGTGCGCAGCGCGTGCGAGCGCGTGATGAGACCGCCGTCGTAGAAGGGGCGCGAGAAGGCCATCGACGAGCTGGTCGCGATGATGGTCTTGTCCAGGTCGAAGAACGCGGCCGAGCGGCCGCCGCGGTTGCGGATGGGCATGGGCACCTCCCTTACGGCGCCACCCTAGTCGTCCAAGGTGACATGGCGCATCGGCCCACCGTCCACAGCACGCAGCGATGCTCGAGTGTCCACAGAACGCCAGGTTCGCGGGTGCGCATTCCGGCCGATGCGCGCCACGGTCTCCCCGTGACGGACGGTGATCGGGAGACCTGGGCGGGACCGCTCGCGCCGTGGCTCGGCGCCCCCGGCGTGACGGATGTGCTGGTGCACGCGCCAGGCGAGGCATGGATCGACCGCGGCGGCCGGCTCGAGCGCGTGGTGGTGGCCCTGGACACGGCCGACGCGGTGCGCGCGCTCGCCGTCCGCCTCGCCTCCGCAGGAGGCCGCCGGCTCGACGACGCGAGCCCTGTCGCGGACGCGCGCCTCCCCGACGGCACGCGCATGCATGCGGTGCTGCCGCCCGTCGTGCCCGACTGCGCCGCGATCTCGCTGCGGATGGTGCGCGAGCAGGCGCTCACCCTCGACGATCTGTCCGCCTCCGGGGCCATCGACAGCCTGTCCCGCCGCGTGCTCGAGGGCCTCGTGCGTGCGCGCGCGTCGCTGCTCGTGACGGGCTCCACCGGCAGCGGCAAGACCACCCTCGTGGCGGCGCTGCTGTCGTTGGTGGATCCGCACGAGCGCATCGTGGTCATCGAGGAGGCGGGGGAGATCGCCCCGTCGCATCCCCATCTGGTCCGCCTGGTCGAGCGCCGCCCCAACGTCGAGGGCGCGGGCGCCGTGAGCCTCGCGCAGCTCGTGAGGGAGGCACTGCGCATGCGACCGGACCGGGTGGTGCTGGGGGAGTGCCGCGGCGTCGAGATCCGCGACGTGCTGTCCGCGTTCAACACGGGTCATCCAGGCTCGATGACCACGCTTCACGCGAACTCGAGCGCTGATGTGCCCACCCGGCTGTCGACGCTGGGTGCGCTCGCGGGCATCCCCGAGCCCGCCGTCGCAGCGCAGGCCGCCGCGGCATTCGACGCCGTGCTGCACGTCGAGCGGACCGGCGCCGGCCGCAGGCTCGCGGAGGTGGCCGTGCCCGCGATGCGCGGGGGCTCGCTGGCGATGGCGCCGGCGTTGTCCCGCGGCAGCTCCGGCCGGTTCGTTCCGGGGCCTGCGGCGGATGCCTTGGCGCGGTGGACAGCATGACGGGCGACGCCTCCGCGGTGCTGGCGGACGTCACCGCCTTGCTGCACGCAGGGCTGTCGCCCGATCGCGCGTGGCTCACCGCTGGCGTGCCGGTCGACCAGGAGGGACTGCCGGACCCGAGTCCGCAGGGCTTCGCGGGCGACGCGACCGCAGCACGGTGCGCACGCGCCGCCGCCATCCTTGCGCGCGACACGGGCGCGCCGCTGGTCCGTGTGCTGGACGCGATCGACGAGGCGCTTGCGCGCGTGCGCGACGCGCGGGACGCGACGGAGGCTGCTCTGGCAGGCCCGCGCATGAGCGCGCGCATCCTGCGGTGGCTGCCGCTCGTCGGGATGGGTCTGGCGGCCATGGTGGACCCCGGCGCGCTCTCCATGCTGGTGACCGAGCCCGCCGGGTGGGCGCTGCTCGCGACGGCGCTGGCGCTGACGTGGGCGGGAACGCGCTGGATGACGCGCATGGTGGCCGCAGCGCAGGGGCCGCCGCGCAGGCACAGCCGGCCTCGAGCGCGACGCGTCGCTGACAGGGCGGGCCCGCTCCCCGTCCCGGTGGTGCTCGCGCTCGTGGATGCCGCGCTCGCCTCCGGTCTGCCTGTCGCGACCGCGTGCCACCGCGTCGCCCGGGTGGCCGACCGCGAGACGGCCGAAGCGCTGGGCGCGCTCGCCCGTGCGTGCGAGACGGGACAGTGGGACGTGGGCTCGCACGCAGTCGCTCAGGCCCTCGCCCGGCCGCTCGCGCTCGCGGTGGCGTCCGGGGCGCCCCCGCGATACGGCATCCGCTCCGCCATGGTGCGGCTGGATCGCGACGAGCGGCGCCACGCGCTCCGGGCCGCTGGAGAGCTCGGCGTGCGCCTCACGCTGCCGTTGGCCGCATGCCTGCTGCCAGCCTTCGCGCTGGCAGGCGTGCTCCCGCTCGTGATAGCGGTCGTGGCCGGGGCTGGGATCGGCGGTGCGGGCGACGTGCTCGGCGATGTGAGCGCGCCGTGACGTCCGTCCACAGCCCAGGGCCGTGCATCGGCCGTCCCCAGACCTCGCCGTCCGCGCGTGCGGCCGTCGCGATCCGCGACGCAGTCTGGCTGCGCTCCTCGGCGACAGGCGCCGGGAAGTGGAGAGGAGACACCATGACCCAGTTCCGGCGGTGGGACCTGCGGGAGGACGACGGCATGGCGACCACCGAGTACGCGCTCGTGACGGTGGCCGCGGCGGCGTTCGCAGGCGTGCTCATCGCGCTGATCCGCTCGGACGAGGTGCGCGGGATGCTCACGGACATCCTGCACTCGGCGTTCGGATGAGCCGGGCGCGACGCGACCGCGGGTCGGTGACCGTCGAGCTCGCGGCGGCACTGCCCGCGGTCGTGCTCGTGCTCGGCATGGTGCTGTCCGCCGTCGCCTGGGCGCGCGCCGGGGTGGTCGCGGCCGATGCGGCCGCGATGGGCGCTCGCATCGCGGCGGTAGAAGGGGCTGACGCTGCGGTGCTCGCGGTCCTCGCGGTGGCACCGGACGCGACGGTGACCGTGGACCACGGCCAGCAGGGCGGCGCGACGGTCAGCGTCGGCATCGCGGCCGCAGTCTGGCTCCCAGTCGCCTCCGCCACCTCGACCTCGCTCGCGGGCGCAGGGTGGTGAGCGCCGTGGGCGCGCGGTCAGGAATCGGCGAGGCGTGCCGTCAGCGTCGCTGCGGTCGGGCTGCCGCGCTCCGCGAGCCGCTCGATGGGCGCCACGAACTCCTCCAGGAGCCGCCACGTCCCGAACCGCAGCGCCAGCGTCGACTCGAGATCCCCCATGTCCTCGGGGTAGGTCGCCGCGTGCGCGCGAGCCAGGACGGCCTCGGCGTCGACGTCCCGTCCCAGTCGTTCGAGCAGCGATGCCTGGACGATCGGGTACAGGGGATTGTCCGGATCGGCCGCGGCCGCGGCCTCGATTCTGGGCAGGCTCGCGTGCGGCGACGCGGTGTCCCGCGTCACGTAGTACCCGTAGAAGTGTGCGTAGGCCACGGCGAGCGGCGGCCACGCGTCAGGGTCGACCCGATCGCAGACGGCGGCCTGCTCGTCCGGCGGGAGCAGATCCTCCGGGCGGGTGAGAGGTGTGCCGCTCAGCGCGGTCGCCATCCGCGCGAACACGCTGTCGGACGCGACGATGCGCGGCATGCGCGACATGAGGACCATCTCGGCCAGCGCGAGCGGAAGACCCTGGAGCTCCCCCGGCAGCAGGTCGAGCGCTACCTGGCCGCCGTGGCGACGGGCCAGCGTCTCGAGCACGTCCCGCTCCTGGCCGAACAGCAGGGGCGTGAGCCCCTCAGCGCGCAGCTGCTGCGCGAGCGCATCGACCACCGGGTAGGGCACCGCCTTGCGGGTGTGGATGAAGTGCCGGCGGTTGCGGCCAAAGACGATGTCGCCCCCACGGACGTGCAGCGCCGACCACGTGGGCTCCACATCGATCGCATCGGCCGCGGCGACCGCAGTGGCGAAGGCGGGCGCGAACTCGACCTCGTCGAACTCGCGCCGGAAGGGTCCCGCAGCCTCCCGGTCCGTCACCCAGGTGTCCAGCAGGGCGAGCGGCATGGCCCATGCCTCACGCGCATCGAGCCTGCTGCGCAGGTCCTTCAGGCTCACTTCCTCAGCCGGGAGGCGGCGCGTGCGACGACCGTCGTGCGGAGCGTCGGCGTGCTCCGCGAGGAACCGCGGGGAGAACACCTGCTCCGCCGGTGGGATCGTCATCCCGAATCCGAGCCCGTGATCGGCGGGCCAGATCAAGCGCAGCGGGACGCCGAGCAGCCGTGCCAGGCGCATCCCGTTGAGCAGCGCGGCAAGCCTCCCGCCCACACCGTCCGAGCGCGAGGCGAGGAGGATCACGCGGTGAGAGGCGTCGGGATCGAGGGATGGCTCCGACGTGCTGCGTGCCTGATCTCGAGATTCCTGCGGTGGCTCGTCGACGCCGGTGTCGCGCCGCCGCCAGCGTGCGCGCCATCCGGTCATGGGGCGATGCTAGTCGACGCTCTGCCGTGTGGCTCAGGCCGGCGCGGCTGCCGGGAGCGGCAGCGCGGCAGGGGTCGACAGACGGCTCCGTGCCGGGACCCACGGAGGGCATGGTGAGCGCCGTGCGCGACCGTGGGGCCGCCAGCGCGATCGCCCTGGCGCTCGTGCTCGCGACGGTGCTGCTGGGCGTCGCGGTGGTCGCGGGAGCCGGTCACGCGCGCTCACGCATCGAGGCCCAGCACGGTGCGGATGCCGCCGCGCTCGCTGGCGCATACGCGGCGAGGGCCGCTGCGGCACAGGGGCACGATGGTCACCGTGCGGGCTGCCAGAGCGCACGCGAGGCAGCAGCGCTGGTCGGAGTGCGCGTGTCGCTCTGCGCCGTCCAGGGATCGGTGGTGTCCGTGGCGGTGACGTGGGGCCGCGACGCACAGATCGCGGTGGCGGTGGCAGGGCCTGCGCACGCCGTGCCGAGCGGTAGGGGGAGGTGAACCCGGAGGCGGCGCGGCTGAGGGGGTCACGCCGCCCCCGGGAGCTGGCGAGCCGAGGTCTGTGCGAATGCCACCCCGCTCTTGGCGACATCCTGCCACAGACGGGGGCCGTGCGGAATGGACAACGCCAAACTCGCACCGCACGGACGCTGTGGTCCGCGCACAGCGGCAGCGTCCGTGCGGGCCTCAGCCCGCCACTGCACCGGTCAGCGAACGCTGATGGTGCCCAGCGACGTGTAGACCTGCAGCTCCAGCCAGTCGTACTCCATGTCGGGAGCCGGAGCGATCGCCGGCTCCACCATGTCTGCGGAGCCGCTCGCCGAGCCAGACCCGAAGCCGGACTCCTCAGCACCGGACTCCGGCACGTCGATGGCTGGTTCGGGGAGCAGGATGCCGGGCTCCGCGCCGCCGCCGATGCTGCCCTCGTCCCCCTCGCTGTACATGACCACCTGTCCCTCGTTGCTCAGGCTGATGGACTGCGCCGCCAGGACCGTGTAGGAGCCCGCAGCGATCTGCCCGCCCGTGCCGCAGGCGGTCACGTCCCGCCACAGGTAGCGGCCGCTCAGCTGGGCGCCAGGTGCGAGCGTGCCGCCCGTCTCCGGCGCGATCGTCAGTGCCATGTCATCCGCGTCGTCCACGACGGCGCGGTCGCGAGCGATGGCCGCCATCTGGTCGTCGAGACCGAGGGGGTAGGCCTCCGCCACCACCACGCCATCGCGGACCAGGAACAGCTGCGGGCTGGGCCCGCTCCAGAACCCGGGGATCGTGTACTCCGAGGCGTTCCTGACAGTCGAGTTCATCAGCGGATTGCCGTCCACCACGAATCCGTAGCTCACCGAGATGCTCGACGGCACCGAGACGGACACGTCGAGCAGGTCGAGCTCCGCGGATCGCTCCGGGAAGCCGCCGTCCACCGAGTCGTCCCAGACGCAGCCGTAGAAGTTCGCCTGCCAGTCGCCATCCGGGTTGTCCGAACGAGAGTCGCTGACCTTGACCACCCGCTGGGTGCCAGCGGCCATCTCCCACGAGCCGTCGACGCGGTTCGCCTCGAACAGCTCCCGCGCGATGTCCGGCGTGAGGTAGCCGTCGGGAAGCGGCTGCGGCTCGATGGGCTCTGGGAGCGGCACCGGCTCGCCCGGCTGGTCCCCGCCCAGGTACGCGCCGAACGGATCGTCGACGGGCTCGCCGTCGATCGTCAGCGTCACGGGGCCGGCCGCGACGCGGAACCACAGCGCTGCGTCCTCGGCGCCGGGAAGTGCGGCCGCGTCGGCGCCCTCCTCGACGGGCATGTCCGTGACGTCGGGCGACGCGGCCGGCGACGGCTCGGTCGGGGCCTCGCCCGACTCGCCCCCGGGCGCGGTGTCCGCGGCGTACGCCAGCGTCCACGCGGAGTGCACCTCGTAGTCTCCGGCCGGCAGCGGCGAGCCATCCCAGCAGTTCACCGCGTCGAGCGTGACCCACTGCTCGAGCTGGGGGAAGTCGGACTCGGGGTCGAGCCGCTCGTAGGGTCCGTCCTGCGGCGCCAGCATCTCGTCGGCCGGACCGTAGACCACCGGATCCGGCGAGATCATGCGGCCCACGACGATCCCGTCCCACACCACGACGTAGTCCGGCGAGCCCACCAGGTCCACCGGGCGCAGCGCGGTGAGCGTCTGCGGCAGAGACCACGTCTGGCCGTCCTGCTCGGGGGCTCGTGCCTCGAACTCCACCCCGCTCGTGTCGCCCCACGACCACCCGCTGGTCTCGGGGTCGAAGGTCGAGCCGCACATCCACGGCTCGGCGAGCCGGGTGTCGCCTGCGGAGGAGTCCTCCTCGGCCATCGCGGGAGCGCCCATCTCGCCGTCCATGGCGGACTCGACGTTCGCGTCACCGCCCGCGAGGCTGTCCTGCGCGTCGTCGCCGGACAGCGGGCCCAGCTGCCCGATCGCGCCGAACGCGAGCACCGCGACGGCGCCGGCACCCACCAGGCCCGTCGATCCAGCGCGCACGGCGCGGCGACGGCGCACGCGACCGGTCGCGGCGTCGACGGAGATGGTCGCATCATCCACCGGAGCGCGGTCGGCCGCGCCCCTCAGAGCGTCCGAGAGCTTCATGATCCGTTCCTTCCCTGTGAGCGAGGCGAGTCCACCCGGACCTCGTCCTCACCTGCAACACCTGCGTCCTCGAGCGGCCCCAACGCCAGCTCCAGCTGCCCCAGCCCGTCGCTGAGGTAGCGCTTGACGGTGCCCTCGGCGATGCCGAGGGTCCGCGCGATCTGCGGAACCGTGAGGTCGTCGAAGTACCTCAGCACCACGCACGCCCGCACCCGAGGCGGCAACGTGGCCAGCGCATCGGCCACATCCGATCCCGCCTCGACCTGACCCATCCGGTCCGGAGCGATCGCCTCCGACTGGAACAGGTGCTGGACTCGCTGCCACCGCTGGCGGCGGCGGTACAGATCGACATAGGAGGTGGTGATGGCGCGCCTCACGTAGCCCTCGGCCTTGACCGAGGTGAGACCCTTGCGCTCCCTCGAGAAGGTGCGCACCAGGGCGTCCTGGACCAGGTCCTGAGCCTGGACCGGGTCGCCGCACACCAGGTAGGCGTAGGAGAGCAGTGCGCGCTCGCGCGTCCGCACCAGCTGCTCCATCGTGTCCTGCCAGCGAGCCATGTCCCCTCCGGTCGTCGGTGATCGGGTGCTGCGTTGTGGTTCCTGTCGCAGTGTCGACGCACAGGTGGAGCGAAACGTTGGGTCGCGTGTCGCTCCGGTCCTCATCGTCCCCTAGAGTGACCCGCATAGCCGTGAGCGCGACAAGGACGTCGTGCCAGGAGCGTCTCGTCAAGGAGGACGAATGACATCCGCAGTCACGACCAGCATCGAGGTGGGCGGTTCGAGCCTCACGATCGTCGCCGTCATCGGCGCCATCGCGGCCGCCGCCCTGATCTTCTCCTTCATCCTTCGTCAGCAGGTGCTCAAGGCCGCGGACGGCACCCCCAAGATGCAGGAGATCGCGGGAGCGGTGCAGGAGGGCGCATCGGCGTACCTCAACCGCCAGTTCCGCACCCTCGTGCTGTTCGCCGTGATCGTGTTCGCGCTGCTGTTCCTGCTGCCGGGCGACGCCGGCGTGCGGGTGGGGCGCTCAATCTTCTTCCTCCTGGGCGCCGGCTTCTCCGCGGCGATCGGCTACATGGGCATGTGGCTCGCGGTGCGCGCCAACGTTCGCGTCGCCTACGCGTCCACGCAGAAGGACGGCCGCGCCACGGGCGCGCGCATCGCGTTCCGCACCGGCGGCGCGGTGGGCATGTCGGTGGTGGGCCTGGGCCTGCTGGGAGCAGCCGCGGTGGTGTTCCTGTACCGCGGCGACGCCGCCGCCGTCCTCGAGGGATTCGGGTTCGGCGCGGCGCTGCTCGCGATGTTCATGCGCGTCGGAGGAGGAATCTTCACCAAGGCGGCCGATGTGGGGGCGGACCTGGTGGGCAAGGTCGAGCAGCACATCCCGGAGGACGACCCCCGCAACGCCGCGACCATCGCGGACAACGTGGGCGACAACGTGGGCGACTGCGCCGGCATGGCCGCGGACCTGTTCGAGTCCTACGCCGTGACGCTGGTCGCTGCGCTGATCCTGGGCAAGGCGGCGATGGGTGAGCAGGGACTCGTGTTCCCGCTGATCGTCACCGCCATCGGCGCAGTGGTGGCGGCCGTGGGCGTCTTCATCACGCGAGTCCGCGGCGCGGAGTCCGGCCTGGCCGCCATCAATCGCGGGTTCTACGTCTCCGCGGCCATCGGCGCCGTGCTGGCGGCGATCGCGGCGTTCGTCTACCTGCCCAGCTCGTTCGCGGACATCGGCACCGAGCGCATCGCGGACGCCTCCGGCGACCCGCGCATCATGGCCACCGTCGCGGTGTTCGTGGGCATCGGGCTCGCGGGCCTGATCCTGTGGCTCACCGGCTACTTCACCGATGTGGGCTCCAAGCCCACCAAGCGCGTCGCGCAGACGTCGCGCACGGGCGCGGCCACGGTGGTGCTGTCCGGCATCGGCGTGGGCCTCGAGTCCGCCGTCTACACCGCGACCGTGATCGCGGGCGCCGTCGTGGTGCTGTACTTCGTGGCGGGTGGCTCGATCGCCCTGGCGCTGTTCCTGGTGGCGCTCGCAGGCTGCGGGCTCCTCACCACGGTGGGCGTGATCGTGGCGATGGACACGTTCGGACCCGTCTCCGACAACGCCCAGGGCATCGCCGAGATGTCCGGTGAGGTCGATGAGGAGGCGGCGCAGATCCTCACCGACCTCGACGCGGTGGGAAACACCACCAAGGCCGTCACCAAGGGCATCGCGATCGCGACGGCCGTGCTGGCCGCGGCCGCGCTGTTCGGCTCGTACTCGGACGCGGTGATCACCGCGATCGACGAGGCATCGGCCTCGCTCGACGACTTCTCCTACGAGATCATCAACCCGCTCACGCTGGTGGGCGTGATCATCGGCGGCGCGACCGTCTTCCTGTTCTCCGGTCTCCTGATCGACGCGGTCACCCGTGCCGCCGGCGCCATCGTCTTCGAGGTGCGACGCCAGTTCCGTGACAACCCCGGCATCATGACCGGCGAGGTGCGTCCCCAGTACGGCCGCGTGGTGGACATCTGCACTCGTGACTCGCTGCGCGAGCTCGCCACCCCCGGGCTGCTGGCCGCGATGGCACCCATCTTCGTGGGCTTCGCGCTGGGCGTGGGCGCGCTCGCCGGATTCCTCGCCGGAGCGATCGGCACGGGCGTGCTGATGGCCGTGTTCCTCGCCAACTCGGGCGGCTCGTGGGACAACGCGAAGAAGATCGTCGAGGACGGCCACCATGGCGGCAAGAACTCGCCGGCGCACGAGGCGACCATCATCGGCGACACCGTGGGCGACCCGTTCAAGGACACGGCCGGCCCCGCGATCAACCCGCTCCTCAAGGTGATGAACCTCGTGGCACTGCTGATCGCGCCGGCCGTGGTGATGCTCAGCTACGGCGACGACGCGAACCCCGCCGTGCGGTGGACCATCGCCGGCATCGCCGCGCTGATCGCCATCCTGGCCGTGGCAGGCGCGTCGCGGCGCTCCCACGCCCCGGGCGTCGAGGACGCCGCGGACGAGGCCGTGGTCAGCGAGGCCGAGGCGGACCCGTCCCCCGGCGACGAGGTGGACGCCAGCCGTCCGTGATCGACGAGCGGCACCCTCGCGCGCATCGGCCCGTCACGATCCCGGCACCCCGGGGTGAAAGGATGCGCCCATGGTGAACCGCAAGCGCACGGCCCTGGCCGGCGGCGTCGTGGGCGCGCTGGTCGTGGTCGAGGGCACGTCCGGCGTGCTGCAGGGCTACTACACGCCGCTGTTCACGGACATCGCCCGTAACCTCGGCATCACGGACGCGGACATCAACTGGTTCGAGGCGGCACAGCTGCTGCTCAGCTCGATCGTGGTGCCGGTGCTCGCGCGCCTGGGCGACATGTTCGGCCACCGCCGCATCCTGATCGCCTCGCTGATCGTCACCATGATCGCGAGCTTCGGCATCGCGTTCGCGCCCACCTTTCCGTGGTTCGTGGCCGCGTGGGCGCTGCAGGGCTTCTACGTGGTGTGGCTGCCGCTGAACGTGGCGATCATCTTCTCGCGGGCTCGGAACGAGCCCGACGGCGCTGCGCTCACCCGTAAGGGTGCCGGCGTCATCGTGGTGGCGCTGCAGGCGGGCGCGATCGCAGGTGCGCTCGCGGGCGGGCAGCTGGGCGGCATGCTGCCGCTGTGGCTCACGCTGTGCGTGCCGGCGGCGCTGGTGACGATCGCGCTGATCGTGGTGCTGCTCAAGGTCCCGGACCCGGGCGTGCGCGGTGGCGGCACCATCGACACCCGCGGCACGAGCCTGCTGACCATCGCCCTGCTGGCGATCATGGGCGGACTGTCGCTGGTGCGCGTCGATGGCATCACGGTGTGGGTGGTGGGCATGGTGATGATCGGCGTCGCGCTGCTGTGGGCCTTCGTGAAGGTCGAGGAGCGCACCGAGCACCCGCTCGTGGACATCGGCATGCTGCGCAGTCCGGCGCTGTGGCCGGTGATCGCCACCGCCGCGCTGTTCGGCGTCAGCGTGCTGGGCGCCCAGGGGCCGCTGTCGACGTTCGCCCGCACGGATCCCGACGAGGTGGGCTACGGGCTGGGTCTGACCTCCGCCACCGCGTCCTACGTGATCGGCGCGTACGTGATGTCGCTGCTCGTGGGAGCCGGCGTGTTCTCCAAGGTGTCCGCGATGCTCACGCCGCGGCTGGTGCTGATCGGTGCCTCGGCGCTGGTGGCGCTGGGCTATCTGGCGCTCATCCCGTTCCATGGCGACGTGGTGCAGGTGGTCGCGTGCATGGTGGTCGCCGGCCTGGGCTCCGGCGCGCTGGTGGCGGCGCTGCCGGCTGCCGCGGCCGCCGCCGCCCCGCCGGAGCACACGGGCGTCGCGACCGGGCTGACCAACACCACCAAGACCATCGGCGGCGCGTTCGCCTCCGCCGCCTTCGCGATCGCCCTGGCCTCCGGCGCGACCGCAGCGCTCGACGGCGGCGAGACGGACGCGGGATCGCTGTCCGGCTACATCACCGTGTGGGCGATCTGCGGCGGCACGGCACTGGTGGCGATGGTCTTCCTGTTCGCCGTCCCCAAGGTCGCCTTCACGTCGAGCGCCGATGCGCTGGTGGCCGAGGCGGGCGTCCCCGGCTCTGGCGTCCCGATCCCGGGCGCTCTGGTGGACGAGGCTCCTCCGATGGGCGACGGCACGCCAGGCGACCCCGTGCCCGAGGAGGGCGAGCGATGAGACTGCGGCGCGCATCGGCCGGTCGCGACGGCGGCCCCTCGCCGGACCCCGTGGCGCTCGCCGCCGCCGAGCACCTCTCCCAGGCTGTTCGGATCGCCACCGTGACCCCGCCGCCGGGGCCGTTGAGCGACGGCGATGCCGCCACCTTCGGGCTGCTGCGCACCTTCCTGGAGCAGACGTACCCGTGCACGTTCGGCGCGGCCGAGCTCGACGTGGTGGGCCGCGCCGGCCTCCTGCTGCGCATCCCGGGCGCGTCCGCCGTGCGGCCGGTGCTGCTGATGGCGCATCAGGACGTGGTGCCCGTGCCCGCGGACTGGGAGGCCGAGGGCTGGGAGCACCCGCCCTTCGACGGAGTGATCGCGGACGGTCGCGTCCACGGGCGAGGGACGCTGGACGACAAGGGCGCGCTGATCGTGCTGCTCGAGGCGCTCGAGGCTCTGCTGCGCGAGGGCTGGACGCCGGCGCGCGACCTGTACCTGCTGTTCGGCGCGGACGAGGAGTCCCACGGGCCGTCCGCCCTCGCGGCCGTCGAGCTGCTCGAGACGCGCGGCATCGAGCCGTGGCTCGTGGTGGACGAGGGCGGGGCGGTCGCGACCGGGGCCTTCCCGGGGCTGTCGACGCCGATGGCGGCGATCGGCGCCTCGGAGAAGGGCATCGTGACGCTCGAGCTCACGGTCGAGTCCCTGGGCGGGCATGCGTCGACGCCCCCGCGCCGTTCGGCGCCCGGACTGCTGGCGAAGGCGCTGGTGGCGCTCGAGGACAGCCCGTTCCCCACCTCGCTGCACGACGTGTCCGTCGAGATGTTCGAAGGCGTGGCGCCGCATCTGACCGGACCGATGCGTGCCGTGCTGGGCCGGGCGGGTTCGCTGCGCGGCCCGCTCGCGCGGCTGCTGCCGCGGCTGGGACCGGAGCTCGCGGCCATGGTGCGCACCACGGCCGCGGTGACGATGCTCGAGGGCAGCCCGGCTCAGAACGTGCTCGCGACGCGAGCGACGGCGACGGTGAACCTGCGCGTCGCGGTGGGGTCGACCGTGCAGGACACGCTCGATCACGTGCGGCGCGCGGTGGGCGAGAGCGTCGAGCTGACCGTGGTGGAGGCGTCCGAGCCTTCTCCGGTGTCGCCCACGGGCGACGATGAGCGCTGGCGCGCGCTGGTGTCCGCCGTGAGGACGTCCTACCCCGATGCCGTGACGGTCCCCTACGTGATGATGGCCGCATCCGACGCGCGGCACGTGGCCCGGATCGCTCCGGCCGTGTACCGCTTCAGCCCGCTCGCGATGGACAAGGCGCAGCGCGAAGCCATCCACGGGCCCGGCGAGAACGTCGAGATCGCCGCCCTGGGGGCCGGCGTGGCGTTCTATCGAGCGCTGCTGACGGGGACCGCCCTGGGTCCGGCCGCGCGCTAGCCTGCGGAGTGTGAGCCCCGCCCTCGACGCCCCTTCGGCCGCAGCCCTGCGAGCCGACCTCGACGGCTGGACCGTCGACGCCGTTCACGACCTCCTGGGTGAGCGCGCCGCGGCGGCGCTCGGCCGCGAGCAGGTCATCCCGGGCCGGGTGGTGACACGCGCGAGCGACGAGCCCGCGGCGACCCTCACCCGGCTGTTCACGCTCGGAAACGAGCTGCCGCGCGCGGCCGTCGATGCGGCGATGCCTCGCCTCGGAGCCTCGGGAGCGGTGCGCGCCGGGCTGGTCGAGGCCGCGGGCGAGGCGCCGGATGACACGGTCAGATCGCGCGTGGACATGCGGCCGTACGCCGCCACCACCGACGCCGGTCAGGTCGACTGGTGGATCGCGTCGGACCAGGGCGAGTCCGTCACCGGCCGCGCCGTGGGGGAGCAGCACGTGCTGGGAGTGGGCGGGGCATCGAGCATGCTGGCCTCCGTCACCATGCGGGGCCCGCGCCGGCGCGTGCTCGACCTGGGCACCGGATGCGGGATCCAGGCTCTGCACGCCTCGCTGCACGCGGACCAGGTGGTCGCCACGGACATCTCTGCCCGCGCCCTGCGCTACGCGCGCTTCAACGAGCTCCTGAACGCTCCGGCGCTCGGCGCTGAGGCCGCCGATGCGGAAAGCCCCGCCGCCGCGCACCGGCCGTGGGAGCTGCGGGAGGGGTCGATGCTGGAGCCGGTGGCGGGCGAGACCTTCGACCTCATCGTCTCCAATCCGCCGTTCGTGATCACGCCTCCTGGGGCACCGGCCTTCGAGTACCGCGACGGCGGCATCGAGCGCGACGGCGTGGTCCGCACCCTCATCTCCGGTGTGGGGGCCGCGCTCGAGCCGGGCGGAGCAGCGCAGTTCCTGGGCAACTGGGAGATCCACGGCGACTGGCGCGACCGCCTCGAGCAGTGGCTGGACGCCGCGGAGATCCCCCTCGATGCGTGGATCGTGCAGCGTGACGCTCTGGATGCCGCGGAGTATGCGGAGACCTGGCTGCGGGACGCCGGGATCACTGCGGATCGCGATCCGAGCGGCTACCGGAGCGCGTACGAGGCCTACCTGCGGGCGTTCGACGCCGCCGGTGCGGACGCGATCGGCTTCGGGATCGTGACGCTGCGGCGTCCGCTGTCCGGCGCTCCCACGCTGCGCCGCCTGGAGGCGCACGAGGGCGCACTGCAGTCCCCGCTGGGCCCGCACCTCGCCCACACGCTCGCGGCGCACGACTGGCTCGCGGCCACCACTGACGCAGCGCTGCTCGATACCCCCTTGACGGTCGCCCCCGACGTCACCAAGGAGACGTACGGCCCTCCCGTGCAGCACGACCCCGAGCACATCCTGATTCGCCAGGGCGGCGGGTTCGGGCGGTCCATCAAGGCGGACACCGCGCTCGCGGGCCTGGTGGGCGCATGCGACGGCGAGCTCACGGTGGGGCAGATCGCCCATGCGCTCGCTGCTCTGCTGGAGGTGCCGTCCGGCGCGATGATCGGCGGCCTGGTGCCTGCGGTGCGCGACCTGGTGCGAGACGGTCTTCTCCTCCGCCCCTCGGCGCAGTCCGTGGAATATCCCTGAGAAATGTCCAGGACCTAGGTCCTGACATTGGCTGTTCAATGCCGATGGGCCGTCCCCCTCGGCCACGGATCTGATCGTATTCGTCGCGCATCATCCCTGTTCAGAGGCCACTGAGGCGCGGGCTAGGCCTATGGTCCCGAGGTCCTTCTCCCGCAGTCCGCAAGGCTGGGGTCAGCCGGAAAGCCAAACCCCGGAGTGGAAGGAAAAGATCATGAACGCACGTGTCAAGGTGCTGGGAATCGTCCTGGCAGTCATCGGTCTCGGTTTCATCGGCGTGGGCGCCTTCGCGTACACCCAGGTGGCCGCCGGCCAGAACTCGCTTCAGAAGTTCTCGGAGGCACAGAACGTCGAACTGTCCTACAACGAGGACGGCGTGCTCGTGGACCGCGGCGAGGTCGCCGGTGCCGAGGGCATCGTGTCCCTGGTCGAGGACGACTGGGGCTACCAGCTCAAGGCCTCCGAGATGGACCCCAACGACCCGCTGGTGAACACCGGCTCCGAGTACATGTACCAGATGGGCCTCATTGCGTACCACACGCTGAACGGCACCACCACGGTGGTCCTGGACGAGGACGTCGAGTACAACGGCGAGACCTTCGAGGCCGGCACCTATGAGGTCGCGACCGACGGACGCTACTGGGCCGACTTCGACCGCATGCACCCGCTCGAGGGTCCGGCTCGCGCCGAGGCCTGGACCGGCGTCGCTCACGCCCTCATGGGCGAGCTGGGCGTCGGCTCGGTCACCGCGAACGTGCTGACCATGGGCCTGGGTGTCGCGGCGATCGCCACCGGACTGGGCTTCACCCTCATCCTCGCCGGCCTGGGCATCATCTGGGCCGCCGCGGGCGACAAGAAGGACGGGGCGCTCAAGCAGGCCCCGGCCATCGAGACGATCGACGAGCCCGTCAAGGCCTGATCGCTTCTCACGGAAGGGCCCCTCGCTGGCGAGGGGCCCTTCTGGCGTTCCCGTGATGGGCGCCGCGCGTGCCCGGACCGCCTAGAGCGCGTCGCCCGCTCGAGCGCGGATCGCCTCCGCCAACGCGTCCCACTCCTGCGCTCGAGCCGCGAGGAAGGGCCGGCCGGGATCTCCGGGACGGTACTCGGCGCCGTCGAGGTGACGCACCGCGAACCCGGCCGCCCTGAGGATGGCCGCACCAGGAGCGTGGTCCCACGGCTTGGCTCGGAAGTACATCACGAAGTCCAGATGACCACTCAGCACGTCCCAGTAGTCCCACCCAGCGCACATGCGCGGCGGCGTGATCTCCGCGACGTCCTCGGTCATGCCAGCCAGGCACTCCGCGACGGGTCCAGGCGCGAAGGTGAGCGTCATCATGCCGCGCAGCTGCGACAGCGGCCGTGCCGGCGCATCGGCCACCGAGGCGACCGCACGCACGTCTCCCGCCGCCGTGCGCACGGTGGCGGGCGCGTCGGTCGCGCCGTGGAGGAGGTCGCCGGTCTCGGGGTGAAGGATCCATCCGGCCTGCGCGGCGCCGTCCTGCACCCTCGCCACCATGACGGCGTACTCGACGGAGCCGTGGGCGAAGTTCCAGGTGCCGTCCACCGGATCGACGGTCCACGCGGCCTGCGCGGTGCCCAGCACCTCTGGCAGCGTCGGGTCCTGCTCCGTCGCCTCCTCTCCCACCACCGGGATGTCCTCGATCGCCGCCAGCAGGGGTGTGAGCACTCGCTCCGCCTCGACGTCCGCGACGGTCACGAGGTCGTTCGGGCCGCTCTTGGCGGTGATGTCCCCGTCCTTGAGGGCACGGAAGCGGGGGCGGATCTCGCGGTCCGCGACGTCCCGCATGGCCTGGTCTACTGCATCGATGTTCACGGCTCCATGGTGACAGGTGCGCATGGCGGCCCGGTGAACGGCTGGCTCCGCGCATGAGCGGCCAGCATCCCTCGTACACGCCGCCACAGCGGCCACCCGCCCTACGGGCGTCCCCAGGGCCCGTTCGACAGCGCGGCGCGCCTATGTATTCTGTGAGCGTCTCGCCCCCCGGAACCTGAGCCGAGACGCCACCCATCGAAAGCAGGAATCCATGTCGCGCAAGCTCGTGATCGTCGAGTCCCCCACCAAGGCTGGGACCATCGGCGGCTACCTCGGCGACGACTACGAGGTGGTGTCGAGCGTGGGTCACATCCGCGACATCCCGGAGCCCAAGGAGATGCCGGCCGAGGTCAAGAAGGGTCCGTTCGGCAAGTACGGCGTGGACATCGACGGCGGCTTCGAGCCGTACTACCAGGTGTCCGTGCGCTCCAAGAAGATCGTGACCGAGATCAAGCGTCGTCTCAAGGAGGCGGACGAGCTCTACCTCGCCACTGATGAGGACCGCGAGGGAGAGGCCATCGCGTGGCACCTGCTGGAGGTGCTCAAGCCCAAGGTCCCCGTCAAGCGCCTGGCGTTCCACGAGATCACCCGTGAGGGCATCGAGCGGGCGCTCGCCGCTCCCCGCGAGATCGACATGGAGCTCGTGGAGGCGCAGGAGACGCGCCGCATCCTCGACCGCCTGTATGGCTGGGACATGTCCGACGTGATGCGTCGCAAGGTGGGGCAGGGGTCCTCCGCCGGCCGCGTGCAGTCCGTCGCGCTGCGACTGGTGGTGGACCGCGAGCGCGAGCGCATGGCGTTCCAGGCGGCCGAGTACTGGGACCTCACCGCCGCCTTCGCCGCCAAGCAGGGGCCCGATGCGGGCGTGTCCTTCACCGCGCGCCTCACCAAGGTGGACGGCAAGCGCGTCGCCTCCGGCAAGGACTTCGACGACCGCGGCCAGCTGGTGGGGGACAAGGCCCACCACGTGACCGCCGGCGAGGCCGCGTCGCTCGTGTCCGGACTGGCGCACGCGGACTTCTCCGTGGTGGACGTCAGTTCGCGGCCCTACAAGAAGCGTCCCGCCGCCCCCTTCATCACCTCCTCGCTCATCCAGGAGGCCAGCCGCAAGCTGGGCCTGGGCGCGCGCCAGGCGATGGGCGTGGCGCAGGGCCTGTACCAGCAGGGCTACATCACCTACATGCGGTCCGATTCGCCGTCGTTGTCCGGGGAGGCCATCCGCGCCGCTCGCAAGCAGGCCATCGACCTGTTCGGACCCGATGCCGTCCCGAGCTCGCCGCGCGTCTACGCCTCCGCGGACACGAACGCGCAGGAGGCCCACGAGGCGATCCGCCCCGCCGGCGACACCTTCCGCACCCCGGACTCGCTGCGCACCCGACTGCGCGGCGACGAGTTCCGCATGTACGAGATGATCTGGAAGCGC
The DNA here is from genome assembly GCF_016862815.1 of Demequina activiva. Classification (GTDB taxonomy): domain Bacteria; phylum Actinomycetota; class Actinomycetes; order Actinomycetales; family Demequinaceae; genus Demequina; species Demequina activiva. The sequence goes on along the minus strand of NZ_BONR01000001.1, from coordinate 596,240 downwards.
ACCCTGGCCTCGCAGATGGCCGATGCTGTGGGCACCACCTCGACCATCACCGTGGGCGCGACGACGGCCGGCGGGCACGCGGTGGAGTTCGCCAAGTCCGGCACCATCTTGACGGCTCCCGGCTTCCGCGCCCTGTACATCGAGTCCAAGGAGGCGGCGCGCTACGAGGACGAGGACGGCAAGCAGCCCAGCGATGACGAGTCGCGCCTGCCGCAGGTGTCCGAGGGCGACCCCATGGACGCATCGGCCCTCGAGCCGCTGACGCACTCCACGAACCCGCCGCCGCGCTACACGCAGGGCGCGATGATCAAGGAGCTCGAGGACCGCAAGCTGGGCCGCCCGTCCACCTACGCCTCGACCGTCGACGTGATCATCAACCGCGACTACGTGCGGGTCGACAAGAAGGCGCTGGTGCCCAACTGGATCGCCTTCTCCATCGTGGGCCTGCTCGAGGAGCACTTCCCGTCGCTGGTGGACTACGGCTTCACCGCGGAGATGGAGGCCGGCCTGGACCGCATCGCCTCCGGTGAGCGCTCGATGAAGGACTGGCTGCAGGAGTTCTACTTCGGCGGCGAGGCCGCCGCGCAGGAGGGCCTGCGCGAGCTCCTGGACAACCTGCCGGAGATCGACGCCAGGGCCGTCAACACCTTCCCGATCGGTGCAGATATCTACGCGCGCAACGGCCGCTACGGGCCATACATCGAGCGGGACAAGGACGGCGAGCAGCAGCGTGCCTCCATCCCGGAGGATCTCGCGCCGGACGAGCTGACCGTCGCGAAGGCAGAGGAGCTGTTCGAGAACCAGGGCGGCGACGAGCGCGTGCTGGGCGAGCACCCGGAGACCGGCAACCAGGTGGTCGCCAAGGGCGGCCGCTACGGCCCCTACGTCACCGAGGTGCTGCCGGAGGACTCGAAGGCCAAGCCCAAGACGGCGTCGCTGTTCAAGGACATGTCGCTCGAGACCGTGACGCTGGCCGACGCGCTGACGCTCATGAGCCTGCCGCGCGTGGTGGGCGAGGACCCGGAGTCCGGCGAGGCGATCACGGCGCAGAACGGCCGCTACGGCCCGTACCTGAAGAAGGGCACGGACTCGCGGTCGCTGGAGTCCGAGTCGCAGCTGCTGACCATCACGCTCGAGGAGGCGCTGGCGGTCTACGCGCAGCCCAAGCGTGGACGCGGCCGCCAGGCGGCGCCGCCGCTCAAGGAGCTGGGGGTGGATCCCGTCTCCGAGAAGCCCATCGTCATCAAGGCCGGCCGCTTTGGCGAGTACATCACCGATGGCGAGACCAACGTCACCATCCCCCGCGGCGAGACCGTGGACGAGATGACGCCGGAGCGAGCCGTCGAGCTGCTGGCGGACAAGCGCGCGAAGGGCCCGGCCAAGAAGAAGCCGGCCGCGCGCAAGGCCCCTGCCAAGAAGAAGGCGGCGCCCAAGAAGAAGTAGGGCGCGGCTTCCGCGACGCCGGGAGCGGGACGTCGAGGGAGACGCCATGGCGAGCATCGAGCACACGGCAGGCGCGCTGTACGGCGACCGTGCCCTGGCCGCGTACGGCTTCGTGCTCTCCGGCTCCGTCGAGGGCGGTGAGGCGCTGGTGCGGTCCGCCGTCGCCCACGTGCTCGCCCGCCGCTGGCGTCGCGGCCGGCTCGCGGACCGGGTGCGCGAGCGCATGCTCGCCGCGCAGTGCGCGGCGCTTCGCAGCGAGTCCGGGAGCACCGCCAGTGCGGCCGATGCGCGGGTCGAGGCAGGCGCGCTGGACGACGTGGACCTGGCGGTCGCCCAGCTGGACCCGTGGGTGCGCGTCGCGATGGTGCTGCGCTACCGGGACGAGCGCGATGTCGCCGATGTCGCCGCGGCACTGCGTCTGAGGCCCGCAGAGGTCGAGGCGCTGCTCGCCGCAGGCCGCGAGCATCTCGCGACGCGGCTGGGGGTGTCTGCGGCGCCGGTGACCCGCATGGCCGTCGTGGGCGGCGGACGGTGAAGGACGCCTTCGACGTGATGGGCGCGGCGGGTGCCAGCGCCGCCCCGCCGGTGGTCGAGCGGCTCGCGGACAGCGACGCGATCGCGGCGGACGCCGCCCGGGTGCGGGCCGCCCGACGGCGCAGGCTCGGGGCGGGAGTCGGGGCGGGAGTCGGGGCGGTGCTCGTGGGCGTGGGCGTGACCTGGGTGGCGTGGCCCTCGGACGCCGCCGCAGTGGATGTCGCCTCCGCTCGCGTCGCACAGGTGCCCGTCTTCGACGCCCGCGCGGACCGCAGCAGCTGCGTGCCCAGCACCACCCCGGAGCCCTACCTGCCGTGGGCGCAGCCGGGCGTGACGGTCGCGGCGGCGCCGGTGCGCGACAGCACGATCGACGTGCAGGCCATCGCGCTCGTGAACGAGGATGCCGGTGGCACGCTCCGGCGCGTCGACCCTGGCGCTGCGGTGGACGTCCCCGGCTCGCCGTCCGAGGGTGGCGCGCTCACCGTGGACTTCGATGTGACGTGGGCAGGGGACGCCCTGTACACCGTGGAGGCCGCCGCGTTCCTGGTGGCGAGCGGCCGCGTCCTCAGCCCGGCGGTGGGCTGGTACGGGGACGCCGAGGATCGCGAGGTGTCCGGCGGCGGCTCAGCGGTGCCGCTCTACGACCCGGACGCGGACACGAGCTCGATCAGCATCGTGTCTCCCGTCCAGCCCACCTGCCTGGCCGCGACGCAGTCGAGCTCGTGGTCGTTCGGCGCGCCCGTGGAGGCCGCCGAGCTGCACACCGTGGTCCAGGTGCGCGACGAATCGGGCGCGCCGCTGGCGACCTTCGTCGACGGTGCCGGCCTGGACGGGACCACGGTCGCGTACCCGGGCTTCCTCGCCGCCGGCGCGATCGGCGCGACCACGACCCAGCCCACGCCCACCGAGGTGGCCGCGGTGCGGGCCGCACGGCAGCAGGGGGAGGCGGCCACCCCGTCTCCCGCCGCGCTCGTGCGCGACGCCGTCGCGCAGGAGGGAGTGCCGTTGTCTCAGGCGGGAGCGGGCATCGCCATGTCAGGCAGATGCGACGTGCTCGAGGCGCAGGTGGAGCGCGACGGCCTGGAGCTGCCGGTGGTGGCTGTCCAGGATGATCGTCTGCAGGACTTCCCTGACCAGCTGCCTGCGGAGACCCTGCGCGGCTCGCGGTCCGTCGACATCCCGCACAACCCTGGCATCAACCCGCTGCGTGGGGACTACACGTTGCTGCTGCTCGACATCGACGACGGAGCGGTGGAGGCGTCCATCCCGCTCAGGCTGTTCAGCGAGGTGAGCGGCGGTCCCGCCACCGCGCTCGCGGGTGCGAGCACGTCCTGCACGGACCGGGAGGCGGCTCCTGGCCGCTACCAGGCGGTCATGCTGGACGCGGACGATCGCTCGGACGAGGCCCTCGATCTCGCGGAGGCGCTCCAGCCCGTCACGGCTCGGTGGTATGACCTCGGGCTCGTGACGGTGCTGCCGTGACCAACCCCGTGCTCGTCCCCCACAACCTCCGGCGGGCCTGAGCCGTTCATGTGTCGACGAGAGGGGCACACGTGACCGACGATGACCTGCTGGGCGAGCTGCTGGGACGCGCATCGACGCGGCTGGCCGCCTACGGGTACCTGCTGACCGGCTCGCAGCACGCCGGCGAGGACCTGGTCCAAGACGCCATCGTCAAGGTCTTCGTGCGCAAGCGACGCATCCCCAATGCCGCGGCGGCCGAGGGCTACGTGCGGGCCGCCATGCGGTCGCTCCACGTGGACCGGATGCGTCGCGAGACGGTGTGGCGTCGCCTCGCTCCCGGGCAGGTCGTTCGCGACGAGGTGCCGGACCAGACCGAGCGCATCGCGACGGCCGATGCGGTGGGCAGGGCGCTCGCCACGCTCAGCCCGCGCCAGCGCACCGCAGTGGTGCTGCGCTACTACGACGACCTCACGGTCGCGGACGTCGCGCACCAGATGCGGCTGGCGACCGGCACGGTCAAGCGCTACCTCTCGGATGCCCTCGACCGGCTCGCGGTCGAGGTGGGCGCAGACGTGTTCGATGCCGAGCGCATCGCGGTGGTGGAAACGGAGGGCCGGTCATGAATCTTCACGACGAGCTGGGACGGCATGGAGCCGATGCGGCGGCGGAGTCCGCGCGATCGCTCGGGTCCGTCGACGTGCGGGATGCGTTGGGGGCGCGCGTGCGCCGGGGACGTCGCCGCCGCGCTGCTGGTGGCGCTGGGGTGGTGGCCGCCGTCGCGCTGGTGGCGGTGGGCGTGTGGTCGGTGCTGCCCGGGGTGCCGATGGATGCGCATCCGGTGGCGACGCCCTCGGCTTCAACGCCCCCGGACCCTCGCAGCGCGGATGGGGCCGGTCTGGTCATCGACGAGGAGACGGCGATCAGTGACGACGCTGCGCTCGATGTCACGGCTCTGCGATGTGGAGACGCCACGGGTCTTGTCAGCGGGGTCACGGCTCATGACGAGCGTGCCGTGGGACTCCAGGCGACTGCGCAACTCGGGAAGAGGGCCGATGACGGCACCATCGTCGAGCGTCCTGACTCAGTGTGGGCCGGCTACGAGGTGCTGTACTTCGATACGACCCTGACGTGGGGCGCTGACGAGGATCTCACCGTGACGCTGGTGCCCTTGCTGCTAGACCAGGACGACGTGGTCGCAGTGGGCGAGCCGGTTGACGCCCGCTCGCCCTTCTCCTGGGACCGCATCCACATGCCGCTGCCGGGGGACTGTGCCACGGGCGCCGCGGCGGCCGGGGACGGGGAGTACATCGCGGCGCTCGCCGTCGCTACGGACCTTCCGAATGGCGATCCAGCGGCGAGGTTCGTCTTCAGCGCCGGTCCCGTGGAGTACACGGGTTTGGACGTGACAGTGGGTGAGCCGGAGCCGATCGACCCTGCCAACCCGCCGGAGCTCGGCTCGAGCGGCTACCTCGCGGCCACGGCCGTGACCCAGCTGACCGGCGACCTCAGCTGCACGGGGAGTCTCGCGGCCGCCGAGGTGCCCGAGCCCGACTACTCCGGCGAGGCATCGAACCCCGTGCCCGTGCCCCTGCCGCGCTGGATCGAGACCGGTCGCCTCTACGGCTACGGTGACGACGCGCTGATCGGTGGCTACCCGATTCCACTCGGCACGGATGCGGCGGCGCTGGTCGATCAGTACGGCAAGGGCCCGGCTCGCCTGGTGCTGAGCTCGGATGCGGGCGACGCCTGGGTGTTCGACGTCTCGTGGTCGGAGCGCGACGACCTCCCGCACGATGCTCCGGGCTGGTTCGTCGAGCTGAACCAGGTGTGGGACTGCGGTGGTGCGGGCATCATCGAGCCTGGTGACTACCAGGCACGGTTGGTGCACTCGGATGTGGAACCCGGCCAGCCAGGAACCGCCGTCCTGACGCCCGTCACGATCGTCTCCGGAGTGCCGTCGATCCCCGAGCTCGACGAGGGGTGACCGCACCGCTCCAGCCGGCTTGCGCATCGGCCGTCTGAACCCGCACCCCACCCTCGAGGCGCCCCCAACCGTCTCTACAGTGTGGGAGGGATGAGTGTGCCGGACGTCGAGCAGGTGATCGCGGAGGTCTACCGCGAGGCCGGGTCGCGCCTGGCCGCGTACGGGTACGTCCTCACAGGCTCGCGGCACGGGGCCGAGGAGCTGGTGCAGGCTGCCGTGGTGAAGACCTTCGTCAAGCGTCGCCGGCTGCACGATGCGCGCTCGGCCGAGGGCTACATTCGCGCGACGATGCGCACGCTTCACGTGGACGCGATCCGGCGCGACCGCATATGGGCGCGCCTGGTGCCCAGAGTCGCCCCACGCACCCACGCCGAGCACGCGGGGGACGTCGAGGATCACGACGAGATCAGCCGCGCGCTCGCGGCCCTGCCACCTCGCGTGCGCACCGCCGTCGCGCTGCGCTTCTACGACGACCTCACGGTCGCGGACATCGCCCACGTGATGCGGCTGAGCGACGGCACCGTCAAGAAGTACCTGCAGGAGGGCCGGGAACGGCTCGCGCCGCTGCTGGGCGTCAGCGTCACCGAGCCCGAGCGCCTGCCCGTGGTCGAGAGGAGACAGCGATGAGCGACTTCCACGATGCGCTGCACCGCGCGGCACAGCCTCACGGCGAGGCCGTGGGCAAGGACCTGACGGCCGATGCGGTGGTGGCGTCGAGCGTTCGGAGCGTGAGCGAGGGCCGGCGGAGGAGGGCTGCCATGCAGGCCGTCGCGAGTGTGGCTGCCGTGGGAGCGGTCGTCGCGGGCGCATGGCTGGTGCTGCCGCTGGGCGCCGGTGATCAGGAGCCGGCAGGCGCCGATCCCGTGCATGCAGGGCCGTTCCGCTACGAGGTCGGTGACGATCCCGATGCGGTCCCCGTCGAGGAGCCCGCCCTGCTGCTGCGTGGCGAGGATGCGGTGATGTGCGGTGACGAGCTGTCGCTCGAGCCCGGCGTCTCCGTGCACAGCGACGAGGCGTTCGGCCGGGGGCTGTCGCTGGCCGCCGAGCTGAAGACCTTGGGCGACATCATGGAGGGGACGCCTCCGGCGACGCCGCAGCCTCTCTTCTCCGACATGCCCGACGGACCCACCGACGGGTGGGACCCCGCCTCCCCGCAGTGGGAGGTGGTGGCGAGCGGCGCGCTCCGCACCCACACCGTGTCGACACTGCTCCTGGACGGCTCGACAGTGGTCGGGCTGCAAGAGTCCCTGAGCGGGTCGGGACAAGAGGAAGGCATCGCGCACTACGGCGGCGGCTCCGGCATCCCGGCCGAGGGCCAGTGCGGCGACGTCGAGACCCGCGAGGACCTGGTCGAGCTCTGGGATCGGGGACCGGGGGACCCGTTCACGTCGGTGCTGGTCGCGCAGTTCTGGGGCGGAGACGCGGCTGGTTCCACACTGCTGGCGACCATCGTCATCGATCCGAACGAGCCCGCGAACACCGATCAGGAGCCCACTGCGGTGTTCGACCAGCCAGCGCCCGCGGAGCTCGAGGCGCCGGACGGCGCGATGCATCAGTCGTTCATCGTGCCCAGGCCCATCGCCGGCTGCGCGCCGCTCGCCGAGCTCCGTGAGGGTGGGACGCCCACCGTCGACATGGAGGGCCCGCCGGTCGAGGTGCCGGGAGCGATGGGGGACCTGTCCGGTGAGCTGTGGGGCGCCGAGCCGGTGCTGACGGTGCCTGCCGGGGACGAGCCGTGGTTCGTGGAGCGGGACGCGTGGCTGGTCGCGGACATCGTCAGCGCCGGGATCGAGGACCCGCACCTGGACTGGACGTCGCTGAGCAGCGCGCAGGCCTGGGCGCTGGCGCTCGGAGGAGAGGACCCCCTGCGCGACCCGGAGTGCGTGTATGCGCTGCCCATCCCCGAGGTGTTCGGAGCGGTCTTCCTGGTGGTCGACGGCGTCGCGCCGGAGGTCGAGGCGAACTGGGGCGATGCCACCGTGCTGCCGGAGGAGATGCAGACCTGGATCTACCTGGGTCAGGCGGAGTAGGTCCTGGCGGTGCGCTCCAGGCGCCACCCGAGCAGCGCCAGCCATGCAGGCATCAGCACCATGGTGAGCGCCCGCTGCCACCAGCCGAAGCCGTCGCCGATGGTCTCTACCCAGATCGAGAAGGTCAGCACGAGAGCGAGCGTCGCCAAGCCCAGCATCAGGTGGGGGACGGCGAGCGACTTCCAGTCAGGCGAGCGGCGCATCGCGCTGGCGGCCACGAGCCCGTAGACGATGAGCCCACCGAAGGCCAGGAGGCTTCCCACGGTGTGGACCACGTGCTCTGCGGAGGGGCCATCGGTGCCACCCAGGTCATCCGTGCGGAACATGCCGGACAGCAGCAGTCCCAGCCCGGCGACCAGGAGCGCACCGCGCATCAGCGCCGCACCGCGCACGCCATGCAGCGCCCGCGCCACCGCGATCCCCGCCGCCATCCACCCGAAGCCGAACACCACGAACGCGGCCTGCATGAGCCACTCGTAGTCGCCGCGCGCGTAGTTGCTGACGGAGGAGCAGCACGGGTCCAGGTCCGAACGGATCCAGTGGAAGGCCAGGGAGACCAGCACCCAGAAGCCCGCCGCCATCATCGCGGCGAAGCCCAGAGCGCCAGCGGACAGCGGTGTGCGCCCGGTGAGTCGCGGCTGCGGTGTCGCGCTGGTCTCGGTCATGACTGCCCCCTCGAGAGGTGCCCTCATCCCTGCTTCTCACCGTACTCCTGGCCCGGATCCCCTGCCTGAGACGAGGCCGGTGCCCACGGCCGCCAGCGCACCCGGAATCGTGGCCCACGCGAGCGCTCGCTGCCACCACCCGAAGCCGTCATCGGCCACCACTGGCCACGCGACATAGGTGATGAGCAGCGTCGCCGCGACCACCCCGTACGCGAGCGACGGCACCGCCCAGCCGCGCCACGCATCGGCCGTGCGCGCAGCGCGCCACCCGGCGAAGCCGGCCAGCGTGAGCGTGACGAACGCGACGGCCGCCGCGCGCCCATGGATGGTCGCCTCGAGCGAGTGCGTGGCGCTGCCCAGCGGGTCCGCACGGAAGGCGCCGGCGACGATGATCGCCGCACCGCCGGTCACGGTCAGCGCCGTGAGCCACGAGCGTGCGCGCGTCGCGGGCAGTGCGCGCCGCAGGCCCAGCCCCGCCGCGATCCAGCCGGCGCCGTTGACCGCGAACGCGAGCCGCATCACCCACGCCCAGTCGCCGCGCGCATAGTTGCTGATGTACGCGTTGCCGGGATCGAGGTCGGGGCGGATCGCGTGGAAGGCCGCGATGGTGATCACCCAGACTGCGGCGCCGGTGAGCGCCACGACGCCGAGCACGCGGGTCAGACGGGGGGAGGCCATGGTCGAGGTTCGCACGCCGCGGCCCTGCGGTTGGGCCACCGTCACCAACTACCCTGGAACCTCATCACAACGTTTCGTGTGAGCACGGCGTTCTCAGGTCGACAAGGGGGTGGCATGAGCGAGCTGCATGCGGTGCTCGAGCGCGTGATGCGCCACGCCGGCAGCCGCCTCGCCGCCTATGGGTTCGTCCTGACTGGCTCGCAGTCGGACGCCGAGGAGCTGGTGCAGGAGGCGATCGTGAAGACCTTCGTGCGCCGCCCCCGCCTCCTGGATCCCGCGAGCGCGGAGCAGTACGTCCGCCTCGCGATGAAGACGCTCACCATCGACCGGGCGCGCAAGGACGCACGCTTCCGGCGAGAGGCGCCCGCGCAGGCGGCCGGGCCAGCGCTGCCCGACATCGTCCACGCCATCTCCACCCGCGTCGCAGTGCAGGAGGCGCTCCAGCAGCTCACGGCCCAGCAGCGCGTGGCCGTCGCACTGCGCTACTGGGACGACCTCACCGTGCCCGAGATCGCGAACCAGATGAAGGTGCGGCCCGGCACCGTCAAGCGCTACCTGTACGACGCATCGGCCGCTCTGCGCCCCCTGCTGGGGGAGCACGACGACGACGGCGACGAGGGCCTGCGCGTGATCACCGCGAGCGGGGGTGCGTGATGAGTCGCATGCTCGACGGGCTCGGCGACGCCGCTCGCGCCGCCGGCGACAGCGCCGCTGACACCCTCACCGCCACCGTCACCATCGATGCGCTCGAGAGCCGCGTACGGCGTGGCGTGCGCAGGCGGCGTCAGCGCCTGGGCGCGCTCGCAGCGGTCGCGCTGGTCGTGGTGGGTGCGGGCGCCGTGGTCGCCCCGCGCCTGCTGACCGATGCGCCCCTGCCCTCCGGCCCCATCGAGCCCGCCGGCCCGGAGCTGGTGCGCAGCGACGGCGCTCTCACGGTGTACGCGGACGGCACCATGTCCGTGCTCACCGACAGCGGGCGTATCGTCGACCTGCCCGCGCCGGGCCCTGACGCACCTCCCTACGTCGCGCCTACCTCGGAGACGCTGTGCGCGGTCGACACCGCGGCGCTCGAGCCCGGCTGGGTCTACGCCAGCGGCGAGGCGCAGCAGCTCCTGGGCCATGGCCGCCCGCAGTACATCGACGACGCCTACTCGCGTCAGACGCTCGTCCAGGGTCAGCAGCTCGCTCCTGACCGCTCCAACGGCTTCCAGCCGCTGGCCTTCGAGCTCGAGGCGGAGCCTGCTCTGGCGAGCAACATCGCGTTCCGCGCGGCCACGGTCGCGACCTGGGAGGGCCTGGCCGTGGGCGTCCTGTCGCAGCTCGACGCCGGCCCCGCGACCTGGACTGCCGGTGAGGGCACCGCGCAGGAGACGGCGGTCATCCAGATGCGGGCCCTGGCCGAGCACAGCTACAGCCACTGCGCAGACGCAGCGCACCTGACCGACAAGCACGGCCAGTACCTCCAGCGCTACCTCATCGTCGACGTGTTCGCGATCGATCACTCCGGCAGCTCCACGCTGCTGGCCACTCACACCTCATGGACCGGAACGGAGTTCGCCCAGTGACCGTCACCGCACAGGCACCTGCTGCAGCCACCTCTCATCGACTCGCCGCTCCCGACACCGCGCCGGGCCTGCGCTGGGGCGTGCTGGGCGCCGGCTGGATCGCGGACGTGTTCGCGCGCTCCACGCTGGGACACACCCGCTCGATCCTCCAGTCCGTCGCGAGCCGCGACTCCCACCGCGGCAACCTGTACGCCAAGAAGTACGGCGTCGACACGGTGCGGTCCGGCGACGGCGCGTACCAGCGTCTGGTCGAGGACCCCGAGGTGGATGCGATCTACATCGCCACTCCGCACGCGCTGCACCGCGACCATGCCCTGCTCGCGATCGCCGCCGGCAAGCCGGTGCTGGTGGAGAAGGCCTTCACGCGCAACGCCAGCGAGGCGCGCGAGGTCATCGACGCCGCCCGCGCTGCCGGGGTGTTCGTCATGGAGGCCATGTGGACGCGGTTCCTTCCCCACATGGCCGAGGCGCGGCGGCTGGTCGCGGACGGCGCCATCGGCCGGGTGGTGCACGTCAGCGCCGACTTCGGCGGAAGCCCCGAGTACGACCCGCAGCACCGCAACTTCAACCCGGACCTCGCCGGCGGCGCGCTGCTGGACCTGGGCGTCTACCCGGTCAACATGGTTCACGACTTCCTGGGAGCGCCGGAGGCGGTGCGGGCGATCGGCGCCCTCGCCCCCACCGGGGTGGACCTGCGCGAGACCGTGATCATGGACTACCCCACGCGTCGCGCGCAGGGCACCGCGCTGTCGACCTTCGAGGTGGACACGGCGCGCCTGGCGAGCATCTCCGGCACCGAGGGACGCATCGACTTTGGCCGCGAGTACTACGCGCCCACCACGTTCACCCTCACCCGCGCGGGACGGCGTCAGCTGGACTTCACGGCCGATGTCCCGCTGGGCTGGCAGTACCAGGTCGCCGAGGTCGCGCGGTGCGTGCGCGCCGGCGCCACCGAGTCCGCGATCATGCCGCACGCCGCGACGCTCGAGGTGATGGACGTCCTCGACGAGGCCCGCCGACAGCTGGGCGTGACCTACCCCGGCGAAGAGGCCGCCTGAGCCCCCATCTTCCTGACCCAGCAGCGCCCCGGCAGCCGTTCCCCTTCGGCGACCGGGGCGCTGCACTGTCTGCAGGCGCAGGTGACAGGCACCGATCCGCCTCCTACTAGGCTGAAAGCATGACGACTCCAGAGCCGAAGTCCGCGCCCGCCATCCGCTGGGGAATCCTCGGCGCCGGCGGCATCGCCCACAAGATGGCGGACGCCATCATCCACCACACCGCCGGGGAGCTCGTCGCCGTCGGTTCGCGCACGCCCGGCAAGGCGGAGACGTTCGTGGCCGAGGTGGGCGCCGGCACGCCGTATGGCTCCTACGAGGAGGTCGTCAACGACCCGAGCGTGGATGCCGTCTATGTCGCGACCACGCACAACGACCACCATGAGCCCGCGCTGCTGGCGATCGAGGCCGGCAAGCACGTGCTCGTGGAGAAGGCCTTCACGCAGAACGTCGCGCAGGCCGAGCGGGTCATCGCCGCGGCGCGCGCCAAGGGTGTGTACGTGCAGGAGGCCATGTGGTCGCGCTTCCTCCCGCACCAGGCGGAGATCCGCGCGATCATCGAGCGCGGCGACATCGGCCAGGTCATCTCCGTGCAGGCGGACCACGGCCAGCACCTCACGCATGTGGAGCGCATGGTGCGCCCCGAGCTCGCGGGCGGCGCGCTACTGGACCTGGGCGTGTACCCCATCGCGTTCGCGCACGACATCCTCGGCGTGCCCGAGTCCATCACCGCCGTGGGCCAGCTGCGCGACACCGGCGTCGATGGCCAGGTGTCGATGGTGTTCCAGTACGACGGCGCCCAGGCGACGCTGCACACCACCATGGAGGCCGTCACCGGCGTCACGGCGGTGATCGCCGGAACCGAGGGCCGCATCGAGATCGACTCGATGTTCTACACGCCCACCACGTTCACCGTGAAGCGCAACGACGGCACGTCCTGGACCTACGACGGCCGCGTCCCCAACGGCTTCCAGTACGAGGCGGCCGAGCTCGCCCGCAACGTGGCCGCTGGGCGCACCGAGTCCGAGATCCTGCCGCTCGACCAGACCCTCGAGATCATGCGTCTCATGGACGAGGTCCGCGACCAGATCGGCCTGGTCTACCCCAACGAGAAGTAGCGCCGATGCGCGCGCCGGGCTGCTACGTGCCGTCGATGACGTGCGAGGTCAGCTCGGCGATCACCGCGTGGCCCTCGGCATTGGGGCTGCCGTCGACGGCGAGCAGCTCGGGACGACCGGCGAGCGGGTCGCCCAGGTCCACGTAGATCGCATCCACCTTGGCCGACTGCGTCTCGACGATGCGGTTGAGGTCCGCGACCGAGTGCACGCTGCGGCGGTCCGTGCCCACCGCGCCTACGGCGTAGATGGTGGCGTCGGGAAAGGTGTCGCGCAGGGTCACGAACGTCGCCTGCACGGCGGCCTCGATCTGGCCCAGATCCGCCCCCAGGTCGCTGACGCCCCCGGAGACCACGATCACGTCGGGGTCCTCCTCGAGCAGCCGGTCCACGCGCTCGCGGTAGGTGGTCGAGCAGCCGGGGCCCATCTGGGTGTAGCCCGAGCCATCGCAGCCGGCGTTGACCTCGCGCCAGCCGAAGTGCTGGGACACGAGGGTGGGCCAGCGGCTCTCGATCTGGTCGACGGGGAGAGCGACGCCCGCGGTGTCCGAGTCGCCCAGGAAGATGGCCGTGGGTGGGGCATCGGGCGCGCAGGCCATCAGCGGTGCGGTCAGAACCGCCACCGCCGCCATCAGACCCCAGCGCACCCTCATGCTTGCTCCCTCGGGCTTAGGTCTACTCCTGCGGCGTGCCCGAATCCAGCCCTGTGTGGCGTGTTGCACGTCTCGGGCACGCACTTGGGCGCCAGAGGTGTCCGCCGCCGCCGGTAGGTTGGTGCCATGACCGGATTCTTCGTGGTGGTCGAGGGCGGCGACGGCGTGGGCAAGACCACCCAGATCGACCTCCTGGCGGGGCTGCTGCGCGCGCCCGCAGGGGGTGGATTCGAGGTCGTCACCACGCGCGAGCCGGGCGGCACGCCCTTGGGTCAGGAGCTGCGCCAGGCGGTCATGCACGGCGATCACGTGGCGCCCCGCGCGGAGGCCCTGCTGTACGCCGCGGACCGCGCCCACCACATCCACACCAAGGTGCGGCCCGCCCTCGAGCGCGGCGCCGTGGTGCTGCAGGACCGCTACGTGGACTCCTCGATCGTCTACCAGGGAGGCGCCCGCGGGCTGGGCGAGGAGGTCGAGCGCATCTCGCGCTGGGCCACGGAGGGTCTGCTGCCGGACCTGACCATCGTGCTGGACATGGAGCCGGGCCCGGGGCGGCTGGACCGCGAGCTCGACCGGGTCGAGCGCGAGACCGCCGAGTACGCCGCGCTGATCCGCCAGGCCTTCCTGGACCTCGCGGCGCGTGAACCCGAGCGCTACGCCGTCATCGACGCCGCGCGCTCCGTCGAGGAGGTCGCGGAGGACGTCGCCAAGGCCACGGCCGATGCGATGGCGAGGGCCGGCGTGGGACCGGCCGATGCGCGGACTGCGCACGGCGGCTCTGCCTCCGGTGGCCTGGAGACCGAGCCGTGGGGCACCCCGTGAGCGTGTGGGACCAGGTCGTGGGCCAGGAGGCCGCGATCGCGCCGCTGCAGGCGGCGGTGGCTCAGCCAGCGGCGATGACGCATGCGTGGATCATCACCGGGCCGCCCGGTTCCGGACGCTCGCATGCGGCGCGTGCCTTCGCGGCGGCGCTGCAATGCCTCGAGGGAGGGTGCGGCACCTGCCGGGCCTGCACCACGGCGATCAGCGGCGCCCACGCGGACGTGACGGTGCTGGCCACGGAGAAGGTGACCATCTCGATCGACGAGGTGCGCGACCTGATCTCGACCGCGCAGAGCTCGCCCAGCGAGGGGCGGTGGCGCGTCATCATCGTCGAGGACGCGGACCGCATGACCGAACGCACGTCCAACGTGCTGCTCAAGTCCATCGAGGAGCCGCCTCCGCGCACCGTGTGGGTGCTGTGCGCGCCCTCCGGCGAGGACATCGCGGTGACCATCCGGTCGCGCTCGCGCAAGGTCAGCCTGCGCATGCCGGACCCGGAGGTGGTGGCACGGCTGCTGATCGAGCGCGACGGCGTGGAGCCAGAGCTCGCGCGTCAGTGCGCCTACGCAGCGCAGAGCCACATCGGCGTCGCACGGCGGTTGGCGCGCGATCCCGCCGCGCGGGCACGGAGGGACCAGGTGCTGGCGCTCGCGACGGACATCCGCGGCGTCGGGGACGCCGTGCTCGCCGCCGCAGACCTGGTGGCGGTCGCGGAGGAGGACGCCAAGGCCGCGACCGAGGAGCGCGACGTCGAGGAGCGCAACGCGCTGCTGCGCACCCTGGGCGCAGACGACGGCGGGCGCCTGCCCCCCGCGCTGCGCAGCCAGGTCAAGCAGCTCGAGGACGACCAGAAGCGCCGCGCCACCCGGCACAAGCGCGATGTGATGGACCGCGCGATCGTGGACCTCATGTCGCTGTACCGCGACGTCGCAGCGGTGCACGTGGGTGCGGCGCAGCCGCTCATCAACGAGTCCCATCGCGGCCACATCGAGGCGCTCGCGGCACGCACCGAGCTCGCGGACACCATGAGGTGCCTCGACGCGCTGTCGACCACGCGCGACAGGCTCGCCTCCAACGTGGCCCCGCTGCTCGCTCTCGAGGCGATGGCGCTTGCGCTGCGGCCCCGAGTGGCCGCGTAGGGTTTTCCCATGACGCCTCGCCTTGGCCGGTCCCTCGCTGTCGCCGCAGTCGCCGCGCTGCTCGTCGCCGGGTGCACCCCGGACAAGACGCAGATCTCGCCGGAGGACGGCGGCGAGGCCCAGCCCGGCCCCAGCCAGAGCGACGGCGGCGCGCCCGGCGACCCCAACGCATCGGCCGTCTACGACCAGGACGTCGACTGGAGCAGCTGCGGCGAGGACCTCGAGTGCGCGACGATCCAGGTCCCGCTGGACTGGTCCGAGCCGGACGGCGAGACCATCGACCTCGCGATCAATCGGGCACCCGCGCAGGACCCGGACGCGCGCATCGGCTCGCTACTCATCAACCCTGGTGGGCCGGGTGGCTCCGGCCTTGACTTCACCGAGTCCTTCGTCGTGTCCGCGGGCGAGGACCTGCTTGATGCGTACGACGTGGTGGGCTTCGACCCGCGCGGCGTGGGCGAGTCGACGCCGGTGATGTGCGGCAGCGACGAGGAGGTCGACGCCTACTACATCCCTGACCGCCCCATCCGTTCGCAGGCCGACGTCGACGAGTGGAACGAGCTCAACGCGAGCTTCGCGGCGCTGTGCCAGGCGGACTCGGGCGCGGTGGCCGCCAACGTCGACACCGTGAGCGTGGCGCGCGACATGGATGTGATCCGTGCCGTCCTGGGAGACGAGAAGCTGCAGTACCTGGGCTTCTCCTACGGCACGCAGCTGGGCGCGACCTACGCCGAGATCTACCCGGAGAACGTGGGGCGACTCGTGCTCGACGGCGCCGTGGACTTCCTGCTGCCGGAGGAGGAGATCGGGGCCGGCCAGGCGGAGGGCTTCGAGAACGCGCTCACCAACTTCCTGCGCTGGTGCACCAGCCGCGACGAATGCGCGCTGGGCGATGACGTCGACGAGGCGCGCGACGCCATCCAGGACCTCCTGGCCCAGGCGCTCGCGGACCCGCTTCCCACCGGCACCAAGTGGGACCTCAACGGCAACCTCATGGTCTACGGGATCGTGGTGACGCTCTACGACGAGGCGTCCTGGCAGTACCTGGACCTGGGGCTGGACGAGGCCGTGAACAGCGGCACCGGTTCCGTGCTCTACCAGCTGGCGAACTTCTACCTCGACCGCGACGGCGATTCCGGGGAGTACCTCGCGAACTCCACCTGGGCGTTCACGGCCATCAACTGCCTGGACGCCCTCCCGGACGAGCCGTGGACCTTCGAGGACATCGAGGAGTACCGCGCGCTCATGGAGGAGGCGTCGCCCACGTTCGGCTGGTGGTTCGCGTCCTCGACGGGCTGCGACAACTGGCCGTGGACCGCGGACGAGCACATCGAGTCGCTCGAGGCGGCGGCGACCGCCGAGCAGATGCTGGTGATCGGCACCACCAACGATCCGGCGACGCCGTACGCATGGTCGGTGTCGCTCGCGGAGCGCCTCGGCGCCGAGGTGCTGACCTACGACGGCGAGGGTCACACCGCCTACGGACGGTCCAACCAGTGCATCGTCGACGCGGTGGACGGCTTCCTCGTGGACGGTGAGATGCCGGATTCGGGAACTGAGTGCTGACCCGCTACTATGGTTCCTCGCACCGCGTATGCGATGCACGCCGCCTTAGCTCAGTCGGCAGAGCGATTCACTCGTAATGAATAGGTCAAGGGTTCGATTCCCTTAGGCGGCTCCACGAGGCCCGGTCCCCAGCGTTGGGGGCCGGGCCTTTCCCGTGGGTGCGCCACTGAGTGACCGATAGGGCGCAGCGAGGCGGCGGAACCGACACTCACGGACCGATGGGGCGCTCAGTTGGGGAGGGGGCGGCAGGCTAGGCCGGGGTCATCGTGTACTTGGTCTGCAGGTACTCATGGATGCCCTCCGCGCCGCCCTCGCGGCCCAGGCCGGACATCTTGACGCCGCCGAACGGCGCGGACGCATTCGAGATCACGCCCATGTTCAGTCCCAGCATCCCGGTCTCGAGCGCGTCGATCATGCGCTGTCCGCGCGCGAGCGACTCCGTGTAGGCGTAGGCCACCAGCCCGAACTGCGTGTCGTTGGCCATCGCCACCGCCTCCTCCTCGCTCGTGAAGGTCTGGATGGCCAGCACGGGGCCAAAGATCTCCTCCTCGAGTAGGTCGGCGTCGTCTGGCACGTCCGTGAGCACCGTGGGCGCATAGAACGCGCCGTCGCCGTCCACCGCGGCGCCGCCCGCGAGCAGCGTCGCCCCCTTGGCCACCGCATCGTCCACGAGGCGCGAGACCTTCTCCAGCGCATCGGCGTCGATGAGGGGGCCGATCTCCACGTCCTGCTCGGTGCCGCGGCCCACCTGCATGCTGGCCACGCGTTCGGTGACGCGGCGCGCGAAGTCGTCGGCCACGTCGCGGTGCACGATGAACCGGTTCGCGGCGGTGCACGCCTGGCCGATGTTGCGGAACTTGGCCTGGATGGCGCCGTCCACCGCCGCGTCGAGGTCCGCGTCCTCGAACACGACGAAGGGTGCGTTGCCACCCAGCTCCATCGACGTGCGCAGGATGCCAGGCGCGGACTGCTCGAGCAGCGAGGCGCCCACCGCAGTGGAACCAGTGAAGGACAGCTTGCGCAACCGTGGGTCGCGAACGATGGGCTCGGACACCTCGCTCGAGTGGGCCGAGGGGATCACGTTCACCACCCCGGCGGGCACTCCGGCCTCCTCCAGGAGCGACGCGACCATCATCGTGGTGAGCGGGGTCGAGGACGCAGGCTTCACCACCACGGTGCAGCCCGCCGCCAGTGCGGGCGCGATCTTGCGGGTGGCCATCGCGAGCGGGAAGTTCCACGGGGTGATGAGGAAGCACGGTCCCACGGGGTGCTGGGACACGATGGTGCGGCCGGTGCCCTCCGGGTTGGCCCCGTAGCGGCCGCTGATGCGCGCCGCCTCCTCGCTGAACCACCGCAGGAACTCGGCGCCGTAGGTGACCTCGCCCTGCGAGCCGGACAGCGGCTTTCCCATCTCCAGCGTCATGAGGAGCGCGAGATCATCGGCGCGCTCGGTGACGAGGTCGAAGGCCCGCCGCAGGATCTCGCCGCGGTCGCGCGCCGGCGTCGCGGCCCAGGCGGGGAACGCCTCGTGCGCGGCGTCGAGAGCGGCGATGCCGTCCGCCGCACCGGCCGAGGCGATGGTCCGCAGGGTGTCGCCGGTGGCCGGGTCCGTGACGTCGAGGGTGGCGCCGTCCGAGGCGGAGCGCCATTGCCCTCCGATGAACAGCCCCTCGGGCACGGCCTTCAGCACTGCATTCTCGTGATCGGCGGTCATGGTGGCTCCTTCGCGTAGGTTCACGAGGGTCAACGCGGCTCATCGATGGATCCATCCACGCCGCGCGGGCGCGCGAAGCGGCGTGTGCGCCGCGTGGGCGCCGGTCTAGAATCGGCATGCGTCCAAGGCTGGGGAGGGCCGATGCGTCACGGAGTTCACGGCGGTGCCGCTCGAGCGGCGGCGCGCGCCATCGCGGCCGCGGCCGCGGGCGCCCTCGTCCTCGTCCTCGCGGGATGCAGCGGGGGAGGCGAGGAGCCCACCGAGATCATCGCGAGCGGCACCCCCGTCCCCGAGGTGAGCGCGCCGGACCCCTCGGGCTCGCCCGACGGCGCGCGCGTGCCGTCCGTGGGCAATCCGCTCACCGCGATGATCGCGACGGCCAGCAGCGCAAGCGTGGACGTCTACGACGCCCCGGACGGCGCGCTGCAGCAGACCGTCGATGCGGAGGATGTGCTGACGGTCCCTGACCAGACGCCGTTGACGTTCCTGGTCGACTCCCAGCAGGGCGACTGGGTCAAGGTGCATCTGCCGGTGCGTCCCAACGGGATGATGGGCTGGATCCGCGCCGAGGACGTCGATCTCATCTCCACGGACATGCGCGTCGAGATCGCTCTGGATCGCTTCGAGCTGACGGTGTTCAAGGGCGCTGAGGAGGTGCTGACGTCCGCGATCGGAGTGGGACGCGCGGACCGCCCCACTCCCGGCGGCACCTACTACATCAGGGAGCTGCTGCAGCAGCCGGATCCGGGCGGCGTCTACGGGCCGTACGCCTACGGACTGTCCGGGTACTCCCCGGTGCTGGAGAGCTTCAACGGCGGCGACGCGGTGATCGGCATCCACGGCACCAACGAGCCGGACTCGATCGGCACGCTCGCCTCGAGCGGCTGCATTCGACTCCCCAATGAAGTGATCTCGCAGCTGGTGACGGAGGTGGGGCTGCCGCTGGGCGCCCCGGTCTACATCAGCGACGCGGACGCCGTCGCCACGTAGGCGACCCGGGCTCCACCACCTGAGCGTCCCATCGGTCCCTGAGGGTCGACGAGGGCTCCGGCGCGCGTCCTGGCGGTCACTCAGGGAAGCCCCCTGCCCAGCACAACGCCCGCCCCACCAGGAAGGTGGGACGGGCGCTGCGTGGACGCGAACTGAGGGGGTCAGCCCGCGTACGAGGCGACTGCCTGGACCGGCACTGCGGGCCGGGCCTCGGGCAGCGGCGGAGCGCCGGCGACCACGGTGAACTCGTCCGGCGGCACGGCCGCGCACTCAGGCGTGGCAGGCGGGTAGTTCACCGTGACGGTGGTCTCCGGGTTGACCTCCACGAGGATCTGGACGCCGTTGCGGGTCCAGCCGAAGTCCTCCTGCGGGTCGGTGACCTCGAGCCACTCGCCCAGCTCGTTCTGGACCCAGCCGGGCCAGTCGGTGGGCACGAAGGTGGCGGCGTCGAACGGGTCGATGTCCGCCTCCGTCAGGCCCTCGGCGGGAGCGACGGCGGCTCCGGGCCACAGGATGCGACCGGTGCCGAGTGGGTACGTGTCCGGCAGCGTGTAGTTGTCGCCGTCCGGGTTCACGAAGGTGATGGTGGCCATGGGCTCCTCACCCTCCTCGACGCCCTCGAGCGGGAGGCCATCGGGGTTGTTGACCACGATGCTGTAGTCCAGCCAGGGAGCGTCCGCGAGGCAGGTGCCGCCGATGAAGGATCCGGTGAGCGTGGGCTCGGCCGGCTCCTCGCAGCCACCGTTGAACTCCGCCTCCGCGTTCCAGAGCTTGTCGACCTCCGGGTTGAAGGTGGCCTCCATGATCTCCAGCGGCTGCCAGCCCTCCTGACCCTCGAAGCAGATCTCGATGGGCGTGCACTCGAGGCCGTTGACCCACACGATCGACCCGTCGGGAGCGATCCCGTGGTACGTCACGGGCTGCGGGCCCTGGTCGCCGTACTCGCAGTAGTGGTCGGAGGGCGGCTCGCAGTCACCGCTGGCGGTCGGGTAGGTCACGCCGGTGATGGTGGTCTCCGGGTTCAGCTCGATCGTGATGGTCGCCCCATCGCGAGTCCAGCCGTAGTTGTCGTTGCCCACGTTCTGGAGCACGCCGTCGATGTACTCCCAGCCGGGCCATGAGACCGGCACGCCGGAGCCGTCCTCGACGTAGCCGGGCCAGTCAGCGGTCCCGGTCCACAGCGGATAGTCGTTGGGGTCGATCGGGATGGTCCTGACCCACGGCGTGAACCCGTCCTTCGAGAACGTGATGGTGATCTCGGTGAGATCGTTCAGCTCGTCGGGGAGCTTGCCGTTGGGGTCGTTGAGATCCACGGTCCAGTCGAAGACGGGCACGCCGTCCACGCACTGGGCGACCACCTCGGACTCGTCGATGTCGTAGCAGTCCTCGCCCACGAGCTTGATGAAGCCGTGCGCCTTGTACAGCGGGCCGTCGTCGGGGCCGCCGCGCTGCGGGACCCACACGATGCCGTCGACGCGCAGGCGCTCGATCAGGTCATCGTCGAGGTAGCTGTCGACCTGGTAGCGGTCGATCTGGATCCACACCTCCTCCTCGCATGGAGGGACGTAGCCGCAGTCGTTCGCGGCGAGCTCCTCCCAGGAGTCGGCGGTGCCCAGGTGCGTCTGCGGGAAGGCGTTGGGTCCGGTCTGCGGGACCAGCGGGTAGTCGTCGCCGGTGCTGAACTGGGTGGACAGCACCTTTGCGCCGGTGGTCACGTCCGTGGGCACCAGCCAGCAGTCGTAGACGATGTAGTAGCAGTCGCCGTTCTCCTTGACGCTCCAGCCCTCAGGCACGGCGGTCAGGGGCGCGCCCTGCGCGTCCACACCGCCCAGGTTGGGGCAGAACTCCTCGACAGGACCGCAGTCGATGCCGTCGTACCACTCGGGCTCGTTCGCGTTGCCCTCAGTCTTGACGACCTTGTCCGAGGTCTGGGTCTGCTCGTTCCACACGCACACGTACTCCTTGGGCTGCCCGCAGTCCGTGTTCGGGTAGATGTCGGTCTCCGCGGCCTGCACGAAGATGATGCGGAAGTGCGTCCAGCCCAGCCAGTTCGGGTGCGACGCGAAGGTCTCGGTGTGGACCAGGTCGCCGTAGTCGGGGTGGTTGGTGTCGTAGTGCCAGCTCAGCTCGAGCGTGTCGCCGAACGGCTCGCCGTCGTCGTCCAGCTGCTTGAAGTGGATGTTGATGTGGTGGCCGTCGTAGAGGAACGGGTACTTCGCGGTCACCGACTCACAGGTGGGCTGGATCACGGGGTCGCCGCAGCTCGACGGGTCGAACTCCGGGTACTGGCCGATGCGGGGGTCTCCTGCCGGCACCTCGACCTGCGTGCCGTCGATGCACAGCGCGACCGGCTCGGGCGTGGCGCCCTTGCAGACGATCCAGTGGGAGATGGCCTTGTTCTCCGGAGCGGTGTAGGCGGTGCCCGCCGTGGGAAGCTCGTAAACCTTGTGAGGATCGGCAACGGAGGACAGGGAGCCGGCCTTCACGATGAGCACCTCCCAGCGGTCACCTGGCCAGTTCGCGTTGTACGGCTTAAGGGTCACGGTCTTCTTGTCCGCGCTGACCTTGCCGTGCGCGTTGTTGGCGGTGTCGCCGTACTTGTAGCAGGCAACAGCGTTCTCGTACTGAGCCTCCCAGTACTCGACCTTGTTCTTGTCACTGTCGCTCTGATCGGCGACGGCGGCCGGTACGGCCCAACCCACCAAGGCGAGCGCAGTGGCGCTCACCGTCGCAGCAATTCTTGTCCTCAGCTTCATCGCAGCCTCCCCAGCCTGTGGGGGCAGGTTGCCTACTTGGCCACCCCTCAGCGCCCCCTTCAGCCTCACGTTAGTGAGATTTCTCACACTGTCAACGTGGACGTGTTGCAGGAGTGACGCATGTGACACGGGTAGTGGCGTGTGACAAAACTCACACCGTTATCGGCGCAGCGCAGGGACGCTCCCAGAGCTGGGAGCGCCACGGCCTCGATGCTAGCGACCGTCGCCCCAGCGTCAGGCGCAATTCGGGCATACCGGGCGTGTCACCCACCGGCGGCGACGAGGGCAGTATCTCAATCAGAATTGAGGTACTATCACAGCGTGACGGATCGCCTCACCCTCCTGTCCGCCCTCGCGGATCCGCAGCGCCTGCGCATCGTCGACGCGCTCGCGCTGGGGGACACCTCGCCCACCGCGCTGAGCCGGGACCTCGACCTGCCGTCGAACCTCCTCGCCCACCACATCGGCGTGCTCACGGAGGCCGGCGTGGTGCGCCGCCGCCGCTCGGACGGCGACGGGAGACGCTCCTACCTGGCGCTCGACTGGGAGACGCCGCTGGTCGCCGCCACGGTGACGGGCTCGCCAGCCCTGGGCGCCTGCCGCGTGGTCTTCGTCTGCACCGCGAACGCTGCGCGATCGCAGTTCGCCGCCAGCCTCTTCGCGCGGCAGAGCGACGTGCCCGTCGCATCGGCCGGGACCCACCCCGCGGACCAGATCAACCCGTACGCCCTCGCCGAGCTCGACCGTCACGGACTCGGCCCCCTGGACTCGCGCCCGCGCGCGCTCGAGGACGCCGCCCGCGAGGGCGACCTCATCGTCGCCGTGTGCGACAACGCCTACGAGGATCTGGAGGGCCGCGCCCAATTGCACTGGTCCGTCCCCGACCCCGCCGCGACGGACGCCCCCGAGGCGTTCGCCGACTCCTTCGCCCAGATCGAGCCCCGCGTGCAGCGTCTCGCTGCCGCCCTCACCCCAGGAGCATCGTCATGACCGACCCCCTGCACCGCTTCCGCAGCCTCAGCATCGACCAGTCCTACGCCCTCGAGATCGCCGCCAAGCAGCTCGAGTCCGAGTTCGTGGGCACCTTCAACCGGGAGACCATCGAGCAGTTCCTGCGCAGCTCGTATGACGAGTTCGCCTCCCGCGCGACCGTGCCGAACTACCTGCCGCTGCTGGCCGAGCGCTTCGCCCGTCAGCGCCTGCACGCGCTCAGCCGCGTCGAGGCCGAGCACCACGACGGCACCCCCGTGGTGCTGTTCCTGTGCGTCCACAATGCAGGCAAGTCGCAGATGGCGCTGGGCTTCTTCGAGGCGATGGCGGGCACGCGCGCCATCGGCTGGTCCGGCGGCTCCGAGCCCGGCACGGCGCTGAACGAGCACTCGGTGGCGGCCATGCGCGAGGTCGGCATCGACATCTCCGGGGAGTTCCCCAAGCCCTGGACGGAGGAGACGCTCAAGGCGGCCGATGTGGTGGTCACCATGGGCTGTGGCGACGCCTGCCCCGTGTACCCGGGCAAGCGCTACCTCGACTGGGAGTTCGATGCGCTGCCCGGCACCTCGATCGAGAACGTGCGCCCGGTGCGCGACGAGATCGAGCGTCGGGTGGCGGCGCTGCTGGCCGAGCTGGGCGTGGAGCCGGCGGCGCTGCCGGGACGGGACCGCGCATCGGCGTGACGCGCTCGCCGGCGTTCCCGCGCGGCCCCTGAGCACACGGGCGTGACGGGCGTCGCCGGTGCGCAGCGATGCGGAACCAGCCAGGCGGCGCGTGGAACAATGACGCTCGTGACCACCACCGCCCCCGCGCCCCGCACCAGCGACGTCGCGGCGGCCCTGCGCGAGGCCATGGACGGTGAGGTCGACGCGGGCGCCCGCCGCCGCGCCGAATACTCCACGGACGCCTCCAACTACCGTGTGCCGCCCGCCGTGGTGGTGTTCCCACGGGACGCGAGCGACCTGATGGCGGCCTTGGACGCGGCGCGCGAGAGCGGTGCGAGCGTCACCATGCGCGGTGGCGGCACCTCGGTGGCCGGCAACTCCATCGGCCCCGGCGTGGTGATCGACACCAGCCGTCATATGAACCGCATCCTCGAGGTCGACCCGCAGGCGCGCACCGCTCGTGTGCAGC
The DNA here is from genome assembly GCF_016862815.1 of Demequina activiva. Lineage (GTDB taxonomy): Bacteria > Actinomycetota > Actinomycetes > Actinomycetales > Demequinaceae > Demequina > Demequina activiva. The sequence continues at coordinate 571,944 of NZ_BONR01000001.1, read as the reverse complement.
CCGGCGTCGTGCTGTCCGAGCTCCAGAAGGTCGCCGCACCGCATCAGCTGCGCTTTGGCCCGGACCCGTCGACCACCAACCGCGCGACGCTGGGCGGGATGATCGGCAACAACGCCTGCGGCCCTCACGCCGTCGCCCACGGCAAGACCGCCCAGAACGTGCACAGCCTGGACGTGGTCACCGGCGCCGGACAGCGCGTGACGGCGGGACCCGGCACGGCCGATGCCGTGGCGGGCCTGGCGGAGCTGGTGCGCGCGAACCTGGCGCTGGTGCGCACGGAGTTCGGCCGGTTCGACCGCCAGGTCAGCGGCTACTCGCTCGAGCATCTGCTGCCGGAGAGCGGCGCTGACCTCGCACGCTTCCTGGTGGGCACGGAGGGCACGCTGGCCACCACGCTCGAGGCGACCGTGCGGCTGGTGCCCATCGCTCCGGTGCGCATCACCCTCGCCCTGGGGTACGCGGACATGCCGGCGGCGGCCGATGCGGTGGTGCCGATCATGGCGCACGGCCCCCACGCGGTCGAGGGGCTGGACGCGCGGCTCGTGGAGCGCATCCGGCTCGCCAAGGGTGCGGATGCGATCCCGGACCTGCCTCCCGGGGCCGGGTGGCTGTTCGTCGAGGTGGGCGCGGACACCGAGGACGAGGCGCGGGACATCCTGGCGCGCGTCACCCGGGACGCGGGCACGCAGAGCGTGCGCGTGCTCGAGGATCCGCGCGAGGCCGCACGGCTGTGGGCCATCCGCGCGGACGGCGCGGGACTGGCCGGCCGCAGCTCGGAGAACAAGGAGTGCTGGCCCGGCTGGGAGGACGCCGCCGTCCCGCCGGAGCGCCTGGGTCAGTACCTGCGGGACTTCGACGACCTCATGGACAGCCATGGGGTGACGGGCCAGCCGTTCGGTCACTTCGGGGACGGCTGCATCCACGTGCGCCTGGACATCCCGTTGACCGAGTCCGGCCGCCCCCTGCGCGCGTTCATGGAGGACGCGGCCGCGCTGGTGGCGAGCCACGGCGGGTCGCTGTCCGGCGAGCACGGCGACGGTCGCGCTCGCGGCGAGCTGCTGAGCGCGATGTACTCGCCGGAGGCGGTCGCACTGTTCGGGCAGGTCAAGGCGCTGTTCGACCCGGCCGGTTCGCTCAACCCGGGTGTGATCGTGGACCCCGCGCCGCTGGACGCAGACCTGCGCCGGCCGGCCGCGCCGCGCACGCCGCGCAGCAGCGGGCTCGCGTTCGCGCACGATCACGGCGACCTCACCGAGGCCGTCCACCGGTGCACGGGCGTGGGCAAGTGCCGGGCCGATGCGATCGGCAGCGGGAGCGGCTTCATGTGCCCCTCGTACGCGGCCACGGGGGATGAGAAGGACGTGACGCGCGGGCGCGCCCGCGTGCTGCAGGACGCGATCAACGGCACGCTCGTGGGGGGCCTGACCGCGCCCGAGGTGCGGGAGAGCCTGGACCTGTGCCTGAGCTGCAAGGCGTGCAGCTCGGACTGCCCTTCCGGCGTGGACATGGCGGCGTACAAGGCCGAGGTGCTGCACCGGACCTACAAGAACAAAGCCAGGCCCCTGACTCACTACAGCATCGGGTGGCTGCCGCGGTGGCTCCGCGTGGTGGGAGTCGCCCCTCGCCTGGTCAACGCCCTGCTGCGCCCCGCGTGGATCCAGCGCGTCGCGGTGGGCGCCGCCGGGATGGACACGCGCCGCCGGCTGCCGGAGTTCGCCGCCACGCCCTTCAGGCGCAGCCAGGAGGCCAAGGCGAGGCGGGCATCGGCCGGGCGCGGTGGCCGCTCGACGCCCGTGCAGAGGACCCGGCGCCGCGTGGTGCTGTGGACGGACAGCTTCACGGACGGGCTGGACCCGGAGATCTCGCAGGCGTTCCTCACGGTGCTGGAGGACGCCGGCTTCGAGGTGATCGTGCCGGATGCCCAGGCGTGCTGCGGCGTCACCTGGATCTCCACGGGCCAGCTCGACGCGGCGCGGCGCCGGCTGCAGGACCTGCTGCAGATCCTGGGCCCCTACGCGATCAACGGCATCCCGATCATCGGCGTGGAGCCCTCCTGCACCGCGACGCTGCGCAGCGACCTGACGGAGCTGCTGCCCGAGGACCCGCGCGCTGCCGCCGTCGCCACGGGCACCTACACGCTGGCGGAGGTTCTGACGGGTCGCGCCCCGGTGCAGCCGCGCCGCGACTGGCAGCCGCCGCGGCTCGACGGCGTCGATCTGGTGGTCCAGCCTCACTGCCACCAGTACAGCGTCACCGGGTTTGGCGCGGACCGTGAGCTGCTGGCCAGCCTGGGCGCGACGGTCACCGAGACCTCCGGCTGCTGCGGGCTGGCCGGAAACTGGGGCACCGAGAAGGGCCACTACGACGTCTCCGTGCAGGTCGCGGAGAACTCGTTGCTGCCGGCGCTGCGCGAGGCGCCGCAGCACTCGGTCTACCTGGCGGACGGCGTCAGCTGCCGCACGCAGGCGGATGAGCTTGCCGGCGTCCAGGGCCGCCACCTCGCCCAGCTGCTGGCGGAGCGGCTCTGAGTCCCGTGCGCCGCTGGCTGGTGGGCGCGGGCGTCGCTGCGGTGGCGATCGCCCTGGCCGGCATCCCGGTGTATGTGCTGCCCGCCACCGACGAGCCCGGCCTCGTAGACGTGATCTTCGTGATTGGACCCCCTACGGACGCGCGCATGGACGTCGCTCTCGGAATGGCCGAGCAGGGCCACTCGGATGCGCTGATGGTGAGCCTCGACCCTGCGGAGAGCGACGAGTACCCGCAGGCGGCGCGCGTGTGCGCGGGGGACTGGGGCGACGCTCTGCCGGCGGACGCCACGGTGCTGTGCATGAAGCCAGACCCCTTCACCACGCGGGGTGAGGCACGCGACCTGGACGCGGCGATGGCGGCACAGGGCTGGGAAAGCGCGGCCGTCGTCACGCTCACCCCGCACGTGAGCCGGGCCCGCATGATCATGGAGCGCTGTGACACCGGCGAGGTGTCGATGATCGACTCCGGGGAGGCGCTCGCGCCGTGGTACTGGGTGTACCACTACGCGTACCAGAGCGCCGGCTACGCGAAGGCATTCGTTCTGCAGGGTTGCTGATCCAATGCGACAGTAGGTGGATGCGCGCAGTCAGAGGTGACGGGCCGCGTGGGGGCGCGGCGAGGATGTCGCGCGCCCTCGTGATCGCCGGCGCGACCGCCGTGCTGGTGGCCGGCTGCGCGTCCACCGAGGCTGGAGTCGACGCGACCGGCAGCCCTCTGCCCACGGGTACCACGCTGCCGGAGAAGCAGGTTCCCCTGGTCGCGCCGTCCGGCGAGGCGACGGCCGATGCGCAGGAGGGGTCGAGCGTGCAGGCGAACCCGTCCGCGTCCCCCGAGGTGGCGGGGGTGCAGGACGGTGCGGACGCGGGCGCCGCGGAGGAGAACCAGGACGAGCGCAGCCTGGACGAGCGGGCGGAGGCCATCGCGCGCGACATCTTCGACCTGGCGAACGCGGCTCGCGCCACCGAGGACGAGGCCGCTCTCGAGTGGACGGACTGCGCGGCGGACCAAGCCGTGGAGCGGGCGGAGGAGGCCTTGACCAAGGATGAGCTCGAGCACGAGAAGCTCGAGTTCGACTGCACTGCGAGCGTGGTGGGCGAGAACCTGGTGCGCGGCGACGGCCCGGCGCGGGCTCTGCACCAGCTGTGGATCGACTCCGAGAGCCACCGCGAGAACATCATGAATGACGACTTCGAGAAGCTGGGGGTGGGCTGCGTCGCTCACGCGGTGGGCGACCGCACCGAGCCGGCCGCCGATGCCGCGAGCATCGGCGGCTGGGTCTGCTCCCAGATGTTCTACGGATAGACGCGCGGCGCCTGTGGCGCCGCACGAGCCGGGGGAGGCGGCTTCGGTTCCCCTTCGTGGGCAGGGCCCACGCGGGGAGCTGGAGCCGTCCCGGCCCGGGCGCGCAGGGGGCCATGCCGCGCCGGCGGCTACAGCGACAGCGACTCGCGCAGGAACGCGATGGAGCCTGCGCGTGCTGCGTCCACCTCGCGCCCCACCGCATCCCAGTCGATGGGCTGGGACAGGCGGGACTCGAGGAACTCCGCACCGCCCTCCGCGACCTGGTCGAGCTCCACGAAGTGCGGCGCGAGCGAGGGCAGCTGCGCGAGCGACGCGAAGCGGTCCGCGCCGCGGGACCAGTTGACGATCGCCACGAATGGCCGGCGATGCACCAGCGACAGCACCGTGCCGTGGAAGGAGTCCGTGACCACGCGCCGGCCGTGCGCGAAGCCTCGCAGCCAGTCCGTCACGTGCGCCACCGAGTACGCGGCCGGGTCCCGGCGGTACTCCTCCACGCTGCGGGGCGCGGGCAGCGGCAGTCGCACGCTAGGGACGGACGATGCCGCGGCCAGGCCGTCCAACGCCTGAGCGATCGCGGGCGAGCCGTCCAGCACGTATGCGTAGTCGAACACGGCGGCGCCTTCGCGCTGGCGCTCGAGCTCGGGATGCTCGAACGCACGCCCGGGGGCGAGCGCTGCGTAGTCCGCCGGGTCGAGCAGCATCACGGGGTCGAGGTTGTGGGCCGCCTCGAGACCCCAGGTTGCGGCGATCTGCTCCACGGCGGCGGTCTCGCGCACGCCGATGGCGTCGAACAGTCGCAGCTGCCTGCCGGCCAGCGCGAGGTCCGCGGCCGAGTACTCGGCGCGGGGATCCGTGCCGAAGGAGGCGGCATACGCGACTCGGGGACGGGCATCGGCCGCGTCGAGGAAGTCGAGGTAGAAGGAGCCCAGCTGGCTGTACGGCTTGCGCCACACCTGGTCGCTGCCCACCACGAACGCCTGCGCGTCCTCGATCACGGAGCGGCGCGGGCGGGACAGCCCGTCGTACAGCGACACCAGGTCCACGTGCTCGTTCAGGAAGCGCGAGACCACGGGGCGGTAGCGGGCGCGGCTGACCTCGACCATCATCTGCGGGCGCGGCTGGAGGCGGCTCTTGACGCGGCGCGCGTGGTGCTTGGCGAGCTGCTGGGGCGTGCGCCAGCATGTCGCGTCGGTCCGTGGACTCGCCCCCAGCTGCTTCATCACAGTCTGGAGCGCGAATGCTTGCAGCATGCCCCCGTAGTTTCCGCGGTCCAGCGGCAGGGTCCTGATGAGAACGCGCATCGTCGCTCCCCCCGGTTCGACCATCGATGCGTCGCGCTCAGAGTAGAGGCCGATTTGTCCGTTTCGCTAGGGCGTGGCGCCGCGACGCCGGTTTCTTGCGTGGGCTACGTGATGCTTGCGGCTGCCGCGGACATTCTCTCCGCACCGACGTCGGGCCGCTCGCCAGGCGCCGGTCCTGGTCGCGCGAGCATCTCGCGTTCGTTCGCGGTGAGCCCGAATCGTGCGCGACCGCCCTGCCGTGGTTGCCGTTGGGGATCGACGCTCGCGGGCGGCACGAACCACACCTCGGTGGCGCTCGCGCGTATCTCCCACGCTGCCCCGTGCACCGTGTGGTGGCATGCCACGCACAGCATCACGCCGTTGCTGAGGTCGGAACGTCCCGCGTCCCGGTTCCACCAGCGAATGTGGTGCGCCTCGCAGTGGCTGGGCGGCGCGCCGCACATCGCGCAGCCGCCGTCGCGCTCGACGAGTGCGACGCGCTGTGCGGGCGTGAACTGGCGCTTGGCGCGGCCCACGTCGAGTGACTCGCTCGCGCCTCCCAGCACCACCGGCAGGTACTGCGCGTCCACCGCGAGCTGGCGCAGCTCGCCTGCGGACAGCACGCCGCCGGCGCCGTCGATCTCTGCCGCTCCTGCGCCGCGTCGCAGGTCCTCGAGTCCCATGCGCACCACGACGGTGGTGGTCGCGTGAGCGATGGGGGCGGCGTCGCACCCCAGGAAGTGCCGTGCCATGGTGGCGAGGGCATCGGCCCTCATCTGCCCTGCCGTCCGCGTGTCCACGGCGAGCGCGTTTCCGTCACGCTGCTGGCGGAAGCCCTCCTTCACGAGCGCGTCGAGCACAGTCCGTAGGGGCGCAGCGCTGCGCGGATCGAGCTTCGCGCGAATCTCGACCATGCCCTGGGCATCCTCCGTCACCGTCACGTAGCGCTCCTGCGCCATGCGCTGCTGGCGTGCCTGCGCCGCCTCCGCCCGCAGCCAGCTGAGATGGCGGCGCACCACGTCCTGGAAGCGCTCGGCGGACAGGCCGGGGGCCTTGCTCACCAGCAGTCGCTCGACCTCCGCCAGGCGGTCGCGAGCGTACAGAGCGCTGACCGAGTCGAGCATCCGGGTGATGGTGCTCGCCGCATCGACCCCGATGCTTCCCCGTGCGAGGGCGGCGGCGACGGCGGGGTAGACGGGATCGGGTGCCTGGGGGGCAGGGCGGCCCTGCGCGGCGGCCTCCCGCTCGCGCCTGGCCTGCTCGTTCGCCTCGGCCATCGCCCGGCCCGCCTCGATGAGCGTGCGCGCCTCGCGCCGTGACCCGCCGGTCTCCTGCGCGATCATCGCGGCCGGGTCCCGGAAGCCGTTCTGGCGCGACAGGCCACCCACGCCGTCCTGGGGCCGCGACCGGCGCCCGATCTCCCCGCTTGCGGCCGCACGCACGAGGTTGAGGGCGGTCTGCGATCGAGTGAGCGAGCGCTGGACCTCCATGAGCGCACCGTCGCCCAGTCCTTGGAGCGTCCCCTTCGCCACGGGCTCCCGCAGCCGTTCGAGCAGCGCGCACACGTGCTCGAGCGCATCGCGCAGCTCAAGCGACCCGCTCTCAGCGGGCCGCTCGACGAGGGTGGGGCTGCTCATGAATCCACCCAACCAGAGCCCTCTGACATTCCATCGTGCCTGGCAGATATCTGTGGACAAGCATTGCTGAGCCGCGTCCTGTGGACAACCACCGGCCCGGGCGAGAACCCATCGCCACCCCGCCTCGTTACCCTGGACCGGTGACGCACCTGACCCGTACCGCCGCCCTGCTCGCCGCATCGGCGGTCCTCGCCCTCGTCACGGCGGGCTGCGCGATGCGCGAGCCTGTGGACCTGCCCGCCCCGGCGGAGTTCGAGGAGCAGCTGCTGGACCAGATCAACGCGCTGCGGATCGAGGAGGGCGTCGAGCGTGTGGTGGCGAGCAGCTGCATGGCGGATCACGCGCGCGAGCGGGCTGCGCGCCTGCCCGGGGCGGAGGAGGTGCCGCGCGACGAGCTGCCGGCGGACTGCGGCGACTTCGACTACGCCGGTGAGAACGTGTCGCGATCCGACCAGCCGGCGCACGAGGTGGTCACCACGTGGGCTGAGGACGAGCTGCAGTATCCGAACCTCGTGGACCCGCTGTTCGTGGAGGCGGGCGTGGGTTGCGTGGGCGTCGCGTTCGACGACACCAACCGCCCCGCGGAGGGCGACGAGGAGATCGCTGGCATGGCGTGCTCGGTGATCTTCCAGGGCTACGCGGAATGACGGCCGATGCTCGGGTGCGGCGCCGCACGGCGGCGGCGCTCGCGCTGGCGGTCGCCGCGTTCGCGGGGTGCTCGAGCCCGGCCGATGCGCCCGTCGCCTTGCCGGACGCCGTCGAGTATGCGCAGGAGGTGTTCGAGGGCACCAATGCGGAGCGCGCGCAGGCGGGCCTGGAGCCGCTCGAGTGGTCCGAGTGCCTGTTGCCGGTGGCCCAGGAGCGGGTCCACGTGGTGGCGGTGACGGGCGAGCTGCAGCACGCACCGCTGGCCGCGACGTGCAACGACGGCGCCACCGCGGGCGAGAACCTGTCCCGCGCCGCCGAGCAGCCGCAGCAGATCGTGGACCGGTGGATGGCATCGCCGGGTCACGAGGCGAACGTCCTCAACCCGGCGTTCCGGACCGTGGCCGTGGCGTGTGTCGCGTCCGACGATGAAGGCGGGCCCATGACGTGCTCGTGGGTGGCCGAGGGGCTCCCTCCGGACCACCCTGACTACGAGGAGTACGACGACGGACCTGTGGTGGGGTAGAGGTCGCGCCTCTTCATGCGCGGATCCAGCTCCTGAGATCCTCGATCGACGACGCGATGGCCTCGAACACTTCCTCGTACAGAGCGGAGGAGCCGCCATAGGGGTCCGGGATGTCGCGGACGTCTCGCACAGCGAGCTGCGGGCGGAAGCGTTGGATCGCGTGCGGAACGTCGGCAAGACGAGCCCGCGGAGTCTCCCCGGCGAGCTCCATCTGTGCGCGTGCGGCGAGCGCGAGCTCGTCGAGCAGGAACGTGCGCCGCAGCACCCCCGGGGTCTGGCGGACGATGTCGATGCGCTGCGGGGCGGTCATGGCGATCACGATGTCGTGCTCGCGGGCGATGGCGGGTGTGAGCATCTGCGCGACGTGATGGCTGCCGTCGATGCCGGCACCCGCGAGGCACTCGCGCATGGACGTGGGTATCCCGTGCCCCACAAGCGCGTGGGTGCCGGCGCTCGCGGTCGTGACCAGCTCCCCCAGGTAGTGTTCCAGGAGCAAGGCGGCGGCTGGGGAGCGGCAGATGTTGCCGGTGCACACCGTCAGGACTCGTGTCACCATTCGCCCCAGTCGTTCGTTGCCTTCGTGCCCCGAGACCGGATGAGGAGCCTCGCAGATGCCCACCGTACCGCCGCAGCGACCGCGCGCGCCGCGCCGACGGATCGCGCGCTGGATCCTGCTGGGCTTCGTCGTGCTGGTGGCGATGTTCGGTGCGGCGTTGGCGTGGGACCTGTGGAGCCTCAGGAGCGCCGCCAGCGACCTCACCCAGCATGCGCGCTCCGCCCAAGCGGCGGTGACGGCGCGCGACGCTGACGCGCTCGCGTCGGAGGTGGTGCTCCTGCAGGACGCGGCGGACCAGTTCTCATCGCATTCCTCCGGCCCGCATTGGACCGTGGCGTCGTGGCTGCCGTGGCTGCAGAACCAGACAGTGCCTCTTCAGCAGGCGGGAGCCTCCGTGCACGCCGTCGCGCACGACGCACTCGAACCGCTTGCGGAGGGGGGCAGCCTGAGTGCCCTCGAGTCGCCCCCCATCGCGGACGGCCGCATCGACCCGTCCGTGCTCGAACCGTTTCGCGCTCGCCTGGAGCAAGCGGCGAGAGTTCTCAGCGAGCAATCAAGGGCGCTGTCCACCGTCGACCTCAGCGGATCGATGTCCTTGGTGCAGGACAACTACGGCGATCTCGAATCGCAGGTGGGCGAGCTGCGAGCGCTTGTTCAGGGGGCGCACGTCGCGGCTGAGCTCTTGCCACCGATGCTCGGCGCGGAAGGCCCACGCACCTATCTCGTGATGGTCCAGAACAACGCCGAGCCCCGCACCACCGGGGGAATCCCCGGAGCAGTGCTCGAGGTCGAGGTCCAGGACGGCCGTTTCGCGCTCGTCGGCTACTCCGCTGCGGGCGCGATGGCGAATCCCTCCGGCGTGGACGTGGACCTGACCGACGACGAGCATCGTCTGTTCACCGAGCGCATGGCCATCTATCCCCAGGACGTCAACTTCACGCCGGAGTACCCTCGCAGCGCCGAGTTGATGGCGGCCTTCTGGCGCGAGACCTACGGCGACGACGTCGACGGCGTGCTCTCCCTGGACCCGGTCGCGCTGGGGTTCATGCTGGAGGGGATGCCCGCCACGGAGATCGCCGGCGTCACCGTCACCAGCGACAACCTCGCCGAGGTGATGATGCGTGACTCGTACGTGCTCTTTCCCGAGCCCGAGCAGTCTGACGCGTTCTTCGCTCGTGCTGCGCACTCGCTGTTCGGCGTCCTCCTCTCGGGCACGACCAACACGGTTGCCGGCGTCGAGCGATCCATCGAGGCCGGTCGCTTCGCGCTGTGGTCCGCCGACGAGTCGGAGCAGGAGCTCTTGGCCACGACCGACGTCTCCGGCGCGTTCCTCCAGCACACGGACGCGCTCGGGATCTTCATCAACGACGGTTCCGGCTCCAAGATCGGCTACTACATCGACACCCGGGTATCCGTCGCGGACCACGCGTGCGGTGCCTCCGCCTTGGGCGGCCAGACGGTCACCGTTACACTGGCCCACACCTACGACGGCGCGGTGAGCGATCTGCCGGAGTACGTCGCGGGCGGGTGGTTGGAGCCTGCAGGCGAGTTCCACGCGAACGTGCTGCTCTACCCGGCCGTCGGCACCGGTGTGCAGGGGGCCAGCCTCGAAGGCGCGCCGGCACAGATGTTCACGTCGACGCACGACGGCCGGCCCTTCACCAGCGTACGCGTGGCCCTGTCGCCGGGAGACGAGGTCATCCTCGAGTACGATCTCGCAGCCAATGCCGCCGGGGTCGACCCACCGACCACCATCATCACCCCTGGACCACGCGATGGTGACGTTGATCACATTCGTGGAGTCGCGTGGTCCAACTGCTAGAGTTGCAGCCACACTTACGGACGCGCATCCGCGCGGGTGGCCCGGGAGGAACACACATGATTCGCCGTCTTGCTACAGCTGTGGCCACAGCAGCTCTCGTGATTGCTGCGGGAGCGGGCCAGGCGATGGCTGCTCCGCCCTATCCCGCCAGTGACTACAGCGTCACCTGCTCCACCCAGCAGGTTCCGGTCACCAACTCCTTCGAGTGCGAGGTCCGTGGCCCCGACGGCGCGCAGGCGCAGCTGCAGACCACCTTTGCTGGCGAGGACGCGGACATCGTCGCGGGCACCGTGACCTCGAGCGCGAAGGAGATCGCCGGTGGCCTCGCGCAGTTCACCGTGCTCGCCCCCAGCGTTGAGGGACCCATCGACATCGTCGGCATCGTCGACGGCGAGGTCGTTCCGGGCGGCGAGATCGTCGTGCTCGCTGTGGACACCCTCGCTACCACCGGATTCGACAGCTGGAACCTGGTGATCGTCGCCGCCAGCCTCGTGGTGGTCGGCGGAGCCGTCGTGATCATCGCGGTGCGACGGCGCGAGTCCAAGAACGTCGAACAGCACGCGTAGAGCTCGGGCGCTTCCCGTGCGTGTCGGGGACGTCGCGGATTCGTGAGCGACGACGGCTTCGTCCCCGACAGCAGCGTCTCCTCTGGGCGACGGATGTACGGCTCACGCGGGTGGGCACGCCAGCTCGAGATCCGACTCTTCTTCTCTGACGCAGTCACGGTCGCATTGGTGATGGTGACCGCGCACGCAGTGCGCTTTGGCTGGGACCCCCTGAGCAGAGTCGCAGGCTCTTCGACTCCCGCCTACTGGTTCGTCACTGTCGCCATCAGTGCGCTGTGGCTGCTGCAACTCTCGTGGTCTCGGTCACGGGAGGCGCGCATTCTCGGGCACGGCACGCAGGAGTTCCAACGGGTCCTCACTGCGAGCTGGAGGACGTTCGCCGTGATCGCGATCGTGGGCTTCCTGACTCAGTGGCAGATCAGCCGCGGCTATCTGCTGTTCGCGCTCCCGGTGGGCACTATCGCACTGATGGGCACGCGCGCACTATGGCGCCAGTGGATGCATCGCCAGCGGGACCGCGGCGCCCTCCAGGCGCAGGTGATCGTCGCGGGTCCGTTCCGTACGAGCGTGGAGACCATGCGCCGTCTGGATCGAGCGAAGCGCGCAGGCTTCCGAGTCGTGGGCGTCTGTCTCCCACCCTCCAGCAGCGGAGAGCTGCCCGCAGACATCGCGCATGTTCCGGTTCTCGGATCGATTCACGACGCTGCACACCACGCGACGCGCATCGGCGCCGAGTTCGTCCTCATCTCGGGGACTGACGAGATGTCTCTCGCCGAGTCTCGTCACATCTCCTGGGCTCTCGAAGGCACCGGTGTGGGCCTGATCGTCGCTCCGTCGCTCGTCGACGTTGCCGGTCCTCGCGTGTCGATGAGTCCGGTGGAGGGCCTTCCACTGCTCCATGTGGAAGGGCCGCGCTTCGAGGGCGCGAAGTATGCGTTGAAGAGTGCAGTCGACCGCGCCACCGCTGCAGTGATGCTGGTGGTGCTCGCGCTGCCTCTCGCCGTCATCGCGCTCGCCGTGAGGGTGTCGAGCCCGGGCCCGGTCATCTTCAGGCAGGTGCGAGTCGGGCTGGATCACCGACTGTTCTCGATGCTCAAGTTCCGGTCGATGTATGAGGACGCGGACGAGCGCCTGGAGGCCTTGCAGGAGAGCGCCGAAGGCAACGGCGTGCTCTTCAAGATGAAGAGGGATCCGCGGGTGACGAGGGTCGGTCGCACGATCCGGCGCTGGTCGCTCGACGAGCTGCCGCAGCTCTGGAACGTGCTGGTGGGTGACATGGCGCTCGTGGGGCCGCGGCCGCCACTGCCCAGCGAGGTCGAGATGTGGAATCCGGACGAGGGCATGGCACGGCGCCAGATGGTGAAGCCCGGCATCACGGGGTTGTGGCAGGTGAGCGGTCGATCCGACCTGTCATGGGATGAGAGCGTGCGGCTCGATCTGTACTACACGGAGAACTGGAGTCTGGGCGGCGATGCCGTGATCATCCTCAGGACGCTGATGGCCATCATCACCCGGCGTGGAGCCTATTGACACGAAGCCCACGCTCCTGCGTCCGGGAGGGGTGCGGGTGTGCGCACGGCGGGTCGTCACGGAGCGCGGGGTGAACCCGCTTCCCGATCGAGCGCGGTGAGCAGTTCGCCGCTGTCAGCCGTGGTGATCTTGCGAGCGAAGAACTTCCGCGAGCCCAGGATGAGAGGGAGATCACTGAGGACCAGCGGCCGCAGGCCCGGATCGACGTAGTGAAAGTTGGTGTAGCGAAAGTTCCCCGGTCCCTCGAATGTGACCGGGCTGCCGTCGAAGATCTCCTCGGCGAACGGCCCAGCGGGCACCAGGGAATGAAAGACCTTCTCGTCCGGCGCGAAGGAGCGGCGGAAGTACCGTGCGGTCGCCTCGTCCAGGCGCTCGTAGGCCTCGAGCGCGCACTCTCGAGTCATCACCCAATGCGTCTGCCCGTGGCAGACGTCGAGCCCTGGCGGCGGTGGTGGCGCCGGGTGCGCAGCGACGAGCAGCAGCATGCGGTAGAGCAGTGCCCGCGCCGTGCGGGGGAGCTGTGGCGGCAAGTCCAGGAAATGCCGTCGCGATACCTGGCGTCGGTACTTGTCGCCGCCATCGGCCACCTTGAAGCTGCGGATGAACTGTGTACGGGGGTGCTGGTGGAGAAAGTCGACGAACTCTGGCACCGGGCGCACGGGATAGTCCTGACCGGACAGCACCGCGAGGTGCTCGTGAGGGTCGCCATCTCGCGCGTGGTCGAGGAGCACCCCCATGGCCTCCACTTGCGAGTAGTCCGCCCAGTACACCGGCACCCGTGTCGATGTGAACTCGACGTGCGCGGGGGCGCTGTCAAGGAAGGGCTCGAGGCGCGACTTCGCGTCGATATGAGCAATCACGCGGTGTGGCGCGAGCCTTCGGACAAGACGACCGAACATCTCAGGGTCGGTGTGCGCGTAGATCAGGAACGTGACGCTCACGGAGACTCCGTAGGCAGGTCTCGAATCCGACGCGCCGGAACCCCCGCGTAGAGACCGTCGTCGGCAGTGGGTTCGGTCACCACTGCGCCAGCCGCCACCACACAGCCAGTGGCGATGTCTGCACCCGGGAGCACCGTGGCGCCAGATCCGATCCAGGCCCCGTGACCGATGGTCAGCGGCGCCGCCGTGAGCGGCCCAGCTCGTTGTTCCCGGTCGCCAGGGCGGTGCGTCGATGTCAACAGCCTCACGTGATCCGCGATGCGCACGCGTTCCCCGATGGTGACCGATGCCTGGGAGTCAACGTAGACGCCCTCGTTGATGAAGGCGCCGACGCCGATCCGCACCTGTCGCGCATCTGAGATGCGGATCCCCGCGCGAAGGTGCGCTCCGGCTCCGACCTGGGCGCCAGCCATGCGCAGCACGCGTGGACGGATCCGATGCGGCGTCACGGTCGCTGCGGCGAGAGCCAACAGCATGTCGGAGCCGTATCGGCGCATCACAGGCGGTCACCACCTGGTCTGGCAGCCTCGCGCAACAGCCGGGCCCATTCCTCGAGCGACGCCCCGGGCGACATGGCCGCTGCCCAATGGGAGATCGCGGCCCCTGCGAGTCGTTCTCGCGCCGCTTCGTCCATGCGAAGTCGCTCCACCGCCTGAGCCAGATCGAGAGGGCGCGCCGAGGGCACGATGATGCCGGCGGACGCTTGGTCGACGATGGACGCGACGATGCCATCAGGGTCGACGGCCGCGATCACCGGGCGTCCTGCGGCGAAGTAGCTGGTCATCTTGCTTGGCACGGCCATCTCGCTCACGCCGGCAAGCTCGTTGACCAGAAGGACGTCCGCGGCGGCAAGAGCTGTGCTGAAGTCCGCGCGGCCGACCGGGTCGAGAAAGCGGATGCACTCCATTCCCAGCGACGACTCTTCGAGGCGCGCTCGCTCGGAGCCGTCGCCCATCAAGACGAAGCGGGTGGGCGTATCGCGACCCTCGAGCGCACCCGCTGCCTCCACGACGTTCTCCAGGCCTTGCTTGCGGCCCATGTTCCCCGCGTGGAGGACCACGAACTCGTCACGGCTCCACCCCAGTGCCGTCCGAGCCTCGTCACGGGTGAGAGGCGACGCTGTGAGATGCGACCAGTTCGCGATCACGCTGACGCGACCTGCAGGGACACGGAGGTCCGTCACGATGCGAGCAGCCATGGCGGCGTGGATCGCGACCACCCTCGAGGCCCGGCGCAAGGTCCACCCCTCGATCGCGGCACTCGCGCGCCGGGCCAATCGACCACCCTCGCCGGTCTCTGCCATGCCCTGGGAGTACAGGTCCTGTACCCACACGACTCGCGGGGTTCGCAGGAGCACCGCACGCGCCATCGCCATTGCGGTCGCGAACAGGGCGGGGGAGACCAGGACGATCGCATCGGGACTGCGCCATCCAGCGGTGACGCCACGCAGCCCGAAGGTGATCTCCGAGACCAACCTCCGCCAGCCTCGTGGTGGCCGCGGTATGAGGTGGGAGACGCGATGAACGTCGACGTCGGCGTCCCGTTCCCAGCTTGACCATCCTCCGTAGCCCTCGAACCGTCGCCAAGCCGGGTAGTGCGGGTGCGCCGTCACCACCGTCACGCTGTCGCCTTGCTGTGCAAGGTACTCGGCCAGACCAGCGGTGTAGAGCGCTATGCCTGTCGGCTCGGGCGAGTAGTTCAGCCCTAGGATGGTGACTCGTAGACCGGCTAGCACGGTATGAGCCTACCGATGCGAGGCAATCGGGAAAGGTGATCATGCGTGGCGAGAGCGGAGAACGCGGCGACGTCCCGGTGGTGCCGCTCGCAGCGGCTCCGGGCGAGCGCGAGTCATGGGGACGCCCCGCAGCGGTGGTGTATCTGTGGGGCGTCGTCGAGTGGCTCGTGGTCACCAATCCACTGCAGATCTCGTCACGACTCCGAGTGAAAGCGCTGAGGTGCTTCGGCGCGACCATCGGCGAGGGTGTCATCTTCCGTCCGCGCACGCGCGTGCGATTCCCGTGGAAGCTGTCCATCGGCGACAACTGCTGGATTGGCGAGGGCGTCTGGATCCACAACCAGGCCCCGGTGACCCTGGGTCACGACGTCGTCGTCTCTCAAGGCACGATGGTCACGACCGGAAGCCACGCTCATCGCCGCGACATGGCGCTGGTGACACGCGCCGTGCACATCGAGAGCGGCGCCTGGGTGACTGCACGCTGCATGGTCCTCGGAGGATCCGTGGTGGGTCGCTCAGCTCTGGTGGCGCCCTTGAGCGTGGTCCACGGCGACATTCCTCCGGGGGCCGTCGCCCGCGGAAACCCGGCGGTGGTGGTCGGCGAACGATTCGCACCGGGGAACGAGTCGTGAGCGGGCAGCTCCCGATCTCCGCGATCGTGCTCACCAAGGACGAGGCTCCCGGCATCGTGCGATGCGTGGAGCGCCTCGCTGACTTCGACGATGTCATCGTGGTCGACTCGTTGAGCACGGACGGCACGCCGCAGTTGGCCGAGGCCGCAGGAGCGCGGGTCGTCGACTTCGTCTGGAACGGCGCCTACCCCAAGAAGAAGCAATGGTCTCTTGACCATGCCGGGGCCCGTCACGACTGGGTGCTGCTGTTGGATGCGGACGAGGCACCGACGGCGGCTCTCGTGACGGAGCTTCGCACGTTGCTGCCGGAGCTCCGCGCACGGTCACGAGGCGCGTATGACATCAGGCTCCGCTACAAGTTCGCCGGGCGCTTCCTGGATCACGGACACACGGTGGTCAAGCGTTCCCTCGTGGACCGGACCGCGGCCCGGTTCCCCGAGATCGATGATCTCGATGCGCCTGGAATCCGGGAGGTCGAGGGGCACTATCAGCCCCAGACGGAGCGAGGCATCGGCCGCGTGAAGGGGCGAATCGAGCACGATGATGTCGACCCCATCGCGTCGTGGTTCGAGCGCCACAACCGGTACTCGGGCTGGGAGGCGCATCTGCGCGCCCGGGGGGACGCTCGGCGTGAGGTGGCCAGTCGGCGGTCAGCGAAGGGGCGCCTCTTTGATCGCGTGCCCTTCAAGCCGCTGAGCTTCTTCGCCTACAGCTACCTCCTGAAGGCCGGCTTCCTCGACGGTCGTGCCGGTTTCGACTACGCCGTCGCGCTGTCCACCTACTACTGGCAGATCGGCGTCAAGTACCGCGAGCTGCGCCGTCAGGAGCGGTGACCATGCGTGTGGTGCATGTCGCGCCCAGTTACTGTCGTCGCGATGGCGGGCCCTCCGAGGTGCTGCGTGGTCTGCTGCCCCAGCTTGAGGCGAAGGGCCTCGATGTCGCGCTCGTCACCACGGACAAGGGCCTCAGCGAGACCGAGCGCGCCGACCCGCCTGTGCGTGCGACCGTGGTTCGCCCGCATCGAGGGCCGTACTCCCTGTCGTATGCGCGCGGCTTGCGACGAGCGGTCAGAACCGCTGTCGAGGGAGCGGACGTGGTTCACGTCCACGGCGTCGACAACTACGCGAGCGTCGTGGGGATGCGCGAGGCTGCGCGAGCCGGCGTGCCGTTCGTGCTCCAGCCGCACGGCGCGTGGAACGCCTATCACCGCGCGCAAGGACGCGCGAAGAAGTGGCTGTGGGGCCGGATCTGGCAGGACCGCGCCGTGACACGTGCCGCTGCCGTCATCGTGAGCTCGTCCATCGAGCAGCGAGATGCGCGAGCCGTCGTGGGCCCGGGGCACGTGCTCGTCACCGCTCCGCTCGGCGTGGACGAGGAGCTCTTCGCCATCGACACGCCGTGGGACGAGCGGGACGGCTTGCTGTTCCTCGGGCGTGTCGCTCAGAAGAAGCGGCTAGACACGGTGCTTCTCGCGCTCCAGGTGGCGCGTGAGAGCCGCGGTCTTCGATCGACCTTGACGGTGGCCGGCCCCGTGGACACGGACCTCGGCTATGACCCTGGCGCTCTGGTGGGGATGCACGGTCTCACAGGTGCCGTGCGCTTCGTGGGCCACGTGGGCCGAGAAGACCGGCGGCGGCTCCTGGCCTCGCACCGGTGCTTCGTCCTGATGAGCGATGACGAGAGCTTTGGCATGGCGGCTGCGGAAGCAGCCGCAGCCGGGCTCGCGGTCGTCGCGAGTCCTGGAGTCGGGGCGATCGCCGACGCACAGGCGGACGGCGTCGGACACGTGGTGGAGGGGGATGCAGACCAACTCGCCGTCGCGTTGGGCGCAGCGACCGTGGATGCGGCGCCAGGCTCCGTCGCGGCACTGCGCGAGTACGCTCGCGCGCACTGGACGTGGGATGCCTCGAGCTCCCGCGTGCTCGATGCGTACCTGGGGGCCGTGTCATGAAGGTCGTCGTGACGCAGCCATATGTGCCCGAGTATCGTCAGCCGCTGTTCGCACGCATCGCGGAGCTCATGCGCACGAGCGGCCATGACTTCACCGTGCTGGCCGGACGCCCGTCGGCCGAGCAGGCCGCTCGCGGTGACGGCGTCGACGCGCCGTGGCTCACGCGTGTCCACTCGACCACCGTCGCGCCCGGTGGTGTCGAGTGGACGCGCCGAGCGCTCCCCGAGGCGGCACGGGGCGCGGACGTGCTCGTGACGGAGCTCGACGTGAAGAACGCACTCGCATGGACGCGAGGCATTCATGGGGCGCGCAGAGTAGTCCTGTGGGGCCATGGGATGCCCTACGTCACACGCCGTCGCGCGGTGGTCGAGAGCGCGAAACGCCGCCTCATCGCGCGTGCCGATCACGTGATGACCTACACCGACGGAGGCCGTGCCTACCTCGTTCACGATCTACGCTGCCGGCCGGATGCGGTCACGGCGATCGGCAACTCCACTGACACTGCCCCGCTGGTGGCGGCGCGGGACGCCGCCGCGGCCACCGGGCGGGCCCGTGAACTCATCGCCGAGCACGGTGGCGGTCCGCACGCGTTGTACGTGGGCGGCCTCGACTCGTCCAAGGGGATCCCGTTTCTTCTCGATGCCGCACGTGCCCTGCACGGCGCGCACCCCAACTCTGTGCTGCTGGTCTGCGGCGACGGGTCCGAGCGCAGAGCTGTCGAGCACGCCCAGGTCTCATCGGGTGCCGTCCGCTCCCTCGGGCGGGTGGACCGCGCGCGACTCGGGGAGCTCTCGGCGGCGTCGGCAGCGATATGGATGCCGGGTCGAGTGGGCCTCGTTGCAGTCGACGCTCTCGCCGTGGGCTTGCCGGTGCTCACCACCGCTCGTCACAGGAACGCGCCTGAAGCGGAGTATCTCTCTGCCGAGGGCCTCCGCGAACTTCCGCCGCGACCAGCCGCCTTTGCGGAGGCGGCGTTCGCCATCATGAGCGACCCTCCCGCGCGTGATCTCCTGGGCAACGCGCCCTCCCTCGACCAGGTCGCGGCGCGATTCGTCGACGTGGTGCTCTCGGCATGAGCAGTTCGCGGGAGGTCATTCGTGAGGACGCGGCGGCACCGCGCGGGTTCGACGCCCTGACCGTCCTGGTCACCCTGGGGATCGTCGCCTCACCGTGGACAGGGGTGAAGGTGATCGGCCTGCCGGCCTCTGATGTCGCATTCGTCCTCGCCGCAGTGGTGCTGTTCGTGAAGGTGATGACGGGCGATCGAGCCGTCTCGCTCCGGCTCTGGAGCTTCGCCCCAGTCATCGCGTCGTTCGTGATCGTCGCCATCGACGTCTTCAGCAACCGAGCAGCGCTCTCGACATCGTTCGGTGCGACGGGGAACATCGAAGGCGATGCGGTGTTCCTGGGCCAGGGCGGCGCGGTGCTGTTCCTGCTGCGCACCGCCATCGCGACCACCCTGGTGTTCATGCTGGTGGACGCCGAGACGCGCCGCTGGGGTCGTGTGGCGCCCGTACGAGCCCTCACCGCCTTCGTGGTCGGCACGCTCGTCAGCGTCGCCGTCGCGGGGGCCCGCGACCTGACAGGTCTCACGATCCTCGAGCAGTCCGTCACGACGGTGGGAGATCGATCCGCGGGGCTGGCGTTCCACCCTAACTCTCTGGGCCAGTCGGTCGCCCTGGCCATCCCTGCGCTCGCGCTCGCGGCAAGTCAGCACCGCGCCCGTCCTGTCCGGACCCTGGCCGTGGCGGGGGCGTATGTACTCCTGACCTGGGGCCTTCTGCTCGCTGACTCGCGGGGCGCGCTCATCGTGAGCGGTCTCGTCGGGATCATGGTGGTCCTGGCCGCGCTGTCGAGATGGCGGCAGGGTAGGTGGGTGGTTCCGGCGGGCATCGCCGTGGGACTCGTGTCCATGTACGCCGTTCCTGCGCTCATCTCGGGGACTCGCTTGGCTGCTGGTGGCCCCTTGGGCATCGCGGACGAGGATGTGGGCCGCGAGCAGCTGCTGGCGCAGGCGTGGGACGCCTTCTCCTCTAGCCCGTTCGTCGGCGTGGGCCTCGATGCGGGCTCAGGCGTGATGGTCGCCGCGTTTCTGGCTTCGTCGGGCGGCATCGTGCTGCTCGCAGGCTTCACGATCTTCGTGGCGCGCGCATTCGCGCTCCAATGGACCCGCGAGTCGCCCCTCCCACGGAGCTACGGCAGCATCGCCATTCTGGCGCTCGTGCTCATGGGTCTGCCCAACAACAGCGTCAACGAGCGATTCGACTACATCGCTGTTGCCGCCGTCGCTGCATGTGCACTGAACCTGGGGGCCGCACGTGACAGGCGCACCAGGCGGTCGCGATTCTCGTCGCGACGACGCCGCGAGCCTCCGGCGTTCGCATCGCCGGCGTTCCTGGCACCGTTCGCCGCTAGCGGCGCAGGCGCTGAGCGAACTCCTCGAACCGCTCGGGCGACGACTCGAACACCGCTGCGTGCGGACGGTACGGATCTCCCCCCGGCTGAACAAGCATCGGGGCACCGTCGAAGAAGGCGCCCCACGCGCTGAAGGTCGAGCGGCTCCCGAGGATTCCCGCGGACCACGCCAAGACCATCATGTCGTCGAGCGCGTTGCGCGCCGGGGCCCGGAAGGTTCGATCGAGCCTGAGGAGCGGAGCGAGCTCGGCGTCCGTTCCGTCCGAGCAGATGACGACATCCAACTCGGGTGCGACGGCGCGGACCGCGCTCGTCCACCTCACGAACCACTCGAGCGGAGTGCTCGTATTGTTGCTCTCCAGCCTCTCCGACGGCGTCGCCGGTTGAAAGTCGCCCAGACGGACGTGCGCCGCGAGGTACGGGCGCTCGCGGCGAGCAGAGATCACGCCTGGACGCACGGAGGAGCGCACGAAGCCGGCGTGCCACTCAGGATCGAGCTCGAAGCTCGCGAAGTAGTCGCGCATCCCCCTGACCGGCAGCACCTCACCAGCAAAGTCCCGCCACGACTCCGGCTCCTCAATGCCACGCGCCGCGCGAAGCGCGCGCCGTCTCTGCCACATCGTCCCGGCACTGGCTCGGGCGAACAGGCGCCCGTAGTTGCGCTTGTCAGGCTCTCGACGGAGGTAGGGGCCTACCCGAACACGCTGCCACTGCGGTGGCAGGAGCTCACGGCCGGACAGGTGTGCGATCTCCGCAGAACGGAGCCATGGAAAGAGGTAGTTGCCCAGGCCCGCCCTGTTCAGATCGGCTACGACGACTCCTGCACTCATTGGCGTGGCTCCGCGCGTCTGGCAGTGCGCGTGATCCCTCGGCGGGTGAGGAAGAAGAAGAGCAGGTCGCGGCCCAGAGCGCCCAGCGCCGCCCCCACGGCTCCGAAGGCGAACGCGAGAATCACCATGAGCGTCACGCTGGCCACGGCTGTCGTCAGCCAGATGCGCGTGATCTCGCGCGCTTCGCCGAGCCCCGTCAGGTGCTGCATCTGCACCCCGCCGATGACGGAGAACACTCCAGCCGCCAAGCAGATGCGGAGGGGTGTCACATCATCAAGGGTGACTCTGAACAGCACCTCGACAAGTGGCGAGGGGAACAGCATGAAGGGGAGCGCGATGGCGCCGTAGAGGGCCAGGGTGACAGTGGCAGTGGTCGAGAAGACAGAGTCCGCTTGGCGAGACCTGCCGGCGCGCGCGACATGGACGAGCAGCGCGCCAGCCGGGATCATCGCGACGGTGGTCAGGGCGTTCTGCGTCTGGCTCGCGACGGCGTAGACCCCGAGTCCTGTCGCGGTCAGGCCCCAGGCGAGCACCACGGTGTCGGAGCGGTTCATGATCGTGTTCGCCACTGCGCCTATCCCGTAGCGCCAGGTGTTGCGGGGCCACAGGACACGGGGGCTCTGTGCGAGCTCACGGGAGTCGCGGGCAACGGCGTACTGCACGCCGGCAATCACCAGTTCCCCGACGGCGAGCACTACGATGAGCGCGTACCCGGACCATCCGGCGAGGGCGGCGGCGACGAGCATCGGCACGGTGGACAACCGAATGACAGCGTTGACGACGGCCGTCGCACGGAATCTGAACTGCCCATAGGCGAGCCCAGTCATGGAGGAAGCCAGGTGGTACGCCACGCCGTAGATGACCTGGGCCAGCAGCCATGGAACCGGATCCTCGGGTGCCGCTCCCCACCACACGAACAGGCAGAAGGCCGCGCTCTGCGCCGGTACGTGGATAGCGACGCGCCACGCCAGGGGCCGGACCACCGCCGATCGTCCGGCGATCTCCCCACGCGCTGCGAGGCGCCCGATCTGCGGGGTGAGGCCGGCATCGATGATCGAAGAGATGAGAAGTGCAGTGGAGGTCACCAGGACGACGAGGCCGGTACCTTCGATCCCACCGACCGCACCGGCCGCGCCCAGGAGCACAAGCGCCTGGATCTTGCCTCCGGCGGATGCTGCCGCGGTCCAGATGCCATCGAGCACCCCCGCCTCGCGCAACCGTGCAATAGCTCTCACGCGGTCTGACTCTAGCGCGCTGTCACTTCGCTCCAGCCGCGCGAGTGGTCGTAGCGTCATCGACGATCACGCGGGAGACTTGACGCTGTGACGACCGATGACCCGCAGCCGGCTTCCCGAGGCCTGCTCCAGGTTCATGCCACGGAGCTGGCGATGACGGTGGTCGCAACGCGCGCGCGCCGCTTGGGGGTGCGCGCGCTCGTCATCAAAGGGGCCGTCGCGGATCACCATCGCCTGCGTCCGGAGCGGGTGAGCGCTGACGTGGACGTCCTCGTCGAGCCGCTCGAGGCGGGCGAGTTCGTCCACTCTCTGGAAGGGGCTGGCTGGTCAGGCAGGCCCGAGACCAGCATCGCGACAGAGGCGTCTGCTCATTCGGTCACGATGGTGCACCCCCATTGGCCGTGTGACATCGATGTGCATCACGAGTTTCCGGGCATGCTGGCGGGGCCGCACGACGCCTTCGACGCCTTGTGGGACGAGCGGTCGGGCATGAGCGCGGCTGGCATCGATGTGGACGTGGCCGGCCCGCTCGGTTCCATCCTGATCTCCGCGCTGCACTCGCTACGTCATGACACGACGGTGGCCCGCTACGCGGCAGAGTTGGTGTCGACGTCCATCGCCGTACGCGAGCTTGCGCCACGCGACAGGGACGCACTCGGCGCGCTCGCTGTCGCGACCGGAGCGGCGGGGCCCCTCCGAGAGTGGCTGAGGGCAGAGGGCATCGATGTCGCCGTGGCCTCTACCCCGTCTCTCGTGGACTGGGAGACGCGCCGCCACAGCGGCGATACGTTCGCCGGACAGTTCGTGGCGACCTTCGCTCGGGCGCCGTGGCGGGAACGCCCGCGTCTGCTGGTGGAGGGGATATGGCCTGATGCCGCCGAGATGCGAGCGACGCACCCCGAGATCGGACCTCACCGTCGTGACCTGCTGCGAGCACGGCTCTCGCGTGTAGGTCGAGGTCTCAGAGACGCCCCGAGGGCCCTGCGGTCGCTCGCTACCGCCCGCTCGAGATCGCGCCGCTGAGCGATACCCGCGAGGGCCCGCAGCACCCGCGCTGGGCCGGCGACGGTGCCAGCACAGAGGCTGTGGCGTGCTTCAGATCATGTAGGCCGCGTCCGCGGCGCCCGTCACATGCGCGACCACGGCGTCAGCGGCCGATGCGGCGTCCTGGCCGTCCGCGCCCACCACCACGTCCGCATCGAGCGGCTCGTCGTAGGGGTCGGAGATCCCGGTGAACTCCGTGATCTCCCCGGCGCGCGCCTTGGCGTACAGGCCCTTGCGATCGCGGGCCTCGCACTCCTCGAGCGGAGTCGCCACGTGGACCAGCACGAAGCGGCCCACGCGTTCGGCCATCTCGCGAACCTCCGCCCGTATGGAGGCGTACGGCGCGATGGGCGCGCAGATGGCGATGCCGCCGTTGGCGCTGATCTGCGCCGCGACCCAGCCGATGCGCCTCACGTTCAGCTCGCGGTCGGCGCGCGAGAAGCCCAGGCCGCTGGACAGCATCGCCCGTACTTCGTCGCCGTCCAGCAGCGTGACGCGCTGGCTCGACTCCGCGCGCAGCCGTCGCGTGACCTGGCGGGCGATGGTGGACTTGCCGGACCCGGACAGTCCGGTGAACAGCACCACCACGCCGTCGCCGGGCGCCTTCTGCTCCCCTCTGATCACCGTGACGGTGGACGCGACCACCACGGAGGCCAGGCGCTCCAGGAGCTCGCTGCGCCCGGCGGCTGGCACGTGGGCCGCTGCGGGCTCCGGGAGCACGCGGACGGAGAGCCCATCCGTGCGCAGGCCGCGCACGGTCTGGGCGAGCGCGTGCGCGTCCCCGCCGTCCACCACGATGACCGTGCCGTCGAGGCTCCCGCTGCGACGCCCCAGCAGCAGCGTCGCGTCGCTCACCGGTTCCGGCAGCGCCGCGGGCCGCAGCTCCGCGAACGCCGGTGCAGAAGGCTCCCGCAGCACCTCCACCAGTCCGCCTACCCAGGTGCCCCGCGCATCGGCCGTCGTCTCCAGGACGCGTACTCGCGCCACGGGCGTCGCCTCGGTGTCCAGCAGCGTCACGGAGCGGCCGGGAACCGCGGTGGTCAGCAGCAGCGACGCGTGGTGGCCGCCCTTGGACGGCAGCTCGTAGCGCAGCGCGTGCCCGTAGGCGCCTGCGCGCATGAGCTCCAGCTCGTTGAGCTGCAGGGCTGAGAGGCGGAACTCCGTCATGATGCCTCCATCCTCTCAGCGCGCCGCTCCTGGAACGTGAAGAAGTGGAATCCCATGGAGTGTCGGATCCAGCCCCACGCGACGGTGCTGACGACGATGAGCACCCCCAGCGAGATGAACACCCACTGGCCGGACACTCCCAGCAGCGCGAGGCCGGCGACGAACAGGATGATGCCGAGCGCGCGCCGCACCAGCCCGCCGCCGATGCGCGAGGACAGCTGCGCACCCAGGTATGCCCCGGGCACCGAGCCCAGGATGATGGGGATGGCCACGGACCAGTCCACGTCCCCGAACATCAGGTGCGCGATGGCAGCGGCGATCACCAGAGGAACGGCCTGCACCAGGTCCGTGCCCACCAGCTGCGAGGCCTTGAGCGCTGGGTACAACGCCATGAGCGCGATGATGATGAGCGAGCCGGAGCCCACGGACGTGAGCCCCACCATGAGCCCGCCCAGGACGCCCACGATGATGGTGGGCACCGGGCGTGCCACCACCTCGGGGCGATCGCGAGGCAAGGGCGCGGCGCGGCCGTCACGGGCCATGGCGCGCTCACGCAGGCGCAGGTACGCGCGCACGCCCAGGCCGAGGGACGCGATGATCAGCACCACGCCCAGCGCGTGCTTGACAAAGGACTGCACCTCCGGGCCAGGCCCCATCCAATGCGCCACCAGAACGCCGCCGAACGCCGCCGGCACCGAGCCGTAGACCAGCAGCCGCACCAGCTTCCAGTTCACGGTGCCGTTGCGCATGTGGACCCAGGAGCCGGCCGGCTTCATGGCGGCGGACGCGACAACGTCGCTGGACACGGCCGTGAGCGGGGGGACGCCGAAGAACAGCACGAGCGTGGGCGTCATCAACGCACCGCCACCCATGCCGGTGAGGCCCACGACCACGCCGATTCCCACGGCGACGGCCAGGAGCCCCAGGTCCATCAGAACCGCGCGATCGTCACGAGCCGCGGACCACGCCCGCGCCGACGGTGCGGTTGGTGGCCTCGTCGATGAGGATGAAGGATCCGGTGGTGCGGTTGTCGTCGTAGTCGTCCACCAGCAGGGGAGTCGTGACGCGCAGCTTGACGCGACCGATGGAGTTCAGGTTCAGCTGGTTGTTGTCCGTGTCCCGATGGAGCGTGTTGACGTTGAGCTCGTACGGAATGTCCTTGACCACCGCGCGAGCCATCCTTGTGGTGTGGAGGATGCCCAGCTTGCGGCCAATGGTCAGGGCGTCCTGATCCATCCAGCACACCATGGCCTCGACGTCCTGGGTGGGCGCGGGGTGGTTGCCCGTGCGGCACAGCATGTCACCGCGCGCGATGTCGATCTCGTCCTCGAGCCGGACGGTCACGGACATGGGAGGGTACGCCTCGGTGAGCGGGCCGCCGGGCCCGTCGATCGCGGCCACCGTGGTGGTCAGGCCGCTGTGCAGGGCCATGACCTCGTCGCCCACCTTGAGGATGCCTGAGGCGATGGTGCCGGCGAAGCCGCGGTAGTCGCGAGCGTTGGACTGCTGGGGGCGAATCACGTACTGCACCGGGAAGCGCACGTCCTGCAGGTTGCGGTCACTCGCGATGTGCACGTGCTCCAGGTGGTGCAGCAGGCTCGTGCCGCCGTACCAGGGCATGTTGGC
Source organism: Demequina activiva (assembly GCF_016862815.1). Taxonomy (GTDB): domain Bacteria; phylum Actinomycetota; class Actinomycetes; order Actinomycetales; family Demequinaceae; genus Demequina; species Demequina activiva. The sequence continues at coordinate 545,975 of NZ_BONR01000001.1, read as the reverse complement.
GGAGCGCTCGACCACGTTGTCGCCCAGCAGCGCGCTGACGGGGATGGCGGTCAGGTCCGGGATGTCGAGCTTGGCGGAGAAGGCGGAGAACTCCTGGTAGATCTCCTCGAAGCGCTCCTCTGACCAGTCCACCAGGTCCATCTTGTTCACGGCCAGCACCACGTGCGGGACGCGCAGCAGTGAGGAGATGGTGGCGTGGCGGCGCGACTGCTCGGTGAGGCCCTTGCGAGCGTCGACCAGGATGATCGCCAGGTCCGCCGTGGAGGCGCCGGTCACCATGTTCCGGGTGTACTGCTGATGGCCCGGGGTGTCCGCGATGATGAACTTGCGGCGCGGCGTGGCGAAGTACCGGTACGCGACGTCGATGGTGATGCCCTGCTCGCGTTCGGCACGCAGGCCGTCCGTGAGCAGCGACAGGTCCGTGTACTCGTTGCCGCGGTTCCTGGACGCGGTCTCCACGGACTCGAGCTGGTCCTCGAAGATGGACTTCGAGTCGAACAGCAGGCGTCCGATGAGCGTGGACTTGCCGTCGTCCACTGATCCCGCGGTGGCGAATCGCAGAAGGTCCATTAGAAGTACCCCTCCTTCTTCCGGTCCTCCATGGCGGCCTCGCTCACGCGGTCGTCGCCACGAGTGGCGCCGCGCTCGGTGAGGCGCGTCGCGGCGGTCTCCTCGATGATCTTGTCGATGGTGTCGGCGTCGGACTCGACGGCCGCGGTGAGCGTCGCGTCGCCCACGGTGCGGTAGCGCACCTTCTTGGTCACCACCTCGTCCCCGTCGCCGGGCACCGCGAACTCGTTGGCGGCCATCCACATGCCGTCGCGCAGGAACACCTCGCGCTCGTGCGCGTAGTAGATCGAGGGCACCTCGACCTCGCGGGAGCGGATGTAGTCCCAGATGTCGAGCTCGGTCCAGTTGGACAGCGGGAACACGCGGATGGACTCGCCGGGGTGCACCTTGCCGTTGTACAGGCTCCACAGCTCGGGACGCTGGTTGCGCGGATCCCACTGACCAAAGTCGTCGCGGAAGGAGAACACGCGCTCCTTCGCGCGGGCCTTCTCCTCATCGCGCCGGGCGCCGCCCATGCACGCGTCGAACCTGTTCTTCTCGATGGTGTCCAGCAGCACGGGCGTCTGGATGCGGTTGCGCGAGCCGTTGGGCTCCTCGCGCACCGTGCCGGCGTCGATGGCGTCCTGCACGGAGCCCACCACCAGGTTGAGGCCGTAGCGCTCGACGATCATGTCCCTGAACGCGATCACCTCGGGGAAGTTCTGCCCGGTGTCGATGTGGACCACGGGCATGGGGACGGCCGCGGGCGCGAAGGCCTTGATCGCGACGTGCAGCAGGCAGATCGAGTCCTTGCCGCCGGAGAACAGCAGTGCGGGACGCTCCATCTGGGCCACCACCTCGCGCACGATGTGGATGGCCTCGGCCTCGAGCGCGTCGAGCTGGCTCAGCGCAGTTCCTGGTTGAGTCATGAAGTCTCTCCGTGGTCCGTGGCGTGGGCGATCAGGTCGAGGAGCCTCGACGCGAGCTCTGGGCGGCACACCACCAGATCGGGCAGGTACGGGTCCGCGCCATTGTAGAGGAGGGGCGAGCCGTCGATCCTCGAGGCATGCAGGCCGGCGGCGCGCGCTACGGCGACCGGTGCAGCGGAGTCCCACTGGTACTGACCCCCGGCGTGCACGTAGGCGTCCACCTGGCCACGCACCACGGCCGCGATCTTGACGCCGGCGGAGCCCATGGGCACCAGCTCCGCGCCCAGGCCGGCCCGGACGGGCTCGGTGATCGCCGGAGGGCGCGAGCGGCTCACGGCGAGTCTGACCGGGGACACGGCCGATGCGGGGGCCGGGGTGACGGACGAGGTGTCCAGCACGAGTCCCTCACCCGGGATGGCGACCGCAGCAGCAGTCAGGTCGCCGCGCTCCCACAGTGCCACGTGCACCGCCCAATCGGCGCGTCCCTCCGAGTACTCGCGCGTCCCATCGAGGGGATCGATGATCCATACGCGATCCGCGCTGAGGCGGGCATCGGTGTCCGTCGCCTCCTCGCTCAGCACGTCGTCGCCGGGGAAGCGCTCGGCCAGCAGCTGCGCGATGCGGGCCTGGGCCGCGGCGTCGCCACGCTTGCCGCGCTCCTGCGGTTCGACGTCCACGGCGAAGGCTGCACGCACGGCGAGCAGCACCTCACCGGCCTCGCGCGCGATGCTCGCGGCCGCGTGCGCGTCCTGGCTCATGGATCTCCCCTTGGTGTCTCCCAGCGCCGCGAGCGTAGCAGTTGCATATGTCACGCCCATGTCCGCTTTGTGCGCTCCAGGGGCTACCGTGGCCCCGTGACTCCCTCGCGTCCGCTCGCACTTCTCGACGCGGTCGAACTCTCCTACGCGCTGGCGGCCACTGTCGCGGCCGAGCAACGCGTGCGTGCCCTGGCGACCGCGGGTCCTGTCCACGCCCACCATGGTCTCCTGCCGCAGTGCGTGAGCACGGACGTGGACCTCTGGGTGGAGACTGGCTCGATTGACGCCTACCTCGCCGCGCTGCGTACCGCGGGCTGGGATGAGCGCGCCGCGTCTGAGAGCTTCCGCGAACGGGGCCAGCCCTCGACCACCGTCATCCACCAGCATTGGCCGTGCGAGGTCGAGGTGCATCGCAGTCTCCCAGGTTTCCTGGCTTCCGAGCGGGAGGTGTTCGATGTGCTGTGGGAGCGTCGAGAGAGCCTGGTGATCGCGGGAGTGAAGGTGCCCATCGTCGACCGCGTGGCAGCGATCCTCATCGCAGTGGTGCGCGCGCTGCGCAGTTCGGTCCGAGTCGGCCAGCACACCGAGGAGATCACCCGCCTGGCGACGGAGGTGCTGCCTGCACTGGACGGCGCGCAGGCGCGAGAGCTGCGCGATCTCGCGACGGCGACCGGCGCGATCGACACGGTCAGGCCGCTGATGGAGCACAGAGGTCGGGGATCAGGGACTGCGACCGGCTGGCCGCGTGGCATCACGGACGATTCAATGCTGCGAGGTGACGACTCATGAACCGGCGCCTGACACGCACGCCCGGACTCGCGGAGGTGGTGCGCGAGGACCGTGCAGTGGTGCTGAACCTGCCCCAGCTCGAGGAGCAGCAGTCCCCCTACGTGTTCGAAGGCCCGGCGTTCGAGATCTGGCGTCGCATCGACGGCTCCCGGTCGCAGAGGCTCATCGTGTCCGAGCTGGCGGCCGCCTTCGAGGTGGACGAGGACGTGATGGAGCAGGATGTGCGCGGCTTCGTTGCAACGATCGCCGAATTGGGACTGATCGACTACGGCCAACCCGACGCCTGATCGGCGCCCTCGGAAGTCCGTGCTCCAGTGGTACTTTCGTGGGGTCCTGGGCGCCGCGCGCGCTCCCTTCCGGCGAGGAGAAGCATGACCAAGAAGGCCTTCATCACCGGGATCACGGGCCAGGACGGCTCGTACCTCGCGGAGCTGCTGCTGCGGAAGGGCTACGAGGTCCACGGCCTCATTCGACGCGCGTCGACGTTCAACACCTCACGCATCGACCACCTGTATGTGGACTCCCACAACCCTGACGCGCGGCTGTTCCTGCACTACGGCGACCTGAGCGACGGCGCGCGACTGGTGTCGCTGCTGGCCGGGATCAGGCCTGACGAGGTCTACAACCTCGCGGCGCAGTCCCACGTGCGTGTGAGCTTCGACGAGCCCGAGCACACCGGCGACACCACGGGCGTGGGATCGATCCGCATGCTCGAAGCCGTGCGCATGGCGGGCGTGGACTGCCGCTTCTACCAGGCGTCGAGCTCCGAGATGTTCGGCGCCACCCCTCCTCCCCAGGACGAGGAGACGCCGTTCTACCCTCGCAGCCCTTACGGGGCCGCGAAGGTCTACTCGTACTGGGTGACCAAGAACTACCGCGAGGCGTACGGGATGTTCGCCGTCAACGGCATCCTCTTCAACCACGAGTCCCCTCGCCGTGGCGAGACGTTCGTGACGCGCAAGATCACTCGTGCAGTCGCAGCGATCAAGGCCGGCGTGCAGGACGACCTGTGGCTGGGCAACCTCGATGCCGTCCGCGACTGGGGCTACGCAGCGGAGTACGTCGAGGGCATGTGGCGCATGCTGCAGGCGGATGAGCCGGACGACTACGTGCTCGCCACCGGCACCGGCATCTCCGTGCGGGACTTCCTGGAGGCGTCCTTCGAGCACGTGGGCCTGAACTGGCAGGACCACGTCAAGTTCGACGAGCGCTACCTGCGACCCACCGAGGTGGATGCGCTGATCGGCGACGCCTCCAAGGCCAAGCGCCATCTGGACTGGGAGGCGACGGTGGACGGTACGGCCCTGGCGCGCCTGATGGTCGATGCCGACGTCCAGGCGCTCACTCACGCGGGACGGCCGTGGATCGACGCTGTGTCCTTGGAGTCCTGGTCGTGACGGAGACGGACGGTCCCCGCGTCACAGACGAGGTCGACTACACGCCTGGGCCGCTGAACCGCGATGCTCGGGTGTATGTGGCCGGCCACCGCGGTCTGGTGGGATCCGCGATCTGGCGCAAGCTCGAAGGCGAGGGCTTCAGGGATCTTCTTGGCCGCACCTCGAGCGAGCTGGACCTGACGGACCGCGAGGCCGTGTTCGCGTTCTTCCGCGAGACCAGGCCGCAGCACGTGGTGCTCGCCGCCGCCAAGGTGGGCGGCATCATGGCGAACAACACCTACCCGGTGGAGTTCCTCTCGGAGAACGTGCGGATCCAGACCAACGTGATCGACGCGGCGCTCGAGACGGACGTGGAGCGCCTCCTGTTCCTGGGCTCGAGCTGCATCTACCCCAAGATGGCGCCGCAGCCCATCACCGAGGACGCCCTCCACACCGGCTACCTGGAGCACACCAACGACGCGTACGCGATCGCCAAGATCGCCGGCATCATGCACATCCAGGCTGCGCGCCGCGAGTACGGCAAGGCATGGATCTCCGCGATGCCCACCAACCTCTACGGCCCTGGAGACAACTTCTCGCCCACCGGCAGCCATGTGCTGCCCGCGCTCATCCGCCGCTATCACGAGGCAGTGCAGGACGGCGCGACCACGGTCACGAACTGGGGCACCGGCACGCCGCGCCGCGAGTTCCTGCACGTCGACGACATGGCCGACGCGTGCCTGCACCTGCTCGAGCACTACGACGGGCCGCAGCAGGTCAACGTGGGCACCGGCTCAGACGTGACCATCCGCGACATCGCCCACGCCATCGCCACCGTCACCGGCTACGAGGGCGCCACCGAGTGGGACACCTCGAAGCCCGACGGCACTCCTCAGAAGCTCCTCGACGTCTCCAAGCTCGCGCACGCTGGCTGGACCGCGCGCATCGGACTGGAGGAGGGGCTGCGCAGCACCTACGCCTGGTTCCTCGACCACGCGGACTCCGTGCGGCAGTAGGCGGACCACCCTAGGGGCGCACCTGCCAGTCTGGCAGCGACGCCACCAGCTCGCGCATCGGCGCATACGTCTCGAGCAGCGCCGGCGGAGCCTGGTCCACGCTCGTCGAGCGCTCACGCCTCTGCGGCAGCGTGACCGGCAGTCCCGCGAAGTCGCTGATGCGATCGGCGTGTTCCCACAATGCCTCGTACCGCACGAAGGCGATGGGACCGAGCTCGCCGTCGAGCCACGAGCGCAGGTGCTCCTCGATGCGGAGGGCGTCCCGACCGATCAGGTCCTCGGGCGCGCATCGCGGCACGCCCAGGTGCTCGCAGTGCAGCGCCATCCACTCCGCAGAGTCGCTGCCGCGCTTGATGACTGACAGCGTGGACGCCACCGGGTCCCCGAACACGTAGAGCATGCGCGCACCGCGAGGCATCCGCGTGGGCGGGCGGTCATGCGACTTGTAGACCCGGCCCGAGCCCACCCGCAGGCCCTCGAGGCGCCATGCCTGGGCGCCGTAGTCCCTGCTGGGCGGCGCGACTCTCAGCACCGGCTTCGAGGCGCTGTTGCGGATCGCCATGAACAGCACCGTGGAGCCGCTGCGGCCGTAGCTGTTCACGATCACGGGACGGCCGATGCGCGAGGTGGCCTTCACGGCGACGGTGCGCAGGGCTTGGGGGACCATCGACTCGGCTCCTTCATCGCGGAATCGCCACGAGCCTACGCGAAGGACGTCGAGCGCGACGCGACCGCAGTGACCCGCCGGTGTCGGACCCGTCTCTGCCGTGAAGTAGCCTGAGTCCAGGCTGAGCAGTAGGAGACCCACGATGGAGCTGCAGGACTACGCGAAGGTGCTGCGCGCGCACTGGATCGCGATCGTGGCCTTCACGCTCGCCGGCGCTGTGCTCGCCTTCGCCTGGACGCTGACGCAGCCCAGGGTCTACACGGCGAACTCCTCGGCCATCATCACCACCGGCGTGAGCCAGGACCTGGGCCAGGCCCTCGTGGGCGACAACTACGCCAAGTCGCGAGTGAAGTCCTACGAGGACATCGCCACGTCCCGTCGCGTCGCGGAGTTCGCGGCCGAGGACCTGGGCCTGGAAGCCTCACCGCAGTCGCTCGTCTCCCGAGTCTCGGTGACCAACCCGCTCGACACCGCAGTGCTGCGCATCAGCGCCGATGCGTCCACGCCTGAGGAGGCCAAGGATCTGGCCGAGTCGTGGATCGAGGGCATGGTGGTCGCGGTCCAATTGCTCGAGAACAATGCCGACTCCGTCGAGCAGCTCCCTGACGAGGCGACGTCAGTGGTCGAGCTGCAGACCCTCGACTCCGCGGTTCTGCCCGGCGCCCCCTCCTCGCCGAATGTGCGCCTCGCGGTCGCGCTGGGCTTGATGGTGGGGCTCGCGTTGGGTGTCGCCTACGCCCTCGTTCGCGGAGCTGTGGACCGCCGCCTGCGCACCCCGGCGGACATCGAGAAGGAGTTCGACCTGCCGGTGCTGGGCGCACTCCCGTTCGACAAGCAGATCTCAGACACGGGTGCCGCCGCGCGCTCGACCGACTTCGCGACCACGGAGTCGGTGCGTGAGCTGCGCACCAACCTCCAGTTCATGGACGTGGACAATCCTCCGCGCATCATCGTGGTGACCTCCTCGCTGCCCGGCGACGGCAAGTCCACGGTGACGATCAAACTTGCGGAGGCCATCGCGGAGTCCGGCCAGCCCGTGGTGCTGGTCGACGCGGACCTCCGGCGCCCCCGGATCGCCGAGTACCTGGGCCTGGTGCCCGGGGCAGGGCTCACGGACGTGCTGGTGGGTCGTGCAACGTTGGATGAGGTGCTCCAGGAATACGGCCCCACCGGGCGGTTCCACGTGCTCGGGGCGGGCACCGTCCCTCCCAACCCTTCCGAGCTGCTGGGCAGCTCGACCATGCGCGAGACGCTGGACGCTCTCGACAGCAGCGCGCTCGTGCTGATCGACACCCCGCCCCTCATCCCGGTCACGGACGCCGCGATCCTCACCGCTCGCACGGATGGCGCCCTCATCGTGGTGCGCTCCGGCAAGACCACCATCGACCTCCTGGACCGCGCGCTGGTGAGCCTGGACAAGGTCAAGGGACGGGCGCTGGGGGTCATCGTCGACGGCATGGCGCGCAAGGGTCCCGACAGCCACTACTACGGCTACGCCTACGAGTACAGCGAGCGCGGTAAGGAATCGCCGACGACGCACCGGCGCCATCGCAGTGCCCCGATGGGTGGAGGCGGGAACTAGCAATGTCCACGATGCCCCCGGAGCCTTTCCGCGTGCTGATCGTGGACGTCGAGGGGGTGGGCCGTGCCCCCGCAGGCGAGAGGCTCCTCCGGCACGAACTCGCCTCGCGAGGGATCGGAGAGCACCTGATCCAGGTCGGCTCCGCAGGGTTGGACGCCGCTGACGGCGAGCCCATGCACCCTCGCACCGCGAAGGCGATCGAGGACCGCGGTGTGGACGCGTCCGGATACGTGCAGCGCACCCTCACTCCTGCCATGGTCGCGGACGCGGACATGATCATCTGCGGCCGCGGCGAGGACCGTGACGAGGTGGTGCGGCGCATCCCGCGAGCCAGGCGCAAGGCGTTCTCGCTCTCCGAGATCTTCTACCTGTACGAGCTGGTGGTGGCGATCGCGCCGCTTCGGGAGCACCCTGCCCTGCTGAGCTCGCGGGTGGCGGACGCGAACCTGTCCAACGACTTCGACCTTCCACCGTTGACGGACGATCCGGACGCCTCCGAGGCGCGCGTGGAGATGCTCGCGGACCACATCCAACGTGCCGCCTTCTGGATGGCAACCATCTGGGAGTCCATGCTTCCGGAGAACATCGCCTCCAGGCCATCGCCCTCGGCCGGCGACATGTTCGTGGACATCGATGCGCTGGGCGTGAAGGTCCGCGTGGTGTGCCATGGCGACGCGCCCTTCACGTTCTCGACGCTCGTGGAGCGCACCTGGCTATGGCTGCTCGCCCCGACCGCGCACGAGGAGCCCGACGTGACCATCTCCGTCGCCGTGTTCGAGGAGGAGTCGCGCCGGCTCGAGGCCCGGTCCCAGGGCTGGCTCACGTATCACTCCCTGGACCAGGCCATGCACTTCCTGTCCTCAACCGTCACGGTGCGGGCGATCGACGCACGTGCCGGCGAACTGGTGATGCTGCATGCCGCAGGCATCGCGACAGACACTGGCGAGGTGGTGGGCTTCATCGCCCCGTCCGGCACCGGCAAGACCACGCTGGCGCGCACGTTGGGCCGGCACTACGGGTATGTGACGGACGAGAGTCTCGCCGTGACATTCGACGGCACGGTGCTGCCGTATCCCAAGCCGTTGTCCGTGATCACGGATCGAGTGGCCCGGCTCAAGGAGCAGATGCCCGCCCATGATCTGGGCCTGCTGCCGGCACCGGAGAACCTCCGGCTCGCACGGGTGGTGCTGCTGGACAGACGGGACGATGCGCCGGAACAGCCCACCCTCGAACCCGTCTCGCTCTTGCTTGGCATGGCGGAGATCGCCGAGCAGACCAGCTACCTGCCGCGCCTGCCCGCACAGCTGCATACCCTCGCCCACGTGATCGAGGACGCCGGCGGAATCTGGCGGCTGTCCTATCGAGAGTGCGAGCAGCTGGTGCCGCTGCTTCCTGCACTCGCGAGCGGTCAGGACCTTGGCGCTCATCCAGAGGTAGTCGAAGGCGGAGCCGCGTGAGCCTGCCTGGGTTCCCGGACCCCGTCGATGCGAAGGACACTGACCGCGTGATCGCTCACGTGGACAGTGTGCTCGAACGCGACGGAGAGATGCTGGTGCTGCGGGGGAGCGACCTCACCCTCCTGTCGCCGCTGGCCTCGGCGCTGGTGGCGACAGTGCGAGCACGCGAGTACTCCGTCGGTCAGCTTGCCGCGCGCCTCTCTGCGCAGTTCGGGCGTCCCGAGGGCATGGACCCCGGGGTTGCGGTCCGCCAGGTCCTCGGAGCGCTCCAGGAACGCGGCCTCATCGAGGTGCGACCGCCGCGCGAGCGCCCCAAATGACCACTCTCGTCCCCTTTGCCTGGCACCGTGTCGAAAAGTTTCGTGTGACACACGTCATAGAGCGTGTCTTGGCCTGTCCCATCCCTTAGCATGACCGTGCGCGCATGTGGGGGCGGAACCCCATGGCGCAATGCAGTGAGAGGGACACATCGATGGCATCGAATGTTGTAGACCAAACTGCGCCGGGCGAGATGTCGCGCCGGCGTGTGCTGATCGGGACAGCGTGGGCGACGCCCGCCGTGGTGGTAGGGCTCGCCGCACCGCCGGCAGCAGCTTCAGGGGGGACTCCGCCAGCGGATCCCCTGTCGGACACCACCGTGACGCTCCTGTCCAGCAATGGACAGGCCGACGTCCTGCGGGCGAGTATCGTGCTTCCAGCCGGTGTGACGCTCTCGGGCGTCACGGTACTGGTGACGTGGACCAAGTCCACGGCGAATGGGCCTAACCCGTACGTGTGGATCCCGGCCTGGAGCACCCCCCAGCGCTCGACTGGCTCCGACTCCTTCACGCGCGCCTCGCTCGCCACAGGAGACTTGTTCGACATTGAGTTCTTCAAGGCCGCGCCAAACTCCGGCTACACGGTGACCATCACGGGCACCACGTCGGGTGGCCAGCAGGTCTCGCGCGCGTTCCCGGGGATTCTTCCCTAGGCGAGCGGGAACACTGCTCGGCCCCTCTTCGTTCTCAGTACTGAGAAGGATGAAGCACGTCACACTGCGTGTCGTCGGCCCTCTCATTCATTAGCATGCGAGTACGGCAATCCGCTCCCGCCCGAGGCGCGAACTCGGAACACGGTGTCCGCAAGGACATCTGGGCGAGTTGCCAAGACAAGTTGAGTAGGTAGGACGATGGCACAGAAGGAAGCAGCGCCCGCGCGCGTCAAACACGACGTTTCGAGGCGCCGCATCATCGCCGGCGCGGCGTGGGCAACCCCCGCGATCATCGTGGGCCTGTCCGCGCCACCGGCGGCTGCGTCAGTGAGCGAACCCAGTCCCAACGATGGGACCGTCACCATCGGCGCCGGAGTCACACAGATCGGTAGCAACAGTGGTCAGCCGATCTATGACATCCAGTACCGACCCCTCAGCTTCGCGGGCAGCGCGGGCGTCTACCCCGTGGCTCTCGAAGTGCGGGCGAGCTTCCCCGCATCCGCCGTCGCGTCCCCGATCGTGATCGGAAACCTCCCCGGGCCCTACGGCTGGCTGATCTCCGCGCAGACCACTGGATCCAACGTCGATCTTGTCTTCACGAAGGATCCGCAGGTGAGCTTCCAATACTCGATCCCCGGCCTGCAGGGCTGGATCCGAGCCAAGTCACCCGCCGTGAGCCTGTCCACCATGGTCGTGGTCTCGGGTGCGACCAACGCTGGCGGCACCGTCACCGGATCATCCGTCTTCACGTTCTAGCGCGACCGTCTCAAGCGCCGGCGGGGCTGGCGGCAGGAGCCCTTGGCGGTACGCTGGTTCGAGCATCAGCAGACCGGTGGCGAGGGAGGCTCTTCGATGGTCCGTGGTGACGGTCCCCACGTCCCCCTCTCGCGGCGGCGGATCATGGTCGGCACAGCGTGGGCCACGCCGGCCATCATCCTGGGCGTCGCAGTGCCGCGGGCCGCCGCGTCCACCACTGCGGGCATCATCGACATCGTGGTAACCCCGAGCGGCAACGAGGACGAGATCGATGCGACGGTGGTCATACCGGACGGTGAGTCGATCACGGACATCCTCGTGACCGTCACGTGGAGCAGCCAGCCTGCGGGTTCCGGGGTCAGCGTTGGCCCTGACTTGGGATGGCAGCCGTCGGCGACATCCGACGAGGTGCCGGTCGCGACCTTCTCGAGCAACGCCGTCGTCGACAGCAGCGGCGTTCTGGTCATCTCGATCGTGAAGGGTCAGTCGGTTGCCGGCGACGACAATGACTTCACCATCAGGATCGACGCGACGCACGTCCAGACCGGAACTCGAGTGTTCTCCGAGGCATCCGGGGACTACACGTAGCGCGCAGTTGTCTGATTCTGTGACGGACCTTTACCCTGGCCGTAGACCCGGAGGAGGAGCTGTGACCGATCGCCGACGTCGCCCTGAACTCTCCCGCCGCCGCATTCTGACAGGCGCCGCCTGGTCCGCTCCGGCCGTGGTGATCGCAACCTCCGTGCCCGCGCGGGCCTCGTCCACTGCGGTGACGGCGACGGGAAGCTGGCTGGTGGTGACGAGCGCCACGCTGACGCCGCAGTCGAGTGGCTTCCTTGTCGAGGCGCGGTTCGACGCCGCATTCAACATCTACAACGACACGGGCGCGTTCGTGGGCACCAGCACGTCCCCCGAGCAGGCACTGCAGGACGTGGACTTCTTGAGTTGGCCCGTGGCCTGGGTGGCAACGCTCCGTGATGCTGGAGGCAATGCCGTCGATGCGGCATCGGGCACCGGAGTCATTGCAGTGGACCCGGCCTCCGGGGGAAGCGTCCAGGTCGGGTTCGGACCTGTGATCGTCGACGCGGGAGGCCCCGGCAGCTTTGTGCTCGACGTCGTACTGTCTTCCTCGCAGGTCGCCACAGTAGACGCCACAGGTGACTCGTTCGGCGTCGCCGATGCCGAGCGGTTCAGTCCGCCCGCGACACTCCCCTGAGGCGAGTACCTCGCCGTCGACGGACGATCCACCTCCGCTACAGTCCGGCCTCGAACTCCGCCATGAAGGCGTTGAGCTGGCCGGACTCCACCAGGAACCCGTCGTGACCCACAGGGGAGTGGACCACCTTCACACCGGCGGATCCTGAGAGCGCGGCGTCGAGGCGCTGCGAGTTCTTGAGCGGGTAGAGCCGGTCCGAGTCCACCGCCACCACCAGCGCGGGGTCGGTGTAGCGGGCGAGTGCCGTCTCGACGCCTCCGCGACCCCTGCCCACGTCGTGACTCTGGATCGCTTGCGCGAGGCGGAGGTACGTGTTCGCGTCGAAGCGCCGCGCGAGCTTGCGGGCGTGATGCTGCAGGTAGGACTGGATGGCGAACATGCCGCCCTTGCCCAGCGGGTCACCGCCGCCCTGATACGTGCGCCCAAAGCGCTCCGCGAGCTCGCCCTCGGAGCGGTACGTGGTGTGCGCGATCATGCGCGCGATGCCTAGGCCCGTGTGGGGTCCCTCGCCGTCGGCAGCGTCGTAGTAGTCGCCGCCGCGGAAGTTCGGGTCGGCCTGGATCGCCGCGAGCTGCGTGGTCGACCACGCGATCTGGTCCGCGGTGACGGCGGCCGTCGAGCCCACGGGAGCGATCGCGCCTACGCGCCCCGGCGCCATGACCGTCCACTCGATCGCTCGCATGCCGCCCATGGACGGCCCGGCGATGAGCCGCCAACGCTCGATGCCCAGAGCATCGGCCAGGCGGATCTCTGCGCTCACCATGTCGCGCATGGTCACGTAGGGGAAGCGCGAGCCCCACGGCTTGCCGTCCTCGGGATGAGCGCTGGCTGGGCCGGTGGTGCCTTGGCAGCCGCCCACGACGTTCGCCGAGACGATGAAGTGGCGAGCGGGATCGATGGGCTTGCCCGGTCCCACCATCGCGTTCCACCACCCGCCGGTGTGGTGGCCGGGCTCGGCGGGGCCCCACACGTGCATGTCGCCCGTGAGCGCGTGCGCGATGTACACGGCGTTGTCCTTGGCGGCGTTGAGCTCGCCCCAGGTCTCGTATGCCAGCGTGACGTCGGGCAGGGTGCCGAGCGGGTCCGCCTCGAGCGGGAGGTCGCCGATGGGCATGAAGACACGGCGCCCTGGGTGGTCGCCCTCTCGCCATGCGGCCGATGCGGGGATGGGCGCTCCTGCGCCCGGACCCTCGTCGGCGGCCCAGGCGTCCGTCTCGATGCCGTCGTCGTCCATGCCGCCACCCTAGGGCACGCGCGCAGGGGGGCGGTCGTGTCCTGTTTGCCACCGAGGGGTAGCCGATCCGCGCGTTTGCGTTTACTATCTGACAGGTGAGTCGCATGTGACAGATGTGACAACAGTGACGACAGTGACGAGAGAATCGGCGAGGGGCACGATGGCGCAGCGACTGCTGGATGGCCGCATGTCCGTGCGCGTCCTGGTGCTGGGTCTGGTGGGCGCGCTCACCTTCACCGGCCTGGTGGCGTTCCCCGTCGCGCCCGCCGCTGCCGCCGACTACCCCGGCCAGGATGAGATCGCCGCCGCGCGAGCTGCCGCGGCGGACGCCGCCGCCGGAGTGTCCCAGCTGGACGCCGCGATCGCGCAGCTCGAGGACGCCCTGCACGAGGCAGACGTGGCCGCCCGCCTCGCGGACGTGGACTACCACGAGGCCCAGGAGGCCAACGTGGCCGCCCAGCGCAGCCTCTACGCCGCCAACGCCCAAGCCGAGGAGGCCGAGCAGGCCCTCGCGCAGGCCAAGACCGGGCTCGCGAGCGTGGCCATGGCCGCCTACCGCAACGCCGGCAGCTTCGACGAGTTCGAGGCCCTGGTGAAGTCCGATGGCTTCGACGAGGTGATCCAGCGATCGGAGTCGCTCGACCGCGCCTCCGCGGATGCCGATGCGACGGTCCAGGAGGTGCGCGCCGCGGAGATCGTCGCGGAGACCACTCGCGAGTACGCAGAGGAGGCCGCGGTGACCGCCGATGCCGCTGCCGCCGCCGCCGAGGACGCTCTCGCCACCGCCCAGTCCGCACGCGAGGGCGCGCAGCAGGCCGTGTCCGATGCCGCATCCGCCCGCGACGCCGCCATCGCCCGCGCTGCCGCGCTGCGCGGTGTGAGCGCCGAGCTCGAGCGCGAGCGCCAGGACGGCCTCGCCGCCGAGCGTCAGGCCCGTCAGCAGGCCCAGTTCCAGGAGGAGCAGAAGCGCCTCGAGGAGGCCGCTGCGGCCGAGCAGGAGCGAGAGAACGCTTCCTCCGGTGGATCGAGCTCCGGCTCCGGCGGCTCGCAGACCGGTAACAACACGGGTGGATCGAACTCGGGTGGATCGAACTCGGGTGGGTCCGGCTCGGGTGGTTCCAGCTCCGGTGGGTCCAACTCTGGTGGTTCCAGCTCGGGTGGATCGAGCGGCGGCGGTTCGACCCCCGCTCCTCAGCCGACCGAGACCAATCAGCCCGAACCCGTCGAGACCACCCCGCCGCCCGCACCGGAGCCAGAGCCCGAGCCGAGCAACAGCTGGCGCTCGAGCGCGAGCCAAGGCGCGACCGCTGCCGCGCATTCGCTGACGCTCCAGGGAGCGCCGTACGCCTACGGCGGCAACGGCCCGGCGTACGACTGCTCCGGGCTCACCTCCGCCTCGTGGCGCCAGGCCGGCATCTCGATCCCGCGATCCTCGCGCACGCAGTACGCAGGAGTGTCGCTGCTGCCCTACAGCCAGCTGCGCAAGGGAGACCTGGTGTTCTGGGGCTCCGGCAAGAACGCATCGGCCATCTACCACGTCGCCATCTACGTGGGCGGCGGCCAGGTCATGGAGGCCACCACGCCCGGCAACACCGCCAAGGTGCGCAACATGTACAACTGGGCCGTGGGCGACATGATGCCGTACATCGGCCGCCCGTAGCCCCGCGCCCGTAGCCCTCGCGTCCGTCGCCCCGCAGGCCCCGCCGTTCCTGCCGCTCCCGCCGTCCATCACACGGACGTGGCGCGTGAGGTGGATGCGGCGCGTGTGAATACTCGTGCGTCTCAGGTCTCGCTCCCGTCACAGATGTGTGTTGGCGGGCCGGCGAATCCCACGCTGCCCCCACGCGACACGCCGGTTCGTTTAGATATGGCGATGATCACAGATCTGCGGATTGCCGTCATTGGCAGGGCTGATACCGGTCCCATAGTGCGACCGTTCCGCTGTCCCTGAGGAGCACCGCACCATGCACTCGACCACAGGCGCCCAGCCCTACGAGCCCGTCGGAGCCGCATGGCGCCAGCAAGCACTCCGTGTGGTGCATCGCGCACCTGAGGCCGCGCTGTCCACCCTCCCCACGGGCCACGCGGCCCTGCTGCCGGGCCGCACCTTTGCGCAGCATGGACTCCTGGGCGAGCCGGACGCCCTGGTGGTCGCGTTCGCCGTCGAGAACCGTGGCCGCGGCGTCGCTCCCCTCGCGGAGCTGTCCGTGTCCTTCTCGGTGCCCGGCGTGCTGTTCGCGGAGGACGGCTCGGTGCAGGCGGGGTGGCAGGAAGGCGAGGAAGGGTGGTCCGCCACTGCCGGGCGCATCGGTGACGAGGCGCAGGTGGGTCTGTCCCATCGCGGGACCGTGCTCGACGGTGCGACCGTGGGGGGCGCGTTCCGGATTCTGCTGCGACCCGACGCGGATCTGTCGCGCACCCGGATCGAGGTGACCGCCACGGGCTTCGCGCAGATCCCCGAGCGACCCGTGATGCCGTCCGCGCTCGCCGTTGCCGTGGATCGGCTCGAATTCTAAAGGCCGCTTCGGAGGCTCTTTACTGAACATTTGGTGACGGCAGGACTGCGCCCCACGTTCGTTTCGCGACTCGCGCTGTGCGTTGCTGTGCGTGGAGCGCGCGGCGGCACCTCGTGCTTTCTTTCACCCCTGGAAAACTGTCCGTTTTGCACTCTGGACAGCACCGTCCGGTTCCCGTATGTTCTCGTCAACAGCAATGCCGTACGTCTGCGTCATTGTGGTGTATTCCGTAGGGGGAATAGTGACGATCGTGCTCTCGCGCGCCTGGAAGTCCAGCATTGCCACAGCGACCATGGCGGCGTGGACCGCGGGCGCGATCACTGCAACGGCGGGAGCCGCCGCTGCCGTCGAGACCGGGAGCATCTCCGGCACCGTCACGTTGCCGGCGGGCGCGCCCGCCGAGTGGCTCGCTGGAGTCGCCGTCGAGATCACGTCGGTGGACGGCGCGTACTACGACATGGTCTCCGTCGAGCCCGACGGATCGTATGCGTTCGATAGCTCGGCCGATCACGACTACTTTGTACGGGCGCAGGTCGATTCGTATTGGGATGGTGCCTGGGAAGAGTTGGTGCAGCCCAATCTCCTGAGCGAGTACCACGACGGCACATGGTTCGAGTCGGAGGCATCCACCGTCACCGTTGCGGGCGCGGCCGTCGACAATGTCGACTTCGAGCTCGACATGGGACAGGTGCTCTCAGGCACCGTGAGTGTCGCGGAAGGGGCGTCAGCAGAGGTGCTCGCTGGCGAAGTGCGCATCGCGGCGGAGCTCGATCACTGGACGGGATGGCACATCAGTTCGACCTACGTCTCGCTCGAGGACGGTGCCTACGAATTGGTCGGGATGTACCCGTTGAATTACACGGTGTACTTCTCCGGTTCAGGGTTTGGAGAGACTCACACCAATGTGGTCGCCGAGTACTACGACGACGCGACGGACTGGGACAGTGCAGATCGCGTCAACCTGGCTGGCGGTGACGTCTCCGGCGTCGACGCTGTCCTTGAGGAAGGGCGTTCGCTCTCCGGCATTGTCTCGCTTCCGGAAGGCGCGCCACTGGAGTGGCTGCGAGGTGTGCGAGTAGAGGTCCTCGATGCGTCTGGAAACTACGTCACGTACGCGGATGTCGACTCTGAGACCGGGGCCTACGCTGCGGTAGGCCTTCCAGCGCAAGAACTTGCGGTTCAGGTGAGCGCCGGGTGGTACTGGAACGATGAAGACGAGCAGGTGGTCCCCAACCTTCTCTCGGAGTACTACCTGGACGCCTACGACCTCGACGACGCCACGCTGGTGGACCTGACCGCGGGCGCTGCGGACCAGATCAACGTCACTCTCGACTACGGCCGCTCCATCAGTGGCACCGTCTCGCTCGAGACAGGAGCCGAGACTTCGCTGGCGGAGCAGCAGGTATCTGTGTCCGCAAGCTTCTACTACGGCGACGACCTTGGCTGGGATCAAGCCGGCGAGCCTGTGTATGTGGATGCTGAGACCGGCCACTACGAGATCACCGGTCTTGAGCCGGGCAACTACCGCCTCACCTTCGGGTCCAGCCCGGCGCCGGAGGTGGCGGTCGCTGCGATGCGCGAGCACTATGACGATGCGTCGATCTTCGACCAGGCAACGGATGTCGACGTCTCCGCCGAGTCCGCGACTGGCATCGACGCCGAGCTTTCGATGGGCAGCACGCTGTCTGGGCAGCTCACTCTTCCCGACGGCGTGGCCGCATGGTGGATGGAGTACGTCAACGTGTTTCTGGAGGGCGACGGCAACGATGTGTACCTCGACGCCTATCCCGCGGCTGACGGAACCTGGTCAGTGCGCGGCGTGCCTGACGGCGACTACCGCCTTCTCTTCATGGTCGGGGATGTGAACTGGGAGTCGAGCGGCATTTTGAGCGAGTACTACGACAACGCGCTCTCCTACGACGACGCCCAGATCATCACGGTCAGCGGCTCGCACATCACGGGCCTCGACGCCTCTCTCGAGCTGGGCAACAGCATCACCGGCGCCGTGACCATCCCCGAGTCGGTTCCTGACGCCGCACTGCGTGAGATCGCCGTCTCCGTCGAGGGCCTGGGCGAGGACTACTTCTGGGGCAGCACCTACGTGCGTGCAGATGGCACGTACGAGGTCGCCGGCCTGCCCGACGGCGACTACAACGTGTACTTCGAGCCCAACGACTACTGGGACGAGGACACCGAGGACTACATCAACCCCGGCCTGCTGGGCGAGTACTACGACAACACGTACTCGTGGGACGAGGCAGCGGTGCTGACCGTCGACGGCACGGACGTCACGGGCATCGATGCCCACCTCGACCTTGGCACCAGCATCTCCGGCACGGTGACTCTCGCGGAGGGTGCGGACCCGTCGCTGCTCGAGCAGGGTGTGATCGCCCAGGCTGAGAGCGCCGACTGGGACAGCGCCATCTGGGACTCGGGCTATGCCGAGGTGGACCCGGAGACCGGCGACTTCACCATCGCCGGGCTTCTCCCGGACCAGTACGTTGTTCAGTTCGTCGGGATGGAGACGTGGGACGAGGAGAGCGACACCTACTCCACCACCAACATCTCGCCTGAGTACTTCGACGACGTCACCGGCCGTGACGACGCCACGTGGGTGGATGTGCGGGACGAGGCCGCGACGGGGATCGACGCCGAGCTCGAGGAGGGCGGCTCCATCTCCGGAACCGTCACTCTCGACGCGGGCGCTGACCCCACGCTCATCGCGCAGGGCATCGACGTGGCCGTCGAGACCCTGCAGGGCACCTTCTACGCCGACTCCCGGGTCGACCCGGACACGGGAACGTACACGGTGAGCGGGCTGCCGCACTCGGACTACACCGTGTACTTCTCCGGCGGCTGGAACTGGGAGACGGAGACCGAGACCCGCACCAACGTGGTCAGCGAGTTCTACGACAACGCGTACACCTGGGAGGACGCCACACCGGTGACCGTCGACGGCGCCGCGTCGGGCATCGACATCTCGCTCGCCGAGGGGCGCACGATCTCCGGCACCGTCTCCGTCGACTCTGAGGGTGATCCGGCGGCGCTGGCGGGCGTGTGGGTGTACGTGGAGGACATGGAGACGGGAGCCTCTGAGGGAGCCTCCGTCAACCCCGAGACAGGGGCCTACAGCATCGCGGGCCTGGGGTCGGGTTCATACATCGTCGCCTTCCAGGCAGACGGGTACTGGGACAGCGAGACCGACGAGTACATCAACTCCAACCTGCGTTCGGAGTACTACGACGACGCGTTCAGCCGTGAGGATGCCGATGCCGTGGTGGTCGGAGCCTCCGACATCAGCGGCATCGACGCCGAGCTGTCGAGCTTCCAGACCGGTTCGCTCGAGGTCGACCTCTCGTACCCTGGCGACGCTCCTTATGGAGGCACGATGTGCCTGCAGGTGGAGACAGCGAGCACGGGCGAATGGCTCGACTCGCAGTGCATCGACACCACGATCGATCTGCCGCTCACCTTTGAGGGCCTGCCCACGGACAAAGCGGTTGTGGTCAGCGCGATGGACGATGAGGGCTCGTGGCTGGCTTCGCAGTACCTGGGCGGCAGCAACCTCCCCGGTACGGGCACCGAGATCGCGCTCGTCGCCGACGACACTGTGTCGGTGACGCTGGCGGTGCAGCCCGTTGGCACGATCTCCGGAACGGTCGTGTACGAGGACCTGGCCGAGGTGGTTGGCGACGGCTACGCGGACGTCCTCATCTACACCGAGCGCGCGCTCGGCGAGTGGGTGCAGGTGGCGTGCTCCGAGTGTGGAGGCGACGTCGACCCGCTCGCTTCCACGGTGACGGACGAGGCGGGCGCGTTCACGGCGGTCGGTCTCGTGGCGGGGGACTACAAGGTGGGCTTCCGTCCTGACGCCGCCGAGAGCGCCTACATCGACGGCGAGATCGGTGCACCTACGGTGTTCTACGGCGGCGAGGACCTCGCATCTGCCACGGTGGTGACGCTGACCGCGGGTGGCGCCCGCACCGGCATCGACGCGGTGCTGCCGCTCGCGGACGGCTCGGATCCTGATCCGACGTTTGCGGTGTCGGGGTCGGTGTCGTTGCCGTCGGGTGCGAGCTCGGCGTTGCTGGGTTCGGTGCAGGTCAAGCTGTACTCGGGTGCGTCGGTGGTGGCGTCCACGAGCGTGTCGGGTGCTGGCTCGTGGAGCATCGGTGGAGTGGCCGCTGGCGACTACAAGGTGAAGTTCGACTACACCGGCAGCGATGGTGCGTTGATCGACGAGTTCTATGACGACGCGTCCACGCTGGCGGGAGCCAGCGTGGTGTCGGTGACCGATGAGAATGTGACGGGCATCGACGCGCTGCTGGCGGTCAAGGCGGTGGACCCCAAGCCTGAGCCGGAGCCGACGTATGGTTCGTCGTTCCCGGATGTGCCGAAGTCGAACTCGTTCTACAAGCACGTGTCGTGGTTGTCGGAGTCGGGGATCACGTCGGGCTATTCGAACGGGTCGTTTGGGCCGACGGATCCGGTGACGCGTGGTCAGATGGCGGCGTTCCTGTACAAGCTGGCGGGGTCGCCGGCGTATACGCCGCCCAAGGTGTCGCCGTTTGCGGATGTGTCGACGTCGAACGTGTTCTACAAGCACATCACGTGGTTGGCGGATGAGGGCATCACGTCTGGTGTGGGTGATGGTTCGAAGTTCGCGCCGTCGTCCGAGGTGACGCGTGGTCAGATGGCGGCGTTCTTGTACAAGCTGGCTGACTCGCCCAGCTTCAAGGCTCCGTCGAAGGCGTCCTTCCCTGATGTGCCCACGTCCCACACGTTCTTCAAGCATGTGGAGTGGCTGGCGGACACGGGGATCACATCCGGGTATGGGTCGGGCAAGTTCGGGCCTGGTGACGACGTGACCCGCGGCCAGATGGCCGTGTTCCTCTACAAGTACGACCGCCTCGACTTCTGACGAGACCCGGCCCGCGCATCGGCCGGGCTGGCCGTGGGCAGACGAAAGGCCCGGACGCTCTCCAGCGTCCGGGCCTCTCGCGTACGTGTGCGACCTAGTGACCCGGCGGCGGGATCAGCGGGTTCATGTGCTCGAACGGCGTGCCCTTGGCCCGCTCGAACGAACGGCGGATCTCCTCCTCGGCCCGCTCGCGCCCCTCCCAGTGGGCACCCTCGACGGACTTGCCGGGCTCGAGGTCCTTGTAGACCTCGAAGAAGTGCTGCACCTCGAGACGGTGGAAGTCGGAGATGTCCGTCAGCTCCTGGCGCCACGCCTGACGCTGGTCGCCCATGGGCACGCACAGCACCTTGTCGTCGCCGCCGGCCTCGTCGCGCATGCGGAACATGCCCAGCGCGCGGCAGCGGATCTGGCAGCCGGGGAACGTGGGCTCCTCCAGCAGCACCAGCGCGTCCAGCGGGTCGCCGTCCTCGCCCAGCGTGCCGTCGATGAAGCCGTAGTCGTCCGGGTAGCGGGTCGACGTGAACAGCATGCGGTCCAGCTTGATGCGGCCGGTCTCGTGATCCACCTCGTACTTGTTGCGCGAGCCCTTGGGGATCTCGATGGTCACGTCGAATTCCATGACAGTCCTTGTGTCGGTGAACGGTTGCTGGGTACTAGTGTGGCCTAAGTCCGGAGGTGGCGCGTGCGCGGCAAGGTGCTGGCGGGAATTCTTGTCCCCGCAGTGGTGATCGTGGGCGCAGGAGGCTACGCGTGGGCGGACGCCCAGGACATCGTGCCCGGCTGGATCACCGCCGCACCCGTACCCGTCGCCCCTGCTCCGTTCCTCACCGCGGTGCCCGTCGAGCCGTCCCCCGCCCCCGCATCGGCTGTATCCCTGGTGACGGCCGATGCGCCCGTGCCGTCCGCGTCCGTGGTGCAGTCGCTCGCGGCGGAGGTTCGCGCGGACGAGCGCACCGGCGAGTCCACCAACGTGTCCGTGGTGGACGCCCTGACGGGTGAGGTCTACGCGGACGTCGACGCCGCTGAGGTCCAGGTGCCCGCGTCGACCACGAAGGTGCTGACCGCCGTGGGTGCCGTCGCGGACCTGGGCCCCGATCACCGCATGACCACCGCCGTCACCTGGGATCCCAGCGGGCGAGTCCTCACCCTCGTCGCCGGTGGCGACATGCTGCTGGCGGCCGATGCCGGACACGGCGGGGCGGGCGAGGACGCCAACGGCTGGGCCGGGATGGGCGACCTCGCGCGCGACGTCGTGGAGACGCTGGGCGATGGCGTCTCCGGCGAGGTCGAGCTGCGCGTGGACGACTCGGCCTTCGCGGGGCCGGCCGTCAACCCGGACTGGCCGCAGTACGCGCTCGACCTGGGATACGTGGCGCCCGCCTCCGGCCTGGCGGTGAACATCGCACGCATGACGGACGAGCACTACGCCCAGCGCTTCGACGACCCCTCCCTGGCGGCGGGCGACGTGCTCGCGTCCCGGCTCTCGGAGGCGGGCCTCAGCGTGGGCGAACCCGAGCGCGGCGTCTCCCCGGCATCGGCCGTCGAGGTGGCCGCTGTCCAGGGCGCGCCGCTGTCCGAGGTCGCGTACCTGCTGCTGCGTGACTCGGACAACACCATCGCGGAGATCGTGGGACGCGTGCACGC
The DNA here is from genome assembly GCF_016862815.1 of Demequina activiva. GTDB lineage: Bacteria > Actinomycetota > Actinomycetes > Actinomycetales > Demequinaceae > Demequina > Demequina activiva. The sequence continues at coordinate 523,595 of NZ_BONR01000001.1, read as the reverse complement.
CCTCGAGACGGGCCGCGCCACCACTCCCACAGGCGCCGCCGCGGCGACCATCGCGGGACTGGCGTCCATCGGGGCGCCGGTGGACGGACTGGTGCTCAACGACGGTGCCGGGTTCTCCGAGGACAACCGCATCGCGCCCGCGCACCTCACCGGAGCGATCGTCGCGGGCCTGGCCGCAGAGCCCACCGAGGATCTGCTGGACTGGCTTCCCGTGGGCGGGCTCGAGGGCACCGTGGCGAGCCGCTACGCGGACACCGACGCGGCGGGCGCGCTGAGGGCGAAGACCGGCTCGCTCACCGGAGTCACCGCGCTCGCCGGAACGGTGCAGACGGCCGATGGACGGCTGCTCGCGTTCGCCGTTCTCGCGGATGGCATGCCCTACGGACAGGAGCGACCTCGCGCCGCGATGGACGAGCTCGTGCTGGCTTTGGCAGGATGTGGCTGTGAGGGTTAGCCGAGTGCTCGGGCGCGGCCGCAGCTGCATCGCGGGGATCGCGGTGACCACGTGACGGGCCCGCACCCCTCCGTCGCCGCGGTTCGCAACGCCGTCCGGGAGGCGCTCGACGGCTGCGACATCGGCACCCGCGTCTGGGTCGCATGCTCCGGCGGGCCGGACTCGTTGGCGCTGGCGGCCGCCACCGGGTACGTCGGTCGCAAGGAGGGCTACCTCACCGGTGCGATCATCGTCGACCACGGCCTGCAGGCGGACTCCGGGGTGGTGGCCGAGCGCGCCGCCGCCGAGGTGCGCCGCGCAGGCATCCACACCGTCTTCATCGAGAAGGTGGTCGTGGGACGCGAGGGCGGCCTCGAGGCGGCCGCGCGCAACGCCCGATACATGGCCCTCAACAACCGCATCGACGCGGAGGGCGGGCTCAACCCGCACCTCCTCACCGGCCACACCATGGACGATCAGGCGGAGACGGTGCTTCTGGCGCTCGCGCGCGGCTCCGGTGCTCGCGCCCTGTCCGGCATCCCCGCCAGGCGCGGGCGCATCGTCCGTCCCCTGCTGTCTCTGCGGCGCAAGGACACCGTGGCGGCTTGCCAGGCTCTCGGACTGAACCCGTGGCACGACCCCACCAACCTTCACCCCGACGGCCCCAAGCGCTCACAGCTGCGCACCAAGGTGATGCCCGCGCTCGTGGACGTCCTGGGCCCCGGCGTCGTGTCCGGGCTCGCGCGCTCCGCCGCACTCCTGCAGGCCGATGCGGACGAGCTGGAGCGCCAGGCGCGCTCCGCGATGAGCACCTCCGCCTCCGCGGTGCGCGGCGAGGAGTGGCGCTGCGACATGCTGGCCGCGCTTCCGGATGCCATCCGCTCGCGCATGATCAAGATGCTCGCGGAGAACAAGGGCGCCGGGCCTCTGACAGCGGCCCACGTGACGGCGATCGACCAGCTCATCACCGACTTCCGCGGCCAGGGCGCAGTGTCCCTGCCAGGGGGCTTCGAGGCCCGCAGGGAGTATGGAAGGCTGGTCATCATCGATCCCCACAAGAAACCGTCCCCCTAGGAGCAGCGCGTGGATCCCCAGTTCGACATGGACGACTTCACCAAGGTGATCGTCAGCGAGAACGACATCGCCCGGAAGCTGGACGCGCTGTCCGAGCAGATCCGTGCGGACTACGAGGGCAAGGACCTGCTGCTCGTGGGAGTGCTCAAGGGCGCCGTGATGGTGATGGCGGACCTCGCGCGCCGCATGCCGCCCACCGTGCAGATGGACTGGATGGCGGTGTCGTCCTACGGCTCCGGCACCAAGTCCAGCGGCGTGGTGCGCATCCTCAAGGACCTCGACGCGGACCTCTCCGGCCGGCACGTGCTGATCGTCGAGGACATCATCGACACCGGCATCACGCTCCACTGGCTGCTGGGCAACCTGCGCTCGCGCGGCGCCGCCTCCGTCGAGGTGGCCGCGCTGCTGCGCAAGCCGGACGCCGTGCAGGTCGAGGTGCCGGTGCGCTACCTCGGGTTCGACATCCCCAACGAGTTCGTGGTGGGCTACGGCCTCGACTACGCAGAGTCCTACCGGACGCTGCCCTTCGTGGCGATCCTCAAGCCCAGCGTCTACGGCGAGTAGGGGCCTCCGGGTCGAGCGGCCCCCGGCACCCGGGACCTGCTGAGGCCCCAGCTGCCGACAGTTCGAACCAATCCGGGCGGCGTGCACTGCGTGTCGGAACCTCCGGGGGCGACCTCAGCGGTGTGTCGGTGCCTTCGAGGTTCACTCTGTCGGCGAGCCGGGCCACTCACTCTCCACACGCGCTGGACAGAGCGCACCTCTCCACAGTTCGGACGCGATCCAGGTGCCGCCATCGCTGCGGCGATCCAGGGTCGCCATGTGGACCCCATTACGGCGCTTCGACTCCATCGTGGCGTCGCGCGGTGGACGGAGCTGCAACGTGCCGGGGTCGCTCGCTCCACTCTTCTCGAGGCCTGCGGCAACGGTCAGATCACGCGGCCGCACCGGGGCGTCTTTGCTCTGCCGCGAGTGCCACGCGATGAGGTGCTGGCTCACGTCTTCCGGGCGCAACTGACCTGTGTCAGCTGGTGCGCGCGGGCCGACCTTCCGGTCTACCCGACGCCTGGAGCCACGCACCTCTCGGTGCCGCAGAGCCGCGGCATGGGGCTCCCGCGCGCTCGGCCGGTGGATGAGGTGCTCGTCCACCGTGTACGAGACTCGCCACGGTCGGCTGCCGACCATGTGGACCTGGCCTGTCTGTGTATCCCTCCCCGCGAGCAGCTCGCCGTCGTGGATGCGGCAATGCGGCGGGGCCTGCTGTCTCGCGAGCAGCTGGAAGCGTTCTCGCAGGGTTCGTCTGCTCGTCGGCGTTGGCTGGACCAGATGGCCGATGCGCGCAGCGAGTCGCTCTCGGAGACGTGTGCGCGAATCGAGCTCATCGAGGCTGGGCTCAGCGTGGAGCCGCAGTGCGAGCTTCCCGCCGTTGGTCGCGTCGACTTCCTCGTCGAAGGCGCCGTGGTGGTCGAGATCGACTCCGAGGCGCACCACGCGGGCGAGAAGGCGCGTGCTCGCGATGGGAGGCGCGACCGCGCGGCCATCACCCAGGGCTTCTCGCCACTGCGCTACATGTTCCACGACGCGCTTGAACGACCGGGCGAGATCGTCGCCGACGTCGTCGCGACGTTGATGCGGATGGGGCGCCTGACCCCGACAGTTCGAACCAAACTGGATCAGGCAGCGCGCGTGTCGGGTTGGCGAAGCCTCCGGTAGTCGGGGTGTCGGGGAAGAATTGGTTCAAACTGTCTCGCCGGGCGGGACGGACCCACGCCGTCAGCGAAACCATTCCGGCGCGCACCCGCACTCGCGTAGGCTCTAGACCACCATGAAGAAGGTCCTCAACTTCCGCTTCCTGATCCTCCTCGTCCTGGCAGCGGTGCTGATCGGGTGGCTCGTGCCCAGCCTGTTCTCGCCGCGCGTCGAGCGGATCGACACGTCCACGGGCTTGGAGATCCTCGACACGGGGCTGGTCGACAGCGCGAAGATCGTCGACATCGACCAGCGAGTCGAGCTCGGCCTGACCGAGGACTGGGCCGCCGACCTGCCCGAGGACGCGCCCGAGGACTGGGCCGAGTACCCGGGCAAGGTCGAGTTCCTCTACGTCGCGCCGCAGGGCGAGCAGATCGTGGACGCGATCGTCGCCGCGGACCTGCCCCAGGGCTACGACTCGGATGTGAACCGAGGCTCCGTGTGGAGCACGCTGCTGTTCACCTTCCTGCCCATCCTGCTGCTCGTGGGCCTGTTCTGGTTCCTGATGTCGAGCATGCAGGGCGGCGGCGGGCGCCTCATGAGCTTCGGCAAGTCCAAGGCCTCGCTGGTCACTCCTGACACCCCCACCGTGAAGTTCGACGACGTGGCCGGTGTGGAGGAGGCGGTCGAGGAGCTCAAGGAGATCGAGGAGTTCCTCGAGAACCCCGCCAAGTTCCAGGCGGTGGGCGCCAAGATCCCCAAGGGTGTGCTGCTCTACGGCCCTCCTGGGACGGGAAAGACCCTGCTGGCACGCGCCGTCGCTGGTGAGGCTGGCGTGCCGTTCTTCCACATCTCCGGCTCCGACTTCGTCGAGATGTTCGTGGGCGTGGGCGCGAGCCGCGTGCGCGACCTGTTCGATCAGGCCAAGAAGAACGCCCCGGCGATCATCTTCGTGGACGAGATCGATGCGGTGGGACGTCACCGCGGCGCCGGCATGGGTGGCGGGCATGACGAGCGCGAGCAGACCCTCAACCAGATGCTGGTCGAGATGGACGGCTTCGACATCAACACCAACGTGATCATGATCGCGGCGACCAACCGTCCCGACATCCTCGACCCCGCGCTGCTGCGCCCGGGCCGCTTCGACCGCCAGGTGGGCGTCGAGGCCCCCGACCTCAAGGGCCGGCAGAAGGTGCTCGAGGTGCACGCGAAGGGCAAGCCCATCTCGCCCGAGGTGGACCTGGACGCGATGGCACGCCGCACGCCCGGCTTCACGGGCGCGGACCTGGCGAACGTCCTCAACGAGGCCGCACTGCTCACGGCTCGTCGCGACCAGCAGCTGATCGGACCCCACGAGCTCGACGAGGCCATCGACCGCGTGATCGCCGGCCCGCAGAAGCGCACCCGCATCATGAACGAGCATGACCGCTCGGTGACCGCGTATCACGAGGGCGGACACGCACTGGTGGCCGCGGCGATGAACCACACGGACCCCGTCACGAAGGTGACGATCCTGCCGCGCGGTCGCGCCCTGGGCTACACGATGGTGATGCCGCAGGAGGACCGCTACTCCAAGACCCGCAACCAGCTGCTCGACAACCTGGCGTACGCCATGGGTGGGCGCATGGCGGAGGAGATCGTGTTCGGCGACCCGTCCACGGGCGCGAGCAACGACATCTCGCAGGCCACCGAGATCGCCAAGCAGATGGTCACGGAGTTCGGCATGTCCGCGGACGTGGGCTCGGTGCGCCTCGCCGGCAGCTCGGGCGAGGTGTTCCTGGGCCGCGACATGGGCCACGGCCGCGACTACTCCGAGGACCTCGCGGCGACGGTGGACCGTGAGGTCCGCGCCCTCATGGACAGCGCGATGGAGGAGGCGGCCAAGGCGCTGCAGTCCAACCGCGCGCTGCTGGACTCCCTCGCCGAGCAGCTGCTCGAGAAGGAGACCCTCAACGAGACCGAGCTCGCGGAGATCTTCGCCAAGGTGAAGAAGGCGCCGCGCCGCAAGCACTGGGTGAGCGGCGACTGGGCGCCCAAGTCCGCCCCTCGCAAGAAGCCCGTGACTGCGCCGCCGCCTCCCAAGGAGGAGCCCTCGGACACCCTCCCCACGGAGCCCACGGACGTGGGCACGGGCGGGACGGGCACGGCCGATGCGCGCGCTGAGCAGGCGGACGGCTCCAGCGATCCTGGCACCAGGTCCGACGCCGAGTAGCGTGGGTCGCATGAGCGAGGACACCACGCAGGGGCACGTCCCGGGCCCCGTGGATGCCGAGCCCGCGCGGCCGGCGGCCGGCGCATCGGCCGGCATCGATCAGCGCCGAGCCCAGGCTGCGGTGCGCGAGCTGCTGCTCGCCATGGGAGAGGACCCCGACCGTGACGGGCTGAAGGACACCCCGGCCCGTGTCGCCCGTGCCTACGAGGAGTTCTTCTCCGGCCTGGCCCAGAGCCCCGAGGATGTGCTGAGCGCGGTCTTCGAGCTGGGGCACGAGGAGATGATCCTGGTCAAGGACATCGAGCTGTACTCGATGTGCGAGCACCACCTGGTCCCGTTCCATGGCGTCGCGCACGTGGCCTACATCCCGGGCGAGGACGGCCGCATCACCGGACTGAGCAAGTTGGCTCGCTTGGTCGAGGTCTACGCTCGCCGCCCGCAGGTGCAGGAGCGCCTCACTACGCAGGTCGCGGACGCGCTCGTCGAGCACCTGGGCGCCCGCGGCGTGATCGTGGTGGTCGAGGCCGAGCACCTGTGCATGTCGATGCGCGGAGTGCGCAAGCCCGGCTCGCGCACGGTCACCAGCGCGGTGCGGGGAGTGATGCGCGACGGCGCCACCCGCGCGGAGGCCATGAGCCTCATCCTGGGGAAGTAGCCATGACGCTCGTCATGGGCATCCTCAACGTCACCCCGGACAGCTTCAGCGACGGCGGGAGGTTCCTGACGGCCGATGCCGCGATCGCCCAGGGCCTCGAGCTCGCCCGGCAGGGCGCGGACATCATCGACGTGGGCGGCGAGTCCACGCGCCCCGGCGCTGAGCGCGTCGAGCCCGGCGAGGAGGTCGAGCGCGTGCTGCCGGTGGTCGAGGCCCTCGCGGCCGAGGGGTTGACGGTCAGCATCGACACGATGCGGGCCCGCACGGCCCGGGCGGCCGTGGACGCGGGCGCGCGGCTCGTCAACGACGTCTCGGGTGGGCTGGCTGACCCTGACATGGCCCGCATCGTCGGGGAGCTGGAGTGCGAGTACGTCGCGATGCACTGGCGCGCCCACAGCCCCCAGATGGATGCGACGGATGCCTACCGCGATGTGGTCGCCGAGGTCCGCGACGAGCTCGCCGCCCGCGTGGACGCCCTGGTGAGCGCCGGCGTCAGGCCCGAGCGCATCGTCCTGGATCCGGGGCTGGGCTTCTCCAAGGTGACGGACTCCAACTGGCCGCTGCTGGCGCGCATGCGCGACTGGGCCGGCGACCACCGCGTCCTGGTGGGAGCCTCGCGCAAGCGGTTCCTCGGGGCAGCGATCGCGCGTGACGGCGTGGATGCGGCGGACCCCGCGGCTCGCGAGCATGCCACGACGGCGATCACCGCCCTGTGTGCGGACCGCGACGTCTGGGCGGTGCGCGTCCACGATGCTCGCGCGGCCAGGGACGCCGTCCAGGTCGTGTCCGCTTGGCAGAACGCCCTCGACCCGGAACTATGAGGCTATGACCATCACTGCGCGTCCCTATGTCAAAGACGGCATCGAGCTCGACCAGATCGCGGTCGAGGGGATCCGCGTCAGCGGGTACCACGGTGTCAATGCGAACGAGCGGGAGGACGGCCAGCTGTTCCTCGCGGACGTGGTGGCCCACGTCAACACGCGTGCGGCAGGCGGCGGCGACGACCTGTCCAAGACGGTGAACTACTCGGACCTGGCGGACAAGGCCGCAGAGGTGCTCGCCGGCAGCCCCTTCAAGCTCATCGAGGCGGTCGCGGACCACATCGCCCGCGAGCTGCTCGACTTCGAGGGCATCCAGTGCGTGGACGTCACGGTGCACAAGCCCCAGGCGCCGCTGCACGTCGAGTTCAAGGACGTCACCGTCACGATTCGTCGCGACCTGCGCGACGGCGGGCTCTGGGCCGCGAAGCGCATCGGCTCGTCTGCGGGCTTCTCCGACGACCCCAACTCGCCTGAGGGCAGCCACGCCCCGCGCGACATCATGGACGAGCGCCCCGCGCAGCCGGTGGGCGCGATCATCGCGATGGGCGGCAACCTGGGCGAGGTCGAGCCCACGTTCCGCGAGGCGCTGTCCGAGCTGCACCGTGTCAACGGCGTGACCGTCGTGAACGTCTCGCCGCTCGTGCGCTCCACGCCCGAGGGCGGCGCGCAGCAGCCCGACTACCTCAACGCCGTGGCCCGCATCGAGACGTCGCTGGCGCCGCGGGAGCTGCTGGCAGCGCTCCACGGCATCGAGATGGTGCACGGTCGCGACCGCACCGTCGCAGGAGCCGCGCGCACCCTCGACCTCGACATCGTCACGGTGGACGGCGTCGTCGGCGAGACCGAGGACCTCACGCTGCCGCACCCGCGCGCCCACCAGCGCGGGTTCGTGGTGCTGCCGTGGGTGGCCATGGAGCGCGATGCCGTGCTCGAGCCGCACGGATCCGTCGCTGACCTGGCGCGCCAGGCGCAGTTCGACGGCGTGACCCTCGTGAGCGCCGAGTGGCCCCGCGTGCCGGCACCGGAGGCGTCGCCCCAGACCGCGGAGACGCCTCGGGTCGCCCCGGCAGACGAGGCACCGGCCGATGCGCCGGCCGACGCGCAGGCCGAGCCGCCGGCCGATGCCCCCGCCGCGTTCAGCGCGCCCGTCGAGGACGCCTCGGCGCAGTCCGCTCCGCAGCCGCAGTCCGTGCAGGACGCGCCCGTGACGCCGTACTCCGCGCCCAGCGCCCAGCCCTCCGCGCCCGAGGCGCCCCAGCAGCCCAGTGCGCCCCCGGCCCAGCCGAGCGTTCCCACCTTCCAGCCGTCCGCATCGGCGCCCTCGGCGCCCGCGCCGGCGCCCAGCGCTCCCAGCTACCAGCCGCCGGCGACGTTCACGCCGGCTCCCGCATCGGCCCCCGAGCCGAGCGTGCCGTCGTTCGACTCCGCGATCGTGGGCGACGATCAGCCCGTGTCGCCCTACGACGCACCGTCGGTGCCGGCGGGCCAGTGGGCGCCGGTGAGCGAGGAGTCCGCACCTGCCGAGCCGTCGGCGCCGCAGGCCCCCAGCGCTCCGCAGCCGCCCACCACGGGGACGGTGCCCACGCGCCAGTCGTTCGGCGTGGCGCGTCAGAGCCCGCCGCCCGCGGAGGGCAGCGCCGACGGCAACTCGTAGGACGCCACGGTGCAGCATCTGACCTGGCGCCCGCTGACGACGGTAGGTCTGGCGTCCGCCGTGCTCGCCTGGCTGCTCACCGGGCTGATGGTGCGTGGCGGCGCGACGCCCCTGATGGTGCCGTGGAGCTTCGATGTGATGTGCGTGGCGGCGGGCGCGGCGACCCTGGGATTCGGATGGCAGGTGCGCCAGTACCTGCACGGCAACCGGCCCAGCCTGGACGGCCTGCGCGCGGCCCGCATCGCCGTGCTGGCGCAGGCGACCGCGTACGTGGGCGTCATCATCATGGGCGCCAGCCTGGGCTACGGCCTGGGGCTTGTCGATGACTGGGGTCACGGTCCGCGACGCGACGTGATCATCAGCGCCCTCGTCGCGGCCGGTGCGGCTCTCATCATGACCATCGCCGGCATCGTCGCGGAGCGCTGGTGCCGCCACGGCGGTGGTGCGGACGATGCGCCGGAGGGCTCCGCCGCCGAGCCGGCTTGAGCTCGCGCCGGCAGCCTGGACCCGGCCGCTCACCACACGGCTGTGGCCACGGTGACTCGTGGGGCGCGGGAGCAGGCGCAGCAGTCTCACCAGCCCCATCGGTCACACCCGTGTGGTGAGAGGCGAGCGGCCAGCCACGCGTCGCGCTGCCTGGCACACTGGAGCCATGACCTGGTTCGAACCTGACGAAGCCTCGTGGCAGTACGTCTCGCGCAAGCTCATCCCCGCCCGGCTGATCCCGCTGTGGATCACCCTGGTGCTGATCATGGCGGGCCTCGTGGTGCTGGGCGCGCTCACCAGCGCGTGGGTGTGGATCGCCCCGGCCGTGCTGATGCTCGTGGGCCTGTGGCTCACCTGGATCATCGTCCGTCAGGTCACTGCGCACGCGTGGAGCGAGCGTGAGGACGACCTGGTGGTGAAGAAGGGCCGCATGTGGCGCTCGGTCACGGTGGTCCCGTACGGCCGCATGCAGTACGTCGAGGTCGAGGCTGGTCCGCTCGCGCGCGCCCTGGGCATCGCCCGCGTCCAGCTCCACACGGCCTCCCCGGGCACGGACGCGAACATCGCCGGCGTTCCGGAGGCGGAGGCGGCACGGCTGCGTGACCGCCTGTCCTCCCGTGGCGAGGCGCAGCTGGCGGGGCTGTGAACGACCCCATCCCGAGCCTGCCCGCCCGCGGTCCGATGGTCGTCTACCGGGCGCCGCGCGAGTGGACGCGCCTGCACCCGATCTCCCCGCTGCTGGGAGGGTGGGCCGTCATCGGTGTCGCGATCTCGATCGCGCTGTACAACGTCGCGCCGTCATGGACGGGACCCGACGAGGACATCCAGGAGCTCGCGCACCTCGTGACGCAGTCCATCCTGTGGTTCGCCATCGGCGTGGTCGTGATCCTCGCGCTCACCATCGGGCTGGGCTACCTGCAGTGGCGCTTCAACGAGTACCGGCTGGGCGACGAGGCCATCCACCACCGCAAGGGCGTGCTGTTCAAGCAGCAGCGGCAGGCGCGGCTGGACCGCCTCCAGGCCGTGGACGTGGTGCAGCCGCTGCTGGCTCGGATCTTCGGGTTCGCCTCGCTGAGGATCGAGGTCGCCGGCGGCGAGAACTCCGGCATCGCGCTCGAGTACATGCGCCTGGGCGACGCGGAGGCGATGCGCAACGAGCTCCTGACGATCGCCGCCGGAGTGAAGAGGGCGAAGGAGACGGGGGCCGATGCGTCGGTGGACGCGGTCGCTCAGGCTCTCGCCACCGGCGGCGAGGCACCGGCCGATGCGGGTGCCGGCACAGGCGCCGACGGCGCGGTGGCCGCGGAACCGGCGGCCGGTTCCGCCCCGCACTCCGGGAGCGGATCGCTGCGCGATGTGACGGCGATGCCCGCCGGCGTTCCGGAGACCCCGGCCGCCGAGGAGCGCCTGGTGTACAAGGTGCCGCTGGGAAGGCTGCTCCTGTCCATCGTGCTGTCCGGCCCGTTCGTGTGGATCGTCTCGGTCGCGGTCGCCTTCGGTGTCGCCGTGCTGGTGTCGAGCATCGACCTGGGCCGTGTCTTCGCGACGGTGTTCGGGGCGAGCCTGTTCACGATGCTGCCCGCCCTCCTGGGTCTGCTCGGCTTCTTCTGGGCGCGGCTCAGCGGGGGCTTCGGCTTCGCGGCCGGCCTCGCCGAGGACGGCATCCGGCTGCGCCACGGCCTCACCGAGACGCGCCGCCAGACGGTCCCTCCCGGCCGTGTCCAGGCGGCGCGGCTCGAGCAGAGCCTGCTGTGGCGCCACCAGGACTGGTGGCGGGTCACCATCAACGTCGCGGGCTATCAGGACGATCAGGCCGCGGTGTCGACGCTGCTGCCCGTGGGCACTCGCCAGGAGGCCTTGACCGCCCTGTGGCTGGTGCTCCCCGACCTGGGCGATCCCGACCCTGCCGGGACGGTCTCGCTCGCGATGTCGGGCACCGGCGCGGAGGGCGGCTTCACGCCCGCCAGCAAGCGCGCTCGACTGTTCGACCCCTTCCAGTGGCGGCACCGCGGCGTGCGCGCGACGGACCGGGCGCTGATGATCCGGCGCGGCCGGCTGGACCGTGAGGTCTTCGTGGTGCCGCACGAGCGCACGCAGTCGCTGGGCCTCACGCAGGGCCCGCTGCAGCGACGCCGTGGCGTGGCGAACTTCACGGTGCACTCGACCAACGGGCCCGTCAAGCCTGTGGCGGCTCACCTGGACCTCGAGGACGCGCTGGCGCTCCTCGAATCGCAGGCTCAGCGCGCCAAGGAGGGCCGCGCGCGACAGACCCCCGAACAGTGGATGAGCGCGGTGGGCATTCGTGACTAGGCCCGGCCGTCTGAGCGTTGGCGTCGTCGGCGCCGGGCGCGTGGGTGCGGTGCTCGGGGCCGCGCTCGCGCGCGCTGGACACGACGTGGTCGCGGCCTCAGGGATCTCCGAGGCCTCGCGCACCCGCATCGAGGCGCTGCTGCCGGACGCTCGCCACGTCGAGCCCGAGGAGGTGGTGCGCTCCGCGGACCTGATCCTGCTCACGGTGCCGGATGACTCGATCCACGCCGTCGCCGCCGGGCTTGCCTCGCTGGGCGCGTGGCGTCCCGGGCAGATCGCCGTGCACGCCTCCGGGCGGTACGGGACCGAGGCGCTCGCGGACGCCGCGGCAGCCGGGGCGCTCCCGCTGGCGATCCACCCGGCGATGACGTTCTCCGGCACGTCGATCGATCTGGACCGGCTCACGGATGCGACGTTCGCGGTCTCCGCGCCGGCCGGCGTGCTGCCCATCGCGCAGGCCCTCGCCGTCGAGATGGGCGGCGAGCCCATCGTGCTGGAGGATGCGGACCGGCCGGCGTATCACGCCGCGCTGGTGCACGGCGCGAACCACGTGGTGACCGCGGTGACGCAGGCGGCCGCGGCGCTCTCGCGCATCGGCGTCGAGGAGCCCGGGCGGCTGCTGCGCCCCTTGGTGCATGCCTCGGTCGACGGCGCGCTGGCGGATGCTCCGGGAGCGGTGGCGACCCTGACGGGTCCCGTAGTGCGTGGCGACGCCGGCACCATCGCCGCGCACCTGGCCTCGCTCCAGGACCAGCCGGAGACGCTGCACGCGTACCGGGCGATGGCGCGTGCCACGGCGGACCTGGCGCTGTCCGGCGGGCGCATCGGCCCGGCAGCATACGCGGACATCATCGCGACCCTGGGGGTGGATCCGTGATCCTCGCCTCGACGGCCGCGGAGCTCGCGGCGCACGCCCCGGCTGCGGGCCAGCGCCGCGCCGTCGTCATGACCATGGGCGCCCTCCACGAGGGCCACCTGTCGCTGGTCCGCCGCGCGCGCGAGCTCGCGGACCAGGTGGTCGTGACCATCTTCGTCAACCCCCTCCAGTTCACCGATGCCGCCGATCTCGAGCGCTACCCGCGCACGCTCGACGCGGACAGCGCGCTCCTCGAGGCCGAGGGCGCGGACGTGGTCTTCGCGCCGTCCGTCGAGGAGATGTATCCGGGCGGGGACCCCATCGTCACCGTCAGCGCGGGCGACATCGGCGAGGTCTTCGAGGGCGAGCACCGGCCCGGCCACTTCGACGGCGTGCTCACGGTCGTGCTCAAGCTGCTGCACCTCACCCGGCCCGACGTCGCGCTGTTCGGCGCCAAGGACGCGCAGCAGGTGATCGCCATCCGTCGCATGGTGCACGACCTCGCGGTGCCGGTGGAGATCGAGGCGGTGCCCACCGTGCGCGACGCGGACGGGCTCGCGCTCAGCTCGCGCAACGTGCACCTCAGTGCGAGCGAGCGGGAGACCTCTCTCGCCTTGTCCCGTGCCCTGTTCGCCGCGCGCGACGCGGCACGGAATGGCGCCTCGGCCGCTGCTGTTGTCGACAGTGGGCGGGCCGTCCTGGACTCGGCGACTCGCGCATCGGCCGTGCTGTCGGTGGACTACCTGGCGGCGCTCGACCCCTCGTCCTCGCAGCCCGTCCCGGACGACTACCGTGGAGACGCGGTGATAGCCGTCGCCGCCCGCGTGGGCGCGACCCGGCTGATCGACAACGTGACCGTGAGGATCGGTGAATAGACCATGAGCAGCCTGCAGCGACCCATGATGATCGCGAAGATCCACCGGGCCACCGTGACCCAGGCGGACCTGCACTACGTGGGCTCGATCACCATCGACGCGCACCTCATGGAGCACGCGGACATCCTGCCCGGCCAGCAGGTGGACATCGTGGACGTCACCAACGGGGCGCGGCTCACCACCTACGCGATCCCCGGCGAGCCCGGCAGCGGCCAGATCTGCATCAACGGCGCCGCCGCGCACCTGGTCAACCCCGGCGACCTCGTGATCGTGATCGCGTACGGGATGCTCGCGGATGACGAGGCGCGCACGTTCGAGCCCAAGGTGGTGTTCGTGGACGGCGACAACCGCATCCTCCAGGAGTGCGACGACCCCGGCTCCGTGCCGGACGGCTACGGCCTCGAGCGCTCCGGCGTGCCCGTGCACGAGTTCCACGAGCGCGGCTGGGACGCCTTCAAGAGTTGAGGCCGCTGCCCTGGGCGCCGCGACAGCTCGAACCACCGCGGGCTCGACACGCCGGTGCGCGCGGCCGATGCGCCCGCACGGCTCAGCGCGTCGCGTCGGGAGTGGTTCGAACTGTCGGGGGGTTCGAGCGGGCTCAGGTGGAAGCGAGGCTCGACAGCGCAGGTAGGTTGAGGCCATGACCCGTTTCGCGCGCTCTCTGGCAGCGCCCGCGCCCGGCTGGACCATCCATGCCGACGTCATCGTGGTGGGCTCCGGCATCGCCGGCCTCACCGCCGCCCTTGAACTGCGCTCCAAGGTGGACCGCGTGCTCGTGGTGACCAAGGGCCAGCTCAGCAGTGGCAGCACCGTGTGGGCTCAGGGCGGCATCGCGGCCGCCCTCCATCCCGAGGACACGCCCGAGGAGCACCTCCAGGACACTCTCGTGGCCGGTGCCGGGCTGTGCTCGGAGCAGGCGGTGCGCGCGCTCGTCACCGAGGGCCCCGACCGCGTTCACGAGCTCGTGGCACGCGGCGCCAACTTCGACACCGGACCCGACGGTGACATCACGCTCACGCGCGAGGGCGGCCATCACCGCGACCGCATCGCCCACGCCGGCGGCGACGCGACGGGCGCGGAGATCTCCCGTGCTCTGGTGGCCCAGCTCGCCGCGATCCGCGACGATCCCGGGATCGAGGTCATCGAGAACGCCATGGTGGTGGACCTGCTGACGGCCGCTCCGAACGCGGACGGCGGCCCGGGGCCCGTGTGCGGTGTCACGCTCCACATCATCGGCGAGGGTTCGCGCGACGGGGTGGGCGCCGCTCTCGCGAAGTCCGTGATCATCGCCACCGGCGGGATCGGCCAGGTGTTCCGCTCCTCGACCAACCCGTCCTCCGCCACCGGCGACGGCCTCGCGGCGGCGCTTCGCGCGGGAGCGGCCATCGCGGACCTCGAGTTCGTGCAGTTCCATCCCACCGTGCTGTGGCAGGGCTCGGCGGCTCGCGGCCAGCAGCCGCTCATCTCCGAGGCGGTCCGCGGCGAAGGCGCCTACCTCCTCAACGCTGCCGGCGAGCGCTTCATGGTGGCCCGGCACGAGATGGCCGAGCTCGCGCCCCGCGACGTGGTGAGCAAGGGAATCGTCGCGATGATGGAGGAGGAGGACTCGGACAACGTGTTCCTCGACTGCCGTCACCTGGGCACGGCCTTCCTGCGCGAGCGCTTCCCGACGATCGGGGAGCGCCTCGCCGAGCGCGGGCTCGACATGGCGCGCGACCTGATCCCCGTCGCGCCCGCACAGCATTACCACTCGGGCGGCATCCTCACCGATCTGCGCGGACGCTCCACCGTCCAGGGCCTCTACGCGGTGGGCGAGGCGGCCTGCACAGGCGTTCATGGCGCGAACCGGCTGGCGTCCAACTCGCTGCTCGAGGGCCTGGTGTTCGCGAGCCGCGCCGCCGCCGACGCGGCCACCACCATCGCGGACGGCACGGTGCGACAGCTCGAGCCGGTCTCGCGTCCCGGCCCCACCGCGCTGGTGCCGGCCACGGCCCGCCCGCAGATCCAATCCGTGGCGCACCGCGGCGCCGGTCCCGTGCGCACGGAGTCCGGCCTGGTGCGAGCGGTGGACCGGCTGGGAAGCCTGCGAGCGCGCTTCCACCAGGACGTCCCCGCGCCTGCGATGCCGCAGACGGCCGAATGGGAGACCAGCAACGTGCTCACCACTGCATCGGTCCTCACCGCGGCCGCGCTCGAGCGCCAGGAGACGCGCGGCGGGCACCTGCGCGAGGACTTCCCGGAGCGGGACGATGAGCGCTGGCGCGTGCGCCTGGCGGCCGCTCTCGACGGCGACGGCGAGCTCGGGCTGCTGCGCGCACCGATCGAGCTCAGCTAGGGGTCGCCGCCCGGCCGATGCGCGGCCGGGCCAGGCGGTGTCGCGGGGAGGCCGTCGGTGCGGAGCGCTGGGCACTCAGTCGTCGAGGCCGAGCTCGCGACGCGCCCGGTCGATGCGCGCGATCTCGTCCTCGCGCTCGTGGGGCTCAAGGGTGCGCAGCCGTGCGGGATCGCCCGCCACGACGATGTCCGCGTGCGCCACCATGAGTGCCCAGGGGTTGGAGCGCACGCGACCGTAGTAGGACTCCTCCGACTCCTGCGGTGCGCGCTCCAGCGCCTCCAGGGTCTGGACCATGCGCTCGCCAGGACCGCCGCGGGTGAGATCCCCGACTCGGACCGCGCCGTGGCGCACGGCGGGCCACAGGATCGCGGCCCGGATCACCCCGTCGGGGCAGCTCGGATACAGCTCCTGGACGCAGTCCGCGACGCGGCGCTCGTCGTCGACGGCGCGCTGCGGCTTGGCGTCAGGACCCCACAGCGCGGCGCTGTCCGCCTCCTGCTGCCTGCTCTGGTCCATGGGATGAACCTACGCGACGGCTGTGACATTGGCCATGGCTGGGCCGTTCGGCGTGGCGGGCCCTTGGGGGCTTCCCACTACGCTGGTGCGTCGTGAGCATGCCAGAAGACCTTCCGCAGGACCGTCCGCTCCGAGCCTCGTGGCTCGCGTCAGCCATCGGCGAGGCGCTCGACGAGGACCTCGGCGGCGAGCCCGGCCGCGACGTCACCACGCAGGCGACCATCCCCGCATCGGCCACCGTCACCGGCGAGATCGTCATGCGCGAGGACGGCGTGATCGCGGGCATCCCCGTCATCGGCGAGGCGCTGGGCCAGGTCGCCGAGCGCCTGAGCCTGCCCATGCCCGTGATCGAGCTGCGAGCGAGCGACGGCGATCGCCTCGCCGCGGGAGCGCACGTCGCGGACCTCTCCGGTCCCGGCCACGTGGTGCTCATCGCCGAGCGCACCATCCTCAACTTCGTCTCCCGCGCATCGGGCGTCGCCACGCACACCCGGCGCTGGGCGGACGCGCTCGAGGGCACGGGCGCGCGCGTGCTCGACACCCGCAAGACCACGCCGGGCCTGCGCGAGCTCGAGAAGTACGCGGTGCGGGCCGGCGGGGGAGTGAACAAGAGGTTCGGGCTGCACGACTGCGCGATGGTCAAGGACAACCACATCCTCGCCGCCGGCTCCGTCACGGCCGCCATCGAGGCGATCGCTCAGAGGTTCCCCAGCGTGCCCGTGCAGGTGGAGGTCGAGCGCGAGGCGCAGGCCCTCGAGGCCATCGACGCGGGCGCGCGCTTCCTGATGCTCGACAACATGGGGCTCGAGGAGATGCGCGCCGTGGTGCAGACCATCCGCGCGCTCGAGCCGCAGGTGGGTCGCGTCCAGCTCGAGGCCACCGGCGGGCTCACGCTCGACAACGCTCGCGAGGTGGCCGCCACGGGCGTGGACTTCATGTCCGTGGGTGCCCTCACGCACTCGAGCCCCATCATCGATCTCGCGCTCGACCTGCACTGAGCGAGTCGCCGCCCATCGCACGCGCGTGACTGCTGTGACGGGGGAGGCGTACGGGACGGCACAGCGGCCCTACCCGTCACGTGAGCATCAGCCGTGTGGTGACGGGCTGCGTCGTCGCGGGGGAGGAGAGGCCCGGCACGGCGCGCCGGTACCCTAGAGGGCGTGACTGAAGCGCCTGACACCACCGAGATCGACGTCCCTGAGCAGATGCGCGTGCGCCGCGCCAAGCGCGACCGCATCATCGCCGAGGGCGGCCAGGCGTACCCGGTGTCGGTGCCACGCACCCACGAGATCGCGGACATCAAGCGCGAGTACGACCACCTCGAGACCGGCGAGGAGACGCAGGACGTGGTGGGCGTGGCCGGGCGCGTGGTGTTCGTGCGCAACACCGGCAAGCTGTGCTTCGCCGCCATCCAGGACGGCGCGGGGGAGCGCCTGCAGATCATGCTGAGCCTCGCCGAGGTGGGCGAGGACTCGCTCGCGGCCTTCAAGGCGGACGTGGACCTGGGCGACCACCTGTACGCGCACGGTCGCGTCATCAAGTCCCGCCGCGGAGAGGTCTCCGTGTTCGCGGACGACTGGGCGATCGCCGCCAAGGCGCTGCGGCCCCTGCCCGTGCTGCACAAGGACCTCGCGGAGGACACCCGGGTGCGCCAGCGCTACGTGGATCTCATCGCGCGCCCGCTCGCGCGCGACACCGTCCGTAACCGCGCCCACGTCATGCGCAGCCTGCGCGAGAGCCTGCATGGCCGGGGGTTCATCGAGATCGAGACCCCCATGCTCCAGACGCAGCATGGCGGCGCGGCCGCACGGCCTTTCCAGACGCACATGAATGCCTTCGACATTGACCTCTACCTGCGCATCGCCCCGGAGCTGTTCCTCAAGCGCGCGGTCGTGGGCGGGATCGACAAGGTTTTCGAGATCAATCGCAATTTCAGGAATGAGGGTGCGGATTCCTCGCACTCGCCCGAGTTCTCGATGCTCGAGGCCTATGAGGCCTACGGCGACTACGACACCATGGCCACCCTCACCCGCGAGCTCATCCAGGGCGCCGCGCGGGACGTGTTCGGCACGGAGGTCGTGACCCTGGCCAGCGGCGAGGAGTACGACCTGTCCGGCGACTGGGCGGACCTCACGATGTACGGCTCGCTGTCCGAGGCGCTGGGCGAGGAGATCACGCCCGCGACCTCGGTCGAGCGCCTGCTCGAGCTGTGCGACACGGCTGACCTGTCCGTGGACCCCCAGCGCATCAACCACGGCAAGCTGGTCGAGGAGCTGTGGGAGCACCACGTGGGCGACACGCTCAGCGCGCCCACGTTCGTGCGCGACTTCCCGGTGGAGACGAGCCCGCTGACGCGCGATCACCGCACGCAGCACGGCATCGTCGAGAAGTGGGACCTGTACGTGCGGGGATTCGAGCTCGCGACGGCGTACTCCGAGCTCGTGGATCCGGTCATCCAGCGCGAGCGCTTCGAGCAGCAGGCGCGCATGGCCGCGCTGGGAGACGACGAGGCGATGAAGCTCGACGAGGACTTCCTCACCGCGATGGAGTTCGCGATGCCCCCGGCCGGCGGCATGGGCATGGGCATGGACCGCCTGCTCATGGCGCTCACGGGCCTGGGCATCCGCGAGACCATCACGTTCCCGCTCGTCAAGCCCACGGAGGATTGACGTGGAGACCTGGCAGGCGGTGCTCATCGGCCTCATCCCCAGCATCGGCGTGGGGCTGCTCTTCTGGTTCGTGATGCGCAGCGTGATGCGCGCGGACCGCAGGGAGCGCGAGGCGCTCGCCCAGATCGATCGCGAGGAGGCTCAGGCTCGCGCCGCGGCGGCTCAGGCGTCCCCGCGCGACACGCCTGACCAGGACGAGCGGGCCACCGCGCCAGGAACTCCCGGCAGCTCCTGAGGCGGTGACGGACGTCCGTTTCTTTAAGCGGCATTTCCGCATCGATTTCCACCATGCAAGGGCCTCATATTGACGTGCTTGTTGCATTGTGTGACGCTGAGCCTGCTCTGAGAAAAGGAGAACCGATGGCACAGAAGGTTCAGGTGGTCCTGGTGGACGACCTCGATGGTGGCGAAGCAACGGAGACGATCAGCTTCTCGGTCGACAATGTCGCGTACGAGATCGATCTTTCCGCGGACAACGCCGCGAAGCTGCGCTCCGAGCTGGCCGAGTGGACCAGCAAGGCGCGTCGCGTCACGTCCTCGAAGCGCGGGTCCTCGCGACCCCGCCGCGCGGACTCGGGCAAGGTCCGCGCCTGGGCGAAGGAGAACGGGTACGACATCTCCGAGCGCGGGCGCATCTCGACGCAGATCCGTGAGGCCTACGCCGCCGCCCATTGAGCAGACAGTCATCGCGGCCCCGCCTCACGGCGGGGCCGCGATGGCGTTCAAGGAGACTTCCCATGACTGACACCCTCTGGTGGGGCACCTACCCCGAGGACGGCCTGGGTGCCCCCACCGGCACCGGCGAGGGCCTGTGGAGGCAGACCACGGCCGATGCGCACCTCGCTCTCGAGCTGCCGGCACCCTCGTTCGTGGTCGCGCACCCGTCGCTGCCGGTGCTGTACGCGATCTGCGAGACCGGTGACACCGCGGTCCAGGTGATCGACATCAGCGCGGTGGACGCCCCCACGGTGGCTGCGACGGTGGCAACGGGCGGAGACTCCGGGTGCCACCTGCTGCTGGCGGCGGACGCCAGGACCCTCTACGCCAGCCACTACATGAGCGGCGAGCTCGCGGTGATCCGCCTGGGCGAGGACGGGCTGCCGCTGTCCGATGGTCCGGATCAGGTGTTCGCCCACGAGGGCTCCGGGCCGCGCGAGGACCGCCAGGAGGGGCCGCATGCGCACTTCGCTGGCTACGCGCCGGGCGGGCGCCACGTGCTGGTGTGCGACCTGGGAACGGACCAGCTGCGTCGCTACGCGGTGGGCGAGCACGGACTGCTCGAGGCCGATGGCATCGCGGCCGCGCTGCCCGCCGGTTCCGGGCCGCGTCACTTCGCCGTGCGAGGCGACCGCATCTATGTGGCATGCGAGCTCGACCACCAGCTGCGGACGCTGCGGTGGGATGCCGCCTCCGCGACCGCGGAGGTGATCGACGAGCAGGCCTCGACCACGGCGCCGCTGCGCAGCTCGGACGTCGCGTTCGAGTCGCACGTGCTGCTCGTCGATGACGGGGTGCAGGAGCAGCTGCTGCTCGTGGGCGTGCGCGGCGCGGACGTGATCGCGATCTTCGATCTGTCTCCCGAAGGCGACCCGCGCTACCGGACGTCGTTCGACGCGGGCTCGTGGCCGCGCCACTTCGCGATCGCGCAGGACCGCCTGCACGTGGGCGCGGAGAAGGGGCACGAGGTGCGCACCTACGCACTTGCGGACGTGCTGGCCCTGCCTGCCGAGACCGAGGTGGGCGGGATCGCGCAGGTGCCGTACGCATCGGCGGCGCTGCCCAGCCCTGCGTGCGCGTGCCCGCAGCCCGACCACGCCCCCGTGATGGAGCGCTCGGGGCTCGGTTGAGCCCGGGACCACGTCCTGCAGGACGGGAGCGACCGGGCGCTAGGCTGAAACCATGACCTACACACTGATCCTGCTCCGCCACGGCGAGAGCGAATGGAACGCCAAGAACCTGTTCACCGGCTGGGTGGACGTCGAGCTCAACGAGAAGGGCTGGGGCGAGGCCGTGCGCGGCGGCGAGCTCCTCAAGGCGGAGGGCTATCTTCCCGACGTGGTGCACACGTCGCTGCTGCGCCGCGCGATCATGACCGCGAACCTCGCGCTCGACGCCGCGGACCGCCACTGGATCCCGGTCAAGCGCAACTGGCGCCTCAACGAGCGCCACTACGGCGACCTGCAGGGCAAGAACAAGGCGGAGACCCTCGAGCAGTTCGGCGAGGAGCAGTTCATGACCTGGCGCCGCAGCTACGACGTGCCGCCGCCGGAGATCAGCGCCGACAACCAGTACAGCCAGGAGGGCGACCCGCGCTACGCCGGCGAGCCCACCCCTGCGACGGAGTGCCTCAAGGACGTCCTCGAGCGCGCTCTCCCGTACTGGGAGTCCGGCGTGGTCCCTGACCTCAAGGCTGGCAAGACGGTGCTGGTCGCCGCGCACGGCAACTCGTTGCGCGCCATCATCAAGCACCTCGACGGCATCGCGGACGACGACATCGTGGGCGTCAACGTCCCCACCGGCATCCCGCTGGTCTACGAGCTGGACGAGGAGACCCTCGCGCCCGTGAAGGCCGGCGGCACCTACCTCGATGCGGACGCCGCCGCGGCCGCGATCCAGGCGGTCGCCAACCAGGGCAAGAAGTAAGGCGGTCGGTCACCCTCTCATCGCGTGGCCGAACACGACGGGGCCCCTGCCGCACCTGGCAGGGGCCCCGTCCTGTGTCCGCTGGGCGCGGGCACCCGTCACGGCACGTTCGCGCCGCCGTTGACGTTGATGACCTCGCCCACGATGAAGCTCGACTCGGGCGAGGCGAGGAACACGTACGCGGGCGCCTGCTCCACGGGCTGGCTGGTGCGACCCAGCCACGAGCTCTCGCCGAACCCGTCGAGCTTCTCCGACGGCTGTCCATCGGTCACCTGCAGCGGCGTCCACACCGGTCCGGGCGCGACGGCGTTGACCCGGATGCCGCGCGGCGCGAGATCGTGCGCGAGCGCCTTCGTGAAGCCGTTGATCGCGAACTTGGTCGATGCGTAGTTGATGATCATGGGCGACGGGTTGTAGCCCTGCACCGACGTCGAGTTGATGATGGTCGAGCCCGGCCCCAGGTGCGGCAGCGCGTCGCGGGTGATCCAGTTCATCGCGTACAGGTTGGTCTTGAAGGTGCGGTCCAGGTCCTCCTCGTCGAGCTCGTCGAAGCTCTGGTGGTACACCTGGTGCGCGGCGTTGTTGACGAGGATGTCGAGGCCGCCCAGGCCCTCGACGGCCTCCGCGACGATGCGCCGGCACACCTCGCGCTCGCGGATGTCGCCTGGCAGCAGCACGGCGGTGCGGCCCTCGGCGCGCACCAGGGCCGCGATCGCGTCCGCGTCCACCTGCTCCTCGGGCAGGTAGCTGAGCGCCACGTCCGCGCCCTCACGCGCGAACGCGATCGCCACGGCCGCGCCGATGCCGGAGTCGCCGCCCGTGATCAGGGCCTTGCGCCCGGGCAGCCGTCCCAGTCCTCGGTAGGTCTCCTCGCCGTGGTCGGCGCGGGGGTCGAGCTCGGCGTCGAGGCCGGGCAGGGGCTGCCATGAGGCATGCGGCTTGATGTGAGCGTGGCGCTCCACGGGGTTGTCGAACGTGAGCTGATCGGGCATGAGGGTCTCCTGACGTCGGTGTCCGCCGACAACGATAGCGACGTGCTCGCCCGGCCGTCCGGCAGGCGACGGCAGAGGTCACGAAACTTTCGCATCGGCCGTGCGCGCGACGGCGGAGACGCCGAGGGCCCCGACCGTCCGGTCGGGGCCCTCGGCACGCGCGCACGTGCGGCGAGTCAGATCCGCGCGCGGTCTCCGGTGTGGTCGCCCGTCACCAAGTAGACGATGCGGCGGGAGACGGCCACGGCGTGGTCGCCGAACCGCTCGAAGTAGCGGGCCAGCAGCGAGATGTCGAGCGTCTCCTGCGTGCTGCCCGTGTACTCGGAGCCCAGCAGCGTCTTGTACGCACGGGCGTGCAGCTGGTCGAGGTCGTCGTCATCCGCGACGATGCCGGCGGCGACGTTGAGGTCGCGGGTCTCGAGCAGGTCCATGATCTCGGTGGCCGCCTTCTTCGCGGCCACCGTCATGCCCTCGACGATCTCGCGGTGATCGGCAGGGATCGCGGACTCGGGGTAGGCGCGGCGAGCGGCCTCCGCGATGTGCTGCGCGAGGTCGCCCATGCGCTCGAGCGACGCGGAGATGCGCAGCGACGCGATGATGGTGCGAAGGTCCAGGCCCACGGGCTGCTGCTGCGCGATGAGCAGCACGCAGCGCTCGTCCACCGTCTCCTCCAGGTCATCGAGCTTGGAGTCGTCGGCGATGACCGCCTGTGCGAGGTCCACGTTCTGGGTCAGCAGCGCCTCCGAGGCGCGCGAGATCGCGGACTCGACGTGGCGGCTCATGGCGACGAGGTCGCCCGCGAGCTCGGACATCTCAGCAGTGAAGAGGGTGCGCATGGTTCTCCTAAGCGGTGGTGCGTCCCCCCTAGTGTGGCATCGGTCCTGGGTGCGAGGCCGTGCGAGCACCCGCTCGATGGTGAACTTTCGGTGACCTGCTTGAACATTGGGTGAACTCGCGAGCGGATGGTTACTGTGACCCCATGACCCCCGCCGCCTGGCTGATCGTGGCCGCCGCGCTCGCCGTCGGCATCGGTATCGGCGCACTCCTGCACCGGCGCAACGTGGCCCGCACGGTCGTGGGGAGCACCCTCGTGCCGCACCGCACCCGGGAGGTCCTGTCCGTGCTGCAGTCCGGTGCCGTGGTGGTCCGTCGCGACCGCCGCAGCGCGTTCTCGAACACCACCGCATCGGCCCTCGCGGTGGCCCGTCCCGACGGTGCCCTCCACCCTGGCGTCGCCGACCTCGCCGAGCGCGCGTGGCGGGCCGATGCGCCGGTCGAGGAGGACGTCGAGATCAAGCGTGGCGTGCTGGGCTCCTCGAGCATCGTGCACGTGCGCGTCACCCCGCTCAACAGCGAGCTCGCGCTCGCGGTCGCGAACGACAACACCGAGCAGCGCGCCGCCGAGGCGACGCGCCGCGAGTTCGCGGTGAACGTCTCCCACGAGCTCAAGACGCCGGTGGGCGCGCTGTCGCTGCTCGCGGAGACCATCGAGGACAACGCGGAAGACACGGAGATGGTCCGCAGCTTCGCCAAGAAGATCCGCAAGGAGACCCGCCGCCTCACGAAGCTCATCCAGGAGATCATCGAGATCTCGAGGCTGCAGGGCGGCGAGTCCGTCATGGACTACGCGCCTGTCGATCTCGCGGGCGTGGTCGCGGAGGTGATCGACAGCGTGCGGATGTCCGCGGACGCGAAGGAGATCGCCCTGGTGCCCGAGTACGCGGCGGCCCCGGAGGTGATGGGCGACCACGACCTGCTGGTGATGGCGGTGCGCAACCTCGTGGACAACGCGATCAACTACTCGGAGCCCGGCAAGCGCGTCACGGTCTCGCTCGCACGCGAGGAGGGCGTGGCCAGGCTGGCCGTCATCGACCAGGGCCTGGGCATCGCGCTGGAGGACCAGGAGCGCATCTTCGAGCGCTTCTACCGCACGGACCCCGCCCGCTCCCGCGACACCGGCGGCACGGGACTGGGCCTGTCCATCGTCAAGCACGTGGTGCTGCAGCATTCCGGCACCGTCGATCTGTGGTCGCAGCCCTCGGTGGGCTCGACGTTCACCATCCGTCTCGCCTCCGATGGCGACACGGCCGATGCGGGGGTCGCCGACGCGGCACCTGCACCTGAGGAGGAGACATGACCGAGGCACGTGTGCTGGTGGTCGAGGACGAGGAGTCGTACCGCGACTCCCTCAAGTACCTGCTGTCGCGCGAGGGCTTCGAGGTGCTGCTGGCGGAGACGGGTCCGCAGGGCGTCGAGGCGTTCCAGCGCGACGGCGCGGACGTGATCCTGCTGGACCTGATGCTGCCGGGCATGTCCGGCCAGGAGGTGTTCCGGGCGATCCGTGAGCGCTCCGACGTGCCGGTCATCATGGTCACGGCCAAGGACGACCAGGTCGACAAGATCATTGGCCTCGAGCTCGGGGCGGACGACTACGTCACCAAGCCGTACTCCGGCCGCGAGCTGGTGGCCCGCATCCGCGGCGTCCTGCGGCGCCAGTCGATGTCCGCGAACGGCATCCCCGACGAGCCGGAGCGCCTGAGCGTGGGCGGGCTGACGCTCGACCCCGAGCGGCTGTCCGTCGCTCGTGGCGAGCAGACCATGTCCCTGCCGCCCAAGGAGTTCGCGCTGCTGCACCTGCTCGCGCAGAACGCCGGCCGGGTGCTGCCGCGCCAGGTGATCATCGACCGCGTGTGGGGCGCCGACTACTTCGGCGACACCAAGACCCTCGACGTCCACATCAAGCGCCTGCGCGGACGCATCGAGGTGGATCCCTCGGAGCCCACGCTGATCCAGACCGTTCGGGGTGTGGGCTACACGTTCGAGGCGTAACGTTCTGATCACGGCACGCGTGCGGCGGCGACGCGTTCACGGAACGTTCACCCAGAGTTCAGTCTGGGCCCTCGGGGACGTTACCTGGCCTCCCTAACTTTGAGAGCGTCCGGCAGGTTGCCGGGTCCCTGATCAACCAAGTGAGGAATCACGACTGTGAAGATTGCCACTCGCACCGGAGCCGTTCTCTCGGCTGCCGCGCTGACGTTCGCCCTCGCGGCCTGCTCGCCCTCGAACGAGGAGGAGCCCACCGACTCGTCCACCGCGGGCGGAACCGAGTCTGACGCCCCCGAGGCCATGGAGCTGTCCGGCTCGCTGGTCGGCGCCGGCGCCTCCTCGCAGGAGTCCGCCATGGAGGCCTGGCGTGCAGGCTTCCAGGGCATGCACCCTGAGGTCACCGTGAGCTACGACCCGGTCGGCTCGGGCGGTGGCCGCACGCAGTTCACCGACGGCGCCACCTCCTTCGCCGGCTCCGACGCCCTCATGGACGAGGAGGAGTACGCCGCAGCCGTCGAGGCCTGCGACGGCGACATGGGCGCCATCCACCTCCCGCTGTACATCTCACCGGTTGCCGTCATCTTCAACCTCGAGGGCATCGACTCGCTGAACATGGACGCGGACACCATCGCGGGCATCTTCAACGGCGAGATCACCTCGTGGGACGACGCCGCGATCGCCGAGCAGAACCCCGACGCGGAGCTTCCCAGCACGCCGATCACGATCGTGCACCGCGCGGACGAGTCCGGCACCACCGAGAACTTCCAGGACTACCTCGTCAAGGCTGCGAGCAACTGGCCCGCCGAGGAGACCTCGGGTGACTGGCAGGGTGCGTCCGGCGAGTCCGGCCCCGGCACCTCCGCCGTGGTCCAGATCGTTCAGGACAACACCGGCGCCATCGGCTACGCAGACGCCTCGCGTGCCGGCGAGCTCGGCACCGTCGCCCTGAAGGTGGGCGAGGAGTACGTGCCGTTCTCCGCGGAGGCCGCTGCGGCCGTCGTCGATGCGTCGCCGCTGTCCACCGGCGCCAACGGTGAGAACGACCTCGCATTCGAGCTGGACCGCACCACGACCGCCTCGGGCGCCTACCCGCTCGTGCTCGTGTCCTACACGATCGTGTGCCAGCAGTACGACGACGAGGCCGAGCGCAACCTCGTGACCGAGTTCGTCAAGTACGTGGCGTCGGAGGACGGTCAGAACCAGGCCGCCTCCGCCGCCGGATCGTCGCCCATCTCGGCGTCGCTGTCCGAGCGTGTGATCGGGATCCTCGACGGGATCGCGGCGGGCTGACCACTCAACTAGACCGGTGGTGGGTTCGTCCGACAGGATGAACCCACCACCGTCATGTTCACCAACCAACGGAGAGCGCGCGTGACGACCACCCAGGAACCGCCTGCCCCCCAGGCGGACGCCCAGGAGTACTCCACCCATCCAGGCGCAGCCGCCAACCGCCTCTTCGGCGGACTGTCCGCCGGCGCCGCGACGCTGATCCTCGTGACGCTCGCTGCGGTCGCGACCTTCCTCCTCATCGAGGCGTGGCCGGCAATGACGGCCTCGTCCGCCGAGCTCTCGGACAAGGTCCACTGGCTGGGCACCGAGTCCAACGAGACGCTGCTCGCGACCATCGGCTTCCTGGTCTACGGCACGGTGCTGATCTCCGCGATCGCCCTGCTCATCGCGACCCCGCTGTCGATCGGCATCGCGCTGTTCATCTCGCACTACGCCCCGCGCCGCCTCGCGCAGGGCCTGGGCTACCTCATCGACCTGCTCGCAGCGATCCCCTCCGTGGTCTACGGCCTCTGGGGCGCGATCGTGGTGATCCCGGTGCTGCAGCCCTTCTACGAGTTCCTCGAGCGCTACCTGGGGTGGATCCCGCTGTTCGCGGCCGCCGACGACGGCTCCGTGTCCGGCACGGGCCGCGTGGCGCTGTCCGCCGGCATCGTGCTCGCGATCATGATCATCCCCATCATCACCGCGGTCACCCGCGAGGTCTTCCTGCAGACTCCCACCCTCCACGAGGAGGCGGCGCTCGCCATGGGCGCGACGCGCTGGGAGATGATCAAGATGGCAGTGTTCCCGTTCGGGCGCTCCGGCATGATCGGCGCCACCAT
The DNA here is from genome assembly GCF_016862815.1 of Demequina activiva. Taxonomy (GTDB): domain Bacteria; phylum Actinomycetota; class Actinomycetes; order Actinomycetales; family Demequinaceae; genus Demequina; species Demequina activiva. The sequence continues at coordinate 496,438 of NZ_BONR01000001.1, read as the reverse complement.
GCTGGGCCTGGGCCGCGCGCTCGGCGAGACCATGGCGGTCTACATGATCCTCTCGCCCGGGCTCACGTTCTCGCCCTACATCCTGCAGGCCGCGCAGCACAACACGATCGCCTCCTACATCGCCCTGCAGTTCCCCGAGGCGAACCAGGACGGCGTCTCCGCGCTCATCACGATGGGCCTCGCGCTGTTCGTGATCACCCTGCTCGTGAACATGCTCGCGCGCTGGATCGTGTCCCGCCGTGCCGACTTCGATGGAGCGAACTGATGACCGACATGACGACGGAGACCACGTCGCCCCTGGGTGCGCTCACCGGCCGGCGCAAGTTCCTCAACAATTGGATGACTGCCGTGGTCTACGGCGCGTTCATCCTCGCGCTCATCCCACTGGTGTGGTTGTCCTTCACGGTCATCGACCGTGGCCTCGATCGCTTCTTCGTGGACTCGAACGGCGAGAACAACTTCAACTGGGACTTCCTCACCCAGGACATGCGCAACATCTTCGGCGGCATGCCGGAGGGCGGCATCTTCCACGCCATCTGGGGCACCGTGATGATGACCCTCGCCGCGACGGTCATCTCCGTGCCCATCGGTCTGCTCACCTCCATCTACCTGGTCGAGTACGGTCGAGGATGGCTCAAGCGCTCGGTCACGTTCTTCGTGGACGTCATGACGGGCATCCCCTCCATCGTGGCCGGTCTGTTCGCGTACGCGGTGTTCGCGATCATCGTGGGGCCGGGCACCAAGCTCGGCATCGTGGGAGCCGTCGCGCTCTCGGTCCTGATGATCCCGGTGGTGGTGCGCTCCTCCGAGGAGATGCTGCGACTGGTCCCCAACGAGCTGCGCGAGGCCTCGTATGCCCTGGGCGTGCCCAAGTGGCTGACCGTCATGAAGGTCGTGGTCCGCACCGCGATCGCCGGCATCACCACCGGAGTGACGCTCGCCATCGCGCGCGTGATCGGCGAGACGGCACCACTGCTGATCGCGGTGGGCGTCGCCGACTCGCTCAACTACAACCTGTTCGACGGCCGCATGATGAGCCTGCCCGTCTACATCGTCTCGGAGTGGCGCAAGGGCGAGCAGCCCTGCAACAACCCCGACGTGGCGTGCGTGGCCAACATCACGGAAATGCGTGCCTGGGCCGCGGCCCTGGTGCTGATCCTCATCGTGATGTCCCTCAACCTCATCGCTCGCCTGATCGCCAAGTACTTCTCCCCCAAGACCGGCCGCTGAGCCAAAGGAACCGGAGCCTCTCGTGTCCAAGCGCATCGACATCAACAACCTGAACGTCTACTACAGCAGCTTCCTGGCCGTGGAGGACGTCTCGCTGTCGATCGAGCCCAAGTCCGTCACCGCCTTCATCGGCCCGTCGGGATGCGGCAAGTCCACCTTCCTGCGCACCCTGAACCGCATGCACGAGGTCATCCCCGGCGCCCGCGTCGAGGGCGAGGTCCTCATGGACGGCGTGGATCTCTACGGCGAGGACGTGGACCCCGTCACCGTCCGCCGCCACGTGGGCATGGTGTTCCAGCGCCCCAACCCATTCCCCACGATGTCCATCGCGGAGAACGTGCTCGCAGGCATGAAGCTCAACAACAAGCGCCTGTCGAAGTCGGATGCGGACGACATCGTCGAGTCCGCGCTCAAGGGCGCGAACCTGTGGGAGGAGGTCAAGGACCGCCTCGACAAGCCGGGCTCCTCGCTGTCCGGCGGTCAGCAGCAGCGCCTGTGCATCGCACGAGCGATCGCGATCAAGCCGGACGTGATGCTCATGGACGAGCCATGCTCGGCCCTGGACCCCATCTCGACGCTCGCGATCGAGGACCTCATCGCGGATCTCAAGGACCAGTACACGATCGTGATCGTGACGCACAACATGCAGCAGGCGGCGCGGGTCTCGGACAAGACCGCGTTCTTCAACATCGCCGGCACCGGCAAGCCCGGCAAGCTCATCGAGATGAACGACACGCCCACGATGTTCTCCACCCCGTCGGAGAAGGCCACCGAGGACTACATCTCGGGTCGCTTCGGCTGAGCCCACGCCAGCCTCGCAGCGGCGCCGTTCCCCAGTGGGGCGGCGCCGCAGCGCTGTCCGGGCCCACGCATCGGCCGGGGTGCCCGCGGTGGCCCGTCACCACACGGGCGTGACACGTGGGGATGGAGCGGCGGAAGGGACGGCACGTGTCACCCGTGTGCCCCAGGAGTCACAGCCGTGTGGTGAGGTGCAGGTCAGTGGCGTCTGCAGCCGCCACGAGACCGAACGCCCGCAGCGTCAGCCGATCTCCTCGAGGACGTCCTCGTACTCGGCCAGGGTGCCATCCATGACGGGCACGGCGACCGTGAAGGTCCCGTCCACCTGCGAGGTGAACGTGACCTCGGTGAGGAGGCCGGGGAGCACCTCCGTGGTTCCCGGCACCTCCGTCGCGTCGTCGCCGGGCCCCATCTGCTGGTTCATGCCAGCGGGAACGGTCACCGTGGTGGCCGTCTCGCCGTCGAACGTCACCTGCACGTCGATGTCCTCGTCCGCACTGTTGTGGAGCGTGCCGATGAGCGTTCCCGGCTCGCCCGCGCCAGGCGAGACCACGATCAGGTTCAGCGCCTCGACCTCACCGATCTGCAGCTGCGTGCCGTCGGATGCGGCGTAGTTCTCCTGCGTCGTGATGGGGTTCACGTAGGAGCAGCCGGCCAGAGCGACAGCGGCGAGGGCGACGGCGGCACCTGCGGCGACGGGGGACTTCACGGCGACGGTTTCCTTTCGAAGGGCGAACTGCGTCAAGGATACTGGTGCCAGGCACGTGGGCTCCACCGGCGCGTCGGTGCTGGACAAGAAACGGCCGCCCTGTTAAGGGGTCCGATCGCGGTGGTAGAATGGCACTCCGCGAAGAAGGGGCTCACCTCCATCATGAATTTCGTCGTCGGCGAGACCGTCGTCTACCCGCACCACGGTGCGGCGAAGATCCAGGACATCAAGAAGCGCACCATCAAGGGCGAGGAGAAGACCTACCTCAAGCTCAAGGTGGCGCAGGGAGACCTCACCATCGAGGTCCCGGCAGAGAACGTCGACCTCGTGGGAGTCCGCGACGTCGTGGACGAGGCCGGCCTCGAGAAGGTGTTCGGCGTCCTGCGCGAGCCCTACATCGAGGAGCCCACCAACTGGTCGCGTCGCTACAAGGCTAACGTCGAGAAGCTCGCCTCCGGTGACGTGATCCGCGTCGCCGAGGTGGTGCGCGACCTGTCCCGCCGCGACACCGACAAGGGTCTGTCGGCGGGCGAGAAGCGCATGCTCCACAAGGCTCGCCAGATCCTCGTGAGCGAGCTCGCGCTGGCCGAGAAGTGCGACGAGCCCACCGCCGAGGCACGGCTGGACGAGGTCCTCGCCTCGTGACCGTCGCGGCGGTCGTCACGGCCGCCGGCTCCGGAACCCGCCTCGGGGCCGATGTGCCCAAGGCGCTGCTTCCGATCGAGGGCCGCGCGCTCGTCGCGTGGGCCCTCGACGGCGTCTGTGAGACGGCCGATGCGGTGGTCGTCACCGCCCCGGCCGCTCACCTCGACGCCTTCCGCGAGGCGGTGGATGGCCGCGCGACCGTGGTCGCCGGAGGGCAGGCGCGTCAGCAGTCCGTCGCGCTGGGCCTGGCCGCGCTCGATCTCGCGGATCACGACATCGTCCTGATCCACGACGCCGCCCGCGCGTTCCAGCCCGTCGAGACGATGCGTGCCACCGTCGCCGCCGTCGAGTCCGGAGCGGATGGCGCCATCCCCGTGCTTCCCGTGGTCGACACGCTCGTCGCGGCGCCCGCGCCGGACGGCACCCTGGGCGAGCCCGTCGATCGCGACGCCTTCCGCACCGTGCAGACCCCCCAGACGTTCCGCGCCCGGGTGGCTCTCGACGCGCACGCTCGAGGGCGCGCAGGCGCGACGGACGATGCGACCCTGGCGCGCGAGCTGGGCTACCGCATCGTCGCCGTGGACGGGCACGAGTGGGGCTTCAAGGTGACCCTCCCAGCGGACCTGCCCCTGGCCCTGCACATCGCCTCGCTCAAGGAGGACGCATGACCCCCCGCACCGGCATCGGCGTGGACGTCCACGCGTTCGGCGAGCCCAGCGACGGCGACCTGGCGCTGGCCGGCCTGACCTGGCCGGGCGAGCTGCCGCTGTCCGGGCATTCGGACGGAGACGTCGCCGCGCACGCGGCCTGCGACGCCCTCCTGAGCGCAGCAGCGCTGGGCGACCTGGGGTCGAACTTTGGCGTGGACCGGACCGAGTGGGCTGGAGCCAGCGGCGCCGCCCTGCTGGCCGAGACCGCCCGCCTGGTGCGCGAGGCCGGGTTCGAGATCGGCAACGTGGCCGTGCAGGTCCTGGGCAACCGTCCCAAGCTCGCGCCGCGGCGTGCGCAGGCCGAGGCTGCACTGTCCGAGGCCGCAGGGGCGCCCGTGAGCGTCAGCGCGACCACCACGGACGGGCTGGGCCTGACGGGGCGCGGCGAGGGCGTCGCGGCCATCGCCACCGCACTCGTCTTCCCTGCATCCGACCGGTAGCCTGACACGCGTGACTCTGAGCCTGTTCGACACCGCCACCCGCACCGAGCGCGACTTCACGCCGCTCGAGCCCGGGAAGGTGGGCATCTACCTGTGCGGTCCCACCGTGCAGGGCAGTCCCCACGTGGGTCACCTGCGCAGCGCCGTCGCGTTCGACGTGCTGCACCGCTGGCTCGAGCGCACCGGCCATGAGGTCACGATGGTGCGCAACGTCACCGACATCGACGACAAGACGCTCGCGAAGGCGGCCGATGCCGGCGTGCCGTGGTGGCAGTGGGCGCTGCGGTTCGAGCGCGAGTTCCAGGCGGCCTATGCCGCCGTGGGCGTGCGCCAGCCTGCCGCCGAGCCGCGTGCCACGGGACACATCCCGGAGATCGTCGCACTCGTGTCCGCGCTCGTGGAGTCCGGCCACGCGTACGAGGTCGAGGGCTCGGTGTACTTCGACGTGCGGTCGTTCCCGGAGTACGGGTCGCTGACGCGCCAGGCCCTGGAGGACCTCACCCCGGCGCCGGACGCTCCCGCAGAGGTCAAGCGCGACCCGCGCGACTTCGCGCTGTGGAAGGCCACCAAGGACGGCGAGCCGGAGACGGCCGCATGGGACTCGCCCTGGGGCCGCGGCCGTCCGGGCTGGCACATCGAGTGCTCGGCGATGGCGCGGCGCTACCTGGGCCGCGAGTTCGACATCCACGGCGGCGGCCTCGACCTGCGCTTCCCTCATCACGAGAACGAGCAGGCGCAGTCCCGCGCCGCCGGCGATCCGTTCGCCCGGCTCTGGCTGCACTCCGCGTGGGTCACGCAGTCCGGCGCGAAGATGTCCAAGTCCCTGGGCAACGGGCTGCTGGTGACCGAGGTGCTGTCGCGCTACCCCGCGCCTGCCCTGCGCCTCGCTCTCGCGCAGGTGCACTACCGCTCGATGCTCGAGTACTCGGACCAGACCATGGAGGACGCGGCTGCGACGTGGGCGCGGCTGGCCGGCTTCGTGACGCGCGCGACGGAGAAGGTGGGCGCGGTCGACATCGCGAGCGTGCGTGCCACCGAGCTGCCGGTGCCGTTCGTCGAGGCGATGGAGGACGACCTGGGCGTGCCGCGTGCACTGGCGCACGTCCACGAGACCGTGCGGGCCGGCAACGCCGCGCTCACGGCGGGCGATGCGGAGTCCGTCGCGACCGCGCTCGTGTCCGTGCGGGCCATGCTCGACACCCTGGGCCTCGACCCCGCATCCGACGAGTGGGCGGACGCGGACTCCGGGTCCGGTGCTGCGATGACGGCGCTCGACTCGCTGGTGAAGGCGGACATCGAGGCCCGTGCCGCCGCCCGTGCCGCGAAGGACTGGGGCACGGCGGACGAGATCCGCGACCGCCTCGCCGCCGCCGGCATCGTGATCGAGGACGCCGCCGACGGCGCGCGCTGGTCCCTCGCCGCCGACGACTGAGGCGCTCCCGCTCGGCCAGCCGCCGCATCGTCTGTCCGCACCGACAGTTCGAACCACTCGCGAGGCGACACGCGGGCGCTGCCACCTGTGCGGCCGCGGGGTTCGGGGTGTCGGCACCCGGGTTGGTTCGAACTGTCGACGGGGCAGGTGGTCCGCGAACGGCCGATGCGCGCCTCACCGTGCCGCACGACTACCCTGAGCGCATGGCTGGAAACTCGAAGCGCCGCGGCGCGACACGCAACTCGGGCTCGAAGAAGGGCGCATCCGTCGGCACCGGCGGGCACGGTCGCAAGGCGCTGGAGGGCAAGGGCCCCACGCCCCGCGCCGAGGACCGCCCCAACCACAAGGCGTACAAGGCGAAGAGGCGTGCCGAGGCGGACGCGGCCAAGCGTCCCCAGAAGGCCGGGCGGACCACGCCGCGGGACCGCACCGCGACCACCACCGACCTGGTGATCGGCCGCAACAGCGTGCTCGAGGCGCTGCGCATGGCGATGCCGGCGAACGCGCTGCACGTGTTCAACCGCATCGACGCTGACGACCGCATCACGGAGATCGTCTCGCTCGCCGTCGAGCAGGGCCTCGAGGTGCGCGAGGTGACCAAGGCCTCGCTGGACGCCCTGGCAGGCGGCAGCCCTCACCAGGGCGTCGCGCTCGAGGTTCCCCCGTATCGGTACGCGAATGCCGACGACCTGCTGGACGGCGCCGCGCCCGTGCGCATCGTCGCCCTCGACGGCATCCAGGACCCGCGCAACCTGGGTGCGGTGATGCGCTCAGCGGCGGCGTTCGGCGCGACCGGCATCGTGATCCCCGAGCGGCGCGCGGCCGGCGTGACCGTCGCCGCGTGGAAGGTCTCTGCCGGTGCGGCCTCGCGGCTTCCCGTCGCGCGGGCCACCAACCTCACCCGCCAGATCGAGGCGTACAAGAAGGCCGGCTGCTTCGTGGTGGGACTTGATGCCGGGGGAGAGGTCGCGATCGGAGACTCGCATCTGCTCGACGGTCCGCTCGTGATCGTCGCCGGCGCCGAGGGTGCCGGACTGTCACGCCTGGTGCGCGAGGCGTGCGACCAGATCGCGTCCATCCCGATCTCGAGCGACACCGAGAGCCTCAATGCGTCGGTGGCCGCGTCGATCGCCCTGTACGAGGCGCGACGCGCGCTGGAGACATCCGCCGCGCGGTGACCGCCGCTAGCTGACGGTCGGCGCCGTCGGAGGCGCCGTCGCGCCGCCGTCCCCCGCATCGGCCGTGTCGCGTCCCGGCACCGCGGGTCGATGGGTCACGGGGATCTTGGTGGACGAGCGCTGCACCTGCGGCGGCTCCGAGGCCTCCGGCTCCGGCACGCCTCCCCAGCCATGGGTGTTGTCGTTGGCGTGGGGGTCGCGGGGCTCGTACGCGTCCCCGTGCTCCGCGCTCAGGGCCGGCAGCTCGGCGGTCATTTCCGCGAGGGATAGGCCCAGGACCGCGTGCTCGTCCGCCTTGCCGGGAAGCACGTTCTTGACGTAGCTCGCCGTCGCGACCGGCATCGACACATCGTGGCCCGCGGACTCGGCCAGGTACCAACGGTGATCCAGGACCTCGTGATACACCTGCGCGGGCTCGAGCTTGCCGCGCAGCTGGCGCGGCACGGCCCTGATCGTGGGCTCGAACATCGTGGTCAGCCACTGGTGCGCCGCGTAGTGCTCGTCCGCGTTCGGGTGGTGCCAGGCCCAGTACTCGTCCATGTCGTTGAGCAGGCGCCTGGCCTGATTCTCCTGGACGTCGACGCCGGTCAGGCGCAGCAGCCGGCGCTGATGGAAGCCCGCATCCACCACCTTGGGGCGGATCGCGATCGCGGTGCCGTCCCCGGTCTCCTCCATGTCGATCTCGTCCAGGTCGAAGCCCAGGTCGTTGAGCCGGCGCACCCGCTCGGCCACGCGCATGCGGATGTTGGACGTGTGGACCGACGTCTCGGTGAGCGCGGCCCACAGCTCGCGGTAGCGCTTCTCGAGCCGCTCGCTGAAGTCGAACGGGTCCACGGACTCGTCGAGGTCCTCGGAGCCCTGCAGGTCGAGCAGCTCGCCGGTGATGTTGGTCATCGCGATCTCGAGGTCGTACTCGCGCTGCCCGTCTGTGAGAGCGGCGTGCAGGTCCCCGGTCTCCGCGTCCACCAGATAGGCCGAGAACTCGGAGGCGTCGCGTCGGAAGAGCGCGTTCGACAGCGACACGTCGCCCCAGTAGAAGCCCAGCAGGTGCAGGCGCACCATGAGCACCGACAGCGCGCCCACCAGACGCTTGAGCGTGCCCTTGCGCAGCGTGGAGCTGAAGATCGCTCGGTAGGGCAGCGAGTACGCGAGGTGCTCGGTGATGAGGGCCGCGGACAGCTCCTCGCCCGAGCGGGTGGTGCGTCCCGTCACCACGGCGACCGGGTGCACGCACGGCGCCTCGAGCCGCACCAGCTCGCGCAGCATCGAGAACTCCTTGTGCGCGATCTCCGGATTGGTCTCCTTGACGGCGAGCACGGCATCGCCGTGGCGGACGAACCGCACCACATGTCGCGACAGTCCGCGGGGCAGGGCTGCGATGTGCTCCTCGGGCCACGCGCTGAGCGGGATGTCCCAGGGAAGCTCGATCAGTGCGGCGTCGGCGGCTCCAGTGATGTGCAACGGCATTCCGCCAGACTATCTGTGCGCTCTGCCAGTCCCGGAAGGTGGAGCCGTCGTCGCCGCCTCGAGAGGGAGGCGACGACACTCGTGCCTGCCTCTCGCGACACGGCAGGGCGGGGAGGACAAGCGAAAAGGCGCGGCCCCGGCGAACCGGGACCGCGCCTTCTCGACGGACTTACTTGACCGGGGAGCCCTCGGTCTTGACCTCCGACGACAGGCGCTCGCCCGTCGCGGCGGAGAAGACGTGCTGCTCGCCCTCGCGGATCGTGACCCACACGGTGTCGCCCTTCTTGGGGACGTCGCGGGGGTCGATGCGCACGATCATCTGCGAGTCGCCGGCGCTGAAGTGCAGGTCCTGCGCCTCACCGAACTCGTTGGGAACCTCGCCGTAGACGAAGGCGTCCGAGCCCAGCTCCTCGACCACGTCGACCGCGATCGGGATCGCGCCCTCGGAGTTGGGGGCCACGCGGTCGAGCGACTCGGGGCGGAAGCCCAGCACGACGTGGTTCTTGTCCTCGGCCTTGAGGTGAGCGACGGCCTCGCGGTCGAGCTTGACCTTGCCGCGACCCACCTGCGCCTGACCGTCGTGCACCTGGTAGGTGCCGATGTTCATCGCGGGCGAGCCGATGAAGCCGGCGACGAACACATTCGCCGGGGCGTCGTACATGTCGCGGGGGGTGCCCACCTGCTGCAGCACGCCGTCCTTGAGCACCGCGATGCGGTCACCCATGGTGAGCGCCTCGACCTGGTCGTGCGTCACGTAGACGGTGGTGGTGCCGAGGCGACGCTGGAGCGCCGCGATCTGCGTACGGGTCTGGACGCGGAGCTTGGCGTCGAGGTTCGACAGCGGCTCGTCCATGAGGAACACCTGCGGCTGACGGACGATCGCGCGGCCCATGGCCACACGCTGACGCTGACCACCGGAGAGGGCCTTGGGCTTGCGGTCCAGGTACTCGGTGAGGTCCAGGATCTTCGCGGCGGCCTCGACGCGCTGGCGGATCTCCGCCTTGTCGACCTTGGCGATCTTGAGCGCGAAGCCCATGTTGTCCGCGACGGACATGTGGGGGTAGAGCGCGTAGGACTGGAACACCATGGCGATGTCGCGGTCCTTGGGCTGGACGTGGGTGACGTCGCGGTCTCCCACCCAGATGGCTCCCTGGTCGATGTCCTCGAGGCCAGCGAGCATGCGCAGCGACGTGGACTTTCCGCAACCGGAGGGTCCGACGAGGACGAGGAACTCGCCGTCCGCGATGTCGATGTTGAGGTTGTCCACCGCAGGGCGCTCCGTGCCCGGGTAGATGCGAGTGGCGTTGTCATACGTGACTGTTGCCATGATGGTTCCCTTCACTGGCAGGTACGTGCCAGACGATCCGTGGTGAAGAGTGCCGATGTGGTGTCCACAGTGACACTTCCCGCCGCATCTGCGCGGCGAGTGTCCTCATCTTGCCATACCGCAGACGCGCCTCCAAGCCCGGTCACGGTACCGTGATGGCCATGGCAGGAGTGGCGCGCGAACCAGGCGACGAGATCGGCGGCTACACCGTCGTCGGAACCTTGGGACGCGGTGGTTCGGGCGCGGTGTACAAGGTTCGCGACGGCGGTGGTGACGAGGCGGCGCTGAAGCTCGTCGACGCCCGCGCCGACGAGGTCGCCGCCCGCCGTCTCGAGCGCGAGGTGCACGCCCTGCAGTCCCTGCGCCACCCCGCGGTGCCGCGCATCCTGGACGCCGAGCTCGACGGCGACGAGACCTTCGTGGTGTTCGAGTACATCCCCGGCGTGAGCCTGTGGCAGCACGTCCAGGACCGGGGCCCGCTCGCAGGAGGCGCGCTCGGCGAGTTCGCCGCCCGCACCGCCTCCGCGCTGGAGGCCGTGCATGACGCCGGGGTGGTGCACCGCGACGTCACGCCGTCCAACATCATGATGAGTCCCGACGGCCCGGTCCTGATCGACTTCGGCCTGTCGCATCGCGAGCAGGACGCGCGCCTCACGCGTGACGGCCTGGTGTCGGGCACCGCCGGCTACGTCGCGCCCGAGGTGATCGATGGCGCCGAGCCCGGACCCATCGCGGATCGCTGGTCCTGGGCGGCGACGGTGGCCTACACGATGACGGGCAGGGCGCCGTTCGGCTCCGGCACCGGAGCGATCTCGCGCACCTTGGAGGCCGATGTCGAGCTTCCCGATGTGCCTGGGGCCGATGCGCTGCGGGCCGCGCTGGGGCGCGACATCGGCGCCCGACCGCTCCCGCGCGACGTGGTCGCCGCGCTGCGCGGCGACACCACGGTGCTGCCGCGCTCCGGGGAGGTCGCCCCGACGGTGGTCGCGCCCGGCATCGCGGCGACGGCCGTCATGACTGCCGAGGCGCCCCCGACGGATGCCGCCACGGACACGTTCTACACGCGCGCGGACGACGCACGTGCGGACGCTGACCAGACCAGCACGGGCACGCCCGCATCGGCGCCGTCTCCCCCCATCACGGGCGAGCCGATCCTGATGACGGAGGACGAGGAGCCCGCATCCACCGAGGTGCCCATCGAGCGAGCACCGCGCCACCGCCTCATGGTGGCGACATGGATGACGGCCTTCGCGGTCGCCGCCGCGCTGGCGCCCTTCGTGGCCTTCTTCGTGCTGATCGCCGGCGCGATCGTGGTGCGTGCGGTGCAGCGGCGAGCGCAGGCGCTGCACTCGGCTCGCCAGCGCCGCGGTCAGCGCCGCGGTGATGCGGCGCTCCACACCCTGGGCCTCCCGTGGCACCTGCTGCGAGCGGCGGGCGAGACCATCCCCGCCGCCATTCTCGCCGCCGCGGTGGGCGGCGGAGCGGCCGCGCTGGGATGGTGGCTCGTCAGCACCGAGCGCCTGGCGCCGGCATCGCAAGCGGGCCAGATCTGGGGCCACGCGATCGCGCTGGCCGTGGGCGGCGTGCTCGCCGCGGTCACGCTGTGGTGGGGCCCCTGGATGAGCACCACCCGCGAGGGCGGACACCGGCTGGCCGATGCGCTCGCCCCCACCCGCGGGGTGGGCGTCGCCTGGACCCTGGTGGCCGTCGCCGGCATCGCCGTCGTGGCGCTCGCCGTCTACCTGTTCGCGGAGCCGTGGTGGTGGCCCGCACCCGACCTGCCCCAGTGAGCCCCGCCCGCCGGTGAGCGGTGAGAGCGCCCATGCGCGCATCGGCCGGCCGCTCGCGGCTCCTCTCAGTCGCAGCACGCGGGAACCGAGCCGGGGTGCGGTACGTTGGCCCGGCAACGCGACCGCGCCGTGAGGCGCTCTCGGAGGAGACACATGGGGTTCAAGGACCGATTCGCCGTGGCGCAGCCATGGCTCAGCCTCGTGGTGCGCCTGGCGATGGCCGGCATCCTGTTCTTCGCGGCCGTGCCCAAGCTCCAGGACATCCAGCAGTCGATCCGCGCGGTGCGCGCCTACCGCCTGCTGCCCGAGGACATCGTGCCGTTCGTGGGCACGGTGCTGCCGTTCTTCGAGATCGCCCTGGGGCTCGTGCTGCTCATCGGCGCGTTCACCCGGGCCGCGAGCATCGTGTGGCTGCTGATGATGGCCGCCTTCACGTTCGGCGTGATCTGGGCGTGGGCCACGGGCCTCAGCATCGACTGTGGCTGCTTCGGCGGAGGCGGCGAGGTGGAGGAGGGCACCACCAACTACCCGCTCCATCTGATGGAACGTGTGGGCTTCATCGTGCTGGGCACGTACCTGGCGATCTGGCCCCGCAGCAAGTTCTCGGTCGATCAGCTGCTGCTCCCCGCCCCAGTAGAATCGACCCTGACCGACTCGAGGAAGTAGATCCATGGCCAAGAACTCCACCGCTCCTAAGAACCAGAAGGCCGCCGCCGCGCGCGCGCAGGCTCAGAAGTCGGTGAAGGCACAGGAGCGCCGCACCACGCTCGGCATCGTCATCGGCGCCCTGGTCGCGCTGGTCGTGTTCGGCGGCATCGTCTTCTACATCGTGCAGTCGTCACAGGTTCCGCCGCTCGACTCCGAGGACGCGGTGATCCCGGCGGGCTCCGACGCGGAGACCGGCGGCATCCCCGTGAGCAGCGACGGCGTGGCAGGCGGGGAGGTCCCCGCCGACGTCCCGCGCGTCGACCTGTACGAGGACTTCATGTGCCCCATCTGCGGCCAGTTCGAGGAGATCAACGCCGAGGACATCGACGCCCTCCGCGAGAGCGGCGAGATCGCGGTGTACTACCACCCGATCTCCATCCTCGACGCGACGTCGCAGGGCACGGACTTCTCCACGCGCTCGGCCAACGCGGCTGCCACGGTGGCGGACGCCGCACCCGAGCACTTCCTCGAGTTCACCGCGGCGATGTACGCGAACCAGCCTGCGGAGGGTACCACGGGTCTGTCGGACGAGGAGATCGCGCAGATCGCGATCGACGCCGGCGTTCCCGAGACCATCGCCGAGACGCTCGACGACGGGATCTTCACCAAGTGGGTCATCGCCGCGACCGAGCGCGCGTCGCAGGACGGCATGCAGGGCACGCCCACCGTCATGGTCAACCGCGAGATCCTCGAGCAGGCCGAGGTTCCGTACTTCCAGCCGGGCGCGCTGCGCACGCACCTCGAGAGCCTCTAGCACCTCACGCCTTCGACGCCCCGCCGGCATCCGACGGGGCGTCGAACGCGTTTCCGGCAAGGGTGCAGCGCTCGGTATCCTGCTGGTCTGCTGGCATGGCGCAATTGGTAGCGCACCGTACTTGTAATACGGGGGTTGCGGGTTCGAGTCCCGCTGTCAGCTCTTCGACGTCCGGCGAGCCGCTGCGTGCGCGGCCCGTGAGCGCGGCGAGCGATCAGCGCGGAGTTCCCCACCGGATGGGCGCGGCGCCCTGCTCCTCGAGCAACCGGTTCACGGCGCTGAACGGCCGTGACCCGAAGAAGCCTCGCGATGCGCTGAGCGGGCTCGGGTGCGCGCTCGCGACGTGAGGCACCTCTCCCAGCAGGGGGATGAGCGACTGCGCATCCCGGCCCCACAGGATCGCGACCAGCGGCCCGCCACGTGTCACGAGGGTGCGGATCGCATGCTCGGTGACCTGCTCCCACCCCTTGCCTCGGTGAGAGCCCGGCTGTCCGGGCGAGACCGTCAGCACGCGGTTGAGCAGCATCACTCCCTGCCGGGCCCAGTGACTGAGATCGCCGTCGGTGAGCTCCTCGCCCGTGTCCTCGCGCAGCTCGCGCGCCATGTTGCTGAGCGAACGCGGCAGCGGGTGGCCCGGCGGCACGGAGAAGCTCAGCCCCACGGGATCGCCGGGGGTGGGATAGGGGTCCTGCCCCACGATGAGCACGCGCACGTCCGCCAGGGGCGACTCGAAGGCCCGCAGGATCGCGTCCGCGGCGGGCAGGTAGCCTCGCCCGGCCGCGTTCTCGTCGCGCAGGAACGCGCCCAGCCTGGCGAGCTCAGGAGCGAGCGGGTCCAGCGCACGCTCCCAGTCGGGTGCCACGAGGGTCCGCCACGCATCGGCCATGCCGCCACCCTAGGGGGTGCGAGCGCATCGTCGCAGTGCCGTGGGCCGCGAGGCTGGAGGACAGAGGCCACCTCCGTCCACGGCCGATGCGGAGGCCGGGCTGGCGCGTCGGCGAGGACGAATGACACGCGTGTAGTTCGGCGGTAGGGTGAGGCCTGAGTCAAGGAGGGAACCCATGGGCGAAGCCATTCGCATCGATGAGCAGCAGGACGTCTTCGAGCTGTCCGATCGCGACGCCGAGGTCCTCCGATTCGAGCGCCAGTGGTGGAAGTACGCCGGCGCCAAGGAGGACGCGATCCGCGATCTGTTCTCTCTGTCGAGCACGCAGTACTACCAGGTGCTGGGGGCTCTCATCGACACGCAGGCCGCACTCGCGTTCGACCCCATGCTGGTCAAGCGACTGCGCCGCATGCGCTCCGCACGTCAGCGCGGCCGCTCCGGTCGCGCGTTCGACGTGACCTCGGTTCGCTAGAGTTCTGCCCGTGGCCCAGGACTACCCGCGCGACGAATTCGACGAGATCGCCGAGCACGGCGGTCCCGTTGGCGTCCACCGCGCGCCGCGGCCCTGGTGGACGCGCATCCTGCCGCCGCTGCTGGCGTTCCTCATCGCCGGAGCGGTCGCGTACGGGCTCGCGATGCTGCTGTGGAACAGCGGCGACTCGTCGCCCGAGCCGGCGCCCACTCCCACCGTCACGGTGTCTCCGGACGAGGAGCCCAGCGCGGAGCCGACCGAGACTTCCGAGCCGTCGGCGGAGCCCTCTGCGGAGCCGAGCCCGGAGCCGACCCCGACTCCCACGGAGACCGAGGAGCCGGAGCCGTCCATCCTCTTCGACGCCCAGGTGCACATCCGCAATGGTGCAGGGATCCAGGGGCTGGCTGGAGAGCAGCAGGAGATCCTGGTGGACTCCGGCTACACGAACACCGAGGCGAACAACATCAGCGGATCGCTGATCCCCGACGGCGCTAACGTCGTGATCTACGGCGAGGACCGCCTCGCGGACACCGCCGCGGACATCGGCGAGAAGCTGGGCATCGACCGCGTCGAGATGGGCGACACCCCCGGCGGCGCGGAGATCGAAGTCCTGCTGGCCTCCGAGCCCTCCTGACGCGCGCCGCCGCGCCCGAGACGGGTGGCGGCCTCCTCTGTGCGCCGCGAGCGAAAAGCGCACGACACGGTTTGCACTCGACGAGGGAGAGTGCCAGAATCGCACTTAGCACTCTCAATACGAGAGTGCTAACCACCGGCCAGTCGAGCCGAGGTGACCGGAGCGGACGTGAAAGGAACGTCCGCCCCCGGCATCGTCCGTCGCGGGCGGCTCGCAGCCAACACCCATCGAAAGAGGAATAGACACCCATGGCAAAGCAGATTGCCTTCGATGAGGAGGCCCGTCGCGGCATGGAGCGGGGCATGAACGCCCTCGCCGATGCCGTCAAGGTCACCCTCGGCCCCAAGGGCCGCAACGTCGTGCTCGAGAAGAAGTGGGGCGCACCCACCATCACCAACGATGGCGTGTCCATCGCCAAGGAGATCGAGCTCTCCGAGCCGTACGAGAAGATCGGCGCCGAGCTCGTCAAGGAGGTCGCCAAGAAGACGGACGACGTCGCTGGCGACGGCACCACCACCGCCACCGTGCTCGCCCAGGCGCTCGTGCGCGAGGGCCTGCGCAACGTCTCCGCCGGCGCGAACCCGATCGCCCTCAAGAAGGGCATCGAGAAGGCCGTCGAGGCGGTCACCGCTGAGCTCCTCAACTCCGCCAAGGAGATCGAGACCAAGGAGCAGATCGCTGCCACCGCCGGCATCTCCGCCGGTGACCCCGCCATCGGCGAGCTCATCGCCGAGGCGATGGACAAGGTCGGCAAGGAAGGCGTCATCACCGTCGAGGAGGCGTACCAGTTCGGACTCGAGCTGGAGCTGACCGAGGGCATGCGCTTCGACAAGGGCTACCTGAACCCGTACTTCGTCACCGACGGAGAGCGCCAGGAGGCCGTGCTCGAGGACTCCTACGTCCTGCTCGTCGAGTCGAAGATCTCGTCGCTCAAGGACCTGCTGCCCATCCTCGAGAAGATCATGCAGGCCGGCAAGCCGCTGACGATCATCGCCGAGGACGTGGACGGCGAGGCCCTCGCGGCGCTCGTGGTCAACAAGCTGCGCGGCAACCTCAAGGTCGTCGCCGTCAAGGCCCCGGGCTTTGGCGACCGCCGCAAGGCGATGCTGCAGGACATCGCGGTGCTGACCGGTGGTCAGGTCATCTCGGAGTCCGTGGGCCTGTCGCTCGAGAACGCTGGTCTGGAGCTGCTGGGCCAGGCGCGCAAGGTCGTCGTCACCAAGGACGACACGACCATCGTCGACGGCGCTGGGGACGAGGACCAGGTCGCTGGCCGCGTCAACCAGATCCGTGCCGAGATCGAGAACTCGGACTCGGACTACGACCGCGAGAAGCTCCAGGAGCGCCTCGCCAAGCTCGCTGGCGGCGTCGCCGTCATCAAGGCGGGCGCGGCCACCGAGGTCGAGCTCAAGGAGCGCAAGCACCGCATCGAGGACGCCGTTCGCAACGCGAAGGCCGCCATCGAGGAGGGCATCGTCGCCGGTGGTGGCGTCGCTCTCATCCAGGCTGGCACCAAGGCGCTCGCCGAGCTGCAGCTCGAGGGTGACGAGGCCACCGGTGCACGCATCGTGGAGCTCGCCATCACCGCGCCGCTGCGCCAGATCGCGGTCAACGCCGGCCTCGAGGGCGGCGTCGTGGTCGAGAAGGTCAAGGGCCTGCCCACCGGACACGGCCTGAACGCCGCGACCGGCGTCTACGAGGACCTGCTGGCCGCCGGCGTCAACGACCCGGTCAAGGTCACGCGCTCCGCGCTGCAGAACGCCGCGTCCATCGCGGGCCTGTTCCTCACGACCGAGGCGGTCGTGGCGGACATCCCCGAGCCCGAGCCGGCCATGCCGGCCGGCGGCGGCGACATGGGCGGCATGGGCTTCTAAGCCCAGCGCCACCGTCACACGCGAAGGCCCCCGGGAGCGATCCCGGGGGCCTTCGCGCATTCACGGCGATGGCGGAGTCATGACGCGGCTCCCGGCGTCGCGCTCGGGTGAGCCCGCCGGTCACGCGGCTCGGGGACACGGCCGCCCCTCAGCGGCGGCCGTGCCTCTGCGCGGCGGTGACGCGCAGGCCCGAGGCGCGCAGACGCCGCACGAGCTCGCGTCCGTCGACCAGCACGGCGCCGGAGGCGATCAGCTCGGGATGACGTTCGACGGGCACGTCGTAGTGGTCGCGGTCGAAGGCTCGCTCGGGCAGCCCGTGAGAGCGCGCGAAGGCATGGAGCTCGTCGAGCGAGCGGTCGGAGACCAGATGGCCCCACTGCGTGCCGTGCTTGTCCCAGAGCGGCGGGTCGATCAGCAGGGTCACCCGACCGAGAGTACGCCGCCGCGCGTCGCTGCGCGTGCTGCCAACGGGAGCCTCAGCGGGCGGAGAAGAGGCGCGCGGCGCTGTCCTCCGCGCTCTGGTACTCCTGAGCGGCGTGCGCCAGGGCGAGGGTGAGCGCATCGAGAGCCTGCTCCACCTGCATCTGCGCTGCGCGCCACTGGTCGAGAACGCCGGCGAATGCGGTCGCGGCGCCCCCCTGCCAGGAGCCCTGGAGGGCGGTCAGGTGGCCCATCATCGCGGCCACCTCCGTCCGGATCGTGTCGCTCGAACGAGCGGCAAGAGAGGAGGCCGAGGCGACCTCGGCGGCATCGACGTGATAGCGGGTCATGAGCGAGTTCCTTCCGAGCAGCGGGGCGGCGTGCGCCGCACGCGGCGGGCGCCGCGATGGACCCGACGCTAGGCGGGCTCGACTCGCGCCGGGGCCGTCACTCGGTTTCTGTGGATAACTCGTCGATGCGCGACAGCTCGCGGGTGAGCCGGGCACGCTCGGCGGTGAGGTTCTCCCTCGCCTGACGCTCCCACGTCGCACCCAGGGGGCTCGTGTACAGCCTCTCCCGAGCAAGCAGGCGCTCGACGATCGAGCGACGCGCTTCGAGGTAGTCGCGCGTGGGGATGTGGGCGTACTCCTCGCGCACCCGCTCCAGGTAGCTGCGGTAGCGCTGAGGGTCGGAGGCGAGGATGGCGAGATCCGCGTCCGACAGGACCGCCGCGTCGACGCTGTCGCTGGGAGCGCTGTGCCGTGCGAGGCCCTCGACCATCGATGCCACCGTGTCCACCGCGGCGTCGGGGACGCCGAGCGCGCGCAGGTCCGTTCGCGCGACCTCGGCGCTCGCGGTCTCGTCCTCGCCGCCACGATGGGCGTACGCGGCGCCTTCCGCGGCGTCGAACACCGCACCGTGGTACCAGGCGGCCAGCTTCACGAGGTGGAGGTTGTGGGCCTCCTGCTGGAGCTCGTCGACGTGCTGGAGCAGATCGACGAGGTGGCCGAGATCGTGATAGCGACGGACGGGTTCGGTCCACCGGTCGATGAGGCGATCGGCGGCGGCGTCGAGCTGGGTCGCCGATGCGGTCGCGCCCGCCCCGACCGCTGCACGCGCATAGGCGGGAGCGAGCCAGGCCGGGACCGTGGTCGTGGACATAGACACCTCAGCTGTCGAAGGTTCATCATGCGACGCCTCCAGTGTGCTCCCGTGCACGGCGCGTCGCCAAACGCGATCCTGTCCAGGTGAGCAAGGTCACGCCCGTGTAGCGCGTCCGCGGTGGCCGCTAGACTGGGTGAGCGCCGAATACGCGGCGCCCTGAAGACTCTCGCGAGGTAGATGTGCCCACCGGCAAAGTGAAGTGGTTCGACTCCGACAAGGGGTTCGGCTTCATCGCGAGCGATGAAGGAGCCGAGGTGTTCCTGCACGCCTCGGCTCTGCCCGCAGGGGCGCCTTCGCCCAAGCCCGGGACGCGTGTGGAGTACTCGGTGGCGGATGGCCGCCGTGGTCCCTCCGCGATGAGCGTGGCCGTGCTCGACCCGGCTCCCACCGTGTCGCAGGGCCTGCGCAAGCCCACCGAGGACATGACGGTGATCGTCGAGGACCTCATCAAGATGCTCGACGGCGTCTCGACGTCGCTTCGCAAGGGCCGGTACCCGGACCAGGCGAAGGGCCAGAAGGTCGCTGCGGTGCTGCGCGCGGTCGCGGACCAGCTGGAGGCATAGGACCCGATGGACGCAGTGCTGGAGAAGGCGGTCGATCTCGCGCGCGCCGCCGCCATCGAGGCGGCGGAGGGCGAGCAGCCCGTGGGTGCGCACCTGTCGGCGCACGAGGACGGCGACCGGCTGGTCACGCATCTGTTCGCGTGCACGCTTCCCGGCTACCGCGGCTGGGTCTGGTCGGTGACGGTCGCGCGCGCCCCGCGTGCGCGCGAGGCCACGGTGTGCGAGGCGCACCTGGTTCCGGCCGACGACGCGCTGCTGGCACCGTCCTGGGTGCCGTGGGCCGAGCGGATCCGCCCCGGCGATCTCGAGGCCTCGATGGTGCTGCCGCTCATCCAGGAGGACCCGCGCCTGGTGCCGGGCTTCGAGGAGACGGGCGACGAGGACCTCGACGAGCTCGCGATCTGGGAGCTGGGCCTGGGACGCGAGAGGGTGCTGGGACCCGAGGGTCGCGACAGTGCCGCCGAGCGGTGGATGCGCGGATCTCACGGCCCCACCGCGGCGTCCGCGATCGCCTCGACGTCCCCATGCTCGACATGTGCCTTCTTCGTCCCGCTGTCCGGCTCGATGCGCACCGCCTTCGGTGCGTGCGCGAACGAGTGGTCGCCATCCGACGGACGCGTGGTCGCGGTGGACCACGGCTGCGGGGCGCACTCGCAGACGGACGTCGAGAAGCAGAGCTCGAAGTGGCCGGCCGTGGAGCCCGTCATCGACACCGATGCCGCCGTGTCGCTCGATCTGAGCGAGACGGAGCCCGAGCCTGTGCCGGAGGCGACGACCGCTGCGGACGCGGTGCCTGAGGACGCGAGCACCGAGACGGCCGATGCGACGGTCGCCGACGCTCCAGCGCCGACCGAGAAGCCCGTGGACGCCGCCGCGCCCGAGTCGCCGGTGCCACCCGAATCACCCGAGGCGCCCGAGGCGACCGATGTCAGCGAGCCTGAGCCCGCATCGGCGTCCGGCGAGCCGCCGACCGTCGAGGACGCGGCTCCGACCGACGACCAGCGCTGACTGCGGGTCGAGAGCCTCGCCGCCAGCGGGGCTCATTCACGCTGGGGTGCGTCAGCCCCGGATCAGCGGAAGTTCGCGGTGGTGTAGACCACCTTGCCGTCCGCGGTGGACGCGGTGCCGGCTCCCATGCTCGAGTACGCCGGGTTCATGATGTTCACGCAGTGGCCGTAGGAGTACATCCAGCCGTTGTGGGCACGAGCAACCGCGCTGCCCACTGACATCCCGCCGGAGGAGCCGCTCACCGCGACGTTCTCCGCGCCGGGGCGGTTGGGGTTGTGAGCGAGCGCCCCGCCGTTGCTGGCGGTGTCCTTGCTGGCCATGGTCTGCGACCAGGAGGTCGCGGCGGAGGCGAGGCTGCCGCTCCACGACAGGGCTCCGGCGCCGATGCGCGCACGCTCCTTGTTCGCGGCCGTCAGCAGGCCCTTGGCGCTGCCGCCGGCGGCGTACGGGGAGGAAGGCGCCGAGCAGTAGGAGTCGGCGGTCTGCTGGGGAGCAGGCTTGGGGGCCGGCTCCGAGCTCGAGGAGCCGGAGGACTTGGTGGACGTCGAGCCGGACGACTTCTGCGTCGAGGAGCCCGTGGAGCCCGAGGAGCCGGAGGACTGGGACGAGCCCGACGAGCCGGACGCCTGGGGGGAGACGGGTGCGAGCTCCGGCTCCGGCTCGGGCGGCGGCGGGATGCTCACCGTGATCTGCGGGACCTCGACCTCGAGGTCGACGGCCGTCGCGCTGCCGGGTGCGATCACCGGGGCGAGGTCGGTGGAGGCAGGCTTGTCGACGGTGACGGTCGCGGGCAGCGCGACCGGGGTCTGCGCGGGCGTGGGGACGAACGCGGAGGCCGCGGCGCCGGCGGTGCCGGCCACGGCGAGCGGGATCATGCCCAGCAGGACGAGTCCGAGGGCGCGACGCTTGGGCCGGCGGGTCTCGAGGACGTCCTGCTGTTCGGTCATGTCACCAATCTCTCCACTATCCAGTCGATGCATCCCGTGAGGGCGCTGACATCGTCGGGATCCACGGCCGGGAACATCCCGACGCGGATCTGATTGCGCCCGAGCTTGCGATACGGATCGATGTCAACGACGCCGTTCGCCTTCAGGATCGAGCGGATCTCGACCGAGTCCAGCGGGTGGCGCAGGTCGACAGTAGCCACCACGGATGACCGATTTGAATGGCTTGTGACAAATGTCTCAGCATATGGAGAACCGTCCGCCCAGCGATAAACGCGGCGCGCGGACTCGCTGGTACGACCGGTGGCGAAGGACATTCCACCGTTGTCGTTGAGCCATTCGATCTGCGCGTTCATCATCACCAGCGTCGCGACCGCGGGAGTGTTGAGGGTCTGGTTCTGACGCGAGTTCTCCAGCGCAGTCGCGAGATCGAGCGTGGGCGGGATCCAGCGCCCGGAGCCGGCGATGCGCTCGATGCGCTCGATCGCGGCGGGGGAGACCAGCGCGAACCACAGCCCGCCGTCGGAGCCGAAGCTCTTCTGCGGCGAGAAGTAGTACACGTCCGCCTGGGTCGCGTCGAGTGCGAGCCCGCCGGCCGCGGATGTGCCGTCGATCACGGTGAGCGCGTCGCCGGCACCAGCGGGCCGCTGCACGGGCGCCATGGCGCCCGTCGAGGTCTCGTTGTGCGGCCACGCGTAGACGTCGATGCCCTCGTGTGCCTCCGGCACCGCGACCTCGCCGGGCTCCGCGGTGCGGATCTCGGAGGGCTCGAGGAACGGAGCGCTCGCGGTGACCGCGGCGAACTTGGATCCGAACTCGCCGAACGCGCAGTGCTGCGCGCGGGACTCCACCAGGGAGAACGCCGCCGCGTCCCAGAAGCTCGAGGCGCCACCGTTGCCGAGGATGACCTCGTACCCGTCCGGCAGCGAGTAGAACTGCGCGAGCCCTTCACGGATGGCACCGACCACATCCTTGACGGGAGCCTGCCGGTGAGAGGTGCCCAGCACCCCGGGCTGTGCCGCCATGAGCGCCTGCAGCTGCGCGTCGCGCACACGGGAGGGGCCTGAGCCGAACCGCCCGTCCTGGGGCAGCAGATGTGAGGGAATGGTGAGATCTCGCGCCATGGCCACAGCGTAGTGCGGGGCCACCTGGCAGACTGTCCGCCATGCACCTGATGAGGCCCGTGCTGAGGGACTACGCGTGGGGCACCACGCGGGACATTCCCGAGCTGCTCGGCCTGCCCTTCACCGGCCAGCCGGTGGCCGAGGCATGGTGGGGCGCGCACGACTCCGCACCGTCGCACGCGGACTCGGATCACGGCGACCTCACCCTCGATGCCCTCATCGCGGAGGACCCTGCGCAGTGCCTGGGCCAGGAGTCTGCGGACCGCTGGGGCGCCCGACTGCCCTTCCTGCTCAAGCTCCTCGCGATCCACAAGCCGCTGTCCATCCAGGTCCACCCCACGCTCGAGCAGGCGCGCGAGGGATTCGCGGCGGAGCAGCGCGGCACCGGCGGGGCGCCCCACCAGTTCCTCGATCCGTTCCACAAGCCGGAGATGGTCTACGCCCTCACCCCGATGACGGTGCTCGCCGGGGTGCGGCCGCTCGAGGCGCTGAGCGCGGACCTCGCGCTGGTGCGCACGCCCGGATCCGCGGCCCTCGCGGACGCGCTCGCGTCCGGCAACCTCGACGACTACATCACCGCGGCGCTCGCGGGAGCCGCGGATGAGCGAACGCTCGCGGCACTCGCCCGCGCAGGGGCCGATGCGCGGGAGGGGTCGAACCTCGCGGTCGCCGCCAGCGCGCTCGAGCACTTCCCCGGGGATCCCGGCGCGATGGTGGCGCTCGCACTCAATGTGGTGCATCTCGCGCCAGGCGAGGCCGTCTACACGGGGGCGGGCGTGCTCCACAGCTATCAGTCGGGCCTCGGGATCGAGGTCATGGCGAACTCGGACAACGTGGTGCGGGCTGGCCTGACCCCCAAGCGGGTCGACGTCCCGCTGCTGCTGCGGCTGGCCCACACCGAGCCATGTCCCGCCGCGCATCCGGAGGTGACCCACGCGGGTGCGGCGGTGACGCTGACGACGGAGGCGGAGGAGTTCGCCCTGACCGTCGTGACGGACGGCGCCGCGGAGGTGCCGCCGGGCCCGCGCATCGTCCTGGTCGTGCAGGGCTCCGCGCTGATCGACGCCGGAGGAGAGACGCTCGAGCTCCCTCGCGGACAGGCCGTGTTCGTGCCGCACGGTCGCGGCTCCGCACGCGTCGCCGTCGCCGGCACCGCCGTGGTCGCGCACCTGCGTCCCGCCCCTGTGTGAGGCCGGCGCGAGCCGATAGTCTGTGGCGCATGTCAGAGCGCATCGCAGTCTTCGGCACGGGCTACCTGGGCGCCACCCACGCGGCCGGCATGGCCGAGCTCGGCCACGAGGTCATCGGCGTCGACATCGACGCCGCCAAGATCGAGCGCCTCCAGCGCGGCGATGTGCCGTTCTACGAGCCCGGACTGCCGGAGCTGCTGCGCAAGCACGTCGACTCGGGACGCCTGCGCTTCACCACTGATGCCGCCGAGGCGGCGGCGTTCGCGGACGTCCACTTCATCGGTGTCGGGACCCCGCAGGTCAAGGGCGGCTACGGCGCGGACATGCGCTTCGTCGACGCCGTGATCGAGACGCTCGCGCCGCTGCTGACCCGCCCTGCCGTGATCCTGGGCAAGTCGACCGTCCCCGTGGGCACGGCGGCACGCCTGGCTGCCCGGGTGCGCGAGCTCGCGCCGGTGGGCGACCAGGCGCAGCTGGGATGGAACCCTGAGTTCCTGCGCGAGGGATTCGCGGTCCAGGACACTCTGCGCCCTGACCGGCTCGTGCTCGGCGTCGAC
Source organism: Demequina activiva (assembly GCF_016862815.1). Classification (GTDB taxonomy): domain Bacteria; phylum Actinomycetota; class Actinomycetes; order Actinomycetales; family Demequinaceae; genus Demequina; species Demequina activiva. The sequence goes on along the minus strand of NZ_BONR01000001.1, from coordinate 472,414 downwards.
GTGGATCACCCCGGTCGGATCGAGGAGGTCGCGCGCCGGGTCTACGCCCAGGCGCTCGAGCGCGAGACTCCGCTCGTCGTGACGGACCTCGCGACGGCCGAGCTCGTGAAGGTCTCCGCGAACGCGTTCCTGGCGACCAAGATCTCCTTCATCAACGCGGTGGCCGAGGTCTGCGAGGCCACGGGGGCGGATGTGCGCGACCTCGCGGACGCGATCGGCTACGACGAGCGCATCGGTCGCAAGTTCCTGGGCGCGGGGCTGGGTTTCGGCGGCGGCTGCCTTCCCAAGGACATTCGCGCCTTCATGGCTCGCGCGGGCGAGCTGGGCGTGGACCAGGCACTCACGTTCCTGCGCGAGGTCGACAACGTGAACATGCGCCGGCGAGAGCACGTGGTCCAGCTCGCGACCCGCGAGGTGGGTGGCAGCCTCAACGGTGCCCGCATCGCGGTGCTCGGAGCCGCCTTCAAGCCGGACAGCGACGACGTCCGCGACTCCCCGGCGCTCGATGTGGCGGGCAAGCTGCACCTGTCCGGGGCGCAGGTGCGCGTGCACGACCCGGAGGGCATGGACAACGCTGCGCGCATCTGGCCCACGCTGGACTTCGCGGGCTCGGCCGAGGAGGCCGTCGAGGAGGCGGACCTGGTGATCATCGCGACGGAGTGGCGGCAGTTCCGCGATCTCGACCCGGAGGCGGTGGGACGGCTCGTCGCCCACAAGCGCATCATCGATGGGCGCAACTGCCTGCCCGCCCAGAGCTGGATCGACGCGGGCTGGACGTACCGCGGACTGGGGCGGCATTCCGCATGAGCGACCTCATCGACACCACCGAGATGTATCTGCGGACCATCTACGAGCTCATCGAGGACGGAGTCACTCCCATGCGGGCGCGCATCGCGGAGCAGCTGGGCCACTCCGGCCCCACGGTGTCCCAGACGGTCGCGCGCATGGAGCGCGATGGGCTGGTGACTCTGGCACCCGATCGTCACCTCGAGCTCACGGACGCCGGCCGTGAGGCCGCGGTGCGCGTGATGCGCAAGCACCGGCTGGCCGAGCGGCTGCTGATCGACGTGATCGGCCTCGAGCTGCCCTACGTCCACGAGGAGGCCTGCCGTTGGGAGCACGTGATGAGCGACCGCGTGGAGCGCCGGCTGGTCGAGCTGCTCCACGAGCCGCGGGTGTCCCCGTACGGCAATCCGATCCCGGCTCTCGAGGAGCTGGGGCTCGCAGCCGACACGCCGGACGACACGCCAGTGATCTCCCTCGAAGCCGCTGCGGACAACGGTGTGGCCAAGGTCACGTTGGTGCGCATCGGCGAGAATCCTCAGGCGTCTGACGGGTTCCTGGTGGCCGCGGTCGCCGCCGGGTTGGTACCAGGCGCGACGGTGGAGGTCGCGGTGGATGGCGAGCGGGTCATGGCCAGCGCCGGCGGCGAGGGCCTGTCACTCAGTCGCGACGCCGCGCGGCACATCTTCGGACACCCTCGAGTTGGCGTTTCATCACAAATTGGTAACATGGGCGCCTAGTGACACAGAGGAGCACCACCTCGCGGGTTCGACGGAGGCGCTCGGCACAGTGCCGGGATGCCGTACGTTGGGCCAGGGAACATCGACGCATTGATGGCAATGCGGAAGGAACGAGACTTTGAGGTATGGATACATGCGCGCCAGGACGCGTGCAGTGGCGGCCACGGCCGGCGCAGCACTCGTCGTGGTGCCTCTCACGGGGGCCGCTGCGGCCGCTCTCGTCTCGCAGGACCTGACCACCGACGGCGTCAACCCCGACACCCTCGCCACCGCACCGATCGATGAGATCGCGTCGATCGAGGCCGGTGACGGCGCCGCCGCCGCCGACCTCGCTGGCGTCACCGCCTCGGTGACGGCGTCCGAGGACATCGACATCGACATCGCGACGCCGGAGATCTCCGTCAAGGAGGACCCGCCGCCGCCCCCGCCGCCAGCCGCAGCACCCGCGCCTGCGAGCACGAGCAGCAGCTCGAGCTCGTCGAGCGGAACGGGCGCTCGCCCGGTCGCGCAGTCCAGCGCCGTCGCCGCAGCCGTCTCCGGCTCCGCGATCATCGCTGAGGCAGCGAAGTACGTAGGCGCGCCCTACGTCTCCGGCGGCTCGTCGCCGGCCGGCTTCGACTGCTCGGGCTTCACGTCGTACGTGTTCGCCAAGTTCGGCATCTCGCTGCCGCGCTCGTCCGGCGCCTACTACAACGTGGGCACCCGCGTGGACTCGCCCCAGCCTGGAGACATCATCGTGTCGCCCGGCCACGTGGGCATCTACGCCGGTCCCAACCTGCAGATCGACGCGCCTCGCCCCGGCAAGACGCTGCAGTTCCGCGCGATCTGGCAGACCAACCCCACCTACGTGCGCGTGACGGGCTAGTTCCCGCAGCGCCCTCGAGAGCCGCCTTCCCTCCCTGGGAAGGCGGCTCTCGTGCTCTCCGGGAAGGTGAGGGGGCGTCGACGGGACGCCGCCCTCGCGTCGCGGACACTCCGGGCAGGGTCATAGGGTGGAGGCATGCGCACCTCCTTCGTACCGCGGCTGGGCCGCGAGATCTCGCTCATCGGACAGGGCTGCTGGCAGCTCGGCGCGGACTGGCACCACGTCGGCGACGACACCGCGCAGGAGATCCTCCGCGCGGCGGCCGATGCCGGCGTCACCTTCTTCGACACGGCGGACGTCTACGGCGACGGCCGTTCCGAGAAGGCGGTGGGGCAGTTCATCGCGGACCGTCCCGGTGAGGTGTTCGTCGCCACCAAGATGGGCCGGCGCGCGGACCCGCACGTCGCGGAGGCGTACACCCTCGACAACTACCGCCGCTGGACGGACCGCTCGCGCGAGAACCTCGGCGTCGACACCCTGGACCTGGTGCAGCTGCACTGCCCGCCGTCCGAGGTGCTCGCGGACCCTCGCACCTACGACGACCTGCGCACGCTGCGCGAGGAAGGTCGCATCGCGCACTTCGGCGTCTCCGTCGAGGAGTGCTCCGAGGCGCTCGACGCGCTGCGCGACCCCGACGTCGCCACGGTGCAGATCATCCTCAACGTGTTCCGCCGCAAGCCACTCGAGCAGGTCGTGTCGACCGCCAACGAGGCCGGCGTGGGCATCATCGCGCGTGTGCCCCTCGCGTCCGGCCTGCTGTCCGGCAAGTACGACGAGAACACCCAGTTCGCGGCGGAGGACCACCGCAACTGGAACCGCGATGGCTCCAAGATGAACATCGGCGAGACCTTCGCCGGCGTCCCGTACGAGGTGGGCGTGGACGCGGCCCGCGAGGTCGCGGCGCTCACGCCCGAGGGCTGGACCACGGCGCAGTTCGCGCTCGCCTGGATCGGAGCGGTGGGCGCTGCCACCATCATCCCCGGCGCCTCGAGCCCCGATCAGGCGCGCGCGAACGCTGGCGCGGCGGACATGCCGGAGCTCGACGAGCGCACCATGGCGGACCTCGCGGCGATCTACAACGACCGCATCAGGGAGCACGTCCACGCCAAGTGGTGACCCTCACATCGGCCGTCCTGTGCCGGTGAGAATGGCCGATGCGGGTACCCTCGTAGGTGCCCCAGGCGCCTGTAGCTCAGGGGATAGAGCACCGCTCTCCTAAAGCGGGTGTCGGCAGTTCGAATCTGCCCAGGCGCACCTTTGACGGTCGAAGTTGACGACGCCTGCCCCGAGGGTTCACAATCTCGCTGACGGTGCGTGTCGGCTGCCTAAGTCGGCGCGCACTGTTTCTGCGTTCGGGCGGCCGTGCGCCGTGCGCGGACGGCGTGGTGAGCGGGGCGCTCAGGTGCAGCCGGATACCGTAGGGGAGTGGTGGATTACATCGGGCGCGCGCTGGTCGCGGACGCCCTTCGCGAGTGGCGCGAGCAGCTGCAGGACCGTGCGACGGTCTCGCCGCTGCGCGACCTCGTCGCCACCCAGGCCAGCCTGATCGACCTGCGCTCCAGCCACCCTTCCGGACTTGCCCAGCTGTTCGCGAGCCGCCCCACCGCCATCTCCTCGCTGCTGCGCGACAGCCAGGCGCGCGAGGGCGGGCTGCACCGCGCGCGGCTCATCATCGACGAGGCGGAGCGGGTGCGCGCCGCCACCGGAGCGTGGACCCCGGCGCTGGTGATCGGCACCGTGGCGTTCACCACGGAGGACGGCCGCGTCGAGATGCCGCTGCTGATGCGTGCGGTGGGCCTCGACCGCTACCGCGCGGACGACGTCCAGGTCACGCTGCGTGACGACGTGTTCCTCAACCCCGTGTTCCTGTCCGTGGTGCGCGAGCGCGCGGTCTTCGCGGGGAAGGAGCTCACGCTTCCGCAGGTCACCGCGGGCCGCGACTTCGATCCGCGGCCGCTGTGGGAGGCGGTGCGCGGGCTCACGGAGCTGCTGGGTGACGACCTCGAGGTGCTGGACCGGCTGCTGCTGGGGGTGTTCGACGACCCCGAGCAGCGTCTGCTCGACGATCTCGACGACTGCGATCCCGTGATCGCCGCGTCCACCGTGCTGGCCGCCGCCGCCGGGGACAAGGACGCCGTCGCACTGCTCAACGAGCCGTTGCCGGCCTTCCCGCGCGGCGACCGCGACCCGTTCGCCGAGCGCGGCGTGGGCGACCTCGACGACGTCCAGTTCGCGGTGCTCGACCTGATCGCCACCGGACGCGACGTGTTCCTCCAGGCTCCCCCTGGCGCCGATGCGGTGGGCATGGCCGCCGCGGTGGCGGCGGACGGCGCCGCATCAGGCAAGACCGTGGGCGTGGTGGGCGGAGCGGACCGCACCCTGGCGGCGATCACTGACCGGCTGAGGCTGCTGGGAGCGCCCGACCTCGTGGTCGACGCGACCGTGCCGCAGTGGAACGCCGAGGCCCGGGCGCGCCTGCTCGAGTCCATCACGATGGGCACTCCCCAGGTGGACGACGCCGCGCTGCGCAGCTCGGGAGAGACGCTGCTGCGCACGCGCGCCGAGCTGCATCGCCGCTTCGACGCTCTGCACCGCTCCCACCGCCCGTGGGGGGTGAGCGTGTTCGAGGCCGTGCAGTCCATCGTGCGGCTCACCACCTCGGATCCTGCGCCCGGCACCACGATGCGGCTGTCGCGCGACGCTGGCGCCGTGGTGGCGGAGCACGGGTTCGCCTCGGTCGCGCACGCCATCTCGGCGGTGCTGCGCCCCCCGTCGGAGGACGAGCCGGAGCCCGTGGAGGAGCCCGCGGAGCCGCAGACGTCCGGCGGCGACCCCTGGTGGAAGGACGCCGTCGAGCCCGACGAGGGAGTGCGGCTGGACGAGGCGCTGTCCACGCTCCTGGGCCGGGTGATCCCCAAGCTGCGCGCCGAGGCCGCGATCGCCGCTCACGAGACCGGAGTGGACGAAGCGGGGTCGATGGACACCTGGGTGGACCAGGTGACCATGTTCGAGCAGCTCCGGGAGATTCTGGAGATCTTCTCGCCCGCGGTGTTCCACCGAGCGCTGCACGACCTGGTGGCGGCGACCGCGCCGCATGGATCACCGCGGCACGTCGACCTGCCTCGCCGCGAGCGGCGCGCCCTCATGCGTCGCGCCGTCGAGCTGCTGCGGCCCGGGCGCGGCAAGGAGTCGCTGCATGCAGACCTGGTGAGGGCCCACGAGCTCGCGCTCCAGTGGCGCCACCACTGCTCCGCCGGCGGCTGGCCCACCGTCCCCGACGACTACGACATCTTCTCCGAGCGAGTGGCCGAGGCCGTGTCGCTGTGGGGGACGCTGCGCGAGCCCGTCGAGACCGCGCTCGACGAGGCGGACCTCGCGAGCGCGCCGTGGGACGAGATGGTCGGGGTGCTGGACCGCCTGGGTCAGGGACTGCCCGGCACCCTCGAGGTGTCGAGCTCCGAGCCCTTGGGCCTCGATGTCGAGGCCGCTGGCTTCGGGCCGCTGATCGAGGACCTGCGCTCGCGCGACGCGGACGATGCCCAGGTGCGACGCGACCTGGAGTTCGCGTGGTGGGCCGCGGCATTCGACGCGATCGTCTCCTCGGACGCCGCATTGACGGAGTACGGCGCGCTGGGCGAGGCCGTGGAGCGCTTCCGCAGCGCTGACGCGGCCTTCGCCGCCTCGCGCATCGGCCCTCTGATGCGAGCCGCAGCCGAGCGGCGCCGTACGGCCATCGCCCGTCACCCCGACCTGGCGCGGGATCTCTTCGCCGCGCTCGTCGAGGGTGGGGAGGCGTCGATCAAGGAGCTGTGGCGGGACTTCGGCCCGCTGGCATCCGCGCTGCGCCCCATCGTGGTCGCCAAGGCCGAGCAGGTGTCACGGCTCGCGCCTCCCTCCCGCGTGTTCGACGTCGCCGTGGTGGTCGCCAGCGAATCCTTGGCGCTCGCGGAGCTCGTGCCCGTGCTCGCCCGCGCGAAGCAGGTGGTCGTGGTGGGCGATGCGCACGCCGCCACGCGCTCGGCGATCTCCGTGCTGGCCGCGATGCTGCCGCGCGTCACCCTGCACGCCACCCCCCAGCCCCGCGACGTGCGCGTGACTGCCGTGCTCAGCCGGGCCGCGTACGGGCGCAGCGTCGAGGCACTGCCGGCGGCCGAGCAGTCCGGCGCGTTCCAGGTGCGCCACGTCGATGGCGTGGGCGCGCCGGTCGCGGGCGCCGATGCGGTGGAGTCCACGCGCGCCGAGGTCTCCGCCGTGGTCGAGCATGCCCAGCAGTCCCACGGTTCGCTCCCGCGCCACTCGCTGATGATCATCGCGGGCAACGACCTGCACGCCGCGCGACTGCGCGAGGGTCTGCGCGAGCGCTCGTCGCGGCTGGCGGCGACCGTCCCCGTCGCGGTGCTCGGGGACGTGGCGGGCCCCGTCGTCGACGAGGTGGTGCTGTCGCTGGGGTTCGCGCGCGACTCCCGCGGCACCGCGCCACGCGGCCTGGGTGCGCTGTCCGAGTCGTGGGGCCGGGAGGCGCTGGTCCAGGCGCTGGTCGCGACGCGCGAACGCCTCACCGTGTTCTCGGCGCTGGACGCCGCACACCTGCCCGCCGACGGTGTCGAGGGAGCAGGCACCGAGGATCTGCGAGACCTGCTGCAGGCCGCCGGCGAGCAGGCGATCGCGCCCGAGCGACCGGAGCCCGCACCCAGCGACTGGCTGCTGTCCGACGTGGCTCAGCGGCTGCGCCTGGCGGGATACGCCGTGCACGTGCGCTACGGCAACGGCCCCGATGCGGTGCCCATGGTCGTGGGCGGCAAGCGCGACCGCGGCTACCGGGTGGCCGTCGTCACCGATGAGGCGGCTCCTGCGGGCTCCGCGTCGCTGCGCGACCGGATGCGCTGGCAGCGGGCGTCGCTGGAGGCGCTCGGCTGGCGCGTGGTGTCCCTGTGGACCCTCGACGTCTTCATGGATCCCGATGCGGCCGCCGACCAGGTGATGGCGGCTCTGGAGGACACCGGGCCCCAGATGGTGCAGGAAGCTCTCGAGATCGAGGTTCCTGCAGCACCCCCGAACGCGCCTGATGGCCCAGGAGAGCCCCACGCGGAGCCAGCCCCCGCACCGGTCGAGGTTCCGGGAATGCTCGAGCTCGACGAGCTCGGCCAGGAGGCTCCCGACGACGTGGAGGACGAGGCCGAACCGAGCCTGGTCGTCGCAGAGGAGCCAGTGTCGGAGGAGCCCGCAACGGAGGAGTCAGCGCCGGAGCAGTCGGCGGAGGACGCCGAGGAGCCTGGCGAGTCCGAGGAGTCCGAGGAGTCCGAGGAGTCCGACGAGCCCGCGCCTCCTGCGCCGCGCTCCGCCGGCCCGGCGCGGTCAGGCTCGGCGAAGGATCGTCTCCGCGGAGCGGACCGTCCCCTGATCCCCACGCGCGCGTCCGAGGATGTCGACGAGGGCTGGGGTGGGCGTGATCACGATGACCGCGCCGAGGAGCTCAAGAGGGAGCGTCCGCCGCACTGGTGAGCCGCTGCGGGGGCAGGACGTCAGGAGTCAGACTTGGCGGCCGCGCGGGAGTCCGTGCGGTAGAAGCCCGAGCCCTTGAACGTCACGCCCACGTTGCCGAACACGCGACGCAGCGAGCCCTCGCATGAGGGGCAGGCCTCGAGAGCGTCGTCGTGGATCGACTGGACAGCATCGAACGTGTGACCGCAGGCTCGGCAGGCGTAGGCGTACGTGGGCATGGGCGTATTCTACGCCGTCAGCGCGGTGGTTCCCTCCGGAGTGATGACGCGGTGCACGCCCACGTCGTGCGACTCGCGCGGGAGGGCCAGCTCGTCGGGCCCGCGGAACTCGGCGGCGAAGGTGAGCGCGACGATGGGCACCCGGGGATCGAGCCCCTCGAGAGCGCGGTCGTACCAGCCGCCGCCCTGGCCCAGGCGGGTGCCGGTGCTGTCCACCGCGAGGGCGGGGACCACCACCACCTGCGCGTCGCCGATCGCGTCGGGCGGCAGGAACTCGCCGGACGGCTCGGGGGGCCGGCCGGGGGCGCGCTCGATGAGGTCCTCGGCCCCCTGATACAGCGACCAGCCGCGCTGGAGGCCGTCACCCAGGCGCGGCACCAGGATGCGCACGCCTCGCTCGTGGAGGGCCTCGATGAGAGGCAGGGTGCCGGGCTCGTGGGTTCTCGACGCGTACACGGAGACGCAGTCCGCCTGGACGATCTCCGGCAGCGCGAGCACGTGGTCGCGCAGCTGCTCTGCGAGCTCGGCACGCCGTCGTTCCGAGCGATGCAGACGAGCCTTGCGGATCGAGGTCCGCAGCTGCGCCTTCGCGTCCTCGGGAGCCGGTGCGCGGGTGCCTGGGTGGTGCGTCGACATGATCCCCATTGTGGCAGTCAGGTGTGTCACGCGTGTGACGCGCGTGCCCGCGATCCGCCGTGGTTGCCCGGCGCGCGCGGGGCACGGGACAATGGGGGGCATGAGCGCACGCAGCCTTGCCGATCACCGCGATGCCGTGGCACAGGCGCTGCGTCCCGGCCTCGTCCTCGACGTGCTGCTGGCTGACGCCGTGGGTGCCACGCTGGCTGAGCACCTCGTCGCGGGCGCGGATCTGCCCCCGGCGCCCGTGGCGGAGCGCGACGGCTACGCGCTGCTCGCCGAGGACACCGCGGAGGCGGGCCCCGAGCAGCCGGTCACGCTGGCGGTGTCGCACGATGTCAGCTTCGACGCCCGCGCGCCGCGCCGGCACGTGCGCCGCGCCGCCGCGCGCATCCCCTCGGGTGCGCCGGTGCCCATGGGGGCCGATGCGGTGGTTCCGCTGACGGACACGGACGGTGGCGTGGCGAAGGTCGCGATCTTGAGGCCGGTGCGCGCGGGAGACGGCGTGCGGCCCGCGGGCTTCGACGCGACGAGCGGCGCCGTGCTGGTCTCGGAGGGCACTCGACTGGGGCCGCGTCAGATCGCTGCGGCAGCCGCGCTGGGTCGCGTGCGCGTGCGGGTGCGACCCGTGCCCCGGGTGGTGGTGATCGCGGTGGGCGACGAGCTGATCGAACCGGGCGCGAGTCGCCCCGGCGGTGGCGTCCCCGAGGCCACCACCCACATGATCGCGGCGCTGGTCCAGGAGGCCGGCGCCAAGCCCTATCGCGTGGGAGCGGTGCCGGACGACGCGCTGCAGCTGCGTGCCGCGCTCGAGGACCAGCTGGTGCGGGCGGACATGGTCATCACCACGGGTGGGCTCTCGGATGCCGCTCAGGACACGGTCGCAGAGGTGCTGAGCCGCATGGGGTCGTTCGACGTGGTCGACCTGCAGCTGCGACCGGGCCGCCGTCACGGGCTGGGCGTGATCCCTGCGGGCGAGCGCGACGTGCCGGTGGTGGCGCTGCCTGGGTCGCCTGCGGCAGCGGCCATGGGCTTCGAGGCCTACGTGCGCCGTGCGGTACGCGTCCTGTGCGGCCACCCGAACGTCGAGCGTGCTCCCTTCCGGGCCCGCTCGCGACGCCGGTGGATCGCTCCCCCGGGAGTCGTGACGGGCATGCCGGTCGTGGTGGATCGCGACGACTCCGGGCGCCTCGCCGTCACGCCGCTGGGTGCAGAGAACCTCTCGCTCGCGGATCTCGCGAGGGCCGATGCGGTGGTGTGGAGCGGGCCCGAGCCCCGGGTGGTCGACGTCGGGGACGAGGTCCAGTGCACGGTGTGGGGCGGGTGAGGCGGTGAAGCCCGTCCAGCTCGAGTCCGGACCCGTGGTGCTGCGCTGCCTCGAGCGCAGCGACGAGACCGAGTGGATGGCGGTCCGTCGCCGCCACCGCGCCTGGCTCGCGCCCTGGGAGGCGGCGTCACCGCCGGGGCGCGTCGAGCGCTCGGTGACGTTCCCACAGCTGGTGCGCCGAGAGCGGCGGCAGTGGAAGGACGAGTCGGGCTACCCCTTCGTGCTGCTCCACGACGGCGCCCTCGTGGGCCGCGTGACGGTGTCAGGGGTGCGCTGGGGCGCGGAGTGCGGCGCCTCCATCGGCTACTGGATAGCGCAGAGCCACGCGGGACGAGGGCTGATGCCCCGCGCCGTCGCGCTCGCGAGCGAGTTCGCGTTCTCGCGCGGGATCCACCGGCTCGAGATCGCGGTGCGGCCTGAGAACACGGCGAGCCTGAAGGTCGTGCACAAGCTGGGCTTCCGCGAGGAGGGGATGCGGGCCTCGTATCTGTACATCGATGGGGCGTGGCGGGACCATCGAGTGTTCGCTTTGACTCAAGGCGAGGCCAGAACGGGCCGATATTGGTCGGAGGTCTCCTGACACGCCGCGCCCCATGCGCGCCTGAGGGTCCCGACGGCCGTACCGTCGTGGCATGGTTCCAGCAGGCCTCCTCGCGATCATCGCGCTCGGACTCGTGGTCGCGTACGTCCTGCCGCAGCGGGTGAAGGAGCGCGGCGAGTACGCGCTGGTCCGGGTGGACGATCGCTACTCGTCGGACATGCGCGTCGTGAAGTCCTCGGCGACGCGCGTCGAGCGCGCCGCGAGCCGCCCCTCGACGGACTCGGGCGAGGTTCCGCTGCTCGCGACCGGCGCCCAGCGGGCATCGCGGGCGAGCGACCGTGCGGAATCCATGTCGCGTCCCGCGACGCCGCTGGACCGTGCGGCCGTCCACGCCCAGCGCGAGCGGATCGCGCTGCGTCGCGACCGCGCACGCCTCCAGGCCGAGCGCGCCGCGCAGGCTCGACGCCGCGGCGTGGTCGCGTTGGGCGCGGTCATCCTGACCACCGTCGCGTGGTCCCTGGTGATCTTCGCCAGCGCCGCAGCGATCCTGGGCGCCATCGCGACCGCGGTGCTCGTGGGAGTGGTGACGTCCAGCACGCGTGCCGCCTCCGCCCAGCGCGCTGCCGATGCGGAGCTGCTCGCCGTCTCGCGCGAGGTCGAGGCAGCCGCCACCGCCACCCAGGCCCTGCGCATCGTCTCTCGTGAGCGCGCTGCCGGTCACGAGGCGGAGCCGAGCGACGTCGCGACCCAGGCCATCCGCATCGTCACGGCAGAGGACCTCGCACCGCTGGCCGCGCCCGCCGTGGTGCCGTCGCCGGACCTGCCCGCCGTCGAGCAGGAGAGCGCGCCGTGGAAGCCGCAGGACCTCCCTGCCCCCGCCTACACGCTGAAGTCGACCGTGCGTCAGCGCGAGGCGCGCCCCATCTCCGCTGATGACTACGACGCCGCGAAGGCACGTGCCGCCCGCTGGGGCGACCTGCGCGCGGACGACGCCCCCGAGCACCCGACGGCATCGCACGAGCTCCAGGAGGCCGCTCCTACGACGGCCGCGCTCGACGCGATCCTGGCGCGCCGCCGCCGCGCGAGCGCCTGACGCCTCGGCGCTGATCGACGCGTCGCCGGAGCGTCAGTCCGGCAGGCGTGCGAACGACCGAGCTGCCTGCTGGTCCGCGACGCGGGCGAACAGCCGCTCGAACACGGGACCGCGGTCGAACTGCAACGCGTAGTCCCGTGCGCGTGAGCGGTGCGCCGCCCGTGCGGCGTCGTCCATCCCCAGCACCGCCGTGTCGATCGCGCCGGCGATGGCCTCGGGAGCGTCGACCGGCACCACGAGCGCGGTGTCTCCCACCGCCTCCGGGATCCCTCCGGTCGAGGTGGTGATGACCGGACCGCCGCCGGCGAGCATCTCCTCCACGAGCGCGATGCCGAACGTCTCCGTGAACTCGGGCCGGGGCTTGCTCGGCAACGCGTAGACGGCGCACGCGGACATCAGGTGCGGCTTCTCCTCGTCGCCCACGTCGTCGAGGAACACGATGCGGTCGCTCGCGGTGGAGTTCGCGGCATACTCGCGCAGCTCCTCCGCCTCCGGTCCGCGTCCCGCGATGACCAGCTGCAGCGAGTGGCCCGCCATCGAGGCGGCGAATCCGTCGATGAGATCGTCCACTCCCTTGGCGGCGCCCAGTCGCGAGAGGTACAGGACGTAGCCGTCGCGATCCAGGCCGCGCCGCGCGAGCACCCGCGCCGTCTCGTCGGCGTCGAGCCCCAGGTACGCGGACGTGTCGATCGCCGGGTACGAGATCGCGACGCGCTCGCGGCACTGAGGCGCGAAGCGGGTGCCGTGGCGCGCGTCGATCTCCTCCGCGGCTGCCACGATCACCTCCTTGGTGTACTCCGACACCGCCACGCAGACGTCCTGGCTCAGATAGCTCGACAGCACGTGCGCGGCCGCGCCGAACCTGCCCTGCTCGACGCACGCCCGCACCACGTCCGTGACGTCCGAGCCCACTGCCTCCGCGATGGTGACCACGTTCACGGGCAGGCCCGTCGCACGCGCCGTGCGCACCGCATCGGCCACGGCGATGGTGTGCGGCGACAGATACAGCGACATGCAGACGGTGGGGATGCCGTCCGTGAACAGCTCGACCAGCCGGCCCGTCAGCCCCGCCAGGTAGCGGCCGTCCGGGATCTTGTAGCCGCCCACCGGCTCGGGACGCTCGACGACGATGCCAGGGCTGTATGGCATGACGGTGTCGAGCGGCTTGAGCGGCAGGCCGGTCTCCTCGAGGCGATCCAGGGGCCACGTGACGATGCGCACCTCGTCGAAGCCGCGGGTGAGTGCCGCCTCCGCGAGGTTGCGGGCCTCACCGGAGTGGCCGCAGATGACGGGATCGGCGCGGACGACGATGACCAGGCGCCGGTCGGGACGTGCGTTCATGGTGCCTCCTCGGGTGCGGGACTCTCGATGGGTGGGGTGAGCGGCGGCGGCGTGGGGCCGGCCGAGGTGGGCGACGGCTGGTCCTGCGTGCTGTCTGCGGGAGGGGTGCTCTCGCCGGCAGGGCGGAACGAGGGGGGACGATGCTCACGACCCCAGTCCGAGGGCTCGGGGCCCAGCGCGATGTGGAGCCGACCGCCCTCGTGGAGATCGCCGCCGGCGATCCACGAGCGGGCCACAGGAGCGCCGTTGAAGGTGACGGCCTGCACGTACTGCACCGGCCCGCCCGGGGTGGGCTCGACGAAGCCGGACGTGTCGATGGTGAGCGTGCCCCGCGCCATCGGCATCGACGCGTAGCGGAACGCGGGTGGGTGGATCAGAAAGATGTTCTGCCCGGCCACGGGGAACAGGCCCAGCGACGCCCAGACGTACCAGCTGGACAGGCCGCCCGAGTCGTCGTTGCCGGGAAGCCCGCCGCGCCCCGTGCTGAACTGCTGGTTGACGACGGCGTGCACCACCTCAGCGGTCCGATCGGGACGCCCGGCGTAGTAGTACGCCCACGGCGCCTCCATGTCCGGCTCGTTGTTGAGGCCCTCGAAGCGACCCAGCGCATAGCCGGCGGCCATCTCCTCGGCGGATGGCCTCAGGCCCGGCTGGACCACAGCATCGGCCCCATAGCCGAAGAACTCGTCCAGCATCCGCACGAAGGCCTCGTCGCCGCCGGCCAGCTCGATGCGGCCCGCCATGTCGTGCTGCAGACGGAACGAGTAGTTGTGCCGCGTCCCCTCGTAGTACGTCGAGTCCTTGAGCAGGCCGGTGTCTCGATCGAAGGCGTTGACCCAGCGCGTGGCGAGGTCCTCGAACTCCTGCGCCAGCGCATCGTCCTCCACCACCTGTGCGACATGCCGCGTGCACCAGTACCCGAACGCGATGTCGAGCGTGTGGCTGATGGGGTGCGCGTGACCGTGCTGCAGGAAGTCCTCGCCGTAGGTGCGTCGCAGGTCCGTCGCGAGGTGCACCAGCGCCCAGTCCCAGTCGATGCCGGGAAGCCCCAGCTGGCAGATGTCGCTCAGCAGCGTGTGCGCGAGCGCGCTGCCCTGGCGGCCGAACCTGTCCGAGCCGCGCGCCATGCGATAGCCGATGGGCAGGTTGCCCTCCTCCTCGCAGATGGTCAGCAGCGCGTTGGCGAGCTCCACCGCACGCTCCGGCATGAGCGCCGTGAGCAGCGGCAGCTGGGTGCGGTAGATGTCCCACATGGTCGAGATGTCGAACACCCACGGACCCTTGGACGGCCAGAAGGGGCTCTCGTCCGCGGCGAAGGAGGGCTTGATGAGCGAGTGGTACAGCGCCGTGGCAAACACCTCGCGGCGCTGCTGCGACGGGGTCTCCACCTTGATCGCGTCGAGCACGTCGCGCCACTCCTGCGCGGTGCGGGCACGGCGGGACTCGAATGCGGGCGAGCGCTCGTCGCAGTCGCGGCGCAGGTTCTTGCGAGCCTGGTCCACTCCGCGCAGCGAGAAGCCGATGCGCAGCTCGACGGTCTGGCCGGCCATGGACGGTCCGGCCCACATGAGCCCGAAGGGTCGCAGGGTGGTGGGGCGGATGTGATCGAGGTCCAGACGCGTGCCGCCTGGCATGAGGCGGCGGTCGTACCAGAGCATCTGGCGCCAGCCGTCGACATCGCACTCCAGGTGGACCGCGAGCGGCGCGCCCTCGACCACGATCTCGCCCTGGGTGACGCCCGGCGCGACGGACTCGAGGTGGCCGCGCAGCGGCACGGTCGCGCCGTAGGGGATCGCGAGACCGCCCGCAGAGAAGTCCACCACCACTCGCGCGTCGCGGTGCTCGGGGAACGTGTAGCGGTGCACCGCGCTCTTGGGCCCCACCGTGATCTCCGCGCGCACGCCGTTGTCGAGCGTGGCGGAGTAGTAGCCCGGGCTGGCCTGCTCGTTCGTCAGCTCCCACGAGCGGCCCAGGACGTCCAGGGGCTCGAGCATGGGGCTCACGCGGAAGTAGTTGTAGTACTTGCGGATCGCGCCGGTGCCGGACTGCTGGAAGTGCGTGAAGCCCGAGGCGTGGCTGCCGTCGTGCAGCCGCGGCGGCACGCCCTCGGTCGACAGGTCGTAGGGCCCGTAACCCGTGGGGTAGCCGCCCGAGTACGCGCACGCGGACACCATGCCCAGGGGGTAGGTCGCGCCGGGGTGGGTGTTCCCCACCTGGGGCTTGGGCCACCACCAGGTCGCGGCCAGTCCTGACGGAGACGGCAGATCAGTCTCGGCCGTCCCGATGAAGGGATCCACGTGCTCGATCACCGGCGTACGCCTCCGTCCTCGTCAGGCGGTCCAGGACCCTGCACCGCGCCCGACGCTATGGGACGACGCTAGGCGGTGCGCATTCCGAGCGCATTACGAAGGTGTGACGATCTGTTGACGCTCCCGTCCATGACGCCGATGCGCGTGCCGCGCGGGAGGCCGCGACGGGGGAGGGGCGTCACCCCACGGGATAGTCGACGTACGCGAGGCGCCGGCCGTCCGGCGCCCAGCTGGGCACGTTGATGGTGCCCTGGCCGCCGAAGAGGTGGACGAGGTCGCGCACGCCCGCGCCGTCCGGCTCCGCGAGGCGAAGGATCACCTCGAGGTTCTCC
Source organism: Demequina activiva (assembly GCF_016862815.1). Taxonomy (GTDB): domain Bacteria; phylum Actinomycetota; class Actinomycetes; order Actinomycetales; family Demequinaceae; genus Demequina; species Demequina activiva. The sequence continues at coordinate 456,727 of NZ_BONR01000001.1, read as the reverse complement.
GGGTGGCCCAACGTGCCGGGAGGGAAGCTCACGTACGCCATGCGCGCGCCATCGGGGCTCACGTGCGGGAACCAGTTGACGCGCTCGTCGTGCGTGAGCTGCTCGATGCCGGTCCCGTCGAGGCGCATGCGGAACAGCTGCGCATGGCCCGCCCCTGTGCCCGCCCGCTCCGAGTTGAAGTAGATCCACTGCCCGTCCGGCGAGTACTCGCAGCCGTCGTCGGGCCACGCGTCGTCGGTGAGGGAGGCGTCCTCACCGCCAGCGGAGGGCACCGTGAAGACGTTGGTGCGCGGCGCATCGGCCGTCATCTCCAGGCCGATGTACGCGAGCGTGGCGCCGTCGGGAGAGATGCCATGGAGGTAGTGGCGGAAGTGGGGACCGCGATCGTTCGAGACCCGCCGGTTCTCGCCGCCGCGATACGGGATCGCGTAGAGGTGGCCGTCGTCGGAGGAGACGTAGATGGTCGCGCCGTCGGGGCTCACCAGGTGATCGTTGTTGATGTCGGCCACCCCGGCCATGTCGATCTCCGTCAGGGCGTGCTCGGAGCCGTCTACGGCGATGCGGAACAGCCGGCCGTCGCCGTTGATCACGAGGTCGCGCCCGTCCGGCGTCCAGTTGGGCGCCTCGAACAGCAGGCTGTTCGACTCGAGCACGAGCCGGCGGTCACCGCTGTCGACGTCGAGCACCCACAGGCGCGAGGACTGGGAGTCGAGGAGTCTGCGCGGCACGTCAGGCGTCGATGGTGGTGGGGCCCTGGGGCAGGTCCTTGCCCAGCGCGAAGGCCTGGATGAGGCCGGCGACGCCGATGATCACCAGGGAGATGCCCGTGAGGATCACGAGCGCGAGTGCGCTCCACACCGGGACCACGATCACGACGATGCCGGCGATGATCGCCACGGCGCCACGCACGTAGCCCCAGGCGGATCCGGAGGCGCGGCCGGTCTGCGCCAGGGTGGCGATGCCCTCGATGATCCAGCCCACGCCGATCAGGATGACGATGAAGATGGTGAGGACCTCGGTGGCGGCCTCAAGATTCTTGAGCACCACCACGCCGCCGAACAGCAGGAACAGGCCCAGGATGATGTTGAGCACGCGGAAGCCGCTGCCCCCCTCGCGGGAGAACACGCCCACCGCGATGCGGACCACTCCGGTGAGGACGAAGAACGCGCCGGTCAGGGCGCCCAGGACGACCAGCGTCGCACCCGGCCACACCAGGAGCGCGATGCCGATCACGACGGCGATCGCGCCCAGCACGCCGATCATGGTGCGGGCCATGCTGATGGCCTGACGGCCCAGCTTGTCGGCGTCGATCGCCAGGCCGTCGATGGTGAACTCGTTGCGCTGCGCGGACGACATGCCTGCTCCTTGGTCGCGTGGATAGCTGCTGATGAACAGCCTAGCCAGGTCGAGGGCACGGATTGTGGTGGCAGCGCTGACAGATGATAATCTGTCCGAGCACTTTGGGGCTGTGGCGCAGTTGGTAGCGCGTCTCGTTCGCAATGAGAAGGTCAGGGGTTCGATTCCCCTCAGCTCCACCATCGAGGGCCGTTCCGTCAGGAGCGGCCCTTCGTCCTTCCCGTGAGAGGGCCGATGCGCGCCTCACCTGCTCCCGGGCTCGGGCGGGCTAGCGTCACCGTCATGACACGTGAAGCGGAACCCGAGGAGCGTGCATGCGAGCTCTGCGGTGCGGACGCGTCCGGCTCCGAGTGGGTCGCCCTCGAGGTCACGCGCGCGATGCGAACGATGGACGGGGACGAGGACCTGGCGTTCGTCGACGCGAACTTCTGCAGCCAGGAGCACGCCGCCCGGTGGCTGGCCCGGCCGCTGCCTGAGCCGGAAGCCCTGCCGGAGTACGTGCCGTCGTGGCGCGATCGCTGGGTGGACCTCGGCTTGGGCGCCGCCTTCGTCGTGGTGATCGGCCTCGCCTCGGTGGGGCTCGTGGCGATCGCCCGATGGGCGTGGGGGCTTGCCTAGCTCCTTCAGCGTCCGCCGAAGTGCTCGATCGCATCGACGATGATCGAGGTGGGTCGCTCCGCTGGCTGCGTCCGCTCGCGTCGATGGTGAGAGGGATCTGCCAGGAATGCATCCTCGATCACTCGATCGAACGCTCCGAGCACCGCGTTCTCGCCGATGCCGTCCTGGCGCTCCGAGGCCTCGCGCAGGATCAGCGTGGGCACCCCGAGGTATGACAGCTCCTCCTGATTGCCCCCGCCGTCCGTCATCACGAACTCGGCGCCGACGATCGTGCGTAGGAACTCCGGATACTCAAGGCGGGGCATCAGATGGATGCGCGGGTTGTCGTCGAGCCGGCGCCGCAGGCCATGAGAGTCCAGCTGGCCCCGCGTGACGGGGTGCAGCGGCATCACCACCGGGAAGGTCGCGGCGGCGCGTTCCGCGAGTTCGATGATGTGGGTGAAGCGTGCGCGATGGTAGACGTTCTCGAAACGATGAGTGCTGAGCACCGCGTAGGGCTCCCGCGGGAGCTGGACAGTGGCGCGGTCGATGCGCTCGAGTCCGTACATCAGCGTGTCGAGCTGCGTGTTCCTGCCGGTGTCGATCTTGGTGCCACGGTACTTCTGCACGTTGCCCAGCGCCCACGGGCCAGGGCACGCGTAGTACTGGCTCAACCGGAACGTGGCCAAGCGATTCAGCTCCTCGGGGAACGGATTGAGGATCGAGAAGCTGCGAAGGCCGGACTCCACGTGCATGACAGGAGTGCGAGTGAGTCTCCCGAGCAGCGCGCCGAATACCGTCGTGGTCGTGTCGCCGTGCGTGAGCACGATGTGCTCGCGACCCGTCTGGTGCGCGAGGAGGCTGCGGCTCCGGGCGAGCGAGCCCGTCATGCGCGCGGTCCAGACCGCCATCGCGCCCAGTGACTTCGCCTCCTTGTCCCACGGCACCATCACCGCATCGGCGTCGGGCAGCTCGAAGAACTCGACGGTGGACCGCATGGTCTCCTGGTGCTGAGCGGCGAAGATCCAGCGCCAGGCCAGGCCGCGGTCCTCGCACTCGCGCATGATGGGCGCCATCTTCAGCATCTGGGCCCGTGTCCCGATCACCATGTGGATCATTCGGTCCACCACTCCTTCACAAGGTCGCGGCCCACGATCGCGGACGCTTCCTCCACGTGCGGACGCAGGTGGTCACGCAAGGCCCGCGCCAGCTCCCGGTCGATCGGTGCGCGTCGCGCGGGCTCCATGAGCGCCGGCTCGACCACTCGCTTCTGCAGCGCGGTGTAGCGGCGTTGACCGAGCAATGCCTTCGTCGGCGCAGTGATGGCTCGCGAGCGAGCGACGCGATTGAGCAATCGTGAGCGCGGCTGGGTCGCCTCGTGGACCGCCCGGAACGCAGGACGGTGCGTCGAATCAGCGCCGATGTGCTGCACCACCGCGCGGTAGGTGTGCTCCGGACTGTCCCGCAACTCGGACGTCAGGACCACCAGGAGCGCATCCCGGCCAAAGGCGTCGACCCATCGCTGCAGCTGCTTGCCGTAGTGCCCGCGGGCTCGGTACTGCAGCAGCGAGGGGACCGCCGCCCTCGCCGGGACCGTGGTGCCTTGGGCGCGCGCCGGCTCGGCGGCGATGGCGCTGGCGAGGTCGCGGATGTCCTCGGTGGTCTCGTTGAGGTATTGCCGATGCAGCGATGCGATCATCTCCACGGGGTCGCGCAGCATGGCCACGATCCGCGCCTGCGGGTTGTGCCGACGCACGGTCTGCGCGGCCTCGGTCGAGTAGAGATACCAGGTGGACGCATCGCCGAGCAGCTCCGATGAGGTCGCTCCCGCGAAGCAGGCCTCGTACTCGCGCTCGTCTCGCACGGTCAGGCGCGAGGCGTCGCCGTGGACGGTGATCGACTCTGCGCGCAGGTCGGGCGCGAGGTAGCCGGGTTCCTTCGGGACGGCCATGCGGATCCCGGGATGCTCGTCGAGGAACGAGGAAAGCGCCGTGGTCCCCGACTTGGGCTGACCGACGATGAAGAAGTCGACGGGGCGCATAGCCCGCAGTCTAGGCTGGCCCGGTGACCGGCAGCCCCGAACCTCAAGGCGTTGCGCGCCCGCTGGAGCGGTCGCGGAGCGTGCGGGCGACTGCGCTGCGCTGGGTCTTCTACGCCGCGATCGTGGCCGCATTCGGATGGTTCCTCGCGACCGTCGACTGGAGCGCCCTCGACGACATCGAGGTCGGCTGGTGGTGGCTGATCGCCGCGACCGCGGTCGCGCTGGCGTTCCGGTACGTGGGCGTGGTCGTGTGGCGCGTGGTGCTCGCGCGACTGGGCGCCACGGATCTGCCGCGGTTCCGCGTGATGTCCGACATCTACGCCAAGGCGTGGCTCGCACGCTACATCCCTGGCACGGTCCCCTGGATCGCAGGCAAGATCTACCTCGCCGCGGAGCACGGGATCTCGAAGTCGCGGCTTGCGGTGTCGACGCTGGTCGAGGCTGCGGCGCAGGTGGTCGCGGTCAGCGCGGTCTCCCTCACGCTGCTCGCGATCGACCCGCGCATCGGCGAGATCTCGCCGGTGCTGCGGCTGCTGGTGGCGGCCGGGGCCGTCGCCGGGTTCGTCGCGATGGTGCCTGCGGTCTTTAACCGCCTGCTTGCGTGGGCGTTCCGGGTGGTGAGGCGCGGTGAGCCGGTCGAGGTGCGCTGGCCCGTGGTGCGCGACGCGCTTGCGCTCTACGGCGGCGGCGCTGTCGTGTCGGGCCTCGGCTACGCGCTGCTGGTGCGCTCCGTGGTCCCCGATGCGAGCGCGTCCGATGTGCTGTTCCTGGTGGGGGCGTTCGGCTTCGCCGGGGTCGTGGGGATCCTCACGCCGCTGGTCCCGAGCGGTCTCGGCACGCGCGACGCCACCCAGATGGCGCTCCTGCTCATCATCCTGCCCGCTCCTACCGCAGCCCTGGTGGTGATCGTCAGCAGGGTGTGGTCCGCGGCAGTCGACGTGCTCTTCTGGGCCATCGCCACAGGTGCGGCGCGCACGGGCCGTGCCGGTCGCGCGGCGAGCGCCCGGGGTCCCCTCAGCTGATCACCCCGGGACGCCACCGCTCCCGACAGTGCGAACCACCATGCACGCGACCTGCCGGCCCATGCGGCCTCGAGCGGCCTGCCGGCTGGCGTGTCGCCGCGAGGATGGTTCGCACTGTCGGGCCTGGAGCCGACAGTGCGTCGTGAACGGGTCGCTACAGCGCCAGCGACACGGGAGCGGCGGCCATCGAGAACAGGTCCTTCGGGTCGGACGGGTCCGCGATGATGTCGATGTCCTCGACGAACTCGGTGCCCGCCACGGCGGCGCGCACGAAGCGCAGCGCGGAGAAGTCCTCCATCGCGAAGCCCACCGAGTCGAACACGGTGACCTGAGCATCGGACGTCCGTCCCGTCGCGTCGCCGTTCAGCACATCCCACAGCGCGGTCACGGGGTGCGAGGCCTCGAGCTGCTGGATCTCGCCCTCGATGCGGGTCTGGGGCTCGAACTCCACCGCGATGAGCGCGTCGTGCAGGATCGCCGCGTCGAGCTCGGTCTTGCCGGGGCAGTCGCCACCGATCGCGTTGATGTGCATGCCGGGCTCGACCATGTCCGCGGTCAGCACGGTGGCGTTGGTCTTGTCCGCCGTGCAGGTGGTCACCACATCCGCACCGGCCACCGCGTCCGCCGCGCTGGACGCGACTCGCACGTCGAGGCCCAGGCCGTGCATGTTGCGCTCGAACTTCTCGAGCGCGGCCGGGTCCGTGTCCCACACGGCGACCTGGTCGATGCCGAGCGCGGCCTTCATGCCGAGCGCCTGGAACTCCGCCTGGCTGCCGGCGCCGATGAGCGCGAGGCGTCGCGAGCCTGGGCGGGCGAGCGCACGCGCGGCGACTCCGGACGTCGCGGCGGTGCGCAGGGCGGTGAGGATGGTCATCTCGGAAACGAGCAGGGGATAGCCGGTCGCGACGTCGGAGAGCACCCCGAAGGCGGTGACGGTCTGCAGCCCGCGAGCCGGATTCGACGGGTGACCGTTGACGTACTTGAACGCGTACTGGGCGCCGTCGGAGGTGGGCATGAGCTCGATGACGCCCACAGGGGAGTGCGAGGCGATGCGCGGGATCTTGTCGAACCGGCGCCAGTGCGTCAGGTCCTCCTGCACGGTGTCCATCAGGGACGCGATGATCGCCTCCGCTCCCAGGGTCGACACCCATCGCCGCATCTGCGGAACGCCTACGAACTGCACCATCTCGCCCTCCTCCGGTCGAACTCGGCCTGCCTCCGCCTCTGCGGGAACACTGTCCAGTCTCGCAGGCAGTTCGTGCGGGTTTCTTGACAGATGCAGGCGTTCCTTGCGTAGTGTCGTGCACCAGAGCACGAATCCTGCGGGAAATGGCTGAGGGAGAGCGTGATGAGCGTCGATGACCTGGACCGACGGATCCTGGGAATCCTCCGCGCGGACGGTCGCGCGAGCTTCGCGCAGATCGGCGACGATGTGGGCCTGTCGCCCTCCGCCGTCAAGCGCCGCGTGGATCGCATGGTCGCGGACGGCGTGATCCAGGGGTTCACCACCTTGATCGACCCCGAGATCGAGGGGCGCTCCACGGAGGCCTATGTCGAGCTCTTCTGCCGGGGCACCGTCGCGCCTGCCGAGCTCACGCGCATCCTCAGCCAGATCGCGGACGTCGACGAGGCGTTCACGGTGACGGGCAGCGCCGATGCGATCGTCAGGATTCGTGCGCAGAGCCCCCCAGCTCTCGAGGTGGCGCTGGAGAAGGTGCGGCTGGCGCCCCAGGTGGACTCGACGAGGTCCGCGATCGTGCTGTCCCGACTGTTCGGCCCCCACTCCGCGCAGTAGCGTCAGGCGCCCGCGCGGTAGGGTCACAGGACTGCATCGAACCGATGCCCGCGGGAACCTTTCGCGCGGCCCATCGGTTCACGAGGTGCCGCCGGCCGTGCATCCCTCCGCCGGCGCGCCCCCAGACGACCCGAGGAGCCCCATCCCGTGAAGAAGACACTGCCCATCGTCGCGTCCGCCGCGGCCGCCACTCTCGCGCTGGCCGGCTGCGCCAGCGGCACCGCGGAGGGCGATCCCACCACGTCGCCGACCACGAGCCCGACCGGGGGCGTCAGCGCCGTCTCCTACGACTGCGCCGCGATCGCAGAAGGAGGCGAGGGCTTCGGCTCCGACGAGGACGTAGCGGTGCTGGCCGGCCTCGAGTGGTGCGTGGGCGACGATGACTCCGCCAAGGTCCAGTCCCCGGAGCCCTCCTCTGTGAGTGCCACGGCCACCCTGGTGGTGGATGCCGGCGACGGCGAGGCCATCGAGGTGGGCAAGGCCGTGACCCTCGACTACACCATCACCTCCGGCGCCGACGGCACGGTGCTGTACTCGACCTACACCGAGGACGCGGCGGAGACGCTGATCCTCGACGAGACCACGCTCGACCCCGCGCTGCTGAGCGCGTTCACCGCGACCTCCGAGGGCGGCGAGATCGTCTTCGCGAGCCTCGACGCCACGGCGCAGGACCCCGCCGAGGCCACCGTGTACATGGCCATCCGGGTGACCGAGGTGTCCGCGCCGCTGTCCGCCGCCGAGGGCGAGGAAGTCGAGCCCGCCGCTGGTCTGCCTGTCATCACCATCGACGAGGACGGCAAGCCCCAGGTGGCGTTCGACGGGGCCGAGAAGCCGTCCGAGCTCGTGGTCCAGCCGCTCATCACGGGCGACGGCGACACCCTCGAGGAGGGCGACACCGCCGTGGTCCACTACACCGGCTGGGTGTGGGACGGCGAGCAGTTCGACTCCTCGTGGGACCGCGGAGCCCCCGCGTCCTTCCCGTTCGTGACCGGCGGTCTCATCGACGGCTGGATCCAGGGCCTGGCGGGCCAGACCGTCGGCAGCCGCGTGCTGCTGGTGATCCCGCCGGAGCTGGGCTACGGCGAGGCCGGCTCGGGAGACGCCATCCCCGGCGACTCGACTCTGGTGTTCGTGGTCGACATCCTCGCCGCGCTCTAGCAGCCCGCGAGCGCCGATGCGCCGGTTCGCTCTCCCTCGTGGGGAGGCGGGCCGGCGCTTCGTCGTCTCCGGACCTGTGCAGATGCCGCCAGCGGACGCGGTGGGCGCGCGACAGGATCCTCGCGTCAGTCCTGAGGTGCGGGTGCTCGAGTCGCGGCGGGCGCACCGTCCGTGGGCCCGGAGCCGTCGGGCAGCCCGTCCCCATCGGTGTCCTCGAGCACCTCGTAGGTGCGCCCCGTGTTCTTGCCGATCGCGGTGATGAGCGCGGCCACGGGCAGCGCCATGAACGCACCCATGGGGCCCGCGATGGCCCCTCCCGCCATGGCGCCGCCGAACGCGACGGCGCCGTTGAGCTCCATGGTCTTGGAGGACAGCCGCGGATTGAGCACGTAGTTCTCGATCTGCTGGTAGATCAGCACATAGCCCAGGAGTATCAGGGTGGGCACCCAGCCCTCGACCGCCAGCATCACGAGCGACGGGATGATCGCCCCGAGGTAGGTGCCGATGAACGGGATGAACTCGGAGACGAATCCCATGAACAGCGCCATCGGCAGCGCGTACACCAGCGGCAGGCCTGCGATCAGCATCGTGAAGAAGGCGCCCGTGCCGCAGATCAGCATCAGCAGCACGCGAGAGTAGAAGTAGCCTCCGGTCTGCTCGATCGAGGTGCGCGCCACCCAGCTCGCGACGGCCTGGCGCTCGGGGGGCATGCGACGCATGATCGCGCGCATGAGACGAGGGAAGTCGGCGGCGAAGTAGAACGTGAACGTCAGCACCGTGAAGACGTCGAACACCAGTCCCAGGCCGGAGGACAGCGCTCCGAGCACGTTGTCGCCCCACTGGGATGCGGCGTTGAGGATCGGCGAGACGGCCTCCTCGGCCGCTCCTGGCGCCACGAGCTCGGCATCGACGGCCGCGTTGAGCTGACTGATCCAGTCGCCGACACGTGTCCCCACCGTCTCCGCGAACTGGACGATGCCCGGGATGAGGAACACGACCAGCAGGATCATCGCCACCAGCGCCGCGAGGAAGATGATCCCCACAGCGGCGCCGCGCCGGATGTGGAAGCGGCTCGTCAGCGCTTCGATGGCCGGGATGATCGCGAGCGCGAAGAACAGGGAGACCACGAGGATGCCCAGCAGGTGGCGCAGCGAGAGGATGACCACGACCCCCACGGCGGCGACCGCTCCCACCACCACCAGCTTCCACAGCGACTGCCAGACGAAGCGGTGCACCCACGCCGGTGCGGCGGGCGCATCCGCTCTCACTTCGCGCCGGGCCAGAGCAGCCTCGGCGACGCCGCTGGGGACGTCGGTGGCACCAGCGCGCTTGGAATCTGCCATAGCGCCATGGTGCCAGCCGACGGCCCGTGCGGGGCTCAGCCACGCGGTGCGGTCGCCCGCAGCACGAGCCGGGCCGGGAAGATGCGACCATGGGCACATGGAACGTTCACTGCGCTCGCACCTTGCCTTCGACGTGCATGGCGATGTGCGCCTGCATCTCGCCATCCAGGTCTCGCCCTGGACGGCGGTCGCCGACGCGCTGCAGGTCGAGCTGGACGGGGTGTCGCTCGACCTCGAGGAGATCGTCGACGCGCACGGGACGCGCTGGCAGCTCGCGGACGTGCCGACGGGGCGGCTGGAGATCGACTACTCGGCGACGGTGACTGGGCGCGCCGATCCTGTGCAGGTGCTGCCCACGGATGAGCTCGACTTCACCAGGCCCAGTCGCTACTGCGAGTCCGACACTCTCCAGCCCTTCGCGTCCGCCGAGTTCGCGGGCCTCGAGGGAACGGCACTGCTCGCCGCGGTGCGAGAGTGGGTGTCGACCAGGCTCGCGTACGACCTGGGCTCGACGCAGCCCACGGACGGTGCGGTCGCGACGCTCCTGCGCGGGCGTGGGGTGTGCCGCGACTTCGCCCACCTGGTGGTCGCGCTGCTCCGTGCCCTCGACGTCCCCGCGCGGCTGGTGTCGGTGTACGCGCCCGGGCTGTCGCCCATGGACTTCCACGCGGTGGCGGAGGCGCTCATCGACGGCCAGTGGCTGGTGGTCGACGCCACCGGCCTCGCGCCGCGCCAGTCCCTGACGCGCATCGCCACGGGTCGCGACGCGGCGGACACGGCGTTCGTGTCGACGCTGAACGCACCCGTGGATCTCCTGGAGATCGAGGTGCTCGCGACGGCCGATGTGCTGCCGCGGGACGACCTCGACGCTGCCGTCGCGCTCGGCTGAGGTGGCGGGGGAGGGACCTCGCGATCAGACCCAGCTGGGCAGCCACATGTGCACCTGCCAGTACTCGAACGGGATGGGCGTCCCCCACCACAGGGGTGTGAAGAAGCCCGCGACGACGAGCACGGCGGACAGGTACACGGTCACGATGATCACGCCCGTGCGTGACCACCCGCCCTCGAGCCGCGCGGGCTGCGCGATGCGCATGAGCGCCCACACGACCAGAAGCACCAGGAAGGGCGCCATCGCGACGGTGTAGAAGGTGAAGATGGTGCGTTGCGCGTACGGCAGCCACGGCAGCCAGCCGGCGAGCAGCCCCACGGACACGGTCGCCGAGAGCAGGTCGCGATGCCGGACCATCCTCCAGATCGCGTACACCAGCGCGATGCAGCCCGCCCACCAGATGAAGGGATGCCCGATCGCGTGGATCGCGCTCACGCATCGCTCTGCTCCGCAGTCCGCGTCCGGCACGTCCTCGAACCAGAAGGCGGTGGGCCGGTACTGGAGCATCCAGGTCCACGGATTGGACTCGTAGTTGTGGGCAGAGTCCAGGGTGCGATGGAAGTCGTACATCTGCTGGTGGTAGTGGACGAGCGACCGCAGGCCCTCCGGCAGCCATGCGAGGCCCTCACCCGGGTTCTCCTCGGCCCAGCGACGTCCGTACGAGCTCTCCGAGCGGAACCACGGGATCCACGTGGCGAGATAGGTGATCGGCACCAGGATCACCGTCGCCACGAAAGCGGGGACGGCCCGCGCGAACGCCCCCAGTGCCCAGTGCTCGATGCGCGCGGCCCGGCGATCCGCCAGGTCCCAGACCACGGACAGCACCAGCAGCGCGGCCGCGAACCACAGACCTGACCACTTGACCGAGGCCGCGAGCCCGAACGTCACGATCGCCGCGAGGCGCCACCAGCGCACGCCGGTGCGCGGACCCCACCCGGGCAGTACCGCATCGGCCGCCATCCCTGCGCGCTCGCGGGCCGCATCCGCGGCTGCGAACAGCCGCCTGCGCGTGCGGGCGCGATCGACCACCAGCAGGCCGAAGGCGGCCACCACGAAGAAGGTCAGATACCCATCCAGCAAGGCGGAGCGCGACAGCACGATGTGCTCGCCCTCGACGGCGAGGAGCACCCCCGCGACGGCTCCCCAGAGCGTGGAGTGCAGTAGGTGACGAGCGATGAACGCGACCATCAGCACGGTCGCGATTCCCAGCATCGCGCCCATGAAGCGCCAGCCGAAGGGCGTGGGCCCGAACAGCTGGATGCCTACCCCGATCAGCAGCTTCCCGGTCAGCGGGTGCACCACGTAGTCGCCCTTGGTGGACAGCTGCGAGTAGTCGCCCTGCGCGAAGTCCTGGTTGTCGCCGCCCCAGTCGCCTTCGAAGCCCATCGTCAGCAGCGAGTACGCGCCGCGCGCGTAGAACACCTCGTCGAACACCAGGGCGTTCGGGTAGCCAAGCGCTCCCAAGCGCATCAGGGCCGCGAGCAGGCCCACGCCGGTGGCCATCAGCGCCACGCGCCAGCGCCAGAGGTACTCGACCATCACAGGTGAAGCCTAATCACGTCACCCCTTCGTTCCTGCACGCCGCACTGCGGACGCGAGGAGCGAGGAGATCCTTCCCTGACGCCGGTGCACGTGACGGCGTCGCCACGCGAGCGTGGGAGTCAGGCGGCGCGTTCGGCGGCCTCGCGCGGTCGCCGCACCTCGAGCGTGCAGCACTTGACCCCGCCGCCGGCCAGCAGTAGCTCGCTGAGGTCCACGCCCACCGGCACGAAGCCGCGAGCGGCGAGCTGCGCATGGAACAGGGTCGCATCCGCCGCAGTCACCACGTGGAGTCCGTCAGAGACCGCGTTGAGAGCGAACACCGCCGCGTCCTCCTCGCTCGCCTCGATCGCGTGCGGATAGCGGCCGCGCAGCACCTCGAGGCTGTCCTGGTCGAAGGCGCTGGGCAGGTACGCGATCTCCTCCTGCCCGGGGGTGGCGTCCAGCACCGCCAGCGCCGTGTCGAGGTGGTAGTAGTCGTCGCGCACGAGCGTGAGCGGCACCACCTCGCGATCCACCAGGCTGGCGAGCTCGGCGTGCGAGTCCTCGGTGGACCGGAATCCGGTGCCGGACAGGATCGCGTCCCCGACCACCAGGAAGTCTCCCTCGCCCTCGTTGACCGCGCTCGCATGGGCGACGTCGAGGCCTGCGCCAGCGAACCATTCCGCGTACGCGGGGCCCTCGGGCTGGCGCTGCGGGTGGGCGAAGCTCGCGGTGTAGGCGAGACCATCCACGACGAGTCCGCCATTGGCCGCGAACACCATGTCCGGCAGCCCGGGCAGCGGTTCAATGAGGCTCACGTCGAAGCCGAGCGACCGGTAGGTCGCCACCAGCTGCTCCCACTGACGAATCGCGCGGGCGGTGTCGGTGGGCGTCGACGGATCCATCCACGCGTTGATCGCGTAGGAGACGGTGAAGTAGGTGGGTCGGCACATCAGAACGGACAGGGGCGTGGCGGCGCGCTCAGGCAAGGGTGCGGTCATGGATCCTCCTCCAGGAACCAGAGTGCCAGCATGATCACGCAACGTTTGGGAGTTTCGCCGCAAGAATCACGCCAGAATCTGCCACTGCGCGCACGTTCCGACTGTCTGCTGTGCGCCGCGCCTGGTGTCGGGACGTCGCCAGAGTGTCCCTCGCGCTGTGGGAACCTGGGGCCATGACTGGACGGATCGTCGTGGCGGCCACGCCCATCGGCAACGCTGACGACGCGTCGGCGCGGCTGCGCGACACCCTCGCGTCCGCGGACGTGATCGCCGCAGAGGACACGCGCCGTCTTCGCGACCTCGCGCGCCGGCTCGGCGTCGAGCTGTCCGCAGAGATCATCGCGGTGCACGACCACAACGAGGGAGATCGGGCGCCCGGTCTGGTCGAGAGGGCTCGCGCCGGGGCGCAGGTGCTCGTGGTGTCCGATGCCGGCATGCCCACGGTGTCCGATCCGGGCTTCCGGGTGGTGGAGGCCGCCGTGGCCGGCGGCGTGGACGTCACCGTGCTGCCCGGCCCGAGCGCCGTGCTGACCGCGCTGGCGCTGTCCGGGCTGCCCACGGATCGCTTCTGCTTCGAGGGCTTCGTGCCGCGCAAGGCGGGCGAGCGCTCGCGCGCGCTGGCCGCCCTCGCTGCGGAGCCGCGCACGCTGGTGTTCTTCGAGGCGCCCCACCGCCTCGAGGCCACGCTCGACGACATGGCGCGCGAGCTGGGCGCTCAGCGCCAGGCGGCGGTGTGCCGCGAGCTCACCAAGACCTACGAGGAGGTCCACCGAGCGCCCCTCGCGGACCTGGCCACCTGGGCGCGCGAGACAACGCCTCGCGGCGAGATCGTGATCGTCGTGGGCGGCCGTGCTGCCGAGGCGCCGTCCGTGGAGTCGCTGGTCGCGGAGGCGCTCGCCCGCATCGCGTCTGGCGAGCGCGCCAAGGACGCCGTCGCCGACCTCGCGCAGGCCGGTGGCGTTCCTCGCCGCGACCTCTACGCCGCCGTGCTCCAGGCCCGCGACCAGGCCCGCGACCAGGCCCATCAGAGCGACGAACCCGCCGATGGCTGAGCACCGCCGCGCTCGCCGCTCCGCGCTCACGGCGATCGTCGCGGTGGCGGCCCTCGGAGTGCTGAGCGGGCTGGCTGCCGCCGCGCTCGGCGACACCCAGGCGCCGGCGACCACCGCATCGGCCGTTCCCGTCGTGACCGTCACCGCGGAGCCGGCGAACGATCCCATCACCGCGCCGTCGGTGGAGCCGTCGATCACGACCGCAGAGGTCGAGGTCTCGCCCTCCTTCGACCTCGACGCGCGCTCGATCGACGACCCCTCGTCGGCGTGGGTCGTGGTCAACAAGCACCGTCCGCTCGACCCGGCGACCTGGGCGCCTCCCGAGCTCGAGAGGATCCCCGGCGGCTCGGAGATGACCCCGGAGGCGGCGGCCGCCCTGATCACGATGCGTGACGCGGCCGCCGATGCGGGCGCGGGCTTCTCCATCGGCACGGCGTATCGCAGCCACGGCTTCCAGGCCGGCCTCTACGCGGACTACGTCGCGCAGTGGGGCCGCGAACGCGCGGACACGTTCTCCGCACGGGCGGGCCACTCCGAGCACCAGACCGGGCTCGCCGCAGACGTGTACCAGAGCTCCGCGTGCCGCCTCAAGCCGTGCTTCGGCGAGGAGCCCGCCGGCGTGTGGATCTCCGAGCACGGGCACGAGTACGGCTTCATCACGCGCTACCCGGACGGTCTCGCGGACGTCACGGGCTATCGCTACGAGCCGTGGCACGTGCGCTACGTGGGCGTCGATCTCGCGACGCACATGCACGACGAGGGCATCGCGACGCTCGAGGAGCTGTTCGGGCTCGAGCCTGCCCCCACGTACCAGTAGCGGCCGCTCCGCCCCCGCATCGGCCCCCCTGGGCTGTCACTAGGATGGGCGCCATGTCACACATCCTCTCCGCAGTCGCCTGGCCGTATGCCAACGGGCCGCGCCACATCGGCCACGTGGCCGGTTTCGGCGTGCCCTCGGACGTGTTCAGCCGGTACATGCGCATGGCGGGCGAGGACGTGCTCATGGTCTCGGGCACGGATGAGCACGGCACGCCCATCCTGGTGCAGGCCGAGGGCGAGGGAGTGAGCGCGCAGGAGCTCGCTGACCGCTACAACCGGGTGATCGTCGAGGACCTGGTGTCGCTGGGACTGTCCTACGACCTGTTCACTCGCACCACCACGGGCAACCACTACAAGGTCGCCCAGGCGATGTTCAAGGCCGTCCACTCGAACGGCTACATGATCGAGCAGACCACCCGCGGCGCCATCTCGCCGTCCACGGGCCGCACTCTGCCGGACCGCTACATCGAGGGCACCTGTCCCATCTGCGGCTCCGACGGGGCGCGCGGAGACCAGTGCGACAGCTGCGGCAACCAGCTCGACGCGGTGGACCTCAAGAACCCGGTGAGCCGCATCAACGGCGAGACTCCCCAGTTCATCGAGACCGAGCACTTCTTCCTGGACCTGCCCGCGCTGGTGGAGCCGCTGTCGCAGTGGCTGGGTGCGCGCCACGGCTGGCGCCCCAACGTCCTGAACTTCTCGCTCAACCTCCTCGGAGACGTGCGCCCGCGCGCGATGACCCGCGACATCGACTGGGGCATCCCGGTGCCGCTCGACGGCTGGTCGGACAACCCCAACAAGCGCCTGTACGTGTGGTTCGACGCCGTGATCGGCTACCTGTCCGCGTCGATCGAGTGGGCGCGGCGCGAGGGCGAGCCCGACGCGTGGCGCCAGTGGTGGAACGACCCCCAGGCCCTGTCCTACTACTTCATGGGCAAGGACAACATCACGTTCCACAGCCAGATCTGGCCCGGCGAGCTGCTCGCGGCCAACGGTCGCGGAGCCAAGGGTGGGACGCTGTCCGAGTTCGGCGACCTGCAGCTGCCCACCGAGGTGGTCTCGAGCGAGTTCCTCACCATGGAGTCCGCGAAGTTCTCGTCCTCGCGAGGACACGTGATCTACGTCCGCGACATGCTCGCCCGCTATCAGCCGGACGCGCTGCGGTACTTCATCGCCGTGGCCGGCCCGGAGAGCTCGGACGCGGACTTCACGTGGTCAGAGTTCAAGCGCCGCACCAACGACGAGCTGGTCGCGGGCTGGGGCAATCTCGTCAACCGCACGGCGTCCCTGCTGCACAAGAACGTGGGCTCGATCCCCGAGCTGACGGACCTGCAGGAGGTGGACCGCGCGGCGCTCGCGGCGTCCGAGGCGTCGTTCGCCCACGTGGGCGAGCTGATCCGCGGCCACCGCCAGCGCGCCGCGGCCAACGAGGCGATGCGGGTGGTGGGCGACGCCAACAAGTACCTGGCGGACACGGCCCCCTGGAAGCTCAAGAACGACGACCCCGAGCGCATGAAGACCGTGCTGGGCGTCGCCGCCCAGCTCGTCAACGACGCGAACACGCTGTTGGCACCCTTCCTTCCGCACAGCGCGCAGAAGGTCCACGAGGCGCTGGGCGGAGAGGGCACCTTCGCTCCCATGCCGCAGATGAACGAGGTTGAGGATCTGGACCTGCCTGACCGCCACTACCCGGTCATCCAGGGCGACTACTCCTCGCAGCACGGGACGTGGAAGCGGCGCATCGTCACCCCCGGCACCCCTGTTCCCCAGCCGGCGCCCGTGTTCGTCAAGCTCGACGACGACATCGTCGAGGCCGAGCTCGAGCGGATGCGCTCCGGAGACGAGTGACCCGGCGCGGCCAGTGGCCGGCGCCCCCAGAGGCCCTGCCGGCTCCCATCGTCGACAACCACTGTCACCTCGAGTACCCGGCGGGAGACGAGCCGCGGTCCGTGGAGGACCGGCTCGAGGAGGCCGCAAGGGCGGGCGTCGCACGCGTGGTCCAGATCGGCTGCGATCTCGAGTCCGCGCGATGGACGGCCGATGCGGTGTCGCGCTTCCCGCAGATGCTGGGCGGCGTCGCTCTGCACCCCAACGACGCAGCGGTGCTCGCCGCTCGCGGTGAGTACGACGACGCGTTCGCGGAGGTCGCGGCGCTCGCGAGAGGCGAGCGCATCCGGGTCGTGGGAGAGACGGGCCTGGACTTCTTCCGCACCGGGCCCGAGGGCCGTGACGCGCAGCTCGCCGCCTTCCGCGACCACATCGCGCTCGCGAAGGAGCTCGACCTGCCGCTCCAGATCCACGATCGCGACGCCCACGCGGAGGTGATCGAGGTGCTGCTCGCGGACGGCGCCCCGGCGCGGACGGTCTTCCACTGCTTCTCTGGCGACGCCGCGATGGCTCGGGTGTGCGCGCACGAGGGCTGGTACCTCAGCATCGCCGGCACCGTGACGTTCAAGAACGCGGACCCGCTGCGAGCCGCGGTCGCGGTCACCCCGCCCGAGCGCCTCCTGATCGAGACGGACGCCCCGTTCCTCACCCCGCACCCCCATCGAGGAGCGCCCAACGCGCCCGCGCAGGCGGCGCTGACCGTCCGCGAGGTCGCACGCATCCTCGAGCACGACCTGGAGCAGATGTGCACCCAGGTGTGGAACACCTCCCACGAGCTGTATGGCCCCTGGTAGTCACGGCAATCAGGGCGCTCGGACGCGGGCATCTGTGAGATCTCGACTGGCATTCTCAGGCACGAGTGTGAGATAACAGATCGGTTACAGGCGCCACGGCGCCTGAAGGAAAGGACCTCTTCGAGTGAGCTATCGACGCAGGGCCGCCGTCCCCGGCGGCCGCAGGGAGTCGCGCCAGCGCTCCGTTTCGCGCACCCGCACCACGCGCACGCTTGCGGGCTCTGTCGCCCTCACCGCGTTCGCGGTGGGGTCGTTTGCGTCCGTGGGCGTGAACGCCTGGGCGCAGGACGGCACGGAGTCCAGCACGTCTCTCGACCTCGCTCAGCAGGTCGCTCCCGTGAGCGCCGATGCGGCCGACCTCGAGGTCGTCACCCGCACCGAGGAGGAGTCGATCGCCCACGACTCGGTCCAGGAGAAGGACTTCGACGAGTACGAGGGCACGTCCAAGGTCGTGACCGAGGGCGAGGACGGCACCGCGCTCGTCAGCTACACCGTCACCCTCAAGGACGGCGTCGAGGTCGAGCGCGACGCGGGAATCCGCGTGGTGGTCGACGAGCCGGTGGACGAGGTCGTCGCCGTGGGCGCGCTCAAGGAGCCCGTCATCCCCAAGACCAGCAACGCCGGTGCCAACCGCGCGCTGGGCCAGCAGCTGGCCGCGAACCGCGGCTGGACCGGGACCGAGTGGGAGTGCCTCAACGCGCTGTTCACCAAGGAGTCCAACTGGCGCCACAACGCGGAGAACCGCTCGTCGGGTGCGTACGGAATCCCGCAGTCGCTGCCCGGATCCAAGATGGCGTCCGTGGGTGCGGACTGGCGCACGAACCCCGCCACCCAGATCACCTGGGGCCTGAACTACATCAGTGGCCGCTACGGCACCCCGTGCGGCGCTTGGAGCCACTCGGTCAACCGCGGCTGGTACTAGGCCGTGGTGGACCTGCTGGGTCCCACGGACATCCGGACCCTCGCTGAGTCGCTGGGCACCGCGCCCACCAAGAAGTGGGGCCAGAACTTCGTCGTCGACGCCGGCACGGTGCGACGCATCGCGCGGATCGCGGGGGTGGGTGACGGCGACCATGTGGTCGAGGTGGGTCCCGGGCTCGGTTCGCTGACGCTCGCCCTGCTCGAGACCGGCGCCGCCGTCACGGCCGTCGAGATCGACCCCATCCTCGCTCGAGCGCTGCCGGCGACCGCGGCCTCGCGCGCCTCGGCCGCGTCGGGACGCCTGAGCGTGATCCAGGCGGATGCTCTCACGGTGACCGATCTCCCGCAGCCCCCCACCGCTCTGGTGGCGAACCTCCCCTACAACGTGTCGGTGCCCGTGATCCTGCACTTCCTGGAGACCTTCCCGAGCCTTGAGCGCGTCCTCGTGATGGTCCAGGCAGAGGTGGGCGCGCGGCTCGCCGCACCCCCGGGATCCCGCACCTACGGCATCCCCTCCGCGAAGGCCGCCTGGTACAGCTCCGTGCGCCATGCGGGTGATGTGGGCCGTGCCGTGTTCTGGCCCGTGCCACGGGTCGACAGCGTGCTGGTGCTCATGGAGCGTCGCGCGCAGCCGGACACCACCGCCACTCGCGAGGAGGTGTTCGCTGTGGTCGACGCCGCCTTCGCCCAGCGTCGCAAGGGCCTGCGCGGGGCGCTGTCCGGAATCGCGGGCTCGGGAGCTGCGGCGGAGACGGCGCTGCGCTCGACGGGAATCGAGCCGCTCACCCGCGGCGAGCAGCTGGACATCGTCGCGTTCGCGCGCATCGCTGAGGCACTCGCTTCCCGCGAGCCGGACGCATCTGACACAGTGGGGTCATGACCCGCTCCGTCACCGTGCGCGCCCCGGGCAAGGTGAACCTGCAGCTGTCGGTGGGGCCGGTGCAGGAGGACGGGTATCACCCCCTCGCCACGGTGTTCCAGGCCGTGGATCTGTACGAGACGGTCACCGCGACCGTCCGCAAGGACGAGCAGATCACCGTGGACGTCGCCGCTGCCCGCGGCGCCGCCGTCGACATCGGCGCGGTTCCTCTCGACGGCAGCAACATCGCCGTGCGGGCGGCACAGGCGCTGCGCGACGCGTTCGGCGTGACGGACGGCATCGCCGTGGAGATCGTCAAGGGAGTCCCGGTCGCGGGCGGCATGGCGGGCGGGAGCGCCGATGCGGCTGCCGCCCTGCTCGCATGCGCCGAGGCCTGGGACCTGGGTGTGGGACGGTCGCAGCTCGACGAGATCGCGGCGGAGCTGGGTGCGGACGTGCCGTTCATCCTGCATGGCCACACGGCCGTGGGCCTGGGCCGCGGGGACCAGATCACGCCTGCCATGACGCGCGGCCAGTTCCACTGGGTGATCGCGACGCAGCCGCACGGGCTGTCGACCGCGGAGGTCTATGGCGAGTACGACCGCATGATCGAGTCCGGTGAACGCTCCGCCGTCGTGCCAGAGATCAGCGAGGACATCATGGTCGCGCTGCGCGCCGGCGACGCGGAGCTGCTGGGAGACGTGCTCGTCAACGACCTCCAGCCCGCCGCGCTGAGCCTCGCGCCGCACCTGCGTTCGGTCATGGAGCAGGCGCTCGAGGCGGAGGCGCTGGGCGCCATGGTGTCCGGCTCGGGCCCCACGGTGGCCGCTCTCGCGCGCTCGCGCCAGCACGCGCTCGCGATCGCGGCGCACCTCACCGTCTCCGGCACGGCCGATGCGGTGGTCACCGCCAGCGGTCCCGCGCCCGGAGCGGTGGTGGTGGGCTGACGCTACTGTGCGTCGCGCGCCCTGAGTGCGTCGCGGATCTCGGTCAGCAGCTCGATCTCGGTGGGGCTCGCCGGCTCGTCGACCGCGGGCTCACCCTTCTTGCGACGCTCGGCGAGCTTGTTGAGCGGCACCACCACGAGGAAGTAGATCGCGAGCGCGACGGTGATGAACTTGAACAGCGCGTCGAGGATCAACCCCATGGGGAAGAGGGTCTCGTTGATCGTGAAGTTGCCCAGCTCGATGAGGCTGGGCTGACCGAAGATCAGCGCGATGAGCGGATTGATGAACCCCTCCACGATCGCGGCGATCACCGCGGCGAAGGCGCCGCCGATGACGACCGCGACAGCGAGGTCGACCACGTTGCCGCGGGTGATGAAGTCCTTGAAGCCCTGAATCATTGCTCTCTCCTGAGTCGTGAGGTGACGTCACGACAGAGAATAGAGCGCATCGGCCCTGCTGTCATCGGGTGCGGGAAGATTTCACCCGGGCGACACGTCGCGGTCGCCCTGCGACGGCAGCACCGGGTCGCGCTCGAAGTCGCTGAGCCCGTTCCACGCGAGGTTCACCAGGTGGGCGGCGACCTCCTCCTTGGCGGGTTCGCGCACCTCCGCCCAGTGCTGGCCTGTCAGCGCCACCATTCCTACGAGCATCTGCGAGTAGATGGGCGCGGCGGAGGCGTCGAGCTCGCGCTTCTCGAACTGGTGGGCCAGCAGGTGCTCCACCTGTGCCGCGACGTCGCCGATGAGCGAGGAGAACGTGCCGGAGGCCTGCGCGACGGGGGAGTCGCGCACCAGCATGCGGAAGCCGTCCGGCGAGGACTCGATGTAGTCCAGCAGCGCCAGCGCCGCGCGCTCGACCAGCTGCTTGGGGTGGCCGCGCTCGGCGAGGGCGCCGGACAGCGCGGTGAGCAGTGCCTCCACCTCGCGGTCGACGATGACGGCGTAGACGCCCTCCTTGCCGCCGAAGTGCTCGTAGACCACGGGCTTGGACACGTCCGCGCGAGCCGCGATCTCCTCGACGGACGTCCCCTCGAAGCCACGCTCGGCGAACAGGGTGCGAGCCACGCCCAGCAGCTGCTCGCGCCGCTCGCGGGCGGTCATGCGAGCTCGGGGGGACTTCTTCGAGGTGTCGGTCACGTCCCTAGTGTGCCGCGAATCCTGGCAGACTGGACGACCTGTGGGGCGCGGCCCCACGTTCCGCCCTGGTGTAACGGCAGCACGCAGGCCTTTGGAGCCTTGCAGTACAGGTTCGAATCCTGTGGGCGGAGCCCGGTCCCGGCGAGTGGCTAGCTGGCGACGGTCGCGGAGAACTTGAACAGGAACACGGCCATCTGCCCACGGGTGACGAGGCCGTTCGGCTTGAAGTCTCCGTCGGCGTGGCCGCTCGTGATCCCCGTGCCTGCGAGCCACGAGATGTGCTGGTAGAACGTGTGGCTCGTGGGCACGTCAGGGAAGGGCGACACGGCCGGCGGGGTGTGCGCCGGCGCGCCTGCCAGCTTGTAGAGGAACGCCGCCATCTGGCCGCGAGTGACCTCGTCGGACGGGCCGAAGTCCCCGTTGCCGTAGCCCTGCGTGATGCCCTCGTCCGCCAGCCACGAGATGTGGGGGTAGAACACGTGCGAGGTGGGGACGTCGTCGAACGCCGAGGCGGCCGGCGCGTCGTACTCCGGGGCGCCGGCGACCTTGTAGAGGAACGTCGCCATCTGACCGCGGTTCACGTCGTTGCGCGGCGCATACCAACCACTCGCGCCGTACCCCTGGCTGATCCCGGCGGTCGCCATCCAGGAGATGTGGGTGGTGTACGGGTGATAGTAGTCGACGTCGCGGAACCAGTACCCGGGTCCAGGGGCGTTGGGCGGCTCCTCGAGCGTGAGGCCGTCGCACGGGCCGGAGAGCATGTTCTGGATCGCTGCGTGCTCGAGCGGGTCGACCGCGAGATCCCAGCGCAGCTTGACGGTGAGCCAGTCGCCCACGTACGCGCAGCTGGCGGCATCGCCCTCCGGCATCCAGGTTCCCGGGTCCGCCCCCGCCCTCGCGTCGGCTGCCTCGGTGGTCACCGCGACCAGCGTGGGGTCCCACTCGGTCTCCATCGCGTACCGCTCGCGCAGCAACGCGGACCACGTGTCCGCTCCTGACTTCCATGCCTCGTCGATGGGCACGAGGTGCACCACGCTCATGTCGGCCGCCGCAGTGCGCACCTCGCCATCCCACGGGGATGTCCACGATCCCGATGTGACGGGACAGCCGCCGTCCGTCGCCGTGGTGGACTCCGCGACGAGCACGTCGTCCAGCACGGTGCAGCCCGTGCCGTCGGGCTCGTCCCAGCGCAGGAAGGCGTCGTCGTCGGGCGACGTCGAGCTCTCGGAAGCCACGGCGAGCGTGTCGAGCACCGTCTGAGCGGACACGCCGCTCGCCGCGGTCGCGGGCGCGACTCCCAGGACCGTGACCATCATGGTGACGAGCGCGGCCGCCGCCGCGGCTCGCACGCGAGTGCGGCGCTCTCGACGATCGGTCATCATCGACATCCCCCGGAATCGATCGTGGCGTGCTGTCATTCGACGCTACCGCAGGCGCCTTGCCGCAGTCTCGGCCGATGCCAGACTGTGACGAAGTCGTGTCAGGAGCGAGGCAGGCGGCGGGCGCCCGGCTAGGTGACGCGCAGGTAAAGTGGTCTCCGAACCTGATCGAGCCCTCTGGGGCAGCAGAAGGGAGCCCGGTGAGCCGCACGCGACCCGCCGCCGTGATGATCCTCGCCGCAGGCGCGGGCACGCGGATGAAGTCCGCCACCCCCAAGGTGCTGCACCCGCTCGCCGGCCGCTCGCTCGTGGGACACGCCCTCGCCGCAGCCGCCTCGCTCGACCCGCAGCGCATCGTCGTGGTGGTCCGCCACGAGCGCGAGCAGGTCGCCGCTCACGTGAGCGACATCGCGCCGCACGCGCTGCTGGCGGACCAGGACGAGATCCCCGGCACGGGACGTGCGGTGTTCTGCGGACTGTCGACGCTGGATGCGACGGCGGTGGCGGCCCGCGTCGCGAACGGCGAGGTGGGCGACTCCGCGGTGCTGGACACCCAGCTCACGGGCGCGGTGGTGGTCACCAGCGGCGACGTGCCGCTGGTCGACGGCGAGCTGCTGGGCGCGCTGATGGACGCGCACCACGACGCGGGCTCCGCGGTCACCCTGCTGACCGCCCAGGTGGACGATCCCACCGGCTATGGCCGCATCGTCCGCGACGCCGGCACCGGCGAGGTGGTCGAGATCGTTGAGCACAAGGACGCCAGCGCGGATCAGCTCGCGATCACCGAGATCAACGCCGGCATCTACGTGTTCGACGCGACAGTGCTGCGAGGCGCTCTGGCCCAGCTGGGTCAGGACAACGCCCAGGGCGAGATGTACCTGACGGACGTGATCGCGATCGCGCGCGGCGACGGAGGCCGCGTCCAGCCGTTCGTCGCGCCCGATGCCGCCGCCACCGAGGGCGTGAACGATCGAGTCCAGCTCGCGACGGCGGGACGCCGCCTCAACGACCGCATCCTCGAGCGCTGGATGCGTGAGGGCGTCACCATCGTCGATCCGGCGACCACGTGGATCGACGCGGACGTCACGCTCGCCGCGGACGTCACGGTGCTGCCGGGAACCCAGCTGCACGGCGCCACCGAGATCGCCGGAGGGGCCACGGTGGGCCCTGACTCGACGCTGACGGACGTCAGCGTGGGAGCCGGGGCGACCGTGACGCGCACTCACGGGACCAGCGCCGTGATCGAGGCGGGGGCGACCGTGGGGCCCTTCTCCTACCTGCGGCCGGGGACCCATCTGGGGGCGGACGGCAAGATCGGCGCGTTCGTCGAGACCAAGAACGCGACCATCGGCGCCCACTCGAAGGTCCCGCACCTCAGCTACGTGGGCGACGCGACCATCGGCCAGCACAGCAACATCGGCGCCGCGACCATCTTCGTCAACTTCAATGGGGTGTCCAAGAGCCATTCCACCGTGGGCGATCACGTGCGCATCGGCTCCGACAACTCGCTGATCGCGCCGGTGAGCATCGGCGATGGCGCCTACACTGGCGCGGGCGCGATCATCCGCCGGGACGTCCCGCCCGGAGCCCTCGCGCTCTCGAACGCCCCCCAGCAGAACGTGGACGGATGGGTGCAGCGGCGCAGGCCCGGCACGGGATCCGCCGAGGCCGCCGATCGCGCTGCACAGGCAGGCGACGGCGGCGACGCACTATCGTCAGCACCACCGGCCGGCACGGCCAATGACCCTCAGGGAGAGGCATGAGCGCACTGATCTCGCACGCGAGCGAACGACGGATGGTGCTGGCGGGCGGTCGCGCGCACCCGGAGCTCTCCGAGGCGGTGGCCAAGGACCTCGACATCGAGCTCCTGCCCACGACCGCCTACACGTTCGCCAACGGAGAGCTGTACGTGCGCTTCGGTGAGAGCGTGCGCGGTGCCGATGCCTTCGTGATCCAGTCCCACGCGGCTCCCATCAACGACGCGATCATGGAGCAGCTGATCATGGTGGACGCGCTGAAGCGTGCGTCCGCCAAGCGCATCACGGCCGTCATCCCCTGCTACGGGTACGCGCGTCAGGACAAGAAGCACAAGGGCCGCGAGCCCATCTCGGCTCGCCTCATGGCGGACATGTTCAAGACGGCGGGGGCGGATCGCATCATGTCGATCGACCTCCACACGGCTCAGATCCAGGGATTCTTCGACGGACCGGTGGACCACCTGTGGGCCATGCCGCTGCTCGCACAGTACGTGCGCACGCGCGTGGCTCCGGACAACCTCACCATCGTGTCGCCGGACGCGGGCCGGGTGCGCCTCGCGGACCAGTGGTCCGATCACCTGGGTGCGCCGCTCGCGATCATCCACAAGCGCCGCGACCCGTCCGTGCCGAACCAGGTCAAGGTCCACGAGCTCGTGGGCGAGGTCGAGGGCCGCACCTGTGTGCTGGTCGACGACATGATCGACACCGGGGGAACCATCGTCCAGGCCGCGGAGGCGCTGTTCGAGAACGGCGCCAAGGACGTGATCGTGGCGTCGACCCATGGTCTCCTGTCCGGCCCGGCGATGGAGCGCCTGCGCGACTCTCAGATCTCCGAGGTGGTCATCACGGACACCCTGCCGATCGAGGACTCCAAGAAGTTCGACAAGCTCACGGTGCTGTCGATCGCCCCGCTGATCGCTCGTGCGGTCAACGAGGTGTTCGAGGACGGCTCGGTGACGAGCCTGTTCCAGGGCGGCGTCTAGGCCTCAGCGCGTGCGGCTCGCAGCGCCAGGGCCGGCCGATGCGCCTGCAGAGTCGTCGTGCGCCGTCGCGGCGATCACGCCTTCTGCGGCGTCGCGAGCGGGAAGCCAGTTCCACGCGATGAGAGCACAGGTCGCGCCGACGGCGAATCCGGCGATCACGTCGGTGGGGTGGTGCATGCCGCGGTAGACGCGAGACACCCCCACGCCGAGCGGCACGATGATGCAGATCACCTGCACCGTCACCCGCAGGCCGGTGTTCTTGATGCGAGTCGCGCACAGCGCGAAGGCCAGGTACACCGCGGTCGACGCTCCGGTGTGGCCACTCGGGAAGCTCGATGTGGGCGGCGCGTCGTCGAGCTGGTCGACGTCGGGGCGCGAGCGACCCACCACGAGCGACGAGGTGAGGAACACCAGCGCCTCGACTCCGAGCGCGAGTGCCGGCACCATCGCGAACCACCATTGGCGCGACTGCCACCAGATGAAGGCGACGATCAGCACACAGGTAGCGATCAGCACCTGGGTGTTGCCCATCTCGGACACCACGGCGGTGACCGAGTCGAGCGTGGACGTGCGCATGTCGACGAACGCTTCGCTGACGGCGCGCTCATCGAGGCCGATCACGTCGACGATGAGGAAGCCCGTTCCCACGACCGCGATCCACAGCACCGTCGCGGGGAGGAGGACGCGGCGCAGCATGGAGCGGCCGACGAGGGAGGGTGAGGGGGCAGTCGTGCCCGGTCCGTGTCCGATCATCGCGTCACATCTTCGCGTAGCGGGAGCGGACGAAGCTGTAGAGGCCGTAGGCGGCGAAGCCCACCCCCACCAGCACCACGATCACCTGGCCGCCGGGGAGGTCCAGGAGGCTCTTGATGGCCCCATCGAGGCCCTCGGCCTTGTCCGGGTCGGCCGTGACCGCCGCGTAGACGAACAGCACGCCCACGATGCCCAGGGCGATGCCCTTCGCGATGTATCCCGTCGTGCCCAGACCGCGCACCATGCGACCGGACTTGGTGGGCACGCCCATCAGGTCCCGCATGAACTTCTTCTTGGCGCCCTTGACCACGTGGAAGACGCCGGCGGCGAGGATGCCGAGTCCGATCGCGCCCACGATGAACTGGCCGCCAGGCCAGCCCAGCATCTTCGCGACGATGCCCTGGGCCTGCGAGTCGCCGCCGCCACTGGACGAACCCATCGCGATGGACGCGGAGGTGAACGCCAGCACGCCGTACACGCCGGCCTTGGCGGCCGCCTTCAGGCGGTCCTTCGTCTCGTCATGCGGCCGGATCGCGTCCGCAAGCTGCCACAGGGCGAGCGCGGCGAACGCCGCCACCGCGAACCACAGGACGACGACGCCGAAGGTGTTGTCGCTCAGGCTGGAGAGCGCCTCGCTCGAGCTGGCCTCTTCGCCACCGCCACTGAAGGCGATCTGCGCGATGAGGATCCCGAGCACGATGTGGAGGGCGCCAGAGACCGCGTAGCCGGCCCGAGCGGCCTTCTCCCACACGTCGCCGGTCGAGCCCTGTCTCATGGACGAATGCGATGCTGTCATGCCTCCCTAACGCCGTCGCGCGTCCCCACCATTCCCGCTGGCGCACGGGCCGCATGTCGCTCACCAGGGATATCGACGGTGGGCGACGCGATCGCGGGGCGTCCGGTAGACTGTCGGGGTTCCTCGGCGAGGGAGGCCTCCGGGCGCTCCGTGATCGACGCGGCAGATGTCTGACGCGCCTGCCTTGCCCTGGCCGCTCCATCTACCGCAAACCCAGGAGAACCTCATGTCCGACAAGCTCACGCTGGCCGCCACCCGCCGCACCGAGTTCGGCAAGGGCTACGCCCGTCGCATCCGCGCCAACCACCAGATCCCCGCCGTCATCTACGGCCACGGCGAGGAGCCCCAGCACGTCATCCTGCCGGGCCACGACACGATGATGGCGCTCAAGAACCCCAACGCGCTGCTCACCATCGACATCGAGGGCGAGGAGAAGCAGCTCACCGTCGCCAAGGACGTCCAGCGCGACCCCATCAAGCCGGTCATCGTCCACATCGACCTGCTGACCGTCAAGAAGGGCGAGAAGATCACCGTCGACGTGCCCGTGCACCTCGAGGGCGAGTCCGCGCCCGGCACCATCCACGTGCTCGAGAACTCCTCGCTGCAGATCCTTGCCGAGGCCACTCACCTCCCCGAGTACCTCACGCTGTCGATCGACGGCATGGAGGAGGGGGACAAGAAGGTCGCCGCAGACATCGAGCTCCCGAAGGGCTCCGAGCTCGCCGTCGACCCCGAGCTGCTCGTCGTGCACGTCACCGTGCCGCGCCAGGCCGCCGAGGAGGAGCCTGCCGCCGCCGAGGGCGAGACGGCCTCCGAGGACGCCACCGAGACCGACGAGGGCGACGACAACTAGGCTGTATCCATGCCAAGCGCCCGTCACCCCTGGTGGCGGGCGCTTCGCTATGGCGGTGGTGAGGCGAGGGCGGAGGAGACCATGAACGCGCTGGTGATCGGCCTGGGCAACCCCGGCGAGCAGTACGCGCCGACGCGGCACAACGTGGGCCAGATGGTGCTGGACGAGCTCGCCTCGCGCGGCGGCGGCGCGCTGTCCGTGCACAAGAAGACCCGTACGCGCGCGGCGACCGTGCGTCTGGCCGGCCAGCCCGTCGTGCTCGGCGCGCCCATGAGCTTCATGAACGTCAGCGGTGGCCCCGTGAGCTCGCTTGCGAAGTACCACGCGGTCGATCCCGAGGCGGTCATCGTGCTGCACGACGAGCTCGACATCCCCTTCGGGGAGGTGCGGCTCAAGCGCGGGGGCGGCTCCGGAGGCCACAACGGCTTGAAGGACATCACCAAGGCGCTCGGCACGCCCGACTACGTGCGGGTGCGCGTGGGCATCGGCCGCCCGCCGGGCCGCATGGAGCCTGCCGCCTTCGTGCTCAAGCCCTTCGGCGCCACCGAGCGCAAGGAGCTGCCGTTCCTCCTCGACGCGGCGGCCGATGCGGTGGAGGCCGTGCTCGCGGACGGCCTGGAGGCGGCGCAGCAGCGCTTCCACACGAAGTCCTGACGGCCTGCGGCCGGCTGCTGCGCATCGGCCGGCCTGAACAGCCTGGGAATGGACAGCACCCCCATCCCCATCACTACTATCGGGAGTGCTGGAGCGGGCCCACCGTCGTGCCTGCGTCACACCACGTCGACAGCACGAGGGAGGACGCGTGACCACCACCGACAACGTCTGGGAGATTCCCCAGTCAGAGGGCCGGCTCTACGCCGCTGCGCTGTTCGACCTCGACGGCGTGCTGACGCCCACGGCCGAGGTGCACATGAAGGCGTGGAACCGGATGTTCACGGACTACTTCACGGCGCACGGCATCACTCCCGAGTACACCGATGCCGACTACTTCGCCTACGTCGACGGCAAGCCCCGCTATGACGGCGTGCGCGCGTGCCTGGCCTCCCGGGGGGTCACGCTTCCCGAGGGCGACCCGTCCGACGCTGCGGGCACCCCGACCGTCTGCGGCATCGGCAACACCAAGAACGATGCGTTCGAGGCGATCCTGAACGAGGAGGGCGTGGAGCCCTACCCGGGCTCGGTCGCGCTGCTCGACCACCTGGAGTCGCTGGGCGCCGCGATGGCGGTCGTGTCCAGCTCCCGCAACGCCCCCGCGGTGCTCGCCGCCGCCGGCATCGCCCACCGCTTCGAGGTGGTCGTCGACGGCAACGTGGTCGCGAACGAGGGCGTCGCGGGCAAGCCGGCCCCCGACATGTTCGAGCTCGCCGCCCGTCGCCTGGGCATCGCGGACGCCGATGCAGTGGTGGTCGAGGACGCGCTGTCCGGCGTGGCCGCGGGTGCGGCGGGCGACTTCGGTCTGACCGTGGGAGTGGACCGTGGCGCGGGCGCCGCAGCGCTCCTGGCAGGCGGTGCGGACGTCGTGGTGGACGACCTCGAGGAGCTGATCGCACGGTGAAGGCTGCACAGCGACCTCTGGGCGACACGAGCTCGCCGGAGTACCTCGACCGGTTGCGCTTCCCGGTGGACCCGTGGCGCCTGGTCGAGACCGAGTTCTCGAAGGACGACCTGGGCGTCACGGAGACCATGTTCGCGGTGGGCAACGGCTACCTGGGACTGCGCGGCAACGTCGAGGACGGCCACGACGCGCACGCCCACGGCACCTTCATCAACGGCTTCCATGAGACCTGGAAGATCCTCCACGCCGAGGAGGCCTACGGCTTCGCGCGCACCGGGCAGACCATCGTCAACGTGCCGGACCCGAAGATCATCCGGCTCTACGTCAACGACGAGCCCTTGCTGCTGTCGATCGCGGACCTCGTGAGCTACTCACGCGTGCTCGACATGCGCGACGGCGTGCTGTCGCGCGACCTGCTGTGGCGCACGCCGTCCGGCAACCGGGTGCGCGTGCGCTCCAAGCGCATGGTGTCCTTCGCCCAGCGCCACCTCGCCGTGATGACCTTCGAGGTCACCCTGCTGGACGAGGAGGCGCCCATCGCGATCTCCTCCCAGCTGCTCAATCGCCAGGCAGGCCTGGACGAGTACCGCGCGAACCCCTCGCCGGACGTGATCGCGGACCCCCGCAAGGCGGAGAAGCTCGAGAAGCGCGTGCTCGAGCCGCGCCTGCACCACGCTGCGGACGACCGCATCGTGCTGGGGTACCAGTGCGCGGCGTCCGGCATGACGCTGGCTGCCGCGATGGAGCACTGGGTCGACTTCGAGGACGAGTACGACGTGGTGACGGAGGCGGAGGAGGACTACGCCAAGCAGGTGTTCCGAGCGCGCGCCAAGCCGGGGCAGACCTTCACGCTCACCAAGGTGCTCAGCTATCACACGTCGCGGGTGGTGCCGCCGCGCGAGCTCGCCGACCGCTGCAATCGCACGCTCGATCGCGTCCGCTCGGAGGGCATCTCGACGCAGTTCGAGGATCAGCGCACGTGGCTCGAGGACTTCTGGTCTCGCTCGGACGTCGAGATCGGCGGCGACGAAGCGGTGCAGCAGGCGGTGCGCTGGAACCTCTTCCAGCTCGCGCAGGCGGCTGCGCGCGGCGACGGCCACGGCATCGCGGCGAAGGGCGTGACGGGATCCGGCTACGGCGGCCACTACTTCTGGGACTCCGAGATCTACGCGCTGCCGTTCTTCACGTACACGTCCCCGGTGATCGCTCGCAACGCGCTGCGCTACCGCTACCGGATGCTGGGCATGGCGGAGAAGCGCGCCGGCGAGCTCGCCCAGAACGGCGCGCTCTTCCCGTGGCGCACGATCAACGGCGAGGAGGCCTCCGCGTACTACGCCGCGGGCACAGCGCAGTATCACATCGACGCGGACATCGCGTATGCGATCGACAAGTACGTGCGCGCCACGGGCGACGACGACTTCCTGGCGCGCGAGGGCATCGACATCCTGGTGCAGACCGCGCGCATGTGGGCGGACCTGGGCTTCTGGCGCAAGATCCCGGGAGATGGCGAGTCCTTCCGGATCCACGGCGTCACCGGCCCGGACGAGTACACGACCGTCGTCAACGACAACCTGTACACGAACGTGATGGCGCGGTTCAACCTGCGCTGCGCGGCTCAGAACGTGCGCAAGCTCCAGGACCGCTGGCCGGACCAGTACTCGCGGCTGACGTCGCGCCTGGGCGTGACGGACGAGGAGATCGCCGAGTGGGAGCGCGCGGCGGACGGCATGGCGATCCTGTGGGACGAGCAGCTGGGGATCCACCCGCAGGACGCGCTGTTCAACGAACGCGAGGTGTGGGATCTGGAGAACACCCCCGCGGACAAGCGCCCGCTGCTGCTGCACTTCCACCCGCTGGTGATCTACCGCTTCCAGGTCCTCAAGCAGGCCGATGTGGTGCTCGCCCTGTTCCTGCAGGGCGACGAGTTCACGCTGGAGCAGAAGAAGGCCGACTTCGACTACTACGACCCCATCACCACGGGCGACTCCACCCTGTCGGGCGTGGTCCAGTCGATCATCGCGGCGGAGGTGGGCTACCACCAGCTCGCGCAGCGCTACTTCTGGGACAGCCTCTACGTCGACCTGGGCGACCTTCACGGGAACGCCGCGGACGGCGTCCACGTCGCGTCGACCGGCGGCGTGTGGTCCGCCCTTGCCTACGGGTTCGGCGGGTTCCGCGACCAGGGCGATGTGCCCACGTTCGATCCTCGCCTGCCTGAGGGCTGGGACTCCCTGACCTTCCGCATCGCTCAGCGCGGCACCCGGGTGCGCGTGGCGGTGCGGCAGGACGAGATGACGTTCACCATCGAGGAGGGCCCTGGGCTCACCGTCGAGGTGCGCGGGCACCGCTTCTCTCTCACGCAGCTGCAGCCGCTGACGGTGCCGCTGGACGGCCAGGGACCGCGCATCGCCGGCGCGCCGGACGCCACCAAGTTCCACGGCACGGTGCGCGCGGACGGCACGGTCATCAGGCCGTCGCTGCCCACGAACGTCAACGAGGAGATTCCGCCCACCCACGAGATCCGTCTGGACGAGGTCCTGGACCACACCAACGACTAGCCCGTCGCCGCTCAACGAGGCGGCGCGCCCTCAGCAGGTCGGGAGCGGTCGCGCCACGGTCAGCGGTGCATGACGCGCGCGAGGAACTCCTGGGTCGCCTGCTCCCGCGGGGCGCCGAAGATCTGGTCCGGCGTGCCGGACTCGAGGATGCGGCCCTGGTGCATGAACACGACGCGATCGGCGACCGACCGCGCGAAGGACATCTCGTGGGTCGCCATGAGGATGGTCGATCCCGCGTCGCCCAGCTCGCGCACCAGGTCGAGGACCTCGCCCACCAGCATGGGGTCCAGCGCGGAGGTGATCTCGTCCAGCAGCAGCAGCTCGGGATCGGTGAGGATCGCGCGCACGATCGCGACGCGCTGCTGCTGGCCGCCCGACAGCCTGTCCGGGTAGTCGCTCACCTTGTCGCCCAGCCCGAACTTCCCCAGCAGCTCGGTGCCCTTGGCGACCGCGGCATCGGCCGGCATCCCGTGCACGCGCCGCGCTGCCAGCGTCACGTTGTCGATCACGCGCATGTGCGGGAACAGGTTGAAGTGCTGGAACACCACCCCGATGCGCGCCCGAGCCCTGTCGGCGTTCACCCGCGGGTCCGTGATGTCGTCGCCGCTCAGCAGGATCTGGCCGTCGTCCACCTGCTCGATGAGGTTGATGGTGCGCATCAGCGTGGACTTGCCGGAGCCGGAGGCGCCGATCACCACGACCACCTCGTGCTGATCCACCTCGAGGTCCACGCCCTTGAGGACGTGGTTGTCTCCAAAGCTCTTGTGCACCCCGTGCAGCTCGAGGACGCTCATACCGTGCCGCCCATCTGCTCGCGCTGCGCCATGCGCTTCGCGATCCAGTCGGTGAGCCGGATGAACGGCAGGCTCAGCGCGATGAACAGCAGCGCCGCGACCACGTACGGCGTGAAGTTGTAGGTGGCCGCGACGTCGATCTGCGCCGCTCGGATGGCATCGACGGCTCCGAGGATCGAGATGAGGCCCACGTCCTTCTGCATCGACACGAAGTCGTTCATCAGCGGCGGCACCACCTTGCGCAGGCCCTGGGGGATCACCACGAGGCGCAACGTCTCGCCATGCGACAGGCCCAGCGACCGGGCAGCGACCCGCTGCGACGGGTGGACCGCCTCCATGCCGGCACGCAGCACCTCGGCCACGTACGCCGAGTAGCACAGCGTGATCGCGATCGTGCCCCACACGGCTGCCGGCAGGCGCGGGAAGATGTCCAGGGCAGGGATGCCGAAGCCCACGAGGTACAGGACGATCAGCACCGGCATGCCGCGGAACATGTCCGTGTAGACGGTGGCGATCGCGCGCAGCGGGAACCACACGGGCCCGCGCAGCGAGCGCATCACGGCCAGCAGCGTGCCCAGCACGGCAACGCCGATCACCGCGAAGAACAGCGCACGGATGTTGAGCCACAGACCCTCGAGGATGTCCGGGAACGAGTCGCGTCCGATCTCGAGGTTGAAGAACGACTCCTTGACGGCCTCCCAGCCGGGGGAGTTGACCAGCGCCACCCACACCACGGCCGTGAAGACCAGCGTGGAGGCGGCGGCGATGAGGACGGAGCGCACCGAGGCGCGCTTGCGGTGGCGGCGCCGGTCGAGCTCGAGCTCGCTCGGCTCCCAGGACGAGGGCGCGCCGGGCATGCCGGCAGCTCCTCGAGTGGCCCCGGGCGCTCCGTCCGTCATCGCATCAGTCTGTCGCTGGTGCCGCGTCAGTTCAGGACGGGGACGTCGACCGAGGTCGAGAGCCACTCGGCCTCGATCTCGGCGAGCGTGCCGTCCTCGCGCAGGGCGTCCACGGCCCTGGTGACCGCGGCGGTGTTGGGCGAGTCCTTGGGGAGCACGAAGCCGAACTCGTCGCCACCCTCGGAGGTGGCGAACTGGCCCAGGATCAGGCCGCCCTCGAGCTCCACGCCGGACAGGTAGAACGCGCTCGGCAGGTCGATCACGAACGCGTCGATCTGGCCCGAGTTCAGCGCGAGCACGGTGTCCTCGGCGCTGTTGAACACGGACAGGTTGTCCTCGCCCAGCTGCTCCGCGGCGACCGTGTAGCTGGTGGTGCCGGACGGGACGCCCACGTTGAGCTCGGCCAGCTCGGCGATCGAGCCCGCGTCAGCGGCCGCGGAGCCCTCGACCGTCACCACCGCCTGCGTGGTGGTGTAGTACGGAGAGGAGAAGTCGACGGCGGTGCGGCGCTCCTCGGTGATCGAGAACTGCTGGATGTTGAGGTCCCAGTCCTTGGGCCCGGGGGCGATGGCGGACTCGAACGACGTGCGCACCCACACCACGTCCTCGGCGTCGAAGCCCAGCTCCTCGGCAAGCGCGTAGGAGACGGCGGCCTCGAAGCCCTCGCCGGTCTCCGGGACGTCGTCGATGACCCACGGGTAGTACGCGGGCTCGCCCGTGGCGATGGTGAGCGTGCCCTCGGTGATGGTCTCGAGGCTGGCGGCCTCCGCGGCGCCGGTGGCGGTGGGCTCGGCGCTGGGCTCGCTCTCAGCGTCGCCGCTCGAGCAGCCCGCGAGCGCGAGGGCGGAGACGGCGACGGCCGCGACGGATGCGCGGCGCAGTGATGCGGTGGTGATCATGGTTCTCTCCATCGAAAGGAAGGTGGAGCTGAATCGACGCTGATCGCTCGCGGACGGGCAGATTCTACGCGCCCGGCTGCGCGAGCCTCCAATCCGCGAAGTCGAAGCCAGGGGAGACCACGCAGCTCACGAGCGCCTCCTGCTCGCCGGCGAGCTCTGCTGCCTGCCATGTTCCAGCCGGCACCAGGCATTGCGCCACATCTGTGCCGGTCACGTCGGGCCCCAGCCGGACCACCCGCGCGTCGGCCTCGTCGCACGGCTCGGCTCCGTCTCCGCCCAGCCGCAGCTCGAGGACGCCGGGGCCGTGCCACAGCCAGATCTCGTCAGAGCTCACCACGTGCCACGAGCTGCGCTCGCCAGGCGTCAGCAGATAGTGGATGCAGGTGGCGGCGGGGCGCTCGCCGCCCGGCGTCGCCACGGGAGAGGACGCCGTGTAGGTGCGGCGGAACCAGCCGCCCTCGGGATGGGGCTCGAGCTGGAGCGCCGATGCGGTGGCGGGGATGGTCATGGGGCCTCCGTGGCGACGGGCTGGGGGAAGGCCCGGCTCGCGTGGCGCACGCGACCTGCGACGACGGTCGCGGCGGCCCGGCCCTCTCCGGACTCCGCCAGCGTGGTCAGCGTCTCCGTGATGCCCGTGACGGGGACGTCGAAGAATGCGAGGTCCGCCATCGCGCCCACGGCCAGGTACCCCGTGCGGCGCGGACCCTCGTCGATGCCCATCGCGTGGGCGCCTCCCAGGGTCGCGGCGCGCAGCAGGCGCTCGGCGAGATCGTCGTGGGAGTAGCCCTGCGCGCGGGCGATGCGCATCAGCTCCGCGACGTCGCCCATGGGGTCCAGCGATGGCGCGCTCGACAGCGAGTCCGTGCCCACTGCGATGGGGCTGCCCTCGCGCAGGTAGGCGGCCACGGGTGGCGCGTCCAGTCCGATCACGGCGTTGGACCGCGGGCACAGCGCCACGGTGGTGCCGCGCGCCCGCAGGATCGCGCGGTCGCGCTCGCTCATGTAGACGCCGTGCGCGATGTGGCAGTCCGGCCCCAGCACCCCCAGGTGATCCACGTAGTCCGTCGCGGACGTGCCGAACCCGGCCTGACGCAGCTCCGCGAGGCTGCCCATGCCCTTGGACTGCCACGGCTCCGCGTGGTCGTGCTCGAACTCCTGCTCGATGCCGGACTCGCCCAGGTGGATGTGAATGCGGCTGCCGCGCTCGCGGACGATGTCGGGGATCTCCAGCAGAGGCACGATCTCGAGGGAGTAGGGAGCGTGCGGGCTGAGCCCGGTGCCTGGCTGCGACGGCAGCGAGTCCAGCGCCGCCTCGACCGCCGCGCGGCCGTGCGAGCGCCAGGCCTCGTTGGTCCAGTCGATGACCTCCCAGTACGCGATGCCGGACAGTCCAGCATCGTGGAGCGCGTGCGCGGCCTCGGGATCGGTCACCACGTCCGCAGCGGCCGTGACGCCGGCGGCGATCATCTGCGCGGCGCCGGCCGCCGCATCGGCTCTCCAGTCATGCGGCTGCGCATAGACGGGGTTGAAGCCCTTCGCCCAGTCCTCGAAGCCGTGGTAGCGCCCGCGGCCCACCTCCGCCATGCCGGTGTACTGCAGGTGTGTGTGCGCGTTCACCAGGCCCGGAGTCAGCACCCCGTCCCAGTGGACGTGCTGGACTGGGACGCCGCGCTCGGCCAGCGACTGCTCGACCCACACCCGCTCGCCCACGTGCAGGATGCGCTCGCCGCGCACGGCGATGGCCCCGTCGATGATGGGCGGCGCGGTCACGGGCAGCACCAGGCTCGCGGAGTACAGGGTGACGGGGAAGCCGGTCATGCGGTCTCCTGCTCGGTGCTGATGCGGTAGCGCGGGCTGCGCCAGTGGTCGGGGGCGCCGGATGAGCGGACGGAGCGAGCCGCGAGCTGGATCCCGCGCGTGCGCGCGGCGGTCGCGGCGACGTGGTCCACGGCGGCCTCCGAGAGGGCGTGGACGCCCACGGCGGGCCGTGTCTCGACCAGCTCGCGCACGGCGGCGAGCTGGGTGGCGAAGGACAGGTCCATGATCTCGATGGGGTTGCCCTCGGCGGCGGTGACGTTGATGCAGCCGCCGCGGTCCAGGACGATGGTGCGGGCGTCCGCGAGCTGCTCGACGTGCTCGGCGATGGGCTCGAGGGCGTCGCCGAGCACCGCATGCTCGAGGTCGAT
This sequence comes from Demequina activiva, assembly GCF_016862815.1. GTDB lineage: Bacteria > Actinomycetota > Actinomycetes > Actinomycetales > Demequinaceae > Demequina > Demequina activiva. Next base: position 420,177 of record NZ_BONR01000001.1, on the reverse strand, counting down.
CTCTCCGGGCACTCCGCCTGCGACGGCGACGGCGCGCGCCGCCCGGATCTGATGTGCCGTCACGGTGGCGGCCACCCCGGTGGCGGACACCACCAGCGCGCCCTCCGCCAGTGCATCGGCCGCGCCCACCTCGTAGCCGTCGTGCGCGGCCAGCAGGGCGCGCAGCGGGTCGATCTCCGCGACCGCGACCCGCGCGCCCAGCGCGCGCAGATGCGCCGCGACCCCCACGCCCACGGGTCCGTAGCCGATCACCAGAGCGTGCTGATCGCGCACGCTCACGTCGGCGGCATCGAGGAGGTCCGCGATCGCCAGCACGCAGGACTGCCCGGTGCCGTAGCGGTTGTCGAAGCCGGTCTTGGTGCCCGCGTCGTTGACGGCGACCACGGGCGTGGCGAGCGCGCCGTCGCGCTGCATCGCCCGGAGCGGCGTCAGTCCGGAGGTGGTCTCCTCGGTGGCGCCCAACCAGCCATCGACGAGCCCCTCCTCGTGGGCCAGGCGGGTGAGGTGGCTGCCGTCATCGATCAGCACGTCGAAGCCACGGCGGAGGAAGGCCAGAGCGGCGGCACGCTCGTCACGAGGCTCGAGCGTCGCATCCGCATCGCACGGCACGCCGCGCTCGCGCAGCGCCGCCGCGACGGCGGGGTCGGTCTCATCGGGGTGGGCGTAGACGGCGACCTCCGCGCCCGCATCCGCGAGCAGCAGCGCGAGGTTCGCCGTCTTGGGCTCGAGGGTCATCGCCACGCCGATGCGCAGGCCCCGCACCGTCCCGGCGCCCCGGAGCTCGGCGGCGAGTCCGGTGCTCACGCGCATGTGGTCGCGCGCGAAGTCGATCCGACCGGCGGCGTCGCCACGTTCTCGCAGGGGAGCGCCGCCCAGGGTGATCGCACCCGTGGCGACGTCGAAGTCCACCGTGAGTGCCGCATCGGCCGGGCTCGAGGAGGCCGCCCTGGCACCCATCGCGGCGAGCATTTGGATGAGCGCGTCGGCCACCGGGCCGTCGCCGTGCACCTCCATGGGCCGTCCGGCCACGGTCATGTTGGTCTCACGCGCGAAGCGGCGCAGGAGGCGCTCGGCCTCGCGGGTGGGATCCATGCGCACAAGTCTAGGTTTCGCGCGGGAGGGGCTCCGCCGCAGTGAGCGTTGCGGTCGCGCGGCCACGCGATGGCGCTAGGGTGATGGGAACGTTCACATCGAGGTGAGGGAGAGGTGCGGTGACCACACTGGAGGAACAGTTCCGCCACATGGCAACGGGACAGATGTACGACGACGTGACTCCCGAGCTGATCGAGGCGCGGCGCCGCGCCGTGCTCGCGACCAACGAGTACAACGCGTCCTACGGCCAGCCTGCCGAGCAGCGCGAGGAGCTGCTGCGCGCGGTGGTCGCCCACGCGGGCACGGGTGCGACCTTCGAGCCCACCTTCCGCTGCGAGTTCGGCGTCAACATCCATCTGGGCGAGAGGTTCTTCGGCAACTTCGACTGCGTGATGCTGGACTGCGCACCCATCACCATCGGCGACGACGTCCTGATCGCGCCCAAGGTGGGCCTGTACACCGCCAACCACGCGTTCGACGCGAACGAGCGCGCGGCGGGCGCCTGCTGGGCGAGGCCCATCACCATCGGCGATCGGGTGTGGATCGGCGGCGGGGTGTCGATCCTCGGCGGGGTGAGCGTGGGCGAGGGCGCGGTCGTCGGTGCCGGGAGCGTCGTGATCCGTGACGTGCCCCCGTTCACCGTCGTGGCGGGCAACCCTGCACGGGAGATCCGTGAGATCACGGAGGCGGACCGGACGGGCTACGTCGCCGCGCACTGACGGCCGCCCGTGAAGCCCGCGGGCGTGGGGGAACCTAGGATGGCTGTGCCGGAGATTCCGGTCCTCACCCATGCCCTGGAGGCGCCGTGACCCGTCCGCTGAGCGCGCTGCTCGAGGCCGTCGACCCGCCCGTCATCGACGTCGAGCACCTGGTGGCGCCCACCGCCGCCGCTCCCATGCTGGTCGCTCGCACCGCCCTCGACTCGCAGGCTCTCACCGTGGTCGTGACCGCCACCTCCGGCGACGCGGACACGTTCGCCGCCGCGCTCGGCTCGTACCTGGACCCCGCGCACGTCACGGTGCTTCCCGCGTGGGAGACGCTGCCGCACGAGCGCCTGAGCCCTCGCTCCGACACCGTGGCCCGCCGCCTCGCGACCCTGCGACGCGTCGTACACCCGGAGCTGGTGCAGCAGGAGGCCGGCCTGCCGCCGCTGCAGGTGGTCGTGGCCCCCCTGCGCGCCATCCTCCAGCCCGTGATCCCGGGGCTGGCCGACCTCGAACCCGTGGGACTGCACGTCGGGGACACCCGCGACCTGACGGACCTGACCGAGGCGCTCGCGGCCGCCGCCTACACCCGGGTGGACATGGTCGAGCGGCGCGGCGAGTTCGCCGTGCGCGGCGGCATCGTCGACGTGTTCGCGCCCACCGACCCCCACCCGGTGCGCATCGAGTTCTTCGGCGACGAGGTGGACTCCCTGCGCTCGTTCTCCGTCGCCGATCAGCGCTCGCTCGAGCCCGTGCCCCAGCTGTGGGCGCCGCCGTGCCGGGAGCTGCTGCTGACCGAGGACGTGCGCCGCACCGCCAGTTCGCTCGTCGACGATGTCCCCGCGGCTGCGGACATGCTGGGGCGCATCGCGGCCGGCGTGGCGGTCGAGGGCATGGAGAGCCTCATCCCGCTGCTCGTGGACCGGCTGGTCCCGGTCTCCGACGCGTTCCCCCGCGGCACCCGCATCGTGGCGATCGAGCCCGAGCGCCTGGCCCGGCGCGCCGAGGATCTGCAGCACACCGCGCAGGAGTTCCTCGCGGCGGCATGGGTGGGCGCCGCAGCCGGCGCCGAGGCACCGCTGGAGGCCGCCGAGGGCTCGTTCCTCTCGCTCGACCAGGTGCACGAGGCGGCGCTGGAGCGCGCCCTCGACTGGTCGACGGTGGGCCCGTTCGGAACGGCCGATGCGCGGGTCACCTCGCTCGCGGACGTCGAGGACCACCGTGGCCGTCTGCAGGCGGCGCTCGACGCCATTCGCGGCCGAGTGGCCGAGGGCTGGCGCGTGGTCATCACTGCGGCCGGGACCGGCTCCGCGCACCGCATCGCCGAGCAGTGCCGCGAGCTCGACATCGCGGCCAGGGTGATGGACGCCTACGAGCCCGTGGACGGCGTGGTCGCGATCGTGCCGCACATCACGGGCGCCGGCTTCCAGGCTCCGGATGCGCGGACCATGGTGGTGCACGAGTCCGACCTCACCGGTCGCGCCGCGAACGCGGCCGGCCCCAAGGTCAAGGTCCCCACCCGCCGCCGCAACGCCGTGGACCCGCTGCAGCTGCGCACGGGCGACTTCGTGGTGCACGAGAGTCACGGCGTGGGCCGGTTCGTCGAGCTCACCAAGCGCACGGTGCGCGGCATCGAGCGCGAGTACCTGGTGATCGAGTACGCGCCGTCCAAGCGTGGCGGGCCCGCGGACCGGCTGTCCGTGCCCACCGATCAGCTGGACCAGATCACCAAGTACGTGGGCGGTGAGACGCCCTCCGTCAACAAGATGGGCGGCTCGGACTGGGCCAAGACCAAGGGCCGTGCGCGCAAGGCCGTCAAGGAGATCGCGGCCGAGCTGATCCGCCTGTACTCCGCGCGCATGGCATCGCAGGGTCGCGAGTTCGGCCCGGACACTCCGTGGCAGCGCGAGCTCGAGGAGGCGTTCGCGTTCGTCGAGACGCCGGACCAGCTGAGCGTCATCGACGAGGTCAAGGAGGACATGGAGAAGCCGGTCCCCATGGACAGGCTCATCTGCGGCGACGTGGGCTTCGGCAAGACCGAGATCGCGGTGCGGGCGGCGTTCAAGGCCATCCAGGACGGCTCTCAGGTCGCGCTGCTGTGCCCCACGACCCTGCTCGTCAAGCAGCACGTGGACACGTTCTCCGAGCGCTTCGCGCAGTTCCCCGTGAAGGTGGCGTCGCTGTCGCGATTCCAGACGGACAAGGAGGCCAAGGAGGTCATCCAGGGGCTGTCCGACGGCACCATCGACATGGTGATCGGCACCCACCGGCTCATCACCGGGCAGGTGCGCTTCAAGCAGCTGGGACTGATCATCATCGACGAGGAGCAGCGCTTCGGAGTCGAGCACAAGGAGACGCTCAAGGCGATGCGCACGGACGTGGACGTGCTGTCGATGTCCGCGACGCCCATCCCGCGCACGCTCGAGATGGCGGTCACGGGCATCCGCGAGATGTCCACGCTCGCCACGCCGCCAGAGGAGCGCCACCCGATCCTCACCTACGTGGGACCTCACGAGAACCCGCAGGTGGCCGCCGCGATCCGCCGCGAGCTCATGCGCGATGGCCAGGTGTTCTACATCCACAACTCGGTCAAGACCATCACGAGCGCCGCACGTAGGCTCGCCGAGCTGGTGCCGGAGGCGCGCGTGGCCGTCGCGCACGGACAGATGAGCGAGAAGCAGCTCGAGCAGGTGATCGTCGACTACTACGACCGTCAGTACGACGTGCTGGTGTGCACCACGATCGTCGAGACGGGCCTGGACATCTCCAACGCGAACACGCTGATCGTCGAGCGGGCGGACACGTTCGGCCTGTCGCAGCTGCACCAGCTACGGGGTCGCGTGGGCCGCGCTCGCGAGCGCGCCTACGCCTACTTCCTGTACCCGCCGGACAGGACGCTCACCGAGACGGCGCACGACCGCCTGCAGACCATCGCGGCCAACACCGACCTGGGCGCGGGCATGGCCGTCGCCATGAAGGACCTGGAGATCCGCGGCGCCGGCAACCTGCTGGGCGCGGAGCAGTCCGGACACATCGAGGGCGTGGGCTTCGACCTGTACATCCGCATGGTGGGCGAGGCCGTCGCGGGCTTCCGGGGCGAGGGCGAGGAGGAGCGTCCCGCCATCACCATCGATCTGCCCGTCGACGCCCATATCCCCACGGAGTACATCGAGCACGAGCGGCTGCGCCTGGAGGCCTACCGCAAGATCGCCGATGCGCTCGATGGCGATGCGCTCGACGCGATCGAGGAGGAGCTGCAGGACCGCTACGGCAACCTTCCGCAGCCGGTCGAGCACCTGATGGCCGTCGCTCGACTGCGGCTGGAGGTGCGCGCGGCAGGCATCACGGACGTGGTCGCGCAGGGCAGGCTGGTGCGCTTCAGCCCGCTCGAGCTCGCGGACTCCGCGGCGATGCGCATGACGCGCCTCTACCCAGGCACGGTCATCAAGCCGGCCGTGCGGCAGGTGCTCGTGCCCGCCCCGATGACCGCACGCATCGGCGGCTCGCCCGTCGAGGGACCCGCCGTGCTGGACTGGGTGCGCGAGATCATCAAGGCCACCCGTCCGGCGACAGTAGGATGATGCCCATGCTGCACCTCCGACGTCGTGCCCTCGCGGGCGCCCTCGCCGGCACCGCGCTCCTGCTCGCCGGCTGCGCCGTGCCCGGCCAGCCCGCCTCGCCAGGCGCCGCGGCCGAGCTGGACGGGACCACCCTGACCAACGCGCACGTATCCGAGCTGTACGACGTGTGGCTCGAGGAGATCGGCGCTCCGGCCAACCGGCGCCAGGTCATCACGATCGAGCTGATGCGCCAGGCGCTGCTCGAGGAGACCGACCAGATCGACTTCACCTACGCGCGTTCGGTGTCCCGCCAGCAGGCGGAGGCGCTCCTCGAGATCAACGGCGTGAACGAGGAGCCGAGCGAGGACCTGATCGACGCGGTCGAGGGCTCTCTGCTCATCGCGGCGTTCACCGTCCTGACCGAGGACACCTCGGTGATCCAGTCCGTCGCCGAGCAGATCGAGGCGGACGCCGTGACGAGCCCGCGCACGGGCACCTTCAGTGCCGCGGCGTTCATGCAGTCCCTGTCCGTGACGGCGGAGAAGGCGACCGCGGCGGCTCAGCAGGGCCAGCCGTCCTGGTATCTCGAGTTCAACGACGTGGTGGGTCTGGTCGAGCCCGACTCGCCGTGGATCGTCAGTGAGTGACGGTCTCGACCGACTCATCCAGGTGATGGATCGCCTGCGATCCCCGGGCGGCTGCCCGTGGGACGCAGAGCAGACGCACGAGAGCCTCACGGCCTACGCGCTCGAGGAGACGTACGAGCTCATCGAGGCCATCGAGACCGGCACGCGCGCAGACCTGCGCGAGGAGCTGGGCGACGTGCTCCTCCAGGTGGTCTTCCACGCTCGCGTCGCGCAGGAGCACCCCGAGGACCCGTTCGGGATCGAGGACGTCGCCGATGCGGTGGCGGACAAGCTGATCGAGCGTCATCCGCACGTGTTCGAGGCGGACGGCGAGGTGCTGACCGCGCAGGACACGCACGCGCGCTGGGAGCGCATCAAGAAGGAGACCAAGCAGCGCGAGTCCGTCATGGATGGCGTGCCCGTCGCGCAGCCCGCGCTCGCCCGCGCGCAGAAGGTGCTCAGCCGTGCTCAGCGCGCCGGACTCGACACGCCGCTGCCGCCCGAGCCCAGCATCGGCGCGGAGCTGCTCGCCCTCGTGGCGCGCGCCCAGGAGCAGGGCATCGATGCCGAGGCCGCGCTCCGGCAGGCGACCCGCGACCTCGAGACGGCCGCCCGCGATCTCGAGCGCGCATCGGCCGTCATCAAGGATTCACCACCAAGGACCTGAGTCGCACGGCGGCCCCCAGTGGCCGCCGATAGACTCCCCGGAGAACCCCAACACAACATGAAGGAGCATCATGGCCAGCATTGAGGCTATTGGCGCGCGCGAGATCCTGGACTCTCGCGGCAACCCGACCGTCGAGGTCGAGGTCGCGCTCGAAGACGGCACGTTCGCCCGCGCCGCCGTCCCCTCCGGCGCCTCCACCGGAGCGTTCGAGGCCGTGGAGCGCCGCGACGGCGGCTCCCGCTACCTGGGCAAGGGTGTCGAGCAGGCCGTGGATGCCGTCATCGACGACATCGCGCCCGAGATCGTCGGCATCGACGCGACCGAGCAGCGCATCATCGACCAGACCATGCTCGAGCTCGACGGCACCGACAACAAGGGCAAGCTGGGCGCGAACGCGATCCTGGGCGTGTCCCTGGCCGTCGCCAAGGCCGCCGCGGACTCCGCGGACCTGGCGCTGTTCCGCTACATCGGCGGACCGAACGCGCACCTGCTGCCCGTCCCGATGATGAACATCCTCAACGGTGGCTCGCACGCGGACTCGAACGTCGACATCCAGGAGTTCATGATCGCTCCCGTGGGCGCCTCGACCTTCCGCGAGGCGTACCGCTACGGCGCCGAGGTCTACCACGCCCTCAAGTCCGTGCTCAAGGAGCGCGGCCTGGCCACCGGCCTGGGCGACGAGGGCGGCTTCGCCCCCAACCTCGAGTCGAACCGCGCTGCGCTGGACCTGATCCTGGTCGCGATCGAGAAGGCCGGCTTCAAGCCCGGCGAGGACGTCGCGCTCGCGCTCGACGTCGCCGCGACCGAGTTCTTCAAGGACGGCGCGTACCAGTTCGAGGGTGCCGCCAAGTCCGGCGAGGAGATGTCCGCGTACTACGCGCAGCTGGTCGAGGACTACCCGCTGGTGTCCATCGAGGACCCGCTGTCGGAGGACGAGTGGAGCGACTGGGCGCACCTGGTCGAGACCATCGGCGACAAGACGCAGATCGTGGGCGACGACCTGTTCGTCACCAACCCCACGCGTCTCAAGCGCGGCATCGACGAGAAGGCCGCAAACGCGCTGCTCGTGAAGCTCAACCAGATCGGCACGCTCACGGAGACCATCGACGCCGTGTCGATGGCGACCGCGGCCGGCTTCACCTCGATGGTGTCGCACCGCTCCGGCGAGACCGAGGACGTCACCATCGCGGACCTGGTCGTGGCGCTCAACACCGGCCAGATCAAGACCGGCGCGCCCGCCCGCGGCGAGCGCATCGCCAAGTACAACCAGCTGCTGCGCATCGAGGAGGAGCTGGACGACGCCGCGGCGTACGCCGGCACCGCAGCGTTCCCGCGCTCGTACTCCGCCTAAGGCTCCACGCACGTCAGGGCCGCGGCTCCCGTCAGGGGGGTCGCGGCCCTGTTGCGTGGTGGGGAGACGATGCGCGGGCGCAGCGGCGCACGAGTGTCGCGGCGCGCATCGGCCGCGGTGGGCGCGCGTCGCCCGGCCGCGTGCCACACGGCCGTCGCTGATGTGACGGGTGGTGACCCAGCGACTCCCCATCAGCCTCGCCCTTCGCTTGCGTCACAGCCGTGTGGTGAGTGGCTGACCGGCGGAACACGACGCGCCCGGCGCGCGCCTGACGGGATCGCCGTCCCGCGCTGAGACAATCGGGCACGTGAGCGCCCCCTCCCGTCCCGGCGCGCCGCGGCAGTCCCCCCGGGCTCCGCGGCGCTCGAGCGCGCGCACGCCCAGACGCGGACCCACGACGGGCCCCATCGCGAAGCCGCAGAGCCGGCCCGGCGGCCCGTCGCCGTCGCGATCGACCCCGGCGCCCGCACCCCGGCTGGATCCGTCGCGCCCCCGCGGGTCGTGGACCGCGATGCTCACCTGGCGCACGGCCGTGATCGCGGGCGTGGTTGCGCTGGCCTTCGCCGTGGTCGCGCCGTCGGTGCGGGCGTACATGGATCAGCAGGTGATGCTCGACGGCCTGCGCGCGGAGGCGGCGACCGCCCAGGCGGAGGTCGACGATCTCGAGGCGGACGTCGCGCGCTGGGACGATCCCGCGTTCGTGGTGGCGCAGGCGCGCGAGCGGCTGGCATATGTGTTCCCAGGGGAGACGCCGTACCGCGTGATCGATCCCGAGTCCGTGACCGGCCCGGTGGACGGCTCGCCCGCCGCCGAGCGCGCCCCCGACGCGCTCACCGGAGCAGCCTGGTACGACCGCCTGTGGGGATCGGTGATCGACGCTGGCGAGCGACCCGGCGACGGCGCGGCGCCTGCCGGCGCGGAGCTTCCGGAGCCGCCTGAGGTGAAGGTGTCGCCCGCGCCCGCCGCGGGCGAGGGGAGCGCGGCGGCGGCGAAAGTAGACTCGACAGGGTGAGCGACACCCCAGCGACCGAGCGAGACCTGACCGTCCTGGCCGCGCAGATCGGACGGGAGCCGCGCGGCGTCGTGGCGATCGCGGCCCGATGCGTGTGCGGCAACCCCACCGTGGTGCACACCGCGCCGCGGCTGCCGGACGGCACTCCCTTTCCCACGCAGTACTACCTCACGCATCCGGAGGCGGTCGCGGCCGTGTCGACGCTCGAAGCCCGCGGCGTGATGAAGGACCTCACCGGGCGGCTGGCCGAGGAGCCGGCGCTGGCCGAGCACTACCTTCGCGCGCACCAGACGTACCTCGAGGAGCGCTACGCGATTGAGGACGTCCCGGAGATCCACGGCATCTCCGCTGGCGGCATGCCCGATCGGGTCAAGTGTCTGCACGTGCTCGTGGGACACGCGCTCGCCGCCGGTCCCGGCGTGAACCCGCTGGGCGACGAGGCGCTCGCGATGATCCGCGGCCACTGGCGCCCTGACCGGTGCACGTGCCCTGCGATCGAGACGGATCCCGACGCTCCGCTGTCCGCCGACCCCGACGCCTACACCCAGGAGGCCTGATGCCCCGCGTCGCCGCCATCGACTGTGGCACCAACTCGATTCGCCTGCTCATCGCGGACGTCGACACCCAGGCTGGGACGCTCGCGGATGTGGTGCGCGTCATGACCGTGGTCCGGCTGGGACAGGGCGTGGACCGCACGGGCCAGTTCGCTCCGGAGGCGCTCGAGCGCACGCTGGCCGCGACGGATGACTACGCCGCGCAGTGCCGCGAGCACGGCGTGGAGGCGATCCGGTTCGTCGCCACCTCCGCCACGCGCGACGCGAGCAACCGCGACGAGTTCATCGAGGGCGTGCGGGAGCGCCTGGGCGTCGCGCCCGAGGTGATCAGCGGCGACGAGGAGGCTCGTCTGAGCTTCCGTGGCGCGCTGTCCGCGCTCGACGCCTCCCGGCCGGGCCCGTACCTCGTGGTGGACCTCGGAGGCGGCTCCACGGAGCTGGTGCTCGGCCAGCGCGAGCCGGACGCCGCGCATTCGATGGACGTGGGATGCGTGCGCATGACCGAGCGCCACCTGCACGAGGACCCGCCCACCGTCGAGCAGATCGAGCGAGCCCGTGCGGACGTGCACGCCGCTCTCGACCAGGCAGCCGCGCAGGTGCCCCTGGGACAGGCGCGCACCCTGGTGGGCCTCGCCGGCTCCATCACCACCGTGACCGCGAAGGCGCTCGACCTGCCGCGCTACGACCGCGACGCGATCAATGGCGCGGAGCTCGACATCGACGACGCCGCGCAGGCATGCATCGAGCTCCTGGACGCCTCGCGAGAGGAGCGTGCCGCGATGCCGTTCATGCACCCCGGACGCGTGGACGTGATCGGTGCCGGCGCGCTGGTGTGGCGCGAGGTCATGGAGCGCGTGCGCGCGGAGGTCGCGGCGGCCGGCGGCTCGCTCGGCACCGCGGTCACCAGCGAGCACGACATCCTCGACGGCATCGCGTTCTCCGCAGCCGAGCGGCTCTGACCGGCCGCCTTCCGACAGTCCGAACCACGGCGCGGACGGCGCCCCGAGGCGAGCGCGATCCGGGCGCCGGGCGCGCGGCGTGTCGGCTCAGGGTTGGTTCAAACTGTCCGGGCTGGGGGATGATCAGTCTCACGCCCCCGTAGCCCAACTGGCAGAGGCAGCCGGCTTAAACCCGGTCCAGTGCGGGTTCGAAACCCGCCGGGGGCACGTCCAGCCTGGGAATAGCCGATGCGCGCGCACGGTTGCGAGCAGACGTGCCGCCAACCTCCGCGACCGTCGGGCTGCGTTCCGACCGTGGTCCGATTCTGCTGTCGCTGATGCTCGCGACCGCGCTCGTGGCGCTGGACGCGACCATCATCGCCACCGCCTCCGCCACGATCGCGAGCGAGCTGGGCTCCTTCGAGAGCGTGCCGTGGCTGTTCTCCGCGTACCTCCTGGCCCAGGCGGTGAGCACCCCGCTGGCCGGACGGCTGTCCGACATCCTGGGCCGCAAGCAGCTGATCCTCGCCGGCGTGGCCCTGTTCCTGGTGGGCTCCGTGCTGTGCGGCGCGGCATGGTCGATGGGTGCGCTGATCGCCGGGCGGGTGCTGCAGGGCCTGGGCGCAGGCGCCGTGATGCCGGTGTCGCAGACCATCGCCGCGGACATCTACACGCTGGAGGAGCGGGCCAAGGTGCAGGGCTACCTCGCCTCGGTGTGGGCGATGTCCTCCGTGGTGGGACCCACGCTCGGAGGCGTGTTCTCCGAGTTCGCCTCGTGGCGGTGGATCTTCTTCATCAACATCCCGCTGTGCGTGGTCGCGGGCTGGGTCATCACCCGCCGCTACGAGGAGCCGCCCCGGGAGGGCGAGCGGGACCCGATCGACTACCGGGGCGCGGTGCTGCTGACGTTGAGCTCGACTCTGCTGCTGCTGGGCCTGCTCGAGGGTGGCACCACCTGGGCGTGGGCGTCGGTGCCGTCGTTCGCGGTGCTGGGCGGGGCAGTGGTGCTGGGCGTCGCGTTCGTGCGCCATGTCCTCAGGGCCGCGCACCCCATCGTCGACCTGCGCCTGCTGCGCCGCCGGGTGATCGGGGCCGCGACGGCAGTGTCGCTGGTAGTGGGCATCGTGGTGCTGGGCCTGGTGACGTACATCCCCATCTATGCGCAGGGCGTGCTCGGGTACGGGCCGCTCGTCGCGGGCTTCGCGCTCGCGGCGATGATGGTGGGCTGGCCCCTCGCCGCCTCCAACTCCGGCCGCCTGTACCTGCGGCTGGGATTCCGCTGGACCGCGACCATCGGATCCGCTCTGGTGATCGCGGGGGCGAGCTCCACTCTGCTCCTGGGCGAGTCCTCGCCGCTGGTGGCGGCCGCAGCCGCGACGTTCCTCGTGGGCCTGGGCATGGGCCTCACGGCGGTGCCCACGCTGATCGCCGCACAGGCATCCGTGGCGCACTCCACGCGCGGCTCCGTGACCGGCATCAACACCTTCGCGCGGTCGCTGGGCTCAGCGCTGGGCGTGGCCGTGTGCGGCGCGATCGTGAACAGCGTCGCGAGCGTGGGCCCGGACGGCACGCCTGACGGAGCGGAGCTCATGACGGCGATGCACCTGGTCTTCATCGTGGTGACGGTGGCGGCGGTGGTGCTCGCGGTCCTGTCGACGCTGATGCCGGCGGACCGCGACGCCGCCCGGGAGCGCCGCGCATCGCAAGCGGCGGCCTGACCGCTCGAAGTGAGATGGGCGTTCGTGCCCTGTTCGCCCCGGCCGAACGGGGCATCAACGCCCCTTTCATTGGGGGCAGTCACACAGCCGATACGCGGATCAGGGCCTGAGCATCGTCCGTGAGGGGGATGCCGGGAGCGGACGGCGCGCAGGTATGCTGACCGTGGACATTTCCAGTCGAGGAGGACCCACCGTGGCCAGCCCAGTCTTCAGTTCCAACAGCGCGTTCAAGCCCGGCAAGACCGTGGACGTCAACGGCAGGCCCGTGACGGCGGAGGACCTGCAGCACCAGTACGACATGCCTGCAGCCGGCCCGGTCGAGACCGGCCGCATGAGCTACGACGGCGTGATCTCCAAGACCGCGGGGATGATCATCCTGGCGTTCATCACGGCGATCCCCGGCTACATGTTCTTCAACTTCGCCGCGCTGATGGTCACCGCCATCGCCGGCATGGTGCTGGGCCTCGTGCTCGCGTTCAAGAAGATCACGACGCCGGCGCTCGCGATCGCCTACGCGGCCATCGAGGGCTACTTCCTTGGCTCGATCTCGTACTACATCGAGACCTACTTCAACGCGCCCGGCGCCGCGCTCCAGGCTCTGCTCGCGACCGCGTGCACGTTCGCGGTGTGCCTGTGGCTCTACAAGTCCGGCCGCGTGCGCTACACGCCCAAGATGCAGAAGTTCCTGATGATCGGCGGCATCTCCTACCTGCTGTTCTCCCTGGTCAACATCGGTGTCATGATCTTCACGGACGTCGGCAACGGGTTCGGCCTGCGCTCGGGCTGGATCGGCGTCGCCATCGGCGTGTTCGCCGTGATCCTTGCGTGCGTGTCGCTCGTGGGCGACTTCGACTTCATCGAGAACGGCGTCAAGAACGGCCTGCCGCAGCACTACGACTGGAAGGCCGCGTTCGGCATCGTCGTGACGCTCGTGTGGCTGTACATCGAGTTCCTGCGCATCATCGCGATCCTGCAGGGCCGCGACTAGCCAGGATGGCGAAGGACGACGACGCACGCCGCCGCGAGGACGATCCGGACGCTCTCGAGTGGCCCGATGAGAGGCTCGGCGCGCGCGACCAGGAGGCGGCCAACGAGGCCGCGCTCAACGAGAAGGCTCCGGTAGGGCGACCCCTCGCGGCGCTGATCCTCGGCATCCTCATCGTCGAGATGTTCGTGCTCGCGGTGAACGTCCCCACGGGGGACATCTCGCTGTTCCTCCAGCTGGCCGCTCCCATCGCGCTGGGTGGCGCGGTCGTGGGACTTCCCGCGGGCTACGCCCTGGACCGAGTCGTGCGCCGCATGCGCCGCGGCGTGGGCGAGATCGCCTTCGTGGTGATGGGCGGCGCGATCGGCTACGGCCTGACCTGGGCGGGCCTGACGCTGCTGAGCGACCAGTTCGGGGACGTGGGGGAGTTCACCACGTTCCGTGCCTACGCCTCGATGTTCATGCTGACGGCGACCGCAGCCGGCTTCCTGGGCGCCTACATGCTCGCGGACAAGCTGCGTCGCTACCCCAAGCAGGTGGCGATCCTGGGCACCTTCGTCGCGGTGCTCGTGGTGCTCTCCGCCACCACTCTTCTCTTCGGATCAGGAGCCTAGAAGCATGGCGATGTTCGACCTGCCCGTGACCGAGCTCGAGACGTACCGCCCCGACGTCCGTGAGCCCGCCGACTTCGACGAGTTCTGGGCGGACACCCTCGCCCAGGCGCGGCAGACGCCGATGCGCGTGGAGCGCCAGCCCGGACCGGTCACCTTGGCGCAGGTCGAGATCGAGGACGTCACCTTCCCCGGCTTCGACGGTCATCCCATCAAGGCGTGGCTGGCGACGCCGCGCGGCGCGACCGGGCCGCTGCCGTGCGTGGTCGAGATCAACGGCTACGGCGGCGGGCGCGGTCTGGCGATCGAGCGGACTCTCTGGGCCACCGCCGGCTATGCCCACCTGTACATCGACTCCCGCGGCCAGGGCGCGACGTGGGGCACCGGTGGCGACACCCCGGATCCGGTGGGCTCCACGCCCGCCGTGCCTGGCGTGATGACACGTGGCATCCAGGACCCTGCGGACTACTACTACCGCCGCATGTTCACCGACGCGGTGCGTGGCGTCGAGGCTGCGCGCTCGCTGCCCGAGGTGGACGCGCAGCGCGTGGTGTTCCTGGGCGGCTCCCAGGGCGGTGGCGTGTCGCTCGCGGTCGCCGGCCTGGTGCCCGACCTCGCGGGCTGCGTGGCCGAGGTGCCGTTCCTGTGCCACTTCGAGCGTGCGATCGACCTCACCGACGAGTTCCCGTACCAGGAGGTCGTCACCTACCTGAAGACGGTCCGTGCTCCCCGCGACAGCGTGCTCGACACGTTGTCCTACTTCGACGGCGTCAATCACGCCAAGCGCGCGCACGCGCCGCTGCTGATGTCCGTCGCCCTCATGGATCAGGTGTGCCCGCCCTCGACGGGGTATGCGGCCTACAACTGGTACGCGTCCGGCTCGGGTGCGACTCCTGCGAAGCAGATGGAGATCTACGCGTACAACGGCCACGAGGGCGGACAGGCGCATCAGCAGATGCGCCAGCTCACGTTCGTCGCGTCCGCGACGGCGCAGCCGTAGCGAGCCCCTGCGACAAGCGAACGGCCGATGCGCGGGTCACCCGCGCATCGGCCGTTCGCCGTTGGTCGAGACTCAGGCGCCCGCGTAGCTCACCTGGCAGAAGCCGTGGTTGCAGTAGCCGCCGGGGTTCTTGTGGAGGTACTGCTGGTGGTACTCCTCCGCGTAGTAGAAGTGGCCGTCGCCCGCGTCCTCGACCGGCGCGATCTGCGTGGTGATCGCGCTGTAGCCCTTGTCCGTCAGCTGGGCCTGGTAGCGCTCGCGCGAGGCCTGCGCCGCGGCGAGCTGCTCCTCCGTGGTCGTGAAGATCGCGCTGCGGTACTGGGTGCCCACGTCGTTGCCCTGACGGTTCGCGGTGGTGGGGTCGTGGTTCTCCCAGAACTCCGCGAACAGGCGGTCGAGCGACACCTTCGAGGGGTCGTAGACCACCTGGACGGCCTCGGCGTGACCCGTGCGTGCAGTGCAGGTCTCCTGGTACGTGGGGTTGCGCGTCCAGCCGCCGATGTAGCCGGCGGCGGTCGAGTAGACGCCGTCGGTCTGCCAGAAGATCCGCTCGGCGCCCCAGAAGCAGCCCATACCCACGTAGATCACCTCGTGGCCCTCGGGCCAGGGTCCTGTCAGCGGCGTGCCGAGCACCACGTGGCGGTCCGGCACCTCCATCGCGGTGTCGCGGCCCGGCAGCGCCTCGTCCGGGGTGATCATGTCGGTCTTGCTCGTTCCAAGCATCAGTGCTCCTCTCCGAGGGAGAAACGCGCGCACGGGGCCGCATGTTCCGCGCGGCAGTGCGCGCGGCGTCCGCGCGCGGCGTTAGGCTCGCGCTATGTCCGAATCCCCTGGTGAGACCAAGCCCACCTCCTCCGTGCTGTACACGGAGAAGGCGACGGTGGTGGACCGCGTCCCCGTGACGCTGCGCATCGCTGCGGCGTGGTCGTGGCGCATCGTGGTGGTGGGCATCGTGGTGTCCACGGGAGTGTGGGCGTTCACCAGTCTGACCGCGCTGTTCGTGCCGCTCATCATCGCGCTCATCATCGCGGCGCCGCTGGAGCGTCTGGTGGCGCGCATGGCGGACATCGGCATCCCCCGCGCGCTGGGCTCCATCCTCGCGATCCTGGGCCTGATCCTCACCGTGCTGGGCCTGGGCACCCTCGCGTCGACGTCCGTGGTCTCCGACTTCGATGAGCTCCGCGAGGCCGCAGTCGAGGGCTTCGAGACGTTCGTCGCCTGGCTGGTGGAAGGCCCGCTGGCCATCGAGCAGGCGCAGATCGACGAGGTCGTGGGCAACATCCAGACCTTCATCCAGGACAACGTGCTGGGCGTCGCGTCCGGCGCGCTGTCGATCGGATCTGCGGTGGGCGGGCTGTTCGCCGGCATCGTGATCGCGCTGGTCGCGCTGTTCTTCTTCATGCGCGACGGGCGCCTGATCTGGACGTGGACCGTGGGCCTGCTGCCGGACGATGCGGTGGAGCGGGCGGACCACGCTGGCACCCACGCCTGGGTCACCCTGCGTCGCTACACGCAGACCACCGTCTTCGTCGCCTTCGTCGATGCGGTCGGCATCGGGCTGGGCGCGTGGATCCTGGGCGTGCCGCTCGCGCTGCCCATCGCCATCCTGGTGTTCCTGTTCTCCTTCATCCCCCTCATCGGTGCGACGCTGTCCGGCATCATCGCGGCGCTCGTGGCGCTGGTCGATGGCGGTTGGACCACCGCGCTGTGGATGATCGCGATCGTGCTGGTGGTCCAGCAGATCGAGGGCAACGTCCTGTACCCGTGGCTGTTCGGCAAGGCGGCGTCGATCCACCCTCTCGCGGTGCTGCTGACGATCTCTGCAGGAACCCTGACCCTCGGCCTGGTCGGCGCCGTCATCGCGGTGCCCATCGTCGCGACGCTGTACGCCTTCAAGCGCGGCCTGCGACCCGAGTTCCAACCAGGTGACGACGAACGGGCGCCCATCACCTCGCAGGTGCCCGTGATGGCGGAGCGGTCGCGAGAGGCGATCCGTCGTGCGCGTTCCCGGATCACCCACACCGGCGAGATCGCCGTGCAGCGCCCGGCGACCGATGCGCCCACGCAAGAGCAGCCGACGGTCGCCGGCGACGGCGCTGTGGCAGCGGACGGTGAGCAGGCGCACGAGCCGCAGAGCGAGCAGATCCCCACGCGCCCGCCGCGCGACCGCGACTCCTGACGGCCCTGATGCGCTGCGACTACTACGCGGCCGGGCTGTGCCGTTCGTGCACGATCATCGAGCAGCCGTACGCGGAGCAGGTCGCCGACAAGCAGGCGCGTGTCGCGGACCTGCTGGGGCCGCTCGCGCCGGGACTGACGTGGCTGCCGCCCGTCACGAGTGACGAGGCCGGCTTTCGCACCAAGGCCAAGATGGTGATCGCGGGCACGGTCCAGGCGCCCACCATCGGCATCCTCGACGCCTCCGGTCGCGGACAGGACCTTCGGGACTGCCCGCTGTATCCGGTGAGCCTGTCGAGGGCCTTTCCCATGCTCGCGGACTTCGTGACGCGTGCAGGGCTCGAGCCCTATGACGTCCCTGGCCGCCGCGGAGAGCTCAAGCACGTGCTCGTCACCGTGGCGCCGGACGAGGCGCTGATGGTCCGGTGGGTGCTGCGGTCGACGGAGGCGCTCGCGCGCATCCGCAAGCATCTGCCGTGGCTGCTCGATCAGCTGCCGGACATCGCCGTCGCGTCCGTGAACGTCCAGCCCGCGCACGCCGCCGTGCTGGAGGGCGAGCGGGAGGTGGTGCTCACCGAGCGCGAGACCCTCACCATGAGGGTCAACGGCATCGACCTGCACCTGCGCCCGCAGAGCTTCTTCCAGACCAACACCGCCGTCGCATCGGCGCTGTACCGGCAGGCTGCCGCATGGATCGAGGCGAGCGCGCCGGC
Source organism: Demequina activiva (assembly GCF_016862815.1). GTDB lineage: Bacteria > Actinomycetota > Actinomycetes > Actinomycetales > Demequinaceae > Demequina > Demequina activiva. The sequence continues at coordinate 402,468 of NZ_BONR01000001.1, read as the reverse complement.
GAGCCTGTGGGACCTGTACTGCGGTGTGGGCGGCTTCGCGCTCCACGGCGCTGCGCCAGGACGCACCGTCACCGGTGTCGAGACGAGCGCGCAGGCGGTGGCCTCCGCTCAGCGCTCGCGCGACGAGCGGCTGTGGTCAGGGGACGGGTCGATGCGTGACGTCGCCTTCGAGACAGCCGATGCGGTGGCGTGGGCCACCGGCCAGGCCTCCTCGGCTGACGCGATCGTGGTGAACCCTCCCCGGCGCGGCCTGGGGGAGGAGCTCTCGCGGTGGCTCGATGCCTCAGGGGCGAGCACCGTCATCTACTCGAGCTGCAACCCGGACACGCTCGCGCGGGACCTGGCGTGGATGCCGTCGCTGGTCGCACGTGAGGCACGGCTGTTCGACATGTTCCCGCACACGGGGCACGGCGAGGTGGGCGTGGTGCTCGAGAGGGCCTAGCCGGAGAAGGGCTCCGCGGCGATCACCTTGACGGGGATCTCCTTGCCGTTGGGCGCCTCGTACGAGGTCTCGTCGCCCGGCTTCTTGCCGATGAGCGCAGCGCCCAGAGGCGACTGCGCGCTGAAGACGTCGAGCTCGGTGCCGCCGGCGACCTCGCGCGAGCCCACGAGGAACTTCATCTCGCGGCCCATGACCTCTGCGGTCACGACGGTGCCGGACTGGATCTCGGCGCCGGTGGCGGCCTCGCCCACGGTGGCGGTCTGCAGGATGTGGTGGAGCTGCGCGATGCGCGCCTCCTGCTTCGCCTGCTCCTCGCGCGCGGCGTGGTAGCCGCCGTTCTCCTTGAGGTCGCCCTCCTGGCGCCGCTCGTCGATCTCCTTGGCGATGCTGCTGCGGCCCTCGCCCACGAGGTGGTCGTACTCCTGCTGCAGGCGGTCGTAGGCCTCCTGGGTGAGCCAGGTACCAGTGGTCTCGGTCACGTGTCTCTCCTTGCTTGACAGGATGTGCCAGCGTATCAAGCGTGCGAGCGGGCGGGAAATCTCCCGCGCGGCGCTGGGGACGGCCGTGGTGAGGGCTCGGAGCCCGGGCTCGGCTCGGCTACGGCGTGGGCGAGCAGTAGCGCACCAGGGCCGAGTTGGCCTGCTCGACCGTGGGGATGGGCACGGTGAAGCGCTGCTGAGCGCCATCGGCGGGGTCCACCTCGATCTCGCCCACGCCCACCTCGGCGTACTGGACGTTCAGCGCATGGACGTAGCAGGTCACGGGCTGGTCGGTGTAGAGGAAGACGTCGAACGTCACGTCTGCCTCGGTGGCGGAGATGGGGTCGAAGCCCACGTCCTGCCAGCGCACCGGCTGACTGGCCTGCGCCAGTCCGAACCATGCGGCGATGGCCACCAGCACGGTCAGTCCCGCGACCACGAGGATCCAGCCTCGACGCGACAGTCGTGGGCGGGCGTCTGCGGCCTCGTCCTCGTATGCGTCGGAGGGGTTGCTCATGATGAGGCAGGATAGTTCACGACAGCGAGGAGAGATGACGTGGCGGACTTCACCGGCGGGCCCGGGTTCCTGGCCTTCGTGGCGACCTTCGTGCTCGTGGGCGGCGTGATCCTGCTGTCCCGTTCGCTGTCCAAGCACCTGCGCAAGGTGCGCACGCACCCGCCGGAGCATGAGAGGGCCGTGGCGACGGAGGCATCGGCCGCGCAGGGCGACGCCGCGGCCGCGGAGGCGACCGAGGTTCCCGAGGCTCCCTCGGCGACCCCCGACGACGAGGCGTCCAAGGAGCCTTGAGCGCGCATCGGCGCTCGTGCGCCGGCTAGGCGTCGACGGTGAAGACCACCAGCGCGATCGCTGCGTAGTGGCAGAGGAAGCCTGCGATGGTGAGCGCGTGGAAGATCTCGTGGAAGCCGAAGTACTTCATCGAGCCGCGGGGCCATTTGGTGCCGTAGATGATCGCGCCCACGGTGTAGCACAGTCCGCCGGCGATGATGAGGGCCACCACGGCCGCTCCGCCCGCCTGGTAGAACGGGCCGATGAACCCCACGGCCACCCAGCCCAGCCCCAGATAGAGCGGCACGTAGGCCCAGCGCGGGGCGCCCAGCCAGAACACGCGCAGCAGCAGGCCCACGAGTGCGCCCGACCACACCACCACGAGCACCACCGTGCGCGTGGTGCCGTCGAGCAGCATCACGGTCAGCGGCGTGTAGGTGCCGGCGATGATGAGGAAGATGTTGGCGTGGTCCATGCGGCGCAGCACCGCGTTGGTGCGAGGCGACCAGTTGCCGCGGTGGTAGACCGCGGAGGTGCCGAACAGCATCACGGCGGTCAGGGTGAAGATCGCGGTGGACACTCGCCCGGCCAGCGTGGGCGCGAACACGACGAGCACCATGCCGGCAATGAGCGCGATGGGCGCGGCACCCAGGTGGAGCCACCCGCGCATCAGCGGCTTCGCTGGGTCGGGAAGGTTCTCTGCCATGAACCTACGATACCGTAGGTTATCCGGCGCGGGTACCGTAAGAACCGAGTGAGCCGACCACGGAAGGACGTCGATGGGACTGCGCAGCCTGCTCTACGGGCCCTACGAGCGACAGCTCGCGCGCACCCTCCGGGAGCAGGGTGAGACGCCCTGCCACATCGGCGTGATCCTCGACGGCAACCGTCGCTGGGCCAAGGCGTCGGGGGAGTCCGCGGCTCATGGTCACCAGCGCGGCGCGGACAAGATCGCCGAGGTGCTGGGCTGGTCCGAGGAGACCGGCGTCTCCGTAGTGACCCTGTGGATGCTGTCCACGGACAACCTCTCGCGCGACCCCGCCGAGCTGGACGCGCTGCTCGAGATCATCTGCTCCGCGGTCGAGGCGCTGGCCGACGACGGCCGCTGGCGGCTGCAGCACGTGGGGGCGACGGAGATGCTCCCCGCCAGCGCGGTGACTCGCCTGGGCGCGGCGGTCGCCAGGACGGCCGAGGCCACCGGTATCCACGTGAACGTCGCCGTGGGATACGGCGGGCGTCACGAGATCGCCGATGCGGTCCGATCGGTGCTGCGCGAGGGCGTCTCCGCCGGGAAGTCGCTCGAGGAGCTCGCGGACACCGTCTCCGTCGAGCACATCACGGAGCATCTCTACACCAAGGGCCAGCCGGACCCGGACCTGGTGATCCGCACCTCCGGCGAGCAGCGCCTGTCCGGGTTCCTGATGTGGCAGTCCGCTCACTCCGAGTTCTACTTCTGCGACGCCTACTGGCCGGACTTCCGGCATGTGGACTTCCTGCGCGCGCTGCGCGCCTACTCCCAGCGCGAGCGGCGGCACGGGCGGTAGGCCTAACCCGCGCATCGGCGCGTCCTCCGCGCAGTTTCCGCCTTCACCACGCGGGACACACCCGAGCGCGGGGCGGAAGTTACGGTCGTGTGACTCGCGGCGTGTCGGCGGGTGCCTCCCCAACCGAGGCGTAGCGTCAGCAACGTGGTAAGCGCACATCGCCGGACCATTCCGGTCCCGGTCTGACACCGAACGCCAACGGGCGTCCGGCGCCCTGCGGCCTGATACGCGGGGAGCTCCTGTGACCATCACTCAGCCCGACACCACCCCCTCCATCAACGCGTCTGCGGCCACCGAGCTGCGCACGTTCGTGCTCGACACGTCCGTGCTGCTGTCCGACCCGCGTGCGCTCAAGCGCTTCGCGGAACACGCGGTGGTGCTGCCGGTGGTGGTGATCACGGAGCTCGAGGCCAAGCGCCATCACCCGGAGCTCGGCTACTTCGCGCGATCGGCACTGCGCACCCTCGACGAGCTTCGCGTCAAGCACGGCAAGCTCGATCAGCCCGTGCCCGCCAACGAGTTTGGCGGCTCGGTCCGTGTCGAGCTCAACCACACGGACCAGAACGTGCTGCCCAGCGGCTTCCGGCTGGGCGATAACGACACCCGCATCCTCGCGGTCGCCGCCAACTTGAAGGCCGAGGGTCTCGCCGTCACGGTGGTCTCCAAGGACCTTCCGATGCGCGTGAAGGCCTCGGCTCTGGGCATCGAGGCTGAGGAGTACAAGGCAGAGCTCGCGGTGGACTCTGGTTGGACCGGAATGCGGGAGATCCAGCTCACCGACGAGCAGATGTCCGCCCTCTATGACGCCGAGGCGCTCGCGGCGCCCGCCGCCGCTGACTGCGGCGAGGACCTCGCGACGCTGCCCGTGCACACGGGATTGGTGATCCACTCTCCCCGAGGCGGAGCGCTCGGCCGCGTCACCGACGAGGGCCAGATCAAGCTGGTCCGCGGCGACCAGGAGGTGTTCGGCGTCCACGGCCGCAGCGCCGAGCAGCGCATCGCCATTGATCTGCTGCTCGACGAGACCGTGGGCATCGTGTCGATGGGCGGCCGGGCCGGCACCGGAAAGTCCGCACTCGCGCTGTGCGCGGGCCTCGAGGCCGTGATGGAGCGTCGCCAGCACAAGAAGATCATGGTGTTCCGCCCGCTGTACGCCGTGGGCGGTCAAGACCTGGGGTACCTGCCGGGCAACGAGGCAGAGAAGATGAACCCCTGGGCGCAGGCCGTGTTCGACACGCTCGGAGCGATGGTCAGCTCCGAGGTGGTCGAGGAGGTCATGGCGCGCGGCATGCTCGAGGTGCTGCCGCTGACGCACATCCGCGGCCGCTCGCTGCACGACGCCTTCGTGATCGTGGACGAGGCGCAGTCGCTCGAGCGCAACGTGCTGCTGACCATGCTGAGCCGCATCGGCCAGGACTCGCGGGTGATCCTCACGCACGATGTCGCTCAGCGCGACAACCTGCGGGTGGGCCGCCACGACGGCATCGCCGCGGTGATCGAGGCGCTCAAGGGCCACGACCTGTTCGCGCATGTGACGCTCGAGCGCTCCGAGCGTTCGGCCGTGGCTGCGCTCGTGACGGACATGCTGGAGAGGCTCGACCTCTAGGTCAGGCCGCCCCGAAACGACGCGAGGGCCGATGCGGTGGTCACCACCGCATCGGCCCGTCCGTCTGTCAAGGGCACAGGCGCGTCAACCGACATCGGTGTCGTCGTGGTTGATCAGACGGCGTTGCTGACGTCGTGCGTACCAGCGCTGGAAGTACCAGCCGCCCATCGAGGCGGCGACCATCACGAAGAGCGGCCACTGCCAGACGACGCCGTAGATCGACCAGGACACGAAGAGTCCTGATGAGACGCCGAGGGCCAACCACCCTGCGATCTCGATGGTGGACGAGCGTTGCATCTTCAACATGAGACGACCTTCCATCGGGCTTGGGCGGCAATCGTGACAAGGGTCGGATAGTACGGGTAGGAGATCTCCACGCAACGTCCTTGAGACTTCGCGCTGTTGAACGTGTTGTCGATTGAAGTCGCAACCGCTGAGAACGCGGCAATGCAGGCTGCTGCCGTTACCTGACCGAACCTGGGGATGAACGGGCACACACCCGAAACAATCGTGCCGTACGAAGTCCAGCCGGCGATGTTCCTGGTTTCGGACCTCGAATACTTGGTGTACACCTTCCACCCGTAGGAGTAGCTCGGGTCTGCCGTGATGGGGTAAGTGTGCTGAGGGCCGTGCTCCACGTGCTGCACGAGCCGGGAGCCGTCGACCGTGTAGGAGGTGGGGACGGAGGCGCCGTCGGCGTCGATTGCCCAGGGCGCGTCGATGGTGCCGGTCACCGCGACGATGCCGTCCCCGAGCGGCTCGGTCACCTCGACGGAGCCATTCTCGAGCAACACAAGTTCGACGCCTTGTCCGAAGTCATAGGTGTACGTGGACGGTGCATCCGGACTGTCGAGAACCGTCTGGAGGCGTACGGACCCGTCGTCAAGCGCTTGGACTGCGGCGTGGGCGCCGTCGCCTGCCTCCTCGAACACGACGGTGCCATCGTCGGCGAGGACGCCGTCGCGGACGCGAAGCTCCGCCGGCAGGGAGATCTCTGTACCCGTTCCGCCCGCCTCGATCAAGAGCGGCTTGTCCGCGTCGAGCGGTACTGAGACCTCGACATCGCCGAGGTCGTACTCGGCGTCCGTCACGGGAATTGCGGTGGTGGTCATGACGCGATCCGCGTGAGGTGCGGCCCTCGCGATGGTTTCGGCGACGTCGTTTGCCGGGTCGTGGTCATCGGCAGCAACAGGAGTGGCAGTGAGGGCGACCGCGAGTGCGGTTACCCCCCGCAACCATGTGAGTGATGCGCAAGGGCTTGTCTCCTTTGAGCAGAGTTAGGTGATGTCTGGACACCGCGCCACCGTGCGACCACGGTATCCGTTCTGTCTCGGGCCTGGAATCCCCACTTGTGGGGGTGTCCAGTGAACAACTCCAAGAGACCACGCACAACGGAGGGGCCGAGTTATAGCCCCAGCTCCAGAGGGTAGGCCTCGAGTTCCATCCAGTTCGCCTCGTCGGCGTGTCACGTCCGGTGCCTGACAGTCAGGCTCCAGCTCTCGTTCGTCGTGCTCGCGGCGCTTACTGCGCCGCGATGATCTCCCACTTGCGCATGGCGGCCCCCCCGGGTCCTAGGTGCGATCAGATCGTGGATGCGAAAGGGCCGGGGCGGGCCCTCGCGACTTCGACGCTAGCGGCTCGCTGGGGCACCGGGTATCCCCATTTGTGGGGGGTGGAGGTGAACGCTCCGGCCCGCTCACCCCGTCCTCGCTAGAGCCCCAGCTCCTGGAGGTAGGGCTCGAGCTCCATCCAGTTCACCTCGTCGGGACGGGACTCGTCCCAGATCTCGGCGTAGCGAGCCTGCTGCTCGGGCGTGAGGGCGTTCCACTTGGCGAGCTGCTGCTCCTGGTCCACGTGCCAGTAGCCCACGATCCGGTACAGGCTGTGGTGACGTGGCCAGCTGGCGCGGATGAACTTGCGCGCCTTGCGGGACTGCGCGGACTCGCACGCGACCCACACGTAGGTGTCGCCCTCCGGCACGGGCAGGCGCTCCATGCAGGACACCAGCGCGGAGGGGCCTCGGCCGTTGCCCGAGACCTTCCACTCGACGGTGACGGTGGCGGGGGAGGGCAGCGCGATGGCGTCCTCGGCGTTGATGAGCTCGACCACGACCTCGAACGTCTCCTCGGGGGTCGCCTCCTCCAGGATGCGCGCGACCGCGGGCAGGCCCGTCGCATCGGCGATCAGCAGGCGGCGGGTCGAGCCGGCAGGCGCCTCGTAGTAGCCGTGGGCGTCGCTGATGGCGACCACGTCGCCGGCCTGTGCCTGCCTGGCCCACGTCGCGCCACGGCCGTGGCCATGCGTCACCACATCGATGTCGACTCTGGGGCCGGAGGGATCCCAGCGGCGGATCGTGTAGTGGCGGGCGATGTCGTGGTCGTCCTCCCAGCCCGGCGCCGGGTCCGCGTCAGGGATGTGGACGTGCACGAACTCGTCGGGCTTGCCGGTGGACTCCCACGTGCGCAGCGCGTCGCCGGCGAGCGTCACGCGGCGCAGGTGAGGGCTGATCTGCTCGGCGGCGGCCACGTGGACCAGGAACGAGTCGGTCATGATGCCTTCCAGTAGGTGGGGGGTGTCGACGGCCGATGGGGGAGGCGCCGGGCGTACCCGGCGCCTCCCGCTCGGGTCAGGAGCGCGTCAGCTCTCGCTCGAGAACTCGACGACCTCGGTGGCGGGGTCGCCGTCGAGCGCCTGCTCCAGCATCGGCACGAACGCGTCGATCGAGTAGAAGACCGAGGACGGCGAGTTCGCGAAGAACGCGCCCTCCAGGATCGGGTCGGACAGCCAGATGCTGCCGCCGGTCTCGGTGACGTTCAGCGACGGGAACAGCGGCAGACCCTCAAGGTCGCCACGCGCCTCGGGCGTGGTCGCGACCTGCCACACGATCGAGTCGAGCTCGCCCAGGACGTCGAGCTGCTCGGCGCTGATCTGGAACCATGCCTCCTCGGTGCCCTCGATCGAGGACACGTCGAGGCCCACGTTCGCGAGGAACTGGTTGCGTGTGTCGTTGGCGCTGTAGACGAACGCCTGGCCCTCGTAGAAGCCGCCCACCTGCGAGGTGAGGCCCTCCCACTCGGGGTGCGCGTCGCGGACCTCGGCGTAGGCGGCATCGATCTCTGAGATGATCTCCTCGGCCTTGTCCGTGGTGCCGGTGGCCTGTGCCAGGAGGCTCAGCTCGTCCGCGAGCGAGACGCCCCACTCGACGGTCTCGTTGCCCTGCGCGTCCGTGGCCGGACGGGTGACGACGGGAGCGATGCCGGACAGCAGGTCGAACTCCTCCTGCGTCATGGTGTGGTTGGGGTAGGTCGCCACGATGAGATCGGGCTCGAACGCCGCGATCGCCTCCGCGTCGTAGGTGGTGGTGCCCGGCTCGAAGGTCTCGGGCTCCGCGCCTGCGGCGAGACGGTCCTCCTCGGCCCACGGGCCGGTGCCGTTGTCGTAGCCCTGCCAGCTCACCGGCACCGCGACGGGCGCGACGCCCAGCGCGTACAGGTACTCGTGCTCGTGGGAGCCGAGCGTGACCACGCGCTCGGGCTGGTCCTCGATGGTGACCTCGCCCATCACGGTGTCGAGGGTGACGGGGAAGGCCTCGGTGGTGGTCTCCTCGGCAGTCTCCGTCGCGGAGTCCGTGGGCTCCTCGGTGGCGTCATCGGCGGAGCCGGACGAGCACGCGGCGAGGAGCAGCGCGGCCGCAGCGGCCATGCCTGCGACGCCTGCGCGGCGCGTGGTGGGGTTCAGCATGGTGTTCCTTTCGTGGGGTGGAGCGTCGGGTGGGTCGGGTGGGTCAGTGAGAAGGGTGGTCGGGGTCGTTCGTGATGGCGTGGCGCGCCGCGAGGTCTGGGGCCGCCTCCGCGGTGCCGGACCCGGCATCGGCCGCATGCGTGGTGCTCACCAGGTGGGCGACCAGGCAGGCCGCGCGGGCGCTGACGGCGGCCGCGTCGATCGCCGCGGGGTCCAGCGCGCCCGAGCGGTCGGCGATGCGCACCACGGACACGCCCAGCTCGTCGTCGCCGCGCACCATCGCCTGCAGGGGCGCGGGCGTGTGCCCGGACTCGCGCAGGCATGCCACCGTGCGGCGGGCTGGCAGAGGGCTCACGAACCAGCGGGCGCCGGCGTGGTGAACCAGTCCGGTCGCCGCGTCGAGGCCCTCGACGGTGAGCTCTGTCGCGGCGAGGACCTCGCCGCGAGCGTGCGCATCGCGAACGATGTCGTGGAACGCCTGGGCGCGCAGGTGGCCGTCGCCATCCGGTCCCACCTCCACGCACGTGCCGGTCGCATCGGCCAGGCGCGCCCGGAGCCCCGGAACGGCGGCCACGAGCGCTGCGGTGGAGCGCAGCTGCGGAGCGGTCAGCGTCATCGCACACCCCCCGGTCCATGCGCGGGCACCACCATGGGCGTGCCCGTGACGGGATCCTCGAGCACGCGCGCCTCGAGCGCGAACACCTGGCGAATCAGGTCCTCGGTCAGGACGTCCCTGGGGGCGCCCGCCGCCGCGACTTGGCCATCGTGCATCGCGATCACGTGGTGCGCGTAGCGCGCGGCCTGGTGAAGGTCGTGGACCACCATCACGATGGTGCGCTGCTGGCGGCTGTTCAAGCGGTGCAGCAGGTCCATGACGTCGTACTGGTGGGCGATGTCGAGGTAGGTCGTCGGCTCGTCGAGCAGCATCAGGGGAGTGTCCTGCGCGAGCGTCATCGCGATCCACGCCCGCTGGCGCTGACCGCCGGAGAGCTCGTCGACCACCGAGTCCTGGATGTCCGTCAGCGCCGTCGAGTGGAGGGCGGACAGCACCGCCGTCTCGTCCGTGTCGCTCCACGGACGCAGCAGCTTCTGGTGAGGGGTGCGGCCGCGGGCCACCAGCTCCTTGACCGTGATGCCGGCCGGAGCGATGGGCGACTGCGGGAGCAGCCCCACGCGCCGCGCGACCTCCTTGGTGTGCGTGCGGTGGATGTCCTCGCCGTCCAGCAGGACGGTGCCGGAGCGCGGCTCGAGCAGGCGCACCAGCGAGCGCAGCAGCGTGGACTTGCCGCAGCCGTTGGGGCCCACGATGGCGGTGATCTGGCCGTCCGGGATCGCGACGTCCACGCCACGCACCACCACGTGATCGCCGTAGCCCAGCACGACGTCGCGTGCTTCGAGCCTGCTCATGACTGACCTCCTCGGGAAGAGCGCCACACCAGCCACAGCAGGTAGGGGGCGCCGACGGCGGCGGTGAACACGCCAACGGGGAACTGCAGATCCGCGGGCATCAGCTGCGAGACCTGGTCCGCAGCCAGCAGCAGCAGCGCGCCCATGAGCGCCGCCGGAACGAGTGCCACGCCTGCGGAGCGGGTGGTGCGCAGTGCGAGTGCGGGCGCCACTAGGGCGATGAAGCCGATGGGCCCGGTGACGGCCACGGCGGCCGCCGCCAGCAGCACGGAGGCGACGGCGAGGATCGCGCGGCTGCGGCCCACGGACACTCCCAGCGCCTGAGCGGCGTCATCGCCCATCTCCATGGTGCGCAGCGCGCGTGCGTGTCCCAGCACCACCGGCACCAGGACCACGATCGCGATCGCGGCGAACTGCACGTGGGTCCAGGTGCGGCCGGTGGTCGAGCCCACCAGCCAGCCCAGGGCGTTCGCGGCGTCGTGGACGTCCATGCGCGCCAGCAGGTACTGCGTGGTGGCCTGGGCCACGAAGCCCACGCCGATGCCGGCGAGGATGAGGCGCAGCGGCACGATGGTGCGCTTCCAGGACAGGACCAGGATGAGTGCGGCCGTGATCAGTGCGCCGGCGGCTGCCCCGGCGGCGGTGATCCACAGCGAGGTCGCGGTGACCAGCCAGATGGTGAGCACGGCGCCCGTGCCGGCTCCCATGCTGATCCCGATGAAGTCGGGGGACGCCAGCGGGTTGCGCGTGAGCGACTGGAGGATCGCTCCGGACAGGCCGAGCATCGCGCCCACCAGGATCGCGGTGAGGGCGCGCGGGGCGCGCACCTGGCCCACGATGAAGTCCGCCGGAGCGCCCACCTGGACTCCCATGGCGGAGCGGACGGCGTCCCAGACGGTGACGTCCGCCTTGCCCGTGACCAGCGCGAACACGAACACGCTGACGAGTGCGACGAGCAGCACCAGGCCCACCGCGAAGGTGCGACGGTGCGTGGTGATGCCCAGCGGGCCGATGCGCAGAATCCTCACAGCTCCACCACCTTCATGCGGCGGGACATGAGGGCGAAGATGAAGCCGCCGATGAACGCCGTGGTGATGCCCACGCCGATCTCACCGGGAGGCGCGACCACGCGGCCGATCACGTCGCACACGAGCACGAGTGCGGCGCCGCCCAGCGCGCTGACGACGAGCAGCCACGGGAGCGAGGCTCCCACGAGGGCACGCGCCAGGTGGGGGACAGCGAGCCCGACGAACACGATGGGGCCGGCGGCTGCGGTGGCCGCGGCCGCGAGCAGCGTGACCAGGACGATCACGAGAGTGCGGATGCCGCCGATGGAGATGCCCAGGGCGCGGGCGGCGTCCTCTCCCAGCGCGACGGCCTCGAGCTGGCGGGAGACCAGCAGGGCCACGGCGATCGTGATGAGGACGATGGGGATGAGGGCGGTGACGTCCTCCGTCTGGCGACCGGTGAGCGAGCCGGCGACCCACAGTCGGTACTGCTCCAGAGTCGCGTCGTCCACCAGCAGCACCGCGTAGGTGATCGAGGTGATGAGGGCGGTCAGCGCGACGCCGGCCAAGGCCAGCCGCACGGGAGCTCCGGCCGCGGCGCCGCGCGCGCCGATCGCGTACACGATCACGGCCGCGAGCCCGGCACCGACGAAGGCGATGGGCACCTGAGCGGCGAAGCCCCCGGCGACGCCGAGCGTGAGTGCGGTGACCACGGCGAGGGAGGCGCCGGCGTTGATGCCCAGCAGGCCGGGATCCGCGAAGGGATTGCGGGTGAGGGACTGCATGAGCGCGCCGGCGACGGCGAGGGCCGCTCCCGCGAGGATGCCGATCACGGTGCGGCTGACTCGCAGCTCGCTCACGATGAGCTGCTCGGGACTGTTCGGATCGAGGTCGGTGAGCGCCTGCCACACGGTCGCGAGGTCGATCGCGCGCGAGCCGATCGCGAGCGACAGCGTGATCGCGATCAGCAGCACGACGGCTGCGGCGATCGCGATCAGGGCGCGCTGGCGCATGGCTCTCCTAGTGGGGGCGGGCGCGCACGTCCGGGTGCGCGGGTGAGGCTCGCCTAACCTAGCTCACGCAGCGCGATTAATGCAACGCGCAGGTGCGGTAAATCGATCGCGTTTCGATCACGATCCGACGGCGCGCCGCGCCCTCGCCCCTCTTCCCAGAATTTGGCACCATTTTCATCGTCCAATGGCGTTGATGAGGAAGAACGCTCCACTGGGGCCGGGTGAACGAAGCCAGGTCGGCCATGCGAGGGCGCGACGTCGGGAGTGAGGTGCGTCGCGCATCGGCCGCACTCAAGCGGCCCCAATGGAGGATCCTTCCTCACGAGGGCTCTGAGGCGATGAAAATGGTGCCAGATTCTGGGAAGGGGAGGGCCGATGCGCGGGTCGCCGCCCGCGCGAACGCAGGCTCAGTCCTGGCGCAGGTGGGCGTGCGCGGGAAGATCCAGCGGGATCTCGCCGCCCATCTCGGGTGCGGGGCATGCGTCGGCAGGCACGTCGACGTCGATGCCGTACAGCGCCCGGATCGCACCCAGGTAGCGGTCCGCCTCGCCGGCCTGGGCGTGCTCGCGGGCACGCACCGTCGGCGTGTGCAGGAGGGTCTTGGCGAAGCGGCGCAGCGCGGCCTCGATGGCGTCGGCGCGCGCGATGTCCTCCTCGGAGGCGCCCGCACCGGGCCGGATGCGCGCAGTCTCACGCTCCAGCAGTCCGAACACGTGCTCGCGCAGCGCGACCACGGCAGGGTCGAGCGCACGAGCGCTCTCTCCGTCGCCGAACCGTGCGACCGCGTGCGCCACGATCGCTCGCGCGGCCTCGATCGAGCCTACGGACTCCTCGGGCGCCTGTGCCCCCACGGACTCCAGGTTCACCACGTGCACACCGCGCAGATCCGCGACACCGGGAGCGACATCGCGATGCAGCGCCAGGTCCACGATGGTGAGCGGCGTGGTCGACTCGGCACGTGCCGCGGCGACCATGGCCGGCGTGAGCACGATCGACTCGCCGCCGGAGCAGGCCAGCACCAGGTCGACCTCGCGCAGCGCGGCGCGCAGCTGCTGCTGGTCGAGCGGCTTGAGGCTGTGACGCGCCCCGAACTCGGCTGCGCGGCCGGACGGCGAGAACACGCCCTCCACGGTGACGCCACGCGACAGCAGGGATCCCACGCCGGTCTCCGCCAGCGCTCCGGTGCCGATCACGACGGCGCGGGCGCCGGCCCAGTCGACGGTCTCGGACGCCAGGTCGAACGCGACGGACACCACCGAGCGTCCCGAGGTCCCCAGTCCGGTGGAGGAGGCGACCACGCGGGACGTGCGCAGCGCGGACTGGAACAGACGGTCCAGGAGCGGGCTCAGGTGGTTGCCGGCCTGCGCGTCGATGTGCGCGCGCCGCACCTGACCGGAGATCTCTCGCTCGCCCACGACCATCGACTCGAGGCCGGTGGAGACGGACAGCAGATGCTGGACGGCGTCGTCGCCCTCGTACGTGGCCAGTGCGGACTCGATCGCCTCGCGATCGAGGGCGGTGGTGCGTTCGAGCTCGTCGATCACCGCGGCCCGTCCGGACTCGACGTCATCCGCCTCGAGGTACACCTCGAAGCGGTTGCAGGTCGGGAGAACCACTGCACCGCGAATGGGGGAGCCTGCCGCAACGGACGAGCCAAGAGCGTCGGAGCCCACACTGAGCTGCTCCAGGACGGCGAGGTCGCGGTTGCGGTGACTGGCCACGAGAGACATCAACACCACCCCTCCATTCTGACACGCGCGCCAAACAAGGCAGAATCGACGCATGACGCCGTCCGCGCTGCCCTCCTCTCACCCCCTCGCCGATGGGCGCACGGCGACCTCTCCGCTGATCGCGGCGCTCACCGGCGGCAGGCCTGACCACCGGCCCGTGTGGTTCATGCGCCAGGCGGGCCGCTCCCTGCCGGAGTACCAGGAGGCCCGTGCCGGCACGGCGATGCTCGACGCCTGCCTCACGCCGGGCCTCGCCTCCGAGATCACCCTGCAGCCGGTGCGGCGCTACGGCGTGGACGCGGCCATCTTCTTCTCCGACATCGTGGTGCCCATGCGCATCGCCGGCGTGGAGGTCGACATCAAGCCCGGCGTGGGCCCGGTGTTCGCACGCCCCATTCGCACCATGGCGGACGTCGAGGCGCTGCCGTCGCTGGGCGTCGCGGGCGACAGGGGCACGTTCGACACAGGTCTCGACGCGGTGCGGGCCGCCGTGGAGATCACGGTCGACGAGCTCGACCGCACGCCGCTGATCGGGTTCGCGGGCGCCCCGTTCACGCTCGCCGCCTACATGGTGGACGGTCGCCCCTCGCGCGATCACCTGGGAGCGCGTGAGCTCATGCACACCGCGCCCGACGTATGGCAGGCGCTGGTGCGCTGGACCGCGAAGGCCGCCGGTCTGTTCCTGCGCGCCCAGGTGCTCGCGGGCGCATCGGCCATCCAGCTGTTCGACTCGTGGGCCGGCTCGCTGTCCGCGCGCGACTATGCCGAGCAGTGCCAGGGTGGCTCCCACACGGCCCTCATGGCGGTCGCCGACCTCGATGTCCCGCGCATCCACTTCGCCGCCAATGCCGGCCACCTGTTGATCGAGCTGGGTGCGGCCGGCGCGACGGCGCTGGGCGTCGACTACCGCACCCCACTCGACATCGCCGCGGAGATGACCGACGGCCGCTTCCCGCTGCAGGGCAACATCGACCCCGCGATGCTGGCCGCGCCGCGCGAGACCCTCGAGAGGCACGTGCTCGACGTGCTGCGGCGAGGCGAGGCCGCCCCGGGCCACGTGGTCAACCTGGGCCACGGCATGCCGCCCCACGCCAACCCGGATGTGGTCAAGCGCATCGTCGACCTGGTTCACGAGCGTGGCTGACCGGCGCACCTGGATCGTCGTCGGCGGGGGCGTGGCCGGGCTCCTCGCCGCGCGCAGGCTCGCGCGCGCCGGCCAGCACGTGACCGTCCTCGAGTCCGAGCCGCACGTGGGCGGCCGAGTGACCGGCATCACCGTGGACGGGCTCGAGCTCGACGCCGGCGCCGAGTCCTTCGCGACGCGTGGCGGGCACGTGGCCGGCCTCCTGAGCGACCTGGGCATCGCCGACCGCGTGGTGCATCCCGAGCCCCATTCCGCGTGGGTGGTCACCTCCGACGACGCCTACCCCCTGCCACGCGCAGGCTGGCTGGGAGTGCCCACGGTCTCGCTGGGTCGAGACGTGCGCCGGGCGATCGGATGGCGAGGCGCGCTGCGTGCCGCCGGCGACCGGTTCATGGATGTGGGCGACATCGACGACTCCGAGAGCCTGGGAGCGCTGGCTCGTCGCCGCCTGGGCGATGTCGCCACCGATCGCCTGGTGGCGCCGGTGGTGCAGGGGATCTTCTCCCGGCCCCTCGACGACATCACCCTGGGGGACGTCGCGCCCGGGCTTGCGCAGGACATCCGCGACCGCGGCGGACTGGTGCGCGCTGCGAGCGCTCGCCGCGCTGCGGCGCCGTCAGGATCCGCCGTGCTGGGGCTTGATGGCGGCATGCTCACGCTGGCGGACGCGCTGGAGGCCGATGCGCGCGCGGCCGGCGCACAGATTCGCACCGACACCCCGGTGGGCGCGGTCGAGCGCACGGGCTCGCGCTGGAAGGTGTGGTCCGAGGGCGAGGCCCGCACGGCCGATGCGGTGGTGCTGGCCGTGCCGCGTCCCGTGGTCGCGGCGCTGGTGCCGGACGTGGCATGGGAGGAGTCCCGGCAGGTGGCCCTGGTCACCCTCGCGCTGGATGCTCCCGAGCTCGACGGTGCGCCGCGCGGGACCGGAGTGCTCGCGGTGGGCAACGTCTCCGGCGCCAAGGCGCTCACCCACTCGACCGCGAAATGGGGCTGGCTCGCGCAGCGGGCCGAGGGCCGGCACATCGTGCGGCTGTCCTACGGCATCGACAATGCACGTGACGCCCGCACGCACGCGCTGACCGACGCATCGGCCCTCCTGGGCGTGAGCCTCAAGGACAGCCAGGTGCGCGACATCGCGCGCATCCAGTGGCACGATTCGGCTCCCGCGGCCGTCGAGGACCGTGAGCCCGTGCCGGGGCTGCACCTGGTGGGATCCGCGGCAGGCCTGAGCGGCATCGCCGCGATCGTCGCCGCGGACAAGCGCTCGAACCTGGGAACCGCTCGCCCCACGACGTAGGCACGTGACGTCCTCTCATCCGCCACCACGCGGGTGCATGAGGCACGTGACGCTCAAGCGGATGGCCGGAGGTCCCTCGCACTGCCGCACCCGCGCCCGTCACGTCGCGACGAAGGTCCAATCGTTTAGGTCGCCGGTGCCGCGTCGATCCTCGGACGAGTGCCGAGCGGAGCCTCCTGCTGGACATCCGTCCAGACCTCGGTGAGGTCGATGATCAGGCCGTCGCTCATGCGAGCGAAGCTGGCGCACGCGAAGTGCTGGCCGCCCGTGGGACCCGTGGACGTGACATGCGATCGGCACGCTGCGTGCTCGGCGCTTGCGACGAGCTCCTCGACGCGCAGGCGGTCGAAGCCCGGGTACTCGGCGTTGAAGCGGATCCACTCATCACGGCCGAAGCGCTCTCCGGTGTGCACCAGCACGCAGGTGAAGCCGGGATGCAGGTAGCCCTCGAGATCGTCCCAGCGGTGCTCGTCGATGGCTGTCATCAACCCACGCAGCGCGGCCTCGGCATCCATGCGGGCAAGCCTAGGCGAGCGCGCTGATGCGTGGACGTGCAGACGGGCACGTCCGCGGAGGGCAAGGAGCACTGGTGAGATTCGCATCGGCGGCCCGAACCACAGACAATGGACCCATGACTGATCAGCCTGAAGGCTTCACCCTGTTCTCCGTTCTCGATGGACTGCTCGACGCCCCTGACGACGAGCTCGCGGAGGTGGTCGAGCACTTCGACGCCGCCGTCGAGGAGCTCAAGGAGCATGACGTCACTCTCCGTGGCATCTACGACGTCTCCGGCCTGCGGGCGGACGGCACCGTGATGCTGTGGCTGCACGGCCCCGATCTCGCTGACCTCCAACTGGCCCTGCGCGAGCTGCGCGCCACCGAGCTGCTGGCGGACACGAAGCTCACGTGGTCCGCGGCCGGCGTGCACCGCGCCGCCGAGTTCAACAAGTCCCACGTGCCGGGCTTCCTGCGCGGCGAGCGTCCCCGCGACTGGCTCACCGTGTACCCGTTCGTGCGGTCCTACGAGTGGTACCTGCTGAGCGACGAGGAGCGCGGCCAGATGCTGCGCGAGCACGGGATCAAGGGCGCGGCGTTCAAGGGTGTGGTCGCCAACACCGTCGCCGCGTTCGCTCTGGGTGACTACGAGTGGCTGCTGCCCATGGAGGCGGACGAGGTCACAGACCTTGTCGACATGATGCGCGAGCTCCGGTACACCGAGGCTCGACGTCACGTGCGCGAGGAGGTCCCGTTCTACACCGGGCGTCGCGTCGAGACGGCCGAGGCCGTGGAGGTGCTGGCATCGTGACCGAGACCCTGCCTCCCCTGGCTGCCGCGCAGCGCACCGTGCCTGCCAAGACCTACGACTGCATCCTGCTCGCCGGGTTCGGCGGCCCCGAGGGCCAGGACGACGTGATCCCGTACCTGCGCAACGTCACGCGCGGCCGCGGGGTGCCGGACGAGCGGCTCGAAGAGGTCTCGCACCACTACCGGCACTTCGGCGGAGTGAGCCCCATCAACCAGCAGAACCGCGACCTGCAGGCGGCGCTCGAGGCGGAGATCGCCAAGCGCGGGCTCGACCTGCCGGTGTATTGGGGCAATCGCTTCTGGGCGCCGTACTTCGCCGATGCGCTCAAGGCTCTGCACGAGGACGGCCACCGCCGCGTGCTCGTGCTGGTCACCACGGCGTTCTCGTCGTACTCCGGATGCCGCGCCTACCGCGAGGACCTAGCGACGGCGCTGGAGGAGGCCGGCCTGACCGGCGAGCTGGAACTGGACAAGGTGCGCCAGTACTTCGACCACCCCGGATTCGTGGAGCCCAACGTCGACGCGGCGCGCGCGGGGCTGCGGTCGCTGGTCGAGCAGGGCAAGGGCGAGCGACCGTACGTGATGTTCGCGACGCACTCGATCCCTTCGGCCGCGGCGGACGTGTCCGGCCCGCGCGAGACGCTCCCCGACGGCACTCCGGTCGCCACGGGTGGCGGCGAGGAGTGGCACCAGGGAGGCGGCTGGTACGCCGAGCAGCAGCGAGCGGTGTCCGCGCTGATCATGGACCGTCTCGCGGACGAGTTCCCTGACGTGCCGTGGTCGCTGGTCTACCAGTCGCGCTCCGGCGACCCCTCCGTGCCGTGGCTGGAGCCCGACATCAACCTGGCGATCGAGGCGCTGCCCGCGGACGTCACCGGACTGGTGGTGTCTCCGGTGGGGTTCGTGTCCGACCACATGGAGGTCGCCTGGGACCTCGACAACGAGGCGCTCGAGACCGCGCAGGAGCGGGCCCTGACGATGGTGCGCGTGCCCACCGTGGGCATCGACCCGGCGTTCGTGTCCGGCCTCATCGATCTGGTCGAGGAGCGCCACGTGGCCGCCGAGGGCGACCAGCCACGCGACCGCGTGGCCCTCACCGGACTCGGCCCGTGGCAGGACGTGTGCCCCACGGACTGCTGCCTGGGCCGAGCCGCCAAGCCCACCATCGCCTCGGCCGGCTGACACCCCTCTACCCCTCTACCCCAGAATTTGGCACTATTTTCATCGCCCAAGCCCTTGGGCGATGAAAATGGTGCCAAATTTCGTAGAAGGAAGCGGGTGCTAGACGGCCGATGCGGCGGCCTGCTCGAGCGTGCGGATCCCGTCGCGCCAGGTGAGGTAGCCGCCGTCGAGGTTGGCCGCGTCGTAGCCCAGCTGGCGCAGCAGTCGCGTCGCGGTGTGGCCACGCTGGCCCACTTGGCAGTGCACCACGATGCGGCGATCGCGCGGGAGCTCCCCGTGGCGCTCGCGGAGATCGTCGACGGCGATGTTGACGGGTGCGTCGCCCCACGGTGGGACGACGGTGCCGCGAGCGTGCTCGGCCGCGGTGCGCACGTCCAGCACCACGGGAGCCTCGTCCCCCGCGCTCGCGAGCTCGTGCCACTGCACGCTGGGCGTGGTGCCAGCCGCGGCGTTCTCCGCGACGTATCCGAGCATGTTGATGGGGTCCTTCGCGGAGCCGTACGCGGGTGCGTAGGCGAGCTCGAGGTCCGCGAGCTCGGATGCCGTGATCCCGCCCGCGATCGCCGTCGCGATGATGTCGATGCGCTTGTCCACGCCCGCCTCGCCCACGCCCTGGGCGCCCAGGATCGCGTCCGTAGACGGGTCGACCAGGAGCTTGAGCGTCATCTGGGTCGCACCGGGGTAGTAGCCCGCGTGGTCCATCGGGTGACTGTGGATCGCGCGGTAGTCGCGACCCTCGGCGCGCAGGCGGCGCTCCGTGCGGCCGGTGACGGCCGCAGTGAGCCCGAACACTCCCACCACCGCGGTCCCGATGCTGGGGCGACCGCGACCGGGCATGCCGGCGATCACGTCCGCGACCCGACGGCCGTGGCGGTTGGCGAGGTTGGCGAGCGGGATCAAGGTGGGTCCGTCCCCGAATGCGTCGCGCTTGGCGGCGGCGTCGCCCACCGCGTAGATGCCGGGCACGGAGGTGCGCATGTCCTCGTCCACGAGGATCGCACCGCGCGGGCCGAGATCCGCGCCTGCCGCAGCGGCGAGCGTCGAGTCAGGAGTGACGCCGATGGACGCCACCACGAGGTCCGCCGGCACAGTCTGCGTCCCGGTGGGGCCTGCGACATCCGCGGTGGCCTCTCCGATCGCGGTCACCTGGGCGCTCGTGATCACGCGCACGCCGTTGCGGACGAGGCGGTCCTGCACGCGCACGGCCATCTCCGGGTCCAGAGCGCCCAGCACCTGGGGAGCGAGCTCGACCACGGTGACGTCGATGCCGCGGTGGCGCAGGTTCTCCGCGACCTCGAGCCCCACGAACCCGGCGCCGATCACGACGGCCGTGCGCGCATCGGCCGTCGCGGCGGCCATGCGATCCACGTCCGCGACATCGCGCAGCACGAGTGCTCGCTCGGCTCCCGGCACATCCGGAACGATGGGGCGGGCGCCAGGGGACAGGATCAGGTGGTCGTAGTCCTCGAGGTACTGCTCGCCGTCCGCCGTGAGCACGGTCACGGTGCGGTCGGCCGGGTCGACGTCGATGACCCGGCTGCGCACGCGGACGTCGAGATCGAAGCGCGCGTGGAGCGACTGCGGCGTCTGCAGCAGCAGAGCAGAGCGCTCCTCGATCACCCCGCCCACGTAGTACGGCAGGCCGCAGTTGGCGAAGGAGACGTGGTCGCCGGCCTCCAGCACCACGATCTGGGCGCTCTCGTCGAGACGGCGCAGGCGGGTGGCGGCGGACATGCCGGCAGCGACTGCTCCGACGATGACGACCTTCATGCGGTACCTCCACAGTGAATGGGTGTTGCGATCACTATACCCCCCGGGGTATTGTTCTGTCATCCGGACGCGCCGAGCAGCCGCGTCCACCATCGACGAAAGGACATGCTCATGTGCTCACCTGTCACCTGCCGCCAGTGCGGCAAGACCACCTGGACCGGCTGCGGCCAGCACGTCGACGCCGTCAAGGCCAAGGTTCCCACCGATCAGTGGTGCGGCGGCCACGAGCAGGCGGCAGGCCGTAGCATCTTCCCGTGGCTGCGTCGCTAGCTGCGATGCCCGGAGAGGGAGTGATCATGGCCGAACCCGAGTCCGCCCGCGCGGCGCTCAACCGCCTCAAGCGTGCCAGAGGCCAGCTCGACGCGGTGATCCGCATGGTCGAGGAGGGCCAGGACTGCGAGTCCACCGTGACCCAGCTCGCCGCAGTCTCCAAGGCGCTCGACCGGGCCGGCTTCACCCTCATCTCCTCAGGACTCCGCGAGTGCCTCGCGGATGGCGTGGACGGAGAGGCCAAGGAGGACAGCCTCAAGCGACTTGAGAAGGTGTTCCTCTCCCTGGCATAGCCGGCTCTTTTTCGCAACGAGACTATTGCGTAATAGCCCCCTCAGGGCTAGCGTGGCACCGAACGTCCGCCACGACCCTGGGAGCGCCGCATGCCGACCCCCGTCTCCACGCTCGTCCACGTCGCCGCCCTCGCCACCTCGGTGCCCCAGGTGACGTTCTCGCTCGACACCACCGGCGGCTCGACAGTGGTGATCGGCGACTTCGCCGAGGCATCCATGTGCACCCATGCATTCCGACAGGTGGTCGCCCAGTGGCCCGCGCACGGCGATCACGCTCCGTGCGTCGAGGCCATTCACGTGGAGGGTGCCATCGAGCGCGGCCCCGTGCTCGCCGATGGCGCTGCCCGATGGTTCGTGAGCGAGCTGGGCGCGCAGGCCACCATCGCGGCCATCCGCACCGCTCGTGAAGGCGGGCCCCACGTCGACACCCGCGTGCGCTTCGACAGCGTGCTCGCGGTATCGGTGGTGCGCATGGCGTCAGACTCGCTTGACTCCGACGCACTCGATGAGGCTGCCACGCTGGCCTACGCCGCATGCCTGGCCGAGCACCTGATCGACGCGGCGGCCGTCTCCTAGTCGACGGCTTGCCTCGTACCCTCAGCTCTCCGCGGCCTCCTTGAAGGCGCGACGGGGCTCGTGGATGCGCCCCATCGACACCAGGTCACGGCGGAAGAACACCGCCGTGGTCCAGTCCAGCACCACCCTCGCCTTGCGGTTGAAGGTGGGGATCTGCGCCATGTGGTACGTCCGGTGCATGAACCACGCGGG
Source organism: Demequina activiva (assembly GCF_016862815.1). GTDB lineage: Bacteria > Actinomycetota > Actinomycetes > Actinomycetales > Demequinaceae > Demequina > Demequina activiva. The sequence continues at coordinate 380,683 of NZ_BONR01000001.1, read as the reverse complement.
CCAGCCGCGCAACTTCACGCCTAGGACGTCCGCGACCCCCTTGTTGAGGCCCAAGGACGCCACCAGGCCCAGGTGATGGTGCTTGTAGTCCTCGAGGGCCTTGCCGTTCAGGTGACGCGCGAGGTTGTCGCCGAGGTGACGCGCCTGGCGGACCGCGTGCTGCGCGCTCGGCGCGCAGTAGGCAGGCTGCTCCTTCGTGAGATCCGGCACCTGAGCGCAGTCGCCTGCAGCCCAGGCGCCCCTGACGATCGCGCCATCGCTGTCCGTGACCTGGAGCGTCGGCGCCGCGATCACGTGGCCCTTCTCGCCCAGCGGCAGGTCCGACTTCGCGAGCACCGGCGAGGGCTTGACGCCCGCCGTCCACACGAGCGTGTCCGCCTCGAAGCGCTCGCCGTTGGAGAGCTCGATGCGTCCGTCCACGCACGACTCGAGCTTGGTCTCCAGGTAGACCTCCATCCCTCGTTCGCGAAGCTCGCCCAGCGTGTACTCGCCCATCTCGGGGCCCATCTCCGGCAGGATCCGGGGCATCATCTCGACCATCACGAAGCGGAGGTCCTCAGGCGACAGCTCGGGGTGATGCCTCAAGGCCGCGCGAGCCATGTCCTCGGTCTCCGCGAAAGCCTCGACTCCGGCGAATCCGCCTCCCACGAACACGAACGTGAGCAGGCGCCGGCGCAGCTCGGGGTCGCGCGTGGACGCCGCTCGTGAGAGCCGGCCCAGCACCCGGTTGCGCAGATTGATGGCCTCCTCGACGTACTTGAACCCCATGCCGAAATCCGCGAGCCCCGGGATGGGGAGCGTCCGAGAGACGGATCCGAGGGCCACGACGAGCTCGTCGTAGTGGATGGTGCGGTCGTCGCCCACGTCGCTCGTGATGTCGACCTCGCGCTGCTCGTGGCGGATCTCAGCGACGCGGCCCTGGACGACCTTGATGCCCTTCATCTCGGGCCGCAGCGGCACCACCGCGTGGCGCGGCTCGATCGACCCTGCGGCTGTCTCCGGCAGGAATGGCTGGTAGGTCATGTAGGGACGGCGGTCGACGACCATGATGCGCACGTCGCGGCCGGTCCTGCGGCGCAACCGCAGCGCCGTGTAGAGCCCCACGTAGCCGCCGCCGAGCACAAGAACTCGTGTGGTCATGGTGTACCTCCTGGCAGGTGCAACCGAGCGATGGACCGCGCTGTTCCATCCTGGCATCGCTCGCGCCGTGATCGAAGCCAGGGGGCGTTCGGAAGGTGAGCCGACAGCCGCGGATATGTTGACGGCTACCACAATGTTAACGTTGACATCGCATTCTGTTAACGCTAACCTCCACAACATCGTCGCTTGTCGACGAGGTCCTCGATGGCTCACGATGGAGTGAAGAGACTCATGAACGATGGCGTTCTGAAGCGTGTTGGTGCCCCTGTCAGCGCGGGAGCGGTCACGCTCCTCCTCGCGGGATCCCTCGCCACCACTGCGCACGCATCCCCGCTGGACGACACCGCGGCGCACCTCGCGCTCCACTACGACTTCGCCGATGCGATCGACGATGCACTGGTGACGGACGTCTCCGGCGGCGGGAACGACGGCACCGTCGTCGGCAGCGGCGCCAGCATCCTCGCCGAAGCGATCGAGCTGCCCGGCGACACCACCGTCGAGATCCCCGCGGAGGTGTTCGAGGGCCAGGACGAGCTCACCATCACCACGTGGCTGCGCAACGACATGGACCCCGGCAACTACGCCGCGCTCTACGTGGGCACCAGCGAGCTGCCCCCGTCGCAGTACTGGATCCTCAATCCCGCGAACCCCGCAGGACGCCTCAAGACCGCGATCACGGACGGCCTCAACACCGGCGCACCGTGGGGCACGGAGGCGGGCATCTCCCCCACGGAGGCGTCCCGCGGCATCGAGGGCCCCGTCACCGGCGACGAGCTCGCGCTGTACACGACGGTCATCACCGCCACGTCCATCACGGGCTACCTCGACGGCGAGAAGATCGGCACGGTCGAGACGTCGCGCGGCATCGGCGACTTCGGCCCGGAGCTGATCGCGCGCATCGGCACCTCGCCTTACTCCGGCTGGGGCGACCCCACCTGGCGTGGCGCGATGGCGGATCTCAAGGTCTTCACCACTGCCTTCACGGACCAGCAGGCGGCCGCACAGTACTACGAGGAGCTGGGCGACGACGCCGCGAGCCAGGGCGCCGTGGACGCGGACGCAGCCGCGCTGTCCCTTCCCGGCACCACCGTCGGAGATCTGGTGCTGCCCATCGCCGGCGCGCACGGCTCCCAGATCGAGTGGTCCAGCTCGGACGAGGGCGTCATCGGCACGGACGGCACCGTGACCGGCGCCGCCACGGACACGGACGTGACGCTCACGGCGGATCTCGCCCTTGCCGGCCGCACGGCGCAGCGCGCCTTCGTGGTCACGGTGACCGCGGACCCGAGCGCGACCCTGCTGCTCGAGTATGACTTCGCGGACGGCATCGATGACGGCGTGGTCTCGGACACCAGCGGCAACGGCAACGACGGCACCGTCGTGGGATCCGGCGCAGCGGTGGACACCGCCGCCGGCGTGCTGTCGCTGCCCGGCGGCGCGGCCGGCTCCGACGCAGCGTATGTCTCAGTGCCAGGAGACCTGTTCGAGGGGCAGAACACGCTCACCGTGTCCGTGTGGCTGCGCAACCGCAGCGGCACGGGAAACTACGCCGCGATGTTCTTCGGGAGCCCCAGCAGCCCCCCGGCGCAGTACTGGCTCCTCAACCCCGCCAACCCGGACGGCCGCATGAAGTCCGTCATCACGAACGGACTGAGCTCCGGCTCGCCGTGGACCACCGAGTCCGGGATCTCGCCCACGAACGCCGCACGCGGCATCGCGGGCCCCTCGACGGGCAACGACTGGGGGCTCTACACGACCGTGCTGACGCCCACGTCGCTCACGGGCTACTTCAACGGCGAGCTCGTGGGCACCGTGGCGACCTCGCGCACGGTCACCCAGTTCGGCTCGGACCTGGTCGCCTACCTCGGTCGCTCCTCCTACGCCGATCGGCTGTTCGAGGGCGACGTGCGCGGGCTCACCGTCCACGCAGCCGCCATTCCGGCGCAGCAGATCGCGGCGGAGTACTGGGCGGGCGCCGGCCCCGAGGCGATCGACGCCGCGCTCGCCGCGGATGCGGACGCGATCACCCTGGACGGCACCACGGTCGACGCGGACGTCGCGCTGCCCACCGAGGGCCAGAGCGGCTCTGCCATCACCTGGACCAGCTCGGACCCCAGCGTGATCGCCACCGACGGCACCGTGACTCGCCCGGCCGATGCGACGGTCACCGTCACCGTGACGGGCACCTTCGCGCTCGCGGGACGTCAGCTCGAGCGGGCGTACGACATCACCGTGATCGCGGACACTCCGGAGGCGGAGCTCGCCTTCGACGCGGACCGGTTCGACCTGGGCATCACCGCGCCCTGGGCGGACATCGTGCTCGCGGACGCCTTCGAGGACATGACGCTCAGCTGGGCCACGTCGGACCCGGCAGCCATCACCACGGAAGGGGTGGTCGAGCGCGCCGCCGCCGCGGTGCCCGTGACGCTGACGGCGACCTTCGAGCGCGGCGGGTACCAGACCGAGCGCTCGTTCGATCTCACGGTGCGGCCCCGGACGGACGGTTACCTGGGCGCATACGTGCGCTCCGGTGGCAAGGACGACACCGCGAGCGTGCACCTCGCGCTGTCCGCGGACGGCATCGCGTACTCCGCGTTGAACGACAACGCGGGAGTGCTGTTTCCCGCGGCCGCGGATGTCACCACGGACGTGAACCGCATCGTCTCGGCGCCCACCGCGTTCCACGCGCCGGACGGTGGCTACGGGCTGCTCGCCCTGCTGCCGCAGACCGCTGCGAACGTCGCCTACGTGTGGTCCACGACTGATTTCGTGACCTACGACGATCAGCGCCGCCTCACCTTCGCGCCTGCCGGCCAGGACGTCGAGCGCGTGCGGGTGTCCTACGACAACGGAGCCGGTGCGTACCGTCTGCAGTACGTGGATGCCGCGACGGACGTGGCCTACGAGGTCACCACGACGGACTTCGTCGAGGTGAGCGACCCCGTCGAGATCCCGCAGGCGCCCACCTTCCCGGCGGGCAGCTACCCCGAGGGGGCCGTCACGCCGGATGCGATCGGCATCACGGGCGACGAGTATGACCACCTCGCGACCGCGCTGGGCCTCGAGCGCGTCCGGTCGGTGTCCGTGGACGGCTTCGCCGACGTGACTGCGGTGCGCGGTGCGGGCGTGGACCTGCCTGACAGCGCCACCGTGCAGTACTCGAGCGGCGAGTCCGTCTCGATGGGTGTCGACTGGGACACCACCGGCGTCGACTTCGACGTGCCGGGCGTCTACGAGATCGACGGCACCGTCCAGGCGCCGCTGTCGACCACGGCGCTCGACCCGCTCGCATGGAAGCGTGCGGACCCGGACGTCACGATCGGCGACGACGGGATGTACTACCTCACTGGCTCGTACCCCATGTTCTACGGCTCGGACCCGGACGGCTACGACCGCGTGGTGCTGCGACGGGCACAGACCCTTGAGGGCCTGGACGCCGCGCAGGCGCAGGAGGTGACCATCTGGCTCGAGGACGACCACCCGGGATACAACGAGTACGTGTGGGCCCCCGAGCTCGCGAAGATCGGTGACGAGTGGTACATCCTGTTCACCACGTCCCGCAACTCGAACGTGTGGGACAAGGCGCCTGCGGTGCTGCGCTTCACGGGCGACGAGCTCGCCGGTGCTGCGGCGATGGACCCCAGCAACTGGGTGACGGCGGGCTACGTCGAGCCGGAGGCCTCCGACTCCACCGCCTTCAGCGGCAACTTCGCTCTCGACATGACGCACTTCGAGCACGACGGCGTGGACTACATGGTGTGGGCGGACAAGTTCGCGCTGTCGACGCTGCGCATGGCATCCATCGACGCCGGCGACCCGCTGCAGCTCACCAGCCCCTCGATCGAGCTCACTGCTCCCGAGTACGCCTGGGAGATCGAGAGCGAGTCCGGCACGCCGGTCAACGAGGGCGCTGCCGTGCTCAAGCACGGGGGACGGATCTTCATCGCGTTCTCCTCGTCCGCCGTCAACGAGTCCTACAACATCGCGTTCCTGTGGGCGGACGAGGACGCGGACCTGCTGGATCCCGCGTCGTGGCACAAGGCCCAGCACCCTTCCCTGGGCACGGGTGACGTGGCCGGCATGTACGGCATGGGTCACAACTCCTTCACCGTCGACGAGTTCGGCAATCCGGTGATCGTCTACCACGCCCGCTCGTACGAGGACACTGACGTGCCCGCCGGCACCGCGACCAACGGCGGGCTGTTCGACCCGCGTCGCAATGCCCAGGCCAAGCTGGTGCACTTCGACGCGCTCGGCATGCCCATCCTGGACATGACCGCGGACGAGGAGCTCGACCCGTCGCTCACCGCTGTCTCCATGACCGTCACCGTCGAGCCGGAGGACGGCCTCGTGGCGCACTGGCCGCTGGACGAGACCTCCGGGACCCTCGCCCAGGACCAGTCCGGCAACAGCCTGGACGGCACCTATGTGGGCGGTCCCACGCTCCAGGGCGACGCGGGCGCACGCCTGGACGGCGTGGACGATCACATCCAGCTGCCGGACGACATCCTGGCGGGCCTGGACTCGATCACCGTCAGCACCGAGGCGCTGGTACGCACCGAGCAGGCCACCCCGTACTTCATCTACGGCCTGGGAAATGCCGCCAACAGCAGCACCGGCGACGGCTACCTCTTCACCACCGGCAACCCCTACCGGGCGACCATCTCCGACTTCCACTGGGCCAACGAGCAGAACGTGAACTCCGGAGCCAACCTCGAGCGTGGCGTGTGGAAGACGCTCACGTACACGCTGGACGGCGCCACGGACACCGGCGTGCTCTACCTCGACGGCGTCGAGGTCGAGCGCTCGACCGCCATCACCCTGTCGCCCAGCGACATCGGTGACGGCGTGAGCGCGCGCAACCTCATCGGCTGGTCGAACTACGCCACCGACCGCCACCTGGCCGGATCCGTGCGCAACTTCCGCATCTACGACAGCGCACTCGACGCATCGGCCGTCGAGGCACTCGTGCCCTCCGATGAGCTGCGGGTGCAGCGCGACCGCGCCCTGCTCGCGATCGAGGACTCCTCGACCGTGACGGCGGACATCGACCTCGCGACCCAGGGCATCAACGGCTCCACGATCGCCTGGGAGTCCTCGAACTCAGCCGTGGTGACCGCGGACGGAACGGTCACCCAGCCGTCCTACGCGGACGGCGACGCCTCCGTGGACCTCACCGCGACGGTGACCCGCGGCGACGCATCGGCCACCCGCACCCTCACGGTGACGGTGCTCCCGCAGGCGGACGACCAGTCGATCGCCGATGCCGCGGCAGCCGCGATCGAGCTCGTGGACGTCGAGGACGTGCGCGGCAACATCTTCCTGCCCTCCAGCTCCCTGGACCAGGACGTCGCCTGGGCGAGCTCCGACCCCGGGATCGTCGACGCCGACGGCGTCGTGACGCGGCAGGCGGCCGATGCGCAGGTGACGCTGACGGCCACGGTCACCGTGGGCGAGGCGACCGCCACCCAGGAGTTCGTCCTGACGGTGCGTGCCGCGATCCAGCTCGAGGAGTTCGAGGGCTACGCGTTCTCGTACTTCACCGGCAACTCCCTCGAGGGCGAGAAGATCTACTTCGCGGCCTCGGATGGCAACAACGCGCTGGCCTGGGACGAGCTGAACGGCGGCGAGCCCATGTTCGAGTCCACCTACGGGACCGAGGGACTGCGCGACCCGTTCATCATCCGCTCCCCGGAGGGCGACACGTTCTACATGATCGCCACGGACCTGTCGATCGGATCCGGCACCAGCTGGGACGCCTCGCAGCGCCAGGGATCGCAGTACCTCGAGGTGTGGGAGTCCCACGACCTCGTGACCTGGTCCGAGCAGCGCCACGTGAAGGTCGCCCCTGACAACGCGGGCAACCTGTGGGCGCCGGAGGCGTACTACGACGACTCCCTGGGCGCGTTCGTGGTGTTCTGGGCCTCGAAGCTGTACGCGGAGGACGACCCCGGGCACACCGGATCGATCTACAACCAGATGCTGTACTCGGTGACCCGCGACTTCGTGAACTTCTCGGAGCCGCAGATCTGGCAGGGCGGCACCTCCCGCATCGACTCGACCGTGCTCGAGGTCGACGGAATCTATCACCGCTTCACCAAGGATGAGGGCGCCGGAACCACCGGCTGCTCGGACATCATCCAGGAGTACTCGGACATGCTCACGGCCCCGCTCGACCAGTGGGAGTTCGTGGACGGCTGCATCGGCCGCGACGCGGGCACCAGTGCCGTCGAGGGTCCGTCGATCTTCAAGGCCAACCCGGGCGACGTCAACGGCGAGAAGTTCTACCTCTTCGTCGACGAGTACGGCGGGCGCGGCTACATCCCGCTCGAGACGGAGGACATCGCCGCTCCCGAGTGGACGGTCTCCGACAACTACGACCTCCCGGCGAGCCCGCGCCACGGCACGGTCATCCCTGTGACCGCCGACGAGCTGGCGAACCTTCGCGAGCTCATCGTCGACGAGCCCACCGCGGACCCGGTCGTCGCCGATGGCCAGGGCCAGGTGCTGAGGTATGACTTCGAGACCGTGGACGGCGGCATCCTCACCGACGTCACCGGCAACGGGTACGACGGAGCCATCCAGGGAGGCGCGAACGTCACCGGCGGCGCGATGACCTTCGACGGCACCGACGACTACGTGAACCTGCCGGACAACATCATGGCGGGGCTCACGGACATCACCATCGAGGCAGAGGTGCTGCTGAGCAGCAACCTGCCCAGCAACTACTTCATCTACGGCCTGGGGAACACCACCGGCGGTGCCGGTGACGGCTACCTCTTCTCGGAGGGCAACCCGTACCGGACGTCGCTGGCGACCGGCAACTGGAGCACCGAGCAGACCGTGAGTCAGGGGTCGAACCTGCCGCGAGAGCAGTGGGTGTCGATGGTGTACACCCTGTCCGGCACCACGGCCACGCTGTACCTGGACGGCGTCCAGGTGGCCACCGCATCGGTCTCGGCTGATCCCGAGGACATCGGCAACGGCTTCACCACTGCCAACTACCTGGGCCGGTCGAACTACGACGCCGACGGCCTGTTCCGCGGCCAGTTCCGGGAGTTCGCGATCTGGAACCGGGCGCTGAGCGAGCAGGAGGTGCTCGCGGGCTCGGGACGCACCGATGCGCTCACCGAGGTGTCCCTGGCGGATCCCTCGACGCTCAAGATCGTCCCGATCGTCGACGCGGAGAACCACTCCGTGACCTTCGCGGTCGAGCCGGGAACCGACCTCACCCAGCTCGCGCCGGTCTTCACCACCGTGGGCGGCGTCGAGGCGAGCCCCGCCTCGGGCACCGTGCGCGACCTCAGCGGTCCCGTCGAGTACCTCCTCGACGACGCCGCCAGCACTGTCTGGACCATGGAGGCGGTCGAGATGCGCTCACCCGTGCTCCCCGGTCTGTACGCGGACCCGAACATCATCGCCTTTGGCGGCACGTACTACATCTACGCCACCAGCGACGGTTATCCCGGATGGGGCGGCAACGAGTTCTACGTGTGGTCCTCCACGGACCTCGTGAGCTGGGAGCGTTCGGAGCAGCCTTTCCTCACCCTCGACGGCACCGACGGCAACGTGCCGTGGGCGAGCGGCAATGCGTGGGCCCCCACCATCATCGAGCGCGACGGGAAGTTCTACTTCTACTTCTCCGGTCACAACGATGACCTGAACCGCAAGACCATCGGCGTGGCGGTGGCGGAGAGCCCCGAGGGGCCGTTCGTGGCGCAGCCGGAGGCGATGATCCTCAACAACGAGGCCGTCACCTCGGGTCAGGCCATCGACCCGCACGCCTTCCGGGACCCGGTCTCCGGCACGTACTACCTGTACTGGGGCAACGGCTCGCCCGTGATGGCGGAGCTCGCGGACGACATGACGTCCCTCGAGCCCGGCACCATCCAGGCCATGCCCGGACTCACCGGCTATCGCGAGGGCTCGTTCGTGGTCTATCGCGACGGCATCTACCACCTGACCTACTCGATCGACGACACTGGCAGCCCGAACTACCGTGTGGGCTACGCGACGTCTGACTCGCCCGAGGGGCCGTGGACGTACCGCGGCGTGATCCTCGAGAAGGACGAGTCGCTCGGCATCCTGGGCACCGGCCACAACTCGATCCTGAACGTGCCCGGCACCGACGACTGGTACATCGCGTACCACCGCTTCGCGATCCCCGGCGGCGACGGCACCCACCGCGAGACCACAATCGACCGGCTCACGTTCGATGCCGAGACGGGACTGATGGAGCCCGTGGCTCCCACCCTGAGTGCCGTTCCGGCGCAGGAGATCGTGGATCCGGAGCCGCTCACGGTGGCCATCGAAGGCGACCCGACCGCCGGCGAGCAGCTCGATGCCGTGATCGCCGACGAATGGGAGGCCGTGTCCTACCAGTGGCTGCGCGACGGATCTCCCATCGATGGAGCCACCGCCTCAGGTCTGGTGCTCGCGGACACGGACGCCGGGCACGACATCTCGGTCCGCGTCACCGCCTCGAAGCCCCTGTGGGCCGATGCGACGGTCACCTCGGCCGCCGTGGAGGTCGAGGCCGATGATTCCGGCAACGGCAACGGCAACGGCAACGGCAACGGGAACGGGAATGGGAACGGGAACGGGAACGGGAATGGGAACGGGAACGGCAACGGGAACGGCGTGGGCGGCGTCGGCCCCCTCGGCGTGAGCGCCGGCACCGTGCGTCCGGGAGACACCGTGGTGGTGAGCGGTGAGGGGTTCGCGTCCGGCGAGCAGATCCAGCTCACCATCTACTCGGAGCCCACGTCGCTCGGCACCGCCACGGCGAACGAGGACGGCGTGCTCAGCGCCACCGTCACCATCCCGCTCGACATCGAGTCAGGTCAGCACACGCTGGAAGCGGTGGGGGTCGACTCCGGTCGAACTCTGACCGCCAATGTGGTGGTGCTCGATGCGTCCGAGCTCTCGAGCACGGGTGCGAGCGACGACTGGCTGCTGACGCTGCTCATCGCTGGAGCACTGCTGGCCCTCGGCATGGTGCTCACGGTGCGAGCGCCGCGCGCGGGTGCCTGACCCGCGCACGGCGCTGCGCTCTGCCGAGCGTGGCAGCGCCGAGTGCTGGGTCACCCCACGGTGGCCCAGCACTCGCTGTCGGGGTCGCGTCGCCCGCAGGCTGGGCGCACGGATCCCCGGCGTCTAGCGGTCGCCCACCATCGTGGTCACGTCGAGGCGGGCATCGAGCTCCTCCTCCGTGATCTCGCCGCGCTCGACGAAGCCCAGCGCGATGGTCGCCTCACGGACCGTGAGGCCCTCCTTCACGGCGTACTTGGCGATCTTCGCGGCATTCTCGTAGCCGATCACGCGGTTCAGCGGCGTCACGATGGATGGGGAGGCCTCCGCGTAGCGGCGGGCGCGGTCGACGTTGGCCGTGATGCCGTCCACGGTGCGGGCCGCCAGCACCTCGGCCGCGTTGCCCAGCAGTCGCATCGACTCGAGCACGCCCAGTGCCATGACCGGGATCTGGACATTGAGCTCGAAGGTTCCCGAGGCTCCCGCCCACGCGACCGTGGCGTCATTGCCCACCACGCGCGCGCAGACCATCAGCACCGCCTCGGGCACCACCGGGTTGACCTTGCCCGGCATGATCGACGAGCCGGGCTGGAGGTCCGGCAGCGCGATCTCGGCGAGCCCCGTGTTGGGTCCGGAGCCCATCCAGCGCAGGTCGTTGCAGATCTTGGTGAGCGACACCGCGATGGTCTTGAGCGCACCGGACACCTCGACCAGGCCGTCCCGCGCGGACTGCGCCTCGAAGTGGTCCCGCGCCTCGGTGATGGGCAGCCCGGTGTCCTCGGCGAGCAGCTCGATGACGCGCTGCGGGAAGCCGTCCGGGGTGTTGATCCCGGTGCCCACCGCCGTGCCGCCCAGCGGCACCTCGGCCACACGCGGCAGTGCGGCATCGAGGCGCTCCATGCCGTGGCGGATCGCGGCCGCATAGCCGCCGAACTCCTGGCCCAAGGTCACGGGCGTGGCGTCCATCAGGTGCGTGCGTCCGGACTTGTAGACGTCCGCGAACTCGGTGGACTTGGCCTCCAGCGACTGCGCGAGGCGCTCGAGCTGCGGGAGGAGGTCGTTCACCAAGGTGGAGGTGGCTGCCACGTGCACGGAGGTGGGGAACACGTCGTTGCTGGACTGGGAGGCGTTGACGTGGTCGTTGGGGTGGACGTCCTCGCCCAGGCCGCGGGTCGCCAGGGTCGCGATCACCTCGTTGGTGTTCATGTTGGAGGACGTTCCGGACCCGGTCTGGAACACATCCACGGGGAAGTGGGCGTCATGGGCACCTGAGGCGACCTCGTCGGCGGCAGCGACCACGGCATCGGCGATGTCCTGGCTCAGCACGCCCAGCTCGGCGTTGGCGCGCGCGGCGGCCTTCTTGACGCGTGCGAGCGCCTCGATGTGGCGGCGCTCGAGCGTGATGCCGGAGATCGGGAAGTTCTCGACAGCGCGCTGGGTCTGCGCCCGGTAGAGCGCGTCGATGGGGACCCGCACCTCGCCCATGGTGTCGTGCTCGATGCGGAACTGGGGGGTGGCGTCGTTGCTCTGCTCGGTCATGCCTCACATTGTGGCAGGACTGTGGCGTCCGACCACGCCTCGAGAACGTTGGCGAAACCGCGTCATAGTGCCGTGCGCGTCCGCTCTCACCATCCGAGAACGTTCACAAAGACCCCGAAGGATCAGCAACGATGCACGAACCGCGCAAGCCTTGGACGCCGCAGTCCCGCCGCGCCCTGCGCGAGATCCTCGCTCACCCCAGCCACGAGCGTGCCGTCCAGCTCGCTGCCTCCCGCAACACCGCGGTCCGAGCGGCCCTGGCCGCAGCCCGCGAGACGCCCATCGGCGTGCTCATCCACCTGTCGACGGACCCCGAGGCCGCCGTGCGCGCTGCGGTGGCCGGCAACCAGGCGGTGGCGGTGTCGGTGTCGACCATGCGGCGGCTGGGTCGCGACGCGGATGCGAGCGTGCGTGCGGCGCTCGAGGCGAACACCTTCGTGCCGGCGGCGCTGCGCGACGCTCGCTCGAGCGTCGCTGCCTGACAGCGCGCCACTCCCGCACGGGAGCGTGTCGCGGCACGCTCCGCGCGCGAGGCTCTCAGGCCTCGCCCAGCTCCGCACTCGACGGCGGGTTCGCCCCCGGGCGTGACACGGTGATCGCGGCGATACGGGCGCAGCGGTCGAGGATTCCCTCGAGGACATCGGTGCCGATGCCATGCAGCGCGTCACGGTGGCCGGCGCCCAGCAGGCCCGCTCCCCACAGCCCGTCGATCAGACCACCCATGAAGGAGTCGCCTGCGCCCACGGTGTCCGCGACGCTCACGCTCGGCGCCGCGATCGACAGCTCACGGCCGTCCGCCATGAACGCCGTGGCGCCGTCACCGCCGCGGGTGACCACCACGAACGCCGGCCCTCGTGCGGCCCACGAGCGCGCGATGCCGTCCACGCCGGCCCCGCCGGTGAGCCACTCGATGTCCTCGTCGGAGACCTTCACCACGTCCGCGACATCGATGACGGTCTCGATGGCTGCGAGAGCGGTCGCGGGGTCGCCCATGAGCGCAGGACGCGCGTTGGGGTCGTACGTGATCGTGGACGTCGAGCGAGCGCCGGCGAGCAGGCTCACCACGTCCGCGCCGCCAGGCTCGAGCACGGCGGCGATGGAGCCCGTGTGCGCCACGAGCGGGGCAGTGACGGGTGCCGCACCCGCCGCGATCTCCCAGGTGAGGTCGAAGTCGTAGGTGGCCGCGCCCGTGGCGTCCAGCGTGGCAGTGGCCACGGACGTCCGCGGCGCTGAGGAAGAGCCGGGAGACAGCGTCACTCCTGATCCCGCCAGGTGGGCGCGCACCTGGTCGCCGTGCGCATCATCGCCCAGCCACGTCAGCAGCTCGACGTCGCGGCCCAGGCGTCCCAGCCCGATCGCCACGTTCGCGGGCGAGCCGCCAGGGTGCACCTCCACGCTCCCGTCGGTGCGGCGCACCACGTCGACCAGCGCTTCGCCGATCACCAGTGCAGTGTCGCTCATTCGTCGTCCTCCTCGGCGGGAATCACCGCGACGACGCCAGCGTCCGCTGCGGGATCGAGCTCGTCGTCACCGTCGTCCTCGCCGCGCGCCTCGGTGATGCGCTCGCGCGCGCCCTCGAGCAGCTCCTGGCAGCGGGCTCCGAGCGCTTCGCCGCGCTCCCACAGCCCGAGCGACTCGTCGAGCGTGGCACTGCCGGCCTCGAGCTTCGCGACGATGGCGATCAGCTCGTCCCGTGCCTGCTCGTAGGTCAGGTTCTGGACGTCCTCGGTGTGAGACATATGCCACACGGTATCGCGTCATAGTGAGGCCTCCGAGCACTCTCATCCAGTACAAGTGCATGAACCATCTTCACAATGGAGTGATGAGCAATGTTCAGTGAGAACTACTCGCGCCAGACGGCGCTGGCGAGCGTCCAGCAGGCGCTCGACCCCAACCTCTCGGACCACGAGCTGGCAACCCTGGCACGGTCGGAGGAGGCCAAGATTCGCGCGGCGGTCGCCGAGCGTCCTGCGATGCCTCTGACGACCCTCCTCAAGCTGGCGCAGGACCCCTCGCCGGCCGTGCGAGCCGGTGTGGCCCGCAACCCGCGTGTCGACATCCCGCTCGAGCTCCACCGCCAGCTCGCCGGCGACAAGACGCCGGAGGTGGTCTTCGCGTTGATCGAGAACCCGCAGGTGCCGGACTCGATCATCGCCAAGCTCGCTCGTCAGCTCCACAAGGAGTACGCCGGCGAGGCGCGTGCCCGGCTGGCGTCGAAGGGCGGCGCCTCCAAGGTCCTCGGCCGCTTCGGCATCGCGACGAGCCACTGAGCCGGGAGCGGACCCCGCGGCCTCACTGAGGGGTGCCGCGCTCGAGCCCTCGGGCTCGCGTTGGACGGCCGCGGGGTCCGCCCTCCCTCCTTGGCGCGCGCCGAGAGGCTCAGGCCTGCGCCGGCCGCGACTGCGTCACGACGGCGTCCAGCTCGCCCTCGGCGATGCGAATGCCCAGCGCATCGTCCGTCGACACGGCCGATGCGCGCCTCACCACGGCACCGTGTGCGTCCCTGACGATGGCGTACCCCCGGTCCAGCGTGCCCTGCGGGCTGAGGGCGCGCAGGCTTGCGGCCAGCTCGCGGGTGGTCGCATCGGCGTGGCTCAGCACGGACACGAGCGCGCGACCGGCTGCCTCGCGCGCGCGGCCCAGCTGCTCGCGATGCGGGTCGAGCATGCGCTCAGGCGCGGCGAGCACGGGACGGCTGCGGAACTGCTCGAGGCCCTGCGCCGCACGATCGAGCCTGGACTCGATGGCTGCCCGCATGTCGCGACGGGCCTGGTCGAGGTTGGCGCGCTCCTGCGCGGCATCGGGGACGATGCGCTTGCCGGCGTCGGTGGGAGTGCTGGCGCGGTAGTCGGCGACGAGGTCGAGAACGGGGGAGTCCTTCTCGTGGCCGATCGCGCTCACCAGCGGCGTCTCGATCGCTGCGGCGGCGCGCACCAGGGACTCGTCGCTGAACGCGATGAGGTCCTCGAAGGAGCCGCCGCCACGGGCGACCACGATCACGTCGACCTCGGGCAGGGCGTCGAGCTCGCGCAACGCCGCGGTCACCTCGCGCACGGCGTGGGTGCCCTGCACCGAGACGCGCCGGATCTCGAAGCGCACCGCGGGCCAGCGCTGGGTGGCGTTGACGACGACGTCGTGCTCCGCGTCGCCCTGCGTCGCGCACACGAGCCCGACGGTGCGGGGGATGAGCGGCAGAGGTCGCTTGCGTTCGGGGTCGAACAGGCCCTCCGCGGCGAGCGCCTCCTTGAGTGCCTCGATGCGCGCGAGCAGATCACCCACTCCGGCATGGCGGATCTCCGCGGCGTCGAGCTTGAGCTGGCCGCCCCGCGACCACCATCGCGGCCGGGCGTGGACCACCACGCGCGAGCCGTCGTCGAGGTCCGCTCCCATGCGGTCCAGCACCGGTGCTGGGGCGGACACGCCCAGGGTGTTGTTCTCGGAGGCGTCGCGCAGGTCGAAGAACACGAGGTTCTTCCACCGCGACGGGCGCAGCACCTGGCCCTCGACCCACACCGGCCCCATGCGGTGGACGTAGTCGCCGATCTTCGCGCTGAGGTGGTGCACGGGCCAGGGGTGGTCAGCCGTCGTGTCGGAGGCGCGCTCCGGGAGCGGAGCCGGCGCGCCGGTGCCGCGGGAAGCATCGGCCGCACCTGGTGCGTTGTCGGGGGAGTACTCGCCGTCGATCACGCCTCCAAGCGTGCCACGTAGGATGGAGACCATGCCTTCCACCACCACCAAGCGTGTCCTTCTGGCCGCCCCCCGTGGCTACTGCGCCGGCGTCGACCGCGCAGTCATCGCTGTCGAGAAGGCCCTCGAGCTCCACGGCGCCCCCATCTACGTGCGCAAGGAGATCGTCCACAACAAGTACGTGGTGGAGACGCTGTCCGAGCGCGGCGCGATCTTCGTCAACGAGACGGACGAGGTCCCCGAGGGTGCACGTGTGGTGTTCTCCGCGCATGGCGTCTCGCCCGCGGTGCGACAGAGCGCCGATGCGCGAGGCCTGCTGGCGATCGATGCCACGTGTCCCTTGGTCACCAAGGTCCACAAGGAGGCGGTCCGGTTCGCGAAGGCGGAGCAGACCATCCTGTTGATCGGCCACGACGGCCACGAGGAGGTCGAGGGCACCGCTGGCGAGGCTCCCGAGCACACGATCGTGGTGAACTCCCCCGAGGAGGCGGACCGCGTCGAGGTGCCGGATCCCGACAACGTGGTGTGGCTGTCGCAGACCACGCTGTCCGTGGACGAGACCATGGACACCGTGCGTCGGCTGCGCGAGCGCTTCCCGAATCTGCAGGATCCCCCGAGCGACGACATCTGCTACGCCACCCAGAACCGTCAAGTGGCGGTGAAGAAGCTGGCGCCCGAGTGCGATCTGGTGATCGTGGTGGGCTCGGCGAACTCCTCGAACTCGGTGCGGCTCGTGGAGGTCGCGCTCCAGGCCGGAGCCACGTCCTCCTACCGTGTGGACACGTACAAGGAGATCGACGAGTCCTGGTTCGAGGGCGTCGAGACCGTGGGCCTCACCTCTGGTGCCTCGGTGCCGGAGATCCTCGTGAAGGACGTGATCGGCTATCTCGCCGAGCGCGGCTACGAGACCGTGGAGGAGGTCCGCACGGCCACGGAGGACCTCATGTTCTCGCTGCCGCGCGAGATCCGTGCGGACATGAAGGCCCGCGCCGCCTCCTGACGCGCGTCGCGCTCACCTGAGCGCCCCATCGGTCCTTCAGTGTCGAGAGCGACGCGTCCCTGCGCGCCACCGGTCAACTCTGGGTCTGCTCCGGCGCCGTCAGCTCGGGCGCGGCCAGGGTCCGCACGTCCGTCTCGACCTGACGCGAGTCCTCGAGCTCGGCCTCGATCTGCTGCATCTGCCCGAACCTCCGTGCGCTCACGAGCACGCGCGACTCGAGCGACGCGACCGTGTCGTTGTAGGCCTTGCCTGCGGACTCGATGGCCTTGCCCACCCGCGCCAGATGGCTGCCCATGGTCGACAGCCGGTCGTAGAGCTCCTTGCCGGTCGAGAGCACCTGCTGGGCGTTCTTCGCGAGGGCGTCCTCCTTCCACGCGTGCGCGACCGTGCGCAGCATCGCGACCAGCGTGGTGGGAGTCGCGATCACCACACGCTTCGCGAACGCGTACTCCTGCAGCGCCGGATCCTGCTCGATCGCCGACTGATAGAACGCCTCCGACGGCACGAACATCACCACGAACTCGGGCGCGGAGTCGAACTGCTCCCAGTACCTCTTGCCCGCGAGATCGTCGACATGACGCTTCACGTGCCGCGCGTGGGCGAGCAGTCGCTCCGCGCGCACCGACTCGTCGTCGGTCTCGAACGCCTCGAGAAGGGCGGACAGCGCCACCTTCGAGTCCACGACGATGGTGCGGCCGCCCGCGAGCCTGACCGTCATGTCGGGGCGCAGGTTGCGGCCCTCGCCGTCGGTCACGTTCTCCTGCTCCTCGAAGTCGACGTGCTGCACCATCCCCGCGAGCTCGACCACGCGCCGCAGCTGCACCTCGCCCCAGTTGCCGCGCACGTCCGAGCGGCGCAGGGTGTTGATGAAGTCGGACGTCTTGCGGTCCAGCCGCGCGGCGGCCTCGACCATCTGCCGCACCTGCTCCGACATCGCCGCCTGGCCCGCCGCCCTCGAGCGGTCCGCCTCCGTGGTCTGACGCTGCACCTGCTCGAGCGCGGTGCGCATCGGCTCCACCAGCTGCCGCACCGCCTCCTCGCGCTTCGCGAGCTCCTCCTGACCGCTCGCCTGCGCCCGTGCGAGGCGCTCGTTCGCCACCTGGAGGAAGGCCTCCTGGTTGGCCGCCAGCGCATCGGCGCTCAGCGCCTTGAACTGCTGGAGCAGACGGTCCTGGTCCCCACGCACCTGCGCGACGTACCGCTCGTGCTCGTCCCTGAGGCGCCGCTCGCGCTCGCCGGCGGCCGCCGCCTCGAGCTCGAGGCGCTCGCGCAGCGACTCGATGCGGGCCTTCGCGGCGGCGAGCTCCGCGCCGCCAGCCGATCGCCTGCCGAGCACGAAGCCGGCGGCCAGGCCGAGCAGGAGGGCCACGATGGCGATGAGTGCTTCGATCATGCGCACCATCCTGGCGCACGGCTCCGACATGCCGCCGGATTGTCGGCGCGCACAAAGAACCGCCACGGTGCATGCTCAGAGTGTGACGTATCCCACATATGTGCCCGATTCAGTCACAATTCGGACACAACGAGGCGCTGTCTGAGCCCGCGAGACACGCCTGAAACATTCGTCGCCTTATCCTGTCGGAGTTTCCTGGCTCACCTGTCAGGTGCAAGTCGTCGGTTCGAAACCCCGAGCCGGTGCAATCCCAAGCCCGCATCACGGGCGCAAGGAGGAATAGTGAAGATCAACAAGAAGATCCTCGGGGGTGTGGCCGCGCTGAGCGCTGCGAGCCTCGTCCTCGTCGGCTGCTCGTCGGACGACGGCGGCGCAGACCCGGAGGCCTCGGGCACCGACACTCCCGCAGAGTCGAACGCTGACGCCATCATCCGCACCAACGGCTCCGAGCCGCAGAACCCGCTGATCCCGGGCAACACCAACGAGACCGGCGGCGGCAAGATCATCGACGCCATCTTCGCGGGACTCGTCTCGTACGACGCCGAGGGCGCCGCGAGCAACGAGGTCGCCGCAGACATCGTCGTCGAGGACCCGCAGAACCTCACCGTCACCCTTCAGGACGGCTGGACCTTCACGGACGGCACCCCGGTCACCGCGAACTCGTTCGTCGACGCGTGGAACTACACCGCGAACCTCGACAACGCGTACTACAACTCCTACTTCTTCGAGGACATCGAGGGCTTCTCCTGGGACGAGCCCGTCGAGGCCATGTCCGGCCTCGAGGTGGTCGATGACCTGACCTTCACGATCGCGCTCAACAAGCCTGCTGCCGACTTCGCGCAGCGCCTGGGCTACTCGGCGTTCTACCCGCTGCCCGAGGCCTTCTTCGAGGACCCCGAGACCTTCGGCCAGAACCCGATCGGCAACGGCCAGTACATGCTCGCCGGCGAGGACGCCTGGCAGAACGACGTCCAGATCGAGCTGGTCACCAACCCTGACTACGCCGGTACCCGCACCCCGCAGAACGGTGGCCTGACCATCACGTTCTACGCCACGCAGGACGCCGCGTACGCCGACCTCCTGGGCGGCAACGTCGACGTGATCGACGGCATCCCCGACTCGGCGCTCGCCGTGTACGAGGAGGAGCTCGGTGACCGTGCGGTCAACCAGCCCGCCGCGATCTTCCAGTCCTTCACCATCCCGGAGCGCCTCGAGCACTTCGGCATGGACGAGGAGGGTCAGCTGCGTCGCCAGGCGATGTCGCTCGCGATCAACCGTGAGGAGATCACCGACGTGATCTTCCAGGGCACCCGCACCCCCGCCTCCGACTTCACCTCCCCGGTGGTCGACGGCTGGACCGACTCGCTCGAGGGCGCGGACGTCCTCAGCTACGACGCCGAGCTCGCGGCCGACCTGTGGGCGCAGGCCGACGAGATCAACCCCTGGACCGGTACCTTCCAGCTGGCGTACAACGCCGACGGTGGCCACCAGGCATGGGTCGACGCGACCGTGAACTCGATCCGCTCCACGCTGGGCATCGAGGCGGAGGGCTACCCCTACGCCACGTTCGCCGAGCTCCGCGAGGACGTCACCACCGACGTCATCGAGAGCGCCTTCCGCACCGGCTGGCAGGCGGACTACCCGGGTCTGTACAACTTCCTGGGCCCGCTGTACGCCACCAACGCCGGCTCGAACGACGGTGACTACTCGAACCCCGAGTTCGACGCTCTGCTCGAGGAGGGCATCTCGACTGAGGACGGACCCACCCGCAACGACCTGCTGCAGCAGGCTCAGGAGATTCTGCTTCAGGACCTCCCCGCCATCCCGCTGTGGTACTCGAACGTGAACGGCGGCTACTCCGAGGCCGTGTCGAACGTCGTGTTCGGCTGGAACTCGGTGCCGATCTACTACGAGATCACCAAGAACTAAGCGGTACCCCGAGGGCCCGCCTCGCCACTGAGCGAGGCGGGCCCTCGTCCGTCCGCCCACCCCCACGCATCGGCGTCGCCCGATGCTCCCGTCTTCTCCAGCGCCGATCGCGCCCTGGAGCGGCTCCCGACCGTGCGCGCGCTCACGAGGCGCGTGGCTCAGGCGGAGCGCATTAGGATGGCTATCCATATGTCAACGTCACATCCCGCATCCGGGGAGGCCCGATGCTGAGGTATATCCTCCGCCGCCTGCTGCAGGCGATCCCCGTGTTCTTCGGGACCACGTTCCTCCTGTACTTCATGGTCTTCTCGATGCCGGGAGACCCCATCCTCGCGCTGTTCGGCGACCGCACGCCGAACGAGGCGGTGTACAACTCGCTGGTCGAGCAGTACAACCTCGACGAGCCGTTCATCGTGCAGTACCTGCTGTACATGCGCGATCTCTTCACCGGCAATCTCGGCGTGACCTTCTCCGGGCGCTCGGTCAACGAGGTGTTCGCCGACGCGTTCCCCGTGACCCTCATGCTCGTGACCATGGCCGTGATCTTCGAGTTCGTGCTCGCGGCGGTGCTGGGCCTCATCTCGGGCCTGCGCGCCGGCAAGCTCAGCGACCAGTTCAACCTGGTGGTCGCGCTGGTGCTGAACTCCATCCCGGCGTTCGTCGCGATGTTCTTCGCGCAGTACTTCATCGCGCTGGGGCTGGGGTGGGCGCCCGTCACCGTGGGCGCGAACGCCACGTGGTCCACCATGTGGCTGCCAGCGCTCACCATCGCGCTGACGCTGTACGTGGTGGGCATGCGACTCATGCGTGGCTCGGTGATCGAGTCGCGCGGAGCCGACTACGTCCGGACCGCGTACGCGAAGGGCCTCACCTCGCGTCGTGTGACACCCGTCCACGTGGCGCGCAACTCGCTCATCCCGGTGATCACCAACACCGCTGCGAGCTTCGGCGCGCTGATCGCCGGCACCACGGTGACCGAGGGCATCTTCAACATCCCCGGCATCGGCAAGGTGCTCTACGACGCGATCATCGGCGGCCAGGGCCCCACGATCGTGTCCTTCGTGACGATCCTCACGGTGATGTACATCATCGTGAACATCCTGGTGGACCTGCTCTACGCCGTCCTGGACCCGAGGATCCGCTATGTCTGACAAGAACCCGCACTACGTCGCTCCCATCGAGGAGTCGGACCAGACCGAGATCGACCAGGTCAAGCTCTCCGAGCGCAAGTCCACGCTGTGGCTCGACGCCTGGCGCGACCTGCGCAGGCGTCCGCTGTTCTACGTGGCGCTCGTCATCGTGATCTTCATCGTCGCGATGTCCGTGTTCCCCTCGTGGTTCACCGACATCGATCCCTACGCCACGGACTCGGCGGATCTGTCCAAGTCCAACGGACCGGCCGAACCGGGCCACCCCCTCGGCTTCACCCGCCAGGGCCAGGACATCTGGGCGCGCATCGTCTACGGCGCCTCGACGTCCCTGTCGGTGGGCCTCATCACCGTCGCGATCACGGCGATCCTCGGTGTGCCCATGGGCGCCATCGCCGGCTTCTTCGGCGGCTGGGTCGACTCGCTGCTGTCGCGGATCGGCGACATCTTCTTCTCGCTGCCGTACTTCCTGGCGGCGGTCGTGGTCATGACGGTGCTGTCCGACTATCGCAACGTCTGGGTGATCTCGGTCGCCATCGGAGGCTTCGCGTGGGCCACTCTGGCGCGCATCGTGCGTGCCGAGGTGCTCCAGGTCAAGCAGCAGGAGTACGTGCAGGCATCGACCTCGCTGGGACGGTCCCGGATGGGCACGCTGATCAACCACGTGCTGCCCAACTCGATCACTCCTGCGATCGCCTACCTGACTCTCGCGCTCGGCGCGGCGATCGTCGCGGAGGCGACGCTGAGCTTCCTCGGCATCGGCCTTCCGAACTCGATCATGTCCTGGGGCAACGAGATCTCACAGGCGAGCATCACGGTGCGCACCGATCCGCTGCCCCTCATCTACCCGTCACTTGCGCTGATCATCACCGTGCTCGCCTTCACGATCCTGGGAGAGCTGCTCAGAGATGCGCTTGACCCGAAGGCGAGGGCCCGCCGATGACCACCGACGTGATCACCACCTCGATCGACGAGCAGCCGCACGAGCTGGACCCGAACAAGCCGCTGGTCCAGGTCAAGGACCTCGAGGTCTCGTTCAGGACTCAGGGCGGCGACGTGCACGCCGTGCGCGGCGTCAACTTCGACATCTACCCGGGCGAGACCGTGGCGATCGTGGGCGAGTCCGGCTCGGGCAAGTCCACCACGGCCACCGCGCTGATGAACCTCCTGCCGGGCAACGGGCGCATCTCCGGCGGCCAGGTCCTCATCGAGGACAAGGACATCTCGAAGCTGGGCCAGAGGCAGATGGCGGCCGTGCGTGGCCACGTGATCGGCTATGTTCCCCAGGACCCGATGTCCAACCTCAACCCGGTGTGGTCCGTGGGCTTCCAGGTCCGCGAGGCCATCAAGGCGAACGGACTCGCGAAGGGCCGCAAGGAGGTCGAGGCGCGGGCCATCGAGGTGCTGCAGCAGGCGGGACTGTCCGACGCGGAGCGCCGCATGAAGCAGTTCCCGCACCAGTTCTCCGGCGGCATGCGCCAGCGCGTGCTCATCGGCATCGGGCTGGGCGCGAACCCCAAGCTGCTGATCGCGGACGAGCCCACCTCGGCGCTCGACGTGACCGTGCAGAAGACCATCCTCGACCACATCGAGAACCTCACCCGTGCCCGCAACACCGCCGTGCTGCTGATCACCCATGATCTGGGCCTCGCAGCCGAGCGGGCCTCGAAGGTCATCGTGATGCACCAGGGCAAGATCGTGGAGGCGGGGCCCAGCCGCGCCATCCTCACGGACCCGCAGCACCCGTACACCCGTCGCCTGCTCGCGGCCGCACCGTCGATCGCCTCGCAGCGCATCGGCGCCACCGTGTCGGAGGACGCCAAGGACGAGGGCGTGATCGAGCTCGCGTCGATCGCGAAGGACCGCCACGAGGAGGCCGAGGCCCACGCGGGCGGAGCGGTCGTCAAGGTCGAGGACCTCACCAAGGTGTTCTCGATTCGCCGCGGCGGCTTCAAGTCCGAGGACCTCACGGCGGTCGACAACGTGTCCTTCGAGGTCCACAAGGGCACCACGATGGCGCTCGTGGGCGAGTCCGGATCCGGCAAGACCACGGTCGCGCGGATGATCCTGGGCCTCGAGACGCCGACGAGCGGCGAGATCACGGTGGGCGGGACGCGGCTCGACAAGGCTCAGGGCAAGGAGCTGTTCGACGTGCGCCGGCGCATGCAGCCGGTGTTCCAGGACCCGTATGCGTCCCTCGACCCGCAGCGCTCCATCGGCGCGATCATCGGCGAACCGCTCAAGGTCCACAAGGTGGGTGACGCCAAGAGCCGCACCGCTCGCGTCGAGGAGCTGCTCGACCAGGTCTCGCTGCCGGGCGCGATCGCGCATCGCTATCCCAACGAGCTGTCCGGCGGGCAGCGCCAGCGCGTGGCGATCGCCCGCGCGCTCGCGCTCAAGCCGGAGGTGGTGGTGCTCGACGAGGCCGTCTCCGCGCTCGACGTGCTGGTGCAGGCGCAGGTGCTGCAGCTGCTCGCTGACCTGCAGACCGAGCTGGGACTCACCTATCTGTTCATCACTCACGACCTCGCGGTGGTGCGCGTGATCGCGGACGAGGTCGCTGTGATGGAGCAGGGGAAGATCGTCGAGGCGGGCGCTACCGACGAGGTCTTCGCCAATCCGCAGCAGGCCTATACGCAGCGCCTGCTCGACGCGATCCCCGGCTCCGGCCTGGACTGGGCGGTTTGAGCCACCCGGCGCGGCCCCGTTGACGCATCGGCCCGGCTGTCTCCGCTGAGGGAGGCGCAGGGCCGATGCGCGTTCGGGTTGGTGCTACGACGTGCGGGAGGCGTCCTCGGGGTCGGGCGCGTCCTCGAGGTCCTCGGGGCGGCGAATGGCGGGCGGCTGGGGCGGCAGTGCCCAGCCGATCGCTCCTGGGATCACCGGGATGATGGCCTCACCCTCGTCATCGAAGGGCGGGTCGGCGGCCACCGGCGCTGGCGCAGGAAGGATCTTCTCCGACTGAAGGTGCTGCGCCATCTCGGCCTCGCCGGGATTGAAGATCGATCCGAGTTCGCTCATGCCCCGACACTACGCCTGGGGGAGCGGGCCGACCAGGCCATCCGCGCATCGGTCCGGACGCGTTCGCCCCTCCCGCCGGACCGACAGCGCGAACCAACCCACGCGCGACACGCCGCTCCACGGCACCGCCTCAGGCCGCGCACCGGTGTGTCGCAGTCGATCGTGGTTCGTAGTGTCGACGGCGAAGCGCCAACTACACTTGTCGACCGTGGCTCTCACTATCGGAATCGTCGGACTGCCCAACGTGGGCAAGTCCACCCTGTTCAACGCTCTGACACGCGCGGAGGTGCTCGCCGCGAACTATCCGTTCGCGACCATCGAGCCCAACGTGGGCGTGGTCCCGCTGCCCGATGCGCGCCTGGGCAGGCTCGCCGAGGTGTTCTCCTCGGAGAAGACCGTTCCTGCGACCGTGTCCTTCGTGGACATCGCCGGCATCGTCAAGGGCGCCTCTGAGGGCGAGGGGCTGGGCAACGCGTTCCTCGCAAACATCCGTGAGGCCGATGCGATCTGCCAGGTGACGCGAGCGTTCGACGACGCGGACGTCACCCGCGTGGACGGCTCCACCGACGAGGCCGGCGATCTCGAAACCATCTCCACCGAGCTGATCCTCGCGGACCTGCAGACCATCGAGAAGGTGCTGCCGCGGCTCGAGAAGGAAGTGAAGATCAAGAAGGGCTCACCCGAGCAGCTCGCGGCCGTCGAGCAGGCCAAGGAGGTGCTCGAGGCCGGCCAGACACTGTTCGCCGGCGCCCAGGCCGCCGGGATCGACACGGACCAGCTGCGCGAGCTGAACCTGCTGACCACCAAGCCGTTCATCTACGTGTTCAACACTGACGATGCCGGTCTGCTGGACGAGGAGAAGAAGGCTCAGCTCGAGGCGCTGGTCGCCCCCGCGAAGGCCATCTTCCTCGATGCGAAGTTCGAGTCCGAGCTGATCGAGCTCGACGAGGACGAGGCACGCGAGATGCTCGAGTCCACCGGCCAGACCGAGTCCGGACTGTCGCAGCTCGCGCACATCGGCTTCGACACGCTGGGCCTGCAGACCTACCTGACCGCTGGCCCCAAGGAGTCGCGCGCCTGGACCATCCGCAAGGGATGGACGGCGCCGCAAGCCGCAGGAGTCATCCACACCGACTTCGAGAAGGGCTTCATCAAAGCCGAGGTGGTGGGGTTCGATGACCTCATGGAGCACGGCTCTATGGCCGATGCCAAGGCCGCAGGCAAGGTGCGCATGGAGGGCAAGGACTACGTCATGCACGACGGCGACGTGGTGGAGTTCCGCTTCAACGTTTAGCCTCGAGCTGCCGCCGAGACCCTGCTGCTCCGAGTGAGCGGCGGGGTCTCGCGTTTGTTGGCGAGCCGTGACCCCTGTCGTCGAGCCGACAGAATCGGACATGGATGATCGGGCGCGACAGTCGGCTGACTGGCGAAGGTGGACTCCGAAGGGGGTAGCCATGATCGAGGTGCTCAATCGGCTGGTCGACGAGATCGAACTCAGCTCGGGCGGTCAGGTCGACATCGATGTTGTCGCCGGTGGCCTCGGCACGACGGGTTATCATCTCCGGCGCATGTTCTCGTCTTTGGCGGGCATGCCCGTATCGGAGTACGTGCGCCGTCGTCGCATGACCGTTGCGGCGTCGGACGTGATCGACGGCGAGGATCTCCTCACGATCGCGGTGCGCTACGGATACTCGTCGGTCGAGGCGTTCGGTCGGGCATTTCGGTCCGTGCACGGAGCGAGCCACGGAGACGTTCGCCGCGACGGTGGTCCCCTTCGACCCCAACCCATTCTCAGGTTCCGCCTGACCGTCGAAGGGAGCTCCGCCATGGAAGCCCGAATCATCGAGAAGCCCATGTTCCGCCTCATCGGTCACGCCGCGCGCGTGCCGCTGATCCACGAGGGCGTCAACCCGCACATCCAGCAGCACATCGCCTCGCTGCCCATCGAGGCGCATGCCCGTCTCAAGGCGATGAGCAGCGGGCAGCCTCGAGGCCTGCTGCAGGTGAGCGCGGACGTGGACCCCGACTCCACCGAGGGAAGCGAGCTGACCTACCTCCATGGCGTCGCGGTCGATGCCGACTTCGAGGTGCCGACCGACCTCGACGAGATCGCGGTCGCCGCAGGGCCGTGGGTGGTGTTCCGCACCTCCGGCTCCTACCCGGCGGCGCTGCAGTCCGCCTACGCCGCATCGGCGACGGAGTGGTTCCCGTCCAACCCGTGGCGGCTGCGACCTGGGCCGTCGATCGTCGCAGTTCTCGATCGCGCGCAGGACTTCAGTACAGCGACGTGCGAGTTGTGGTTCCCCATCGAGCGCGCATGAATCACCTCCGGCCCGGTCCGTATGGTCCGGGCCGGACGGCGCTCACACGTCGTTCGGCTACGGGACGTGGTGGAGTTCAGGTTCAACGCTGAGCAGGAGTTGCGTGCGGCGACCTCCCGCCTCGCCCACGGAGCCGGGGACGAGGGCGGTGCAACGCCGGGGCGTCAGCTGCGGTCGGGCCTGTTGGCACGCGCCGGGTGCGCTAGGGCGCTAGGGCGCTAGGGCGTCTTGCGTACTGCGCGATAGACCGAGTAGCTGCACAGCGCGAGAGTTGCTCCCACCACGAACGCCATGCCCACGATGTCGGCAAGCGCTAGGCCACAATGCGGGGGCTCGCCGCTCGGCGTTGTTCTTGCGAGGCATGTGTACGCCGAGAGTCGGGTGAGAGCGGTGAACCCGCCGACAAGCGAGCCGATCGCGGCAGCAATCCATCCCCAGCGCATGATCACCCCAGTCTGTTTGAGCGTTTCGGAGCCCAGTACAACGAGACGCTAGCGACCCTGTCGGGCTTGAGCAGGCACCATGCAGTCCTGGGCGTGTCTCTGAGGGTGGAGACCCGCATCACGCTCGGGCGTATGGATTCGCGAGACGAGGAGTTGACTGCTGCTCGTCGGCTGAGCTTTGACATCATGGTGACCGCCTTGGGCGTCGAAGCACTGGTCAGCAGCCGCGTGATGCCGGCCGCAGGAGTAGATGCGATGCCTGCGCGGCCTTGCCGTTCTGTTGGCGGCGCGGTCGAGGTCTCGGTGGCGCTTGAGGACGACGACACTGCGTGGGTTTGCGTGCGCGGCCGCGGGTGGGAGTCGTGTGACCGCCAAGAATTGCGCGGTTCCCGGCTCAGCTCGGACGAGGCCCGCAGGTGGCTTGGCTGTCTCTGCGCTGGCCGCTGGGTAGTCGAGCCTCGACCACGCGGGTTCGGCGCGCTGAGGCTTCGAACTGCGGACAGCGGTCCAAACCTCAGGGTCGAGCGCGTGGCTTGACCCGCCGCAGCAGCCCAGCTGGCGGAAGGTCAGCGCGGCAAGCAGCGGGTGCCGAGAAGTTGTTCGGCTGCGGAACGTGGTGGAGCTCCGCTTCAACGTCTGACCAGGCGCGGGTAGAGGTCGCAGAGCCCTGAGTCCTCCTTGTCGGCTAGGCATGCACAGCCCATCCAGCTGCTCCACGGCGCCGGCGTTTGCCTGCGCGCTGACATGGATGGACGAGCGCGCCTGCGCGACAACTCGGACTCGTCTGCGGCCCCCGGGGAATCCTTCCTGTGCGCAGTCGCGCGCGCCGGCCTCAGCTGCCGGAATCGAGGCTGCGGCGACGGCGGGGCTCAGTGCCGTAGTGTCGCTTCCACGTGAACACGCCCCGTTGCCGGAGTTGAAGGCGACGACGAGCGCGAGTCCGAAGGGGCGGACGAGGGAACTCGCGGGGATGGTCATCCAGTTGGCCCCCTTCACCCGTGGCGCGGCGATCCCTCCGGAGTTGCGCACGGCCCAAGCTGAGGGGCCCCTGCTCCGGGAACATCCACCCCAGGTGCACGGCAGCGATCCTCAGCAGCGCCGTCGCCACGGCGGAGATCGGCCCCGCGATTCCGACCGGGACGTCGATGCGGAGGAGGAGGACGAGCATCGATGCGCCGATGCCCGCAGCGGCCGCGTTCAACGTGCCGACATGAATGATCGAGATGGGTCTGTTGGCCATGAGGTCGCGAAGGACGCCACCGCCGACGGCTGCCACCACTCCCACGAGGACTGCCCCGAGGCTCCCGGCCCCGTATGCGACGGCCTTGGACGCGCCAATCGCACCGAAGATGCCCATGACGGCCGCGTCGAGCAGCGAGATGAGCCATTCGGTCCGAGTCAGAACCGACTGCAATGCCATTCCCAGCAACGAGGCGGCCGCTGCCACCAGCAGGTACCACTCGCTCGACACCACGACCGGGAGTTGGTCGAGGACGACGTCCCTCATGAGGCTGCCGCCCAATGCCACGGTGAGGCCGATCGCGACGACTCCGAGAACGTCGATGCGGCGGTCGCGGATCCCCGCCGCGAAGAGAGCTCCTTGGATGCCCCCTGTGGCCGCCGCGACGAGCTCGATCCACAGGGGCACATGAAACAGTCCGCTTGTCACGAGTGGTCTCCTTCGCAGGGTGCTGGCTCGGCTGCCGAGCCGAGCCAGCACCCCACCGGCGTCTTCTGTAGCGTCAACGAGCGCCGACCAGCGCCTTGCTGGCGGCCGTGGCGATTACGTCCGCGACCACATCGGCCTGACTGACGTACACCGCGTGGCTGCCGGGAACCGTGGTGACCTGCGAGCCTGCCCGCTGAGCCATGTGCTGAAGCATGGCCTGGTCGAAGGCTTTGTCATCGGTGCCGATCACGGCCCAGCTGGGCTTGTCGCGCCATGCTGCGTGGCTGACGCCCGCGGAGAATGCCGACATGTTGATCGGCACCTGGGTGTCACGCAGGAACTCAGCGGTGCGGTCGTCCAGATCCGCGGCGAAGCCGCGCTTGAACTTCTCGTGGTTCAGGAATCCGAAGCCGTCGTCGCCCACGTCGATCACGAAGTCGGGGGTGGCCGCGAAGCCCTCGTACTGCTGGGCGGTGGTCTCGCCGCTATCCGGGGCGAGGGCGGCCACGTACACGAGTCCGGCCACCTTGTCATCGACTCCTGCTTCGGTAATCACCGTCCCGCCCCACGAGTGGCCCACGAGGATCGTGGGTCCGTCTTGACGAGCGAGCACTCGGTTGGTGGCAGCGACGTCGTCCTCGAAGGACGTGAGCGGGTTCTGCACGATGGTGACACGGAGTCCGCGTGCGGTCAGGTTGTCGTAGACCGACCGCCATCCCGATCCATCGGCGAAGGCGCCGTGCACCAGCACGACGTTCCTCACCTCGTCGTGCGTCTCGTGCACCGGGTGCTCGGTGCTCAGTAGTTCTGACATTGCTGAGTTCCTTTCGGTTTTGAGGCGGACGAGCCGCCTGGTTCGACACCGCAGCGGAGTGCTGCGGGACGGCGAGATGTGTCGCGGGTCATGGGCCGATGGCGAGTTCGGCGACTGCGTCTCCGTCCAGGGTGAAGCGGTAGTGGAGCTCGGCGACACCTCCCGGGAAGTCGCCCTCGAGGCGGTTCGTCGCGACCCAATGTGCGTCGTCGATGCGCTCGGCGCCGATGAGCCGCGTGGAGTAGGTGAACTCCGCTCCCGCGTCCCGAAGGAAGCGGCGGATCTCCTCGGTGCCGCGGAACGTCTGGCCCTGGTCGCTCACGACCGCCGCCGGTGCAAAGACTTGGATCGCTGCCTCCACATCGTCATTGGCGTGCGCGACGAGGTAGGCACGGATGGTCGTGGGGAGCTGATCGGGGTCGATGGTGGTGGAGGACATGTTGTGGATCCCTTCTCTTCGTTTCTTGCGCCGCGTGCGGATGCAGGGCTGCTGGCAGACGGATGGCTCGAGCGGTGATCGAGTCAGGCGCGGATGAAATCGAGCAGATCTCGGTTGATGACATCGGCGTTGACAGTGGCCATCCCGTGCGAGAAGCCCGGGTACACGGTGAGGGTGCCGTGCTCGAGGAACGTGATCGCGAGCTTGGCCGAGTCGTCGATCGGCACCACCTGGTCGTCGTCGCCGTGCATGATCAGCGTCGGCACGTTGATCTGTTGCAGATCCTCGGTGAAGTCGGTCTCTGAGAACGCCTTGATCCCGTCGTAGTGGGCCTGGGCGCCGCCCATCATGCCTTGGCGCCACCAGTTCCAGACCACCCCTTCGGAGACCTTGGCACCGGGGCGGTTGAACCCGTAGAAGGGGCCCGAGGCGATGTCGAGGTAGAACTGTGATCGGTGGGACGCGACGCCTTCGCGGAAGCCGTCGAACACCTCCATCGGCAGCCCACCTGGGTTGGCGTCGGTCTGCAGCATCAGCGGCGGCACCGCGCCAATCAGAACGGCTTTGGCGACCCGGCCGGCTCCATGACGGGCGACGTAGCGCGCGACCTCGCCTCCGCCAGTGGAGTGCCCGACGTGCACGGTGTTCTCAAGGCCGAGATGCTCGACGACGGCGGCGGCATCGGCCGCGTAGTGGTCCATGTCGTGCCCGTCCGCGGTCTGCGAGGACCGTCCATGCCCGCGGCGGTCATGGGCGACGACTCGGTAACCGTGCTGAAGGAAGAAAGTCAGCTGCGCGTCCCAGTCGTCTGAGCTCAGAGGCCAGCCGTGATGGAACATGATGGGCTGTCCAGATCCCCAGTCCTTGAAGAAGATCTCGGTACCGTCCTCGGTGCTGACTGTTGGCATGGTGTGCTCCTCGTTTTCGTGACGGCCGGGTGCCGTGCGATACCGACGAGCCTCGCGGATCACGCGGTTCACAGCGTCAGTGCAATGACTGCATTGCGGCGCGGTCTGCGATGCGGGTGCCCGTGCCTTGAGCGTTGTGAGAAGGTCCTTGCCGCTAGGCACGCTCCCTGTGCCGTCCCGAGTCGCAAGCGGTCACAGGCGGCAGCGATCCGGGCGCGCGCAGCATCAGTCAGATGACTGCAATCCGGCGGTGCAGGCGCCTCCGCGACGGCGAGGCGGCTGGGTCAGCGACGGGCGTTGCTCGCGCGGTCGTTCAAAGCATCGCGGAGTGCGGCTCGGGAGGTGATTCCGAGCTTGGGGAACACCCGGTACAGGTGGGCCGATACCGTGCGGGGCGAGAGGAAGAGCCGGGCGGCGATGTCCCGGTTGCTCAGGCCGCTGGCGGCGAGTTGCGCGACCTCCAGCTCTTGAGGTGACAGCGACGCGGTGCCACCGGGGCCCCGAGCTCGGCGTGTGGCACCTGTTGCTTCGAGCTCCGTCGACGCGCGGAGGGACCACGACCGTGCGCCGAGCATGTCGAAGGCATCGCGGGATGACTCGAGCTGGACCCTCGCGGCACGGGTGCGACGTAGCCTTCGCAATCGTTCCCCATAGGCCAACCGCACTCGTGCGACCTCGAAGGGCCAATCGTCAAGCCCTGGGAGAGCGAGCGCGATGTCGAACTCATCGGAAGCCTCGTCGTCCGGCGCGACCATTGCGAGTGCCGCAGCAACGACCAACGCCAACCGCGGTGACAGTCGAGCTGCGTCGGAAGCCCGGATCGCCTCCGCATGTGCCTGAGCCTCCTCGACCCGTCCGGTGTGCACCGCGGCTTCCACCAAGTCGAGCGCGGACCACAGCGCCTGAGGGTCGTGGGTGTGCAAGCGGCCGGGGCTTGCGATGGCGGTGGCGTGGCCATATGCCTCTTCGAAGTCACCAGCGCCGAGTGCTGCCTCCCCGAGGGCGTGGTGCGCGAAGTCGTCGAGGCGCCCGAGCTGACGGGGCGCCGCCCACGTGAGCATGGGCTCGCAGTGCGCTCGGCACGTCTCGCGATTCCCTCTGCGTGCGGCGATGAGAGCTGCTGCGTAGGCGCGACTCGAGTCGTACAGCTTGTACCCGAGTGACTCTGCCAACGCTCCCGCGTCCTCGGTGGCTCTTTCGGCAGCGTCCCATCGGCCGGCACCGAGGTCGTCGAAGGCGATCATGATCAGCGCCATCAGCGCCGAGGCTGCCGCGCCCAGATCTCGGCCTTCGTGTGCCACGCGGTCGAGCGCCGCGCGGCAGGCGCTGAGCCTGTCCGTGTAGAAGCTGGCGGTCGCGGTGTGGATGATGAGTTCGACGTCCAACGTCTCACGGAGCTGTGTGAGCTGACGGTCCAACGCGGCGAGCGTGGAGGGTGATGCGGTGACCGGGGCGGCGAACGTCTCGGTGAGGAGTACGACATCCGCTGGCGCCACCGCACCCATACGGGTGACGAGGGCGTCGTAGCCCTCCCAGTAGTCCTCTCGACCGGCGTAGTGGCACATCACGACGAGCGTGTACAAAGCCCGGGAGAGCGCATCCGTATCCTGCTCGTCCGCGACCAGCGCGGAATCGATGGCAACCGTGAGGAGCCGGTGGGCCAGCCCTGCGTCGCCGTCGCTGTTCAGCAGCGTGTACGCGGAGGCGACCGCCGCCTCGAGCGTCTCGCCGAGTGTCGCTTCTGCCCGCTTGGCATCGCGTAGCAGGCGAGTTGAACCCTCGAGCTCGCCGGCGGCGAAGGCGCCGATGAATGCCGCGTGCGCGAGGCGTCGGCTGCGATCGCCCTGGAGAGGACTGAGATCAGCTGCCCGCATCAGGCGGCTGACGGCCCCCACGACGTCGCCACGCTGAAGAGTGTGCTGGGCGCCTTGCTCCACGATGGCGGCGATTGTCTCATCGGGACCCTCTGCGGCCAGAGCGACGTGGTGGCCTCTCCGCTCAGGCTGGTCGGCGAAGATCTTGGCCAGCCGTCGGTGCGCGTCTTGGCGCTCGTCGTGGGTCGACTGCTCAACAATCACCGACGTGATCATGGGGTGCCGGAACCTCATCTCGCCGGCGCGGTCGTCGACCAAAACGAGATGGTCACGCTCGGCCGGACCAAGGTCCTCGACTCCGCCTGCATCCCTGGCCGCACTCAGGACCGCAAGTCGTCCTGACCCGTCGAGCGCCGCGAGCAGCAGCAGGCGACGTGTCTGCTGAGGCAGAGCGGTGACTCTGGACTCGAAGAGTCTGCGCACCTCGCGACTGGTGCCTGCGGTCTGTCGTGCATACGCGTCCACCCCGTCGCGGTGGCTCTCGACGGCCGCCCCGAACTCCAGCAGAGCCAGCGGGTTTCCCTGAGCGTCGTGAGCCACGTCGCGGAGCACGCGCCTCGGAAGATGGGCGAAGTGATGCGACAGCAGGTCCATCGCATCGCCCTCCTCGAGAGCGGGGACGTCGAGCTCTGACCACCCGGTGCGCTCGAAGAACCCGTCAACGCCAGGTCGAGTCGCCCCGAGCAGCCCCAGACGACTCCCGGAGAGCCGGCGGCCCATGAATCCAGCCGCCGATGCGGTGGCTCGATCCAGCCAATGCATGTCGTCGATCATCACCAGCAGGGGAGCGCGTGTGGCGGCCTGGCGAAAGAGCATGAGCGCCGCGCCGAGCACCGCCAGGCGATCAGGGGGTGGTCCGGAGCCGATGCCCAAGGCCACCTGGAGTGCCTCCCGTGACGATCGTGGAAGCTGCTGGAGCTCGTCATCGAGCGGGCCGACGAGCTGGTGCAATCCTGCGAAGCTCACATCGCTCTCGTACTCCACTCCGCCGCCGGAGATCACTCGGATGCCATCTCTAGCAGCCATCTCTGCGGTGGACTGCAGCAGCGTCGACTTGCCGACACCTGGCTCGCCCGTGAGCAGCAGGGCCGCGCCGCCAGCCGAGAGCTTCGCAAGGAAGTCGCCCAGGGCGCCGAGCTCACGCTCGCGCCCGACCAGGCGTGGTGACTGCCTAGTGCGATGCGCCATCAGTCACGCTCCACGACTCCGCACCGAGTTGCGGTGCGGCGGTTGGCTCCCGGTTATCAGCAAGGCTAGAGCCTCGAGCTGGGACGGTGCACCCCATGCCTGCTGCGTCAGGCTCAGGAAAGACCACACGCGGCCTCACGGTCGCTGCGTGGCATTGCGGTGGCCAGGGTGGCGACATGGCTCCCACTGACAGGCCCGGAAAGACGCCGGGCCTCATCGCGGCCATTCGTCCGCTCTCACCCTGGCTGCCCACGATCGTGGGGCAGACCCTCGTGTCGCTCGGGCGCATCGTCTGTTGATGAGCGTCCATCGCACCGGGGATGGCGCTGGCGGACACGCACGGCATCAGCGGCGGCGACCACTCACCGTGGGCGTGGCCCTTGGTCGCCGCGAGCGCGCTGGCCGTCCTCGCACTGGTGGCGCCGGGAGTGCGCTCGCTGCGCCGCGCGCGGGCGCGTGTCGCCGCTGCGTCCGCCCTCTCTGGCGCCTGACGCGCTCGTCAGCAGACGCGCGGCCACGCGAGTTCCCGCCGGCTCGTGTAGATGCGAGGCGTCCCGTCGACCGGGTCGGTGAACTCCAGCCGACGTGCGATCAGCTGCAGCGGCCGCGCGAAGTCCTCTTCGTGTGCCTCCAGGACCGTCGGGTACAGCGGGTCGCCCACGATCGGCAGGCCCGCATCGGCCATCTGCAGGCGCAGCTGATGCGTCTTGCCCGTGAGCGGCGTGAGCCGGTAGCGCGCCCACGCGCCCCTGACCTCGACGACCTCGACGAGCGTCTCGGCGTTCGGCTCGCCCGGCACCAGCTCGGCCTGGAGGGACCCGCGACGCTTCTCGATCCGGCCCACGAGCCGTCGGGGGAGCGGCAGCGCCGGATCGTACGGCGCCAGAGCCTCGTACGTCTTGGTCGCCCGTCGGTCCTGGAACAGAGCAGAGTAGGCGCCGCGGAACTCGCGCCGGGTGGTGAACAGCAGGATGCCGGCAGTCAGGCGGTCAAGCCGATGCGCGGGCGCCAGGTCTGGAGCGTCCAACGAGACGCGCAGTTTGACCAGCGCGGTCTCCTGGACGTGGGCTCCGCGTGGGGTCGTTGCCATGAAGTGCGGTTTGTCGACGACGACGAAGCGGTCGTTGGCCTCGAGCACCTCGATCGGGAAGGGCACGGGCGTCTCGGGAACAAGCGGGCGGTGGAACCACACGAACGCGTGCGCGCGGTACGGCTCGTCGCCGGTCCAGGACTGGCCGTTCTGGTCGACGAACTCGCCTGCGTCCAGCATCGCCTCCACTCCAGCGCGAGCTGGCAGGCGCTCATGAAGGAAGTCGCGCATCGTCTGCCACGGGGATGCTGCGCCCGGCTCCACGCGAGGCGTTCGTATCCACGCCGCGTCGAGTCCCTGGCGCTGAGGCAGCGGGGAGCGGGGAGGCATCAGGGCGATGCCTCGGAAGGGAGGGCTGGCACGCCCAGCATCGTACGTGCACCGGGTGTGCGCAGCGGCCTTGCCTGCAAGCCTCGACGGCGTCGGGTGCCGGAGGAGTCGGCACGGTGTCCGCGGGTCCACGCCTAGGATCTTGCTCGTGCCGTCCTTCACCGTCACCACTGCCGTCGCCGCGCCAGTGGCACGTGCGTTCGCGCTCAGCCTCTCGGTAGATGCGCACGCGGCCTCGCTTGCGCATTCGGGTGAGCGTGCCGTCGCAGGCGTCACGACCGGGCAGCTGGCCGAGGGTGAGTCCGTCACCTGGCGCGCCCGGCACTTCGGCGTGTGGTTCACGATGACGTCTCGCATCACGGAGCATCAGCCGCCCCATCGCTTTGTCGATGAACAGGTGGCGGGGCCCTTCCAGAGGTGGCGACACGAGCACCGGTTCGAGATGGTCCCCGAAGGCACGCTGATGGTCGATCACGTGGACTTCGCTGCTCCTCTAGGGCTGCTGGGTCGTGCGGTCGAGGCGTTGGTGCTCACCCGCTACATGGAACGGTTAATCACGCGACGCAGTGCCTGGCTCGCTCAGGCGCTCAGCGAAGAGGCCGCGTGAGGCTCACATGCGGGCCTCGCGGCGGGTGCCCGCTCGGACTACACGCGCGGCCCTGCGCGTTGGCGTGGATACGCTGACATACGACCGAAGGAGCATCACGTGGCGATGAGGCGAGGGCGGACCACCGCTCACCAGGGGGGTCCAGACGAGCCGGACCTCACGCAGGGCGGCACATGCCTGGTCCGCGTGGTCGACCATGGAGACACCGACTGCGCTCCTGTCGGGACCACGCCGCACCAGGCTCTGGAGCTCGCCGGGACCGGCCCCGATCGGATGGCTTTCCTGCTGTACCCGACCGCGCCCGCGACAGCCGTCCACGAGCTCGCCGAGGCCTGGGATCTGCACCCGGTCCTCGTGGAGGATCTCCTGCACGCTGGGCAGCGGCCCAAGCTCGAGCGCTATGGCGACGTGCTGTTCATCGTGGTCCGCTCCGCGCACTACGACGATGCGCGCGAGGAGGTGGACTTTGCCGAGTTCCACGTCCTGGCACGCCCGGGCGCTGTGGCCATCCTGTGCCAGGACGAGGTGTGGTTCGACGGCACGCCAGCACAGGCCCTCGTGGACCCCGAGGACACTGCGGGCGATCGAGCCATCAATGCCCTGCTCGACGACGAGCTCCTGACGCTCGGCCCCGAGGCGGTGGCCTACCGACTGCTCGACGCCATCGTCGACGGGTATGCGCCGGTGCTGCGCGAGGTGGGAATCGACAGGGATCAGATCGAGAGGCAGGTGTTCAGCGCGGATCCCGCGGTGGCCGAGCGCATCTACAGGCTCAGCCAGGAGGTCATCGACCTCCAGCACGCGACCACGTGGCTGGTCGAGGTCCTGCGTGGCCTGCGCGGAGGCTTCACCAAGCATGAGGTGGCCGAGGAGCTCCAGACGTACCTGCAGGACGTCGCTGACCACCTCGACCGCATCGGCGCTCAGACCGCGGAGTACCGCGAGTCCCTCACTCAGATCCTCGGGGTGAACTCGACGCTCGTGGCCCAGCGTCAGAACGAGGACATGAAGAAGATCTCCGGCTGGGCCGCGATCCTGTTCGCACCCACGCTCATCGCAGCGGTGTACGGGATGAACTTCCAGAACATGCCGGAGCTCGACTGGGCCTTCGGCTACCCCATGGCACTGCTGCTGATGGTGGGATTCTCCGTGGTGCTGTACCGGGTGTTCAAGGCCAAGAAGTGGATGTAGCGGATCCTCGAACCTAGCGCTACGCCAGCGACGCCAGGCCCGCGATGCCCGCGATGAGCGAGACCCCGGCGAGCGCGAGGGCGGCCGTGATCAGCACCGCGTGCACGCGATAGAAGCGGGTGCGTGACCCCGCTGCATCCGTGGACCGCTCGTCGGCTCCGATGCGCTTGAGGAAGCGCGGCCACACGGCGATGGCGAACAGGGCGTTGATGAGCAGGACGATGCTGAGGGTCAGGACCATCCGGCCAGGCTAGCCGTCACCGACCGCGCGCTTCACCAGGCCCGTGATCGCCTTCTCCTCGTCGGGTCCCAGCGAGACCAGCGCGAAGGACGCCGGCCACATCGCACCGTCGTCGAGCTCCGCGACGTCCTGGAAGCCGAACGTCGAGTAGCGCGACTCGAACTTGCTCGCCGCCTGGAAGAAGCACAGTACCGTGCCGCCCTTCGACCACGCTGGCATGCCGTACCACGTGCGCGGCTCGAGCTCCGGCGCGGCCTCCGTCACGAGGGTGTGGAGCCTTTCCGCCATGGTGCGTTCGCCATCCGGCATCTCGGCGACCTTGGCCATGAGGTCTGCCAGCGCATCGGCCCTCTTCTTGCCGCCCTTCTCCGCGCGCAGCTCGTCCGCGCGCTCCTTCATCGCGGCCTTCTCGGCCGCGGTCCAGCCTGAGCTCATCACAGCACCTCCGGTCCTACGTTAGTGCTGGCAGGAGGCCGATGCGCGGGCTGGCTCAGGTGGCGGGCACGGGTTCCGTGCGGGTCACCCAGGACGGTCGCAACTCCGCGTAGACGTGCGGGAAGTCCTCTCCAGCGCCGTGCGTGTCCTCGAACCGGACCTCCACGCCGTCCGCCTCGATGAGGGCGGTGTCGAGGACGAGCACGGTGAGCTCGGCGGGATCCACGTCGGCATAGTGCCGTTCGAGCACCCCGGCCAGCTGTGCGCGCGTGGCGCAGTGGACGTAGCCCTCGTCCGCGACGGTCAGGCCGCGTCCAGACACCGGATAGGGAGCTGCAGCGACGGCATCGGCGCCGTCGGATCCGAACCACTGCGATCGGAAGGCGACGTGCAGGATCTCGGTCACGGTGCCTCCTCGGCCTGGCGGGCGCGGTACGCGGCCTGGGCGGCGCGGTTGGTGCAGGTCACGGAGCAGTACTTGCGCGACCGGTTGCGGGACAGGTCCACGACCACGCCGTCGCAGTCATCCATCTCGCAGTCCCCGAAGCGCTGGAACTCGTCCGCGCGGATCACGTCGATCAGGGCCATCGCCGTCTCCACGAGGATGCGCTCCGCGAGCGGGCGGTCGTCGCTGGTGGCGTGGATGTGCCAGTCGACCCCGTCGTGGCGCACCACCTGGGGGAGGGCCTGCTGCTGCGCGAGGATCGCGTTGACGAGCGGCACGGCCTGATCCCGCGAGGCCTTGAACAGCGCGCGCACGCGTGCACGGATCGCACGGACCTGCTCGAGGTCCTGCGGCACGGGGTGGGAGCCCGAGTAGTGGAAGTCGTCGAAGAAGGCCTCGAGGTGGTCGAAGTCCGTCATCGTGTCCGGCTCGAGCTCCGAGTTCGCGAGAAACGCGGCCGCCTCCAGCGCCTCCGTCGTGTCATGTGCGAAAGCCATGTTGACACATTACCAGGCGCCCGCTACTGTCATGAGCCATGGCAGTTTTGACTCATGACGACGCGCGGGGCGGGCTGCGCACGCGCACCCCGGCCACCAGCCGCCTCACCTCCGGACTGATCTTCGCGATGGTGTCCGCAGCCTCCTTCGGCATGTCCGGAGCGCTTGCGCGCGGTCTGCTCGACGCCGGATGGACTGCCGGAGCCGCGACCATCGCGCGCGTCGCCATCGCCGCGGCCGTGCTGGCCGTACCGGGAGCCCTCGCGCTGCGCGGCCGCTGGCACCTGCTGCGACGTGGTGTCGGCGTGATCGTCGCCTACGGCGTCTTCGCCGTGGCTGGCGCCCAGCTGTGCTACTTCATCGCCGTGGGCTACCTCGACGTGTCCGTCGCCCTGTTGATCGAGTACACCGCCCCCGTCGCCGTGGTGCTGTGGATGTGGCTGCGCCACGGCAACCGGCCCACGCGCCTGACCGTCGCCGGCGCCTTCATCGCCGCTGCGGGCCTGGTGCTGCTGCTCGATGTGCTGGGAGGCGGTGCCGGCATCAACCTCGTGGGCGTGCTGTGGGCGCTCGCTGCCATGGTGGGTGCCTCCGTGTACTTCGTGATCGGCGGCGACGAGTCCAATGGCCTGCCTGGTCTCACGCTCGCGGCGGGCGGCCTGCTGGTGGCGCTGGTGGTGCTCGGCCTCGCGGCAGCCGCTGGAGTGCTGCCCATCGCCTGGTCCACCGACACCGTCCAATTCGTGCCGTTCGCCGCTCCATGGTGGGCCGTGGCGCTGGTGCTCGGCGTCGTGACGGCCGCTGCGGCATACGTCACTGGCATCGCCGCGACGCGCCGCCTGGGCGCGCGGCTCGCGTCCTTCGTGGCACTCACCGAGGTGATGATGGCGACCCTGTTCGCATGGGTGCTGCTGGGCCAGGTCCCGCTCGCAGTCCAGGTGGGCGGAGCACTGCTCGTGGTCGCGGGCGTGGTGGTCGTGAAGCTGGGGGAGCGTCCTGCGGAGAGCGTCGTCGCTTCCCTCGCAGAGCCGCCCGCCGTCAGCGACCCGCCCGCGCCGGTCCCTCTCTGACGGGACCGAGCCATTCCTGTCCCGCTGGCCGCGACACCCATGCGGCCCGGCGGGCACCCGCCGGCGGCCGATGCGCACCACCCCTCCAGCGCATCGGCCGCCGGTCACGAGCGCGGCCGGGCGCACGAACGGCGGATCCGCCTCGCGGATCCGCCGTCGCTACGTGCGGGAGAGCGTCAGATCTGAGGATCGATCGGCTCATCACCCGTGGTCGAGGTGCCTGCGTCACGGATCTCGCCGCGCCACGCGCCGTCCTCGACGCCGCGCTCCTCGATGAAGCTCTTGAAGCGCTCGAGGTCGCCACGCACGAGAGCGTCGTCGACGCCCACCGCCGCACCGGCCTTCTCCGCGAAGCCCTGCGGGTCCCAGTCGACCGTGAGGCTCACGCGAGTGGTCTGCGGGTCCAGCGACTCGAAGGAGACGCGGCCGCCCTGGTCGAGCTCGCCCACGCTGTGCCACTCCATGTGCTGGTCCGGCACCTGGTCCGTGATGTGGGCGTCGAACTCGCGCTGCACGCCGCCGATGTTCGTCACCCAGTGGGTGCGGGAATCCTCGAGCTGCGTGACCGACTCGACGCCACTCATGAAGTGGGGGAAGGTCTCCAGCTGGGTCCACTGGTTGTACGCGGTGCTGAGGGGAACGTTCACGTCGATGGTGCTCTGAGCAGTAGGCATAGCGTGCCTCCTTCGAACTCGGTTCACGGGCGCCAGGCGGCTCCCGCACCCCTGTCAACCATCCTGACGGCGCAAACAGTCCATGCCTATCGGCGCCTGAGAGACCTGAGCGCCCATTCCAGGGCATTCCCATCAGCCGTTCGCGTATCGCGGACAGCAACCCTCCTGGGGGCGAGCGAGACGGTGAAAAAGGGGGCGTTCTCGTACGAACGGTGCAGACTGCCCCGCCGTCCGAGTGGCGTTCGCCACGCGGACGTGACGAACGTCATGTGTGGTGGCGTCATGCCCTAGTCTGTGGTTCTGCGGCACGTCCCGGGCACTTCGGGACCTCGTGCCAACGATGGCTGAGGGGTCACACTTGAGAACGTCTATTTTCGCGCGCGCGCACAGCGCCGCCGCGGCACGCTATGCCTCCCTGATCACGCTGACGATGCTTGCCGTGACCGTCATGGTTCCAGGGTCTGTGCTGAGTGCCACACCGGCGGCTGCAGTGCAGTCCAGCGGAGGTGCCGCGAGCTTTCCCGCGGTGGAGTGGGTGTCTTGGGGCGCGCACGGTACGTCGTTGGTTCCCACGGCCGGCACCATCTCGCGTGTCGAGACCTTCGTCGCCGGTGGACAGACGTTCGAGACCAGGTGTGTGATCTCCAACCTGGTGCGCTTGGGTGGCACCAACCAGTCGGGCAAGGACGCGAGCGCACTGATCTCCGCGTGGCGCAGCGGCACCTGGCAGGGAGACGGCTTCGACAACCTCTATACGCTGCCCGCAGGCGCCGCCGCGGGCATCCTCAACATCCACGACGGCAACACCATCGAGTTCGACATCGACTGTGCTGTGGAATGGGTGGTGAGCGCCACGCAGCGCGTCCCCGTGCCCGGCACGAGTCTGGTGATGGCTCAGGCCGAGTCCGCGGTGACGGGAGCCGCTGGCAGCGGCACCGTCCAGGAGTACATCGGCGCCACGGCGCCGGCAGGCAGTACCTGGCGAGTGCTCGAGCGCATCCGGGGCGCGAGCTGCACTCAGCAGACCTATGCGCGACAGACGGCAGCCGGAGGCGGGACTCGCCTCGAGCTGCGCGGCGCCGCCAACGACACGTGCGAGGGCAGCACTGCCGCGCTGCGACCCAACCCCACCGTGGTCGCGCTCGCGGACGGAGCGATGTCCGCCACCGACGTGACCATTCGCGGGCGCGGCTACGAGGCGGTCGCCTTCGGCGTCGTGCTGCCCTTCGACTTTGGCGACGCCCCCGCAGGCTACGGCGTGGCGGGCGCCCTCGCCACCGCGAAGTTCAGCGGCGGCACGGTCCCCAACTACACCTCGGGGACCGGCACCGAGATGTTCGGCAGCTTCGCTCTCGCCCAGCGGGTGCAGCCGGACCGGCGCTTGGGCTCCGCTGTGACCTTCGAGCAGGCCTCTCTGCACAGTGCCACCGCAGCTGGCGACGCCAACGACGACGCGGTCGCTGCTCCGGGCACGCTCAGCGCGACCCCGGGCACCACGTACACGCTCTCGAACGTCCAGTGCCAGGCCACCGCCGGCTCCCCCGCGCATGTGGCCGGCTGGATCGACTGGCACGGCGACGGCACCTTCGATCCCGAGGACAAGTCGTCGACGGTCGCGTGCCCCACCGGCGGCGGTGCCGTCTCCCTGGACTTCGCCGTCCCCACGACGCTGCCGGCAACCACCACCGTCGCAAGCTTCCTGCGTCTGCGCACAGCGCCCACGAGTGTCGCCCTCGAGCCCACGGGCATGACCCTCGAGGGTGAGGTCGAGGACTACGCGGTGACCCTCGAGTATCCCGCGACGCCGGTGCTCGAGCTTGAGAAGACTCACACCGGCGGAGAGGTCGCCGGCGGCCAGACCCTGACGTTCTCGCTCGAGGTCACCAACAGCGGAAACGTCACCCTGACGACCGTGGCCGTGTCCGATCCGACGGCCACGGTGTCCGGCTGCTCGTGGGCGTCGCTCGCGCCGGGCGCCTCCGGCACGTGCACGGCGACCTACGCGGTGGACTCCGACGATCTCAGCGCCGGATTCGTGACCAACACCGCCACTGCCACGGCACAGGCGGGTGGCTCGTCCATCGAACCCGTCGAGGACAGCGCGACGGTCTACGCAGACCTCGTGGCCGTCGACGACGCTGCCACCACTCCCGTGAACGTCACGGTGACGCGCGATGCGGCGACCGGCGTGCTGGCCAACGACTCGGGCGCGGGCCTGACGGTCACCTCCGCGGACGCCGTTGACGCAGGCATCGGCGTCCTCACGGTCGACATCGACGGCTCGTACACGTTCGTGCCTGCCACGAACTACTCCGGCATCGTGACCGCGGACTACACCGTCGCGAGCACGAGCGGCGCGAGCGGGTCGGCGACCCTGACCATCACCGTGGTCCCCGCAGCGGCCGACGACTCAGCGTCGACGCCGTTCAACACCGCCGTGGGCATCGACGTGATCTCCAATGACTCCGGCGCCACGCTTGCCGTGATCGGCACTACGGACCCGAGCAGCGGCTCCGTTGCGGTCAATGGCGACGGCACCGTGACGTACACACCGGACACGGACTTCTCCGGCATCGACACCTTCACGTACACCGCTCGCGACGACTCGGGCCAGGAGGTGACCGCGACGGTCACCGTCGCCGTGGGACCCATCGCGGCAGACGACGCGGAGACCACGCCCGCGAACACGCCAGTCACCATCGACGCCGTGGCCAATGACAGCGGCACGGGACTCGAGATCGTCGGCGTCACCGATCCCACGAGCGGGATGGTGGTCGACAACGGCGATGGCACCTTCCTGTTCACGCCGGAGGAAGACTTCTCCGGCACCGTGACGTTCGACTACGTGGTCGAAGACGATGACGGCCAGCAGCGCACCGCGACCGTCACGGTGACCGTGACGCCGGTGGCGGTGGACGACGCGGACACGACCGTCGCGGGCGTCGCCATCACCCGCGATGCGCTCGCCGGCGTGCGCGCCAACGACGCTGGCTCCTCGCTGACCGTCGTGGCCTTCGACAGCATCGATCCCGTGGAGGGCACGCTGTCCATAGCCGCGGACGGCTCGTACGACTTCGCGCCCGCCTCCGGCTTCTCCGGCATCGTGGTCTCCGACTACACGGTCCAGGACGACGAGGACCAGCAGGCGACGGCGACCCTGACGATCACGGTCACGCCGATCGCTGCCGATGACGCGGCTTCCACCGCGGTCAACACAGCCGTCGACCTCGATGTGGTGGACAACGACACGGGAAGCACCCTTGCCGTCGTGAACGTGTCCGACCCGGCCAATGGCGAGGTCGCCATCAACGGCGACGGCACTGTGACCTACACGCCGGACGCCAACTTCTCCGGAACGGACACGTTCACGTACACCGTCGAGGACGAGGATGGTCAGGAGGCCACAGCCACGGTCGCTGTCACGGTGACGCCGCTGGCGGTCGACGACGCCGAGACCACCACCGCGAACTCCGCTGTAGCGGTCTCTGTGCTGGGCAACGACGTCGGTGCCACGCTCGACGTGCTGTCGATCACGCAGCCGACGAACGGTGCTGCGGTGATCGACCTCGACGACACCGTTCTGTATACGCCGGCCGATGGCTTCTCTGGCACGGACACGTTCACCTACACGGCCCAGGACGCGGAGGGCCAGCAGGCCACGGCCACGGTCACGATCACGGTGACGCCGCTGGCGGTCGACGACGCGGCGACCACCGCCGCCGGCACGGCAGTGGTCATCGATGCCGAGGCCAACGATGCGGGCAGCTCGCTGGACGTGATGTCGGTGACGCAGCCGACCGATGGCGTGGTCACGATCAACGGTGACGGCACAGTGGAGTACGCGCCTCACGCGGGCTTCTCCGGCACGGACACGTTCACGTACACGGTCGAGGCCGCGGATGGCCAGGAGGCCACGGCGACCGTCACGGTGACGGTGACGCCGGTGGCCACGGGCGATGCGGCGTCGACGCCGGTCAACACCGCGGTCGACATCGACGTCGTGGACAACGACCTGGGCACCACGCTCGCGGTCGTGGACGCGTCCGACCCGGCCAGGGGTGAGGTCACGGTCAACGTCGACGGCACCGTGACGTATACGCCGGACACGGACTTCTCCGGCACCGACACCTTCACCTACACAGTCGAGGACGCCGAGGGCCAGCAGACCACGGCCACGGTCACCGTCACGGTCACGCCGCTGGCGGTCGACGACGCCGAGACCACCACCGCGGACACCGCTGTCGTGGTGGACGTCCTCGCCAATGACCTTGGCGACGTCGCGGCCGTCCTGTCGATCACCCAGCCGTCCAACG
Organism: Demequina activiva; assembly: GCF_016862815.1. Taxonomy (GTDB): domain Bacteria; phylum Actinomycetota; class Actinomycetes; order Actinomycetales; family Demequinaceae; genus Demequina; species Demequina activiva. The sequence goes on along the minus strand of NZ_BONR01000001.1, from coordinate 336,247 downwards.
GCGCCGCGGTCATCGATCTCGACGACACTGTCCTGTACACGCCCAGCGGCAGCTTCTCAGGAACCGACACCTTCACCTACACGCTCGTGGACGCCGAGGGGCAGGAGTCCGTCGCGACGGTCACGATCACGGTCACGCCTGTGGTCACCGACGATGCGGCGACCACGCCGGCAGGCACGGCGGTGGACGTCGACGTGCGTGCGAACGATGCAGGCACGTCGCTGGACGTGGTGTCGGTGACGCAGCCGACCGTTGGCGCGGTCACGATCAACGCTGACGGCACCGTGGAGTATGTGCCCGACGCAGGCTTCTCCGGGACGGACACGTTCACGTACACGGTCCGCGACGACGAGGGCCAGCAGGCGACGGCTACGGTGACGGTCACGGTGACTCCGGTGGCTGCCGACGATGCGGCGTCGACGCCGGTCAACACTGCGGTGGGCATCGACGTGATCGCCAACGACTCCGGCGCCACGCTTGCCGTGATCGGCGCCACGGACCCGAGCAACGGCTCCGCGGCGGTCAATGGCGACGGCACCGTGACGTACACGCCGGACACGGATTTCTCCGGCACCGACACCTTCACCTATACGGTCGAGGACGCCGAGGGCCAGCAGGCCACGGCCACGGTCACCGTCACTGTCTCCCCGATCGCGGTCGACGACGCCGAGACCACCACCGCGAACACCGCCGTCTCGGTGACGGTGCTGGCCAACGATGATGGCTCCGCACTGGAGCTCGTCTCGATCACCGAGCCGTCTGACGGCACGGCCGTCATCAACGTGGACGACACGGTGCTCTACACGCCGGACACGGATTTCTCCGGCACCGACACCTTCACCTATACGGTCGAGGACGCGGAGGGCCAGCAGGTCACCGCGACCGTGACCGTCACGGTCACCCCCACGGCCCTCGACGATGTCGACGCGACCGATGTGGACACGGCGGTCAGCCGTGACGCCGCGGCCGGCGTCCTGTCGAACGATGCCGGCTCCGACCTCACCGTGGTGAGCTTCTCCGCGGTCGATGCTGCATCCGGCTCGCTGGCGATCAACGGTGACGGCAGCTACACGTTCACGCCGGCGAGCGGCTTCTCCGGTGTGGTCGAGTCGACGTACGTCGCGCGCGATGGCTCGGGCCAGGAGACCACTGCCACGCTCACGATCGTCGTCGCTGCGGGCGCGGTCGACGACGCCGGCACCACTCCGGCCAACACGACCCTGACGGTCGATGACGCGGCGGGCGTGCTCGCCAACGACGTCGGCAGCGACCTCGAGGTGATCGGGTTCGGCGCTATCGACTCTGCCGAGGGATCGCTGACCATCGCGGCGGACGGTTCCTACGTCTTCGTGCCGGCCACCGGCACGTCCGGCGTGGTGAGCTCGCAGTACACGGCCCGCGACTCCTCCGGCTTCGAGGCGACTGCGACCCTGACGATCACCGTCACCCCCACGGCAGCGGACGACGCAGCGTCCACCAGTGTGGACACCCCCGTCGACATCGACGCGCGTGGGGGCGACGTCGGCACCTCGCTGGACGTGGTGTCGGTGACGCAGCCCGCCGACGGCGTGGTCACGATCAACGGTGACGGCACCGTGGAGTACGAGCCCAACCCGGGCTACTCGGGCATCGACGTGTTCACGTACACGGTGGAGGACGCCGACGGCCAGCAGGCCACCGCGACGGTGACCGTCACCGTGACTCCGGTGGCGGCCGACGACGCGGCCAGCACGCTGGCAGGCACCGCGGTGGACATCGATGTCGAGGGCAACGACGCAGGCACCACGCTCACGGTCGTGGACGTGTCGGACCCCACTGACGGATCGGTGACGGACAACGGCGACGGCACCGTGACCTACACGCCCGACGCCGGTTTCTCCGGCACGGACACGTTCACGTACACGGTCGAGGACGCGGATGGCCAGGAGGCCACGGCAACGGTCACCGTCACGGTGACGCCGGTGGCCACGGACGACGCGGCCTCCACGGCGGTGAACACCGCGGTCGACATCGATGTGGTGGACAACGACCTGGGCACCACGCTTGCGGTTGTCGACGTGTCGGACCCGGCCAACGGCGAGGTCACGCTCAACGTCGACGGCACCCTGACGTACACGGCGGACACGGACTTCTCCGGCATCGACACCTTCATCTACGCGGTCGAGGACGCCGCGGGCCAGCGGACCACCGCCACGGTCACGGTCACGGTCACCCCAGCTGCGGCCTCCGATGCGGCATCGACGCAGGTCGACGTCCCGGTCGACATCGACGTGCTCGACAACGATCGCGGCACAGCGTTGGACGTGGTGTCGGTGACGCAGCCTGCTGATGGCGTGGTCACGATCAACGGTGACGGCACCGTGGAGTACGCACCGGACGCGGGCTTCTCCGGCACCGACACCTTCACCTACACCGCCGAGGACGCTGACGGACAGCAGGTCTCGGCAGTGGTCGTCGTCAGTGTGGCGCCGACGGCTGCGGACGACGCGGCGACCACCCCGGCGGGCACGGCGGTGGACATCGTTGTCGACGGCAACGATGCGGGAACCCTGCTGGACGTGGTGTCGGTGTCGGATGCGGCCAACGGCGCGGCCACGGTCAACGGCGATGGCACGGTGACGTATACGCCTGACGCGGGCTTCTCGGGCACGGACACGTTCACGTACACGGTCCGCGACGACAAGGGCCAGGAGGTTTCGGCGACGGTGACCGTGACGGTCACACCCGTGGCGGCCAATGATGCGGCATCTACGGCGGTGAACACTGCGGTCGACATCGATGTGGTGGACAACGACCTGGGCACCACGCTTGCGGTGGTGGACGTGTCGGACCCGGCCGACGGCGAGGTCACCATCAACAGTGACGGCACCGTGACGTACACGCCGGACACGGACTTCTCCGGCGCGGACTCCTTCACGTACACCGTCCAGGACGCCGAGGGCCAGGAGGTCACCGCGACGGTGACCGTCGCGGTGACGCCGTTGGCTGCCTCCGACGCGGCCTCGACGCAGGTCGACGTCGCCGTCGACATCGACGTCCTCGACAACGACCACGGCTCCGCGCTCGAGGTGGTGGCGGTGACGCAGCCTGCCGACGGCGTGGTCACGATCACGGCTGACGGCTCGGTGGAGTACACGCCCAATCCGGGCTACTCAGGGATCGATTCCTTCACCTACACGGTCGAGGACGCCGCTGGCCAGCAGGTCTCGGCTGCGGTGGCCGTCAGGGTGACTCCGACGGCTGCCGACGACGCCAGCTTCACGACGGCTGACACCTCCGTGGACATCGAGGTGCTCGCCAACGACGTGGGCACGGATCTGACGGTGGCGTCGGTGACCGAGCCGGCCCATGGCGCGGCGGTCGTGAACAGCGATGACACGATCGCGTACACGCCCGCGGCGGGCTTCTCCGGCACGGACACGTTCACCTATACCGCAAGGGACGCCGACGGCCAGGAGGTCGCTGCCACCGTCACCGTTGTGGTGCGGCCTGTGGCCGTTGACGACGCTGCGACGGCTGTCGCCGGCGGTGACGTGACCATCCGCGTGCGTGACAACGACGCGGGGACTGGCCTGAGCGTGGTATCCGTCACGGATCCGGACGACGGTGTGGTCAGCGTGACGGCAGAGGGGCACCTGATCTACACAGCCCCGCTGACGTTCTCCGGCACCGCCACCTTCACGTACACGGTCGAGGACGCTGAGGGTCAGGAGTCGACGGCGACCGTCACGGTGACAGTTCTCCCGAGAGCCACCGACAACCGCGTGGCGACTCCCGGCGGCACCCCCCTGCGCATCGGCGCTGGCGAGGGCCTGCTTGGCAATGACGGCGGCACCGGCATCCGTGTGGTGGGCCACGCTCCGATGGATGCGCAGTACGGGACCCTCGTGCTGGACACGGACGGCTCCCTGGTGTTCACGCCGCGCCCGGGCTTCTCGGGAGAAGTCTCGGTCGAGTACACGATCATCGACGCCGCAGGACAGACCGCGACCGCCCTGCTCGTGATCGAGGTGGGGGAGGACCCGCCCCTGGTGCTGACGTCCGTCGTCGCGCAGTGCGTTGCAGAGATCCCGTACCTTTCGTGGAACGTCGCGCTGCCGGACGGCTTCCCCGAGCAGGGCACCAACCCGCTGACGGTGACATTCGTGAACCCTGAGGGCGACGACTACGTGGTCTCGGACCTGCCGCTGCAGGGCCGGATGCTGTGGCCCGGAGCGTCGGACGGCGATCCCCTCCAATGGCCGGGCTGGGAGCGCCTCTCGGACGGCACGTACGTCGAGACCGACGGCAACTTCGCGTGGACCCGTGAGGACACGGATGTGCTGTTCCAGGTGAACCCGGAAGCCGTCACGACGGTGTCCTATCCGCCGACGACGAGCGCGTGCGCGAACGCCTCAGCCACGGGATCGGCTGGCGGCGGCGACGCCGAGAGCGAGACCGACGGCAACGGCGGAAGCCTGGCTCTCACTGGCACCGACGCGGGCGCGCTGGTGCCGCTCGCTGCCGCGCTCGCGGGCCTCGGAGCACTGTTCCTGGTGGTGGCACGGCGCCGCAGGAACTGACCTTTGCGGCCGCCGGTGCGGCCCTGCCTGCTAGAGGAAGAGGCCTACGACCGCGCCGGCGACCGCGACGATCACCCACGCGATGCCGACGGGGTCCGGCCGCGTCGTGAACGAGGGACCGTCGACAGCGGATGACGTGCCGCCCCCGCGCCGCCACGCATCCCATGCGCCCTTGACCACCTCGACGGTCTCCGGCACCTCGCCCGCGGACTTCTCCGCGTGGCGCTGCCGGCTCGTCTTCGTGGGCGCACCCATCGCGCCCGCTCGCTTGCCGTCGTCGCCCACGAGCTCGAGCGACCACCGCGTCTCGATGCTGTCCAGCCGTGTGAACGGGACCGTCACCGTGGTGACCACGTTGCGCAGCTCCACGGCATCGGCGCCGATGCCGATCGAGGGCCTCAGATAGATGGCGACTCCGCTGGCAGCCAGCGCCACCCCCAGTCCCAGGCCCACGCTCGGGCGCGCGAGGTCGGCAACGGTCAGGGAGGCAAGGGCGATGGCCGCTCCGAGACCGATGGCGATCCAGCCCCAGATCTGGGACGAGCGGCTGCGATACGTCTGCATGCGTGAATGCTCTCACGGGCGTGAAGGCACCGGCGCAGGTCAAATCCTGGCAACACGGGTAGGATGGTGCGTTGGCGCGCAGTGGCGCGCCCACCCCCAACCCTTACGAAACGAGTCCCTGCCATGCCTGTGCGCTCCGACCTGCGCAATGTCGCGATCGTCGCCCACGTCGACCACGGAAAGACCACCCTCGTGGACGGCATGCTCGTCCAGGGCGGCGCCTACGGCGACCACGCCCACATCGAGGACCGCGCGATGGACTCCGGAGACCTCGAGCGCGAGAAGGGCATCACGATCCTCGCGAAGAACACCGCGATCCGCTACACCGGCGCCGCGGCGGTCGAGGGCGGCGTGACCATCAACGTGATCGACACCCCGGGCCACGCCGACTTCGGCGGCGAGGTCGAGCGCGGACTGTCCATGGTCGACGGCGTCGTGCTGCTCGTGGACGCGTCCGAGGGCCCGCTGCCCCAGACCCGGTTCGTGCTGCGCAAGGCGCTCGCGGCCAAGCTGCCCGTGATCATCGTCGTCAACAAGGTGGACCGCCCCGACTCGCGCATCAGCGCCGTGGTCGAGGAGACGCACGACCTGCTGCTCGGCCTGGCCGCGGACCTCCACGACGAGGTCCCGGATCTCGACATCGACGCCCTCCTCGAGGTGCCCGTGGTCTACGCCTCCGCGAAGGCCGGTCGGGCGTCGCTCGAGCAGCCCGCGGACGGCTCTCTGCCCGACAACGAGAACCTCGAGCCGCTGTTCCAGACCATCATGGAGCGCATCCCCGGACCGGAGTACGACGACGACGCCCCGCTGCAGGCGCACGTCACGAACCTGGACGCCAGCCCGTTCCTGGGCCGCCTCGCGCTGCTGCGCGTGTTCAACGGCACGCTGCGCAAGGGTCAGCAGGTCGCCTGGGCGCGTGCCGACGGCTCGATCACGACCGTCAAGATCACCGAGCTGCTCGAGACCAAGGGCCTGGACCGCGTCCCCGCCGAGTCCGCGAAGCAGGGCGACATCGTCGCCGTCGCCGGCATCGAGGACATCACCATCGGCGAGACCCTCACCGACATCAACGACCCTCGCCCGCTGCCGCGCATCACGGTCGACGACCCGGCCATCTCGATGACCATCGGCATCAACACGTCGCCGCTGGCCGGCCGCGTCAAGGGAGCCAAGGTCACCGCCCGTCAGGTCAAGGACCGCCTCGACAAGGAGCTCATCGGCAACGTGTCGCTGCGCGTCCTGCCCACCGACCGCCCCGACGCCTGGGAGGTGCAGGGCCGCGGCGAGCTGGCGCTCGCCATCCTCGTGGAGCAGATGCGCCGCGAGGGCTTCGAGCTCACCGTGGGCAAGCCCCAGGTGGTCACCAAGCAGATCGACGGCAAGCTCCACGAGCCCATGGAGCACATGACCATCGACGTGCCCGAGGAGCACCTGGGCGCCGTCACGCAGCTCATGGCCAGCCGTCGTGGCCGCATGGAGTCGATGGCCAACCACGGCACCGGCTGGGTCCGCATGGAGTTCATCGTGCCGGCGCGCGGCCTCATCGGCTTCCGCAGCACCTTCCTGACGGACACGCGCGGCACCGGCATCGCCTCGTCGATCTCTCACGGCTACGCGCCGTGGGCGGGCTCGATCGAGTACCGCACCAACGGCTCGCTGGTCGCGGACCGCTCCGGCGCGGTCACCACCAACGCGCTCCTGACCCTGCAGGACCGCGGCACGTTCTTCGTCAAGCCCACGCAGGAGACCTACGAGGGCATGGTCGTGGGCGAGAACTCGCGTGGCGAGGACATGGACATCAACATCACCAAGGAGAAGAAGCTCAACAACATCCGGTCCGCCACCGGTGACGAGCTCGAGCGCCTGACGCCGCCCCGCACGCTGACCCTCGAGGAGTCCCTCGAGTTCGCGCGCGAGGATGAGTGCGTCGAGGTCACTCCCCACGACATCCGCATCCGCAAGGTCATCCTGGACGCCACCGAGCGCGGCCGTGCGACGGCGCGCGCCAAGCGCCGCGACGCCTAGCGGCGACCACGCGGCAGCGTGACTGCCCGAGCCCGGCCGATGCGCGCATCGGCCGGGCTCTTGCTTGTCGACGGTGGGGCGGACGATCGTGTCCGCCCCACCGCCTATCCTGGGACGCATGAAGGACTCATTGGGCTACCTCGTGCTCGCGCTGGGCGGGATCATCACCGCGAGCGTGGGCGCCGTCGCTCATCGCGGCTACGTGCCGTACGGACTCGTCGGCTCGATCCTCATGGTGGGACTCGCGGCCTTCTTCGCGCGCGCCTGGCTGGGCTTCGCCGGCATCGGAGTCCTGGGCGGTGCCTGGGTGCTCGCCACGTTCGTGTGGTCGATGAACGGACCCGGAGGGTCCGTGCTGATCGCGCAGGACGCGCTCGGCATCGGCTGGCTCGTGGGAGGCACGCTCATGATCGTTGCCGCGTCCGTGGTTCCGACGAAGGTGCTGGTGGGGGGACATGGCTCGAGGTAAGGACGCCGCACGCCGCGAGGCCGAGCAGGAGATCGCGCGCCGCAGACACTCCGCGGCGCACCGATCCCTGCGCAAGCGTGCGCAGCGCGGAAAGGGCGCCCACGCTGCGGCGCCCCTGGGTACGGCCGATGCTCCGCCCACGTCGGCGCCCGCAGCACCCGAGCCTCACGTCGAGCGGGTGCCCACGAGCGAGCTGCGGACACCCGACTGGCTCACCGAGACGCCGCCCGAGGCGGCGTCCACCGAGCCCGAGGCGGCGTCCACCGAGCCTGAGGACGCGGCCGATGCGCTCCCCGAGTGGGCGCGCGATGAGCGGCCCGCGTATGTGCCCGAGGTGATGGCTGCGAGCACGGCTGAGGAGCCCGTCCACGAGCCGAGCCCAGGGACCGCGGACGAGGCGGAGACGGAGCCGTCCCACGACGACGGCGATGTCGCAGCCGCCCTCGGTGCAGGCGCAGGCATAGCGGGCGCGTCCGCGGCGGCCGTCACGGCCGGGCCCGAGCCGGAGCCCAAGGCGCCCTCGGAGGAGACCCGCGTGCTCGATCCCGTCGAGGCGGGCGACACGCAGGTGATGGCGCCCGTGGCCCAGACGCCTCCCCAGCCCAGCACTCCCGCCCCGAGCGCTCCCGAGCCGGCGCCGGCGCCGGTGACGACCGCATCGGCCGCTGTCGCAGACGAGCCTGCCCACGACTCGGACGTCGAGGACGCGACGGCGCACGGAGGCGCACCACCCCGCAAGCGACGCCGCGCCCTGGCGGTCGTTCCGCTCGTGATCGTCGCGCTCGCCATCCTCTACGTGGGTGCGCAGGCGCTGCTGTCAGGAACCGTGCCCCGCGACACGCAGACCATGGGCGTCGCCATCGGCGGCATGAGCACCGCGGAGGCGACCGGTGCGGTCGAAGGTCGCGCCGAGGAGGCGTCGACCGCCGACCTCGTGCTCGAGGCCGGCAACCAGAGCTACATCACGACGGCGCAGGCCGCAGGCCTCAGCATCGACTCCGAGGCCACCGTCGCGCAGGTCACCGGCTTCACGGTGATGCCGCAGCGCCTGTGGATGCATCTCACGGGCGGCGGATCGATCGAGCCCGTGACCGCTCTCGACGAGCCCGAGCTCGACGCCGCGGTCGCCGAGGCCGCCACGGTCGTGAACGGCCCTGCCACGGATGCGACCGTCGCGCTCGACGGCCAGTCCATCGAGGTGGTCCCGGGACGCCCGTCGATCACGGTCGACGAGGAGTCCTCGGCGGAGCTCATCGCCGCCGCGTGGCCCGATGCGCAGACCGTGGTGCTGGTGGCCCAGCTGCAGGAGCCTGCCATCACCGACGAGGACGCACAGGCCTTCGCCGACACGCTCAGCGCCCAGGTGCTCGCGGGACCCATCACGCTCACTGGCGAGGACGCGGAGGCGACCATCGATGTGGAGACCATCGCGGCGCACGCCACGGTCGCGGCCGGGCCCAGCGGGCTCGAGCTGGAGATCGATGGCGAGGCCCTCGCCACGCAGATGGTCGCCGACAACCCGGCGCTCAAGACGGATGGCGAGAACGCGACCGTGTCCTTCGACGAGAACCACGAGATCGTCACGGACCCTGGCACGCCCGGCATCACCATCGATGGGGCCGCGCTGGGGGACACGGTGGAGGCCGCCGCCGCCAGCCCCACCCGCTCGGCCGAGCTGCCCTACACCGCCGCCGACCCCGAGATCAGCGCGGAGGACCTGGGCATCGATGACTTCACGGAGATCGTCGCGTCCTTCGACACGCCGCTCACCGCCGAGCCGGTGCGCACGCAGAACCTGCGCACCGCCGCCGCGGACGTCGAGGGCACCATCCTCCAGCCCGGCGACCAGTTCGATCTCACCGAGGTGCTGTCGCCGATCACGCGCGAGGAGGGCTATGCCGAGGCGCACGTGATCGTCAACGGCATTCTCACCAACGGCATGGGCGGAGGGCTGTCGCAGATGGCGACCACCGTCTACAACGCGGCCTACTTCGCCGGGTACGAGCTGATCGACCACCGGCCTCACTCGGTGTGGTTCACCCGCTATCCGGCCGGCCGCGAGTCCACCATCTACACCGGCGTCATCAACGTGGTCTTCGCCAACAGCACGCCGCACTCCGCGATCGTGAACAGCTACATCGACAACGGGCGGCTGCACGTCGACATCTGGTCCACGCCGCACTTCACGGTCGAGACCTCCGCCAGCCCCAAGACCAACATCACGCAGCCCGGCGTGAAGGAGGTCAAGGCGGCCAGCTGCGAGGCCAAGGGCCCCGGCCAGCCGGGCTTCACGATCACCAACACCCGACGCGTGCTGCTCGATGACGAGCTCGTCGAGGAGACCTCTGACACGTGGACGTACCAGCCTGACGACGCCATCAGGTGCGTCTCGGAGGACGATGAGGACGACGAGGATTCGTGACCGGGCGAGTGTGACGATGCGCCGGTGCCCGGCGCTATGATGATTCGGTTCGCAAGTCTCGGAATGTGAAGGAGCAGCAGTGACGTACGTCATCGCCCTGCCTTGTGTCGATGTCAAGGACAAGGCCTGCATCGACGAGTGTCCGGTCGACTGCATCTACGAGGGCGACCGCATGCTGTACATCCACCCCGACGAGTGCGTGGACTGCGGCGCCTGCGAGCCCGTCTGCCCCGTCGAGGCGATTTACTACGAGGACGACGTCCCGGACAAGTGGGCGGAGTACTACAACGCGAACGTCGAGTTCTTCTCGGAGATCGGCTCACCCGGCGGCGCCGCCAAGATGGGCCTCATCGAGCACGACCACGACCTCATCAAGTCGCTGGCTCCCCAGGCCTAGGCGGGGTGCGGGGCACGCATGGGCCTGAGCCCGCACGCGCTTCCTGACTTCCCCTGGGACTCCCTCGTCCCGTACCGCCAGCGCGCGGCCGCGCACCCGGACGGCGTCGTGGACCTCTCCGTCGGCACACCCGTCGATCCCACGCCGGCCCTCATCCAGGACGCGCTCCGCGCGGCATCCGATGCGCCCGGCTACCCGACCACGCACGGCACCCCCGAGCTGCGCGAGGCCGCCGTGGACTGGTTCGCTCGCACCCGCGGCGTGATTGGCCTGTCACCAGACGCGGTGCTGCCCACCGTGGGCTCCAAGGAGCTGGTGGCCTGGCTGCCGGCGCTGCTCGGCCTGGGGCCGGAGGATGCCGTCGTCCACCCGGCCGCCGCCTACCCCACCTATGCCGTGGGCGCCCTCCTGGCTGGCGCATCGGCCGTCGCGGCAGACGATGTCGGGGCCTGGAGCACGCGCGACGACGTGAAGCTCGTGTGGGTCAACTCACCCTCCAACCCCACCGGCGCGGTGCTCAGCCGCGATCAGCTGCGCGCGGTGGTCGACGCGGCCCGCCGCATCGGCGCCGTGGTGGCCTCCGACGAGTGCTACGCGGCCCTGCCGTGGAGCGAGCCCTGGGTCAGCGATGGCGTGCCGTCGATCCTCGACCCGGAGGTATGCGGCGGGTCGCATGAGGGCCTGCTCGCGGTGTACTCGCTGTCCAAGCAGAGCTCGCTCGCCGGCTACCGCGCGGCCTTCGTCGCGGGTGATGGCGAGCTGATCTCGGGACTGCTCGAGACCCGCAAGCACGCGGGAATGATCATGCCCGCTCCGGTGCAGGCCGCCATGACGGTCGCGCTGCGCGACGACGCCCACGTCGCGGCGCAGCGCGAGACGTACCGAGCGCGTCGCGAGGTGGTGCTGCGCGCAGTGACGGACGCCGGGTTCGAGGTGTCCCACTCGGATGCGGGTCTCTACCTGTGGGCCTCGAGAGGCGAGGACTGCTGGAGCACCCTGGACTGGCTCGCGGACCGGGGAATCGTCGTGGCGCCCGGCGCGTTCTACGGCGATGCTGGCGCACAGCACGTGCGCATCGCACTCACCGCCACGGACGAGCGGATCGCGCACGCGGTTCACCGGCTTTCCAAAGACAGGTAAACTCGCTGCCAAGCGAACGCACAATGGCGCTGCGGCGCACTGGAGGTTCCCCCGGATGACACGAGTCGTCGACGCCCGACTGACGGTAGATGGCACCACACGCGAGCTGCCGCTCGAGCGCTCCACGGTGGGCAACGACGGCGTGTCCGTCACCACCCTGCTCAAGGACACGGGCCTGGTGACCGTGGACCCGGGGTTCATGAACACCGCGGCCTGCGAGAGCTCGATCACCTACATCGACGGCGACGCCGGCATCCTGCGCTACCGCGGCTACCCCATCGAGCAGCTCGCGGAGAAGTCGACGTTCCTCGAGGTCGCGTACCTGCTCATCCACGGCGAGCTCCCCAGCGACGAGCTGCTGAACGCACTCAACAATCGCGTCGCCCGCCACATGCACGTGCACGAGGGCATCAAGTCCTTCCTCGAGGCCTTCCCCCGCGACGCGCACCCCATGGCCGTGCTCGCCGGCGCCACCAGCGCGCTGTCGACCTTCTACCCCGAGTCGGTGGGCCGCGACGAGCCCGAGATCGAGCTCGCGACCGTCCAGCTCCTGGCCAAGACCGCCACCGTCATCGCCTACCTCCAGCGTCGCGTCACGGGCGGCGAGCTGATCGAGCCGCGCAAGGGCGGCGCCTACGTCGACGAGTTCATGCGCATCGGCTTCTCGGGAGCCGACGGCGAGCTCGACATCGACCCCACCATCCGCCGCGCCCTCGACCTCCTGCTGATCCTGCACGCGGACCACGAGCAGAACTGCTCGACCTCCACCGTCCGCATCGTGGGCTCCTCGCAGGCCAACATCTACGCGGCCGTGTCCGCCGGCATCGGCGCGCTGTCCGGGCCGCTCCATGGCGGCGCCAACGAGGCCGCGCTGTCCATGTTCGACAAGATCAAGGCGGACGGCGACACCGTCGAGCAGTTCGTCGCCAAGGTCAAGGACAAGGCGGAGGGCGCTCGCCTGATGGGCTTCGGCCACCGCGTCTACAAGTCCTATGACCCCCGCGGCGCGGTGGTCAAGAACGTCGCGAACTCGGTCCTCAGCGAGCTGGGCGGGAACGACGAGACCTTCCAGATGGCGCAGGAGCTCGAGGAGATCGCGCTGTCCGACGAGTACTTCATCGAGCGCAAGCTCTACCCGAACGTGGACTTCTACACCGGCCTGCTGTACTCGGCGATGGGCTTCCCGCGCCAGATGTTCACGCCGCTGTTCGCGCTGGGCCGCATGCCCGGCTGGATCGCCCACTATCGCGAGATGATGGACGACCCCCGCACCAAGATCGGCCGCCCGCGCCAGATCTACACGGGCGAGGTCGAGCGCGACTACGTGGCCATCGACCAGCGTTGACCTCACCGGGCGCTGACCTGACGCCCACCGCTGGCGACGGCTCGTCAGCGGTGGTGCTGCGTCACAAGGACGCGACTCGTCAGTCCGTCCTCTATGGCGTCTTCGCGCTGCTGCTGCCGGCCATCGTCGCGGGCGTCATCTGGCTCGAGTTCCCCGGGCGGTACTGGTCGCTGATCTTCCTCCCCATCGCGCTGTTCCTGGGTTACTCCGCGGCGCGACTCGCCACGCTCCAGGTGCGTCTCGACGCTCAGGGGATCTGGGAGCCCAACCCCTTCCGGCTCACGTATGTCACTCCGTGGAGCGACGTCAAGCGCGTGGACAAGGCGCTCAAGCCGGGCCGGGTGCAGTTCCTGACGGTGCGCATCACCCACCGCGACGGCGACACTCACGACGTCGTGGCGCTCAACATGCAGGCCAGGGCCGCGTACGCGGAGCCCACCGTCGAGGGCTGGGTGCAGTCGATCCGCGACGCCAAGAAGCGCTGGGCCTGACCCGCTCTTCGCGCCCCACCCGATCGAGGCAACTCATGTACGGAATGCGTGGCGATCAGCGCGTCATGAGGCACCTGATGTCCTCGCGGCAGCCCGGGACACCCGTCGTCGACTCGCGCGCTCGTGGATCCAACATGACCATCACCTGCCTCATCACCACGCGAATGGCTCACGCCGTGACCACCACGTGCCTACGTCGAGGTGGGGCGGCGTAGGGCGACGTGGGCGACGTGCGACGGTCAGGGGGTGTGCACGCTGATCTGCGTGGCGTCGCTGGGGGCGGCAACGGCGGCGTCCTCGTCGCGCTGCCACGCTGCGTCGCCGTCCACGGACGCCACCACACCCTCGGCGTCCGCGACCGCTACCGCCCATCGCTGGATCGCTGCGTCGAGGGTGGCGTCGCCTGCGGTCGCCGTCAGCGTGGTGGTCTCGGTGCTCATCTCACCCACCAGCAGCTCGTACGCGCCCTCGCCGAAGTCCGCCGCGATGCGGTCGCTGAACGCGCGAGCGGTCATGGCGCCCGCGTCGCCCAGGTCGCACGTGACGTCGCCGCCATTGCCGGTGAGCGCGGACGCCCAGAGCCGGCCCTCCTCCTCGTGATCTGCGTAGGCGTCCGGGAACGCGGAACGCTGCACCGCCTGCGCCGCCACCGTGATCTCGAGCTCGGTCCAGTTCGCGATCTTCTCGAGGCCCTCGTAGAACTTGTCGGTCGAGTAGTACGGGTCCATGATCTGCTCGACAGTGCCCCAGCCCTGCGACGGCCGCTGCTGGAACAGGCCCACCGAGTCGCGGTCGCCGTAGTCGATGTTGCGCAGCGAGGACTCCTGCAAGGCCGTCGCGACAGCGATCGATGCGGCGCGGGCCGGCAGCCCGTTGCGGATCGAGCCGGCGACGATGATCGCGATGTTGTTCGCCTGCTCAGCGGTCTTGGTGTCCGTGCGATCGCCCAGCGTGACGGTGCACTGCCCCGAGGGAAGCACCTCGTCGCCGTAGCGCGACCACAGCGACGGCCCCCACAGGATGGCAGCCGCGCCTGCCCCCGCGAGCACCAGCAGCGCGGCGACGCCGCCTCCACGACGGCGTTGCGCCATGGTCAGTTCGCGTGGAGCGCGGCGTTGAGCTCGACACCCTGGCCCTGACGCGCCACGACCTCCAGGGCCCCGGACACCGAGTTGCGGCGGAACAGCAGACCGTCGCGCCCCGCGAGCTCCTTGGCCTTGACCACCACCGGCTTGCCGTCATCGTCGGTCTGGCCCACCAGCAGCACCTTGGAGCCGGCGGTGACGTAGAGGCCGGCCTCGACGATGCAGTCGTCGCCCAGCGGGATGCCCAGGCCGGAGTTGGCACCCAGCAGGGAGCGCTCGCCGATCGAGATGACCTCCTTGCCGCCACCGGACAGCGTGCCCATGATGGACGCGCCGCCGCCCACGTCGGAGCCGTCGCCCACGACCACGCCGGCGGAGATGCGGCCCTCGACCATCGAGTGACCCAGCGTGCCGGCGTTGAAGTTCACGAAGCCCTCGTGCATGACAGTGGTGCCCTCGGCGAGGTGCGCACCCAGGCGCACGCGGTCAGCGTCCGCGATCCGCACCCCGGACGGCACCACATAGTCGACCAGGCGCGGGAACTTGTCGATCCCGTAGACGGTCAGCTGCTGACCGGCGCCGCGGAAGCGCAGGCGCACGTCCTCGAACCCGGTGATCGCGCACGGTCCCGCAGAAGTCCAGACCACGTTGGTGAGCGCCCCGAACAGGCCCTCGAGGTTCACTCCGTGCGGCTGGACCAGTCGGTGCGAGAGCAGGTGCAGGCGCAGGTAGGCATCCTCGACGGAGGCGGGCGCGGAGTCCAGGTCGATCACGGTGCGCACGGCGCGGACCTCGACGCTGCGCAGAGCATCGGTGCGCTCGGCGTCGACGAGCGCATCCGGGATCTGCTGCCCGGCCGGCGCCTCGCCCAGCCGTGGCGACGGGTACCAGGTGTCCAGCACCACCCCGCTCGCATCGAAGGTGGCCAGTCCGAATCCGTACGCGGGTCGAGTCATGGCACCAGGGTAGTAGAGGGCAGCGAGCCGGCCGATGCGCCGCTCGAGCCGTCGCTGACGGGCCGCACCGCGCCGGATAGGCTGACGCCATGGCCCGCCTCGACCTGTCCGCGCCCGTCGAGGACCTCGCCGCACAGCTCATCGACATCCCCTCGGTGAGCGGCGGCGAGCATGCGATCGCCGACGCCGTCGAGCAGGCCCTGACGTCCCAGGCGCCGCACCTCACCCTCACGCGGGACGGCGACGCGATCGTCGCCCGCACGGAGACGGGCGCCGCGCAGCGCGTCATCATCGCCGGCCACCTGGACACCGTGCCCATCAAGGACAACGTGCCGTCGCGCTGGGATGACGACGGCGCGACCCTGTGGGGCCGCGGCAGCGTCGACATGAAGGCAGGCGTGGCGGTGATGCTGTCGCTCGCCGCTCAGCTCGACCGGCCGATGCGCGACGTCACCTGGGTGCTGTACGACCACGAGGAGGTCGAGGAGTCCAAGAACGGCCTGGGCAGGCTCAGTCGCAAGCATCCCGAGCTGCTTGAGGCCCAGTTCGCGGTGCTCTGCGAGCCCACCAGCGCCGCCATCGAGGGCGGGTGCAACGGCACCCTGCGCGCGGATGTGACCATTCCGGGCGTCGCGGCGCACAGCGCTCGGGCCTGGAAGGGCGTCAACGCGATCCACCGGGCCGCGCCGCTGCTGGCCGCGCTCGACGCCTACGCGCCTGCGACGGTCACGGTGGACGGGCTCGACTATCGCGAAGGGCTCAACGCCGTCGGCATCCGCGGCGGCATCGCCGGCAACGTCATCCCGGACGCCGCGGTCATCACCCTCAACTACCGCTTCGCGCCCGACAAGACGCTCGAGCAGGCACAGGCCCACGTGGTGGAGGTGATCGCTCGCTCCGGCGTCGAGCACACTCTTGCCTGGACGGACCTGGCCGCCGCGTGCCGGCCCGGCCTCGACGCGCCGCTGGCGCGCAGCTTCGCCGATGCGGTGGCCGCCCACGGCGGCGGCGCGCCGCGCGCCAAGGTGGGCTGGACGGACGTGGCGCGCCTGGGCGCGCTCGGCATCCCCGCCGTCAACTACGGCCCCGGCGACCCGGAGCTCGCCCATGCGGACCACGAGGCGTGCCCCGTGGCGGACATCCGTGCCTGCCGAGCCGGCCTGGAGGCGTGGCTGACGGCCTGATCCAGCTCGCGCATCGGCCGGGCTCACCTGACCCCTACCTGAGGAGGCATCCATGAAAGCCGAGTACCGCAAGGGTCCTGTGCTGCTGCGCGGCCGCAACGTTCCCACGTCGTCCACGTCAGGGCGCCTGCTGGGCGGCCAGGACGAGCCCGACTGGCTCCATGGCGATCCGTGGCGCGTGATGCGGATCCAGAGCGAGTTCGTGGAGGGGTTCGGCGCGCTCGCCGAGCTGGGGCCCGCGATCTCCGTGTTCGGCTCGGCGCGGTCCGAGCCTGGCGCCCCCGACTACGAGCAGGGCATCACCGCGGGCCGTCGCCTGGTCGAGGAAGGCTTCGCCGTCATCACCGGTGGTGGCCCCGGAGTGATGGAGGCGGCCAACAAGGGCGCGCAGGAGGCCGGGGGAGTCTCCGTGGGCCTGGGCATCGAGCTGCCCTTCGAGCAGGGCGTCAACGAGTTCGTGAACCTCGGCATCAACTTCCGCTACTTCTTTGTCCGCAAGACGATGTTCGTGAAGTACGCGCAGGGCTTCATCGTGCTGCCCGGCGGGTTCGGCACCATGGACGAGCTGTTCGAGTCGCTCACCCTGGTGCAGACGCGCACCATCACGCGCTTCCCGATCGTGCTGGTGGGCCACGCGTACTGGGACGGACTGGTGACGTGGCTGCGCGACGCGGTGGTCGCGGACGGCAAAGCGTCCGCGACCGACCTCGACCTGTTCCACGTGACGGATGACATCGAGGAGGCCGTCCGGATCGTCGCCGACCATGCTCGCGGCGAGGGCACCGGACCCGTCGAGCCGGCTGGGGGAGCCATGCAGGAGTCCATGTGAGGGGCGTGGTTCGAGGCCTCTGCGGCGTCGGCGTAGAATAGTCGCCGATGCCGCAGGTGCGCGGCGCGCACGACATCTCGAGGAGAACCACACTATGGCTGCGATGAAGCCCCGTACCGGTGACGGCCCCATGGAGGTCGTGAAGGAGGGTCGCGGCTATGTGATGCGCGTCCCGCTCGAGGGTGGCGGCCGCCTGGTCGTGGAGATCAACGCGGACGAGGTCGCCCAGCTGCGCGACGCACTGGCCGGCGCGCTGCAGTAGCGGCCATACCGGCGCCCGCAGTGGCGCCCATGCATGGGCTCAGGCCGTCTTGATGGCCACCAGCAGCCCGTCCCCGCTCGGCAGCAGCATGGGCTCGAGCACATCCGAGTCCCGGACCGCCTTGAGCGTCATCCGCACCGCGGTCGTGTTCTCGTCGCGCTGAGCCGGATCCGGCACCCGCCCGTGCCACAGGGCGTTGTCGATCGCGACGATCCCGCCGATGCGCAGCAGACGCAGCGCCTGCTCGAGATACTCGGGGTACTCGGCCTTGCGTGCGTCGATGAGGACCAGGTCGTACCCGCCGTCCGTGAGCCGCGGCAGCACGTCGAGCGCCCGCCCCGTGATCATCCGGGCGCGCTCGGGTGCGAAGCCCCCGGCTGCCAGCGTGCGCTTGGCGGCCTTGTGATGCTCGGGCTCGACATCGATGGTGGTGATCACCCCTGATGCGCCCATGCCGCGCAGGATGTAGGTGGTGGACACGCCGGCTCCGGTGCCGATCTCGACCGCGGATCGCACTCCTGCCAGGCGTGTCGTGAGCTGCAGCACGCGGCCGGCACCAGGGTGGACCGGCACGCAGCCCAGCTGGTCCGCGACGTCGCGCGCCGCGAGCAGGACGTCGTCCTCGGGGACGAAGTCCTCGCAGTACGCCCAATTGGCGGAATCGGTGCTCATCAGGTGGCCTCCCTACGGGAATGGTATAGGTCACACAGGACCATGAGCCGATGCCGCGCAGCGTCAGACGTGGGAACATAGAGGGGTCGGCAACCGTTGTGAGACACGTGAAGGAGGGAGAGCAGATGACGCACATCGTCACACCTGAGACCGTTGAGTCGACCCCCTTCACTTCCGAGACCCTTCCGCAGGAGCTGACCTGGGAACGGATCGTCGAGGAGCACTCCGGACGGGTCTACCGACTCGCCTATCACCTCACGGGCAACCAGCATGACGCCGAGGACCTGACGCAGGACGTGTTCGTCCGTGTGTTCAACTCGCTGTCGCAGTACAAGCCCGGCACGTTCGAGGGCTGGCTGCACCGCATCACCACGAACCTCTTCCTGGACCGCATGCGTCGCAAGAAGAGGATCCGCTTCGACTTCATGGCGGACGACGATGCTGCGGTGGCCACGTCTGACAGCTTCGATCGCCACGAGCGGTCGGGTCAGCCCGAGGATGCCTTCGACATGTCCCACCTGGGCGACGACATCGTCGCCGCGCTCGCGGACCTCCAGCCCGAGTACCGGGCCGCGGTGGTGCTGAGCGACATCGAGGGCCTGTCGTACGAGGAGATCGCCGCCACGCTCGGCATCAAGATGGGCACTGTCCGCTCCCGACTTTCTCGCGCCCGCGCGAAGCTCCGTGAGTCTCTGGCTCACCGCGCGCCGGTGCGAGGTGGCGTGTGAGCGAACAGCACCTCGGAGACGATCTTCACGACCTGCTCGACAACAGGCTGAGCCCTGCGCGCTGCGCGGCGGCCATGGCGCACCTCGAGGCATGCGACGAGTGCCGGTCCAAGTGGGATGACCTCCGTGCCGCGCGCGACGCCCTCAAGACCTCGACCGCCGGCATCGACATGCGCTTCACGGAGCAGCTCCTCGATCGCGACCGCATCGCGGAGATCGCGAAGGGCGAGTCCAAGCACCAGGTGCGTGCTGCCCGGCCCCCGGACCGTCGCCCGCTGCTCGTGGCGGCGCTCGCATGCGCTCTCGCCGGTCTCGTGGTGATCAGCGCGTACGTGGTGGGGGAGCCCGAGGAGGTCTCGCTCGAGTTCGCCGAGAGCGACGACGTCTCCGGAACCGCCGTGGTGCGCATGGGCGCGCAGACGATGCGCACCGGTGACCAGCTGCGCAGCTGGGTGCACCCCGACTGGGAGGCCACCGGCCTGGTTCCTGTCGAGGCGACCGTGGTGCGCGCTCGATCCGGAGAGAACGTGCTCGTGGCATCGATGCTCGCGCAGGTCGAGCCGATCGTCATCACCGAGCAGCACGGCCGGCTGTCACCGCTGGTGACCGAGTACTACACGCCCGTCGACCTGGGTCACACCTCGGCGTACCTGGTGAGCGACCACCCTCGGCAGTTGGTCTGGCAGACAGGTGACGTCGTGATCTCCGTGACCTGCACCTGCGCGCCCGCGCTGCTCGAGGAGGCCGCGCTGGCCTTCCCCGCCCACGGAGACCTGACCGTCGTCGACCGCGTCCTCGACGGCCTCCGCGAGATCTCCGACGCTGTGACCCCCTGAACCGTGAGGAGCACCCCTGATGTCTGACAATTCCTTCGCGCCCCCGGGCTCGTCTCCCGCGCGCCCATCGAGCGACCCGTACGCGCCGCCGCAGGACGGTGGGGCGGTGATGACCGGCCAGCAGGACACGCTGCCGCTGCCCACGCAGCCCGCGCAGCCCGCCCAGCAGTCGCAGCCGCCCCTGACGCCCGGCCCCGACGGCGTGATGTACACCGGCGAGCCCGCGCACGACGCCTCCGGGTACGAGCCGCCGGCGGCGCCCGCGACCACCCCGGACGCGAAGCCCCCGGTGGGTCGGGTGCGCAAGCGCACGGTCGCGCTCATCGCGTGCGGCTCGCTCGTGCTGGGCGTCGGCGGCGGGATCGCCGGCGCGTGGGCGTACGACGAGTTCATGCCCTCCGGCGCCAGCATCCAGGTCGCCAGCGGTGAGCCCGTCGAGCGTGCCGAGGGCTCCGTCGCTGCCGTGGCTGCCGCGGTGATGCCGTCGGTCGTGTCGATCGAGGCCGCCGTGGGCGGCGTGGGCGCCTCCACCGGCTCCGGATTCATCATCCGCGAGGACGGCTACATCCTCACCAACAACCACGTCATCGAAGGCGCGGACGAGATCACCGTGGTGATGTCGGACGGCTCGGAGATGGCCGCTGACCTGGTGGGCGCGACGTCCGACTACGACCTCGCCGTGCTGCAGATCGACGTCGACGGACTGACGCCGGTGACCTTCGCGGACTCGAGCGAGGTGGTCGTGGGCGACGAGACGATCGCGGTGGGCTCGCCGCTGGGCCTGGAGTCCACGGTCACCACTGGCATCGTCTCCGCGCTGCACCGTCCCGTGACGGCTGGCGGCGCCGAGGGCGCCCCGGCATTCATCGACGCGATCCAGACCGATGCCGCCATCAACCCGGGCAACTCGGGCGGACCGCTGCTCAACGCCAATGGCGAGGTGATCGGCGTCAACTCCGCCGTCGCCGCGCTGCCGGGAGCCACGCAGTCGACCGGAGCGGGCTCGGTGGGCCTGGGCTTCGCGATCCCGTCGAACCAGGCGCAGCGCACGGCCGAGCAGATCATCGAGACCGGCGAGGCGACCTATCCGGTGATCGGCGTGCAGCTGGACGAGCGCTACACGGGCGAGGGCGTCAAGGTGGTCGACGATGCCAGCGGCGTGGTCGATGGCGGTCCCGCGGACGTCGCAGGCATCGAGCCCGGCGACATCATCACGGCGATCGACGGACGCCCCATCACGCAGACCGACGAGCTCGTGGTCGCCATCCGCGCCATGGCCCCCGGCGACGAGGTCGTGTTCACCGTGCAGAGCGGTGGAGGGGAGCGGGATGTGCCCATCACGCTCACCTCGAGCGACAACGTCGACTTCGAGACTGGCGACCAGGCTCCCGACGGGCAAGAATAGGCGGCATGTTCGGCATCAACGGGGGCGAGCTCCTCGTCCTCATCGTGATCGCCATCCTGGTGGTGGGTCCCGAACGCATGCCGGAGTACGCGGCCCAGTTGCGCGAGTGGGTGGTCACCCTGCGTGACCTCGTCACTCGCAACAAGGATCAGCTGAAGACCGAGCTGGGCGACGGCGTCGACTGGAAGCAGTACGATCCGCGCCAGTACGACCCGCGCCGTATCGTCCGCGACGCCCTGTACGAGCCTGCTCCCAAGCCCGCTGCGGCCGCCCCTGCGGCCGCGGCGGCGCCCGTGCCTCAGCCGGCGCCGTACGACGCGGACGCCACCTGATCCGCTGAGCCCCCGCATCGGCCGTGCGCTCCGCCCGGCCGATGCGCGGGTTGGGTCACGCGCGCGGGTACGGAACAATGGGGGCCATGAAGCCCCGCGTGTTCTCCGCCATGCAGCCCACCTCCGACTCCCTGCACCTGGGCAACTACCTGGGCGCGCTGGTCCAGTGGGTGAAGCTGCAGGACACCCACGATGCGATCTACGGCGTCGTCGACCTGCATGCGCTGACCGTGGCTCCTGACCCGTCGGAGCTCGAACGTCGCACGCGGCGCACCGCCGCTCAGTTCCTCGCGGCAGGGGTGGATCCCGAGCGCTCGATCGTGTTCGTGCAGTCGCACGTTCCTGAGCACGCCCAGCTCGCGTGGCTGCTGAGCACGTTCACCGGGATGGGCGAGGCCGGGCGCATGACGCAGTTCAAGGACAAGTCCGCGAAGGTGGGCGAGTCCGGCACCAACGTGGGCCTGTTCACGTACCCGATCCTCATGGCGGCGGACATCCTGCTGTACGACACGAACCTGGTTCCCGTGGGCGAGGACCAGCGCCAGCACCTCGAGCTGTCGCGGGATCTCGCCGAGCGCCTCAACACCCGCCTGGGGGAGGGCTCGGCCGTGGTGCCGGAGGCCTACATCGTCAAGGAGACGGCGAAGATCTACGACCTGCAGGAGCCCACCAAGAAGATGTCGAAGTCCGCGTCCAACGGCAAGGGGCTCATCGAGATCCTGGAGGATCCGAAGAAGGTGGCGAAGGCCATCAAGTCCGCCGTTACGGACACGGGCTCCGAGATCCGCTTCGATCGCGAGGCCAAGCCGGGCGTGTCCAGCCTGCTGAGCATCTACTCGGCCATCGACGGGCGCTCGATCGAGCAGCTGGTGGCCGACTACGAGGGCAAGATGTACGGCCACCTCAAGGTGGACCTGGCGGACGCCGTGGTCGAGTACCTGACGCCGGTGCGGGACGCCGCGATGGAATGGATCGGGTCCCCGGACAGGTTGGACTCGGTACTGGCCGATGGCGCGGACAAGGCCCGCGGCATCGCCCAGGAGACGCTCGCGCGGCTGTACGACCGCGTGGGTCTGGTGCCCGCGACAACGAGGAGGTAGCACCTGTGGCGGACCGCAAGGAGGACTCGCTCGTCGCGCGCGGCAAGGGCCTGGTCGCGGACGCGAAGACCCTCAAGGAGCGGTTCGATCTCACCCACCCCGGTCGCACCCTGGAGCGCTACTCGGACCGCAACGGCAGCGTGATCGCGGGCGGCATCGCCTTCTTCTCGCTGACCTCGATCGCCGCCGGCGTGCTGATCGCGGTGACGCTCGCGAGCTGGTTCATCGCGGGGGACGAGGAGCTGTCGAGCCAGATCTTCGACTTCGTCGACCAGGCCGTCCCCGGCGTGGTGAAGGACGGCCCCGACGATGCCGGCCTCGTGGACCCGAGCACCCTGCAGCCCACGGCCGTCACCGGGGTGGTGGGATTCTTCGCGTTCCTCATCCTCTTCAACACCGCCTCCCGCTACGTGAGCGGCATGCGCATGGGGGTGTGGGCCATGCTGGAGGCGGATGACCGATCGCCGCTGCAGGGCAAGCTGCGCGACTTCGCCGCACTGGTGGGCATCGCGCTCATGGTCGTGCTGGGTGCCGGCCTGCAGGTCGCCACCTCGGTGATCGCGGACCAGGTCTCCCAGCTGCTCTTCGACACCGCCCCGCAGGAGTGGGCGGTGCGGCTGTCCGGAGCGGCCGTGATGTTCCTGGTCGACATGGCCTTCGCGGCGATCGTGCTGGTCTACCTGGGCGGTGTGCGCCTGTCCCGACGCTCCATCCTCGTCACCCTGATGGTCGCCGCGTTCGGGATGGGCGTGCTGCGGCAGGTGATGTCGCTCATCATCTCTGGGGTGTCCAACAACGCCGTGCTCGCGCCTTTCGCGGCCATCGTCACCCTGCTGCTGTTCACCAACTACACGGCACGCATCATGCTGTACTCGGCCGCGTTCCTTGGCACCTATCGTCAGCTCGGGCCCCTCACGCGGGACGAGCTCGCCGAGCCCTTCCTCGACTGGGCGGTCCACCAGGCGGGAGCGCAGGTGGAGGGCACGGATCCCGGCGTCCTGCGCATCGATCCCGGTCCTGAGCACGTTGCGATCGAGATGCAGCGCAGCACGGACGGTGACATCACGGTGGCGCGGGCTGCGGCGACCGGGGATCCGTGGCCAGCGATGCGGACGCGGTCCACCCGAGTCGCCCAACGCCACGCCGTGTTCGCTCTCGCGGCGGTGGCGCGCAAGCGTGCCGGGATCGACCGCTCGCTGCTGGTCCGCAGCGCTCGTGACGCCCGGCTGCCGGACGTGACGCTGTCCTCGACGCAGGACGAGCGCTTCCCCTTCGCCGTCGACTTCGGGGGCGAGGAGCTCGCGAGGTTCGCTCGCGCCTCGGACGCCCGCGAGGCGACGCTGTACCTCGCGGCCACCATCGAGGAGGTCGTGGCCTCGGTCATGGAGCCGGACGGCGGCGTGTTGTTCGGCATCCCCGAGGGCGAGAGCCCGCGCCTGGGCGACCGCGTGCGCGCCTGGCTTCGCCGCTAGGGCCCACGCGACCGCTGATTCGACTGTCGGGGCGTTTCCCCACACAAGCCTTCCGCTGAGGCCGCGACATGCGCTAGCGTCTGCCCCTGGAAGAGGACCGCGCCGTCATGCGCGCGCCCCACAGACGCGGAAGGACCGTTCAGTGAGCACCCAGGACCCGTTCTCGACAACTCCCTCGCAGCAGGGCTCGGAGCAGGGCTCGGAGCAGACGGGCGACGCCGCGGCGTGGCAGCCGGCTCCGATGCCTGCGCAGCCCGAGCCCGAGGTGCGCACGTACGACTACGGTGCGACGGGCTACGCGCCGCCGCAGCCCTCCGCTCCCGGCTTCTCCGGAGGCGCCCCGACCCCGACCTACGGCACTCCGACTCCGTACTACGGGGCGCCGACGCCCACGTCCACGGGCACCGATGGCGTGTCGATCGCCGCGCTCGTCGTGGGCATCCTGGGAGGAAGCGTCATCGCGATCATCCTGGGTGCGATCGGTCTGCGGCGCACTGCCGGGGGCATCCGTGGCGGCAGGGGCCTGGCGTGGGCCGGCCTGATCCTCGGAATCCTGGGGACCATCGCGTGGGCGATCACCGTGGTCTTCCTCGTCGCGTTCGTCCAGAGCGACGAGTTCCAGACCGGGTTCCAGAGCGGGATCGAGTCCGATTTCGAGAACGACCCGTTCTTCTCCGACGCTCAGACGTACGGCGACAACGCCGAGCTGGACGCGCTGTGGGACCAGTGCGCGGCGGGCGACGACGGCGCGTGCGACGAGCTCTACAACGCGTCGCCCATCGGCTCGGAGTACGAGGAGTTCGGCGACACCTGCGGCGAGCGTGGACGCCCCGTGGACCAGCTGTGGTGCGAGCAGTGACGCGCCGGGCGGCGCCGGCCTCGCGCTGATCGAACGGTGACTAGACCTCGCCGGTGGTGAGCGCTCGCTTGACCTCGGAGATGGCCTTGGTCACCTCGATGCCACGCGGGCACGCCTCGGTGCAGTTGAAGGCCGTGCGGCACTTCCACACGCCGGCCTTGTCGTTGAGGATCTCGAGACGGTCCCACTCGCCCTCGTCGCGCGAGTCGAAGATGAACCGGTGCGCGCCCACGATGGCCTGCGGGCCAAAGTACTGACCATCGGTCCAGAACACCGGGCACGCGGTGGTGCACGCGGCGCACAGGATGCACTTGGTGGTGTCGTCGAACTTGGCGCGGTCCTCCGGCGACTGCAGGCGCTCGCGCTCCGGCGCAGGGCCGGAGGTCACCAGGAAGGGCATGATCTCGCGGTAGGAGGCGAAGAACGGCTCCATGTCCACGATGAGGTCCTTCTCCGCAGGCAGGCCGCGAATCGGCTCGACCGTGATGGGGCGGGACGGGTTGAGATCCTTCAGCAGCGTCTTGCATGCCAGACGGTTCTTCGCGTTGATCCGCATCGCGTCCGAGCCGCACACGCCGTGCGCGCACGAGCGGCGGAAGGCGAGCGTGCCGTCCTGCTCCCACTTGATCTTGTGCAGGGCGTCGAGCACGCGGTCCGTGGCGTGGGCCTCGACCGTGAACTCCTCCCAGTACTCCTCGCCCGCGGGGTGGCCGGCAAGGCCGTCCGGATCGGTGCGGGCGATGCGCAGGGTGACGGTGAAGGACGCGACGGCGCCCACCTCGTCGGTCTTCTCGGCAGTGGCAGTCATCTCTCGCTCCCGGCCTAGTACTTGCGTTCCATGGGCTGGTACTTGGTCACCACGACGGGCTTCCAGTCCATCCGTAGCCCGTCAGGCGTCGCGTACACCATCGTGTGCTGCATGTAGTTCTCGTCGTCGCGGGTGGGGTAGTCCTCGCGGTAGTGGCCGCCCCGGCTCTCCTTGCGGCCGTCCGCCCCGCGGATGACGACCTCGGCGAGCTCGAGCAGGAAGCCCAGCTCGACCGCCTCCAGCAGATCCGTGTTGAAGCGCTGGCCACGGTCATGGATCGCGATGGACTCGTACCGCTCGCGCAGGTCCTTGACCACCGCCGCGGCCTCCGCGAGGGAGTCCTCGGTGCGGAACACCTGGACGTTCAGGTCCATGGTCTCCTGCAGCTCCTTGCGGATCTGCGCGACGCGCTCGGTGCCCTCGCCGCCCACGGTCTCCCGAAGCTTGGCGACCATCGACTCGACCCGTGCCGCCGCATCGTCCGGCAGCGTGGGCATCGCCTCGACGGCGTTGGCGTGGTCCGCGGCAGCGATGCCCGCGCGCTTGCCGAACACGTTGATGTCGAGCAGCGAGTTGGTGCCCAGACGGTTCGCGCCGTGGACGGACACGCAGGCGACCTCGCCCGCGGCGTAGAGGCCCTTCACGACGTCCGTGTTGTTGCGCAGCACCTCAGCATTGACGTTCGTGGGCACGCCGCCCATCGCGTAGTGCGCCGTGGGGAACACCGGAACCGGCTCGGTGTACGGCTCCACTCCCAGGTAGGTGCGGGCGAACTCCGTGATGTCCGGGAGCTTCTCGTCGATGTGCGCGGGCTCCAGGTGCGTCAGGTCGAGCAGCACGTAGTCCTTGTTCGGACCGCAGCCGCGGCCCTCGCGCACCTCGTTGGCCATCGCGCGCGCCACCATGTCGCGGGGCGCGAGGTCCTTGATGGTCGGGGCGTAGCGCTCCATGAACCGCTCGCCCTCGGAGTTGCGCAGGATGCCGCCCTCGCCTCGAGCCGCCTCGGACAGCAGGATGCCCAGGCCGGCCAGGCCCGTGGGATGGAACTGGAAGAACTCCATGTCCTCCAGCGGGATGCCTGCCCTCAGCGCGATGCCCATGCCGTCGCCCGTGAGGGTGTGAGCGTTGGAGGTGGTCTTGTAGACCTTGCCGGCGCCACCCGTGGCGAACACCACGGACTTGGCGCGGAACGTGTGCACCTCGCCCGTGGACAGCTGGTACGCGACCACTCCGGACACGGAGACGTCCTCGCCGTCCGCGGCGGTCTGCGGGTCGCCATCGAGGATCAGGTCGAGCACGTAGAACTCGTTGAAGAACTCGACCTCCTGCTTGATGCACTGCTGGTACAGCGTCTGGAGGATCATGTGGCCGGTACGGTCCGCGGCGTAGCAGGATCGACGCACCGCGGCCTCGCCGTGATTGCGGGTGTGGCCGCCGAACCGGCGCTGGTCGACCTTGCCGGCGGTGGTGCGGTTGAACGGCAGGCCCATCTTCTCGAGGTCCAGGACCGCGTCGATGGCCTCCTTGCACAGGATCTCCGCCGCGTCCTGGTCAACCAGGTAGTCGCCGCCCTTGACGGTGTCGAAGGTGTGCCACTCCGCGTTGTCGTCCTCGACGTTCGCGAGCGCCGCAGCCATGCCGCCCTGCGCGGCGCCGGTGTGCGAGCGGGTGGGGTAGAGCTTGGTGAGCACCGCGGTCTTGGCGCGCTGCGAGGACTCCAGGGCCGCGCGCATGCCGGCGCCGCCGGCACCCACGATCACGACGTCGAACTCGTGCTCGGTCATCGGACATCCTCACAGAAGGTCGGGACGCCTTCGAGGAGTGCTCCTGAGGCGTCGACGGGGCAGGGGTCGAAGGTCCAGATCACGAGCGAGCCGAGCACGATGATGACCACCATCGCGATGCGCAGCGCCCACTGGAAGGTCTGACGCAGGAACGGCCGCGTCGCGTAGTCGTTCACGATGATCCGCATGCCGTTGGTGCCGTGCACCATGGCCAGCACCAGCATGGTGAAGTCCCACCACTGCCACAGCGGCGAGGCCCACTTGCCCGCCACGAACGCGAAGTCGATCTGGCTCACGCCGTCGCCGGTGAGCAGGTTGACGAACAGGTGGGTGAAGATCAGCACGATGAGGATCACGCCGGAGACGCGCTGGAAGATCCAGCCCCACTTCTCCACGTTGCCTCGCGTGCGCAGGTTCATGGGCTGGCGAGGAGCCTTGAGCTCAGGGGCGCTCATCACTCACCTCCGAACACGTGCGACAGGTGGGTGGGCAGGAAGCCCGCCATCAGCACCGCGAAGATGCCCCACACGACCCACACGAGCAGTCGCTGGTGGCGCAGCGCCCAGGTCCATCGGTCCACGGCGATGATGCGCAGCCCGTTGAACGCGTGCAGGATGATCGCCGCGACCAGGCCCGCCTCGACGATGCCGTAGATGGGGGTCTTGTAGGAGCCGATCACCTCGTTGTAGGCCTCGGGGGACACCCGCACGAGCGCGGTGTCGAGCACGTGGACCAGGAGGAAGAAGAAGATCGCGACGCCGGTCGTGCGATGCACGACCCACATCCACATGCCTTCTCGGCCTCGATACAGCGTGGGGGCGGGCGACACAGAATCTCCTTTGAGTGGCGCTTCTCAGGTCTCACCATCCTAATGTGGTCTTCGTGAGCGACATTCCCACGCGAGACATGACCATACCCGGCTTCATCCCCGTGGTGCCCGCCGGCGGCGTGGGCTCGCGCCTGTGGCCGCTGTCGAGGCCGGAGCGGCCCAAGTTCCTCATCGATCTCCTGGGCACGGGCGCGACGCTCATCCAGGCCACGGTGAGCCGGCTCGCGCCGCTGGGCACGGAGCTGCTGATCGTCACCGGCGAGCGTCACGCTCCTGCCGTGTCGCAGCAGCTGCCGGACGTGCCCGCCGCGAACATCGTCACCGAGCCCAGCCCGCGGGACTCGATGGCCGCGATCGCGCTCGCGGCCGCTCTCATCGAGCAGCGTCATGGCGAGCGGATCATGGGCTCGTTCGCGGCCGACCACGTGATCCCCGACGCGGACGCCTTCCGTGCGGTGGTCGCGACAGCGGCCGAGGCCGCGCGTACCGGCAAGGTCGTGACCATCGGGATCGCGCCCACCGAGCCGTCGAGCGCGTTCGGCTACATCCACGCCGGCGCGCCGCTCGCGGACGCGCCCGGAGCGTTCGAGGTGCAGGCGTTCACCGAGAAGCCGGACACGGAGACGGCGGCGAGCATGCTCGCGGCGGGAGGCTACTCGTGGAACGCCGGCATGTTCGTGGTGTCGACCTCGGTGCTGCTGGGCCACCTCGCTCGCCTGCAGCCCGCGCTCGAGTCCGGCGTGCGGCAGATCGCCGCGGCGTGGGACGGGCCCGAGCGCGCAGAGGTGCTGGCCCGAGTGTGGCCCACCCTCACCACGATCGCGATCGATCATGCGATCGCGGAGCCGGTGGCGGCCGAGGGCGGAGTCGCCATGGTGCCCGCGTCCTTCGCCTGGGACGACGTGGGCGACTTCGACTCCCTCGCCGGTCTGCTGCGGCCGGGACCGGATGGCGCGGTGCGCATCGGCCGGGATGCTCCGATCTCCCTGGTCGACGCACCCGGCGCAGTCGTGGTGGGAGGCACCAAGCCGGTGGCGGTGGTGGGCATCGCCGATGCGGTGGTGGTCGAGACGGACGAGGCGATCCTCGTGCTGGGCCGCGCCTCCGCTCAGCGCGTCAAGGACGTCGAGCTCCCCTGAGGCGGCGACGCGCCTTGCGATCGCTGCAAGGCGCCCCGGAGGGCGGATTGTTGCCGAACCGTTGCTCTCGCGCAACAAGCCAGCGCGAACGTGAAACATTTCCTGCGTAGCATGGGCACCAACGCAACCGCCTGGCGTACCCAACAGGCACGATCAATGTGAGGAAACCACTCATGAGGAACACGATTCGCTATGGCGCGCTGGTCGCCGCGGGCGCGCTCGCGCTCGCCGCGTGCTCGTCTGCACCCGAGGACGAGCCGGACTCGACCGCCACCGGCACCGAGACCGAGACCGAGGCGCCCGTGGAGGACGTCGACTACATGGCGTGCATGGTCTCCGACGCTGGCGGCTTCGACGACGCCTCGTTCAACGAGTCGGCCTACGAGGGCCTGACCCGTGCTGAGGAGGAGCTGGGCATCCAGATCGCCGAGGCGGAGTCCACCGCCGAGTCCGACTACGGCCCGAACCTCGAGGCGCAGGTCGCCGCGGGCTGCGACCTGATCATCACGGTCGGCTTCCTGCTCGGAGACGCGACCGCTGAGGCCGCCGCCGCCAACCCCGACGTGAACTTCGCGATCGTGGACTTCGGCTACGAGGAGCCCATCGAGAACGTCAAGCCCCTGTTCTTCGAGACGGACGAGGCGGCGTTCCTCGCCGGCTACGCCGCGGCGGGCACCAGCTCGACCGGCACCATCTCGACCTTCGGCGGCATCAACATCCCCACGGTGTCGATCTTCATGGACGGCTTCCTCGCGGGCGCCAACTACTACAACGAGGAGACCGGCGGCGACGTCACCGTCCTCGGCTGGGACGGCACCGACGGCTCGTTCACGGGCGACTTCGACAACCAGACCAACGGCCAGAACACGGCCCAGGGCTTCCTCGACCAGGGTGCGGACATCGTGATGCCCGTGGCCGGTCCCGTGGGCCTCGGCGCGGCGCAGGCCGTGCAGTCGGCGGGCGACGCCTGGCTGATCGGCGTGGACTCCGACTGGACCCAGTCGGCTCCCGACTACGCGGACGTCGTGCTGACGTCCGTGCTGAAGAACATCGGCAACTCCGTGTTCGACACCATCGAGGCATCGATCACCGAGTTCTCGAACGAGCCCTACGTGGGCACGCTCGAGAACGAGGGTGTGGGCATCGCCGACTTCCCCGAGGGCATCGTCCCCGAGGACGTCGCGGGAGCCCTCGACGGCCTTCGTGAGGGCATCATCTCCGGCGAGATCGAGCCCTCGACCGCCGGTTAAGCAGGAGTGAAGGGCGGGGACGAGCTCCCCGCACCGCCGAGGGGCGTGCCGCGTGGACGCGGCACGCCCCTCGTGCTTGACTTGAACAGATCGCCGTGGATGGCCCGGCGCTGAGGAAGGACGATGGCGTGAGGCTCGAGCTCAGAGAGATCACCAAGAGGTTCGGCGACTTCACCGCCAACGACGCGATCGACCTGGTGGTCGAGCCCGGCACCGTGCATGCGCTGCTGGGCGAGAACGGCGCCGGGAAGTCGACGCTCATGAACGTACTGTTCGGCCTGTACGACGCGGACGGCGGCGAGATCCTTCTCGACGGCGAGCGACGCGTCTTCACGGGACCGGGTGACGCGATGGCCGCCGGCATCGGCATGGTGCATCAGCACTTCATGCTGGTGCCGGTCTTCACTGTCGCGGAGAACGTGATGCTGGGGCACGAGCAGGTCCGCGGGCCCGCCAAGCTTCTCGATCTCGACGCTGCGCGCGCGAAGGTCACGGAGATCTCGGACCGGTTCGGATTCCACGTGGATCCCGACGCGCTGGTCGAGGATCTCTCCGTGGGCGCACAGCAGCGCGTCGAGATCATCAAGGCGCTCTCGCGCGACGCCAAGGTGCTGATCCTCGACGAGCCCACCGCCGTGCTGACCCCGCAGGAGACCGACGAGCTGCTCGAGATCGTGGGCCAGCTGCGCGACTCCGGCACCGCCGTGGTGCTCATCACCCACAAGCTGCGCGAGGTGCAGGCCATCGCGGACACCATCACCGTGATCCGTCGCGGCACGGTGGTGGGGACCGCAGAGCCCACCGCCACGCAGGAGGAGCTCGCCTCGATGATGGTGGGGCGCGACGTGTCCATGACCGTCGACAAGGACCCCGCCGATCCCGGCGAGCCCATGCTCGAGATCTCGAATCTCACGGTCATCGACCCCGCCACCCAGCTCACGGTCCTGGACTCCGTCTCGCTCGAGGTGCGGCGGGGCGAGATCCTGGCCGTCGCGGGCGTCCAGGGAAACGGCCAGACGGAGCTCGCGGAGGCGATCCTGGGGCTCGCGGAGATCACCTCGGGCGACGTCTCCCTCGACGGCGAGCCGCTCGCGGGCCGCAGCATCCGCGAGAACCTCGATGCAGGCATCGGATTCGTGCCGGAGGACCGCACCGAGGACGGCGTGGTCGCGGCATTCACCATCGCCAACAACCTGATCCTCGACCTCTACGACCGCGAGCCGTACTCCAAGCGGGGCGCGATCGATCCCTCCGCGGTCGCCGACCACGCCGATGAGCAGGTCGAGCGCTTCGACGTGCGCACCACGTCGAGCCAGGCGCTCACCGGATCGCTGTCGGGCGGCAACCAGCAGAAGGTCGTGCTCGCCCGCGAGCTGGCACGCGACCTCAAGCTGCTCATCGCGTCGCAGCCCACCCGCGGTCTCGACGTGGGGTCCATCGAGTTCGTGCACAAGCGGATCATCGAGGAGCGCGACAAGGGTGTGGCGGTGATCATCGTCAGCTCCGAGCTCGACGAGGTCTACGCGCTCGCTGACCGCATCGCGGTGATGTACCACGGGCGCATCGTGGACATCGTGAGCCCCGACACCGACCGCGACACCATGGGACTGATGATGGCCGGCGCGCACGGCGACCAGGAGGAGGCGGCGTGAGCGACGGCAAGCAGGACGAGACCCCGGTGGACTCCACCCCACGCGAGCCCGAGGGCGCGGCGGGCGAGCCCGACGCTGGCAGCGACCAGCCGTCGCGCGCGCAGTCGGTGCTGCGGGAGATCCTCGAGAGCTCCACTCTCGTGGTCATCATGGCGATCGTCGCGTCGCTCGCGATCGGCGGCCTGCTGATCCTGTTCGCGGACGAGGAGGTGCGGGAGGCCGCCACGTACTTCTTCTCGCGTCCGAGCGACACGTTCCAGGCCATGGGCGACGCTCTGGGCGGCGCGTACGCGGCCATGTTCAACGGCGCCGTGCTGAACCTCAACGCGAACGACTTCGCAGGCCTGATCAAGCCGTTCACGCAGACGTTGACCATGGCCACGCCGCTCATCTTCGCGGGTCTGGGCCTCGGCATCGGCTTCCGTGCCGGCCTGTTCAACATCGGCGCCCAGGGTCAGTTGCTCATCGGCGCGACGCTCGGCGCCTACGTGGGCTTCGCGTGGCACCTGCCGTGGGGCATCCACCTCTTGGTGGCGGTGCTGGGCTGCGCTCTCGGCGGCGCGGTCTGGGGCTTCATCCCCGGCGTCCTCAAGGCCAAGACCGGCGCTCACGAGGTGATCGTCACGATCATGCTCAACTACATCGCGCTCAACCTGGTCGCGTGGCTGCTGACCCTCGACACCTTCCAGCGCCCTGACAGCAACAACCCGATCAGCCCCATCGTGGACGAGACGGCGCAGTACCCGCTCATCCTGGGCTCCGAGTTCAACCTCCACCTCGGGTTCCTGCTCGCTCTCGCCTGCGCGTGGGGCGTCTGGTGGCTGATGGAGCGCTCGACCCTGGGCTTCGAGTTCAGGGCCGTGGGTGCGAACCCACGCGCGGCACGCACGGCAGGCATGAACGTGTCGAAGGCGTACATCCTCGTGATGACCATCGCCGGTGCGCTGGCAGGGCTCGCGGGCTCAGCGCAGGTGCTGGGCACGGAGAAGGTGCTGACCACCGCCACCGCCGGATCGCTGGGCTTCGATGCGATCACCGTCGCGCTGCTGGGTCGCTCGCGCCCCGTCGGGACCGTCATGGCGGCAATCCTGTTCGGAGGCCTGCGCGCCGCGGGCCCCACGCTGCAGGTGCAGGCGGGCCTGCCCGTGGACATCGTGTTCGTGATCCAGGCCCTCATCGTGCTGTTCATCGCCGCTCCGCCGCTGGTGAGGTCGATCTTCCGCCTGCCTGCGCCAGCCCACGAGAAGGAGGTGGCGGCATGAGCACCACCGCCGTCGACACCGCGACCGCGCCCGGCTCGGGCTCCGACGCGGTTCCGCGCACCAAGTCCTGGCGCGCCACGATCGGCCTGGGCATCGTCGCCGCGCTGTCGCTGCTGGTCTTCGGGCTCGGCACCCCGGCGGGGGTGCAGACCACCTTCACCGTCTCCTCGAGCACGGACTTCATCACGCTGCCCAGCATCACCGTGCCCGCCAAGGCTGCGGCGGTGACGCTGTCCATCATCGCGCTGCTGCTGGTCGGATGGGTCGCGTATCGCGCCAACCAGTACCGCAAGGTGGGGATCTGGCTCCCGATCGTGTTCGGCATGGTCGTGATGGGGGCGCTGCTGACGTGGGCAGGGGCGGACCGCTCCGGCACCACCATCCAGCTCACCGGGCTGCTGACGTCCGCATTGTTCCTCGCGGTGCCGCTCGTGTTCGGCGCCCTGGCAGGAACGCTGTGCGAGCGCTCGGGCATCATCAACATCGCCATCGAGGGGCAGCTGCTCGCGGGCGCCTTCCTCGCAGCGCTCGTCGCGTCCGCGGTGGGCAACGCCTACGTGGGCCTCATCGCCGCACCCATCGCAGGCGGGATCGTGGGCTGGCTGCTGGCGGTGTTCTCCACGAAGTACTGGGTGAACCAGATCGTGGTGGGCGTGGTGCTCAACCTGCTGGTGCTGGGGCTCACCAGCTTCTTCTTCAGCACCGTGATGAGCGACAACCCCGAGCTCAACCAGCCGCTCAACATGCCGGACCTCGCGATCCCGCTGCTGTCAGGGATCCCCGTCATCGGGCCCGTCCTGTTCGATCAGAACCTGCTCGTGTACATCATGTACGCCGCGGTGATCGTCATCCAGATCATGCTGTTCCGCTCTCGCTGGGGCCTGCGGGTGCGGGCCGTGGGCGAGCACCCCAAGGCCGCGGACACCGTGGGCATCAAGGTCAACCGCACGCGCGTGCGCAACACGGTTCTGGGCGGGGCGGTCGCAGGCCTGGGAGGCGCGTTCTTCACGGTGGCGTCCGGGCTCGCGTTCGGCAAGGAGATGACGGCCGGCAAGGGCTACATCGCGCTGGCCGCGATGATCCTGGGCCGCTGGAGCCCCAAGGGAGCGCTGGCCGCGGCGCTGCTGTTCGGCTTCGCGGATGCGCTGCGGGTCCAGCTGGGCATCATCGGCTCCGACATCCCGTCGCAGTTCCTGGCCATGACGCCCTACCTCGCCACCATCTTCGCCGTCGCCGGTCTCGTGGGCCACTCGCGCCCGCCGGCCGCCGAGGGCATCCCGTACAAGAAGTAGGGAGGTCCCGATGACCCAGATCGACTGGGAGAGCCTGCGCGCCCACGCACGGGACGTCACTGCCCGCGCCTATGTGCCGTACTCCAAGTTCCCCGTGGGCGCGGCGGCGCTCACCGAGTCCGGCGAGGTGGTGGTGGGAGCGAACGTCGAGAACGCCAGCTACGGGCTCACGCTGTGCGCCGAGTGCGCGCTGGTGTCCAAGCTGCACGTCGACCACGGCGGAGCGCGCCTGGTCGCTTTCACGTGCGTCGACGCCCATGGCGCGCTGCTTGCACCGTGCGGCCGGTGCCGTCAGCTGCTCTTCGAGCACGGCGGGCGCGCACTGCTGGTCGACACCGCGGACGGGGTCGTGACCATGGACGAGTTCCTGCCCGGCGCGTTCGGGCCCGACGATCTGGGGAGGGTGTCATGACCGAGCGCCACGATGCCGTGGACGTGATCCGCACCAAGCGCGACGGCAAGACCCTGAGCGACGACCAGATCGACTGGGTGGTCGACGCGTACACCCGCGGCGTGGTCGCGGACGAGCAGATGAGCTCTCTCGCGATGGCCATCCTGCAGCGCGGCATGGGCCGCGAGGAGATCGCCCGCTGGACGGCCGCGATGATCGCCACGGGAGAGCGCCTCGACTTCTCCGACCTGGGCCGCCCCACCGCGGACAAGCACTCGACGGGCGGCGTCGGCGACAAGATCACGCTGCCGCTGGCTCCGCTGGTGGCCGCTCACGGCGTCGCCGTGCCGCAGCTGTCCGGCCGCGGGCTCGGCCACACCGGCGGCACGCTCGACAAGCTCGAGTCGATCCCCGGATGGCGTGCGTCGATGTCGAACGAGGAGATGCACGCGCAGCTGAAGGACGTCGGCGCGGTGATCTGCGCCGCCGGCTCCGGCCTGGCGCCAGCCGACAAGAAGCTCTATGCGCTGCGGGACGTCACAGGAACCGTCGAGTCCATCCCGCTCATCGCCTCCTCCATCATGTCCAAGAAGATCGCCGAGGGCACCGGCTGCCTGGTGCTGGACGTCAAGGTGGGCTCCGGTGCCTTCATGAAGGACCTCGACCAGGCGCTGGAGCTTGCGCGCACGATGGTCGCGCTGGGAACCGATGCGGGCGTCACCACGTCCGCGCTGCTCACTGACATGTCGACTCCGCTGGGCCTGGCGATCGGCAACGGCCTCGAGGTGACCGAGTCCATCGAGGTCCTCGCCGGTGGCGGTCCCGCGGACGTGGTCGAGCTCACGGTGGCGCTGGCGCGCGAGATGCTCGCCGGTGCCGGCGTCACCGACGTCGACCCCGCCGATGCGCTTGCCGACGGGCGGGCCATGGACGCCTGGCGGCGGATGATCTCCGCTCAGGGAGGCGACCCGGATGCATCGATGCCGGACGCTCCCCATGTGGAGGAGGTGCGGGCACAGTCCGACGGCATCATCACCCGGATCGATGCGCTGGGCGTGGGAGTCGCCGCCTGGCGCCTCGGGGCGGGGCGCGCGCGCAAGGAGGATCCCGTCCAGGTCTCCGCCGGCGTCACCCTGCACCGCACCCTGGGGGAGAAGGTGTCCAAGGGAGACGTCATCATGACGCTGCACACGGAGACCGAGGGCCGCATGCCGCGCGGATTGGCGGCGCTCGCCGAGGCATGCGACGGCGCCGGAGCCGTCGAGATCGGCGACGCCGCAGTGGAGCGCGAGATCATCCTGGACCGGGTGGGCACGTCCACATGACCGGCGCGCCCGCGTGACCGGCTGGACGGTCACCTCCTCCGCGGCCCGCCTGGGCCGCCTGGTGGGGCTGCGCGGGCGCTGGACCACCCCCTACGCCGCCGCCCACGCGGCGGGCCGAGCGCAGCGCGGCGGTGGCGGACACGGCGACACCGTGTTCGCCCGGGCGTACGCACGGCGCCTGGCCCGCGCATCGGCCGCTGACGCGAAGGCGCTCGCGACGGCGCTGTCCGAGGTGGGCGAGGACGCGGACGTCATCCGACGGGCAGCCGCGTCCGGAGCTCCCATCGCCGCGATCGCGGCGCTCGCCGCCGGCTGGGCGAACCTGCCGTCGACTGCGCGGGCCGTCATCCGCGAGCCCGCCGGCAGCGGCATGGGCGCGCTGCGCTACGGCGGAGTCCGCGCGAGGCAGGTCGACCGGACCACGTGCGGCGCGGCGGTGATGGCCGTGATGCTGATGACCGGCGACCCGCTGGTCGCGGCGTGGCTCATGACGGGCCGGCACTGTGGCGACTACCTGCCGCCCGAGGTGCTGCGCATCGTCGTGTCGGAGCGTCCCTCGCGGACCATCGAGGAGCGCTGGAGCGCTCTGCAATCCGTGCTCCATGACCAGGTGCGCGCCCGGGGGCTGGCGGTGCTGCCGTGGCCCCGCAGGTTCGGGACGCCGCCGTGGCGGGTGGACGAGGAGACGCGCTTCGCCGGCGTCGCGTTCCGCGGCGCGATCCTGGACGACACCAGCACCGACGTGGTCGCGGCCGCGGTCGCGCACGCCTCCGCCGCCCTGCGCGACGGGATCCCGGTGCCGATGTTCACCGGCGGCGACTCCTCGGGCGGGCTGTCCCAGGTGATGCCCCGGCATGTGGTGCTCCTCGTGGGGCGCACGTCCCACGGCTTCGCCGTCTACGAGCCGGGGACGGGCCGGGTGGTGCCGCTGACCGAGGCGCGACTCTACGGTCCTGGCCCCCAGGAGCCGGCCTACGGGCACTGGACCCGGGCGTGCTGGATGGTGCTCCCTCAGCGCAAGAGCGAGGCCTGAGGGCGCATCGCGCGCGGCGGTGCGCGGGTCCCGCGCAGCGCGGCTAGCCTGGTGTCATGACCCTCACTCACGACGAGATCGTCGCCCTGCCCAAGGTACTGCTGCACGACCACCTCGACGGCGGACTGCGCCCAGAGACCCTCATCGAGCTCGCCGCCGAGATCGGCCACGAGCTGCCCACGACGAACCCGGAGGAGCTCGCGCGCACGTTCGCGGAGAATGCGAACTCCGGCGACCTCGTGCGCTACCTCGAGGCCTTCGCCCACACCACCGCCGTGATGCAGTCCGAGGCCAACCTGCGTCGTGTCGCGCGTGAGGCCGTCGTGGACCTCGCCGCCGACGGCGTGATCTACGCCGAGCTGCGCTACGCACCCGAGCAGCACGTCTCCGGCGGTCTGGATCTCCAGGAGGTGGTCGAGGCCGTGCAGGCCGGCATCGAGGAGGGCATCGCCGAGGCCGCCGAGGCGGGCCACGGCATCCGCGCCGCAGCGCTGCTGGACGCGATGCGCCACCTGGACCGCTCCGCCGAGATCGCTGCGCTCGCGATCGTCAACCGCGACAGGTGCTGCGTGGGCTTCGACATCGCCGGGCCCGAGCTGGGCTTCCCGGCATCGAACCACGCCCCGGCCTTCGCTGCCCTGCGTGCGGCGCACATGCCCGTGACCATCCACGCCGGCGAGGCCGATGGTGTGGACTCGGTGAGCGACGCGCTGTTCCACGGCGCGCGCCGCCTGGGTCATGGCGTGCGCATCCATGAGGACATCGACGGCTTCGACGGCGACGAGCCCGTGCTGGGCGTCGTGGCTCGTCACGCTCTCGACCAGCAGATCCCGCTCGAGTGCTGCCCCACAAGCAACGTGCAGACCGCGGCCGCGCCGTCCATCGAGGACCACCCCATGCACGCGCTGCGCGACCTGGGCTTCGCCGTCACCGTCAACACCGACAACCGCCTCGTGTCGGGGGTGTCGATGTCCGGCGAGTTCGGCGTGCTGGTCGAGGCAGGCTGGACCAAGGAGGACCTGCTCGAGGCGACGCTGGCCGCCGCCTGGGGCGCGTTCCTGCCCTACGAGGAGCGCGGCGACCTCGCCGAGCTGATCCTCGAGGGCTTCGGGATCGAGCTCTAGCACGGTGCCCTCGGGGGCTGCGTCGCGGCGCCGTCAGTGCGCGAGCTTGAGGCCCACGACGCAGCCCACGATCCCGAGGATCAGGAGTGCCTTCACGACGGAGAAGGACTCGGCGCCCGTGGCCATCGCGTAGATGACGGTCAGTGCTGTGCCGATGCCCACCCAGATCGCGTACCCCGTGCCCACGGGGATGGTGCGCAGCGCGTATGCGAGTCCGCCCATGGATGCGACGAGCGCGACGCCGAACACGACCGACGGCCACAGGCGCGTGAAGCCGTCGGTACGGCTGAGCGCGGTGGCCCAGACGGCTTCGAGGACACCAGAGACGATGAGGACGATCCACGACATGACGTGCTCCCGATGAGACGTCTTGTCGTGCTGCCGGGTACGTCACCTCGTCCGGGAGCCGGGGTGGGCTCTGCCGGAAGGTTCTCACGCGGCCGATGCGCGGGCAACCTCGGGTGATGAAGGTCACCACCGCGTAGGCTGGAGCCAGACCATCTGACCCTTGAGGAGCCTCTCATGACCCTGTCCCGCACCCAGCTCGCCCAGTTCGTCGACCACACCCTGTTGAAGCCCGAGGCGACTCCGGCGGATGTCGAGGCACTCATCGCCGAGGCCGCCGATCTGGGGGTGTTCTCGGTGTGCGTCTCACCGTCGATGCTGCCGGTGACGGTTCCGGAGGGTCTCGCGGTCGCGGTCGTCTGTGGGTTCCCGTCGGGCAAGCACCACTCATCCATCAAGGCCGCGGAGGCCGCGATGTCGATCGCCCAGGGAGCAGACGAGGTCGACATGGTGATCGACATCGCCGCAGCGAGAGAAGGCCGCTTCGACGAGGTTCAGGCGGACGTCGCTGCGGTGCGCAAGGCCGTGCCGGAGGGTGCGATCCTCAAGGTCATCATCGAGTCCGCCGCACTGTCCGACGAGGGGATCGTGGGCGCATGCCAGGCTGCGGAAGCCGCCGGTGCAGACTTCGTCAAGACGTCCACGGGGTTCCACCCCGCTGGCGGCGCGACGGTCGAAGCCGTGCGGCTGATGCGGGAGACGGTGGGCGACCGGCTGGGCGTCAAGGCCTCCGGCGGCATCCGCACGGCAGAGGACGCACTGGCGATGATCGATGCTGGCGCCACACGCCTGGGCCTGTCTGGTACGAGAGCCGTGCTGGACGGGACGGGGTCCACCGACTCCTACTGACTGCGGCTTCAGGGCCCCAGCGGTCCGTGAGTGTCGCTTCCCAGGTGCCAGCGCGTCCTGGCGGTCAGCATCGTCGTTCCCCGTCCTTCCGGACATGTACCGGGTGGAGGCGAACACCGGGAGGACGACATGACCCACACCCTTGACGAGCGACTGGACAGCTCGGCGCCTGCGACCACCGCGCCCACCGCCGATCGCGCCGAGGCACTGCGGCATCTGATCAGCGCCACGGGGCCGCGGCGGCGCACCCGGCTCCGCGCCGGGGCAGCGGTGGCCGGTGGGCTCGCGCTGCTCGGCGTCGGGTCAGTGGCCGCGGCCGATGCGTGGGGCTGGACGTCCTGGTGGGCGGACGACGCGGTCAGCGAGGTGACGTACACGCTGCCCAGCGGCGCCGTGTGCGAGGGGATCCTCGGCAACTTCCGCGGCGCCGCGGAAGAGGTGCAAGCAGCCGAGGAGTTCATGGCGCAGCCCGACCTCCTCGACCGTGTCGACGTCGAGACGCACTACGCCGATGCCCGTGCCGCGAACTACGTCGCCATTCTCGACGACGGCATCGAGGTGGACGCCGGCCCGGGCACGCCGTACTGGTCGGCGGACGATCGCTACGCCCAAGCGGTGGGCCTCGCCACCTCGGATGCGCTCCATGACCATCTCAGGGACGTGGGCGTGCTCGAACGCCTGAGCTACGAGGCGGAGAGCCGCTGTCCGGGCCTCGTCCCCGCCGAGCTGCGATCACGCGAGATCCGGAGCGACTGGTGAGCAGCGCAACCGAGCGCCTCGAGCCGGCCCTGCGCTCGAACGCCGACGCCCTCCTCGCCTACCTCGAGCGGCGCATCGGCCCGGATGACGCTCCAGACGCGCTCGCCGAGGTCATGACGGTCGCGTGGCGCCGCGAGCGCGACCTCCCCGCTGAGTCGGATCAGGCGCGCATGTGGCTCTACGGCATCGCCCGGAACGTGCTCGCGAACGCGCATCGGAGCCGTGTTCGCCGCCACCGCCTCGCACACCGGCTCCGCATCCTCGCGAGCGCCGCGCCCTCGGCAGCGGCCGACGACGGCGCAGAGGTCCGCAGTGCCATCGCCGCGCTCGATCCAGGACTCGCGGAGATCGTGCGGCTCCGCCACTGGGAGGGCTTCAGCCTGGCCGAGATCGCGCAGATCCTGGACGAGCCGGCGTCCACCGTGCGCAGCCGGTACTCGAGGGCCCGGGAACAGCTCGCCGCCGCGCTGGGGGAGCCCACCGAGGCGGCGTCCAGCAGCCGGGTGCGATCATGAAGGGGTGAGCCCCGCATCGGCCCTCCCGCGCGACCCGGCCGCACGCCTGCAGGACCTCGCTCGCCTGAGGCGGGTGCGCGACCGCATCGACCGCGAGCACGCGCAACCGCTGGACGTCGAGGCGCTCGCTGCGGCGGAGCACATGTCCGCCGGGCACCTGAGCCGGCAGTTCAAGGAGGCGTTCGGCGAGAGCCCCTACTCGTATCTCATGACACGGCGCGTCGAGCGAGCCATGACGCTGCTGCGGCGCGGCGATGTGTCCGTGACGGAGGCGTGCTTCTCCGTGGGATTCGGATCGCTGGGGACCTTCTCCACGCGCTTCGGCGAGCTGGTGGGGATGCCGCCCCGTGAGTACCGGGAACGCGCGGCAGCGTCGCCCATCGACCTGCCCACACTGATCGTCAAGCACGCCACCCGACCCGTCAGGAATCGAGAAGCGCCGCCGCCCCTGCGCGCGTAGCGTGAGCGCCATGGACATCTCGATACAGCACACGTTCATCCCGCACACCGACCCCGAGGCGTCTCTCGCGTTCTACCGCGACAGCCTGGGCTTCGAGGTTCGTCAGGACGTCGGCTCCGGCGCGATGCGCTGGATCACGGTGGCCCCCGCGGGCTCGACCACGTCCATCGTGCTCACGCCACCTGCCGTAGACCCGGGCGTCACCGACGGCGAGAAGCAGACCATCGCCGAGCTCATGGCCAAGGGCGCGTATGCCGCGCTGGTGCTCGCCACCCTGGACGTGGACGCCGCCTTCGCGACGATCGAGGCCACCGGCGCCGAGGTGGTGCAGGAGCCGCAGGACCAGCCGTACGGCGTGCGTGACTGCGCGTTCCGCGACCCCGCTGGCGCGATGGTGCGCCTCCAGCAGCGCTGAGCCCGCGCATCGGCCGCACGGACGCGGCCCTGCTGGCAGAATCTCCTCACGCCCACGTCCAAGGAGCCTCATGACCGAGCACGCCGCCGACGCCCATGACCTCATCCGGGTCGAGGGCGCACGTGAGAACAACCTCAAGGACATCTCCGTCACCCTGCCCAAGCGGAGGCTGACGGTCTTCACCGGAGTCTCGGGCTCGGGCAAGTCGTCGCTCGTGTTCGAGACCATCGCGGCAGAGTCCAGGCGCATGATCAACGAGACCTACAGCTCGTTCATCCAGGGCTTCATGCCGTCGCAGTCCCGCCCGGACGTGGACGTGCTTCAGGGCCTCACGACGGCGATCATCGTGGACCAGGAGCCCATGGGCGCGAACGTGCGCTCGACCGTGGGCACCGCGACGGACGTGCACGCGATGCTGCGGATCCTGTACTCGCGGCTGGGCTCCCCGCAGATCGGGCCGCCGCAGGCATTCAGCTTCAACGTGGCGACGACGAGTGGCTCCGGCTCGGCGACCGTCACCCGCAAGGACGGCTCGACCGTGCGTGAGCACCGCGAGTACAGCGTGACCGGCGGGATGTGCGTGCGCTGTGAGGGCACGGGCCGGGTGAGCGAGCTCGACATGTCGCAGATCATCGACGAGTCGAAGTCGCTGGCGGAGGGCGCGCTGACGATTCCCGGCTACACCGCTGACGGCTGGATGGTCCGCATCTTCACCGAGTCCGGCTTCCTCGACCCGGACAAGCCGGTGGGCTCGTACTCGAAGCGCGAGCGCGACGACCTGCTCTACAAGGAGCCCACCAAGGTCAGGCTCGCGGGGATCAACATGACCTACGAGGGCCTGATCCCCAAGATCACCAAGTCCATGCTGTCCAAGGACCCGGACGCGATGCAGCC
The DNA here is from genome assembly GCF_016862815.1 of Demequina activiva. Classification (GTDB taxonomy): domain Bacteria; phylum Actinomycetota; class Actinomycetes; order Actinomycetales; family Demequinaceae; genus Demequina; species Demequina activiva. The sequence continues at coordinate 292,986 of NZ_BONR01000001.1, read as the reverse complement.
CCACATCCGCGCCTTCGTGGACCGCGCGGTGACCTTCGCGAGCTGCCCCGACTGCGACGGCACCCGCCTGAGCGAGCTCGCACGGTCCGTCACGGTGAACGGCAAGGGCATCCACGAGCTCGCCGCGATGCAGATCAGCGACCTGGCCGCGTGGATGAGCGAGCTCGACGAGCCGTCGGTGGCGCCGCTGCTGGCCGCGCTGCGCGACACGCTCGACTCTTTCGTGGAGATCGGGCTCGGGTACCTGTCGCTCGACCGCGCGGCCGGCACGCTGTCAGGCGGCGAGGCGCAGCGCACCAAGATGATCCGCCACCTCGGGAGCGCACTGACCGACATCACCTACGTGTTCGACGAGCCCACGGTGGGACTGCATCCGCACGACATCGCGCGCATGAACAGCCTGCTGCTGCGACTGCGCGACAAGGGCAACACCGTGCTGGTGGTGGAGCACAAGCCCGAGGCGATCCAGATCGCGGACCACGTGGTCGACCTGGGACCCAGAGCCGGGCGCGAGGGCGGCGAGATCTGCTTCGAGGGCACCGTGGAGGGGCTGCGCGGCTCCGGCACCCTGACCGGCCGTCACCTCGGATACCGGGCCACCCTCAAGGACGCGGTGCGGACGGCGACGGGTGCGATCGAGATTCGGGGTGCGTCCCGGCACAACCTCAGGGACGTCGACGTGGACGTGCCGCTGGGCGTGCTGACGGTCGTCACAGGCGTCGCGGGCTCCGGCAAGAGCAGCCTGATCCACGGTGGGATCAGGGCCGATGCTGGGGTCGTCACGGTGGATCAGGCACCCATTCGGGGGTCGCGGCGCTCGAACCCGGCGACCTACACGGGAGCGTTGGAGCCCATCCGCAAGGCGTTCGCGAAGGCCAACGGCGTGAAGCCGGCGCTGTTCAGCGCGAACTCCGAGGGCGCATGCCCCGTGTGCAAGGGGGCGGGCCTGATCTTCACCGAGCTGGGCGTCATGGAGACCGTGTCGAGCACGTGCGAGGCCTGCGAGGGCCGGCGCTTCAACGCGGAGGTCCTGGAGTACACGCTCGCCGGCCAGTCGATCGCGGACGTCCTGGAGATGCCCGTCGAGCGCGCCCACGCGTACTTCTCCGGGGCCGAGGCCGCGAACCCGGCGGCGGCGAAGATGCTGGGGCACATGGTCGACGTGGGCCTCGGGTATCTCGCTTTGGGCCAGCCGCTCACGTCCCTGTCCGGCGGAGAGCGCCAGCGCCTGAAGCTCGCGACCCACATGGGGGACAAGGGCGGCGTCTACGTGCTCGACGAGCCCACGACCGGCCTGCACCTGGCGGACGTCGAGCAGCTGCTGGCGCTGCTGGACCGGCTCGTGGACGACGGTAAGACGGTGATCGTGATCGAGCATCACCAGGCCGTGATGGCGCACGCGGACTGGATCGTCGACCTGGGGCCCGGCGCGGGCCACGACGGCGGGCGCGTCGTGTTCGAGGGCACGCCGGCACAGCTGGTCGCTGATGCCTCAACGCTCACGGGAGAGCACCTGCGCGCGTACGTGAGCTGACCCCCAGGGCGCACGGAGAGCCCGGATTCGACACTGACGGACCGCTGGCGCGCTCAGGCGGGGGCGAGGGCAGGGGCGGGGGCGCTAGGGGAGGAGCGCCTTGACGTCCGCCTCCAGCGCCTGCATGGCCTCCTCGGCCGCCGCGCGGGCCAGAGCGACGTCCGTGACGCCCTCCCCCACCGGTGCGATGACCTCGAGGTACGCCTTGACCTTGGGCTCGGTGCCCGAGGGTCGGATGATCACGCGCGCGCCCGACTCGGTCGCGAGGTGCAGCCCGTTGGTGGGGGGCAGGCCCAGGAAGCCCTCGTTCATGTCGTCGGTCGCGGACACCGGTGAGCCGGCGAGCGTCGATGGCGGCGAGTCCAGCAGGCGCTGCATCAGGTCCGGGATCAGGGCGACGTCAGCGAAACGAGCGGAGACCTGGCGGGTGAGGTAGACGCCGTGCTTGCGGGCGAGGTCGTCGACCGCGTCGGCGAGCGTGCGGCCCTCGGCCTTGAGGTCCGCGACCAGGTCCGCGACCAGCACCGCCGCGCTGATGCCGTCCTTGTCACGCACCAGGTCAGGCGCGACGCAGTAGCCCAGCGCCTCCTCGTAGCCGAACAGCAGGTGAGGCTCGCGCCCGATCCACTTGAAGCCGGTCAGCGTCGACTCGTGGGTGAGGCCGTACGAGTGCGCGATCTGCGCGAGCAGCTGCGAGGACACGATCGAGTTGGCGAGGACCGAGCCCTGGCGGACGTCGGCGGTCGCGGCGATGCGCTCGCCCAGCACGCAGCCCACCACGTCGCCGTGGAGCATGCGCCACTCGCCGTCCACGATGGTCGCGACAGCGCAGCGGTCGGCATCGGGGTCGTTCGCGATCACCACGTCCGCGTCCACCGACCGTGCGAGCTCCAGCGACAGGTCGATCGCGCCGGCCTCCTCCGGGTTGGGGAAGGCGACGGTCGGGAAGTCGGGATCCGGCTCGGCCTGCTCGGGGACCGTGTGCAGGTCCGTGAAGCCCGCCTGCTTGAGGGCGGCCTCGACCGTGTCGCCGCCCACGCCGTGCAGCGGCGTGAGGACGATGCGCACCTTGGCCCGCGCATCGGCCGTCGCGTCGTCCACGTCACCGCCTACCGCGCTCACGGCGCCGATGTACTGATCGATGACGTCGTCGCCCAGCGTGGTCCAGCCGGTCTCGGCGCGGGGAACCTCGGCCACGGACGAGACCGCGGCGATGCGCGAGGCGATCTCCGCGTCGAACGGCGGCACGATCTGCGCGCCCTGGCCCTCGTCCGTGACCACGCGACCGCCCAGGTAGACCTTGTAGCCGTTGTCCTGAGGGGGGTTGTGCGACGCGGTCACCATGACGCCCGCGTCCGCGTCGAGCGAGCGCGTGGCGTAGGCCAGCACGGGCGTGGGCAGGGTGCGGGGGAGCAGCAGGGCCTCGTGGCCGGCCGCTGTCATCACGGCGGCGGTGTCGACCGCGAACTGACGCGAGCCGTGACGGGCGTCGTACCCGATCGCCACGCGCGCCGGTCCCTCGATGCCGTGCTCCGCGAGCGCGTCCGTCAGGTAGCGCGCGAGGCCCGCGGCGGCGCGGATCACGACCGCGCGGTTCATGCGGTTCGGGCCCGCGCCGATCGCGCCGCGCAGCCCCGCGGTGCCGAACTCGAGGGTGCCGCGGAAGCGGTCCTCGAGGTCAGCCGTCGCGTCGGCGGAGCCGTCGCGGTGGGCCGCCAGCACGGCGGCGAGCTCCTCGCGCGTGGCGGGGTCGGGATCGTCCGCGATCCACGCGGCGGCGAGGCCGGCGACGTCCGTCATCGCATGCCCTCCACGATGTCCGCGAGCAGGCGGGAGATGCGCGGACCGGAGGAGGCGCCCACGTCGAGCACCTCTGAGTGGTCCAGCGTCTCGCCGCCGATGCCGGCCGCGAGGTTGGTCACGAGCGACAGCCCGAGGACCTCCATGCCGGCCTGGCGGGCCGCCAGCACCTCCAACGCCGTGGACATGCCCACGAGGTTCGCGCCCAGGATCGAGGCCATGCGGACCTCTGCCGGAGTCTCGTACTGCGGCCCCGTGAACTGCATGTAGACCCCGTCCGGAAGGTCCGCGTCGATGGACCGTGCGAGCTCGCGCAGCCGCGGCGAGTACGCCTGCGACATGTCGACGAAGCTCGCCCCCTCGAGCGGCGTCGCGCCCGTGAAGTTGATGTGGTCCGCGAGCAGCACCACGGAGCCCGGTCCCACCTCGGGGCGGGTCGAGCCGCAGCCGTTGGTGATCACCAGCTGCGTCGCGCCGGCGGCGGCGGCCATCCGCACGCCGTGGGCGACCTTGCCGGCGTCCCGCACCTGGTAGAAGTGCTGGCGCGAGCCCAGGACCAGCACGTGGCGGCCGTCCTCCGTGCGCAGCGCCCGCATCATCGAGCTGTGTCCCGCGACCGCGTGAGCGTCGAACCCGGGGATCTCGGCGGCCTCGATCGAGCCCACCTCCTCGCCGATGAGGTCGGCCGCGCCGCCCCATCCCGAGCCCAGCACCAGGGCGATGTCGAAGGATTCCACGCCGGTCGCGGCGCGGAGGGTCTGGGCGGCCTCGGCCGCTCGAGAGGTCGCATCGGTCATATGCCGAGACTATCCCCGTTGACGGCCGCTCACCTGCCGTGACGCCGGGGCGTGCCCGGCCTGTGCGCGGGTGCGTGACGCGTGCGGCCGCCGCCTGGGGGACAATGGAGCAATGGCAACGCGCATCGTGATCATCGGCGGCGGACCGGGAGGCTACGAGGCGGCACTGGTGGCCGTCAAGGAAGGCGCGGAGGTCACCCTCATCGAGCGCCAGGGTCTGGGCGGCAACGCCGTGCTCACGGACGTGGTCCCGTCCAAGACCATCATCGCCACCGCGGAGTGGCGCACCATCGCTGACCGCGCCCCGCAGCTGGGCATCCGGGACACCGACGGCTCGGACTCCGCGGAGTTCTCCGAGCACATCGTGGACATGGCGGCCGTGAACGCGCGCATCCGCAAGCTGGTGCTCAAGCAGTCGCACGACATCGCGACGCGCATGGCCCAGAACGACATCCGCGTGATCGACGCCCGCGCGCGGCTGGTCAGTCCCACGCAGGTGGAGGCCGACGGCGAGATCATCGAGGCGGACGCGATCCTCATCGCGACGGGCGCCCGCCCTCGCCTGCTGCCCAGCGCTCAGCCGGACGGCGAGCGCATCCTCACATGGACCCAGCTGTACGACCTCACCGGTCTTCCGGAGCACCTCATCGTGGTGGGCTCAGGCGTCACGGGCGCCGAGTTCGCGGGCGCATACCGACTGCTCGGATCCGAGGTCACGCTGATCTCCAGCGGGGAGCGCGTGCTCGCCGGTCAGGATCCGGAGGCCGCTCAGCTGGTACAGGAGGTGTTCGCGTCCCGCGGCATGAACGTGGTGGGCGGCGCACGAGCTCAGGCGGTCGAGAGCACCGGCGACGGCGTGCGCGTGACGCTCGCGGACGGCCGCGTGGTCGAGGGTTCTCACTGCCTCATGGCCGTGGGCTCCGTCCCGAACACCCAGGACATGGGACTGGAGGAGGCGGGCATCGAGGTCGACGATCGCGGATACATCCGCGTGGACCGCGTCTCCCGCACCAGCGCGCGCGGCGTCTACGCGGCGGGCGACTGCACGGGCGTGTTCCCGCTCGCCTCGGTGGCCGCGACCCAGGGCCGCATCGCGATGGCGCACGCGCTGGGCGACGCCGTCCAGCCCATCGAGCTGCGCCACGTGTCCTCCAACGTGTTCACCACGCCCGAGATCGCATCCGTGGGCTCGACCGAGGCGGAGCTGATCGAGCGCGGCATCTTCTACGAGGTGTCGAAGCTCGAGCTGGCGCGCAACCCGCGCGCGAAGATGCTGGGCATCGACACGGGCTTCGTGAAGATCTTCGGTCACACCGTCACCGGCCAGATCCTGGGCGCCGTCATCACGGGCTCGCGCGCCAGCGAGCACATCTTCCCGCTGTCGCTGGCCGTGGCGCACCACCTCACGGTGGATGACGTCGCCAGCGCGTTCACGGTGTACCCGTCGCTGTCCGGCACCACCTCCGAGGTCGCGCGGCGCCTGCACCACATGCAGGATCCGCAGGGCAGGTAGGGGCTACTCGGAGTCCGTGCTGGGGGAGGCCGTCGCGCTCGTCGACGGCGACGGGCTGGTGCCCGCCTCGGGCTGGATCTCGTTGAGGTCCTCGCCGGCCTCGGTGGGCGCGGTCGCTCCGGTGGCGACGCGCGCCAGCAGCGGCAGGTGGTCCGACCACGGCACGCCGAGCGTCTCGATGTCGCGGAACTCGACGCCTCGGCCCATGAGGTAGTCGAGCGTCAAGGCCTCGCCTCCCGCCGGGTCCGTGCCCAGGTAGGTGACGCCGGAGGTGCCGGCGACGTCCTGAGCGCTCGCGAAGCCCGCATCGGACAGCACCGCCAGCACCGCGGAGGACGGGACATCGCCCAGGTCGCCTCCGATCACCAGCGGCTGGGGCACGTCGAGCCAGTCGATCAGGGCCTCGGCCTGAGCCTCGCCCCCGCCGATCTGACGGGGATCCAGGCGCGTGGAGGCGAAGGTCGCGCCCATGAAGTCCACTGCGACGGCGCTGCGTGCGTGCGGACCGTCCCCTGCGGGCAGGGTGATGCTGCGGGGGTTGGCGTGCTCGCGAGACGTGAGGATCGCATTGCCGAACTGCGGCCCGTCCGCGCCGGCGTAGGCGTACGGCAGCTGCAGCTCGCCAGCCAGGTACTCCAGCACATCGGCGCCACCGCCGGCGAGCCAGCCGCGGCTGACCTCCTGGAGCATCACCACGTCCGCTGCAGAGCCGCGGATGGTGGCGGCGACCTCGTCGAGGCGCACGTCGGGCCCGCCCGTGACCTCCGGCTGCACGCCGTGGTTGACGCTCCACGTCATGGCGGTGGGGGCCGGCAGGAAGTTCTCGGACAGCGCGCGAGGCGTCTCGTAGGTGGTGAAGGTCCACGCCGCGAGGGCACCGGCCACGACGAAGCCGAGCGTCGCGCGCAGCAGCACCCCAGGAGCGATCCACGGTGCACGCGCGCGGTCGGGCGTCGCGCGGGTGGCGCCGTCCCCGACGTCGGCGCCGGCGCTGCTCGCCTCCGGCCGCGGCGCGGCCGTCCACGCCCTCCACACCGCCCCCACGATCACCGCGGCACCGGCCACCACCATCACGACGGCCGCCGTGCCCGGCAGGGTGACCTGCGCGTCGAGCTGGACCAGCAGCATCGGCACCACCACGGCCAGTCCCAGCACCGTGGCGGCGCCCAGACGGCGGCCCGGTGCGCTCGGGGTGGAGCGCATGACGCTGGCGGCGGCAAGGCTGAGCACGGAGACGGCCACCGGCAGCGCGATCGCCGCGGCGAGGCCTGGCCGCAGCATCAGGACGCTCAGCGCGCCCAGCCCCACGGCCCCCAGCACCGTCACGGTGACGCGCGACGTGACCGTGGCCTGGCCAGCGAGCAGGGCCGCCGTGCTCAGCGACGCGATGGCCAGCAGCGCGGTGGCCGACATGCGCAGTCCCGTCTGGGCGTTCAGCCATGAGACGTTCGCGAAGGCGAGCACCATCAGGGACCACAGCAGGCCGTAGGCCCACCACCCGCGTGACGATGCGCTGGGCTCCAGCCGCATGGTCCGCCATCCGCTCGCGAGGGCGAGCAGGGCGACGCCGGCGATCGCGACCCAGCCCAGCAGGTCGCCGCGCCACACGGCATCCCACGTGCGCAGCACCGTCTGCTCGGCCACCGCGGCGGCGGCGCCCAGCGCCGTGCCGGCCAGCAGCGTCGGGGAGCCGCCGTTGCCCATGGCGACCCGCGCGGCCAGCACCACCACAGCCAGGCTGAGCGCCGTCAGGTACAGAGCCGCGGATACCAGCCATGCGCCGCCCAGGAGCGGCAGGCCCAGGCGGGCGAGAGCGACCACTCCGAGGAGGAAGAGCACCACCACGCCGTGTCCGAAGTGACGTCCGGCCAGCGCCGCGATCCACGCGAGCACGCCGCCGGAGGCGAAGGTGAGGAGCGCCGCCCCCACGGCGAAGGCGGCGCCAGAGTCGGCGAGGCTGGACAGGAGCGGGCCGGCGGCGCGGATGGCGTCGATGAGAATCCATGACGCCACGGCCACGAGGCCGAGCACGCGACGCTGAGCGATGTCCATGCGGGACACGCTACCCGTGCTCAGGAGGCGTCGGCGATGTCGCAGATGAGAGTGCCGGAGCTCACGGACGCGCCCACGGCGTGCGCGAGACCGGTGACGGTGCCGGCCTTGTGGGCCAGCAGGGGCTGCTCCATCTTCATGGCCTCGAGCACCACGATGAGGTCGCCCTCGGCCACCTCGGCTCCGTCCTCGACGGCGATCTTCACGATGGTTCCCTGCATGGGCGAGGTCAGCGACGTGCCCGACGCCGCGCGCGCTCCGCCTCCGCCGCTCTTGCGGGACGAGCGCTTGGCGGGGGCACCGCGACGGGCGTTGGCGCGTCCGGCCTGGGCGAGGGACGCGGGAAGCACCACCTCGAGGCGCTTGCCTCCCACCTCGACGACCACCCGCTCCGTGGCCTCGGCCTCGGGGGCCATGTCCGCCCCGGCGCCGGCTCCGCCGAGCTCGGCGAGCGTCTCCGCGAACTCGGACTCGATCCAGGTCGTGTAGACGCCGAAGTGGCCGTGCGACGCGGTGAACTCCGGCGCCTCGAGCACGGCGCGGTGGAACGGCAGGACCGTAGGGATGCCCTCCACTGCCATCTCCGCGAGGGCGCGGCGGGAGCGTTCGATCGCCTGCTCGCGGGTGGCGCCGGTGACGATCACCTTGGCGATCATCGAGTCGAAGTTGCCGGACACGGTGTCGCCCTCGCGCACGCCGGCGTCGATGCGCACCCCGGGACCCGTGGGGAAGCGCAGCGTGCGAATGGTGCCGGGGGCGGGCATGAAGTTGAGGGCGGGGTTCTCGCCGTTGATGCGGAACTCGATCGAGTGGCCGCGCGTGACCGGCTCCAGGACGGAGATGGGCTCTCCGGCAGCGATGCGGAACTGCTCGCGCACGAGGTCCACGCCGCTGACCTCCTCGGTCACGGGGTGCTCGACCTGGAGGCGGGTGTTCACCTCGAGGAAGGAGATGGTGCCATCGACGCCCACGAGATACTCGCACGTGCCGGCGCCCTCGTAGCCGGCCTCGCGCAGGATCGCCTGGCTGGCCTCGACCAGACGACGGTTCTGGTCATCGGTGAGGAAGGGCGCAGGCGCCTCCTCGACCAGCTTCTGGTGGCGGCGCTGCAGCGAGCAGTCGCGCGTGGACACGACCACGACATTGCCATGGCGGTCCGCGAGGCACTGGGTCTCGACGTGGCGCGGGCGATCGAGGAAGCGCTCGACGAAGCACTCGCCGCGGCCGAATGCGGCGACGGCCTCGCGGGTCGCGGAGTCGAACAGCTCGGGGATCTCCTCGCGGGTGCGGGCGACCTTGAGGCCGCGGCCGCCGCCTCCGAACGCCGCCTTGATCGCCACGGGAAGCCCGTGCTCGTCCGTGAAGGCGAGCACCTCATCGGCGTTCGCGACGGGGTCCTTGGTGCCGGGCACCAGAGGAGCGCCGGCGCGCTGCGCGATGTGGCGCGCGCTCACCTTGTCTCCCAGGGCGTCGATCGCGGCCGGGGAGGGCCCGATCCACGTGAGGCCGGCATCGATCACGGCCTGAGCGAACGCCGAGTTCTCCGCGAGGAACCCGTAGCCCGGGTGCACGGCCTGCGCGCCGGAGCGGCGAGCCACGTCGATGATCTTCGCGATGTCGAGGTAGGTCTCCCCGGCGGTCGAGCCGCCCAGCGCGTACGCCTCGTCCGCGAGGTGCACGTGAGGGGCATCGCGGTCCGGCTCGGCGTAGACGGCGACGGAGCGCAGTCCGGCGTCCGCGCACGCACGGATCACTCGAACTGCGATCTCGCCGCGGTTGGCGATCAGGACGGAGGAGAAGGCAGACACGCGGCTACGGTAGCGCGGAGAGCTTGCTGCGCTCGTGCCGTGGCGAGCGCGCGCAGGAACTTTGGACCGCGCGCTCACGTATTCACGACGGTTTTGGAGGTTTCGCACAACCGACTTGGTGAATCCTTGGGCTACGGGCGCGTAGGTTGTGGCGGTCCCACAAATCGGGGCCCTGGGGCGTCAGGGACGCAGCTCATGGAAGTCGACGCCGAGCGTCCGCAGCAGGCGGCGCACCAGCGGCAGGCTCACGCCCACCACGCCGTGGTAGTCGCCCTCGATGCTCTCGACGTAGGGCCCGCCCAGGCCGTCCACGGTGAAGGCCCCGGCGACCGTGAGCGGCTCGCCCGTCGCGACATAGGCGTCGATCTCGGCGTCCGTCAGCTCCGCGAAGTGGACCACCGTCGACGACGTGTCTGCGGCGAGCGTGGGTGCACCCGTGGCCTCGCGTCGGGACAGCCGGTTGTCGACCAGGGCGTGGCCACTGTGCAGCACGCCGGTGCCGCCGCGCATCGCGCGCCAGCGCTCGCGAGCCACGTCCGCGTCGTGCGGCTTGCCCAGGATCTCACCCTCGAACTCGAGCATCGAGTCGCAGCCCAGCACGATCGCATCGGGATCGTGGCGCCCCACCACGTCCTCCGCCTTGGCGCGAGCCAGCAGCTGCGGGTGGTCGGCGAGCTCGAGGGCGAATCCGATGCCGGCGGCTGCCTGCTGGGCGCATGCCGCGCGGGCCTCGGCCAGCAGCGCGTCCTCGTCGACCTCGCTCACGATCACCTGCGGCTCGACGCCGGCGGCGCGCAGGGTCGACAGGCGGGCGGGGGACTGGGAGGCGAGCACGAAGGGGACCGGCATGCACGCGAGCCTACCGATCACGCAGGCGCCCGCGAGGACGCCGATGCGATGGGGTGCCTCGAGCGCGACCGGTCGGGGTCGAGGCACAGACGGCACGCTCCTGCAGGGGCGTGAGCGGCGCGCGTCCTAGGAGCCGGGCTCCAGATCTGCGTCGAGGCCGTCGCACTGCTCGGCGACGTCAGCGGGCAGCAGCGACGTCAGCAGTGCCGTGAACGCGGGCCGGTGCTCGGCAGGCACGCGATCCAGGAGCGTCTCGCGCACGATCCGCACGTACTCGTCGCGCGAGTCCTCCACGACCCGCGCACCCTCGTCGGTGAGCACGGCCCAGCTCGCGCGGCGGTCGTGGTCGCACGTGGCGCGCTCGACCAGCCCCGCCGCCTCGAGCCGGGTGATGGAGTGCGACAGTCGTGACAGCGATGCGTCGTTCGCGCGTGCGATCTGCGCGAGCTGGAGCCGCCCGCCCGGCTGGTGCGAGAGCGCGTCGAGCACGGTGTACTGGAAGTAGTTGAGTCCCGTGGTCCCCCGCATGCGCTCGTCGAGGAGCGCTGGCACGGAGCCCAGCACTGCGGAGAAGCGACGCCACAGCAGCTCCTCGGAGGCGGTCAGCTCCGTGGAGGTGCGGGCGATGGGCGCAGTGGTCACGTCGAAATCATAACAACTTGACGGTTCAACGGGCAGGTACTACCTTTCTGATTGTTGAAAATTCAACTGAAACTCTGAATCGAGGGATCCCATGACCATCGCCTACTGGATCGTCGCCAGCGTCGCCGCACTCGCCTTCGTCTTCGCCGGAGGCATGAAGATCGCGGGACCCGAGTCCGCCCTGCGAGACAAGGGCGTGCTGCCCGAGCGTCGCACCATGGCGCGCGAGCGCGCCATCGGCGCGGTGGAGGTCGTGGGCGCGCTGGGCCTCATCCTGCCTCCCCTCACCGGCATCGCCCCCGTGCTCGCGCCCATCGCCGCCACGGGCCTCGTGATCGTGATGGTGCTCGCCGTCGTCAACCACCGCTCGCACGGCGAACCGATCAACGGAACCCTCGTCCCCGGCGCGCTCGCCCTCGTGACGGCGGTGCTGGGATTCATCGTCTGGATCTAGCGGGGGAGCAGCGTCTGGCACGATGAGCGTGCGGCGCGGTCCGAGCACGACCGCGAAGCTCCGCACCGATCGCCCGAACGGAGAGCGCTCCACTGATGCCTGCGTCCCAGCCTTCCCCCGTCATCGACGCCGCGAGCGCGGCCGCAACTCCCCTGCGCCACGTATGGAACGAGTGCGTGGGAGCGGGCCGCGCGAACGAGGGTCTGCGGGCCGACTGGCAGCGCCAGCTCGCCCAGGCGGTCGACCGCATCGGCTTCCGGTACCTGCGCTTCCACGGACTGTTCCACGACGACATGTTCGTCCACCGCTCGAGCTACGGCAGCGGCTTCGGGCCCGACACCGTGCTCGACCAGCCCGTGCACACCTTCAGCTACGTCGACAGCCTCTTCGACGCGATCCTGGACCTGGGCGTGAAGCCCTTCGTGGAGCTGGGGTTCATGCCGTCCGGCCTCGCGACGCAGCACCGCACCGTGTTCTGGTGGGGCGCCCACTGCTCACCGCCGAACGACATGGACGGGTGGGTCGCGCTGGTCGACGCGACCGTGCGCCACTGGGTCGAGCGCTACGGCATCGACGAGGTCCGCACCTGGCGCTTCGAGGTGTGGAACGAGCCCAACCTGGTGCCGCACTTCTGGACGGGCACCCGCACCGAGTACTTCGAGCTGTACGAGCACACGGTGCGCGCGATCAAGGCCGTCGACCCCGGGCTGCTGGTGGGAGGGCCGTCGACCTCGGTGTTCGTGCCGGACGATCGCTACGCGGGCGAGGTCGAGGACCGCTCCGTGGAGGCCGCGACGGCCGATGCGCCGGACCCGGATGCGTTGGACTGGCGCCCCGTCTGGATCCAGGAGCTGCTCGACTTCTGCGCGCAGCGCGAGCTGCCCGTCGACTTCGTCTCGACGCACCTGTATCCCACGGACTTCGCCTTCGCGGCCAACGACGAGCTGGTCCACATCACCCGCCACGCGGACGCGACGCGCGACGACCTTCGCCGCCTGCACGCCATCCTGGACGCCAGCCCCTACGCAGGGGCGGAGGTGCACATCACCGAGTGGTCCAGCTCGCCGTCGAGCCGCGACCGCATCCACGACACGGTCTTCGGCGCCGCGTACATCACCCGCGCGTACCTGCGCTGCGCGGACCTCGCGGACTCGATCTCGTACTGGACGTTCACCGACATCTTCGAGGAGGGCGGCGCCGGGATGGGCCCCTTCCACGGAGGCTTCGGCATCGTCACGGAGCGCGGCATCCACAAGCCCACGTTCCACGCCTTCGAGATGCTGGCCCGCCTGGGCGACGAGCTCCTCCAGGCGATGGACCACGGCGTGATCACCCGGTCGAGCGCCACCGGCGAGGTCGCGGCCGTGCTCGTCAACTATCCCGCGGACATGAACGGCGCCTCGGTGCGGGCCTGCGACTCCTACGCCGAGGCGGCGGCCTACGAGAGCAGGGGCCCGGCGATCCAGGTCAGCCACCGCATCGCGGGCCTCGAGCCGGGCTCCGCGTACGAGGTGGTTCGCGTGGACCTCGATCACGGCAACGTGGCGCGAGCGTGGCACCGGATGGGGGAGCCGCTCAACCTCACCCGCGAGCAGGAGCGAGAGCTGCATGCGGTCGCGGACGACCTCGCGCGCGACACGCTCACCGTCGATGAGGACGGCGTGCTCGACATGTCGCTGACGCTGCCCCCGTGGGCGGTGGCGAGCATCGCGCCCGCGCGGGCCGACTAGACCCGGTCGCGCAGGATCTCGAGCGCGGCCTTCCACGTCGCGGGCAGCTCGCGCGCGTAACCCATCAGCGTGTGCTCCTTGGCGAGCACCGGAGGGAAGGCCCCCTGCGCGTCGAGGCCCACGCTGCGGCACAGCCACATCGCGCGCGGCAGGTGGAACTCCTGCGAGCACACGATCACGCTGGACACACCCGCGCGGTCGCGCGCATTGAGCGCCGATGCGCGGGTGTCGTGGCCGTCGGGGTCACGCGTGAGCGCGTGCTCGGGAACCCCCAGCTCCACTGCCGTGCGCCACATGGCCTCCGTCTCGTCGAGCCCCTCGCGATTGGCGCCCGCGCCCGTCAGGATCAGCCGCGGCACGAGGCCGCGCTCGTACAGCGTGACGCCGGCCTCGACGCGCTGACGCAGGAAGAGGCTGGGCCGTCCGTCCGCCCACACCCGCGCGCCCAGCACCAGTGCCGCATCGGCCGGTCTCAGGTCGCCGGAGGCGGCCGATGCGCGCTCGCCGCGGGTGGTGACGCGCGCGTAGACCTGAGGCGCCGCCACGGCGGCGGCGAGCAGGGCGAGGTCGCGCCTCATCGCAGCGAGTGACGCCAGGCGGCGTCGCCGCGGCCCAGCGGGAGCATGAGCCGCCGCCCGCGCATGGTGCGGGTGCGGTCCATCCACGCTGACGTGGGCGCGCCGGGCGTCTCCTCGTCTGCGGCCGCCGTGGACACGGCGACCACGCCCGCCACCAGCGCGGCGAGCTCCGCGTCATCTGGTGATCCCCTCACGATGCGCATGCCGGCGGCAGCCTCGACGGAGTCCTCGGTCACTGGTCGCCCTCCATCACAGCGGGATGTTCCCGTGCTTCTTGGGCGGCAGCGCGGCGCGCTTGGTGCGCAGCGCTCGCAGCGCGCGGACGATGTGCGCGCGGGTCTCGGATGGCTCGATCACGGCGTCCACGTAGCCGCGGTCGGCGGCGTCGTACGGGTTGACGATCTGGTCCTCGTACTCCTGCGTGAGGCGTGCCCGCTCGGCCTCGACGTCGCCGCCGTCCTCCGCGACCTTCGCGAGCGCGCGGCGCTGCAGGATGTTGACCGCGCCGCCCGCACCCATGACCGCGATCTGCGCGGTGGGCCACGCGAGGTTGACGTCCGCGCCCAGCTGCTTGGAGGCCATCACGATGTACGCGCCGCCGTAGGCCTTGCGGGTGATGACGGTCACCAGCGGCACCGTCGCCTCCGCGTACGCGAAGATGAGCTTGGCGCCACGGCGGATGATGCCCTGGTGCTCCTGGTCCACGCCCGGCAGGAAGCCCGGGACGTCCACGAAGGTGAGCACCGGGATGTTGAAGCCGTCGCAGGTGCGCACGAAGCGCGCGGCCTTCTCGGACGCGTTGATGTCGAGCGTGCCGGCCATGGACTGCGGCTGGTTGGCGACGATTCCCACCGACTGGCCCTCGACGTGGCCGAAGCCCACGAGGACGTTGGGGGCGAACAGCGGCTGGATCTCGAAAAACTCGCCGTCGTCCAGCACCGTCTCGATGACCGTGCGCATGTCGTAGGGCTGGTTGTCCGAGTCCGGGACGATCGTGTTGAGCGCCTCGTCCTCCTCGGTGGCAGCGAGGTCCGCCTCGTGCTCCCATGCCGGGGGATCCGAGAGGTTGTTCTGCGGCAGGAACTGCAGCAGGTGCTGGACGTACTCGATCGCGTCGTCCTCGTCGCTGGCCAGGTAGTGCGCCACGCCGGACTTGGTGTTGTGCGCCTGGCCTCCGCCCAGCTCCTCGAACGTGACGTTCTCGCCGGTGACGGACTTGATGACGTCCGGGCCGGTGATGAACATCTGCGACGTGCCGTCCGCCATGACGATGAAGTCCGTCAGGGCCGGCGAGTAGACCGCACCGCCAGCGCTGGGTCCCAGGATGATCGAGATCTGCGGGATCACGCTCGAGGCGGCCACGTTGCGGCGGAACATCTCCGCGAACTGGGTGAGCGCCGCGACGCCCTCCTGGATACGGGCCCCACCGCCGTCGGAGATGCCGATCAGCGGGACACCGGTGCGCAGGGCGAAGTCCTGGATCTTGGTGATCTTCTGCCCGTGCACCTCACCCAGCGAGCCGCCGAAGACGGTGAAGTCCTGCGAGAACACCGCGACCTGACGGCCATCCACCGTGCCGTAGCCGGTGATGACGCCGTCGCCGTGGGGCCGGTTGCTCTCGAGGCCGAAGTTGCGGCTGCGGTGGCGGCTCAAGGCGTCGAACTCGACGAACGAGCCCTCGTCGAGCAGCATCTCGACGCGCTCGCGGGCGGACTTCTTGCCGCGTGCGTGCTGCTTGTCCTGCGCGACGGCCTCGTGCTGCGTGACGGCCTCGTCGACCTTGCCGCGCAGCTGCTCGAGCGCGCCTGCGGTGGACTTGGTGGGCTTGATGTCGGACACGTTCCTCCCTTGAGAAGTCTGCCCGTTAGCCTAGCCGGGTGATCTCCCCGTCGCCCGCAGCCGTGGCCGCCTCCCGCGAGCCGCTGCGCGCGGCGTCCCTGGAGCCCATCGTGGGACCCTCGCGCCAGCTGTCGCGCCTCGACGTCGTGGCCGCGTCGCCGTCCACCAACACCGCGCTCATGCGCTCGGTCACCGAGGACCCCGATGCCTGGCCGCACCTGAGCGCCTTGGTGGCGGACCACCAGACCGCTGGCCGTGGCCGTGCCGGCCGGTCGTGGGCGACTCCAGCCGGAGCGGCGCTGACAGTGAGCGTGGTGCTGCGTCCGCAGGGGATCGCCCCCGCCGGCTACGGGTGGGCTCCGCTGATCGCGGGCCTCGCTACCGTGCGCGCGCTGCGCGACGTGGGCCTGGGGGCGTATCTCAAGTGGCCCAACGACGTGGTGGTCGAGGCCGGCGCCAAGGACATCCCCGGCTGGGGCCGTTGGCGCAAGGTCGTGGGCATCCTGTGCGAGGCGGTGCCGGGCCAGCGCGCCGTGATCGCCGGCATCGGCATCAACGTCTCCCAGTCCGCCGCGGAGCTGCCGGTGCCTCATGCGGCGTCGCTCGCGACGCTCGGCGCGACGGAGCTCGACCGCGTGCGGCTGCTGCGCCGCCTCGCGGCCCACCTGCGCGACGGCGTCGCGGCCTGGGAGGGTCAGTCCGACGACTACTCGGTGCGCCCCGAGGTCGAGAAGGTGTGCGCGACCATCGGGTGGGAGGTCGCGGTGGACGTTCCCGGCGGCGATCCGGTCACGGGCCGCGCGGTGGGCATCGGCGCCTCCGGTGGCCTGCTGGTGGAGGCCGATGCGGGGGTCTCCGAGGTGCTCGCCGGCGACGTGCGCGTGCGGCGCGCCTGAACGCGCACGCACGCGTCACAGGATCGCGGCGAGGTCCGGGGCGCACTCCGCGAGCACCGCGGCCCGTGCATCGGCAGGGGTGCGGGCGCTGCGCGCGAGATGGGCGAGGCGGACGCACTGCGCGAACGTGTGTCGCGACAGCGCGAAGCGCACCATCGCCACACGTGACGGCGCCATCGACAGGCTGGAGCAGCCCAGGCCCGCGAGCACCAGCGCCATGAGCGGGTCGCCTGCGGACTCTCCGCACACGCCCATGGGCTTGCCGTTGCGTCCCGCGCCCTCGGCCGCGCTCGCCACCACGTCCAGCACCGCGGGCTGCCACGGGTCGAGCAGCTCGGCGAGCTCGCCCTGCATGCGGTCCGCGGCCATCGTGTACTGAGCCAGGTCGTTGGTGCCGAGCGAGCCGAAGTCCACCTCCGCCATCACGTGGCCGGCACGCAGCGCGGCGGCGGGGATCTCGATCATCACGCCCACGGTGGGCAGGCCGTTCTCGCGGACCCGCCGCGCGAACCACGCGGCCTCCTGCGCATCGGCCACCATCGGTGCCATCACCCACACGTCGGCCCCCGTCTGCCCGGCCGCGACGGACAGGGCCTCGAGCTGGGCGTCGAGCAGGTCGGGGCGCTCGGCGGACAGTCGCAGACCACGACGTCCCAGTGCCGGGTTCTCCTCCGCGCCCAGGTCCGCGAACGCCAGGGGCTTGTCCGCGCCCGCATCGAGCGTGCGCACCACCACGCGGCGACCCTCGAAGGGCTCGAACACCTGGCGGTAGATCTCCGCCTGGTCGTCGACGGTCGGAGCCGTGGGGGAGGACAGGAACACGAACTCGGTGCGGAACAGCCCCACGCCCTCCACGTCCGCGGCGCCCGCGGCCACCGCATCGTCCACGCCGCCGATGTTCGCGAGCAGCTTGACCTGCTTGCCGTCGAGGGTGCTGCCCGGCCCCGTGGCGTGCTCGAGCGCACGGGCTCGGCGAGCGCCGCGCTCGCGGTGCTCCGTGACCGTCGCGGGGCTCGGGTCGAGGTGGACGGCGCCGGCATCGCCATCGATCATCACGATCCTGCCATCGGCGAGCTCGGAGGCCTCGGGGAGCTTGACGACCGCGGGGATCGCCATCTGCGCGGCGAGGATGGCCGTGTGGCTGGTGCGGCCGCCGGCCTCGGTGATGATGCCCAGCACCTTGGTGCGGTCCAGGGTCGCCGTCTCCGCGGGTGCGAGGTCGTGAGCGACCAGGATGCACGGCTCCTCCAGAGCGGGAACGCCGGGAGCCGGCGCGCCCATCACCGCCGCGATCGCCCGGTCGCCCACGTCGCGCAGGTCCGTGGCACGCTCCGCGAAGTAGCCGCCCAGAGCAGCGAACTGGTCCATGAACTCGCGCGTCGCCCCATCGATCGCGGTCGCGGGCCCGGCCCCGCTGGCCGCCCGCGCGATCGCGCCGTCGATGAGGCTCGGGTCGCGGGCCAGCATCGCCGTCGCGGTGAGGATGGATGCAGCGGTGTCCTCGACCAGGGCCACGCGCGCCTCGAGGTCGCTCGCGACGGACTCGAACGCCTCTCGGATCCGCGGCTCCGCGTCATCCGCGGCCGGCTCGTTGTCCGGGGGGCGCACCGCGCGTCCCACGCGCACCACGGCGCCGAATGCGATGCCGGCGGAGACGCCGATGCCCTGGACGACCGTCACGACGCGGGCTCCGCGTCGAGATCACGCTCCAGCAGCTCCGCGAGTGAGTCCAGCACCTCCTCCGCACCCTCGCCCTCGGCGGCCAGGGTGACCCGGTCGCCGTGCTTCGCCCCGAGCGCCATGATGGCGATCATGCTGTTCGCGGGCACGGGGCTGCCGCCCTCCTTCGCGATGGTGACCGGGAGGCCCGCGTCGCCTGCGGCCTTGACGAAGAGCGCGGCCGGGCGGGCGTGCAGCCCCACGCTCGAGCCGATCGCGACGGTGCGAGTGGACATGTCATCTCCTTCGATGAGCGCTGACGCGGGTGCGTCAGTCGTGGGTCATGGTCAGCTGAGTATCGAGGGCCGGCGAGAGCGTGGCGGTGACGGACTCGGACTGCGCCGGGCCCGGCACCTGGCTGCCGGGCAGCTCGACTGCCGCCGTGCCCCAGCGCACCGCCGTGGCGAGCGCCTCGTCGCGCCCGGCTCCATGGGCGACGGCGTGGAGCCACCCTGCGAGCAGGCAGTCCCCGGCTGCGACGGTCGAGCGTGGCTGCGATGCGACCGCGATCGCATGCGAGACCCCGTCGCGCGTGACCGCCATCGCTCCCTGAGCGCCCATGCTCACGAGGACCGTCGTGACGCCGGCGTCGAGGACCTCGTGGGCCGCGCGGAGCACGTCCTCGAGATGGGGCAGCGGCCGGCCGGCGTGCTCGGCGAGCTCGTGGACGTTGGGCTTGACCAGGTCCGGCGCGGCGGCGATCGCCGCCGACAGCGCCTGCCCGGAGGTGTCGATGGCGACGCGCACGCCCAGTGCGTGAGCACGGCGCACCAGGTCCGCGTAGAGGGTGCCGTCGAGCCCTGGAGGCAGAGAGCCGCATCCCACCACCCACGAGGCGCCCCTCAGCGGCGCCTCGAGGGCGTCGAGCATGGTGGCGGCGTCCGCCGCCGTGGACTCGCGGCCGGGCTCGTTGATCTTGGTGGTGGTGCCGTCCGCCTCCGCGAGCGTCACGTTGGTGCGCAGCGCTCCCGGCAGGTCGACGAGCGTGAAGTCGACGCCCGCCTCCTCGAGCAGCGCGGAGAACGTGCGAGCCGCCTCGATCCCCACGGGCAGCACCGCGAGCGTGTCCGTGCCGTGCGCGGCAAGCGCCCGTGACACGTTGACGCCCTTGCCGCCAGGATCGTCGCGCAGCGCGATGGCGCGGTGGACCTGACCGCGCTGGAGACGGTCGAGCGAGATGGTGCGGTCCAGGCTCGGGTTGGGGGTGAAGGTGACGATCACGTGCGCGCCACCTCCACGCCCACGTCCTCGAAGTCCTGCACCGTGTCGTCGTCCAGGTCCGAGTCGCTGATGATGAGCGCCAGCTCCTCGGTCGCGGCGAACCGGTGCAGGTGGACCTGGCCCGCCTTCGAGGCGTCCGTCACGCAGATCACCCGGCGCGCGGCGGCGGCCATGGCTCGCTTGGCGGCGGATTCGGCCTGGTCCGGCGTGGTGAGACCGTGCTCGACGGTGAAGCCGTTGGTGCCCAGGAACGCGACGTCGACGGTGACCTCCGCGAGCGAGGCCGCGAGCCATTCGCCCACCGCGGCGCCGGTGCGCCGGCGCACCCGCCCGCCCAGCACCATCAGCTCGGTGCGCTCGCGCTCGGACAGCCGTGAGGCGACCGCGACAGAGTTGGTCACCACGGTGAGGCGCAGCTCCGGCGGCAGCGCGTCCACGATGGCCAGCGTGGTGGTCCCGGCGTCCAGGAGCACGGCGTCGCCATCGTGAAGCTCCATCGCGGCGCGCGCGCCGATGCGTCTCTTGGCCTCCGCGTACTGCGTCTGCCGGGACTGCAGCGACGGCTCGAGCGTGAGCCGCTCGACGGGGAGGGCCCCACCATGCACGCGGCGCAGGACGCCCAGCCGCTCGAGAGCGGTGAGGTCGCGGCGCACGGTCTCGACCGTGACGCCGAGCTCCTCCGCGAGCGATCCGACCTCGACACGGCCGCGTGCGCGCGCGGTGGCGAGGATGGACTGCTGGCGTTCCTGGGCGTACATGGTGGGGAAGCTCCTCGTGATCAGTGGCGGCTGTGGATGGGGCTCACGGCTCGACAGTGACCTTGATCGCCTCGCCGCGCTTGACGATACCGAAGGCGTCGAGCACGTCGGCGAGCGGGATGCGCTCGGTGATCAGGTCCTTCACCGGCACCTCGCCGGAGGCGATGCGGCGCAGCGCCTCCTTGTTGTGGTGCGGGGCGGAGCCGTTCGCGCCGAAGATCCGCAGCTGGCGGTAGTGCACGAGGTTGGAGTCGCACGTGATCGTGGGGTTGGTCTTGGGCAGCCCTCCGAAGAAGGAGATGCGCCCGTTGCGGGCGGCCATCTCGATCGCCTGCTCCTGCGCGACGTTCGCGGCGGTGGCGGTGATGATGCAGTCCGCGCCGCGGCCGTCGGTGAGCTCCTTGACGCGCTCGACGACGTCGACCGTGGAGCCGTCGATGACCTCCTCGGGATGCACCGCATCGGCCGCCATCTGCAGTCGCTCGGCGTTGACGTCGATGAGGAACACGCGCCCCGCGCCGTTGGCGCGCGCGAGGCGGATGTGCATCGCCCCGATGGGGCCCGCGCCGAACACCACCACCGTGTCGCCCTCCTCGATCCCGAGGATCGACTGCGCGTTGATCGCGCACGCGAGCGGCTCGGCGGCGGACGCCTCGTCGAAGCCCACGCCGTCGGGGATGCGGTTGAGGCCGTCGACCTTCATGACCTCGCGCGGCACGATCATGTACTCCGCGAAGCCGCCCGAGTACTGGTATCCCATCGAGGTCTGGTTCTGGCACACCTCCATCCACCCGCGGGAGCACTCGTAGCAGTCGCCGCACGGCACCGCTGCGATGACCTGCACGCGATCGCCGTGGGCCCAGCCCTCGACGCCGTCGCCGATGTCGACGATCTCGCCGGCGATCTCGTGGCCGATGATCCGCGGCGGCGACAGGTTCTGGTGGCCGTTGTGGAAGATCTTGACGTCGGTGCCGCACGTCGAGCAGTTGCGGACGCGGATCTTCACCTCGCCGGGCCCGACCTCCGGCTCAGGGACGTCCTCGATGCGGACGTCCTCGGGGGCGTAGAAGACCAGTGCTTTCATGGGGTTTCACTCCTGGGGGGTCGAGGGGGACAGCAGGGCGAGCACGTCGTCCACCGACTGCGCCTCGCGCAGCGTCGCGGCCTTGGCGGGGTCCATGAGGACCTGCGCCAGCGCGGACAGGATGTCGACGTGCTCCTCGGACTTGGACGCGATGGCGACGCAGACGTGGACCGTCTCGCCGTTCCAGTCGACGCCGTCCGGAAACTGGAGGTACGCGAGTGCGGCGCGCTCGATGTGCTCGCGCGACTCGTTGGTGCCGTGGGGGATCGCGACGCCCTCGCCCACGTACGTGGAGACGGACAGCTCGCGCTCGTGGAGAGCATCGGCATACCCGGCGCTCGCGGCGCCGATCTCGACCAGCACCTCCCCGCACTGACGCAGCGCGTCCGCCTTGTCCTCGGCCGTGAGGCCAAGGCGGACGGCGCTGGCGTCCAGCAGGGGTCGGTCAGGACTCAAGGGTCTCGCCGTTCTTGATGGCGTTCTCGACCTTGGTGAAGGCGGGGTCGCCGATGAAGATCGAGAACGGCACCACCACCGCGTGGGGCGCGGTGGACGTGGCACGGGCGGCCAGGCCCGCGTGGCACATCACCACCGTGGCGTCCGCGGGGATCTCGCTCACCGGGGTGTGCACCACCTCGACGCCCTGAGAGGCGAGCTTGGAGCGCAGGGTGCTGGCGACCATCACCGAGCTGCCCATTCCGGCGTCGCACGCGATCACCAGCTTCTTGACGTCTGATCCGTTCACGCTTGGCATGGATCCTCCTTCTGGTCCTTCGATTGTCCCGAGGTCGCGCGACTACTGCGCGGCGACGGGGGTGGGTGCAGGCTGCTCGGCCTCGGCCGGGTCCTGAGGTGCGTCCTCGCGCTTGGCCTCACGTCCGAACCCGAGCAGGAACGATGCGACGGCGAAGGACACGATCGCGGCGAGAGCGACCTGGAGGATCATCGCCACGTAGCCGCCGGGAGGCGTGAACGTGATGTACGCGAAGATCGATCCGGGCGAGGGGGGAGCCACCAGGCCGCCGTTGAGCAGCACGCCGGTGAAGACGCCGGTCATGCCGCCCAGGATCGCTGCGGCGATGAGCTTGGGCTTGGCGAGCACGAACGGGAAGTAGACCTCGTGGATGCCACCGAAGAAGTGGATCACCGCGGCGCCGGGGGCTGCAGCCTTCAGCATGCGCGGCCCGAAGAACAGGAACGCCAGCAGGATGCCCAGGCCGGGTCCGGGGTTGGACTCGATCATGAACAGCAGCGACTTGCCGGTCTCCGCCGCCTCGTCCGCTCCCAGCGGCGTAAACACGCCGTGGTTGATCGCGTTATTGAGGAACAGGACCTTGGCGGGCTCGACGAGGATGGACGTGAGCGGCAGCAACGAGTTGTCGACCAGGAAGTCGACGCCCTCGCCCGCCCACTCGACCAGCTGGCTGACGATGGGGCCGATGAGCAGCTGGCCAAGCACCGCGAGCGCGGCGCCCAGGATGCCCAGCGAGAAGTTGTCCACGAGCATCTCGAAGCCAGGCTTGATCTTGCCGGTCCACAGCGCCTCGAGCTTCTTGAGGCACCAGGCGGCGAACGGACCCATGGCCATGGCGCCCAGGAACATCGGGACGTCGGAGCCGACGATCACGCCGGTGGTGGCGACAGCGCCGATCACGCCTCCGCGCTGGTCGTAGATCATGCGTCCGCCGGTGTAGCCGATGATGAGCGGGAGCAGGTACGTGATCATGGGGCCCACGAGTCCGGCACCGTCGAACTCGCCCCAGCCGCCGATGCGGGCGATCCAGCTGTCGGCCGCCACACCGCCGTCCCCGCCCCAGTTGAGCCAGCCGGTCTCGATGAAGAGAGCAGTCACGAGGCCCCACGCCACGAAGGCGCCGATGTTGGGCATGATCATGCCCGAGAGAAACCGTCCAAATCGCTGCACGTGGGCGCCGATTCCCGGCCCCGTGCGGTTCTTGTTCGCCTGGCTCTTCGCCTGAGCGTCGCTGAAGGACATCAGTGTCCTACCCTTCCCCTCCGCATCTTTGCGGAGGCCTGCCATGAAGTATGCCCGTTTAGGCCCGTTCCTGTGGAACTACTTCCGCACGCTAGCGTCGCGAAGCGGGCATGTCAAGACAGAAACGGCGGCAAACGGGCATCGGCCGGCAAGGCACAGCGAACGATGCCCTATCCAGCCGGCTCGATGTTCTCCGGACCGTTGTTCTTGGGGCTGCCCACGGCCTTGCGCACCTCATGCCAGGTCAGCTCGGGCGCCGGCATCCCGATGACGTCCAGCAGCGTGCCCTGGTCCGCGTCGCGATCCAGCCAGGCCTCCAGGGCATCGGCCTGCATCATCACCGGCTGGCGATCATGGATGTCGCGCATGTCCCCGCGCGCGGCCGTCGTCACGATGGTCGTGGTCACGAGCCACTGCGCGTCCTCGCCGTCTGCCTTGTCCTTCCAGAACTCGTACAGCCCCGCGAAGGCCAGCGGCGCATCGTCCACGCGGTGGATCCAGTGCGGGGTCTTCACCCCGCCCTCCGTGCGCCACTCGAAGTACCCGCTCGCCGGCACCGCGCATCGGCGCTTCGCGAAGGCCGTCCGGAACGAGGGCTTCTCCGCGATGGTCTCCGAGCGCGCGTTGATCATGCGCGACCCGATGGACGGGTCCTTCGCCCACGAAGGCACCAGGCCCCACCGTGCGGCCTCCAGGCGATTGCCGCCATCCGCGGCGTCCTTGGGCGGCACCACGATCGCCACCTGCTGCGTGGGCGACACGTTCCAGTTCGGGGGCAGCAGGCGTGCGTCATCCGCCATGGTCGCGATCGCGAAGTGGTCGATGAGGTCCTGCTCGGCAAGGAAGTTCGCATAGCGTCCGCACATACTCGCCATGGTGCCACCGAGGGGTGACGGCCGCATCGGCGCAGCGCACCGTTCTCCACAGCACCCCTGGTCAAAGCGTCCGTTTGTCTCTACTCTCAAGGGCCATGACGTCGGGGGCCGTTGTAGACATCACCGGGGAGATCGAGGGGCAGGTGCGGGAGCGCATCCGCTCCACCGGCACCGACCCGCGCCGCGACGTCGACCAGGTTCGAGTGTTCGTCGAGGAGGCGCTGACGCGCTGGGAGCACCGATCCCTCACCGGTGCGGTCCCACCCATCACGGACGTGCCGGGCGCGACCAAGGCCGTCATGGACGCCGTCGCCGGCTTCGGGCCGCTCCAGCAGTACCTGGATGATCCCGAGGTCGAGGAGATCTGGATCAACAACCCCGAGCAGGTGTTCGTGGCGCGCAGCGGCGTCGCGGAGCTCACTACCACGATCCTCACGGCCGACGCGGTGCGCGACCTGGTCGAGCAGATGCTCAAGCTGTCCGGACGGCGCCTGGACCTGAGCTCGCCGTTCGTGGATGCGACGCTGCCGGGCGGTGAACGCCTGCACGTGGTGATCCCGGACATCACCCGGCGCCACTGGGCCGTCAACATCCGCAAGTACGTCGCGCGCGCCCGCGGGCTGGGCGACATGGTCCGGCTGGGCTCGCTGCCCGCGCAGGCCGCCGAGTTCCTCGACGCGGCCGTCGACAGCGGGCTCAACGTGCTGGTCTCAGGCGCCACGCAGTCGGGCAAGACCACCATGCTGGGAGCGCTCGCGGGGTCGATCCCGCCCCGCGAGCGCGTCATCACCTGCGAGGAGGTCTTCGAGCTCGCGCTTCCCAACCGGGACGCGGTCGCGCTCCAGTGCCGCCAGCCGTCGCTCGAGGGCACCGGGGAGATCCCGCTGCGCCGGCTCGTCAAGGAGGCGCTGCGCATGCGCCCGGACCGCATCATCGTGGGCGAGGTGCGCGAGGCCGAGGCGCTCGACATGCTGATCGCGCTGAACGCGGGGATCCCCGGCATGTGCACCGTCCACGCGAACTCGGCACGCGACGCGATCACCAAGATGTGCACGCTGCCGTTGCTGGCCGGGGACAACGTCTCGGACCGGTTCGTGGTCCCCACCGTCGCATCGGCGATCGACGTGGTGGTCCACCTGGACCTCGATCCGCGCTCGGGTGCGCGGCGCGTGCGCGAGATCGCGGCCGTCGGCGGGCGCGTGGAGGGCGGCATCGTCGAGCTCTCCTCGCTCTTCGAGCGCCGGGCCGATGCCCTGGTGAGGTCGGGCGGCCACCCTCCCCACGATGACCGCTTCCGTGCGCGCGGACACGACCTGTCCGCGCTGCTGAGGAGCGTGTGACGTGGACGCGTGGTGGGGGCTGGTGCTCGGCATCGGCGCCTTCCTGGTGTGGTGGTCCTTCTGGCCGCAACCCGAGCGGCGCGAGCGCTCGCGCCAGGGCTGGACCGCGCGGACGCAGGACCAGCTGGTCAAGGCGGGAGCTCCCGCCGTCACGCCAGCGGCGCTCGTGCTGACCTCGGTGGGGGTGGGCGTCGTCACCTGGATCGTCGCGGCCGGACTGACGGGGTCCGCGGTGCTGGGACTGTGCTTCGCGGTGATCGCCGCCAGGGGGCCGTCCGCTCTGGTGTCGATGCGTGCCCGAGCACGGACCGCAGCGACGCGAGACCTGTGGCCGGAGCTGGTCGACAGCCTCGCCTCCGGCATTCGCGCCGGACTGTCGCTGCCGGAGGCCGTGGGGCAGCTCGCCGAGCGCGGCCCGCGCGCCCTCCAGGAGCCCTTCGCGCGGTTCGCGGAGGACTATCGTGCGTCCGGGCGCTTCCACGACTGCCTCGACGCGCTCAAGGAACGGCTCGCGGACCCGGTGGCGGACCGCATCGTCGAGACGCTGCGGATCACCCGTGATGTGGGCGGATCTGACGTCGGCCGCGTGCTGCGCACGCTCGCCGAGTTCCTCAGGGACGATGCGCGGCTGCGCGGCGAGCTCGAGGCGCGCCAAAGCTGGACCGTCAACGGAGCGCGGCTGGCTGCTGCGGCACCGTGGCTCGTGCTGGCACTGCTCGCCACCCAGTCCTCGACCATGGAGGCCTACGACTCCGCTGCGGGCGTCGCGGTGCTCGCCCTGGGCGGAGTGAGCACCGTGGTCGCCTATCGGCTCATGATGCGCGTGGGCCGGCTTCCGCAGGAGAGCAGGGTGCTCCGATGACATGGCTGACGCTTGCGCTGGGCTTGAGCTTGGGGCTGGGAATGGCGCTCATCGCGTCATGGTGGAGTGCACGCAAGCCGTCCCTCGAAGCGCGGGTGGCTCCGTTCGTGCGCTCCACCCTGGCGGACGAGGTCCGCCGCCGCGACATCGCGGTGACACCCTTTCCCACGCTCGAGAGGCTGATCGCTCCCGTGCTTCGCGACGCAGCACGTCTGCTCGAGCACTGGGGGATGCAGGCGGACCTGGAGCGCCGGCTGCGCCGCGCGGGAGCGTCCACCACGCCGGAGCAGTTCCGGGCGCAGCAGGTGGCGTGGTGCGCGGGAGGACTCGCCGTAGGGTGCGCGCTCGCGCTCGTCCTGGCCGCCACCCGCGGAACGGGTGTCGTGCCGGCGGCGGTGCTCGTGCTGGTGCTCGCAGCCGCCGGCGCGGTGGGGCGCGATGTCGCGCTGACGGCCAACGTGCGGCGCCGCTCGCGACGACTGATGCTCGAACTGCCCACGGTGGCGGAGCTGCTCGCCCTAGCGGTTGCGGCGGGAGAGTCCGCCCAGTCGGCGCTGGAGCGCGTCGCGTCCTCGACCAGCGGAGAGCTCTCCCGCGAGCTCACCGACGCCCTTGCTCGGGTGCGTGCGGGCGCGCGCCTGCCCGCTGCGCTGACGAGCATGGCCGACGCCAACGAGCTGCCCGCGTTGCGGCGGTTCGCCGACGGCGTCTCCACCGCCATCGAGAGAGGGACTCCGCTTGCCGAGGTGTTGCGTGCACAGGCGCAGGACGTCCGTGCGGCTGGGCAGCAGGAGCTGATGGAGGAGGGCGGCCGGCGCGAGATCGCGATGATGGTCCCCGTCGTGTTCCTCATCCTGCCCGTCACCGTCGTGTTCGCAGTGTTTCCGGGCCTGGTCGCCATCGACCTGGGCGGATGAGACCGAGGTCGACGGAGAGCGGCCACGGACAGAGAAGGGGGAGGACATGAGGCGGTACTTCGACAGGCTGCGCGCAGCGACGAGGGGGGTACAGAGCGACCGCGGTGACGTGCCAGGCTGGGTGCTCATCACGCTGATGACGGCAGGGCTGGTCGCCGTGATCTGGGCGCTCGCGGGACCCGCGCTGGGTGACGTGTTCACCGATGCGATCGACTCGGTCACCGGTCCCTGAGCCTCGCGATCGCGGCTCCGCGACCGTGGAGTTCGTGCTGGTGGGCTCGCTGGTGGTGCTGCTGGGACTCGCGCTCGTCCAGCTCGTGCTCGCGCTTCACGTGCGCAACACGCTGACGTCGAGCGCGTACGAGGGCGCGCGACACGCGGCGCAGGCGGACCGCTCGCTCGTGGACGGGGAGGCTCGTGCCGAGTCCTTGGCGGCCGATGCGCTGGGAGGGCTCAAGGTCGAGGCGGCAGCCAGCGAAGGCATGGCTGGCGGTGCTGCGGTCGTGACGATCGAGGTGAGCGCGCCGCTGCCCGTGGTGGGTGTGTGGGGTCCGGGGACGCTGCGCGTGGAGGCGCGCGCCTTCGACGAGGACGTGCCGTGAGGGGCGGCGCGGCGATCCGCAGTGCGGCGAGGCGTGCGCGGGCGCACCCGGACGCCGGCGGGGCCATCGTCGAGTTCCTGGGCGTCACGGTGCTGCTGATGGTGCCCCTGGTCTATGGCGTGATGGCGATCGCGCAGGTGCAGGCCGCGAGCTACGCGGCCGAGGGCGCCAGTCGCGCTGCCGCCCGTGGTGCAGCGGCGGCGGCGCTCGACGCGTGGGAGGCCGGCCAGACCGATGCGGAGGCATCGGCGGCTGCCCAGGCGAGGGCGCTGGCCGTGGTCGACCTGGCACTCGAGGACTTCGGCGTCGCTGGCACCGGCACCGTGGAGATCGCGTGCGACCCGGGCTGCTCAGGCCCAGGCGCCGGGGTGCTCGCCCGCGTCCAGGTCACCGTGCCGCTGCCAGGGATGCCTGGCAGCATCGATGCCGCTGTGCCGCTGCACGTGACCGTCGACGCCACCGGCCACGCCGCGGTGGACACGTGGGAGGCTCCATGAGCGTCCGGACCGCCCGGAGGGTGGCGTCAGACGCGGATGACGGCTCCGTCTCGGTCTTCGCGCTCGGATGGATCGTCGTGGCGCTCATGGCCGTCGCTGTGCTGGTGGGCGCGTCTCAGGTGCATCTGGATCGCATGCGGCTGGTGTCGCTCGCGGACGAGCTCGCCTCGGCAGCAGCCGCGGAGGCCGCGCGCGAGGCCTACACGACAGGTGCCGATCAGCTCGACCGCGCGCACGCCGAGGCGGCGGTCGCGGCGGCCCTGGCGGACGGGTCCCGCGAGTGGCGCGACGAGGTGGTCGTGACCGCTGTCGGCACGGAGCCGGACGGCACCGTGACCGTCGCGTTGGCCCGCCACACCGTGCCGCTCGAGGGCGGCTGGTCGTGGCTGCCTGAGGCCGCCGGGGTGACCGTCACGGCGCAGGGGAGCGCGCGCGTCGGCTGAAGCCGCGCATCGGCCGCGACGCGGGGAGCTGCCAGCTCGGCCATCGGCCGCTCACCACATGACCGCTCACCACACGACCGCCCAACACACGGGGGTGACCCGTGGGGCCAGAGGGGGCGGTGGTGAGCACCACGCGGCTCATGCGTCGCATCAGTCACGGGTGTGTGGTGCAGTGCCGGGCGCAGGCCAGCCTGCCGGGCCCAGGCGACAGGGGCCGGCGCGTGAGGCCCGCACATGACAACGGCCGGCCCACCGTGAGGTGAGCCGGCCGTGTCCGTGACCGTGGACTCGATCAGGCCTTGACCGCGCCCTCCATGATGCCGCGCACGATCTGGCGGCCGGCGACGGCCAGCAGCACGATCAGCGGCAGGGAGGCGAGGAACGATCCCGTCAGAACGATCGAGTTCTTGGGGGTGTTGCCCACGCGGAGGTTGTGCAGCGCCGGTCCGATGGTCTGCGCATCCGAGCCGCCGACGGCGATGAGCGCCCACTGGTACTCGTTCCACGCGTTGACCGCGGTGATGAGGCCCAGCACGCCCAGCGCCGGTCGCACGGTGGGGACCACGATCTCCCAGAACACGCGGAAGGTCGAGGCGCCATCCACACGTGCGGACTCGATGATCTCGTCGGGGATCGCGTCCTCGATGAACTGGCGCATGTAGAACACGCCGAACGCGGATACCAGCGCGGGGACCGTGACCGCCAGCAAGGTGTCGACCCAGCCCAGCGTGTCCATGATCTGGTACGCGCCCACGATGCCCAGCTGCGCGGGGATCGTGAGGGTCAGCACCACGAAGTAGAACAGCGGGTCACGACCGCGGAAGCGCAGCTTGGCGAACGCGAACCCTGCCAGCGAGCAGAAGAACAGCGTCGCCGCGACCACGACCGCGACCACGATGAGCGAGTTGACGAAGGACTGCACGAACCGGACGTTGTCGTACGGCGGGTATCCGGGCTCCCGGATGTTCACCGTCATGATGTCCCAGTTGAACTTGAAGAACGGACCAGGGGTGACCTGCGGCGCACCCGCCTGGTAGATCTTGTCGTCCTTCCAGGTCGACATGATGCCGGCCCAGTAGATGGGCCACGCGCCCAGGAACAGCACGATGGACAGCAGGAGGTAGTTGAACCAGCCGGCAGGGGTGTCCTGCGGGCTGCGGCCCAGCAGTGCCGCCTTCTGCTTCTTGGGAGGCTCAGGCTGAGCCTGAGGCGCCTTCTCAGCGGTCGCGGTCACTTGCGGCCTCCGATCTTGTTCGAGATGAACGCGTTGAACGCGGCGAGCGCCACCACGACCACGAACAGCAGCCACGACATCGCGCCGGCCAGTCCGAAGTCATTGGGGTCGCCCCAGCCCGTGTACCAGATCAGCTGGGCGACGGTACGCCACAGGTGGCGCAGGCCACCGCCCTCGCCGGAGCTCGGATCCTCGTCGAACAGGACGGGCTCGGCGAACAGCTGCAGGGAGCCGATGGTCGACAGCACCACGGTGAAGATCACCATGGGGCGGATCATGGGAACCGTGATGGACCACAGCTGGCGCCACGCGCCGGCGCCGTCGAGCGCAGCGGCCTCGTAGACGTCCTTGGGGATGGACTGCATGGCCGCCAGGTACAGCAGCGCGTTGTAGCCGGTCCACTTCCAGTTGATCATGATCACGAGCGCGAGCCACGCGGACCAGCGCTCGGCACGCCAGTCGATGCCCGGGTACTCCTGGGCAGCGGCTCCGACGCCGGAGGTGTGCTCGACTCCGAACAGTCCCAGCACCCAGTTGGCCTGGCCGTACTGCTCGGAGAAGAAGGTGGTGAACACCAGCGTCGAGGCGACGATGGGGGTGATGTACGGGATCAGGATGCCGATGCGGAACAGCGACTGCGCCCGGAGGCGGCGGTTCAGCAGTGAGGCGAGGACCAGTGCGAAGAACAGCTGCGGGATCGCGGAGACGATGAACAGTCCCAGCGTGTTGAGCAGCGCCTGCGTGAAGTCCCAGTTGGTGAGGACACGCTGGTAGTTCTCCAGCCCCACCCAGCGCTCGGTGTACAGGTTGACCGAGTTGCCACTCGGGTACACCGGCTGCTCGGCGCGGTAGGTCTGGAAGGAGACCAGCGCGCTGTAGACGATGGGGAAGATGCCGAAAGCGATGAAGAGAATGAAGAAGGGCGAGACGAGGATGTAAGGGACCACGACGTGGTCGAACCGAGCCCAGATGGAGCTCTTGGGTCCCTTGTGCTTCCCGCCGCGGTCCGTGCCGGTGGCGCCGGCCGAGTCAGCCGTCACGCTGCTGGCGGACATTGATACCTCCGATGGTCAAGAACGCTCGTGATGGGGAGTCTAGGCGCGGACGGTGAAACGGGGAGTGAGCCTCGCAGGGCTCACCCCCCGTTTCATCCGTGCATGTTGCGCTGCTTACGCGGCGTCGGCAGCCTCAGCGGCGGCCACGGCCTCGTCCCACGCGTCCTCGGCCGCGATGGTGCCGGCCTGGACCTCGTTCAGCACCGTCTCCACCGCAGAGCGGATGGCGGCGTTGTTCGGGGCGTAGTAGATCGCGCCGGGGATCTCCTCGGCGGTCTTCGAGAAGATCTGGCCACCGGGAGCGCCGTTGAAGAAGGCGTTCACCTCCGCCTGCGCGGGGTGCTCCGGGTCCTGGATCGCCTCGTCCGAGTACAGCGAGCTCTGCGAAGGCAGGTTGCCGGTCTCCGCGAAGATGGCGAGCTGCTGCTCGGGCTGGATGACCCACTCGATGAAGTTGTAGGCCTCCTGAGTGGTGTTCTCGTCGAACTGGGCGGGGATCGTGTAGAACGAACCGCCCCAGTTGCCACCGGGTCCGGGGATGTCGGCGATGTCCCAGGTGCCCGCGGGGGCGCCGGAGTCGATGATGTTCGCACGCATCCACGCGGGGCAGGGCAGCGTGGCGAAGTCGCCGTTGGCGAAGCCGGTGTTCCACTCCGGACCCCACGGGGCGATGTTCGCCGAGAGGCCCTCGGTGATGACCTGGAGCGCGACGTCGAAGGCAGGCTTGCTGGCTTCCATGTCGAGCTCGTTGTTGCGGTTGTAGTAGGCGTAGCCCGTGCCGAGCTGCGTCTGCGCCGCGTTCATGATCTGGCTGACGTTGTCGACGAAGGCCGCGTCGGTCGCGCCGACGTACTCCTTGCCGAGCTCGATGTAGTCGCCCCAGCCCTCGCCCCATGCGGCGGAGACGTCCTCGCGAGCGTCCGGCAGGCCGGCCTCAGCGAAGAGGTCGTGGCGGTAGCACATCGCGAGTCCACCGACGTCGGAGCCGAGGCCGATGACGTACGAGCCGTCAGCGGAGGCCGCCTGGCCCCACTTCCAGTCGAGGTACTCCTCCTCGTACTTGCCGGCGCCCAGGTCGAGCAGGTTGACGAAGTTCTCCTGCTGCGCGAGGAAGCTAGCCATGTAGCCCTCGTCGATCGCGGAGACCTCGGATGCGCCCGAGCCGGCGATGAGCGCCTGCGTGAGCTTGTCGTGCTGCGCGCCGTACTCGCCGGAGTCGAGGTTGATGGTGACGTGCGGGTTGTCAGCGGTGTACTGCTCGGCCAGGGACTCCAGGCCGAAGGTGCCCCAGTAGGACACGTTCAGGGTGACGGGCTCCGCCTCAGCGGGCTCCTCGGTCTCCTCGGCAGTCTCGGGAGCGTCCGTGGGCTCCTCGGTGCCGTCGTCCCCGCTCGAGCAGGCGGTCAGCAGCATTGCCGAAGCCGCGCCGATGGCGAGAGCGCTCGCCGTCCGGGATCGAGTCCACTTCATGTTCATTCCCCTTTAGGTGAATTCGCGCGCCCCCTCGTTGGGACGCATTGCCACCCTAGCCCCCTGCGAAACCTTTCGACAGACTCGCTGATTACGATTTGGTGACGATCGCGAATCGTTTCGAACGCGATCGTCGTCCAGCGCTCCACGCGGCCCCTGAACGCGCCACCGCCCGGCGTCCGCGCGTCGCGGAGGCCGGGCGGCGGCGGGTGAGAATCACCCCACCAGAGAGTTCACGCTCACCAGCACACGGTCCGCCAGGAAGGCCTCGGGGTCGACCTCTGCCTCGCACGAGATGCGGAACACGTGGGACTGCTCGGCCACCAGGGTGACCAGCGCATCGTCCGCCTGGGCGTCGGGGTGCACCTTGTCCGCGAGCACGGTCAGGTCGCGCACGAGGCCGTGGGCGGCGACCGTCACCTCGTAGCCGCCGGGGGCTCGCACGGCCGATGCGCGGTACGGCGCCCGCTCGTACGCGACGTCCTTGTCCTCCGCGAACACGTGCAGCCCGCGCACGTGGTCATCGTCCCCGGGGTACCCGGCGTCTGCCACCAGCACCTCGGCGCTCGCATCGGCCGTCTCCAGGACGTGCCCGGGCACGGCGAGCGTCGCCGTCGAGCGCGGCTCGACCGCCAGGTGAGCGGTCGCGACCGCCAGCTCCGTGCCGTCGAGCGACATGCGCGTGAAGGTCAGGGTCTCGGACCATGCCTGATCGGTGTCGTTGACGGCCACCAGGTGCGTGGCGCCCTCGGGGTCGAGGCCGCCGTCCGCGCCGCGCGGCTGGAAGGTCAGCAGGCGAGGGGCGAACACGTGCTTGAGGGCGTACCACAGCGGCTTGGGCCGCTCGTCGCCGTCCACCGCGGCCCACGACGTGACGGGCCAGCAGTCGTTGAGCTGCCACACGATCGCGCCCGCCGTCTGCGGCCACCACGAGCGGTAGTGCGCGATGCCGAACTCGATCGCGCGCGCCTGGTTCAGGGAGGTGGCCCAGTGCCACTCCTCGAAGTCGCGGCCCGCAGGCAGGTGGGCGGCCAGCCCGCCATTGAGCTTGTCGTTGCCGTGGTCCGCCTTCTGGTGCAGCAGCCAGCCCTCGGAGTCCTGGCGGCGCTGGTCCTCGGGTAGCGACCGGGTCACCGTGGCCCACGTCGCGGGGCCCTGGAAGCCGAACTCGGACATGAACCGCGGCACGTAGCTGCGGTAGTGCGTGTAGTCGAGGCGGTTCCACACCTCCCACTCGTGCGAGGTTCCCCACGCCTTGTCGTTGGGATGGACCTCCTCATGGGTGTGGAACGGGCTGTAGGGGGAGGAGGGCGTGTAGAAGCGGGTGGGGTCCAGCTCCGCGACGATCTCCGGGAGGATCTCCTCGTAGTACTTCAGTCCCCAGGTGCCGTCCCCGCCCACCTTCTCCGGCCATCCCCAGTCGCACCAGCCCCAGATGTTCTCGTTCGAGCCGTTGTACATGACGAGCGACGCGTGGGGGGTGAGCCGTGCGACGTTCTCGCGAGCCTCGGCACGCACCTCCTCCACGATCGGGGAGCCCTCCGCGTACGCGGCGCAGGCGAAGGGGAAGTCCTGCCACACCATCACGCCGCGCTCGTCGCAGAGGTCGTAGAAGTCCTCCGTCTCGTAGATGCCGCCGCCCCAGATGCGGATCAGGTTCATGTTCGCGTCCACGGCCTGGCCGATGCGACGGGCGAGCCGCTCCTTGGTGATGCGGGTCATGAGGTGATCGTCCGGGATCCAGTTGGCGCCCTTGACGAACACGGCCTGGCCGTTCACCACGTAGGTGAAGCCCGCGCCGTCGCCCTCGTTCTCGACCACCACCTCCACGGACCGGAAGCCGATGCGCCTCGCGTAGCTGTCGAGCAGCTCGTCCGAGGAGTGCAGGTCCACCGTGAGGTCGTACAGGCGTGCCTCGCCGTAGCCGTGGGGCCACCACCGCTCGACGTCAGGGATCTCGAGGGTGACCACGCCGGCGGTCTCGCCGGCGGGGATGGCGACGCTGGCCTCGATGCCGGCCGCGCTGGCGTGGACCGTGAGCGGCTCGCTCGAAGCGCGCTCGACGTCGACATGGATCTGGACGGTGCCCTGCGTGCCGTCGACCGTCACCAGGGGACGCACGGCATCGAGGCGCGCGGTGCGCCATCGCTCGATGCGCACGCCCTTCCAGATGCCGGCGGTCTGCAGGTCCGGACCCCAGTCCCATCCGAACGAGCACGCCATCTTGCGGATGGCGTGGTACGGGTGCGGGTACGGGCTGGGGCGGAAGCCCACCTCGTCCTGCACGCCGTTGGCGTACTCGAGCGCGGACGCGAAGTCGACCTCGAGGGCGTTCGCGCCGCCGCGGATGAGCTCCCGCACGTCGAAGCGGTAGGAGCGGTGCATGTTCTTGGTGCGCGCGACCTCGGTGCCGTTGAGCCGCACGGTCGCCACGGTGTCGAGACCGTCGAACACCAGGTCCACCCGCTCGCCGTCCGTCGCGGGCGTCGCGGCGAACTCGGTCGCGTAGCGCCACGAGCACGTCCACATCCACTCAAGGGCCTTCTCGTTGCGGTCGAGGTAGGGGTCGGGGATGAGCCCGGCACGCAGCAGATCCACATGGGTCGAGCCAGGAACCTCCGCCGGGACGGTCGCTCCCGCGACCTCCTGAGGGGCGTCGCCGCCAAGGTGGGTGAGGGACCAGCCCTCGTGCAGCGGGTTGGCGACGAGCGTGACGGCCATGGCACTCCTCTGTGGATCGTGTCGAAACGTTACGGAACAGCGCGTCCAGTGTGCCAGAACGGGCGAGGGCCGAAGGTCCCGGAACCGGCCATGGTGGCGGACGTACGGTCGCAGTATCGACGGTGACCGCTCCACCCGAGCGGCATCGCCGCCTCAAGCCCTACCGGGAGGAGCCCCATCATGACCGTCACCGACACCACCGCACAGGCCGCAGGAGACACCGCGGACCAGGCCGCTCACGCGAGCGAGTGGCGTGGCTTCTCGCGCGGCCCGTGGGCGGACGCGATCGACGTCCGCGGCTTCATCCAGACCAACTACCAGCCGTACGAGGGCGACGCGTCGTTCCTCGCCGGGCCCACCGAGCGCACCATCCGCGCCTGGGAGTCGATCACGGCGCTGTTCCCGCAGGAGCGCGCCGAGGGCGTCTACGACATCGACGCCACCACGCCCTCGTCCATCACGTCGCACGCGCCCGGATACGTCCGTGAGGGCGAGGACGTGATCGTGGGCCTGCAGACTGACGCGCCACTCAAGCGCGCGATCATGCCGTTCGGGGGCTGGCGCATGGTCGCGAACGCCCTGGAGACCTACGGCTATCCCGTGGACCCGCAGCTCGAGAAGACCTTCACTGACTACCGCAAGACCCACAACGCCGGCGTGTTCGACGTGTACCCGCCGAACGTGCGCGCCGCGCGCCGCTCCCACATCGTCACCGGACTGCCGGACGCGTATGGCCGCGGACGGATCATCGGCGACTACCGCCGCGTGGCCCTGTACGGGGTGGACGCGCTCATCGCCGCCAAGAAGGCTGAGCGCGCGCTGCTCGACATGGAGCGCTCCACGGAGGACGTGATCCGCGACCGCGAGGAGACCGCCGAGCAGATCCGCGCCCTCCAGGAGCTCAAGGCGATGGCGGCCAGCTACGGCCACGACATCTCTGGTCCCGCCGCGACCTTCCGCGAGGCGGTCCAGTGGCTCTACTTCGCGTACCTGGGAGCGGTCAAGGAGCAGAACGGCGCCGCGATGTCCCTGGGCCGCACGTCGACGTTCCTGGACATCTACGCCGCACGCGACCTCGCCGCAGGGGAGATCACGGAGGAGCAGGCGCAGGAGATCATCGACGACTTCGTCATCAAGCTGCGCATCGTCCGCTTCCTGCGGACGCCCGAGTACGACGCGCTGTTCTCCGGCGACCCCACCTGGGTGACCGAGTCCATCGGCGGCATCGGGGACGACGGGCGTCCGCTCGTGACCCGCACCTCGTTCCGCTTCCTGCAGACCCTGTACAACCTGGGCGCGGCGCCCGAGCCCAACCTCACGGTGCTCTGGTCGGAGGGCCTCCCGCAGGGCTTCAAGGAGTTCTGTGCGCAGGTGTCGATCGACACCTCGTCGATCCAGTACGAGTCGGACGAGCTGATCCGCTCCCAGTGCGGCGACGATGCGGCGATCGCCTGCTGCGTGTCCGCGATGGCGGTCGGCAAGCAGATGCAGTTCTTCGGCGCCCGCGTCAACCTCGCGAAGGCGCTGCTGTATGCGATCAACGGCGGCCGCGACGAGCTCTCCGGAGCGCAGGTCGCACCCGTCAGCACGCCTCTCACGGCGGAGGTGCTCGACTACGACGAGACGCTCGCCGCCTACGACCGGCTGCTGGACTGGCTGGCCGAGACCTACGTGGACGCCCTCAACTGCATCCACTACATGCACGACAAGTACGCATACGAGCGCCTCGAGATGGCGCTTCACGACAAGGAGATCCTGCGCACCATGGCGTGCGGCATCGCCGGACTGTCGGTCGCCGCGGACTCGCTCAGCGCGATCAGGTTCGCCACCGTCCGCCCTGTGCGCGACGAGACGGGACTGGCCGTGGACTACGAGGTGGAGGGCGAGTACCCGACCTTCGGCAATGACGACGACCGTGTGGACGACATCGCGGTCGAGCTGGTGCACCGGTTCATGGACAAGGTGCGCGCCCAGCCCACCTATCGGGGCGCAAAGCACACGCAGTCCGTGCTGACCATCACCTCGAACGTCGTCTACGGCAAGCACACGGGCCACACGCCCGACGGCCGCCGCTCGGGCGAGCCGTTCGCGCCGGGAGCGAACCCCATGAACGGGCGTGACCGACACGGCATCGTCGCCTCGGCCCTGTCCGTCGCCAAGCTGCCGTACGAGGACGCTCAGGACGGCATCTCGCTGACCACCACGGTGGTGCCAGCAGGGCTGGGCCGCGACAAGGCGGAGCAGGTGCGCAACCTCGTGGGAGTGCTGGACGCGTACACCGTCTCCCACGGCTTCCACATGAACGTCAACGTGCTGAACCGCGAGACGCTCGAGGACGCCATGGAGCACCCCGAGAACTACCCCCAGCTGACCATCCGGGTCTCCGGATACGCCGTGAACTTCGTGCGGCTCACCAGGGAGCAGCAGCTCGACGTCCTGTCCCGCACGTTCCACGGCAGCCTGTAGGAGGCGGCGATCATGTCAGTCCCCACTGCCACGTCCCCGGGCGCCACCCCCGACATCGACTGCGCGGACCAGGAGCTGCGTGCCAGCCTGCGCAACCCAGGTGAGACCGGGTCCATCCACTCCTGGGAGCTCGTCACCGCGGTCGACGGCCCGGGCACCCGTCTCACCTACTTCCTGGCCGGCTGCCCCCTGCGCTGCCTGTACTGCCAGAACCCGGACACGTGGCAGATGCGCAGGGGAGAGCGCCAGAGCGTCGAGCAGGTCGCCAGGCGCATCGAGCGATACGCCCACGTGCTGCGCACCACGGGTGGCGGGGTCACCCTCTCCGGCGGGGAGCCGCTGCTGCAGGCCCCGTTCGTGGAGGCCATCTTCGAGGAGTGCAAGCGGATGGGCGTCCACACCGCGCTCGACACCTCCGGCTTCCTGGGGGCGCGCGCCTCCAACAGGCTGCTGGCGAACACGGACCTGGTGCTGCTGGACGTGAAGTCCGGCGACCCGGAGACGTACCGCAAGGTCACCGGCCGGCCGCTGCAGCCCACCCTCGACTTCGGTGAGCGGCTCAGCGCGCAGGGCATCCCGATCTGGATGCGCTACGTGCTGGTGCCGGGGCTCACTGACGATGAGCAGTCCATCCAGAAGGTGGTCGAGTACGCGCGGTCGCTGTCCTCGCTGGAGCGCGTCGAGGTGCTGCCGTTCCATCAGATGGGGCGCGAGAAGTGGCGGGCCCTGAACGAGCCGTACGCCCTCGAGGACACCGAGCCGCCCAGCCCCCAGCTGGTGGCGCGAGTGCGCCGGCAGTTCGCTCGCGCGGGGCTCGCCGTCTACTGAAGGACCGATGC
Source organism: Demequina activiva (assembly GCF_016862815.1). Classification (GTDB taxonomy): domain Bacteria; phylum Actinomycetota; class Actinomycetes; order Actinomycetales; family Demequinaceae; genus Demequina; species Demequina activiva. Next base: position 254,395 of record NZ_BONR01000001.1, on the reverse strand, counting down.
GGGGAGGCGGCGTAGCGGGCAGGCGCTGCGGTCGCTCCTCGACGGCTCCCACTCGCCTCGGGGCTGACGGTGAGCCGTTCGCCGTCACGGATCATCCGCGCGCGCCGCTCGACGCGGCGCCGCCAGCGCCGGTCCTCTCGACCGTCAGGAACGCGACCATCCTGGCCGAGCGGAGAGTTCCGTCGCGAGGTCCGTCGCGAGGTCCGTCGCGAGGCGAGGTTCCGCGTGGCGGGCGCCTGTCCTGGACCGGGCAGGTCGATGGGCCCTTGGTCCCGCCGCGAGGGCCAGCGGGCGCACCACGATGGTGGGAACACGCGAGACGCGTCCCGAATGGAGAACAACGATGTCCCTCTTGTCACGAGAACGAACGGTCGCGCCGGCCGGATACAACCGATGGCTGGTCCCGCCGGCCGCGCTGGCGGTCCACCTGAGCATCGGCCAGGTCTACGCGTTCAGCGTCTTCAAGGACGCCCTCATCGAGCGCTTCGACGCGTCGCACACCCAGATCGGCATGATCTTCTCCATCGGGATCGTGATGCTCGGCCTGTCCGCGGCCTTCGGGGGCCGGTGGATGGAGCGCACCGGTCCGCGCGCCACCATGGTGGTGGCGGCCTTCGCGTGGGGAGGAGGCTTCGCGCTCGCCTCCCTGGGCATCTCGGTGGGCCAGCTGTGGCTGGTCTACCTGGGCTACGGAGTGCTGGGCGGCATCGGCCTGGGACTGGGATACATCTCGCCCGTGTCGACGCTCATCAAGTGGTTCCCGGACCGGCCCGGCCTGGCGACGGGGCTGGCGATCATGGGGTTCGGCGGCGGCGCCATGCTGGCCGCGCCGCTGTCGCAGTTCCTGCTGGGTGCGTACGCGGACACCGAGGCCGAGGCCCTGGTGCCCGCCTTCCTGACACTCGGAGCCCTGTACTTCTCCTTGATGCTGCTGGGCGCGGCCGTGGTGCGCGTTCCCCCCAAGGGCTGGCTTCCCGAGGGCTGGGAGCCCGCGCAGCACCGCACACGGCTGTCCTCCGGCGGCCAGGTCAGCGCGCGCAACGCCATCAAGACGGTGCCGTTCTGGCTGCTGTGGATCGTGCTGTTCACCAACGTCACCGCGGGCATCGGCATCCTCGAGAACGCCAAGCCCATGATCGAGGACTACTTCCCCCAGATCACCGCCGCGGCGGCCGCCGGGTTCGTGGGACTGCTGTCGCTCGCCAACATGGCAGGGCGCATCGGCTGGTCCAGCCTGTCCGACGTGATCGGACGCAAGCTCACGTACGTGATGTACCTGGGCGTCGGCGCGCTCGCCTACACGGCCGTCGCGCTGTTCGGACCCACGTCGATCGTGCTGTTCGTGCCGCTCGTGGTCCTCATCATCAGCTTCTACGGGGGCGGCTTCGCGACCATCCCGGCGTACCTCAAGGACGTGTTCGGCGAGTTCGAGGTGGGCGCGATCCATGGTCGCCTGCTGACGGCCTGGTCCGCCGCCGGCGTCGCTGGGCCCCTGATCATCAACTCGGTGCTGGACGCGCTCGAGGGACAAGGGCTCGAGGGTGCGGATCTCTACCGGCCGTCGCTGCTCGTGATGGTGGGAATCCTCGCCGTCGGGTTCGTCGCCAACATCCTGGTGCGGCCCGTCGCCGCCCGCTGGCACGAGCACGCCGACGCCGTGCCCGATCACGAGCGCCACCACGCACAGGACGAGCCGGCCGCAGCGCTGGCCGGAACGAAGGGATGACACCCATGAGCAACCAGACCCCCCGGCGCACCGGCAACCCCCTCGCGATCGTCCTGTGGGTGATCGTGGGAGCGGGCCTCGTCTACGGCGTCAGCCAGACCGTCATCAAGGCATCCGCCCTGTTCACGGGCTGATACGCCACCCAACCGGGACCGAAGTCCCCGGGACCTACGCCCCGCGAGACGGGCATCGGCCGGGCCTACCGTCGGAAGTAGTCAGGGCGCGCCCGGTGCCCTCCCTCGGAAAGGTTCTCGACATGACCGCCACCGCCCCCTCAGCGACCACCCCCACCGTGGCCGAGGAGATCGACCGCCTGGTCGCCAACGGCCTCACGGCGCTCGACGCGTACTCCGCGTTCACCCAGGACGACGTCAACCTCATCGTCAAGAAGGCCTCCGTGGCCGCCCTGAACCAGCACGGCGACCTCGCCGTGCTCGCGGTCGAGGAGACCGGTCGCGGCGTGTTCGAGGACAAGGCCGTCAAGAACATCTTCGCGTGCGAGCACGTCACCCACTCGATGGCTCCCATGAAGACCGTGGGCGTCATCAACGAGGACCCGCTGCTGGGCATCACCGAGATCGCCGAGCCCGTGGGCGTCGTGTGCGGAGTGACCCCCGTCACCAACCCCACGTCGACCGCGATCTTCAAGGCGCTGGTCGCCCTGAAGACCCGCAACCCCATCGTGTTCGCGTTCCACCCGAGCGCGCAGAGGTCCTCCGTGGCGGCGGCCCGCGTGGTGCGCGACGCCGCGATCAAGGCAGGGGCGCCCGAGCACTGCATCCAGTGGGTCGAGAACCCGTCCATCGAGGCCACCAACGCGCTCATGAAGCACGACGGCATCGCGCTGATCCTCGCCACTGGCGGCAACGCGATGGTCAAGGCGGCCTACAGCTGCGGCAAGCCCGCCCTGGGCGTGGGCGCCGGCAACGTCCCGGCGTACGTCCACGAGTCCGCCAACCTCAAGCGCGCGGTCAACGACATCGTCATCTCCAAGGCCTTCGACAACGGCATGGTGTGCGCATCCGAGCAGGCCGTGATCCTCGACGCCTCGATCCGCGAGGAGGCGCTCACGCTGTTCGAGCGCCTGCACGCCTACCGGGTCGACGCGGCTCAGAAGAAGCAGCTCGAGGAGTTCATCTTCGGCGTCGCCGCGAACGGCGAGAACTGCGCGGGCGCCAAGCTCAACCCCGCGGTCGTGGGCAAGTCGCCCCAGTGGATCGCGCAGCAGGCAGGCTTCGAGGTGCCCGAGGAGACCTCGATCATCCTCGCCGACGTGGCCGAGGTGGGCGTGAGCGAGCCGCTGACGCGCGAGAAGCTGTGCCCCGTGCTCGCGGTCCTCACCGCTGACTCCACCGAGCAGGGCCTGCTGTACGCCGAGCAGATGGTCGAGTTCCACGGGCTGGGCCACTCGGCCGCGATCCACGCGACCGACGAGGCGCTCATCCGTGAGTTCGGCACCCGCGTCAAGGCCATCCGCGTGATCACCAACTCGCCCTCCAGCCAGGGCGGCATCGGCGACATCTACAACGCGTTCCTGCCGTCGCTGACGCTGGGCTGCGGCTCCTACGGCCACAACTCGGTGAGCAACAACGTCACCGCGGTGAACCTCATCAACGTCAAGCGCATCGGCCGGAGGAACAACAACATGCAGTGGTTCAAGGTGCCGTCCAAGACGTACTTCGAGCCCAACGCGATCCAGTACCTGCGCGACATGGAGGGCGTCGAGCGCGTCACCATCATCACGGACGCGACCATGACGCGCATCGGCATCGTCGACAAGGTCCTGGACGTGCTGAACCGCCGCGCCAACCACATCTCCGTGCAGATCATCGACGACGTCGAGCCGGAGCCGTCCGTGACCACGGTCAAGAAGGGCGCTGAGGTGCTGCGGGCGTTCAAGCCGGACACCCTCATCGCCGTGGGCGGTGGATCCCCCATGGACGCCGCCAAGGTGATGTGGCTGCTGTACGAGCACCCCGAGGTCGACTTCTCCGACCTCAAGGAGAAGTTCTTCGACGTGCGCAAGCGCGCCTTCACGTTCCCCAAGCTGGGCGAGCTCGCGAAGCTGGTGTGCATCCCCACCACCTCCGGCACCGGCTCCGAGGTCACCCCGTTCGCCGTCATCACGGACACGGAGACCGGCCGCAAGTACCCGCTCGCGGACTACGCGCTGACGCCCACCGTGGCCATCACGGACCCGGTGCTCACCGCCCAGCTGCCCGCCCGCGTGGCCGCTGACTCCGGCTTCGACGCCCTCACGCACGCCACCGAGGCGTACGTGTCCGTCTACGCCAACGACTTCACCGACGGCATGGCCCTGCAGGCCATCCGCCTCGTGTTCGAGAACATCGAGGAGTCGGTGACGGTGGGTGGCAGCGCTGAGAAGGCCCGCGAGAAGATGCACAACGCCGCGACCATCGCCGGCATGGCGTTCGGCAACGCCTTCCTGGGGCTGGTCCACGCGATGAGCCACGTGACCGGATCGATGTTCCACGTCGCCCACGGCCGCACCAACGCCATCTACCTGCCGCACGTGATCCGGTACAACGGCCAGGTCCCCACCAAGCCCACCTCGTGGCCCAAGCAGGAGTCCTACGTGGCCCCGGAGCGCTTCCAGGAGATCGCGAAGATGCTGGGCCTGCCGTGCTCCACCCCGGACGAGGCCGTCGAGGCCTACGCCACCGCCGTCGAGGAGCTGCGGGACAAGGTGGGCATCGAGAGGTCCTTCCAGCAGGTGGGCGTGGACGAGGGCGACTTCATCGCGTCGCTCGACACCCTCGCGATGAACGCCTACGAGGACCAGTGCGCCCCCGCCAACCCGCGCCTGCCCATGCTGGCGGACATGAAGGTGATGATGGAGGCCGCCTACTACGGCGTGCGGTACCAGGACATCAAGAACCGCGCCGTCACGGCCACCTCCGCCACCGCGAAGGCCGCCGCTCCCACCAAGAGGTCGCGAGCCTCCAAGGCTGCGAAGTAGGGCGCGCGCGGGGCGTGTGATCCACGCCGCCCGCCTCGCCCGCCGTCGCCGGTCCGGACACAGCCGGCACGTCCGAGGCCCCGGTGCTCACCGCACCGGGGCCTTCGCGCGTCCGTGCGCACGAGGCGGCCGGGCGGCAGGTGCCCGGACGATGCGATGGAATGCCAGGCGCGGGACGTCGGTTGGGATGGGTGAACCGACCAGAGGAGACAGAGATGAACGCCATGCGCAAGAAGGCTGCCGCCCTGCTGGGTGCCGGAGTGCTGACCCTGGGCCTCGCCGCCTGTGGAGACGCGGACGCCGGTGACGTGGTCGACGAGGCGACGGCAGAGGTCAGCGAGGCCGCAGACGAGGCAGAGGACGCCATCGACGACGCGGTGGACGAGCTCGACGAGCAGCACGACGAGAACGCCGACGACGGCGAGTAGTCAGCCAGCCTTCACGTCGTGAGGGTCGACCTCGTCCTCGGGGTCATGGACGAGCATCTCGGGGCTCGCGGTCACGATGAGCCAGACGGGCAGCATGATCAGGCACAGCGCCGGCAGCAGCTCGATCTCCCCGGACACCGCCACCGCGATGAACAGCGCGAGCCAGCCGTCGCGGCCGATCGCGAGGACGGCTCCCAGCACGCCGCACGCGACCGCGATCAGCACCGGCAGGTCGGGGACGAGCGACTGCACCACGAGCCCGGCGGCGGCGCCGATGAACACGGCCGGGAAGATCCGGCCGCCTCGGAAGCCCGCCGCCGCCGCGATCACGAGCGCGACGGTCTTGATCACGGCGAGCAGAACGAGGTGCCACGTGGACATCTCGTCCGCCGTCTGCACCAGCTGGCTGGTCTGCGCCGCTCCCTTGAAGAGCGTGATGGGGCCGCCGATCGCTCCCAGGATCCCGAGGACGAGGCCGCCCAGCGTCGCGTAGAGCACGGGGCTGCGGAGGGTGCGCAGCAGTCGCCACAGGCGGGGCATGGCCCACGCTCCCGCGATGCCCAGCGCCGCGGCTGCGAGCGCCGCGACAGCGCCCCACAGCAGCTGCACGAGGGTGACCTGCTCGAAGCCCTGCCCCTCGGTGGCGTCGAGCGCCACGCCCAGCAGATCCGCCGTCAGCGCGGCTGCAGCCGCCGCTGCGACGGGCGCGAACAGTCGGTCCCACAGCAGCCCGCCGCGCTTGGCGCCTGCGACCACCTCGGTGAGCAGCAGGGCGGCCGCCACGGGAGATCCGAACATCGCGCCCAGCATTCCGGCAGCCGCCATCATCAGCGCCATCTCGACGGTGACGTGCTTGGCGAAGCGTCGCGTGAACCACACGGAGATCGCGATCGCGATGGCGATGATGGGGCTCTCCGGTCCCAGGCTGACGCCGCCGGCGAGGCCCAGGATGAGCGCGAGGGCGACGCCCGGCAGCGCGGACAGCGGCAGCGGCGGAGCGATGAGCTCGACCTTCGCGGGATCGTGGCCACCGTGACCGGGCGCGTAGCGCAGCACGAGCCCCACGGCCGCGCCGGTCGCCGTGAGCACGCCGATGATCCACCATGCGGCATCCGGCGCGACGCCGATCCATTCGGGGAGGCGCTCCCAGAGCGCATGGTCGAGGACCTCCGCGAGCTCGTCGATGGCCCACAGCAGCACGCCTGTCATCACGCCGATCAGCAGCGCGGGCAGCGTGAGCGCCATCAGCACGCGCTGCACGGAGCGGCTCGGGGCCTGCGTGGCCGATGCGAGGGTGCCTGCGGGTTGCGAGGCTGCGCCGTCGCCGTCCGCGCTGGACGCCGCGCCGGAACCGTCTGCTGAGGCCATGGGAGTGAGCATACGAGCATCGCCCCAGGCTCGGCGGGTGCCGAGCCCGTGGTGCTCCGACGGCTAGACTCGACTGTCGTGGATACTGACTTTCCGGCCGAGATCGCAGCGCTGCGCGCCACCTTCGAGCAGATCGAGGCCGTATCCGACCCCGAGCGGCTGCGAGCGCGCGTCGAGGACCTCGAGCAGCAGGCCTCCGCGCCGGACCTCTGGGATGACCAGGACAACGCGCAGGCCGTGACCCAGCAGCTCAGCGTCGCGAACGGCGAGCTCGAGCGCCTCGCGTCCTTCCGCAGCCGGATCGACGACCTCGAGGTGCTGGTCGAGATGGCCGTCGAGGGCGACGACGCGGACACTCTCGCGGAGGCCGATGCGGAGCTCGTGAAGCTGCGCACGGACCTGTCCGCGATGGAGGTCCGCACCCTGATGACGGGGGAGTGGGACGAACGCAACGCGGTCGTCACGATCCGTTCGGGAGCGGGCGGCGACGACGCCACGGACTTCGCGGAGATGCTGCTGCGCATGTACCTCAGGTGGGCCGAGCGTCATGGCTACGCCACCAAGGTGCTGGACACGTCCTACGCCGAGGGCGCCGGCATCAAGTCCGCCACCTTCGAGATCAACGCGCCCTACGCCTTCGGCATCCTGTCCGTCGAGGCCGGGACGCATCGCCTGGCCCGCATCAGCCCGTTCGGCTCCGCGGACAAGCGCCAGACCAGCTTCGCGGCGGTCGAGGTCATCCCGCTCATCGAGTCGACGGACCACGTCGAGGTGCCGGAGACGGACATCAAGGTCGACGTGTTCCGCTCCTCCGGTCCCGGTGGCCAGTCCGTCAACACCACGGACTCCGCGGTGCGCATCACCCACCTCCCCTCCGGGATCGTGGTGTCGATGCAGGACGAGAAGTCGCAGATCCAGAACCGCGCCGCGGCGATGCGCGTGCTCCAGTCACGGCTGCTCCTGCTCAAGAAGGAGGAGGAGGCCGCGCAGAAGAAGGAGCTCGCGGGCGACATCAAGGCGAGCTGGGGGGACCAGATGCGCTCGTACTTCCTCTACGGCCAGCAGCTCGTCAAGGACCTTCGCACCGGCCATGAGGTGGGCAACCCGCAGATCGTCTTCGACGGCGACCTCGACGGATTCATCGACGCCGGGATCCGCTGGCGCCGTCAGCAGCAGGCTCAGAGCGCCCAGTAGGTCGCCCCGGGGACGGCTGTCCTGGCGATTCCTCACCCCGGAGCGGCACCCAGCGCCGATGCGCGGGGGGCCGCCGCACCTGACTCGCCTGGCACATCGGCGGTGCGCTCGCCGCGCGGCTCTGCCGGCGAGGCATGCCTCCTCTGATGCCCGCGTCGAGCATGTGACCCATCTCGCACCGTTGCCCCGGCGCGCCTCCGGGATGGGGCGTGCGGGCCTTCTTAGTCTGCTGAGGGAGCGCGAGTCCGTCCCCTCGCGCCTGGAAGCATGATTCGACTCGATACCGTCAGCAAGGTCTACACCCGTGGTGCACGGCCTGCGCTCGACAACGTCTCGGTGGAGATCGAGCGTGGCGACTTCGTGTTCCTCGTGGGCTCCTCCGGCTCCGGCAAGTCCACCTTCCTCAAGCTGATCCTGCGCGAGGAGCGCCCCACCGCGGGCGACGTGTACGTGGCCGGACGCCACCTCAACCGGCTCTCCAGCTGGCGCGTGCCCCACCTGCGCCGCGAGATCGGCGCGGTGTTCCAGGACTTCCGGCTGCTGCCCAACAAGACCGTGTACCAGAACGTGGCCTTCGCGCTGCAGGTGATCGGCAAGTCCAAGCGTGAGATCCACCAGAACGTCCCCGAGATGCTCGAGCTCGTGGGCCTGGCGGGCAAGGAGCGGCGGCTGCCGCACGAGCTCTCCGGTGGCGAGCAGCAGCGCGTCGCGATCGCGCGCGCCTTCGTCAACCACCCACCCATCCTGCTGTGCGACGAGCCCACCGGAAACCTCGACCCCGGCACGTCCGTGGGCATCATGCGCCTGCTGGACCGCATCAACCGCACCGGAACCACGGTGCTGATGGCCACGCACGACGACGAGATCGTGGACCAGATGCGCAAGCGCGTGATCGAGCTCAAGGGCGGACATCTGGTGCGCGACCAGGATCGCGGCGTGTACGGGCTGGAGACGGTCTGATGCGCCTGAGGTTCATCATGGGCGAGGTCTGGACGGGACTGCGCCGCAACTCCACCATGGCGCTGTCGGTGGTGCTGGTGACGTTCGTGTCGCTGACCTTCGTGGGCGCGGCCGCGCTCACCCAGATGCAGGTGCAGCAGCTCAAGGACGCCTGGTACGGCAAGGTCGAGGTGTCGATCTTCCTGTGCCCCGAGAACTCGCTCTTCGAGCAGTGCGCGGGCGGCGCCGTCACGACGGTCCAGGAGGATGAGATCCGCGCCGTCCTCGAGGAGGGCTCTGTGTCCGACCTCGTGGACGAGGTCTACTACGAGACCCGCGAAGAGGTGTTCGAGAACATCGTGGCCGCCGATTCCACGGGCGTGTACTCGCAGCTGGACGCCGCGGACCTGGGTCCGGTGTTCCGCGTGAAGCTCGCGGACCCCGAGCAGTTCCAGGTGGTCGCGGACGCGACCTCCGGGCTGGCCGGCGTCGAGGAGGTCAAGGACCAGCGCGAGGTGTTCGACCAACTGTTCACCTTCCTCAACGCCGCGACCTTCGTGGCCGCAGGCCTCGCCGCCGTGATGATGCTCGCCGCCGTGCTGCTGATCACCACCACGATCCGCCTGAGCGCGCTCAGCCGCCGCCGGGAGACCACGATCATGCGGATGGTGGGCTCCTCGAAGAGCCTGATCCAGATGCCCTTCATGCTCGAGGGCGCCGTCGCGGCGACGGCCGGCGCGGTGCTCGCGATCGGCGGGCTGTGGCTCGGCACGCGCTACCTGGTCGAGGACTGGCTCACCGGCTCCATCGCGTGGGTCGACTACGTGGGCCGTGAGGACGTCTGGACCGTGGCCCCGTGGCTGGTCGCGATCGCCGTGGGGCTGGCGGCGCTCGCCTCGCTCGTGACCCTCGGAAGGTACACGCGCGCATGACCCACACCCGCCGCCTCGCCGCCATCGTGGCAGCGATCCTCGTGGTCGCTGTCATGGGCGGCTACGCCGTGGGCACCGCGGCCGCGCTCGGCGACGCATCGCTGCCCGGATCGGTGCGCGCCGACGACATCGACGACCTCGGCGACGAGATCGACGGCTATCAGGACCAGATCGACCAGACTCAGGCCGAGCGTGACGCCGCGCAGCGGCGGGCCGACGAGCTCTCGCATGCGCTCGAGAACACCGACGCGAGGATCGTCGAGGCTGATGCCAAGCTCAGAGACCTCAACGAGCAGCTGCCGGCGCTTCAGGAGGCGCTCGAGATCGCCAACCAGAAGGTCGAGGCGGCGGTGGTCCAGCAGGGCATCGTCGCGGACAAGCTGGCGGCGGCCGAGGCGCAGGACCAGGCCATCTCCGACCAGATCGCCGCCGACGAGGAGCGCACCGCCGATCTCGAGGCCCTGGTCGCCGCGATCGCGCGGGAGACCTACAAGGGCGACGACGCCACGGCGAGTCTCGACATCGTCTTCGGAGCCACCGATGCGCGCTCGTTCGTGGACGAGTACACCGCGCAGCAGAGCGCCTCGCGCGTGCAGTCCAACACCCTCGCGGAGCTGGACGAGATCGCGGCGGTCAACCGCAACCGCGGCACCCGCCAGGAGGCGGTGCGGGAGTACATCGCGGAGCTCAAGATCGAGGCAGACGCGCTCGTGGTCGAGCTCGAGGGGCTGCGGGACATCGCGCAGGAGAAGAAGGACGACGTCCAGGCGCTGCTCGACCGGCAGGAGGAGCTGCGCCAGTACCTCGAGTCGCAGCGCGCCACCTTCCTGGCGCAGCAGGAGGAGAACGAGCGGCTCCAGCAGCAGCTGCGCAACCGCGTGCTCGACCTCGTCCAGAAGAAGGCGGACTCGGAGGAGGCGCTGAAGGCGGCTCGCGAGGCTGCGGCCCAGCAGGGCGGCAAGCTCAACGATGGCTACCTCTCCTTCCCGACGAAGGTGCCGTACAAGACGTCCTCGTTCGGGATGCGGGTGCACCCGATCTACGGCTACGCGCGCCTGCACGCCGGAACGGACCTGCGTGCGTATTGCGGCACGCCCATCTATGCGTCCGCCAGCGGCACCGTGCAGTGGGCGACGTGGCAGGCGGGCTACGGCAACCAGGTGCTGATCGACCACGGCTATGTGGGCGGCAAGTCGCTCATCACCAACTACAACCACCTGTCGCGGTTCGCGGTGAGCTCCGGGCAGACAGTCGCGCGCGGGGACCTCGTGGGGTACTCGGGCAACACCGGGTCCTCGACGGCGTGCCACCTTCACTTCGAGGTGTACGTCAACGGCAACGTGGTCGACCCGGAGAGCCTGCTTCCGTCCTTCCCGTGACCCGGCCGCAGCGGGCCATCGCCTAGACTCGTACCTCGTGTCCAGCCACACGTGAGTCGAGGAGGTGAGTGATGGCAGACGAGATCAAGGTGATCGCGACCAACAGGTCTGCGCGTCACGACTACTTCATCGATCAGACGTATGAGGCCGGCATGGTGCTGCAGGGCACCGAGGTGAAGGCGCTGCGCATGGGCCGGGCGTCCATTGGCGACGGCTACATCCACATCGACCGTGGCGAGGCGTGGATCGAGAACATCCACATCCCGGAGTACGTCCAGGGCACGTGGACCAACCACACGCCCCGCCGCAAGCGCAAGCTGCTGCTGCATCACGCCCAGATCGACGAGCTGATGATCAAGACCCGTGAGAAGGGCTTCACGATCGTCCCGCTCAAGCTGTACTTCGTGAAGGGCCGCGTCAAGATCGAGATCGGCATCGGCCGCGGCAAGAAGCTGTACGACAAGCGCCAGACGCTGCGCCAGAAACAGGACGATCGCGAGGCCCAACGCGCCATGAGCCTGCGCAAGGTGTAGTAGGCGCGGCCTGCCCTCGAGCGCTGCGTGCTGAGCGCTGCGTACTGAGCACCGAGCTGCTAGCCGGCTCGCGCGGGAGTACGGGCGCGGCTCAGCGCGCGTTCCACCGGCGAGGCGCACCGCCCCCGGGCCCAGACCCGGGCGGTGGCGCCAGCAAGGACCTGAGTGCCCGACGACGCTGGGACGGCCGCGTCCCGCGGATCCCCGGCGCGACGGGCTGTGCCCGGCTGCCGCGCGGCCTGGTATCGCTCCGCTCGATGAGCCGTGGCCGTCGATGCTCGTTCACGCTCCGTGACCGACGTCGGTCCACGCACCGTCAGCGAGCCCGGTGGCTCCGGTGGCACAGGTGCGTCGAGGGGATCGACGAGATCCTGCAGCTGCGCCGGCCCGACGGCGACCGGTTCGGGTGCGGTCATGGCGCATCGTGCTCCGGTGTCGTGTCCCGGCGGCGCCGGCGGTGCCGGCGGGGTGGTGGTGTCGTCGGGTGGCGGGAGGCTGTCGAAGAGTTGGCGGCCGCCGGGTCGCCGTCGGCGTTCAGGGTCCACCGTGGCTGGCGGCGTGAACCACACCTCGGTGGTGGTGGCATCGATGATCCAGTGGTCGCGATGGATGTCGTGGTGACATCGCACGCACAGCAACACACCGTTGTCCATGTCCGACCGGCCGCCTTGCGACCAGGGAACGATGTGGTGAGCATCGCACCAGCTCGGCGGCGCACCGCACATCGCGCAGCCGCCGTCGCGCTCGACCAACGCGAGCCTCTGGGCGTGGGTGAACTGGCGATGGCGACGACCGTGGTCGAGCACCACCGACGGACCATCCATGACCTGTGGGAGTATTCCGGCCGCGGCAGCCATCCTGCGCAACGTCCCGGCGTCGACTCCTGCAGCGAGCCCGTCCACGGACGCTCCTGCGAGCCCGGTGCGAAGGTCCTCGACCTCCGCGCGGAGGACGAGCGTGACCCCAGAACGCGGAAGCACGTCCACCTCGCAACCGGCGAGGTGGCGGGCGAAGTCGCCCATCGCATCGGCACGCACCTGCTCAGGGGTGCGCTCGTCGACCACGACCGCGTGACCGGCCTTCCGTGCGTCCTGCATCTGCGTGCGGGTCCGGAAGCTCTGGGTCACCATCGCCTGCATCACCGCGATCAGCGGCGCACCGTTCTCAGGATCGAGTTGCCCACGCACGAACACCATCCCATCCGGGGTCTCCCCGATCCGCAGGAAACGCCGTTCACGACGGCTACGCGCCAACTCTTCACGATGGGCGGCATCCAGACGTTCCTCGGTGCGGGTGATCAGACCCGCCAGGCGTTCGATCCGCATGAACCGGGCCGCCTCCACCAGCTCCCGTTCGGCCCGCGACAACGCCTCAGGCTCGACTCGGTCGCTGATGCGGCGCAGCATCCGCAGGATCATCGACGCGGCCTCCGCGCTGAGCCGTCCAGCATTCACGGCAGCCGCTACCACCGGAAACACCACCGCAGGCTTGGGATCCTCAGCCGTACGCGACGCCGCCGCATTGTCGCCACCGGCACGCTCGGCGTCCCGCAGCGCCTCACCGAGCTCGATCAGCCGTCCGGCCTCCGCCGTCGATCCACCTGTCTGCGCCGACACCAATGCCCGCTCATCCCCGCCTCCGCGGCGCCGCGCCAGCCCCACCTCACGGGCCGTGGCACGGGACCGTGCCGCCTGCTCGGCAGCCACGACCGCCATCATCCGATCCACGTCCCGACGCACCGCCCCGATGGCGGCACCCACAGCGACCAGGTCATCATCCGACAGCGAGCTCACACGCCCATGCGTCACCTCACGACCCGTCACCAGAGCACCCCGCACGCGCGCCTCCCACGACCCACCACCCACGGCGTGGGACACAGGAAGCGGAGCGGCTGCCTCGGTCATGAACCCATCACACCAGAGGGGCCTGACATCGCCCACGGTGGTCTACGGCGAGAGCGCCTCCAGCGACCGGAACCCGGCGTCATCGACGCTCATCGCGGTGGCGGAGACGATCGCCACGGCGGTCTCACGGGCACGGTCGACGCCCACCCAAGACGCGAAGCCCCCGGTGCGGCCGTTGTGCCAGACCACCTCGCGTCCCCGCACGGAGGTGGTCAACCAGGCCGCGCCGATGCGTGAGCCGCCCGTCGCATCGGCCCTCGCCTCGAGCGCGCCGATGCCCGGCGCGCTCCGCTCGACGAGCCCGTCGAGCAGCGCCGCGAGGTCCGCTGCCGTGCAGCGCACGCCGCCCGCGGGTCCGATGGCGTCGCCCACCCACGCGGCGTGAGGGCGCCCGCCCCGCGAGCGGCCGGTGAGCGACTCGGGCCTCAGGTCCGCCTCGCGCACCGGGACGTGCGCGCGGGTCATCCCCAGTGGCTCGAGCACCCGCTCGCGCAGCACGCCCGGGAAGCAGTCGCCCGCCGCTCGCGCGAGCGCTGCCCCCAGCAGTTCGAACCCGAGGTTCGAGTAGACGAACCGGTCTCGCCCGATGCGGGCATCGGCCGCCTGGTCCAACAGGTCCGCGACGCTGTCGCCGTAGGGATTCTCGCCGTGGCGCCACATGCGCCAGGTGCGCCGGGCGAGCGAGCGCTCGCCGGGCATCGGTGGCTGGGACGGCAGCCCCGAACGATGCGACGCGACCGCGCCCAGGGTCAGCGGCGCATAGGACGCCTCGGGGCGTCCCAGCGCCCCGCCCAGCGTGGTCCCGAGCGACACCTCGGCGCGGTCGATCGCCTCGTGCAGCAGCAGGCCGGTGAGGCCCTTCGAGACCGAGCCGATCTCCGCATCGGCCGTGTCCGGTACCCCATACGCGGCCCACGACGTCGACCCACCGGCGCGAGCCGCGACCAGCACTCGATCATGCCTCCGGTGGAGGCGGGCGCGGATCGCATCGAGATCGGGGCTCATGCGACCACGCTAGGCACGCGCGTCAGGCCTTGGCGTCCTCCTCGCGGACGGTTTCCGCGGGGACCGGGTGCTCGCGCTCCAGCGCCGCGCCCTCGACGTCCACATTGGGGACGATGCGGTCGAGCCAGCGCGGCAGCCACCATGCCTTCTCGCCCATGAGGTGCATCAGGGCAGGCACGATCAGCATGCGCACCACGAAGGCGTCGAGCAGGACGCCCACCGCGAGCCCGAAGCCCATGGGTCGGATGGTCGAGATGTGGGAGAAGATGAACCCGCCGAACACGGAGGCCATGATGATCGCGGCGGCGGTCACGACCGCACGGCCGTGACGCATCCCCAGCACCACGGACGTGCGCGCGTCGTTGCCGTGCACGAAGGCCTCGCGCATGCCGGAGGTCAGGAACAGCTGGTAGTCCATGGCGAGGCCGAACAGGATTCCGGTGAGCATGATGGGCAGGAAGCTCAGGATCGGGCCCGGGTCATGCACGCCGAACAGGTCTCCCAGCCAGCCCCACTGGAACACCGCGGTGGTGGCACCGAAGGCCGCGAAGAGCGACAGCACGAAGCCGCCGGTGGCGACCAGCGGCACCAGCAGTGAGCGGAACACGATGATGAGGATGATCAAGGACAGGCCCACGACCACCGCGAGGTACACCGGGAGGGCCTCGGACAGCTTCTCCGAGATGTCGATGTTGCCGCTGGCGGAGCCCGCGACACCGAGCTCGGCGCCGTCGATCAGCGCGTCGTCGGACTCGAGGGGCGACTGATCGCGCAGCGTGTGGACCAGCACCTCGGTGGACTCGCTCGAGGGGCCCTCGGCGGGGATCACCTGGAACGCGAGGAAGTCGCCGTCCTCGGAGACTCCGGCGGGGGCCGCGGCGACCACGTCCTCCTGCTCCATGAACGCCGAGGTCAGGGCGGCCTGGGCCGCGAGCTGCTCCTCCTCGGCGACTGCCTGAGGCAGGCGGGCGGTGACCAGCAGCGTCCCGTTGACGCCCTCGCCGAACTTGTCGTCGACGGTGGTGTACGCCTGGTACTGCGTCGAGTCCTCGGCCTCCTGGGTGCCGTCGGGCAGCCCCAGGCGCATGGAGAAGAAGGGGATCGAGACGATCGCGAGCGCGCCTGCGGCCACCGCGAAGCGCACCACCGCACGCCACGTCTTCATGGGCTGCGCGGGCTTCTCGGCGTGGTCGGGAGAGCCGATGCTCGCTCGAGCCTTCTTGCCGAGCACCTTGGTGCCGGTGAGGCCCAGCACGGCGGGAGTGAGCGTGATGGCCACGAGCACGGCGACGAACACGCAGAACGCGGCCACGGAACCCATGACCGAGATGAAGGGGATGCCGGAGATGTTGAGCGCCAGCAGCGCGATGAGCACCGTCGCGCCGGCGAACACCACCGCGTTGCCGGAGGTGCCGTTCGCGAGGCCGATGGACTCGTGCACGTCCATCCCTGCGCGCACCTGCGTGCGGTGGCGGTTGATGATGAAGAGCGAGTAGTCGATGCCGACGGCGAGCGCGAGCATGACGCCCAGCACCGGCGTGACGGAGGACATCTCGAAGCTTCCGGACAGCGACAGCGAGGCGGCCACGCCCACGCTCACGCCCACGAGCGACGTGATGATGGGCTGGATGGCCGGCATGAAGGCTCGCATCATGACGATCAGCACGATGAGCGCGATCGCCACGCCCACGATCTCGCCCACGCCGAGGATCCCGTCCACCGAGGTGGCGAGGTCCGCGGAGAAGTAGACCTCGACGCCGTCCAGCGGCATCGCGGAGACCTCGTCGATGACGCCGTCCTTGCTGGACTGAGGGAGGTCGAGCGCGCCCACGTCGAACTGCACGATGCCCAGGGCGGCGGAGCCGTCCTCGGACACCGTTCTGAGGGCTGAGGCGTTCGTGGCGAGCTCCTGACCCAGCGCGAGCTGCTCGCTCTGGGCGGCGAGCTCCGCCTCGCCCGCGTCGAGCTCCGCTGCGCCAGCGTCGAGCTCAGCCTGCTGCTCGGCGAGCTGGGCGCGGCCCTGGTCGATCTGCTCCTGCTGGGCCTCGAACTGGCTCGCGGCGGCGTCGAAGGTCCCGGCGTCCTGGGCCTGCGCGATCGCGGCGTCCAGCTGTGCCTGTCCCTCGTCGAGCTCAGCGGCGGCCTGGTCCAGCTGGTCCTGGCCCGCGGCGAGCTGTTCGCGTCCCGCCTCGATCTCTGCGGCGGCGCCGTCGACCTGCGCCTGACCGTCGGTGAGCTGCTGCTCCTGCGCCTCGCGGTCGGCCTGGGTGGCGAAGGGGTCCACCACGGCGGTGACGTGCTCGACGTCGAGCGCGGCGGCGAGCGCCGAGGAGACCTGCTCCTCCTGCTCCGCGGTGAAGGCGGAGCCGTCCTGAGTCTCGAACACCACGCGAGCGTTGGCGCCGGACGCGGCGGGGACCTCGTCAGAGAGCTCGGCGGCGACGCGGTCCGTCTCGGTGCCTGGAATCGAGAAGCTGTCGGTGAGGGTTCCGCCGAAGGCGAGGAACGATCCGGCAGCGAGGCCCAGCGCGAGCGCCCACGCAAGGATCACGCGGATGGGGTGGAGCGCGGACGAGCGACCGAGCCGGAACAGGAAGTGGGCCACGTCAGAGCCTTTCTCAGGGGTGGGGACGAGTGAGCGGCGACGATGCCTGGCGTCAGTGTATCCCGCGAGAGCGAGATATTCGACAGTTGTTGGTTAACAGTTGCCCACGGGCAGTTGCGCGGGCACACTGAGCGCATGGACGCCCGCATCGTTCGCACTCGACGCAGCCTGCAGCAGGCGCTGTTCGACCTCGCTCGCGAGAAGGGGATCGACCACGTGGCCGTCGGCGAGATCGCGGAGCGCGCCGGGGTCAACCGGTCCACCTTCTACCAGCACTACTCCGACAAGGAGACGCTGCTCGCCGACGCGTTCGACCTGGTGGCGGAGGAGGCCGGTGCGCAGCTCGAGGGCATCGACGAGCAGTCCGCGGATCCGCCCCGCGCCCTGGTGGACTTCCTCGCCCACATCGACACGCACGCAGACCTGTACCGGCGGGTGTTCCTCGAGCCCGGCTATGGCGTGGTGCTCGCTCGGCTGCGCGAGCACATCCATCGCGCCGTGCACGGCGCCGCGCAGGAGAGCGCGCGCAAGGATCCCGAGGTCCCGCTCGACGTGCTCGCCGCGGGCGTGGCGGGCTCGATCATCGGCGTGATCGGCGCATGGCTGGGGCGGGAGCCGCACGCCAGCGTCGACGAGGCCGCGCTGTGGGTGTGGCGCGTCCTCCTGGGGCCGGCCGACGCCACCTGAGGCGCACCGGGTAGCGTGGCGGCGTGGATTCCCTGAACCTTCCTGTGGTCTCGTGCAGCCTCGACCCAGCCAGCCTCAGCCGAGACCTGGCCCAGCGGGCGACGGAGGCCATCGTTCGTGCAGGGCACCGTTCCACCTTGGTGGACCTGGCCGACGTCGCGCTGCCGCACTTCGACAATCACGGGGTGTTCGAGGACGATGCCTTCGCCGCGCTGTACGGGCTCATCGATGATGCCGATGGGATCGTGCTGGCCTTCCCCATCTACAACTGGGCCCCGTCCGCCGTCGCCAAGTCCCTCGTCGAGTCCACGGGGGCGACGGGCGACGGGCGGCGATCCGCGTGGTTCGACAAGGTCGTGACGTTCGTGTGCGCGGCGGGCCTGCCGCACAGCTACATGGCCACCGGCGCCCTGGCGAGCTCCCTGATGATGGACTTCAAGTGCGTGGTGAATCCGTACGTCGCGTACGTCTCCGGCCGCGACTGGGACGAGGACATGCTGGGCGCCGATCGCGCCGCGCGACTGGAGAAGACCATCAGCGTGCACATCGAGCTCGCTCAGCTCCTGAGTGCCAGGACCTACACGTCGGACTGGGAGGTCTGATCGCGCGCCGCCATGACGACGGACGCAGGTCACACGGACGAAACCTCGGCTCGCTAGCATCGGCCCCACGCAGGCCCTTCGCTAGGGGAGCGCCGCTCCCCTCGGGTCCTGCCCCGGAAGGTCTCACGATGTCCGAGTCCACCATCGTCGACAAGTCCACCGCAGGGCGCGACGCCCGCCAGTACCACATCGGCATCGCGCCCGGCGAGGTCGGCACCGTCGCCCTCATGCCGGGCGATCCGTTCCGTGTGCCGTTCGTGGCCGAGTTCCTCACCGAGGTGCGGGAGGTCGCCCACAACCGCGAGCATCGCACCATGACCGGGATGTACAAGGGGCGTCTCATCACCGCCACGAGCACCGGGATGGGATGCCCGTCCACCGCCATCGCCGTCGAGGAGCTCGCCCGCGTGGGGGTGACGTCATTCATCCGCGTCGGCTCCTCCGCAGGCCTGCAGCCGGGCGTCGCACCCGGCGACCTCCTGGTGAGCGAGGGGTCGCTGCGCAACGACGGCACGACGGCCGCGTACGTGCATCCGGGCTATCCCGCAGTGCCCGACCTTGCGATCACCTCCGAGCTCGAGCGCGTGGCTCGAGAGCTGAGCGAGGTAACGGGGCGCTCCGTCCACGCCGGCCTGAGCGCGTCGGATGACGCGTTCTATGCGGAGGGCCCGGAGTGGATCTCCCAGCTGAGCGAGATGGGGATCCTCAACGTCGAGATGGAGGCCTCCGCCATGTACGTGGTGGCGCGCCTGCGGGGCCTGCGGGCGGGGATGATCTGCGCGTGCTCCTCCAACCTGGTGGCGGGGGAGAGCCTGTACGACGAGGGCAACGCGCGGCTCAAGGACGGCTGGATGGCGAGCATCGAGGTGGCGCTCGACGCCGCCGTGAACCTGGAGCTCTAGCGCGGCTTCGCGCAGGGCGTACGGGGCGCCGTTGAGTCGTGTCGTGCCTGCGACGTACACTGGAGTCACAACTGCACAGGGGATGATCGGTTTCGACGTGTGTGCTTTCCTCAGGGGAAGCGGGCCGAGAACGCTGAGTTATCTCGTTAACGTCCTCAGCAAACCAATAGGTGCCGATTCCAAGCGCACCGACTTCGCCCTCGCTGCCTAAGCGAGCCTCGAAGTCCGTCAGCCCAGGCTAGTTCCCGACCTGGTCCCTGGCGTCATCTAGGGAACTTGCTCCACCCTCTCGTCACCGGGGGGTGGGGGACTTCACGGTGACTGGGGCTATCGCACAGCTTGTCTGGAGGTCGTGCGGGTCCGAGACACTGCTCATTCAGACTGCGCCCGGAGAATACCTGTCGTCGTACATGCGGACGCGGGTTCGATTCCCGCCATCTCCACGCTTTCATCCCTGTAGGTGACCGAGAGGCCGCCGCACCGAGCGATCGGTGCGGCGGCCTCTCGTGTGCCCGGGGCGCGTCGCCGGGACCATCCCCGGAGCGAGATTCTGAGACCGCGACGCCCCCGCGTGGGCCGAGCGCTCCGTGCTCAGCGCTGCGCATGTCGAGGGCGTGAACGCGCCCTGAACCTTCGCGCTCAGCGATGGCGTCTGAGACCGACCGCATGTACGTTTCGTCATGTATGCGGCATTTCGCCGCAGGCAGCGGTGCCCGCGCCCGCGGGCACGTCGACGACGACGAGGAGATCACCCCATGAACCGCACGTCTCGGAGGGCCACGCGACTCGTGGCCGCGGCTGCAGCCGTCGCAGCGCTCGCGCTGGCGGCACCTGGCGCCGCAGTCGCCGCCAAGGACGACCATCGCCCCTCGGGGCCGGCCGGGTGGCACGGCAGCAGCGACGGCTACGGCCATGGGCACGGGCCCGGCAAGGGCCACGGCCCCGGCAAGGGTCACGGCCCCGGCAAGGGCTCGGGTCCGGTCCAGGACGTCCAGATCCTGTCCTTCAACGACTACCACGGCCACATCGAGTCGCCGGAGAGCGACGAGTTCTACGGGACCGAGGATGTGGGCGGCGGCGAGTACCTCGCCTCGATGCTGGACGAGCTGCGCGAGGACGCGCCCAAGGGCCGGTCCCTCACGGTCGCGGCCGGCGACCTCATCGGCGGCTCGCCCTTCCTGTCCGGACTCTTCCACGATGAGCCCTCGGTCGAGTCCCTCGAGGCGATGGGCCTGGACGTGTCCGGCGTGGGCAACCACGAGTTCGACGAGGGCACCGAGGAGCTGCTGCGCATGCAGTACGGCGGCTGCCACCCCGTGGACGGCTGCTACTTCCCGGACGCGCCCTACGACGGCGCGGACTTCCCGTGGCTCGCGGCGAACGTGGTCAACAAGGACGGCTCCGGAACGCTGCTGCCCGGGACGACCATCGAGAAGGTCGCAGGCATGAGGATCGGCTTCATCGGCATGACCCTGGAGGACACCCCGACGCTGGTGAGCCCCGCAGGCGTGGCATCCGTCGACTTCCTCGACGAGGTCGAGACGGCGAACGCGGAGGCGGCCAAGCTGCAGGCCCGCGGAGTCGAGGCGATCGTGGTGCTGCTGCACGAGGGCGGCATCCCGGTCGACGGCGGCGTCAGCCAGTGCGACGGGGTCTCCGATCCCATCGAGACCATCGCGACGAACATGGACGCTGCGATCGACCTGGTCGTGACGGGCCACACGCATCAGCCCTACGTGTGCGAGTTCGACGATCCGGACGGCAACCCCCGTCTGGTCACCTCCGCGGCGTCGTACGGCATGGTCGTGACCGAGACGACTCTCGCGATCGATCGCCGCACCGGCGATGTGGTCCGTGACCGCAGCAGCGCTCAGAACCACATCGTCGCGGGCGTCGAGGCCCACCCGGAGATCACCGCCATCGTCGAGAAGTGGGACGCGCTGTCCGGACCCATCGCCGCGCGCGTGGTCGGCTCCGTCACGGAGGACATCACGGGCGACTCCAGCGGCAACCGCGGCATCGAGACGCCCATGGCGGACCTCGTCGCGGACGCCATCCTGTGGGGCACGGACGGTGCCGACGAGGGAGGGGCCCAGATCGCCTTCATGAACGTGGGCGGTGTGCGTGCAAGCCTGACGCTCGCACCCAAGTACGATGAGGCCTCCGGCGAGGTCACCTACGCGGAGGCGTACGACGTCAACCCGTTCGGCAACCTCATCGTGACCGTCGACATGACGGGCGCGGACATCAAGGCGGCGCTCGAGCAGCAGTACGTGCCCACGCGCAGCCGTCAGTACCTCGCCCTGGGCGTCTCGGAGGGCTTCTCCTACACCTGGGACGACTCGCAGCCCCAGGGCAGCAAGGTGGTCGCAGGAACGATGGCGCTGAACGGCGAGCCGATCGATCCCGCCCAGACCTACCGCGTCGCGCTGTACAACTTCCTGGCCGACGGCGGCGACAGCTTTGGCGCCTTCACCCAGGGCACGAACCGCCTGGGCGGTCCCGAGGACCTCGCGAACTTCGTGGACTACCTCGAGTCCAACCCGGGGCTCACGGCTCCCGCGGACCGCGTCGACGGTCTGTGATCGGCGGTCTGTGATCTCCTGACCTGAGGGCGAGCGGCGCCGGGCATCTGCTCGGCGCCGTTCGCGCGTCCGGGCCCTTCGCGAGGCACGGAGCGGGGCGGGCGGCGCGGCAGGTAGCGTGGCGGGCGTGGAACAGCGTCGCCTGGGATCAGCACCGTTCACCGTCTCCGCCGTCGGCTTGGGCTGCAACAACTTTGGCCGCACCGGTGCCGCGTCCGCCTCGCAGGAGGGAACGGATGCGGTGATCGCCGCAGCGCTCGACGCTGGCGTGACCTTCTTCGACACCGCGGACCTCTACGGCGGCGAGTGGGGAGTGTCGGAGACGCTCATGGGCAACGCCTGGAAGGGCAGGCGCGACGAGGCGATCGTCGCGACCAAGTTCGGGTTCACCGAGGTCGACACCCCGCTCGACCGGCTGGGCGCCAAGGGCTCGCGCGCCTACCTGCGCGCCGCGTGCGCGGCGTCGCTCGAACGCCTGCAGACAGACCGCATCGACCTCTTCCAGCAGCACCAGCCGGATCCCGCCACGCCCATCGGGGAGACCGTGGCCGCGCTCCAGGAGCTCGTGGAGGAGGGGAAGATCCGTGCGTTCGGCGTCTCCCAGTTCAGGTCGACTCAGCTGGACGCGGCCGCTGCGGCGGCCACGGCGGCAGGCGCCTCCGGCATCGCGTCGAGCCAGGACGAGCTGAGCCTGATCGCGCGTGCGGTGGAGCGTGACGGGCGCCTGGCCGCGGCCGAGCGCATCGGCGCGGGCTTCCTGCCGTTCTTCCCGCTCGCGAACGGCCTCTTCACGGGCAAGTTCTCGCGTGACGACATGCCTGCGGACTCCCGCATCGCGCGCCAGCGCCCGCACATCGCGCAGGACGCGGACTGGGACGCGATGGAGGCGTACGCGGCGCTGTGCGAGCAGTGGGGCGTCACGATGCTGGAGGCGACGCTGGGCTGGTTCCTGTCGCGCGCGGTGGTGTCGTCAGTGATCGCCGGCGCCACCCGGCCCGAGCAGGTGACCCAGAACGCCGCTTCAGCCACGTGGCGGCCCACGTCGGATCAGGTCGTGCAGATCGACGCCCTGTTCCCTGGCTGAGACCTGCGGCTAGCGCCCCATCGCGACGCGCTCGGGGCAGTCGAACGGATCGCGGGCGGCGAGGCCCACGCGGTTGAGGTAGGCGATCACGATCGCGTACGACTCGACGAGCGTGGTCTCGGTGTACGGGACCTCGTGAGCCTCGCAGTACTCGCGGACGATCTCGCGGGTGCGGCCCAGGTGCGGGCGCGCCATGTTGGGGAACAGGTGGTGCTCGATCTGGTAGTTGAGCCCGCCCATGAGGATGCTCATCGCCCAGCCGCCGGAGACGTTGCGGCTCGTGAGGACCTGCTTGGACAGGAAGTCCATCTTGGTGTCCGCGTCGACGATCATCATGCCCTTGTGGTTGGGGGCGAAGGACGCTCCCATGTAGACGCCGAACACGGCCATCTGCACGCCGATGAACGCGAACGCCATGCCCAGCGGCAGGAACAGGAAGAGCGGCACCAGGTACAGGCCGAAGTGGAGGGCGATCATGGGCAGCTCGGTCCAGCGCTGCTTGCGGGTGCCCTGGGTCACGAGCGAGGCGACCGAGCGGTAGTGGAGGTTGAAGCCCTCCATCGTCAGCAGCGGGAAGAACAGCCATCCCTGGCGCTGGTTGATCCAGCGGATCACGCCGGTGGTCTTCGCGGCGTCCTCCTCGACGAACGTGATGGTGTCCTGCTCGATGTCGGGGTCGGCGCCGCGCTTGTTGGGGTTCGCGTGGTGGCGGGAGTGCTTGTTCATCCACCACTGGTGGCTGATGCCCACCACCAGCGCGCTCAGGATGCGGCCCAGGCGATCGTTCGCGGGGCCGGAGACGAAGATGGTGCGGTGAGAGGCCTCGTGGCCCAGGAACGCGACCTGCGTGAGCACGATGCCGAGCGCAGCGGCCATGAGCAGCTGGAACCACGAGTCGCCCAGGAGGATCATGCCGGTGATGACTCCGCCGAGCGCGAGCACCAGCGCAGCGCCAAAGATCGCGTAGAAGGTGTACGAGCGCCGCAGCAGCCCGGTGTCCCGCACGGTCGCAGCCAGCTCGGTGAAGCGGTGCGTGATGGGGTTGGACGGGTAGCGCGGGGCCGTGGCCGGGGTGTTGGTCATGCGTCTCCAGAATTCGGGGGCGTCCGACTTCCCAGCCGTTGCCAAGCGTGCACCGTCGATGGTGCGGATGTGACAACCCTACGCGAGCGTAGGTTGGTTGTCACACCCCCTTGCGGGGGATTTCTCACAGCGCCGGTGCGAAGGTCCGCGTCCAGGCGGCGCCCTCTCGCGCGTGCCGCGCGCGCACGAGCGCCATGCTCCCGAGGCGCGAGGGACGGGCGCAAGGGACGCCTCCGCCGCTACGCTCGTGCCCATGCTGGTCCCCATCCTCGCCACGCTCGGCGGCCTCGTCGCCCTCGCATGGAGCGCCGACAAGTTTGTCATGGGCGCCGCGACCGTCGCCCGCTATCTCGGCATGGCGCCGCTGCTGATCGGCATGATCGTCATCGGCTTCGGCACCTCCGCGCCGGAGATGGTCGTGTCCGCCTTCGCGGCGGCGGACGGCGCTCCGGAGATCGCGCTGGGAAACGCGTTCGGCTCGAACATCGCGAACATCGGACTCATCCTCGGAGTCTCCGCGATCCTGCTGCCGATCATCGTCAAGCGCGGCATCCTGCACAAGGAGCTGCCGCTGCTGGTCGTGGTCACCGGCATCGCGTGGATGCTGATGAGCGACGGCGAGCTCTCGACCGGGGACGCAGGGGTGCTAGTGCTCCTGCTCGCGGTCCTGCTCACCTGGCAGATCATGAGCGCCCGCCAGCACCAGGGGGACGATCTCGAGAAGGACGTCGAGCGCTCCACGGGCGACCGCGCCATGTCCAAGCGCGCCGCCTGGACATGGCTGGTGGTGGGCGTGGTGCTGCTGGTGCTGTCCTCCCGGCTGCTGGTGTGGGGCGCGGTCGAGATCGCGGAGTCGCTGGGGTGGTCGGACCTGGTGATCGGCCTCACCGTGGTGGCGATCGGCACGTCCGCTCCCGAGCTGGCCTCCGCGATCGCCGCCGTGCGCAAGGGTGAGAACGACCTCGCGCTGGGCAACGTCATCGGCTCCAACCTGTTCAACACGCTGGGCGTGGTGGGAATCGCCGGGCTCATCGCTCCCGCCGTGGTCAGCGACGAGCTGCTGACGCGGGACCTGCCCATGGTGATGGGCATGACCCTGCTGGTGGTGATCTTCGGGTTCCGCTGGAGGCGTGACGGACGCATCAACCGCGTCGAGGGCGTGGCGCTGCTCGTGCTCTGGATCGCCTACACCGCGTACTTGGTGCTCAACCCGTCCTGACGCGGCCGCGCCCTGCGCGCGCCCTGTGACGTTGCCCGCACGGAGGGCGACCACCGGCGGGCGCGGCCGTAGGCTGGCCGCATGCCGTCCCCTCCTCCGGCCCCTGCATCGGCCCTGTCCCTGCGCGGCCTGCACAAGAGGTTCGGTGCGACCGTCGCGGTGGCCGGAATCGACCTCGAGATCCCCACGCACAGCTTCTATGGCGTCGTGGGCCCCAACGGCGCCGGCAAGACCACCACGCTGTCGATGGCCACCGGCCTGCTGGAGCCGGATGCGGGCGGAGTGCTGGTGCACGGCGTCGACCTGTGGCGCGAGCCTGCCGCCGCCAAGCCGATGCTCGGGGTCCTGCCCGACGGCCTCCATACCTTCGACCGCCTCACCGGCGCGGAGCTCATCAGCTATGCCGGGCTGCTGCGCGGCATGGATCGCGACGTGGTGCGCGAGCGCCGCGACGATCTGCTGGCGGCGCTGGACCTGCGCCAGGCCGGCTCGACGCTGGTCACCGACTTCTCTGCGGGGATGACCAAGAAGATCGCTCTGGCCTGCGCGCTCGTGCATGCGCCGCGAGTGCTGGTGCTCGACGAGCCGTTCGAGGCGGTGGACCCGGTGAGCGCGGGGGCGATCCGCCGCATCCTGCAGTCCTTCGTGGCCTCGGGCGGCACGGTGGTGCTGTCCTCGCACGTCATGGCGCTGGTGGAGCGGCTGTGCGATCACGTGGCGGTGGTGGGCGGCGGCCGGGTGCTCGCGGCGGGAGCCATCGACGAGGTGCGGGCCGGCCAGGACCTCGAGGACCGCTTCGTGGGGCTCGTCGGGGATGTCGCGGACTCCAGGGATCTCGCGTGGTTGCGACAGTCCTGACGCTGAAGTACCGCGTGGTGCGCCATCAGCTGATGCGCGAGTGGTGGCGCGCGCTGCTGCTCGTGGGCGGAGCGGTGTGGTCGCTGTCGCTCATCCCGGCCGCGTTCTGGATGCAGCGGATGCTGTCGCTCGAGGTCGCGGACGTGCGCTCCCAGATCCTGGTGGGCGCGGCCGCCGTCTGCATCCTGGGGTGGATCGTGGTGCCGCTGCTGGTGACCGGGCTCGAGGACACGCTCGACCCGGGACGCTTCGCGATCTTCGGCGTGTCGGCGCGCTCCATCATGCCCGGCCTCACCATCGCCGCCGCGCTCACCGTCCCCGCGCTCTTCTTCATCGCGGTGTTCATGATCCTGGCCGGGTCGTGGCGCTACGACGGCAGCGGTGTCGTGGCGCTCGCCGTGGTGGGGTCGCTGCTCACGGTCGCCCTGATGGCCCTCGGCGCCCGGGTCGCGGTCGCGTGGAGCACGCGTGCCCTGCGCTCCCGACGCACACGCGCGATCGCGCTCGTCACGGTGGTCGCATCGCTCGGTGCCGTGGCTCCCGCGGGGTTCATCGTGCTGCGCGCGGGCATCGAGTCCGCGGCCTCCTACGAGCTGCCGGTGGTGCTCGAGTGGCTGGGCCGCACTCCGGTGGGCGCCGGGATGGTCGCTCCGGAGGCGCTCGCCAGCGGCGACGCCTGGGGCGCGGCGTGGCGCGTCGCGATGATGGTCGCGGCCGTCTGGATCCTGCACCGGGCGTGGCAGGACAACGTCGCGTACACGCTGGTCCACCCCCTGCATCGCGGCGGCGGCGCCCAGCGCCGGTCCGATGCGGTGCTCGCCGGAGCGGCGCGAAGGACCCTGTGGGGACCGCTCGGCTCCGACTCCGCCACCCGCGCGGTGCGCGCCAGGGCGCTGCTGTACTGGGCCACCGATCCGCGCTACCTGGTGGGCTCGGTGGGAGTGGTCGCGCTGCCGCTGGTGTTCTTCGGTCTCGTGGTGCCCATGCTCGACCTCGATCCGCGGTGGGCGTTCGGTGCCCCCGTGATCCTCGCCGCATCCATCGGCTGGGGCCGTCACAACGACGTCGCGTACGACTCGAGCGCGCTGTGGATGGACGTGGTGGCCGGGCGCATCGGCAGGCAGGTGATGGCCGCGCGCACCCAGGCGGTGCTGGTGTGGGCGCTGCCGGCAGTGGGGCTCGCGGCCCTGGCGATCCTCGCGTGGTCCCGGCTGTGGGAGGTGGCTCCCGGCCTGATCGGCGCATGCGTGGGCGCGCTGGGGGCGACGCTCGGCATCTCTGCGGTGACGTCCGTGGTGCTGCCGTACCGAGCCCCGGGGCCCGGGGAGAACCCGTTCGGCGCGGAGGTGGGCTCGGTGGGAGCGAGCCTGGTCGCGCAGCTGATCTCCGGAGCGGCGATGTTCGCGATCCTGCCGCTGGTCACGGCGCCGTTCGTGCTGGCGCTCGCGGTCGATGCTCGTTGGGGCTGGGTGGCGTTGGTGACCGGCGTGGTGCTGGGCGTCGCGGCGTGCGTGGCGGGGGTCCGGGTGGCGGGCTCGTGGTACGACCGTCGCTCGGGACGCCTCCTGGCGGGCGTGTCCTGAGTCCCTCGCGGCCTCCGAGCGCGGCCTGCCGTCCCCGTCCCCAGGGCCAGGACCGGGTCGCCGATGCCTGATGCCGGACGCGGGAGTGCGTCGTACACTGGCCGCATGAGCGAGACCCTCGAGCCACAGCCCCAGACCGGAGCTCCCCAGGGCGGCACCGCGACCATCGAGCGCGTCGAGCAGCGCGAGCTCGCGGAGCCCGGCGATGCCGAGCGCTTCGCGCACTACGTGAAGAAGGACAAGATCATGGAGTCGGCGCTGTCCGGCGACCCCGTGATCGCCCTGTGCGGCAAGGTGTGGGTCCCCGGCCGCGACCCGAACAAGTTCCCGGTGTGCCCGCAGTGCAAGGAGATCCTCGACGCGGCCTTCGGCAACGACGGCAACGGGGACGACTAGGCGAGCCCAGCCTCCCCACCCGTCGCGCGCATCGGCCGTAGGCTAGACGCGTGACCCAGGAGGAGCTCGAGCGCGAGGGCGCCGTCGCGACACGCACGGCCGATGCGTGGGTCACCATCGTGTGGAACGACCCCGTCAACCTCATGAGCTACGTGACGCACGTGTTCCAGACCTACTTCGGACTCAGCCGCCACGACGCCGAGGCCCGCATGCGCGAGGTGCACGAGCACGGCCGCTCCGTCCTGAGCACCGGCGGCCGCGAGAAGATGGAGGTCGATGTGCAGGCGATGCACGGGTACGGCCTGTGGGCCACCCTCCAACGGAGCGGCGAATGAGGGGCTTCCAGGCGCGCGGCGCGGCGGCGGTGGCCGAGCTCGACGACGAGGAGCGCATGGTCGTGGCGCGCATCGTCGCAGACGTGGGGCTGCTGCTGGGTGGCGAGCAGTTCGGGATGGCGGACCCGGGGGCGCAGCACGCTCGCGACGCCGACGACGAGATGGATGGCATCTTCGCGCACCTGAAGGGCCTCGAGGAGTCCCTGGCGGAGCCCGACGACCCCGCCGTGCTGCGCCTGCTGCCCTCTGCCAGTCGCGACGATCGCGACGTCGCGGACGAGTTCCGTCGCCTCACGGAGGGCGACCTGCGCGACCTCAAGGTCGCCCGCCTGCGGACCATGTGGGAGCAGCTGAGCGAGGACGGCCCCGAGTGGGAGATCGATGCCGCCGAGGCGATGCCCACGGCTGCAGCGCTCACCGACGTGCGCCTGGTGCTGGCCAGCCGGCTCAGCCTCGACACGGATGAGGACGCCGACCGCCTCCACGGCGAGATCGAGCTGGCGACCCACGCCCTCGACACGGATGCGGACGACGACCTGGGGATCGACCCCGAGCGCGTGTGGCTCGGCATGCTCTATCAGGCGCTCACCTGGCTGCAGGAGTCCCTGGTGCAGTACGCGATGACGGCGGAGGACGCGGATGAGTGACGCCCCCATCGGGGTCTTCGACTCCGGCGTGGGGGGCCTGACGGTCGCCCGCGCGATCATGGACCAGCTGCCCCACGAGTCCATCCACTATGTAGGTGACACCGAGTACGGGCCCTACGGACCGCTGCCCATCAGCGACGTGCGCCGCCACGCGCTCGCGATCATGGACGCGCTGGTCGAGGACGGCGTGAAGATGCTGGTGATCGCGTGCAACACCGCCTCCGCGGCGGTGCTGCGCGACGCTCGCGAGCGCTTCTCGCGCGAGCGCGGCGTGCCGGTGGTCGAGGTGATCGTCCCCGCGGTGCGTCGCGCCGCAGCGCTCACCAAGTCCGGCCGCGTGGGCGTGATCGGCACCACGGCGACCATCACCTCTGGCGCCTACGACGACGCTCTCGCGGCCGCGCCGGACATCACGGTGCACTCGCAGGCGTGCCCGCGATTCGTGTCGCTGGTCGAGGACGGCATCACGTCCGGCCCCGCAGTGATCGACATCGCCAGGGAGTACCTCGCTCCGCTGCAGGAGGCGGACGTGGACACCCTCATCCTGGGCTGCACGCACTACCCGATGCTGCAGGGCGCGATCGGCTACGTCATGGGGGAGAACGTGACTCTCGTGGACTCCGCGACGGAGACCGCGATCGACGTCTACCGCGCGCTCACCGCCAACGGCCTGGAGCGCTCGCCGGACTCCGTGGCCCGGCATCGCTTCAGCGCCACGGGCGAGCGCGGGCGCTTCGAGGCCCTGGCGCAGCGCTTCCTGGGCCCCGTGGTGTCCGAGGTGGTGCCCCTGTGAGCATGGAGCTCACCATCGTGGGATCCGCGGGCTCGACCGCCGGACCCGACAGCGCCGCCTCCTGCTACCTGCTACGGCACACGGACGATGCAGGACGCACCTGGCGGCTGGTGCTCGACCTGGGCTCAGGTGCCGTGGGTCCTCTGCAGCGGTACTGCGAGCCGGCGCGCGTGCACGGCGTCCTGATCTCCCACGGCCACCCGGACCACTGCGCGGATGTGGGCGCGCTGAGCGTGCTGCGTCGCTACGGTCCCACGAAGGACGAGGGCCTGCCGCGGATCCCACTCCTGGGCCCTCCGGGGATCGACCGGCGGGTGCGCGAGGTCGCCGGCGATCCTGATGGCGCGGACATGGACCCCTTCGACTACCGTCCGCTCGAGCCCGGCGACATCGCGAGCATCGGTCCGTTCACGATCGAGACCGCGCGGGCGTCTCACCCGGTGCCGGCGCTCGCCTCCCTGATCTCGGCGGGGGAGTCGACGCTGCTCTACACGGGCGACACCGACCGGTGCGCGGAGGTGGACGCGCTCGCCGCGCGGCCCGGCGTGAGCGCGATCCTGGGCGAGGCCGGCTGGGCCCACCGAGAGGTCAATCCTCCCGGCGTGCACATGAACGGCGATCAGGTGGGCCGCATGGCGGCCGAGGCAGGCGTGGAGCGACTGATCGTCACCCACATCGCCTCGTGGGTGGAGCCGGAGGCCACGATGGCGGCCGTGCGCGAGCACGTCCCGAGTGCCGTGCTCGCTCGACCGGGCGAGGTCCACACGTTCTGACGGCGAGCATCGGCCGGGCGCGCCGCGCCGTCGCCGTTAGGCTCGGACCATGACCTCCCCCACCCGCGCGGACGGCCGCGCCCTCGACCAGCTCCGCCCCGTGACCTTCGAGCGCTCATGGCTCGACTCCGCCGAAGGCTCGTGCCTCGTGACCTTCGGCGGCACCCGCGTGCTGTGCGCCGCGTCCTTCACGCCCGGCGTCCCGCGCTGGAAGAAGGGCTCCGGCGAGGGCTGGGTCACCGCCGAGTACGCGATGCTGCCGCGCAGCACCAACACCCGCAACGACCGCGAGTCCGTGCGCGGCAAGATCGGCGGCCGCACGCACGAGATCAGCCGCCTGATCGGCCGCTCGCTGCGCGCCGTGATCGACGTCAAGGCCCTGGGCGAGAACACCATCGTGCTCGACTGCGACGTGCTCCAGGCCGACGGCGGCACGCGGACCGCAGCGATCACCGGCGCCTACGTGGCGCTGGCCGACGCGATCGCCTGGGGCCGCGCCAACGGCGCCATCAAGCGCGACGCCTCCCCGCTGACGGATTCGGTGTCCGCGATCTCGGTGGGCATCATCGACGGCACGCCCATGCTGGACCTGCCGTACGTCGAGGACGTGCGCGCTGAGACGGACATGAACGTGGTGATGACCGGCTCCGGCGGATTCGTGGAGGTCCAGGGCACCGCGGAGGGTGCGCCGTTCAGCAAGGCCGAGCTCGACGAGCTCCTCGCGCTCGCCACCGCAGGCAACGCCGAGCTGGCCCGCCTGCAGGCCGAGGCGCTGGGAGCCTGACCGTGGCCGTCCTCGCGATCGCGACCCGCAACGCGCACAAGGTGGACGAGATCTGGGCGATCCTGTCGCCGCTGCTGCCGCACGTGCACCGGGAGGAGGTCGCCTCCGCGCTCGACCTGGACGCCCCCTCGCCCGTCGAGGATGGCGTGACCTTCGAGGCCAACGCGCTGATCAAGGCGCGCGCGCTCGCTGCCTCGACGGGGCTGCCAGCGCTCGCGGACGACTCCGGCATCGCCGTGGAGGTGCTGGGCGGATCGCCGGGGGTGTTCTCCGCGCTCTGGGCGGGCGCCCATGGCGACGACGACGCCAACCTGCGTCTCCTGCTCGCCCAGCTCGCGGACGTTCCGGACCAGCACCGCGGCGCGGCGTTCGTGTGCGCCGCCGCGCTGGTGCTTCCGGACGGCCGGGAGTACGTGGAGGTGGGTCGCATGGAGGGGCGCATCGTGCGCGAGGCGCACGGCGACGGAGGGTTCGGCTACGACCCCATCTTCGTGGCGACGGGCCAGGAGGTCTCCAACGCTCAGCTGAGCGCGCAGGCCAAGAACGAGATCTCGCACCGGGGCGCCGCCTTCCGCGCCATGGCGCCCCACGTCGCCGCCGTGCTCGCCGAGCCGGGGCGCTGAGCGGGCCAGCGCATCGGCCGTCCTGGGTGACATGACCGTCCTGCCCGACCACCTCGCGCCAGGGCTGCGCGTGGTGTTCTGCGGCACGGCGCCGGGCCTGATCTCCGCAGCGCGCGGTCACTACTACGCCGGGCCTGGCAACCGCTTCTGGCCTTTCCTGCACGAGGCCGGATTCGTCCCAGAGCGGCTGGAGCCCACGGCCGATGCGCGCGTCACCGAGCACGGGATAGGCCTGACGGACCTGGTCAAGACCATGGCGCAGAGCCACGACAAGGGACTGCCGTACGACGTCCCTCGCCTCGAGGCCGCGATCACGCAGCACCGGCCGCGCTGGCTCGCCTTCACCTCGAAGGAGGCGGGCAAGGCGGCAGCTCGGCACCTGGGGGAGAGGCCGCCGGGCCTGGGCGAGCAGGACTGGACCTTCGGGGGAGCGCAGGTGTTCGTGCTGCCGAGCCCGAGCGGCCGCAACCAGGGCCGCGCGAGCTACGACGGGCGGCCCACGCGCCTCGAATGGTGGCGCGAGCTCGCCGTACTGGCGCGACAGCGGGAGGAGTGACGCCCTACGGCAGCACTCCGCAGTGCGCGAGCGCCTGGCGCAGCAGGTGATGCTGGCCGCCCGTCATGTCGCGCGCGACGTCCTCGCTCGCGGCCTCCTCCGGGCTGAGCCACACGATGTCGAGCGCGTTCTGGCTGGGCTCGCAGTCGCCGTCGACCGGCACCACGAAGGCCAGGGCGACAGCGTGCTGGCGCGAGTCGTGGAAGGCGCCGAAGCCCTCGGTGGGAAAGTACTCGGCGACCGCGAACGGCGTGGGGCTCGACGGGATCCTGGGCAGTGCGACGCCGCCCAGGTCCTTCTCGAGGTTGCGGATCAGCGCATCACGGATGCGCTCGTGCCGCAGCACCCTGCCGGCCACCAGCGCACGAGAGATCGCATCGTCGTCCGCCCGCAGCAGCAGTCCCACCTCCGTCACCTCTCCAGCCGCGTCCGTGCGCACCGGGATGGCGTTGACGTACAGGATGGGCAGCTCTCCGCGCACGTGCTGCAGCTCGCGATCGCTGAGCCAGCCGGACGGTTCAGGGGGCATCTCCGCCATGTCAGTCATGACTCATTTCTACCCCGGCAGCGCGCACTGTTCAGGACGCGCGCCGGAGCGTGGCACGCTGGCGTGGAATACCCCCGCACTCATGCACGTTACGCGGGACACGGGGAAGCTATTGAGGAAGGAACCCCCATGGCAACTGTTGAACTGACCACTGACAACTTCGAGAAGACCGTGACGCAGGAGGGCATCGTCCTCGTCGACTTCTGGGCGGAGTGGTGCGGCCCGTGCAAGCGCTTCGCGCCGATCTTCGAGCAGTCC
Organism: Demequina activiva; assembly: GCF_016862815.1. GTDB lineage: Bacteria > Actinomycetota > Actinomycetes > Actinomycetales > Demequinaceae > Demequina > Demequina activiva. Next base: position 221,087 of record NZ_BONR01000001.1, on the reverse strand, counting down.
TCGGAGACCAAGCCCGAGATCGTCCACGCCAAGGTCGACACGGAGGACCAGCAGGAGCTGGGCGCTCAGTTCGGGATCACCGCGATCCCCACACTGATGGCCTTCCGCGACGGCATCATGATCTACAACCAGGCCGGTGCGATGGCCGGCCCCCAGCTCCAGAGCCTCGTCGAGCAGATCGAGGGCCTGGACATGGACAACGTCCGCGCGCAGATCGCCGAGCAGCAGGCCGCTCAGTAAGCGGTCCGCGCTCACGGGACGACGGCCCCGGCACCCTTGCGGGGGTGCCGGGGCCGACGTACGTCCTGCTCAGCGCGCGCACGCCACGCAGCGCTCGCGCCACGGCCGGGCCTCCAGCTGCGCGAGGGGGATGGGCGCGCCGCAGGTCGCACAGGTGCCGAACGTGCCATCAGCCAGTCGAGCCTGAGCGGCCTCCACGCGTCGCCGCTCTGCGCGGGCAGTCTCGAGGAGCCCGGCCAGCATCGACCACTGGGAGGAGAGAGTGACGCCCTCGGGGTCGTGCTCGTCGTCGTCGAACTCGCCGCGGCGTGCCTGCGTGACCGCGGACACCTGCGCCTCGAGCTCGTCGATGCGCGACGAGGTGCGCGACTGATGCTGGTCGAGACTCAGTCGCAGTGCGGCGAGCTGGCTGGTGTCCGTGGGCGGCTCTCCAGGGTTGTCAGGTCGAGTGCGCGAGGGGGGACTTGAACCCCCACGTCCGTGGACACTGGAACCTAAATCCAGCGCGTCTGCCAATTCCGCCACTCGCGCGTGGCCACCAGGATACGGTCGGACCTGGTGCGGCAGGCGCTAGGCGGCGTCGAGCCCCACGTCACGGCGCAGCTTCGCCACGTGCCCGGTGGCCTTCACGTTGTACTGCGCGAGCTCGACGGTGCCCTCGGGGTCCACGACCACGGTCGAGCGGATCGAGCCCTCGACCTCCTTGCCGTAGAGCTTCTTGGTGCCCCACGCCGCGTAGGTCTCCTGGATGGCGCGGTCCTCGTCCGACACGAGGGTGAAGGTCAGGCCCTCCTGCTCGCGGAACTGCGCGAGCTTCTCCGGCGAGTCCTTCGAGATGCCCACGACCTCGTAGCCGGCGGCGTTCAGCGCGTCGAGAGAGTCGCGGAAGTCGCACGCCTGCGTGGTGCAGCCGGGCGTCATCGCGGCGGGGTAGAAGTACAGGATCACGTGCTTGCCACGCAGGTCGGACAGCGTGAAGGTGCCGGTGTCGGTCGCGGCGGTGAAGTCGGGTGCGGTATCGCCCTGGGCGAGTCGGTTCTCGGTCATGACACCACGGTAGCGCGGCGAGTTCTCCACAGTGCCATTGCGGTGGCTTCGCCCGCGTCGGTACTGTCCGAGCAGCCAATGCTTGGGGGATCGATGACGAACAGCCTGCTCGGAGCGTGCCTGGTGTGCGAGGCGCCTGCGACGCGCGGCGACCGCTGCGCGCAGTGCGGCATCGCCTTCGCCCACCCCAGCTACGTCGCGATGCAGCAGGCCGATGCGGCGATCCGCCAGTGCGACGACCGCTGGCGCGAGCTGTGGGCCGTGCGCGAGCAGTGGGTCCAGCACCGGCGCATCTCCCTCGAGCACGCGCGCGCCGCCGTCGAGGCGCGCCCCGCCCCGCCGGTCCATGCGGCGGCTGGCTCAGGCGCGTCCGCGCCCCGGCCCGCGGCGGGCGAGGACACGGCATCTGCTGGCGCAGCACCGGGCTTCACCCGTGCGGCGGCTTCGGGGGACGCCGCTGCTGCGCCGGCGCCCGCGACGACTGTGGACGCCGTGCACGTCCCCGCCGGCGCGACGGCCGGCGCAGCCGCCGCTCGGCGGTCCCGCCTGACCGCGCCCGTGATGCTTGGCGTGGGCGGCGCGGCGCTGCTCATCGCGTCCGCGATCGTCTTCATCGCGGTGACGTGGACGACGCTGGAGCCGGCGCTCCAGGCGCTCATGGTGGGCGCACTGGCCGCTGGCGTGGGCGTGCTCGCGGTCTGGCTGGACCGGCGATCCCTGAGCGTGTCCGCCGGCGCCGTGGGCGTGGTGTCGATGGCGTTCGCCTCAGTCGCAGTGGTGGCGCTCGACCGCGACTTCGCGGTCCTGGGCGGGTGGGGTGGAGCGGTGGTGCTCGCGGTCGCCTCCACCGTGGGTCGCGTCCTGCATCGGCTGCGCGTGGACTGGACCGGCATGACGGCGGCGCTCGCCGCGGCGCTGGCCGCGTTCTGGGGCGCCGTGGGCAGCGCAGCCGAGATCGGCCCGTGGGGCGGGACGGAGCTGCTGACCTTCGTGGTGGCCGCGGCGGTCCTGTCCGGAGCCGTCGCAGCCCTGAGCTGGGTGTGGTCGCCGCCTGCCGGCGCCACGGTGCTGCGGTGGAGCGCGGTCGCACTTGCCTCCGCGGCAGGGCTCGCTGCGCTCGCGGCCCCGTTCGACGGCGCAGAGCCCGTCGCCGTGGCACTCGCGGGGGCGGCTCCCGTCGCTGTGCTGACCGCGCTCGCCCTGCGTTGGACCCGCCTCGCGCTCGCGCCCCTGCCGGCGCTCGTGCCTGCATGGTGGGCCGCCGTCGCGCTCGCGGGCAGCGACGAGGATCCGGCAGCGGCGTTGCTGGCAGGCGCGGGCGCGTGGGCGGTGCTGATGCTCGTCGCGACCCGCTCAGGCGCGACGCGTCAACGGGTGACGCTCGCAGCATCGGTTCCCGTGGGCGCGTGGTTCGCACTGACCGCGCTCGTGGTGCTTGGCGACGCGGCCGCCTGGACCCTGTCTGCTGCCACCAGCGCGGGAGTGCAGGCGCAGATGGGGGACTGGATCGCGCAGCCCGCCGTGCTCGGAGTGCTCGGCCTGGCGATTGCTGCATCCGCCACTGTGTTGGTGCGGTGGTGGCGTGTCGCGGCCGCTTGGAGCGTCCCCGCGCAGGTCACAGGCGCGTGGCTCGCCGTCGCCGCCGCGGCGTCCGCGCCGGCACTCGCCGGCTCGAGCCCCACCGTGATCGCCCTCGCCGTCGTGGGTGGTGGCGCGGTGCTCGCCGCGGCGTGCCGCGTGTGGAGCGCCCCCGCCGCCCGCTGGACGGCCGGGCTGGGCGGCCTCTCGCTCGGCCTTGTCGCGGGCATGCTTTCCGCATGGCAGGGCGCCGTGGTGGACCCCTGGGCCCTTGCCGTGGGCGCCGTCGCGGTGGCCGCGGTCGCCGCAGGGATTCGCTGGCAGCCGCGCGTCGCGAGTGCTCCCGCGATCGTGCTGGCGAGCGTCGTGGCCGGAGCGGCGGGCTGGGCGCTGTCCGGGACTCGGACCGGCGTGATCGGCGTGGCCGCCGGTGTCGCAGTCGCGGCACTCGCGGCGCTGCGGTGGACGCGGCCGGCGTGGGCGCTCGTGGCTGCGGCGGGAGCGATCCCCGCCCTGGCCACCGCCGCCGTCGTGGTCGTGGTCAGCGTGGCGAGCTCGGTGATCGCCCTCCTCAGCGGCGGCACCGATGGCGGCGCGTCGTGGTGGACCTTCGTGGCCGCCGGGCTGGTGGGGGCGGGCGCGACCCTGGCGCGCGACCTGCCGGGTCTCGAGGATGGCGATCGGGAGCCCCTGGACGGCATCACCGCGGGCGCGGCGCTCGCCGTGCCGCCCGTGGTGCTCGGCGCGATGGTCGCGACGTTGCCGGCCACGACGGGGCGCGAGGCCGCAGCGCAGTCGCTGTCCGCGACGACGGCCGTCGCGCTCGCGGTCGCCGCGAGCATGCTCCCCAGGGGCCTGCTCTCGAGGACCGTGCGGGTGGGATCGATGGCGTGGCTGTCGGTGCTCACCGTGGTGGCCGCCGGACGCCTCGCGGACCTCGAGTCCTCGCTGATGCCCGGAGCTCTCGTGCTGCTCGCGCTGGTGGTCGTGCAGATCGCGATGGCGGTGCGGTGGCCCCGGCTGGCAGCGGCCAGCGCCGCTCTCGCCGTCACGGTTGCGGCCGCAGCGGTGCCCGCGGCTGCCGGGTGGAGCACGATCGAGGCGGTGGCGTGCGGAGCCACGGCCGTGGCCGTCGCAGCGTGGGTGGCGACGCGGCTTCCGGCCCCCGTTCGCACGCGGGTGCTGCTCGGTGCAGCCCCGATCGCCGTCGTCGCAGGCTTCTGGTTCGTCGGCGCAGCGCTCGGATCGTTCGCCGCGGCCTACGACCAGGCCTTCGCCGACGTCCCGCGCGCCCTGCCCGAGTGGTCGTACGCGGTGCTCGCCGGCGCGGTCGTGGCGGCGGCAGCCGCCTTCAGGTGGATACGCCGGCACGCTCTCGCGGAGATCACGGGGGTGGGCGCATTCGTCGCGTCGCAGGCACTTGCGCTGCCCGCCACGTGGATCGTCCCGGCGGCCCTGGGTGCGGCGCTGGTGGTCGCGGGGATGCTGCGGTTCCGGTTGAGGCGACTGCGCGGCGCCGGTGTCGCGGTGATGCTCGCCGCGATCCCGTGGGCCGCGGTCGATGAATGGAGCGCCGGGCTCACCGCGGTGCTGGCCGGCCTCGCGCTCACCTGGGTGTCGGCGGCGACGCCGCGCCGCTGGCCGCTGGCCGAGCTCAGCGGGGCTGCGGTGCTCGGAGCGCTCGGCGCGGGCCTTCTGCTGGCGACCGCGGCATCGGTCGAGGCGGCGCTCATCGGTGCGCTCGTGGTGGGCTCGGCGGCGGCACTGGCTCCCTGGATGGCGCGCCGTGACCGGACCGCTGTGGCCCGCGTCTCGCTTCTTGCCGCGCTCACGGTCGGGTGCGCCGCGTGGTCTCCCACGCAGTGGGGAGCGGGCCTGGTGCTGCTCATCGCCGCAGCGGCATGGTGGGCGCTGCGGATGCAGGGCTGGCGTCCCGCATGGTGGGTCAGCGCCGGCGCCGCGAGCCTCGGCATCGCGATGCTGCTGTCGAGCGCGAACGCCACGGTGGTCGAGCTCTACGTCGCGGCGCCCGCGGCGATCGCGCTCGTGGTCGGCGTACGAGCCCTGCGGCGCGACGCGCAGATGCCGTCGGTGCGGGCCCTGGCCCCGGGCCTGGCCATCGTGCTCGTGCCGAGCCTGATCGCGCTCGCCCTCGAGCCCGCCTCGCTGGGGCGCACTCTCGGTCTCACCGCTGGGGTGCTCGCGCTCGCGATCTGCGGCGCTGCGCTGAAGTGGCTCGCGCCCATCGGCGCGGCGGCCATCGCCGCCGTCGCAGTGTCGCTCACGCAGGCGAGCGCGAGCGATGCCGTGCTCTCGCGGTGGATCGCGTTCGCGCTGGTGGGCGGTGTGCTGATCGCGCTCGCGGCGACCTTCGAGAAGATCCGGGGCATGCGGTAGCCGGGCGGAGCCCTCTCGATTTTCCAACCCCGGCACCCTCCTGCTAAAGTTGTCTTTCGCACCGCGCGGCATGACGCCCGCGAGGCGAGCACCTCTAGCTCAATTGGCAGAGCAACTGACTCTTAATCAGTGGGTTCTGGGTTCGAGTCCCAGGGGGTGTACCGCAGACGAAGGCCCGGCCCCCGCAGTGGGGGACCGGGCCTTTCGCTTGCCGCCACGCTCGGCCGCGTCCGTCACGCGTGCGCCGTCGGGCTACCGTGGGCCCATGAGGTCTGCGCGCAGCGTCGGTGAACGTGTGAACGCCGTGGCCATCTCCACCGTGCACCGCGCGGAGACGAGCGTGCGTGATGGGCTCGCGCGGCTGGCCAGGGCGCGCGGCTGGACGCCCGCGGTGCTGCCGTACTCCGGGTACTCGAGCGGGACCTCCGCGCGCGTCCTGTGCCGGGTGGTGCTGGCTCCGCCCTCGTTCGATCTCGAGAGGCACCGCGGCATGCGCGGCTGGCGCCAGCTCCTGACGCTCGAGCATCCGCATGCGGATGTCTCGATCTCCCTGGGCGACGCGCGCCTCACGGCGACCACCGACGCATCGGGCATCGTGGACGTGCAGATGGACCTGGAGCACCCGCTCGCGCCCGGCATCGCTCGCGCATTCCTGACGGTGCCGCATCGGGACGCGGTGGAGGCGCACATCCACGTCTTCGCCGAGGAGCCGGTCCGCGGGGTGGTCTGCGACATCGACGACACCGCGTGGGTCACCGGACTGGCGCATCCCTTCCGTGCGGCGTGGCGAACGCTGCGGGGCACGAGCAGCTCACGGCGATCGGTTCCCGGCATGTCGGACCTCATCGCGGAGACCGTCCGCGGGGAGCGCTCACCGGGAGTCGTCTACGTCAGCAACGGCCCGTGGAACTTCGTAGGAGTCATCACGCACTTCCTCGACCTGCAGGGATTCCCGCCAGGCCCCGTGCTGCTGACCGACTGGGGCGTCACCCCCACGCGCTGGTTTCGCGACGGCAAGGCGCACAAGACGACCACCATCGCCCGCCTCATGGAGGAGCTGCCGCATGTGACGTGGGTGCTCGTGGGCGACGACGGCGAGCACGACCCTGACATCTACCAGGACGCCGCGAGAGCGCACCCAGGACGTGTCGCGGCGATCGTGCTGCGGCGCGCCGGGCTCAAGCACGTGGGCGACGACGTCGAGAGCGTTGGCAGGGTACCGGTGGTGCGCGGCGACGACGGCGATGCGCTGCTGCCGCTCCTGCGCGAGGCCCTGCAGGATCAATCCGCGTCGACGAGCGACCATCCCTGAGAGCGGCGCGCGCGCGTCGCGTCCCTGACCCTGACAGCACGAAGGCCCGGCCCCCGCCGAGGGGACCGGGCCTTGTGCGTGCAGGATCGTCAGCTGGTGGCGAGAGCGCCGTCCGACGAGAACACCAGGCCCACCGCGACCTCACCGGTGGTGATGGCGGTCTTGGTCAGCGGGCCGCCGGCGTCGAGCGAGCGGAACTCCGCGACCTCGATGCCGTAGGTGCTCTCGAGTCCCGGCTGGCAGAACGGACGCTCGGGGCACTCCGGGGGACCGCCCAGCACGATGCCCTCGCAGGACTCGGCGAGCTCGCTCAGCGAGGTCACGCCGTACTGGTCGACGAAGCCCTGCGTGGTGGCGAAGGCGTTCTGGTCCTGAGCGGAGGCAGCCGCGCCCACCGCCAGGCCACGCTCCTCAGCCAGCGGCTCGAGGGCCGCGACGGTCTCCGCGATGTCTCCCGAGGCGACCACATTGTCCACGTCGCCGTCGAGGAACTCGGCGAACGTCGCCGCGTACTCCGGCACGATGTCGATCTCGCCGGACTCGAGCGCCGGGAGGTAGGTCTCGCGGTTGCCGATCTCGCGCACCTCGGTGCTGTAGCCGGCCTGCTCGAGCACATCCGCGTAGATCTCCGCGAGCGTGATGTTCTCGGTGAAGTTCGCGGCGCCGATGGTGAGGTCGCCCGAGCCGGTCGCCTCGACGGAGATGCCCGCCTGCTCCACCCACTCCTGAGCGACCTCCTGCGAGGTGCGGCGCTGGACGTCGACCTGGTTGTTGAGCTCGATCAGCATCTCCGTGTCCAGCGCAGAGGAGACGGCGTCGAGGGCCGCGAGGACGTCCTCGCTTGCGGCGTCCGCGTTGAGCGCGGGGATGATGTTGTCCGAGTTCTGCAGCTGCATGTCGTCCTCGAGGACCACGAGCTGCTCGCCGGGCACCGGCAGGCACTCCTGCGCCATGGCGGACTCCGTGGTGGCGCCTGTGGGCTCCATCGAGCCGCCGTCCGAGGGCTCGGCGTCGGTGTCGCCGGAGCTACAGCCGGCCAGGGTCAGGGCAGCGATGGCGAGCGCTGCGAGGGGTGCGGTACGGGTGCGCATGAGGACTCCTCGTGTCGGGGACTGTCAGGGTGAGCAACCACCCCGCGTCCCGGTTTCTTCCCAGGTGTGCCGACTACCAGGCTAGGTGCCAGCGGTCGAGAATGCGAGGGTGGCCGGCGCCACTCCGCGGGACGGCCGATGCAGGGGCTCAGACGGCGCTGGCGGCCGCCTCGCGCAAGGGGGCGGGAGTGACGGCTCGCTGGAGTCGTGACATCACTGCGTCCGTGAGCAGCGCGAGGGTGCCCACGAGCACCGCTCCCGCCAGCACCTCGCCATAGCGCTGAGTCGCGAGGCCCCGGTTGATGATGACTCCCAGCCCGCCCCCGGCCACCAGGGCGGCCAGCGGCACGGTCGCGACGGTCTGCACCGTCGCCGTGCGCAGGCCCGCAGCGATGAGGGGGATGGCGAGCGGAAGCTCGACGCGGGTCGCCACCTGGAAGCGCGTGAGGCCCTGGCCCAGCGCCGCCTCTCGAATGTCGGGATCCACGTCCGCCATGCCGGTGAAGGCGTTGGTGAGGATGGGCGGGAAGGCGAAGATCGCCGCCGCGAGGATGACCGCCTGGTTGCCGAAGCCGATGGCCGAAGCGGCGAACAGGGTCAGGAGTGCGAGCGTGGGCATGGCGCGCGTGACGTTGGAGACCACGACGGTGGCGCTGCCGCCCTTGCGCACGTGGCCGAGGTAGACCCCCAGAGGGAGCGCGACGATCACCGCGAGCGCCACGGCGGCGAAGCTCATCCACAGGTGCTCCAGCGTGAGCGCGATGATCGAGTCCTGCGCGAAGCGCCAGCCGCCGTCGAAGGTGGGCGTGGTGATCCCGTTGGCGCCGGTCCAGTTGGTCCACGTGGTGAGGTAGTCCCACGCATCCGTGATGGTGCTCATGCGACCGCCCTCCTGCGTGCCCACGGCATCGCGAGCCGGCCGGTGAGGGCGAGCATCAGGTCAAGCACCAGCGCGAGCACCAGGCACAGGATGGTGGCGGTCATGATCTGGGCACGGTAGTCCGACTGCAGCCCGCGGAACATCAGCTGCCCCAGACCGCCGTAGCCCACCACCACGCCCACGGTGACCAGGGCGACCGTGCTGACCGCCGCGATGCGCAGGCCGGCGATGATCGAGGGCAGCGCGTTGGGCAGCTCGACCTGCAGCAGCAGGCGGGTGGGCGTGTATCCCAGTCCGCGCGCGGCATCGGTCACATCGCGGTCGACTCCCTGGAGGCCCACCACGATGTTGCGCACCAGCACCAGCAGCGCATAGGCGACGAGTCCGATCAGCACGGTGGTGCGGCCGATGCCCGTGAAGGGTGCCAGCAGCCCGAACAGCGCGAAGGAGGGGATCGTGTACAGCACGCCGCTCACGCCCATGATGGGTCCGGACAGTCGCGGGATGCGACGCGCGATCACCGCGAGCGGGAAGGCGATGGCGAACGCGATCAGGAGGGCCTGAAGGGTGAGCGTGGTGTGGATGACGAGCTGACTCGACACCTCCTCCCAGTTGCGCTCGAGGTAGTCGAGCGAGAACCACGGGTTCTCCGGCGCGTCCATCTGCCCGACGCTACAGGGATCGCGCCGCCTGCGCGAGCATCGCGAGCGGCACTGGGGCCGGACGGAGGGTCCAGGGTACGGTGGCCGCATGGACCACGCCGGCATCACGTTCGACCACGTGCGCAAGGAGTACCCGGACGGCACGGTCGCCGTCGAGGACCTGTCCCTCGAGGTGACGCCGGGGGAGATTCTGTGCCTCGTGGGCCCCTCGGGCTGCGGGAAGTCCACCACCCTGCGCATGGTGAACCGACTGGTCGAGCCCACGTCCGGCACCATCACCGTGGATGGGGCCGATGTGATGGCTCAGGACGTCGTGGAGCTGCGGCGCTCGATCGGCTACGTCATCCAGCACGTAGGCCTGTTCCCTCACCGCACCGTCGCCCAGAACGTCGCGACCGTTCCCGGGCTGCTGAAGTGGGAGAAGGACCGCACGGCCGCGCGTGTCGAGGAGCTGCTGGCGCTCGTGGGGCTTCCGCAGGAGACGTACGGCGACCGCTACCCGCATGAGCTGTCCGGCGGAGAGCGTCAGCGCGTGGGCGTGGCCCGCGCGCTCGCGGTCGAGCCTCCGGTGCTGCTCATGGACGAGCCGTTCGGCGCCGTCGATCCGCAGCGCCGTCGCAGCCTGCAGCAGGAGTTCCGTGACCTTCAGCGGTCGCTGGGGCTCACGGTGATGATGGTGACGCACGACATTCGCGAGGCGGTCATCCTCGCGGATCGCATCGCGGTGTTCTCGGAGGGCGGCACGCTCGAGCAGCTGGGCTCGTCGGAGGAGGTCGCTCAGTCTCCGGCGAACGCGTTCGTCGAGGACTTCCTCGCGGACTTCGGCGCGCTCAACGACTAGGGGGAGCGTCCCGCCCGTCGGCGGCCTCCGCGCTGTCTGCGCTGTCCGCGCCGGGAGCATCGGTGGCGCGGCCGCGTGAGAGCCGGCGCGGCTCGCGCCACTTCGAGCGCCACCACGCGACCATGCCGCCCTCGGCTTCCTGGGCCTCGCGCTCGAGACGTTCCTCCGCTTGGCGCATCTCGCGATGGCGACGCCGCCGGCGGCCGGTGGTGACGATGCGGTAGACCGCGATCCCGATGAAGATGAACACGCCGATCACGAGGATGGGCACGAAGATCGCGATGAGGCACAGGGCGACGGCGATCGCGTCCTCCGCGAAGGACGCCAGGGGAGCACCGGTGCCACCCGTCGTCGCATTGATCGCGGGCCGCGAGGCGGCCTTGGAGATGTGCGTGGTGAGCGCCACGACGGCGCCCACGAGCCCCGCGATCAGCGGGTTGTCCTGCCAGAAGTTCGACTCGTCCACCACGGTCGACGCGGCGGTGGCGGCGAAGATCACGCCGCCGACGAGCGGCCTGACCATGGTCTGGATCAGGTCGTTGACGTGGTCGACGCCGGGGATCTTGTCCAGGATCAGCTCCGCGACCAGGAGCGCGAGCGAGATGATGATCGCGGGCCAGGACTGGAGCCATTCGAGGTGCTCGGGCAGCTGGATGAACTCGGTGAAGCGCGCGAACACTCCCACGAGGACCAGCGGGATGAAGGCGTTGAGGCCTGCCGCTGCCGAGAGACCGGCTCCGGTGAGCGCTGCGAGCATCGAGACCTCCATTCGTCGTGCCGGCGTGACCGGTCAACGATAGCCTGCGAAGGTCAGCGACCGCTGACAGTGGTCGGGATGAGAGGCATGGCCATGGGGTTCTGGGACATCATCGGACTGATCTTCGCCGGACTCGTGGTGGGAGCGCTGGCCCGGCTCTTCCTGCGCGGGCGCCAGGACATCAGCATCATCGTGACGATCCTGCTGGGCATCGCGGGCTCGCTCGCGGGGGCGTGGCTGTGGCGCTGGCTCGGGGGCGACGACACGTTCGGCATCGACTGGATCGCGTTCTTCATCGGGATCGCCGTCGCTGCTGCGCTGATCTCGATCTATGTGGCGATCCGAGGCAGAGCGCGCAGTCGCTGAGCTGCGGGCCCCACGGATACGCGAAGGGCCGCCCCTGACGGGACGGCCCTTGGCTGGTGGGGTGGCTAACGGGACTTGAACCCGCGGCCCCCTCGACCACAACGAGGTGCTCTACCAACTGAGCTATAGCCACCATCGGCCCGCGAGGCGAGCCAGCGAAGATCATACCCCGTCTGGAGCGCTGTCGTCGACGCCCCGCTACTCGGCGGGGCTCACCCGGGCGGCGGCGGCCTTCGCCTGCTCGGAGTCTGGACCCGGCAGTGGCGCCAGCACGGTCTCCCGGTAGTACCGCAGCTCGCGGATCGAGTCCTGGATGTCACCGAGCGCGCGATGCCCGCCGGTCTTCGCGGGGGCGTTGAAGAACACGCGGGGGTACCAGCGGCGCACCAGCTCCTTGAGCGAGCTCACGTCCACCACCCGGTAGTGCAGGTGCTGCATGAGCTCCGGCATGTCGCGCTCGAGGAACTGCTTGTCCATGCCCACGGTGTTGCCCGCGAGCGGCGCCTTGCCCGCGACGGGCACGTGAGCGCGCACGTACTCGAGCACCTGGGACTGGGCGTCCTCCATGGTGGTCCCGGTCGCGAGCTCGGGCAGCAGCCCGGACGTCTCGTGCATGGTGCGGACGAAGTCGCCCATCTGTGCGAGCGCCTCGTCGGAGGGCTTGATGACCACCTGCACGCCGTCGCCGAGCACGTTGAGCTCCGCGTCGGTGACCAGGCATGCGACCTCGATGAGCGCATCGGCCGCAGTGTCGAGTCCCGTCATCTCGCAGTCGATCCAGACCAGGGAAGTGTCAGCCATGGGCCCAACTCTAGGGCGTGGCCGCGACGCGCCTCGCGCGCAGGCGCTAGCCCGAGGGTGCGTCCGCCACGTAGGTGATGGTTCCGACGACGGAACCGCCCTCCTCGACCCAGCCCACGTTGACCATCGTCGCGCCATCCGTCATGGAGACCACCGAGATGCCCGCGCTCGCCTCGCTCTCGCGCTCGAAGCCCGCGGACTCGAGGGCGCTCAGGTAGTCCTCGATCTCCTGGACGCTCGCGGCCTCGATGGTGACGCTGCCGCCCTCCTGCTGGCCGAACGACGCGATGATGGACCCCGGTGGCTCGGGCACCGAGGCGGGCCATGACGACGGCAGGTCCGCCCCGTCGCCGTCGAGACCCAGGTCGACCTCGGCGTCCGTGGTGCCCTCGATGCCCTCCTCGACGATGCGCTCGACCCCCTCCTGAGTCAGCTCCTCGATGGTTCCCGAGCACCCTCCCAGCATGAGTGCGGCCCCGGCTCCCAGTGCTGCGATGCGCAGTGTGCTGGTCATGCGTCCTCCCCCTGTGATGGCGGCCCGCCAACCCCCTGGCGCCGCTCCGTGCCTCCAGGTGTACGCCAGCGGGGGAGGCGGTGCAACAGGAAGGCACTTGACAGCGCCTCGGGCGCATGGTTACTTAGTTACTGAAGTAACTAACCAACATGCCAACCGAGGAGGAGCACGTGGACGACGGCCGGCCGATCTTTCTCCAGATCGCGGAGAGCCTCGAGGCGCAGATCCTCGACGGCTCCATGCGGGAGGGCGAGCAGGTGCCGTCGATCAACGAGCTCGCGCAGTTCCACCGCATCAACCCGGCGACGGCGCTCAAGGGCGTGAGCCTCCTCGTCGACGCCGGGACGCTCTACAAGCGACGCGGCATCGGCATGTTCGTCGCCGACGGTGCACGCGCTCAGCTGCTCGACCGGCGCAAGGCGGAGTTCGCACAGGTGCACCTGCGCCCGGTCGCGGATCGCGCCCGGTCGCTCGGAATCAGCGCCACGGAAATGCAGGACATGATCACAAAGGAGATGGAGCGATGACAGCCATCGTCGAGGCCCAGGGCCTCACCAAGCGCTTCGGCCGTGTGGCGGCCGTCGACGACGTCAGCTTCTCCCTCGACGAGGGGGGCATCCACGGGCTGCTGGGACGCAACGGCGCCGGCAAGACCACGCTCATGCAGCTCATGACGGGGCAGGAGTTCGCCACGTCGGGCCAGGCTCGCATCTTTGGCGAGGCGCCGGTCGAGAACGCGCAGGCGCTGCGCCGCGTGTGCTTCATCAAGGAGTCGCAGGTCTATCCCGACGACTTCAAGGGCAAGCACGTGCTCAAGTCCGCGCCGTGGTTCTTCGACAACTGGGATGACGAGTTCGCGCAGCGGCTCGTGAAGGCGTTCGACGTTCCGCTGGACCGGCGCATGAAGAAGATGTCCCGTGGCCAGCGCAGCGCCATCGGCGTCATCGTGGGCCTGGCCTCACGGGCGGAGCTGACGTTCCTCGATGAGCCCTACGCCGGTCTCGACGCGGTCGCTCGCCACCGGTTCTACGACCTGCTGCTCGAGGACTACGTCACGCACCCGCGCACCGTGGTGCTGTCCACGCACCTCATCGACGAGGCCGCAGGGCTGCTCCAGCGCGTGCTGGTCATCGACGCCGGCCGCATCGTGATCGATGCGGACGCGGACGAGCTGCGCGCCACCGCGACCACCTTCGCGGGACGCGCGGGGGACGTCGAGTCCTTCGCCGCCGGCCGCGACGTCATCGACCGCACCGTCATGGGCGGCCTCGCGTCGGTGACCCTCGCGGGGCTCAGCGACGACGACCTGCGCGCCGCCGCGGCTGCCGGTCTCGAGGCGAGTCCGGTCTCATTGCAGGAGCTGATCGTGAGCCGCACCGGCGGCTTCGAACGAGAGGAGAAGAGCGCATGACCGCCACCGCCATCGCGCCGTCCAGCCCCGTGACCGGGGCTCCCACCCGCATCCTTAGCGTGGTGAGGATGCACATCGCCAACCCGATCGCGACCCTGGTGGTGCCGTGGGTGGTCACCCTCGCGATCTTCGCGATCAACCTCGCGATCTGGCTGATGGTCGCCAACGCCGCCGGCGGCGTCGAGAACCTCGACGAGGGCGCCTTCCAGTACAACGGCGGCGTCTCCTGGATCGTGTTCTTCATGACCGTGGTGGCCGTGCAGGCCATGAACCTCACGTTCCGCTTCGCGCTCGGGTTCTCCGTCACCCGCCACGACTTCTATCTGGGCAGCGCGCTGTACTTCGTGATGCTGTCGCTGCTCTACTCGACCGGTATCACGCTGCTCGCTGGCATCGAGCGAGCGACCGACGGCTGGGGCGTGAGCGGAGCGTTCTTCGCTCCCTGGGGCCTCGAGAGCGAGCCGCTGGCGACCGTGTGGCTGCTGTATCTCATGGCGATGCTGCTGTTCTTCTTCCTGGGCGCCGCCGTCGCGACCGTCTGGGTGCGTTGGCAGGCATACGGCCTGTATGCGTTCTTCATCGGCCTCGCTCTGCTGGTGGTCGGAGGGGGCTGGATCATCACCGCGACCGAGAGCTGGGCGCAGGTGGGGGAGTTCTTCGCCTCGACCTCACTGGCCGGCCTCGCCCTGTGGACGCTGCCGGCGACGGTGCTCAGCGGCGTCGTGGGATTCCTGTTCCTGCGCAAGGCGACTCCACGCGCCTGACGGCGCGCGGACCCGGGCCGATGTGCACCCCGCCTGGGGTGCGCATCGGCCCTTTCGCTGTGCGGTGCAGGGGAGATCTCCGGGTGATCCCCGATAGACACTCAGGGTATACACCGTGTTTATAGTTGCGGCATGGACAGATCACTCGCCCTGCTCGGGCTGATGAGCACGGGGCCCACCCACGGCTACGACCTCAAGAATCGCTACGACGCGATCTTCGGCGCCGCACGCGCCATCGCCTATGGCCAGATCTACTCGACCCTCGCGCGGATGATCCGCGACGGGCTCATCGAGCAGGTGGGGCAGGAGCCGGGCGCCGGCCCCGATCGCAAGCGCTACGCCGTCACCAGCGCCGGTCGCGATCACTTGGCCGCATGGCTGCGCGAGGCGGACACCCCATCGCCTGACCTTCAGACCAACCTGTTCGCCAAGACCGTGCTGGCGCTGCTGCTCGACGACGACGCGGACGCCCTGCTCGACCTCCAGCGCCGCGCCCACCTGGCCCGCATGCGTGAGCTCACGCATGCCAAGGCCGGCGCTGCGCTGCTCGACCGTCTCGCGATCGACTACGCCCTCTTCCAGATCGAGGCGGACCTGCGCTGGATCGACCTGACCAGCGCCCGCCTCACCGACATCGACGAGGAGGTCCGCCACCATGGCTGACCCGATCATCACCGCCTCCGGGCTCACCAAGTCCTTTGGCGCCACCGCCGCGCTGCGAGGCATCGACCTCGAGGTCGCCAGGGGTGAGGTGGTCGCCGTCATGGGCCCGTCCGGCTCTGGCAAGTCGACCTTGATCCACTGTCTCGCAGGCGTGCTCGCTCCCGACACCGGCTCGGTCGCCGTCGACGGCACCGAGTTGACCGCGCTGAGTGCCGATGCGCGAGCGCGGTTCCGCCTGGAGCGCATCGGGTTCGTGTTCCAGTTCGGGCAGCTTCTGCCTGACCTCACGGCGGTCGAGAACGTCGCGCTGCCCCTGCTCATGGCAGGAGCGCGCAGGCGCGACGCGAACGAGCGCTCGCTGCAGTGGCTCGACCGGCTCGACCTGGCCGATCAGGCGGGCAAGAGCCCTGGCGACATGTCGGGAGGCCAGGCGCAGCGCGTGGCCATCGCTCGCGCGCTCGCGCCGCAGCCCTCCGTCGTGTTCGCGGACGAGCCCACCGGATCCCTGGACTCCGTGGCGGCAGAGAACGTGCTGACCGCGATGCTGGACGTGGTGCGCGAGTCCGGCACCACGGTGGTGCTCATCACCCATGACGCCCGTACTGCCGCGCATGCCGACCGCGAGGTCATCGTCCGCGACGGCCTCCTGAGCGGCACCGCGCCCGTGGGGGCACGATGAGGCCGGCGGCAGCACGACTGCTCCTGCTGAACGGCGCACCGGCGTACGGGAGGCTCGCCGGCATCGTCGCGGGCGTCGCCGCCGGAACCGCGATGATGCTGGTGCTGCTGGGCGCGTTCCTCCACCTTCCCGAGCGGGAGGACCGCGTCGCCTGGCTCACGCCGGACGGCGACTACGCGCAGTTCGACGCATCGGACCAGATGATCCCTCGCGAGCCGCAGTCCGACGCGCTGCTGTCCGCCACGCTCGTCGACGTCTTCGACGGCCGCACCTTCGATGGGCTGGCCCTCGCCGTCACCCCGGACACGACGGTGACGATGCCCGCGGACATCGCGCCGCCTGCCGCCGGCGAGTACTACGCCTCGCCCGCGATGATCGAGCTGATCGACAGCGTGCCCGCCTCCCAGCTGGGCGATCGATGGGGCACGCTCCTGGGCCCGCTGCCGGACGAGATGCTGCGCGGACCCTCGCACCGGGCGGTCCTGGCGGGCGTCGACTGGGAGGAGCTCGACACCTGGTCGTCCGCGGTGGTGCAGGAGGAGTTCCGCACGACCGGTCCCAACTCGGCCTCGGCCACCTTCCGCATCGTGGTCGCGATGGGCGCGATCGCGCTGCTGGTGCCCATGGTGCTGCTGATCTCCATCGTGTCCGCGCTCGGGGCCGCCGAGCGTCGCGAGCGCCTCGCGACCGTGCGGCTCATCGGCGCCGGACGCCGGGCCATGGCGATCCTGTCGGGCCTCGAGATGGCCGTCGCCTCGCTCGCGGGTGCGCTCGTGGGCGTGGGGATCGCCGCCGCGGTGCGGCCGCTCGCGGCGCAGCTGAGCATCAACGGCTCGACCATGACGGTCGCGGACGTGACCACGTCGCCGGCCTGGACTGCCGTCGTCGTGCTCGGCATCGCGGCGCTGGGGGCGGGAACCGCCGCCTGGCGTGCGTACCGCGACGACGTGGGCGCTCTGGGCGCCACGCGCGAGCGTGCGGAGAAGCCGGTCACGGCATGGCGCACCAGCACGCTCGTCGCCGGGATCGTGATCTTCGCTGGCTCGACGGCGGCCATCCGCTGGATCCCGAACTCGGCGACCACCTGGCAGTACCCCCTGATCCTGGGATTCGCCCTGATCGCGTTCGGCATCGTCGCGGCGGGCCCGTGGATCACCCGCCGCACCAGCCTCGCGCTGGGCGCCCGCACCTCGAGCGCCGCAGGCGTCGTGGCGGCGGGCCGGCTGGGACGCCACCCGCGGGCCACCTTCAGGGCGGTCGCGGGTCTGGTCGCCGCGGTCTTCATCGTCAGCGTGTTCGCTGGTGGATCGAGCGCGATCGCTGGCGAGTCGCGGGTCGTGGACGCCGAGGGGATGCTCGCCACCGACACCCTGGTGACCTATCTTGGCGACGACGACGATGCACAAGCCCTCGCGGAGGCCGTCGACGGCATCGAAGGTGTCGAGGGCGCCGCGGTGGGCTGGTTCTCGCCCGACGCCACCGTCTCCGGCGTGGTGTTCGCGGCCGACGACGCGCGAGCGATCGGCGCGATCGATGTCCCCCCGTCCGGCCTGGTCGCGGTGGACCTCTTCGACATGATGGTCGGACCGGAGCTGTCCGGCACCGACCGCCCCGGCGTGGCGGAGGCCTCGGACGCCGACCCCACCGCCCTGGAGCCCAGTCACCTGCTCGTGCTCACCGACGGGTCGCGCGAGGCGATCGAGACGGCGCGCACGGCGATCGTGGCCGAGGCTTCCTCGTCCCTGGCGCCCTCGACTCGTGTGGACATGGAGGTGCGGGGCGCCGCGGACGTCAACAACGAGCTGTCGGTCATGGCGTACCTGGGCATGGGGATCGCGATCGCGATCTCCGCCCTCGCGCTGTCAGTGGCGTCGGTCGCCGCGATGCTGGAACGGCGCCGCACCTTCGGTCTGCTGCGCCTGGGAGGCATGCCGGTGCGGCAGCTGCGTCAGACCATCGCGACGGAGGCCGCGGTCCCGCTCGCGGTGACGCTGCTCCTGTCGGCGGTGCTCGGTTTCGCCGTGGCGGGCGCGGTGCTCGAGTCGCTCAGCGACGACCTCTCGCTCCAGTGGCCGGACCCGCGCTACTGGCTCGCGCTCGCGACCAGCCTCGCCGTGGCCGCGCTGGGCATCGTCGGCACGTTCTCCGCAGTGCGGCGCTCGACCGAGCTGGAGTCCACCCGCTTCGAGTGAGGCGACCCGCGCATCGGCCCGTCAGGCGGGCCGATGCGCGAAGGTGCCGCGCTCGTACTGGAACGGCCAGTAGTCGACGCCGGCGCCCAGCTCGTGGGCGGCGCGCAGAGCGAAGTGCGGGTCCCGCAGGAACTCGCGCCCGGCCATCACGGCATCGGCCTGACCCGACGCGACGATGTGCTCCGCGAGGTGAGGCTCCGTCACCAGCCCCACGGCGCTCGTGGGGACACCGACGCGCTCGCGCACCTCTGCCGCGAAGGGCACCTGGTAGCCGGGGCCCACGGGGATGGGCGCGTCCGCGACGTTGCCGCCGGAGGAGACGTCGACGAGGTCCGCGCCTGCGTCTCGAGCCCAGGCGGAGACGGCGACCGTGTCCTCGAGGGTCCACCCCTCGGGCTCCTTCCAGTCGGTCGCGGACAGCCGCACGAACACGGGCACGTCCGCTCCCGCGACGTCGCGCACCTCGCGCACCACCTCCAGCAGGAAGCGTGCGCGGTTCTCGAGGGAGCCGCCGTACTCGTCGGAGCGGTCGTTGCTGAGCGGGGAGAGGAACTCGTGCAGCAGGTAGCCGTGCGCGGCGTGGACCTCGAGCACGTCGAACCCGGCATCCAGTGCGCGTCGAGCGGCGGAGCGGAACGCCGCCACCGCTTGGGCGATTTGGGCATGGCTCATGGGAGCGGGCGTCGCGAGGCCTGGGAACGGGAGAGTGGACGGGCCGAGCGGCTCCCAGCCGCCGTCGTGGGTCGCGATCGCTCCGTGTCCCTCGAGGCCGCGGTGCGTGGAGCCCTTCCGGCCGGCGTGCGCGAGCTGGATGCCCGCGGCGGCGCCCTGCCCATGGATGAAGGCGACGATGCGCGACCATGCATCGCGCTGCTCGTCGTTCCAGATCCCGGTGTCCCACGCGCTGATGCGGCCCTCGGGCGTCACGCCGGTGGCCTCGGCCATCACCAGCCCTGCTCCGCCGCGCGCGGTGCCCCCCAGGTGAACCAGGTGCCAGTCGGTGGGGACGCCATCGCGCTTCTCCACGGAGTACTGGCACATGGGCGCGACCCACAGCCGGTTGCGGAAGGTGACGGAGCGCAGCGTGAACGGGGTGAAGAGAGCGGGAGAGGTCATGCCTCGCGAACGCGCGCACGGCGGTCTCGATTCCCGGACCGCGCCCCCTCCGCGCCCGGCTGCGCCGCCTGGTGGCGTGCGACGGGCGGGCGACCGGGGATGCGGGTCAGGTGTGGCAGGCCAGCCATGGCGGCCGCGGATGTGATGAATGTGAGTGCTCTCGGAGATCGCCCGGAACCCGGACAAACCGGACGAACAGGCGCAGGTGAAGGTTAACATTCGTTATCGAAACGTGATGCCCCTCACTTGCGTGACCCCGAAATGTGAGCGCTAATATTGCGAGCACGGGCCGCTCGCCGGCCCTGAGGGAAACCACCACCAACCCGGCATCGGCGCCGGGACCAGAACGAGGAGGTTTTGGGGAATGAGAAAGAGCTTTCTTTCCACCATCGCACTGGCAGGAGCCGCAGCGCTCGCGCTGACGGCATGCTCGACGGACTCGGACGGCGGCGATGCCACGGCCGACCCGGCCGACGGCGGCGACGCGCCCGCCTCGGACGAGCTGATCACCGTGGGCTTCGCACAGACCGGCGCTGAGTCCGGCTGGCGCTCGGCCAACACGGAGTCCATGCAGACGGCGTTCTCGGAGGAGAACGGCTACGAGCTCGTGTTCAACGCGGCTGACAACGACCCGGCCGCGCAGATCGCCGCGGTCCGCAACTTCATCAACCAGGGCGTCGACGCGATCATCATCGCCCCGGTGGTCGAGGACGGTTGGGACGACGTTCTCCAGGAGGCGGCGGACGCCGGCATCCCGGTGATCCTCGAGGACCGCACCGTCAGTGCCTCCGAGGACCTGTACGCGAGCTGGGTCGGCCTGGACTTCTACCAGGAGGGCGTGATGGCCGGCGAGTGGGCGGCCGAGCAGTACGGCGACACCGAGACCCAGATGGTCGTGCTCGAGGGCACCACCGGATCGGCTCCGGCCAACGACCGTGCCGAGGGCTTCAACGAGGCCATCGCGGGCACCATGATCGAGACGCTCGACTCGCAGACCGGCGACTTCACCCGTGACGGCGGCAAGTCCGTCATGGAGGGCTACATCGCCAACTACGGTCTCGACGGCATCGACCTCGTGTACGCGCACAACGACGACATGGGCCTGGGCGCCATCGAGGCGATCGAGGCCGCGGGCGGCGTTCCCGGCGAGGACATCAAGATCATCACCATCGACGCGGTCGCGGACGGCATGCAGGCGCTCGTCGACGGCAAGATCAACTACATCGTCGAGTGCAACCCGCTGCTGGGCGACCTCGTGTCGCAGGTGGTCAAGGACGTGCTCGCCGGCAACGAGGTGGAGAAGGAGTACTACGTGGAGGACCAGACCTTCACGCAGGAGGAGGCCGCGGAGGTCATCGACTCCCGCCTCTACTGAGTCTCAGCACTAGCCTGAGACCCAGGTCCACGCGCTCCGCCGAGGGGTCGGTCCAACCGGCCCCTCGGCGGGCGCGCCACCTCACGAAGCGAAAGAAAAGGGCAGGACATGCTCGCGGACACTGACGTCCCCCCCGTGGTCGAGATGCGCGGGATCACCATCCGGTTCCCCGGAGTGCTGGCCCTCGACCACGTCGACTTCTTCCTGCGGCCCGGCGAGGTCCACTCCCTCATGGGGGAGAACGGCGCAGGCAAGTCGACCCTCATCAAGGCCCTGACCGGCGTGTACCAGATCGACTCCGGCACCATCGCGGTCGACGGACAAGCGCGCCGCTTCGAGACCACCGCGGACGCTCAGCGGGCCGGCATCTCGACGGTCTACCAGGAGGTCAACCTCTGCTCGAACCTGTCGGTCGGAGAGAACGTCATGCTCGGCCACGAGCCGCGCGGACGCTTCGGCATCGACTGGAACGGCGTCCACCGCGAGGCCGAGCGCCACCTGACCAGCCTGGGTCTCGAGCTCGACACCCGCTCGATGCTCTCGAGCCACTCCATCGCCATCCAGCAGCTGGTGGCGATCGCGAGGGCGATGGTGCTGGACTGCAGCGTGCTCATCCTCGACGAGCCCACGTCCAGTCTGGACCGCGGCGAGGTCGAGCAGCTGTTCAGCGTGATCCGAGACCTGCGCGACAAGGGCGTGGCGATCCTGTTCGTCAGTCACTTCCTCGAGCAGGTCTACGAGATCTCCGACCGCATCACGGTGCTGCGCAACGGCCAGCTCGTGGGCGAGCACCTCATCGACGACCTTCCGCGCGACGCGCTCGTGACCGAGATGATCGGCCGCGAGCTGGGCGACCTCGCCGCGCTGTCCAAGAACGCCGACCGCGAGATCGACCGCACCGGCACGCCGGTGCTGCGCGCGAGCGGCGTGAGCCGGCGCGGCGTGCTGCAGGCCTCCGACATCGACGTCTACGACGGCGAGGTGGTCGGAATCGCCGGGCTCCTGGGCTCCGGGCGCACCGAGCTGGTCCGCATGCTGTACGGCGCGGACAGGGCCGATGCTGGAACCATCGAGGTCGACGGACGCGAGGCTCGCATGCACGCGCCACGCCACGCCATCGGCCACAAGATCGCCTTCTCCTCGGAGAACCGACGCGAGGAGGGCGTGGTCGCAGACCTGACCGTCGCGGAGAACATGATCCTCGGCCTGCAGGCCCAGCGGGGCTGGCTCAAGCCCGTACCCAAGGCCGAGCGGGACGCGATCGTCGCCGAGTACATGGACGCGCTCGGGGTGCGTCCCGCGGACCCCACGCTGCCGGTGGGCAACCTGTCCGGCGGCAACCAGCAGAAGGTGCTCCTGGCGCGCTGGCTCGCCACGGCCCCCGAGCTGCTGATCCTCGACGAGCCCACGCGCGGCATCGACGTCGGTGCCAAGGCGGACATCCAGCGCAAGGTCGCCGAGCTGTCCGAGCAGGGCCTGTCCGTCATCTTCATCTCCTCCGAGCTCGAGGAGGTGCTGCGCATCGCGCAGCGCGTGGTCGTGATGCGCGACCGCGGACAGATCGGCACGCTCGACTCGAGCGACGTCGACATCGACGCACTCATCGACTACATCGCCAACTCCGAGGAAGGGAGCGTGACCCGATGAAGGCGCTCACCAAGCATCGGCTGTTCTGGCCGGCGACGGCCCTGATCACGCTGCTAGTCGTCAACACCGTGGCCAACCCCAACTTCGCGAAGGTCACGGTTCAGGACGGGCAGCTCTACGGCAACCCCATCAACATCCTGCGCGAGAGCGCACCGCTGATGCTGGTCGCGCTGGGCATGACGATCGTGATCGCGACGCGAGGCATCGACCTGTCCGTGGGCGCCGTCATGGCCGTGTCCGGCGCCGTCGCGCTCACCATCATCGACCGCGCCGACGACTCGAACCGCGTCACCGTGGTCGCCATCGCGATCGTGGTCGCCGTCCTCGTCGCGCTCGTGCTCGGCGTGTGGAACGGCTTCCTGGTCTCCGTGCTGGGAATCCAGCCCATCATCGCGACCCTCGTGCTGATGCTCGCGGGCCGTGGCGCCGCGCTGCTCATCACGGACGGCTTCATCACCACCGTCAACTCCGACCCGCTGTCCTACATCGCGAGCGGCTACCTGCTGATCCTGCCGTTCGCCTTCTTCGTGTGGGTCGCCGCCGTGGTGATCGTGGGACTCGTGGAGCGGCGCACCGCGCTGGGGATGCTCACCGAGGCCGTCGGCATCAACCCGGAGGCCAGCCGCCTCGCGGGTGTGCGCTCGCGCGGCATCGTGTGGTCCGCCTACGTCCTGTCCGGCACCCTGGCCGGCATCGCCGGCGTCATCTACGCCTCGAACATCAAGGCCGCGGACGCCAACGCGGCGGGCTACCTGATCGAGCTGTACGCGATCCTCGCGGTCGTGCTCGGCGGCACCAGCCTCATGGGCGGCAAGTTCTCGATCGCCGGAACCGTGATCGGCGTCCTCACCGTGCAGGCGCTCGACTCGGCGATCCTCTTCCTCGGAGTGCCGCCCGCGCAGAGCCCCGTGTTCTTCGCGGCCGTCGTGATCCTGGTGGTGCTGCTGCAGTCGCCGCGTGTCCACCGCTGGGGCCGCTCGCTCGGCTCGAGCGTGCGCCGCACCCCGCAGGAGGCGCCACCCGAGGTCGATGACGACCGTGATGCGGACCGAGCCGAGAACGTCCAGAAGGAGGCCGTCCGATGACCGCCGTGGAGACCGCACAGCCCGAGCGTCGCACCCTGACGGGAGCACTCGGCACGTTCACCAGCCGTCACGCGGCGGTGCTTCCCACCATCGCCGCGGTGGCGATCCTGATCGTGCTCCTGGTGGGCGCGCAGATGTACTTCGGCAACTTCCTGACCGCGCGCAACATGTCCGCGCTGCTGCTGGACAACGCCTACCTCATGGTCCTCGCCGTGGGCATGACCTTCGTGATCGTCACGGCGGGCATCGACCTGTCCGTGGGATCCGTCATGGCGTTCACCGGCATCTTCGGGGCCAGCCTGCTGGCCAGCGGCGTGCCGCTGGTGATCGCGCTGCCCGCGATGCTCGTGTCCGGCGCCGCGATCGGCCTGCTCATCGGCGTGCTGGTGCAGTACTTCAACGTCCAGCCGTTCATCGCCTCGCTCGCCGGGCTGTTCCTGGGTCGCGGGCTCGCGTTCGTGGTCAGCCTGTCGTCGATCCGCGTCGAGGACCCGGCGCTGCTGTGGCTGCAGTCCACGCGCTTTCGCCTGGGCGACTGGTACATCACGCCCACCGGCATCATCGCGATCGTCGCCGTCGTGATCGGTGCTCTCGTGATGCACTTCACCCGGTTCGGCCGCACGGTCTATGCCGTGGGCGGCTCCGCGCAGTCGGCCCGGCTCATGGGCCTCAACGTGGCCCGGACCACCGTCATGGTCTACGTGATCAGCGGCCTGTGCGGCGGGCTCGCCGGACTCGTGCTCACCGCATACTCCGGCGCCGGCTACCCCCGCAACGGCATCGGCACCGAGCTGGACGTCATCGCCGTCGTCGTCATCGGCGGCACGCTGCTGACGGGCGGCCGGGGCTATGTGCTGGGTTCGATGATCGGCGTGTTCGTGTACGGCACCATCAAGACGATCATCTCGTTCATGGGAGCCGAGCAGTCGTGGACCCACATCATCGTGGGTGGCCTGCTGCTGCTGTTCATCGTGGTGCAGCGGGCCATCGTCGCCCGCTCCGAACGAGGGAGCTGACACTGGCCCCGGCCAGCGAGCCGGGACGTGCTGCGCCTGGTCCGTGCCATCATGGCGGCGTGGACCAGGCGCAGCCGCTCGTGGAGCTCACCGGCGCGACCGTGCGATTCACCAGCACGGTCGCCCTGGATCGCGTCGACTTCCGGATGTTCCCGGGCGAGGTGCACTCGCTCATGGGCGAGAACGGCGCGGGCAAGTCCACGCTCATCAAGGTCCTCACCGGCGCGCTGGTGCCGGACGCCGGCGTCCTCACGCTCGACGGCGATCTGCAGCACTTCTCGCGTCCGTATGACGCCCAGTCCGCCGGCATCTCCACGGTCTACCAGGAGATCGACCTGCTGCCCAACCTGTCGGTGGCCGAGAACATCTGGCTGGGGCGCGAGCCGCGCCGGATGGGCCTGATCGACGCGAAGGCGATGCGCCGTCAGGCCGCCGCGGTGCTCGAGGACCTGGGCCTCGAGATCGACCCCGCTGCTCTGCTGGGCTCGCAGTCGCTCGCCGTCCAGCAGCTGGTGGCGATCGCGCGCGCGATCTCGACGAACCTGAAGGTGCTGGTGCTCGACGAGCCCACGTCCAGCCTCGACACGGACGAGGTCGCGGAGCTGTTCCGGGTGATCCGGGACCTCAAGCAGCGCGGCGTCGCGATCCTGTTCGTGTCGCACTTCCTGGACCAGGTGTACGAGATCTGCGACCGCATCACGGTGCTGCGCGACGGGGCCCTCGTGGGGGAGTACCTGACCACGGAGCTGCTGCGCATCGACCTGGTGCAGAAGATGCTCGGGCGCGAGGCCTCCTTCTTCAAGGCTCGCGAGCGCGCCGAGGCCGCCGTCGAGCCGCAGGAGGCGTTCCTCAGCGCTCGCAACGTGAGCGTGGGCAAGGGCATCACGGACGCGGACGTGGACCTGGCCGAGGGAGAGGTGCTGGGACTGGCCGGGCTGCTGGGCTCGGGTCGCACCGAGCTCGCCCGCGCGTTGACAGGCGTCGACCATCTCAGCGGCGGCATCATCCGGCTCGAGCAGAAGGACGTGCACCTCGACTCCCCGCGCAAGGCGCTCTCCCTGGGCGTCGTGTACTCCTCGGAGAACCGTCGCACCGAGGGCCTGGTAGGCGAGATGACCATCGCGGAGAACATCGGCCTGGCGCTGCAGGCGCAGCAGGGCCCGTTCCGCCGCATCAGCCCCGCACGGATGCGGGAGCTGGCCGCCAGCTGGGTCGAGGCGCTCGACATCCGTCCCGCGGACATCGACGTGCCCGTGCGCGCGCTGTCCGGCGGCAACCAGCAGAAGGTCATGCTCGCGCGGCTGCTCGCCCTGTCGCCACGGCTGCTGGTGCTCGACGAGCCCACCCGCGGCATCGACGTGGGCGCGAAGGTGGAGATCCAGAACCTCGTGGGCGAGATGGCGGACAACGGACTCTCGGTGGTGTTCATCTCCGCCGAGCTCGAGGAGGTGCTGCGGGTGGGGGACCGCGTCGCGATCCTGCGCGACGGCCGCATCGTCGAGACGGCCCCGTCCTCCGACCTTAACGTCGACTCCCTGATGGCGCTCGTGTCCCGACCTGACCTCCCGGAAGCCTGACGGCACCGGTCATGGCAGACGACAAGCAGCCGCGCGCGGCCAACATCTTCGATGTGGCCCGCCTCGCCGGCGTGTCCCACCAGACGGTCTCGCGCGTCATCAACGGCATGCCCAACGTGCGTCCAGCGACCAAGGAGCGTGTGGAGAAGGCCATCGCGCAGCTGCGATACAGCCCGTCCCCGGCGGCGCGCGCGCTGGTGACGCGTCGCACCCGCACGCTCGGGCTCATCACGCCGGCGGTCTCCGCCCACGGGCCCACCTCGATCGCGATGCACTTCTCGATGGCGGCTCGCGCCGCCCGCTACACCGT
Source organism: Demequina activiva (assembly GCF_016862815.1). Lineage (GTDB taxonomy): Bacteria > Actinomycetota > Actinomycetes > Actinomycetales > Demequinaceae > Demequina > Demequina activiva. Next base: position 194,766 of record NZ_BONR01000001.1, on the reverse strand, counting down.
GGACACCGTCTCCACGGCGCCGGACGACGCGGCGGCCGTGCGCGCCGCGGTGGAGGCGCTGCTGCGTCAGCGCGTCGACGCGATCGTCGTGGTGGTCGCGGACGCCGCGGTGCTCGAGGTGGTGCGCGGGCTCGACCTGGGCGTGCCGCTGGTCGCCTCCGCGTCGACCGCGCGGCGCAGCCCGCATCTGGTCTCGATCGACCAGTACCGCGGCGCGCGCGCCGCCGTGCGCCACCTGATCGACCTGGGGCACGAGCGCGTGCTCCACATCGCTGGGCCGCGATCCGCGCCCGACGCATCCGAACGCGTGCGGGGCTGGCGCGAGGAGCTCGCGCAGCACCGTCTCGAGGCGGTCGAGCCTCAGCACGGCGACTGGAGCGCCGCCAGCGGCTACCGCATCGGCATGGACCTCGACCTCGCGGGCGACAGCGCGATCTTCGTGGGCAACGATCAGATGGCGATCGGGGTCCTGTCCGCGCTGCGCGAGCGCGACCTCAGCGTGCCCGAGGATGTGAGCATCGTCGGCTTCGACGACATCCCCGAGGCAGGCTTCCTGTTCCCCCCGCTCACCACCGTGCGCCAGGACTTCGAGGCGCTGGGACGCATGATGCTGCAGAAGGTGCTGGTGTCGCTCGAGGACCACGAGGACCTCGCCGTCGACACCCCGCTGCCCACCGAGCTGATCGTGCGCCGCTCGACGCGGGCCTTCGACGCCAGCTGACGCCTGGCCGAGGTGCCCCCGGCAGGACTCGAACCTGCAACCTACGGATTAGAAGGCCGTTGCTCTATCCATTGAGCTACGAGGGCGCGGGCGCACAGCGCCCGCCTCCAGGGTAGTGCGCGGCCGGGGCCGCTCACGGCAAGCCCGCGCGCATCGGCCGTCCTGTCTCCCGGCACCCTCGTGGCCCGGCCGCCGTTGCCGCAGCGACGTGCCTGGTCACGGTAGCCTGAGCAGTGCGCTTCCCGCCGGGATGGGCGCGAACAGGAGGGACCGCACGGGATGACCATCCGGCCGATCAAGACGTGGTCGTACCCGGGCGCGCTCCTCGACGCGCTCGTGGACACCCGCGCCGTGGTCGCCGACCTCGAGTTCCCCATCCCGCTGGGCGATGCCGAGGACACCGAGCGCCTGCGCGCCCACATGGTCGAGCAGCTCGACCACCACCTGATCCCGCGCGTGCGCGAGGAGGCCTCGCCGGCGATCGTCGTCGTGGCGGGCTCCACCGGCGCCGGCAAGTCGACCGTCGTGAACGCGCTGCTGGGCGAGCAGCTCACGGCCTCCGGAGTGCTCCGGCCCACCACGAAGATCCCGCACGTGTTCCACCACCCCCTCGATGCCGACGTCCTCAGCACCATCGCGCAGGAGGCGACGGTCATCGCCACCGAAGCGGTCCCGCGAGGGCTGGCTCTCATCGACAGCCCCGACCTCGACTCGGTGCGCGGCGAGAACCGCGACATCGCCGAGCGCCTGCTGGAGGCGGCGGACCTGTGGATCTTCGTCACCACGGCGGCTCGCTACGGCGACGCGGTGCCGTGGGAGGCGCTGCGACGGGGCGCCGAGCGCGGCGCGTCGATCGCGATGGTGCTCAACCGCGTGACGGTCGACGTGGCGGCCCAGGTGCGCCGCGAGCTCGTGGACCGCCTCACCCAGGAGGACCTCGAGACGCTGCCGCTGTTCGTCATCCCCGAGGACACCGAGGGCGGCAAGCAGCTACCCAAGGACGTCGTGGGCGGGCTCGGGCGCTGGCTCGACTCGGTCGCCGCGGCATCGGCGGCGACCATCGTCGAGCGCACCATGCACGGTGCCACGGAGTCGCTCAAGGAATGGCTCGAGACGCTCGCGGAGCGCATGGACGATCAGGCCTCCGCGGCCAAGGAGGTCAGGGCCGAGGTGCGCCGATGCGCCGCCCAGGCGGAGCACCGGGGCGGCGACACCTGGTTCGAGGAGATCGCGACGGGTTCGCTGCAGGCGCGCTGGCGCGCGGCCCGCGCCGAGGGCGGGCCGCTCCACAAGCTGCGCCACAGCGCCTGGGGCCGGCGCCGCAGCGCCCGTGAGCAGCGCGACGCCGTGCTGGCGGAGATCCGAGCGGACCTGCTGGAGTCCGTCGAGGCGAGCCTGTCCAGCGCGGCGGCCGATGCGCAGGACGCCATGGTCGCGGCCCTCACCCACGGCGACGAGTCGCCTGGCAAGTGGCTGGCCGAGCAGCGCGACCCGCGCGAGGCGCGCACGGTCCGCGAGCGCAGGGCCTCCGACGCGACGCGCGCGTGGCTCACGAAGGTCTCCGAACAGGCGCTGCGCATCCCCGGAGCGGAGCGCGGGACCGAGATGATCGGCGAGGAGGGCGTCGCGATCGCTCTCGCGTGCGCCGCGCTGGGCGTCGACGACGCACGCGCCGTGCTGGGCGTGCTGGTGACGCCGTCGCTGGGCGACGCCGTGCACCTCGCGCAGGCGGAGCTGACCGGAGCCCGCCGGTACTGCATCAATCGCGAGGCGCTCGACATGATGAAGCCCACCGACGTGCCGTCGCTGCTGCCGGAGACCTCGTCCACGGTGCGCCTGCGGCGAGCTGAGCTGCGCGGTCTGATGTGAGGGGGCTCGCGTGACAGTCCAGTTCGAGCACCTCGCCCCCAGGGACGAGACCACGGTGCTGCGCGCACGCGTCGACCGCCTGCGCGCCTCCATGGAGTGGGCCTCCGACGCGATCCCGCCGGCGGTGCGTGCCCAGGTGCACGAGACGATCGCGCGGTGCGACGAGCGTCTCGGCATGGGAGTGGACCACACGATCGTGGCGCTCGCGGGTGGCACGGGCTCCGGCAAGTCCACGCTCTTCAACGCCATCGTGGGCAGCGAGTTCGCCGTCCCCGGCGTGGCGAGGCCCACCACCTCGCACGTGAGCGCGGCCGTCTGGGGCGGGGGAGCCGACGCGCTGCTGGACTGGCTCGAGGTGGATCGGGACCGGCGCCTCGAGCGCGACCTCGACCCGCTCGACGAGGCGGACGAGGCCAGCCTGCGCGGCATGGTGCTGCTCGACCTGCCGGACCATGACTCCGTCAACGCCGACAACCGCGCGATCGTGGACCGCGTGGTGCCGATGGCGGACCTGCTGCTGTGGGTCGTGGACCCGCAGAAGTACGCCGATCACGCTCTCCACGAGTTCTATCTGCGGACCGCCTCCGAGCGAGACCGCCCGTCCCTGGTGGTGCTCAACCACGTGGACCGGCTGTCCACCGAGGACGCCTGGGAGGTCGCGCGCGACCTGCAGCGGCTCCTCGCCGTGGACGGCATGACCCAGGTGCCCGTGATGCCCGTGAGCGCGCGCACCGGGCACGGCCTGGACATCCTGCGCGCCGAGCTCGCCGGAGCCGTCACGGCGCGCACCGTCGCGGCAGAGGCGGTGCGCGCCGATCTCGTCAGCGCTGGACGGGCCCTCGCTGGCGCACTCTCGAAGGACGCGGATCCCACGCTGCCGGACATCGACGAGCTCGTGACCGCTCTCGCCCGCGCGGCGGGAGTCGAGGCGAGGGCCGATGCGGCGGCCGCGTGGGCGCGCGGAGCCAGGCAGGAGGCGCTGGAGCCGTGGCGCGTGTCCGTCGCGACGGTCGAGCGCGAGCGTCTCGACTGGATCGACGCGGCGACCGACGGCCTTCCGGGGACCTGGAGAAAGGTGGTCGCGGAGGCCGTGGAGCCCGCGCCGGACCTGGCGCGACGCATCGAGGAGGCGCTCGAGGACGCCGCGTGGCCGCCCGTCGACCCGCCCCAGGGCTGGCGAGCCCTGTTCGCCAAGTCCGCGCTCGCATCGGGCGTCCGCAAGCGCACGCTGCAGGCGGGGCGCGACGCCGTGCGCCGCGAGCTCGAGCCGGCGGTGCTCGAGCCCACCGAGACCATCCACCAGGCCTATCGTGCGCTCGACGAGCTCACCGAGCTCGACTGACCTGCCCACGCCGGAGGGACCAGCATGAGCCAGCAGCCACCCATCGTCGCCGTGCTGGGGGCGGGGAACATGGCCGGTGCGGTCGCCCAGGCGATCGCCGCGGGTGGCACCGCGGCACAGGTGCGCCTGACGACCGGCGGCTCCGAGCCCGGTTGGGCGGACGCCTTCGCGCACGTCACGCATCGCGCGCTCGCACAGGACGCCGACGCCAACCGGGAGGCCGTCGCAGGCGCTGACGTGGTGATCCTGGGGGTCAAGCCGCACGCGATCGTCGAGCTCGCGCGCGAGATCGCGCCTGCGCTCGAGCCGGGCGTGCTGGTGCTGAGCGTCGCCGGCGGCGTCACCCTGGAGACGCTCACGGCTGCCCTTCCTGCGCACGCGGTCGTGGTGCGCACCATGCCCAACACTCCGGTCGCGGTGGGGCGCGGCATCACCGCCTACGCGATCGCTCACGGTGCTCCGGCGGAGGCCGATGCCCGGGTGCAGGCGCTGCTCGCGCCGACGGGCACGGTGGAGCCGATGCCGGAGTCGCTGATCGATGGTTTCTCCGCGGTGGTCGGCTCGGGCCCCGCCTACGTGTACGCCGTGATCGAGGCGCTGCGCGCAGCCGCCGTCGACCAGGGACTGAGCGAGGACGTCGCCGCTCGACTGGTGCCGGAGATGATCGCCGGCTCCACCGCGTACCTGACCGCGACGGGCCGGGAGCCGGGCGAGCTGCGCGAGGAGGTCACGAGCCCTGGCGGCTCGACCGCCCAGGCGCTGCGCGTCTTCGAGGAGCGCGGGCTCGCCGAGGCGCTGCGCGCGGGCGTGGCAGCCGCGACCGCGAGGGCGCGGGAGCTCGGCCAGGCCTGAGCCCATCCCCAGGACACTGATGCGCGGGGTCTGTCCCCAGCGCGGGCGTCCCCGTCTCGCAATGCCGTCCACGCCTGTCCCACCCTGGGCTCAGCCGCAGAGCGCGGCACGAGTCGAGGAGGAGACATGAATGATCTGACCATGGTGGTGACCGGATGGGTCGCCACCGATCCCAAGATGGTGCTGACGCGGGAGGAGAACGGGACCGACATGTGCTCGTTCCGCGTCGCGCAGACGTCGAGGTACTTCGACCGCAGCAAGCAGGAGTGGGCCGACAGCGGCACCGAGTGGTTCACGGTGCGCGTGTTCCGCGACGCCGCGTGGTCCGTGCGCAAGTCGATCCACAAGGGCCAGCCGGTCATCGTCGAGGGCAGGTTCCGCACCCATGAGTGGACGGACGGCAACAAGGAGAACCACGTCGACCTCCAGCTGGATGCCTCGTGCGTGGGTCACGACCTGATGCGCGGCGTCGCGGACTTCACCCGGACGGTCATGGCGGACGAGGCGCCGGCCGGCGCTGGCCAGGAGGGGTCGCCCGAGCCCGACGACGGTGCGGTGCCGGAGGAGCTCGAGGAGGACTCGGTGGAGGAGCGTCCGGCCGTCCTCGCGTGAGACCCGTCCCGCGCGTCGCACCCCCTCAACGGCGCGCGGGACGTCCGCGGCGACGGCGCGGCGGGGAGCGCCGGCGACCGCGTAGGCTTGAGGCCATCTGTCCAGGCGCAACGGCGCCGTACACCCCCGACCTCACGGAGCAGCAGTGGCTGAGTTCATCTACACGATGCAGAAGGCGCGCAAGGCGCACGGCGACAAGGTCATCCTCGATGACGTGACCATGGCCTTCTACCCGGGCGCGAAGATCGGCGTCGTGGGTCCCAACGGAGCCGGAAAGTCCACGATCCTGAAGATCATGGCCGGGCTCGAGGAGCCCTCGAACGGCGAGGCGCGGCTGAGCCCCGGCTACACCGTCGGCATCCTCCTGCAGGAGCCGCCGCTCAACGAGGACAAGACCGTGCTGGGCAACGTCCAGGAGGGCGTCGCCGAGATCAAGGGCAAGCTGGACCGCTTCAACGCGATCTCGGAGGAGATGGCCAACCCTGACGCGGACTACGACGCGCTGCTGGCGGAGATGGGCACGCTCCAGGAGGAGCTCGACCACGCGGACGCGTGGGACCTCGACAGCCAGCTCGAGCAGGCCATGGACGCGCTGCGCTGCCCGCCGGCTGACGCCGACGTGACGGTGCTCTCCGGCGGCGAGCGCCGCCGCGTCGCGCTGTGCAAGCTGCTGCTGGAGAAGCCTGACCTGCTGCTGCTGGACGAGCCCACGAACCACCTCGATGCCGAGTCCGTGCTGTGGCTCGAGCAGCACCTGTCCAAGTACTCGGGCGCCGTCATGGCCGTCACGCACGACCGGTACTTCCTCGACCACGTCGCGGAGTGGATCTGCGAGGTCGACCGGGGTCGCCTCTACCCGTACGAGGGCAACTACTCGACCTACCTCGAGAAGAAGCAGGAGCGCCTGCAGGTCCAGGGCAAGAAGGACGCCAAGCTCTCCAAGCGCCTCAAGGAGGAGCTCGAGTGGGTGCGCTCGAACGCCAAGGGCCGCCAGACCAAGTCCAAGGCTCGTCTCGCACGCTACGAGGAGATGGCCGCGGAGGCGGAGCGCACCAAGAAGCTGGACTTCGAGGAGATCCAGATCCCGCCGGGCCCGCGCCTGGGCAACGTCGTGATCGAGGCCTCGGATCTCAAGAAGGGCTTCGGCGAGCGCGTGCTGATCGACGACCTGTCCTTCACGCTGCCCCGCAACGGCATCGTGGGCGTGATCGGCCCCAACGGCGTGGGAAAGACCACCCTGTTCAAGACCATCGTGGGCCTCGAGCCGCTCGACGGCGGGGACCTCAAGGTGGGAGAGACCGTCAAGGTCTCCTACGTCGACCAGTCGCGCGGGGGCATCGATCCCAAGAAGTCACTGTGGGAGGTCGTCTCGGACGGCCTGGACTACATCCAGGTGGGCAGCGTCGAGATGCCGTCGCGTGCCTATGTGAGCGCCTTCGGCTTCAAGGGCCCGGATCAGCAGAAGCCGGCCGGCGTCCTGTCTGGCGGCGAGCGCAACCGCCTCAACCTCGCCCTCACGCTCAAGGAGGGCGGCAACCTGCTGCTGCTCGATGAGCCCACCAACGACCTCGACGTCGAGACCCTGGGCTCGCTCGAGAACGCCCTGCTCGAGTTCCCCGGCTGCGCCGTGGTGGTCAGCCACGATCGCTGGTTCCTCGACCGCGTCGCGACTCACATCCTCGCGTACGAGGGCACCGAGGAGGACCCGGCGAACTGGTACTGGTTCGAGGGCAACTTCGCGTCCTACGAGGAGAACAAGGTCGAGCGCCTGGGTGCGGACGCCGCGCGTCCCCACCGCGTCACCTACCGCAAGCTCACGCGCGACTGACGGCCGTGGTGCCCCCAGCAGCGGCGGTGCCGTCGCCGTCGCCGTCCTACTCGCCGGACCCGTTCTACCTCGATCCGACCATCTGGCCCGAGGCGCCGGGCTGGCTGTTCCCCGCCGTGATGACCCTGCTGGGCATCGTGGGCATGGTCGTGGTGGTGCTGCTGTTCATGTGGCGGCGGGCTGCCCAGTACGACAAGGCGGCGCGTGAGGCGCGACGGCCCAGCGAGTGGGTGGACCTGTCCAAGCTCGAGAAGGGCGGCAGGTGGGCGGACGAGGAGTCGATCGGCCCTCGCACGCGTGAGGACCGCGGGCGCACCAAGCGCGACGAGGACGACCCGGACCGCCCCTAGGCACCGCACTCCCGCGCCTGCCTGAGCGCCCCACCGGTCCGTGGGTGCCGTTCTCAGGCTCACGCTGCGCCCTGGCGGTCGGCGAGTGACTCCGGCCCGCTACGGTGACGGCATGAGCCGCATCCACGTCCCTGTCTCCCTGCGCTGGTCCGACCTCGACGCCTACGGGCACGTCAACAACGCGGAGATGCTGCGCCTGCTGGAGGAGGCCCGCATCCGGGTGTTCTGGGCGGACGCCGGGGCGGGGGAAGCCGGTGCGCCGACCGCAGTGATCGATGGCGGGCCCGGCGCTGACACCGTCACGCTGATCGCGAGCCAGCAGATCGAGTACCTGCTGCCCGTGCCCTATGTGCGCCAGCCGCTGGACGTGCAGCTGTGGATCGGCCGCATGGGCGGGGCGAGCCTCGAGATCTGCTACGAGGTGTGCTCGCCCGCCGGTGAGAAAGAGCAGCTGGTCTACACCAGGGCGGCGACCACGCTGGTGCTGGTGGACGCGCAGACGCAGCGTCCGCGCCGCCTGAGCGATGACGAGCGCGCCGCGTGGGCTCCGCACGTCGAGGAGCCCGTCACGTTCCGACAGCGTTGACGGATCTGACCGCCAGGGCGCAGCCGAGCCGCGGGAGCGACACTCAGGGACCGATGGGGCGCTCAGGCGTGGGGGAACGCAGAAGCGCCGGTCGGACCTGACGGACCGACCGGCGCTTCTGGTGCGACGTGGGACTTACGCGGTGAGCGAGTCGACCCACTCCTGGTTGGCGGCGACCCAGTCGGCCACGATCTGCTCGTAGTCGCTGGAGTCCGCGCCGTTGAGCTGGTTCTCGAGGTCGTAGAGCGCCTCGGCGTCCATCGTGAAGTTGCCGAGCCACTCGGCGACCTCAGGGAAGTCCTCGGAGATGCCGGTGCGACCGTAGGTCACGATCTCCTCGGCCTCACCCATGACACCCTCGGGGTCCTCGAGGTTCTTGATGTCGTAGGCGCCGTAGGCCCAGTGGGGCTCCCACAGCGTGACGATGATGTTCTCGCCGTTCGAGGTGGCGGTGTCGAGCTCCGAGAGCATCGCGGGGGTCGACGAGGTCAGGAACTCGTAGTCCGACAGCTCGTACGTGTCGATCGCGTTCTGGGTCGCGGTCGTCAGGCCGGCGCCGGGCTCGATGCCCACGATGCGGGCGCCCATCTCGTCGACGTACTCGGGCAGATCCGCGATCGAGTCGACAGGTGCGTCGGCGTTCACCGCGATGGTGAGAGCGGCGGAGTCGAACCACGCGCCGAGCTCTTCCATGTCATCGCCGTACTGGTCGATGTAGTCGGCGTGGGTGAGCGGCAGCCAGACATCGGTGACGATGTCGTAGTCGCCGTCCGCGACGCCCTGGAACGCGACGGCAGCATCAGCGTTCTCGAGGGTGACGTCGTAGCCCTTGGACTCGAGCACGTTCTCCCACAGCAGCGAGGTCGCGAGCGACTCATCCCAGCCGTTGAAGACCGCGAGCGTCAGCTCGCCGCCCTCGGTGGTCTCCTCGGTGTCGGTGCCCTCCGCGCCGGTGGCGGCGTCGTCGGTGGTCTCCTCGTCAGCGGACGAGCAGCCCGCGAGCACGAGGCCCGCAGCGGCGGTCACCGCGAAGGCGGTGGCAGTGCGCTTCATCATAGGTTCTTCCTTTCTCAGCGAGCGGAGTCTCCGCCGCCGAAAGCATCGCCGGCCGCGTCGTGCGGCCCGATGCGCGCGACCGTGGGGACGGTCGCGAGGTCTTGGGTGGGCATCGGCCGAGGTGCTCTCGACCGCTGCGTTGATCGAGTCAGACCACGGTTCCTGGCTCGCGGCGCGGACCAGCGGTCTCGAGCTCGCGCGCGTCGAGGCGTGCCTGCTCGTCGGCCTCGCGCTGGACCTTTCGCCTGCGGGTCCAGCGCCCGTAGAGGCCTTCGCCCTTGCCGATCGACGCGGTGAAGCGGTCTAGCAGGATCGCCAGCACCACCACCGACAGGCCAGCCTCGAAGCCCAGGCCGACGTTGAGGGCGGAGATCGCCTGGGCGACGTCGCCTCCCAGTCCGCCCGCGCCCACGAGGCCCGCGATGACGACCATGGACAGCGACAGCATGATGATCTGGTTGATGCCCGCCATGATGGACGGCATCGCCAGGGGGATCTGGATCTGGCGCAGGATGCGACGCGGCGTGGCGCCGAACGCCTCGCCGGCCTCGACGACCTCCTTGTCGACCCCCCGGATGCCCAGCTCGGTGAGGCGAACGCCGGGAGCCATCGCGAAGATGAGCGTCGCGATGATGCCGGGCGCGACGCCGATGCGGAACAGGAAGATCGCAGGCACCAGGTACACGAACGCCGGCAGGGTCTGCAGGAAGTCCATGATGGGCTTGACGATCGCGGACACCTTGTCATTGCGAGCGGCCCAGATGCCCAGCGGGATGGAGATGACCACCGCGAGGAACGCGGCGACGATCACGAGGGCGAGGGAGTCGACGGCGTTCTCCCACTGGTCGACGCCGACGATGAACAGCAGCCCCACCACGGCGCCGGCAGCGAACTTCCACCCGCGTGCCAGGAGCGCCGCGATGGCGATGACGACGATGACCACCCACACGGGGGGAGTGGCGAACACCCAGTCCACGGCATCGAACATCCAGATGAACATCTGACGCAGGGCGTCGAAGAGCCACTGGAACGTGTCCTCGATCCACGTGAGTGCGGCCTTGATCCAATCGCCTACGGGAATGCGGAAGTCCATCACGCACCTCCCTTCGCCGTCGAGGCGTCGAGCACCTTGTCGACCACCTCGCCGGGCAGCGGCTCGGTCACGGGAATCGCGGACCCCGCAGCCTCGGGCTCGCCGCCCAAGGCTGCCAGCAGCGTGACACGGGGGATCACGCCCACGAGGCGCTCCTTGTCATCGACGACGGCGAGGGCGAGCGCAGCCTCGAGCGACGGGATGAAGAGGTCTGCCAGCGCGGTGTCGTGGGACACGGCGCCGTGGTCGGTCTTGATCGCGGGGGCCAGCGACTTCTCGCCCCTGCGCACCAGGTCCATGACGTCGCGGTCGCGCACCCAGCCCAGGATGGTCCGGTCGCGCTGGGTGACGTACAGCGCCGAGAGCTCGTTCTCGCGCATGGCCGTGAGCGCGGCGTGCGGTCCGGAGTCCTCGCGGATGACGGCTCGCGGCTTGCGCATCACGGACTCAGCCGTGAGCACCTTGGTGCGGTCCACGTCCTGCACGAACTGCTCGACGTAGTCATTCGCGGGGTTGGTGAGGATGTCCTCGGGCGAGCCGATCTGCACGATGCGGCCGTCGCGCATCACGGCGATGCGGTCGCCGATGTACATGGCCTCGTTGAGGTCATGGGTGATGAAGACGATGGTCTTGCCCAGCTCGGACTGCAGCTCGAGCAGCTGATCCTGCATCTCGCGCCGGATCAGCGGGTCGAGAGCGGAGAAGGCCTCGTCCATGAGCAGGACGTCGCTGTCGGCGGCGAGGGCGCGGGCGAGGCCCACACGCTGCTGCATGCCGCCGGACAGCTCGGAGGGGTGCTTCTCCTCCCAGCCCTTGAGTCCCACCACCTCGGTGACCGCGAGGGCGCGCCTGATGCGCTCGTCCTTGCTCACGCCCTGGATCTCCAGTCCGTACGCGACGTTGTCGATGACCGTGCGGTGGGGCAGCAGCGCGAAGTGCTGGAACACCATCGACACCTTGGTTCGGCGGATCTCCCGCAGCTGCGCCGGATTCGCGTCGGTGACGGACTCGCCGCCGATCTCGACGGTGCCTGCGGTGGCGGGCTGGAGGCCGTTGAGGGCGCGGATGAGGGTCGACTTCCCGGAGCCGGACAGCCCCATCACCACGAAGATCTCTCCGCGCTGGACCTCGAAGGAGGCGTCGATGACGGCTGCGGTCGCGCCGTCCAGCTCATCACGCGAGGCTCCCTCGCGCAGTCGCTTGACGGCGGTCTCCGGCTGCTTGCCGAACACCTTGTACAGTCCGTCAGCTCGCAGGGCGATGCTGTCGTTCACTCGTATCCTCAGCTCCCCGGGCGTCACTCGGGGCTCTCTCGCGGCCTCACGCGACGAGGGGACTCGCAGCCGTCGGACGGCAGTCACGGGCCCGCGTGACAGCGACAGGTGCCGCCGCCAGCGCTCGCCGTCAGGGCGCGCTCCACGTTCGGGCGCAGCCCGAGGCCTGGGCTGGTCATTGGCGCTTCGGTCGTGACTGACGCGAACCCCGAAACGGCTTGACGACGCTATCAATCGTCGCGGGGCAACTCAAGCTCGTGCGGCCTGGCATGCGCAATGGCGGTGAAGTTCCGCGATCATCATCCCTGGTACAAGGGTTAGTTGAGAAATCAAGTCACGATTTCGTAAAGTGCATGCCATCGACTTCCCTGCCGGCGACGAGCACGAGCTCGACGTCGGACTCTCGACGCGGCGGGGGTGCGCTCGTTACAGTGAGTCCAGCGGGGGGTCGCTTGTGAGCCGTCGCTGACACCGCCTGAGCCGGGGGGACCGAAAGGCAGGCGCTCATGCAACCGATCGCGTTCGTCAGCCCATTCACGAACACGGAGAATCCGTACATCGCGCGCCAGCGCGAGCAGCTGGGGGAGCTGGGATTCGACGTGCGGCCGCTGTCGCTGCGCGCTCTCGCGACGGGCCGATGCGCGGGTCTGGCGCGGCGCGAGAACGTCGTGGTCGTGAGCTGGCTGGAGACGCGGCTGTGGCGCGCGAGTCCGCACGGCAAGCGCCTGAGCCTCACCGGCGCCGCCGAGTTCGGCGCGCTGACGCTGACGCTGGCGCTCGCTCGCGCCCGCGTGGTCTACGTGGTCCACAATCACGACGCCCACGACGTCCGTCCCGCGTTCCAGGGCCTGTCGACCTGGTCGGTGCGCACGCTGCGGCGTCTGGCGGACGCCCGCGTGGTCCACGACCCCAGCTTCGCCGACCGGTATCGCGCGACGTACGTCCCTCACCCGCTGTATCGCGTGCCGCCACAGCCAGCCCGTGCATCGGCCCGTGCCACGCCCTCGTTCGTCGCGCTCGGAGCGATCCGCCGCTACAAGGCGCTCGACGCGCTGCTCGAGCAGTGGCCCAGCGGTGTGCCCCTCACCATCGCCGGCAAGGCGGACGACGCCTACCTGACCGAGCTGCACGCGATCCTCGAGCGCAGGGGTCTCTCGGACTGCGTCAGCATCGACGCGCGCTTCCTCACCGACGACGAGTTCGAGCAGGCTCTGGCCGCGCACGACGTCCTGGTCCTTCCGCATCGCGCGGAGGCGAATCTGGTGAGCGGCGCGTTCTTCGCAGGCGTGGGCGTGGTGCGCGTGATCCTCGCGCGGCGCACGCCGTTCATCGCCTGGGCGCAGGAGCACCTGGCAGGGGTGCGCTCGTTCCGCGAGGACGCCCAGATCGCCGGGGAGGTGCTGCGCATCCTGGACGACTGGCCGTCGCTGCGCTCCCTCGACCAGTCCGCGGCAGCCGTCGCCCAGTTCGGCGACGAGCCGTGCCTGAGCGCATGGACGCAGGTCCTGACCACCGCGGGCGCGCCGCCACCCCGGCCGCGTCGCACCATGTCCCCCATCCCGAGCGCGAACAGAGGTTGACCATGGCAGACCATCTCTCCGGCTACCAGGCACGAGACTGGGACGTCGTCGACTACCAGATGTATCAGGACCCGGTCTCCCAGCTGTTCTTCCGCGGCCCGCAGGCCGGGCCGCTCGAGCCGGGCCGCTACATCGTGTGCCTGGGCGCGGCGCAGACCTTCGGCTGCTTCTGCGAGCACCCGTACCCGCAGCTGCTCGAGAAGGAGCTGGGGATGCCGGTGGTCAACCTGGGCTACGGCGGGGCCGGACCGCGGTTCTTCGTGCGACACCCGGAGCTGCTGCCGCTCATCAACGATGCCGCGCTGGTGATCGTCCAGGTGATGTCCGCGCGCAGCGAGGACAACGATCGGTTCGTGAGCGACGGCCTCGAGTACCTGACGGTGCGCGAGACAGGGGAGAAGGTCTCCGCCCTCAAGGGGTACACGGACCTGCTGGCCGAGCACGACCAGCGCCTGCGCTGGATGCCGCCGGTGGCCCGCAAGCTGCTGCGGGTGGTCAAGGGACACCCTCGGGTGCGCCGCCTGCTGGCGCAGACGCGGTCCAACTGGGTCGCGAACTACCGGGACCTCTTCGACCAGATCACCGCACCCACCGCGCTGCTGTGGTTCTCCCGCCGCACGCCGGGACTCCACCGCACCGACCGTGCGACCTGGTGGTGGCAGCGCTACGACGACGTCAACTCGATGTTCGGCGACTACCCGCAGCTGGTGAACCGGTCGATGGTCAAGGCGATCGCGCCGCTCGCGGACACCGTGGTCGAGGCGACCACGCACCGGGGCTCGCCTCAGCCGCTGTACAGCCGCTTCACGGGCGAGCCGGTGGACATCGACTCCAGCAAGGACCGTCCGGACCTCGCCAAGGTGCGCAACTACAACCCGTACTACCCGTCGCCGCAGATGCACGAGGACGCCGCAGCGGTGCTGCTCGAGCCCGTGCGCCGCCTGCTGGGGTCCACTCGGGCCAGGGCGGGCGAGGCCGCGCGGGAGGGTCAGGCGTGAGCGACGCGGTGCGCTCGAGGCCCATCGTCGTGACGGGCTGTCCGCGCTCGGGCACCACGTGGGTGGGGTCGACGGTGGGCGCGTCCTCCGAGGTGCTGTACCTCTACGAGCCCTTCAACGACGGAGCGCCGCATCACCTCGACGTCCCCGAGCGCTACCTCTATGTCGCGCCGGACTCTCCGGCCCACGCGGTGCCCGACATGAGCGCGCTCATCGGGATGGGCGGCCTGGGCGGACGGGCGCGTGCGACCGCGCGCGGGATTCGCCTGGGACGGCGGTTCCGCAGCGAGCTGCCGGCACACCTCGCGCTTCACGAGGTGGTGCGGTCACCGGCGTCCGCTCTCACGGCACGGCGCACGCTGGTGAAGGACCCCTTGGCGTTCTTCGCAGCCGAGTGGCTCGAGGCTCGCTTCGACGCTCTCGTGGTGATGATGGTGCGCCACCCGGCCGGGATGATCAGCAGCTACCTCAAGCTGGGCTGGCCGTGCGAGGTCGACAGCCTGCTGCGGCAGGACGGTCTGCGGGAGCGCTTCACCGAACCGCTCGCCGTCGAGATCGAGCGCTACCACGAGGAGCCCGACGACCGCCTGGGCGGGCTGATCCTGCAGTGGAAGATCTTCGCGCACGCCGCCGCGCGTCTGCGTGAGGAGCACCCGGAATGGCTCTACATGTCGCATGAGAACGTCTGCGAGGAGCCGGTGCCGCAGTTCCGCGCGCTCTTCGAGTACCTGGGCCTGCGCTGGACCCCTGCGCTCGAGCGCAAGGTGGTGGCGGACAGCACCGCGAGCCAGGTGGATCCCGCGAGGCATCAGCAGCACGCTCTGCAGCGGGACAGCCGGACCCTGGCGGCCGCGTGGCGCGCGCGGCTGAGCGAAGCGGACGCGGATCGCATCGAGAACGAGGCGGGGCCGCTGTGGGAGCAGTTGAGCGCTCTGGCGTGGGAGCCGCGCCAGCGCCTGCCGCAGGCGGGGTAGGCCCGGCGCGCCACGCCCGCGCGACACCCCGCTGGTGTCAGCCGCGGCGAGTGAGGCGGCTCGTCACGCGCGTCACGATCAGACGCACCTCGCTCCAGGCCCTGGCCACGTCGCTGCGGCCTGGCATCAGGAACTCCCGGGGGCGCACGCCCATGACGCGCGAGGCGATCGTCACCGACACCGCGGTCATCGTGACGGTGCCGATGATCGCGGACCATGCCGCTCCGTAGACCCCGAAGGCCGGCACGAGCAGCACGAAGGATGCGATCCTCACCACCAGCGAGGCGACCTCTGCGACGGATCTCAGCGCCGGCCTTCCCCACGCGCCCAGGCCGCTCGAGGCCATGAGCCCCGGCACCAGGATGAGCGCGGAGACCAGCAGCATGAGCGTCGGCACCGTCGCGACCACGAAGTCCTCCCCGAACAGCGGTCCGATCCACCACGGCAGGGTCGCGCCCAGCATCAGGCATCCCGCGAACCCGAAGATGAGGGTGAGCCGCGCCGTGAGGGTCACGCGCCCCGGATCGGTGGACTTGCTGCTGACGCCGAACAGCGTGCTCTGGATCGCGATCGCCACGATGATGGGCACGTCAGCGATGGTCGTGGCCACGGTGTACAGGCCCAGCGCCTCCGCGTCGGACAGGGGCAGCATCAGCAGCGATGCGAGCCGGCCGATGGTCATGGAGGCGATCGACCCGAACCACACGGCGGAGCCGTAGCGGAACAGCGGCGCCACGACCCGGGGGTCGTCGGTCGGCTGGTCGTGCCCCTGCAGCGGGCGCGCGAACAGTCGCGCGTACACCACGCCGGACAGGATGGGCATGCCCACGGTGACGATCACCGCCGTCTCGACCGTGAGACGGTCCGCGATCAGCAGCGCGAACAGCGCAGCGACGCGCAGCGTGGTGAGGACGATGCGCTCCCACGCGATGGTGCCCCACATCTGGCGGCCCGCCGCCGCGCCCCGCATGACGCCCACGACCAGGGCGGGGACGTTCCAGATGCTGGCGAGCAGGATCAGTCGCGCCAGGTCCTCGTCGCCCGCGGACAGGAATGGCAGCGCCCACCAGATGGGCAGGATGCACAGCGCCGCCACGCTCGCCGTGGCGGCCGATGCCCACGTGAGCGCGCGCCGGGTGATGCTGGGACGCTTCGCGACGAAGAAGGTGAGAGCGTGCGGGAGGCCCATCGCCGCGAAGCCGAGCATCAGAGATCCGGGCGCGAGGATCGCCGCGAGCTCTCCGCGGCCGTCAGGGCCGAGCCCCTGCGCCAGGACGGGAGCCGTCACCAGCCCGCCCAGCGGGACGAGCATGCTCGTCGCGGTCATCATGACCGTCGCCCTGCGGTAGTTGGGCTCGGCGGCCGATGCGGTGGTCACGTGGCGTGCTCCCCTCGTGCAGCGCTGGTGCGGGCACGGCGCGGATGCGCCACCTCAGTGCCGCTCGGCGACCCCTGACGGGCGCCGGACGATCCCGCTATTGTGGTGCACAGGTCGACCGAGCAGCCACGAGCGCCGCCGCAGCCCAGCGCCCCCGACATCGAGGAGACCCCATGCGCCGACTCAGCGTGGTGATGCCGAACTACAACTACGAGGACTTCGTCGGCGCGGCCATCGAGAGCGCGCTGGCCGTCGACTGGCCAGACGTCGAGGTGATCGTGGTCGACGACGGCTCGACGGACGGCTCCCGGGCGATCATCGAGGGCTTCGGATCGCGCATCACCGCGATCTTCCAGGACAACTCCGGCCCCCGCGTGGCCTGCAACGCCGGGTACGAGGCGTCGACCGGAGACGTGGTGATCTTCCTGGACTCGGATGACATGGTGGAACCGTCGATCGCGCGCGAGCTCGCCGCGGTGTGGCGCGAGGGGATCAGCAAGGTGCAGTTCCCGATGATCCGTGTGGATCGCGACGGAGAGCCCACCGGAGGTGTGTACCCCGACCTGGACCCCGCCCCCAGTCCGGAGCAGGTGCGCACCTGGATGCGCGCCACGGGCGCCTACCCCACGCCGCCAGGGTCCGGGAACGCCTACGCTCGCGAGTTCCTCGCGAGGCTGTTCCCGGTGGGCGACCGGTGCGGCGACGCCACGGACTCGTCGACCCTCGCCGCCGCTCCCTTCCTCGGAGACGTCGTGACGCTCACCACGCCGCTCGTGCGCTACCGCGAGCACGGAGCGAACCGCAGCTACCTGCTGGCGGAGGGGGATCGCTTCCGCAAGCAGCTCGAGCGCGCCTACCAGCGGCACCTGTTCGCGCTCGACATCTCCGGGCACCAGGAGGACGGGATGAGGCCGCTGTTCCGGGGCCGCCACCTGCTCCAGCTGCGCGTCGCGCATCATCGTCTGCACCCCGGCGAGAGGCCCATCCCCGGCGACTCGGGCTGGCGCATGGCGCGCGACGCGTGCACCTCGCCGTTCGCGCCCGGCCCCGAGTCCGCGACGCATCGGCTCATGGTCGCGGCATGGTCGCTCGCGGTGCTGGCGTCGCCGCGGCCTCTGGCCCGACGTCTGATCGACGCCCGGTTCCGCCAGGGCGCGGCGGATGCGGTGAGGCGACGCACCGCGACGCACGCCGCTCGCCCCGCCGCCTCCGCCTGACTCACGTGTACACCCGCACCCAGTCGACGTACATGTCGACCGTGCCGCCGTTCGGGTCGAGCAAGACGGGCCACCCGCCGTCCAGGGCCAGGTTCAGCATGAAGTAGTACGGGCTCGCGTCCTCGACCAGGCCGGACCGCGTGGTGATGGGCGCCCCGTCGATGAAGTACTCGGCGCCGTCCGGGCGGATGTGCACGCCGTAGGTGTGCCATTCGAGAGCCCAGTCGCCGTGGCCGTTGCGGTCGAAGCATTCGACTCCCGTGCCCTCGTGGTCGATCGCCGGCCAGTTGTGCAGGGCGTGACAGCTGCCCAGGGTGTTGTGGCCGTAGAGCTCGACGGCGTCGACCTCGCTCGACGGCGCGTCCGCGTCCATCGAGCTGGTCGAGTCCAGCATCCAGAACGCCGGCCACGTGCCCCGGCCCCCGGGCGCCAGGATGCGCGCCTCGAAATAGCCGTACTGCGCGGAGAACCCCGAGCCGCCCACCCGCATCGAGGACAGCAGCCCGCTCGCGTACCCGCGATCCCATCCGCGCGGATCCTCGCCCTCGAGCGGCTCCGCGCGGATCCGCAGCACCCCATCGAGCGAGGCCAGCAGTCCGCGGCCGTCCTCCGGATTCGCGAAGACGGCGCCCCCGAACTCCGAGCCGCCATTGCCCTCGGGCTTGGTGGACGCATAGACCGCCCCGTCGCCGTAGTCGCTGACCTGCAGGGGGCCGTCGAAGGTGTCCTCGAACTGCAGCGTGAGGCCGGGCGGCGCGTGGTCCTTCGCGACCAGGTCCTTGCCATCGCGATTGAACAGCTGGACGTACAGCGGGGTCTCCGAGGCGCGCACCGACAGCCGCACCGCGAACGGTCCGTGCGGCATGCGCTCGGTCGCGAACGTGAGCACGGCGCGGCCCTGCGCGTCGACCACCGCCTCCGCGACCTCGACCATGCGGCCGGTGCCGCTCACGGGGATCCACGTGGACGCGGTCACCTTCTCGCCCGGCGGACCTTCCACGACGATGGTCGCGTCACCCCTGACCTGGGTGCCCGTTGCCGGGCACACCAGCGCCAATGGGGAGTCCTGGCGACTGCCGAACGCGGGCGAGTCGATCGTGCATGGCGCCGGCTGTGGCGGCTCCACGTCGTAGCCGCCGATGCTCGGCCACGCCGGGGGCATGGTCTCGGGGCCATAGGGCACGAACTCGGAGATCTCCATCGCGCCGTCGTCCGGCTCGAAGCGCACGCTGGTGACGGTCCGTGGGGCGAAGGCCACCGTCGTGAGCGGCTGCGCTCCGGATCCCACACCGCTGACGCGCACCGTGCTGCCGTCGCTGAACACCAGGTCGCCGCCGCCGTACGGCGCCTCCTGCACGGGCCCCGCCAGCTGCACGCTCGCGATCGACACCGGCGCCTCCCACGCGTGCTCGATCCACGCATCCGCCGTCGGGTCGGCCGCCGTCCACGACAGTCCCACGGCGCCGCCCCCGACATCGCCGTCGGTGACGTTGCTGGGGGCAGCGTCGCTCGCGGCGGCCGTCACCGTGGAGCCGGTGGGGGAGCCGATGTGCTGGCCGGAGTCGTCGATCAGGATCGCGTGCAGCGAGACCGCGCTCGCGGCGGCAGGGAACGACGCGAAGCGCACCATCGCGGACCGGACCACGCGTCGGGGGATGTCGACCAGCACGTCGCCCCGCTCGTCCGCGGTCACCAGCACCGAGCTGCCGTCGGAGAAGGTCACGAGCGCGTCCGTGTAGGAGCCCTCTGGATCGCCGGCGCCGTCGATGCGCACGCGACTCACGGTGGTGGGCTCGTCCCATCGCAGCGAGATCCACGCGCCGTCGGTCTGGGCGTCGGAGCTCCAGGTCGCCTGACGCTCGTCGCCCGGCTCCGACGCGGCTGGCGAGGGCGATTCGATCGCCACGTCGATCAGGCGCGTCGCGTCCGTGCCGGCCGCGGTGGAGGAGGCCTCCTCCACGATCGCGCCCGCGGTCGACGGGCGCGTGAGGAGCACGAGGACCACGACCACGACCGCGACCACGACCACGATGGCGGTGCCCACCAGGATGCGTCTGCTCACCCCTTCACCTCCCGCCCGCGCTCACAGGTCGAGGATCCGCTCGGGCGTGATCCTGCCGCGGATCGCGTCGCCCAGCCCCATCACGTTGCCGCGCACCCGCTCGCGCCTCCACGATGCTTGCGGGCCGGCGATGGCGTAGGCGAGGTTCTTGGACGTGGGTCGAAAGATCTCCCAGGCCGCGAGCCACACCGGGAAGCTGCCGCTGCGCGCCAGGTGCACCGGGTTGATGAGCTGCGAGTACCCCAGGCGCACGTGGTTGGTGCGTCCGCCCGAGGAGACTCCGCGGTGCACGATGACGCAGTCCTCGGCGCCCACCAGGGTGCCGTGGCGCATGAGTCGGCGTGCGAAGTCGTGGTCCTCGAGCCACGAGTACAGCGGGAGCCGCGCGTCGAAGCGCAGCTCGGGCACCGCGGAGCGACGGAACGCGAAGTTGCAGCCGTAGAGGGTGCGCAGGCGGCGGACGCGCTGCGTCGCCGGCACGTCCCTGGACGCCTCGATCGCGTCGAGAGCGGCGTCGCGCGGGACCTCGCCCACGGAGTGCGCCGCGCCGTCGAGAAGGACGCGGCCCGTGAGCCCGACCACGTCGTCGTCCTGCGCGAACAGCGCCATCGCGTGCGCGACGTAGTCCTGCCGGATCACGGCGTCATCGTCGAAGAAGAACACCACATCCACGTCCTCGGGAAGCGCGGCGAGCGCGGTGTTGCGCTGGGCCGCAGCGCCGCGCGGCCCTGTGACCACCGTCCAGCCCTGCGTGGAGGACGGCAGCGAGTCCTCATCGGGAACCGACAGCACGCGGGCGACGACCGGGTGGGTCTGCTGGTCGATGTCGGCCATCGCCTGCGCCACGACGTCGGGCCGGCCTGCGGTGGCGAACGCGACCGCGGCGCTCAAGGTGCTCATGGCGCCACCGCCGGTGCGCGGTCGCATGCGGCGGACACGGTCGCCGCGGAGGCGTCCCAGTCGAAGCGCTCGAGGTCCACGTCCATGGCTGGAACCCCGTTCTCGATGGCGCGCTCAAGGCCCTGCGCGATCGATGCGATCGAGGAGGGGTCGACGTACGCGGCGCCGTCGCCGCAGATCCATCGGAACACGGGGAGATCGGAGATGACGACGCCGGTGGCGCCGGCCGCGGCCGCCTCGACCAGGGGCAGCCCGAAGCCCTCGGCCTGGGAGGGGAACACGACCGCTCGGGACCCGCGATACAGCGCTGCGAGCTCCTCGTCGGTGACGTAGCCGGCGCTGCGCACGCCCTCGGGCCAGGTGAGGCCCGCGTCGCGATAGATCGTCGCCGAGGCCCCGACCACCACCAGGGGGAAGGCGGAGCGCGTGGCGGCAGGCAGCGTGCCGAAGGCGTGCGCCAGGCGCGCTAGGTTCTTGCGGGGATCCATGCTCCCGACGGTGAGCAGGTAGCCGTCCCGCCGCACGCCGAGCCGGTCGAGGATGGCGTGGTCCGCGCGGGAGGGATCGGCGAAGACCGCGCTGGGTGCGTTGGGCGCGACCACCACCTCGCCGTCGTAGTGATGCGCGACGTCCTCTGCCGTGGGCTCGCTGACCGCGACCACGGCCGCTGCGCTCGCGAGCTGGGCGCGCAGGGCGGGCGCATGGGTCATGACGTAGCGACGCGAGTACCACTCGGGGTGGGTGAGGACGAACAGGTCGTGCACGGCGAGGACCTGTGACATCCCCACCGGAGCCCGCGAGGTCAGCGACAGGAGAGTCGACCCCCGTGCCATCGAGGGCAGTCGCAACAGCGTCCATGCCCACTCGCGGGCCGCAGAGCCGCTCCATGCACCGGCCGGCACGGCTTCGCGTACGTGCGCCGCCGCGAGGACCCGGTCCGCGATCTCCGTGGCGTACCGCTGCTGGCCCGTGATCCGCTGCGGACGGAAGGCGCCGTTGATCGTGATCGACGTCATCGCCCCACCCATTCTCGGATCGCGCTGTCGAAGCGGCTGTGGTCGAAGGTGCGGGCGTGGGCGCGGATCGCGTCGCGCTCGAGGCCCACGGCGTCCGCCACCGCGCGCGCGATCTCGGCGTCGGACGCGAAGGTCGTGAGAGCACCCGTGACTCCCGGCACCACGCTCTCCGCCGCGCCACCCACGGCCTGCGCGACCACCGGTGTGCCAGCCGCCATCGCCTCGACGGGCATGATCCCGAAGTCCTCGATGGCGGGAAAGACGAACGCGGCAGCGCGGGCGTACAGCGCTCGCAGGAGCGCGTCTGACGGCGACGCCACGATGCGAGCGGGAACGGTGGCCGCGGCGACCCTCGCCTGCAGACGCGCATGCTCGGGTCCCCGGCCCGCGAGGACCACGGGCATCCCCGAGGCCTCGCCTGCTCGGACCACCAGGTCGAGGCGCTTGTAGGGGATGAATCGCGACGCTCCCAGCAGGAACGTCTCCGGAAGCGAGTCCAGCACGCCGGCCTCGTCCTCGGTGAGCTGCGCCTCCCAGTCGCCGGACTGGATCGCCTCGACCTCGACGGGCGGGTGGATCACGCGGCTGTCCACGCCCCAGGCGTCGCGGATGCGCCTGCGCACGAACTCGCTGTTGGCGGCGAAGGACGATCCCTCCTGCGCTCGCCGCCGGTCGAGTCCCTTGAAACGTGCGGCGACCGCGCGCGCGGCCACCCCGGCGCCGCGCGCGTCGAGCTCGGGGTTCCAGATGTAGCGAGCCGGGGTGTGGACGTACACGTAGCGCTCGATCTGCGGGTCGCGGAAGTTGACGTGATGGGCGAACAGGTGGGAGCTGATGAGTGCCCAGTCGTAGTCCTCGCCCGCGACCCTGCGCCACGTCCACGGCATGACCGGCAGCGCGGCGGCCTTGCTGCGCCGCAGGGGAGACCGTGCAAGCCAGGTCTCGCGCACGCGGCGCTCATCGAAGCGTCCGGTCGAGTCGTTCCACAGGCACACGATGTCGCTGTCAGGATAGATCTCGCTCATGGCCTCGAGGACGTTCTCGCTGCCGCCGGACTGCGCGATCCACTCGTGCACCAGCACGCCGCTCATGGCGCGCCACGGCCGGTGTCGCGCATCGTGTCAGCGCCCATGACAGACCCCCGTCCCCCCAGAAGGCGGCTCCAACGGTCCCCCCGCCTGGAATGCGCCGCGATCGATCTGCTTGCCTTGACGCTACCTGAAGATGGTGACGGTCGTGTTACGGCCGGGTGCGGGTCCTCCTCGCGGGCGCGGCCGCCTGAGCCGCTGCTCCGCTCGCGGTCGCGAGCGCGATGGCCACCCCTGCGCACAGTCCCAGCGCGACGCCGATGACGAGCACCCCCTGCGCGTTGGGGGATGCGGGGCTCGACGGCGGCTCCGCGGGCGTGATGATCTCGACAGTGACGGGGAGCTTGCCGTTCACGCCGTCGTCGCCGAGCATCTGGGGCACCGTCCGTCGAGCGCTCTCCGCGGCCTCGTTGGCCACCGCGGCCGCGACGTCCGCGTCCGCGTCGAGCACGACGATGCCGATGGTGGACGTGCCGTCCCGCACCACCGTGCGGGTCATCGCCATGAGCTCGTTCGTGGTGAGCGCATCGGAGGCGAGCTCGTCGAGCACCGCGGGAGAGTCGATGATGCTCGCGACGGTGGTCGCCAGCTGCGCGCTCATGGCGGCGCCCTGCTCGGCCTCGGGAATCGTCTCGGGGCCGTTCGCCAGCACGACCACCTCCGCGCTCGCCTGATACTCGGCTGTGGTCGCCACCAGATAGCCGGCAGCCAGCACCGCTCCGCCGCCCACGGCTATCGCCACCCATCGCCAGCCGTGCATCACCGCTGCGATCATGTCCCGAAGGTCCATTCCCCCACCTCCCCGTGCCTGGCACTCCACCATTGACGCGGAGCCTATCGCGCACGCTACCGTACGCACCATGACGATCCTGATGCTCACGACAGTTGCTGTCGTGGCGTACGGGATCCTCTCGCGCCGCTACGAACGAGCGCTCGCTCTGGGAGCAGTCACGCCCGCCGGAGCGGCCATCGCGGTGGGCACGGAGGCGCTGCCCACGTTCTACGCCGTGGCGCTGGGCGGGCTCGGCCTGCTGGTGTGGCAGTGGTTCGCGCGAGGCGGCAGGCCAGGGGCGCCCCCGCTGTCCGCGATCCCTGGCGTGAGCCTGCTGCTCGCGCTGCTCGGGTGGGCGATCGTCGTGGTGCTCCTCGCTCCGCTGGCCTTCCCCGGCATGACGACCGTCACCGATCCCGTGGCACGGCTCGTGCCCGGCTCGATCTCCACCTCCAACATCGCGCAGCTGCTGTACTTGGGACTGAGCATCACGATCGTGGTGATCGTCGCTCGCTCGACCACCACCGCGCCCACGCTGCTCGCGATCCCTCTCGGCATCGGCATCGCGCTGTCGCTGTGGAGATACCTGTCGCTGCGAGCCGGAGTGCCGTTCCCCGACGGGGTCTTCGACAACTCTCCCGGCCTGGTCTACATCGAGCAGGCCGCCGGCGGAGTCCCGCGCTTCCGCGGGATCCACTCGGAGCCGTCGGGCCTCGCGGTGACGGCGATGGCGGCGGCGGCCTATGGGTTCTCCTTCGCCGCGCACGTGCGCGGATGGCGGCGGGTGGGCTTCCTCGCGCTCGGCGTGGTCGCGGTCTTCCTCGGGATCGAGTCGACCTCCACCACGTTCCTGGTGGGCGGCGCCATGCTGGTCGCCTTCGCGGGAGCCTTCCTGCTGTGGCGGCTGGTGCGGCTCCACCTGGTCGTGACGCGCGGCGCGGCCGTGGTCGCACTGGCCGTGGTGGCGCTCGTGATCGTGCTCCTGCCGTCCCTGCTGGGCCAGTTCACCGCCGAGGTGGATGCGAAGCTCGACTCCGCCTCCTTCACCGAGCGCTCATCCTCCGATGCGCGCTCGTTCGAGGCGTTCATCGGCAGCTGGGGCGTGGGGATCGGGCTCGGCTCCGTGCGCGCGTCGTCTCTGTTCTTCACTCTGCTCGGCGCGGTGGGCGTCGTCGGGATCATCCTCTTCGTGACGGCCGTGCTCTCGGTCATCCTCCCCGCGCTGCGCCTCAGCGGCCACTCGCCGGTGGTGTGGGCCCTGCTCGCCGCGCTCCTGGGCAAGGCGATCGCGAGTCCGGACCTGTCCGGACCGTCGGGCGTGCTGTGGCTGAGCCTGGGCATCCTCGCGCACGGGATCCTCGTCGCCCGGCGCGACGCAACCGACCCCGGCGGTGCGGAGCACCCGCCGCCGCGGCGCAGCCTCGAGGCGATCGCTCGCGCCACCCGAAGGCGGCTCCGTCGCGAAGCGGACGCCAAACTTTAACTCCCAAGAAACGAATGACGTAGTAGTGTCGGTCTCAAGCCTACTGGGGGGTGACGAACGCCACACACGGCGCGTCGTCGCGGTATGAGTCACTACGACCGCAATTGGGGGGCCAACGTGGCCACGACACTCACGCGGATGCTGACGCGCGCGTCAGCGGCTCCGCACTGCTGCTCGGTCTCGAGTCGCAGCGGGAGGGGAGCACCCGTCAGGGTCACCCTCTCCGGAGAGCGTGGCCGCGTCCGTCCAGTGGGCTCAGAGGGGCTGGTGGGCGTGTGCTGCTCGCCGGCCATGATCGATCGTGTCGCGGGGGAGGGCGGCAGCACCTGATCGATCACCCGCTCGCAGCGATTGTCACTGCGGGCACCACGTCACGAGAATCCGGGGGGGGTAGACAGTGACAACAGCAGAACAGGTACAGCGGCCCCACATCACACGGGGGGCGGGTCCCGGGGGGGACGCGGCGCTCGCCGCGCCGGCGCTCAGAGCACCGAGCGTCCGGCGTGGCGGCGCCGCCACACGCGTGAGCAGCTCCGTCAGGGACCGCGCGAGAGAGACGCTCCGGCCGGGCAGTGCATGGAGCCGCGCCTACGGAAACATCCTGCGGGTGAGCGATGCGCTCGTCGTGACCGTGTGCGTGTTCGCTGGAATGGTCGCCTGGACCCGTGCGACCGGCGCCGCGATGGACGCCGCGCACACCGCGGCATGCGTCGTCGTGATCGCACTGTGGATGCTGGGCCTGTCCCTCGAGGACACCCGCAGTCACCGCGTCACCGGCGCCGGTGCCAGCGAGTTCCGCCGGATGTGGCAGGCGACCATCGTGGTGGTGGCGATCATCGCCATCAGTGCGGTGTTCTTTCCGCACTCGTCGACCAAGGGCACCATCGCGGTCGCGATGCCGCTCGGCTTCGCAGCCCTGCTCCTCGAGCGTGCGGCCTGGCGGGAGTGGCTCAAGTCTCAGCGGCGCAAGGGTGGCTGGAGCACGCGGGTGCTGCTGGTGGGCTCGGGCGAGTCCGTGCGCACCATCCACGACGAGCTGGAGCGCGCGCCCGCCGCAGGCTTCCGGGTGGTGGGCGTCTGCAAACCGCCGGAGGACGCGAGTGCTCTGGTGAGCGCCGTGCGCAGCTCGATGGCAGCAGCGAGTGCGGACACCGTCATCGTGACGGGCACCGACGGGCTGGAGCCGGACCGCGTCAAGGAGATCAGCTGGAGCCTCGAACCCGGTCGCGAGCACCTCATGCTCGCGCCCAACATCACCGACATCGCCGGGCCGCGCATCCGCACGCGGCCCGCCGCGGGACTGCCCCTGATCCACGTCGAGACTCCCCGGCTGGGCCGTACGGCCTCCCTCACCAAGCGCGGCTTCGACATCGCCGCATCGGCCGCACTCATCGCGCTTCTCTCGCCGGTGCTCGCCGTCGTCGCGCTGCTGGTGAAGCTGTCGAGCCCTGGCCCCGTGCTGTATCGCCAGGAGCGCATCGGGCACCTGGGCGAGACCTTCCCGATGCTCAAGTTCCGCTCGATGCGTCAAGGCGCCGACGCGGAGCTCGCGGCACTGCTGGAGGAGCAGGGCACCGGCACCGAGCCGCTGTTCAAGGTCAAGAACGATCCGCGCATCACGCGGGTGGGGCGCGTGCTGCGCAAGTACTCGCTCGATGAGCTTCCCCAGCTGTTCAACGTGCTCGACGGCACCATGAGCCTGGTCGGGCCCCGGCCGCAGATCGCTGAGGAGGTCGCGCTCTACTCCAAGCCTGCGCGACGTCGTCTGCTGACGCGTCCGGGGATCACCGGGCTGTGGCAGGTCAGCGGTCGCAGCGCCCTCGACTGGGACCAGGCGGTCAGGCTCGACCTCTACTACGTGGAGAACTGGTCGCTGATCTCGGACATCCACATCCTGCTGCGCACGGTGAAGGCCGTCGTGCTGCCGGGAGACAGCGCGAGCTGAGCTCGGATCTACTCGGGCATGCGGAACATGCCCTCCTGCGAGGCCGACGCCACCAGGCGTCCGTCCTCGGAGAAGATCCATGCCCCGCCCAGGCCGCGTCCACCCTGGGCGGTGGGCGCGTCCTGCACGTAGAGCAGCCACTCGTCGGCGCGCGCCGGTCGGTGCCACCACATGGCGTGATCGAGGCTGGCGAAGCCCAGTCCGGGGGTCATCCACGACGCGCCGTGACGACGCAGCAAGGGCTCGAGCATCACCTGGTCGCACGCGAATGCCAGGAGGGATCGGTGCAGCAGGTCAGAGCCGTCGATCGGCCTGCGCAGGCGGATCCAGGTGGTCTGGTACTGCTTGGGTCGCGCGTCAGGCTGGAACAGCAGCGAGCCCTCGACGTGGCGCAGGTCGAAGGGCGTGCGCTGGAGCCAGTAGTCGGCGCGGGCGTCTCCCGCGAACGGCGCGAGCAGGTCGATGCCGGACGCCACCGCATCGGGGCCGGGCACCTCCGGCATGGACACCGCGTGCTCGGGGCCGTCCTGCTGCAGCTGGAACGAGGCGATCATCGACAGAATGGGCTTGCCGTCCTGGAACGCGTGGGTGCGGCGGGCGGAGAAGGAGCGGCCGTCGCGCAGCACCTCGACCTCGAAGCTGATGGGCCGCGACGCGTCGCCTGGTCGCAGGAAGTAGCCGTGCATCGAGTGCATGTGGCGCTCGTCGTCCACCGTGTGCCCGGCGGCCAGCAGCGACTGCGCGAGCACCTGACCGCCGTACGCCCGCCCGCCCGGCATGGGCAAGGAGTCGCCCTCGAACGTGGTGTCGCCCAGGCGGCGCAGGTCCAGGACCGCCATGCCGGAGGCGACCGCCTGCTCCGCCCAGATGTCCTCGACGTGATCCATGGGGTCTCCTACCTCTCGGGGGTGGGCTCGAAGGTGTTCACCATCGAGTGCGCGGCGCGCTCGAGGTAGTCCATCAGCGTGACGGCGTGGATGGGCGCGAGGTCCGCCGCCGCGACGGCGTCGCGCATGTGCTCGATCCAGTGGTCCCGCGCCTCCGGGTTGACATGGAACGGCACGTGGCGCATCCGCAGGCGCGGATGGCCGCGACTGTCCGAATAGGTGGTGGGGCCGCCCCAGTACTGCACGAGGAACAGCGTGAGGCGCTCGATGGCGCCCTCGAGATCCTCCTCGGGGTACAGGGGGAGCAGGACCGGGTCCTCTGCCACGCCCGCGTAGAAGCGACGGACGATGCGCTCGAAGGTCGCGTGCCCGCCCACCGCCTCGTAGAAGCTCTGGCCGTGCTCGTGCGGGGGCTCGGACCCCACGTTCATGCCGGGCTGGGTCACCTCAGTCGCCGTCCGCGTCGTTCGGTGGTGGCAGGGGGCGGCCGTCCTCGCTGCGCGGCTGCTGATCCGACGCGGGGCGGTCCGAGTCGTGCAGCGTGACGGTGCTCTTGGGCTGCTTGGTGTCGAAGACCATCGCCTCGCCGGGCACCGCCAGCGAGATGTCGCGCTCGGCGAAGATGCGGCGCATCTCGCGGCGCACCTCGCGCTGCACGTCCCATTGGGTCGCGGGGTTGACCTGGCACATGAGGCGCAGCATCACGGCGTTGTACTCGAGCGACTCGATGCCGGCGACCTCCGGCTCGCCCAGGAGCGCGGTGGCCACGTCGTCGTCGCCGTCCTTCGCCGCCTCGACGGCGTCGATCATCGCCTGGCGTGCCGCCTCGATGTCGGTGTCGTACGCGAAGCGCACCTCGATCATGACGCGGCTCCACATGCGCGTCATGTTGCCCACTCGGGTGATCTCGCCGTTGGGCACGTACCAGACCGTGCCGTCGAGCGAGCGCAGGCGGGTGCATCGCAGGCCCACCTCCTCGACGGCGCCGGTGGCCTCGCCCAGGTCCACGACGTCGCCCACGCCGTACTGGTCCTCCATGAGCATGAAGATGCCGGACAGGATGTCCCTGACCAGGGACTGGGCGCCGAAGCCCAGGGCGACTCCCAGGATTCCCGCGGAGGCGAGCATGGGGCCGATGGGGACGCCGAGCACGCCCAGGGCGGAGATCACCACCAGCGCGATGAGCAGCACGGCCCACGCGGACTTGAGCACTCGGCGCAGGGTGGCCGCCCGTTGACGGCGCCGCTCCGCCTCGAGGCGGGCATCCGTGGTGTCGATGTCCGGCAGCTTGAACTTGGCCTTGCTGAGGGCCTGGCGCGCGCGGCGATCGTTCAGGGGAGCGCCACGCTCGATGCTGCGGGTGAGCGCGTTGATCGCCGCCCGTCCGATGAACCACAGGACGAGCGCGACCACCAGGACGATCAGGAAGGGGATGGCGCGGCCCGTCACGTCCGCCAGCCATTGCTCGATGTCGCTCGCGTCGGGCAGCTCCCCGGATCCAGCGGTCGGGGACGTCGAGGGCTCGGGCGTTCCAGTCAGATGCAGCACGCCTCCCAGGGTAACCATGGCGGAGGCCCGGCACGAGACGCCGTGCGCGCACCGGTGCCGCGAGGCACCTGCGCACGGCCGTCCTGACCTGGCAGGATGGGCGTGTGAACGCCGACGCGCCTGAGACTCCCAGCCCTGCACTCGCCGAGCTCGCACGCGCCTGCGGCGTGGCCGTCGAGTACACCGCATGGAACGGCGAGCGCGTGCCCAGCTCCACCGCGGCGATCCGCGCGGCGCTGACCTCGCTGGGTGTCGACGCGCATGACGACGATGCCTGCGCACGGTCGCTCGCGGACCTCGACGACCTCACCTGGCGCCGGCTGGTGCCGCCGGTGACGGTGGTGGTGGAGGGCACCGGCGCACGCATCCCCGCCCACGTGCCGCATGGCGCGCCCGTCGCGGCCTCGCTCATGCTCGAGCACGGCGAGCCGCGCCCGCTCGAGCAGCTCGACGTGCTGGTGCCGCCACGCGTGCTGGACGGTCGCGAGGTGGGCCGGGCGACGTTCCAGGTCCCCGATGACCTGCCGCTGGGCTGGCACCGGCTGGAGGCCGCGACCTCGGGTCGACGCGGCCGAGGCTGGGTGGTGGTGACGCCGGCACGGATCGACGTGCCCGAGCACGTGCGGCGCGAGCGCCCGTGGGGCCTCGCCGCCCAGCTGTACTCGGTGCGATCGGAGCGATCGTGGGGCATCGGCGACTTCGGCGATCTCGCGGACCTGTGCGCGTTGGCGGCGATCCGCGAGGGTGCGGACTTCCTGCTCATCAATCCGTTGCATGCCGCGGAGGCGGTGCCGCCCCTCGAGCCATCGCCGTACCTGCCCACGTCGCGGCGCTTCCTCAACCCCCTCTACATCCGCATCGAGGACATCCCCGAGGTCGCCTACGTGCCCTCGCAGCACCGGGCGGTGATCGAGTGGGAGTCCGAGCGTCCCCGCCGCGCCAACCTGGATGCTGACCTGCTGGATCGCGATGCCGCCTGGCGTGCCAAGTCCGCCGCGTTGGAGAAGATCTTCGAGGTGGAGCGCTCGGCAGCGCGGCAGGCACGCTTCGAGGCGTTCTGCCTGCGCGAGGGTGACGCGCTCGAGGAGTTCGCGACGTGGTGTGCGATCTCCGAGGCCCACAAGGGCCTGCCGTGGCCCGACGAGTTCCGTCAGCCGCGCTCGCGCGAGGTGGACGCCTGGCGCGACGAGCACGGTGACCGCGTGCTGTTCTTCGCCTGGCTGCAGTGGATCGCGGACGAGCAGCTCGCGCGCGCCCAGTCCGCGGCGCACGAGGCGGGCATGGGGATCGGCATCATGACGGACCTCGCGGTGGGCGTGCACCCGCAGGGGGCCGATGCGTGGGCCCTGGGTCGCGTGCTGGCGACCGGCATGGAGGTGGGCGCCCCTCCGGACATGTACAACCAGCACGGACAGAACTGGTCGCAGCCGCCGTGGCAGCCGCGTGCCCTCGAGGCAGCGGCCTACATGCCGTTTCGCGATGTGGTGCGAGCCGCCGTCCGCCACTCGGGCGCGCTGCGCGTGGACCACATCCTGGGGCTGTTCCGCCAGTGGTGGATCCCAGCGGGCAATCGTGCGGACGACGGCGTCTACATCCAGTTCGATCACGAGGCCCTCATCGGCATCCTCGCTCTCGAGGCGCAGCGGGCCGGCACGATCGTGATCGGCGAGGATCTCGGCACGCTCGAGCCGTGGGTCTCGGACTACCTCAACCAGCGCGGCCTGCTGGGCACGGTGGTCGCGCTGTTCGAGAAGGGCCACGACGGTGGCCCGCAGGCTCCGGAGAACTACCGCGCCGATGCGCTGGTGTCCGTCACGGTCCACGATCTCCCGCCCACGGCGCCGTTCCTGGCCGGCGAGCACATCGCCGCTCGCGAGGAGCTCGGACTCATCGTGGGCGACGCCGAGCTCGCACGAGGCGCCGCTCGCGAGGACCGCCGGCGCCTCGCCGACTACCTCCTGGAGCGCGGCTGGATGCCCGAGGACTGGGAGGAGGACGACCTCGTCGCGGGCGTGCACAGGATGGCGATGCACTCGCCGGCGCTGCTGACGGCGGTCTCCCTCACGGACGCCGTCGGTGACCGGCGCTCGCAGAACCATCCGGGCACCAGCACCGAGTACCCCAACTGGCGCATCCCGCTCACGGACAAGGCCGGCGCCGTGGTGCTGCTGGACGACATCTTCGACAACGAGCGGCTCCAACGTCTGCTCGAGGCGGTGCGGACCGCGCGCCGATGACGGCCCAGCGCCCGCCGGGGCAGGCGGGCATGCTCGTCGCGATCGCGGCGCTGATCATCGCGGCCGTGGTGGGCGTGCTGCCGTTCGTGCCTGCCCTGGTCCAGCAGCTCGCGTGGATCGTGGCGATCCTCGTCGCGGGCGGATGGGCGCTGTGGGACTGGCGCCGGCGCGCCGTGGACAAGCGCGATCGCGCCGCGCGTCACCGCGAGCGGATGGCGCAGCGCGGCCAGGACGGCCCCCCGCGCGGCGACGGCTCCTGACCCTCGGCGTCGCGGTCAGCGCACGGCGGACTGCGCCCGCAGCGACCGGCGCACGTCATCCAGGCCCTCGGTGACGATCTTCACCAGCACTGCGGAGGCATCGGCGTTGTCCGCGAGCCACGCCTCGAGGCGGGCATCCAGGTCCGGTACCCGCCCCGCGAGCTCGACGGGGAGCGCGTAGCCGGCGGTCCGCATCGCCATGAACGCGTCCATCGACTCGAACATGGGTCGCAGGCCCGCCAGGATCTCGTCCGTGAGCGGCGCCAGCACGGCCGGATCGTTGGTGCGCACCAGGCCCTGGGCCGTCGCGTACGCGATCGAGTTCGCCGGGAGCGGACCGTCCGGCGCCGCGATGGACCGCCAGGCGCGACGCTTGGCGTCCACCTCCGCGATCGTCGCCCGCGCTCCCGCGGCCCGTCGCTCTCCGGCCGCTCCGGGATCCGCGGCCAGGTGCGAGTCGATCGCGGCGTCGTCGACGCGTGCGCAGCGGGCCAGTCCCGTGATGAGATCCCACCGCAGCTCGGAGTCGATCGGAAGCCCGTCGAGCACCACGCCGCCGTCCAGCAGGGCCTGGAGCCGGTCCGCCTGGGCGCCGGTCGCCGCGAGCGCGGCGTAGCCGCGCACCAGCGACAGCTGCTCGTCCGAGCCTGGCGCCGCCTGCTCGAGGAGTCCCCACAGCGCATCGGCCGTGGTCTCTGCGAGCGCGAGCGCGTCCTGCGGCGGCGCGTAGCGCCTGATCGCCGTGGCGATCGAGCCGAGGTGGGAGGCGATCACCTGGGACGTCGTGAGCACCGGCAGCGCGGTCAGCACGGCGTCGACGTAGCGACGGGCGGGCAGCTCGCCGTCGCGGCACATGTGCCACAGCGCATCGAGCACCAGGTACTGGGCCATCGGGTCGTGCAGGTGCGCGAGGTGCGCGTCGACCGTCGCCAGCGACCGCTCGTCGAGACGCACCTTGGCATAGGTGAGGTCGCCGTCGTTGACGAGCAGCAGGTCCGGCGCCGCTGCTCCCACCGCCTCGGGGACCGCGGTGCGGGCCCCGTCGACATCGACGTCGACGGTCCACGCCCGCGCCAGTGCGCCATCCGAGAGCACGTAGCCGCCCACGCGCAGCCGATGCGGGTGCGGGACCGCGCCCTCCGGCACCTCCTCGGTGATCGTGAGCTCGGTGATGGCTCCGGCCTCGTCGGTGCTCACCTCGCTGGCGAGCGTCGTGACGCCTGGCGTCTCGAGCCACGCGCGCGACCACGCTGCAAGGTCGCGCCCGGAGACCGCCTCCAGCTCGGCGAACAGATCCGCGAGCGTGGCGTTGCCGTGGTGGTGGGCGCGCACGTACGCCGCGATGCCGGCGAAGAAGTCCTCCGCTCCCAGCGTGGCGGCCAGCTGCCGCAGCGCAGAGGCCCCCTTCGCGTACGTGATCATGTCGAAGGTGCCTGCCACCGCGTCGACCGTCGGCACATCGCTCACCACCGGATGCGTGGTGGGCAGCTGATCCTCGACGTACGCGCGGGACTTGCGCTGCGAGCCGAACGTGACCCACGCATCGGCCCACTGCGTGACCTCCTGCGCGGCGTGCGTCGCCACGAACTCGGCGAACGACTCGTTGAGCCACAGGTCGTCCCACCACTTCATGGTGACCAGGTCCCCGAACCACATGTGCGCGAGCTCGTGCAGCACCACCACCGAGCGGAACTCGAGCTCGGCGTCAGAGGCGCGGGTGCGGTACAGCAGGCGGTCCTCGCTGATGGTGACGCAGCCGGCGTTCTCCATCGCGCCGAAGTTGTACTGCGGCACGTAGATCTGGTCGTAGCTGTCGTACGGGTACTCGGTCGCGAACACCCGCTCGTACAGGTCGATGCCCGCCTGGGTGTCCGCGAACAGGGTGTCAGCGGCGAGGTGGTCGCGCACCTCGGGGCGGCCGTACACGCGCGCCGGGACGTCGCCCTTGGCCGAGGCGAGGGTGGTCTCCTCGAACACGTAGGGCCCGGCCACGACGGCGGCGGCGTAGCAGGGCAGCGGGACCGTGGGGGAGAACGCCCACACGCGCGCGCCCTCGATCGGAGCGGGCTCGGGCGCGCGGGTGTTCGAGATCACCTCCCACTGCTCGGGGGCGGTCACGGTGAACGCGAAGGTGCCCTTGATGTCCGGCTGATCGAAGCATGCGAAGGCGGCGCGCGCATCGTCCGCGGCGAACTGGCTGTACAGATAGGTGTGCCCGGAGGTCGAGTCCACGAAGCGGTGGATGCCGGAGCCGGTGGTGCGGTACTCGCAGTCCGCCTCGACCGTCAGCACGTTCGCGGGCTCGAGGTGCGTGAGCGGCAGGCGTCCGTCGACGTGGCTCGCCGGGTCGAGGTCGCGGCCGTTGAGCGTCGCCGAGCGCAGCGACCCCACGAGGTCGATGAAGGTCTCGGCGTCCGCAGGTGCGTCGAACTCGACGGTCGTGACCGAGCGGAACGTGTCGCCGTCACCGGTGAAGTCCAGCGCGATGCGGTACTCCGCGGAGGGCACTGTCTGAGAGCGGGCGAAGGCCTCGTCACGGGTGAGCATGCTGTCAGTCTCGCACGCGTGGGGGCGCCCCGCTGGCCGCCTCCCGGACACGCCTGAGCCCCGGCCGCGCGCCTCGCGAGAGGGGCGGCCGGGGCTCAGCAGACGGGTTCAGCCCTGGGCGTCCCGTGCCTGGTTCTCGAGGGCGCGACGCACGCCGTCGCGACCCTCGATCACGAGGCGCCTGAGCGCTGCGTGCGCGTCCGCATTGGCCTCGAGCCACGCATCGGCCTTGTCCTGGAGGCTGTCCATCCGTCCCGCCAGCTGCAGGGGGTACAGGCCCTCGATCAGGCCGGTGGCCATCTCGTTGGTCTTCTCCGTGTAGATGCGGCGGATCGACGCGAAGTACTCGTCGACGTAGGGCTCGAGGATCGTCACGTCGTTGACGTGGTTGAAGCCGGCGGTCGCCTCGAACTGCAGAGCGTTCGGCATGTCCTTCTCCGCGTTGATCAGCGCATCCCAGGCGGCCCGCTTGCCCGCCTCGGTGGGAAGCGCGGCCCGGGCGTGAGCCGCGCGTCGCTGTCCGGAGGCGGTCGCGTCCCGGGTGAGCTGGAGCTCGATCGCGATCTCGTCGGCCTTGCCGCCGACCACGAGGCCGATCAGCAGGTCCCACGCGAGGTCCGCGTCGATCTCGAGGCCGTCGAGGTGGAGCTTGTTGTCGAGCAGCCCCTCGAGACTTCCCATCTGGACCTCCGTGCACGCCAGCGACGCGAAGGCCTTGACCAGCTGGAGCTGCGTGTCGGAGCCGGCGTCGGACTCGATCGCGAGTCGCCACAGCGTCTCCGCCACGTGCTCGCATGCGGCCGCGGCGTGATCGGGGTGGACGTACAGCGCCAGCGTCGTCGACAGCTGGCGCAGCAGCACCATGACGGTCGTGGACTCGGTCTCGTGGGCGATCGAGTTCAACGCGAGGTCGATGAACTGCCGTGCCGGCATCTCGCCGTCGCGGGTCATGTCCCATGCGGCCGTCAGCACCATCGAGCGGGCCAGGGGGTCCGTGAAGCCGCTCACGTGCTCCACGGCCGTCGCGAGCGACTGCTCGTCCAGGCGCACCTTCGCGTACGCGAGGTCCTGGTCGTTGACCAGGATCAGCGCCGGACGGTGCTTGCCCACCAGCTCGGGGACCTCGGTGCGCTCGCCGCGCACATCGATCTCGACATAGAGCGAGCGCTCGAGGCTCGCGTTGCCGTGGTTGTCGACCACGACGTCGTAGCCGCCGATCCCCAGCCGGTGGGGGCGCTGCGTGGGCCACTGCTCGGGGACCTCCTGCAGCACGGCGAAGGCGGCGATGTCGTCGTGGGCGTCGACCTCGATCTGTGGGCGCAGCGTGGTGATGCCGGCCTTCTCGAGCCACACCTCGGACCACGCCGTGAGGTCGCGGCCGGAGGTGGCCTCCAGCTCGACGAGGAGGTCGCGCAGCGTGGTGTTGGAGTGGTGGTGCTTGCGGAAGTACTCGGCGACGCCGGCGAAGAACTCATCCTGGCCCACCCATGCGGCGAGCTGCTTGAGCACCGAGGCGCCCTTGGCGTAGGTGATGCCGTCGAAGTTGACCTCGACGTCCTCGAGGTCGGTGATGTCCGCCATGATCGGGTGCGTGCTGGGCAGCTGGTCCTGGCGTGCCGCCCACGTCTTCTCGAGCGAGTTGAACGTGACCCAGTTGTTCTTCCACTTGGTGGTCTCGACGGTGGCGACCGTGGACGCGTACTCCGCGAAGGACTCGTTGAGCCACAGGTCGTTCCACCACTTCATCGTGACGAGGTCCCCGAACCACATGTGCGCGAGCTCGTGCAGGACGGTGACGGTGCGGCGCTCGACGCGCGCCTGCGGCGGCTTGGAGCGGAACACGTAGTCCTCGAGGAAGGTGACGCAGCCGGCGTTCTCCATGGCGCCCGCGTTGAACTCCGGGACGAAGATCTGGTCGTACTTCTCGAAGGGGTAGTCCATCTGGAACTTCTCCTCGTAGAAGGAGAAGCCTGCCTGGGTGTCCGCGAGGATCACGTCGGAGTCGAGGAACGGCGCCAGGGCCTTGCGGCAGTAGACGTCGGCGCCGAGCGTGCCCTTGCGGGACTCGACGGTGCCCTCGACGCGGTGGTACGGGCCGGCCACGATGGCGGTCACGTAGCAGGGCAGGCGGGTGGTCTCGGAGAAGTCCCACCGCGCGACGCCGCGGTTGCGCCCGGCGTTGGAGACCGTTCCCTCGAGGGTGGTCTTGGTGCCGGGGTTGTTGCTCAGCACATGCCAGTGCTCCGGCGCGGTCACGGTGAAGGTGAAGGCGGCCTTGAGGTCGGGCTGCTCGAACACCGCGTAGACGCGGCGCGTGTCAGCGACCTCGAACTGGGAGTAGAGGTAGACCTCGCTGTCCTCCGGGTCGACGAACCGGTGCAGTCCCTCGCCAGTGTTCATGTACGCGCAGTCGGCGACCACGGTGAGCTCGTTGGAGTCCTGCAGGTTGTCCAGCGCGATGCGGCTGTCGACGTACGCGGTCGCCGGGTCGAGGCTCTCGCCGTTGAGGACGATGCTGTGGACGGTGGGCGCGATCAGGTCGATGAACGTCGACGCTCCTGCCGTGGCGGCGAAGCGCACGGTGGTGGTCGAGCGGAAGGTCTCCTCGGAGGTGGTGAGGTCGAGCTCGACGGCGTACGTCTCGGTGGAGACGATGGCGGCGCGGGCCTGTGCTTCCGCGCGGGTGAGGTTGGTACCTGGCATGCGCCGATTCTGTCACGGTCCAGCGGGGCTGCGCGGCCTGGCGCGTCTGCGCATGGGTGGCGGGTCTGGAGCCAGGCGCGGCCTCGGCGGGGCGAGCCTGCGCAGTGCGGCGGCGAGGGACGTCGTCCGCCCGTGTGGCGCATCGGCCCTGTGCCTGCTCTCGACGCCGCGCAGGCGCGCCAGCAGCAGCCAGAACTGGTGGGCTCCGCGCGCGGTGATGCGGGCCACGACGGAGCGCCCGTCGGTGCTGCTCCGCTCGCGCCGCACCAGGCCGTGCCTCTCCATGCGAGCGACCACCTGGGTGACGTTCGCGGCGGTGGTCCGGGTGTGCTCCGCGAGCGCGGACATGGCCAGCCCGCGCTTGGCCCACACCAGGTATTGGGCGTAGTGCGCCTGGACCGCCGTCATGACGAGGCCGTCCTGGATGGCGCGGCCCTGGCGCCGGCTCTCGCGCTCTGCGTGCCGCACCGCATCCATGAGGGGCGCATGGGTGGCGAGGTACCCGACCTCGAGTTCTCTCATGCTTCACACGTTAAGTACGTCGGGAACAGAGGCGACCTGGAGACAGGTCCCGCTGTGGACAGCCGATGCGACAGCACCGACGGGGGATGGCCGGCGCGGCCGTAGACTTCCGCGGTGACCCCGACCGACGACACCGCGCCACGCCGTCGCCGGCTCGTCGACCTCTCCCCACTGCGCGCGAGCCCAGCCTTCGCACGCCTGTGGTTCGGCGGCGCGATCGCCGGCGTCGGCGCGCAGATGTCCGTGGTCGCAGTGGGCCTGCAGATCTACGACATCACCGGCTCGAGCTTCGCGGTGGGGCTCGTAGGAGGGTTCGCCCTCATCCCCATGATCGTCGCGGGACTGTGGGGAGGGATGCTCGCGGACGTCTTCGACCGTCGCAGGCTGCTCATCGCATCGTCCATCGTGGCGTGGCTGTCGACGCTGGGCCTGGTGGCGCTCGCGACCTGGGACGCCCTGCTCGTCGCGGACGGTGCGCGGGCCGCCGTGTGGCCCTTCTACGTGGTCACGACCCTCAACGCTGTCGCTGCCACCATCTCCAGCACCACCCGCAGCGCGCTCGTGGGCCGCATCCTGCCCGCAGACCAGATCTCCCGTGCCGCGGCGCTCAACGGCATCGCGTTCGGCGCGACGCTCACCATCGGGCCGGCGCTGGCCGGAGTGCTCGCCGCCAGCATCGGCCTCGCATGGACCTTCGCCGTCGACGCGTTCCTGTTCACGTTCGGCTTCCTCGGAATCTGGATGCTGCCGGCGCTGCCACGACAGGGGGACACGGTGGTCGCAGGCTGGCCGGTGCTGAGGGAGGGGCTGAGCTTCCTCAAGCGCGCCCCCACCATCCGCATGAGCTTCGTGGTGGACATCGTCGCCATGACGTTCGGCCGCCCCTACGTGATCTTCCCGGCTCTCGGGGCGACGATCATCGGCGGCTCGTCCCTCACCGTGGGCGCCCTGACCGCCGCTGGAGCGGCGGGCACCATCCTCGCGAGCCTGTTCTCAGGCCCGGTGGCGCGCATCCACCGGCACGGTGTCGCCGTCGCCCGTGCGATCACCGTCTTCGGCGTCTTCGCCGCGCTGTTCGGGCTCGCCGTGGCCGTGATGGGGATGATCGAGCATCAGGCCGGCCCCGGCTGGAGCGGCATCTACTGGCCTGCGCTGATCCTGTGCGGCCTCGCGATGGTGGGCATGGGCGCCTCTGACGAGGCCAGCGCGATCTTCCGCCAGACCATGCTGATCCGCGCCGTTCCCGACGAGATGCGAGGCCGGCTCCAGGGCATCTTCATCGTCGTCGTCACGGGCGGGCCGCGCCTGGGAGACATGTACGCGGGCACGCTGGCCGTCGCGACTGCGCTGTGGTGCCCGCCGCTGCTGGGCGGGTTCGCGATCATCGGCCTCATCGCCGTGCTGACACGCGTGCGCAGCTCGCGCTCCGGAGCGGCCTTCCGCGACTACGACGACCGCCACCCGGTGGCCTAGCGCAGGCATACGATGGTCGCGGCCGGCGTTGACGCCGGCATCGCTCGACGGTGAGCGCCAGCCCCGCCCACCCTCGACGAAACGGCCCCCATGCCCCAGCTCAGTCCCGCCCGCTCCCGCCTGGCCCTGCTTGCCCTCGCGCTCGGTGGGTTCGGCATCGGCACCACCGAGTTCGTCGCGATGGGGCTGCTGCCGGACATCGCGCGCGATCTGATGCCGGCGCTGTGGGAGGCCGATCAGGAGGCGGCGATCGCCCGCGCGGGAATCGTCATCACGGCGTACGCGGTCGGCGTGGTCGTGGGAGCACCCACGATCGCTGCGGCCGCGGCTCGCTTCCCGCGCAAGGCGCTGCTGGTGTGGCTCACGGTGGCGTTCGCCCTCGGATCCGTCGCCTCGGCGCTCGCTCCCAGCTTCGAGACGGTCGTGCTGTTCCGCTTCCTGGCAGCCTTGCCGCACGGCGCGTTCTTCGGGGTCGCGGCGCTGGTCGCCGCCAGTCTGCTGGGCCCCGGCAAGCGTGGCCAGGCCGTGGCCTACGTGCTCGCGGGGCTGACCATCGCGAACGTCATCGGGGTGCCGTCGATCACCTGGCTGGGCCAGCAGACCTCGTGGCGAGTGGGATACCTCGCCGTCGCGGGCGTGTTCGTGCTGTGCGCCCTGGCGATCGTGGCGGCCGTCCCCGCCATGCCAGGAGACCCCGAGGCGACGATGCGTCGCGAGCTCGGCGCCTTCCGCCGCCCTGCGGTGTGGTTCGCGCTGCTCACGGGCGCGCTAGGCTTCGGCGGGCTCTTCGCCGTCTACACCTACGTGTCACCGCTCGCCACGGAGATCGCCGGTGCGCCCGAACGGTTCGTGCCCATCGCGCTCATCGTGCTGGGCATCGGCACGGCGATCGGCAACATCATTGGTGGCCGGCTCGCGGACCGCGGCGCCTTGCGAGCGATCTTCATCCTCTTTGGCGCCCTCGCTGCTTCGCTGCTCGCGCTGGCTCTCCTGGCCTCGACGCTTCCCGGCCTGCTGGCAGGGCTGTTCCTGGTGGGTCTCGCGGCGTCCGCGATCTCGCCGGCGATCCAGACCCGCCTGATGGACGTCGCAGGCGACGCCCAGACCATGGCGGCAGCCGTCAACCACTCCGCGCTCAACATGGGCAACTCGTTGGGCGCGTTCCTGGGTGGCGCGGTCATCGGCGCAGGGTGGGGCTACCTGGCGCCCACGTGGGTGGGGCTCGCCCTGGTGGTGCCCGGTGTGCTGTGCGCGCTCGCAGGGTGGGCGGTGACTCGCAGGGATCAGGTGGCGACCACGTCCGACGCGCGAGAGAACGGCGACGTCGAGCTCGACATGAGCGTGACTGCCTCTCCCGCGAGCCGCCCGTGAGGTGAGCGGGTCGCTGCCAGCGGGGACTCGTCAGGCGTCCACGGGACGCAGCACGCGGCACGGGTTCCCGGCCGCGACCACGCCCGCCGGGACGTCCTTGGTGACCACCGATCCGGCGCCGACCACGGCGCGAGCCCCCACGGTCACGCCCGGAAGCACGATGGCGCCCGCGCCGATCCACGCGTCGTCGTGGACCTCCACCGGCGCGACGGTCGTGATCTTGCGTCGGCGCGACCGGTGGTCGAGCTCGTGGCCGCCGGTGATGATCTGGACACGCGGGGCCAGGAGCACGTGATCACCGATCGTGATCGGGCCGTCGTCGATCAGCATGCACTCCATGTTGACGAGGCACTGTGAGCCGATGCGCACGTTGTCGCCGTAGGTCACGCGCAGCCCGGGGACCACGAACGAGCCGTCGCCGAACGCGGCGAACAGCTCACGAAGGACGGCGATCGCCGCGGGGATCCCCTGGGCGAGGGCGGCGGTGTACTCGGCGAGCAGACGCTGAGCGCGCGCCTGGCGTGCGAGCAGGGCGGGATCGGGTCCCCAGAACGGGTCGCCGTCGGCGCGCCTTTGCTCGTGAGTGCGCTGGTCGCTGTCCGTGACCAGGCCAGACTCGTCCTCCCAGGTGGCCTCGACGTCCGTCATCGCGTCTCCCCTCGACTCGCTCGAGGCTAGCAAGCAGGGACGATGCGCGCTCGTCAACCGGTGGGAGTGACGCCCAGGTAGATGGTCGCCGTCGCCTCACGCCCCTGGAGAGGGTTGGGGAACGTGACGACCTCGGCCGCCACGTCATCGAAGACGGTGCCAAGGATGTCGACGTACTCGGAATCCGGCGGGTCGTTGGACCACATGCCGTAGACGCCCCCTGGTGCGAGGCGTGACGCCACCGCGCGCATGCCCTCCAGGCCGTAGAACCCTGCGCTGCCGTCGTCGAGCACGTGACGCGGGGAGTGGTCGATGTCGAGCAGCACGGCGTCATAGCGTCGACTCGGATCCGACGGGTCGTACCCGCCCTCGTACGACAGTGCGAAGAAGTCCCCCTGCACGAACCGGCACCGCGCATCGGCCGTCATGACCTCTCCCAGCGGCACCAGTGCCTGCTCGTGCCACTCGATGACGGGCGCCAGCAGCTCGACCACGTCGAGTCGCGCGACCCGGATGTCCTGCAGCGCCGCGACAGCGGTGAAGCCCAGACCCAGTCCGCCCACGGCGACGGAGAGGCCATCGCGATCGAGCCGCGCCAGCGCCCGATGCGCGAGCTCGCGCTCGGCCACCGTGAACTGGCTGGACATCAGCCATTCGTCGCCCAGCTTGACCTCGAACACGTCCTCGCCGGTGACGGGATCCAGGCGGCGTCGCAGGCTCACCTCGCCGATGGGGGTGTCGCCCCAGCCCAGCTCCTCGAAGCGCGCGCTCACGGCGTCGCCTGCGATCCGTCGGCGCCGTCGAACCCTGCCTGGCGCCACGCCTCGTAGATGGTGAGCGCGGAGGCGTTCGACAGGTTGAGCGAGCGACGTCCCGCGAGCATGGGGATGCGGACACGATCCGTGATGCGCGCGTGAGCCATGGCCTCCTCGGGCAGGCCCGTGGGCTCGGGCCCGAAGAGCAGCACATCGTCCGGCTGGTACTCGATGTCCGTGTAGACGGTGCTCGCATGGGCCGTGAACGCGAAGACGCGCGCGCCGGGGAGCGCGCCCAGGAAGGCGTCGAACGAGGGGTGCACCGTGACCGTGGCGAGGTCGTGATAGTCCAGTCCGGCGCGACGCAGCTTGGGCTCGGACAGGTCGAATCCCAAGGGCTCGATCAGGTGCAGGTGGGAGCCGGTGACCGCGGACAGCCGGATGGCGGCACCGGTGTTCTCGGGGATGCGAGGCTCGTAGTAGGCGATGTGCGGGGCGGCGGACATGGGCCCATCCTCCCAGGCCCCACCGGGGCGTGAGGTGCGCGGCAGCGTCAGTGCGCGGCCGGGCGCAGCTTGGGTGACGCCAGGATCGCCACGAAGTGTCCGGCGAGCACCAGCGGGGTGACGATGACCAGTGCGATGAGCGTCCACCACAGCACGGGCGCGTCCACGAGTGCCTGCACGATGGCGGCGACCAGGATCACCTGCGTCATCTCCACCGAGTGGTAGATGCGGTGCAGCGGGATCACGTTGAAGGCCTGGCGCGCCAGGCGCAGGAGCGGTCGCGAGATCTCTCGCGCCTCGACGGAGTCCGGCACGCTCTTCATGCCGGACTTGCTGCGCGCAACGTGCACGGCGTCGTTGAGGACCTTGTTCATGAGCACCATGGAGCCCAGCAGCGCGCCGAGCGCGAGGGGCAGGGGGTCGCCCATGGTGATCGCGAGCGAGGCGCCCAGCGCGATCGGGATGCCGCCCTCGGTGGTGTAGTGCGCGATCTTGTCCAGGAACACGCCCCGGGGTCCCGAGGTGCCGCGCACGCGAGCGACCTCGCCGTCCGAGGCGTCCACCAGCATCTGCAGCTGTGCGAACACGGCGGCGAGGAGCGGGCCGGCGATGCTGGGGATGAACAGGGCCAGAGCCGCCATCCACCCCGTGACGATCACGCCCACCGTGACGGTGTCCGCGCTCAGTCCCATGGCCAGGAAGCGCTGCGTCAGGTAGGGCGACACGCGGCGCCAGTACAGCTGCGCGCTCCAGTGCTCGGCGGTGGCCCGCCCGCGAATGGTCTGGGGCTGGCCCACCCGACGGATGGTCTCCACGGACGGCACCGCGTCACCCGTGTGCTGAGGCTTGCGCGCGCGCAGACGCCGGGCTCCCTCGCCCAGGAGGTGCCCGCTGTCATGCACCGGCGTATGAATGGCCACCTCACGAGTCTACCAAGCCGTTCACCAAGTGTTCAGGGGGTCGTCAGCCAAATGTTGCCCAACCCCGCAGCGCGGCAGGCACGTCGCCGCGCCGGTCTACTCTGACGACATGACTCTGCCCGCCCCTGCCGGATCGCGCCGCGCAGCCATGGGAGGGCCCGGGCACGGACGCGGGGCGGCAGGCAGGGACGAGGCCGCTCAACGAGCGGTGAACGCCGAGGCCCCGGTGATCCCGCACCTGTGGAGCCGCGTCGCCGCGCTGTTTCGCCCCTACCGACCGCAGCTGATCCTGACGGCGGTGCTGGTGGTGATCACCGCATCGGCCGGCGTGATCCCCCCGCTGATCGTCGAGCGCATCTTCGACGACGCGCTGTTCCCCCAGGACGGCGGTGCGCCCGAGCTCGCGTTGCTGGTCGAGCTGGTGGCGCTCGCGATCGGCATCTTCCTGGCCACCGCGGCTCTGGGTGTGTGGCAGACCTACGTGACGGCCTCCGTGGGCAACAAGGTCACCGGGGACCTGCGCACGCGGCTGTTCGACACCCTGCAGTCGATGGACCTGGCCTTCTTCACGCGCACCAAGACCGGCGTGATCCAGTCGCGCCTGCAGAACGACGTGGGCGGCGTCAGCGGCGTGCTCACCA
The DNA here is from genome assembly GCF_016862815.1 of Demequina activiva. Taxonomy (GTDB): domain Bacteria; phylum Actinomycetota; class Actinomycetes; order Actinomycetales; family Demequinaceae; genus Demequina; species Demequina activiva. Next base: position 150,752 of record NZ_BONR01000001.1, on the reverse strand, counting down.
CCTTCGTGTCGAGCATCGTCGGCAACTCGGTGACGGTGCTCGCCTCGCTGGTGGCGATGATCCTGCTGGACTGGCGGCTCACCCTGGTGGCGGTGGTGCTGATGCCGGTGCTGGTGCTGGTCCAGCGCCGCGTGGGCCAGGTGCGGGCACGCCTCGCCTCCCGGACTCAGGAGTCGCTGTCCGAGATGACGGCCATCACGCAGGAGACGCTGTCCGTGAGCGGGATCCTCCTGTCCAAGGTCTACAACCGGCAGCGACTCGAGTCGCAGCGCTACGGCGCGGAGAACGACAACCAGGTGGACCTGCAGGTGCGGCTGTCGATGTCGGGGCAGTGGTTCTTTGGCCTGGTGACGGTGATCATGAGCTCCGTCCCCGCCGTCATCTACCTCGTCGCAGGAGTGCTGATCGCTCGCGCGAGCGACCAGGGCGTCGAGCCCACCATCACCGCAGGCACGGTGGTCGCGTTCACCGCCATCCAGGCGCGGCTGCTCTTCCCGCTCATGGCGCTCATGCGGGTGGCGCTCGAGGTGCAGACCTCGCGCGCGCTGTTCGCCCGGATCTTCGAGTACGTGGACCTGGAGCCCGCCATCGTGGACGCGCCCGGGGCCATGGACGCCGCGGACGCGCCCGGACCGATGGGCGCGATCGAGTTCCGTGACGTGACCTTCCGCTATCCGGACGCGCGCGCCGACGGCACGCCCACCCTGGACGGCGTGAGCTTCACCGCGCAGCCAGGCACGACCGTCGCGTTCGTGGGCCCATCCGGCGCTGGCAAGACCACCGTGGTGTACCTCGCGGCCCGGCTGCACGAGGCCAGCGGGGGCCAGGTGCTGTTCGCGGGCGCCGACGTGCGCGACCTGACCCACGAGTCCATCGTCGAGCGCGTCGGGGTCGTGAGCCAGGAGACCTACCTGTTCCACGCCTCGATCGCGGAGAACCTGCGCTACGCCCGTCCGGACGCCACCGATGCGGAGCTGGTCGATGCCTGCCGCGCCGCCAACATCCACGAGCAGATCGAGCGCTTCGAGGACGGCTACGACACGGTGGTGGGAGAGCGCGGGTACCGGCTGTCCGGCGGCGAGAAGCAGCGCATCGCGATCGCTCGGGTGCTGCTCAAGGACCCGCCGGTGCTGCTGCTGGACGAGGCCACGAGCGCGCTGGACACGGTCAGCGAGCGCGTGGTGCAGGCGGCCCTGGACCGTGCCGCCCAGGGTCGCACCACCCTGGTGGTGGCGCATCGGCTCTCCACCATCGCGGACGCGGACGTGATCCACGTGGTCGACGGGGGGCGGATCGTGGAGTCGGGGACGGCGGCGGAGCTGATCGCCGCGGGCGGGCTGTACGCACGGCTCGCCGCCGAGCAGCGGGACTGACCGCACCCCGGTGACGGACGCAGAAGGGCGGGACCGGGCCTGAGCCCGATCCCGCCCTCTGTCTCGAAACGGTGTGGTCGACTACTGACCGCAGCCGCAGCTGCCTCCGCAGCATCCGCCAGCATTCTCGACGGTCGCCTGCGCGTCCTTGTCGATCAGGTCGATGCTCTGCTTCTCAGCCATAGATGCCTCCTCGCTTTCGGGGACAGCGCCACCGCGGCGCCTGAGCCCACTGTAACCCCTCGGATGCCGGGCCCCGCGCGGGCGCCGCGCCCGCGCATCGGTCGTCACCAGATGCTGACGCGCTCCTGCGGGGCCAGCCACAGCTCGTCGCCCTCGGTGACCTCGAACGCGTCGTACCACGCGTCCATGTTGCGCACGATGCCGTTGACGCGGAACTCGCTGGGGGAGTGCGGGTCCGTCGACAAGCGGGTGATGAGCGCCTCGGAGCGCGTCTTCATGCGCTCGGTGAGGGCGTAGCCGATGAAGAAGCGCTGCGTCGCGGTGAGGCCGTCCACCTCGGGCGCCTCCGCGATCGGGTGGCCCAGCGCGATCTCGTAGGCCTTGAGTGCGATCTCGACGCCGGCGAGGTCGCCGATGTTCTCTCCCACGGTGAGCGCGCCGTTGACGTGGTGCGAACCGTCGAGCTGGCGGGGCGAGTAGCCGTCGTACTGGGCGATGAGGGCGTTGGCGCGCTCCATGAACGCCGCGCGGTCCTCCTCGGTCCACCAGTCCTCGAGCGCACCCGTGCCGTTGTACTTCGAGCCCTGATCGTCGAAGCCGTGACCGATCTCGTGGCCGATGACGGAGCCGATGCCGCCATAGTTGACCGCGTTGTCCGCCTCCGGGTGGAAGAACGGCGGCTGCAGGATCGCCGCGGGGAACACGATCTCGTTGGCCATGGGCAGGTAGTAGGCGTTGACCGTCTGGGGCGTCATGAGCCACTCGGTGCGGTCCACCGGCCTGCCGATCTTGGACCACTCCCAGTCCTCCTCGAAGGCCGATGCGGCACGGACGTTGCCCACCAGGTCCTCCGCGGAGACCTCGAGGCCGCTGTAGTCGCGCCACTTCTCGGGGTAGCCGATCTTGGGCGTGAACTGCGCGAGCTTGTCGAGCGCTCGCTGACGGGTGGCGGGAGTCATCCAGGGGAGGGCGTCGATCGACACCCGGTAGGCCTCGATGAGGTTCGCGACCAGGCGATCCATCTGCTCCTTGTAGTCGGGCGGGAAGTGCTCCTTCACGTACTCCTGGCCCACCAGCTCGCCGGCCACCGACTCCACGAAGCCCACCCCGCGCTTCCACCGATCGCGCTGCTCGACGGCGCCGGACAGCACAGTTCCGTAGAACGAGAAGTTGGCCTTCGAGATCTCCTCGGTGAGGTACGGGGCGCGGCTGTTGACCACGCGCCAGCGCAAGTACTCCTGCCAGTCCTCGACCGAGGTCTGAGGCCACAGCGCGGAGAACGCCTCGAAGTAGCTGGGCTCGCCCGCGATCAGCAGGTCCTCCGCCGCCTCCGGGAGGTGGATCGCGTCCGCCCACGTGCGCCAGTCGAAGCCGGGGGCGTCCGCGGCCAGGCGCGCGAGCGTGGTGGGGTTGTGGGTGAGCTCCGCCTCGCGCGTCTTCACGACGTCCCAGTGGTGCTGAGCGAGCGCGGTCTCGAGCGCCAGGATGGAGGCGCCGGAGAACGGCACTCCGGTCAGCGCCGCCATGCGGTCCACGTGCTCGACGTACTTGGCGCGGGTGTCCGCGTGCGACTCCTCGCGGTAGTACGCCTCGTCCGGCAGCCCCAGGCCGTACTGGGCGAGGTAGACGACGTTGGCGTCAGGGTTGTTCTTGTCCGCGAACACGTAGTAGCCCACGGTGCCGCTCACGCCGGTGCGCTGCAGCGCGCCCATCGCCGCGGCGAGCGCCGAGTGGTCCTGGGCGCTCGCGATGAGGTCCAGATCCTCGGCCAGCGGCTGCGTCCCGAGCGCGTCCACGCGGTCGACGTCCATGAAGCTGCGGTACAGGGCCCCGATCTGGGAGTCGGGGTCCGCGGCCTCGATGATCGCGCGGGTGTGCTTCTCCGCCTCGTCGCGCAAGGTGTAGAAGCTGCCGTCCGCGGCGCGGTCGTCGGGGATCACGTGGGACTCCTCCCACGGCCCGCTCACGTAGCGGAAGAAGTCGTCGCCGGGGCGCACGGTGGGGGAGAACTCGGACCGGTCGATGCCTGAATGCGATGCCATGCCCACCACCCTAGGGCGGGCCGTGCATGCCTCCCGGCAGTTTCGCTCACGGCGTGCGCCGGGTGCTGGCAGGATGGGGCCATGCGCATCCACATCGCCGCCGATCACGCCGGATACGAGCTCAAGGAGCACCTCAAGGCCCACCTGGGGGAGGGCGGGCACGAGGTCGTGGACCACGGGGCCCACGAGTACGACGCTCAGGACGACTACCCGTCGTTCTGCATCGCCGCCGCGGAGGCGGTCCGGGCGCAGTCGGACACGCTGGGCATCGTCATCGGCGGCTCCGGCAATGGGGAGCAGCTCGCGGCGAACCGGGTGACCGGCATCCGCGCGGCGCTCATCTGGTCCGAGGAGACGGCGCGCCTGGCACGCCAGCACAACGACGCTCAGGTGGGCTCCATCGGTGCCCGGATGCACTCGCTCGACGAGGCAGCGGCGATCGCCGATGCGTTCGTGAGCGAGCCCTTCAGCGGTGACGAGCGTCACCAGCGCCGCATCGACGAGATGACGCGCTACGAGCAGCAGCGCTGACGCCGCGCCCGGCAGCCGCTGAGAGCCGGCGAGGCTAGAAGTCCCAGTTGGTCAGCGGCGCGACGGGAGACATCATCGCGACGGCAAGCTCGCGTGCCTGGCCGGGCGCGTTCTCGCGGATGAGCCCCGCGGCGGTCAGCGACTCGAGGCTGGTGCCGCCCAGGTAGACCGTGGCGAGGTCGCGCACGTCCATCTCGAGGTCCGCCGTCGCTCCCTCCGCGCGGGTGACCGTGGCATCGGCCCCGTCCACGACGATGCGCCACGTGCCCGCGTTGTCGGGAACGTGCTTGTCGGTGAGGGAGAAGGTCACGTCGCAGTCGTGGAAGTACTCCCGGGACTGCAGCGCGGTGGGCACGTCGAGCAGGCGGATCCACAGGTTGTCGATCACTTTGGACCGAGCGCCGCGGGCGTCCTTGAGCTGGTACAGCAGCGGGTCGTCGGTCGCCAGGTTCTCCGTGTGCGTGGTGCCCACGAGGTCGAAGTCCGTGAGGGTCTGCCACAGGCGCTGCGAGGCCGCCGGGGTGAGCGATCCGTGCTCGCGCACCTGGCACACGCCGTCGTGGATGCCGAGCTCGGAGTCCGGCTTGCGGCGGAAGAAGGCGTAGGCGACGGGCTCGCCGCGGTCCTCGACGATCGCGAGGCGCCACTTCTCGTAGCCGTGGCGGTTGCCCACCGGGTCGGTGAAGCGTGCGTTCCTGCCCGATCCCACGGGGTTCAGGATGGTGCCGGGACGGGTGAGCTTCGCCTGCAGGTCGGCGACCAGCTGGTCGTGCGCAGCGAAGTCGGCGCGCTCGAGGCGCACCGTGAGCTCGTCCGCGCCCTCGACCTTCCACATGCGCGGGCCGCGCGGGATCGACGCCTTGACCGTCTGCGAGCCCATGCCGTATCCGAACCGCGCGTAGATCTCCGCCTCCATCGCGTACAGCGCGCTCACGGCCTCGCCGCGCTCGATGCAGCGGCGGAAGTGGTCGTGCATCATCTCGGTCATCAGGCCGCGCCGGCGGTGAGACGGGTGGACGCCCAGCCACGACAGACCGGCGGTGGGCACCCGCCTGCCGCCGGGCGTGATCATCTCCGTGCCGAAGCTCGCGTGGACGGCGGCGATCTCTCCCACCTCACCGCGGCGCTCGTCCGTGACCTCGAGCCCTCGGGCTCGCTCGGTGGGCAGTGCATCGATGTAGTCCTGGCGGTCCTCGATGAGCCACTCGCCCACGAAGGCCCACTGCACTACCTGGAAGAACTCGTCCAGACGGCCCTCGGGAACGGAGATGGACTGGTAACCCTCTGCCTTCTTCATGTGTCCAGACTTTCAGGTTTCTTGACGATGACCAAACCTTGTGCACGTCGCCACACGGTGGAATGCGGCCGATGCGCGGGTGCGCACCGCGTCAGAAGTTGAGATTGGCGACCGGCTTCACGTCCGAGCTGAGCGCGCGCGACAGAGCCTGCACCGCGCCCACGCGGTGCTCGGTCACGAGTCCCGCCGCGGCGAGCGCCGCGAGCGTGGGGCCGCCCAGGTAGGTCGCGCCGAGGTCCTGGATCCCCACGGTGACCTCGGGGTCGTCGTCGCTGCGGTCCACGGTGGCAGCGCCGTCCACCGCGCGGATGCGCCACGTGCCCGCGTTGTCCGGCAGCACGGAGTCCTCGACGGCGACGGTCACATCGCAGTCCGTCGACCATCCGCGTCCCTCGAGCGCACCCTTGACGTCGAGGATGCGCAGCCAGAGGTTGTCGTAGGAGCCCATCTTCGCTCCGCGCGGCTCCTTCAGCAGGTGCACCAGGGGGTCATCGTGGGCGAACTTGTCCGCCTGGGTCGCTGACATCAGGTCGAAGTCCACGAGCACGGACCACAGCCGGTGGGACGCTGCCGCGTCGAGCGCCGCCCAGCACCGCACCCGCACCTTGCCGTCGGCGCCCGCGTCGTTCCAGGACTCCTTGCGCTGGAACAGCGCGTAGGCCACGGGCGCATCGCCGTCGCGGATGGTGAGGATCCTGAGCTCCTCCGCACCCTCGCGCTCGTGCTCCAGGTCGAGGAACAGGTCCGCGACGTACTCGTCGGTGAGCGTCGTGGTGGTGCCGGGCCGGGTCATGCGCGACTGCACGGTGCGCACCACCTCCGCGTCACGCTCGGCGTCGGCTGAGTCGAGAGTCACCGTGAGCGCGTCCGAGCCGGGGACGTCCCGCAGCTGCGCGCCCCGGGACAGCTCCATGCGCAGCGCGGGCGCCGCGAGGCCGTATCCGAAGCGCTGGTAGATGGGGGTCTCCGCGGCATACAGGGTGGAGATCACCTCGCCACGCGCCAGCGAGCGCGAGAAGTGGTCGGTCATCATCGCGCGCAGCAGACCGCGTCGACGGTGCCCCTGGTGGACCGCGACCCAGGTGAGCCCGGCGGTGGGGACGGTACGACCGCCCGGGACGCAGGTGGTGAACGGGAACGACGCGTGGACCGCGGCGAGGGAGCCTGCTGGGCCACGGGCCGAGTCCGTCACCTCGACGGCGCGTGCGCGATCGAACGGGATGATGCGGTCGATGAACTGCGCGTCCTTGGCAGGCACCGTGAACGCGAACGCGAAGCCCGCGACGTGGAGCAGGTCCTGGGCGCGGTCGCGAGCAGGGGAGACGAGGCGATAGCCGTCGGGAATGGTCACGCCACGATTCTCGCACCGCCGCGGTGCGGCGCGCGCGGTGGACGCGGCGTCAGGCCGCGCGCGCCTCGTCGATGCGCGCCCGCAGCCGCTCGTACTCGACCTTGATGCAGTGGTTCTGGATCACATCCATGCCGGCCGCGCGGGCGCGGGCGGCGGACTCCTCGTCGACCACGCCCAGCTGCAGCCACAGCGCGGCCGCGCCCACGTCGATGGCCTCGTCGGCGACGGGCGGGACGTGCTCCGAGCGTCGGAACACGTCGACGATGTCGGGGACCACGGGAAGGTCGTCAAGAGAGTCGTAGAAGCCGTGCCCGCGGATCTCCTGCCCCTCGGCCATAGGGTTCACGAGGTAGATCTCGAACGGCGTGCGGTTCATCAGCCAGGTCGCGATCGCGTAGGAGGTGCGGTGGTCGCTGGGCGACGCTCCCACCACGGCCACCGAGCGTGCCCGGGTCAACAGCTCGACCAGCGCGTCGTCTCCCGGCAGGTGCGACGCGGAGGGGGCGGGGCAGACCTCGCCGGACAGGTCTCCTGGCATCTCGATGCTCATACCTTCGGAACGTACCGCCGCGCCGAATATTCCAGAAATCGGCCGTGGAGAGCCGAGCGCGCACCAGCGCCGTCCGGCGGGAATGACCGTGCGGTCGCTCCGGTTGACACAGCCGTCGATGGATCCCGAGAAGAACAGGAGCCTCCCATCATGACGAGCAACGAGTCGCCGCAGATCGGCATCGAGGACACGGATCTCAAGGAGATCAACTCCGGCCTCGCGAAGGTGCTGGCGGACACGTTCACGCTGTACCTCAAGACGCACGGCTACCACTGGAACGTCACGGGCCCGCACTTCCGCTCCCTGCACCTGATGTTCGAGGAGCAGTACAACGCCCTGTTCGCCGCCTCCGACGACCTCGCGGAGCGCATGCGTGCCCTCGGTGACACCGCGCCCGGGTCGATGGCGGAGATGCTCGAGCTGTCGAGCCTCAAGGACCACGAGCCCACGGACGACGCACTCGAGATGGTGCGCATCCTGCAGCGCGACCACGAGTCGATCGCCGCGACCATTCGCCCGCTGTCGGTGGCGGCCGACGAGGCAGGTGACGGCGCCACTGCGGACCTGTACAACGCACGCCTCGACTTCCACGAGGAGAGCGCGTGGATGCTGCGCGCCTTCGCCTCCTGACCGGCGCTGGGCTCCGGCGCGGCGGTCATGGCCGTCACAGCGAGAAGGTATCCTTGAAGCAGTGACCGCCGAGGCACGGATCCCTCGTGGAGCCAGCCCGCGGTCCGAAGTGTCCCACCCCCCTGGGACCCGCCCCCTTCGTGGGGCCGCGACCCCCGCCACCCCCCCGGCGGGGGTCGCACTTCGTGTGGGACCGGTCTCCGGTCCGTGACGCCGATGGGCCCGGCACCGTGAGGTGCCGGGCCCATCGCTGCTTCCCGGGTGGGGCGCGGTGCGGGTCAGATCCAGTACATCGCGGGCTCGCGCTGCTCCAGCTCCTGAGGTGCCGCGTCGAGGTCCGGGTGACGGTGCGAGTCGCCGGCGTCGACGGCGGATGCGGCGGTGCCGGCCTCGCGCTCGTTCGGGTGGTCCCGCACCTTGGCGGGAATCCCCACCGCGGTCGCGCCGTCGGGGATGTCCTTCACCACCACGGCGTTGGCGCCGATGCGCGCATCGCTTCCGATGTGCACCGGCCCGAGCACCTTGGCGCCGGCGCCGATCACCACGCGGTCGCCCACGGTGGGGTGACGCTTCCCGGGGCTCATCGTGACGCCGCCCAGGTTGATGCCGTTGAACATCAGCACGTCGTTGCCGATCACCGCGGTCTCGCCGATGACGACGCCCATGCCGTGGTCGATGAACACGCGCCGGCCGATGGTCGCGCCGGGGTGGATCTCGATCCCGGTCTGGCGACGTGCGTACTGCGACCAGAGACGTCCGTAGGACTTGAGCCCATGGGTCCACAGCCAGTGCGCCACTCGGTGGTGCCACATGGCGTGGACGCCCTGGTACGACAGGGCGATCACCAGCCGCGAGCGCGCCGCGGGGTCGCGGTGCATCGCGGTGTTGATGTCCTCGATCGCCAGAGCGAGCGGACCCTTGCGGTCAGTCATGCGGGGACGGCCTCTCGTGGTGGGCGGATCAGTCCATCAGGTCGGCGTAGAGCACCGACGACAGGTAGCGCTCGCCGAAGGACGGGATGATCGTGACGATGGTCTTGCCGGCGTTCTCGGGGCGCTTGGCCACCTGGATCGCCGCGTGGATCGCCGCGCCGGAGGAGATGCCGACCAGCAGGCCCTCCTTGCGGGCCGCTGCGCGAGCGGTGGCGACCGACGTCTCGGAGTCCACGTCGATGACCTCGTCGTAGATCTCGGTGTTGAGCACCTCGGGGACGAAGTTCGCACCGATGCCCTGGATCTTGTGCGGGCCGGGCTCGCCGCCGTTGAGGATGGGCGACTCCGCTGGCTCGACGGCGATGATCTGGATCGAGGGCTTGCGGGCCTTGAGGACCTCGCCCACGCCGGTGATGGTGCCGCCCGTTCCGATGCCGGCCACGACGATGTCGACCTCGCCGTCGGTGTCGTTCCAGATCTCCTCGGCGGTGGTGCGGCGGTGGATCTCCGGGTTGGCCTCGTTGGCGAACTGGCGGGCCAGGATCGATCCGGGCCGCTCCTCAGCGATCGCGTTGGCGGCCTCGACGGCGCCCTTCATGCCGGCGGGACCGGGGGTGAGGATGAGCTCGGCGCCGAACGCGCGCAGCAGTGCGCGACGCTCCTTGGACATGGTCTCCGGCATCGCGAGCACCACCTTGTAGCCGCGAGCCGCACCCACCATCGCGAGCGCGATGCCGGTGTTGCCGGAGGTGGCCTCGACGATGGTGCCGCCGGGCTTCAGCGAGCCGTCCTTCTCTGCAGCATCGACGATCGCGACGCCCAGGCGGTCCTTGACCGAGTTGGCGGGGTTGTAGAACTCGAGCTTGCCGAGCACCGTGGCGTCGATGCCCTCGGTGAGGGCGTTGATCTTGACCAGGGGGGTGTTGCCGATGAGGGCGGTGGCGTCCTCGTAGATCTTTGCCATGGATCCTTTTCCTTCGCTGGGTGGGGGCTCCCGCACGGGAGCGTGTCCGGGTGAACAACACGGGTGTATCGGGTTTCGATACCGGGGCGAGCGCTGGCGGGCTGCCGGCCGTGCGGCCGGGGGCGCGTCAGCGCTCTACAGACAGCAGCAGCTGATGCACATGCAGGAGGTCTCGCACATCAGCGGGGCAGGGGAGAACGGCGCGCGTGCGCGGCTCTCGATGCTCATCTCGCTGACCTTTCCGTGCGGACTCGGCCAGCGTAGCGCCGATGCGCGGGCAGGGGCAAGATTCGGCGACGGCGGTCGCTCCCGGCCCCGGGTGCCGGGGCACGAAAGGTGACGAACGCGGACGAACCCGGTCGCGCCTCGGCCGGAGGGAGCCGATTCCCGCACGCGCAGCCGTGGAGAGGACTACCCTGAGCCCCACGACATCGATGTCGAAGGAGGGGTGTGATGGCGCCTGCAGCAGTGCATGTGAAGAGAGAGATCATGGCCGAGCCGGAGGCGGTGTGGCGAGTGATCACCGACCTCGACCACGCGCCCAAGGTGCTCACGAACATCGTGAAGGTCGAGCGCCTCGAGGGCGAGGGCTACGACGTGGGCGTCCGGTGGCGGGAGACGCGTCGGATGTTCGGCAAGGAGGAGTCCGAGGACATGTGGGTGACCGAGGCCGTCGCTCCCCGCACGACGACGATCGCGGCCGAGTCCCGCGGCACCAGCTACTCGACGGTGTTCCGCTGCGAGCCCAGCTCGCTCGGGACCACGCTGCACATCGACTTCTCCGCACAGACAGCCGATGCAGGCATGGGTCAGCGCCTGGCCATGGCGGTGTTCGGCAAGGCTGGCATGAAGGCCACGGAGAAGGTGCTCAAGCAGGACCTCGAGGACATCGCCAAGGCCGCCGAGGCCATGAGGAGGAGGTAGGCGTGGAGTGGCTGTCGTTCGACGGCGTCCCGTGGCTGGGATTCGGTCTCGCCTTCGTCGCCACGTTCGTCCTGGGCTGGTTCTGGTACTCCCCGCAGGGCTTCTTCAAGCCGTGGCAGAAGGCCGTGGGCTTCACGGACGAGGACATGAAGCAGGCCAACATGGGCCTCGCCTTCGGCCAGATGGTCGTGGGCAACCTCCTGGGCCTGCTGGTGCTCGTGGCGCTGCTTCTGGCGCTGGGGATCGACTCCTGGTGGGCCGCCGCCGGCACGGGCGCGGTGCTGGGCCTGGCGCTGCGTGGCGGTGCGCATCTCCTCCATGACGGCTTCGCGCTGCGCGGTCTCGTCGCGACGTGGATCGACGTCGCGCACGACACCCTCGCGCTCGCCGTCTCGGGTCTGCTGATCGGTCTGTTCCTGTAGCGTCCCGCGCGCCGTGTGGCCCGTCCGACACGGAAAGTGCTGGTATTGCGGCCCGACGTGAGACAGGATGAGGAGGGTGGTCGTCACCCGACGGTCACGCCACCGAGGACGATGGCGCCGGTGCTTCCTCTCAGCGCACCGGGGTATCTCGGGAGCGGCGGCAACGCCGTCCGCCCGGGCATCGTCCCTGCACCAAGGGAGCACACGATGGACAAGTGGAAGATCATGAGCAACAGCCGAGTCGTCCGTGCGACGGCCGGTGCTAGCACCCTCGTCGCGGCTGCGGTCGTGGTGGGCGCTGGGTGGAAGTGGGCTTGACCCCACGCTCTCGCAGGGGCGGTCTGCGGGCTTCGGCCGGCGGACCGTCCCTGCGGATCCCCCTCTACTTGACCGCCGTCATCGCGACGGGCTTCGCGGCGGTCGCCGTGGTGCTCGTGCTCACCCCCTGGGCCGAGCTCTCCTCCGCCGTGTCCGTGGGGCCGGCACTGTTCCTCGTGGTCGCCGCCGTGGTGGGCGAGCTGCGCCCGGTGCGGTTCGTGTCCGCCCACTCGGAGGCGCGCACGCTCACCACCTCCGCGCCGTTCGTCCTGGCGCTGATCCCCGTCGCGGGCGTGGGAGTCGCGCTGATCGCGCAGCTGGTGGCGAGCGCGGTCGATGACATCCGCGCTCGCCGGCCGCTTCCCAAGTCGCTCTTCAACGCCGCGCAGTACGGGATCAGCATCTCGAGCGCCGCGATCGTGTTCTCGCAGCTGTCCAGCACCGCGCCGCTCGGCATCGCGACACCCCTGTCGCCTGGCGACGTGGGCGCGCTGCTGCTGGGCGGCCTCGTGATGATCGCCCTCAACTGGATCCTGGTCGCGATCATCGTGTCGCTGTCCAGCGGCGTGCCGCTGCGCAGCATCCTGGGCGGCGACACCCGGGTCTTCATCGTCACCAACCTCGTGCTGCTCAGCGTGGGCGGCATCGCCGCGGACGTGGCCGCCGACGGCGTGTGGGCGCTGACGCTGCTCGCCGCGCCCGTGGTGGCGGCCCACATCTTCGCCGCCACGGCGGCGCGACACGCGCACGACGCGACCCATGACTCGCTCACGGGCCTGGCCAATCGCGGCCAGCTGTACCGGGACCTCGAGCGCACGCTCAGCGCGCCGTCGACCCGCGCCTGTGGCCCGGCGCTGGTGCTGATCGACCTCGATCACTTCAAGGACTTCAACGACACGCTGGGACACCCCGTGGGCGACACGATCCTGCGCACCGTCGCGGACCGCCTGGTGGGAGCCGCTCCGCTCGGCGCCACCGTGCATCGGCTGGGCGGGGACGAGTTCGCCGTGGTGGTGTGTGCGGACATCGATGCCGCGGGTGGCGTGGCGCGTGAGCTCCTGCATTCCCTGGAGGAGCCGCTGCACGTCGAGAGCCTCGAGCTGCTGGTGCGCGCGAGTGCCGGGCTTGCCGTCGCGCCTGAGCATGGCGACGATGTCGAGACGCTGATGAAGAATGCGGACATCGCGCTCTACCACGCGAAGCTGGAGCGCGACCGGATCAGCACCTATGCGACCGAGTACGACATCAACACGGTCGAGCGGCTGCAGCTGCTCGCGGATCTGCACGCGGCGCTCGACGCCGGTCAGCTGCGTGTGGTGTACCAGCCGCAGTTCGACCTGGCGGACCGCAGCGTCGTGGCGGTGGAGGCGCTGCTGCGGTGGGACCACCCGGACCGCGGAGCGGTGGCGCCCGACGACTTCGTGCCGCTCGCGGAGAACTCCGGGCTGATCTTCCCCTTGACCGCGTACGTGCTCGACGCCGCGCTCGCGCAGGAGGCGCGGTGGCGCCAGGCAGGCCACGACGTGCGCATCGCGGTGAACCTCTCCGCGCGGCACCTGTCCGATCTCGCGCTCTCGGGGCAGGTCTCCGCCGCTCTCGATCGCCATGCGGTCCCCGCGTCGTCGCTGGTCCTCGAGGTCACGGAGACGGGGATCCTGTCCGACCCCGCCCGCGCGGACGTGGTGATCAAGGCCGTTCGCGCCCTCGGGGTCGCGATCGCGATCGACGACTACGGCACCGGCAACGCGTCGCTGAGCTACCTCAAGCGTCTCGAGATCGACGAGCTCAAGGTGGACCGGTCCTTCGTGAGCAACATCAGCAGCGACGACCACGACCTCATCATCGTGCGCTCCACCATCGACCTGGCCCTCGCGCTCGGGCTGCGCGTGGTCGCCGAGGGCATCGAGGACGCGGAGACCGAGGAGGCGCTCCGAGCGCTGGGCCGCGTGATCGGCCAGGGCCACCACCTGGGCCATCCGGTCGAGGCCCAGGAGATCGACGCGCTGCTCGCGTCCGAGCGAGCCCCAGCGCGTCTTCCGACGGAGCGCTGAGCCATGCTGGTGCTCGCGTTCTGCCTGATCGCCGTGCTGTCTCCGCTCGTGGCGGGCCGCTGGCCTGCGGGGCTGCTGCTGCGGCGGTGGCGCTGGCCCGTGCTGGTCTGGGCGGCGCTGGGCATCCAGATCATCATCATCGAGTTCGGCGCCCCGTCCGGGTGGGCCCCCGTCCTGCATGTGAGCACCTACGTGCTGGCGATCGCGTTCGTGTGGCTCAACCGCAGGGTCGCCGGCGTGCTGGTGGTGGGTGCCGGGGCCTTGCTCAACGGCGTCACCATCGCGATCAATGGCGGGGTGCTGCCGGCCCGCCCCGCGGCGGTGGAGGCGGCAGGCATCGACGCCGACCACGCGTTTGTCAATGCCGGGGTGGTCGAGGATCCGCTGCTGCCGTGGCTGGGCGACTGGTTCGCGTGGCCCGAGCCGTTGCCGCTGGCCAACACGTTCAGCATCGGCGACGTGCTGATCGTCGTGGGCGTGGGGATCGCGGCATGGAACGGTGCGCAGCGCATCGGCCGCTCGCGCTCCGACAAGGTGGAGCGGGTGACGGGAATCGAACCCGCGTAATCAGTTTGGAAGACTGAGGCTCTACCATTGAGCTACACCCGCACTGCCGCTTGCGCGGCGCGTACTAGAGTAGCCGAGCCCGGCACGTGTCGGGAACCGCGCGCGCCGATGCGCGTGCGGACGGGGTGTAGCGCAGCTTGGTAGCGCATCTGCTTTGGGAGCAGAGGGTCGCAGGTTCAAATCCTGTCACCCCGACGGGACGGCCGCCTGTGGCGCGAGCGCCACGGGCTACGCGCAGACGCGAGCCTCGCGCCCGCCGAACGCGACGATGTCGCCGATCGCGAGCTGGCGGCCCCGGCGCTCGTCGACCTCGCCGTTCACGCGCACGGCCGATGCGCGGACGGCCTCCTTGGCCTCGCCGCCGGAGTCGACGAGACCGGCGAGCTGGAGGAACTGACCCAGGCGAATGCCGCTGTCGCCGATCGAGACGTCGGTGATGGAGTGGGAGGCAGCCATCCGGTCATGCTAGCCCGGCGGCGAGCTGCGGGACGGTGCAGCAACCGGGGACCGGTGCTGGAGCTACGGAACCGTGTGACCGGCGGCGCGGAACATCTCGTACCACTCGGATCGCGTGAGGACCACGTCCGCGCCCTGCGCAGCCGCCTCGACGCGCGCCGGAGTGGTGGTCCCCAGCACCACCTGCATCTGAGCGGGGTGGCGCGTGAGCCACGCGACCGCGATCGCCTCCACCGGCACCTCGTGCTCCTGAGCGAGGCGGTCCATGACCGCGTTGAGCTCCGCGTAGTGCTCGTTCCCGATGAACGGCCCGTCGAAGAAGCGCGACTGGAACGGCGACCACGCCTGCAGCGTGATGTCGTTCAGGCGGCAGTAGTCCACCATCCCGTTGTCCCGGTCGATCGACTGGTCCAGGTCGCCCATGTTCGCCGCCACGCCGCTCGCGACCGCCGGCGCGTGGGTGACGGACATCTGGATCTGGTTGGCCACCAGCGGCTGGCGCACCGAGCGGCGCAGCAGCTCGATCTGGCCGGGCGTGTGGTTCGACACCCCGAAGTGGCGGACCTTGCCGCTCTCGTGGAGCTCGTCGAAGGCGCGCGCGACCTCGTCCGGCTCCACGAGCGCGTCGGGGCGGTGCAGCAGCAGGATGTCCAGGTAGTCCGTGCCGAGCGCCTCGAGCGAGCCCTCGACCTGGCCCACGATGCGCTCGTACGAGAAGTCGAAGTACGGACCCTCGCGGACGATGCCCGCCTTGGTCTGGATGGTCATCGCCTCGCGCTCGCCGGGCGTCAGGCGCAGCGCCTCCGCGAAGCGCCGCTCGCAGCCGTGCATGTCCGCGCCGTAGACATCGGCGTGGTCCATGAAGTCGATCCCGGCATCCAGCGCCGTGCGTACGAGCGTGCGCACCTCGTCGTCGCTCCTGTCTTGGATTCGCATGAGCCCCAGGACCACGGCGGGGACGGTGATCTCGGTTCCTGGCAGGGTGAAGGTCTTCATGGCCGTCCTCTCGGGACATCGGTGTCGGGGCTGTTCTCAGCCTAGGCCGCTGCGCGCGACAGCACGCGCTGGCCCGTCGCCAGGGAAGCAGCCCACCCCTGCCGAGCGTTGCACCACTCGTGACCTCTCCCACCAGCCCCGGCGTCTACCGCGCGCCCATGCGCTCCCGTGACGACGATGTTCCCGATGGTCCCGCGGTGGACAGGGCCCTGAGCCTGGGGCTGTGCGGGCTCGGAGGCCGGCTCGAGGGCTCGCCGGACGCTCTCGAGGACGCGGTGAGCCTCGCCCGCCGTCAGCACGGCGACAGGCTCGCGCAGCGCATCGGCCGCTTCGCCGCCGTCCCCGACGGCACCGAGGTGTGGACGCGCGACGTCGATGGTCTGTATTGGAGAGGCGAGCTCGCCGGCCCCTGGCACTACGACGCCCGGCCGGATGCCGCGGCCGTCGATCTCGTGCACGTGCGGACCTGCCGTTGGGCGGACTCGCCGCTCGAGGAGCCGAGCGTCCCGGACGCGGTGCGGGCCAGCTTCGCCAGGGGCGGCCGCAACTGGCAGCGCATCCGTGCAGCCACGCCTCGCTAGGCGATCCCCTCGCCCACAGCGAAACT
This sequence comes from Demequina activiva, assembly GCF_016862815.1. Lineage (GTDB taxonomy): Bacteria > Actinomycetota > Actinomycetes > Actinomycetales > Demequinaceae > Demequina > Demequina activiva. The sequence goes on along the minus strand of NZ_BONR01000001.1, from coordinate 134,558 downwards.
GATTGGGCCTGGGCACGCGACCCGACTACACTCGTGGGGTTGCCGTGTGTAGCGGCATGCCCGCACGCGGCCGGACCAGCACCCCCATTTCATCAGGAGCACCTTCGTGACCAGCGCCCTCGAGAAGATCGACGCCACGACCGTCAAGCTGACGGTCACCCTGACCGAGGAGGACCTCAAGCCCTCCATGGACCACGCCTACCAGCACATCGGCGAGCAGGTCCAGATCCCCGGCTTCCGCAAGGGGAAGGTCCCGCCCCGCATCCTCGAGCAGCGCGTGGGCAAGGGCGCCGTCATCGAGCACGCCGTCAACGACGGTCTTCCCGGCTGGTACTCGGCCGCCGTGGACGAGCAGGAGATCCGTCCGTTCGGCCAGCCCGAGGTCGAGGTCGTGAAGATCCCCGGCTCCGAGGAGGGCTTCGAGGGCCTGGAGTTCACCGCCGTCGTGGAGATCCGTCCCGAGGTGACCCTGCCCAAGGCCTCCGACATCACCGTCGAGGTGGACCCGGTCGAGGTCTCCGACGAGGACGTCGAGCAGCGCCTGGACAACCTGCGCGAGCGCTTCGGCTCGCTCAAGTCGGTGGACCGACCCGCAGCAGAGGGCGACTTCGTCACGATCGACCTGGCCGCGAAGCTCGACGGCGCGGACGTCGACACCGTCCAGGGCACGTCCTACCAGGTGGGCTCGGGCAACATGCTCGAGGGCCTGGACGACGCGCTGACCGGCTTGTCCGCGGACGAGGAGACCACGTTCGAGGCGCCGCTGGCCGCAGGCGACCACGCCGGTAAGAACGCCCAGATCACCGTCAAGGTGACCGCCGTCAAGGAGCGCGAGCTCCCCGAGGTGGACGACGACTTCGCGCAGCTCGCGAGCGAGTTCGACACGGTCGACGAGCTCAAGGAGGACCTGCGCTCGCAGGCCGCCCGCATCAAGGCCAACAACCAGGCCGTGCAGGCGCGCGAGAAGCTCATCGAGGCACTGAACGACGCGACCGACTTCGAGCTGCCCAAGAAGGTCATCGAGGACGAGGTCCACTCGCACCTCGAGAACGAGAACCGTCTCGAGGACGACGAGCACCGCGCCGAGGTCACCGAGGAGGCGCACAACGCACTGCGCGCCCAGATCCTCCTCGACCAGCTCGCGGACGACCTCGAGATCGAGGTCGAGCAGAACGAGCTCCTCGACTACCTGCTGAACGCGTCGCGTCAGTACAACATGGACCCCAACACCTTCATCCAGCAGGTCGAGCAGGGCGGCCAGATCCCCGCGATCGTCGCCGAGGTCGCGCGCTCCAAGGCCACCGCCTTCGCGCTGCGCCGCGCCACCATCAAGGACACCGCGGGCAACGCCGTGGACCTGTCCGAGGTGATCGGCTCGCTCGAGGACGAGAAGAAGGACGACGAGCAGATCGACGAGGCGGCCGTGGCCGCCGCCGTCGAGCAGGCCGCCGGCGACACCAAGTAGTCCCCGCCGCGCTCGCGCAGAAGCCCCGTCTCCCGTAAGGGAGGCGGGGCTTCGTGCATGCCGGGATGCGGCCGATGCGCCGGCCGGCTCAGCGAGCGGGAACGCCCGTCACCATGCCGAAGGCCTCGATCTGGATGGAGGCGCCGTCCTCCGTGCACCACGCGGCGGGGTCGTCGCCCGTGCACTCCTCGACGAACGTGCCGAAGATCGCACCGAAGAACACGATCGCGACGATGGTGCCGAGGATGCCCAGGCCCACGAGCACGTAGCCCGTGATGAGGCCCGCGAGGCCGATCCCGCGGTTGTCGGCCTCCCCGCGCTTGACCGCGCTGAGGCTCAGGTGGCCCAGCACGATGCCCGCGATCGCGGTGATGCCCGTGATGAGCCCGGCGAGGGACAGCACCAGCGAGGTGATGCCCATCCAGTTCTTCGCCTGGGCCGGGTTGGGCCCCTGAGGCTGCCCGTACTGCTGCGGCGCGCCGTACTGCGGTGCACCGTACTGAGGCGTCCCGTACTGAGGCGTCCCGTACTGCGGTGCTCCATACTGCGGCGGCTGCGCGTACTGGGGCTGCTGGCCGGTGGGCGGCTGCGGGGCCTCGGCGCCCGGGTCAGAGGGCTGAGCGGCGTTCGGGTCCTGTGGGCTGTTCGTCATGATCGTCTCCTGTGATGGGCGTTCCTGTGCCCACCCCTGACGCTACGTGCGCACCTCACCCAGCGCATCGGCCGCATGCCTGATCCGAGTCGAGTCCGGGTGAGGGTTGCCCCGGAGGCACTACCCCTAGTAGGTGGTCTCGGCGGACACGAGCACGGCGAAGAACACGACGTACGCCGCGACCACCAGCAGGCCTATCCCCAGGAACACGTAGCCCGTGATCAGCCCCGCCAGGCTGAGCCCGCGGTTGTTGGCCTCGCCGTTCTTGGCGGCGTTCAGTCCGAGGTGGCCGAACACGATGCCTGCGATGCAGCCGATCCCCGTGACGATGGTCGACAACGACGCGACGAGTGACACGATGCCCATCCAGTTCTTCTGCGTGCGCGGGTCAGGCCCGTAGTAGCCCTGCTGGTAGGGCGGCGGCGGGTACTGCTGCATGGCGTAGGGCACCTGGCCGGGAGGCGGAGGCGGCGGGGTGTCGTGCTGCGGGCCGGCCTCCCCGCTCGGGGAGCTCCATTCGTGCGCGTCCTGGTGGGGCGTCCGCGCGAACGGATCCTCTGGCGGCGTGGTCACGGGTTCCTCCTCACAGGGCGGGTCCTCGGCCCGCCGACACCCAGACCCTAGCGTCAACCACGGCGGCCGGACCAGACCGCCCCGCCCCCGCATCGGCCGTTCACCCGGTAGCGAAATGGCGCCGGAACTGGCATGAAGCGCCAGCGTGCGCCGTTAGGTTTGACACATGAGATCCACGCACGAGAGGACTGACGTGAGCGACACGATCACCGCCCGCGGCGACGCCGGAGGGATGGGCCTGAGCGACTCCATCTTCAACCGGCTGCTGCGCGAGCGCATCATCTGGCTGGGGGACGAGGTTCGCGACGACAACGCGAACGCCATCTGCGCGCAGATGATGCTCCTCGCGGCCGAGGACCCTGACAAGGACATCTACCTGTACATCAACAGCCCCGGCGGCTCGATCACCGCGGGCATGGCGATCTACGACACCATGCAGTACATCAAGCCGGACGTCGCGACCGTGGCGATGGGCATGGCGGCGTCGATGGGGCAGTTCCTGCTGTCCTCCGGCGCCCCGGGCAAGCGCTTCGCGACGCCCCACGCCCGCGTCATGATGCACCAGCCCTCGGGCGGCATCTACGGCACCACCACGGACGTGCGCATCAACGCCGAGCTGATCATGCACATGAAGCGCACCCTCGCGCAGCTGACCGCCGACCAGACCGGCAAGTCGCTCGAGGAGATCACCAAGGACGCGGACCGCGACCGCTGGTTCACCGCGCCCGAGGCCCTCGAGTACGGCTTCGTGGACAAGGTCATCACCCACGCGGCCGAGGCCGGCGACGAGTCCCAGGGAGGCAAGGCATGAGTGAGTTCCAGTACGCGATGGACGCCGCGCGGCGCACCTCCGGATTCGGGGGCGCCGCTCCGGCGGGCCCCTCCTCCCGCTACATCCTGCCCAGCTTCGAGGAGCGCACCGCCTACGGCTTCAAGCGTCAGGACCCCTACGCGAAGCTGTTCGAGGACCGCATCATCTTCCTGGGCGTCCAGATCGACGACGCCTCGGCGGACGACGTCATGGCGCAGCTGCTCGTGCTCGAGTCCCAGGACCCGGACCGCGACATCACGCTGTACATCAACAGCCCCGGCGGCTCCCAGACCGCGCTGACGGCGATCTACGACACCATGCAGTACATCAAGCCCGAGGTGCAGACCGTGTGCCTGGGCCAGGCAGCCTCCGCTGCCGCCGTGCTGCTCGCCGCAGGCTCTCCCGGCAAGCGTCTCGCGCTCCCCAACGCCCGCGTCATGATCCACCAGCCCCGCATCGAGGGTGGTGGCCGTGCGCAGGCCTCGGACATCGAGATCTACGCCGAGGAGATGGTGCGGATGCGCGAGTGGCTGGAGTACACGCTCGCGAAGCACACCGGCCAGGACGCCGAGCGCATCCGTGACGACATCGAGCGCGACCGCTTCCTGTCCGCGCAGGACGCCAAGGACTACGGGCTCGTGGACCAGGTGCTCGAGTCCCGCAAGGGCGTCGACACGGTGGCTCCCGAGGACCGCGCCGCGGCCTCCGCGATCGCCCCGCGCAAGGATGACAAGAGCAAGGACGACAAGGACGACAAGGGCGACAAGTAGCCCCGACGCTCCGCGACCGACGGCCGCTCCCACTCGCGTGGGGGCGGCCGTCGTCGCTCTCCGGCGCGCGATGGTCACCCATCCACCGCGAGGGCCGATGCGAACCTGACGTGTCCGATCGCGACCACTCAGCCGTGGGCGGACGAACGAGGCGGCGCGTCGCCCGACGCGTGTCGGATGGCGTGGGTAGCCTGGGAGAGATGGCTAGCGGCCCGAGGGAGGCCTTGATGACTCGACCGGCGGACAGCGGCGACCTGCTGAAGTGCTCGTTCTGTGGCAAGACGCAGAAGCAGGTGCGCAAGCTCATCGCGGGCGGTGGCGTGTACATCTGCGATGAGTGCATCGAGCTGTGCAACGAGATCATCGAGGAGGAGTTCGCGGAAGCCGCGCAGACCGAGTTCACGGAGCTGCCCAAGCCGCGCGAGATCTACGACTTCCTCGAGCAGTACATCGTGGGCCAGGACCAGGCCAAGCGTGCGCTGTCGGTGGCCGTCTACAACCACTACAAGCGCGTGCGTGCCCAGGAGACCCGGGCCAAGGCGGACGACGACGGCATCGAGATCGCCAAGTCCAACGTGCTGTTCATCGGCCCCACGGGCACCGGCAAGACCTACCTCGCGCAGACTCTCGCGCGCATGCTCAACGTGCCCTTCGCGATCGCGGACGCCACCGCGCTGACCGAGGCGGGCTACGTGGGCGAGGACGTGGAGAACATCCTCCTCAAACTGCTGCAGGCCGCCGACTACGACGTGGACAAGGCCCAGCGCGGGATCATCTACATCGACGAGATCGACAAGGTCGCGCGCAAGGCGGAGAACCCGTCCATCACGCGTGACGTCTCCGGTGAGGGCGTGCAGCAGGCGCTGCTGAAGATCCTCGAGGGCGCGCAGGCATCCGTGCCGCCGCAGGGCGGGCGCAAGCACCCGCACCAGGAGTTCATCCAGATCGACACCACCAACGTGCTGTTCATCCTGGGCGGCGCCTTCGCGGGGCTCGAGGAGATCATCAGCTCGCGCGTGGGACGCAAGGGCATCGGCTTCGGGGCGCAGCTCAAGGAGGCCGACAACTCGGACCTCTTCTCGCACGTCACCCCTGCTGACCTGCACAAGTTCGGGCTCATCCCCGAGTTCATCGGCCGCATGCCGGTGATCGCGACAGTCTCGCCGCTGGACGTCGACGCGATGGTGTCGATCCTGTCCGAGCCCAAGAACGCGCTCGTGAAGCAGTACCAGAAGATGTTCGACCTCGACGGCGTGGAGCTCGAGTTCGACCGCGAGGCCATCGAGGCCATCGCGGAGCAGGCACTCGAGCGCGGCACCGGGGCGCGTGGCCTGCGGGCCATCATGGAGGAGGTCCTCCAGGACACCATGTTCGAGGTGCCCGGCCGCGACGACGTGGGCCGCGTCCGCGTCACCCGCGATGTGGTCATGGACCGCGTCACGCCCGCGTACGAGCTGCGCGAGGTCGAGCAGGAGGAAGGCGCCGCCTAGCCGGCCCGCTCCCGGCCCTCCCGCCCCCACCCACCTGAGCGCGGTATCGGTCCGTCAGTGTCGATCTCACGCTCCGCGTGCGTCCTGGCGGTCAACCACGCCGCGCTGCGAGCACGTCGCGCACGATCTGCCGGCACCAGTGCGGGCGCTCAGTCAGGTCACGGCTCGAGAGCCTGACAGTGAGCACCCCCATGGCGGCGAGGTCCGCGTCCCGGCGGATGTCCCGCACCCGCTGCTCATCGCTGCCGTGCCAGGAGCGGCTGTCCAGCTCGATGGCGGTGCGCGTGAACGGGTCGTACATGTCGAGTGGGTACCGCCGCCCCTCCCGGTCAATCCGGTGCTGACGGATGAAGCAGTCGAACTCCTGGCTGGTGAACACGGTGCGCAGGCTGCGCTCCTCGAGCCAGCTCTCCGCGCCTCGCTCGGCCGCCTCGATGCGGCTCGTGAGCGCGCGGCGGCGGCGAATGCGAGGCATCGTCGCGAGCGCGTGACGCAGCTGCCTCGTCGAGGTCACGCCCCGTGCCACCGCTCCGAACACCACATGCGACTGCTCGCTCGCGGTGAGGTCGCCATACGCCTGCGCGATCGCAAGGGCGGCGGGCGCGACGGACAGACCAGCCACCCGCACGGGCGCGATGGGGTAGGACGCCTGCCGGGCCACGAGCCACTCGGGACAGTGCAGGTGCCGGTCCGGCGGCACCACGAGCTCGACGCCGTCTGGCGTGCTCTCCAGCAGTGTGTGAGCGAACAGAGCGCTGCGTCCGGCGAGCATGGCGCCGCGGCCCGCCCAAGTGAGCGCGGCGTCCACGCGCGCGGCCCACGAGCCCTGATGCTCCCCGGCGACATAGGCATCCGGGAGCAGGCGCACGAGGTCCCCGGTGCGCAGGGCGGTGCGCACGCTCGATGCCGACGACAGGGCGATCAGCTCTGCTCGCGTGAAGGTGCGTGGCTGCTGGCGCGCAGCGGTGAGCGCGTCGCTGTCTGGCATCGCTCGCAGGGTCCGCATGCCAGCGGTCTACCGGTGCCGGCCAGCGCGCCGCAGGTCTGGCGACCCGTGCCCGTGGATGGCAGGGGTCAGGCCGCGGGCTGTGGAGAGCGGACTCGTCGACCGCCAGCGCGCACGCCGGGCCCGCAATCGACCCTGACGGACCGATAGCGCGCTCAGGCCGAGGGAGGGGGCGGGGCGGGCGCGGCTAGTCCGCGAGCACCGCGTTCTCCGTGCGCATCACCGTGGGGTCCGCGATCTCGGACCGCGCACCGTCCTCGGACCAGTCCCCATCCACGTCCGGGTTCAGCGCCGCGACCGCGTCGACAACCTGGAGCGCGCGCACGCGCCCGGCCGCCATGAGGTCCGACTTCGCGGCAGTGACGGCCGCGACCTTGGCCTCCGGCACCAGCAGGTCAACCGACACCAGCTCGGTGCGCTGCGAGACCTTCGCCTCGGACTTGATCTTCCGCAGCGTCGCGAGCGCCTCGCCTGCGGCGTCCACCAGGATCGGGTCCGCAGCGCCCGCGACGGCACGCAGCGGCGCCGCCTGCGGCCATGCGGCGCGGTGCACGGTGCCGGGCCGGAACCAGGACCACACCTCCTCCGTGGCGAACGGCAGCACCGGCGCGAACAGGCGCAGGAACGTCTCGAGTGCGATCGTCAGGGTCGCACGGGCCGATGCGGCGGCCGGGGAGCATGCAGCGAACGGATCGATCGCCTCGCCCGGTGCAGCGCCGTCGTACGCGCGGGTCTTCACCAGCTCGACGTAGTCGTCGCAGAAGGTCCAGAAGTAGGACTCGGCCAGCTCGAGCGCGCGCGTGTGGTCGTAGGACTCGAACGCGGCGGTCGCGCCGTCGACCACGTCCGCCAGGCCCGCCAGCAGCGCGCGGTCCAGGGGCTCGGTGACGGGCGACCCGGTGCCGTCCGCATCGCCGTCGAGCACCCCGCCGGTCACGTGCGCGGTGGCGCGGATGCCGTCCTCGAGCGACGCGTCGGCTGCCGTGGAGATGCCCGTGGCGCCCAGCGCGAACTTCGCGGCGTTGAGCACCTTGTTGGCCAGGCGCCGGCCAATCTTCATCTGGCCCTCGTCGAACGCTGCGTCCGTGCCCAGGCGAGCGGATGCCGCCCAGTAGCGCACCGCGTCGGACCCGTGCTGCTCGAGCAGGCCCATGGGGGTGACCACGTTGCCCTTGGACTTCGACATCTTCTTGCGGTCGGGGTCCAGGATCCAGCCGGAGATCGCGGCGTGCTTCCACGGCAGCTCGCCGTGCTCGAGGTGCGAGCGCACCACGGTGGAGAACAGCCACGTGCGGATGATGTCCTGACCCTGGGGGCGCAGGTCCATGGGGAACACCTTGGCGAACAGAGCCGGGTCGTCTCGCCAGCCGCCCACGATCTGGGGGGTGAGCGAGGACGTCGCCCACGTGTCCATGATGTCCTTCTCGCCGGTGAAGCCGCCGGCCGCGTCGCGCTGGGCCTCGTCGTAGCCGGGAGCGGTGTCGACGGACGGGTCCACAGGGAGGGTGTCCTCGGCCGGCACGATGGGGGAGTCCCACACCGGCTCGCCGTCCGCGTCGAGCGGGTACCACACGGGGATGGGCACGCCGAAGAACCGCTGGCGGGAGATCAGCCAGTCGCCCGTGAGGCCGTTGACCCAGTTCTCGTAGCGCTTGCCCATGTGCGACGGCAGGAAGTCGAGGGCCTCGCCGCGCGCGAGCAGCTCGCCGCGCAACGCCTCGTCGCGGCCGCCGTTGGCGATGTACCACTGGCGGCTGGTGACGATCTCGAGCGGCTTGTCGCCCTTCTCGAAGAACTTCACGGGGTGGGAGATCGAGCGCGGCTCGCCGTCCATCACGTCCGCCTCGACGAGCATCTCGACGATGCGCTGCTGCGCGGAGAACACCGTCTTTCCGGCCAGCTCGGCGTACGCGGTCGAGGCCTCGTCGGACTCCAGTCCGGCCGGCGGCTCGGTACGGAAGCGGCCGTCGCGGCCCAGCACCGAGCGCATGGGCAGCCCCAGCTCTCGCCACCACACCACGTCGGTGACGTCGCCGAACGTGCAGATCATCGCGATGCCGGAGCCCTTGTCGGGCGACGCCAGGCGGTGCGCCACCACGGGCACCTCGACCCCGAACAGCGGCGTGCGCACGTGCTTGCCGAACAGCGGCTGGTAGCGCTCGTCGTCCGGGTGGGCCACGAGGGCCACGCACGCGGGCAGCAGCTCGGGACGGGTGGTCTCGATCCACACGGACTCATAGGAGCCGGTGGCCTCCTCCGCATCGGCCGCCTTCTCGAAGGCCAGGCGGTGGTACGCTCCGGGACGCTCGCGGTCCTCGAGCTCGGCCTGGGCCACGGCGGTGCGGAAGGTGACGTCCCACAGCGTGGGAGCCTCGGCCTGGTAGGCCTCGCCGCGCGCAAGCGAGCGCAGGAACGCCTGCTGCGCGACGGCCTGAGCGTTCGGGGCGATGGTCTGATACGTGCGGGACCAGTCGACGGACAGGCCCAGGTGGCGCCACAGCGCCTCGAACTGCTTCTCGTCCTCCTCGGTGAGACGCTCGCACAGCTCGACGAAGTTGCGTCGCGAGATGGGCTGCTGGTCCGCGGCCTTGATCGACTTGCCCTCGCCGCCCACGTGCGGGGGCTCGAACCCCTCCTCGTACGGCAGGGTGGGGTCGCAGCGGACGCCAAAGTAGTTCTGCACGCGACGCTCGGTGGGCAGGCCGTTGTCGTCCCAGCCCATGGGGTAGAACACCTCGCGGCCGCACATGCGCTGGTAGCGGGCCACCACGTCCGTGTGGGTGTACGAGAACACGTGTCCCACGTGAAGGGATCCCGAGACGGTGGGCGGGGGAGTGTCGATCGAGTAGATCTGCTCGCGATCCTTGGACTCGTCGAAGCGGTAGGTGCCCTGGCTCTGCCAGACCTCGTTCCAGCGGTCCTCGAGTCCGTCGACGGTGGCCTTGTCCGGGATGCGGGAAGTCATGGGGGACATTCTTTCAGAACAGCGCCGATGCGCGGGCACGCGTGGTGCCCGCGCATCGGCTGCGCTGCTGGGTCACACCTCGACGGCCGTGACCACCTCGGTGGGGGTCGTCGATCCTCCGGTCGGCTCGATGCTGACCGCGATCGCGGCGGCGCCGTCGAGGTCCGCGTCCCACACGGCCTCGCTGTCGCCCCCGGCCATGACCGGGCCGGGCACGGGCGCGGAGCCGTCCGCCGGGACCACCCACAGCTGGTAGGTGCGGTCGCCGTCGAGCTCGGGGGTGTCGCCCACGACGGCGACGCCCTCGGTCGCGGAGACGTAGGCGGTCGCCTCGCCCAGGCCCAGCGATGTCTCGACCACGTCGCTCGCGTCCTGGATGCGCTCGATGTCCGCTGCGAGGGTGTTCTCCTCGCCGCCGGTGCCCAGGATGAAGCCCACGCCCACGGCCAGCACCGCGACCACGGCTGCGGCCGCAGCGAGCAGCCGGGTGCCGGGTCCGCGACGGCGGGCCGGCGCGTGGAGCGTCGTGGGCATCGGCTCGGGGGCCGATGCGTGTGCTGCCTTCTGCGGGGCGGGCACCTGCTCCGTGCTGCCCACCGCGGCCGAGACGGCCGCGTCGAGGCGTGCGCGACGCTCGGGCGACAGGGTCGCGTCCAGGATCGCCGGGTCGACCGCGCTGGGCGGCTCCTCGGCGCCGGGCTCCGCGAGCTCGTCGAGCACCACGTCGAAGCTCGCGAGCTCCTCGCGGCACTCGGCGCAGGTCTCGAGGTGGAGTTCGAAGGCGCGTGCCTCGTCCTCGTCGAGGGCGTGGAGGGCGTAGGCCCCCACCATCTCGTGCGGATTCATCGCTGCACCTCCTTCAACGTCTCTCGCAGGCGTGTGAGCCCGTCGCGTATTCGCGTCTTCGCTGTCCCGAGCGGTATCCCGAGATGCTCGGACACCTCGGTATGAGTCTGCCCGCCGTAGTAGGCGAGCTCGATCGCCTCGCGCTGCAGGTCGGACAGCGACGCGAGGGCCGTGCGGATGCGCTCCGATTGCCATTCGCGGAAGTCCACCTCGATGACCACGTCCTGGTCTGCGGGTCGCTCGTCGCGCTCGACCACGGCGGCCTCGGCCTCGATCTGGTCGCGCTGGCGCTGCTCGCGACGCACGCGGTCCACGGCGCGGCGGTGGGCGATCGTCAGGATCCAGGTGCGAGCGCCGCCGCGCGACGCATCGAACTCCGGCGCCTTGCGCCATGCCTCGACCAAGGCCTCCTGGGCGATGTCCTCGGCCATGTCGGGGTCGCGCACCACGCGGACGGCGACGCGCAGCACCTGGTCGACGACCTCGGCGTACACCTGGGCGAACGCCTCGGCGTCGCCGGTTCCGGCCTCGATGAGGAGTCGCGTGAGCCGGTCGCGGCTGGCGGCGGCGGCCTCCTGGCCGGGGGTCGCGTCGGCGTCGACGGCGCGCAGGTGGCGACGGGCCACAGGCTGTCTCCGTTCGTCGCGGGCGGCTGCATGCATGCTGAGCTCCTCCATCGAATCACACCGGACGGCTGGTGCGGTCCGGCGCGCCGCGCGCGCTCTCAGCACGCCCGCGGCGGCGCCGGAGCCAGCAGGGCATGAGCCCTGCCAGTGACGGTTCGCGCGCCGCGCCCACGTGGATGGGTGCGGCGTGCCCCACCTGTGAGAGGCGCTTGATACGCTCGCCCGCGTGAGTGCAGCAAAGGTTCGTCCCGAGTTCCTCAAGGCCCTCGAGGACTTCGACGCGCATGTGGGCGATGCTCTCAAGCCGCGCCTGCGGGAGATGATCCGGCTGCGCTGTTCGCACATCAACGGCTGCTCGTACTGCATCCGGCTGCATTCGGAGCAGCTGGCGACGCTGGGAGGGCGCCCGGAGCTCATCGGCGCACTCGCGCGGCCCGTGAAGCTGATGCGGGAGGACCTGATCAGCGAGGGCGACGCCGCCGCGCTGCGCTTCGCGGAGGTCCTGACGGACTATCCGCGTGGTCTGGAGATCGAGGCGCGCGACGTCGCGGGGGAGTTCTTCACCCAGAAGCAGCTGGGCGCGATCGTCGAGACCGTCGCCGTCATCAACGCCTGGAACCGCGTCACACGCGGGATGGAGTAGCCGCACGCGTTCACCGCGCGCGTCCCACCAGGCAGGAGTAGCGTTCGCGCTATGGTGCGATTCTTCTGGAACCTGCTGGTGACCGTCGTGGCAGCGGCCGTGGGCCTGCTGCTGACCGCCCTGATCCTGGGCGATGACGACTTCGAGATGAATGCGGACGGCTTCCTGGTCGCGCTCATCATCTTCGTGGTGGCGCAGGCGATCCTTTCGCCCTTCATCCTCAAGATGTCCGTGCGTTACGCCAGCGCACTGACCGGCGGCGTGGCGCTCGTGTCCACGTTCGTCGCGCTGCTGCTCGCGAACATCTTCAGCTCTGGCCTCGAGATCAAGACCGCCCTCGGATGGCTCCTGGGCACCCTGCTGGTGTGGCTGCTGAGCGCCCTCGCCGGCTGGATCCTTCCCGCGGTGTTCCTCAAGAACAAGCTGGACGACCGCAAGGGCAGGTAGCGAGCTCCTCGCCAGACGTCAGGCGGGCTCGCTGTCCGTCATGACGTCCTTGGCCATGATGTCCGCGACCTCGTACACGCCCACCAGGACGCGGTCCGCGCCCATCTCGCGCAGGTAGTCCACGTCCACGTCCTGGTGTCCGCGCGCGATCACCCGCACGTGCGGGGCGAGCCGCTTGACCTTGGAGACGATCGCGCCGGCGTTGAGGGGATCGGGGATCGCCACGAGCACGGTCGTGGCGTCGTCGAGCCCGGCGGCCTTGAGCACCTTGGAGCGCACGCCGTTGCCGAGGATCGCGGCGCAGTCGTCCTCGCGCAGCGCCTTCACCCGCCGTTCGTCGTCGTCGATCACCACGGTGGGGACGCCCTCGCTCCACAGCGTGGACGCGACGCGGGTGCCCACGCGGCCAAAGCCGATCACGATGACATGCTCCTGGCCCTGATACGTCACCGGGGCGTCGTCGCCAGGGTCGCCGGCATCCTCGGGCGCGTCGCGATAGACGCGCGCGGCCCACGCGAACAGCAGCGGGTTGAGTGCGATCGAGAGGATCGCCGCTCCCAGCACCAGGTCCTGGGCATCCTGCGGCAGGATGTCGTACTCGCCGCCAAGGGTCACGAGGATGAACGAGAACTCGCCGATCTGCGCGAGAGCGGCCGCGACCACGAGCGACATATGCCGCGAGTACTTGAGCAGGCGCACCAGGCCGAACGCGACGGCGGACTTGCCCACCACGATCACGAGGGTGGTCACCAGCAGCGCGAACGGCGACTCGATGACGATGCGCCAGTCCACCAGCATGCCCACGGATACGAAGAACAGGACGGCGAACGCGTCCCGCAGCGGCAGGGTGTCGTCGGCGGCGCGGTGCGAGAGGTCGGACTCGCGCATGATCATGCCGGCGAAGAAGGCGCCCAGCGCGAAGGACACCTCGAACAGCCACGCCGCACCCACCGCGACGCCCATCCCGATCGCCAGCACCGCGAGCGTGAACAGCTCGCGCGAGCCGGTGTTGGCCACGCGCGCCAGGAGCCACGGGATCACCCTCTTGCCCACCACCAGCATGAGCGCCACGAACAGCGCCACGCGCGCCAGGGTCCACAGCAGCTCGCCCGCGATCTCGCCCGGGCCGGAGCCGTCGACGGCCAGCACCGGGATCACGACCAGGGCGATCACCATCGCGAGGTCCTCGACGATGAGCCAGCCCACGGCGATGTGCCCGGCGCGGGTGTCGAGCAGCTGCTTGTCCTCGAGCGCCCGCAGCATCACCACGGTCGAGGCGACGGACAGGGCGAGGCCGAACAGGAGGGACGCTCCCAGGCTCCAGTCGAGCCACAGTCCCACACCCGTGCCGAGCACCGTCGCGGCGGTCATCTGCGCGATCGCGCCGGGCACCGCCACACGCTTGACCGCCAGCAGGTCCTTGAACGAGAAGTGCAGGCCCACGCCGAACATCAGCAGGATCACGCCGATCTCGGACAGCTCGAGCGCCACCTCCTGGTCGCCCACGAAGCCCGGCGTGTAGGGACCGATCAGCAGGCCGGCCGCGAGGTATCCCACGATGGGCGACATTCGTAGGCGCTGGGCGACGAGCCCCAGGATGAAGGCGCCTACCAGGCCCACCGCCATCGTCGTGAGGAGGGGAGCGTGGTGCAGCATGACCAGATTCTACGGGGCCGATGCGCGGGCCGGCCGCCCGCAGGAGCGTTCAGCCGGTCTCCGAGGGGTTGGATCCGAGCGCGGCCTCGCGCTGCGCCTGCAGCTCGTCGAGGAGGGCCGCGAGGGACTCCGTGTCCGCCTCCGTCCAGTCCTCGGGATCCGTGATGCCCACCCACGCGGCGAGGTTCGAGCGATGCGTGTAGAGGTGGCCGTATCCCTCCGGGATCGAGCCTGCTGCGGGCAGGTCCAGCAGCACCTGCCACAGGGTGACGATGGGGTACCACTCCATGTCGTCGACCACGCCGGGTGCTCGCTCGCCCTGGAGCCACTCGGGCTCGTCGAAGGCGAGGTCCCCGCTGAAGAACACGACCGGGTCCGTGCCGTGCTGCAGGTAGACCAGGCGGGTGGGTCCCCAGGCGGCGGCGCCGCGTTCGAGCCCGCCCTGCTCGTTCATGAAGCGCACCGTGCGGCCGTCGCTGAACTCCGGCAGCCACGACGGCGATCCCGCGTCGCGTGCGGCAGTGATCTCGTCGTGCATCCCATTCACGAACGTGGGCCCGGACATCAGGGCGCCGTCGATCGGCTCGTTGAGGATGTCAGCGCTCGAGAGCACCGCCTCGACGCCGTAGGACCCGAGCGACAGCCCATAGAGGTAGAGGTCGGGCCGGTCGTTCGCGGGCAGGGTCGACCAGTGGTCGTGGATGGTGCGGAACACCACGCGGGAGGTGTCCTGCACCACGTCCTGATCCGCCAGCATCGAGATCCACGAGGGCAGGTAGGAGTACTGCGCGCCGGCGATCGCGGTGTCGCCGTTCCACAGGTACTCGAGCGGGTCCACGCCGTGAGGGTCGATGAATCCGGTGCCGGTGGTGGTGGTCACCACCAGCAGCTCGCGTTCGAATGCGCCCGTGCGCACCAGCTCCGCGAGCAGCAGCTCCGCGCGCTCCTGGAGCGTGTCCGCGGAGCGCAGTCCCACGTACGCGCGGATGGGCTCCATGGCCCCGCCGCCCGTGAACGCGTCGATGTCTACCGCGCTCGGGACGGAGGACACGAACGCCCGTCCCTGGCGGCCCAGGGAGTCGAAGCCGATGAGCGAGTCCGGGCTGCCCGACCTCGTCGCGGACGCCGGCTGCGTCACGCCGGGCTTGTCCGCGAGGTCGCGGCCGGAGAACACCCAGTTGGACGCGGTGAAGAACGCGTTGGTGAACGCGCCCGACGCGACCCACCACAGCGCCGCGATCAGCAGCACGGCCGCCGTCAGCACCGCCAGGCGCCGCGGCAGCCAGCGGTCCAGGAGATCGTCCGCCCAGCGGAACAGGGCGCGCAGCGACCGCGCGATGACGAGCAGCGGAGCCGCCACGAGCGCCGCGGTGACCACGATCACCGGCCACACGGTGGGAGACAGCGGATCCATCCCGAAGTTCAGCCGCACCTGGTTCTGCCAGCCCACATAGGCCCAGATCGCGACGCCTGCCTGCACGCCGATGAGCGCGAGCGCCACGAGGATCAGCGCCATCCGCACTCGGCCGGTCGCACGCGGGACTCCCAGGAAGCGATAGATCGCGTACGCGCTGGTGCCGATCCCGTAGCCCACCATGAAGGCCACGCCCGAGTTGATGCCTTGGACGTAGCCCGCGCGAGGCAGCAGCGACGGCGTCAGCGAGATCGCGAAGAAGTACAGCCCCACGACCAGCCCCACCGCGGAGAACGACGGCTCGACGATGCCGGGAGCTCGCTTGCGGGGAGGTCGCGGCTGGCTCAGCTGGGCCAGGAAGCGCTCCCTGATCCCCGCACGCTCCTCGACCCCGGTCGCCACGGCGCCTCCGTCGACCCGCGCCCTCAGGCGTCCCGTTGCAGTGGCTGCGTCATGCAGTGCGCGCCGCCGCGGCCGCGCCCCAGCTCCGCGCCCACGATCTCGAGCACCTCGATCCCGGCCTCGCGCAGCAGCGCGTTGGTGTGGGTGTTCCTGTCGTACGCGACGATGACGCCGGGCTCGAGGGCCAGCACGTTGTTCGCGTCGTCCCATTGCTGGCGCTCGGAGGCGTAGCGGTCGCCGCCCGTCTCGATCACCCGCAGGTCCACGCCCAGCGCCTTGCCCACCACCTCGGTGAACGGCTTGTCCTCGCGCCGCACGTCCAACGTCACCGGCGCGGGCTCCGGGTAGAGGCTGAAGGTCTCGATCTGACCCACGATGCCGGGGAAGACCGTCGCGACGTCGCGGTCAGCCATGGTGAACACCGTGTCGAGGTGCATCGCCGAGCGCAGCTTGGGCATCTTGGCGACGATCACCCGCTCGGCGGCATCGGCCACGAACAGCTCGGTGGCCACCTGGGTGATCGCCTGGCGGCTGGAGCGCTCGGACATGCCGATCACCACGACGCCGTTGCCGAGCGGCATCACGTCACCGCCCTCGAGCGTCGCGAGGCCATGGTCGAGCTCCGGGTCGCCCCACCACGTGGTCACCGCGCCCGCGAACTCGGGGTGGAAGTCGTACACGGCCTTCATGAGCAGCGTCTCGGCATGGCGCGCGGGCCAGTACAGCGGGTTCAGCGTCACGCCCCCGTAGATCCAGCTCGTCGTGTCGCGGGTGTAGAGCGTGTTGGGCAGCGGCGGCATCAGGTAGTCGCGCATGCCGGACTCCTCGCGCACCAGCGCGATCGACGGCGGCGCGAAGTCGCGCGGAAGGTCCGCCGTCGACAGCCCTCCCAGCACGTACCGCGCCAGCGCATCGGCCGGCAGCGAGTCCAGGAAGGCCCGGACGTCGTCCACCAGCCCCAGGCCCACCTCGTTGGCCGTGATCTTGCGGTCCAGCAGCCACTCCCGGGCGGCGGGGATCGCGAGCGTCTCGGTCAGCAGCGTGTGCAGCTCGAGCACCTCGATGTCGCGCTCGCGCATGAGCGAGACGAACTCGGCGTGATCCCGGCGGGCGTTCTCGACCCACATCACGTCGTCGAACAGCAGCGCCTCCGCATTGGACGGCGTGAGGCGGTTGTGAGCGATGTCAGGGGAGCACACCAGGACCTTGCGCAGCCGGCCCACCTCCGAGTGCGCGCCGTACGGCTCAGGCACGGTGCCGACGAGCGTCTCGTCCACGGGCGGCTCCTCACGATTGGTCCTGAGCCGAACCTACCAACCACCGGGCGCATCGGACGTGCTGGCGAGCGTTGCGCTGCGGCGCGCCCCTTTGTCCGGAATGTGACGCGACGGGCTTGGGTTGATCTCGACGTACCGCACGGCAGGCCGGTGGGCCCGCCGTGCACGGGATGCCCCGCGAGGGGCCAGGGTGTGGAGGTCCGCGATGATGAGGACGAGTGGAACGCTGGAGATCCGTGACGATGCCGCCTTCGACCGCCACGGAGGGTTCCTCCCCACCCCGGTGACGCGGCTGCGCCGCCTGTTCCCGCTCAGTGATCTGCGCGTGTTCGCCAAGCTCGACCAGCTCCAGGTCTCGGGGAGCACCAAGGAGCGCACCGCGAGCTTCCTGCTGGATGACCTCGAGCGCACCGGCTCCCTGCGACCGAGCGGCACCGTGGTCGAGTCGACCTCCGGCAACCTGGGCATGGCGCTCGCACGCCAGTGCACGCTGCGCGGCTACACGTTCATCGCCGTGGTGGACGACCGCGCGAACGCCGCCGCCTGCCAGACCATGGCGGCCTACGGCGCGCGCGTCGAGCACGTGCCCACCCCGCCCGACGGCAACCGGCTGCGCGCACGCATCGCGCGCGTGGCCGAGCTGCTCGCAGAGGACGCGGATGCCGTCACCACCCATCAGTACGGCAGCGCCGCGAACCCGGACGCGCACGCACGCACCACCCTGCCGGAGCTGGTCGCGTCGATGGGTGCTCCGCCGGACCATCTCTATGTCGCGATGAGCACCACGGGAACCGTGCTGGGCTGCCAGCGCGCCATCGAGCGCGAGGGATGGCACACGCGCCTCGTGGGAGTCGACGCGGAGGGCTCCGCGCTGTTCGGCGGCGCCTCTGGCGAGCGCAAGCTGCCGGGACTGGGAGCAGGGTTCGCGACCGCCCTGTCCGAGCACGCCCATCCTGACGCGATCCACCGCGTGAGCGAGGCGCACATGGTGCTGGGCTGCCGCCTGCTGGCCAGGCGCGAGGGCATCCTCGCCGGAGCCTCGACCGGCGCGATCGTCGCCGCCGTGGGCCGCGACCTGCCCTCGCTCGCGCCGGGCGCGACGGTCGCGATGCTGGTGCACGACGGGGGCGGCGCCTACCTGCCGACGGTCTACGACGACGGCTGGGTGAGGCGCGAGATCGCGGGTGGGGCCGATGCTCTCAGCGCTGTCGATCTCGACAACCCGTTCGCAGGGCGCGCATGACCGGCTCGACGGGCGCGTTCGCGCCCGATCACGGCACGGACCTCGTCATCGTCGGCGGCGGTCCGCGCGCCGTGTACGCGCTCGCGGACCTGGAGACCGCACTGCTGCGCGGGCCGAGCTCCGGCCGCCAGCCGTTGCGGGTGACGGTGCTCGAGCCCGGCGAGCCTGGTGCGGGCGCCGTGTGGGACCCGCGTCAGCCCGAGCACCTGCTCATGAACGTGGACGCGCGCATCGTCGACGCGACGTGCCCCAGCGTGGATCTCACGATGAACCAGTGGCGCCGCGCTCACCCCGCGAGCGATCCGTATCCGCCGCGGGCGGAGGCCGGCCGGTACCTGGTGTGGGCGTTCCGCAGGCTCGCGACGTCCCCGGTGCTGGAGGTGCGTCACCGCGCGGTGCGAGCGACGACCCTCACGCGCGAGGGGGACGCGTGGCGCTGCGACACGGTCGACGCGAGCGGGGAGCCCTCCGTCCCGGCGAGGGCACCCCGCGTGCTCCTGGCGACGGGGCACGCTGGGGGAGCCGGAGTCGATCACCGCGCCATCGCCGATGCCGGCTCCGGTCCCGCGCCCGGCTCACCCGTGGTGGTGCGCGGCGCGGCGCTCACCGCCTTCGACGTGGTGATGGACCTGACGGCCGGCAGAGAGGGCCGATGGGTCGAGTCGTCCGCGACGCTCTCCGGTCTCGAGTACGTCGCGTCAGGTCACGAGCCCTCGAGCATCACCCTCGTGTCGCGGACCGGGGAGCCGATGCTGCCCAAGCCCGCGCGCGCATCGGCCGCAGTGACGGACGCCGTGCGCGAGCGAACGGCAGCGTGGGCGCCGGACGCCGTTCCGGACGATGACTGGTGGGATGTGCTGCTGGACGCAGGCGTGGCGGCGGCGCGTGCCTCGGGGATCGCGGTCACCGTCGATGCGCTGCGCGAGCGCCTCGACACACCTGTGAGCGAGGGCCCCGAGCGCTGGGCGCGGGACATCCGCCGCGCTCGGGGCGACGTGGACGGCGACCCCGCCTGGTGGCTGGGGCGCGCATGGTCCGCCGGGTATGCGGACGTGGTCCGCTCCCTGGACCGCGCCCCACGGGACTGCGCCACCTGGACTCGATGGCGGGCCCGCGCCGCCGCGCTCGAGCGGTGGGCGTTCGGTCCGCCGCTCGTCACCCACACGCGGCTGCTCGCGCTGCGGGAGGCGGGGATCCTCCGCGTCGAGACGGGGGCGTCGGCGCTCGAGGACCTCGACGGGACCACGGTGATCGACGCCTTCACCCGCGGACCCGGCGTGCTCGACGCGCCCCGGGCGTGGTCGGACGGCGACGGGCCTGCGAAGTCGGGCCGCGCTCCCTGGGATGGCCTGCTGCGCTCGGGAGCCGTGACGGTGCGCGCAGGCGAGCGGGGCGTGCTCACCGCGCACGACGGCGCATGCGTGGGTGCGGACGGGACGCGCACGCCGGGTCTGAGCGCGCTGGGGCGTCCCACGGAGGACGCGGTGATTGGCCACGACTCGCTGCAGCGCCGGCTCCACCGCGACTCGCGGCGCTGGGCGCATGCGCTCGCGCAGGAGTGGCAGGCGGCCCAGGACGCCCGCGCGCTCGGACGGGAGCCGGTCCATGGCTGACCGGGCTGCGACCGTTCCCTGCGAGGGCGTCTCTGCGCTGACCGGCCGCACGGAGCCGTGGATGGAGGAGCTGCTGGGCGATCCCGAGCAGGTGGCGGCGCTCGTGAGCGAGCACGGGTCGCCCGTGAACGTGCTCGACTTCGAGCCGCTTGCCCGCAACGCCGGCGAGCTGGTGGACGCCGCCTCCGCCGAGGGGGTGCGCCTGAGCGTCTTCGTGGCGCGCAAGGCCAACAAGGCCATGGGCCTGGTGCGCGCCGCGCGCGCAGCCGGTCTGGGAATCGACGTCGCCTCCCACGCGGAGCTGAGCCAGTGCCTCGAGGACGGAGCGGACGGCGAGGAGCTCATCGTCACGGCCGCGGTGAAGTCGCAGGCCCTGATCGAGACGGCAGTCGATGCGGGAGCGGTGCTCAGCCTCGACAATGCGGACGAGCTCGACGACGTGCGGCGCATCGGCCTCCTGCGGGGTGTCGAACCGCGCGTCGCTCTGCGCCTCGCGGTATCCGATCCCGCGATCGCGCCCACGCGCTTCGGTCTCACCGCCCAGACCTGGGATGGGCTGCTACCCGAGCGGCGCGATGGCGTGCGCGTCGAGGGGATCCACTTCCACCTCAACGGGTACAGCGCCGCTGAGCGCGCGATCGCGCTGCGTGAGGCGCTCGAGTGGTCGGATCGCCTGCGCGACGCGGGCCATCCGGTGGCGTTCGTGGACATGGGCGGAGGGATCCCCATGAGCTACCTCGAGCAGCGCTCGCAGTGGCGGGCCTTCTGGGAGCGGCTCGCGGACGACGGCGCCGGGTCGCTCACGTGGCGGGGAGACCGGCTGGGACTCGTGGATCCCGGTGCGGCCCGGCCGTCTCCGGCGGTCTACCCGTACTGGCAGGAGAGCGTGCGCGGCGCCTGGCTGCGGGAGGTGCTGCGCGCCCCCGCCGGGGACCGCTCGAGCGTCGCAGCCCAGATCGCCGCACGGGGCCTCGAGCTGCGCTGCGAGCCGGGGCGGTCCGTGCTCGACGGATGCGGCATCACGCTCGCGTCCGTCGCGTTCCGCAAGGCGACCAGCGACGGCGTGCCGCTGGTCGGGCTGCACATGAATCGAACGCAGGTGCGTTCCACCTCGGCGGACTTCATGGTGGATCCGCGGTGGGTGCGGCCGGCGGAAGCCGGCATTCCGAGCGATGCGTTCGACGGGTTCCTCGTGGGCGCCTACTGCGTCGAAGACGAGCTGATCCTGCGGCGCAAGCTTCGATTCTCGGAGGGCGTGGCGCGGGGCGACATCGCGGCGTTCATCAACACTGGCGGCTATCTGATGCACATCCTCGAGAGCGCCTCGCATCAGCTGCCGCTGGCCGCCACCGTGGTGAGGGACGGAGTGGGGTGGGTGCGCGACGACATCGATGTGCTTGTCGGGACCCCCGCCCGGGCGTAAGTTCAGCCCATGACGATCGAGGAGACGCCGCCGCCATCCGTCTCTGCAGAGCGCTCGTCGCGCCGGCGCCACCTGGCGGTCGGGTTGGGAGTGTCGCTCGCCGTGCTCATCGCTGTCGGGGTCCTCGTCGCTGCGGCCGCGACGCATCGGCCGTTCATGGAGTGGTACACGACCGACGGCGCCGAGCTCGAGGTGACCTACTCCGTGGGCGCGGGCGAGCGATTGCTGTGGGCCCGTGCGGACGAGGACGGCGAGCGCGTTCTCGTCGACGTGATGGTCGTGTCGACGCTCCCTCCGGGCGCGCCTCGAAACGCGGCCGCTGAGGAGAAGGTCGCGTCCTTCGAGCTCGACGCTCCCGTGGGGGACCGCGAGGTGATCACCTCGGATGGTGCGGTGCTGCGCGAGGTCGGTGTCGGGTAGCGGCCTCCAGCGGGGTTAGCGTTGCGTCATGGGACTGTTCTCCTCGTTGACCGGCGGGCGCCGCAAGCGCGTCGAGCCGTACGGGCTGTGGTCGGACGACGCGGAGCAGCTCGAGCGCTTCGTGGAGCGCGGGGGAGCGGCCGAGGTCCCTCGGGATTCGGAGTTCTCGGTGTCCTTCTCCAAGGAAGAGGCGGCCCGCGAGGCGGGGAAGGCGCTCGCCGAGCAGCGCATGCGTGGCGAGCTGGTCGCTCCGAGCCACGGCGTGGACGAGTGGTCGATCCTCATCTATGGTCGCGACCAGCCGCTGGTGCCGGACTTCCTGCGCGAGACCGTCGACATGGTGGAGCGCGTCGCGGCCGAGCATGGCGGCGAGTACGAGGGCTGGGTCGCCATGTACACGGCGCAGGAGAAGGCCGAGTGGGGCGTCGAGCCTCTGTTCGAGGACTGACGCCTTGAGCGACCGGGCGGTGGTGCGCCTGCGACGCTGGGCGGATGTCGACCTGCCGTTGCTCCACGCCGCGAACACCGTGGACATGACTCGCTTCCTGGTCGCGCCGGAGTCCGATGCGCAGGTGCTCCGTCGCCACGAGCGGTACCTGCGCGGGTGGGATGTGGAGGATCCGCGCATGTTCGCGATCGTCGATGATCGCGGCGAGGGTCTGGGGTCGATCGGATGGTGGGACGCGGAGTTCCACGGTCCGGTGAAGGAGGTCGGGTGGGCCGTGCTGCCACAGGCGCAGGGGCGTGGGGTCGCATCGGCCGCGCTGCGGGAGCTGTGGCGACTCTTGCGCGAGGGTGGCGCGAGCGTGCCCATGATGGCGTGCCCGAGCGTCGACAACGTCGCGTCGAACGCCTTGTGCCAGGCGGTCGGGTTCGAGCTGGAGGAGACGTCGTCCGCAGATTTTCGCGGCGAGACGATGACGCTGAACTGGTGGGTGCGCCGGTAGGGGCTAGCGGATGCCGACGGCGCGCTGGGCGTTCACGGCGCGCGTCTGAGCGGGCAGGGTGAACAGGTCGATGATCACGCCGATGCCGAGGATGCCGAGCGTGAAGAGGTACAGGAGCCCGCGCCCGGTCTTGCCGAGGTAGAACTGGTGGATCCCGAGGACGCCGAGGAAGAGCCAGAGCACGTAGGCGAGCAGAAGTGACTTGGGAGGGTATCCCAGGGTGTTGCCGTGGTGTGCGGGTGTCGTCATGGCATTCACGCTACTCCCCGCCATGCGGGCGGTGGGGGCGGGGGAGCCGTTTCACCTGTTCCAGGATTCCTTGGAACAGGCGGATGGCCGATGCGCGGGTCCCGCCGTGCGGTCAGTTCTCGCAGGTGCAGCGGTCGCCTTCGGCGACGCCGGCGAGCGCCTCGTCGATGTGGAGGCCGCAGCCTGTCCAGGTGGCCTTGCCGCAGGCGCGACACGCGATGGGAGAGCACATGGGAGCCATTGTGGCATCACGTGCTCAGGTGCTGGACGGCTGGGTTCGCTCGCTGTCGGTCCACGTGCGGTCGTTCGCGCGGGCGTCCAGATATGCGCCGATGCGATGGTCGGGGATGAGGTGGTTGTCGATGCCGTCCGCGTCCGGGTCCGTCAACGTGAACGGGTTGTCCGAGGAGCCGCCGCTGAGGCACGTGCCCGTGGTGTCGCAGTTGACCAGGCGGGCGCGCGGGTTGAACACGTGGAGCGACTGGGGCGGCGTGGTGGTGGTCGCGGTGCCGGGCGCTGCGAGCCAGGTGCCACCGCCGTCGAGGCTGTAGTGGCCCTCCCATGTGGTGGTCACGCCCAGCTGGACGCGGTGCTCGCGGCGCTCGAACGTGACGGTCTGCGCGTTGGTCTCGATGGTGGCGGTGGCCTGGCCGGTGCCGAGCTCGGTGACGGTCCAGGCCGTGTCGATGGGGGTGGCGCGGAGCATGACGGGGGTGCCCAGGATCGTGACGCTGGCGGTCTGCGGGGCGTCGTCGATGGCGGTCGAGACGCCGAGGCCCGCGATCGCCCATCCGTAGTCCGGTGTGATGCTGATGGGTTGGGGTGCGATGGCCATCTGCTGCCATGCGGCGATGATCGCTGGCAGAAGCGGGTCAGCGGGGCATTCGTAGCCGGTGATCTGCTGCCAGGGGCCGTAGAAGGGGATGTCTGGGTCGATCACGCGTGACACCCAGAGCGGGTCGAGCGGCGTCTGGCCGGGGCACGGGTCCGTGGGAGGCACGTAGACCTCGTCGCACGAGGGGATCGCGCCGTCCCACTGGCTGTATCGCTGCATGCCGCCGGCCCGGTCCGAGTACCAGTCCATGCACAGCGGATGCCGCTGGTAGCGGTCCCGGGCTGTTGACGAGGTCGAGACAGCTCCAGTCTCCGTCCTCGGACCCCGGACCAATTCGTCATAACCTGCGCTGACGGTGTTGCCACACGTTAGGGACTGCCATGCGCCGGTGAACCCGTCCGCGTCGGGGCAGCCCTGACTGGCAGTCGACGGCGGGGAAGCCGCTAGCGTGCCAAGCGCTACTGCTAGCGCCACCCCGAATGCCTTTGCATGCATGGCTACACCGTGAGCTCCTGGGCATCGACATCGACCACAGCCCAGTGTCCAGAGTCCCAAGTCAACAAGACGGTCACGTTTGCCGACTGGGCTTCGTCAGTCGCCACGACCACGCCGTTCTCATCAAGAAACTCGCGTTGCGCTGTCTCCGATTCAAACTCGATTCGCCATAGACCGTTCTCCTGGAGACCGCCTGTGGGTAGGCCCTCGCCAAGATCCAGGTCGCCTCCGCGCACTGTGATGTTCTCGTCGACGGTCCGTGACACTAGTTCACGCAAGTTGGCGCAATAGACGCAACTCGAAGTTGCGAGTGCATCGACAACAACGCTCGAACCGTCTGCCATTGCGTCATTTGCCGCGACCAGGAAGAAGCGCGCAAACTCTTGAGCGCCTGGGAAGTCTTGCGACCGTGCCGCCTCGGGGATGGCGGCGAGGATCTCTTCCTCCGTCAGTGCGGTCGGCGTGGGACTGGGTGTTGGCGTGGGTGCGGGGGTCTCAGAGGCGGTCTCAGTGGGCGTCGGGCTCGGCGTCACCACGGGCTCTGGATCGCCATTACATCCGGCCATCACCACGGCAGCAGCCAGCGCCGCTGCTCCCACGCCCCACCCGCGTCGAATCATGCGGCGACCATATCGGGCATCCCGGGAGCGGTCTAGACCGGCCCCGCGACCTGTGGAGAAGGTGGGGGCGGGGGTGGATCGGCGTGTTCCAGGAAAAGCTGGAACAAGCGAAAGAGTCCCCCGACCCCCTCATTCGGCCTTGGGTGCGACCGGGTTGCGGATCCCCAGCCACGACACCGCGCCACCCGCCGCCATCAGCAGAGCCGTCGCCCACATGGCGCGATGGAACCCGTCGAGATCCAGCGTGCCGCCCACGATCGCCCCGATCAGCGCCACCGCCACCAGCCCCGCCACACGCGAGATCGCGTTGTTGGTCGCGGACGCGATCCCGGACCGCTCCGGCTCGATCGCCCCCAGGATCGCAGCCGTCAGCGGCGACACGGTCACCGTCAGCCCCAGCCCGAACAGCACGATTCCCGGGAAGATCTGCCACCAGTAGTTGAAGTCCTCGTCGACGGCGAGCATGAGCAGCGAACCCGCCGCCATCATCAGCGGTCCCGCCGTCATGAACAGTCGCGGCCCCAGGCGCCCCGCGAGCGCACCCACGCGGGAGGACAACAGGATCATGATCACCGTGATCGGCAGACTCGCAAGCCCGGCAGCCGTGGCCGACAGTCCCGCCTGCTCCTGCAGGTACACCGCGATCACGAACCCACTGAGCGACAACGCGCCATACACGAACGCCGTCGAGAGGTTGCCCCACGCGAAGTTGCGGACAGCGAACAGGCTCAGCGGCAGCATCGGCTGGGCGATGACCGCCTGCCGCCACAGGAAGCCGGCGAACGCGGCCACGCCGATCACCGCGGGCAGCCACACCAGAGGATCGCCCCAGCCCAGGTTCGGCTCCTCGATCAACGCGAACACCATTCCACCCAGGCCCACGACGCACAGCAGCGCCCCGAGGTAGTCCACGCTCGCATCGGGCCGGCGCACGTCCCGCTGCTCCAGCCGCACCAGCAACCACAGCGTCACGGCTACGGGAACGACGTTGACGAAGAACGCGAGGCGCCACGACGCGAGGTCCACGAACAGCCCGCCGATGATCGGCCCCGCCACGAGGGCGCCGGACGTCAGGCCCGTCCAGGTGCCGATCGCCTTGGCCTGCGCAGCGCCTCGGAAGTTCGACGTGATCAGCGCCAGCGAGCTCGGCACCAGCAGCGCGCCCGCCACGCCCTGCAGCAGGCGCGCGACGATCAGCACCGTCGCACTGGGCGCAACCGCGATGAGCACGGACGTGACCGCGAACCCGACGAGCCCCCACCGGATGACCCGGATGCGTCCGTAGGTGTCGGACACCGAGCCCGCCACCAGGATGAACGCCCCCAGCGTGATGAGGTACGCGTCCACCGTCCACTGCTGGGTGGTGATGCCGCCGCCGAGATCGTCGACGATCGCCGGCAGCGCGACATTGACGATGGTGCCGTCCAGGAAGGACACGAAGCTCGCGAGGACCGCGATCCACAGGATCAGCTTCTGCTCGCGCGGGACGTCCGTGACGCCGGGTGGACCGCTGGCAGCGGCCGATGCAGAGGTGGACACCGCTTCAGGGTACGGCCGGGTGTCGCGTGAGGTGAGAAGGTGGAGGCCGTGAGCGGATTCGATCAGGCAGTGGCGAGGGCACGCGCCCTCGCGGACACAGGCACGCGCCAGGTGCTGGGCATCGTCGGTGCGCCGGGAGCGGGAAAGTCCACCCTCGCATCAGCCCTGGCAGACGCCGTCGACGCGGTGGTGGTGCCCATGGACGGCTTCCACCTCGCGCAGCGCGAGCTCGAGAGGCTGGGGCGCGCGGACCGCAAGGGCGCACCGGACACCTTCGACGCCTCCGGCTTCGTGGCACTGCTGAGGCGACTGCAGACGGCCGATGCGCCGGTGACCTACGCACCCGAGTTCCGCCGAGAGATCGAGGAGCCCATCGCCGGAGCGATCGCGGTGCCGCGGGACGCTCCGCTCGTGATCGTCGAGGGCAACTACCTGCTGGTGGACGAGCCGCCGTGGGACCAGGTGCCGCGCCTGCTCGACGAGTGCTGGTTCGTCGAGCTCGACGAGCACGTGCGGCTCGACCGGCTCATCGCACGGCACGAGGCGCACGGGCGCACGCCCGAGCAGGCGCGAGCGTTCGCGGAAGGCTCCGATCAGGCCAATGCTGCGCTGATCGCGGGCACCCGCGAGCGCGCCGACTGGGTGATCCGCCTCACGGACTGACCAGAGCTCAGTCGAGGGCCAGCACGCGCCCGGTGAAGTTTCCCGCCACAGCCTTGAGGTAGGCGAGACCCACGGCCTCGTCCTCCACGGGCGTGAAGCCCGGGAACGCGGCGTGATGACCGGTCGAGGAGGCCAGCACGGACGGGCTCACCACATTGATGCGAATGCCGCGGGGCAGCTCCCTCGCGGCGGCGAGCACGTAGGACTCGAGGGCTCCGTTGGCCATCGATGCGGCGGCGCTCGCGGCGATGGGCTCGCGGGAGAGGATGCCGGAGGTCAGCGTGAACGAGCCGCCGTCGCGCACGTGCTCCGTGCCGAGCCGGACCACGTTCAGCTGGGAGAGCACCTTGCCGGTGAACGCGGAGGTGTAGTCCGCGGCCGCCAGGGCCGGCAGGCGCTTGAAGGGAACCGCTCCCGCCGCGACCACCACGGAGTCCACCTCGCCCACGGCGTCGAAGAGCGCCGCGATCGACTCGGCGTCCGTGATGTCGACGGCGGGGTCCGTGGAGCGCGAGGCGCCCACGATCTCGTGGCCTTCCAGTGCCGTGCGGGCGGCGGTGCCGAGCGTGCCGGAGGAGCCGATGATCAGGACGCGCATGAGTGTCTCCTGGTGGTCGAAGGTCGTACTGACTCGACGCTCAGGCGGCTGCCGGCATTCCCTGCGTCAGGCGCTGGTGGCGCGCGGCCGCTCCACGTTGTCCAGCAGGCGGCGCAGTCGCACCCGCGCGTTGCGGCGATCCGCATACGAGGTGGCGTTCTCGAGAGTCTCGTAGGCGTCGAGCACCAACGCGTTGACCACGGACGCCTCGTCGGTGCCCATGCGCTCCGCGAGCAGGCGCACGGCAGCCTCCGTCGCGGCGTTCTCGATGTGCAGAGTCATGGTCCGATTCTACTCCGGCGAGGGGCGCTCGCACCGGGCGTAGGGGCTGGCGAGCTGCGTGAGCCAGGCGTGGACGATCGCGCCCGGGAGGCGGCTCAGCCGATGCCACCGCCAGGTGCCGTCCACGACGACGTCGACCAGTCCCGCCTCCGCCAGCACCGCCAGATGCTGAGAGGCGCGGCTGCGCGAGATGCCGTGATTCACGGCGGCCGATGCGGCAAGGTCGCCTGCCGCCGCGTCGCCCACGACGAGCAGCTCGAGGAGGTGGCGGCGCACGGGGTGGGCGAGGGCGTGCAGCACCAGGTCGAGCTGAGGGTCGGCGCTGTCGATGCGCTCGATGGGGGCCATGGGGACCTCGTTCCGGCTGTTCCAGGAAAACCTGGTGCAAGCGAAACAGCACCCTCCGACATCGGCGAGCCCGTCAACCGCTCACTGAGGCCCGTCGACGAGTCGCCCGTCCTCCGTCACGAGGCCGCGGCGCTCGAGCTCGGCGAGGTAACGAGCCTGGCCGCGCTCGCCCTTGCCGCGGAACAGCGGCATCGCGCGCGGCAGCAGGTTCGGAGCCAGCAGCGCGGCGCGCACCAGCCACGACTCCGACGGCCTGGGGTAGGCCTCGAGGCGCGGCCTGTTCAGGAGAGACATCATGCAGCGGGCCACCCGCTCGGGCGTCTGCGGCGGGTCCTGGAACTGGAAGGCGTTGCCGCCATCGAGGGCCTCCTGGCGCAGCATCCGAGTGTCCGTGGCGCTCGGCAGCACCGAGCTCAGGGTGATGCCCTTGTCCCGCAGGTCCAGCGCGATCGACAGCATCGCGCCGCGCAGCCCGAACTTCGATGCCGTGTAGATGGGGGTCTCGCCTAACGGGAAGATCGCACCCAGCGACACCACCGTGATGACCCGCGGGTCCGGGGCCGCGCGCAGCAGCGGGATCGCCAGGCGGGTGAGCATCAGGGGCGCGTGGAGATTGACGGTGAGCTCGAGGTCGATGGAGTCCACCGACCGCTCGTCGAACCGCTCAGCGCTGGTCATGCCCATGGAATTGACGAGCACGTCGATGCGCCCGTGACGCTCCTCGATCTCGGACAGCACTCGCTCGACATCCGTGCGCGAGGTGAGGTCTCCGGTGACCACCCCGTGACCGGTGCCAGGAAGCGAAGCCGCCACGGCATCGGCCGCATCCGAGCGCAGGTCCACCAGCACCACCGTCGCGCCGCGCGCGGCCACCTCACGTGCGAACGCGCTGCCGATGCCGCCACCGCCACCCGTGACCACCACCACCCTGCCGTGCGCGCGGTACGTCATGGAGCCTCCTCAGCGAAGCGGATAGGGAAGATGCTAGGGCGCGGCGGGGTTACGGTCGAGGAAGCCACACCCTGTCGAAAGGACACCCTCATGCCCACACTCGCGATCATCGGCGCCGGACCCAACCTGGGAGCGGCGGTCGCCCGCCGCTTTGGACGTGAGGGCTTCTCCGTCGCGCTGATCTCCCGCGACCAGGACAAGCTGGACGGGCTGGCCGCAGAGCTGGGCGAGGACGGCGTCACGGTGCAGGGCTTCGCGGCCGATGTGCGCGATGGCGCCGCGCTCGAGCAGGCGCTCGAGCAGGCTGCCGCTGCGTTGGGCCCCATCACGGCGCTCCAGTACAGCCCTCTGCCGTCGCGCTCCTACCTGGAGCCCGTCCTGGACCTGACGCCGGAGCTCGCGCTCGAGTCGCTGCGGTTCAGCGCGCTGGGCCTCATCCACGCGGTGCGCACGGTGCTGCCAGGCATGCGAGAGGCGGGCGAGGGCTCGATCATCCTCATCAACGGCGGCACCTCCGTGAAGGCCCGCGCAGGGTTCTCGGGCACGTCCGTGGCGTTCCCCGCAGAGAGCGCGTACGGCGAGATGCTGCACGAGGCGCTCGCAGACGAGGGCATCCGCGTCACCCAGCTGGTGATCCCCGGCGCGATCCCCAAGCTGCAGATCGAGGGCGGCGTCGTGGGCGTCGCGGACCGCATCTGGGACATGCACAGCGAGGCCGGCGACTTCCGCACCATGCTCATCCCCCTCGAGGACGGTCGGGAGTGATCGCAGGCGTACACTGAGGCTCCACCACTTCTTAGTGGGGACCTCTCGTTGACACCGGCCTCCTGGCCGGAACGATCCCGGCGCCTCCTCTGAGCACTGACTCGAGGACACCACCCATGACCGGCTTCACCTCTCCCGTTGCTGACCTGCCTGAGCCCGCCCCGCTGGACACCCGTCCCACCGCGGTCATCTACTGCGAGGGGCACCTGGGCCGCATCGACGGCAAGACGGCGAACGGCCTGGTGCGCAGCAGCGAGCGGTATCGCATCGTCGCGGTGATCGACAGCACGTGCGAGGCGGCCGACGCCGGCGTCGCGCTCGGCATGGTGGCCCTGGGCATCCCCGTGGTCCCCAGCCTCGCCGCCGCGCTCGCGGAGCAGCCGGACGTGTTCATCTTCGGGCTCGCGCCGCTGTCCGGGCTCATGTCGCTCCAGGACCGATCCGCCGTGCTCGAGGCCATCGAACAGGGCATCGACGTGGTGTCGGGCCTCCACGAGTTCCTGAGCGACGACGTCGAGATCGCGCTCGCGGCCCAGCTGGTGGGGGTGGAGCTGCACGACGTGCGCCGCCCGCGCCCCACCAAGGACCTGCGCATGTTCGACGGTGCGATCGACACCGTGGACTGCGTGCGCATCGCCGTCCTGGGCACCGACGGCGCGATCGGCAAGCGCACCACCTGCACCATCCTCACCCAGGCGCTCAACGACGCCGGGATCCGCACCGTCATGGTGGGAACCGGGCAGACCGGCCTCATGCAGGGCGCCGCGTACGGCGTGGCTTTGGACGCGATCCCCGCGCAGTTTGGCGTGGGCGAGCTCGAAGGCGCGGTGGTGGCGGCGTGGGAGGAGCAGCGCCCGCAGGTGATCGTGGTCGAGGGCCAGGGCGCGCTGAGTCATCCCGCGTACCTGAGCTCGACCGTGGTGCTGCGCGCATCGCGCCCGCACGGCGTCATCATGCAGCACGCTCCCGGCCGCCGCATGCTCTCCGACTATCCCGAGGTGCCCATGCCGGCCGCGGCCAGCGAGATCGCGCTCATCGAGATGTTCGGGCGCACCCGCGTGGTGGGCGTGACCATCAACCATGAGGGCATGACCGATGCGCAGGTCACCGCGGCGATCGCGCTGTACGAGGCGCAGCTGGGGGTCGGCGTCACCGATGCGCTGTGGCGTGACCCGCGCGCGCTGGTCGCGATGGTCACGGACGCGTTCCCGCGCTTGCTGCGCGGCGCCGTCGCGGTGACCGCGTGATCTCCCCGCGCATCGAGATCGACCTGGCGGCCATCGAGCACAACGCGCGCTCGCTGGTGACGCGACTGGCCAAGCGCGGCATCGGCGTCACGGGCGTCACCAAGGCCACCCTGGGCTCCCCGGAGATCGCGAAGGCGATGCTGCGCGGCGGCGTCACCCGCATCGGCGACTCGCGCATCGAGAACCTCGAGGCGCTGCGCGACGGTGGCATCCGCGTGCCGTTGATGCTGCTGCGCGCCCCTGCGCCGGACTGGGCGGACCGCGCCGTCGCGAGCGCGTCCATCACGCTGCTGAGCGACGCGGCCGTGGTCGAGGCGCTGTCCGTGGCGGCGGGGCGACGCGCCCTCACCCACGGCGTGATCCTGATGGTCGAGCTCGGCGACCTGCGTGAGGGCGTGATGGTCGCGGACGTGCTCGACGCGGCGCGCTCGATCTCCCGCACGCGCCACGTCACCCTGGCAGGGCTGGGCACCAACCTGGCGTGCCGCAGCGGCGTGATCCCCGGCTCGGACCAGATGCAGGAGCTCTCCGCTCTCGCCACCGCCATCAGCGCGAAGTTCGGCGTCCCCGCTCCGCTCGTCACGGGCGGCAACTCCTCGAACCTGGGGTGGGCGCTGGGCCGGGCTCCCGTGGGCAACGTCAACGATCTTCGGCTGGGTGAGGCGATCCTGCTGGGGATCGACCCCCTCACCCGTGAGCCCATCGAGGGGCTGCGCACGGACGCGTTCTGCCTGGTCGCGCCCGTGATCGAGTCGCTGGACAAGCCGTCCGCGCCGTGGGGCCTGCGGGGCCAGGGCGCGTTCGGCTCGGCCCCGGCGGCGCGCGAGCGCGGAACCATCATCCAGACCATCGTCGCGCTGGGGCGTCAGGACGTGGATGCCGCGGGACTCACGCCACCGGTGGGGATGCGCGTGCTCGCCGCGAGCAGCGATCACCTGGTGATGGAGACCCCGGGCCGGCTGGTCGCGGGCGCGGAGGTGCGGTTCGGGCTGGACTACTCGGCGCTGATGCGCGCCATGACCTCGCCGTTCGTGGTGGAGCGCCTGGTCACCACGCCCGCGCCCGTGCCCGCCTGAGTCGTCAGGCGGCCGGGGTCAGGCGCCGGGCGTCAGGCTCCAGCCCATACGCCGCGCCACCGCGCGGCAGTACCGGTGCAGGGTCGCCGAGTCGACGTAGCCCTGATGGCGCGGGGAGTCGACGAACTCGATCCCGCCGCTGAGGTCCGGGCGGTCCTCGCGGATGTGGCGCTCGAAGCGCGCATACTGCGCGGGCCTGTGCTCGCGATCCCACAGGTGCGACGCGATCATCTCCGCGAGCTCCTCCATGTGGCGGTACGCGCCGGCGTTGGTCTCCACGAACCCCAGGCCGAAGAGGCCGGGCGTGCGGCCGAACGCCGTCAGGTACAGGTCCGGGTGCTGGCCCTCGCCGTAGAGCTGCTGCGCGTACGGGACGCTGTGGCGGTAGCCGGTCGCAAGCAGGATCAGGTCGACGTCCTCGCGGGTGCCATCCGTGAAGGTGACCGTCTCGCCGTCCGCCGCCGCGATGGCCGGACGCGCCGTGATGTCGCCATGCTGCAGGTGGTGCAGCAGCTGCGAGTTCAGGATGGGATGGGTCTCGAACAGGCGATGGTCCGGTGCCTGCAGCCCCAGCCGGGTGACGTCGCCGTTGATGACGCGCAGCATGCGGCCGAACACGGCCTGCTCGACGCGCATGGGCAGGGCCGGCCCGGACGCGGCGAACACATCGACGGGCATGCCGAAGATGTGCTTGGGGATGAACCAGTAGCCGCGGCGCATCGAGATCGCGGCGCTGTCCGCTGCGCGGGCCGCATCGCACGCGATGTCGCAGCCCGAGTTGCCCGCGCCCACGATCAGCACGCGCCGCCCGCGCAGCTCCTCGGCTGAGCGGTACGTGACGCTGTGGCGCACCTCGCCGGTGAAGCCGGGGACATCGATGACGTTCGGCTCCCATTGGACGCCCGATGCGGCGACGACATTGCGGTGCGAGGTGCGGCTGCCGTCCGCGTAGGTCGCGAGGTACTCGCCGGTGGCGGCGTCGCGCGAGATGGTGGTGACGGTCTGGTGGAAGCGGATGCGCTCGGTGAGGCCGTAGTGCTGGGCGAAGTCCCGCAGGTAGCTCAGAATCTGGCGGTGGCTCGGGTAGTCGGGGTAGTGCTCCGGCATGGGGAAGCCGGAGAACCCGGACAGCGTCTTCGAGCTGATGAAGTGCGCCGAGTCGTACATGGGGGAGCCCGGGTTGTCGATGTCCCAGATGCCTCCGACGTCGCCGTGCCGCTCGACGTGCGTGAAGGGGAGGTCGTGCTCGCGCAGGGCGCGCGCGGCGGCCAGGCCGGCGGGCCCGGCGCCCACGATGAGCGTGTCGCCCGGTGCGGAGGGCTGCGGTGTCATCGGACCCCTTTCTCAGCGGTGAGAGTGGCCCCATCGTAGAGGAGCCGGGGCCGCGCGCCAGCGTCGTGCGGGGCACGAAACGCAGGCGAAAAGTGCGCGGGCTAGAGTCGCCACTCACCTGTGATGGACGGAGACACGCATGCTCGGGGACTGGCTTGGAACCGCTGGCACCATCGCCATCGCTGTGGGTGCCTCGCTGGTGGTGGCTCTCGCGATCGAGGGTGTGGTGAGGCTCGTCGCGCGCCGTCAGCAGTGGGCGCGGGACCTCATGGCACGCCTGCGCCGCCCCTTCTGGCTGCTCATGGCCGTGCTGGGTGCGTGGGTGGGCACGCACGCAGCGATCCCGGAGAGCATGTGGCTGGGCGGGATCTCGCGGGCCTTCACCATCGTGGCCATCGCCTCGCTGGCGTGGCTGCTGATCGCCTCCGTGCAGTTCGTGGCGGATCTCGCGCTCGCGTTCAACCGCATCGACGTGCCGGACAACAGGGTGGCGCGCAAGCTGCACACCCAGGCGCTCATCATGAGACGTCTCGCGATCGCGCTCATCGTCGTGATCGCGATCGGCGCCGCGCTGCTCACGTTCGACTCGGTGCGCGCGCTCGGGGCGAGCGTGCTGGCCTCCGCCGGCATCGCGTCCATCGTGGCGGGACTCGCGGCGCAGTCGGTGCTCGCGAACATGTTCGCCGGGCTGCAGCTGGTGTTCTCCGACGCGCTGCGCGTGGACGACGTGATCGTGGCGGAGGGCGAGTGGGGCAAGGTGGGCGAGATCACGCTGTCCTACGTGGTGCTCGATCTGTGGGACGACCGCCGG
This sequence comes from Demequina activiva, assembly GCF_016862815.1. Taxonomy (GTDB): domain Bacteria; phylum Actinomycetota; class Actinomycetes; order Actinomycetales; family Demequinaceae; genus Demequina; species Demequina activiva. Next base: position 100,058 of record NZ_BONR01000001.1, on the reverse strand, counting down.
CTCATCCTGCCCTGCACGTACTTCACGTCCACGCCGTACCAGAACTGGACCCGGCAGGGCTCCGAGCTGCTGGGCTCCGTGGAGTTCGACCTGGACTGGCGCGTCTCGCCGCAGCGCATGCGTGAGCACCTCGAGCAGGTGCTCACGCAGACGCCGCTGTACGACGGCCGCGCGAGCGTGCTGCAGGTCACCGAGGCCACGGGAGGCATGGTGCGCGTGCGCATCCTGGTGACGGCGGCCGATGCTCCCACCCTGTTCGACCTGCGCTGCTTCGTGCGCGAGGCGATGGTGCTGTGGGTGCAGGGCGAGATGCCCGATGCCGCTCCCACGCAGCGCGTGCTGGTCTCCGAGCCGGCGGCCCCCGCGAAGCGTGGGCGCAAGGAGCCGGAGACGGCGGGGGAGTCCGGGCTGTTCTCGGGCTCCGCCGAGGCCGAGCAGCGCGCCAGCCACTTCACGCATGGCACGCCGCGCGAGGGCCGGACGGAGGAGGTCCCGATGGTGACGGTCGAGCTCGCGGCGCCGGCCGAGGTGCGGACCCGGGACTGAGCGTGCGTGCCCAGGGCGAGCCCGGATAGGCTCGTGTCTCCGTCCCCACCCAGCCCGTGCATCGGCCGTCCGGAGGAATCCATTGCCCGCGTATGACCTGAGCGACCGGCTGGTGGTGGGCGTCGCGTCGAGCGCGCTGTTCGACCTGACCGAGTCCGATGCGTACTTTCGCGAGCACGGCGTGGCCGCGTACACCGAGTACCAGGACGCGCGGATGGACGAGCCGCTGCAGCCGGGCCCGGCCTTCCCGTTCATCCAGCGCCTGCTGTCGCTCAACGACCTGCGCCCGGGGGACCCGCTGGTCGAGGTGATCGTGCTGTCGCGCAACACCGCGACCACGGGCCTGCGGGTGATGCGGTCCATCGAGCGTCACGCGCTGCCGGTGACGCGGGCGTTCTTCACGCAGGGACGGTCGCCGCTGGAGTACATCGGCGCCATGGGGATGAGCCTGTTCCTCACGCAGAACCGCGAGGACGTGCTCACGGCGGTGAGGGCCGGTCACCCCGCGGGTCATGTGCTGCCCAACACCGCCGCGTACGGCGACGGCGACCGGAGCCTGCGCATCGCCTTCGACTTCGACGCGGTGCTGGCGACGGACGAGTCCGAGCGAGTGTTCCAGAGCGAGGGCATGGCCGGGTTCGTCAAGAACGAGGTCGCCAAGCGCGACGTCGCCCACGCGCCCGGGCTGCTCAAGCCGCTCGTCGAGGACCTCAACCGCATCCAGCGCATCGAGGAGCGTCTGCAGGCCGAGGACCAGGACTATGAGCCGCGACTGCGCATCGCGCTGGTCACGGCCCGCGCGGCGCCGGCGCACGAGCGCGCGGTCCAGTCGCTGCGGTCCTGGGGCGTCACGGTGAACGACGCGTTCTTCATGGGCGGCATCGAGAAGGCCAAGGTGCTCGAAGTTCTCCGGCCGCACCTGTTCTTCGACGACCAGGACGGCCACCTCACCGGCGCGCTCCAGCACGTGGCGGGCGTCCACGTGCCGTACGGCGTGGCGAACGAGACGCTGTTCGAGGCAGCAGGGGTGGAGCTCTAGGCCTTCGCGTCCGCTCCTTCGAGCGCGCCTCAGGGAGTAGGAGAGTTGAGGAGCTGGGCGGGGACGGCCTCCCAGAGGAAGCCGATGCGCTCCGGTGTCAGCAGGCCCCAGCACTCGGGCAGGTCCTCAGCCGTTCCCGTGAAGCCCATGGGTGCGAGGATCCACGCGAAGTGGCACTGCTCGGTGATGGCCGCGAGCTCCTCGGGGTGCGTGCGGATGTGCTCGAGCTCGTCGCGGTTGACGATGACCACGCACGCCTCGAGGATGCGCCGGCCATCCTGGTCGCGGCTGGCGCACAGATGCACGGTGGACTCGGCGCCGCTCGCGGCGCGCAGCGTCACTTCGCCCAAGTAGGCAGGGTCCACTCGCCAATCGGGGTGGTGCTCGATCTGCCAGCCCCACGACGCCCCACGCTTCTCGGCGAGAGCGCGGTCACGTGGCGATGATTCATCGAACGGCGAGGTCATGGGTCTCACCTTGCCATGCGTCGAGCCCTAGCCGGCAGGCTGCGCGGGCGGGCTCAGCGCCCATGGGTCCACGGGTTGCGCGGGCTCGCCGGCGACGTCCTCCTGCGGGAGGTCCAGCTCGCACCGCCCGTAGATCGCGCCTTGCGCCGCCTGCGCGCCCTCCACGGTCATGGCTTGGCGCTCAAGGGTGGTCTGCAGCTCGAACAGCTCGACCCATTCGCCGTTCAGGTCACCCCGCAGCGCCGCAGCCGCCTGCTCCTGACGAGCTGCGGCGTCCTCGGTCGCCTGGCGGCCGGTCGAGGCGAGGTAGTAGATGCCGTAGGCCTCGCGGAACTCGTCGCTCGCGCTCGCGACCACGGCGCCGTTGACCGCGCGCTGGGCCACGGCGCCGTAGTACCAGCGCTCGGGAACGCTCTCATCGTCCGCGCTGTCGATGAGGTCGCACAGGATGTCAAGGCCGCCCTCGATCACCTCGCTGGAGACGCCGGCGGCCATGCCCGGGTCCTCACGGTCGGTGACCTCGTTGGTCCACGGGTTGTAGACCATGCCGCCCTCGGTGGAGTCGTACGCGATCGCCATGCGGGTGACCGCGATGTCATAGTCGAGCTCGCCGGGCTCGGGCTCGACAGGAGCGGCGGAGGAGGAGCAGGCTGCCAGGGCGACGAGGGCGAAAGCGCTGAAGGTGACACGCAGCATGCGTCGAGCCGGCACTGTTCCCCCTATGGATCGGTGGCCTCGGGGTCAGATTAAGGCATATCGGAAGCGAGGTCCGCGCCATGGGGACGGCCGATGCGCTCCGGCTTCAGCCGCCCCAGCCCTCGGGCAGGTCCCCAGCACTGGCCCTGAAGCCCCTTCCGCTGTGCCCCAAGGCTCTCCTCAGCGCCCGAAACTCCGACCACGTCTTTGGGCACTACCTCGCGTCCTCTTTCCGACGCGGCCGGCTGTACGCGACGGCGAGCCGGGTGACCGACCACACCACGCCCATGACAGCCGTCGCTGTCATCACCAGCGCCATGTCTGGCTGGAAAACCCTGAGGGTCGGCAAGGGTGATCCCATGAGGCGAGGTACCAACCACAGGATGACGACGGCGGCGGCGATGGTCGTCAGGAGCGGGAACCAGAGGCTGAAGAGACCGCCGACGTTCGACCGCTTTGCCCGGATCGCGGTGCGGTATCGCCACGCCCATGCCACCGCCCCGAGGTAGAGCACGGGAAGGAGCGTGAGAGAAACGAAGAGCGCCTGCCGAGACAGAGGGGAGGCCTCGCCGTCGTAGTCGAGTCCCAGCGCCAGTGCGGTGATGCCGTTGCGCAGCTCGGTAGTCTCGCCGAACCCGATTCCGCTGCCGCCGTTCGTCAGCACCGCGACGCCCGCTTGGTCTGCGGGAGCCATGGTGAGCAGCGTCTCGATGCCCGGCGTGGATCCGGAGTGCCACACTGTGCCGGCGTCGTCGTCGATGAACCATCCGAGTCCGTACCAGGGCGAGGCGCCGCTGGCGGGACGCATCATGGTGGCCTTGCCCTGAGCACTGAGGATGTCGTCCTCACCGTTCATCATGGCGCTCATGTACAGCGACAGGTCGTTCGCGCTCGCGATCACTCCGCCCTGCGGTGCGTACAGGCGCTGGGTGGGACCATCAGGCACGGGGCGCTTGGTGAGGAACCACGGTGTGTGGCCGGTGGCCATCGACGGGTGGACCTCGCCGTCCGCGACGGAGCTGCTCTCCATTCCGAGCGGCATGAGGATGTGGGACTCGACGTAGCCGGCGAAGTCCTCACCGCTGACCACCTCGATCAGGCGGCCGGCGATCTGGTAGTTGGTGTTGGAGTACTCCCACCGCTCGCCCGGCGGGTATGCCGGTGCGACCTCGGTCAGCGCGTCGACCGCGCGAGCAAGATCGTCTGGTTCGCCGCTGACATCCGCATGCGAGGTGTTGCCCTGCAGGGTGGAGTACCCGCTGGTGTGGCTCAGCAGTTGGCGCACCGTGATGGCTCCTGCCGGCTGCCCGGCGAAGCCGTCCAGGTAGGTCGCGAGGGTAGTGTCGAGGGCGACGGTGCCCTCCTCGACCAATTGCATGACGGCCAACGCAGTGAAGCTCTTCGAGATCGAGCCGATCACGAAGGGAGTGTCCGCGGTCACCGCCACGTCGGTGCCCTGGCGAGTGACGCCGCGCGCATCGGCGAGGCTGGGGCTGCCCTCTTCGACCGCGGAGTACGCGAGGCCCGGAACCTTGGACTCGGGCATCGCGGTCTCGATGAACTCATCGATCTGGTCCTGAGCCGCGGCGGCGCTCGTGGCGGCGACGGTGAGACTCACGGCGAGAGCCGCGACGACGAACATGTGCCGCACGGGAATCCCCTTCGGTTGCCGGACGTGCGCATGGCCCTCCGAGCGTAGCGAAGGCCCCTGCTACGGGCAATGGTGGGAGAAGTTGTGGTCGTTGCGCGCGGGTGCACGACGTGACGTCGCCAGCCTTCAGCAGCCCCCGTGCAACGATGGGGTGGTGCCCGCCGCCTGAGCGGGGCGGAGGGGAAGCACCACATGGCCAAGGACGGGCCGCGCAGCCACCACATCCTTGCCGGCACCGACGCGGACAGCGAGCCCCAGGTGTTCGAGTCGCTGCGCAAGCGCCCCCAGGCGCGCGCCGAGCGCTACGCCATGGGGCGTTCGCTGCGCAAGGACGTGCCCCGCCGGGCGCTCGCCGAGTGGAGCGTGGACCGCGAGGATCGCGACCCCATCGGGCTCATCGAGCGCAACCACGAGGGCCGCGTGCCTGAGCTCGTGCCGGTGCGGGTGGCGCGCATGGCGGCGTCGCCGTACGGGTTCCTGCGCGGCTCCGCAGTGGTGATGGCCGATGACGTGTCCCGGCTGCCGTCCACCGGCATCACTCCGGTGGTGTGCGGGGACGCGCACCTGGGCAACGTGGGCTTCTATGCCTCGCCTGAGCGCGACCTCGTGATGGACCTGAACGACTTTGACGAGGCTCACCCGGGCGCGTGGGAGTGGGACCTGCGCCGGCTGACCGCGAGCACCTGGGTCGCGGGCCGTGAGAACGGCGCGTCCGAGAAGAAGTGCGAGGAGGCGGTGCGCACCTGCGCGCGCTCCTACCGCGAGGAGATCCGACGCCTGGCGGACGAGCCGCTGTTCGCGCGTTCCTTCGAGCGCATCGACATGCGCGGCATCGAGAAGCACGACACCGGCAAATCACTCGACACGGAACTCGCGCGCGCTGCCAAGCGGGCCCGCAAGCGCACTTCGGATCGCGCCCTGCCGCGCTTCACGTTCGAGGACGAGGGCGACCGCCGCATCGTCGAGGAGCCGCCGCTCATCACTCGTCTCCCGGACGGTGAGGCCGAGGCTCTCGCGGAGGGGCTCGACGAGTACATGCGGACCTTGGACCCGCACTGGGCGCGCCTGCTGGGCGGCTACACCCTGGTGGACGTGGCGCACAAGGTGGTGGGCGTGGGCTCGGTGGGCCTGCGCGCGTATGTGGCGCTGCTGGAGGGGTCGAGCGCGGAGGACGTGATCTTCCTGCAGCTCAAGCAGGCGCGACGTTCCGTGCTCGCGCAGTACGTGCATGGAGACGATGCGTGGCACCACCACCAGGGCCAGCGCGTGGTCGAGTACCAGCAGGCGCTGCAGACGGTGAGCGACCCGCTGCTGGGGTGGACCACCGTGGACGACCGGCAGTTCTACGTGCGCCAGTTCCGCAACATGAAGGGCTCGGTGTCGCTCGATCGCGTCTCCGCGAAGGCGCTGGCCAACTACGCGGGCATCGCGGGGCGGCTGCTGGCGAAGGGTCACGCCCGCACCAGCGGCGCGTCGATGATCGCTGGCTACCTGGGCAAGGGCAGCAACGTGGACAAGGCGATGGCGACGTTCGCGCGGGCGTACGCCGACCAGACCGAGGCCGACCACGAGGCGCTGCTGAAGGCCGTGAAGAGCGGGCGGATGGAGATCGCTGAGGGTGCCTAGGCGGTGCCTCCGTCAAACACGGGCGTGGGAACGCACGCGGAACCACATGCTCAGGGCCTGCGCGGCGTGCATGACCTCGTGCGGTTCGGTGGCGTTGTCAAGGTCGTCGAAGGTGTCGCGAAAGCCTTCTGGCAGCGGCCCCGACGGGTCGCGCATGGGTTCGAAGCCCATGGTCCACTCGGCAAACTGACGCGACGTGCTCGCACCGTCGATGAGCACTCGCAGGTCGGCGTGGCGCGGGTCTCTATCGATGCGCGCCAGCAGAGCGCGCACGCGCTGCTTGTCGCCTTCGAGGAACTGCACGAACCGCCCCGCGCGGTACAGCAGCATGCCTGTGATGCCTTGGCTCTCGTTGAACGCGCGCGCGGTGGCGAGGATGTCGGCGAGGTCGTCGTCGTCCATCTGTCGCGTGGCCGTGCTGGAGTACACCACCGCGTAGACGGGCGTGGCTTCAGCGCTCATGCGTCGACGGTCTCCGTCGAGTGGGCGATCACGGCGGACATCGCTGCGTCGAGGGTCGGGTACGAGCCGATGACCTGCGTGTGAGCATCGTGAGCCGAGTAGCCCTCGTGGTTCTTGTCGACGCACCCGAGGAAGGCTCCGGGCGTACTGGCGACATGGAAGTCCTGCTCCACGCGGGACCAGATCACCTGGTCAGCGTCCTCAGGCGACTGCATCAGATCGACTCCTTTATCGACGTCTCGTCACGGTACCTGACGAGAACGACATCGTGGTGTTCCAGGCGCCCTGCCTCACAGCATGGGCGCCCCATTCTGCGAGGAAGAACTTCCTGAGGGCGCTCTGCATTCCTCGCGCTGCGAACTGCGTGTGGTGCAGGTGGCGAACGGCCTAGTCTCGGCTGGTAAGGACAAGGTCGTGTCTGTTCTTCGTACGTCAGGACATCGCCAGTGATGCGTGGTCGGTCCGAGGTCTCTCAGGGGTGCAGCAGGTGGGAACTCTTCGTCTCTCAGTGGCGGCGAGTGCCGTGCTCGCGCTCGCGGCGTGCTCTGGGGGAGTGGAGCTGCCGCCCACTGACGGCGTGCTCGACTATCAGTTGGGCGGCGCGTACGACGAGCTTCCGGCCGATGCGGGGGCAGGGTCAGGCGGTATCGACGTCGTGGTGCGAGACGCGACTGCGCCACCTCTCGAGGGCGCCTACAACGTCTGCTACGTCAACGGCTTCCAGACCCAGCCGGGGGAGGCCGATGCGTGGCTCGCGCGCGACGAGCTGCTGCTGCGCGATGGCGACGGCTCGCCCGTGGTGGACCCCGATTGGCCCGACGAGTACGTGCTGGATCCGTCCAGCGCCGCCCAGCGCGAGGGGATCCTCCAGCTGGTGGCTCCGCTGATCGCCGGGTGCGCTGAGGCAGGGTTCGACGCGGTGGAGATCGACAACCTCGACACGTGGACGCGGTTCGACGGGCTCTCGCAGGAGGGCGCGGAGGCGCTTGCCCGCGCCTATGTGGAGCACGCGCACGAGCTCGGGTTGGCGATCGCGCAGAAGAACGCAGTTGAGGTCGCGCAGGTGGCGCGCGACGAGTGGGGCTTCGACTTCGCGGTAGTCGAGGAGTGCGCCGTGTGGGACGAGTGCGGCGCGTATCGGGAGGTCTACGGCGACTACGTGCTCCAGGTGGAGTACGCCGATGCGCTAGCTGAGACGGGGATGGCGTTCGGAGACGTGTGCTCGATGCCGGACCGGTCGCCGCTCACCGTGCTGCGCGACCGCGACCTGGTCGCGGCCGGGGAGCCGGGGTACGTGTACGAGGCCTGCTGACAGCGACTGGGCTCGCACCCTCGAGCTGGAGTGCTTGAGGGTGCGAGCCCGCTGGTGTCAGTCGCCCTTCACGTTGACGAGCTGCCGGAGCGTGTGCTGGATCTCCACCAGGTCAGCGGAGTCCGCCATGACCTGATCGATGTCCTTGTACGCCGCGGGAATCTCATCGATGAACGCGTCCGTGTCCCGGTACTCGATGCCCACCATCGAGGCCCGGAGGTCCTCCTGCGCGAACTGCCTCCGCGCCTTGGACCGCGAGTAGACCCGCCCCGCCCCGTGCGGGGAGGAGTGCATCGACACCGCGTTGCCCAGGCCGGTCACGACGTAGGAGGCCGTGCCCATCGAGCCCGGGATCAGGCCCCACTCGCCGTCGCGCGCGGAGATGGCGCCCTTCCGGGACACCCAGACCTCCTTGCCCCAGTGTCTCTCCTTGGCGGAGAAGTTGTGGTGGCAGTTGATCCGCTGCTCCTCGTCGACCGCGACCGCCGAGCCCGTGGCGGCGGACATCCACCGCTCGAACTGGTCGATCACCCGGTCCATCATCTCCTCCCTGTTCGCCAGCGCGAAGGCCTGGGCCCACAGCAGGTCAGCGATGTAGTCGTCGAACTCCGCAGTGCCCTCCACGAGGTACGCGAGGTCCCTGTCCGGCAGCGAGATCCAGTACCGCGACATCACGGTGTGGGCGACCGCGATGTGGTGCTGAGCGATCTTGTTGCCGATGCCCCGGGACCCCGAGTGCAGGAAGAACCAGATGCGATCGGCCTCGTCCGCGCTCACCTCGATGAAGTGGTTGCCGGAGCCGAGCGAGCCCAGCTGCAGCCTCCACGCCTTGGCCATCGAGTCGAACCGCGCGATCTGCTCGCTGGTGGCCGCCGCCTCGAGGGCGTCGATCCGCACCTGAGCCGAGTCGCGCATGGTCCGGTTCTTCCCTCCCGCGCTCAGCGGGATGGACCGCTCGATCTGCGACCGCAGCTCCGCGAGGTCGTGACCGGTGAGGTCCTCCCGCGTGAACTGCGTCCTCACGGCGATCATCCCGCAGCCGATGTCCACGCCCACGGCGGCCGGCATGATGGCGCCGAGGGTGGGGATCACTGAGCCGACGGTCGCGCCCAGCCCCAAGTGGGCATCGGGCATGAGCGCCAGGTGCGGGTGAATGAACGGCATGGTCGAGGTGGTGAGTGCCTGCTCCTTGGTCTGGGGATCCAGGATGGATGCCCAGTTCAGAAGCCGAGAGTTCAGCTTCTCCATGATCTTTCCTTTCGGTGGTGTGGTGATGGGTGGTGCCGGCGAGACCTGCGGATGCAGGGCCGGCGTCGTGGCGAGCAGGCGTGCGCGCGCACGAGCATGACGGCTGGCGTGAGAGTCCCGGGTGGGAGCTTCATCGCAGCGCCGCCATGTGAGCCCGCGTGAGTGCGGGCACAGCAGGGGTCAGCGCTGGGGCTGGTAGCCCTCTCGACGCACCGACGGCCGCTCATTCAGGCGGCCGCGCAGGCGGAGAGGTTCTTGGGTGCGCAGAAGGAAGCCGGCGGTGGCCGAGCTCTTGGCGTCGAGGCTCATCGCGGGTCCTTTCTGTGCTGTGTTGGCGTTCGCCGGCGGCTGCCGGCGCACGAGCATGGGACTGTACGCCTGTACCTGGGGTGTTGGCAAGGGTTTCTGTTGGAGCGGGCTAGAAATGCTTCATCATGTGCCCGACTGCACGCTCCCGTGCTGCGTCGCGCTCTCGGACGATGTATCTGTTGCCTTTCGGAGGCAGCGGAAGTGCGCGCCGGCCGGGGATTGGTTGCGTTGACCTTGAACCGACTCCTTGCCGCCTAGGTAGCGTGCTGCCCCCATGCATCGGCGCTTGCTTCGGTGTATGGGTTCGGGATACCGCTGAGCGAATGGTGAGTGTCGCGACGCATGTGAATCTAGCCGCCCCGCTTGCTAGTCCACTCGCGTGTGTGTGCTGGCTCATTTGCTGCCGCGGGTCGTCGGTGCGGGCGTTTCTGCGATCTTCAGATCGTTCCCCATGCCGGGTCTCGGACCGAGCTAGTCGAAGCCAGGCCGCTGGCGCGGCTATAGGTGTGGATCTCGGGCGGCGGTGCTCGAACCTGCACGTGGCCGATGGGCGGGTGCGTTCGCATGGCATGGGCATGTGGTCGATGTCCCATGCTGAGGACCGAGGTAGATCACGGACTCTTGTGGTCGAATGGTGGGCCAACGGCTGTGAGCGACGGCGATGCGATGTTGCACCATCACAATCGACGCCAGAGCAACCTGATTTCGATGTGTTGGCGAGTGCTCGCTCTGGCAAAGTGTCGCCGGTGCTCCTTCCTACATGTCGATAGGGTGCAGGTCCCTGCTGTCATCGTTGGAGACGACGAGGCCGCGCGAGTGCGGACTGTCCGCAATCGGCGGGCGCGAGGAGAGGCAGTGATAGACGCCGCTCACGAGATCGAGTTGTCAGAGCCCCGGAAACCCTGGCCCACCGTCTGGCAGGTCGAGTTCGCGACCCTCAAGCGGGTCAAGTACTCCGACACCGACCGGCTTTATGAGGCAGGAGGCCATCGCCCGGGTAGCCTTCGAGGCTTCCTACTACGCTGGTAGCTCGATGGTGTCAGCGCTCACCACCAGCTACGAATGAGCGTCAAGACGAATCATGGCTCTCCGCGCGGCCCTGACTCTCCGGTAGTCCCGGTCGCCGACCCTCGCGGAAGACGGACCTGAGAGGAAGCGCAACTCGTATGCCCAGGCACCTCGTAGCCGTCCTGCACAGCCCGCCGCTAGGCGATGGGTTGCTAACGCTCGGGCGAGTGAACGTTGCGCGCAATGCCCTTAATTGCGAAACAGTCTCAATCGCAAATATCTACTCGAACCCGCTTGCGAACGTAAATGCGCTACCGTATGCGGCCGACGACGGTTGGCAGCGCGCGCGGGCTCACGTCCGTCGTGAGTTGGATCGTGCCGACGCCACGGACGTATTGCTCGCGTATGGAGTACAGGCTCCGTCTGGTGCACACCGCTCCCTTTACTTACAACAACGCGCTTGGCTCAAGGAGGTGCTTCGGCAACACAGTCTGCGTGTTTGGACCTTCGGAGACAGGCCCTATCACCCGTCGCGCTGGCAACGCGTGACCTATCGCCACGAACCCGGCGCATCGATAGAGCAGCTAGCGCCCAGCCTTCTCACGCCGCTTGCGCTTTAGCTCTAGCCACGGCGATGTTGTGCCGGACGCCTTTTCCCGGAGAGCTTTGAGGATCTTGCCCTCCAACTGACGAATTCGTTCTCTCGTGACACCCCAACGGGCGCCGATCTCGTCGAGGGTCATCGGCTCATCGATATCAGGGCGAAGAGCGAAGCGACGCTCGATGATGTCACGACTGCGTTCGTCCAAACCGTCGAGCAACCACACCGCCATAAACTCACGGTCCAACGACTCATCGAGGTCCTCGAGGCACCCGTCCCAAGGCACATCTTCTTCGCGATCAAGCATTGCCTCAAACGAGGCGAGTGTTCGTGTACGTTCCGCCATCACACGAACCTCCTTTGCAAGCCCGTTGTCCTCAGAGTTAAGTGCTTCCCACACATGAACGGGAAGCCGGATTATCTGAACCTCGTTGGCGCGCCATCTTTGCACGGACTGGCGAATGTGCCAGGACACATACGTACTGAGCTTGTAGCCCCTCTGGTGGTCCCAACTCTCCAGGCCACGCATGAGGCCGATACAACCGGCCTGGAACGCGTCTTCGGCCCACACGGGACTGATTGACCTGGCAACGCCCTTGGTCCAGTGAAACACAAGGCGAAGATTGGCCAGGATCAACCAGCGCCAGGCGTCCTCGCCCTGCTCAATAAGCGTGTGGAGGTCCGCGAGTTCCTGCCGAGGCGTCGTTGAGAGATCTAGCCTCTCAAGGCGCTCCTGCGCGAGCAGTCCTGCCTCTACCCTAATCGCAGCCGTACTGGCACCCTCGTCATCAAGCGGCGGTAGCTGCTCGACCAGGCGCCCAAACCAGTCGAATCTTGGCGGCAGTGAAGCGCTGGAGTCTTCTGGCGGTGGTTCTGGCTGACGCCTCTCTCGGAGGCTGGCTGAGGGCGGCTCGCGACCAAGCACAGAATCCACTTCGTGTGTGAGGGCCGCGTCGGCGAGCGATGGGTCGGCCGCGCTCAGCGAATCAAGGAAGTCCCGTGCGTCCGCTGTCGCGCTCGACCATTGCACAGGAAAAGCCTGGTCGTCTGCAATCCCTTGAGCTCCAGTCAAGGCACACGTCTACCCGAGTTCGATCTCTGGGAGTTCGAAGATGGCCGAAAGGTCGTAGCCGCCGGTGTGCACCTTCTCCGAGATGTACGCCGTCCCCGCATTCCCGAGCTGAGCGAATAGCCGGACTGGAGCATCAGTGGGCATGTACCACCCCAGGAACTCGAGGATCGCGAGGTTCACGCTTCCCCTGTTCCACATGGTGCCGGTTGAGGGCGGAGCAGTCGACGGATCGAGGCCCTTCCTGAGTGCAAGCATAGCGGCGGCCTCGAAGGCACGAATGCTTGTGTTGAAGTAGCCCTGTCGGACCAATGACTCGAGCGCCTCCTTGTTAGCGGCAGATGGACCAAAGGTCCGCTGGTCTCCGTCCCTATCCGACGGTACGAGATCAGAGTCGCTCATGCGGGGTTCACCTCCGAACGCTTCGCACTCAGTCGATCGATCGTATACTCACGCCCAATCTTGCCGGCCAGAATGGCAGCGTCCCGGGTGGGGTCGTATTCACCTGACTGCACGAAGAGAATCACCTGACGATCGAAGGTGCCAACCCATTCGAGAATCGCGCGCCGGTGGCCGATATCGAGTCGGCCGAAGGGGGTGTCCATCACCATGGGGGCCTCGTCCACGGAGCACTCACCGAGCGCACCGATAAACGCCATCGTCAGAATCTGATTCGCACCGGCAGAGATCATGCCCTGCGCCCTGCCGTCGCGATGGAGCACCGCTAGCCGGTAGTCATCGCTGATAGACACTCCCGAATAGTCGCTCTCAGTTGTCAGCGTTCGGAACAACTGACTCGTAGCTGTCTGAACACGCTCCCGCATTGCCGAACGGAATCCGTCGTAGGACCGAGCGACGATTTCGCTACCTTCCTCCGCCATTGCTTGGAGGCGCCGCGTGTCGGGGTCTACCTCGGGCTTTTGCGCTAGCTTCACTCCGAGTCGGTTTACCTCGGCCTTGATCTGGCCCCTCTTGATCTCGAGCGGCCCCTTGAGGGAAGCGAGCCTTTGCTTGGTGCCCTTTGCCTCCAAGAGATTGCGTTCCAGGGCGTCGATCTCGACTGTGGTCCCCTGAAGCTGATCCGTCAAGTGGAGAATCTGCTGAGCGCGCCTATCGTTCTTGAGCTTCTCTCGGCGGAGATCGCGCTCCTGATCGTGCAGCCACTGCAGCGAACTAGGAGCCGTCGAGAACTTCCTTAGCCGATCACGCCGCACCCGAAGCTCATCTAGGCTGGTGCTTTCGGCGTCGTACTGGAGTGTGGCTTCAAGCTGGGCTATCTCCGCGCTTAGCTCATCCTCGTTGTGAGTGGCGACAGGCTGTCCGCAGGCAGAGCAATAGCCGCTTCCGAGTTGGCCTTCGAGCTGCTCAATCTTTATCCGTGTACGAAGCTGCTCGCGATCCACCTTCTCCGCAGCGACAATCCAGTCTTCGATATCCTGGAGATCCTCAAACAGCTTGTCAGCCATCGGCAGCCACCACTGCTGCTCTGCCCGCTCAGCGATCGACTGGCGGTAGTCCTTGATGGTGTCATGGGATGCATCGAGCTCGCGCTGCAATCCCTTGCGCTCGTGGTACGCATCCTTGACCTCGTCAAGCTTTGCAAGTTGCGCCTCGATTTCGTCGATCTCCTGTGTGAGGGCGCGCTCCCTCTTCTCGAGCTCGAGCAGGTTCTTCTCGGTGGCCTTCAGCTCATCTGCCTTCGCGCGGTAGGCCTCGCTGTCCTTGTGATGTGCCTTCTCTTTTCGTACCACCTGGTCGATTGACTTCGTGACGTCGTCGAGGACCGCATCCATGTCTCTCCAGAGATCTCCGAGAAAGGGGAGCCCCAGCGCGCGCTCGACTTGAGTCCGCACGAACCCTTGAGCTGAGGAGCGCTCTTCGCGGAGCCTCTCCTCGAAGCGACTAAGCATCTCTCCGTCGAATAGAAAGAAGTCCGAAATGTCGCGGCTCAGAATCCCATTTATGACGTCCGGGATTTGGGCAACTGGATAGGGGAGCCCGTCTCCCGGCTTCAGGTCGAGCTTCGGTACCTGGACTGTGACCTTTCCAGGCCTATCCTCCGTTGCTATGGAGGTGCGGTAGAGCGTGAACTCGGCACCGGCATGTACGAACTTCAGACGCACGCCGAACTCTGTCTCACCCGTTTCGAGTGCGTCGGTGTTGACCATGCGTCCGACGTCGAGAGGCGTGCGCCCATCCTGTTCGCGGATCTCTCCGTACAACGCCCACACGATTCCACGAAGGAGACTTGTCTTGCCTCGCATATTCTCCCCGCGGAAGAGCACCACTGGCGCATGTGGTGTGACGTCGAGCGGGATGCGGTGCTTGCCGTAGTAAGGACCCCAATTGACCAGTTCAAGCTCGGATATCTGCATCAGTCGTCCGCAACCTTATGTGCATCCTCAAGGAGCACTCTCTTGATCTCTCTTTGAATCTCGCGCCGATCACCCAGGTGATTACGCCGGTCCCAAGCGTGCGCGACTAGCTTCGACCACGCGGCCGGACTGATTTCCGCGCCCTCCGTATCCGAACGCGTCTTAAGGATGGCCACTAGCGCTTCTTCGCGCGGTGAGGGCCTCTCGAGTTGAGACACAAATCCCCCTTCGTCTGGTCTGCTAGTCTTCCTCGACATCGAGTTCACCGGATATCATGCCAGCCGGCAACAAGTCATCAAGATAGAGTTCAGGTCCGATGTTACGGGAGTCTCGGGCGAATTCTTTCGCACGGATCACCTCGCTAGGGGCAATAGCCTTCCCGTCGGTACCGATCACGATCACGTCAAATAGATGCGAGCTGTACTTCCCGGGCGAGCGACGCAGGACTCGACCGCGGCGCTGTACGTACTCGCGCGGGTTCGTCGATGACGCCAGAATAAGCGCCCGGTTGATCATCGGGATATCGATTCCCTCGTCGAGACACTTGATGGCTAGTAGAATCCCCCCACGATTCGAAAAGAAGTCCAGAGTCGCCTTGTGGTCTCCGTCGTCTTGAGAATGGTACTCAAGCAACTCGAGTCCAAGGCCCCCGAGTTGCTCGCGAACCTCGCGAAGGTGGTTCACGTCGCTGCAGTAGACCAGCCAGCGATCGCCTGTGCGGTAGTTCTTTGCGACAAGGTCACGGGCGATAGTTGCCTTGTTATGCGCACCCTTCGATATACGGGCACGCTGCCGAAGGAGGTGGAGCGCGTGCTCAGACAGATCGCCATCGTGGCGTGCAATCTCCTTCGCAACGCGTTCCGTCAACTCATCCCAAGCCACTTGCTCGTCTTCAGTCAACGCGCATGTGACGAAGTCGTAGTCGTAGGGCACGAGGACCGCAGCATCGAGCGCATCCCGGAGGGTGAACTCAGGGACGAGAATGTCACCGAAGTACTCGAAGATCGCCGCGGTGCCAGTCGGATCGCCATATCGCTGAGGCGTCGCGCTCAAGCCAAGCCTCGCGCCCGATGCGATCCTCTCCAACACACGCCTCGTATCGGGCGCCCCCACGCTGTGCACCTCATCACCGACAACGAGCAAGTGTTCGCCGCCATGCGCCAACTCGAGGAATCGGGAAGTGGCCGCCGTTTGATAGGTCGACAAGATGACGCGCTGTCCGAGGGACGAATCATCACGGGTGTAGTCCGCAAGGCGGGAGCTCCAACCGTCTCGGCCGTGGCCTGCCCCAGCTAGCAGCATTGCCGGGGCGCCCAGCATCTCGGTGATCTCAGCAGTCCACTGTCTGTGAAGCAGCTCGGAGGGGACCATTACGAGGGCAGGCTTGCCGTCCGCCGTCCACCGTCGAATGGCCTCAAGCGCTGTGCGTGTCTTGCCCCCACCAGTTGCAAACGCCACGATCCCCCGGCGACCGGCGCGCTCCCATGAGTCGAGGACCTGCGCCTGGTACGGCCTCAAAGAAATCGTCTTCGGGTGGAGCTCGGCGTCGGTCAAGGCCCTTCGGAGAGACTCTACGATCTCCGCGAGGGGCTCTGCCGGCACGTACTCACGGATCACGCGAGAGGCCTGATCGACGCTTGTCACGCGTAGATTCCGGCGCAAGCCCATCCAGGTCTCATCGAACTGATCGGAGTGCCTTGAACACCGTCGCTCTTCAGATTCGCCAAGCCACTCGGGAAAGACCTCGATTCCTTCGTGATTTGCCAGGCCAGACCAAGCAGAGGCTGTCTCGTTTGCGCTTCCGCTGAAAGAGAGGCGATTGCCCTGAGTGTCCGTGAACACACCGATCTTCTCGTGGTAGAGCCCCGAGGCTCCAACGGTTACGAACTGTACTTCGAGAACTCCAGAGTCGATCAAGGCCCGCATGCATGCGACTGCCCGGGACTGGACGTGCGTGCCGTGGGCAAGTGCGGCCAGCGATGTCGCCGCTACCTCTACTGGCGTCGGGCGATGCGATTCAGGAAGCGCTAGGACGGCTTCAGCATCAGCCTCGCTCAGATTGGGCGAACAGAGAAGACGCATTTTGCCGCCGCGCTCGACAAACTCACTGAACACTGCTGGAGCAAGCGCGAGAATCGCCGAGGAAAAGTAGCCGGCAGCGCGGTCATACTGAATGGCATGCGAGAGCGCGGGCGCATAAAACTCATGGAGCATCGAAGCGCCGCTCGTGGAGTAGTTCTCCTGAAACGTCACATCGCGGAGACATACCTCGGTGTTGCTCACACTTCTCCCAGCGCTACGTTGCCTGCAGACAGCTTACTTGGCCGGATAGTGCCAGGCTCGGTCGGACGCGCGGCTTCGCCTGCTTATCTGTGCCACAGTGTCGAGCGCGCCAGTCAGGTCTCAGTCGGCGCTCGTAGTGCGCGAAGGCGCTCGTGTGCAGCGTCAGGGCCCCCTTCCTTCCACGGCTCATCCCAGTCAACTGATGCGTTGCCGAGGTCAGGTTTGCCATCCATGTGTGTGAGGACTAGCGCGCAATCCCGACTCGTTGCCTGGCCCTTGGTATCGCCCCAGATGCGGCTTACCTTGCTTTGCTGGGGCAGCTCGTCCTCGACCAGCTCGAGCAAGCGCAGCCCAGTCTGATCTCCAATGTCATCCCACATTTGCTTGGCGAGCGGCAAAGCGTTTTCCTTGCCTGGGTCCTTCACGTCGCCGATCACCAGCACCGCGACGCCGTCACGCTTGAGAACGCGCTGTATGCCGAGGGCCGTCTTCTGCATGAAGCGGCAATACGAGGCGTACGTGTGACGATGATCGAGCACAGCGTCGAGCTGCTTCCGTCCAGCACCCTGCTCGCGACCCACTTCGTCAGTGCCGAGCAGCCATAGTCGAATCCAGTTCGACTGGGCGTAGTTGACGACCTGCAAATATGGAGGCGAGGTCAGGACTAGATCAACGGACTGTTCGGCAATCTTCGAACCCTCCAGCAAGGTGGCCGCGTCGGCGTGGTGCGCTACGCCCACTTCGTCGCCGATGTCGTCCAGATACAGACGCGCTAGCTTGTCGCGCAGCCGCTCGAATACGTCTTGGTCGAGCTTCTGTAGACCCTTCTCACGGATGTACTTTTCGACATAGGTGGGTGACATGCTGAAAGTATTGGGCATGCTAATACTCAGGTATTGACTCGTACCGTCGCGTCGCCAGCCACCGTGCATGATGCCCGCGAGCGACCCAGCGAGCATGAACTCCTCTCGGCTCCAGCTCGTGATACCCTTTTCGAGAAGGCGACCTCGGATAAAGACAAGTTGTGCCAAGGTATTGTCGTGGTAGAGCATGCGAATATCAGGCGAGACGTCGAGCGGACTTTGCCTGATCCTTTTGAATGACTGCTCAAGCTGGTCGACAAAGCCATTAGCTTGGTCCCAACTTGGCGGTGAAGTCTTCGCGCGAGACAATACATACGCGAGCGGGTTTAGGTCGTTGGCGATTGCCTTTCGGCCCTCGACGCGGGCCTGTAAAGGAGTAGTGCCACGCCCGCTGAACGGGTCCAGAACGACGTCTCCAGGACGCGAATACTGTTGAATGAACTGATGCGCGACCTTAGCGGGAAACATTCCGTGATATGAGCACATCGTATGCATCGAATGGCCCCAGCGAGCGCTGATGCTGTGCCAAAGGTCTCCCGACGATGTCGTCCCGCCGTCGATCGATCCCCGCTCGGGTGCGTCGAAGTAGGCGTCCTCGGACCAGTCTATCGGCTCGCTCAAGCCAAGTACTCCTCAAAGGACTTTGCGGCGGCGACAAGAACTGGTTCTCTCGACTTCTTCGAGACAGTAGAAAGTCGATCGCGCGCGTGGCTGAAGTCCCTATACGTCGCCTGACCGCCGGCACGTCGCAGACCAAGCTCTCGCTTGACGGCCCTCACCTCTTCACCCGCGAGATAGCACTCGGGCGGCAGGGCCGCCGTGACCATTTCGATGAACTTCAGCGGATACCGCTCAGCACGGCCCAGGCGCGCGTCGGCTGCCACGGCTGTGCTCCAAGTCTCGGGGTCTGACCCCTTCGTAAACTTCTCGCGCAGAGCGCGCTCGAGCCCATCGTCGGTCAGCCGTAGCCATGCGTATGGATTGGATGATGGAAACACGCCCACATCCATGAGCTCGACAATGCGGGTAAACAAGCCTCCTCGCTCCATGAGACGCCAGAGCCCGGTGTAGTTGCGCAGAGTTGCAGGCGACACCCCGATGTAGCGAGCAATGTCGGCCTTGCGTACGTGCTCTGCCTCGTGAAGATGCTCTACAAGGGTGGCAAGCTGGCTTGGCAACAAGTCCTGGTAGATGTCGGACTGGAACCGGATCTCGTATCGCATGTCGTAGTCGAGCGAGTAGGCAGTGACCGTCTTGAACCGCGAAGGGTCCTTTTGCCGGATCGACCGGACCGCCCTAAGTCTCAGCGCGCCGTCTATCACGAGGTATCCCCCGTCGGGTCGAGCGGCCACCTTCAGCGGCTCCGCCAGCCCAATCTCTTCGACCGACGAGCGCAAGCGCTCCTCGAAGGCCTTGGCGCTACCAGACCGCGCTAGTTCCGCACTCAACCTCAGCTGTCCGATTGGCACCTCGATGAGCTTCACTGGGAGACCACCGCGTATGAAGCGCCAGCACGTGCGAGCTCCGTCGGGAAAGCCAGTGCGACTTGGGCGAGCCGATCTTTCAAGGAGCCTCGTGGCGACTCGACGAGTGCGTTGCAGGCCCAGTGCAGGAGGGCCACCCGTGCGCCGAGTTCTGCACGTCCGAGCGACTCCAGCTCCTGCCAGCCCAACGCGACGAAGAGCGCTTCAAGTTCCTTGGGCTTGATTGACAGACCCGCGATGATCGTCAGCACGCCTTGACGCTCGGAAGGCTCGACATGCCGCGCGATCACCGCTTGCATAGCAAGGTTCACGTCCCCGGACCTCAGTGCTTCAACTTCGCCGGGAGTCGCGCCATCCAGTTGGGTGAGAAGGCGACGAACAGTGGCCGCCGAGACACCGAACCTGCCAGCGATTGCGGAGGTCTCTTCTCCCTCCGCGCGGGCGCGCTGGATGAGGAGTGCGCGGTCTACAGGACGCATTTTCAGGCGGGCGACATTCTCCACCAGAAACTGCTGGACCTTTGCGGTCTCAGCGTAGGTGTCGTCGACCACGACAGCTGGAATTGTCCTGACGCCTAGGAGACGACACGCCAGCGTGCGACCTTGTCCCTTGATCAGCAGGTAGTCACCGCTCTTGTCGGGTGCCGGGCGCACCGTAATGGGAGTCAGTACCCCGAATCGCTCGATTGACCGTTGCAGATCCCTGTGCCCGTCTCGGTCGCGCCTGCGTCCGAGTCCTTCCTCCGGGCGAATCCGAGCAACCGGTACGTCTCGGATTGGGAATGAGTGGTGATCTCGCGTCGGTCGATCCATCGATTCGAGAGGCGTCACTGCCTCGCTTACTTTCATCACCGATGCCCACCACCCCTTCGATTTGCGATGATGTGATTCTCTCAGAACCTGGCAGAGAGCTATGCATTTCTCGCGCCGCGTCCGCAGAAGCTTCCCGACACCAAGCTCCGCAGACCTCGCGAGCTGACATTAGTCGAGGGGTCGGACAGGCGCCAAGCACTCGCGCGAATCGACCCGCGAGCTCGCTCACACCGAGGCGCTCCAGTCGAGGGGACTGCGCGCGCCCAGGACGGGCGGGAGTGCCTTGGCTGGAGGCTCCGTACCCTCACACAGCGCCGCCCCGGGTCAATCACCGGAGCGGAGTGCGTCGGCGAACGCGATCACTCGCTGCATCGCGGCTTCGGGTTGCACGGCCCGCTGTACGCCTGCGTGCGGTGCGATGGCCCGCACAGCGTGCGCGAAGCCGCAGAAGGGAGTCGCCCGCGACCAACGGGCTGCGAGCGCGGCAGGGTGTCGGCGCTCGCGATGCTGCCCATCACGGGCGTGCTGGTGTTCGAGGCGGTGCTACTGGGCGATGGAAGCTTAGCTGCGCCTGGCGTGAATCTGCTGGGGACCAGCGTCGTGGGTGTTCTCACGGCATGCGGGAGCTACCGAGGGGTTATCGTGGCCGCTGGGCGACCAAGGGTGCCGCTCGACGTGCGTGCGGTCGCAGCTCCGGCAGTTCCGGGGGGTGAAAGTGACCGCATCGCCCTGTACCCTGGCCACTTCAGAAGCCGCGGGGAGCGGGCTGCAACCGCTGTCGCATCGGGCCCGCCGTCGTAAATGGCGTTGGCGTGTGGCGGCCGTATGGCGCGCCTGCAGCGCGCTCCGCGCTTCCCGCACCCGGCGCACGCGCGCGACCTCGAGGTGCTGGCGCCGGCGCGACCCCTATAGGCGTCCGCCCGCGTCCCCTCTCCCGCAGCTTGGGGTGACATACCCTGACCGCATGCCTACCGCATCGGCCTCCAGCAAGCCCGGCAACGCCGTCGCCCTGCCCGACGACTTCCGGGAGCGCGTGTTCAAGGCCATCGCCGTGCAGCGGCCCGCCGTGACCGCGTACATCAAGGAGGTTCGCCGCCGCCACCCGGAGGCGACGCCCGCCGAGGTGATGCGCATCATCGAGAAGCAGTACGTCGCCACGACTACCTCGGCGAGTGCGGCGGTGGGCGCATCGGCCGCCATTCCTGCGGTGGGAGTGCCCATCGCGATCGGCCTGGGCGTCGCGGATCTGCTGTTCTTCTACGAGACCACCGCTTTGTTCGCCCTGTCGATGGCCGAGCTTCGCGGCATCCCCATCGACGATCCCGAGCGCGCCAAGGCCGTGGTGCTGGGCGCAATGTTGAGCGAGAAGCGCAAGAGCCGCATCACCGAGCTGGTCCTGGGCGCCCTGCCCGCCGGCGCTACCGTCCACACGGCTCGCGCCACCGCGGGCAAGGTCGCCGGCGCCGCGAACCCCCAGTGGGGAGACCTGCTCGCGCAGCAGCTGCCGGACTCGGCGCTGGTGCCCGTCACGATGGTGCTCGCCAAGAACGCCCTCGCGCAGGGCGCGGTGATGGGCGGCGTGCGGATCGGCTCCAAGGCCATCCCCGTCATCGGCGCGGTCGCGGGCGGCGCGACCAGCTACTACTTCGGCTCCTCCGTGGTGAAGGCCTGCCGCGAGGGCTTCTCCGCGCCGGTGGAGGCCTGGCCCGAGTGGCTCTCCATCGATCCCGGCAGCCCGGCCGATGCGCCCGTCGAGACCCGCGCGGCGCGCGCCATGCGCTCGGCGTCCGTGAGCGCCAAGGACTTTGGCGCGAAGTCCTGGCGGCGCGTGGCGGACCGCGCATCGGCTTTCCGTAGCGGCCGGAGCGACGACGCGTAGGTCGAGGCACCCCGCGCGCACCAGCCATCATTGACCCATGCCCTCGAAACGGATCTTCAGCTTCCTGGTCGATGACGACGATGCCGACGTCCAGAGCCTGAAGCCCGACGCCCGGCCCCACATCGCCGCCAACGGCGTGCGCCAGATGGTCGCGCAGGCCCTGCAGTCCATGGGCGACCAGGTGGTCAACGCGAAGACCGTGCTGCCGTGGCTCGTCACCGCGCTGGGTGCACCCGGCGCGTTCGTCGCGTTCCTGGTCCCCATCCGCGAGTCCGGCTCGATGCTGCCGCAGGCCGCGTGGGCTCCCAAGGTCCGCCAGCGGCCGCGCCGCAAGTGGGTGTGGGTCGCGGGCGCGACAGGCCAGGCCGTCGCCACCGCTGCCATGGCGCTGGTCGCCACGACCGCCTCGGGCGTGGTCGCCGGAGTCGGCATCCTCGCCGCGCTCGCCGTGTTCGCGCTGTCGCGCTCGCTGACGTCCATCGCCAGCAAGGACGTGCTGGGCCGCACGGTCCCCAAGGGCCTGCGAGGCCAGATCAAGGGCGTGACCACCGTCGCGTCGGCCGCCGTGGCCCTCACGCTCGGTCTCGCGTTGCGCATCTGGGGCGGGGACAGCGTCAACACCGTGGTGTTGGCCGTCCTGCTGGCCGCTGCCGCGATCGCGTGGGGCGCCGCCGCATTCGTGTTCGCGACCATCCGCGAGCCCGCGGAGGAGCCAGAGCCGGAGGCAGAGGACGGCCCCAACTGGGCGGTCCAAGCGCGCGACCTGTGGCGCGAAGACAGCGTCTTCCGGCGCTTCGTGACCGCCCGTGCGCTGCTGCTGGTGTCCGCGCTGAGCCCGCCGTTCGTGGTCACGTTCGGCACGGCGCAGGGGGAGGGGAGCCTGTCCTCGCTGGGCCTGTTCGTGATCGCGCAGGGCATCGCGGGTCTGATCGGCGGGCGCATCTTCGGTCGGCTCGCGGACCGCTCCTCGCGCCGGCTGATGATCGGCGCGTCCATAGCCGCATCCGCCGTGATCCTGGCGTTCCTGGCGCTGGCGCGCGTGCCGTCGCTGGCGGAGACCGCGTGGCTCGCCACCGGGACCTACCTGCTGCTCGCGCTCGCCCACGTGGGTGCGCGCCTGGCCCGCAAGACCTACGTCGTCGACATCGCCGAGGGCGACCAGCGCACACAGTACGTCGCCGTCGCGAACACGATGATGGGCGTTCTGCTGCTGGCCGTGGGTGCGGTGACGGCGGCGCTGGCGCTGCTGGGCTCCGGCTTCGCGCTGCTGCTGCTCGCGCTGCTGGGGATCGCCGGCGCGTGGGTGGGTCGCGGCCTGCCCGAGGCCGAGCGCGCCTAGGCGACGCCGGGGCGCCCACCCAGCCCGCGCATCGGCCGGCAGCAGGCGCCTCCACTCAGCGCAGGTCCAGCCGCATCAGCACCCTCGGGAAGCCGTTCAGCACCGAGCCCGTGTCCGCCGCCTTGCGAAAGCCGGCCTTCTCGAAAGCGCGCCGAGTGCTCACATACGCCATGGTCAGGTCCACCTTCTCGCCCTGGTTGTCCACGGGGTAGCCCTCGATCGCGGGCGCTCCGCTGGCACGTGCATGCGCGACCGCGCCGTCGATGAGCGCATGGGTAAGCCCCTGTCCCCGGTGCCCGGGCCGCACGCGGATGCACCACAGCGACCACACGTCCAAATCATCCACATGCGGGATGAGCCGGTTGCGCGCGAAGCTCGTTTCCGCGCGCGGATGCACCGCCGCCCACCCCACGGGCTCGCCGTCGCCGTAGGCGATCACCCCGGGCGGCGGCTCCTGCGCGCACAGCTCGCGGACGCGCTCGGCGCGCTCGGGACCGCGCAGTGCGTTGTTCTCCTTGGAGCCGATGCGGTAGCTGAGGCAGAAGCACACGTTCGAGGTGGGCTTCTTGGGGCCCACCACCGCCGCGACGTCCTCGAACACGGTCGCGGGCCTGACCTCGATTCCCATCTGTTCAGTCTCCCTGGCGGGCGCTAGATTCGCGCTGTGACCACTCACTGGCTCCCCGGCGACTTCGAGCATCCCCTGCGCGTCGACGTCGTCGCGGGCATCCACCTGCGTCCCATCAGCCCCGATGACCTGGCGATCGACATGCCCGCCGTCATGGGCAACCAGCCGATGCTCTGGGCGAAGTACGGCGACGCGTGGGGCTGGCCGCCCGAGGACATGTCCGCCGAGGCGGACCGCGAGGACCTCGCCCGCCACGCCCGCGAGATGGTCACCCACGAATCGTTCAACTACGCGATCCTGCCCGCGGACGAGAGCGCGCTCTACGGGTGCATCTACATCGATCCGGCGGAGCCGGCCGTGGGTCCCGGCGGTCCTGTCGCGGACGTCTCGTTCTGGGTGACGGCCGATGCGCCGGCGGGGCTGGGGGACACCGTGAGGGAGTACGTGCCGGCCTGGCTCGCGCGCGAGTGGCCCTTCCAGACCGTGCGATATCCGTTCGGCGAGCTCGGCTGAGCGGCGCATCGGCCGCCCGCGGTCAGCCTGGCCCAGAAAAAACTTCGGAAACTCTGTCAACCTCCGCACCCCCGCCGTGCAACGAGGGGCAGACGCGCACCACAGCGCGTCACCCGACAGAGGAGCAGATCATGTACGAGAGCACCGACACCCAAGAGATCCCCACCATCGCCCCCACCCGTCGCCGCCGCTGGCTGGTGATCGCCGCCGTCGGCGCCGCCATCATGGGCACCGGCCTTGGCCTGGCGCTGTGGCCGCACGGCTCGTCCACCACCGACGAGCGCCTTGCCTCCGGCCTCGATGCCTCAGCGCCCGTGGCGGAGGCCTCGGCCTCCCCGGCTCCCACCGCATCGTCCGTCCGCGGCACCGAGCTGGACGAGCCCGCCGAGCCCGATGAGTCCGTCGCTCCCGCCGCCCCCGCGGCGGAGGAGCCCCCGGCCCCCGCGGAGGACGAGCCCGCGGAGCCCGAGGAGCCGGCAGAGCCGGAGGAGCCCGCAGAGCCGGCCGAGGACGAGCCGGGCCCCGCGGACAATGCCTCGCCGGTGATCGGCTGGGTCAAGACGCCTGAGGACCCCATCTACGAGCACTCGCTCTCATGCTCGCCCACCACCGCCAAGGTGCGCGCGCAGATCAGCGACAACGTGGGCGTCGTGAACCCCCGCCTCGTCTACTTCATCCCCGGAACCGGCGTGATCCAGGTGCCCATGACGCTCAACTCGTTCGGCAACTACGTCGCCGAGGTCAGCAAGGTCCCGCAGGGCTTCGTTCCCGCCGGGCAGGACTCCAAGCAGCTCTTCGTGGGCGTGGTGGCCGAGGACGCCGCCGGCAACGTCTCCGAGGATCACGGCTCGATCACCGTCACCGGCGACTCCTGCCTGAGCTTTGGCTGAGCCGCCGTGCCGCTCCCGGTCCGGCGCTCGCCGGGCCGGGAGCAGGCATGCCGGACTAGGGTGTCGTCAACGATCACGCGAGGAGTACCCATGGCACCAGTGCCAGGCGTGCGGGAGCGGGTCGCTGCGTTCGTCGCGCACGAGTACGGCAAGGTCGTCGCCGCCGTCACGCTGGCCACGCGGGACCGCGACCGTGCCGAGGATGCCGTGCAGGACGCCCTCGTTGCCGCGCTCTCCTCGGACACGCCGCCGGACAACGTCGCCGCCTGGGTCACCGTCACCGCGATCAACCACGTGCGCATGGCGCACCGGCGCTCCGGGGCGCAGGCCCGGGCCTACGCGAAGCTCCCACCGGAGCCCGAGCAGATGGACGATGCGACCGGCCAGGTGGTCGACTCCCTGACCGTCCACGACGCGGTCGCCGCGCTGCCGGACGGACAACAGCAGATCGTCACGCTCTACTACTATCTCGACACCCCGGTCGCGGACATCGCACAGGCCCTGGGGGTCACCACAGGAACCGTCAAGACGCAGTTGCACCGGGCGCGCAGCGCCTTGGGAAGCACGCTAGGGAAGGAGGCGCCATGACCGACGACGATGAGCTGCGGCGACTCTTCCAGGACGCCGAGCCTGCCCAGCAGCCCGCGGACCCCGACGCTCTGGTGGACTCCCTCATGGCACGGATCAGCGCCGCCACGGGAAGCGCCGATGCGCCGGAGACGGCGGATGCGCCGGAGACGGCCGATGCGCCGGCGGCTTCCCGGTGGCGCATCCTGGGGCTGTACGGAGCGGGCGTCGTAGCGGCAATCCTTCTCGCCGTCACCCTGTACGCGTGCGGCGCGCGCGAGGAGGCGTTGCCGCTCGTCTCGCCCAGCCCCACCGCCACCCCGTCGGCCACGCCAAGCGCGACGCCCTCGCCGTCCGTGACGCCCTCGCCGAGCGCATCGGCCGTGTCGACCCCGACGCCCAGCCCCAGCGTGACCTCCACGCCGGAGAGCGAGCCGGTGCCGCCGGAGCCGGATGCACCCGCGCCGGCGGACCCCGCGCCCCCGGACCCCGCGCCGGAGCCCGAGCCTGCTCCGCCAGCGGACGAGTCCGCGCCGCGCATCCGGCTCACCTCCACCATCGACGACATCTGGGAGGTCAACGACATGTGCGACCCCCAGACGCTCCTGATCCGCGCGACCATCGTGGACGACGTGGGCGTCACCAGCGCCGGCATCCGCTACGTCGCAGGCTCGGCTGCCCCGGCTCAGCGCCAGCTGGTGCGCGGCGTTGGCGACGAGTTCACGGCGACGGTGGGACCCATCGAGGCCGGCTCGGTCGCTGAGCAGCTCCAGCCCACGAACGTCGAGGTGGAGCTGTGGGCGCGCGACGAGGCGATGAACGTCGCCACGCTGCGGGTGACGGTGCCGGTCCGATCCGCCTGGGCCTGCGCCCCGGGGTAGTAGCTGCCCGAGGTAGCGGCCCGGGGTTGCGGTCCGGGGCCGCACGCACGCGATGGTTCGAGCGCTAGGTCACCGGCGCATCGGCCGGGCGCTGCTCGGGCTCCGCGAGCGCGCGCGGCCACCGTCGCGGCACCAGGCGAGCGGCGGCGATGGTCCCGGCCAGAGCGACCGCCGCGGCACAGGCCAGAGCCAGCGCGACGCTGAAGTCCAGCACCTGCGCCACGGTGGCGGCGGCCCCCGCGAGCGCGATGCCCGTGACGCTCGCGTAGCCCAGCACCCGCACGCACGAGGTGGTGACGATCACCGCGGCCACCGCGCACGTGGTCAGGCCCATCAGCGCGAACCCGAGGACCGGCAGGGGGGTGAGGACGTAGGCGTCGGGCGGAGGGGCGTCATCGCCGGTGGAGGTCGCGGTGGCACGCACGGCGACCACGGCCATCACGGTGCCCCCGCCCGCGAGCAGGAGCGCGGTGAGCCAGGCGCCCGTGCCGAGCCGCCGCTGTCGCGACCACACGGCTGCGAGCGCGAACACCACCGGTCCCGCGAACGCGAGCAGCACCACCAGCCCCAACGGGACCAGGTACGTGGGGTGGCCGGGGCGCTCGCCCAGCAGCGGCAGCGGCGCGGAGATGCCGTCGTATCCCGGCAGGCCGATGCGCTCCCACGTGCCGTCCGTCGCCCGCACCGCGAGGCCATCCACCCCGTTCGCGGCGTAGACCTGCATGCCGTCCTCCGAGTCGACCACGGCGACGGCGATGGTCATGATCTCCGACGCGCCCGCCTCCAGCCGTTGCGCGAGGTCCTCGAGAGCCGCATCGGACACGCGGTAGTCCTCGTCCCAGGTCGCGCCGCCGTCGCTCGACATCTCGACGCCCTGGGCGCCCTCCGCGGGGCGGAAGCAGAGGTCGCCATTCGCGCTCGAGCAGCGCACGAGCGTGCCTGCCGCCGGTGCGTCCTCGGGCTCCGGCAGCGCTTCGCGGTCGGGGTCACCCTGTCGGGATCCCTCCCAGGTTCCATCGGGCTGCAGCGTGTACCAGGCGCCTGAGAAGGAGCCGGCCTCGCGGTGGACGTCGACCGGGCCCGCCGAGCCCACTCCCGCCCACACCTGATCGCCCACCGTCTCGACGACCGTCACGGCGGACTGCTCGGGCGCGGATGTCGCGACGCTCGCGAGCACCGCGATGGGGACCAGCACCGCCGCGCGCCACCGCGTGTGGCCGTCCGTGCGTGCACCCTGCGTGTCCTGCGCGTTCTGCGTGTCCTGCGCGTCCCGGAGGCTCGCATGCGCCGTCCAGGCGGCGACCGCGAGCGCGGCGAGCGCGACCAGGTCGGTGGGGTCGCGCAGCACCGTGGACGGCCAGGTGATCGCCGTGAGCACGGCCGATGCGGTGGCGGCGCCCATGTCCGTCGCCTTGACCACGGTGAAGCCGATGCCGGTGACGGCGATCGCCGCGGGCATCAGCAGCCGCGCCGAGGCGCGCGGGACGGCCAGAGAGGCGACGGCGGCGAGCAGGGCGGGGAAGAAGATCAGGCCGGCGATGTCGGAGAGCTTGCCCGTCCACCAGGAGCCGAACTCGGCCTTGAGGACGTGATCGTTGAGCACCAGGACGGCGATGCCCGCGACGCTCGCGGGATGGGCGATCCAGCGCAGCGTCGCGGGGCGAGCGCCGCGGCCGTCCTCTGTGGTCATGAGGCGAACGTAGCGGCGCGGCGGTGCCGGCACCATGGACTGTGACCAAACCGAGATCGCATCGGTACCTGGCGTGATGTGGATGACGGGGGCCGCCGCGGCGTCCGTGTCAGACCCCTCTGGTGGGATGGATTCATGGCGACGACAGCTGATGCGAGTGCCGACTGGGACGGCGCGGTGCGCGCTGCTCTGGTGGGGCGGCGCGCGTTGACGCATGCGGGTGTGGCGGCGCTGTCGGATGATGATCTGGCCGCGATGGGTGGCGCGGTGGGGGCGGTGCGTCGGGACGTGGATCGGATGCTCGCGGTGGTCGCGGCCGAGCAGGCGGCACGGTCGCGCGTCAAAGCCCGTGAGGTGGGATTGGCGCGGCGCCGTGGTGGTGGGGATGAGCGGGGCATGGTCGCCTCCCAGACGGGTGGCTCCAGCGCGGAGGCGGGACGGCTGATCGAGGTCGGTGAGGCGTTGCGGGACGCGGAGCAAGCGACAGAGCCCTCTGGCGCTGCAGAGCCGCAGTGTCCGGTGTTTCCTGTGGTGGCGGCAGCGGTCAATGCTGGTGGGCTGAGTGCGGAGGCGGCGTCGATGATCCTGCGGATGCTGCGCCGCATCAGCGACCGGGTCGAGCCCGGGGCTCTGTCACGAGCGGAGCGCGATCTGGTGGAGGCGGCACGGTTCATGAGGATCGAACGCCTGGCAGCCCTGATCCTGCGCACCGAGGAACGCCTCGATGCTGAGCATCGCCAGCAGCGTGCCGAAGAGCGTCGGCAGCGACGGTTCCTGCGCATCGGGGAGAGTGCGGACGGGATGATCTGGTTGCGCGGACAGCTCGACCCCGACAACGGTGCCCCGCTGGTGGCGGTGATGCAGGCGATGGTGGGCCAGCACTTCCGCATCCGCAAGCAGGCCCAGGATGCTCAGAGGGCCGGCCATGCGGTGGTGGTGGATGAGCGCACCCCCGAGCAGGTCCGCGCGGACGCGATGGGAGACTTCGCCCGCCACCTGGCCTCCTGCGACGTGGACGTCCTTCCCAACACGGGCGTCACGATGATCGTGCGGTGCTCGCTGGAGGACTTGCGCACCGGACTGGGCGGCAGTGTCGACGGGCTTGGTGCCGGTCTGGATGCCGGTGCGCTGCGCCGCGCTGCCGCCGCGGCCGGGGTGATCCCGCAGGTGTTGGGCGGCACGTCGATCGTGCTGGATCAGGGACGAGCCAAGCGCGGATTCACCCCCGCCCAGAAGCTCGCCCTGGCCCACCGCGACGGCGGCTGCGCGATGTGTGGCGCGCCGCCCAGCTGGTGCGACGCCCACCACATCGTTCCCTGGTCCCACGGCGGCCCATCGGACCTGAACAACGGCGTCCTGCTGTGCGTCAGATGCCACCACGACATCCATCGCGACCACTGGATCATCGACGCCACCACCACCGACGTGTGGTTCACCCCACCACCATCCATCGATCCCGAACGGCGGCGGCGACCCGGCGGACGGAAGCTCTTCGACAGCCTCCCACCACCCCCGCCCCGCGAGTCGGCATCACAGGAACGATGCGCCATGACCGCACCCGAACCCGTCGCCGTCGGAGCAGCGGACGTCGTCGAGGAGCCTGTCGAGCACGGTCCGGGCGGTAGCCGCTGGCGCGATCCGTCCCCGGTCGAGCGGTGCCTCGCTCGCGCCCTCGCGCGTCACACCTACACTCGGGAGCGACGAGGAGGCCCCATCCATGCACGAGATCACCTGCCCCCACTGCGGCAAGGCGTTCACGGTCGACGAGGCCGGCTACGCGGACATCGTGAACCAGGTGCGGACCAAGGAGTTCGACGCGGAGCTCGAGAAGCGCCTCCACCTGGCGGACGCTGAGAAGAAGGCGGCGATCGAGCTCGCGAAGTCGCAGGCCGACGCAGAGGCTCAGAAGGCGGCCTCCGCCAAGGACTCTGAGATCCAGGACCTCAAGGCCAGGCTCGACGCCACCAGCGCGCAGCAGCAGCTCGCGGTCGCGGAGGCGCTCAAGGCCATCGAGAAGGAGCGCGATGCCCTCGCGCACCAGCTCGCGCAGGCGCAGGAGAGCTCCAAGTCCGCGGCGGAGCTCGCCGAGGCCAGGCTCAAGAGCGAGCTCCAACAGGCCGTCGCCGCCCAGGAGAAGCAGATCGCAGAGCTCCAGCACTCACTGGAGAAGTCGTCGCTGGAGAAGTCCCACGCCGAGTCCGCGCTCAAGGAGAAGTACGAGGGCGAGATCAAGTCCCGCGAGATCCAGATCAAGGATCGTGACGATGCGATCGAGCGGCTCAAGGACATGAAGGCTCGGCTGTCCACCAAGATGGTGGGCGAGACGCTCGAGCAGCACTGCGAGTACGAGTTCAACCGCCTGCGCGCCACCGCCTTCCAGAACGCGTACTTCGAGAAGGACAACGACGCATCGTCCGGCTCCAAGGGCGACTACATCTTTCGGGACCTCGACCCGGAGGGCACGGAGATCGTCTCGATCATGTTCGAGATGAAGAACGAGTCCGACACCACGGCCACCAAGCACCGCAACGAGGACTTCTTCAAGGAGCTCGACAAGGACCGCCGCGAGAAGGGCTGCGAGTACGCCGTGCTGGTCACGCTGCTCGAGCCGGACAGCGAGCTCTACAACTCGGGCATCGTGGACGTCTCGCACCGCTATCCCAAGATGTACGTGGTGCGCCCCCAGTTCTTCATCCCCATCATCACGCTGCTGCGCAACGCCGCCCAGAACTCCCTGCAGTACCGGCAGGAGCTCGCCCTGGTGCGCGCGCAGAACATCGACATCACCAACTTCGAGAGCGAGCTGGAGGACTTCAAGGATCGGTTCGGCCGCAACTGGCGTCTCGCATCCGACGGCTTCGACGAGGCGGTCAAGCGCATCGACGAGGCCATCAAGGACCTCGAGAAGACCAAGCAGGCGCTCTACAAGTCCGCGAACAACCTCCGCCTGGCGAACGACAAGGCGGAGGACCTCAGCATCAAGAAGCTCACGCGCGGCAATCCCACCATGGCCGCCAAGTTCGCGGAGCTCGAGGCAGGGGCGAGCGGCGACGAGTCCTAGCGCCGGGCCCTCCTGCGAGCGACGGTCTCGGCCCTCAGGTGCCGGAGGCGAACTCCGCGACATTGCACAGCGCGCGGCGAGCGCTGGACAGCGCGAACCTCACGGCGCGCCACCGGCCGATCCCCACCGTCCGCGCCGCGACAAGCGTCCCGACGGCCACCGCGACCACCGCGGACACCAGCACCAGCGCCGCCGCAGCCATCACCTGCGTCCACTCGAAGATCGCGGCGAACGTGACCACTGCGATCGCGACGATGGCAGCCGGCCACGACACTGTGGCCACGGTAGACGCGCGCGATGCCCGGCGAGACTTCGAGATGCGCTTGTCGATCTGCTCGTGGCTCAGATCCTTGCTACGGCGGGGCGTCACCGCAGCAGCCTATCGACAGGCACGCTCGTAGTTCAGGAATCCTTGGAACAGGAGAAACACCCTTCCCCCCTCGCCGGCGCGGCGCCAGCGAGCTAGTCGTTGCGCTCGCGCAGATCTCGCATGTCGCGCTTGAGCTGCTCGATCTCCCGGTCGCGCTTGCGCGAACGCCACAGCGCACGGGCGATCGCGACGATCCCGATGATGATCCCCACGGCGAACACGAGCATGGTGACGGTCCACCACACGTCGTAGCTCGCCGGGATCATGGGATTGAACTGCATAGAGCACAACCTAGCGCCCGCGACGGCCGGCCGCTCGTACAGTGGGTCCATGGACGCGCGTGCCGGGTACACCAGGCCCGATGTCGCGTTCCCCGAGTACCGCGACGAGTCCGGCGCCGTGATCCCGTACGGAGAGCTCTGGGGAGGGGGCAGCCCTCCGGACGACTCCTACAGTCGCCTCACCCACCCGGACCGCTTCGAGATCGCGTGGACGCATGCGCGCGCGATCGTCGATCACCTCGCCGCCACCTTCGACGTCGAGGTACAGGACGGCGTCGATCCGAGCGAGGGTCGCGTGCCCGGCCCCGAACCGCGCGTGCGAGCACACGCTCCAGGAGCGCCCGCAGCCGTGCGGCGACTCGTCCCCCGTGGACATGGCGCCCCGCTCACCGTGATCGAGACCGACCACCCCGGAGTCTTCATGTACGCCGGCGCCACCCTCGCGGCCCTGGCGCCGCACTGCGGCTGCGACGCCTGCGATCCCTCGGAGCAGGAGCTCGCCGGCGACCTCGAGGACCTCGCGTTCGCAGTCGCGTCGGGAACGGCGTCAGAAGGCGTCGAGCGACGCGGAGTGGTCTCCACCGTCTCCGGCCCCGAGGGCTCGTCTGAGGGGTGGTCGCGCGCCAGCCTCGCCGAGCGCCGTGCGGCACGCGCCGCGATGGCCCTCCACCCGCCTTTCGAGCCCTGGCCTCGCCGCGCGACTGCGCGCGACTGAGGGCCGTACGCGCTCCCGGGCTAGCGCGCGGAACGCGCCCCGCGCATCGGCCGCCGTGCCAAGGCCCGCGAGGCCTCCGGCGCCACGAGCCACACCAGCACCGCCGCCGCGAGCGTCAGCACCAGCGACGCCACCGGAAGCCACTGCGCACCCACCCACGCGAGCAGGGACGCGCCCACCACGGAGCCCACGGCGTTGCCAGCGTTGAACGTGGACGCGTAGGCGCCCACCCCGATGTCCGACTTCCACGGCGTGTGCCGCATCGCCCAGTTCACCATCGCCGCCACGAGGATCGACCACGCGAAGCCCTGCAGCACGATCATCGCGATCGCGCCCGCCTTGAACCCGCCCAGCAGCGCCAGCCCCAGCCACATGGCCGCCAGCAGACCCTGGCCCACCGCGACCGAGCGCACCGGCCATCGATCCAGGAAGCGACCCACGAGCCACATCGCGATCACTCCCACCGCCCCTCCCAGCGCGAGCAGCGCCGGCACCGAGCTCTCCGCGAAGCCGGACACGTCCACGAAGTACGGCGTGATGTAGGTCCAGGTAAGCGACATCGCCCCCGTGGTCAGCAGCGCGACCGTCAGCACCCGCAGGAAGCGCCGCAGCGACGGGAAGTCGCCGCGTGCCGCCGCGCTCGACTCGGACCCCGCGCTGGGCATGAGGATCGCGATCGCTACCGCGAGGACCACCCCCGCGACTCCCAGGGCGACGAACGGCACGCGCCAGTCGGCGCTCTGCGCGATCCACGTCGCCGCCGGCAGGCCGATCACTCCAGCACCCGACGCCCCCAGCATGAGGCGCGAGACTGAGCGCCCGCGCACCTCAGGCGCGAACATCCCCGCGGCCGCCGGCGTCACGATCGCCCAGAACAGGGCATGTCCCATGGCCGTGATGACGCGCCCGCCCATCAGCTGCGCGAAGGACCCGGCGGTCGCGACCACGACCACGCCCACCGTCCAGAACGCCATGGTCGCGCTGATGAGGGCGCGGCGCGGAAGTCGCGTGGTCAGCAGCGTCAGCGGCACGGTGGACACCATCACGACGATCGCGAACACCGTGGTCAGGTAGCCGATCGTCGACGGCGACACGTCGAGATCCGTCGCCATGCGGTTGATGAGGCCCAGCGGCGCGATCTCGTTGGTCACCACGATGAAGGCCGATGCGCCAAGGGCGACGAGGGCGGCGTTCGCGCGGCGCGGGGACACCGGAGTCGAGACGGGCGCCTCGGACGGAACCCATCCCACCTCTCCGGCCGCGGCAGCGGTCGACGTGGGGTAGACGGGGACGTCCTCGGGCGCGCGGACATCGTCTTCTGAGTGGGTCACAGGGGTGCCTTGCTCGAGAGGTTCCAACAGGTGGCACCAGTGTCCCACCTGGCCGAACGTGCGATGGCAGACCTCCGTCCCGGCGGGGCCGCTGTCCACGGGACGGCGTGCTGCTGGGCGGCGGCGATCCGGGCGTGATGGCGCAGGCGCGGCGCCTGGGCATCGCAGGTACATCACGGTTGTGCATCCCGGCGAGCGGAATACCCGCGACCCGGGTTAAGTTACGAGTGAGATGGCACTCACGTCCCGACACCCCTGGGAGGAACTGTGACGGTCGCTCACCCCTCTGTGGCGACGCTGGCACCGCCTTCGCGAGAGCGCACCCGCATCTCGCATGGCAAGGCTGCGGTCTCCGCTGCACGACAGAACCGCTTTGGCGCGTTCACCGATTCGATCGCGTTCGGAGGACGGAACCTCCAGCCGATCGCCCCCACCGCGCCACAGGCCGCACCGTCCGCGGAGGTGCGCGCCCGGCACGCGGCGCAGGCGCGCATCGGCCTCATCGCCACCTCCACGGTGATGCGGACGGCGCTGGCCGTCGCCCTCGTGGTGGGTATGTACCTGGTCATCTCGAGCGGCGCTATCGGCATCGCAGGGGAGACCTTCGCCTCCTGGTACGCCGCGACCGTCGCGCCGTACATGGCGGTCGACCTCACGCCCTCCGTGAGCGATGCCGGATCGCCGTTCGGCTTCGCAGCCGGCGTGCCGGAGATGCTCCAGCCCGTGGGCTGACGTCCGCCTTCGCGTGGACGCCGCGCGCTGGTAGCGTGCGGAAAGCAAACGAGCGAGCGGAGAGAGCGATGTTCCCAGGCCTGACACCCGAGATGTGCGAGACGGCCTGGTCGATCATCCAGCCCGCGATCCGCAAGGCGGCCGACGAAGGCGTGACCAACGGACACGTCGGCACGCTCATCGTGCTCGACCCCGTCAACCCGGACCCCCAGGCCCCCCTCTTCACCGCACACGTGGGGGAGCCCGACCCCCAGTTCCTCACGAACGTCGAGGGCAAGGTCGCCGTCACCCTCCGCACCGGCATGGACTCCTCGCGGGTGCGCCAGGACTTCCCGCACCTGTACCGCGAGGGCGACATCAAGTATCCCGGTGCCATCATTCGCGAGGGGCTCATCGTGTCCTTCTCCGGGGTCCAGGGCGAGTTCGACGAGATGATCTGCGAGTGGATGGTCGCCGCGCTGCGCGCCCTGGGCCGCAACCGCTTCTCGCGCCCCGGCGGCGCGGACGAGGCCCCAGGCGCCTACCTGTGAGCGACCAGCCGGAGGCGCCCGACACGCCCGCGATCCGGGCGCTCGAAGCATCGGGCATCGACCACGAGGTGACCGTGCACGGACCGGTGCGATCCCTCGAGGAGGCAGCGGCCGCGCGCGGGCTCGACCCGCGCCAGATCCTCAAGACCCTCGTCGTGCGACGCGGCGAGGACGACTACCTGTTCGTCCTGGTCCCCGGCGACCGCCAGATCTCCTGGCCCAAGCTCCGGGAGCACCTGGGAGTGTCGCGGCTGTCCATGCCGGACAAGGACGTCGCCAAGGACGTGACCGGATACGAGCGCGGCACCATCACGCCGTTCGGCTCCCTGCCCTCGCCGGCGGGGCAGCCATGGCCCGTGATCGCCGATGCGCTCATCGTCTCCCGCGAGGGTCCCGTCTCGATCGGTGCAGGCGCGCACGGCGCGGCAGCGACGGTGCATCCCGCCCAGCTGGTCGAGGAGCTCGACGCGACCGTCGCGGACGTGACCGAGCCCACCTGAGCCGGCCTGAGCTCGCGCGCTCACGTCCCCCGTGGCGATCGCATCGGCCGTCTAGCCCAACGTGGTGCCCGCGCGCAGCGCGCGGTCGGCCACGCGGTAGCCGTCCCGGGTCATCGCTCGCCACATCTCGAGGGCGACCTCGGGGTGGTCGGCGGTGATGGCGTCGATCGACGCGGCGCTCAGTCGCAGCACCGCGAGGTCGGTCACGGCCCGGATGCACGTCTCCTGCACGTCGTCGGTGCCGAGCGCGAGCTCGCCGAAGGACGTCCCCGGATCCATCGTGACGAGCCTGATGGGCTCCCCGTCCGGTCCCTCGACCGTCGCCTTCGCCCGGCCGGACACGATCAGATGGACGCCCGCGAAGGCGCCGCCGGCCTCGAGCACCACCTCGTCCGCGGCGAACTCGAGCGTCTCCATCTGGGCGTCGATCACCTCGCGCGCGCCCGCGGACAGGTCGCGCAGCAGCGGGTGCTCGTCGACCAGCACCTGCTCGGACGGCGGCTCGACGCCGTGACGGCGCAGCACCTCGTCCTCGGACCACCGCACGGCCGCGTCGAGGTCCTCGAACACGGGGCTCGCGGCGTCCGTGCCGGCATCGGGGTCGGGCAGCACGCCGTCCGGGTCCACGACCACCACCTCGCCGCCATCCTCGCGCAGCATGCTCCGCAGTCCCTGCAGCGTCACCCGAGCGACCTGAGCGACGTCGTCCACGCGTCGCAGGTCGAAGATCGCGAGCTCGGGCGCGTCCTCGACCACGGCTCGGACCACGTGCTCGGCGCCGGAGAAGAGCAGGTCGCCGTGCAGCTCGTAGACGATGGATCGCGTGCCGTGCTCGTCGAGCACCGCCTGATCCGCCTCGCGCAGCCGGCGGCGCGAGGACACTCGGGAGACCGGGTAGGTGGCCCGCACCGTGGTGCTCGACGCGCGCCCCACGTGCATGAGGTGCATCTCCATGTCCTCGGACATGCGCTCGCACACCGTGACCCCGCGCGTGCTGTTGCCATGAGCGTCCAGGCGCGGGGAGAACACGGCCAGGCCCACCTGCCCCGGCAGCACCGCGATGATGCCGCCGCTCACCCCGCTCTTGGCAGGCATCCCCACCGCGGAGATCCAGTCACCGGCGGAGTCGTACATGCCGCACGTCGCCATCACG
This sequence comes from Demequina activiva, assembly GCF_016862815.1. GTDB lineage: Bacteria > Actinomycetota > Actinomycetes > Actinomycetales > Demequinaceae > Demequina > Demequina activiva. The sequence continues at coordinate 63,147 of NZ_BONR01000001.1, read as the reverse complement.
CTCAGCACCCGCTCGACGTTGCGGGGCTCGAGCACGCGCGCTCCCGTCCGGGGCTGCACGCCACCGTTGGCCAGCGTGGCGGCCATCAGCGCCAGATCCCTGGTGTCGATGCTCACGGAGCACTGGCGCACGTACTGGTCGAGGGTGTCCTCGGGGTCGCCGGTGAGAACCTCGAACTCGCGCAGCATGTGCGCGATCGCACGATTGCGGTGCGCGGTGACCAGCTCCGACCGGTACACGGACTCGTCGATCTCGAGCTCGCGCCCCGCGAACTGGCCGTACCAGTCGAGCACGCGCTCGAAGCGCTCGGGTGCCGTCTCTCCCTCGACCAGCGACGCCGCGGTGATCGCGCCCGCGTTGATCATGGGGTTGCGCGGACGGCCCGTGTCGGAGGCGAGGCTGATCTCGTTGAACGCGTCACCGGAGGGCTCCACGTCGATGGACTCGTCCACCGCCGCGATGCCCCGGTCCTGCAGCGCGAGCGCATAGGTGAACGGCTTGGAGATCGACTGGATCGAGTAGCGCGCCTCGGGGTCGCCCACCGTGTACACGTGGCCGTCGACCGTGGCGAGCGCGAGGGCGAACTGGTCGGGATCCGCGTCCGCCAGCTCGGGGATGTAGGAGGCCACCTCGCCGCCCGCATCCCCGCACTGCTCGACGATGTGCTCCAGGTACCGCTGCACGGGGCTTCGCATGTGTGGACCCTAGCGCGCCGCGTGCGTCACAGCGCGACGCGCGAGGGCTCCGCACGGCCGGCGTCCAGCCTCGCGAGCCAGTCGTCGAGCCGGTCCTCGAAGAGGTCCGCGGCATCCGCGTCGTAGTCGCGCAGCGTGGGGTCCACGAACATGTGCCCCTTGTCGCGGTAGCGGTAGATCTCCGCCTCCGGGACCTCGCGCTCGAGCGCTCCCACCTCGTCCGCCGAGCACCAGTCGTCCGGGTCCGCGACGTGCACCTGCAGCGCGACGTTGCGCCGCCACGACGAGCCGTGCATCTCGGTGGTGGACGCGCCGCCCATGAGCAGGCAGCCGCGCACGCGCCGCAGGTGCTGCGCGAGGTGCTGCGCGGGCCCGGTGCCCATCGAGAAGCCGAGCACCACGTCCGCGCGTCGATGTTCGCGTGCGGCGCGCGCCGCGACCTCGAGGACGGCGTCGTGGCCGATGCGCTCGGCATGAGCGATGCCGTCGTCGAGGCTGGGGAAGGTGAGGCCGGCGTAGACGTCCGGCGTGTGGACCGTGTGACCCTCGGCCCGGAGGCGGTCCGCGAGCGAGCACAGGCCCTCGGTGAGGCCGTGCGCATGATGGAACAGCAGGATCTCCGCCATGTCTCCAGTGTGCGACGGCCGGGGCCTGCGTGCACGGTGGAAGGCTGCCGCCAGCGCATCCGTCGGTGCCCGGGTGTACGTTCGCGAGCATGGAGCCGGTCGAGGAGCTGGTGCGGACCCGGGTTCCGGACCGCACCATCGAGCTGCGGGTGCACGGTGTCTCCGGCACGCCTCCGCAGGTGCTCCTGGGCGCGTTCCCCGTTCGCGTGGAGGGCGACGCGGACGCTGGCTTCTACCGCTCGCATGACGCGGGCCACACCGGCGGCATCGCGGAGGCGTTCAGCTGGGGCGGCCTCACCTCGCGTCGGCGCCTCACGGCCCTGTGGCTGTTCCTCGCGCCGCTCGCGCTGGTGAACGTGGCCGGATGGATGAAGCCCACCCACTCGATCCAGACCCGCGAGGGCGCCGCGCAGGCGTGGCGCGATGCGGCGATCCGGCTGGTGACGGTCGTGGCGACCGTGCTGCTCTCGGCGATCGCGGTGCAGGCCGCCGCCTCCGTGCTGGGGGCGATGACGGCCGATGCGCCTCTCGCCTCGGGCCGCGGCGTCGCCGTGGTAGGTCTGGCAGCGTTGGCGCCGTTGGGTCTGCACCTGCTGGCGAAGCTGGGCGGCGCCCCCGACGATCGCGACGAGCACGACGACCCCTGGGGCCGCGCGAAGTCGCTGCGCTCGCTGGGGCTCGCGCACCTCGGCGTGGGCCTCGCCGCCGTCGCCGCGCTGGGCTGGGTGGTCACGGGGAACCTCGCGACCGCCGATGCGTGGGGCATCGCGCCGCTGGCCCTCGCCGTGGTGGCGGCGTCGCTGGGCATCCTTGCGGTGCTCGCGACCGAGGACACGGGGCCGGACCGCTCGCGCTGGACGGGCGCCGCGTCCGCAGCGCTGGGCGCGCTGTCCGTGGTGGTGGCCATGATCGCCGCCGGCCTGCGCGACAGCGCTCTCGCGGCCGCCGACGGGCTGACCGTCACGCACTTCGTCCTCGCCGCAGCGGCGGCCACGCTGCTCGCGGTCGCGCTGCTGGCGGAGACGCGCATGCCGGTGCGCGAGGCTGCCGGGTTCTCCCCAGCCTTCGCGACGCTCGGGTTCTTCATGTCGTACTCGGCCTTCGGGGCGCTGTCCTACGGCATGCTCGCGCTCGCCTCGGACCGCTCGCCCCAGGCGTTCGTGACGGACCCCGAGCCGGAGAGGATGTTCCACTTCATCGACTACTCGGCAGTGGTGCTCACGTGCGCGGTGCTGTGGACCGCCGGCCGGATCGTCGGCCAGGTGCGGCCGCTCGCACCCGGCGGCGAGCGGGGCGTCGACTCCGCGCGTCGCATCCGGGCCGCCGTCGCGCACGCCCCGGTCGAGCTGCGCCGCGCGGGCCTGGGCCTGCTCGCCGCGGCCCTGCTGCTGGTCGCCGCGGAGCTGCTGCGGATGGGGCTCCCAGACGTCGGGTGGGCGCAGCGCGTCGGCCAGCTCCTCACGGAGCCACGGCTGGTGCTGGGTGCCTTCGGCTGGCTGTTCGTGGCGTACCTGGTGGTGCGGATCTGTCGCGGCCGCCCGCTCGCGCTGGCGGGCGTCGCCGTCGCGGTCGCGGCGCTGGTGGGACTCGCCTGGCTGCTGGAGCGCGGCCGCATCGACGTGCTTGCGTGGGCCCGCCTCGACACGGAGCTGGGCGGCACGGCGGGGGTGGACCATCCGTGGGTGGCCGCCACCTCGTTCACGCTGGTCGCTGTGGTGGCGGCGCTGTTCCTGCCGGCGATCGCGGTGCTGTACTTCGTGTTCTCCGCGTCCGGCAACCGCGAGTCGCGCCGCGGCGTGGGCGTGCTGTGGGACCTCACCAACTTCTGGCCACGGCTCTACCACCCGTGGGCGCCGCCGCCCTACAGCGAGACCGCGATCCCGGCGCTCGAGACGCGGCTGCGCCACCTCCATGAGGACCACCCCAGCCACACCATCGTCCTCAGCTGCCACAGCCAGGGCGCGGTGCTCGGCTTCCCCGTGATGCGGCGCGTGCTCGCCAACGCCGAGGTCCCAGGCGCCTCGCTGCGGTTCCTCAGCTATGGCAACCTGCTCGCCGCGCACTACCAGCAGCTGTTCCCGCACCTGTTCGACGACGACCGCCTCGCCTCGCTCGACGCCGCCAACCCCGGACGGTGGATCCAGCTGTACCGCGAGACCGATCCGCTCGGCCACCCCATCGGCGCGATCGGCGGCTCGAGCCGGCTCGTGGGTCACGTGCCGCCGCGGGGCGTCGCGCACGTGCTCACGCACTCGTCCTACCACTACAGCCCGGAGTATCAGGCGGCGCTCAACGAGCTCAGCGGCGAGAGCCAGCGGGGCATGCGCGCGCCTGCACGGTCGCGCGGCACGGATGCCAAGGGCGCGCCGGGAAGCCGCCCGCGTCAGTGGTGGCGCCGGGCGACAGGCCGCTAGAGGATCACCTCGGAGACCGCCTCGGTGGTGGGCTCGTCGGACCCGCCCGGGGGCTCGCACGTGACGGCGACGGCCACGACGCCGTCCATGTCGCCGTGCATCACGGTCATGTACTCGCCGTCGTCCTCGGGCATGAACGTGGGGCCGGCCACCTTGCTGCCGTCCTCCATGATCAGCCACAGCTGATACTCGGTGCCCTTGTCCGGCATCGGAGCGGCGGCGCCCATGAGGACGAACGCGTCCATGCGGTCGGACTTCACGAGGTGCCCATTGCCGAGGTCCACGTCCATGCTGGTCGCGTCAGGGGCGGACGTCACCATCATCACGTCCTTCTCGAGCGCGACCTCGGTCGCGGCATCGTCCGCGGAGAACGCTCCAGCCATGCCCAGACCCACGGCGGCCACGGCCACCGTCGCGGCCGCTCCCGCCAGGGCAGGCATCCAGCGGCGCACGCCGCGGCGGTCACGGCGACCGGCGAGGTCGTCGTCCCTCGCGTGCGCGGCCGCGGCAGCGCTCGAGCCCTCCTCGTGGCCGGCGCCGCCGGGGGAGTCGAACGTGGCGGCGACGCGAATGGGATCGGTGCTGGGCGCCTCAGCGGCGTCCGGCGTGAGCTGAGACGTGCGCGCCACCTCGGCCATCACGCGGGAGCGCAGCGACAGCGGGGGAGCGGCGGCCTCGGCGTCGGCCAGCGCCGCGGTCGCGGCGCGGAACGCGGCCAGGTCCTCGCGGCAGTCCGTGCACTCGCGCAGGTGACGCTCCACCATGGCGCGCTCGTCGGGCTCGAGCGCGTCGACGGCGTACGCGGGCACCAGGGAGTGGATCGAGTCGGTCATCGCTCTGCTCCCATCGCGTCTCGCAGCTTGATCAGGCCATCGCGGATGCGGGCCTTCGCGGTGCCCAGCGGCACGTCCAGCGCCTGGGCGGCCTCACGGTGGGTGAAGCCCTTGAAGTAGCACAGCTCGAGCGCCTCGCGCTGGCGTTCCGTGAGGGCCTGCATGCCGGCGCGCACGCGACTGGCCTCCCACTCCTGATACAGCGTGTCGACCACCGAGTCCTGCTCCGCGGGGGCCGCCTCCTCGCGCACGCCATGGGTGTGCATGCGGGTGGTGTGGGCCTGCTCCGAGCGCACCCGGTCCACGGCCCGGCGGTGCGCGATCGTGAGGATCCACGAGCGCGCGCTGCCCAGGCCCGCGTCGAAGCGCGCGGCGCGGTGCCACACCTCGACCAGCGCCTCCTGGGCGATGTCCTCGGCCATGTCGCGATCGCGGACGATGCGCAGTGCGAGGCCGAACACGGACCCGGCGACGAGCCCGTAGAGCTGCTCGTATGCGCCGCCATCGCCGCGCGCGGTCCGCTCCAGCAGGTCGGTGAGGTCCGGGGCGGGCCCTGGCTCAGCGCCGGCGACCGCATCGCCCGAGCGCGCGTCGGGAACCGCGCGCAGGTGGCGTTCGGCGCTCATGCGGTCCTCCTCGTCGTCGCTCGGGCTCATGCAGTCAGTATCGGCCGGTCAGCTCTCGTCCTCCATGGCGTCCTCATCCTCCATCGAGTCGTCCTCCATGGAGTCCTCCTCTTCCATGGAGTCCTCCTCCATGGCGTCCTCGTCCTCCATGGAGTCCTCCTCCATCATGGCGTCCTCGGTGGGCTCCATGGTCTCCTCCATCATCTCGTCGGAGGTGTCGGAGGCGGGCTCGGTGTCGTCGCCGCAGCCGGCGAGCAGCGTTCCGGACAACAGGATGACGGCCGGGACGGCCAGGGTGCGCAGCTTCGGCATGATTCCTCCCAGATTCGTGGGACGAGCCCGGTCGAGCCCGTCACGAGTGGTTCGGGACCATGGCGGGCGCGGATGGGTCGGGCCCGGGCATGAGTGAGGGCGGCCGACCCGCTCAGTCGACCGCCCTTGTTCGGTGGTGAGGGAAGGAACGCCTAGCCGGCGTCCATCGTGGACTCCATGGTGGGCTCCATGGTCGAGTCCATGTCGTCGCCGTCATCAGCGGCGGAGTCGCCGCACCCGGCGAGGAGCACCCCGCCCAGGATGACGGCCGCAGAACCTGCTGCTGCCTTGCGAAGATCCATGTGGATTCCTCCTGAGGTAGTGAACAGAGACGGGCCACCGTGACCCGTCATGTCCATGAACGCACGGTTTGTCCGGTTCTGCCTGGCGAGACGGGCAAAATCTCCGTCAAGCCTCTTTACCCGAACGTGAAGGCATACGCCTCGATGCCCGGCGTGAACTCGAGGATCATGATGTCCTGCGTGGGCTCTCCCACGAACAGGTCGTAGAGGTCGCTGGTGCCGTCCACCTCGACCACGCGCTCGTACTCGGGGTCGTTGAGCAGCGTCACCCTGACCTCGCCCTCGCCCGCCATCACGAGGTGCACGTCCGCGGCGTAGAAGTACAGCTCGAGCCGCGCCTCCTCGCCGGCCAGCGCATGCTCCTCGTTGACGGTCCACTCGCCCTGGTAGGCGAACTGGTCGCGGGGAAGCTCCTGGTCGTAGAAGTACTGGATGGGCGTGTTGGTGCGGATGTCGTCGAGGTTGGCGGCGTAGGCGACGCGGCCGTAGCCCAGGTAGGTCTCCGGCGTGCGGCCCTGCGTGTGCCCGCCGGTGTCCGCCTCCACGGCGGCCTGCGGGGCGGCGTCGAGCAGCTGCTGGATGAGCATCTCCGTCTCCTCGTAGCGGCCCTCGCCGTAGTGCACCTGGCGCACCACGCCCTCCTGGTCGATGAGGTAGTGCGCGGGCCAGAACCGCTGGTCCCACTCGCGCCAGGTCTCGAAGTCGTTGTCGATCGCCACCGGGTACTCGATGTCGTACCGCTCGGTCGCGTCCTCGACATTGCCCACGACCTTCTCGAACGCGAACTCGGGGGAGTGGACGCCGATGATCGTCAGGCCGTCGTCGCGGTAGCGCTCGTCCCATGCGGTCAGGTAGGGGAACGTGCGCTGGCAGTTGATGCACGAGTAGGTCCAGAAGTCGATCAGGACCACCCCGCCGTCCGCGGTGAGCTCGTCGATGTCGAGGGCCTGGCCCTCAGGCGTGTTGAGCCACTCCTGGATCCCGGGCAGGTCACGCGCAGGGCCACAGTTCTGCAGCTGGTCCGGCGGCCCCTCCTCGCACTGGTCGAACGTGAGCGCGTCTCCCGAGGCGGGCTGGGCCTCCTCCCGCCCGGTGAGCACGTCGAGCTCGTCGCGCACGCTGTCGTTGTCCTCGATGGTCTCCTGGATGCTCGCCAGGGTCGACGGCACCCAGCGCTGGAGCGGCTCCGCAACGTTGGTCGCCACCACCACCGCGGTCGCGATGAGGATCACGCCGGACGCGATCCGGATGCCCTGGAGGCGTGTGCGCACCGCCTTGATGCGGCTTCCCATGGCCTGACCCGCGAGTCCGAACGCGAGCAGCGGCACCGCGATGCCCAGGCTGAACGACACCGTGAGCGCCACGAGACCCCAGCTGATGCCGTTGGTCGCCGCGAGCACCGTGATGGACGCGAGGATGGGTCCGGCGCACGGCACGAACACCAGTCCCAGCGCGAGGCCCATCACGTAGCCGTTGCCGTCCCTGTCCATCTTGAGCGGGCGGATGCGCTCGAACGGCCGCTGCAGGAGCTCGCCCAGCGGCGGGATCGCCAGCCCCAGTCCCACGATCGCGAGGATCACGATGCCCGCCCAGCGCAGCAGATCGTCCGGCAGGCCCAGCGAGCTCAGCAGCAGCCCGCCCAGGAGCGTGAAGAACGCGAAGCTGGTGACGAGTCCCGCCACCACCACGATGGGACGCCGCCGCGACGTGGCGCCGTCCTGGATCGAGCTGGTCAGGATCGCCGGCAGCACCGGCAGGACGCAGGGGCTGATGGCCGTGATGATGCCGGACACGAGGCCCACGATGGCGAGGGTGATCATGGTGAGTGTTCGGCGCGGAGGGCCCCAGGGTTGGGTCCGCTCTCCCAGGACGGCCGATGCGCGCCCCGCCCCGCGAGGGCGGCGCCACTAGCCTGGTGCCATGACAGTGGCGTTCGTGCTGGGAGGTGGCGGCGTCCGCGGCGCCGTCGAGGTGGGGATGCTGCGAGCCCTGTTCGAGACCGGGGTGACGCCAGACCTGGTGGTGGGCACGAGCATCGGCGCGATCAACGGCGCCGCGATCGCCAGCGATCCGTCCATCCGCGTGGTCGACACGCTCGAGCGCGCCTGGGCCTCGCCCACCGCATCGGTCATCTACGGCGAGTCCTGGCCGCGCCAGCTGCGCCGGCTCGCGAGGTCCAGGACCCACCTCAACGACCCCGCCCCGCTGCGCGAGCTGATCGACGAGATCCTGGGTGCCGGCGCCCGCTTCGAGGACCTCGCCGTGCCGCTGGCGGTGTGCGCGGCGAGCATCGAGCGCGCCGCCGAGCATTGGTTCGACTCGGGTCCGATCGTGGACGCGGTCATCGCCAGTGCCTCCGTGCCGGCGGCCCTGCCTCCCACGCGCATCGGCGACGAGCACTTCATCGACGGCGGCGTGGTCAACTCCATCCCGCTGGGCGAGGCGATCGACCGCGGCGCGACGGAGGTCTACGTGCTGCAGGTGGGTCGCATCGAGGAGCCTCTCGAGGTTCCCGCCAAGCCATCGGAGGTGGGACGCGTGGCCTTCGAGATCGCCCGCCGCCACCGCTTCGCGCGGGACCTGGCCGCCGTCCCCGACCACGTGGACGTCCACATCCTCCCGTACGGCGGCAAGCAGCCCGGCGACTCGAAGCTCAGCTCGTACCGCCGCATGGACCTGACGCACGCGCGCATCCAGGCGGCGTACGAGGCGTCGATGGCATACCTGGGCGGGGCCCGCACCGGCCGCACGGGGAGCGACGCATGAGCGGCGCCAGCCCCGAGGAGGTGCGCGAGCGCCGGCGCCGGCGCCGGATCTCCTGGGGCCTGCCGCCCGTGTGGGTGCGCCGCGTGGTGCTCGCGCCCCTGATCGTGCTGCTCGCGTTCTTCTGGACCCCCACCGCACTGTGGCTCGCCATCGTGATCGCCGGCGTGGTGTCCTGGGCGCTGCCGGGACGCGTGCGGATCCTCCGCGTGCTCTTCATGGCCGGCCTGTACCTGATGTGGGACGCGCTGGCGCTGATGTGGATGTTCGGGCTGTGGGTCGCGTCGGGATTCGGCTGGAGGATCCGCTCGCCTCGCTTCGAGCGCGAGCACTACCGCCTGGCCGGCGTCATGCTCGGCTCGCTGTTCCGGTGGGCGCGGCGCATCCTGCGGCTCGAGATCGACGTCGAGGACGCGGACCTGGACGCCATGGCTCCCGGCCGGCCCATCATCGTGGTGTCGCGTCACGCAGGGCCGGGGGATTCGTTCATCATCGTGGAGTCGCTCATCAACCGGTTCGACCGCGAGCCTGCGATCGTGCTCAAGGACACGCTCCAGTGGGACCCGGCTGTGGACGTGCTGCTCAACCGACTGCCCACCCGCTTCGTGTCCTCCCGCCGGCGTCGCAAGCCCGGTGCGCCGGGCGGCTCGGCGTCGGTGGGTGAGCTCGCCGCCGGGCTGGACGAGAACGACGCGCTGCTGATCTTCCCGGAGGGCGGCAATGCCACGCCCAAGCGCCGCGAGCGCCGCATCGACGAGCTGCGTCGCAGGGGTCACCACGAGCTCGCCGAGCGCGCCGAGGCCATGCCGCACGTGATGCCACCGCACGCCGGCGGGGTGCTGGCGGCGATGGAGGCGTGCCCCGACGCCGCCGTGGTGATGCTCGCGCACACCGGCCTCGAGCGGCTGTCCACGGTGCGGGACATCTGGCGCGAGCTCCCCGTGGACAAGAGGATCACCATCAAGGGCTGGCTCGCGGACGCCGACGAGATCCCCGAGGGGCGCGACGAGCGCGAGGCCTGGCTCTACGGCTGGTGGGAGCGGGTGGACGCGTGGATCGACGAGCATCAGCCGGAGCCGGCCGATGCGCAGGCGGTCCAGGTGGCCAGGCGACGCTAGCGCGGCACCGCCTCGCGCATCGGCGCCGCCGTGCGCGCTGCCGTGGGCGCCGTGGACAGCGGCGCCGGCGCGTAGCCTGTGGGTCATGAATGCGAACGCGGTGCGCGCCTGGGCGATGGTGGCGGTGCAGGGCGTGCTGTTCCTCACGGTCGCGGTGACCGCGTTCCTGCGCGACGTGGGGCCGGCCCTGTTCACCTCGCTGTGGCTGGCGCTCGCGCTGGTGCTCGTGGGATCCGCAGGCGTGATCGCCTCCGGCCGCAACCTGGGACGCTCGCTCACGCCGTCCCCCGTGCCCAACGAGGCGGGCCTGGCCGCCAGCGGCCTGTACCGGTATGCCCGCCACCCCATGTACACCGCGCTGGTGGTGATCTGCCTGGGGGTGGCCGTCGGCTCGGGCGCGCTGCTGTGCTACGTCTCCGTGGTGGTGCTCGCGGTGTTCTTCGGCTTCAAGGCGCGCATGGAGGAGCGGTACCTGCGGCGCGTGTACAACGGCTACGACGCCTACGCCGCCCGCACGGGCCGGTTCCTGCCCGGCATCGGCCGTCGCAAGGGCTGACAATCCCGCCTCGCAGAGTGACAATGTGGCTGTGGAGCGCATGCAGATCGCCATCGAGGTGGGCCCGGTGCCGACCGAGGCGGTGGCGCGTCTGGAGAGCGCCGGCCATCGCGTGCACCGCGCCGGGGATCAGTGGCGGGTGATCGTCACGACGCCCGTCATCGGCGCCAGCTCCGTGCGGGCGCAGGCGCACGTGGTCGCGCACGACGTGATCCACGACTTTGGCCTCGAGGCGCTGAGCTCCCCACCAGCGGTCGCCATCCGGGACCCCGACACCATCCTGGACCTCGCGGACACGGCGGTGATGCTCGACGGCGTGCGGCGCTCGTACGATCCCGATCCGTTGCTGCAGCCGCGGCCCCACTGGTGGCAGAGGCACATGGAGCTGGGGCTGGGGGAGCGCAAGCTCTGACGCGCGGTGCCCTGTCGCGGAGCGAATAGTCTGTCCGCATGGAGCGCAGACATGCCGTGGTGACCGGAGCATCGTCCGGGATCGGCGCCGCGACCGTTCGAACGCTCGTGCGTGAGCACGGCATGCGGGTGACCGCGGTGGCGAGGCGGGCGGACCGTCTCGCGGCGCTCGCGGAGGAGACGGGCTGCGACGTGGTCGTGGCGGACATCACGAGCGACGCGGACGTCGAGCGCCTGGCGAGCGAGATGGCGCAGCCGGTGCACGTGCTCGTGAACAACGCGGGCGGAGCGATCGGCTGGGAGCACGTGGCCGAGTCCTCGCTGGAGGCATGGTCGCGGCAGTACGAGGTGAACGTGGTGGGCACCGTCCGGGTGACGCAGGCGTTGATCCCCGCGCTAAGAGCCTCCGGCTCGGGGGACATCGTGGTCGTGACGTCGACGGCCGGGATCGAGCCCTACGAGAACGGTGCGGGCTACGTGGCCGCCAAGCACGCCGAGTCCGCCATGGTGCGCACGCTGCGCCTGGAGATGACGGGCCAGGGCGTCAGGGTGATCGAGATCGCGCCTGGGATGGTGCGCACCGACGAGTTCTCGTTGACGAGGTTCGCGGGCGATCAGGCCAGCGCGGATGCGGTCTACGCCGGCATCGAGCCGCTCGTGGCGGAGGACATCGCGGATGCGATCGGGTGGTCCGTCACAAGGCCCCACCATGTGAACGTGGACAGGCTGGTCATTCGCCCTCGGGAGCAGGGCAGCGCCACCAAGACGGTGCGCCGCGCGACCGCCCCGAACTGACCCAAATCGGGTGAATGTGCCCGATCACCTGCGGTGATCGACCTAGAATCACCTCCATGTCCAATGATCGTGCACGTCTGCTGCTGCACCCGGTGCGCATGCGTGTCGTCATCGCGCTGAGCGCGCGCGATCTCACCACTCGCCAGATCGGCACCCTGCTGACCGATGTGCCGCAGGCGTCGCTCTACCGCGCCATCGCGCAGCTGCACGAGGCGGAGCTCATCGAGGTCGCCAAGGAGGTCCGCCGCGGTGGCGCGATGGAGCGCACCTACCGGATGGTGCCCGGCGGCGCGAACGTGACGTCGAAGACCTTCACCGCGGGCAGCGAGGAGGAGTTCCTGGGCACCGTGCAGTCCTTCGCGGACGTGATCGTCAGCACCGCCGCCCGGCACCTCGCACTCGCGAACGAGACGTGGCGCGATGATCGCTACGCGCTGCGGCACGAGTCGCTGTGGATCACGGCGGACGAGCGCGAGCAGCTGGCGCAGGACTTCGCCGCCACCTATGCGAAGTACCACCACCGGGACCAGCCGCCGGACGCGCAGCTGTGGGCGCTCATGATCGCCGCGATCCCGGACCACACGGTCTCTGGCGAGGACGAGGAGGAGCTCGAGGGCGACGAGCCCGCGGACTCCGACGACGCGACGGACTAGGCCGCCAGCAGCAGGATCACCGCGACGGCGGGCAGCAGGCCCTGGACGAGCGCTCCGCGCCACAGGCGGCGCGAGGTCGCGACGAGCACCGCGGCGGCGCCCACCATGAACAGCGATGCGAACAGCGCCAGCGCCATCGCGCCGGATGCCAGCAGCATCGCTGCGCCCGTGATCGCGCCCAGTCCCAGGAACAGGTTGTAGAACCCCAGGTTCACGAACACGGGGGCCTGGATGCGCGCGGTCTCGGCGTCACGGGCGCCGAACAGCCGGTGCACGGCAGGGCGGCGGAACAGCAGGGACTCGGCCACGAAGAAGCCCACGTGGGCGAGCCCCGCCAGCATCACGAGGACGGCGGCTGCGGTGATCATGCGGTCCGCCGCGGTGAGGTCCGCTGCCTCAGGCCTTGGCGGACGCGTTGGCCTCCGCGACCAGTGCGGGCATCCGGAAGAGGTCGATCACCCACGCCACCACCACGCCCGCGATGGCCACGTAGCCCAGGATGCGCAGGAAGCCGGGATCCGTCGGGATCAGCAGCAGCACGCCCAGCAGCGCTGCGAGGAAGAAGATCGCCATGTCCTTGTACTTGCGCAGGTAGGCGCGGTGGAAGCCCAGGACCCCGAAGAAGATCGCGAGCAGGTAGGCGGTCAGGACGTACTTGGGGGCGCCGGTGGTGGCGCTGTCACGGTAGGCGGCGTTGCCAGTGTCGAAGGTCATGGGACGCACTCTAGCGACGGCCAGGGCGCGTCACCAGAGGCGCGCGCGAAACGTTATGACTCTGAGTCCCGCCAGGTGATGGGCGGGGACGGCCGATGCGCGTCTACAGTCCCGTCCGCCGGCGCCACTCGGCGCGGTGCCGGCGCAGCACGGCGGCGTCGATCGGCTTGGCGGGGCGACGCGCAGGCTCCAGGCCGCTCTCCCGCAGGGGTCGAGCAGGCCGGGCCGCGATGCGGGTGCGCACCTTGCGCGGCAGCTCCAGCAGCGTGAGGGTGCGGCGGTCCACGCCGGCGGCCACGCCAGCCGCGATGAGCGTGAGCGCGAGCGACAGCAGGGGCAGTGCGCCGGTGCCGGCCGTCGCGACCACGGCCGCTCCCAGCAGCGGCCCCAGGGCGGCGCCACCATTCATGGTCACGGTGTACGCGCCAGCGCCCATCTCGGTGCGCCACGGCGTGTGGCGCATCGCCCAGTTGAGCAGGGCGGACACGAGGACGGCCCAGCCGGCGGCCTGGATGGCCTGCGCGGCGATGGCGGACCAGCCCTGCCCGAGCGCGAGGAGACCCCAGGCGGCGGCGAGCATCGCCGTCCCCACGAGCACGGTGCGCACGGCGTATCGGGTGAGGAAGCGTCCCACCGCGAGCGTGGTGGCGACGGCGAGGGTGCCGCCGAGCGCGAACAGGGCCGGCAGCATCTGCGAGGGGAGGCCGGCGACGCCGGTGTAGAACGGCACGATGTACGTCCACGTCGCGGACATGCCCACGGTCGCGAGGAACGTCACCACCAGGACGCGGGCGAACGCCCGCCCGGAGGGAAGATCGCCCACCGTGGACCTGGCGGCCGCCGTGCCGCGGGCCGCCGGCATGGTCGCGGCGGAGGCGCCCACGAGCAGCACGCCCAGGCCACCCAGCGCCCAGTAGGGCACCTGCCAACCGAGCGAGGTGCCGGCGAAGGAGACCAGCGGGGTGCCGAGCACACCCGCGGCGGACGCGCCCAGCATGATCGCGGTGACCGTGCGTGCTCGCAGGTGCGGCGCGAACAGGCTGGCCGCGGTGGGCGCGACGATCGCCCAGAACAGCGCGTGAGCGCCCGCCGACACCACGCGGCCGGTGGTGAGCATCGCGAGGGTGTCCGCGTTGGCGGCCACCAGGACGCCCGCGCTCCACAGGGCGATCGCGCCCGTCACGGACGCGCGCCGGCTCCACCGGCGCGTCACGAGCGTGAGCGGGATCGCGGCGATCACCACGGTGAGCGCGAACGCGGTCGCGAGCAGGCCCACCGATGCGACGGGCACGCCCAGGCCGGTCGCGATGTCGCTGCTCATCGCGACCACCGACGCCTCGTTGGCGCCGAAGGCGAAGGCGGAGACCGCCAGCGTCAGCAGTGCGAGCTTGGCGCGCCGCGAGGAGATCATGAGCGACTCGATGGTCCGCGTCGCCGCGACGGGCTCCTCGAGCACCACGGCCTGCGCGCCCGTCACGAGCGGGATCGACAGCGTGGTGGGGTCCGACTCGCGATACGTGCGCTCGGGTGCGTCGTCATCCGCACCGGAGTGCGCCTGCTCGCTGGCGCGCTGCACTGGGCGCACGTCGATCTCGACGGTGCGAGCGCTGTCGCTCAAGGGTGATGCTCCTCTCCGCGGGGCTGCGGGTTCGTTGTCAGGGGACTGCACGACGACGTGCCCGGCGCGATCCCGCGGATCGGACGCCACTGGGGCCAACGGAGGGCTGGCGCGCTTTGTTCCTGGGGTGCGGCGCGGGCGTCAGGCGCGCTCGGCGGATGCCGGCTCGCCCAGGTCCGTCAGGCGCACCGGGTGCCGGTACCACCAGCGTCGCGTGATCGCGGGTACCAGGATCCCGGCGATCACGGCGATGGTGCCGATCGCCGCGACCACCACGTCGCGGGTGATCGCGATGCCCGCGATCATCCCCGCCGCTGCCATCCACGGACGCAGCAGCTCGAGCGTGCCGATCACCACCGAGTTGAGGTTGGACCGCACCTGCCACGGCGTGGTGCGCGCGAGCACGAAGCTCGCCAGCGCCACCACCGTGATGGGGCCGTAGACGGCGATGATCGCCCAGTTGGCCGTCACGTAGAGCTCCATGCGTTCGGGGCTCGACAGCGCATCGAACGCCCAGATGACGAACACCGGGCCCATGAGGGCGACGAGCGTCGCGGTGCCGCGGATCGCCCCCAGGAGCTCGGCGCGCCGGTGGTCGATCATGCCGTCGCGTCCCATGGCCGCGTGGATCCCGGCGGTGCCGCCGTGCTGGAGCACCACCACGAGCAGCGCCACCAGCACCGCCCACTCCGTCCACGCCAGCTCCCAGATGGGCCACGAGGCGATCGCGTCCACGAGGTCGTTCATCGCCGCCTCCCCACGATGGGTCGCACGATCCGGTCCGGCTGCGGCACCAGCCGCGAAGGATCCTCACAGGTGAGCTCGTAGGCCTCGCCCACGCCTGCCCGCGCCAACGGCAGGAGCGTGGACGCCGGCAACGCACGCCGCATGGACATCGCGCCGTCGTACCGGGACACCGGCTCGCGCATCCGCGTGCTGTGCAGCATCCAGGCGCCCGCACGGGTCCAGAACCCCGGCGCAGGGTCGAAGTGCGCGAAGCCGGCCACGCTCAGCTCCGCGTGCCGGGCGAAGAACGCCGGCAGCGCTGAGGCGCCGATGTGGTGCAGCACCCCCGAGGAGATCATGAGGGTGCGCGCCGGGTCCTCGATCGCGTTGCCCGGGTCCAGGGCGTCCCCGTGCACGAAGCGCACCGGGATGCTCTCCGCGCGCGCCAGCCGAGCGGCGGCATCCACCAGCAGGCCGTTGAAGTCCAGGCCCACGAACTCGACGTCCGGGCCCAGCGCGCGCGTGTGAGCGAGCACCCGGGTGTCGAAGCCCAGGCCGCAGCCCACGTCCACCACGCGGATGGTCCCCGTGGTCTCCTCGCGCAGCCGCTCGACGATGGGCGCCAGCGAGGACGCCATGGCCTGCGGCACGTGCACGAACTCGCTCAGGCGCCCGAGCTCGAGATGGACCGCCAGGAAGATGTCGTCGACGGCTTGGGTGTCGAGCGTGCCGTCGCCGCGTGCGGGGATGGCGTCCACCAGTCGCGCGGCGCGGTCCTGGCCGCGGTCGCTGAGCCGGGCGCGAGCATCGGCCTTGCGCACCGGGACGCGCTCGCCCGAGTCGGGCGCGCTGTCCCACAGCACGTCCAGCACCTCGAGCAGATCGGTCGACGTCTCCACCGTCGCGCCTCCTTGTTGCGTCGCTGGCTGAATAAACGCCACGGCCCCGGTGTTCCATGCCCAACACCAGGAGGTGAACCGCCCATGCCGATCCCAGACGCGCCCGTGGTCGTGGTGGGTGCTGGGCCCGTGGGCATGGCGACCGCGCTGGGGCTCGCGCATCACGGCGTCGAGAGCGTGCTGATCGAGAGGCGCACGGAGCCCACGGTGGGATCGAAGGCGTTCGGCGTGTGGGGTCGCACGCTCGAGATCCTCGACTCGTGGGGACTGAGCGCACCGTTGCTCGCTGCCGGGGACGCCCGCGATGCGATCGCGCCTGTCGCGATCGAGACCGGGCGGCCCATCTTCACCGTCGACTTCACCGCCCTGTCCGGCGAGAGCGCCATGCCGGGGCTGCTGCTGATCCCGCAGTCGTCCACCGAGGCGCTGCTGCGCGAGGCCGTGGCCGCCCAGCCCGCGATCACCCTGGTGCACGGCGAGGTCACCGGCGCCACGGAGGACCGCGACGGCGTCACCGTCCATGTGGCGGGCAGTGCCGGCGCCGCGGGGCGAGACGTGCGCGGAGCGTACGTGGTGGGGGCCGACGGCTCGCGATCGGCCGTGAGGGAGAGCCAGGGCTCGCGCCACCACGGCTCGATCATCGACGTCGACCTGCTGGTGTTCGACATCGAGCTCGACGAGGACGAGGATCTCGCCCCGGTGCGCATGGTGTCGCGGCGCCCCGGCCTGCTCGCGGGCCTGCGCTTCAGCTCCGGCCGGTGGCGCGTGCTCGCCTCCCGCGAGCCGTTGACGTCCGCGAGCACCACCTCGACCGACGGCCCGCCGCCGCGCAAGCCGGATCGCCCGATCGAGGAGCTCGAGGCGCTCTCGCACGAGCTGTTCGGGCCGCGCGACCTCCGGGTGGTGTGGCAGAGCCAGACCACGCTGTACCAGCAGCGGGTGCCGCACTTCCGGCTGGGGGAGAGGATCCTGCTCGCCGGCGACAGCGCGCACCTCATCTCGCCCGCCGGCGGTCAGGGCATGAACCAGGGTATCCAGGACGCCGAGTGCCTCGCGTGGTCACTCGCCGCCGCGGTGGCGGCGGAAGGGCGGGGCGACGCCCCCACGGTGGAGGCGATGCTCGACGGCTACGCGGGAGAGCGCGAGCACGCCGCGGATGTGGTGGCGCGGCGCGCCCGCATGAACTCGATGCTCGAGTTCGCGACGCCGCCGTGGATGCGACCGCTGGGCTTCCTCGCGATGCGGGTCGCCACCCGTTCGGGCTGGTTCACGAGGCTGCTCACCCGCCGCCTGTCGATGCGGGACCTGCGCTACGTGGCGCGCGATTCGCGGCGCCTGGCGGGACGCTCGCGCCTGGGGTGGGGACCCGTGGGCCGGCGCATGCCGAACGTGGTGCTCCCCGACGGCCGCCGGCTGTTCGCGCCCATCGCGGGACGCGCCGCCGTGGTGGCCGTGGCGTGCGACCCGCCTCCCGTCCCCGACGGCGTGGTCGCCGTGCGGGTGGAGCGCGCGCCGCGCGGCACGCGCCTGCGGGCCGGGTCGGTCGCGGTGGTGCGTCCCGACCGTCACATCGGCGCCGTGCTGCGCTCTCCCGGATCCGCCGCGACCGAGCAGGCGCTCGTGGACACCGTGGGCGTGGTGCCGGGTCCGCACGTGTGAGCGCCCGCGACTGCACCGCCGGTCAGGGCCCCGTCTCGAGGTCGAGGCGCATGAGGCGGTCGTCTCCCGGCGCCGGGCTGCCCCGGCCGTCGGTGTTGTTGGTCAGCACGTAGAGCTCGCCGCCGTGATCCGTCACCGCGGCGCGGATGCGACCCACGCCATCGAGCACCGTCTGGGGCTCGCCGAAGCCCGCGCCGGTCGAGTACGGCACCCAGAACAGCGCCTGGCCGCGCAGGGCGGCCACGAACACTCCCGCCTCCGTCGCAGCGATCCCGCTGGGGGACGCCGCCGAGGTGGGCTGCCACTGCGCCACCGGGTAGGTGAAGCCGTCGACGGTCTGCGCGAGCTCGGTGCCGTCCGGGGCGCCGATGAGCCCCTCGACCTCGGGCCAGCCGTAGTTGGCGCCGGGCACGATGACGTTCAGCTCGTCAGCGTCGGACTGTCCGAACTCCGAGGCGACCATGGTGCCGTCCGGCAGCCACGCGAGCCCCTGCACGTTGCGGTGTCCCATGGACCACACGAGGTCCTCGAAGGGATTGCCCTCGGGCACGGAGCCATCCGCCGGTGTCCCGTCCGCGACCACCCTGAGGATCTTGCCCGCGAGCGAGTCCCGCTCCTGCGCGAGGCGCGGCTGGGCGGCGTCGCCGGTGGCGATGTAGAGGTGGCCGTCGGGGCCGAAGGCGATGCGGCCGCCGTCGTGATTGGCGGCCTTGGGGATGCCGCTGATCACGTCCGTGGGGGCGGACAGCTCGTCGCCGTCCAGCTCCATGCGCACCACCGCGTTGCCGTCCGCGCGCGTGACGTAGGCGTAGACCACGCTCGCGTCGCCCGGGAGGGTCGTGATGCCCAGCAGCCCCGCCTCGCCGCTGGCGTCCACGACCGCGGCCAGCGCGTCCGCCCCCGGTCCCGTCAGCTCCGTCACGGCTGTGCGGTCGACGCGCTGGATCCGGCCGGCGTCGCGCTCGGTCACGAGAGCCGAGCCGTCCGGCAGGAAGTGCGCCTCCCACGGCGCGGCCAGGGCCGTCGCCACGTCCTCGACGCCGGTCACCGTCACCGAGCCGATGCGCGGGTCCACCGACGGCGCGTCCACGCCGGGCTCGTCGCCACCGGGTCCTGCGGTGATGCCGGGGAGGTCAGGCGGCGTCGCCGACGGCTCCTCAGCGGGGTCTGCATCCGCTGAGCAACCGGCGACCGCGAGCAGCATCACCACCACCGATGCGGCCGGCAGGCGGCGCGTGCCCCGCTCACTCATCGACACGCAGGATGCTCAACCAGTTCCCGGCTGGGTCCTTGAACCACGCGGTCTCCATGCCGTGCTCGCGGTCGCGTGCGATCCCGTCGTCGTCTGTCCACGGGAGCCGCTCGAGTGCCACACCCGCCTCCGTGAGCCGGGCCGCGACCTCCTCGACGTCCTCGACGGGGAACATCACGACGGTGTGCGACGCCGGCTCGTGGTCCTCCTTCTCGTAGACCAAGAACTCTGCGCCGTGCGGGAAGGTGAGCGTGAGCATGGCGCCCATCTCATGGTCCACCCTGGCGTCGATGCCGAGCACCTCGCCGTAGAAATGGGCGGCCGTCTCGACCGAGTCCGTCGAGAACGCACCGAAGGCCTTGCTGTCTCCGAGCATGGTGATCTCCTCTCTCGGTTCCAGTGTCGGCCCGGATGAGCCGCGGCGCGCGGCGGCGGCGCTCAGTCCGCCAGCACCTGCTGGCGCGCCGTGGACAGCGGGACCGATCCGTGGCGCAGGAAGCGGTCATGGAAGTCGCGGATGTCGAAGCCCGGACGCTGCTGGGCCTCGCGGCGCATGTCGAGGATCTCGAGCCGGCCGATCATGTAGGCGAGCGCCTGGCCCGGAAGCCCGATGTACCGGTGCACCTCCTGCTCGATGTGCCCGCGGTCCATGGGCGTGTGGTCGAGCATGTACTGGATGGCCTGCTCGCGCGACCAGCCCAGCGCGTGCATGCCGGTGTCGACCACCAGGCGACACGCCCGCAGCGAGTCCGCGCTCAGCATGCCCAGGCGCGACAGCGGCGAGCTGTACAGGCCCATCTCGTCCGCGAGCCGCTCGGTGTACAGCCCCCAGCCCTCCGCGTAGGCAGTCGAGTGCATCTCCCGCTGGACCTTGTGGAGCGCGGTGTTCTCCGCGTTGAGCGCGAGGTGGAGGTGGTGACCAGGGATGCCCTCGTGGAACACGATCGCCTCGAGCTCGTACGTGGACCATGCCTCGGGATGCGAGGTGTTGAAGTAGAAGGTGCCCACCTTGCCGGTCTCGAGGTCCGGCGACGAGTAGTACGCCATCGCGCCGAACGGCGTCGCCACGGCCCTGCAGGGGCTCTGAGGGATCACGGCGAACCACTCGGGCGCGGCCGCCTCCGCCTTCGCAAGCGCGCGCTCCGCGTCCGTGATCAGCGTCTGGGCGTCCGTGTACTTCATGCTCTGGTCGTCACGCAGGGCCGCGTAGATCTGCGCGATGTCCTCCGTGCCCAGCACCTCGGGGGCGATCGCGCGGTACTCGTCCTCGATCGAGGCCACCGTGTCGAGGCCGATCTGGTGGATCTCCTCGCCGGTGCGCTCGAGCAGCAGGTGCGCGTAGATCTTGTCCTGGTACGCCTGCGCGCCGCCTGGCAGGTGCACCAGGCCAGGCTTGTCGTCCGGCATGCCGCTGGCCGCAAGCGAGCGCAGCGACGCCTCGAACACCGCCAGTCCCGGCCGGACCACCTCCGCGATGATCCGGGAGCGCTCGGCCGCCCACGCTGCCCGCGCATCGGCGCCCAGCTCCGTGGGTGGTTCCTGCGCGGCGAGCCGGTCCTCGTCGCCCTCCGGGCTCGACAGGTACGTGGCGACGGCATCCGCACCCGCGGTGAGGTGGCTCGCGAGCGCCACCACGCCGTGCTCGGCCGATGCGGTCGCGACCTGGGCGATCTGCTGGAAGGCCGCGGGCATCCCACGCAGCTTCTCGAGGTAGTCCTCGCCGTGCTGGGCGGTCGTGAGCGGGTAGTTGTCGATGAAGGACATCACGAGCTCGAACGCGCCCATCTTGGGGTTGAGCAACTCGAGCTCGGTGCTCCACTGCGCGCCGCGCGCCATCGACGAGGCGGCGGCCTCGACGGCGTCCCGCAGGGCGGTCGACTGGGGATCGCCTGCGGTGTCGAACGCCGCGGCGCGCTGCGCGAACTCTTGGGCGCGCGCCACCCGGGACGCGGTGCCCGCGGGCGTGAAGTCGTCCCACTCGGCAAGGTGGTCGAGCTTGCCGTCCCACATGTGGTCCAGCGGGCTCGCAGCGAGCGTGAAGGCGTAGAAGTCGTCGGCCAGGGCAGTGAGATCGTCCATGACCCGACCCTACGACGCTGCTCCCGGCCAGCGCTGGGCCGGTACACTGTCCCCAGCAGCGTCGACCCGGCCATCACCGGCGAGCTTGCGGAAGAACGGCAGCCGCGCATCGGCCGATGCGTCTGCTCAGTAGAACCGCACGGGCAGCCCGTCACAGCGAGACAGAGCGGCACCCACAGGGTGCAAGCGGGGTGGTACCGCGCATCGGCCGCACGGCCGGGGCGTCCTCGCAGGAGTCGACGCCCGTACCACCAGAGGAATCATGAGCTCGTACCCCCTGCACCGGCCCTCCGGCGAGGTTCCCGCATCCCCGTCCTTCCCCGCGATCGAGGAGGACGTCCTCGCGCACTGGAAGGAGGACGGCACCTTCCAGGCGTCGATCGACAACCGCGCGGACGCGGACGAGTACGTCTTCTACGACGGCCCGCCCTTCGCCAACGGTCTGCCGCACTACGGCCACCTGCTGACCGGGTATGCGAAGGACGTGGTGCCGCGCTTCGAGACCATGCGCGGCAAGAAGGTCGAGCGCCGGTTCGGGTGGGACACCCACGGCCTGCCGGCGGAGCTCGAGGCGGAGCGGATCCTCGGGATCACGGACAAGTCCCAGATCGAGGAGATGGGCATCGCGGCCTTCAACAAGGCATGCCGCGACTCCGTGCTGCGCTACACCGACGAGTGGCAGGAGTACGTCACCCGTCAGGCGCGCTGGGTGGACTTCGAGAACGACTACAAGACGCTGGACCCCACCTTCATGGAGTCCGTGATCTGGGCGTTCAAGTCGCTGCACGACAAGGGCCTGGCCTACGAGGGATACCGCGTGCTGCCGTACTGCTGGCGCGACGAGACCCCGCTGTCCAACCACGAGCTGCGCATGGACGACGACGTCTATCAGATGCGCCAGGACCCTGCGCTCACGGTGCTGCTGCCGCTCGACGCCGATGCGGTGGCTGCCACCTCGCTGGGCGAGGACGTGAAGACGGCCCTCACCGGCGCATCGGCCGTGATCTGGACCACCACGCCGTGGACCCTGCCGTCCAACCTCGCGATCGCGGTGGGGCCGGACATCGAGTACGTGGTGGTCTCGCCGGTCGAGGGCGACTTCGCGGGCCGGCGCATCGTGATGGCGGCGGCGCGCGTGAGCGCCTACGCCCGCGAGCTGGGGGAGGGCGCGACCGTGGTCGCGACTCTCGCCGGCGCGGACCTGGCCGGGCTGACCTATCAGGCGCCGTTCGGCTACTTCGCGCAGTGGGAGAACGCCCACCAGGTGCTCGCGGCGGACTTCGTGTCCGTCGAGGACGGCACGGGCATCGTGCACCTCGCGCCCGGATTCGGTGAGGACGATGCGGCGGTGTGCGCGCAGGCCGGCATCGGCACCGTGGTGCCGGTGGACCCCAAGGGCCGCTTCACCAGTGAGGTGCCTGACTATGAGGGCCTGCAGGTCTTCGAGGCGAACAAGCCCATCATCGCCGGCCTCAAGGAGCGCGCCCTCGTGCTGCGCCACGAGACCTACGACCACTCGTATCCGCACTGCTGGCGCTGCCGCAACCCCCTCATCTACCGCGCGATCTCGAGCTGGTTCATCGGCGTCACCCAGTTCCGCGACCGCATGGTCGAGCTGAACGAGCAGATCACCTGGGTCCCGGAGCACATCAAGGAGGGCCAGTTCGGCAAGTGGCTCGAGGGCGCCCGCGACTGGTCCATCTCCCGCAACCGCTACTTCGGCACGCCCATCCCCGTGTGGGTGTCCGACGACCCGGCGTACCCGCGCACCGACGTCTACGGCAGCTTCGACGAGCTCGAGCGGGACTTCGGACGCCTGCCCCTGAACGAGGAGGGCCAGCCGGACCTTCACCGTCCGTACATCGACGAGCTCACCCGTCCCAACCCGGACGACCCCACCGGCCAGGCGACCATGCGTCGCATCCCGGATGTGTTCGACGTGTGGTTCGACTCGGGGTCGATGCCCTTCGCGCAGGTCCACTACCCGTTCGACAATCGCGAGTGGTTCGACACCCACCACCCGGCGGACTTCATCGTCGAGTACATCGGCCAGACCCGCGGCTGGTTCTATGTGATGCACGTGCTCGCCACCGCCCTGTTCGACCGCCCGGCCTTCACCACCTGCATCTCGCACGGCATCGTGCTGGGCTCCGACGGCCGCAAGATGAGCAAGTCCCTGCGCAACTACCCGGACGTCAACGAGGTGTTCCACCGCGATGGCTCCGACGCGATGCGCTGGTTCCTCATGCGCAGCCCCATCCTGCGCGGCGGCAACCTCGTCGTGACGGAGGAGGGCATCCGCGAGGGCGTGCGTGAGGTGATGCTGCCGCTGTGGAGCTCCTACTACTTCTTCAGCCTCTATGCCGGTGCCGCGAACGGCGGCCAGGGCTACCGTGCCTCGGCCATCCAGGACGATGCCGTGGCCGGCCTGCCCACGATGGACCGCTACGTGCTGGCCAAGACCGCCGAGCTCATGGACGCCATGGGAGCGCAGCTCGAGGTCTACGACGTGCCCGGCGCCTCGGACTCGCTGCAGGCCTTCATGGACCTGCTGACCAACTGGTACGTGCGCACGCAGCGCGACCGGTTCTGGGACGAGGACGCGGCTGCGTTCGACACCCTGTGGACCGTGCTCGAGACCGTCACCCGGGTGGCGGCGCCGCTGCTGCCGCTGCTCACCGAGGAGATCTGGCGCGGGCTCACCGGCGAGCGCTCGGTGCACCTCACGGACTATCCGGTCGCGCCCGCGGCCTGGCGCGACGAGTCGCTGGGCGGCGTCATGGACCAGGTGCGCGAGGTGGTCTCCACCGCGCACGCGCTGCGCAAGAAGGAGCAGATCCGCGTGCGTCAGCCGCTGTCCACGCTGACGGTCGCGGTGGCCTCGCCGGGGCAGCTCGAGCCCTACGCGGCACTCATCGCCGCAGAGCTCAACGTCAAGGCCGTCCAG
Organism: Demequina activiva; assembly: GCF_016862815.1. GTDB lineage: Bacteria > Actinomycetota > Actinomycetes > Actinomycetales > Demequinaceae > Demequina > Demequina activiva. The sequence goes on along the minus strand of NZ_BONR01000001.1, from coordinate 39,149 downwards.
GTCGAGACCATCGACGACTTCACTGCGGCGCATCCGGTCAAGCAGCGGCTGTCCGTGAACGCCCGCGCTGCCGGGCCTCGCATCGGCAAGGACGTGCAGGCCGCGATCACGGGCGCCAAGACCGGCGACTGGTCGTTGCTGTCCGGCGGCGACGTCGTGTCGGGCGGCATCGCGCTCATCGAGGGCGAGTTCGAGCTCGCCACCGTGATCGGCGGCGGCGCCGCGGACGCGCAGGAGGCCGCGGCGGTGCTCCCGGCGGGCGGCTTCGTGCTGCTCGACACCGCGATCACCGAGGAGCTCGAGGCCGAGGGCTACGCCCGCGACGTGATCCGCACGGTGCAGGACACCCGCAAGGCGGAAGGGCTCAACGTGTCCGACCGCATCCGGCTCACCCTGCGCGTGCCGATGGACCGCGTGGGCGCCACCGAGGCGTGGCGCGAGCTCATCGCTCGCGAGACTCTCGCGCAGGACCCGGCCACGGGCGATGCGCAGGTGGAGATCATCGCGGGCTCCGAGCTCGACGTCGCGGTCGCGAAGGTCTCGCCGTAGACGGCGGAGGCTACCGGACGATCCCGCCGCTGACGTTCAGCGAACGGCCCTTGAAGAAGATGTCGCGGTAGGGGTTGGTCCAGAACGTCTCTCGGGTGTTCGCGAACACCTTGGAGTCAGTGATGGTCAGCGACCCCGTGCGGTTGTTCGACACGTAGAAGATGCCGGAGCCACCCTCGAACGCCTTGTTGTCCCAGACCGAGGTGCGGGTGATGGCGACGTTGTCGGACGTGCCGTCGAAGTACACGCCGCCACCGTTGCCGCCGCGGCCGCTCGAGGCGCCACGGCCGGTGGCGGTGTTGTGGTAGATCTTCGAGTCGGTGATGTCCAGCGACGCGTGCAGGCTGGAGATCGCGCCGCCGTTCGCGCACCAGTTCTTCTTGAAGGTGCTGCCCGTGATGGTCACCGGCACCTCCATGCCGGTGACGCGCACCGCGCCGCCGCCGGCGTCCGAGTGGTAGGTCATGCACTTGTTGTTGTAGAACCACGAGTTCTCGATGGTGAGCTCGTTGCCGCGCATCGCGATCGCGCCGCCTCCACCGCCGCCGCCCACGCTCGCCTTGCCCGGCATTCCCTTGGTGGCGTTGCCCCGCGTGAAGCCGATGCTGCGGAAGGTGACCTCGAGGGTGTGGTCGTTCTGGCAGCTCGACGACAGCCAGCCGAACGAGGGCTCGCACGAGTTCGCGTAGTAGATGCCGCGCTCGCCGCCGCCGCTGAGCGTGATGAGCCCGCCGCCGTCGAGCGTCATCTCCTCGACCGGGATGCCTCCCTGCCACGCGTGCTTGCAGTTGTGCGTGTTGCACGTGAACAGGGTCCGGTCGAGCGCGATGGTCATGGGGGTCGAGCCGCAGTCGAACGAGATGGACCCGCCGGACCGCATCGCGTACGCGAGGGTCGCCGCCGTGCAGGACGCACGCGTGCCGTCGCCCACGACCTTGGTGTCTCCTGACACTCGCAGCACGCCGCCGGACAGATCGCGCATGGTCGTGGCGGCCTGAGCGCGGGCGGTGGTCGCGCCGGTGCTGACGGCGCTGTCGACGCCGGTGTCCACGGCGGTCGCGGCGGTCCCGGCGGCGGCGGGCACGGCGAGCAGTGCCGCGGAGGCGATCGCAAGGGCGGCGGCGACGAGCGCTCGGCGGGTGCGGACGGGGCGGGCAGCATCGGCGTTGATCATGCGCCCGACAGTAGCGGACAAACCGGACACGCGGCGGGAGAGGTGCCACGGCCGTGGCGCTCGCCCCGCTGGGGTGCCGCCACGAACCCTCGCCGCGGTCGCGCCGTTGCTTCTGTCACCCCTGGTAGATGCGGTGGTAGAGCGGCCTCTCGGCCCGGCTTCGCGGATGGTCAGCGGAGCGCCCTCGGATGCCGCACAATATCGCTGTGAATCTCCCTTCCATGGTGGGGCTGAGCCCCGCCGACGCCGAGCGTCAGATCGACGCGCTGATCTTCTCCCGCCCCACCCACGCGGACCACGACGCCAAGATGCGACGGGTCGCCGCGGCGCTCGAGCTGCTGGGCGATCCCCAGCATTCGCTGCGAGCCGTGCACATCACCGGCACCAACGGCAAGACGTCCACGAGCCGCATGATCGAGTCGCTGCTGCGCGCCCACGGCCTCAGCACGGGCCTGTTCACGTCGCCTCACCTGACGACCTTCCGGGAGCGCATCCAGCTCGACGGGCAGCCGCTGCCGCAGGACGCGCTCGTGCGCCTGTGGGAGCGCGTCGCCCCGGCGATCTCCACCGTCGACGCGCGCTCGCTCGCGGCCGGCGGGCCGCTCATGAGCTTCTTCGAGGTGCTCACCGTCCTGGGCCTGTGCGCGTACGCGGACGCGGGCGTGGACGTGGCCGTCATCGAGGTGGGCATCGGCGGTGCGCGCGATGCGACCAACGTGGTGCGCGGCGAGGTGGCCGTCCTGACCCCCATGGCCGAGGACCACTCCACCTACTTCGTGGGCGGCATCACGGGTGTGGCGACGGAGAAGTCGGGGATCATCAAGCCCGGAGCGGTCGTGGTCTCCGCCACCCAGCCGGTGGTGGCGGAGGACATCATCCGCGGGGTGGCTGCTCTGCGCGGCGCAGTGGTGCGCTGGGAGGGGCTGCACCACGACGTGATCGCGCGCGAGGCCAGCCCCGCAGGCCAGGTGGTGGCGCTGCGCACCCTGACGAGCACCCGCGACAACGTGCTGGTGCCGCTGCATGGCGACTTCCAAGCGCAGAACGCGATGATCGCGCTCGCGGCCGTCGAGGCGGCTCTCGAGCTGCGCGGCATGGGCCTGGATGACGAGGCGGTCGCGCGCGGCTTCGCCGGCTCCACGTCGCCCGGACGGCTCGAGGTCATCGCGGATCAGCCCACGGTCGTGGTCGATGCCGCCCACAACCCCCATGGCGTGACGGCGCTCGTGGGCGCGCTGGGCGAGAGCTTCGGCTTCGACTCGGTGGTGGGCGTCGTCGCGGTGCTGGCGGACAAGGACGCCGAGGGCATCCTGGCCGGGCTCGAGACGGTCCTGGACCACGTGATCGTCACCGAGACCTCCTCGCCCCGCGCGACTCCCGTCGACGAGCTCGCGGCGTCCGCGCGCGAGGTGTTCGGGTCCCACCGGGTGAGCGTGTCGCCGTCCGTGGCCGATGCTCTGGAGCGGGCGACGGCGATGGCGCTCGAGCGCGACGGTGAGGCGGGAGTGCTGGTCGCAGGCTCGATCACGCTGGTCGCGCAGGCGCGCACGCTGGTGCAGCGCGAGCACGAGGCGGAGGTCACCCAGGACGCCTCCGGCCGGCTGGCCGATGCGGGGGAGTCCTCGGCGGAGTCCGTGCCCGCGTAGGGGCTCGGCTCACGCGTCGAGCGTCGCGATCGCGCGCACGGGGGACGTGGCGAGGCCCACGAACGGCAGCGGCAGCGCCGTGAAGACGAAGCCGTGGCGGGGCAGCGCGGCGAGGTTCGCGAGGTGCTCCACGATGGGGATGCCGGCCGCGAGCAGCGCCGTGTGCACGGGTCGCGCTCCGGTCGCGGTGCCGTCGATGTTGGGGGTGTCGATCCCGACGAGCGCGCACCCGGATGCGGCGAGCAGGTCGCCCGCCTCGCCAGTCAGGTGCGGGTGGCCTGTGGCGTAGTCGCGGCTCCCGAACCGGACCGACCAGCCGGTGCGCACCAGCACCGCGCGACCCTCCAGATCGATGCCCGTGAACGCATCGGCCCCCACGGCGCCGGCGGCATCGACCACCACCCCGGGAACCCCGGCAACCCTCGCGAGGTCGATGTCCCGCGCATCGGTGCCATCGGGGAAGCGGTGCAGCGGGGCATCCATGTAGGTGCCGGTGCCGCCGATGATGTCGAGGTGGGAGAACGCGAAGGAGGTGCCCTCCTCGTACAGCGCGGCGGTGTCCGCGTGATCGCGCCACCAGCCGATGCGCGCTGCCGGTTGGCCCGGTGTGGTCACGGTGCCGTCAGCGACGGTCTGGGAGAGGTCGACGATGCGTGCGCCCATGGCGCGAGTCTAGGTCCGGGACAACCCCGTGCCCAAGTCGGTCGCGCGGCGGAGGCGCGCCTGCGCGGGTGCGTGGGACACTGTCCGCATGCCTGACCCCAGCGACCTCACGCTCGGCGGCCTCACTCCTGATGAGGCAGAGCGCGAGATCTACCAGCACATCCTGTCCCGCAACCCCGAGCACGACTTCGAGCCCACGCTCGAGCGCGTGCGCGAGGTCACCGATCTGCTCGGCAGCCCGCAGTCGGCCTTCAAGGTGGTGCACCTCACCGGCACCAACGGCAAGACGTCGACCGCGCGCATGGTGGAGTCCCTGGTGCGCGAGCACGGGCTGCGCACCGGGCTGTTCACGTCGCCGCACCTGACCTCGGTGCGCGAACGCATCCAGATCGACGGCGAGCCCATCTCGCAGGCGGACTTCATCCGCCTGTGGCAGGAGGTCGCCCCGATCATCCACATGGTCGACGCGAAGTCGATCGACGGCGGCGGCCCTCGCCTGAGCTTCTTCGAGGTGCTCGTGGTGCTGGCGTACGCCGCCTTCGCCGACGCTCCTGTGGACGTCGCCGTCGTCGAGGTCGGCATGGGAGGCGTCTGGGACGCGACCAACGTCGCGGATGGCGACGTGGCCGTGGTGTCGACCGTGAGCCTGGACCACGCGCAGTGGCTGGGAGACGACCTCGCCGGCATCGCCCGCGAGAAGGCCGGCATCATCAAGGACGGAGCGGCCGCGATCATCGCGGAGCAGTCGGACGCGGTCACCCCCGTGCTGCTGAACGCCGTCGCGGAGCGAGGCGCCCGTGCGCTGTGGGAGGGCCACGACCTCGAGGTCGTGGATCGCCAGCCCGGCGTGGGCGGTCAGCTCGTGACGCTGCGCACCCCCGCTGCGACCTACGCCGAGATCTTCGTCCCGCTGTACGGCGACTACCAGGCCCGCAACGCGCTGCTCGCGCTCGCGGCCACGGAGGCTCTGCTCGCGGACGGCGGCGAGCCGCAGGCGCTCGACGGCGAGACCGTCGAGGCCGGATTCGGCGCGGTGACCTCTCCCGGTCGCCTCGAGTCCGTGCGCACCTCGCCCATGGTCCTCGTCGACGTCGCGCACAATCCGGCCGGCATCGACGCGCTCGTGGGCGCCCTCGACGAGTCCTTCGCCTTCGAGTCCCTCGTGGGCGTCGTGGGCGTGCTCGCGGACAAGGATGCCGAGGGCATCCTCGCCGGACTCGAAGGCGTGCTCGACCACGTGGTCGTGACCGCATCGGCCTCCCCCCGCGCCATCCCCGCGCACGAGCTCGCCGAGATCGCTCGCGACGTGTTCGGGGAGGACCGGGTGAGCCAGGCGAGCGACCTTCCGGACGCGATCGACCGCGCGGTCCAGGCCGCGGAGAGCGTTCACGACATGGGCGCGGGCGTGCTCGTGGTCGGATCGGTGACCGTGGTCGCGGAGGCGCGCATCCTCATGGGCGCCGACAAGCGCAAGGGGGCGGGCCGCGCCCGATGACGGACCAGCCGCAGCCACGGGACGCCGAGGCGCCCGCCAAGCCCCAGCGCCCCGCGACGCTCGTGTTCACGCAGGCCGTGCTCGTGCTCGAGGCGTTCGCCGCCCTGTTCGCGACCCTCGTGGCGTGGAGCTTCGCGCGCAACGGGCTCATCGATGCCGCGCCCGGCTGGATGCTGGGCGGCGGCGTGGCGCTCATGCTCGCCCTCGGCTACGCGTCGGGCCAGCAGAAGAGGCGCTGGGGACGGATCCTGGGCTGGATCCTTCAGGTCCCCATGCTGCTCGCCGGGCTGATCGTTCCCGCGATCGCGGTCATCGGCGCGGTGTTCCTGGTGATCTGGATCATGGGCCTGCGCCTCGGCGGCCGCATCGACCGCGAGCGTGCCGAGCGAGACGCGGCCGCGAGCGCCGGCGACGCCGGCGGCGCCACGGAGTCCAGCCAGTGAGCACCACCAGGTCGCTCCTGCGGCGCGTGGGCGGCGCCCTCGCCGCGGGTGTCGTGGGCCTGACGATGGTGGTGTGGGCGCTCGAGCGCACGTCGCTGATCAACTTCGCGATGGTGATCGAGGGTGCCGACGTCAGCACGCCGATGCGCGTCTACGTGACGATGTTCGTGGGACTCGCGCTGGTCAACCTGTCCACGTTCTACGCCGTCCGGCAGTGGTCTGACTATCTGCGGGAGCATCCCGGCACCGCGCAGTTGCCGGTGTGGTTCCTGGTGATCCTCATCGTGCTGCCGGGAGCCGCGCTCATCACGTCCGTGGCGACGCACGCGGGCTACATCAGGGGCCTCGACTCGGTCCCGATGGACCCCAACCCCGGCTTCGTGGGCTTCCAGGTGATCATGAGCGCCCTGATCATCGTGGCGCTCGTGCTGCTGGGCGTGCGCTGGGCCCCCGGGTACAAGCGTCCCCAGGCGCGGCCCGCGACCGACTGAGCGGCTCAGGCCGGCACGCGCACCACGGACGTGACGGTGTGGCCGTCCAGCGCCTCCCGCCCGTTCAGCGCATCGAGCTCCAGCAGGAAGCTGAACTCGACGCTGGTCGCTCCGGCGCGATGGAGCATCTCCGCCACGGCTGCGGCGGTGCCGCCCGTCGCCAGCACGTCGTCGATCACGAGCACACGCTTGTTCTCGATGCCGACGGGGCTGATGACGAGGTCCGAGGCTCCGTACTCGATGGTCGCGGTGGACTCCAGGAGCACGCCGGGCATCTTGCCCTTCTTGCGCACCATCGCCATGCCCACGTCGAGCTGCTGCGCGACCACCGGCGCGAAGATGAAGCCGCGTGCGTCCACGCCCACCACGACGTCCACGGGCTCGCGTGGCATCAGCGCCGCGCACGCGGTCCTGAAGGTCGCCGCATCGCCCAGGATGGGGCTGATGTCGTAGAACAGCACTCCCGGCACGGGGAAGTCGGGGTAGGTGTCGAAGTCGTCGAGGGTGATCACGTCTACCATCCTCCCACCGGCACGGCTCTGAACCCGCGCATCGGCCGCTCGCCATTAGGCTGTCCGCCATGACGGAACGCACTCTGATCCTTGTGAAGCCCGACGGCGTCCAGCGCGGCCTGTCCGGGGAGATCCTGCGGCGCATCGAGGCCAAGGGCTACACGCTCGTGGCCGTCGAGCTGCGCCAGGCCACGCCCGAGCTGCTCGAGCAGCACTACGAGGAGCACGTGGGCAAGCCCTTCTACGAGCCGCTGGTCGAGTTCATGCTCTCCGGACCCACCCTCGCGATCGTCGCGCAGGGCGAGCGCGTGATCGAGGGCTTCCGCTCGCTCGCGGGCGTCACCGATCCCACCACCGCCGCGCCCGGCACCATCCGTGGCGACCTGGGCCGCCAGTGGCCCACGAAGGTCCTGCAGAACCTCGTGCACGGCTCGGACTCGGAGGAGTCCGCCGCGCGCGAGATCGGCATCTGGTTCCCGGGCCTCGCATGAACCGGTTCGAGGATGGGCTCGAGCGGAGCCTGTTCGCCAGCCGCTGGCTGCTCGCCCCCATGTACGTGGGGCTGCTCGCCGGACTGGTGATCGTCGCGCTCAAGTTCTTCGGCGAGCTGTGGCACCTCATCGATGACTTCTCGATGGAGCAGTCCGCGGACGAGGTCACGGTGGCCGTGCTGTCGCTCATCGACATCGCGCTGCTGGGCAACCTGATCCTGATCGTGATCTTCGCGGGCTACGAGAACTTCGTGTCCAAGATCAAGGTCGCGGAGGACTCCGAGGACCGCCCGTCGTGGATGGGCACCGTGGACTTCTCCGGGCTCAAGATGAAGCTCATCGGCTCGCTCGTCGCGATCTCCGTGATCCTCCTGCTCAAGGACTTCGTGGCGGCCGCGGATCCCGCGAAGCAGCTGGACTACGAGGCCGTCGCGTGGCGCATCGGCCTGCACTTCACGTTCGTGATCTCCGGACTGCTGTTCGCGGTCATGGACTACTGGGGAGCCAAGCGTCAGGCGCTGCTGCTGGAGACCAAGCTCAAGGCCAAGGGCCTGAACCCGGACACGCTCACCGACGAGGCGGACGTCTCGACGGCCGATGCGCGCTAGCGCGGCGCGCTCGGGCGCCACGCACTGAGGTCAGGCGGACGACGCCGGGACGGCGACGCCCACCTCGCGCGCGGCCGTCGCGAAGCGCTCGATCGCGACGGGCACCAGGGACACGGCATACGAGTTCGTGATGTGCGCGCCCGACCGGTAGATGATCACCTCGCCGATCACCGGGGCGCACTGCTGCGCCGGGCAGATGTAGTCGTTGAGGTCCACCGTGACCGTGCCGGGGACGGCGGCGGCTGCGGCCGACTGCGCCGGGATGCCGCTCGCGTCCACGGCCGCGTCGCCGGGGAACGCGCATGCCGTCGCGTCCTGCGCGTTGTCGGTGAGGCAGGTGATCGCGTCGTATCCCGATGGGGGGCGCGGGTTGTCCGCGAGCACGATCACCGGGATGCCCGCATCCGCGAGCGTCTGCCAGCGGCGGGTGAGGCCGGTGATCGCATCCTCCTCGGTCTCCGTGGCGGTGGCCTCGTTCTCCGGCAGCACCGCGACCTTCGATCCCTGCGAGGTGATCACCGCGTCGGGCTGCGACGCGAGGATCGCGTCGAGGGTCGCGTCGTTCCAGTCGCTGCACACCTGCCACGTCTGCTCGTCGCGCACGCGGCCCGAGTCGGAGAACGGGCACGAGCCCTTGGAGTACATCGTGAGCCGCCACCCGTTGGCCTTGCCCACCAGGTCGAGCGCGTCGTACCACTGCGCGAGCTTCGAGTCGCCCACGGCGACCAGATGCACGTCCGAGTCGACGTCGCCGAAGTCGCACGCCTTGGCCTCCGACTCCGTGGGCGCGGTGAAGCACTCCGCGCGGTCGTAGGACGGGATGTCCATGCCGGCGTCGGCCAGCGGCGGCCAGATCACCGGGTAGGAGTCGCGGGGCGTTCCCAGCACGCTGGCTGACGGGTCCGAGCCCAGCGCCACGGCGCCGAGGTGCGCCTGCTCGGCTCCGCCGGCGACCTCGGACGTGGTCGCCGGCGCCGCGAAGGTCGCCACCGACAGCCCTGCGACGATTCCGACGAGGCTGCACGCCGCGCCGGTGACGAGGGCAGTGGTGCTGCCCACGGACAGGCGCTCCGAGAACCGCACGGGGTTCTCGATCAGGTGGTGGCCCACCCACGCGGGGATGAAGGACAGCGCCACGAGCGCCATGCCCCACCGCGCGCCCTCCAGCCCGAACCCGTCGCGACCGGCGACCAGCACCACCCAGTGCCACAGGTACAGCGAGTAGGACAGCCCGCCGATCCACACCAGCGGCCTCCACGACAGGAGGCGCTGGAACGCCCCCGCGGGGACGATGTTCCCGGCCGCGATGATCGCTGCGGTGCCGAGCACCGGCACCAGGGCCGCCGAGCCCGGCCACCCCATCGTGTCCCGGAACGTCACGGCCGCGTAGCCGATGGCCGCGAGTCCGGTCGCTGCGAGCACGTGGCCGCTCCACGCCGGCAGGCGCCTCACCAGGGGGGTGGCGATGGCCAGCAGGGCGCCGATGCCCAGCTCCCACAGGCGGGTCGTGGTGACGAAGAACGCGCTGGGGTCCTGACGCCCCGTGAGGACCACGGACCACACGAAGGACGGGATGACGATGACGAGCAGGGCCACGCCCATGGTGGGCCGCACCAGGGAACGGCGCTTGCGCACGAGCACGAGGACCAGGATCAGCAGCAGCGGCCACGCGATGTAGAACTGCTCCTCGACGGACAGCGACCAGAAGTGCAGCACGGGGGAGGCGCCGACGTCCTGGGCCGCATAGTCGACGGATCGCCCGGCGAGAGTCCAGTTCACGACGTACAGCGCCGCCGCCGCGATGTCCACGCCGAACGTCCGCGACTCGGACACGGGCAGCACCGTCGCGGTCACGATCGCGGCGGCCACGAGCACCACGGAGGCGATGGGCAGCAGGCGCTTCGCCCTGCGCGCGTAGAAGCGCCGCAGCGAGATGGTGCCCCGCTTCTCCGCCTCCGCCACCAGCATGCCGGTGATCAGGAATCCGGAGATGACGAAGAACACGTCGACGCCCACGAAGCCACCCGGCAGGAACGTGACCCCGGCGTGGTAGACCAGCACCAGTCCGATGGCGACCGCACGCATGCCTTCGATGTCGAGCCTGAAACGGGACGAGACCGCGTGGGGCATGGGACTCCAGAGATGAGGGGACGATGCTCGGCAGACATGGTACTTCCCTCGGCGGGCACGCTCGCCGCACGCCTCGCACGGTCGACGGCCCACGTCCCCTAGGCTGACCCCGTGCATCTCAAGACGCTGACGCTGCGCGGCTTCAAGTCGTTCGCGTCCGCGACCACGCTCGAGTTCGAGCCGGGGGTCACCTGCGTGGTGGGCCCCAACGGCTCCGGCAAGTCCAATGTGGTCGACGCGCTCGCCTGGGTGATGGGCGAGCAGGGAGCGAAGACGCTGCGCGGCGGCAAGATGGACGACGTCATCTTCGCCGGCACCTCCGGCCGCGCACCGCTGGGCCGCGCGGAGGTCTCGCTCACGATCGACAACTCGGACGGCGCCCTGCCCATCGAGTACACCGAGGTGACGATCACCCGCACGCTGTTCCGCTCGGGCGGCTCGGAGTACCAGATCAACGGCTCGCCGTGCCGCCTGCTCGACATCCAGGACCTCCTGAGCGACTCCGGCCTGGGCCGCGAGATGCACGTGATCGTGGGGCAGGGGCAGCTGGACGCCGTGCTGCGCGCCACCCCCGAGGACCGCCGCCACTTCATCGAGGAGGCCGCGGGCATCCTCAAGCACCGCAAGCGCAAGGACAAGGCCCTGCGCAAGCTCGACGCGATGCAGGGCAACCTCACGCGCGTGCAGGACCTCACGGCGGAGATCCGCCGCCAGCTGGGCCCGCTGGGCAAGCAGGCCGAGGTCGCGCGTCAGGCGCAGCGCATCCAGGTCGATGTCCGCGACGCTCGCGCGCGCCTGCTCGCTGACGACCTCGCTCAGCTGACCGCGCAGCTCGAGCAGGAGCAGGCGGACGAGACGGCGCTGAACCAGCGCCGTGCCGAGGTCGAGAAGGCGCTGTCCGAGGCCCGCGCCCGCCTCGCGGACCTCGAGCGCACGGCCGCCGAGTCCACGCCTGCGCTGACCAAGGCCAACGACATCTACTACCGCCTGAGCGCGATCCGCGAGCGGCTGCGCAACCTGGCCGGTCTCGCCGAGGAGCGTCTGCGGATGCTCGGCAACGCCACGCAGGAGGCGCCTCCCACGGATCTGGTGGATCTGGACGAGCAGCTCGAGCGCGCCCGCAGCGCGAAGGCGGAGCTGGACTCCGAGGTCGCGGCGGCCGCGACCGCGCTCGAGGAGGCCGAGGCCGGCCGTCGCGAGGCCGAGCAGGTCGCCGAGGGCTCCGAGAAGCACCTCGCCAACCTGCTGCGCTCCGTCGCGGACCGCCGCGAGGGAGTCGCCCGCCTCGCGGGCGACGTCTCCGCTCGCCGCTCGAGCGTCGAGGCGGCCGAGGCGGAGATCGGCCGCCTGCGCGAGGCGCTCGCCGACGCGGAGCGCCGCGCGCACGAGGCGACCACCGAGTTCCAGCATCTCGAGCAGCAGGTCGCCTCCGTGGAGGAGGGCGAGGAGGATCTCGACGAGCAGCACGAGGCCGCCACCGAGGAGTGGGATGAGGCCAAGTCCGCCCTCGACGCGCTCAAGGACGCGCTGAACGGCGCGATGCGCGAGCGCGACACCTGGGCGGCCAAGGTCGAGGCGCTCGACATGTCGCTGGCGCGCAAGGACGGCGCCGGCGCGCTGCTGGCCTCCGGCTCCCGCTCCGTGCGCGGCACCGTCGCCGCGCTCATCGATGTCGCGGACGACGCGGAGGACGCCGTCGCTGCCGCCCTGGGCGGGCTCGCGGACGCGGTCGCCGTCGACTCGGTCGAGGACGCGGTGGACGCGATCCGCTGGCTGCGCGACGAGGACGCGGGCCGCTCATGGTTCCTCGTGGGCGACGCGGGAGCGACCGTCACCAACCCCGACGTCGCGCTGCCGGACGGCGCTGCCTGGGCGGCGGACCTGGTCTCCGGCCCGGCGGGCATCGTCGACACCGTGCGCTCGTTCCTGTCCGGGGTCGCGGTGGTGGATGACCTCGCAGCCGCACGCGCGGTCGTGTCCGCCCACCGGGACGTGGTCGCCGTCACCCGCCGGGGCGACCTGCTCGGGGCGCAGAACGCGCAGGGCGGCGCCGGGGATGCGCCCAGCGTGCTCCACATGCAGGCCGCTCTGGACGAGGCGCGGACCAAGCGCGATGCGGCCACCGGGAGCGTCGAGTCCACCACGTTCGCGATCCGCGAGGCGGAGGAGCGGGCAGCGCAGGCGCGCACGGCGTTCGAGCGCACGCTCGAGCGGCTCAACGAGTCCGACGCCCGCATGTCCGCGGTCGCCGAGCAGCTGGGCCACCTGGGCGCCTCCGCCCGTGCAGCCCGCGCCGACGCCGAGCGGCTCGAGACCCAGATCGCCGCCGCGCAGGAGCGCATGGCGACGCAGTCCGAAGAGCTCTCGAGCCTTGCGGAGCGGCTGGCCGCCGCCCAGGCCGAGCCCGAGCAGACCGAGGCGGACACCGCTCAGGCGCAGTCGCAGCGCGACGAGGACGCTCAGGCGGCCGTGGCCGCGCGTGCCCGGGAGACCGAGGCCCGCCTGGCCCTGCGCACGGCGGAGGAGCGGGCGCGTGCCCTCGCCGCGCGCGCCGAGTCGCTCGAGCGCGCGGTGGTCGCCGAGCGCGACGCCCGCGCCCGTGCCGAGGAGGCGGCCAGGCGCCGCGAGCGCCAGGCACAGGCCGCGCGCGAGGTCATCGCCGGCACGGCCGATGCGCTCGCGGCCATCGACGTGTCCGTCGCCCGGGCGGACGACGCCAGGGCGGCCGCGGAGGCCGCGCGCTCCGAACGCACGTCCGAGCTGGCGGACGTGCGCGCGCTCGTCGAGCAGCACGCCGACGAGCATCGCCGGCTGACCGACGACGTCCACCGTGACGAGGTGGCGCGCGCGCAGCAGAAGGTGCGGCTGGAGCAGCTGGAGCAGCGTGCGATCGACGATCTCAGCATGGATCCGTCGCAGCTGGTCGAGGAGTACGGCCCGCACCTGCCGGTGCCGGTCACGGACGCCGAGCCCGACCCCGACACCGGGGAGCAGCCCACCGAGCCGTTCGTGCGCTCCGCCCAGGAGAAGCGGCTGCGCACCGCCGAGCGGGCGATGGGGCAGCTGGGGCGGGTCAACCCGCTCGCGCTCGAGGAGTTCGCGGCGCTCGAGGAGCGGCACACGTTCCTGCAGACGCAGCTGAGCGACATCAAGAGGTCGCGCGAGGACCTGCTGGAGATCGTGCGGGAGATCGACGATCGCGTGGAGCGCATCTTCGTCGAGGCGTTCGCGGACACGCAGCGCGAGTTCGACCGGATCTTCCCCCGGCTGTTCCCCGGCGGCGAGGGCAAGCTGGTGCTCACCGACCCCAAGAACATGCTCGAGACCGGCATCGAGGTCGAGGCTCGCCCGGCGGGCAAGAAGGTCAAGCGACTGTCCCTCCTGTCAGGAGGCGAGCGCTCCCTCACGGCGGTGGCGATGCTCGTCGCCATCTTCAAGGCGCGCCCCAGCCCGTTCTACGTGATGGACGAGGTCGAGGCGGCGCTCGACGACGCGAATCTGGGCCGTCTGCTGGAGATCTTCACCGAGCTGCAGGAGGACAGCCAGCTCATCGTGATCACGCACCAGAAGCGCACCATGGAGATCGCCGACGCGCTCTACGGCGTGACCATGAGGGGCGACGGCGTCACCACCGTGATCTCCCAGCGTCTCAAGGACGACGACGCGGCCTGAGCGCCGGCGCCGTCGCGGCTACCGCGCCACCGCGGGCTGCACGGCGACGTCGTAGTCAGCGGCGACGCCGGTGTAGTACGTCGTGACCGCCACCAGCCACGTGCCGGCGGGCAGCACCTGGTCGATCAGCGGATCCACGTTGGCGAGCACATCGGAGTACGGGTTCTCGTCCGCGAACGCGAGACGGTACGGCGCGCCCGAGTCCTCGAAGCCGATGACCTCCAGCACCAGGTCCTGGTCGCTCAGCGTCGCCGCCTCGAGCGTGAGGCGCTGGTCGCTCGGGACCGTGACGCACACGTAGGTGCCCTCGCCGTCGACGGTGATGGCCTCGCCCGGCGCGAGCGCCGGCGCGTCCGCGCACAGCGCGGCCGTCGCGTCCGCGTGCAGGGACGTGACCTCTCCGCGGCGGAAGAGGTCCGCGTCGTCGTCCACGTAGAACTCGAATTCACCTGTGGGCAGGTCGAACCATGCGGTGGCCTCGAGCAGGTACGTGCCCGGCTCGAGATCGAGCGACATCTCGGGATCCAGGCCGATCGCATCGTCGGCGGTGCGTACCAGCGTGGGCTGCTCGCCGTGGCGGTAGACCGCGAGCTGGAGGTCCGGTGCGTCCTGATCCGATGGCTCCGCGGAGGCGAGGCCCACCTTGACGAAGCCGGCCTCCTCGATCTCGAGGCACGCGTAGTGAGCGGCCGACTCGCCTGCGGCCGCGCTCACGGTGACCGGCGCATCGTCCCTCACCGTCGGCACGTCCGCGCCGCACGCGTCCAGGGGCGGCAGCTGCGCAGCGTCGGCGGGCTCCTCCGCCGTCGCGGGGAACGTCGCCGTGTAGATCAGGAACGGGGGAGTGGCGCCTGCCGTCCCCGTCACCTCGATGACGTAGGTGCCCGGCTCGAGGGTGAGGCTCACCTCGGGGTCCCAGCCGGCCTCGCTCTGCGCCCCGCCCAGCTCCGTCCCGTCGACGTCGAGCACGGCCAGCACCACCGCATCGTCCGGTTCCAGCGCGGCCGCCCCCACGGTGACCTGGCGCCGTTCGGCGAGGACGAAGCACGTGCGCGGCTCCGGGCCCACGACCTGCTGGTCGAGCGCGATAGACTGGTCCGCGACGCCACCGCAGACGTCGCCTGCAGTCGGCGAGGCGGATCCCGCGACGGCAGCGTCGCCTGAGGGTCGCGCTGCCAGCGCGACCGCCACCACGATCCCCACGATCACGACTGCGCCCGCCACGATCCACGCCACGGCCCTCCGGCCGGTCCGAGCGTTGTCCATGGTGGGAGGGTAGCCGCTGCTGCGATGCCCGTGGCGACGACTCCCTGGCCGATCACGGGGCTCCCGTCCGGGGCCCGAACCTGAGTTGATTCTGAGTCCGATGCAGGGCCAGACTTCCGTCCGGAATGTCCCTTTCTCTAGGAGGAGCACGTTGTTCTCGTCGATCGCTGGAATGCTGTCGTTCATCGTGGTGCTCGCCGTCGTCGTGATGGTGGTCGCCGCACTCGCCGAGGGGCGTGGACGGCACGTGGCACGCCTGATCCTCGGCGTGCGCTCGCGCCAGTCCATCGAGGACGTGTTCGCACCGGCCCCGCGACAGGAGTCGGACTGGAGCCTCATCGATGAGGTCGCCTCCGTCCCCGACCGGCCGGCGCCGGGCACCCGTGCCGCCGCCTGGGCCAAGGAGACCGCCGGGCACGCCCGCGTGGTGGTGGCGGAGCAGGCCGCGGCCCTGCGCGAGCGCGGCGAGGACCTGCCGGGCGCCGCTGGCGTCGAGGCGCCGCGCACCGGTGAGCTCAGCCTCGGCGGTCGCTGAGCAGACCTGCCGGTGGTGCCGGGACCGTCTGATGGTGCCTCGCGCGCCTCTCGCGACCTGACACACTGGACTCATGGACGTCTCCTGGATCCCGGGGTCCGCTGACCTCGTCGTCGTCATCGTCGCCGGTCTCGCCGTCGTGGGAGGCGCGGGCGCAGCCCTCGCCGCTCGGCGCGGTCGGGGTGCCCAGCCCTCCCCGAAGCGTGAGTCCGGCCCGGCGTCGGCCGCGCCCACGGTCACCGCTGGGCGCGCCGATGCGCCCGAGGCGCCCGGCGCTCGCCTCGCCCGCCTGCGCGCCCGCCTGTCCGGCGGGCTCGGCGCGAGCCTGCTGGCGATCTTCTCCAAGGACTCGCTGTCGCAGGACGACTGGGACGAGCTCGAGGAGACGCTGCTGCTCGCGGACGTGGGAGCGGCGGCCACCGACGACATCCTCGCGGGGCTGCGCACGCGACTGCGCGACGAGCCCGACTCGGACCCGCGCGCGATCCTGCGCGCGGTGCTCATCGAGACCATCGATCCCGCCCTGGATCGCTCGCTCGCGCTGGGCGAGCCCGGCGGCGGCGCGCACGAGCCCATCATCGTGGTGGGCGTCAACGGCGTGGGCAAGACCACCACGGTCGGCAAGATCGCCCGCGTGCTGGTCGCCGAGGGCCGCACCGTCGTGCTGGGCGCGGCGGACACGTTCCGCGCGGCCGCCGCGGATCAGCTCGAGACCTGGGGCGCCCGGGTGGGCGTCGAGACGGTGCGATCCGACCGCGACGGAGCCGATCCCGCGTCGGTGGCCTTCGAGGCCGCCGACCGCGCCCGCGCCGAGGGAACGGACGTGCTGCTCATCGACACCGCGGGGCGACTGCAGAACAAGGCCGGGCTCATGGACGAGCTGGGCAAGATCATCCGCGTGGTCTCCAAGGTGGCCGAGCCCGTCGAGGTGCTGCTGGTGCTCGACGCCACCACCGGGCAGAACGGCCTGGCGCAGGCGCGCGTGTTCGCGGAGGTCGCGAACGTCACCGGGATCGTCCTCACCAAGCTCGACGGGACCGCCAAGGGCGGGATCGTGATCGCCGTCCAGCGGGAGCTGGGCGTCCCCGTCAAGCTCATCGGCCTGGGCGAGGGCGCGGATGACCTCGCGCCGTTCGACACCGAGCAGTTCGTGGACGGACTGCTGGGCGCGCAGGCGTGAACCTCGACGATCTGCCGGCGTCGCTCGAGCCCGCGCAGGTGGTCGAGGCCTACGACCAGGCGTGGCGCGAGGGTCACTACCCCGCCTTCCTCGCGCTCACCACGCCGCGACTGTGGGACTCGTTGGGCGTGCACTCGCGGGACGACTTCGCGGACGCCACCGCGGACTACCTCGAGGCCTCCGAGGGCCTCACGATGGCGGTCACCGCGGTGGACGTCGACGGCGACCGTGCCACGGTCGAGATCACGGAGACCTCGCTCGACGGCAGCGACCACGTGGTCGAGAAGGTGCTGCACCAGCTGCGACTGTTCGACGGCTGGTGGGAGGTCGACGCCATCCAGATCCCGGACGCCTGATCCGGACATTCCGCGTGAACCGCTCGTTCACGAATCTCGCAACGCACCTTTTACCTGAGCCGGGTTCTTGTAACCGTTCGGAAACACGGGGGCAGTTCAGGGGCAACAAACGTGCGGGAGGGTGACTCGTGACTCG
Organism: Demequina activiva; assembly: GCF_016862815.1. GTDB lineage: Bacteria > Actinomycetota > Actinomycetes > Actinomycetales > Demequinaceae > Demequina > Demequina activiva. The sequence goes on along the minus strand of NZ_BONR01000001.1, from coordinate 21,802 downwards.
CCGGAGCGGCGAGAGAATCAAGGAGAAGCAGAATGGATAGCGGCAACATTGCCTGGCTGCTGATCTCTGCATCGCTCGTGCTGCTGATGACGCCCGGTCTGGCGTTCTTCTACGGTGGCATGTCGCGGGGCAAGTCAGTTCTCAACATGATGATGATGAGCTTCGGCGCCATCGCGGTCGGCACCCTCGCGTGGGTGACGTTCGGCTACTCGATCTCGGGCGGCGGCGACACGATCAACAACATCATCGGTGACCCGCTCGGTGACTTCGGCATGATCAGCACCGTGGAGAGCGGCGACGCCATGTCGATCATCTCCGCGGGCTTCGGTGCGACGTTCGCCATCATCACGGTCGCGCTGATCTCGGGTTCGATCGCGGACCGCGCCAAGTTCGGCTCCTGGCTGGTCTTCGCGTTCCTGTGGGTCATCCTCGTCTACTCGCCCGTCGCCCACTGGGTGTGGGGCACCGGCACGGCCGGCGAGGGCTTCGACGCGCTGCTCGGCGCCGGCGGTCCGCTGTTCGCCGACCTCCCGGGTCCGTACGACTTCGCTGGCGGTACGGTCGTTCACATCAACGCTGGTGTGGCCGGCCTGGTCCTGGCACTGCTGCTGGGCGTCCGCAAGGGCTTCGGCAAGGAGCCGATGCGTCCGCACAACCTGCCGTTCGTCATGCTCGGCGCCGCGCTCCTGTGGTTCGGCTGGTTCGGCTTCAACGCCGGCTCCGCCTTCGCCGCGGACAACTGGGCTGCGACCGCGTGGGTCAACACCACCGTCGCGACCTCGCTCGCGATCCTGGGCTGGCTGCTCGTGGAGAAGATCCGCGACGGCAAGGCCACCTCGCTCGGCGCCGCCTCCGGCGTGGTCGCCGGTCTGGTCGCCATCACCCCGGCATGTGCGTCGGTCGACACCTGGGGAGCGATCGTCATCGGTCTCATCGCCGGTATCCTCTCGTCGCTCGCGGTCGGCCTCAAGTACAAGTTCGGCTATGACGACTCGCTCGACGTCGTGGGCGTGCACCTGGTCGCCGGCCTCTGGGGAACCCTGGCCATTGGCCTGGTCGCCTCCGGCGCCATCCAGGACGACCCGGGCCTGTTCTACGGCGGTGGCATCTCGCTGCTCGGCGTGCAGGCAGCCGCAGCTGGCGTCACCATCGTCTACTCGGCGATTGCTACGCTGATCATCGGACTGGCCATCAAGTACACCATCGGTTTCCGAGTGAGCGAAGAGGTCGAGGTCTCCGGCATCGACCTCTCCGAGCACGGTGAGACCGCCTACGAGGAGGCGAAGTAGCCATGAAGCTGGTCACTGCAATCATCCAGCCCCACCGTGTGGACGAGGTTCGCGCTGCTCTCGAGGCCGCTGGCGTCAAGGGCGTGACGGTCTCCGAGGCCGCCGGCTACGGACGCCAGAAGGGTCACACCGAGGTCTACCGCGGCGCGGAGTACACGGTGGACCTGGTCCCCAAGACCCGTCTCGAGGTCCTCGTGGACGACGCCGATGCCGCTTCGGTGACGGAGGCGATCGTCTCCGCCGCGCAGACCGGCAAGATCGGTGACGGCAAGGTCTGGACCGTCCCCGTGGACGACGTCGCTCGAGTTCGCACGGGCGAGCACGGCGCGGACGCTCTGTAGTCGGGACGCTCCACATCTATGACCGGCCCGAAGGGCGCTGTCCCTGACGGCCACCACGCTGAGGTCCCGCACCCCCTGGGGGTGCGGGACCTCAAGCGTGAGCGGGCGGAGCTGGCGACCCGCCTCACGCAGGAAGGCACCTCCGGCCCCGAGCGGCGCCGTCAGATCACCAAGCTGATCCTCGCGCGGCTCGCCGAGCACTGGAACGCCTCGCAGCCGTTGGCCGAGGGAGTCGCGCTGGGGGCCGTGGGCTCGGTGGGTCGCGGCGACGCCGGTCCCGCCTCGGACCTGGACCTGGTGCTGATCCACGACGGCAGGACCAACTCCTCCCAGCAGGTCGCGGATCTCGCCCAACGTCTCTGGTACCCCATCTGGGACGCCGGTCTCGAGCTCGACTACTCGATGCGCTCCATCACGGAGTGCCGCCAGGTGGCGTCCAAGGACCTGGCCGCGGCGGCCGGTCTGCTCGACCTGCACCCCGTCGCGGGCGACGCCGCTCTCACGCAGCAGGCACGGGCCGCGATCTACCAGGACTGGCGCGGCGCGGCGCGCAAGCGCCTGCCCGAGCTGCTGTCAGCGTCGCGAGCGCGCTCCGAGCGCCACGGCGAGCTCGCCTACCTGATCGAGCCGCACCTCAAGGAGGCGCGCGGCGGCTTGCGCGACCACATGAGCCTGAGCGCCCTGTCCGCGACCTGGCTTACCGACCGGCCGCACGGGTCCGTCGACGATGCGGGCGACCACCTCAAGGACGTGCGCGACGCGATCCACCTGGTGACCGGCAGGCCCGTCAACGTCCTGGGCCGTCACATCGCGGATGAGGTCGCGGAGCTCATGGGCTACGACCACGCTGACGACCTGCTCGCGTCGCTCGCGGAAGCGGGGCGCACCGTCGCCTACGCCCTGGACACCACCGAGCGCGGAGCGCGCCGCTCGCTGGAGCGCTCGGGCATCGGCTCGCGGGCCTGGCGTGCACGCAGGCGCGGCACGGCTCCCCGCCACGTCGACGTGGCCCCGGGGCTCATCGACGTCGACGGCGAGCTCGCGCTGGCGAGCGACGGCAGGCCAGAGGAGGACCCCCTGCTGCCGCTGCGTGCTGCCGCGACCGCCGCGACCACCGGGCTCACCTTCACCCCCAACCTGCTGCTGGCCCTGCAGCGCACGCCGGACCTCCCGGAGCCGTGGCCGGCCGCGGCGCGCCAGCACCTGCGCGACCTGCTGCGCGGCAGCCAGCACCTCATCCATGTGTGGGAGGCGGTCGACCTCCATGGCCTGGCAGTGCGCTGGGTGCCCGAATGGGAGGGCGTGCGCAACCGGCCTCAGCGCAGCCCGGTGCACCGCTTCACCGTCGACCGCCACATGCTCGAGGCCGTGGTCCTCGCCGGCAAGCATCGGCGGCATGTGCCCGACGGCGACCTGCTGCTGCTCACGGCGTGGCTGCACGACATCGGCAAGCGGCCCGGCGCCACGGACCACTCCCGGGATGGCGCGGCGCTGATCCCGCGCATCGGCGAGCGGCTGGGACTGTCGGAGGCCACCACCGCGGATGTGACGGTCCTGGTGCGCGAGCATCTGACGCTGGCAGGCCTGGCGACCACGGAGGACCCGGCCGACCCTGCGACCGCAGCGGCGCTGCTCGATGCGGTCGACCATCGTCAGGATCTGCTCGAGACGCTGCGCGCGCTCACGGAGGCGGATGCGAGGGCGGCCGGCCCCAAGGCCTGGACCACGTGGCGCGCGAGCCTCATCGACACGCTGATGGCGAGCGCCCGCCAGCAGCTGCGCGAGCGCCCCTGACCCAGGCCCCCTGCGCGCTGTGGGGACCGCTCGCGCGCGCCGGTAGGCTAGAGGTCACGTTTCACCCGAAGGGACATCTGTGTTCGCGAACCTCTCCGACCGCCTGACTTCCACCTTCAAGGGCCTGCGCGGCAAGGGCAGGCTCACCGAGGCGGACATCGACGGCACCATCCGCGAGATCCGTCGTGCGCTGCTCGACGCCGACGTCGCCGTGCCCGTGGTCCGCACCTTCACCGGCAACATCCGTGAGCGGGCGCTCGGCGCCGAGGTCTCGGGAGCCCTCAATCCGGGCGAGCAGGTCGTCAAGATCGTCAACGAGGAGCTCATCTCGATCCTCGGCGGCGAGTCCCGCCCGTTGCGTCACGCCAAGACCGGCCCCACGGTCATCATGCTCGCCGGTCTCCAGGGTGCCGGAAAGACCACCCTGGCCGGCAAGCTCGCGCACCATCTGAAGGGCCAGGGCCAGACGCCGCTGCTGGTCGCCGCGGACCTCCAGCGCCCCAACGCCGTGAACCAGCTGCAGGTCGTCGGCGAGCGTGCCGGCGTGCCGGTCTTCGCTCCGGAGCCCGGCGTCACCCGCGAGGGAGAGCGCCAGCGCGGCAACCCCGTGAAGGTCGCCAAGAAGGCCATGAAGGAGGCCGAGCAGCGTCAGCACTCGGTCGTGATCGTGGACACCGCCGGGCGCCTGGGCGTGGACGCCGAGCTCATGAAGCAGGCCGCGGACATCCGCAAGGCCGTCGAGCCGGACGAGGTGCTGTTCGTCATCGACTCGATGATCGGCCAGGACGCCGTCGCCACCGCGACCGCCTTCCAGGAGGGCGTCGACTTCACGGGCGTCGTGCTCACCAAGCTGGACGGCGACACCCGCGGAGGCGCGGCGCTGTCCGTGCGCGAGGTCACCGGCCGCCCCATCCTGTTCGCGTCGACCGGCGAGAAGCTCGACGACTTCGAGGTCTTCCACCCGGACCGCATGGCCGGCCGCATCCTGGACATGGGCGACATCCTCACGCTGATCGAGCAGGCCGAGAAGGCCTTCGATCAGGAGGAGGCCGCCCGGATGGCCGACAAGGTCACCAAGGGCGAGGACTTCACGCTCACCGACTTCCTGAGCCAGATGCAGCAGCTCAAGAACATGGGCTCGATGAAGAAGATGCTGGGCATGCTGCCTGGCATGGGCCAGATGCGCGAGCAGATCGAGAACTTCGACGAGCGCGAGCTGGTGCGCACCGAGGCGATCATCCAGTCCATGACGCCTGCCGAGCGCGACAACCCCAAGATCCTCAACGGGTCGCGTCGCTCGCGCATCGCTTCCGGATCCGGCATGCAGGTCTCGGACGTGAACTCGCTGGTCAAGCGCTTCGAGGACGCGCAGAAGATGATGCGCGCCATGGCCAAGGGCGGCGGGATGCCGCAGATGCCTGGCCAGGGCGGCGGTCCCGGCGCGTGGGGCGGGATGCCGGGCGGCAAGAAGTCCAAGGGCAAGCAGGCGCCCCAGCGCAAGGTCAAGGGCAAGTCGGGCAACCCCGCCAAGCGCGCCCAGCAGGAGGCCGCGGCGCGCAACCGCGCGGCGCAGCAGGCGCCTGCGGGGAGTGCGTTCGGGCTGGGCCAGCAGGAGAAGGACTTCGACCCGTCCCAGCTGGACGCGGACCTCGGCAAGTACCTGAAGTAGGGCTCGCGCGTGAGCGTCCTGCACCTGACCGGGCCCGTCCTCGTCGACGACGCGACCGTGGCCCCCGAGGCATGGGTGCTGGACGGGCGCATCACCTTCGAGCGGCCGCGTCACAGCGGCGAGGTCACGGCCGTGGCCGGCACCGTGCTGCCGGGCCTGGTGGACGTCCACTGCCATGTGGGGCTGGACTCGGGCGGCGCGACGGACCGCGACCTGGCGGTCAAGCAGGCCATCGTCGACCGTGATGCCGGCACGCTGCTGATTCGCGACGCCGGGTCGCCGCTGGACACGGCCTTCATCCACGAGCGCCCCGAGCTGCCGCGCCTGATCCGCTCCGCGCGCTTCATCGCTCGCCCCAAGCGGTACCTGCGCCACTACGCGCGCGAGATCGAGCCTCACCAGCTGCCGGCTGTCGCTGCGGAGGAGGCGCGCACGGGCGACGGCTGGGTGAAGCTCATCGGCGACTGGATCGATCGCGAGGAGGGCGACCTGTCGCCGCTGTGGACGCCCGAGCAGCTCGCCGATGCGCTGGCCGCCGTCCACGCCGAGGGTGCCAGGGCTACGGTGCACGCCTTCTCCGAGGAGGCCATCGACCCGCTGCTCGATGCCGGGATCGACTGCATCGAGCACGGCACGGGCATGACGGAGGAGCACATGCGCGTCGCCGCGCGGCGCGGCATCCCGGTGGTGCCCACGCTGCTGCAGGTCGACAACTTCGTGGGATACGCGGACGCAGGCCAGGAGCGCTTCCCGCGCTACGCGGCCCGGATGCGCGCGATGCACCAGCGCCGCCGCGAGCAGGTGCGCGCGATGCACGACGCAGGCGTGCTGCTGCTGGTGGGCACGGATGCGGGAGGCACCCTGGGGCACGGCCTGCTGCCGCTCGAGGCGGCCGCGATGGTGCAGGCCGGAGTGCCCGCGGCCGATGTGGTGGCAGCGGCCACCTGGCGGGCGCGGGCCTTCCTGGGGGTGGACACCCTGACCGAGGGCGCGAGCGCGGACCTCGTGGTGTACGGGCAGGACCCGCGCGAGGACATCCGCGCCCTCGCCGCACCCATCCACGTGGTGCTGCGCGGCGAACGAGTGTCAGGCACGGACGGAGCGCCGCCGGCCTGAGGGCGGTCGCGCCTCACCAGGGGATCTCCCGGGGATTCGCGGCAAACTCGTGACACCTCTGCACGCTGCAGGGGATACTGACCAACGGATGCGACGGACCAGACCCCGGGGAGACACGTGACGGCATCGACAGTGGTGGAGCGCTCGCAAGCCGCGCAACGGCGCAGCTGGTGGGCGGATGGACTCGAAGGCGCGGTCTGGCTCGTGTGCGCCGCAGGCATCGCGCTGATGATCGCCTCCGGCGGGCTGCTCGCCCAGAGCGCGACCGACTGGTTCTACACGCTGGGACGAGCGCTCGGCATCGTCGCGGCGGTGCTGATGATGACCCAGGTGCTGCTCGCCTCGCGGGCCCCATGGGTCGAGCGTGCGATCGGCCACGACCGCGCGATCGCGACCCACGCGCGGCTGGGCAAGCTGGCCATCATCCTGATGCTGGTGCACGCCGCGATCCTCACCACGGCATCGGGCGTGTACGACGGACGCTCTCCCGTGAGCCAGTTCCTCACGTGGCCGCAGTACGGCTGGTTCATGCTGTTCGCGCAGATCGCCCTCGCGACGTTCACGATCGTGCTGATCACGTCGCTCGCCGCCGTGCGCCTGCGATGGCCCTACGAGCGCTGGCACGCGGTCCACATGCTGGTGTACGTGGGCGTCGCGTTCGCCGTGCCGCACCAGTTTCTCGAGGGCTCGACCTTCCGCACGGGCGGGCTGTCGTGGTGGTTCTGGGCCGTGCTGTGGACCGTGAGCATCGGCTCGTTCGTGCTGTTCCGCCTTGCCCGGCCGCTGGTGCTCCTCGCGCGCCACGGCCTCACGGTCGAATCCGTCGAGCCCCGTGCGGACGGCTCCACCACGGTCACGATCGCCGGTCGCGACGTGGCGCGCCTTCGCGCGCGTGCGGGCCAGTTCTTCCTGTGGCGCTTCCTCGCACCGGGCCTGCGCGGGCAGTCCCACCCGTACTCGCTGTCCGCCGCCCCGGGGGACAGGCTGCGCATCACCGTCAAGGCCTCCGGCGACGGCTCGTCGCGCGTACGCGACCTGCAGCCCGGCACGCGCGTGCTCGCCGAGGGACCGCTGGGAGTCTTCACGCACGCCTCGCGCTCTCGCGGCCCGATCGTGATGATCTGCGCCGGCATCGGCATCACGCCCGTGCGCTCGATGCTCGAGGAGGTCACGGCGGGCGACGACGTCACGGTGATCGTGCGGGCGCGCTCGCGCGACGAGGCACCCCTGCTCGACGAGGTCGAGCAGCTGTGCACCGAGCGGGGTGCCCGGCTGCACGTGCTGCTGGGCTCGCGCGGCGGGACGTGGGGCACGCGCGAGCAGCCCGCGAGCATCGGCGATCTGGTGGAGGACCCCGCCGGCGCGGACGTGTACATCTGCGGGCCCCGCGCGTGGGCGCTCGCGGTCGAGGCAGATGCGCTGGGCGCCGGGGTGAGCCCCGACGCCGTGCATCGCGAGGAGTTCGGATGGTGAGGTCATGAGGACATCGCGCAAGCTCATCGTGGGCGGGGCATCCGCCGTGGTGCTCGCGGGCGGCTTCGTGGCCGCCCCCGCGCCCTTGAGCGACGACGTCGACGAGGTGGCCGCGGCCCCGGAGGTCGACGATGACTGCGAGATCAAGGACATCGATCCGGACAGCAACTCGGGGCGGGGCAACACCGAGGACCCCATCGAGGAGCGCGAGCGCGACGACGACTGCGACGAGCCCAGCGACGCCGGCGGCTCGACCGGCGCCGGCGCGCCTGCCGACGAGCCGGCGACGGAGGCGGGGGCCACCACGGAGACCGTGGACGGACCCGTGGTGACGAACATCCGCGGCGAGTACCAGGTGCGCCTGATCATCGACAGCGGAGTGGTGGTGGACGTGGAGTTCCCCGTCGCGGGCACCGAGGCGTCCGAGTCCAGGCGGGTCAACGAGATGGCGCTGCCGGTGCTCGAGGAGCGCATCCTCGCCGCGCAGTCAGGCGATGTGGAGTACGTCTCGGGCGCCAGCTACACGTCGCCTGCGATGGTGGAGTCCGCGCAGGCCGCGTTCGCCGACGCAGGGCTGTGAGCCAGCCGACGGCGGCCTCCGATCCGCTGGCGCGGACGGTGACCGCGATGGCGATGGACTTCACGCTGCAGGCGTGGGGGCCCGTCGATCCCGCAGCGCTCGATGCGGTCATGGAGCACGTCGCGTCCGATCTGCGCTGGGTCGACGCGGTCTTCTCGACCTACCGCGAGGACTCGTGGATCTCCCGCATCGGGCGCGGCGAGGCGCGCACGGCCGATGCGCCGCCAGCCGTCGCGGAGGTGCTCGACCTGTGCGAGCGCTTCCGTGAGGACACCGGTGGCGCGTTCGACGCGCGCACCCCCGACGGTCGCATCGACCCCACCGGCATCGTCAAGACCTGGGCGATGGAACGGGCACGCTGGCGCCTGTCGCTCGTGGGAGCCACGGGATGGATGTGGGGGTGCGCGGGCGACGTCGCGGTGAGCGGCCGCGGGCCGATCGAGGGCGGCTGGCGAGCGGGGATCGCGGACCCGCGGCACCCGCCCGGTCCGGCGACGCCGGTGGTGCGCAGGGCGCAGCTGGGAGGACGGCTGGACGCGCTGGCGACGTCCGGTCAGGGCCTCGACTCCGGCCACGTGTGGGACCCGCGCACCGGGGAGGCCGCTTCCCACTACGCCCAGGTCAGTGTGATCGGGCGCGACCTTGTGGCATGCGACGCATGGGCGACGGCGATCCTCGCTGGAGGCCGGCGCACGCTGCAGCTCGCGCAGGAGGCGGGCGTGGCCGCCCTCGCGCTGCGGGTGGTCAACGGCTCGGTGCGCGCGACGGCGAACGCCGGGTGGGCCGCGATCGAGTGAGCGCACGCGTGTCGCGTGGACTATGCGACAGCTGCTTGCATGGTCAGGCGGTTCGTGGGCTAGGGTGACCGATACACAGCCGAGGGGACATCGATGGCACCGATGAGGGATCCCCGGTGGGCGCTGACGCTCGCCGGAGGGCTGCTGGTCGCGGGCTGCGCGGCCGGCGCGGACGACGTTGCGCTCGCCTCTGCGCCCGCACCGTCAGCCACCGACCAGGCGGTCGAGGTGACGACCCTCCCCGAGGTCCCCATCAAGGACCCGCGGCTCCACGCGCTCGCCGCGATGTCCGGCCCGTTCGATGAGGACGGTGCGATGGGCGGCGGATGCGCGGTGGCGGAGGGCGAGTCCCTCGCGGATGGCGACTGGTTCGGCTACGTGATCGCCTACGCGCCCACCGCGCTCACCCTCGACATCGCGTGCGTGTACGGACCGGACAGCGAGCAGTACACCGCCTTCGCGCAGGCCGAGGACTCGGACACCCACCACTACGTGGTGGTGAACGACGTGGTGGAGGAGCGCGACGTGCGTCTCACGGCGGATACCGCGGTGTACATCGAGGCGCTCGACTGGGACCCCACGGACCCCACGCCGGCGGCTCACGCGCTCGACCCCGAGGTGGTCCACGAGCACCGCGGCGTGTGGGTGAGCGTCGTGGACGGCGACGTGGTCGCGATCGTCGAGCCGGCGGCAGACGTGCCGCCTTCGACCTGACCGCGAGCTGCGATCCAGCAGGCTTTGCTCCCGCGGGTGCTTGTCTGGCACAATAGGTCGCTGGCCGGAGCGGCCCTCTACCCGCATCGGCTATTCGTCTTGCCAGCAAGCCTCGTCTGCTTTCCCCGGACGGCGCGCGCCGGCTCATACCGAATAACAAGGAGAAGCCACCATGGCTGCAAAGATTCGACTCAAGCGCTTCGGCAAGAAGAAGGCGCCCTTCTACCGCGTGGTCGTCATGGACAGCCGCGCCAAGCGCGATGGCCGTGCCATCGAGGAGATCGGCAAGTACCACCCGCTGTCCAACCCGTCGGTCATCGAGATCGACTCCGAGCGCGCGCAGTACTGGCTGTCCGTGGGCGCCCAGCCCTCGGACCAGGTCCGCAAGCTCCTGACGCTCACCGGCGACTGGGGCACCTTCAAGGGCGAGAAGGGTGCCACGAGCACCGTCGAGCAGCCTGCGGGCAAGCTGTCGCCGGAGGACCAGATCAAGGCCACCGCCGATGCCGCAGAGAAGCTCAAGGCTGAGAAGGCCGCGGAGGCGGAGAAGGCCAAGAAGGAGGCCGACGAGGCTGCGAAGGCCGAGGCCGACGCGAAGGCCGCCGAGGAGGCCGCGTCCGCCGTCGCCGACGCCGCGCCCGCCGAGGACGCCGCCGCTGCGGCTCCCGCGTCCGACGAGGCCACCGGCCCCGCCGAGCCGGAGCCCGCCGCCGAGGACAAGTAAGCATGGTCGTCGATGCGCTGGAGTTCCTGATCAAGAGCATCGTCCGCAACCCGGAGGATGTGACGGTCACGGAGCGCTCTGGTCGTCGCGGGACCACCCTGAACGTGGTGGTCCACCCCGACGACCTGCCTCGCGTGATCGGCCGCCGCGGCCGCACCGCGACAGCCATTCGCACCGTGGTCGACGCGATCTCGCGCGACGACGTCCGGGTGAACATCGTCGACGTCGCCTAGCCGCGATGCACAGCACGAAGGCCCCGTCTCCCTGGTGGAGGCGGGGCCTTCGTGCGTCTGCTGTGACGCGACGCGCTCAGCGCTGCAGGAAGTAGGAGCTGGCCTTGCGGGTGGTGAGCATGACGATGATCAGCAGCGCCCAGGCGATGCCGATGACGGCCTGCACCACGGAGTAGCCGTCGACCATGATGAGCGCGAACACATCCGCGCCGATGCGCAGCACCATCAGCGTGAGGACCAGGAACCGCGCGAAGCGCGAGCCTCGCAGGAGGCCCACCGACACCAGGACGATGATGACGCCGAGCACGAGCGCCGTCCAGCCGTAGATGGTCGCCTCGTCCGCGGACGTGTCGACCTCCCCGAGCACGTCCGCGTCGCCCGAGGCCCACAGCCACAGTCCGCCGATGACGATCGCCGCGATCCCGTTGAGGATGGACAGCACCCCCACGAACGCCACGCCCACCGGCATGTTGCCGATGCCTTGCTTGTCCTCCGCCATGGTCGCCTCCGTCGTCGCTGGTAGACCGTGCCTCCACGCTACCGCGCTGGCGGCGCGCGCGCTGGCTGGCCGTAGGCTGGACCCATGAGCACCGGACCCATGAAGCTGACCGTCGCGCGCATCGGCCGCGCCCACGGGCTCAAGGGCGAGGTGACCGTCGAGGTTCGCACCGACATCCCCGAGGATCGCCTGGCCCCTGGCGAGGTGTACGAGACCGAGCCGGACAGCGCCGGGCCGCTCACGATCGAGAGCGTGCGCACCCAGGGCGGACGGTGGTTCCTGCGCTTCGAGGAGATCGGCAGCCGCGAGGCCGCTGACGAGGTGCGCGGCGTGGAGCTCGTGATCGACGGCGACGAATCGGACGAGGACGACGCCTGGTACGTCCACGAGCTGGTGGGCCTGACGGCGCAGCGTCCGGACGGCGAACGGATCGGCGAGGTGGTGGACCTGCTGTCGATGCCAGCGCAGGACGTGCTCGTGGTGAAGGAGCCCGGCGGTCACCGCGCGATGATCCCGTTCGTGGACGAGTTCGTCCCCGACGTCGATCTCGAGGCCGGCACCGTGACCCTGACGCCGCCCTACGGGCTGCTGTCCGGCGAGACGCCGGAGGCGACGGGGGAGACGCGCTGATGCGCATCGACGTCGTCACGATCTTCCCGGAGTTCTTCCAGGTGCTCGACGTGTCGCTGCTGGGCAAGGCTCGTCAGCGCGAGCTGGTCGACGCGAGGGTGCACCACCTGCGCGACTGGACCAGCGACGTGCACGGCACCGTGGACGACGCTCCGTTCGGCGGCGGCGCCGGCATGGTCATGAAGCCGGACGTCTGGGGCCGAGCGCTCGACGACGTCCTCGAGACCGGCGCCCACCTGGTGCTGCCGAGCCCCGCGGGAGTGCCGTTCACGCAGGCGATGGCGGCGGAGCTCGCAACGGAGCCGCAGCTGGTGTTCGCGTGCGGGCGCTACGAGGGCATCGACGCGCGGGTGCCGCAGCACTACGCCGATGCGGGGTTCCGTGTCAGCGAGGTGTCCCTGGGGGACTACGTGCTCAACGGGGGAGAGGTCGCGGCCTACGCGATGATCGAGGCGATCACGCGGCTCCTGCCCGGGTTCATGGGCAACGCGCAGTCCATCGTGGAGGAGTCTCACTCCGATGGCCTGCTCGAGTACCCGAGCTACACCCGGCCGGCGTCGTGGCGCGGGCTCGAGGTGCCCGACGTGTTGCTGAGCGGGCACCATGGGAAGGTCGCGCAGTGGCGCCACGAGCAGCAGCTCGAGCGCACCCGTGAGCGCCGCCCGGACCTGCTGCCGCCGGAGGCCTGAGTCCGGCCGGCGGCTGTGGCATAATTGCTCTTCGGTGCGCGCGGCGCTCATGCCTGCCACAGGGGGCTGAGCACAGTCCGCGACGCACAGCAACCCAGAGAAGGCCGTAAGGCAGATATCGTGCAGGACCTGTGGCGTGTGCGTTGGAGTCAGTCATGCAGAAGCTTGACCACATCACCGCGGGCCAGCTCCGCGACGACGTCCCGGACTTCCGTGCCGGCGACACCGTGAAGGTTCACGTGAAGGTCGTCGAGGGCAACCGCTCGCGCATCCAGGTTTTCCAGGGCGTCGTGATCGGCCGCCAGGGCCAGGGCATCGGCGAGACCTTCCAGGTCCGCAAGATCTCGTTCGGCGTGGGAGTGGAGCGCACCTTCCCGGTGCACGCCCCCACGATCGACCACATCGAGCTCGTCAGCCGCGGCGACGTCCGTCGCGCGAAGCTGTACTACCTCCGCGAGCGTCGCGGCAAGGCCGCGCGCATCCGCGAGAAGCGCGAGAACTGAGATCAGCGACACCACTGACGCACCGGCGGACGGCTCACAGCCGTCCGCCGGTGCTCGTCTGTGGGGCTTCACCAAGGAGCTCCTCATCATCGTGGTCAGCGCGCTCGCGCTGTCGCTGCTGCTCAAGACCTTCTTCTTCCAGTCGTTCTGGATCCCCTCGGGCTCGATGGAGCCCACGCTCCAGCTGAACGACCGCATCCTCGTCACCAAGTGGCGCCCCGAGCCGCTCGACCTGCGCCGCGGCGACATCGTGGTGTTCAAGGACACGGGCGGCTGGCTCGCTCCCGTCGACACCTCCGACGACACGCCCCTCGAGACCGCCGGCAAGACCGTCCTCACTTTCACGGGCCTGCTGCCCGAGGACGCCGGCGAGCACCTCGTCAAGCGCGTGGTGGGGCTGCCGGGCGAGACCGTCGAGTGCTGTGACGCGGACGGCTCCATCACCGTCGACGGCGAGCCGCTCGAGGAGCCCTACCTGCCTGCCGGCATCGACCCGTCGCTCACCGACTTCTCCACCACCGTCCCGGATGGCTACATCTGGGTCATGGGCGACAACCGCCCGCACAGTGCGGACTCCCGGTCGCACCAGGGCAATCCCGGCGGCGGATCCGTCCCGATCGACTCGATCGTGGGCACCGCGTTCGCGACCGTGTGGCCGCTGAACCATTTCCACGGCATCGGCAACCCCTACGACGACCCGGACACGGTCGAGGACTGAGCCGTGCCGGTCTCGCTGACGCATGAGGCAGCCCTGTGGGACGCCGGAGCGCGCGTCATCGCCGGCGTCGACGAGGTGGGCCGCGGGGCGCTTGCCGGGCCGGTCTCCGTGGGCGTGTGCGCTCTCGAGCGCTGCGACGTGTGGCCTGAGGGCCTCGCCGACTCCAAGGAGCTGTCCGTGGCGCGCCGCGATGCGATGGCCGCCGCGCTGTCGCAGTTCGGCCTCGCGCGCGCCGTGGGGCACGCGTCACCACAGGAGATCGATGCCCACGGGATCGTGGGCGCGCTGAGGCTCGCCGGGCGCCGTGCACTGGCGCGGATCGGCGAGGCAGGCGTCACCGTCGACGCCGTCCTCCTGGACGGCAAGCATGACTGGCTGACCGACCCTCAAGCGAGCCTGTTCGAGGACCCGGCCCGCGCATCGGCCGTCCTGCCGGGCCCCACCGCGCCGCCCGTCACGATGGTGATCAAGGGCGACACGCTGTGCGCCTCGATCGCGGCGGGCTCCGTGATCGCGAAGGTCGAGCGGGACGCCATCATGGCGGCCGCGCACGGCGACCATCCCGACTACGGCTGGGACGGCAACAAGGGGTACGGCGCCGCCACGCACCTCGAGGCCATCCGCAGGCTCGGCCCCTCGCCCTTGCATCGGCGCTCCTGGAGGCTGCCCGACCGCGCCGTCGGGTGAGGTGATCGGCGCGCCGATTGGCCGCATCGGCCGCATCGCGGCAATGATGGTCGGGTGAGCAGTGACGACCTCGAGAACTATGAGACCGACGCCGAGCTGGCGCTCTACCGCGAGTACCGCGACGTGGTGGGGCTGTTCCAGTACGTGGTCGAGACGGAGCGCCGCTTCTACCTGTGCAACAAGGTGGATCTGCAGGTGAAGGCCTCGGGCGGCGACGTCTACTTCGAGGTCACGATGACCGATGCGTGGGTGTGGGACGTCTACCGCTCCGCGCGGCTCGTGAAGAACGTGCGCGTGGTGACGTTCAAGGACGTCAACATCGAGGAGCTGTCGCAGGACGACGACGCGATGCCGGACATCCGGCAGCTGCGCGCCCGCTGAGGCGCGCGCCGCGAGTCCGAGGGTCGCGCACGAGCGGTGGCGCGAGCACGGCGCCGACGCTCGAACCTGAGCCTCCTCGCTGATCCGGGTCGCCGAGGCTGGGCGCCGGTGATGCTCGCCGCTGTCCACAGCCCGCCTGTCCACAGCCCGCCTGCCGACGCCCGTTGTCCACGGACGGTGCCACGCGGGCTCGCCCCGCGCGACGCCGCACCTGCACCGTTGCCAGCGGAGGTGACGGATGAACGCCAGGCAGGCAGTGGGACGGCACGGAGAGACGGTGGCGACGCGCGCCCTGGAGGAGCAGGGCTGGGAGGTGCTGGACCGCAACTGGCGGTGCGCCCGCGGCGAGCTCGACATCGTCGCGCGTGACGGCGAGACGGCGGTCGCGGTCGAGGTCAAGACGCGCCGCTCGACGGTGGCCGGCAGCGCCCTGGAGGCGGTGACCACGGACAAGGTGGCCCGACTGCGCAGACTGCTCGCCACGTGGCTCGCTCAGCAGCCGGAGACGTTCGCGCACGCCCGGGTGGACGTGATCGCGGTCACGCTGCCGGCCGCCGGTGCGGCCCGCATCGAGCACCTGAGAGGCATCGAATGATCGGGCGCACCCGCACCGTGGTGCTGGCAGGGCTCACCGGGCACGTGGTCGACGTCGAGGCGCACATCGGCTCGTCGCTGCCGGGGTTCACGATCGTGGGGCTGCCGGACACGGCGCTGTCCGAGGCGCGCGACCGGGTGCGTGCGGCGACGGCGTCCTCGGGCCTGCCCTGGCCGCAGCGCCGCATCACCGTGAACCTGTCGCCGGCGTCGCTGCCCAAGTCCGGCGCAGCCACGGATCTCGCGATCGCGGTCGCGGTCCTGGCGGCGTCTGGAGGCATCGGTGCGGACGCGCCCAGCGGCGCTGTGCATCTGGGTGAGCTCGGCCTCGACGGTCGGGTGCGCCCCATCCCCGGCGTGCTGCCCGCGGTGGTCGCTGCCGCCGATCGCGGGATCGAGCGCGTGGTGGTCCCCGCGGGAAATGCGGAGGAGGCGGCGCTGGTGCCCGGGGTGGAGGTGGTCGCCGTCACCACCCTCGCCGAGCTCGCACGACACTATGGAGCAGCCGATGCGGTGGCGGTCGCCTGCGATCCCGTCGCCGCTCCCGTGCGCGCCGCGGCGCACGCCGAGCGCGTGGATCTGGACGAGGTGCGCGGTCAGCCCGAGGCTCGGTGGGCGCTCGAGGTGGCGGCGGCAGGCGGGCATCACCTGCTCCTGTCCGGTCCCCCTGGAGCGGGCAAGACCATGCTCGCCCGGCGACTGCCCACGATCCTGCCGCCGCTGACGGACAAGGACGCGGTGACGGCGACCGCGATCCACTCGCTCGCGGGCACCCTCGATCCCAGCCGGGGCCTGCTGCGCACGGCGCCGTTCGAGGCTCCGCACCACAGCGCCTCGGCGGCGGCGATCGTGGGCGGAGGCAGCGGCCTGGCCCGGCCGGGCGCGATCTCGCGTGCTCACGCGGGAGTGCTCTTCCTCGACGAGGCTCCCGAGTTCCCGGCTCGCGTGCTGCAGACCCTGCGCCAGCCTCTCGAGCACGGCGAGGTGGTGCTGCATCGGGCGCAGGGAGCGACTCGCTACCCCTCGCGCTTCCAGTTGATCCTCGCGGCGAACCCGTGCCCGTGCGGCCACTACTACGGCAGCGGCGAGCGCTGCACCTGCACGCCGATCCAGCGGCGTCGTTACTTCGGACGCCTGTCCGGGCCGCTGCTGGACCGCGTGGACCTCCAGGTCACGGTGCTGCCGGTGCGCGGCGGCGCGGATGAGCCAGGGGAGTCGTCGGCGACGGTAGCCGCACGGGTGGCCGAGGCGCGAGCGCGAGCGCGTGCACGCCTCGCGCCGCACGGATGGGCGCTCAACGCGCACGCGTCCGGCACGTGGCTGCGCCGTCACACCCCGCGCGACGGCGCCGCGCTGGTGTGGCAGGCGCTCGATCGCGGGGTGCTCACGGCCAGGGGAGCGGACCGGGCGCTGCGCGTGGCGTGGACGGTCGCGGACCTCGCAGGAGTCGAGCAGCCGAACGCCGACCACGTCGCCCAGGCCCTCACGCTGCGATCCCGGGGAGTGGCCGCATGATCCCCGTGGACGAGGTGGGGGAGATGCGCCCGGAGGGCGAGGCGCGGGCGTGGATCCTGTGGAGCGCGATCGCGGAGCCGGCGGATGCCGCTGCGGGTGCGCTGGTGTCGGTGCTGGGGGCCTCGAAGGCTCTCGAGTGGAGCGCGCTCGCCGCGCGGGACCCGGTCTCCGCCACCGCGCGCCTGCTCGAGCTCGCCACCCCGAGGGACGTCGACGAGGCGATCCGCGCGAGCGCGCGGTGGGCGCCCCGTCTCGAGGGCGCCGACTCGCACGCGCTGCAGAGGCGCGCTCGGGCGTGCGGAGCACGGATCGTCACCCGAGAGGATGACGAGTGGCCGGCCTGCGTCGACGATCTTGGCAGCTGCGCGCCGTTCGCGCTGTGGGTGCGCGGCGCCGGCGACCTGCGATCGCTCGACGAGCGTTCGGTCGCGATCGTGGGCGCGCGCTCGGCGACCGCCTACGGCGAGCACGTCGCGGCGGGCATCGCAGGGGAGTGGTCCGGTCAGGGCGGCACCGTGGTCTCCGGCGGCGCGTACGGGATCGACGCTGCGGCGCATCGGGCGACCGTCGCGGCGGGTGGAACGACGCTCGCCATCATGGCCGGAGGGGTGGACCGCCTGTATCCGGCAGGCAACGCGGATCTGCTCGAGCGCGTGATGCGCGAGGGACTCGTGGTGAGCGAGGTCCCGCCGGGGTGGGCGCCGCACCGGTCGCGCTTCCTCACCCGCAATCGCCTCATCGCCACGGCAGGGGCCACGGTCGTGGTGGAGGCCGCGCTGAGGTCCGGAGCGCTCAGCACCGTGGCGCGGGCGCACGAGCTGGTGCGCCCGGTGGGTGCGGTCCCGGGGCCCGTCACGAGCGCCAGCTCTGCCGGCTGCCACGCGCTGCTGCGGGACGGCGCCGCGGTGCTCGTCACCTGCGGAGCGGACGTCCGCGAGCTCGTGGGCCCTCTCGAGGTGGTGGAGCCTCAAGCGATGGACGGCACGCCGCCCACACGCCTCGACTTCGCGGCGCCAGCCGATCGCGCCGCGTTCGACGCGATCGGGACGCGCACCGTCGAGGTTGCCCTCATCGCCTCGACGGCGGGCCTCGAAGCCGGTGAGCTGCGGGCGGCGTTGGGGCGACTGGAGGCGGCCCGGATGGTGGAGCGAGACCGGGGAGGGTGGAGGCGGGTGAAGGGCGTCTCGCTGTCGTGAGCGGTGCATCGCACCGTTTCGAGTCGCACCAAACAGGGACAAAACGGTACAAAAAGGGGGTGAAACGTGAGATTGATGTGACAAATGTGACAGGAGGGGTTGATTTGACTCATGTGACGGTGCCACAGTGTCACCATGTCCACGAGGGGTGAGACCGGCGAGCGCGACCTGATCGCGCACTTCGAGGGTTACCTGCGCCATCAGCGCGGGCTCTCGGAGAACACGGTGCGCGCCTATCGCGGGGATCTGCTCCACCTGGCCGCACACGCCTCCGGCGGCGAGGACGCCGGGGAGCACAGCACCGCCGTGCTCGCGGACGTCCAGCTGGCGGACCTGCGGTCCTGGCTGGCCGCCATGGCCGGCGCCGGGCTGTCGCGCACCACGATGGCGCGACGCGGCGCCGCGGTGCGGACCTTCTACGCGTGGGCCTACGACGCCGGGCACCTCGACGCCAACCCCGCGCTGCGCCTCGCGTCCGCGCGGCCGGCCTCCACCATCCCCGCCGCGATGAGCCCGGCGGACGTGATGACGCTGCTGGCCGTCGCGCAGACCCGCTGCGACGACGGCGACCCCATCCACATGCGGGACTGGGCCATCGCGGAGCTGCTGTACGCGACGGGCATGCGCGTGGGAGAGCTGGTCCGGATCGATGTCGCGCACCTCGACCTCGACGAGCGCCTGGTGCGCGTCACCGGCAAGGGCGACAAGGAGCGCGTGGTGCCGTTCGGCGTGCCGGCCGCTCGTGCCGTGCGGCAGTGGCTCGATCAGTCCCGCCCTCTGCTGGTCTCCGCCGAGACCGGCGCCGCGATGTTCCTGGGGCGCCGTGGGTCGCGCGTCGGTCAGCGCCAGGTGCGCGAGGCCATCCACTCCCTGTGCCGTGCCGCTGGCCTTCCCGACATCGCCCCGCACGCGCTGCGCCACACGGCAGCGACGCATCTGCTCACCGGAGGTTCCGATCTCCGCTCCGTCCAGGAAGTGCTCGGTCACGCCAGCCTCAACACGACCCAGCGCTACACCCACGTGTCCGCAGAACGCCTGCGGGCCACCTACCAACTCGCGCACCCGCGCGCCTAGGGAGCATCCATGTCCAGCCTGAACCCCGTGCTGTCGCAGGACACCGAGGAGCCCATGACCTTCGCGCCGCCGCGCGCGGATGCGTCGCAGCTGGACCAGTGGTGGAGCGATCTCGCTGACGACGGCGCCACCCGTCGCGACGCCCGCGACGCGCTCATCACGCACTACGCGCCGCTGGTGACCCAGGTCGCGACCCGGATGATCGGGCGTCTGCCGGACACGGTCGAGCTGGCAGACCTCGTGAGCTATGGAACGTTCGGACTCATCGACGCGGTCGAGAAGTTCGAGCCGGCCCGCGGCTTCAAGTTCGAGACCTACGCCGGCCAGCGCATCCGCGGAGCCATCATCGACGAGCTGCGCGCCGCTGACTGGGTGCCGCGGTCCGTGCGCTCCAAGGCACGCACCGTCGAGCACGCCGCTCGCACCCTCGAGCAGACCCTGATGCGCCCGGTGACGGACGAGGACATCGCGGCCCACCTGGGCTGGCACACCGCCGAGGTGCGCACGGTCCGCGCGCAGGTCGCGCTGTCGCACGTGGCGGCGCTCGATGGGATGGTGGCCGGCGGCGAGACGCGTGCGATCGACGCGGTGCTCGACAACGCTGCGCCCGAGGCGTCGCTGTCCGTCGAGGTGCGCGAGACCAGCACGCTGCTGGCCGGCGCGATCCAGAGCGTGCGCGATCGCGAGCAGGAGGTGCTGCGCCTGTACTACTTCGAGAACCTCACGCTCGCGCAGATCGGCCAGATCCTGGGCGTGACCGAGTCCCGCGTCTCGCAGATCCACTCCGGCGCCGTCAAGAAGCTCCGCGAGAACCTGATGCGCACCGGCGCCTTCATGTGACGAACGCGCCGCGGTCCCGAGGCAGCAGCCGCACCGGTCCGAACCCCGCGAGGACATCCAGCGGGTCCACGTAGCGCTCGCCCACGCGCACGCCCCAGTGCACGCAGGCGACCGGAACGCAGTGGCCCGGAGTCTGGGCCACCGTCCCGATGGGCGCCCCTGCGACCACGCGCGTGCCCACCTCGACCGTCGCGTCCACGGGCTCGAGGCTCGTGCGCGCCCCGTCGTCATGGGTGACGGTCAGCACGGGCCTGTTCACCACGATGCCCGCGAAAGTCACCGTCCCCGGCGCGGGCGCGACCACCGGCTGACCGTGAGCGGCGGCGAGGTCGATGCCGCGGTGCCCGGGAAGCCACTCGTGCACCGGGATGCGCGCGACGTCCAGCGCCAGCACGGGCGTGACCGGACTGAGGTACGGCTCCGCCGGCCTCCACTCGAGCGCCTCCGCCGGAGCGCGCACCACCAGTGCCGCCGTCAGGGCGATCGCGAGGAGCAGGGGCCAGCAGGGACGTCTCATGCGTTCAGTGGAGCCCGCGCGACGCAGCGAGGCCACCGCATCGGCCGGGCGCTGGGGACATCCACACGGCGCTCGCGTCCTGGGGACGGTCCCGTGCTTGAGGCCGGGTCCGCCCGGGGACGTCCCATCGGGTATCATCGTCCTTGCGTCTGGCATGCCCAGATGACATCGCGCGCCATTCGCGCTCACGGTTGGATCCGGGAGCGCGCCGGTGAGGCGAGGTCCGAGCTCCGCTCGGTGCCGAGCCGCGTTGGCGCCAGGGATGCCGGTCACAGGACCGGGATCGTCAACCGAACATGCGGGCTCACGCCCGCCCAAGACAAGCATGCGCTCGCGCGCGTGCAGAACAGGAACAGCCATGGCAGTCGTGACCATGCGCGAGATGCTGGACTCCGGCGTTCACTTCGGACACCAGACCAGCCGCTGGAACCCCAAGATGAAGCGCTTCATCTTCACCGAGCGCAACGGCATCTACATCATCGACCTGCAGCAGTCGCTCGCCAAGATCGACTCCGCCTTCGAGTTCGTGCGCGACACCGTCGCCCACGGCGGCACCGTGCTCTTCGTGGGCACCAAGCGCCAGGCGCAGGAGCAGATCGCCGAGCAGGCCAAGCGCGTGGGCATGCCCTTCGTGAACGAGCGCTGGCTGGGCGGCATGCTCACCAACTTCCAGACGGTCTCGAAGCGCATCACCCGCCTCAAGGAGCTCGAGGAGATCGACTTCGACGACGTCGCCGGCTCCGGTCGCACCAAGAAGGAGCTGCTGGGCCTGCGTCGCGAGAAGGACAAGCTCGACAAGACGCTGGGCGGCATCCGCGACATGGGCAAGACCCCCTCCGTCGTGTGGATCGTCGACACCAACAAGGAGCACCTCGCCGTGGACGAGGCCCGCAAGCTGGGCATCCCCGTGGTGGGCATCCTCGACTCCAACTGCGACCCCGACGAGGTCGCCTACGGCATCCCGGGCAACGACGACGCGATCCGCGCCGTCGGCCTGCTGACCCGCGTGATCGCCGATGCGGTCGCCGAGGGCCTGCGCATCCGCCACACCCCCAAGGGTGACGAGGCGGACGCCGAGGGCGAGGCAGAGCCGCTCGCCGAGTGGGAGCAGGAGCTGCTCGCCGGCGACAAGGCGGAGAAGGCCGAGGAGCCCAAGGCTGACGAGAAGGCTGACGAGAAGGCCGAGGAGCCCAAGGCTGACGAGAAGGCCGACGAGAAGGCCGAGGAGC